>NZ_PDLO01000020.1 GCF_002631205.1 Neolewinella marina
CAGTCTTTCCATAGCTTCGGTACCGGGCTTATGCCCGAGTATTTTCCGCGCAGGAACGCTCGACTAGTGAGCTGTTACGCACTCTTTAAATGAATGGCTGCTTCCAAGCCAACATCCTAGCTGTCTTAGCATCCCCACATCGTTCCATTCAACTCAGCCCGAATTTGGGGACCTTAGCTGATGGTCTGGGTTGTTCCCCTCTTGGCCACGGACCTTAGCACCCGCAGCCTCACTGCCGCTACTGTTATGCCGGCATTCGGAGTTCATCAGGGGTTGGTAGGCGGTGAAGCCCCCTAGCCCTATTGGTAGCTCTACCTCCGGCACACATTACACGACGCTGCACCTAAATGCATTTCGGGGAGTACGAGCTATCTCCTGGTTTGATTGGCCTTTCACCCCTACCCACAGGTCATCCGAAAACTTTTCAACGTTTACCGGTTCGGTCCTCCATTCCGAGACTATCGGAACTTCAACCTGCCCATGGGTAGATCACCAGGTTTCGCGTCTACCCCCACTACCTATGACGCCCTGTTAAGACTCGCTTTCGCTGCGCCTCCGGTGCTGAACACCTTAAACTTGGTAGTGAGGAGTAACTCGTAGGCTCATTATGCAAAAGGCACGCCGTCACCAACTCGAAAGCTGGCTCCGACCGCTTGTAGGCGCACGGTTTCAGGGTCTTTTCACTCCGCTTCTCGCGGTTCTTTTCACCTTTCCCTCACGGTACTGGTTCACTATCGGTCTCTCAGGAGTATTTAGCCTTACGGGATGGTGCCCGCAGATTCAGACAGGGTTTCTCCGGCCCCGCCCTACTCAGGATACTCGTCATATCTACCACAATTCCTGTACGGGACTTTCACCCTCTATGGTCAGCTTTTCCAAAACTGTTCCAATTATGTAGCAGATAATTACACAAGTCCTACAACCCCACTACGACGTATCGTAATGGTTTGGGCTGTTCCGCGTTCGCTCGCCACTACTTGCGGAATCATTAAATTATTTTCTCCTCCTCCGGGTACTTAGATGTTTCAGTTCCCCGGGTTACCTCTCCTTGCGGAGTACTAGATCTTCAATCTAGTGGGTTGCCCCATTCGGACATCCAGGAATCAACAGTCGTTTGCACTTCCTCCTGGCTTATCGCAGCTTACCACGTCCTTCATCGTCTCTGAGAGCCTAGGCATTCCCCGTACGCCCTTCGTTCACTTCCTATTCTTGAACCTCCCGAA
>NZ_PDLO01000021.1 GCF_002631205.1 Neolewinella marina
CGGCGTTTGAAGGGCTCGCTGAAGCGCCGCGTGTACTTCTGCTTCAGGGTGGGCTGTTCTGAATTTGATGACATAATCGATGTGTACGATTGTGTCAAGCTATTTCAGGTATGGACAGCCCGGTGTACGGGGATTTCTACTTGTCTGGAGTTGGTTGGTTGGTTGGTTTCTGGTTGCTGGTTGGCTGCTCGGTGTACGGGGATTCCTACTTGTCTGGAGTTGGTTGGTTGGTTAGCAGGTTGCTGGTTACCTGGTTGGCTGCCCGGTGTGCGGGGATTCCTACTTTATTGGAGCAGGTTGGTTGGTTAGTTGGTTGGTTGCTGGTTAGTTGCCCGGTGTACGGGGGGTTCTACTTGTCTGGAGCAGGTTGGTTGGTTTCTGGTTAGTTGCTGGTTTCTGGTTCTCCGGTTTCTGGTTGCGGGCGTCAGGACTATGGGGAAGTGGGTTGTGTTTTCCAGTGCTGTATTACGTACTGTATGAAGCGGTTCAGTTGCTTGCCAAGAATGATGTAGCGTTGTTCTAGTATCCCCGCTTCCTGTGCAAACTGGGGGTACAGGTCACCCACTTTTTTCAGGTGGTTGATCGTCTCGTCATTGCTTGCCTGTGAAAAGACGAGGTACCGAATAAATTCCCGCTTATACCGACGCCGGCCGTATCCCTCCACGATGTTGGAATTTACCGAATCTGCCGACCTGCGTACCTGACTGCCCAGCTCATATTTCTCGTGTTTGGGAAGCTGCATTGAGAACCTATGCGTTGCCAGAAACAAATCGTAAGACTGTTGATATATCTCCAAATCCGAATACGATTGACTCATGGCTTCTAAGTGGGAATGACTAGACTTTCTAAAAATAAGGTTTTGTGTTAGTAAAAGCAAAACAAAACAAATCCTCTTATTCCAATAAGTTAATCTCCAGCAACTCGCCACCAGCAACCCAATTACCACCGCCCCCCCAAAAAGCAATGAGGACCAGCCGTACACCGGCCCCCCCAACCAGCAACCAGCAACCTAATAACCACCGGCCCCCTAAAAGCAAGTAGGAATTACCGTCCACCGGTCCCCCAACCAGCAACCAGCAACCCAATAACCACCGCCCCCCCTAAAAGCAAGAAGGACCAGCCGTACACCG
>NZ_PDLO01000023.1 GCF_002631205.1 Neolewinella marina
TGAGTATTATATCCAACAGACGCTTGAAGATGATTGTGATACGAAACAAGTTCCGCACCACTTTCTTTACTTCGCAACGGACTTCAATGTGATCTTAAATCCATATCAATCCGTAAAAAATTTCTGTTGCTCTCTTATCCAAACTTGTCAAAGATCGTCATCAACCCCTTGTATCCGCCGGCGATAAGACTTCAGGCTAGTGATGTCTTATTGGCCCGCGGGAGGCTGGTGTGTAATAATGCCGGAGTCGAACCGGTAAGCTCCGTCCATTGAGGGAGCCGCGCACCGCGCTTATTGTTGGCAGGCGCCGACCGAAGTCGGCTACTGGGTGGAGCGTATCGGCGAACCGATGAACTCCTGAATGCAAATCAGTCCCGATGGCTATCGGGATAGACGGCTGAGCCATCCAGTTATGCACTCAATACACATCGAGCATTCTCGATGCCTAGGTGGAGGATATCGGAGTCGAACCGATGACCTCCTGAATGCAAATCAGGTGCTCTAGCCAGCTGAGCTAATCCCCCAGGAAGTGTAGTCCCGAGCAGATTTGAACTGCTGACCTCTACATTATCAGTGTAGCGCTCTAACCAGCTGAGCTACGGGACTGTGCATTTCAAACAGTACCTAAGTCACGCTTGACTTAGCCGGTCATTAGCTTTCACTAATAAAAAGGGCGGTCCATCTTTATGGAGCGCCAATTTTTAAATTAACACCAAGGCAGGCGAGTCGTGGCCGCAGGATCAACTCCTACTTCCAGAACCCATGGGTCTCGAATGTGACTGCATCCGGGTAACGAACCGTTACCCTTCTACTGCAACAC
>NZ_PDLO01000003.1 GCF_002631205.1 Neolewinella marina
TCGCAGAAGATGACTGCGTTGATAGGCTGTAGGTGGAAGTGTGGTAACGCATGGAGCCGAGCAGTACTAATCGCCCGACAGCTTCCTTTTATTTTTTCTTCGAAATGGGTTAATGGTAGAGGTTGAATCAACCGGCCTGAGACTTATGAGTATTGAAAAGTAACTGGCAGCACGCTTGTTAGAGGGAAAAGTATTTCCTTCGCAATTACGGTCTTTGGTTGATCGGTCGATCCGATCGAGCCGTGAAAAGGACTGAAGCTCTCTTATCTAACTTGTTGATCGTTATCAAAAGAAACGACCGTCGGCGTTCAGGCGTCGGTGGACAAAGACTTTGGTGGCTATTGCGGGCAGGATCACCTCTTACCATTCCGAACAGAGAAGTTAAGCTGCCCCGCGCCGATGGTACTTGGGTTCGTCCCCGGGAGAGTAGGTCGCCGCCAATTTAATGAAAGCCTCATCGCTACCCAGCGGTGGGGCTTTCTCCGTTAGTACAACGCGGTCTCAGACCGCGCCAGCAAAATGCGGCCTCCGGCCGCGAGGTGAGCCACGCTCCACGCGCAACCCCAACCCAATCCCCAACGTTCGATAGATGACCTACGTCGATTAAGCCCGCCGGTCCAGCCCGTCAGGCCTTATATTTAGGAAAACTATCGCTTCATGCTTCTGCTCACCGCCCTCGCCCTGTCGCTCTGGTTCTGGCGCCGTAACCTAAAGGACGCCCCCCTGTGGATGGTCCTGACTTACGCCGGGGTGGGGCTGATCGCCTGGTCCGATTTCAGTTCGGT
This sequence comes from Neolewinella marina, assembly GCF_002631205.1. Classification (GTDB taxonomy): domain Bacteria; phylum Bacteroidota; class Bacteroidia; order Chitinophagales; family Saprospiraceae; genus Neolewinella; species Neolewinella marina. The sequence continues at coordinate 786 of NZ_PDLO01000003.1, forward strand.
GTCCTTGGCTACCAACGCTTTCCCCAAGATTCTTAAGGACTTCATCCTCCTCGGCATGGTAGGTTTCGTGCAGTCGATGGCGGTGCGCAAGCAGATTTCGGTGTGGAGCGCGGTCATCCTGATTTTCGCCATGTTCGCGGCCGTTCACTACCTGGAAGACCTCATCGAAGCGGAAGAGGTGCAGGCCTCCAGCGTCGAAGCACCCGTGGAGGGCATCAGCCACCTGGTGGAACTTCGTGAAGGGGCCCAGCCCGGCGAACTGTCGGCCTTTGCCGCGGCGGAAGGTCTGGAGATCGAAAGGGCCTTCTTCCCGGAGGCCGCTTCGGAGACCCTGCTGGACAATTACTATGTCATTGCCGGCATCCCCACCCACGCCGACTGGGAACAGCGACTGAACAAACTGTCGACAGTTACCTATTCCGAGCCGAACGAAACCATCCTCGTAGAACCCTTTATCGAGGCGGAAGAAACGGAAGCACCCGTAAGCGCCAACTCCCTGAGCATCAACGATCCCTTTACCAGTGAGCAATGGGCCATGGAAGTGCTCAATATGGACGATTATTACCGCCTCCTGCACCAGCAGACACCGCGAAAGACGGCCAAGGTGGTCATCCTCGACACCGGGGTGGACGGTGGGCACGAGGACCTGGTCGACAACTACTTCTCCATCGAAAGCAAGTACGACGACGACCCCCACGGCCACGGTACCCACTGTGCCGGGATTGCCGCCGGGGTCACCAACAATGGTCTGGGCATCGGCAGCCTGGCGGGCACGGGCGGGGAAAGCCCCTTCGTCGAGGTAAGCTCCGTAAAGGTGCTGAGCTCCGGCGGAATGGGAACCCAGAAGACGATCATCGCCGGAATCATTGAAGCGGTGGATGAGGGGGCCGACGTGGTATCCCTCAGCCTGGGCGGTCGCAGTACCCAGAGCAGCCAGCGGGCCTATAGCGCCGCGGTGTCCTACGCCCACCGCAATGGAGCCATCGTGGTAGCGGCGGCGGGTAACTCCAACCGGGACGCGAAGGATTTTGCGCCAGCCAACGCCGAGGGCATCATTACGGTCAGCGCCATCGACCAGTTGCTGCTCCGCGCCCCCTTCAGCAACCGCACCGAAAACATAAAGATGGCCATCGCCGCGCCGGGGGTAGGCATCTACAGCACCATCCCGGGGAATGGCTACAAGAGTTACAGTGGCACCAGCATGGCCTGCCCCTTCGTAGCCGGTCTGCTCGGGGTAATGAAGTCGCTTGATCCCGAACTCGATCACCGCCGGGCCTACCAGATCCTTAATTCAACCGGACGGGAGTCCACCGAAACCCGCATCACCGGCCGCATTGTCCAGCCGGCCGCTGCCCTAGCCGCTCTAGTGGAGTAATGTGTACTTTGGCGGGATGGATTTACAAATAGCTGGCAAGTCATTCGCGGTCGGCGGCGCCACCAGTGGACTGGGCAGGGCCATCGCCGAAAGATTAATTGAGGAGGGAGCTACCGTGCTGGGCATCGGTCGCAGAGAGGAAGTCCTGCAGGAGCTGCTCTCCAGGTACGGCAAGGCCTTTATCCCGCTATCAGCTGATCTCACCGATTCCTCCGCCGTTGCCGGGATCGCGGAACAGATGATCAGCCACGGGGTAGCGGGTTGCGTGCTCAATTCCGGAGGCCCACCCCCCGGCAGGGTAGAGGAGCTGTCCATGACCGACTGGGATGACGCCTACGCCAGCACCTTCCGGTGGAAGGTGCAGCTGACCCAGGCGCTGCTGCCCATGATGCGGGAGCGCGGAGCGGGGAAACTGCTCTTTCTTGAAAGCGTTTCCATCAAGCAACCCATCGATAACCTGGTGCTCAGCAACGCTTTCCGGGCGGCGGTTGCCGGGTTCGTGAAGACGCTCAGCCGGGAGGAAGGCGCCCAGGGCATTACCGCGAACATCGTGGCGCCGGGATACCACAATACCGCCCGCATCAGCACCGTGCTCGACAAGGCCGCCGACCTTCAGAAAGTGGATCGCTCCGTGATCGAAAAGGAATTTCTGGCCGAAGTGCCCCTCGGCACCCTTGGTCAACCCGACGATTTCGCCGGTATGGTGGCCTTCCTGTTATCGCCATTCGCCGGATACATCACCGGTCAAACCTTTACCGTGGACGGCGGGATGGTTCGTTACACTACCGGATAAGCCCTAAACCATGAACCTCTTCTACCTTGGACCACCGCCCCCCGGTTTTCTGCCGGGCACCTGGGAATCGCCCCCCCGGCGGTTTGACCGGCAGCCCCTGTTCGAGGTCGATGGTGTGTTCGTATTCTCAGGTCTGACGCCGCTGGAAAAAGACGCCTGCCAATTGCTGGAGCGCAGCGGCCGGCCGACCATCCGGGTGGGGGCCGTTCATGTACCGCTTCACCGGCCGGCCATTGCCAATATCCTCATGGTCCGGGAATACGGGCCGGAGGATGAACTCCCGTTCCTGGCTTGGCTACAGAGCCGGCCGCGTACGAATTACCAGCCCATCGACTGCTCCTTCTATGACCGACTCGAAGCGGCCATCACTACGCGAGAACCCATTGAACTTATCTACCGCATGGGCGATGGGAAAGTCAACGCCATGACCTGCCGACTGGAAGATACCAAGACGGATCAGACGGAAGAATACCTGAAGCTGGAAGGGGAGCACTGGCTCAGGCTCGATCGAATTGTTTCCCTCGACGGGGTACTCATTACCAGGGGCTGCACCTTCTAGCTGTAGCGGGCGGGGCGGCCCATTTTGCGGTCCACCCAGTTCATGACCGGGGTGACACTGAAGCCGTGGAGGAAAATAGAAACCAGCATGGTGAAGTTCACGATCGACCAGATGCCGTCAATGGCCGGAAAAAACTCGGTATTATGGGCGTAAGCCAGGTAGTACAGTGAGCCCACCCCCCGAATGCCGAAGTAGCTGATCGCCAGCTTTTCTTCCCACGGTAGTTTGGAGGGCAGAAAGCTGATCAATCCGGCCAGCGGGCGGATGACGAGCAACAGGGCGAGGCCCACCATGGCCCCAGACCAGGTCAGGTCCTGCAGCCCCCCGGTACCAATAATGCCGCCGAAAGCGATGAGAAAGATGCCAAGCACGGCCTGTTCCACCTGGTCGGCCGCCTCGTAGCTTTCCTTTTCGGCCTTCTTGGCCTCTTCATCGTGGCGTATCCGCCGGCTGGCCACCGAGGCCACGAACACCGCGAGAAATCCGTAGCCTTCCACCATTTCCGTAATTGAGTAGGTAAGCAGGGTAGCGGCGAGAATAAAGAATCCAGACTCAATCTCAGTGTCGCGTGCCTCCGACATCTTGTCCTTGAAACGGAAGAAAATCCACGCCATCCCCTTGCCGATCGCGTAACCCATCAGGGCCCCCATACCCACCCGGTAGCCAAAATCCCACCAGGCCCAGGTCATTAGCGCCGAGCCGATCTCGGGGGCATCCACCAGGGCAATGGCCAGGTACACGAAGGGGAAAGCCAGCCCGTCGTTCAGTCCGGCCTCCAGGGTAAGCCCGAAGCGTACCTCATCTTCCGGGGCATCCTCGTTTGGTGGACCCACCTGCACGTTGGCCGCCAGTACCGGGTCGGTAGGGGAGAGCACGGCGCCCAGCAGAATGGCACTGGCCGGCGCCAGCCCCACCCACCACCAGCCCAGAAAGGCCACGAAGAAGATGGTCAGGGGCATGGCAATCCCCAGGAGGTAGAAACCCGCGCTCCAGTTTCGGAAGCTCGGCTTCCGGTCCAGTTTCAGGCCGGTAGCCGCCAGGCTTACGATCACGATAAATTCCGTTATGTACTCCATCAGCCTCCGGTCCAGGCGCGCGTCCTCGGGGTTCATCAGGGGCAACTCCAGCGGCAAACTGAACACCACAAAGCCAAAGGCCACGTAAATGATCGGCAGGCTGACCATCTGATTGCGAATCAGGCTCGGCAGTATGAAGGTACCGAGCAGGGCAAGTCCGGCCAGGAGCAACAGGAGGATGTGGGTAGTCAAGGCGGGGGGAAAGGATTTGTGGTTCAAACCCCGGCAATCAGACTTGGTTCGTCCGCTTCGCTTCCTTGCTTACCTTGGTGGCCGCGGCACCTGCGTGCGCCCCCCTGATTAACCTGTGACTATGGAATGTTTAGCCGAACTGTTTTCCCTCCAGCCCGGAGAAGCCTACCTGAACGGCGCCAGCCGGTCCCCCCAATTGAAATCCGCCGCCGAAGCCGCCCGCGCTGCCCTGCAGTGGCGGGAGGAGAACAGTAGCATGCCCATTGAAGCCTTCTTCGAGCCGGTGGCCCGCCTGCGGTCCTCCTTTGCCCAACTCATCGGGGCGTCCGAAGCCGACCGGATAGCGCTGATTCCCGCGGCCAGCTACGGGATTGCCACGGTAGCAAAAAACCTGCCCCTCCAGCGTGGCCAGCACATCATTGTCGTTCAGGACCAGTTCCCCAGCAACTACTATGCCTGGCAACGGCGGTGCGCGGACGCAGGTGCCAAGCTCAAAACGGTGGCCCGCCCCAACGATGGAAGTTCGTGGTCGGACCGCGTCCTGGAGGCGATCGATGAAAATACGGCCGCCGTGGCCATCGCCCAGTTGCACTGGTCGGACGGTACCCTCTTCGACCTGGCAGCCCTCCGCGAGCGGACAAACGATGTGGGTGCCTGGCTCATCATCGATGCCACCCAATCGCTTGGGGCCTATCCTTTTGACGTGAACCGGATCCGCCCCGATGCCGTAATCGCGGGGGCGTACAAGTGGCTGTTGGGCCCCTATGGTTGTGGCTACGCCTTCTATGGACCCCGGATGGATGGGGGAGTGCCTCTGGAGGAAAACTGGATCAACCGGGAGGGTAGCCATGACTTTTCCCGCCTGGCCCACTACCAACATGCCTACCGCCCCCTGGCCGCCCGCTATTCGGTGGGGGAACACAGCAATTTTCTCTGCGTGCCCATGCAGCAGGCCGGGCTGGACCTCCTGAACCGCTATGGACCCCAGGCCCTGCAGGACTACACCGCTGGACTATGGGTGGAGGTAGCGCCCGAACTGGCGGAACTTGATATTCACTTGCCAACCTGCCGCGCCCACCATTTGGTAGGAATACGGTTGCCTTCAATCGTCGGGATGGAGCGCCTGACCCGAGAACTTGACCACCGCAAGGTGATGGTGAGCTTCCGTGGCGACCTCGTGCGGGTTAGCCCGAGCTGGTACAACCGCCCCGATGAGTTGCACCGTTTGGCAGAAGCCATTGCTGCGGCACGTTCCTAGTACCAACCACGAAAATGCCCCTTCACCGGGAGGTGAAGGGGCGAAGGCAAACGTCGATCAGGCAAATAGGTCAGTCTACATACAACCGGGTGGAATACACTGGAAGGTCCGTGGCGTACACGGACACGTGGTAGGCCCCGGCGGGTAATCGTTCCAGGTTATAGGCCCGGTGAATGGTGGAGTGGCCGGCCAGTTGCTCGCGCATCAATTCGTTTCCTACCTGGTCGGCCAGTCGGATCTTTACCTTGCCACCTTCGGGGTTCAGGTAATTTACGGTCAGCAGGTCCTCCTTCAGGATCACCCGGGGCAGGTAGTTGCGGGTGGCCAGGGCGGGATCCGCCACGATATCCTGGCTGCTGATGGTCACCGGATGAACGGATTCAGCGACGGCGTCGCGGGCCGTCACCCGGTATTCGCCCGGGGGCAGGGCGGCGAGATTGAACTTACGGTTGAGACGCCCCCCCACGGTGAGTTGAGAGGTGTGGAGGATGCGCCCGTCGGCGTCGACGATCCGTATCGTAGCTGCGTGCTTTACCGGAGCTGCCGTCTGCAGGATGAGGGCCCGGCCACTAGGGTCAACCTGAACCAGTAGTTCTATCGGGTTGCCACTGGCAAAGAGTGATAGATGGAAAGTGATGAAAAAGAGAAGGGATAAAGCCGTTTTCATGATGGTGGTATTTAGGGTTGAAAATTTTGGTGCTTGTCTCCGGAAGCCGCTTTTGGCCCCCGGACATGATCAACTCCTAATACCCCAAAGATCAGCCCGTCCCCAACCCGGTCTGCCGCATAAATTAGCGAGGATGACGCAGCATTTAGCCGGGCGAAAATCATTTTCACGGGCCTGATGCCTCTTCGCCGGACCCCTTTCACACCGACTGCCATGTGCAACGGGGCGGTGGTGGAAGCCAAAAAAAAGCCCCCTCACCGGAAGGTGAGGGGGCGAAACTTAAAGTCGATCATGCAAAATTCTTAGTTCACGAAGAGACGCGTAGTGTATGCGGAAATTTCGGGGGCCGATACCGTCACGTAGTAGTGACCGGCCGGAAGCTTTTCGAGGTTGTACGCCCGTTGCACGGTTTTCGCGGCGGGCAGCTGGTCGCTTATCAGTTCGTTGCCGACCTGGTCGGAGAGGCTGATGTTCACCTTGCTGCCCTGGGAGTTGAGGTAGTTGATGGTAAGCAAGTCCTCCTGCAACTTCACCCGGGGAAAGAAGGCGCGGGTAGCCAGGGCGGGGTCGGCCTGGATGCCGGTCTGGTTGACGACGATGGGCTGGATGGTTTTGCCAAGGGCGTCGGTAACGACGATCTTGTACTCACCGACGGGAAGGGCGGAAAGCTGGAAGCGGGTATTCAGGTAACTGCCGGCGGTCAGCTCGGCCTTGTGCAACACTAAACCTTTAGTGTCAACGATTTGTACTGTAGTCTGGTCATCTACCGGAGCCACCGTCCGCATGGTCAGGGTGTGTGAGGTAGGATCTGCTTGAACCACCAGGTCAATGGGATTGATCGAAGCAAACAGCGATGCGCTGAACAGGATCAAGAACAGAGAAAGTGACGTTTTCATGGTCAAATAATTTGGGGTTGATAAATACTTTTCAGTTTTGCGTGGGTCGATTGGCTCGACTGCCGCACATGATCAACTCCTGATACCACAAAGGTCGGGTGCCCCGGCATCCGTTTAAACGCATAAATTGTCGAGGGCAGCGCACATTTTGACCGCCTCCCCGGAGTGGGATAAAATGCGCGCAGGCCGGGGTAATTCTTGCCTATTTCATCGCGTAACCAAGCCCAACTTTGGGGTGTTTAATGCCCTGCCTATCGGGTCGAAATCACGGCCACCTTGTCTTATAGCCCCCACTCAACCACAATGAATATGGAGACGATCTCCCAGCCCGTTCGCGAGCGCGTTACCCCGGTGCCCGGAACCTCCTTCCTCGTCAAACACTACGCGGAACCGAAGAAACGGGTCAACAAACTGCCCAAGTGGCATTACCACCCTGAACTGGAGCTGGTGTACGTCCGCGGTGGCCACGGCCGCCGGCACGTCGGTAGTCACATCAGTCACTATCAGGACGGCGAGCTGATCCTGATCGGTTCCAACCTGCCTCACCTCGGCTTCACGGACCGGATGTCCAATAACGAGAAGGAAACGGTGGTGCAGTTTGCGCCCAGCTTTCCGAACTACGAGTTCCTGGACCTGCCCGAAATGCGGCGCGTCAAGGAACTGATGCACCGGGCCCGCAACGGCATCAGCTTTCACGGCACCACCCGCATGGTACAGGGCGGTCGGCTGGAGCGGCTGATCGACCTGCCCCCCCTGGGGCGCCTGCTGCTGCTGGTCGACATTCTCAACGAGCTGGCCAACAGCACCGAATACGAGAGCCTCAACGCCGAAGGCTTTCACCTGGAGATCGAGACCCACGGCTACGACCGCTTCAACCAGCTGCAGGAGTTCATCGGGGCCAACTTCGACCGCGACATCTCCCTCGACGAAGTTGCCGGGGTGGCCGCCATGACCGTCCCGGCATTTTGCCGCTACTTCAAGAAGACCACCGGAAAGACCTTCGTGACATTCCTGAACGATTTCCGCATCGTGTATTCCTGCAAGTTGCTGGCCGACGACCACAGCACGGTGCAGAACGTGGCCTTCGACAGTGGTTTCAATACCGTAAGCCAGTTCAACCGGGCCTTTAAAAAGCATACCGGAATGACGGCCACGGAGTACCGCGCCAAGTTCCGCCTCAACGTCAGCGGACAGCTTCCCGGCTACGAGTAAGGACCGCTGTATCTTGTGCCCATGACCTTCGCCGACCTCAACCTGTCCAAATTCCAGCTCTCCGCCCTTGCCGACCTCGGGCTCGAGCATCCGACGCCCATCCAGGAGCGCGCCTTCCCGGTGGTGATGTCCGGACGCGACGTGGTGGGCATTGCCCAGACGGGTACCGGCAAGACGCTGGCCTATCTGCTGCCGCTGCTCCGGAAGTGGACCTTTCAGAAGCATCCCTTCCCCCAGACGCTCATCATCGTGCCCACCCGGGAACTGGTGGTGCAGGTGGTCGAGGAGATCGACAAGCTGACGGCCTACCAGAACGTGGTGACGGTTGGCGTCTACGGCGGCGTAAACCTGAAGGTCCACGCCGCGGCCGTCGAACAGGGTTGCGACTTTGTAGTCGGTACGCCGGGCCGCCTTTACGACCTCACGGTGACGGGCAGCCTGAAGTTCCGGGCCCTCCGCCACCTGGTCATCGATGAAGTAGACGAACTGCTGGAACTGGGTTTCCTGCCGCAGCTCACCAAGATCCTGGAACTGATGCCCGAGCGCCGGCAGAATCTGCTATTCTCCGCTACCATGGTGCCGGAAGTGGAAGCCATCATCGACGCCACCTTCAATTTTCCGGAAACCGTGGAAGCCGCACCCACCGGTACCCCCCTCGACAATATTGCCCAATTCGGCTACCGGGTGCCGAACTTCAACACCAAGGTTAACCTGCTGCTGCACCTCCTCACGGACGCGGATACATACCACCGGGTGCTGGTCTTCACCCCCGGAAAGCGGTTCGCCGATCTGCTGGCCGACCAGCTGGAAGAAGCCTTCCCCGGACAGGTGGGCGTTATCCACGGCAACAAGAGCCAGAACTACCGCTTCAACAGCCTGGAGCGCTTTCAGTCGGGCGAGCACCGCATGCTTATCGCCACCGACCTGGTGAGCCGCGGCTTGGACCTGAGTGACGTTTCCCACGTCATCAACCTGGACACCCCCGAACAGCCGGAAAACTACATCCACCGCATCGGCCGTACCGGGCGGGCCGACAAGCAGGGCACCGCCGTCACCTTCACCACCGAAGCCGAACTGGCGGACCTGGAAGCCATCGAAGCACTGATGGACCGGAAGCTGGAAGTACTGCCCCTGCCGGAAGCCGTGACCGTATCGGAGGAGTTGATCCCGGAAGAAATGCCCCAGTCCCAGCAGCCCATCGTGGAAACGAAGATCCAGGTCAGCAACCAGGGAGCCTTCCACGAAAAGAAGGAAACCAACAAGAAGCGGCCCATGACGCGACAGGAACTCCAGGAGTACCGCCGTCGGAAAAAGGCCCGCGGCCGCAAGAGCAAGAAGCGAAAATAGGGTTAACCCGCACCTTACTGCCCCCCGTTTTCCTGTTCCGGAGTGGGGAAGATGCGCACCCGCACCGACTTGCTGATCGGGCAGTTGCTGCCCCGGGCGGTAACCCCGGTGGGGACCAGCACGTTGGCCTCCGGAAAGTACAGGGCTACGCAGCCCCGGGGGATGGAGTAGGGGACAAGCTGAAAGGTTCGGGCCCAGCGGTCCACCCCGTCGTACCGGCTCTTCAGGTCCACTACCGAACCGGCGGAAGCGCCCAGCTGGGCTACATCGTCCGGGTGCATCAGCACTACACGGCGCTCGTTGTGGATGCCTCGGTAGCGGTCGTGCAGACCGTAGATGGTGGTATTGTACTGGTCGTGACTGCGTACGGTGGTCATCAGGAATTCTCCCTCCTCCAGGCGGTTTGGCGTCAGGGCGCTGGTAGAAAACTGCGCCTTCCCGGTGGCGGTATCGAAGCGCCGTTCCCGCGGTCCGTTGGGCAGGTAGAAGCCGGCCGGCTGCCGCACCTTTTTGTTGTAGTCCTCAAAGCCCGGTATGCAGGCGGCAATGGCGTCGCGGATGAGGTCATAATCCTTGCGGTAGGCTACCCAGGGTACCTGCGACTCGGGCAGCGTGAGGCGGCCCAGTTCACATACGATGGCGCACTCGCTCATCAGGTTCATGTCGTCGGCCTCCAGCACCCCCTTGCTCATCTGCACCACGCCCATGCTGTTCTCACAGCTTACGAATTGCTCTCCGCTGGCCTGGAGGTCCACCTCCGTGCGGCCCAGGCAGGGCAGGATCAGGGCTTCCCTGCCGTGAACGAGGTGGCTGCGGTTCAGCTTGGTGGATACGTGGACCGTCATGGCGCAACGGCGCAGCCCGCGGGCCGTGCGTTCCGTATCCGGGGTGGCGCTGAGAAAGTTGCCCCCCATGCCCATGAAAAAACTGACGCGGCCTTCCTCCATGGCGTGGATGGCGCGCACCGTGTCGTACCCCTCCTCGGTGGGCGGCTCGAAGTGGTAGTGGGTACGCAAGGCCTCGGCGAGTTCGGGCTTGAGCTTGTCCCAAATGCCCATGGTGCGGTCGCCCTGTACGTTGCTGTGGCCCCGCACCGGGCAAATTCCCGCCCCGGGCCGCCCGATGTTTCCCTTAACCAGCAGGAGGTTGATGAGTTCCTTGATGGTGTCGACGCTGTTCTCGTGCTGCGTCAGGCCCATGGCGTAGCAGATGATGATGCGGCCGGAACCGTGGATCAGTCCGGCGCTTTCCTCCACTTCGTCTCGGCTCAGTCCGGTGTTCGCGATGCATTCGTCGAGGTCGGTGGTCCGCAGCATTTCCGCCAGGGCGGGGTAGCCGGAGGTATACTCCCGAATAAAGTCCTGGTCAAAGTATGTTCCGGGATCTTGCTGTTCCCGGTCGTAAAGAATCTTCAGCCACGCGCGCAGCAGCGACTGGTCCTCATTCACCTTTACCTGCAGGAAGAGGTCGGTGAGCTCCGTGCCCCGGGTGACCATTTTCCAGGGGCGTTGGGGGTTCGAGAAGCGGATCAGTCCGGTTTCCGGCAGGGGGTTCACGCTGATCATCCGCCCGCCGTTTTCCTTCATCTTCTCGAGGGCCGAGAGCATGCGGGGGTGGTTGGTGCCCGGGTTCTGTCCCATGCAGATGACCAAGTCGGCCTGGTGGATGTCTTCCAGGGTGACGCTGCCCTTGCCCAGCCCGATCACTTCGGCCAGCGCGTGGCTGGTGCTTTCGTGGCACATATTCGAGCAGTCGGGCAGGTTGTTGGTGCCGTATTGTCGGGCAAAAAGCTGGTAGAGGAAGGCTGCCTCGTTGCTGGTGCGGCCCGAGGTATAGAAGACGGCCTCGTCCGGCTGGATCGCTTGCAGGTGATCGGCCATCATGCCAAAGGCTTCGGCCCAGGTTACCGGTGCGTAGTGGGTGGCGCCGGGGCGCAGGTGCAGGGGCTGGGCAATTCGGCCGCTTTTGCCCAGTTCGTAGTCGGTCCATCTCCCGAGTTCCTCCACCGAGTGTTCGGCGAAAAAGTCGGCGCCAATGCGGCGCTTGGTGGCTTCCTCGGCGATGGCCTTGACACCGTTCTCGCAGTATTCGGCCATGGGGGCGCGGCTGCCGTCGGGGTCGGGCCAGGCGCAGCCCGGGCAGTCGAATCCCCCCTTCTGGTTCAGCTTGGAGAGGGTTTCCAGTCCTTCGCCCACGTGCATGTATTCGTTTACGTGCTTGAGGCTGTACCGCAGGGCGGGCAGTCCGGCCGCAATGGAACTTGGGGGCTTGATTTTCAGGTCGGTCAGGCGTTCGGGGGTCAGTTCGCTGGGCATGGTGGTGGGGTTAGGGTTTCCGGGGTGGGGGAGTGAGTGATCCGCCCGGGGTGGGAATAGCAATTGAGGGATTCCGGTTTAACAAATCCGCAGAGGGTGATGCCCTGCTCCCCGGTCAGCTCCACCGCCAGGGAGGAGGGGGCTCCGACGCTGAGAACGCAGCCGATGCCGGCCATGGCAGCCTTCTGCAAGAGCTCGAAGCTGGCCCGCCCGCTGAGCACCAGGATGGAACGGTAGAGGGGCAGCGCGTCGCGCTGGTGGAAGTGGCCGATTAGCTTGTCGAGGGCGTTGTGGCGCCCCACGTCTTCCGCCAGGTGCAGCAGGTGGCCGCTGAGGTCGAAGAGCCCGGCGGCGTGGATTCCGCCGGTGCGGTCAAAGAGTTGCTGGGCTTCCCGGAGCCGGTCGGGCAGGGCGTACAGCAGGTCTACGGGTACCCGCCACCGGCGGGTATCGTCGGGGAAGGGCAGGGCCTGGTACACCTGTTCCACCGACGTCTTGCCGCAGACGCCGCAGCTGCTGGAGGTGTAGGTGTGACGGTCGAGGGGTCGCAGGTCCAGGGGCAACTGCTCCGGCCAAGGCAGTTCGAGGGAATTCCCCGGAACCAGTGCGCCGCCGCCCAGTCGCTGCCCCGGGGGCAACAACCCTTCGGTGAACAGGAAGCCGATGGCCAGGTCGCGGTCCCGGCCCGGCGTGCGCATGGTAACGGCCGCCACCCGCCGCCGGCCCCCGACCAGGAGGGCAATTTCCAGGGGCTCCTCTACGGCAAGCTTATCGGTCACCTCCTCCGTCCCCCGGCGGGAAAACCGGTGAATCGTCTGGTCTTTACTGCCGGGGAAATTAGGGTCCATACGGGTGGTGTGTATCTTTGCGGAGAAGCCGCAACCTATGTCAACCGACAATTTACAACAAGCCATTGCAACGGCCGTCGCCGACGTCCGCAGCCAGTTCCCCGCGCTGAGTGATCACGACGTGACCGAAGCCTACCGGAGCTACCTCCAGCACTTTTCCGAGCGGGAGGACGAGCCCCCGGTATCCTACCAACCGGAAGTGGACGAGCTGCTGCTGGCCATCTGGGATGTGATCGTCGACCGGGAAACCGAAGGGCTGGATCACCCGGAAGGCGACCTGGAAGACTTTTACGCCGCGGCCTTCACCGGTCTGCTGTCGCTGGATCCCGCTCCGGCCCTCGCCAACGAGCCCGTAGCCGTACCCGAAACCGTGGAGGAGAACCCTTCCGACCCCGCCCCGGTGGCCGATGCGGAAGGCGAGGATGACCTTGGCGGCGACATGGCCGCCCAGGAGACCTCACCGCTGGAGCCCGTTTTCCTGCTGCGCATTACCCTCGATGGCAGCCAGCCCACCATCTGGCGGGAGGTGCTGGTGCCGGCCGACGTGCGGCAGACGCAGCTCCACCACATCATCCAGGCGGCCATGGGCTGGCGGGGCACGGAAGATTTTCAGTTCTTCCCCTCCCAGCACCGCGAACAAACCGGTCCCGGTGAACCCCAACTGGGCGACCTGCTGGGCAAGGTAGGCGAACAGTGTGGCTACGAGTTCGACAACTGGTACCATGACCTGGAGCTCAGGGACATCCGCACGCCCCACGGGAGCAACCACTACCCCGTGTGCACGGCCGGAGAGCGGGCCTGCCCCCCCCAGGACATCGGCGGGGTAGCGGCCTACAACGAAAAGATCAAGATTCTGAATGACCCCAGCCACTACGAATATGAGGAGTTGGCCAGTTGGCTGACCCAGGACTTCAATCCGGGCGCCTTCAACATCCAGCAGGCCAATCTGCGACTGGGGCAGTACGGCGACCATAGCTTCCAGGCCGTGGTATAGGCGGGTTCGGGGATATGGTTATCTTCATCCCCAAACCAAATCCAACCTATGCGACTGTTTTCTACCGTATTCCTGGTCCTGTGCTGCGTGGCACTGATGGCCCAGGAAGTGGACGAGAAGTTCTATTCCTCTCTCCAGTTTCGAAATATCGGGCCCTTCCGGGGCGGGCGCTCCGCCGCCGTGACCGGCGTGGCCGGCAAGCCCAACCTCTACTACTTCGGCGCCACCGGTGGCGGCGTTTGGCAGACGAAGGATGGGGGACAAACCTGGACCAACCTCTCCGACGGATACTTCGGCGGCAGCATAGGGGCCGTCACGGTAGCGGAAAGTAATCCCAACATCCTCTACGTCGGTGGCGGAGAGCAGACCGTACGCGGCAACGTGAGCTACGGCAGCGGGATGTGGAAGTCCATCGATGCCGGCAAGACCTGGGAGCAGATTGGACTGGAAGACAGCCGCCACATCTCCCGCGTACGGGTACACCCCCGCGACCCGGACCTGGTGTACGCCGCCGTGATGGGCGACCTCTACAAGGATACCGAAACCCGAGGCGTCTACCGCAGCAAGGACGGTGGCCAGAACTGGGAACGCATCCTCTTCGCCAACGCCGGCGCCGGTGCCGTGGACCTGAGCATGGACCCCTCCAACCCCCGCGTACTCTACGCCTCGACCTGGAAGATCCGCCGCACCCCCTACAGCCTTGAAAGTGGTGGGGAGGGCAGCGGCCTCTGGAAAACCACCGACGGGGGCGATACCTGGACGGAAATTACCGGCAACAAGGGATTGCCCAAGGGCACCTGGGGCATCAGCGGCGTATCGGTGAGCCCCGTGGACCCGAGCCGGGTGTACGCCATCATTGAGAACGAAAACGGCGGTGTCTACGTCAGCAACGACGCTGGGGAGACCTGGTCGGCCCGTAGCGACGACCGGGCCCTGCGGCAGCGCGCCTGGTATTACACCCGCATCTACGCCGACCCCCAGGAGCTCGACGGGGTCTACGTGATGAACGTGAGCTACCACCACAGCACCGACGGCGGCCGTACCTTCAAATCCAATAACGCCCCCCACGGCGACCACCACGACCTCTGGATCGCACCGGAAAACAACGAGCGGATGGTCATCGCCGACGACGGCGGGGCCCAGGTGTCCTTCGACCAGGGCGAAAACTGGAGCACCTACCACAACCAGCCTACCGCCCAGTTCTACCGGGTGGTTACCGACAATGCCTTCCCCTACCGCATCTACGGGGCCCAGCAGGACAACAGCACCGTACGGATCAGCCACCGGTCCGACGGGCGCACCATTGGTGAATCCGACTGGGAAGAAACCGCCGGCGGAGAATCGGCCCACATTGCGCCGGACCCCGAGAATCCCGACATCGTCTACGGCGGCAGTTACGGCGGCTTCCTGACGCGCTACGACCACGAGAACAACCAGGTCCGCGCCATCAACGTATGGCCCGACAACCCGATGGGTTACGGTGCGGAAGGGATGAAGTACCGCTTCCAGTGGAACTTCCCCATCTTCTTCAGCCCCCACGATGCCGATGTACTCTACACCACCAGCCAGCACGTACACCGCAGCACCGACGAAGGAGAAAGCTGGGAAATCATCAGCCCCGACCTCACCCGCAACGAGGCGGAAAAACTGAAGAGCAGTGGTGGACCCATCACCCAGGACAATACCGGGGTGGAGTACTACGCAACCATCTTTGCCGCCGTGGAAAGCCCCCGGGAAGCCGGAGTGATCTGGGCGGGCAGCGACGATGGACTCATCCACGTGACCCGCGACAACGGCAAAACCTGGACGGACGTAACCCCCAAGGCTGCCCCCAAGTACATCATGTGGAACAGCCTGGACGTCGATCAGCGGAAGGATGGAGGCATCTACGCCGCCGGAACTTCCTACAAGAGCGGAGATTACACCCCTTACCTCTTCCACAGCGGCGACTACGGCAAGACCTGGCGGCGGATTGACGCGGGTATTCCGCGCACCGACTTCACCCGGGTGGTGCGTCAGTACCCCGGCAACCCTGAAGTACTGGTGGCCGGTACGGAAAGCGGCCTGTACATCACCCTCAACGACGGCAAGAGCTGGCGGCCCTTCCAGCAGAACCTGCCCATCGTGCCCGTTACTGACCTGACGTTCAAGGACGACGACCTCATCGTCGCTACCCAGGGGCGCAGCTTCTGGGTGATGGACGACCTGACCCCCCTGAAGCAGCTCGGCCAGGTGGCGAAAGATGCCGATTTCCACCTCTTCAAGCCGGCGGACGCCTGGCGTATGGGCGGCAGCAGCCGCAGTAGTCGCACCGAAGGGCAGAACCACCCGGGCGGCGTAAACTTCCAGCTGTTCCTCAGCGAGAAAGCCGCCAAGGACTCCCTGCCCATGACCCTGGCCATCCTGCAGGAGGGGGACACCATCCGCCAGTGGAGCACCACGGCCGAGAAGAAGGAGAACAAACTGGAACTGAAAGCCGGAGGACAGACCGTCAACTGGGACATGCAGTACCCCGACGGCGTGGAGTTTGACAACATGATCCTGTGGTGGGCGGGCACCGGTGGCCCCATGGCCCTGCCCGGCGACTACCAGGTGGCGTTCTCCTACGGAGAGCGGAAGCAGGTACGTGACTTCACCATCAAGCCGGACCCCCGCGTCCAGGCTTCCGAGGAGGACCGCCAGGCTCAGTTTGCCTTCATGAAGGAGGTGCAGGACAAGACCAGCGAAGCTCACCAGGTGATCATCGACCTCCGACAGCTGCGTGGCCAGATCAAGGAACTCCAGCAGCGGATCGATAACCAGGAAGTCATCGACTTCGGTAAGTCCATCATGGACAGCCTGACGGCCATCGAGGAGACGCTTTACCAGACGAAGAACCGCAGTGGTCAGGACCCCCTCAATTACCCCATCCGCCTGACCAACAAACTGGCCCACCTGAACAGCCTGACCGGCATCGGTACCTACCGGCCCACCGCCGCGGCCTACGCCGTCAAGGAGGAGCTCACCGCCCAGATCGACGCCGAACTGGAAGCCTACCGAACCATCGTCCGGGAAAAGGTCCCGGCCTACAACCAGCTGATCCTGGAGCGTGGCGTCCAGGTGATCAGCCCGCCCAACCGCAAAAGCAGCGCCCGGAAGTAACCGCCGCCGCTGAATGATATAGCCTCTTCTCAAGTAATGGGAAGAGGCTTTTTTTGTGTCAAGAGGCTTCCAAACGCTAAGGTGGGACGGTTGGGCGGTCCGAAGCGATGCTCACGACTGTATGTGGGATTGCTCGGATACTTTCGATCCGGTCGGAGGAGCCCCGGACCCTCCACCCGCTGGGTGGAGGAGGTGTGTGCTACGGCTATTTAGAATATGGCCCACACGGCGTGTGGGCGGTCCGCCTTTGGACCCTCCGCCCGCCGGGTGGAGGAGATGTGTGCTACGGCTGTTTAGCATATGGCCCACGCGGCGTGTGGGCGGTCCGCCTTTGGACCCTCCGCCCGCCGGGTGGAGGAGATGTGTGCTACGGCTGTTTAGCATATGGCCCACACGGCGTGTGGGCTGCCCGGTGGCGGACCCTCCACCCGCCGGGTGGAGGGGATGTGTGCCACGGCTATTTAGAATATGGCCCACACGGCGTGTGGGCGGTCCGCCTTTGGACCCTTCTCCCGCCAAGTGGAGAAAGTGCAGGCCATTGGTATTAAATTATGGCCTACAGGGCGTGTGGGCTGCCCGGTAGCGGACCCTCCACCCGCCGGGTGGAGAAACTTTCGACTGGGATGGTTTGAAATACAGTACAAGCAGCGTGTGGACCAGCCCCCTATCTTCTCAAGCTCTTTACCTGAAATTAGTATTCCGTAAGACCAGCTTACGACTATCCACTGGATGAGGTCTTCTACCAAGTCAGCAACGCATTATTTTCTAGGCCCTATTCAGGAGCACACAACGTCGCCATGGAGTTCAAGAACTGCGACATCACCCGGGATGCCGTTCACATCATTTACCGTTTACACGGAAGCATACCCCAGCATTTGGGGGAGCAATTAGCTATCTCGTATCGCCGGGCCAGAGAAGCAGTAGAAGTTGAATTCGGGATCGAGACGACGGACGACCTGATCGAGCAACAAAAGCAGGATAGGCTGAGAAACCTTCAGGAGGAATATCAGCTCAGATACGATCAGCTGCTTGACCGCATTCAGGAAGGACCGCGATTGCTGGAAGATCCTGAAATTAAGCAGTTAATCATTGACCAGTGGCTGTTCAACGAGCAAAGGGGGCTGGTAGAAGTGTATGCGATATCTGTAATGTCGAATCACGTACATGTTCTGTTGGCCCATCCGGACGAATACGGCGTTACACCTTTCAGGTCCCTACTTGAAGCTCACAAACGATACACGGCCCGTTTAATCAATAAAAAGTTGGACAGGCCAGGTCGTAGAGTCTGGGCAAGTAAGGCGTTCGACCGGGATTGACGAGGCAATACCTTTGGTAAGGTGTTTTGGTACATCCTGAACAATCCCGTCAAGGCTGGTCTGACCAACAACCCTTTATCCTGGCCTGGAAATTATTATATGAAAAGCCTGGTGGATGGCTGAGCAGATGGAGGATGAAGTGAGGTCGGGGAAGTAATAATTTGTATCCTCCTCCCGCCGGGTGGAGAAGCTGTAGAACATTGGCTTTTAGTGCATGGCCCACACGGCGTGTGGGCGGTCCGCCCCGGATCCTCCACCCGCCGGGTGGAGAAGCTGTAACTACTACTTAATTGAAGCATGGCCCCCACGGCGTGTGGGCGGTCCGCCTTCGGATCCTCCACCCGCCGGGTGGAGAAGCTGTAACTACTACTTAATTGAAGCATGGCCCACACGGCGTGTGGGCGGTCCGCCCCCGGATCCACCAGTTGGCGGGTAGTAAAGTTGGAAGCCGGCACTGTTTGGCATATGGCCCACACGGCGTGTGGGCGGTCCGGCCAGCACCTACTCGCCCAGCGCCTGGTACACCATTTGCCGGAACTTCCGCTCGAGGTAGCCGGAGTAGGGCGAACGTTGCGACATCATGATGGCAATCATGTTTTCGGCGGGGTCCACGAAGAAGTAGGTGGAGTAGGCGCCACTCCAGAAGTATTGCCCTTCCGAACTAATGGTACCGTATTCGGCTACGTCGGTGATGATGCCGAAGCCGAGGCCGAAGCCCTGTCCGTCCTCCCGCATGTCGCCTACGTGGTTACGGGTCATCAATTCTACGGTCTTGGGGCTGAGGTACTGCCGCCCGTCGAGTTCTCCCTTGTTGAGGAGCATGCGGGCGAAGCGGAGGTAGTCCTGGGCCGTGGAATAAAGGCCGTGGGTGCCCCCGAAAATGGTGTTCCCGCTACTGGGCAGCTGCATGGCGGCCCGGGTAAGGGAGCTGTCGGTTGCCGTGTGGTTGGCGACCAGCCAGGAGGCTTGGTCCGCCGGAATGTTGTAACCGGTATCGGCCATTCCCAGGGGGTCGAAGAGCCGTTCCTGGAGAAATTCCGCTACGGTTTGTCCGGAGAATACCTCGATGAGCCGGGCCAGGATATCGGGGGAGGCGCTGTAGTACCACTGCTCGCCGGGTTGCCCGACCAGGGGCAGGGTAGCGAGG
Organism: Neolewinella marina; assembly: GCF_002631205.1. Taxonomy (GTDB): domain Bacteria; phylum Bacteroidota; class Bacteroidia; order Chitinophagales; family Saprospiraceae; genus Neolewinella; species Neolewinella marina. The sequence continues at coordinate 19,922 of NZ_PDLO01000003.1, forward strand.
GTATTCACCCGGCTGGCGAGATCGGCCTTGGGTTTGAAGTACAGTTCCCGGGCAATCTCGTTGTCGAGTTTCGTGCCACCCAGGCCGTGGGAGAAGCCCGCGGTGTGGGCAAGTACCTGTTCGATGGTTACCTGGCTCTCGGCGGGGACGGTAGCGACGCCGATGCCCTCGTCCGTATTTTTCGCGACGCGCAGGTTCTTGAATTCGGGCAGGTATTTGGACACGGGGTCGGTAAGCTGGAAGAGGCCCTCCTGGTAGAGCATCATGATCGCTACCGACACGATCGGTTTGGTCATGGACATCAGGTGGTACAGCTGGTTTTCCTGGAGAGGGGTGCCTGTGGTGAGGTCACTCACGCCCTGTACATTGTGGTAGGCGAGAGTGCCGTTGCGGAAGATGATGGTTTCGGCCATCGGCAGGGTGCCGGCGTCGATTTCCCTTTCGATCCAGTCGCCGTAGCGGGCCAGCCCCTTTTCCGTCAGGCCGGTGGTTCCGGCATACTGCGCGTACGCGGGTGCCAGGGAAAAGAGTAATAGCAGGGTGAGCAGGGTGTGGCGCATGATCGTAGGGGTAAATAGTATTACCGAAAGTAAGCCAAAAAACAGGAAGCCCCCGCAACCATTGGCTGCGGGGGCTTCTTTCGGTAGCAAGCGGGGTTACCGGCTTACTTGTTGATGGTGTTGACCACCGCGGTGAAGGCGGTGGGGTGGTGCATGGCCAGGTCGGCGAGTACCTTGCGGTTGAGGCCGACACCGGAGGTCTTCAGACCGTGCATCAGGCGGCTGTAGGTGGTACCGTTCTGCCGGGCGGCGGCATTGATACGGGCAATCCAGAGGCGGCGGAATACGCGCTTCTTGTTGCGGCGGTCGCGGTACGCATACTGCATACCCTTGTCGACGGCGTTTTTGGCTACGGTGTAGACCTTGGAGCGGGCACCAAAGTATCCTTTGGCGGCCTGGAGGATGCGCTTGCGGCGCGCGCGGCGGGCAACCGCATTAACTGAACGTGGCATAATGGTTTGTTTTAGTACAGCACGGGGACCGCGGAGGGTTCTTGGGACCCGTACTCTCGTTAAAAAAGGTTACTTACAGAGCAGGCGCTTGATCCGCTTCTCGTCGGCGTCGGAAACCAGGGCACCGTCGCGGAGACGAAGCTTGGCTTTCTTGGACTTGTTGCGCATCATGTGCGAGGTGTAAGCCTGAAAACGCTTCACTTTACCGCTGCCGGTAATCTTGAAGCGTTTCTTTGCACTGCTGTGCGTTTTCATTTTAGGCATGGCACCGGTTTTTACAAATGGAGCGCAAAGGTAGGGAATGAAATTGTTTATTACAATCCGTGGACGGGGATTTTGCCCAAGAGAATCAACTTAGTGGCCCCTTCGGCCCGGGGCAGCTACCTTTCGGCCTATGGCACAACACATTTCCCAACTCGCACTTTTGGTCCGTGACTACGATGAAGCGATCGATTTCTACACCCGGGTTCTCGGATTGGACCTGTTGGAAGACACCCCGCTGTCCGAAACTAAGCGGTGGGTGAGGGTGAGGCCCCGGGGATCAGAAGGGGCAGGTCTGTTGCTGGCGCGGGCCGCCACCGACGAACAGCGCGCCGCCGTGGGGCGGCAGACCGGGGGACGGGTATTCCTGTTTTTGGAAACCGACGAATTCGACCAGGACTACGCCGGGCTCTTGGAACACGGCGTCAGCATCGTGCGGCCGCGGACGGAAGAGGATTTCGGAACCGTAGCGGTATTCGCCGATCTGTACGGGAACCTCTGGGACCTGATCCAGCGGCGGCAGCCGTTGGGGTAGGGCAGGGCACCCGCGTCCCCGCAAAAACGGACTTCCTCAGGAAATCTTCTTCTCTACGAAAGCGCGGAGCACCGCCAGGCCCATATTGAAGTCGGTGTTGTTGTTGACGATCAGGTCCGCCCGTTCCTTGTGGGGGTGAACGTACTTCTCATAGGCGGGCAGCACGTGGTGCTCATAACGGTAGAGGACGTCGTCGAGGGGGTAATTCCGCTCCACCCGGTCGCGCTTGATCCGGCGGACGACCTTGAGGTTGTCCTTGGCGTGGAGGAAGACCTTCAGGTCGAGCATCTTGCGCAGTTCCTTATAGTGGAAGACGAACAGTCCTTCCACGATGATGACTGGGGCGGGGTAGAAGGTGAGCATGGAGGCTTCCGCCAGCTCGTTGTTGAAGACGTACTCCCGCCGCTGGACGGTGTTGCCCTTCAGCAGCTGCTTGAGGTCGCGCACGAACTCCTTGCGGTGAATGGAGGCCGGCCGGTCGAAGTTGTAGATGCCCCGCGCGTCCTGTTCCTGGTCTTCCCGCGGCACGTAGTAATCGTCCATACTCAGCAGGCAGACCTTGTCGTCCGGTAACCCCTGCCGCAGTTGTCGGATGAAGGTAGTTTTGCCGGAGCCGCTGCCGCCCGTGATGCCGATAAGAAAAGGTTGTCCCATACTGGACGCAAAGGTACACAGACCGGCATTCATCCACTTAACCCGCCGTCCACTTATCCATGGCTCCGGCAGAATAGCTACCTTGCGGCCCACCGAATTGCTGCTATGTCATTTGCCTACGATCTGTTTCGCACCGTGCTTGGAATGAGCGTGATGCTTGGAGTGTGCTATCTGTTCAGTGCGAACCGCAAGGCCATCGACTGGAAGCTGGTGGGAATCGGTATCGCGATGCAGTTCGTGCTGGCCATTCTGATCCTGAAAGTAGATGGGGTAAGTACCGTTTTTGACTACGTGGCCGCCGGCTTCCGCAAGACGCTGGAGTTCACCGGGGCAGGAGCGGAATTCCTCTTTGGCAGTATCGTGGTGGACCTGGACAGCTTCGGCTACATCTTCGCCTTCCAGGTGCTGCCGACCATCGTTTTCTTCTCGGCCCTGTCGGCCATCCTCTATTACCTGGGCATCCTGCAGAAGGTCGTGTACGGACTGGCGTGGCTGCTCAGCAAGGCCATGGGCCTCAGTGGACCGGAAAGCCTGGCCGCGGCCGCCAACGTGTTCATCGGGCAGACGGAAGCCCCGCTGGTGGTAAAGCCCTACCTCGAGAAGATGACGCGCTCGGAACTCCTATGCGTTATGGTAGGCGGCATGGCCACCATCGCGGGCAGCGTATTCGTATCCTATATCGGGTTCCTGGGCGGTACCGACCCCGAGAGCCAGCAGTTCTTTGCCCGCCACCTGCTCACCGCCAGCATCATCTCCGCTCCCGCGGCCATCGTCTGTGCCAAGATGCTGTTGCCGGAAGACAGTGAAGAACTGGTACAGATGACCGGGGCCCACGACGACGATCCCCACGAAGCAAAAAACCCCAGCAGCGACAAGCGGCTGGAAATGGCGGCCGACGACAGCAACAACCTGCTGGACGCCATCAGCCGGGGAACGGGCGACGGGCTGCGGCTGGCCATCAACGTAGGGGCCATGCTGCTGGTCTTCACCGCCCTCATTTATATGCTCAATGTCTTCTTCGTGGGCGGCACCGACCTGGTGAACGACCTGGCCGCCAGCCTGGGCCTGACCGACAGCAACTGGAACGCAGCCATTGCCGCCTCCACTGACGGACGCTTTGAAGGTTTCAGCTTTACCTACCTGCTGGCGCTGATCTTTGCCCCCGTGGCCTGGATCATCGGCGTACCAGCGGAAGACATTACCATCATCGGTCAGCTCCTGGGGCTGAAGACGGTGATCAACGAATTCGTGGCCTACGACACCTTCCGGGCCGTGCAGGCGTCGGGTGCGCCCCTGAACCCGAAGAGCGTCCTCATTGCCGCCTACGCCCTGTGCGGGTTTGCCAACTTCGCCAGCATCGGCATCCAGGTGGGGGGCATCAGCGCTATCGCCCCCGGGCAGCGGAAGAACCTCACCGAACTCGGCGTGATCGCCCTGTTGGGTGGTACGGTGGCCTGTCTGATGACGGGAGCGGTGGCTGGGTTGTTTTACTGACCCGCACACCCCAAATCCGGGCTGATAAAGACCAATGCTTGACCAAACGGGCAACCTGCACAACGCCGGTTGCCCGCTTTTTTTGTTACCCTTGCACCTGCGTACGCGCCCGAAAAACTCAATCTATGCTGCCGGCCATTGCCAACCGAAAATCCGTCTTCCCCCAATTCTTTACCGGTGAACCCGTTGATGCGGCCACCCTTGGTCAGCTGTTCGAGGCGGCGAACCTGGCCCCCAGCCACCGCAAGACTGAGCCCTGGCGGTTCCGCTGCTACCGCGACGGTGGAAAAGACCAGTTGAAGCAGGAGCTCCTCGACGTCTACGGGCGGGAGAAGGAAGACGCCGCCGGGATCGAGAAGAAATTCGGAACGAAGATCGACCAGTCCGCCGCCGTACTCCTCATCTTCCTCCACCGCGATCCGCGGGAGTCGGTACCGGAGTGGGAGGAAATTGCCGCCGTGGGGGCCGCGGTGGAGAACCTGTGGCTCAGCCTCGACGGCCACGGGCTGGGGGGCTACTGGTCCAGTCCCGGCTTCGTTTGCGGCGGCTACGGCGACTGGCCCGGAGCAGCGGCCAATGAACGCTGTCTGGGGATGTTCTATATTGGTCGACCCGACGCTCCCGACTTGCCGCGGCCCCGCGGCGACTGGCGCGAAAAGGTGACCTGGATCGAGTAAGCCGGCCCCCGGTCATTCACCCCATCAAACCCAGAATTGCCCATGCGCCACCAGCTGTTTAACATCGACACCGCCCTGATCACCCAGCGCTGCGTGGTACGTCGCTTCCGGGAGAACGACGGAAAGGCGCTGTACCGGCTGCTGGACAACAACCGCGATTACCTTCTCGACCACTTTCCCTACCTCATGGCGGAGGCCGGCCGCTCGAAGAAAGGCAGCGAGATCTTCGTGCGGGAGTGCATCGCCGAATGGCTGCTGCAGAAACGCTACGCCATGGGCGTTTGGCACCACGAAACCACGGAACTCGTGGGCTTCGTACAGGTGTTCAACCTCGACTGGGGCGTGCCGATGGGGGAACTGGGCTACTTCATCGACCGGGAACTGATCCGCCAGGGGATCATGACGGAGGTGCTGGCCCAGGTGGTCCGCTTTGCCTTCCTGCAACTTGAATTGGACAAGCTGGTCATAAAGACGCTCATCGATAACTACGCCAGTCAGCGCCTGGCCCGACGGGTCGGGTTCAGCCGTGAAGGGGAGCTGCGCAACGAATACCGCCTGCCCGGCGGAACGCTGGTCGACCTGATGCGCTTCGGTTTTGCCCGGGAAACCTACGGGGAGTAATCAGAAGCGCGCCGAGGCGCCGACCATGAAGTTGGTTCCGATCGTGGGGTACTGGTAGAAGCGTTCCCGCTTGTTGTTCAACAGGTTGTTCACCCGCACCCAGGCACCGAAGGTGTCGGTGATGGTGTACTCGGCGTTCAGGCTGAGGTCAAGCAAGGCATTGAGGTGATCGACTCCGCCCTCCATGGTGCGGTAGGGCAGTCCGTTTTCCACGAAGAAGTCGGCCCGCAACTGCAGGGGCAGGTTGCTCAGGGTATAGATTCCGGATGCGTTGAAGCTCAGGCTGGGCAGGTGCCAGGGTTTCTCTTCATCCTCCATGCTGTAGAACCGCTGGGTGAAGGTGGCATTCAGGTCGAGGCCCTCCACCAGGGGCAGGGTAGCGGTACCCTGGAGGTAGATCTGGCTGCCGTCGTCGTAGATGACGTCGAAGCGGGGGATGCCGTTGCGGTCGCGGTTGGTGACGTACATGGCCAGGTTGTCCAGGTACTTGTAACCGGCTTCCGCGCGGTAGGCGATGGAGCGGTAGGTGCCTTCCAGACCGCCGTAGAAACGGGTGGCCTCCGAGTTCCGCAGCCGGAAACGGGTATTGATCCAGGGGTTATAGTCGGCCAGGCTCCGCAGGGTATTCTTGTGCACGTCGCCTTCTACGCCGGCGAAGGCGTTGAACAGTCCGTCGACGATGACGGCCGAGGCGGTGAAGTTGGGGAAAACGTCGAAGTCATCCTCCTGCCCGGTCAGCCGCACGCCGGCCTTCAGCTTGATGCGGTCGGCGATGAGGACGGTGTAGCTGGGGCTGAGGCTCACCACGTTGAGGTTCTGGCTGGCCGTATCCTTGAAGGCCGTGAAACTGGCCTTGAAGGCCAGGTCCAGCGGGTTGGTATCGTTAATCCACTTGGTACCGGATACGTCGATGTCGAGACCAGATTCCCTTACCGAAGGGTTGGCGTCCATCAGGTACAGGGCGATGCCGGCGCGGTAGTCGATGTTGCCTTCGGTGCGGGTACCGTTGAAAATCTCGCTGTGGAGGCTGAAGGTGTTGAACCGCTGGCGTACTTCATTGTCGGAAAAGGTGAGGGCGGAATCGCCTTCCATCTCCGAGAAGTTGTAGCCGTAGTAGTAGCGGCTGCGGGTGTCGTAGCTCAGGCCACCGCCGACGGCGAAGCCCTGGTCAAAGAGGTAGCTGCCTTCGGCCCCCACGCGGGTATCGCTGGCCTTCTGGTTCTCTACTTTCTTGTCGTTGTTGAAGCTGTAGTGGGTGCCGAAGAACCCGAGGTCGAGGTTCTCCTGACCGGCCAGGTCATAGCTGGCGTCGGCGTAGAAGGCGTTGGGTACGCCAAGGCCGAGCTGCACCCAGCCGCGGTTGATCTCCGGGGCTTCCTCCCGGGCCAGGGCGCGGGGGCGGATGGTCGGGGCCGGGTAGTCGATCGACAGGGGGCGCGGCAGGATGCTATACGACTGCCGGCGGCTGCTGGTGTCGGTGGGGGGCGGGGCGGGATTCACCTTCACGCGTTCGGCGTCGGTGAGCCGGGCCTCGAAACTGGTGACGACCGTCACGCTGTTGTCTTCGAGGTCGGTCTGGGAAAACAGGCTCAGGCCAGCGAGCAGGCAGCAGCCGAGGAGGGTGTGACGTAGCATGGGCGGTGATATTAGTTGCCTCCGTTGTCCAGCTCAAGGCGGCTGGAGTTGGCGGGTTGGTTGTTGAGTCGGCTTCCCGCCTGGATCTCCGCTTCGACGCGGGCCAGTTTCTGGCGGGCTTCGGCCACGATGGTGGCGTCTTCGTTGTAGTTCTCCAGCAGGGCCTCCAGGGCAGCGCGGGCGTTGTAGAGGTCCTTTTTGTCGCGGAGGACATCGGACAGCAAAATGACCGTCTTGGCTACCCAGTAGGGGTAGCCCGAGCTTTCCCGGTTGGCCTCCAGGGCCAGTTGCTGGGCGCGGTCGAGGTTGCGCTGCTGGTAGGTGGCGTTGGCGCGGAGGTAGCGGGCCTCGGCCGTTCGCTCGTCATCGCTGTTGGCGATCACCTGGTCGAAGTAGGGCAGGGCCCGTACGAAGTCCTTGCGGTCGTAGGCGATCTTGCCTAGGTAGAAGTTGGCGATGGTGCGCTGGGCGGCCGTAGCATTGGCGTTGTTGGCCACCTTGGCGGCGTACTCCTCGGTGGCGCGGGCGTCGTTGAGGCGGTAGGCCGACTGCAGGGCGCCGACTTGGGCGTCAAAGCGGACGGTTTCGTTGTCGGCCGCGGCCTCCAGCAGGGTGTAGAGCCGGTAGGATCGCTGGAAGTCCTGGACGGAGTTGTAGGCGATCAGGCTGGCCTTTTTCAGGGCCGGCAGGTAGAATCGGCTGGGGCCGGCGTTGATGACCGCCTCGTAGTCGGGCAGGGCGTCGTTGTAGCGGCGCAGGGCCACGTAGCTGTCGCCCCGGTAGAAGACGCCGGGCAGCGTATTGGGGCTCTGGGGGTACTGCCGCAGGTAGTCGGTCAGGGCGGCTACGGCGCGTTCGTAATTGCCGTTTTCGTACTGGCTCACGGCGGCGCGGAAGCTGATGCTGTCGCGGGCGTCGGTGGTGATTTCCTGTCCGGGGAGGGTCTCGAAGAACTGGAAAAAGAGGTCGGCCCGTCCCATATCATCCACGTAGATTTCCCGGAGAGCTTCCCGTGCCCGTACCGCTTCCCCGGGGGTGGGGTTGGAGGTGAAGACCTGCTTGTAGTAGTTCACGGCGGCCTCGCTGTTGCCGAGGTTGTAGCTGATGAGACCGAGCTGCAGCAGGCTCTGGTTGACCAGGGGGGAATTCACCTTGTACTGCTTGATGATGGTCCGCAGGGGCTCCAGTGCTTGTTGGGGGCGGTTGAGCTCCTGGTAGGTCAGGGCCAGCTGGTAGAGGGCATCGTCGGCGAACTGGCTGTTGGGGTAGTTCTGGACGAGCTGTTCCAGGGCCAGGACCTTCTCGGCGTTGCGGCCGCGCAGTCCTTCGATCAGGGCTTTCTGGTAGAGGGCGTATACGAATCCGACGGTCTTGCGCTGGATGGCGTTATCGTAGAAGCGGGCGGCCAGGTCGTACTGGTTGCGCGAGAAGTAGGCGTCTCCGGCCCGCAGCATCGCGTCGCCCAGTACGCGCTCGCGCACGTCGCTGTCGGTGATGTAAGGGAGGTTGCGCTCGATGCCTTCTACGGTAGCGGTAAAGTAATTGAGGGCGGTGGCGTAGTTGTCCTGCTTCAGGTAGTTGTAGCCCTGGAGGTAATTCCCGGTGTAAAGGGAAGACTGGGGGGGCAGGTTCTGTACCGATTTGGCCAGGGTGAGGAACTGGTTGGTCAGGTTGATGCTGGTGGCGTAGTCGCCCTGGCGGTTGGCCAGGTCGGCGAGCCAGTACAGGGCCTGGGCGCGGTAACTGGCGTTGACGGGGCGCTGCAGGCTTTTTTCGAGGAGGGCCTTGGACTGTACCAACTCACCCTGGCCGAGCAGTTCCAGGCCACGGTAGAGGGCGGCGCGCTGGTAGGCTTCGTCCAGCTGGGGAGAGCGGTTCGGCATCGCATCCAGGAGGTTGAGTACGCGCTGGTAGTCCTGGGTGGTGGTGAACACGTCGCTGAGCAGGGTCTGTCCCTGGGTGTAGAAAGGGGAGTCCGCCGGGATCTGCTCAATGGCCGTAATGGCGTCGGCGGCGAAGCCCAGCTCGTAGCTCAGTTTGGCGTAGTTGTAGAGGGCCTCCTGCTGCAGTTCGGGATCGAAGGTCTGCCGGCCGGCCGCGGCGAAGGCCGTGCGGGCACCGACGCCGTCGCCCTGCCGCAGGGCGATGTCGCCGAGGTAGAAGTTGGCGCTCTGACCTACCGCGGTGTTCTGTCCCGAGATTTCACGGAAGGTCTTGCTGGCCTGGGCGTAGTCCTGGGTCTGGTACTGGGCGAAGCCAAGTTGGAATAGTTCTTCCTCCCGCAGCCGGCGGTTGCCCTTGGCGTAGCTTTCGAGCAGGGGGCGGGCCAGGGCGTACTCCCCGCGCTCGAAGTAGGCCTGCCCGAGGAGTTGCTCCATTTCCTGGCGGTTGCGCAGTCCGGTGCCGCCGCCTTCCAGCAGGGGGGCAACCAGGGCGATCAGCTCGTCGTAACGCCGCTGGGCGAAGTAGATCTGGGCCAGGTAGTAGGGAATGTAGGGGGCGTACTCGGGCGACTTCTCGGCGATGCGGAACTGGCTGACGGCCACCTCGTAGTTGCCTTCAAAGAACTGGATGATGCCCAGGTAGTAGTTCGTGGGGTAGTAGTACTTGCCCTGGACGTTGCGGCTGAACTGGAAGTAGCGCTTGGCGGCTTCAAAGTCCTTCTGCACGAAGCTGGCGTAGCCCAGGCGGAAATTCACCTCGGCCTGCTCCTCGCTGGTCATCATGTCCTTGGGGACCATCTTGTAGTACTCCACGGCCTTCTTCAGCTGATTCTCCTCGAAGTAGAAGTTGGCAATCTCGAGCAGGGCGGCGTTGGCGATGGGGTCGGGCTGATAGCGGCGAACGAAGTCGAGGATGAGCTTTTCGCCGTCGCTTTTGCCCAGGCGGACGGCCAGCTTGGCCACGTTGAGCTCGGCCTGGATGCGGAGCAACTCGGCTTCGGGCTGGTGTACGGGCAGCAGCATGGTGGCTACCTCGGCGTACTCCCGCTGGGCCTTGTCCAGCAGGTTTTTCTGCCGGTGGTCCTCGGCCTGCTTGAAGGTGCGCCAGGCCTCGGTATATACGGTAGTGGCCTGGGCCGCCACCGCGGCCGAAAAGCCGCCCAGGAAGGCGATGAGGAGGGAAAATCGTGTCAACTTCATAGTGGCTACGTCGATTGGAGGGCAAGATAGGCTTGCCCGGCTATAACGCAGATCGGGGGGGAAGAATTACGCCCCCCGGCTGTCGTCTTGGTAAGTCAGGTCGGCGGATACCAGCACGTTGGCCTGGGCAATGTCGGCCATGTACCCGTCCGATAGGGGATAGTTGTCCAGCGTTACGCCCCCCTCGTTAAACCAATCCTTGCGCAGGTGTTCGCCCACCCGGATGGCATTTGCAATAATGGTGAGGGTGGGGTTGGTAGCACCCTGGCTGGGCTGGAAGCTGGCGTCGACCACGTAGAGGTTGTCCACGTCCCAGGCCTTGCAGTTGACGTCCAGTACGCTCTTGCGCGGGTCGGTGCCGAACTGGGCGGTTCCGGCCTGGTGCCAGGTGAAGGCCAGCCCCTTGGTCGACCGCATGAAGTCGGTAAAGCCCATGGGGCGGAGGTAATTTTCCTGGAAGTGGTCCAGCAATTCAAAGTGGCTCTCCCGATTGTTGGGGCGGTAGTTGAACTTGATGCCCTTGTCGGTCCACTCTACCCGGTTGCGGGGGTCGGGCAGGTCCTCGCTGGTGAACCAGAAGTCCACGGCGTACTGCTGGATTTCGCGGGCACGCTCCTCGACCATGTTCTGGTCGGCGTAGTCGCCCATAATCCGCGTCCAGTGGGCCTTGCCGGTAAGCTGGACGGTGCCCAGGGGGTAGGGGTGCTCCGGGCTGCCGTCGTAGAAGTCGTGGACGCTCAGGGTTTTCTGAAAGATGGTGGGGTTCGGATGGTTGTAATCCATGGCGGAGATGCCGCTCTGGTTGTGCTTCGTAAAGTTGCATCCTACCTGGCCGGAGGAATTGGCCACGCCGGAGCGCAGGAGCAGGGCCGCCGTCTGGATGGCCCCGCAGGATACCACCACCAGATCGGCGCTGAGGCTCATCGGCTGCCCGTCGCGCACCAGTTCGACGCGGGTGATCTTGCCCCCTTCTTCAATGAGTTTTTCTACCCGGCTGCCCGTCCAGAGTGTCACGTTCGAGCGCTGCAGGGCGGGGCGTACCAGGGCGGTCTCGGCATCCGACTTGGCGTGCAGCATGCAGGGGAAGGGGTCGCAGGTGCCGCAGGCGATGCAGGGCCGCCGCCAGGGCTCGTCGATGTCGCGGTTCAGGGCCAGGTTCGAGTGGTGGGGGTGGAGGCCCATACCTTCCAGGTGGTCGGCCACCTCCTGGATGCGGCGTTCGTGGGGGAAGGCCTTGAAGGGGAAAGGACCGCTGGCCCAGCCCTCGGTGGGGTCCTCGCCGCGGTTGCCGTGGACCTTCATGACGTGTTCCGCCATCATGTAGTACGGCTCGTATTCGTCGTAGCCGATGGGCCAGGCCGGACTGATCCCGCCTTTATGCTGAATCTCCCGGAAGTCCTGGGGCCGCTGCCGGTGCAGCAGGGCGCCGTACATCTTGGTATTGCCGCCTACGTTATAGTAGACGATGGGGTTGATGGTTTCCCCCTCCGGACCGATCCACTGTTCGTCGGCCTTGTAGCCATCCGGCCCGAAGATGAAGGCGGGGTCCCAGTTGCGGGTCTCCCGGGGCAGGAAAGTGCCCTGCTCGAGGATCAGAATTTTCTTTCCGGTGTCGGCGAGGGTATAGGCTACCGCCCCCCCACCGGCACCCGAGCCGATGATGATGACGTCAAAATCCTGGGGCATACTGGTCGTTTCCTAACCTAATGATTGCCGCTGCTATTGGTTCAATTCCCCTTCCCCGATGGCGCGGAGGGCCACCTCGGTCAGGACCTTCACCCGGCGGGCGGCCCGCATGGCCGAGAAGTCCGGTGCCTCCCCGAACCACCGCTCGATAACCGCTCCGGAGAACAGGCGGAAATAGGTGTACCCCCCGCCGTATTCCGCCGCGGCCCACAGGCCGATGGCGTCCTCGTATTGCCCGCATTCCAGGGGGGCCAGCCCCGCGTTGCAGAGCCGGGCCACCTCGCCGTCGCGCATATTGGGCCGCACGGAGAGACTGAAGGGGTTGCCACTGAATCGCTTGAAGTAGTGCAGCCACTCCCGGTAGGGGATATCGTCGGTCACTTCCTCAGGGCTGGCGGCCGCCCGGTAGCAGATGTAGAGACCCGTGGCGGCGGCGCTGGGTTCCAGGGCGCAGCGGTTGGTGGTGGTGAAGCCCGCGCAGGGCAGCCGGCTTTCGGCGTAGTGCAGCTCCTTGTCGATGTAGTCAGTCCATTGCTGCCGCGTCTTCACCGCGTAACCTTCCCCGTAGTATTCGTCGTAGAGCGAAAGGGTATAGATGGCCGCGGCGTTATCGGCCGGCCGCAGCAGACTTTCGTCGGGCCGGCTGATGAGGTGTTTGTAGTGTCCGCGGATCATGCGCCCGGCCAGGTAGCGGCCGATGCGCTGAAAGTAGGGGGCGTAGGCTTCGTCGTTGGTGGCCAGCTGGTAATGGCCCAGCACGCTGCCGGCGTGGGCCATGAAGAACACCTCCCGGTCCCAGTCGGCCCCCGGTCCCCACTGCGTCAGGTTGCTGTAGCGAATGCTCCAGTCGGCCATCCGCTTCAGGGCACGACCAATGCTGTCGCGCTGCTCCGGGGCGTAGCCCAGTCCCCGGTAAAGGGCCTGGCTGGCGGCCGAGAAGAAGAACAGCGTTTCGTCGACCTCTCGCAGGTCACTGGTGCTGTAGAGGTCCTTGCGGTCCAGCTCGGTCAGCAAGGTGCGCAGGTCGTGGCGCGCCTGCCGGTGGGTGACCTCCTGTCGGTATATGGCTAGGGTCACCACTACCAGGATTAGGGCGGTACACGCGGGTGCCAGGGCCCAACCCTTGCGGCCGTTGCGGTAGAGCCACCAGGCGGGCAGGAGAAAGGCAAGGCTGAATAATAGCGGGGGAAGAAGACCGGTAACAGACATAAGCAAAAGGTGAGCCCAACCGTACCGTCCCGCATACGCGCGGCCAGTGGTGGGACCGACAAAGGTAAACCGGCCGGGGCAGCGATAAAATAGGGAAGGGGCAACGGGGTAGCCCTACCGGTTTGGGGGGCCATGGGCAGACCAACAAGGCCTAAAGCTTTCTGACAAAACCAGGAAATGCGTGCCCTCCGGGGGCCACAACAGGAACCTTCACTACGGGGTACAATCAGATTTAGACCAATAGCGTTGTTAAGGTGGTCGTCGCTTATACTATTTGATTTATTTTGCGACCAGGATTAATGATTGATCCCAAAGACTTACACCTCTCATGAAAACCCTACTGAGTTTCCTCCTGTGCGTAAGCATAGGTACCGGCTTGCCCGCTCAAATGATCAGCCACTTTACCTGGAACAACACCGCCGATGGTCCCCTGAAGGCGGACTTTGGTCCCAACGCCGTGAGCGCCGACAGCGACGTCTACATCTCCGCTAATGGCGCAGGCGGCACCAGTGGCCTGAACCCCGGCACGACCACTCCCAGTGTGAACCTGGTGCTGGCTGACAGCCCCATCTTCGACGTGAACGGTATTGACATTTCCTTTGATTTTCAGCGTAACGAGAGTATGGGGACGCTCTTTCAACGGGGATTCTTCATTCTCGGTTCCGCCACCTCCGTATCGGTGGTGTACCGGACCGACAACGGGGCGGGAGGGTTCCGGGAAGTTTCTTCGGGGGCAGTCGCTTCCTTTACCGACGACGATACCCGGAACGACGACTTTGAAAATATCCGGTTCGTGTATACCCCCTCCACCGGCCTGGGGGAACTGTACCATAAAGGAGTACAGGTATGGTCAGATCCCACCCCCGTACCCGGCCGCAACCTCTACTGGACGGGCGCCGGGAACATTGTCATGGGGACGGATATCGACGCCAGCCTGGCCAATCTTGCGGTCTTCGACAATTTCCTGATCCAGGAGGTGGAAGGGGCTTCCCTCCCGGTATCCTTTACTGACTTTCGTGCCGAGGCCTTTCCAAAGCAGGGCCTGGCCCGCCTGCACTGGGAAACCCACCGCGAAAGCAACAACGCCCGCTTTGAGGTGGAACGGTCCGTCGGTCACCAGGGGCAGTGGACCGTGATCGGCTCCGTAGCCGGCGCGGGGAACAGCACCTCCCCCCGGCAGTACGAATACCTGGACGAGCAGCCCACCGCAGGTAGCGCCTACTACCGTCTCCGGCAGGTGGATGCCGACGGCAGCGCGTCCTACTCCGACGTTGTAGTTCTACACTTCACTTCCCCCGAGACTCCCGAAGCGCCGCGGGCCTTCCCCAATCCGGCTACCCACCGGGTCAGTGTCGTGGATGCCGCCGCTACCCAATTACCTGCGGTCGTCAACGCCCGCGGTCAGCGGATTCCCGTCGTAGGGCAGCTTGGGCCCGGAGGGTACGAACTGGACATCTCTGACTGGACGAGCGGCATCTACTATCTCCATTCGGCATCCGGCCGGGTAACCGTGATCAAGCGGTAGGTAATTAGGAGAAGCGGGTAATTACCACCTCCTTAACGGAGGTTAAGGGAATGGTAAGCTCAGGGCTGGCAGCCAGGTAAAACGAGGTGTTCGCCTAAGTTTGGCGTAAAAGCTGCTATGAGATACCTCTATACCCTAATCTGCGTACTGACCATTTCTGCTCTCCACGCCCAGAGCCTGGCGGCCGAAGATGCATACCTCCGGAGTTTATATGACCAGGGCGCACTGTCCCTGGATCAATACCGTGACCGGGCCGAAAGCCTTCGTAAGCTGGCTGAAAAGGAGGGGGGCTACCCGGCCATGCCGGTAGATTCTTTGGGGCGGTACGAGTATGTCACCAGCAGTGTCGCCGCGGGGTCAGGGGCGGAAACCTGGTCGGCCGTCCGCCAATGGCTGGCCCTTACGGGCTATGCCGCAGCGGATGCACTGACCTACAGTGATCCGGCTACCGGACGACTCATCGTGAAGCTGGAGGGAGCCTATCTGTTCACGGATGCAGGCAGGCGGCCCATCGCGGTAACCTCCGGTCGGGCGGCAGGAATGACCACGGTAGCCTTTATCCTCGATCTATTGGTGGAGGAAGGAGAGGTAACCGCCCGCTGGTTGCGACCGGAAATTGCGGAAACCGAACTGGTGAGCTACGACCGGAATACGGGCGGTGGACTGACCACCCAAACCTTTTCCTGGCCGACGGAGTCGCTACTCCCCCTTACCCAGTACCGGCCGGACTCGTGGGACGAGCGCCTCCAACGGAGTAAAATGATCCAGGAATTCGTGGAGGGGCTGGCGGTGGACCTTGATCGATACCTCGCCGCGGAGCTGCCGTAAACGAGGGGTAGGGGCCAAAAAAATACGGTAGCCAAGCTGCGGCTGGAGCCACTTAACTCAGCTACCGTATCCTTGGGTGGTCTCGGATGGAATCGAACCATCATCGCAGGCTTCGGAAACCTGTATACTATCCGTTGTACTACGAGACCGGATGCGCGGGAAGCGGACGCAAAAGTAAGTACTTGATCTGAAATGACCAACTACCCGGACAGAAAAGCGTATTAGGACTGGGCTTTATTTCCTCCTTCAACCGACCTTTGCGTTTCCCCCAATACCGAAGCATGTTTGCATTCCCCCGATTCACGGCACCCGCGCTCGGCGCCCTCATCCTGATTGGCCTGACGGTGGCCTCCTGCGTATTTGTACAGGACCGCTACGCCGTGCTGCCCCCCGGCCCCTACCGGGGCGTGCTGGAGCTGGAGTACAACCCCATCGTCCCCAACCCGAAGGGGGAGCCCATCCCCGAAAAGGTGAACCTGGAGTTTGACGAAGTGACCGAGGGGCAACTGCCCTTCACCTTCGACGTGGTGTACGAGGACGATACCACCTTCCATCTGGTGATCCACAATGGGGAAGAGGAAATCCTGGTGCCGGCCAAGGATATACAATCCGGCCGCGACCAGTCCGTGGGCCGCGACACCCTCCGCATCGACTTTCCGGTCTACGACACCCACATCAGCGCCTACCACGAGGAGAACGTCATCGAGGGGGTATGGGTGGTCCACTACCGCGACAATTACCGGATCCCGTTCAAGGCCTACTTCGGCAAGAACCACCGGTTTACGCCGCTGAAGAAGGAGCCCGTAGCTGACCTGAGCGGACAGTGGGCGGTAACCTTCGCGGGGGACGCGAGTGAAGACCCTTATCCCGGCGTGGCCGAGTTCCGCCAGGAGGGAAACCACCTCACGGGGACCTTCCTGACCGAAACCGGCGACTACCGCTACCTGGAGGGTACGGTGCAGGCCAACAAGGCCTACCTGAGCGTATTCGATGGCAGCCACGCCTTCCTGTTCGAAGCTCTGATCCGCGAGGACGGCAGCCTGACGGGTACCTTCCGCAGCGGTCGCCATTACATTACCGACTGGACGGCCGTGCGCGACGACCAGGCGGAACTGACCAGTCCGGATGAACTGACGCGGCTGCGGGAGGATGTGCCCCTCTCGTTCGCCTTTCCCGACGTGAATGGGGATACCCTCCGGCTGGAAGACCTGGAAGGGCCGAAAATCGTCCAGCTGTTCGGCACCTGGTGCCCCAACTGCCGCGACGAAACCAATTTCCTGAAGGAATACCTGGCGGAAAACGAGACCGGCGACCTCAAAGTAGTGGCCCTGGCCTTTGAGCGTTACGGTGCCG
Source organism: Neolewinella marina (assembly GCF_002631205.1). Lineage (GTDB taxonomy): Bacteria > Bacteroidota > Bacteroidia > Chitinophagales > Saprospiraceae > Neolewinella > Neolewinella marina. The sequence goes on from NZ_PDLO01000003.1 coordinate 36,555, forward strand.
ATGATCCCCGCAGCCGGGCCGCGGTGGAGCGCTACCGCGACAATATGGAGGTAGAGTGGCCGGTACTGCTGGCCGCGAGCAACGACAAGCGGGAGGCGAGCCGCGCACTGCCCATGCTCAACAAGGTGATCAGCTATCCAACCCTGCTGTTCGTCGACCGGAACAACCGGGTGGTAAGAATCCACACCGGCTTCAACGGCCCCGCCACTTCCAAGTACGCGGCTTTCAAAGAGAGCTTCGACGAAACAATTGAGGAGCTGATTGCTCCCGAGGGCAAGTAGGTATCGGGTCTAGTACCGGCTCAGCAGGTCTTGCTGGTGCAGGAGGAAATCGTTTTCCGGATCGTACGCCAGCGCCTCCTCGATGTAGGCACGGGCCGGGGCGTAGTTCCGCTCTCCGAAGTAGTAATTGCTGGCGGCTACGAAAGCGGTGAGAGTCCACAACGGGCGGTCGTTTCCGTTGGGTACACGCTGTAGCTGGTCGCGGAATTCCTTCAGTTCTTTCAGCCCCTGTGCCTCATCGCCCGCGGCGAACAGGTCGCGGATGCGCAAGGCGCGCTGCCGCAATACGATGTCGGCGTAGCGGTCGTGCTCCAGGAAGAAGGGAAACTGCTCGGCGGCGGCGCGGGCGCGGTTCACGAGTTCGTCGGGATCGGGGTAGGTGCGCCGCAGGTGGACGAGGGTGAGTTCGGCCAGGTAGTGCTGAAAGTTGGCGTTGTCGGGCTGCCCTTCGTAGAGGGCGTTGGCCAGCTGGAGGGCGGCGTCCAGTTCACCGTTGGCCTGGTAATGGTTCAGCAACCGCAGTTGCTGCAACAGTTCCAGTTCCGCTTTCCAGGCGTCGAGCCCGGCGGGCCGCCGCTCGGCGTACTGGTCGAGGAAGCGGCGGGCATCCTCCAGCTTGCCGGCGTTGAGCAGTTGGCGTTGCCGTTCGTCGAAGTGGCGCAGCAGGGCGGCGGGGAGGTAGCCGTTGGTGGGATCTTCCCGCCAGAGTTCGAAAAGGCCGGTGATGTACCCTTCGGCGTCGGGTTGCCGGAGCGACGAGAGTTGCAGCTGCCCCGCCTCGGCGAGTACCTGGAAGGCCCGGCGGTTTTCGCGGATGCTGGCTTCGTTCAGGTGCTCCTCCACGGCTTGGTACTGCCCATTGGCGTAGGCGTGCTGGGCCAGGCGGAATTCCTGGTAGGCCGACAGCTGCAGAAAGGTGAGTCGGCGATCCGGGCGGTAGTAATAGCGGTAGAAGACGCTGTCGGCCTCCGCGTCGGACAGTCCCGTGAGGTCATCGCCAACGGTCTGGCGGACGAGCGCGAGGTATTCGCGGCGGTAGCGCAGGGCGCTCTGGGGGTCGTGCTTGCGGGCGGCGGGGTGGCGCAGGGGAATTCGCGTTCCGGTGGGGTCAACCAGCAGGTAGCTTTCCCAGTGGTCTACGTAGCCTTCGTAGGGAATGTTGAACTGTTCCAGGGTGAGGGCCAGCAGCAGAGCGGCCGTGGCGTCGTTGTAGGTGCCCTGGCGGAAGGCGTCGGCCAGATTGGCCCCCGGGTCGTACTGTCGCAGCACCTGGCGGTGAAACCGTTCGCGGATGAGGTGAACCTGCTTTTTGGTCGATTTACGGTCGGCCTTGTCGGAATAGCGCAGCTGCCGCAGCAGGTTTTCCAGGCCTTTCTCCACGAGTTGCCGTTCGCTTACCTCCGCCGGGGCGTTGCCGGGGAAGAGCAGCCGCAGCCGGCCATCCAGGTTGTCGGCCAGTACCGGAAAGGTGAACAGCAGCAACAGAAACAGGGAGAGGGAACGTACCAAGGGGGAGGGGGTGTTAAGTGACGGTATCAGGGGGGCGGCAAGATAGTAACGTGGCCGCACCGTAACGGGGTATGAATTCGACAGGAGAAGCAGGAAGAATCCGGAATCAGTAGCGTTCGCGAAACAGTTTGAGGTGGTGGTAGGTGTGGCCGCAAATGATGAAGCCAAGGGCCCGGCAACTCATCGGGCCACCGCTCACCGTGCCACCGCTCACCGTGCCCTGGAACTTGAGGTCCTCTTCGCCGAATCCGTTGTAGAGGGCAATGGTCGTCTTGCGTATCATTTCAAATTCCGTGATCATGCGCCGGAACTCGCGGCGGGAAAGGTCGGCCCAGGCAACGTAGTCGTCCTGTTCGAATCCGGGCAGGGGAGTGGCGTCGTGGCGGCCAAGCCGCAGGGCGCGGTAGGCGAATACCCGCTCGCTGTCGATGATGTGCTGGAGGGTCTGCTTGATGGTCCACTTGCCGGGGGCGTAGCTGTAGTCCTCGCCGCCCTCGCTCACCTCATTCAGGTATTCGGCCAGTCCGGCGGCGCTGTCGTCGAGGGCCGTGCGCAGGGTGATGCCGGGCGGCACCAGGTCAACGTATCCGGCGTAGAAGGGAGCGTATTCGGAAGCGGAAAGATCAGTGACGGTCATGAGGTGGGGTAGGGGGGTGATGAACGGCGGGGTAAATGTCGAATGTAAGGGGAATAGATAGAACTAAAATCGACCCATTATCACAGGACACCACGCCCGTGGCTTAGCCGTCCTCCCAAATCTTAGTAAGTTAGCCCCGGATGCTACCGGTTTCCGTGAAGGGAAGATCATCTCACTTTGCGGTTATTTGCCATCCTTAATCATCAATCCAACATCTACTATGACTACGATCAAAGGCCCCGCCATTTTCCTGGCTCAATTCATGGGCGACGAGCCCCCCTTCAACAACCTCGACGACATCTGCCGGTACATGGCCGGACTCGGCTACAAGGGCGTCCAGATCCCCACCTGGGAGAGCCGCCTCATCGACCTGGAAAAGGCCGCGGAGAGTAAAACCTACTGCGACGAAATCAAGGGAAGGGTAGCCGAGCACGGCCTGGAAATCACCGAGCTGGCCAGCCACCTGCAGGGGCAAATGGTGGCCGTCCACCCGGCCTACGACACCATGTACAACGCCTTCGCACCCAAGGAAGCGGCCAATAACCGCAAGGCCAAGATGGAGTGGGGTACCCGGCAGCTGATGCTCAACGCCAAGGCGAGCGCCAACATGGGCCTCAAGGCCCACCCGACCTTCTCGGGCGCCCTGCTGTGGCCCTTCGTCTACCCCTGGCCCCAGCGGCCCGCCGGCCTGGTCGACATGGCATTCAAGGAACTCGCCGCCCGCTGGAAGCCCATCCTGGATGCCTTTGATGAAGTCGGCGTGGATGTAGGCTACGAACTTCACCCCGGCGAAGACCTCCACGATGGCATCAGCTTCGAGATGTTCGTCGACGCCCTCGACGGTCACCAGCGGGCCCAGATCAACTACGACCCGAGTCACTTCGTGCTGCAGCAACTCGACTACCTGCAGTTCATCGACCTCTACCACGACCGTATCTGTGCTTTCCACGTGAAGGACGCCGAGTTCAATCCCACCGGCAAGCAGGGCGTCTACGGCGGCTACCAGGGGTGGGCCGACCGGGCCGGGCGCTTCCGCAGCCTGGGCGATGGACAGGTAGACTTCAAGGGCATCTTCTCCAAACTGAGCAAGTACGGCTACGACAGCTGGGCAGTGCTGGAATGGGAGTGCGCCATCAAGAGCAGCGAGCAGGGCGCCGCCGAAGGGGCTCCCTTCATCGCCGACCACATCATCCAGGTTACCGAGCGGGCCTTCGACGACTTCGCCGATGCCGGCACGGACGAGGCCGGCAACCGGTCTATCCTCGGCCTGTAAACGCACTTACCACGACGGGACGACCCGACACTTTTTTTCACTTACAAGCCCCTACCATGGCCCAACGTGCGGATCGTTCCCTACCGTGGATCACCTTCCTGTCCTGCTGCCTCCTGTTCACCGCCTGCGGAACGCCCAGTCCGGAATCCGAAGTGGTGATCACGGACGCTGGAGAAAACTGCAACACCCTCCCCCCCGGTTCCCGGCTCCCGCGCTTCGGGGCGGGGGAGGGGCGGTTGCTCCTTTCCTACGTGATCTCCGACGATACGGACGGCGACCGCCTCTACGCCCGGGAGTTCAGCAATGGGAAGTGGACGGACGACCGGGAGGTCACCGCCGGAGAGAAGTGGTTCGTCAACTGGGCGGACTACCCCTCCGTCAAGCCCTTTGGCGACCGCCTTTTCTACCACTACCTGGCCTACGCTGGGGAGGGGACCTACGATTACGATGTCCGCTACGGTATCGAGGGCGGGGCGGCGGCCAGCCAGGTACTGCACACCGACGGCATCCCCGCCGAACACGGATTTGTATCCAGCGCCCACCTCCCCGATGGCAAACTGCAGGTGACCTGGCTCGATGGCCGCAATACCAAGCAAGGCGGCGATGGGCATGAGAATGATCACGCCCACCACGGCAGCGGAGGTGCCATGACGTTGCGTACCGCTACCCTTACACCGGATGGTGAGGTCTCTGAACGCACCGAGCTTGACGGCCGGGTTTGTGACTGCTGCAATACCGCCACCGTGGCCACCGCCAACCGTGTCCTGGTGGCCTACCGCGACCGGTCGGAACAGGAGGTACGCGACATCGGCTTCGTAGTACGAAAAGCGGGCGGCAACTGGTCGGACCCCCAAAGGGTCCACGCCGACGAGTGGGAAGTCACCGGATGTCCGGTGAACGGGCCCGCCCTGGGGGCGAATGATGCCGGATCCATGGTCATCGCCTGGTACACCGCCGCCGGCGGTACCCCCCGCATTCAGTTCGCCCGTTACGATACCCTTGCGGAATCCTTTTCCAACCCCCTGGTCCTCGACGATAAGGATCCTCTCGGGCGGGTGGACCTGAAGCTGGGCGCCGACGGTACCGCCTACGTGCTTGGAGTCTGTTCTACTGATGATCCCGATCGGGCCGCAATCACGCTCTGGACGATCAGCCCCGAAGGCAAGGTAGCCTCACGGGAAGTGGCCCGCACCTCAACGGCCCGCAGCACCGGGTTTCCGCGGCTGGCCCTCCACGAGGGACAGTTGTTGCTGGCGCACACCGATACGGACGGAGAAGAACCGGTGGTGCAGCTTTGTACGCTGCCCTAATCTCCGGAGCTTACCAGGAGTACCCAGTCGTTGCCCCGGGCGGGGGCATAGGGTGGGTCGAAAACCACCAGATTGCCTTCCCGGTCGGGGGCGAAAGGTATCCGCTGCCCCGTGCGCGGGTCGAACCAGGTGAAGGAAGCATCGGCCGGTAATTTTTCGGCTTCCGTCCGCAGGGTGTGGCCGTAAGGGGTGTAGGCAACAACCCAGTCGCCGTTTTCACTGCGCGCTACCCGGGTGTCGCGCCCGCTGCTGTTGGGGGCTTCCAGCAGCCACGACTCATCGGGCTGTAGAAGGTAATAAGGCAGGGAGGCCATCAGGCGTCCGAGGTGACCGATCTGGGCAGCGCCGGGGTAGTGCATGGCCGTCATCCAGGGCGTATGGGCCCGACTGATGGGTGCCCTTCCCGGTTGCCAGAGTTGCCAGATGTTATGGTTGCCGAAGGTGTGGCCGGCGTTTCCCGCCAATACGCTCCACCAGGCGGCTTGCCGGCTGTCGAAGTCATCGAACCAGCCGTTGTCCGGCCGCCAGTTGATGGGGTGGTCCTCGTAGGCGGGCTCGCCGTTAATGATGGGTTTGCCAGGGTCGGTGGCCGCCATCTGATGGGGGTATTCGTAGTTGTTGCGGTCGTCGAGCCGGCCGTGCCCCGTCTGGTACATATGAAAGTCAATCCAGTCCTCTCCGGCGAAGAAGTCGGTGGAACGGTATCCGCCCTGGGGGTGATAGGTGATCAGCTGCCGGTCCCCGATAGCCAGCCGTAGTCCGCGGGCCATGGCCCGGATGATGGTGCTGTCCTCTTCGTCGGCGGGGATCCGGTCGCCGCCCAGGATCCAGATGACGTTGTGGCGCCCGTACCGTTCCCCCAGTCGGCGACCGTAGACTTCGGCGTTCTCCGGAGTAAAGATCTCCGGACCAACGCCCCACTGCAGATTGAATTTGTCGCCCCAGGTGGGCAACAGTCCCAGAAAAAGTCCGAGGCTGTCGGCCATCTCCGCCACGCGATCGACGTAGGTAAAGTACGCTTCGTTCCATTCGGTCGGGTCGGAGTTCTTCAGGGGCAAATCCCCGTAGGCGTTGGGCGAGGTGAGCCCTTCGAGTTCGGCCAGTACGACGGTCTGGATGACGTTGAATCCCTTGGCCGCCCGGTCCTCGAGGTAGTCGCGGGCCTCTTCCTCCTGGCTCCGGTGGAGAAGCTCCCAGGCGGTATCGCCGAGGTAGAAAAAGGTGGTGTCGGCGGTTATATTCCTCAGGTGGCTGCCGTCGCTGCTCACCCTCAGCTGCAGCTGGGACAGGAGCAGGAGGGGGGCGGCGAAGGCGCAGGTGCCAAGGAACAGGCGAAGCAGCATAGCGGGTGGATTTGATCGACCCGCCGAAGATACATTAGAGGGTAAACCTTACGCGGGCGAAGAGGTAGCGTCCGTTGGACCCGAACTGCTGGCTGCGGCGGCTGTAGAGGAAGCGGCCGTCCGACTGGTTGGCGGGGATGTTCAGGTCGGGGTAGACGTCCAGCAGGTTGTTCGAGCCGATCACCAGCCGCAGCCGTTCGCTGATCTGGTAGCTGGCGCTCAGGTCGGTGATTACCTTGCCGCTGAAGGTCTGGTCATTGTCCAGGCTGTTGGTGGCTTCGTTCACGGGGCCGAAGAATACGTTGCGCAGGAAGACGCCGAAGTCCCCCACCTGGTAGTCAAAGGTCAGGTTGGCCTTGGTACGGGGGACGGCACTTTCCAGGAAGACCTGGCTGGTGCGGTCGAAGTAGGTATCCTCAAAGCCCTCCAGTACCGAGCTGGTATTTACTTCTTCCAGGGTGGTTTTGGCGAAGGTGGCGGCCAGGCTGCTGGTCAGCCGGCCCGATCCCAGGTTGGCGTTGTGGGTGACCACCACGTCGATACCCCGGGTGCGGCTGTCGATGGCGTTGGCGAAGAAGGCCGCGCGGTTCGCGTTGGCCTGCTGCAGCAGTCGGCTGATTTCGCGCAGCTGAGGGGTTTCGGTGCCCCCCTGGAACTGTCCGGTCAGGACCACCCGGTCGGCGATGTCGATGAGGTAGCCGTCGATGGTGATGCTAAGGTTGGCGTCGGGTATGCGGCCCGTGAAGCCGCCGCTGTAGTTGACGCTCCGTTCCTGTTTGAGCTGGGGAATGCCCAGCAACTGGGCGGGGCGGCTGTCGTTGCTGAAGACGCCTACTTCAAAGGGTACGCCGTCCACGAAGAGGGTGGAAGTGGAGTTAAAGTTCAGCTGGTGCAGACTCGGGGCGCGGAATCCGGTGCTGGCGCCGGCCCGGAAGGTCCAGTCCTCGCTGAGCTTTACCCGGGTGGTCAACTTGCCGTTGACGGTGGAGCCGAAGTCGGAGTAATTCTCGAAGCGCACCGCGGCGCCGAGCAGGAAGTTGTCGGTGATGTCCGCTTCCACGTCGGCGTAGGCGCCCACGCTGCTGCGGAAGGCGTCCACCTCATTGTCGGGGCGGAAGCCGGGGAACACCTGGGCACCGCCCGGGCGGCTGCGGCCGAGGGGGTCAAACACGGTGCTGATGGGGCCCGTGCCATCGCGGATGATGACGGTGTCGCCGCCGGTGGTGCGGTAGGCGGAGGCGGCCCCGTAATCGTAATAGCTGGCCTGTTCCCCGGCCGTAATCTGGTAATTCTCCAGGCGGTACTCGGCGCCGAAGGCGACGTTCAGCCCGGACAGGGCGTCGTCGAAGTAACGCCGGATGTCAAGATTGGCGGTGTTCTGGGCGAAGCTGAAGCCGCCGGCGTCGAAGGAGGTCGGGCTGGCCGCGCCCAGGCTGGCGTTCAGCGTATTGGTGATAAGGTAGCCGAATCCGTTGCGGCCGTAGACGTTGCTGAAGTCGACCTCCCACTTGTTGTAGACGCTGCGCAGGCCCACGGCCATGCTGGCGTCGCTGATGTTGGAGTTGATGGCGGGCAGGAAGCCGTTGGGGTAGATGTCCGTAACCGTCCGGTTCTGGTTGGGCAGGCGGTAGAAACCGGTGGCGTTGCCCCGGCGGTAGTTGAGACCGCCGAAAGCGTAAACCTCGGTCGCGGCCGCGACCGGCAGCAGTAGGTTGTACATCACCCCGCCGTTGCGGAGAGCGGACTGCCCCACGCGCATGTTGAAGTCGCTACGCTCCAGTCCCCGGCGGACCAGTTCCGACTCGGTGATGTCCTCACCGGGGGCGGCGCCCGAAGCCGGGTTGTTGTAGCCGCTGAAAATGCTGCCGGTGAATTCCTTCATCCGGTTGGTGAAGTCGCGGTCGTCGAATACCCCGGTAACGTTCAGCACGCCCCCGGCGTCGTTGAGCTGGATGCCGTAGTTGGCGCTGATCTGGTTGAACTCCCCGTCCGTACTGCCCTGGTAATCCGGAATTTCCGAACTGACGTAGGCCCCGGTCTCCGCGTTCAGGCTCAGGCCGGTCTTTTCCTTGAGGATGATGTTGATGACTCCGGCGATGGCGTCCGAACCGTACTGCGCCGAAGCGCCGTCGCGCAGGATCTCAATCCGCTCGATGGCGGCCACCGGGATGGAGTTGAGGTCGGTACCTACGTTGCCCCGGCCAAAGGTGCCGTTCACGTTTACCAGTGAAGTGTTGTGGCGGCGCTTGCCGTTGATCAGCACCAGTACCTGATCCGGGCCCAGGCCCCGCAGGGAAGCAGGGTCGATGTGGTCCGTACCGTCAGAGATCGTCTGGGTATTGGAGCTGAAACTGGGCGCTACGTAGTTGAGCAGCTGGTTGACGTTGGTCTGGGCCGCGGCGGTGGCCACTTCGGTGACGTTGACGATGTCTACCGGGACGGGGGTGGTCAGCTTGGTTCGCCCAGTGGAGCGGGAGCCAATCAGGACTACCTCGTCGAGGACGGTGCCCGCCGACAGCACGGCGTCGATCTGGTCGCTTTCACCGATGGGGATCTCTACCGTACCGAAGCCCAGGAAGGAGAAGACCAGATTGCGGGCGGCCTCGGGCACGGAGATGGAATAGGTGCCGTCGGCGTCGGTACTGGTGCCGAGGGTGGAGCCCTTGACGGTGATGTACGCGCCGGGAAGGGGATCGCCGGCTTCGTCAACCACCGTACCGGTAATGGTGCGCTGGGCGAGGAGGTCTGCCGAAAATAAGATCAGGAACAGGGGGAGGAGGAGAAGAAACCGGTTCATAGCGTGGGTGGGTTAGGGTAGTCAATTGACGGACTCATTCCCCCCCCGGACGCAAAGGGTCCGATGATTCCTTCCTCCCTAAGACGTACCAGCAACCCTGGCTGCTGCCTGGAACCCTAAAATATTCTAGATATGATCAACCCCGGAGCCGGTCGAGCAGGGTGCTGAGCTCGTCAAAGTCGTCGTCGGTGAGGTTGCCGAAATGGCTGGCCATTGTTTCCTCCACCGCCTCGCTGGCGCGGCGGATCACGTCGAGCCCCTCCTCGGTAATGACGATGTCGACCCGGCGGCGGTCGGTTTCGCACTCCTGCCGGCGCACGTATCCCTTCTCCTTGAGTTTGTCCACCAGTCGGCTGGCGTTGCTCATCTTGTCGAGCATCCGCTCGGTGAGGAGCTTCACGGTAGCGGGCTTGCCATTGCGGCCCCGCAGGATGCGCAGGATGTTGAATTGCTGGATGCTCAGACCGAACGGCCGCAAGGCCTGGGTGGTGTTCTGGTTGATCCAGGCAGCCGTATAGATAATATTAACCTGGGTCCGGTGTGCGGGAGACCGGAACGAAGGTTGGCGGATCTCCTCTTCTATCGATGGCATAGGATTCATGTGCTTACAAGAGTATACAGCCCCGGCCAACAAAAGTTGACCCGGCAGCAGGGTGGGCGGACACCGCCCGGGCGCCCAGTATCTTCTATCTTCGCCAAAAATTCGGGATAATGAAGATTCTGGTCATTGGGGGAGGTAATATGGGTAAAACCTACGCCCGCAGCCTCCTGCGGGCGCACCTGGTCAACCAGGATGATTTGATGATCCTGGAACGGCAATCCGACAAGGCGGAATTGCTGCGCGACGAGAAGATTGGCACCATCTACACGGGGCCGGAAACCTGTCTGGCCGCAGCCGACCTGATCATTCTTGCCGTTAAACCGCAGGACAGCGGTGCTTTGTTCGCAACCCTGCGCCCGCAGACCGACCCCCAGCAGGTATACCTGTCCATCATGGCCGGAGTGACGATCAAGTCCATCCAGGAAGGGCTCGGCGTGGACAAGGTCATTCGCGCCATGCCTAACCTTCCCGCCCAGATCGGGTTGGGCATGACGGCCTACACGGCCAGCGACGCCGTCACCCGCATCGAGCTGGTACTGGTACAGAACCTGCTGAATACCACGGGCAAGGCCATTTACGTCGACGATGAGTACAGCATCGACGCTACCACCGCCATCAGCGGCAGCGGTCCGGCCTACGTGCTTTATTTCATGGAGGCCATGATCGAAGCGGCCACCGAGATGGGCTTCAACAACAGCCAGGCCGAACTGCTGGTGGCCCAGACCTTCCGGGGGGCCGTGGAGCTCCAGATGAAGAACGACCTGACCTGCCGCGAATGGATCGAGCGGGTATCCAGCAAGGGGGGAACCACCGAGGCGGCCATGAACACCTTCCGGGCAACCAGCGTATTCGAAGATATCAAGAGCGGTGCCCGCGCCGCCCTGGAGCGTGCCATCGAACTGGGCCGTTCCTGATTCATCCCACCAGCCCCTAATTTGACCCCATGAAGGCAATTGTATTCGACCAGCCCGGCGACGAAAGCCAGCTTTATCTGGCGGAAGTCGCTGACCCGGCACCCGCGCCCGAAGCCGTCCTCCTCCACGTAGCCGCCACCGCCCTGAACCGCGCCGACCTGCTCCAGCGGGAGGGCAAGTATCCCGTGCCCCCCGGCGCTAACCCTATCCTGGGACTGGAGGTAGCCGGAACGGTCATCGAAGTGGGATCCACAGTGACTGGCTTCGAGGTCGGCGACAACGTCTGCGCCCTGGTCAACGGCGGGGGCTACGCCCAGCAGATTGCGGTAGACCACCGGATGCTGCTGAAATTACCCGAAAAGCTTTCCTTCACGAAGGCCGCGGCCATTCCGGAGGTGTTTCTTACTGCCTACCAGGCCCTGTACTGGATTGCCCGGATCCAGGCCTCGGAAACGGTGCTCATCCACGCCGGCGCCAGTGGGGTAGGGACCGCCGCCATCCAACTCGTCCGGCTGGCCGGGGGCGTGCCCATCGTAACCGCCAGTGGCCACAAGCACGCGGCCCTGGAGGAGCTGGGCGCCGCCCGCTGTATCGATTACCGTGCCGAGGACTTTGCCGAAGCCGTCCTGGACGCCACCGACGGTAGAGGGGCCGACGTCATCCTGGATTTCGTGGGCGGACCCTACCTGGCCCAGAACCTGCAGTGTAGCGCCGTTGACGCCCGCATCGTCAGCCTGGCGGCCCTCGGCGGCGCGCGGGTGGCCGACTTCAGCATGGCCCCCTTCCTGCGCAAGCGCATCCAGCTGACGGGAACCACGATGCGCAGCCGCACGGACGAATACCGGCGGCGGCTCACGGCGGATTTCCGCCGCGACATCTGGCCCCACTTTGCCGACGGCAGCCTGCAGGCGGTGGTCGATACCATTTACGACTGGGAGGAGGTAGCCGCCGCCCACCGCTACATGGCCAGCAACGCAAACGTGGGCAAGATCGTGATGACGATTGGACTTGACTGAATCAGCAGCCACCCCCCGGAGCAACCCGGCGGGGCCTTCGCGACGTTTACCCCTTATGCCGGTCGTATACATCCATCACCTGGGGCGGGTAGACTACCAACGGGCCTGGGACCTGCAGGCCCGGTTGCACCGCGAGGTCGTCGACCGAAAACTCGCCCTGAGAGAACACCGCCGCGGGGGTGGGGAAACCGTCAGCCCCCGCCAGCACCACCATCTCCTCTTCGTTGAGCACCCGCCGGTGTTTACCCTGGGCAAGTCGGGTTCCACCGACCACCTCTTACTATCTGAAGCGGAGCTGGAAGAACAGGGGTTCACCTTCCTGAAGATCAACCGGGGAGGCGACATCACTTATCACGGTCCGGGGCAGCTGGTGGCTTATCCCATCTTCGACCTCGACGAGTTTTTCAACGACGTCCACCGCTACGTCCGCTCCCTCGAGGAAGTGGTCATCCGCACCCTGGCGGACTTCGGACTGAAGGGTGAGCGGGACCCCGGCTACACCGGCGTGTGGCTGGCGGGTAATCCCGGCCGGCGGCAACCCCGACGCAAGATCTGCGCCATTGGCGTTCACCTGAGCCGGTGGACCACCATGCACGGTTTCGCGCTTAACGTACGGCCTAACCTTACCCACTTCGGCCACATCGTCCCCTGCGGCATCGCGGAGGACGGTCGGTCGGTCACCAGCCTCAGCGTAGAGCTCGGCCGGCCCGTGGAGCTGGAGGAGGTGACGCCGGTGGTGGAGCGCCACTTTCGCGAAGTATTCGACTTCGTACCCACCACCGCGCCGGAATCCAGCATCTTATCTCCGTAACCCAACCGCTGCCCCCTTTGACCGAGCAGGAAATGATCGATGGCTGCAAAGCGAATGACCGCCGGGCGCAACGGACCGTTTTCGATCGTTTCTCGCCACTCATGGGAGCGGTAGCCCGCCGGTACTGCCGCCGGGACGCCGACGCGGACGACGTGCTGGTGGCCGGTTTTTTCCGGGTGTTTGACAAGATTGATACCTTCTCCGATACCGGCAGTTTCGAGGGGTGGATCCGCCGCATCATCGTTAATGAAGCCCTGATGCTGCTGCGCAAGAAGCACGCCCTGCGGCAGGCCAGTGAGCTTACGGAGGTGGATCCGGCCAGCTATGCCATCCCCGCTGCTGCTACCGAACGGCTGGCGGAGCAGGACATCCTGGACCTGCTGGATGGTATGCCCACCGGCTACCGCACGATCTTCAACCTCTACGTCATCGAGGGGTACAAGCACCGGGAGATCGCCGAGATGCTCGACATCAGCATAAACACCAGCAAATCACAACTCATCCTGGCCAAAAAAAGGCTCCGGGAATTACTCGAAAAACTGGGCTACCCCGCCCGCTAACCTTTGTCCGCCATGTCCAAGCTCGATTCCTTTGATCGTCAGTTCCGCCGCACCGCCCGTGGCATGCGCCGGCCGGCCGGCCCGCAGCAGTGGGACCGCATCGAACAACTCCTCAGCCGCCGGCAAAGTGGGCCCGCGGCCGTCAGCTGGATGGGGGTTCGCCCCTGGATGGTGGCCGCGGTGGTGCTGCTGGTGGCCGGCTTCGCGGCCTTCACCCAGCTGCCCCGGCCTGCACAGGATACCGTGCTCGCCCAGCGGCCGGAGTCCGTGGAGGACCTGGCGCTGACGGCCACCACCTTCCCCCGCATTCCCGACTACACGCCCGTCAGCGAAGGGCGGCCCGACGGGGAGGTGATCTCGCGCTCCGAACCCCGGGGCCAGCTCACCCCCGCCCCCAAGTATCGCTTCTAGGCGAAGTCTTCCTCGTCGCCCAGTTCCATTCGCGCGCCGGCCAGTTCCCGCATGGCGTGAATCTCGCCCAATCGCTTGGTCACTTCCATACCCTGGGTGAAGACCTTCCAGGCTTCCCGGGGCCGCTCCATGCGTACCAGCGTTTTACCGAGGTGGTAATAGGTGCCTACGTATTCCGGCTGGTCGTTGACCAGGCTGCGGTAGATGTTCAGGGCCGTAGGGTCATTGCCTTCCTGCTCCCACTCCTTCGCCAGGGCAAAGCGAAGAAAGGCATCCTTGGGGGCCGTCTCCAGCATCTGTAAAATCTGCTCCTTCCTAGTCATGGCGCGAAGGTAAGCGCTCGCCCGCATTTGCCTGGTCTCCGGCGCGGGTGGTTGAAGCCCCCCGGAGCATCGGTGAAATACCCAACGGGGCACCGGGGGAGTTGGTAATTTTGCACCACCATTCACCAATCCGCTTTCGCCTTGACCTATCCCGAAACCCTGGACTACCTCTTCACCCGCCTGCCCATGTACCAGCGCAGCGGCGACAGCGCGATGAAGAAGGACCTGACCAACATCCGCGCCCTCCTGGCGGAGCTGGGCAACCCCGAGCGACAGCTGCGGTGCATCCACGTCGGAGGCACGAATGGCAAGGGAACGGTCAGTCACCTCCTGGCCGCCGCCCTCCAGGCCCACGGCTTCCGGGTGGGGGTGTACACCAGTCCGCACTACAAGGATTTCCGCGAGCGCATCAAGGTGGACGGCACCTTCATTCCCGAGGCCGAAGTGGTGGAGTTCACCGAGAACATCCGGCCGGTTATCGAGCGGATCAACCCCAGTTTCTTTGAGATCACCGTGGCGATGGCCTTCCATCACTTTGCGCGGGCGCGGGTGCAATGGGCGGTCGTGGAAGTCGGCCTTGGCGGTCGGCTCGACAGCACCAACGTAATCGACCCGGAGCTCTCGGTCATCACGAACATCGGCTACGATCACATGCAATTTCTCGGTAACACCCTGCCGGAAATCGCCGGAGAGAAGGCCGGCATCATCAAGCCGGGCCGCCGGGTAGTGATCGGCGAAACCCAGCCGGAAACGGAAGCGGTATTCCGGAACCGTGCCCGGGAGCTGGACGCGCCCATCGTGTTCGCCGACCAGCAGCCGCGGCGGGTGTTCCAGACGGACCTGCGGGGCCCCTTCGCGGAAAAAAACCTGCAAACGGCCTGGATTGCCCTGAAGGAACTGGGGCAGGGGGGAGCCCTGGACCTGGATGCGGAACGGGTGGCTTACGCCTTCGACCACGTACATTCCCTGAGCTACTACATCGGTCGGTGGCAAGTCCTGCAGGACGATGCCCCCCTGGTGCTGGCGGACAGCGCCCACAACGGCGAGGGCCTCGGTCCGGTACTTGAGCGCCTGAGGGCCCTGCGGGAATCCCGGGGCGGCCGACTACATATCGTGCTGGGCGTGGTGAACGACAAGGACCTTTCGAAAGCCCTGCCCTTGTTCCCCCAGGACGCAGTCTACTACTTCGTAAAGGCGGACATCCCACGGGGACTGCCCGCGGAGGAATTAAGGGCGTCCGCGGTAGCGTACGGACTGGTGGGGCAGTCTTATCCCTCAGTGATTGCTGGGTTCCGGGCGGCCCGGGCCGCCGCGGAGGATCAGGACGTGGTATTTACCGGGGGGAGCATCTTCACCGTAGCGGAGGTGCTCCCCTAGGTGACACCTACTTGCCCCAGCGCAGTACGGCGGCGGCCCAGGTAAAGCCGGCGCCGAAGGCGGCCAGGGTCACCAGGTCGCCTTTTTTGACGCGGCCCTCGTCGCGGGCTTCGGAAAGGGCAATCGGAATGGAAGCGGCCGTAGTATTGCCGTAGCGCATGATGTTGTTGTACACCTGGTCGTCGCGCAGCCCCATGGTGTGGGCTACGAACTGGTTGATGCGCAGGTTGGCCTGGTGGGGTACCAGCAGGTCGATGTCCTTCACGCCGAGCCCCGCGGCCTCGAGGGTTTCGGTAATCACTTCTGGGAACTTGCGCACGGCCATCTTGAAGACGGCCTGCCCTTCCATGTGGGGGTAGATGCGGCCCTTGTCGAGCATGTCCTGGTTCCAGAAGACGCCACCGTAGGGCTGGTCGTTAACGGCGAAGTCAACGTCAAATCCCTCGATGCCGTACTTCTCGATGAAGTAGCCACCGTGGGAACCGGGGTACATGTAGCTGAGCTTTTCGGCGTAGGTACCGTCGCTGTGCATCCGAGTGGCGAGAACGCTGTTTTCCGGCTCGTCGGTAGCTTCCACGATGACGGCGCCGGCGCCGTCGCCGAAGATGACGCTGACGTTGCGGCCGCGGGTGGAGAAATCCAGGCCGACGCTGTGTACCTCCGCCCCGACGAGGAGAATCTTCTTGTACGTACCGGCGCGAATAAACTGGTCGGCGGTGGTCAGTCCGTAGAGGAAGCCGGAGCACTGGGCCCGGATGTCGAGGGCGGCAATTTCGGTCTTCGCGATCCCGAGTTCCCGCTGCAGGAGGACGCCGGCGCCGGGAAAGTAGTAGTCCGGGCTCAGGGTAGCGAAGATGATGAAGTCGATGTCTTCCTTCTCGATGCCGGCATCCTCAATGGCCCGCAGGGAGGCTTCCACCGCCAGGGTGGTAGTGGTTTCCTTGGTGCGGTCGATGTAGCGGCGCTCCTCGATGCCGGTGCGTTCCCGGATCCACTCGTCGCTGGTTTCCATGACGGCGGTCAGGTCCTGGTTCGTAACAACATTCTTCGGTACGTAGTGACCGATACCGGTAATCGTAGAGTGGGGCATGAAAGTGACTTTATCAGTAGGGGGGGTGAAGGTAGATAAAAACAGGGTGCTTACGGCTCTCGTCAGAAGAGCCGCTTGCGCCGAAAGTAAAATATTACGGCCATGCTCAGCATAATGGAGAGCAGGAGAATGAGCAGAAAGGTATAGTTTCCGTTTTGCAGCGGCATGGGAACGTTCATCCCGTAGAAGCTGGCGATGACCATGGGGACCGTCAGCACGATGGTGATGAGCGTCAGCCGCTGGATGGTGATGTTCAGGTTGTTGGAGATGATGGAGCCATAGGCGTCCATGGTCCCGTTGAGGATGTTGGTGTAGATATTGGCCATTTCTAGGGCCTGTCCGTTGTCGATGATGATGTCCTCGAAGAGGTCCCACTGGTCTTCATCGTGGCGGATGCCTAGGAAATCGGCCCGCTTCATCTTCATTTTCAGCAGTTCGTTGCCGTTCAGGGCATTGATGAAGTAGACCAGGGATTTTTCGATGCTGAGCAATTGCTTCAGTTCCCGGTTTCGGCTGCTGTCGTAGAGCTCCTGCTCGATGAGGTTGCGTTTCACGTTCAGCCGCTTCAGACAGGTGAGGAAGCGGTAGACGGTGTGCTCGAAGATGCGCAGCACGAACTGGCTGCGGCGGGCCGGATCGATGTTGCGGAGCTTGTTGTCGATAAACAACTGCAGCACGGGGTGGTCCGGGGTGGAGGTGATGGTGATCAGGGCTTCCGGGGTAAGGATGATACCGATGGGCACCGTGATGTAGATGCTGTCGTTTTCGGTTTCCACCTGGCTGAGGATGGGGGTATTGATGACGATCAGCCGCGCGTCGTCTTCCCGCTCGTAGCGCGAACGCTCGTCGATATCCAGGGGGTCCGTGAGAAAGTCAATGGGGAGTTCGTAGCGCTCCGCGATCTCGGGCAGCTCTTCCGAAGTGAAGGGCGGGGAGAGGTGAATCCAGGTGTCCGGACCTGGTTGCTCCACTGGTCCCAACTGTCCGTTATTGCTGGCGTAGTAGCTGATCATGCGGGACGTTTTTAATGAAGCGCGGGCAAAGGTAGCAATTCCGGCCGGACAGCAGGCGCACGGTTCCGGCACCGGCGTACGCGCCACCACGGCCTGCCCCCCGGCCGTCAATGTGCCCAATTCTCCAGCTACGGGTTGAACACGATGGGGTAAAACCAACCTTTATGGAGTTAGCAATCCGATTCACTTTATGGGGGCTAACCGAACCATGCATCCCGCCGTACCGAACTTGGTATACGTTTCCGATGACCAGCCCGGCTGGACCCGCAAGCCCTACCGGGGTGGCTTCCGCTACTTCCGCGAAGACGGTACCGTGATCAAGGATAAACTGATCCAGGACAGGCTGGCTTCCCTGGCCATTCCCCCCGCCTGGACGGAGGTGTGGATCTGCCCCCTGGAAAACGGTCACCTGCTGAGTACGGGGCGAGACGAAGCCGGCCGCAAGCAGTACCGCTACCATCCCGACTGGATGGCCTTCAAGCAGTTGAATAAATTCAATACCCTACTGGAATTCGCCGACGCCCTGCCCGGCGCACGCCGTACGCTAAGGGGCATCGTACAGGACAACAGCCGCGGTTGGGACCACGACCGGGTGGCCGCGGTGGCCATCTCCATGATGGACGAGACCGCCATGCGCGTGGGGAACGCGAGCTACCGCAAGCGCAACGGAACCATCGGGCTGACCACCCTGAGACGCAAACACGTGGAGGTGGACGAAAACGGCCTGCACTTTGAGTACACTGGAAAGAGTGGGGTAGTGCGCACGGTTGACCTGAGCGATCCTTCCCTGGTGGAGGTGGTCACCAATATGAGTGAGCTGCCGGGCTACGAGGTATTCCGCTATCAGGGGGAGGACGGCAAGTGGTATAACCTGGACAGCCACGACGTGAACGAGATGGTTCGCGAGGTGGTGGGGCCGAAGTTCAGCAGTAAATACTTCCGCACCTGGGCGGGTACGGCCGCTGCCGTGGATGCCTACTGGGAACTGCTGGAGGAGAACGACGGCGAGCCACCGGAACGGGCCGACCTGCGGGTGGTGGAGCGGGTGGCTGAATACCTGGGCAACACCACCGCGGTATGCCGCGACTACTACATCCACCCCAGTGTGCTGGCGGCGGTCGTCGAAGCGCGGGTGCCCCCGGAATCAAGCGTCACCGCCAAAGAGGAGGCGCGCTTCGACGGGGAGTTCGATCACGATGAGATTATCGCCTACCGTTTGGCCCGCGGCTAGGCACCCGACCTGCAGCGCGGGAAGAGGATCCTCCGGAGCGGATGGCACGGTAGGCACTCGACTGGGCAGGGTCGACCCGCGACATCATCTGAATCACGGCGTTCTGCTCGGCGGGCGTTGCGGCCTGGTAGATGGCGATGATTTCCTCCCGCTTGGCATCGACGAAGGCCTGGACCAGCGCGCTGCTGGGGTAGCTCTGGTTGGCGGCCTGGACGTCCTCGATGGCCAGGGTGATATTGTTGCGCGCCGCGATGGGGTCGGTAAGCATCTGATCGAGGCCCAGCCGGTGGTAGGTATAGGAAGCCCGGCGCAGGGGAATCATCCGGGGGCTCAGCAGGTTCTCCAGCAGGAAGTAGCGGTTGTTGGTCTTGCCGGCGGCGGTCCAGCCGCCACTGTTCGCGAGACCGTTTGGCAGGCGGTTGTAGATCTGCTGGGCCTGCTCGTAGTACGGCTGCCCCCCGAGCGGTGAAAAGGTGTCGTAATCCATGCCCAGTACCAGGTAGGCATAGAAGCCCAGGATGGAAGACAGTTCCGAGGTGAAGCTCTGGTCGGACAGCTGGATGGCCTCGAATTGCTCGTAGCTGAACTCCAGTCGCTTGTCCTGGTAGTTCAGCACCGGGGTGACCTCGCCGGTGCCGTAGATCGGGCGGGAGCTCTGGATGGCCAGGGTGCCGGAGTAGCGGTTGGGGACGAGCTCTTCACCCGTGGCCGTTTCCCGGGTCACCTCAGCGAGGGTCAGGAAGAGGGTGACGTCGATGCGCTCGTCCTGGCTGAACTTGTCGTCCGTCCAGGTGCGCCCGTTCAGGAAGGTCACCAGGTCCTTTTCCAGGGTTTCAAAGACACGGCGCTCCGTTTGGGTCACCTGCTGGGTATTCAGGTTGACCGTCCAGTTGATCTCGCTCTGGGCGGTGAGCAGGAAGGAGTGGAGCAGGAGGACGAGCGTCAGTCTCATGGTGAGGGAGTTGGGTGGGCGGGGAGGCGATCGAGGATATCATCTGCCACCTCACGTTTGGGTTTTAACTCAAAGGAGGTCACCTTATTGCCATCGATGAGCTGGATTTGGTTGGTATCGTGACCAAAGGCCGCTCCGGCTACCCGGGGGGAGTTGAGCACGATGAGGTCCAGCCCCTTGCGTTCCAGTTTGCCGCGGGCATTTTCAACGCCGTTCTCGGTCTCCAGGGCAAAGCCGACCAGGAATTGTCCGGGTTGTTTTTGCTGCCCCAGTTCCGCGGCGATGTCGGGATTGCGCACCAGCTTCAGGGTAAGACCATCCCCGGTTTTCTTGATCTTTTCCGGGGCTACGGTTTCCGGGCGGTAGTCGGCCACGGCGGCGCAGAGGATGCCGTCGGTGGCCTGGGGCCACCGCTGCAGGGCCTCCCGGTGCATTTCAAGGGCGGTGCGGACGTGGGTAACGTTAATGCCGGTCCCCTGGGGGGAGAGGGGGGTAGGGCCTAGTATCAGGTCCACAGAGGCGCCCCGGGCGGCGGCGGCTTCGGCCAGGGCGATGCCCATCTTTCCGGTACTGCGGTTGCCGAGGTAGCGAACGGGATCGAGGTCTTCGTGGGTGGGGCCAGCCGTAATCAGGATGCGTCGCCCGTCCAGGTCGTGTTGGCGGGCGAAGTGGGCCCTTAATACTTCCAGGATGCGTTCCGGTTCGGCCAGCCGACCCTGTCCGACCAGTCCGCTGGCCAGTTCGCCGTTGTCCACATCGATGAGGTGGTTGCCGTAGCCCTGCAGCCTTTCCACGTTGGCGCGGGTGGCCGGGTGCAGCCACATGTCGACGTCCATGGCGGGAGCAAAGAAGATGGGGCAGCGGGCCGAGAGGTAAACGGCCACCAGGGCGCTATCGCAGATTCCCTGCGCCAGTTTGGCGAGGGTGGTGGCGGTGGCGGGGGCTACCAGGTAGACATCGGCCCAGAGGCCCAGCTCGACGTGGTTGTTCCAGCTCTCGTCGCTGTGGACGGAGGTGGTTACCGGGTGGCGGGAAAGGGTAGAAAGCGTAAGCTGACTGATGAAGTCGGTGGCCGCCCGGGTCATGAGGACCCTGACTTCGGCACCTTCCCGGATCAGTCCGCGAACGATGAGGGCGGCTTTGTAGGCGGCGATACTGCCGCTGACGCCCAGGATAATTTTCTTGCCGGCGAGGCTCAAGGGACTACAGGTCGTCCTCGTCCTCCTCGCGGCGCTCGTTGTAGCGGTGGTAGAGCTCGTCGTCGAGGTACTCCCGCATAGCAATGAGCACGGGGTTGGGCAGCTTTTCGTAGAACTTGGAGATTTCGATCTGCTCCTTGTTCTCCACTACTTCCTCGATGGTGTCGGTCACCTCGGCGAACTCTTCCAGTTTCTGGTCCAGTTCGTGCTTCAGGTCGACGGCCAGCTGGCGGGCGCGGCGGCTGACGATGGCCAGCGATTCGTAAATGTTACCGGTATCGGCGACGACTTTCTGGATGTCGCGGGCGGCGGTATCGGGGCTCAGTCCCTGGGCGCGGGCTTTGATGTCAGACATTTTCTAGCTCTTTTAATTCGGCGGTTGATTTTTCGAGGTAGTTGCGTACCTCTTCTGCGTAGTTGCTGTCCGGGTAGCGGTTGAGGAAGTTCTCAGCCAGCTTGATGGTGGCCCGGAGGCGTTCGGGCTTGCGGGCCCGGAAGCTGCGCAGGGTGTATTCGTACTGCACCCGGGCCATCAGGTAGCGGATTTCTTCCGCCCGCTGGGTTTCGGGGTAGTCCTTCAGGACGTTCTCGAAACTCGTGAGGGCCGATTCATAACGCTCGATGTCCATGTACAGTTTCGCGGACTCAAAGTCCTTCAGCTCCATTTTGGCCCGCATCTCGTCGATGAGGCGGTTGGCCTCCGCTACCCGTTCGCTGTCGGGGTAGCGGTTGGCGAATTCCTCAAACCCCTCGATGGCCTTCACGCTGTAGCTCTGGTCGAGGCGGTAGGTGGGGCTGAGCTGGTAGTTGGAATAGGCGGACATGAAGTCGGCCTCCTCCCGCAGGGGGCTGCCCCCGTAGGTGGTGGCGAAGTTCTTGAAGTAGTAGCTGGCGAGCACGTACTGCTCGGTGTAGTAGTAGGTGTAGGCATAGCGGTAAGCGATCTGCTCGGCCTCGGCCTGCCCCCGGTAGGGCGCGATAACCAGCTCGTAAAGCGTCTGGGCGCGCTGGTATTCCCCGGCCTCGTAGTAGGCGTTGGCCCGCTGGAGGATGAGGGCCGGATCGTTGCTTGTCCGGATGGTCTCGAATTCCGAGCGGCAACCGAAGAAGGCCAGGGCGAGGAAAAGAAGGGATAATTTGATGCTGTACTGCATAAGCGCGCAAAGATAGGAGTTTTTAGACAGACACCGAGGGTATGGCGGATGGTTGTATTTTGCCGGCTACCGACTTGCCGATGATTCCACCCCGCCTCCACGAGTTGCGACTGTACTACAACACCACCATCCGCCCGGAATTGCTCCGGCTGGAAGGACTGCGCAAGCGCATCTTGCTGGGCATGGGACTGTCCGCACTGGGTATTCTGGTCCTGCTGGGGGTGTTTCTGGCCTACGACCTGGGCTTTCTCATTTTGCTGCTGGCTTTACCGGTGGCCTTCTACGTGGGGTCACTGTACCTGCGCATCGAACGCTTCCGGCAGTCGTTCAAGCCGGCCATCATGCGGCTGTTGCTGGACTTCATCAATGACCTGCCGAACTACCGGTCCCTGGAGTACGACCCCAAACGGCCCATCCTGGCGGATCGCTTCGAGCGCAGCGGGTTGTTCCGGCCCAACCCCGACAGCTACCACGCCGAGGACTATATACGTGGAATTGTGGGTGAGATGGCCTTTGAGATGGGGGAGACCTATGTACAGGAGATCAGTCCGGCCAGCAACCGCCTGGAGGTGGTGTTCAGTGGCTTGTTCGTACACGCCATTTTCAGTGAGGAGACCACGGGCCGGCTGGCGGTGTGGCCCCGCCACAAGCTGCGGCGGCTGAAGCGATCGGTCGATGCCTACATGGGCAGCCGCGGGCGATCGGCGGATATCGAGATCCTCAATCCGGTCTTCCGCGAGAAGTTTGCGGTATACGCCCACCCCGGCACCAAGGTGGCCGGCATACTTACGCCGCCGATGCAGGAGGCCCTCGTGACCTTCCACGAGCGGGAGGGACGCGACCTCTACTTTGCCGTCCACAACCAGGACCTGTTTATTGGCCTGGAGCACGGCTATGACCTGCTGGAGCCCCATTTCTTTCGCTCCAACCTGTCCTTTCAGCTGATCCGCCAGTTCTACACCGACGTGATGCTGATCCTGGGGGTCATCCAGGACTTTGACCAGACGCACTAGTGGGTGATTAATTGTTAGCCTTCACAGCCTGCTAGACCAGCGGGCTGGCTTCGTCGATGCCCAGGAGGATGCCCTCCTTCATGGCGTAGTCGCTGACGGTGATGCGGTCGATATTCGCCAGCTCCACGGTGTAGCGGATCAGCAGCATGGCCACGACGATCAGATCCACCCGCTCGGGTGGGATGCCGGGGATATCCAGTCGTTCGGCGGTGGTGGAGGCCACGATGCGGAAGTGGAGTTCCTCCATGCCCTTCAGGTCCAGGGTGTGGCTGGTGGGGTGGGGGACCGCCGCGGCGTCCTTCAGTACATCGGCCATGACGTCGAAGGTGCCGGCCGCGCCCACGAGATGGGTGGTGGGGTACTGCCGGAGGATGTCCTTCAGCGGCACCAGGATGTGGTCGAGGAAGGCGTAGAGGTCACGGATCTCCTCCTCGCTGATGGGGTCGGTATGGTGGAAGCCCCGGTGGAGTACCGCCACCCCGATGGGAAAGGATTGCCGCCAGTGGACGCCGCGCTCGGAGGCCAGGATGTACTCCGTGGACCCACCGCCGATGTCCATGATCAGGATGCGGCCGTCCAGCGGGGGCAGGGCCGCCAGCACCCCCCGGGTGATGTACTGGGCTTCGTGGTCGCCCTGGATGAGTTTGATCCTGATGCCGGTTTCCAGTTCCGCCTGGCGGACGAACACCTCGCCGTTGGAGGCGGTGCGCAGGGCCGCGGTGCCGATGGCCGTCACCTCCTTTACGCGGTACTTGCGGATGACGTCCGCAAAGTGGGCCAGGGCGGTGATCCCCCGGTCGAAGGGGGCCGCACCGATGGTCTCAATGCCGTCGCTGGCGAGTTTGACGAAGATGCGTTCCCGGTACACTTCGTGGATCAACCCATCGGCATCGATGGAGGCAATGAGGATATGGAAGGTGTTGGTGCCGAGGTCGATGACGGCGCGCAGTTCGGGGGACTTCATAGGGCGTTTGGGTTGGGGGTGTCCGGAGTAGGGCGGCCGGGCAGGGGTTCACCCGTTCCGAGGGTATAAACGGCTCGCAGGGTAAGACCGCGGCCCCGCAGCCGGGGTTCATCGGGCTGCTGAATATCCGCCACATGTCGCGACCAGCGGAAATTGAACCCGAGCTGCTCAGTGAGGTAAAGGGTAACCCCCAGGTTCAGGGCAAAGAGGTTGTCGCGCAGCGGCAGGTCGGCGGTGATGTCTTCCCCCCGGAAGTCGGTAATGGTGTAATCGATGAGCCGTTGGTAACTGGCCCCGGCCTCGGCGGTAATCCGCCAGTCCTTGTAGTACACCATCAGCGGAATTTCCACGGTGCTCAACCGGAAGGCGTCGTAGGGGCTAACGTTGATGCTGTTCCGGTTGCGTTTGGCGCCTTGCTGGGAGTAGAGGATTTCCGGGCCGAAGCGCCAGCGGTCGCCCAAAAGAGCCACGACGCGCAGTCCGGCATTTACCCCTGGGCGGTGGAAGCCCAGCAGGTCGTCGCCGTCGATCTGACTCAGGTTGGCCCCCGCCAGCACGGAGGCGCGGAACGTCTGGGCGGGGGCGGTGACTACCCACAGGCAGCACAGACAGAACAGGAGGGTGCGCATGGCTCAAATGTACTTCACGGATGGAGAAGGGTAAGGCCCCCGGAGAAGGCGAATGGCTCCTTACCTTTGCGGCCTTTGCCGGGGCTTGTCCCCGACCCAAAACCCCGCACCCGCGGCCGCGCCCGATGATTGCCACGACCAAACACAGCCTGAAAAAACTGGAGCAACTGCTTGAGGAACTGGGATATACCGTTCGCTACGAGAAGGGAAACTTTACCTCCGGTTATTGTCTGGTGGAACAGCGACGCATCGCCATTGTGAACCGCTTCTACGATACCGAGGGGAGGATCAACGTCCTGCTCGAGATTGTCGGGCAGTACGACGCGGCCCCGGAAGGGGTGGAACTTACCCCCAAGTCGGAGAAGCTCTTCCGAAAAATACGGCGGGAGGTATCCCGGTCGGCGGCGGAGGAGGAGTAGCCGCCGGCCCTGAGCCCCTAGTGGTCCTCCTCGTGACCGGGTTCATAAAACTGGATGCCTTCCCAGGGCACGTCGAGTTCCTCGGTGACCTTCCAGCGGCGGTTGTCGGGCGACATATAATAAACAGTGCGCCGCTCGTCGGTCGTGCCATTCTGCTCGGTGGTTCGCCGCGCAATCTGGATGAGGTCAAAATCGGTGTCGAGGTTGACGTCGGTGATATAGCTGTCCATCTGCAGGCACTCCGTGCCGCCGCAATCGAGGTAGGCCAGGGTTTTGAGGTGTTTCACCTTGCCGTCGCGGATGGCGAACATGTCGATCTGGTCGCGGCGCGGGGCATCCAGGCGGGTCAGGTAGAGGTTTTCATCGATGCCCTTGATGGCCAGGGTGGCGTAGAAGGTGGCGTCGTCATCCTTGGCCAGCCGCCGCAGCCGGGCGGGCAGCATGGCCACCGCGGTATCCGACATTTCCCGTCCCCGCAGCAGGTAGGTTTCCAGGGGGTCATCCGTGGGGTCAACGTAAATGTGAAGGAAGCCCACGTTGGATTCCTCGAAGTTGGTGGCGAACAGGTCCGCTCCGGTGGCTTCCTCCAGGGCGGTGGTCTGCATGCCGCCCCGGCCTACGTCAACGGGGGATTGGGCGCTCAGCGGAAGGGCTGCCAGGAGGAGGAAACCGAAGAAAATACAATGTCGCATAGTGGGGTTTGCTTTTCTTAGGGAACGCGAGACAAGGCGGGTGATGTTCTTTTCCCGCGGGTGGCCCTACATTCGCGGAAATTGTCCGCAATGAATTACACCGAAGCCCAGGCGGAACTGGAAAAGATACTTTCCGAGCTGCAGGAAGTACCGGCCGACATCGACCAGCTGCACCTCCGCGTAGCGCGGGCGGAGCAGCTCATCGCCCTGTGCCGCGCCAAACTGCGGGGTGCCGAGGAAGAAGTGAACCGGCTGCGGCAGACCAGCGAAGAATAACCCCATGGAAAAAACCGTCCTCATCACCGGCGCCACCGGTGGAATCGGCCTGGAAACGGCCCGCGCCCTGGCCGCCAGGGGCTTTCACGTACTGCTGCACGGTCGCACCCTGGAGAAGGCGCGGTTGGCCGCATCGGGCATCACCGGCGGGCGGGTGAGTCCCGTACACGCCGACCTAAGCAGTCAGGAAGAAATCCGTGACCTGGCCGACCGCGTACGCGTGAACCACCCCCGTCTCGACGTCCTCATCAACAACGCCGGCGTCTGGAACTCCGAGCAACTGCTGACGGCCGAAGGGGTAGAGCAAACCTTCGCCGTGAACCACCTGGCCTACTTCCTGCTCACGGGGTTGCTGCGGGACCACCTGCAACCGGACGGCCGCATCATCTGTGTGGCCAGCGACAGCCACCGGCAGGTGAAGGGCATACAGTTCGACGACCTGAACCTCGACAACAACTACCACGGCCTGCGCAGCTACGCCCAGAGCAAGCTGGCCAACGTGCTGTTCTGCTACGAGTACGACCGCCGCAAGCGCGACAGCACCACCATCTGTGCCGTACAGCCCGGTCTGGTGCAGACCGACATCGGGTTGAAGGGGAATACCTGGCTGCACCGCCTGGCCTGGCGGGTACGTCGGCGCATGAAGGGCAACAAATCAGCGGAGGAAGGGGCCGCCACCAGCATTTTTTTAGCCTCCGTAGCTGACAATCCGCCGAGCGGGCTGTACTGGGACGACCAGTTCCCCAAGCGGTCGTTCTCCAGCAGCTACGACGAGGAGCAGGCCCGCCGGCTTTGGGAGCTCAGTGAAAAACTTACGGGTTTCCGTTACTCCTTCTGAGTCAGTTGGCCAGGTTCCGGGCCTTGGACGGGGTGCCGACGGCGGGCGGGGTGTCGCGGTAACGGCTGAACAGCTTTTCCAGAATGCGCATGCGCAGGGGGCGGGGGGTGATGTAACTCGTGGCGATAATGGCCCGTACCAGCCATCCGGGTACGATCACGGCCTTGCCGGTCAGCATGCCGTTCACGGCGGCGGGGGCGATGTCCTCGGGCAGGGCTACCAGCAGGCGCCCGCGCCGCCCCTGCGCTTCAAGCCGCCGCAATCCGTCCTCGTTGGTGATGATGGGGCCCGGGCAGAGCACGGACACGCTCACGCCGTGATAGCGAAACTCTTCGCGCAATGCCAAAGAGAAATTATAGACGAAGGCTTTCGTCCCGGTGTACACCGTCTTGTAGGGCAGGGGAAGGGTAGCCTCCATGCTGCTGATGTTCAGGATGCCACCGCGACAGGCCCGCAGGTGGGGCAGCAAGCGATAGGTGAGCTCAACCATTACCTGGTTGTTGAGTAACAGCATGTTACGGTACTCCGTCCAATCCGTATTCTCGAACAGGCCGCCGCGGCCGAAGCCGGCGTTGTTCACCAGGTAGTTGATGGTCAGGGATTCGGCTTGCAGCCACTCGAAGAGGCGGTCGATGGCTCCGGGCTGGATCAGGTCGAGGCCGATCGCCCGCACGTTGGCACCGGGAAAAGCGGAGAGCTCCTTTTGGGCCAGGTCCAGGTGGTGGTCCGGCAGCCCCACGGCGGCTACTCCCATTCCCTGTCGCAGACACTCCTTGGCCAGGGCGAGACCGATTCCATGGGTAGCACCGGTAATCAGAACCCACTCTGCAGGCTGGGGGGGAGAGATACGCATGGAACAAAGGTAACGGAATACGGGGGTTGGCGCGACCGCTCCGCGATCAACCCTGGGCTACCTCCGGTTCGGGGGCCAACACCTTGATGGCGCGCCGCAGAAAGCCGGGGATGACCGTGTCGTGGGTGTGGGAAATCTTGGCCGGGTCGCTGAGGTCGGCCATCAGGCTGATCCACTTGTCGCGGCCGTGCTCGGCGATTACCTCCGCCTTGATTTCCGGGCGGCTGAAGTGCTCCAGCATACCGTCGGCGTCCGCCTCGGGGTGGAACTGGGTACCCACGATTTCCGGGGTCCAACGGATGGCCATGGTGGCACGCTCCAGGTCCACGTGGGGGCGGTCCTTCTCAATGGCCAGGATGGTAGCTCCTAATTCCGTCATCCGGTCCTCGTCGGGCTGGATCACCTGAAAGCGGCGGAAGTCCGCGGCGGTGAATGGGTCGTCCAGGCCAATGAATACCGGATCGTCGACGCCCTCCTCCGTAACGTGCATGGGGAAGGTGCCAAAGCTCAGGCTGCGGCGGGCGGTTACTTCGGCCATGCCGAGGTGGTGGACCGCCATCTGGAAGCTGTGGCAGATGAAGAAGACGAATTTCTTCCGGTCATGGGTAGCGTTGTACGCCAGGACGGAATCCAGCCACTGTCCCCAGAGGTCTTCCCAGACGCCGTCGCCTTCGCGCGGGTCGCCGGGGCCGCCGGAGCTGATGTAAATGTCGAAGTCCAGGTTGGGCAGCCGGTGTTCGGCACGGACGTCGAACACCTCGTATTCGACGCTGTCGGAGAATTGTTCCACGATCTCACGGATGCACCGCATGCCCTGGTTGGGGATGCCGTTGTACATGTCGAGAATCGCAAGGCGGAGGACACTCATGTTTCTTGGGGTTTTACTCCTAACGTTGGTTAGACGAACCAACGCGTGAAAGGTAAGCCGGAACAGCCGGAAGTTAAGGGGTATGTCCGTGATCGGACGGCAACGGCCGGCACAGAAATCCTGAACATCAAAAGGGGGCCGCCGTTGGGGAGGGTAAACAACCCTTTAATGGAAAAGATCAGAGATCACAAAGAATACGAAGGCAACCCCGTAGGGCTAAGCGAGAAAACCTGCTCCGTCATGCGGGAGCACCTGGACCGCCACCTGGCCGCCCTCTGGATACAGTACTTCCAGTACCACAAGCACCACTGGCTGGTGGAAGGCCCCCAGTTCCGGGACCTTCACCTCTTCCTGGAGGAGAACTACACCGAGATCCACGAGCAGGCCGACGCGGTGGCAGAGCGCATTACCCTGCTGGGCTACGACCCCACCACCCGGATGGAGAACTACGTCAAGCTGTCCTACATCGAGCAGGAGCCCGAAGGCGTCTTCCGCATCCGCGACGGGGTAGAGGCGGATATGAACAACGAGCGGCGGATGGCCGAGGAGTTCCGCAAGTCCATTCAGAAAGCCTTCGAGCTGGGCGACTACGGTACCAAGTCTCTGCTGGAAGAATTCCTCGTGCGGATCGAAGACCGGGCCCACCACTGCGAGCACTTCCTGGGAGAAGACAGCCTGTCCGTAGGCTACCTTCACAGCGAAAAGGATGCTGAAAAGAAGGAAGCGTCCAACAAGAAAAAGACCTCGAGCAAGAAGAAAAAGGGCTGATTTACCGC
The DNA here is from genome assembly GCF_002631205.1 of Neolewinella marina. GTDB lineage: Bacteria > Bacteroidota > Bacteroidia > Chitinophagales > Saprospiraceae > Neolewinella > Neolewinella marina. The sequence continues at coordinate 65,685 of NZ_PDLO01000003.1, forward strand.
CGCAACCGAAACGTATCCGCCGTCGCCAGTATAACTGGTGGCGGCGGTTGTTTTTAAAGCACCTCCAGCAGTTCCGTGATCTTGCGGATCCGGTAGGTTTCCCCCAGCCGGGAATGGTTGGCTGCACCGGGGCGCCGCAGCCAGCAGGCGTCGTAGCCAAAGTTCAGGGCGCCGCGAACGTCGGCGTTGGGGTTGTCGCCGATGACCAGTACGCGCCGGGGGTCGGGTGATCCCATTTCACCGTGGGCGTGGGCGAAGAACGCCTTGTCGGGCTTGGCCACCCCGAGTTCATCCGAGATCGCGATAAAATTGAAGTAGGGTGCGATGCCGGTATTCTGCAGCCGGGGGCGCTGTACCTCCTTCAGCCCGTTGGTGATCAGGCCCAGGCGGTAGTGCCCCTTTACCTGGTCGAGTACTTCCCGGGCCCCTTCCAGCAGGTGGTGGCTGGCCGCCAGGTAGTTGCGGTAGCTCAGTGATAGCTCTTCGGCGGGGTGGTCGTGGCGGTAATGCTCCAGCAGCCGCTGGAAGCGGATGTCGCGCAATTGCTCCTTGGGCAGCCGCCCCTGCTCGAAATCGTCCCAGGCGGCGCGGTTGATGAGGCGGTAGGTGCCCAGCACCTCGGCCGACCATTCCAAGTCGCGCTCCAGCAGGGTGCGTTCCAGCGCACTGGCCTCGGCGGCATCAAAATCCCAGATGGTGTTGTCGGCGTCGAAGAGCAGCCATTCGTACATGGAGGGGGCTTTTGGCGGCGCAAGGTAAGGGATACCAATGTGGGCGCCGTTAACAAGTCATTTACTAGCGGGATGGTGGACATTGGCGTTGTGCACCTGATATTTGTCCAGAAATAAATCAGATTCGTATGCTTACCCTCCGTTCTTCGCTGTTTGGTGCCGCCGTACTGGCATTCAGTGTTTTCTCCTGCCAGCAGGGCAACGACGACGTGCGCGACGCCGCCCGTCAGAACATTGAGACCGTCACTCCCGCCGATCCCAATGCCGCCGCTCCCATGCAGCCCAACGTAGCCGCTCCCGCCGGCCCCACCACCACCATGGCTTTCGAGGAGTCTTCCTTCAACTTCGGTGAAGTGACCGAAGGGGAGATCATCACCCACACCTACAGCTTCACGAACACCGGCAACGAGCCCCTCATCATCACCGACGCCAAGGGCAGCTGCGGATGTACGGTTCCTTCCCGTCCCACCGCTCCCATCGCTCCCGGCGAAACCGGTGAGATCACTGTTCGCTTCGACTCCAACAACAAGGTTGGACAGCGCAACCAGCGGGTAACCATCACCGCCAACACCACGCCTCCCCAGACCGTCATCTCCCTCGACGGTACCGTGGTTGCCGACCCCAACGCCGCTACCCAGTAAGTAAGGGATCCCTCCCAACGGAAAGCTCCGTCCGCCACCGCGGGCGGAGCTTTTTTTATGCATTATGGGCAGAAAAACTACTTTTGGCCCTCCCTAAAGAACCCGATGCCCCGCAGAGTAGCCATTTCCGATATTCACGGCTGTGCCCGCACCTTTGAGGCGCTGCTGGACCGGATCAGTCTCGGCACCACCGACGACCTGTACCTCCTGGGCGATTTCGTGGACCGCGGGCCGCGCAGCGCCCAGGTGCTGGATATGATTTTGCGCCTCCAGGCGGAGGGCTACCGCATCCACCCCCTGCGCGGGAATCACGACCAGTATATGCTCGACGCCATTCTGGTGGGGGACAAGCGGTCGCGCGCATCCTGGCGAAACGCCGGAGCGGCCTCCACCAAATCGAGCTACATCCAGCCCGGTAACCCCGAAGGGCGCATCGATCCCCAGCACATCGCCTGGCTGAACCAGCTGCCCTATTACTACCTGCTGGACGATTACATCCTGGTCCACGCCGGACTCAACTTCCGCCGCAAGAACCCCCTGAAGGGGAAAAAGGCGATGCTGAACCGCCGCAACTGGTACCGCCACATCGACTACGACTGGCTGGGCGACCGCAAGATCGTCCACGGTCATACCCCCCTGACCCGCCAACAGGTCGAGGCCCAGGCCCACCCCCGGCGGCGGGCGTATCCGGTCTTCGACATCGACGCCGGATGTTTCCACACCAAGCCCGGCATGGGCCACCTCTGCGCCCTCAACCTTGACGACCGTACCTTTACCTTCGTACCCAATCTGGACCGATGAACTGGGAGGTAATTGAACGGGAGCTGGAAATGCGCACTTCCCGTTCCAGCGGGGCCGGCGGCCAGCACGTCAACAAGACGGAAAGCCGGGTGGAACTGCTGCTGGACGTAGAGGCTAGCCAGGGACTGAGTCGCCGGGAACGCGACAACATCCGCTTCCACCTGGGGAACCGCCTCGACGGCCGGGGCAGGCTGTCGGTCACGGATCAGAGCGACCGCTCCCAGCACACCAACCGCAAGCGCGCCCTCGAGGACCTGAAGCGGTTGCTGGAGCGCGGTATCCGCAATCCCCCGAAGAAACGCAAGGCCGGCTCCTTTAAAGCCAACAGCCGCAAGCGGCTGGAGCGGAAGAAGCGGCGGGGGGAAATCAAGGCCGGCCGGGGGAAGATCGATTACTGAACGTAGGGGGCGCCAGGCTAGCGCACCAGGCCTTCCTCACGCAGTTCCTTCAGTAGCTTGTCGAGCACGCCATTGAGGAAGTCCTTGCTCTTGTCGGTGCTGTACAGCTTCGAGATGTCCAGGTACTCATTCAGGGTGACCTGGGGCGGAATGTTGTCGAACTCCAGGAATTCCGCGATGGCCATCTTGAGGAGGATCATGTCGATGATGGCTACCCGCTCGGCGTCCCAGTTCTGGAGTACCGACTTGATACGGGTAAGCAACTGGTCGTTGGCGTCCACTACGAAGGTGAGGAGTACCTCGCCGAATTCGCTGACGGACTCCGAGGTCGACTCGTACTCCTGGTAGAAGTCATCGCCGGCCGGCAGGGCCTTGATGGTCTTTTTCATGGCGCCCACCACGAGGCTCTTGTCTTCGGTCCAGAGGGGGAAGTGGTCCTCCACCATGGTCAGGAAGAGTTCCTCTCCCTGCAGCCACTTGTAGAGGGCGAGCAGCACCTTGGTGGTGTCGGCGGGGGAGGGCTCCTCCTGGGCCGCGTAGGCGGCGTAGGCCTCGGTGCCCAGGAAGTCGCGGTAGAGTTGCTTGATCTGATCGGCGTCGATCAGGGTTCGGGTATTGTAGCGGTCGTAAAGCCGGCTGAGTTCCTTGTTGTTGCTGAGGGACTGCACGGCCGGATTTGTGGCCAGGGTGGCGCGGAAGGCCTTGTCCTCGGCGCTGGGGCGGAACTTGGCGTTCCGGGTAGCCAGGTCCTGTTTGGCGTACTCGCAGCAGCGCTGAAGGATCAGCAGGTTTTGCAGGTACAGCTCGAAGGAGCGCTTCACCATCAGGGTGTAGTGGCTGCGGATCGCGCGGAGGTCATGGCGTTCCTGCCGCTGGGCGGCGTAAAGGACCTGCATGATCTTGATGCGAACGTTGCGGCGACTCAGCATATCGGTTTCCGGTTTTCAAAGCGCAGCGGGCGGAACTGCCCCCTTCGCCCCGCAAAGCAACGAAAAAAGCCGGACTACTGCCGGGAAGCGGCCAAAATATCCTGTTCGGCGATCTCTTCGAAGGCGGGAAGGCGGGCGTGGTGCCACTTGTTGACGATCACGCCCTGCTTCATCAAAACCACGCCGGGGTTGGAACGGATGATGGTTTTGAGCAGGATGTCATCGCCCCGGTAGAAGGGATAATCGGCCCCGATGGTACGGCGGAAATCCTCGAGGTAGGCGTCGTCGGCGAATTTGGTCATGGCCATTACGGTGTGCCCGGCATCCTGCGCCTGCCGCACGACGGGCTGAATTTTCTCCTGCCAGGGCTCGAGGTAGTCCTCATCCCAGTTGCCGGGCTCCCCCTTGAGGGAGTAGGCCACTACGATAAAGGTGTAGTCGGGGTTGGCCAGCAGTTCCGGAACGATGTCGTTGCCGTCGGCGTCGCTCACCTCGAAGTCGCTGATCTTGGTGGCCTCGATGGCGGGCTCGGAGGAGAAGGTCTCGTACGCCCAGTCGGACTCCGGGTAGTCCTGGTAGACTTTCAGGAACTCGTCGGTAGACATTTCCACCACCCGGCCATCAGCCTTGTTGGTCAGTACATATCCCAGAACGGAAACGCTGGCGGCGGCTTCGGCCTCGGCTTGCTTTACGGTGGCCACGTCGGTGCCGATCCGGAAGGGGCGGAAGTCGTGGACCGGCAGGTCCCACACGTAGTTGCTCAGGCTGAAGAAGAGGGCCGCGGCTCCGGTAACCGCCACTACGACGCCCCGGGTAGCCGAAGTGAAGAGTTGGTGCAAGCGGGAAGGCGCGAAGAGGAAGATCAGGGCGGGCACCAGCAGGGCTACGTCCTTGAGGAAGCTTACCCGTGGCTCCAGCTTGAGGAAATCGCCGAAGCAGCCGCAGTCGGTGACCTTCATATTCGTTTCGGCGTATTCGCCCCACTCCCCGAAAGCAAAGAAATTGGTCCCGGAGGGTACATAGCCCGTGAGGTAGGTGAAGCCCGTCAGCACGGTGAAAAAGGCCACGATGACGAAAAACAGCCAGGCAGTAAGCCGCGGGAGTGCCCCCACGATCAGCATCACGCCCAGCATGATCTCCAGCACAATCATGAAGACCGAGAAGCTTTCCGAAAAGCTGCTCAGCCAGGGGAAGAGCGGTACCAGAAAGTCAGCCCCGGCACCGGAAGCCGTGGAGGCAAACTCGGCAAAGTACTGCTCCATTTTATAGGCCGTACCCAGGGGGTCGATCGCCTTGACGTAACCCGAGAACACGAACAGGGCTCCCGTGAAGTTCTGCAACAGGCTCATGCCGAGGTTGCGCGTAGCCTTCAGGTAAACGTGGGTAAGTACCGTAAGCGACAGGGCGGCGATGCCGATGTAGAGCAGAAGGGTGGTGAGCGTCATGTGGGGTAGAATTCTACGGTAAGGTACAACTGGTATCCGGTGAGGTTGAAACGTGCTCCAGCAGCTTTGCGTATATCTCGTTCTGCCGCAGCACGTCCGGGCAGCCCACCAGCACGAGGTGCTCCCGCGCCCGGGTCATTGCCACGTTCAGTTTGCGGTCTACTCCCTCGCTGCTGACCTGCGACATGCGGTCCAGCTGGAGCGACTCATTGGCGCACAAGGACATCAGGATGATCCGCTTGGCGCTGCCCTGGTAGCGCTCCACGGTGTCCACCGTGAAGTGGTCCGCAGCGTGGCCGGCCGCCGTGAGTTCGCGGCGGATGTAGGCGATCTGGGCGCGGTAGGGAGTGATGACGCCGATGTCGCCGGGGCGGACCGGGTTGGCGGTGGTGGAGTAGAGTTCAGTAAACGCCTCCACCAGCTGCACGATCATCCGGGCTTCGTGGCGGTTCACCTTGGGGTCAGCCGAACGGCGGTCGGCTTCCGTGGCGATGAAGACCAGTCGGCGGGTGGCCAGCTGCCGGTGGAGGGGAGTGCCGCGGTCCGCCAGGAGGAGGGGGGCGAGTTGGCGAGTACGCTGGCTCACCGAAAGCGGCAGGATCTCCAGGTCCCCACCGTAGAAATGGAGCGCCGGGAAGCACATGATTTCCTGGTGCATCCGCCCCTGGTGGCGAAGCTGGTCGTAGGCCCACGTCCAGCCGGCGGAAATGGCCTTGAGGTAAAGCCGTTCAAAGAGACTGGTGCTCAAGTCATTGAGGCCGAGGTCCTGAAGGAAGGGATCGTTCACTTTGACTTCCCTTTCCCCCTGTTGCACCACGGCGGGCAACTGGCGGTGGTCGCCGATTAGGAGGCTGCGGGGCGCCCGCGTCAGCAGGGTGCCGAGCAGGGGCTCCAGGATCTGGCTGGCTTCGTCGACCACGATGCGGTCGAAGCTCTTGAGGTGAAAGAGCTCATTCTTCCCCCCGACACTGGCCACGGTGCCCACCACGATCCGCGTGCGGTGGATCAGGGCTTTCAGTTCCTTGCGCTGCTGTATGCCTTCACTGCGCACCTGCAGCAGGCGGTCCGTATAGGCTTCGCTGGTGCCCAGCCGGCTGCCGATGCGGAGGTAGTCGCGGAAGGGCTCCCCGGCGGCCGTGCGAATCTTCTCGATACTTTCACAGATCTCGTCGACGGCCCGGTTGGTGTAGGCCACCAGCAGCACGTTCTCTTCGGTATGCGTCAGCAGGTAGCGAACCAGGTGGTGCAGCATCATGCTCGTCTTCCCGGTGCCGGGAGGGCCCCACAGCAGGAAGTAGTCCGGTGCGGTCACCACCTTCCTGAGGATGCGGTCCTGCTCCTCGGTGAGCTCGTCGGAAACCCGACCGGGCAGGGGAGTGGCTTTTCCCGGGGGGGTGAGGCCCAGCCACCGCCCGCGGAAGTCTGGAGTAGCGGCGGCCCACAGGTAAAGGCCCAGGTAGAGATTCTTGAAGCTGCTGTCCAGCACGTCCTTCTCGATCGCCCAGTAGGAGGCCCGGCGGAAGGCGTGGTCGTTCAGTTGGGGGTTGCGCGGACGCAGGTGCAGGGTTTCCTTGGTGACGTCAATGATGGTGGACTTGAAGACCTGGGAGCGCACCGCATCACCGGGTTGGGCCGCCGGAGCGCTGGTGCCGTATAACGCCACGATATCCCCCTGGCGGAACTTCACGAGATAGTCGTGGTCGGCGGGCCGGTCCAGGGTGAGGATGTTGTCGCCCACGTCGTAAGCGGCGAAGCGCAGCCCGTCCAGCAACTCGAAGCGCTCGATCTTGTCTTCCCGCTCGTCCAGCCACAGGCTGGCCAGTCCGTTGACGTGGTCGGTCTTCTGCTCGCCGATCTTTGCCAGCCGTTGTTCCCGGGCCACGAAGCCCATGAAAGCACCCAGGTAGCGCCGTTCCAGGTCGCTCAGGGCCCCGTAGGTGGCCAGAACCGTACGGTGATCGTCCTCGGAGAAGCGACTCAGTCCCTTGATGCGGTCGGGCGACAGCCGGGCGAAGAGGGTGTCGGTTTGGGCCCGCAGGTCGGTTACCCGCCCCGCCGCGTCGGCTTGGCCCAGTTGGGCGATGAGCATTTCGAGGGCTACGAGCTGATTGCGGGCGGCCAGGGCGGCCATCTGGTGGGTGAACTGCGGCGGGGCGTAGCGCACCGGATTGTCGTAGTCGACGCTGTACAGGATGTAGGAGCGCACGTTGGCCCCCTTGCCCAGGGCGCGATTGATCATCAGATCGTAGAGGACGGTCTGGATGAAGTTGTCGCTGCGGATGCCGTGGACATTGGGCCGGTGGATCTTGCTGGTCTTGAGTTCGACGATTGAGGTAAGTGCCTCCAGGGTGTCCCGCTGGGACTGCAGCAAATCCAGGCGCCCCTGCAGCCCGTAGGCGGGGGAGAGGAAGGTGGGTTCCAGCAGCACCTTCTCCCGGTCGATGTCCAGTTCCCCCAGCAGCTCGCGTACGAACCGTTGTACGGTGGAAAAGTGGTGCTTCAGGTCGTTAACCAGTTCACGGACCTCACGGTCACTGAAGGTGCACAGCTCCAGAGGCTGCTGAGCGAACATGGTCGCCATGACGGTTTTAAAATCGCTGTCGGGCTGCTGGATGAGCGCGTCGAGGAAGGCGTTGACGATGTTACCCCGTACCAGGGGCGGTTTCTTTTCAAAGGGCAGCAGGCGGCCGGGGAGGGCCGACCAGGGCTGGGGTGCCCCCCCGCCACTGAAGCAGTAGGCCACGTCGGTGACGTTCACCAGGTAGTCGGGCTCGATAACGATCTGGCTGGGGTAGAGACGGTTGTCGTCCCTCAGCTGGGCGTTGATCAGGTTGAGGGTCAGGTGGGGGCCACTCACTTTCTCCAGGATGCGGGCCGCGTCGGCCACCGGAGAGTCAGCCAGCTCGGCGTCCCCATAGGGAATGACGTGGGTGATCTCGGGGCGCTTCTCCTCCCGCACGGTAAGCAACTGCCGTTCCGCATCGATGGCGGTACCCACCACCCGCAGCAAATAGTAACGCTGCTTTACTTCCGGCTGCCGGTAGGGTGGGAAGGGACGGCGGTCGTACTCGAGCAGGTCTTCCGGAATGGGGGCGGCAAACAGGGCCCGCACCAGGGAGACGGCCACCTTCAGGCCCCGGTCGAGGCGGTCGGCCCATTCCTCCTCCGTCAGTTCGCTGGTGTCAGCGCGGCGGAACTGCCGCTCCTGGTAGGTGAGCTCCCGCGACAGGCCAAATTTGTGGGCAGCGTAGGAAATACGGGCGTAGCGGGTGCTGAAATGGAGGTTGTCCGCCTCGGTGGCCCGCTCGAAGGCCTCCTGGAGGAGGCGGCGCAGCAGTTCACTCCGTTCCCGCGCCGGGGCATCGGACGGTTCCGCCACCTGCCGGATGCGGCGGTAGAAATAGGCGCTGAACGCCTGGTCGCGGGGGGAGGTACTCATGGTGGCAAGATAGAACGTCCGCGGGCATCCACGCCGTAGGATGGAGGTATTCCACCCAAAAGCGAAAATTCGCTAAATTGGCGACATGAAGAACCGCCAGGAAATTTTAGCCGGCCTCCACCTTGACATTCCGGTGGTGGTTTCCCCCATGTTTATCGTCTCCCAGCAGCAACTGGTGCTGGAAAGCTGCAAGCACGGCACCCTGGGTACTTTCCCGGCCCTCAACAACCGCACCACGGAAGGCTTTGAGCAATGGGTGGTAGAGATCAAGGAGGAGTTGGCGGCGGAAGAACGGCGGCGTGGAAAGCCCCTGCCTCCCTTCGGCGTGAACCTCATCGTCCATAAGACGAATCCCCGCGTCCAGGCCGATCTCGAGGTGATCGTGCGCCAGCAGGTACCGGTGGTCATCACCAGCCTCGGGGCGGCAAAGGAAGTGGTGGACGCGGTCCACAGTTACGGCGGACTCGTATTCCACGACGTGACCAACACCTACCACGCCCAGAAGGCGATCGACGCCGGAGTAGACGGGCTCATTCTCGTCTGTGCCGGGGCCGGGGGGCACGCGGGTACCCTGAACCCCATCCCCTTCGTAACCGAGATTAGGGGGATGTTCGACGGCATTATCCTGCTCGCGGGCGGACTCAGCACGGGGCGCGACATCGCCACCGCCCTGCAGATGGGGGCCGACCTGGCCTATATGGGCACCCGCTTCATCAGCACCCGGGAAGCCGTGGCCGACCAGGCCTATAAGGATATGATCGTGGAGGCGGGTACCCGCGACATTGTATACACCGCCTCCGTATCCGGCATTCCCGCCAACTGGATGGCCGCGAGCCTGGAGGCCGCCGGCATCACCCGGGAGATGTGGGACCAGAAGGGCAAGGCCGACTTCGGTGCCGAGCACGAGGCTAAAGCCTGGAAGAACCTGTGGAGCGCCGGACAGGGAGTGGCCACCATCCAGGATACACTGCCGGCGGGAGCGCTCATCAGCCGACTGAAAGAGGAGTTGAACGAGGCGATCGCGGAGCAAGCCCGCCTCCTCAACAAGTTTCCGGCCTCACCACCGGCCACCGAATAGGGCAGGGCCTCACCCCGTCGAAGAGGCACCCGCGTCCCCGACTCCGAAAAGCCGCCTATCTTCCCCGAATGATCTACCGAGCGGAAAACGGCATTGCCCACCTGACCTTTGACCGGTCCGACCGCGCCAATGCCCTGGACCTGCCCGCCTGGCACGCCATGCGGGAAGCTTTCGAACGGGCGGGAGCGGACGAATCCGTTCGCGTCATCATTCTCCGCGGGGCCGGCAAGCACTTTTGCGCCGGTATGGACCTGAGCGTCCTCCAGGATATGCAGGCCCGCTTCCGGGGCGACCCCACTACGGTGCGGGAGCAGGTGAGGGAATTCATCACCGACCTTCAGGACTGCATCAACGCCATCGAGCGCTGCCCCCAGCCCGTGATCGCCGCGGTACAGGGGGGCTGCATCGGGGGTGGGGTAGACATCATCACCGCCTGCGACCTGCGCTATTGCGTGAAGTCGGCCTCCTTCTCCGTCAAGGAAGTGGACCTGGGCATCGTAGCCGACCTTGGCACCCTGCAACGATTGCCTTACCTGGTCAATCCCGGCATCGCCGCCGAACTGGCGTACACGGGTCGCACCTTCCAGGGGGAGGAAGCCGCGCAGATCGGCCTGGTCAATGAAGCCCTGTCGAATGAAGGGCAGCTCGAATACCGCGTGGGTATCGTAGCTGACGCCATCGCCGCCAAGCCCGCCCGCATCATCGCGGGCATCAAACGCAGCTTGCTGCAGCAGCGCGGTCGTATCCTCTCGGAAAGCCTGCCCTTCGTGGCCAACCTGAGCGCGACCCTGATCGCCGGACTGGACCGATAATCGTCCCATTCCAACAAATTCACCTCCCCGGATCGGGAATTCCCTGTAATTATTTCAGAAAACTTGTTGAAAACTTGCGCGACTGTTTGAAAATGTTTTAATTTGAGCTTAAATAAACTGATACTGAATTATGATAACCGAAGATCGCCGCGAATTGAACGATCGGTTCCGGGAAGTCTTCCAGATTCTGGAGGACCGCGGGGAGATCATCAAGAACGACCGCAACGGTCGGGGCCTGGGTGATTTCGCCAAGCGCATCCTGCACAATCGTTCCTATGGACACATCATCCGGGCGTACCTCAATCCCGACGACAAGCGCTGCATCAACTACGAGCAGGCCCGTCGCGTCTGCACCGAGTACGGCGTAAACCAGGAATACCTGCTGGAAGGCCACGGCACTCCCTTCGGTATGGATCTGCCCAAGGTAGCCGACATCAGCGGGGTAGACGTCAAGCAAAACATACTGTTCACCTCCGTGGAGGCGTTCGCGGGCGCCAGTGTTGACGGCGACAGCTTCCTGCGCGAAGAAGCCCAGTTCTTTTCCCTGCCCGACCTGTTCGGCGACGGATTCGTAGCCTTCCCCATCAACGGCAATTCCATGGAGCCGGTCATCAACGACGGCGACGTGGTCATCTGCCGGCAGATCGCCGGGGTGCACGAAATCAAGGAAAACAAGATCTACGCCGTCCGCTCCAAGGGCAGCCTGTGGGTGAAGTACGTGCAGCCCATCAAGGACAGCAAGGGACGTATCCACTCCCTGAAACTCATCTCGGCCAACTACCTGGAGCATGACCCCTGGGTAGAGGACGTCGACAAGAATACCCGCCTCTACGAGGTACAGAAGCGCATCAGCGACCTCTAGACTGTACCTCTACCGATACCGGTAAACTATCACGCGCAAGCGGTGGTCCGGCCGTACGGCGCCGGGTCACCGCTTTGTCGTTTATGGACTATCTGCTGTTTTTTGTTTTGCACACCGGCCCGGCGGAAGCCGGGCCGGTGACTTAACCCCCCCTCCGCTCAGCGCGCCTGGCTGACGACGGTCAGGGTTACCGACTTCAGGTCCTGGAGGCGGCTGCTGTTGCCGGTCATCAGCTTGAAGGTGCCGGGTTCGACGGCGTACTCCAGGTCGGCATTCAGAAAACTGAGCTGTTCAAAGCCGATCTCAAAGGTGATCGACCGGGTTTCGCCGGGCAGCAGGCGTACTTTCTGGAAGCCTTTTAGCTCCCGGACCGGCCGGGTCACGGTGCTAAAGTCATCGCGGATGTACAGTTGCACGACTTCCTTGGCGGCCACCCGACCGGTATTGGTCACGTCCACGGTAACGGTGGTATTGCCATCCACCGGAATGAGGTCGTCGCCCAGCCTGGGCTCGCTGAAGGCAAAGGTGGTGTAGCTCAGCCCGTAACCGAAGGGGTAGAGGGCATTGACGTCCTCGAAAAGGTAGCCGCGGCGGGCGGTGGGTTTGTGGTTGTAATAGGCAGGCACGTGACCGGCCGACCGGGGGATGCTGATGGGGAGTTTGCCACTTGGCGCCACCACCCCGTGGAGGATGTCGGCCACACTGTGCCCCGTTTCCTGTCCCAAATAGAAGCACTGAAAGACGGCCGCGGACTTCTCCGCCAGGTTGCTGATGTTGAGGGGGCGACCACCGAATACCAGTCCAATCATGGGAATGTCCAGTTCAGCCAGGGCGTCGATAAGTTCATTCTGGGTACCCAGCATTTCCAGCGAAGGGCGGTCGCCCAGGTGGCTTTCGGCCCAGGCTTCCCGGCTCGTGAGTTCATTGCCGCCAACGGCCAGCACGATTACGTCGGCTTGCCGGGCAATCCGTACCGCCTGCTCGATCCGGGCCCGGTCGTCGGCCACGCTGACCGCCACCACCGGATCCTTGTACCAGCTGCCGGGTTCCGTTACCCGGGTGCCCTCGGCGTAGACCACCGTGCTTCCGTGGGCCGCGGCGTAGGCTTCCAGCCCCTGGCGGACGGTCACGAAGTGGTGGGGTTCCCCGGTGTATCCTCCGTGTAGTTCCCGGTCGGCGTTCGGGCCGATGACGGCGATGGTAAGGTCATCCCCCAGCGGAAGGATACCCTCGTTCTTCAGCAGGATCATGGCTTCCGACCCGGCCTGCCGCACCAGGGTGTCGTCAGCGGAGGTATTTGCCAGGGCGCCGTTCGGATCGGTATAGGGGTTCTCGAACAGTCCGCGGTCGAATTTCTGCCGCAGTACCCGCTCCACGGCCCGGTGGAGGATGGCTTCGTCAAGTTCTCCGGAGTTGACGGCGGCGACCAGATAGGGGAAGGCCTTGGCGTCGGGCAGTTCCACGTCGATCCCGCTGCGGATGGCCCGGATGGCGGCCGCCTCGAGGTCGGGGGCCACGGCGTGGCGGGTAGAGAGTTCTTCCACCCCGTAGTAATCGGAAACCACCACGCCACGGTAGCCCCACTGTCCGCGCAGCAGGTCGTTGAGCATCCAGTTGTTCGCGTGGCTGGGCACACCGTCTACCTCGTTATAGCTAGCCATGATGTTGCGCACGTTGCCGTAGAGGACGATGTGGCGGAAAGGGTAGAGGAAGACCTCCCGCAGGGTACGTTCGCTGAGGTGGGCCGGCGCGATGTTGTTCCCGCCTTCGGGCTCCCCGTGGCCGGCCATGTGTTTCAGGGTAGCGTATACCTCCCCGGGATCCCATTTGTCGTTGTCGCCCTGGAAACCGAGCACCGCCTGCAGGCCCATTTCCGCGGTCAGGTAGGGATCTTCACCGAAGGTTTCTTCCACCCGGCCCCAGCGGGGGTCACGAGCGATGTCCACCACCGGACTCAGCACCACGTGGGTGCCCCGGCTGGCGGCCTGCCGGGCTGCGGTGGCGTAGAGGCGGCGGGTGAGGCTGCGGTTCCAGGTGGCGGCCACGGAGATGGGCTGCCCCCAGCTGGTGGCGTCCTTGGCGGCCAGTCCGTGGAGGCTTTCCTCGTGCATCAGGGCGGGAATGCCCAGGCGGGTTTCCTCTACCAGGAAGCGTTGGATGGCGTTTGCGTAGGCTACCTGCTGGGCGGGCGTCCGGCCGGGTTCCCCGTTGCCCCGGGCTTCCCCCGGGCGGGCCACGTGGCCGATGCCGTGGGGCATTACCGCGCGGGCTTTCTCCGGGTCAAAGGAATAGTCGTCGGTTTCCATCCGGTGCTTGTCCGACCAGACCGAGAGGAGCTGGGCCACCTTTTCTTCGGTCGTCATGCGACCAATCAGGTCAGCGATGCGGTCGTCGATGGGCTGACTGACGTCCTTGTAGATGGCGGTTTCCGTATTGGACCGGGGCTTGTCCGCAGCGGCGGTCGACGGGGCGGAATCGCTGTCGGCCGACCGGTCACAGCCAACGAACAGCAAGGCGGTCAGAAGAAAAGCGAGGCGGAAGACCATGGTCGGCGATTTCGGGAGGATGGATAAGGTAACAACTTTACCCGTAGCGTCGGTTGGCGGCTAGCTCAGCCCGTCGAGCAGCTGGAATAGCTGCCCGTCGTCGATGAGGGCCCCTTCCTCCATCCGCAGGAAGATGTCCTGGTCGCGGCCGATGGGTAGGTAGGCCCGCTCCGCGGAGTAGATCTTGGGCCGGGCCCCGTCGGCCTGCAGCTGGCGGAAGATTTCCTCCGGGGGGGTGTCGGGGTTGGTGAGGTCCACGCTGGTCTCCCCACTGATCAGCAGCCCCCGCATCTCTATCTTGTCCGGTCCGGTGCGGTAGGTACGCAGGTCGTGGGGCTTGCGCTGTACGAGGTATTCCACCCGTTCGATCACCCCGGAAAAAACGATCTGGCTGAACTGAAGAATGAGTGCGTCGGCCCGCTGAGGGTCGTTGGCTTTGATCTTCACCCAGCTGTCGGCGTCGATCCCGTTGACGCTGAGGAACTTCACGAATTGCCCTTTGACCTCCTCCAGTTCATCGCGCCGCAGCCGCCGAAATTTTGTTTCCTTCATAGCCACCACAAACAAATGCAACAGGCCGTAGTTTTGCCCTAGTGGGCTAATTCCGCCCCCAACAGACTTTAGAACCTATGTTTGAAATTCCCGATTTTGGCAGCGGAGCCGTGTGGCTTTCCCTGCTCACCCTGACCTTTTTGGAGATCGTTCTCGGCATCGACAACATCATTTTCATTTCCATCGCGAGCGGTAAACTGAAGTCCGAGGAGGACCGCAAGAAAGCCACCAACATCGGATTAATCCTGGCCATGGCGCTGCGCATCGTCCTGCTGTTCGGGGTGTCGTGGCTGGTTTCCCTCAACAATCCCTGGTTCGAATTCGACTGGGGGTGGGCCAGCGGCGGATTTACCGGTCAGAGCCTCATCCTGCTGGCCGGCGGGATATTCCTTTTGTACAAATCGACCTCCGAAATCCACCACAAGCTGGAAGGGGACGAGCACGTTGAGGGCGACCCGGGCACGCCATCCGTGGGGGCGAGCCTGCGATCGGTCATCATCCAGATCACCATCATCAACATCGTATTCTCTTTCGACTCCATCCTGACGGCCGTAGGCATGACCAACGGACTGGTGGGGGCCCTCATCGTCATGATTATCGCCGTCGTGGCTTCCGTAGGGGTGATGATGGCTTTCGCGGTTCCCGTGGGCAACTTCGTCAACCGCAACCCCACCATCCAGATGCTGGGGCTGGCCTTCCTGATCCTCATCGGCTTCATGCTCATCGTGGAAGGTGCACACCTGGGCGACCTCGTGGTGTTCGAGAACCACATCGGTACGGTGCCCAAGGGCTACCTCTACTTCGCCATCGCTTTCTCCCTGCTGGTGGAGTTCCTCAACATGCGTATCCGGCCCAAGTCGCCGGCCAAGCAGGTAAAGCTCAATACCTACGCCCAGGAGGCGGCCAACAAGGCGGAGTACGCGCGTATGGACTAGGCGCTGCCCGCGGGTGCCGGGAAACCGGTAAAACGCCAAAGAGAAACGGCCGGTCGCAATGCTGCGACCGGCCGTTCCTAATAATACGTTCGGGGGTAGGCCCTTTCCTACTTGTCGTAGAAGGTGATGGCCTCACCGCCCTTACCGGCGCGGCCCGTACGGCCCACGCGGTGGATGTAGGTGTCGTAGTCCGTCGGGGCTTCGAAGTTCACCACGTGGGTGATGTCGTCGATGTCCAGTCCGCGGGCGGCAACGTCCGTGGCGCAGAGGGCCTTGATCTTGCCCGCCTTGAAAGCGTTCAGGGCTTTCTGGCGGTAGTTCTGGCTCTTGTTGCCGTGGATCTCGTCGGCGGAGATACCGGCCTGGTTGAGCTTCTTGGTTACCTTCTTGACGCGGTGCTTGGTTTCGGCGAAGACCAGGACGCGCTTCATTTCGGGCTGCTGCATCAGTTCGATAAGGGCGTCGAACTTGTCGTCGGGGGCGACGAACTTGACGGTCTGGTTGATGTGCTCGGCCGATACCTCACCGCTGCTCACCTTGATGGTGACGTAGTCGGTCAGGAAGTGGTCGATCAGCTTCTGCTGACTCTTGTCGAGGGTAGCGGAGAAGAGCATCGTCTGGTCGCGGTCGCCCATCTTGTCGGTCAGGAACATTACGTCCTTCTGGAAGCCCATATCGAGCATCCGGTCGAATTCATCGAGGACCAGGACGGAAGCTTCCTGCAGGTCGATTTTGCCCTGTTGGTACAGGTCCTTGAGTCGGCCGGGGGTAGCCACCACGAGGTGGTAGCTGCGCTTCTTCAGGTTTACGATGTCGGTGTTGATGTTGCGGCCACCGATGAGGGTGATGGCGTTGTACTTCATGCCGAGCGTCAGGGCGCGGAACTCATCCTCGATCTGGAGGGCCAGTTCGCGGGTCGGTGCCAGCACGAGGGTCTGGAACGGCTGCTCGCTTTCCAGCAGGGCGTCGATCAGGGGGATGAGGAAGGCACCGGTCTTGCCCGTACCGGTGGTGGCGATGCCCATCACGTCCTTCATGGCAGCGACGTGCTCGAACGACTTTTCCTGGATTTCCGTGGGGTACACCCAGCCGGCGGCCTTGATGGCGCTTTTCAGCTTGGCGTTGATGGGCCAGTCGGCGTACTTGGTTTCGGCCCGGTATTCGACGGTCTTGAGGGCTACGCCTTCGTGCACCATCATTTCGGCGGGCAGGGGGATGTAATTGTGGTTGGAACGGCCACCGCCGCTGCCGCGGCGATCGCGGTTTCCGCCGCCGCCACCACCACTGGGGCGACGCTTACCGCCGGAGCGATTGGGTTTGTTGTTGCTGCGGCTTTGGCCGGAGCGGGAAGAGGGACGTTTACTGTCCATAAACTATAGATGGGTTAACTGCTCCGAAGGGGTAGGGTGGAGCTTCATCCTGCCTGGCTCACAAGCCGGAGGGCGGATCGTAAAGGCTTCCGTCCGAATGGTATAGCGGCCCGGAGAATCGGGCTACGCGGGCGAGGCATGGATCGGTGGAAGCAAAGTGTCCTGGCTCGCGCCGCAAAGGTAACCAATTAACAATAGGGACACGGATTAAGTTTCCCAACCGGATTTGGCGCCGGGATAAACTAGCCCAGTCGCCGCACAACCCTGGCCGGGGGGCGTGCGTTGAGTGTATTCCACACGGGCCCTGAAACTTGGTTGACCCTACAATTTATTTAAATTGGGAAGTGACTTCGGCCTGTCTAGGGCGGGCCTCAAACCCTTCGACTTGTCAGGGTTCCCAAAGCGGCCTCGCCGTCGCGGGACAAGGGGATTACCGAACCAGGCCAGCTATCCCAACCATGTTCTTAGCAGGAGTCAAACCACCTGGGGGCACGTGTGGATTTAAAACAAAACGCCCGACCGAGGAGATCCTCGGCCGGGCGTTTCTTTTGGTACGCGGCCCCAGGGGGGCGGTTACCGGTAGTTAGGCGTTCTCGGCAACGGGGTCGATGCTGACGAACATGCGGTTCAGGCGGCTCTTGCGGAAAGAAACCTTGCCATCAACCTTGGCGTGGATGGTGAAATCCTTGCCCATGTAGACGTTCTCACCGGGGTGGTACTTGGTACCCCGCTGACGGATGATGATGTTGCCGGCCTGGGCGGTTTGCCCACCGAACAGCTTCACGCCAAGGCGCTTTGATTTACTGTCGCGGCCGTTGTCGGTACTACCTACACCTTTTTTGTGTGCCATGGTAAATAAAGTTTTGGGCTCCCCCAAGGGGGAATGTTAGTAAAGGGGCCGTGACTAGCCCGCGATGGAATCGATTTTCAGTTTGGTGTACTGCTGACGGTGACCTTTCTTGAGGCGGTAGCCCTTGCGGCGCTTCTTCTTGAAAATGATCACTTTGTCTCCCTTTACGAGAGGGTCAACGACGGTAGCGCCTACGGTGGCGCCACTGAGCATCGGCGTGCCTACGGTTACGTCGTCGCCGTTGGCGAGGAGGTGGACCGCATCGAAGCTGACGGAGTCGCCAGCCTGGGCTTCTAACCGGTGGACGAAGATCTCCTGACCTTCCTCAACTTTGAATTGTTGACCGGCTATGGTTACGATTGCGAACATCTAGAGTTGGATGTTGGTGAAAAAAATGAATTCGGGGCGCAAAGGTAAGGAACATTTCCGGATTTATCCAGGGGCGCCGGAGGATTATCTTCGGCCATTGCAACTGGTCGATGGCGGCAGTCGGCTGGTCGAACGGGACTGGTTTATCCGACCGTTTTGCCCCGACCTTAGCGCACTGAAGCAAAATGCCCACTCCATGTTAGACGACATCCTCTCCAACGCCCGCAATGCCATCTCCGGACTCGCCACCTCCGTCGGGGAGGGCACCCGTGAGAAAACCGCCAAACTGCTGGAGGATTGGCTGCAGATCTTCCCCATCCTGAGCGGATACGGACTGGAGATCACCAGCTTTTCCATGACCCTGGGCCTCAGTCCCGCCCTGAACGTGGAATTGCTGGGCAAGCACGGAGACTGGACGGAGGAAAGCATTCAGGAGCGGATGACGGCCCACCGGGGGGATACCGCGCTGACCACCGTGTTTACGGCGATCCGCACCGCCTACCGCCTGCAGCGGCAAACGAAGGCCCCCCTACGCGACCCCCTCATCCTCAAGATCATCGTTCGCATCACGCCCGAGGTGAGGGTCGTGCTCGGACAGCCGATACTGGAGGATTAAATGGCTGATGTCACGGTACAGCTTTTGGTATTCCGGCTGGTCGAGCAGCGACAGGTGGCGGTCCATGGTGGCGGAATCCCCCCGCGCCGCGGCCCCCGTTTGCCGGAGGGCCGGCCGCTGACCATCCTGGCTGCCCGCCGTATGACGGATGATGGGCAGCAGCAGCTCGAAGGGGATGTCGTGCTGCCGGCAGAGCTGGAAGGCAATCTCGTAAAGGGCGGTAACAAAGTTATTGGAAAAGACGGCCGCGAGGTGCAGTTGGGCCCGTTGTCGGTCGTCGAGCCAGGTCACCGAATCGCTGAGGTCCCCGGCCAGCCGTCGCAGGAGTTGCCCGGCGGGTTCCGTCGTGGCGTAGATCACCAGCGGCAGGTCCCGCCAGTGGGTGACGGGTTCTCCCCGGCGCAGCGAACGGATGGGCCACAGGACACCGCGGTGGCAAAAGCGGTTGCTGATGCGGTCCGCGGGGGTAGCTCCGCTGGTGTGGAAGACGGGCAGGGTAGGGGGGAGCAGGCCGGACAACTCCTCGCTGGTCTGGGCGATGCGGTTGTCGGGGACGGCCAGAAACACGGCATCCAGTGACATACCGGCCAGGGCCTGGTAGGTGACCGTCGACGCAGAAGCGGAGCGGCTGGCCACCACGGCCCGGTCGCCGAGTACGCCGGAAAGGTGCCAGGCGAGGTTTCCGTTTCCGACGATGGCGATGTTGGGGCTGCCCACGATTTATATGGTTTCACCGCGACGGCGCGGCGGTGGTCAATTCAGTTCGCGGATGAACTGCCGCAGACGCTCCACGTCCTTGCGTCCCGGCTCAAGCTCGAACTGACTGTTCAGGTCTACGCCCTTGAACTGGGGGTGGCGGACCTGGTTGATGGCGGCCGCGTCTTCCGGGCCGATGCCTCCACTGAGCAGGAAGGGCACCGGTCCCTGGTACTCCTCCAGCTTGCTCCAGTCCCATTTTTTACCGGTCCCCCCGGCCTGGGCCTGCCCGCCGGTATCGAAGACGAAAAGGGAACAGCTGTTCACGTAGTCGTTCGTGCGCCGGAAATCAAAATCGTCCGTAATGGAAAAGGCCTTGCAGATGCTTGCCCGGCGGAGGGTATTCACGCTCCACAGCAGTTTAAGTTCCTGGCAGTAACCGGGGCTTTCACTGCCGTGCAGCTGCACCCAGTCGAGATGATAATCGTGGACCGTATTGAGCAGGTAGTCTATTTCACCGTTGACGAACACCCCGACGCGCTCGTGGCCGTTCAACAGGGCGACATTATCCGTCAGCCACTCACTCAGGGAGGGCTGGCCCGCGAAGCGGGGGGAATCCGGGTGAAAAATCAGCCCCAGGTAGTCGACGTCCAGTCCGCTCACGGCGGCGATGTTTTCCGGATCCCGCAGGCCGCATACCTTTATTTTCATGCAATGGCGTCCTTGTAGATGGCCTCAAACTTGTGCGTCTCCTGGATAAACCGGGCGCAGGCCGCGCCGGGGTCAGCCTGCCGCATGAAGTGGGTGCCGATGAGGAAGCCCTGGAAGTGGGCGCGGCGCAGCTTTACCACGGACTGGGGGTCGTCGATGCCGCTTTCGCTGATCCTCAGGATGCCGGGCGGCAGCATTTGTTCCAGTTCGAGGCTGTTGGAGATGTCGACTTTGAAGTTGGTCAGGTTGCGGTTGTTCACCCCGATTATGTCTACGCTGGGGCTGATCTTGCCGACTTCGGTTTCGTCGTGGACCTCGCAGATGACCTGGAGGCCAAGGGTGTTGGCCTCTTCGGCCAGCTCGTCAATCTGCTGGGCGGAGAGGGCCGTAGCGATCAGCAGGACGGCATCGGCGCCCATGGCCCGGGCTTCGTGGAGCTGGTAGCGGTCGATGAGGAAATCCTTGCGGATGATGGGGATGTCCACGGCCGCCCGGACGCGGGTGATATCGTCCGGCCGGGCACCGAAGAAGTGGGCGTCGGTGAGGCAGCTGATGGCCGCGGCGCCGGCCTGGGCGTAACCCTGGGCCACGGCGGTGGCGTCGGCGTTGAGGTTGATGTCGTCCTGGGAAGGGGATTTGCGCTTGAACTCGGCGATCAATCCGAAATGCTGGCTCTTTTCCAGGGCCCGGCAGAGGTCGTGGCGCTTGTGGTCGTAGCCTTCGGAATCTTGCAGGGCGGCAAGGGGCACCTGCTGCCGGCGGCGGTCGACTTCCAGCCGTTTATGTTCGACAATACGCTCGAGGATGTTTCCCATGGGTGTTGGTCTTGTGGAATAGATAAAGCATTTGCCCACTGCGGGGTTGTCTCAGCCCAGCAGTTTGTGCAACACATTCCGGGCCCGCCCGCTTTCGATACTTTCGCGGGCTTCGGCCACGCAGTCCGGCAGGCTGCGTTCGGGGTGGATGACGTGGATGGCCAGTCCGGCGTTGGCACTCACCACCGCCAGCTGTTCGGGGGTGCAATTCCCCTCCAGCACGCCCAGGAAGATGGCCTTACCCTCTTCGGGGGTTTCGCCGCCGTACAAGGACGGGGGCGACAGTTCGGGCAGGCCGAAATCATCGGGGTAGAAGATGGCCTGGCACCTGCGTCCGCGCACACTGGCTCCGCCCGTAAGGCTGATCTCGTCGTAACCGTCGAGGGCGTGGACGATGAGGTAGTCGCGATTTTCCTCTCCCTGCAGCAGGTAGTCATAGATGCGGCTCACCTCCCGGTCGTAGGTGCCGAAGAGCTGATACCGCGGACGGGCGGGGTTGATGAGGGGGCCGAGCAGGTTGAAGAAGGTCCGGACGCGGAGGGATTTGCGTACAGGGACCACGTTTTTCATGGCCGGGTGGAAGAGGGGAGCGTGGAGGAAGCAGATCCCGGCGCGGTCGAGGTCCGCCATCAACTTGTCGCGGTCGTTGGAGAACTGATACCCCAAGGCTTGGAGTACGTCGCTGCTGCCTACGTTGCTGCTGACGCCGTAACTGCCGTGCTTGGTAACGGGGTAGCCCGCCCCGGCGACCACGAAGCAGGAAAGGGTGCTGATGTTGAAGGTGTTCTTGCCGTCGCCGCCCGTGCCGACGATGTCGATGGTGGGGCGCCCCTCCAGTTCGAAGGGCACGGCCAGTTCCAGCATGGCGTCGCGGAAGCCCTGGATCTCCGACAGGTGGGGCGGGCGCATATTGATGGCCGACACCACCGCGGCGATCTCGGGCTCGGCGGCCTCTCCGTTGGCGATCCTTTTCAGGGTGATGTAGGCCGCCTCCCGGCTCAGGGGCTGGCGGGCGTAGAGTTGGTTGAGCAGGTTCTTCATAGGCGTCTAGAAACGGAATCCGATGCTGGCCTGGATCACGCGGTTGTAGTCGGTATCCTCGGTATTGTACTCCCGCTCGTCCACGCCTTCGGTCAGCGACAGCCGCTGGTCATTTTCCCCGTTGGTAGCGTCGGTGAGGCCGTGCTGGTAGCGCAGCCCGAGGTAGAGGCCGTTGTTGAGGAAGAAGGAGGCACCGCCGATGAGGCCGAAGTCCAGCCTCCGGTAAAGGGGGGTATCCTGCTCGGCGTTGTAGTAGGCGTCGATGACGGAGGGGAAGTTGGCCCGGTTCTGGTTGAATTCGACGATGGCATCGTAGCCAATGGGGTCGTCGAAGTAATTGTAGTCGTAATTATAGGATACGTCGGCGATGACACGACCGTCCGGCAGGGTGGGGGAGGAAAAGGTGGCCGAACCGGAGGCCCGACTGTTGACCAGCAGTCCGGCGCTGAATCCGCCCTCCAGCTCGAGGGGGCCGAGGCGGTAGTAGGCCACCACGGGCACGTCGATGTAACTGTTCAGGACGTCCCGCTCGCTCTGCAGCTCGCCCTCGATGCGCAAGGGGGTGAGGTCGGCCGCGTCGGCGTAGAGGTAGAAATAGGATGGCCCGTTGAATAGCACTTCCCCTCCCTTCTGGCTGTACATCAGGTCGGCCTTGAAACCGAAGAGATCGGTGAAGGCGTAGGCGAAAGTGGCCCCGACGTGGAAGCCGGTGGTGCGGTTGAACTCCTCCAGCGTCATGCCGCCGCCGTTCATCTCCGCGTCGCCTTCGAAGGTGGTAAAGTTGAGGCCGGCCCGGAAGCCGCCACTGAATTCCTGGGCCTGGGAGGCCACCGGCAGCAGACAGCAGAGGAAAACTGCCAATCGAATGACGTTCATATTTAATTTTTTGGGAGGGTAAAGATGGGGTTTATTTGCGGAAAGCCCCGACGGGCCGCTGGAGCGTGAACCCGGCGAATACCAGGAAGTTAGGCGGTTCCGCGGGTGCCGGGTTCGGGCAACTTTTCCCCCGGGAAAGGTGATGAGTTCAAAATGATCAATTGATGGCTAACGGAGGGGGAGCGGTTGAGTTTGGTTGTCACGTAAACAATCTTTTGTAGCTTTGCAATAGATTTAACGGGGTATTAACGGGAATTCAAACGAAGTCTGATTGTGCATAAAGAAAACAAGGGCAGCCGGTTACGGCTTCCCCCAGGGCTTGTTTTGGCTTTGGTTTTCCGTATTCCCTGTTCACTCAGGTAGCCCCACGGACAGCAAGGCCAACACAAGTTTTTACACTCCTAATCTTCACATTTAAATCAATTACCCTACATGCAGAGATTAATTCTAGTCCTCGTATTGGTTTTCGGGGCGTTCGGCGTGATGCTGGCGCAACAGCAGATTACCGGTACGATCGTGGACAGCGCCGGTGAGCCCCTCATTGGCGCCTCCATTCTCGTAGAAGGTACCACGACGGGTACCGTTACTGACTTTGACGGGACCTTCGCGCTTACCGTTCCCGACGGCGGTGAGCGGCTGGTGGTGAGCTACACCGGTTACGCCAGCCAGCGCATTCCCCTCACTTCCGCCACGGCCTACGACATCATCCTCCAGGAAGGCGTACAGCTTACCGACGTGGTGGTGACCGCACTGGGCATTACCCGCAGCGAGAAGTCGCTGGGCTACGCCGTTACGGAGGTCGACGGTGACGACGTCACCAAGACCCAGGAGAACAGCGTGGTCAGTGCCCTGAGCGGCCGCATCCCCGGTGCCCAGATCAACAACTCCAACAGCGGACTCGGTGGCTCGGCCAACATCATCCTGCGGGGCGCCACTTCGGTGACCGGCAGTAACAAGCCGCTGTTCGTGGTTGACGGTGTACCCATCGCCAACGACAACAACAACGGTTCCAGCGCCGCCGTAGCTGCGGGTGGTCGCGACTACGGTACCACCGCCCAGGACATCAACCCCGCCGACATCGCCTCGATCTCGGTACTCAAGGGTGGTGCGGCCGCGGCCCTCTACGGATCGCGGGCCTCCAACGGCGTTATCCTCATCACCACCAAGAGTGGCAAGGCCCGGAAGGGCATCGGGGTAACCGTAAATTCCGGCGTAACCTTTAACAACGTGGCGGTCCTGCCCGACTACCAGAACCAGTACGGCGGTGGCTACACCCAGGAATTCTCCACCTTTGAATACGACCCCGACGTTCACCCGGCCGACTGGGCTTCCTTCGACGGGCAGTTCATTCCCGAGTACTACGCCGACGAGAGCTGGGGCCCCGAAATGGATGGCACCATGGTACGCCACTGGGACAGCTGGTACCCCGGCGAGAACTTCGGTGAACTGCGTCCCTGGTCGCCCAACCCCGACAACGTCCGCGACTTCTACGATACCGGCGTTTCCTTCGACAACAACGTCGCCATCTCGGGCGGCAACGAGCAGACGGTCTTCCGAATGTCGTACACCAACAGCTCCAACGCCGGTGTATTCCCCGAATCCAAGCTGAACCGCAACACCCTGAACGTGAACGCCACCCAGCAACTGGGCAGCAAGTTCGAGGCCACCATCAACGGTACCTACGTGAACACCCGCGGCGAAGGACGCCCCGCCATCGGCTACGGTGGATTCGGTAACGCCATCAACGTACAGTCGAACTTCAACGAGTGGTTCCAGCGGCAGCTGGATATGGACCGCCTGCGTGATTACAAGACCCCCGGCGGCATGCCCCGCACCTGGAACATCCGCAGCCCCACGAACCTGAACGCCCTGTACTGGGAAAGCCCCTACTGGGTAGTCTACGAGGACCGCGGCAACGACAACCGCGACCGCGTCTACGGCAACCTGAGCCTGAAGTACGAGGTGATGCCCGGCCTGTCCATCACGGGTAGTGCACGTACCGACTACTACAACTTCCAGGTCAACGACCGCCTGGCTTCCCGCTCCGCGGCCAACATTCCCTACGCCGAGCGGCTCGACGTAACCAACCGGGAGAACAACTTCGAACTCCTCGGTAGCTACACCACCAACTTCGCCAACGATTTCAGCCTCGACGCCCAGCTCGGAGGTAACCTCCGCCAGGATGAGTACAGCTCCATTCGCTCGAAGAGCAGCGGCGGACTCAGCGTCCCCGGGATCTACACCGTGGAGACTTCGGTCGACCGCCCCGAGCGGAACGACTTCCAGAGCCAGAAAGAGGTACAGTCGGTCTACGGTCGTCTCGGCCTCGGCTGGCGCGCCATGCTCTACGTCGACGTGACGGCCCGCAACGACTGGTCTTCCGCCCTGGAAGCCGGCAACAACAGCTACTTCTACCCCTCGGTATCTACCAGCTTCGTGTTCAGCGAACTGCTCGAGAACAGCTTCATCAGCTTCGGTAAGATCCGTGGTGGATTTGCTACGGTAGGCAACGACCCGGCGCCCTACCAGACGCGGCAGACCTACGGTGCCAGCAACCCCTACGGTTCCTTCCCGACCTTCGCCGTACCCAATACCCAGGCCAAGTACGACCTGGTAGCGGAGGAAATCACCACCTGGGAGGCCGGTATCGACATGCGGTTTTTCAACGACCGCCTCGGTTTCGACGTCACCTACTACGACATTCAGTCGAAGGACCTGATCATCGACCTTGGTGTTTCCGGAACCTCAGGCTTCAGCAACGTAACCACTAACGCCGGTCTGCTGACCAACAAGGGCATTGAGGTGCAGTTGTACGGTACCCCCGTCAAGACGGAGAACTTCACCTGGAACGCCCGCATCAACTTCGCTTCCAACGAGAACGAGGTGGTGGAACTGGCCGAAGGCCAGGACCTGCTCAGCCTGGGCAGCTACGGCACCCAGTTCGTGGCCCAAACCGGACAGCCCTACGGAACCCTGATCGGCCTGGGCTACAAGCGCGACGACGCGGGACAGAAGATCGTGGACGAGGACGGATTTCCCATCCTGGCTTCCAACCTCAACTTCGGCAGCGTATTCCCCGACTACACCGGCGGCATCATCAACGACTTCGAGATCTACAAGTTCCGCCTCGGTACCGTGGTCGACTTCCGCAAGGGTGGGGTAGTGTACTCCGTATCCAACCGCTGGGGTACCAACTCCGGACTGCTGGAAAGCACCGTTGGCCAGAACGCCAATGGCGTGGACATCCGCAAGCCCGTTTCCGAAGGCGGTGGCGTACTGGTCGAAGGCGTAACCGAAGACGGTCAGCCCAACACCACCTACGTGAACGCCCAGGACTACTTCGGTGGCCTGCGCAACTTCCGCGAGGAGTTCACCTACGACGCCAGCTTCATCAAGCTGCGCGAGATCAGCCTGGGCTATGACTTTCCCAACGGCTGGTTCGCCAACAACTTCGTGAACAACGCCGGCATCAGCGTCTTCGCCCGCAACGTGGCCATTCTGCACAAGAACACCCCGAACATTGACCCGGAAACCTCGGTGACCAACGGCAACGTACAGGGCTTCGAGAACGGACAGAACCCCAGCGTGCGCAGCATCGGTATGAAACTGCGTCTCGGATTCTAAGCAACTGAGTAGTGACCGCCCGGCCGGGACAGGGATGACCCATCGCTGCTCCGGCCGGCCCCAATTCAACAACAAAAAATAATTATATGAACCGCATTTTTCTTGCGTGTCTCCTCCTGGTTGGCTTCACCGCCTGTACCGATGAGTTCGAGGAGATCAACACCAACCCCAACAGCCCGGTAGAGGTACCCACTCCCTACCTGATCACCCAGGCCCAGCGTGGACTGGTTGACCTGGTGCTGGGTGAGGGCTTTGCCGGAACGGGCACCTACGGGTCGCACTACATCCAGCACCTGTCGCAGACCCAGTACACCGACGTGACCCGGTACGACGACGTACGTACCTCCTTCTACGGTTTCTACACCGGTGGACTGGAGGATCTCGAGAACGTGATCCTGCTGAACACCAGCGAGGAAACCAAGGGCTCCGTTTCTGATTACGGTCCTAATGCCAACCAGATCGCGCTGGCCAAGATCATGCAGAGCTGGGCCTTCCTGTCGATGACCGACTTCTGGGGAGACATTCCCTATAGCGAAGCCCTCAAAGGCCTCGAGAACCTGAACCCCCGCTACGACGAGCAGGAAGCGATCTACCGCGGCGTGGTGAATACCCTGGTCGAAGCCGGTGACATGATCGTACCCGGAGTAGTGGAAGGCGACATCATCTACAACGGCAATATGGAGCTGTGGCGCAAGTTCGCCAACAGCATCATCCTGCGGGCCGGTATCCGCGTATCCGACGTGGCCCCCGAGCTCGGACGTGAGTGGGTGAACCTGGCCCTCAGCCGGGGCGTCATCGAGGACAACAGCGAGAACGCCCAGCTGAGCTACATCACCGGCGGCGAGTTTGCCAACAACACCTTCTACACGGATGCCCTTACCCGTACGGACTACGCCATCAGCGAGCCCCTGGTAGAATTCCTGGAGGAGCGCAACGACCCCCGCCTGCCCGTCTACGCCCAGCCCACGGCCAACAGCGTGGACGCCGGCAGAACGGAGTACGTAGGTATGCCCTACGGCATCAGCGAGGGCGACGCCGGCGCCATCCCGGTAGCCGCCATCTCCTTCCCCGGTCTGGCCTTCGTGGGCATCGATGCCCCGGCCGTAATGCTGACCTACAGCGAAGTGCTCTTCAACCGTTCCGAAGCCGCCGCCCGCGGCTGGATCAGCGGCGACGCCGAAGCGCTCTACAACGCCGCGGTTACCGCCAGTCTGAACCAGCACGGAATCACTGACGAGGACGTCGTCGAGGATTATCTGGAGCAGGACGAAGTAGCCTACGACGCCAACAACTTCGAGAAGTCGATCGGCCAGCAGAAGTGGGTTTCCCTCTATTTCCAGGGCCTGGAGGCCTGGTCGGAGTGGCGCCGCCTAGGGTACCCCGAACTGGATCCCGCCCCCGCGGCCATCGTGATCAAGACGATCCCCACCCGCCGCGGATACCCCGACAACGAGTTCAGCCTGAACAAGGAGAACTATCTGGAAGCCCTGCAGCGTCAGTTCGGAAGCGACGAGGACCCCCTCGACGGACTGGTCTGGTGGGACGTGGAGTAAGCGATAACCCGATTATCACATAACACCCGGGGAGGCGCAGTCAACCACTGCGCCTCCCTTTTTTGTGGCCCACTCCGGACGGAAAGCGCCCATTCAACCCAATAGGCTGACAGGCGTTACTATGCAAAAGACAACGATGAGTCAAGCTACCACCGCCACCAAGCGTCCCGTACTGCTCTACACCGAGCAAACCCCGAACCCCGAAACCCTGAAATTTGTCACGAACCGCATGCTGTACAACGGCACCGCTGAGTTCCGTGAGGAGGACTTCGCCCGTGAGTGGTCGCCCCTGGCTACCGAACTTTACGACTTCCCCTACGTCCAGAAGGTGTATATCGCGAACAACTACGTGACCATCACCAAGGAGTTCAACTACAGCTGGGACGACATCATGCTTACGCTGAAGGAATTCGTCAAGGGCTTCCTGGAAGAGAACAAGACCGTCATCAAGGACGGATTCGCCGAGGCAGTTGCCGAAATCGAAGCCGAGCGTGGGGTAGGGTATGAGTACACCGAGGACGAGGCCGAAACGGTGAGCCAGATCAAGGAACTCATCGACACCTACGTGAAGCCGGCCGTGGAATCCGACGGCGGCAACATCGAATTCAAGAGCTACCGCGACGGAGTGGTCACCGTGATCATGCAGGGCGCCTGCTCCGGTTGCCCTAGTTCTACCGTAACCCTCAAGTCCGGCATCGAGCAGATGCTCAAGCGGATGATGCCGCAGGTCAAGGAGGTACAACAGGAAATGGGCTAGGAATCTTCCCCCTTTTCTCCCGCCAAACTTTCCGTGTGGGGCAGCCCCCGGGCCACGCTTCGGTCGCGACCGGGCGTCTCCCGTGGACTGCCCCACATTTCGTTGGTATCCCCTATCCGCATGTCTCCCTCCCAGTTAGCGTTCGATCGCGATCACCTCTGGCACCCCTACACCAGCCTGGTTGATCCCCTTCCCGTATACCCCGTCGCTTCGGCGGAAGGATACCGTTTGCGTCTGGCGGACGGCCGGGAACTGGTGGACGGTATGTCCAGCTGGTGGAGTGCGATCCACGGCTACAACGTACCGGAACTGAACGCCGCCCTCCAGGCGCAGAGCCGTAAAATGAGTCACGTCATGTTTGGCGGACTCACCCACGAACCCGCCGTGGCCCTCGGGCAACGACTGGTGGACATCACCCCCGATGGACTGGACCGGGTGTTCCTGGCCGACAGCGGTTCGGTGAGCGTCGAAGTAGCTATGAAGATGGCTGTCCAGTACCAGCACGCCCTCGGCCACCGCAACCGCACCACCTTCCTCACCGTACGCGGCGGTTACCACGGCGATACCACCGGCCCCATGTCGGTCTGCGACCCAGTTACGGGCATGCACCAGCTCTTTGCGGGCTTTATGCCCCGCCACGAGTTCTACGACCGTCCCCCGGGGGGATATGCTGCGGCCCTGGATCCCGACTACGTGGCGGGGCTGGAAACCTTTTTCCAGCGCCACGCCGACCGCAGCTGCGCCTTCATCGTGGAGCCGGTGGTACAGGGTGCCGGGGGGATGCATTTCTACAGCCCCGCCTATCTGGAGGTCTTCCGTGCCCTCTGCGACCGCCACGGCCTGCTGCTCATCTACGACGAGATTGCCACGGGCTTCGGTCGGACCGGCACATTGTTCGTGGGCGGGGACGCAGGTGCCGGGGAAGGTCAGTCCCGCCACCGCCCTGACATCATGACGGTGGGCAAGGCCCTGACCGGCGGTTACCTCACCCTGGCGGCCACCCTGTGTACCGCCCGGGTCGCCGAAACCATCGGTCGGAGTGAAGCCTCGGTACTGATGCACGGCCCCACCTTCATGGGTAACCCCCTGGCCTGCGCGGTGGCGGTGGCCAGCATCGACTTGCTCCTGAGTAGCGGCTGGCGGGAGGACATTGCCCGCATTGCGGCGGGATTGGAACGGCACCTGCGCCCCGCCGCCCGGAAGGAATCGGTAAAGGACGTCCGGGTGCTGGGAGGTATCGGCGTGGTAGAATGCCGGGACCCCGTGGACGTAGCCCGCATACAGGCTCAGTTCGTGGCGGAAGGAGTGTGGGTCCGCCCCTTCGGCCGACTGGTCTACGTGATGCCTCCCTACGTAATAAGTGATGCCGCCTTAGAACTGCTCTGCCGCACGGTCGTTAAATATGTTTAGTTTCGCCCCCCCGAAAAAGACCAACCCCCGATGGCTACCGTAAAATTCACCTTCGAAGACAAGAAAATCGCGCCGAAAACGGTGGAGAACGTCGAGACCGACATGAGCATCCTCGAGGTTACGGAGGAGAACGGCATCCACCTCAACCACAACTGCGGTGAGGTATGCGCTTGTTCTACCTGCCACGTCTACGTCCTCAGCGGAGAAGATGCCCTGGAGGAGATCAGCGACAAGGAAGAGGACTTCATCGACCGCGCCATTAATCCCCGCATCGAAAGCCGGCTGGGATGCCAGGCCGTGATCCTCGACGAGGACGCGGTGATCGAGGTGGAAATCCCCGACCAGAGCCGCATCATCGGCCACGAACACTAACCTTTCCCCTTTACCATTTACGGATGTACCATTTGCAATTGGTGTCCATCGGTCTGTACCGCAGGCGAATTGTAAATGGTAACCGGACGTTTGTAAATAGTAAATACCTATGAGCTTTAAAGACTTCGACGATTTCCCCTTCGGCTGGGCCGACCACGAGGATATTGCCATCGCCCTCTACGACCGCTTCGGCGACGACTTCGGGCAGGACAAGATCTACCGCATCCGCTTCACCGACCTGCTCGACTGGATCCTGGAAATCCCTCAATTCACCGGTACCCGCGAGCAATCTACCGAAGAGCACCTGGAGCAGATTCAGGCCAAGTGGGTGTACGAATGGCGGGAGAATCAGTAGTACGGCAGTCACTCAGTACGGCAGTCTCGCAGTATGACCCTAGGAGTGTTTGATCCTTTTATGCACTAGAGCAGTAATTTGAGGTCAGACTATCAACTTCTGAATACACTACATTGATTTTCCGGAGGCTCTGACACCGAATCAACCTACTATTATACTATCGTACTGCCCGTAATATCGTACTGCCGTACTTACGAACTGTAAATGAACGAACTGGAACGCTTCGCCGACGTAACCACCTTCATCTTCGACGTTGACGGGGTGCTCACCAATTCCCAATTGATTGTATTGGAGGATGGTAACCTGCTGCGGCAAATGAACGTCAGGGACGGGTACGCCATCAAGCGGGCGCTCGAGGTGGGTTACCAAGTGTGCGTCATTACGGGGGGGAAGAGTCAGGGCGTAGTTTCCCGGCTGCAGGGCCTTGGCGTGGTGGATATATACTACGGCGTGCAGGACAAGGTGGAAGCCTACCGGGAGTTCATGGAGCTGTACGAACTGAACGACGAGAACGTGCTCTTCATGGGCGACGACGTGCCCGATTATGAGGTCATGCGGCTGGTCGGATTTCCCGCCTGCCCCCGCGACGCCTGTCCGGAAATCCTGTCCATTTCGAAGTACGTAAGCAACCGCGACGGAGGCGCAGGGGCCGTCCGGGACGTGATCGAGCGTACGCTACGGCTGCATGGCAAATGGTTACCCTCCGACCCGGACGAGGTGCTGCCCACCAGCGTATAACCTTCGTGTTTTGCCGCTGAACGCCGGTGCCGGGAAAGGGGAGTGATTGCCCTTTCTTTACTTCCCGTGGCTGCTCCCAAACAAATTGTTGCTTATCTTGGCGGCCCGCTCAAAACTACACCCATGCCCGATCCATCCAACAGCAGCTACCTTGAATCGCTCAACGAGGTTCAACGGCAGGCGGTCACTACTACCGATGGTCCCGTGCTGGTGGTTGCCGGCCCCGGATCGGGAAAGACCCGGGTTCTGACCTTCCGCATTGCCTACATCATCGAGCAAGGCACAGCGCCCTGGGAGATCCTGGCCCTGACCTTCACGAACAAGGCGGCCCGGGAGATGAAGGAGCGTATCGAAAAGGTCGTGGGCAAAAGGGCGAGCTACATCTGGGCGGGAACCTTCCACAGCCTCTTTGCACGCATCCTGCGGGTGGAGGCCCAGCACATCGGCTACCCCAGCAACTTCACCATATACGATACCGACGATACGAAGAGCCTGCTCGGCTCCATCATCCGGGAGATGAACCTCGACAAGCAGGTATACCAGGCCAACGCCATCAAGAACCGGATCAGTTCGGCGAAAAGCAGCCTCATCACGCCGAAGTTGTACGAAAGAAACGAGGAGTTGCTGGCCCAGGACAAGATGGCCAACATGCCCCTCGTCCACAAAATCTACGCCGCATACGTAGCCCGCTGCAAGCAGGCCGGTGCCATGGACTTCGACGACCTGCTGTTCCGCCTCTACGAACTGCTCCAGAACCACCCGGAGGTGGTACAGAAGTACCGCGAGAAGTTCAAGTACGTGCTGGTGGACGAGTTCCAGGATACGAACACCCTGCAGTACGCCATCATCAAACGACTGGTACAGTACCCCAACAGCCCCCGCAACATCTGCGTGGTTGGCGACGACGCCCAGTCGATCTACGCCTTTCGGGGGGCGACGATTCAGAACATCCTGGATTTCGAGAACGATTTCGGACAGCACGGCATCCAGACCTTTAAACTGGAGCAGAACTACCGCTCGACGGAAAACATCGTCAACACCGCCAACGCCGTCATCAGTTACAACAAGCGGCAGATCCAGAAGGAAATCTGGAGCGACAAGGGGGTAGGGGACAAGATCCGCATCATCAAGGCGGTCGACGACAACGAGGAAGGGCGCCGGGTGGCGGATACCATTCTGGAGCAGAAGAACCGCTACCACCTGCAGAACAGCGACATCGCCATTCTGTACCGAACGAACAGCCAGTCGAGGATCTTTGAAGAATACCTGCGGCGGTTCAACATCGCCTACCGGGTGTACGGGGGGCTGAGCTTCTACCAACGCAAGGAAGTGAAGGACCTGATCGCCTACCTGCGCATGGTGGTCAACCCGAACGATGAGGAAGCTTTCCGGCGGTCGATCAACTACCCGAAGCGCGGCATCGGCGGCACCAGTCTGGCCAAGGTAGCCGACCTGGCCCGGCAGCAGAATATCACCCTTTTCGAGGCCCTGAAGCACGTGGCCCTGCCCAAGCGTACGCGCCACGCGGCCGACGGCTACATCCACATCATCGAGGAAGCCCAGGCCAAGGTGAATACCGCCAACGCCTACGAGCTGGCCGACCTGATCGCCAAGGGCTCCGGTTTGACGGACCTGCTGCGCAACGACAAAAGTATCGAAGGGATGGGCCGGCTAGAGAACCACGAGGCCCTGCTGGACGGCATCAAATCGTTCGTCGAGGAGGATACCGTCATCGATACCGATACCCTGCCCGACAAGTCGCTGGCCACCTACCTGCAGAACATTGCCCTGCTGACCGACTTCGACAGCAACGAAGAGAACCAGAACGGGGATGTGGTCACCCTGATGTCCGTCCACGCCGCCAAGGGCCTGGAGTACAAGTCCATTTTCGTCGTCGGCCTGGAGGAGAAATTGTTCCCCAGCTGGATGAGCATGGACAGCACCGACGGGCTGGACGAGGAGCGGCGACTGTTCTACGTAGCCATCACCCGGGCCGAGTTATACCTCACCCTGAGCTACGCCAACACCCGCTACCGCTATGGGAAGATGGTGATGAACGAGCCCAGCCGTTTCCTGGCCGAGGTGCCGGCCGATGCGGTGGAGAGCACTTCCACCAACCCGCGCAGTGCCGATCACGAATACGACAAAGTGGCCCGGCAACGGGAACACCGGGCCCGGGTTACCGGAGTAGCACCGCGCACCCGTCGGGGCACCGCCCGCTTTGCCGAACCGCGGGTCGATCCCGCAACCTTCCAGCCCAGTGCACCGGGGGAAGTGGAGGCTGGCCGCAAGGTGCTGCACCTGAAATTCGGGGAAGGCAAGGTACTTCACGTCGACGGTGGCAGCGACAACCGCATCGCCACCATTCACTTCAGCGACCTGCCCCAGCCCGAGAAGCGCATCATGCTCAAGTTCGCCAAGCTGCAGGTACTGGATTAACATCCGGGGGCCAGATATCGGCCGCCGTTACTGCATATTGGTCAGGTTCCAGATGTAGACCGTCAGGAAGGCCAGGACGGCCAGGGCCAGCCCGCCAATGAAGGTATTGTAACTGATGGTCAGCAGCAGGTACTTGCGGTGCAGCACCTGGCCGAGGTCGTAGAGGTCGCGCGCCAGGTCGTCGTAGAGGCTGTCCTGGTCCATCTTCATTTCCGACATATACTTGATGAAATCGGATTTCTCGATCTTCAGGAAGTTGCCAAAGTAGAGCAGGCTTGCCTCCTTGCTCTGCATCAGCTTGCGCTTTTTGATGCGGTACTCGGTCACCTTCGGGCGGGCGGAGAACACGGCGAAGATGACGGCGGTAAGGGAGCTCATCAGGAGGATGATGATGGGGGCGAGGAACTCCGGACTATTGAAAACCAACTCCTCGAAAAAGCTGAGTCCGGCACCGGATACGGCGATCAGGATGGAGAGGATGATGGTGTTGATGGAGATCATCATGTTCGCCTTGTCGTCGGCGATCCGGCTCAGGTTGATGTGGTTGCGGAAGGCGGTCCGGTACATGGTATCGATGCCGCGGCCGAAGTTCTTGCCGGTCTTGGCCTTGACCTCCTTCTGCTGAATCTTGTAGTTGTTGCTCTGCTGGGTGCTGACATTCTTGCGGCGGCGGGCGTCAAACTCCCGTTTCCCTTCGTCGGTGAGGTAATTGAACTTGAGCAGGAAGTCCTGCATCTCCTGTCCGAAGACGACGGGCCCGCCCTTTTTACTGTCGATTGCTTCCCGTTCCAGTTGCAGGAGTTCGGCCCTCCTTTCGTAGCGCTTCCGGCCCAGCCAGTTCCACACCGCATCGTGGAGCAGGCGGACCAGGCGGTCGCTTTTGGCGTTGGCCTCGGGGACGGCCGTAATCCAGGCCGGTGCGTCTCCTACATCGTAACCTTGCTGGCTGGCGAAGGTGGTCAGTTCTTCGGCCGACCGCTTGGTGAAGTTCTTTGGGCCGCCGATATAGCCGAGCGGGTAGAATAGTCCGGCGAGTTGCAGTCGCTCGGCGGTGGCGGCGTCCAGTTCCGCGTCCTCGGCCAGTTCGGCGGCCTTGTCGGCGATTTCCTCGGCGTAGGCGAAGTTGTGGAAGAGGTAGATGGGTTCCAGTCCTTCGTTAAAGCGGCTGCGGACGTATTCCCGGGCCTCGGAAAAGATGGTCTTCTTCTTTTCCTCTACTTCCGCGTTCTGATCACTGCTCATTGGTAGGGGGTTGCATTCGGGTAAGTGTAGCTACGATGCCGCGTCCGCCCCGGCCTTCGCTGCTGATGTAAAGTTCTCCGGTTTCGGAAAAGGTAATGCCTTCGGGCTGGGTGAACGTAGCCTTTTCCAGGAGTTCCACGTGTTTGATCTGGCTGTCGCGGTCGATCACCACCAGGATATTACCCACCGAGGAGATCACAAAGATATCGTTGGTAAAGGGGTCGACGGCAATGCCGCTGGGCTTGATGATGTACTCCCGGTTGGAGCCGAAAACAATCTGCCCAACCTGAAGCTGGTCGATGTAGTAGGTAGGCTGGGGGTTCAGCCGTTTGGTGGCAAGGTCGAA
This sequence comes from Neolewinella marina, assembly GCF_002631205.1. Lineage (GTDB taxonomy): Bacteria > Bacteroidota > Bacteroidia > Chitinophagales > Saprospiraceae > Neolewinella > Neolewinella marina. Next base: position 101,034 of record NZ_PDLO01000003.1, read on the forward strand.
GGTGTAGATGCCGCGTCGGCTTTCGTTGTCGGCTGCCGGGTTCAGCTCCTGTTCCTTGGGGACGATCAGGAGAGAATTGGTCACCGGGTCGTAGCAGATGCCCTCCGTATCGTTGCGGTAGCTGAAGTCGGTTTCGAGCTTGGTAGCCGGAATATCGCTGAGGGAATCCTGATAGGTAAACTGGTGGATGTCTCCGTCGGTCTCCAGGACGTAAATCTCCCGGTCGCGGCGGGTGATGCCTTCATAGTCCCGGTTCTTGTCGAAGCGGACGCGGTTGATGGTCTTCCCCGAAACGCTGTTGACCAGGAACAACTCACCCTCTTCATCCTGAATGGCGAATAGCTCATTCGGATTGAAACCGGCACAGAGCCCACTGATCTCGTTGAGCTCGGAAGGGAGCTTGACGACCCGGTCCAGGCGATCAAAATTATAGGGGAAGAAGTAGTCATCGTCCACCGTAAAGCTTTCCGTTTCCGGGCGCTGATTTACGGTGATCATCACGTAGGTGATTCCGATGCCCAGGACGATCAGCAGAATGACCACGCTGATTAGATTGGGTTTTTCCCATAGCTTATTCATAGTGGTGGGTTTAGAAGGGGAATCCGGCGGCAAAGTTGAGTCGGCCACTCTCGCTGTCCATAAAGTACGTCAGGCTGAGGATAGTCGCGCCCAGGGGAGCAATCCAGACCCCACCGCCGTAGCCGACGTGCCAGGTGCTGCTGTCTTCTCCGTCCAGCCATACCCGGCCGTGGTCAAGGCCAAGGATGAAGCCGCCAACGGTGGGTACCTCACCCTTGCCGAAGCCGAAGCCCATGAAGCGCAGGTCGAGGTTCTGGTACACCAGGTTATTGCCGAGGTAGCGGTCTACCCGCGCGGCCCGGTAGTTGGACCGCCCTCCCATGGACGCCAGCTGATAGAACAGCGGGTCGCCGGTATTGAATTCGACCCCGACGCGGGTGGCGAAATTGATCGCCTTCGTCAGCATGCGGTAGAAGGTCAGGTGGCCGCCGTATTTGGTGGTCTGCATTTCCGACATGTCGAGGTTCCAGCTGTGGCGGGCGAAGAGTTCATACTTCAATCCGTTGTCGGCCATCAGTGGCACGGCAAGGTTATTGGAGCTGATGGAGGCGGCCAGGCCCGCGAACGACTGCCGGTCGAAAACCGCCGGGTCAATGGCTTCAGTATTGGCGATCAGGGTAAAATCCGGAGCGTCGTCGAGCTCATAACGGTGGTAGAAGGGACCGACGGAGAAACTGAAGCGGTTGCGCTCGCCCCGCATCCGCAACATGGGATTGAGGTATATCTCTTCCCGGCGGGCACGGTTGTATTCCAGTACCTGGTCCTCGGTAATTTCCAGTTCGTCCAGCTCGTCGTCATCGGGCTGCCCCACGCCCTGGTTGCCCAGGCCGAAGAAGTTGGCCACGTAACCGGGGCTGTAGTAGTGGGCCGCCACGGTCAGGTCGTTGCGGCGGCGGAACAGGTCATTGATCTCACCGTCGTAGCGGAATTTGTAGAATTCGTTGGTGCTGTAAGTGCCCAGGATGCTGTGACGCTGGGCGTAGGGATCGGGCTTCCAGCCGGTGATCGTCCGCGTCAGGCCACCGCCGATGAAAAAGCCATCGTCCACGTTGAAGCCCAGGGAGGGGACCGGGATGGTGTAGCTGGGGTAGTATCCTTCAAAGTCGTAGGTATTCAGGTCGGGGTGGTTGTCGCTGCGCCGGTCCTTGAGTCGACTGGTCCGCCCCTCTAGTTCCATGCTTTCTTTTTCGTCGTAGACGCGGGCGACCAGCTTCCCTTCCGCCAGGACTACATCATTGTCCGTCCCTCCAACAATCCGCAGGTTGATGCGGCTGGACTGACCGGATAGGATAAAACGGTCGTCCCCGTCGAGTCCGTAAAGCACCACCTCTTCGGTTTCATTCGGATAGAAAGTACGCTCATAGTAGCGTTCGTCGGCCTCTCCGTCGCTGTCCGCATCAAATACCTGCACGAGGAGGTGTCCGTTCTCGAGCCCTTCGAGGCGAAATACGTCGTCCTGTCCCGTACCCATAACATTGACGCGCTCGGCCAGGGTAGCGTAGTACTCACCGGCGAAGCGGTCCAGTTGCTGGAGTCGCGACTTGAGTTTACCACCGATGTCGTGCTGCCCAAGGCTGTATTCGAGTACTTCCGGGGGCATACGCTGCAGGGCGGAATCTATGGCCTCCTCGCTGAGGTTCTGCTGGATGAATCGTGCCTCGGCCAACATCTCTTCCCGCGTGATGGCGTTCAGGAAGACCCGGTCGTTCCATTTGCCGTTCAGGGCCCGCCAGGTGGCGTTGTCCAGGTCGGCGGTGAAGGGGCGAAGTTTGCGGGCTTCGGGAACGAAGATGCGGGCCACTCCGAGCAGTCCACCGTCGAAATTGCTGAACACCTGGTCGCGGTCGCGGCCTACGGGAACGTACCGTGTGCGGCCGTCATCTTCCTCGAAGGCGGCCCAGCGCCACTGGTCGCGGTGGCGGTCCCAGTCACCGATCAGCAGGTCGAACAGCCGCGCCCGGGCGTAATTGCGCTGGTCGGCGTAGTTCTTCCAGTCGTCGCGCAGGGCTTCGCGCATATCGCTGTTGCTGATGATCTTTTTGCTGCCGCCAAAAAAGCGGGTGCCGCTCCAATCTTCATCGGGACGCTGCTCCACCCAGTACATTTCTCCCCCGAAGTTGGTGTTGAAACTCCCCAGCGCGGGCTGTTTGGGGATGTAGTACAATAGTGGGTCGGCACCCAGGAGGCCGAGTTTCTCCTGCAGGGGGGGCAGGGCCAGGGGGGCGTAGGGGTGAATGGCCGTAAACTGGTCCTTGGCCAGGTCGGCCGCAAAGCTATTTTCCAACAGGCTGGGCAGCAGCTGGGCCGGGTTCTTACGGACCGAGCGCAGCTGGTAGAGGTGGCCGTCGTTGCCTTCCGTATGGAGGCTCATGGTCGTCATTCCACCCCCGCGGCGGTAGGGTTTCAAGCCCCCGAACAGGGTGTCGATCATGACCACCGGAACGGCCACGGGCTGGTAGTAAAGGGGGCGGTAGTGGCGCCCGAAAGTGGCCTTGTTCTTAAAGGCGACCTCCGTGGAGTCACCAGCGTAAATGGACGCGCGTACCGTGTCGTTGTTAACGGTTTCGGCGGGAACTGCGTCCACTCCGACGTCCTGAGGAGCGAAGCGATCCTTGATGATGCGACGGTAAAAGGTGCGCTCCTGCTTGCCCTCTTCATCCACAGTGTAGAATCCTACGTAGATTGAGCCGTCGTCGAAGAAATCCAGCCGGCTGAAGCCCACCGCGCCGTGTACGTAGTTGGCGTCGTTGCCGGGGCGGGCCGGGCCGCGGGTGCTGCCAGAGCCGGCCACTATGTTGATGTATTCGTCCTCGTGGTTGAGCATCATGTTATGCTCGTGGCCGCTTACGAAGATCACGTTCGTCTCGTCGTCGATGCCAGCCTCCACCTTGCGGATGAACTGCTGGTACCGTAGGCTGTGCAGGTCGTTGCTGCCCCCGCCGACGCCCTGGATCAGTCGCACCACGCTGCCTAGGATGGGCAGGGGTACGTAGGCGCCGGGAATGACGTCCGCCAAGGGGAAAATGTGCTGACGCAGGCTGTACTGCCCGCCCCGGTTGCCGTTGGACTGGAGGGGGTGGTGCATCATCACGATCTTCACCTGGTCGCGGTATCCCTTGATCTCATCGGCCAGGGCGAAAGTCATGGCATCGCGGTTCGTGAAGTCACAGCCTTCGCTGACTTCTTCGTCGCGGTTCCAGTCGGCCAGGTACCAGGCCGTATTGATGCCAATGAGCCCGACGCGGTCGAACAGCTCCTTGTCGTCGGGGCCCGAACAGGCATTGTTGGGCATGAAGCGGATGTCCTTCTCGCTGTGGTCCTTGATATACTCCTCCAGCCGGGCCAGGCGGCTGAACTGGCCGTCACCCCCGATTTCGTTCTCCCCTGGGGTGTAGTAGACCGGTCCGGGCACACGCTGTAGCCGGCTGATGAGTTGGTCCAGATAGGCAAGGTCTTCCTCGTCGGCGTTCTTCTTTAGCCCGTCCTTGCCTACAATATCACCCAGCAGCAGCAGGGAGCTTTTCTTTTTCCCCTGGGGCATCTGGTCGATCATCGCCTCCAGGGTGGTGAGTCCCTGGGAATAATCGTAGCCCAGGTCGCCCACCAGGAAGGTGGAATACTGCAGCGTCCCGGAGGGGGCTTCGTCGGAGGTAAGGTCTTCTATTTCCGCTTCGTGGAGCCGGTAATTGGCGCATTGAGTGAGAAACAGGGCGGCCGCCATAAAAGCGGTCCAGTGGGCAAAAGCTTTACGCATCGTGTGAGTAATGTTCGGACTATAACTCGGTGTTGGACGGCGAAGTTCGTAGCCGCGCCAGGGGCCGGGGTAAATCCCCGTACCGGCCCCGCATGGCCCCGTTTTTCCGGGGATTAAACCCCAGCCCACCTGAGGGGTTAGTCCTACTCAACTCCGAATCACGAAGCCCTTTATGAAAGTAGATATCCTCGCCATTGGCGTGCACCCCGACGACATCGAGCTCAGTTGTGCCGGCACCTTGCTCCACCACGCCGATCTGGGATATTCCTTTGGTCTGGTCGACCTGACGCGGGGCGAGCTGGGCACCCGGGGTACCCCCGAGATCCGCGCCCGGGAAGCCTACGCCGCCGCCAAAAAGCTGGGGGCCAAGTTCCGCGAGAACCTCGACCTGCCCGATGGCTTCCTCACCGCCGACGAGGACTCGGTCCGCAAGCTGATCACCGCCATCCGCTACTGCCAGCCCGATATCGTGCTCGCCAATGCCCTCTCCGACCGCCATCCCGACCATGGGCGCAGCGCCCGGCTGGTGGCCGACGCCTGCTACTACAGCGGGTTGCAGAAAATCGAAACCACGGACCTCCAGGGCGGCAAACAACAGCACTGGCGGCCCCGCGCCGTCTACCACTACATCCAGGACCGCAACCGGCAGCCGGATTTCGTCGTCGACATAACGGCCTACCATGCTCGCAAGATGGAAGCCATCGCCTGCTACGCCTCCCAGTTCAACGACCAGTTGCCAAGTGCCTACGCCGGCGAGCCCAAGACGCCCATCAGCGGTAAGGACTTCATGGATTTCCTCCACGCCAAGGCCCGCACCTTCGGTCGTGAAGCGGGCTATGACCTGGCCGAAGGCTTCAACGTCGTGCGCTATCCCGGGGTGAAGGACCTGTTCGATCTGGACTAGTCCGGGCGCCAGGGCACGGCCCCATCCGCCAGTAATTCAGTCAGCGTAGTGGCATAGTGGTCCCACCCATCCTCCCAGCCGTACGCCGCGGCGAAGCTGCTGTTGTGCCACAACAGGGGAAACGGGCCGCCGTAAGGAAGGAGGTGACGGGCCAGGTCCCGGATCCTGGCACCCGCGTCCGCGCCCGACAATCCCAGGTACTGTTTCAGGGTCACGTCCATGGCCGCAAAGGGGTGGATGATGAGCCGGGTGGCGCGCTCCCTTTCCAGGTCATACCAGGGGAAGGGGAGGTTCGTGCCGGCGCGCCAGCCCACATCGTCGCTGTACCCCATGCTGTGGTCTTCCCGCAGGCCGTGTTCCTCCAGTTGGCGGTAGGTGTGGGGCAGGCGCAGGCGCAGGAAGTGTTGGCGGCTGCTCTCGACTTCTCGCTCCAGCAGTTCCGCGATCAGTTGCTTTTCCTTGGCCAATAATTCAGGATGCTCGCTGCTGCGGTACCCGGGGTGAAGGCCCTGGCGGGCCGAGGATTCCAGCTCTTGCATCACCGCGCGCTGGGTAGCGGGGATGGGAAAAGGGTTGGTATCCTGACGGCATCCGGGGCGGGCCACCAGCCAGAAGTAGGTGGCCGTAAGTCCCAACCGCCGGTGCAGGTCCTCCAGTTGGCCGATGGTATTGTAGGGGTCGTTTTCGGGGAGGGAGCGCCAGCGGGAAACCGCCCGTTGCCACTGTCCGCGCAGCAGGTCGCGCAGGCCTCCCGCCATTCCCCGCCAGCCCCGGTGGTGCCAGGCCCACAACAGGTCAATGTCGTAGGTAGGGCGCAGCTCCAGCTCGCGTTCCCGCGGTGGCGGAAGGTCGGGGAACCATTCCCTCAACTGCTGGCCGAGCAGGGCACTCCATTCCCGGACCACCGGCCGGTGAAGGTAGCCGTGGCGGCCGGCGTGGGACTGGGCGGCGGTGAAGCGTCCGTGGCGGTCGGGCGTGAAGGGCTGGTACTCTTCGTAGCGGCTTACGGCGAAGAATATGCAGGCCAGCAGATCGGGGCCGCGGGGGGTAGCAAAGAAGGTGGGCAGGCCATCGGGACGCAGGGTAGGGGCGAGGTCCACGGGTGCCGGGGCCCGGCCAACGAGCAGGGGGTGGTGGGGCAGGGCGTGGGGCCCCTCGCCGCCGTAGCCGATCCGGTAGCGGGGCGGAGCGGTGGGGAAGACGGAACGATCGTTCTCGAATAAAAAGCGGTATCCCAGGTCGTCGCCGAGCAGTTGGAGCACGTAGCGCAGGCGGGGGTGGCGGATGGTGGTCCTTACCCGGATTTCGGGGGTGGGGGTCAAGACAGGCGACAATTGGTGATCCAAACAAGCGGTAAGAGCTTGTTTGGGCTTTACCATTCGACCTGCAACCGGTCCCTTTTCGCCTGTCCTTCGTTGCTGGAAATGGCTTCGTAGCGTGGCTACGATCCACCTCCAGCGCCTCGGCCACCCAAAAAGTGCCTCGCTTTCGATCAGAAAAGCAAAACCCAAACAAGCTCTAAAGGTAAGCTCCGGCAACAAAGCCCCCCGGAATGCTGTACCTTCGCTATATATTCCGCTCATGTACCGCATTATTCTCACCTGCTGCTTCATTGTCTCGGCTCTCGGGCTTGCGGCCCAACAGCAGCTGCCCGGCGACCGGAATATCTACGACGCTTCGCCCCTCGGCTTGATCTACGACCACGAGCTGACCTTCAACGTGGCCATCGCCACCCCCCGCAACTTTATGGTCGGGGTACGCTCCGGCAAACTTATCTCCTTCGACCGCACTCGTTTCTGGACCCTGACCTTCGGCGATATCCGCCACAGCCGGGAGCGGCGGGAAAATCCCGACCGGGTCAACGTGGTGAGTAACCGCGTGAGTCGGGCTTACGTCTTCGGCAAGCAGAACCAGCTCTACGCCCTGCGGCTGGGCTTCGGCATGAAGCGCTTTCTGTCGGAAAAGGCGCCAGAGCGCGGCGTGGCGGTGGGGTACTCTTACGAATTCGGCCCCTCCCTGGGGCTCATCAAGCCCTACTACCTCGAGATTGAGCGGGCTGATGCCGCACCGGTGGACGTGCGTTACAACGGAGAAAACGCCGACGTCTTTCTCAACAACCAGGTGAACGTATTCGGGGCCAGCGCCTGGACGGTCGGCCTGGAAGAAGTAGGGGTGCGTCCCGGAGTGCACGCCAAGTTTGCCACCCACTTTGGTTTCGGGGCCTTCGACGAGACGGCCAAAAGCCTGGAAGCCGGCATCATGGCCGAGTACTTCCTGGGGAATACCGACCTCATGATCGAGAGTGACCTTACTCCCGGCGTCAGCAACAGCCCCCTGTTCCTCAACCTGTTCATCAACGTGCAAATCGGCAAGCGCTGGTAAGCCGGCTTCCCGCCTATGACCCTCACCGTCAGTCAAGACTACGACATCCGTATTGCTGCCCTCGACGAAAATCACCTGCAGTGGCTGGTGAGCCGCCGGTACGCCGGCTGGGTGGTGATCGTCGACGAAGAAACCGAAAAGCACTGCTGGCCCCGGCTGGAGCCCCTGCTGCGGCCGGCCGGCACCCCCATCACCCTGGTCCGGGTGCCAGCGGGTGAGCGCCACAAGACGCTGTCCACCTGTGAAAACATCTGGCAGGAAATGTTCCGGGCCGGGGTAGGGCGCCGGTGGTGCTGTCTGAACCTCGGCGGCGGCGTCATCGGGGATATGGGCGGCTTCGCCGCCGCTACCTTCAAGCGGGGCATCGACTTCGTGCAACTGCCCACCACGCTGCTCAGTCAGGTGGACGCCAGCGTGGGCGGCAAACTGGGAATCGATTACCACGAAGTGAAGAACAGCATCGGGGTGTTCGCCAACCCCCAGGCGGTGTGGATCGATCCCGCCTTTCTGGAAACCCTGCCGCCGCGGGAACTGCGGTCCGGCTATGCCGAGGTGATCAAGCACGCGCTCATCGCCGACGCGGGGCAGTGGGAGGAGCTACGTGGAATTACCGAGCTATCAACCGTCAGCTGGGAAGCGCTTATCGCCCACAGCGTCAACATCAAGCGGGAGATCGTGGAAGAAGACCCCCACGAGCGCGGACTGCGCAAGGCGCTCAACTTCGGCCACACCATCGGCCACGCCGTGGAAAGCTACCTGCTGGCCGGCGACCACCGTCTGCTGCACGGGGAAGCCGTCGCGGTGGGCATGATCACCGAATCCTTCATCAGCCACCGCCAGCAATCGCTGAGTGGTGAGGACCTGGAGGCGATCACCGGCTACTGCCTGGAGGTATACGGCCACCAGCCGCTGCCCGAAGCCGGCTTCCCCGCCATGCTGGACCTGATGCGGCAGGACAAGAAAAACGAAGGCACGGAGATCAACTTCACCCTGCTCGATCGGCCGGGGCAGGCGGTGGTAAACGCAACAGCGACCCCGGAAATCATCCTGGAGTCGCTGCGCTATTACAATTCCTTAGGATAGATCAGGAGCCGATCTCAATGCGGCGGGGCGTCTGGCTCTGCTCCACGGGTTTCATGACGGGGACGAAGACTTCCAGAATGCCGTTGCGGTAGGCCGCGGTGATGTTTTCCTCATCGGTGGATTCCGGCAGGGTGAAACTGCGGCTGAAGGTATGGTAGTTGTGCTCGCGGCGGCTGAAGGAGTGGTGGGGGCGTTGGCGGCTTTCGTGTAGCTCTCCCTTGATGGTCAGGATGTCCTTGTGCACGCTGATGTCGAAATCCTCGCGGTCGTAACCGGGGGCCGCCAATTCGATGAGGTAGCCGCCACGGTTCTCCTCGTCCACCTCGGTAATGTTGGCACCGGGGATGGTCAGTTCGTAGTCGTTGTCGATGGTCTGGTTGCCGTACAGGCGTTGCCGCTCCAGGTCGAAAAGGTGATCGCTGTTGCGGTAGCGGGCGTTTTCGGGGGTAATGCCGCGGAAGCTGGTGAAGGTTCTCATGCTGTTCTGTTCGTTAGTGGTTTGCGGATGCGTCCGGACGGGCGGACATTTTTGCAACGAAAGCCCCGGAGGCCGTGTTCGTTGGGGCTGCGGGCGGACATACCGCCGGCCGCGGGGTGTGCGTTACCTTTGCGGAATCTAACGACACGTAATGCTGCTACGCTTTCTCACTTTCCTCTTCCTTTCCTCCCTGTCGGTACAGCTGGTCGCCCAGCAGGATGCTTACCGGATTACCGTTGACGTGGAGGGCTACGAGGAGGAACTCATGACCCTGGGGTACTACCTCATGGACAAACAGTACATCGTAGATACGGCCTACCGCAACGACGACGGCCGCTTTGTCTTTACCGGAGATTCTGCGGTCCTGAATCCCGGCATCTACCTGGTGGTATTGGCTCCCGACAACAACTACTTCCAGTTCCTCATCGGGACGGACGGTGATCAGGAATTCAGTCTTTCCACCAGCGTCGACGCCCTGGGTGAAGTAAGGGCGGAAGGCAGCCGGGAAAACGAACTGTTCTACGACTACCTGGCGTTTCTGGCCGCCCGGCAGCGGGAGGGGTCGGAGCTGCAGGCCCGGCTGGCGGATTCCACCCTGGCACCCGCGCTCGCCGCCCAGGCCCGCCAGAAAATGGAGGTCCTCAACGAACGGGTGACCGCCCACCAGCAAGCGGTAGTGGCGGAGCACCCGGAAGCTTTCGTATCGGCCATCATCCGGAGCAACCAGCCGGTTATTCCCCCCGACTACCCGGAAATGGAAGACGAGGAAGCCCGCCGTACCCGGCAGTGGCGGTGGATGCAGGAGCACTATTTTGACGGACTGGACCTGGACGACGTGCGGCTCGTCCGCACACCCTTCCTCTTTCAGCGGGTAGACTACTTCATCAACACCCTGCAGGTGAAACATCCGGACACCCTGGCCGCCGCGATCGACCAGGTACTCGGCCGGATGGACCCCCTGTCCGAAGCCTTCAAATACTTCGTGGTGCACTACACCAATGAGGCGGCCTCGAGCAATATCGTCGGTATGGACGCCCTCTACGTCCACCTGGTCGACAACTACTACCGCAGCGGCAAGGCCTACTGGGCCGACGAGGAGCAGGTGGGCAAGATGGTGGAAACCGCCGACCGGCTCAAGCCCCTGCTTATCGGCAAGCAGGCCCCTGACCTGAAAATGGTCACCCGCGCCGGCAACGATACCACCCTCTATGGGGTGGATTCCGACTACACCGTACTGTATTTCTGGCGCTACGACTGCCCGGCCTGCAAGAAGTCGACCCCCCACATGAAGGAATTCTACGAGAACTACAAAGACCGGGGAGTGACCATCTTCAGCGTCTGCACCAAGGGCATCGAGGAGCTGGGGGAATGCTGGGACTACGTGGACGAACAAAAGACCGGCGACTGGGTGCAGGTGGCCGACCCCTACCAGCGGTTCTACAAGGACTACGACATCAAGTCGACCCCGGCCATCTTCCTGCTGGACAAGGACAAGAAGATCATCAGCAAGCGCATCAGCGCCGAGCAACTGGGTGAGGTGATGGACAACCTCCTGAGTCGCTCCACCCCGGAAAACGGACGATAATGGACATTCACCACTTTACGCCGGACCGGATGGACCTCTACGCCACTCTCGTGGGGTGCGGGGCCGGCTTCCTGGTCATGGTCTACCTGGCGTACCGGGCCAGCCGCTCCGGCCACCAGGACCCCCGGCAGCGGGTATTGCTGCCCATGCTGGCCTACTTCGGTGCCTTGTTGTTCCTGATGGCCTTTCTGGGAAGCTTCTGGACGATGTACAAATACCCCGACGTTTCCATCGGCCCCGATGCTTTCGTCATTGAAGGGGAGGAGATGCCGCTGCCCAGCCTGAACAGCGTACGGCTGGAGGCCGTAGGGCGGGGCAGCAACGTCGACCAGAAAATCCTGCTGGTGCAGACCCGCGACCGCCGCAACTGGGTCTTCCCCGGTGACCGCTACGACATAAACGAGATGTACGGTCTCCTGCGGGCCTACAACCAGCGATAAGCGGGTCTTAGCGCAGTTTCGGCAGCACCTGCTCGCCGTAGAATTTCAGGAAGTAATCCTGGTTCAGCCCCACATTGTGGAGGACGATCTTGTCCACGCCCAGCGCAAGGTCCTTTTTCAGCAATTCGACGTGCTCATCCGGGTCCACGCTGATGCGGATGGATTCTGCTACCTCCCGGGGACCGATGAACTGGCTGGCGGCCTCAAACTGTTCCGGGGTGCGCAGCTCTCCGTGGACGGCCGACGTGCCGACGTTGGTGCGCCACTGGGCGTGGGCCAGTTCGATCGCTTCTTCGCGGGTGGGGGCGCAGCAGAGGTCGACTTTCAGGTAGATCGGCTTGCCTTCACCACCGTTGCTGCGGAAGGCGTCGATCACGTCGTCCAGTTTGTTGTGGGGCTGCCAGACGGTGTAGAGCCCGTCGGCCCAGGCGGCAATGTCGGCGGCCGTGGTGGCGGTGATGGCGCAGCCGATGGCTACCGGGGGCTCTTCGGGGAGGGTGAAGAGCTGCACGTCCTCGGCGGTGATGAACTCCCCGCGGTGGGTGAACTGCTCGCCGGCCCAGAGGCGGCGCATGACGCTTACGGATTCGGCGAGCTTGCGGTTCCTGGCGGCCTTGTCGGGCCAGTGGTTGCCGGTGATGTGCTCGTTGAGGAATTCTCCACTGCCGAAGGACGGCCAGAAGCGGCCGGGGTACATCTGACAGAGGGTGGCAACGGCCTGGGCGATGATCACGGGGTGGTAGCGTTCGTTGGGGCAGTTGACCACGCCGCAGGGCAGGCTGGTGGCTTCCAGGGCGGAACCGAGCCAAGACCAGGTAAAGCCGCTTTGGCCCTGTGCGTGGCTCCAGGGAAAGAGGTGGTCGGAGGAAGCCAGCTCATCAAAACCGGCGGCTTCGGCCTGTTTGGCCAGCTCCAGCAGGCGGCGGGGGGTGAATTGCTCTTGGGAAATTTGGTAACCGAACGCGGCCATAGGGTAGTAATTTGCTGTTGTACTCCGCGGCGGCCGTCATTGTTCGGCAAAACATCCGCCCCGCCCCTTGCGTCATTACCGCGGGTGGCGCACTGCATCCGCCACCGTAACCCTGAAAAGCCTTGCGCGCATGATCGATGAATTTTGGTATAAGAACGCCATCATCTACAGCCTTGACCTGGAAACCTTCATGGACGGCAACGGTGATGGGGTGGGGGACTTCCGGGGCCTCACCCGCCGGCTGGAATACCTCCACTCCCTCGGAGTCGACGTGATTTGGCTGGCCCCCTTCCAGCCCACCCCCAACCGCGACAACGGCTACGACATCCAGGATTATTACGGGGTGGATCCCCGCCACGGAAGCAGCGGTGACTTCGCCGAATTCCTCGCCCAGGCCAACAACCTCGGCATCAAGGTGATCATCGACCTGGTGGTCAACCACACCAGCGACCAGCACCCCTGGTTCCAGAACGCCCGGCAGGGGGAGGACGCCCGCTACCACGACTGGTACGTGTGGTCGAAGAAAAAGCCCGACGACTGGGACGAGGGCGTGATCTTTCCCGGCGTGCAGGAGGAGACCTGGACGCGCGACAAGAAAGCCAAGGCGTACTACTTCCACCGCTTTTATGATTTTCAGCCCGACCTGAACCTGGCGAACCCGGCGGTGAGGGAAGAGATCCACCGCATCATCGGTTACTATCTTTCGCTGGGGGTGACCGGCTTCCGGGTGGATGCCGTGCCTTTCGTGCTGGAAACCCAGGAGCCGGGCAGCAATGGCAACCGGGAAATCCGCTTCGACTACCTGGAGGATATGCGCCGCTTCCTGCAGTGGCGAAAGGGTAGCGCGGTGCTGTTGGGGGAAGCCAATATCGCGCCGGAAGAAGCCAAGAAGTATTTCGGCGAGCAGGGGGGGGGATTGCACATGATGTTTAACTTCTACGTCAATCAGTTCCTCTTCTACGCCCTGGCCAGTGGCGACTGTACCCACCTGGCGGAAGCGCTGCAGGAAACGGCCGGCATCCACCCCATGGCGCAGTGGGCCAACTTCCTGCGCAATCACGATGAGCTCGACCTGGGGCGGCTTTCTGAGGAGCAACGGCAGCTGGTGTTTGAGCACTTCGGGCCCGAGAAGGAAATGCAACTGTACGATCGCGGGATCCGCCGTCGCCTGGCCCCCATGCTGGGTGAGCGGGCTCGCATTGAACTGGCTTACAGCCTGGTGTTTGCCCTGCCCGGCACCCCAGTGCTCCGCTACGGCGACGAAATCGGAATGGGAGATGACCTGAGCCTGAAGGAGCGCGATGCCGTACGCACCCCGATGCAGTGGAGCGACGAAACCAATGCAGGTTTCAGTGCCGCCGCGGGGAAGGACCTGGTCCATCCGGTCATCGACGAGGGCCCCTACCATTACCAGGCCCTCAACGTGGAGCGGCAGGCCCGGGAACCCAACAGCCTGCTCAGCTGGACCAAGCGAATGGTGCGCCTGCGCAAGGAATGCCCGGAAATCGGGTACGGCGACTGGAAGATCCTGGACGTGGGCCACAAGTCGGTGCTCGCCATGTCCTATTGTTACCGCGACGTGGAAGTGGTTACGGCCCACAACTTCCTCAGCAGCCCCGTGGTCATCGACCTGGACCTGCAGCACGAGCAGGACACGCCACTGGTCGACCTAGTCGAGCCCCACGAAATAGCGCCCGGTGAGAATGGAAAGTACACCGTGCGCCTGGGCTCCTTCGGCTACCGCTGGTTCCGCCTGCGGGGTGTAAAGCCGGCCATGTCCGGCCCATTATCCTCGGCCGTTGGCGGTTAATTTCTCATTTTGCCGGCTGAAAGGGCCAAACCCCGGACGGCGCGCGCGGGTGCCGGTAAACAATGGCTGAGCCAGGACGCTATACGAACACCCTACCTATCAGAAAAAATATGCCAGCAGACACCGTCTTCAGTACCCTTTTTCAGGATTCCGACTTCCGGGAAGCCCTCACCACCGTGCTTCTGCCCGGCTACCTCCCCCAGCAGCGGTGGTTCACCAGCAAGGGCAAGCATATTGAAACCTGCAGCATCGCCGGCGTATATCCCATTCAGGCCGACGGGGGCATCGTACTCATCGATGTTGATTTCAGCGACGGATCCCGCGAACGCTACCAGATGCCGTTGGCCCTAAATACGAACCGTGACCTGCGCACTCAGTACCAGCAGCATCATCCCGGGCTCATCCTCGGAGAAATTACCGGAACGGGCATGCTGGTGGACGCTGTGGCGCGGAAGGATTTCCGCGACCGGCTCTATACCCTTATGCGGGAGGAAGAATCCCTGGCCGGTGGGCTGTGCGCCGAAGCCGGCAAGGTGCTGCGCGACGGCCCCGCGACCGCTGACAGCGTGGTACCCGCCATCGATACCAGCAACACGGCAATCATTTATAATGACTCCTTTTTCTTCAAGCTGTTTCGCAAGCTTGATCCCGGGCTGAACCCCGACCTGGAGCTGGTGCGCTTTCTGTCCGAACACGCCGGATTTGACCACTGTCCGCCCTATGGCGGCTGCCTCGGGGTAGGACGAATGGACGACGAGGGCTACCTGAACCTGGGCCTGATGAGCGGCAAGGTCGACAACCGGGGCGACGCCTGGGAGCTGTTTCAGCAACTGACGGAGCGCTACTTCGCCGGAGAGGAGCAGGAGGTGGACGCGGAAACCCTCGGCCGCGCGCGGTTGCTGGGTACCCGTACCGCCCAGATGCACAAGGCCCTGGCATCGGCAGGCCCCGACCGCCCCGACCTGCAGCCGGAATCGCTGACGGCATCCTACCGCAAGGAAATCTCCGACGCCGCCCTGCGGCTGCTCGACCGGCAGTTCGCTCAGCTGGCCGAGAAACTGAAGTCCCTGCCGCCCACCACCCAGGTGCTGGCCCGCCGGGTTCTCTCCGTCCACCAGGAATTGAATGCGCGACTCAGCGGACTTCGGGACCGGGAAATGGAGGCCCAACTGACGCGCATCCACGGGGATTACCACCTCGGACAGGTGCTTTATACGGACACCGATTTCTACATCATTGACTTCGAGGGAGAGCCGCTGCTCAGCATTCCTGAGCGTCGTCGCAAACGGCCGCCCCTCAAGGATGTAGGGGGCATGGTGCGTTCCTTCCACTACGCCGCCCAGGGGCAGCTGCTCCTCAATCCCGAACGCTACACCGGCCGCCAGCTGGCCGACCGCGCTGAGTACTGGTACCAAGTCGTCTCCCAAGCCTACCTTGACGCCTACTTCGCGGAGTGCGGCGACGCATCCTTCCTTCCGCCTGAAGAAGGTGACCGCCGGGCCCTGCTGGAACTGTTCATCCTGGAGAAAGCGGTGTACGAAGTAGCTTACGAACTCAACAGCCGGCCCGCCTGGCTACCCATTCCCCTCAGCGGCGTGCTGTCGCTGGTTTAACCACATTTCATGAAAATCGTATTGCTTGGCTACGGCAAGATGGGCCGTTACATTGAACAACTGGCCCTGCAGGCCGGTCACCAGGTCGTCCTCCGCGTGGACGAGGACAATCGCGAACAGATAGGCGCCTCCGACCTGGCGGCGGCCGACGTCGCCATCGAATTCTCCCGCCCCGACGCGGCGGTGGCCAATATCGACCTGGCCCTTGCCGCCGGCGTACCCATCGTGGTCGGTACCACCGGCTGGCTCGACCAGCTCCCCGCCGTCCGCCTGCGGGTGGAGCGGGCCGGAGGGGCACTCTTCTACGCCTCGAATTTCAGCATCGGGGTGAACGTATTCTTCTCCGCCGCCCGGCAGATGGCGCGCAAGCTGGCCCACGAAGGCTATACCGCCCGGATCGAGGAAATTCACCACACCGAGAAGCTGGATGCCCCCTCGGGTACGGCGCTCACGCTCCAGGAAAAGATTGCCTCCCAGTTTCCTCCGGGTGCGGTACCCATCGAGTCCTACCGCGAGCCCGATGTGCCGGGAACCCACCGGCTGACCTTCACTTCTGCCGTCGATACCATCGAGCTCACCCACACCGCCAAATCACGGGAAGGGTTCGCCCGCGGGGCCCTGTCGGCCGCCGCCTGGATCATTGGCAAACGGGGAATCTTTACCATGTCCGATTTGCTCGGCTCCGAGTGATCGGTTACGCTATCTTTGGCTCACTTTTGATAAATAACCGCCATGTTCCGTCTGCTTACCGGCTTGTTTTTCCTGCTGCCCTGGCTGGGTGATCTTTCCGCCCAGGCCCCGGCTACCCAGCTGTACGTCTTCGACCTGCAGGTGAAGGATACGGCGGTTACCCTGACCAATCCCCGCTACCTGACGGCCTTTAACCCGAACGGCTACAACAACCACCCCAACTGGGCTGGGGACCAGCAGTTGTTCGCCTCGGTGATGACGCCGGACATGGCTCAGCCCGACGTATACCTCTTCGACCTGGCTGCCGGTACCCGTACCCGCCTTACCCAGACCGCCTCCGGGGAATACAGTCCCAAAAAGCGGTTCGCCACCGGCCGCTTCTCGGCCGTCCGCCAAGAAATGATTGGCCGGGATACCATCCTGCGGTTGTGGGATTTCCCCCTCGACCGCTCCGACAATGGCCAACCCCTCCCGGGCACCGCCGCCGGAGTAGGGTACTACGAATGGCTCAACAACAGCCAACTGGCCCTCTTCCTGGTCGAGAACCCCAACCGGCTGGTGCTGGCCTCCGCCACCGGCGACGCCCCCCGCACCCTGGCGACCAACACCGGCCGTACCTTCACCCGCCTGCCCAATGGCAACCTAGTGTACGTGGACAAATCCGCCACGCCCTGGCGGCTGATGGAAAAGAACCTGTACCAACTCAACGAAAGTGCCACGGTGGTGGGAGAGATGCCCGACGCCACGGAGGATTTCGTTGTCCTGAGCGATGGCAGCTACCTGGCCGGTTCCGGCAGCAAGCTCTACCGCCTGAACCCCGCCGCGGCCGAAAAGGGCTGGCGGCAGGTGGTCGACCTGACCTTCTATGGCTTTGACGACATCACGCGTCTGGCCGTCAACGGCCGCGGACAGCTTGCGCTGGTCGCCCGCCCCTAACCCTCACCCTACTTTAACCATCGTTCGTTAAAACCACCACCCCGATGATCATTGGATGTCCCAAAGAGATTAAAAACAACGAAAACCGCGTCGCCCTTACCCCGGGTGGCACCCTGGAGCTCGTCCGCCGTGGCCACACGGTGCTCGTGCAAACCAGCGCCGGAACCAACAGCGGCTACACCGACGAAGAATACGTAGAGGCCGGCGCCCAAATCCTGCCCGATATCGAGTCGGTCTACGCCCAGGCCGAAACCATCGTCAAGGTGAAGGAGCCCATTGAATCGGAGTACGCACTGATCCGCGAGAATCAGCTGGTTTTCACTTACTTCCACTTCGCCAGCTCCCGCCCGCTCACCGAGGCCATGATCAAGAGCAAGGCCGTCTGCCTGGCTTACGAAACCGTTGAAGGACCCAACGGTGGACTTCCCCTGCTCATCCCCATGAGCGAAGTAGCCGGCCGGATGTCGGTACAGGAAGGAGCCAAGTACCTGGAGAAACCCGCCGGCGGCCGCGGCATCCTGCTGGGCGGCGTGCCCGGTGTGCCTCCCGCCCGCGTGCTGATCCTGGGTGCCGGGGTCGTAGGCACCGAAGCTGCCAAGATGGCCGCCGGCCTCCACGCGAACGTGACCCTGATGGACATCAACCTCGACCGGCTCCGCTACCTGGCCAACGTCCTGCCTCCGAACGTTACCCTCGTCTTCAGCAGCGAGTACAACATCCGCCGGGAACTGCCCCGTACGGACCTGATCATCGGCGCGGTACTCATTCCCGGTGGCAAGGCCCCGAACCTCATCACCCGGCAGATGCTCACCGAAATGCGCGACGGTACGGTAGTGATCGACGTGGCGGTAGACCAGGGCGGCTGCATCGAAACCTGTCACCCCACCACCCACGAGGATCCCACCTACGTGATCGACGGCGTCATCCACTACTGCGTGGCGAATATGCCCGGAGCGGTACCCTTCACCAGTACCCTGGCCCTGACGAACGCTACCTTCCCCTACCTGCTGCAGATCGCCGAGAAAGGCTGGGAGCGGGCCACGGAGGAGAACGCCGGACTGAAAGCCGGCCTTAACATCGTCCGCGGGGAAATCGTCTACCGCGAGGTTGCCGAGGCCTTCGAGGAACTGGTCAGCTAAGCGACGGAGGCGGTCGGCCTGCCCGCAGTCCCGGGGTTTCATATAGGCGGTAATCCATTACTTTTACGCCATGAAGAATACCCTCCTCCTGCTGCTACTCTGTTCGTTCGGCCTCGGTGCCCAGCAGGGTGCCGCAGGGCAGATCGACCGCTCCCTCCCTGAATTTTCCTTCAACCGCCACGAACTGGCGGGACAGCTGTACTTCCTGGCTTCCGATTACCTGCAGGGTCGCCGGACGGGATCGGTGGGCAACGAAGTGGCGGCGGAGTATATCGCTGCCCAACTCAGGGCTTACGGCTACGATCCGATCAACGCTGCGGACAGCAGCTACTTTCAGGAAGTACCCCTGCGGGTAGTCAACGCCCCGGAGCGCGCCGAACTGACCATCGGTGGCGATACCTACCGTAATGGAGAGGAGTTGCTCGTAATCCGCGGCCCGGAGGCCCAGGCAAGCGGTCAGGTGGTGTTCGCCAACTTCGGGTGGGTGGACCCCGCCAACGATCACAACGACTACGCGAACCTGGACGTCAAGGGGAAGATCGTAATCACCCGGCCCGGTATCCCCGGTGACCAGAGCCAGCAGGCCGTATTCCGCGGCATGGAAGCGAAAGCCGCCATGGCGGCGGAGGCCGGAGCGGCCGGCATCTTCGAGCTCTTCACCCTTCCTTTCCCCTGGGGCAGCTTCAAGAGTTACCTGGGCGGTGAGCGTATGACCATGACGGAGGATGGAAGCCAGGCGACCATTCCATACGGCTTCATCCGCCTGCCCGATGCGACGGTGGCCAGCCTGCAATCCGCCCCCGGCGGCCTATCCGGGGCCCTCAGCAGCACCGGAATGCGCATCCGCGACCTGGGCAGTCGGAACGTGGGGGGCATCCTCCGTGGCAGCAATCCTGAGCTGGCGGACGAGTACGTCCTGATGACCGCCCACTTCGACCACGTGGGTGTAGGCAGCCAGGGTGGGGGATACTACTCGGCCGAGGACAGCATCTTCAACGGAGCCCGTGACAACGCATTCGGAACGGTAAGCCTGCTCGCGGCTGCCCGCGCCTTTGCCCAGCACCCGCCCGAGCGGTCCATCGTGGTACTGGCGGTTACCGGGGAGGAAATAGGATTGCTGGGCAGCAAATACTACGCCGAGCATCCGCTCGTTCCCCTGGAACAAACCATTTTCAACTTCAACACCGATGGAGCCGGCTACAACGATACCTCCGCCGTGGCGGTAATCGGTATGGGACGCACGGGCATCGATCCCCAGATTGAGGCCGCGGCTTCCGCCTTCGGGGCTTCCGTCATTGCCAACCCCGCGCCGGAACAGGGCCTCTTTGACCGGTCGGACAACGTAAACTTCGCCGTCAAGGGCATCCCCGCCCTTACGTTCTCCCCGGGTATGACGGGCTTCGACGATACCATCGCGAAGTACTACCACCAGGTTTCCGATAACCCGGAAACCGTAGACCTGGATTACCTGCAGCGGTACTGCCAGATCTACACCCTGGCCGCCCGCCTGATCGCCAACCGCCCCACGGCGCCCTTCTGGGAAGCCGGGGACAAATACGAATCCGCCGGCAAGGAACGCTACGGCCTGCGCAAGTAAATACCTATGAACAAGCCCCTATATACCTTCGAAGACATCCAGAACCTGGAGTTCCCTCCGGTCATCGTCTATGCGGTTCCCGTTATGGTCGCCCTGACGATCATCGAATGGTTCCTGCGCCGCCGGGAATACATCCACGAGCTCGAGGAAGCCGCCGCCGCCCTGGGGTACCCGATGGGGAACGCGCCCACCCTAAGCAACGCGGGCTTCAACCCGTTCACCTATACCCGCAACCGCAACCTCTACGCCGAGTCGCTGAAGTCCTTCCTGGCCGACAACGCGGGCAGCAGTCGGGCTGAAAAGCACAACTACGACATCAAGGACGGCCTGGCCGCCGCCGGCGTGGGCATCGGCAACCTCATCAGCACCGCCCTGGTGAAGGCCGCCACCTTCGGGATCATCCTGTTCTTCTACAACCTGAGCCCGCTCTACATCCCCACCACCTGGTGGAGTTTCATCCTCTGCTTCATCGTCGTGGACTTCTGCCGTTACTGGGCGCACCGCGTAAGCCACGAGCAGCGGTTCTGGTGGGCCACCCACGTCACCCACCACAGTTCGGAGCAGTACAACTTCACGGTATCCTTCCGCCTGAGCTGGACCCAGCACATCAAGGTGATTTTCTTCATCCCCGCCGCCCTGCTCGGTTTCGATCCCTTCGTGTTCTTTATCTGCATGCAGATCGGGGTGCTCTACCAGTTCTGGATCCATACCGAGCTGATCGACCGGATGTGGGCCCCCATCGAATTCATCTTCGTGACGCCCAGTCACCACCGCGTGCACCACGCTACCGAAGAAAAGTACCTGGACAAGAACTACGGCTCGAGCCTCATCATCTGGGACCGCATGTTCGGCACCTTTTGTCCGGAGGAGGAAACGCCTAACTACGGCATCCTCAAACCCGTCAACAGCTACAATCCGATCAAGCTGGTGTTCCACGAGCACGTGGACATGATCAAGGACATGAAGACCTACCGCCATCCGAAAGCCTGGTGGCGGATACTCTTCCACGGTCCCGGCCTGACCCTCGACAAGGAAAGGCACTACGGCTTCTACAAGTACAAGGACGGGCAGGGGCCGCAGAGCGGAAACGACACCAGCGGAGAGGCGGTAGAGCGCAAGAACCCCCGCAACGTGGTGGTCTAGCGCCTAACTTCGACCGTCAGGCTGTATTTTAGCAACGGAATCAATCCCCCAGCCATGCCGCTCTTCAACGACCTTAAACGGATTTTCTTCGGTGCCAAATCGGTCGCCAAACACCAGGCGTCCCGCGCCGGCGAGAAAGCCCGGGAGGCCGGTGACGAACTGGCGGAACAGGGCGACGAGCTGCTCGATCTCACCAGGCGCGCCGCCGGAGAATTCGTAGCCCGCGCGCCGGAATTCATCGACCGCGGTAAGCACGCCCTCAGTGACCTCGGCGACGCCGTCTGGAAAGAAGAGCCGGCCGAGGACGAATTGACGGATACTCCACCTGCGCCCGCCGGCAACCGGAAAGCCAAGGACATCATCGATGAGGAGCTCACCTTCGGCAACCTGAACCTGACGCCCGAAGCCGATGCCCCCAAGTCCGGAAGCGTCGACTTCGAGGCGGACCTGCTGGAAAGCGAGCCCCCCAGCCCCAAGCCGCCCTCTGCCTTCCGGCAGGCTGCCGATGCCGGACTGGACGCCGCGGCCCAGGCTGGACTGAAAGCCAAAAAGGTGGCCGAAGACGTAGGAGATGATTTCCTGAACCGGGCTGCCGAAACCGGTGCCCGACTGAAGGGCAAGGCGGATGCCTTCATCGAGCACGCCAACCGGGAAGCCGAACGCATGAAGGCGGAAGAAGCCGCCCAACAGGCCAAAGCCGCCGCCGAACAGGCCGCCGCCCGCGCCCGTGCCTTCGACAACCGGGAAGGGGAGCGCGACGACGCCAAATCCACGCTCAGCGGCACCGACTCCTTTTTTGATCGCGCCGACCGCTTCGCCCGCGGCGACTACCATAACGAAGGGGGCAAGGACATGCGGATTTTGGACGATCCGGACTACCAGCCCCGCAAGAAGGGGGACCGCATCGCGGGCTTCGAAGACCACGACGGCGACGGCGACAGCCTCATCGACGACGCGGAGATCGAAGAGGATTAATTAAAGCCCCTCGACCTGGCGTTGCCGGGCGCGGGCAATGGCTCCGTCAAGATCCGCCGGCTCGATGTTCTTGGCAATGATGGTCCGGTCCTGGTTCAGCAGGTAGATTTCCGGCGTGTGGTCGACGAAGTAGGTCTTGTACACCGCCTCGTTGGTGGGGTCGTAAACGTTGGTCCAGTCCTGCAGCCCGAAATTACGTACGAAGCTTTTCCATTTGTCCTCCGTCGTATCCAGGGCGAGGGCGTATACGGAGGCCTGCTTCCGGTTGTTCTGGTACCACTTCAGCAGCTTCGGAGTTTCCTCGATGCAGTGGTCGCATTCCGGGTTATAGATGTACACCACGATGAAGGGAGCGGTTTCCGCGTAGATCTCCCGGGGGCGACCGTTGAGGTCATTCACGCGGAGGTTCGGCCCGGGCTGTCCGAGCAGGCTGTGGGCCATCATGTCGGCCTGGTCTTGCAGTCCGTACACCGTCATGCTGTCCGTCCAGAAGGCACGGTCGCGGGTGAAGTAGTTCTGGATCATGTGGACATAGACCGCCTCGGGGTCCATGACGGCCGGTGAACCCGGCTGATACTCCCGGGTGATGAAGTTGGCGAAGAAGCGATAGTATTCCGGATGCTCCATCACCTGGCCGAGCAACTGGTCGGCGGCCGCGCGGATGGAGTCGGAGTGCTGGGGGGTAAGCTCGGTGATGTACCGGCGCAGTTTATTGGCGATGGCCGGGGTGCGCAGGAGCCGTTCGTCGGTGAAGTCAACGCCGTTCCAGAAATCCTCGCGGTAAGCGGACACCTCCGCCCGTTTGTCGCGGCTTCCGTCGGCGGCGCGCAGGTTCCGCAGGGGAGGGTTCTGGGCCGCCCGCTGGAAGGCGGTGAAGAAGGCCTCGGGGTGCGCTTCGTACGTTTTCGCGTAGAAGGCATTCAGGTCGGTCAGCAACTGGTCGCGCTCCGTGGCCACCTGCTGGTATTCCGGCTGCTCGGGGGAGAGGGTGCTGATCAGCTGATTCATGGCCGCCAGTGGGGTGCTGATCTTCTTTTCGTAGCGGATGCTTTCGTACAACAGGCGGTTGTCCACGCTGCCCTCCACTTCCAGCATCTCCACCGGGGTTGTCCGCTTACCGCTGATGGTGAAGGACTGGTCCTGATCCAGCAGGAAGGGAACCGCGACCTGGTCGGGGAAATAAGCGTAGTAGTAACCGGTTTCGTAGGGCGTGTCCCGTTCGAAGTGAACGCTGCCGTCGGAGGATACGACCGCCGAATCCACCCGGTACTGCTGGTCCATATACTGCCCGATCAGCAGGACGGTGCCAGAGGTAGCCCCCTCGAGGGTGATCGTCACGTCGGGGGATTCCGCGGAGCCGACGTTCGCTTGTTCCCCGCCGGAGCAGGCGGTGAACAGAATAGAAAGGACAAAAAGGAACAGGCAGCTGCGCATACTTGGGGAATTGGGGGCGCAAAGCTACGGTTCCGGGGGCAGCCCGGAGAAAATCAGGCCCTTTCCGTCCGGTCGAGGACCATGCGGACGGCCCGGGCGCGGTCTACTGCACCGGGATGATCCCCGTGCAGACAAAGGGTACGGACCCGCAGCGGGTACCGCTGGCCGTCGCTGGCCATCACCCGTCCTTCCCGCAGCAATGCACGGGCCTGTTCCGCGGCCTCGGCCGGGTCGTCGATGGAGGCGCCCGGGAGGTCCCGCGAGCGTAGCCGCAGGTCGGGCTCGTAGCGGCGGTCCACGAAGCCCTCGGCGTAGAATTGCAGCCCCGCCATATCGGCCGCGGCGGACAGTTCACCCCCCGGAGGGCCGTAAAGGGTAGGCACCTGCAACTGTTCCATCACCTGGACAATGGCGGCCGCCGCCGGCCGGTGACGGTCCGCATAGTGATACAGGGCACCGTGGGGCTTGAGGTGGGTCAGTGAGCTCCCGGCGGCCCGTACCATGCCGTCTAGGGCGCTTACCTGGTAGAGCAGCAGCGCCCGCAGGTGGTCCACGGGGAGGTCCAGGCTGCGCCGGCCGAAATGCTTGCGGTCGGGAAAGCTGGGGTGGGCCCCAATGGCTACCCCGTGGCGGAGCGCCAGATCAATGGCGCGCACCATCGTCAGGGCATCCCCACCGTGAAAGCCACAGGCGACGTTGCAGGCATCCAGGAAGGGCATCAGCCCGGTATCGTCGCCCACCTTGCGGGCATACCAGGATTCGCCAAGGTCTGCGTTGAGTTCCATAAATTGGTAATCTAATAACCCGGCCAAAATTAAATTGCATGGCACCCGCGGCAGCGCCTTGTAAATCGATTGTAATTTACTAACTTGACCACACAAAAGACGATTCATGCACCGAAGAACATTTTTGAAATCCGGCACTTTGCTGACGGCCGCCCTGGCCACGAGCCAGGCCAGCGCCTTTGCGTTGTGGAAAAACAACGAACAGAAACGGGTGGTCCTGGTGGGCACCGGAATCCGGGGCAGCTCCCTCTGGGGCCGCAACCTGGTGGAGAATTACGGCGAGCAGGTCAAGTTCGTGGGCCTGTGCGACATCAATCCCGGACGGGTAGCCTTCGTGAAGGGCGCTATGGGAGTGGATTGCCCCACCTTCACCGACTTCGACAAGATGATGAAGGAGACGAAGCCCGGCTGGGTGATCGTCACGACCATGGACTCCACCCACGATGAATTCATCATTCGGGCCATGGAGCACGGCGCCAACGTCATCACTGAAAAGCCGATGACGACCACGGCGGAGAAGGTGCAGGCCATTCTGGAAGCGCAGCAGCGCACCGGCCGTAAGGTATTGGTCACCTTTAACTACCGTCACTCCCCCCACAACACCGCCCTGAAGCAACTGCTGCACGACAAGCGGGTAGGGGAGATCACCAGCGTGGACTTCAACTGGTACCTCAACGTCCACCACGGCGCGAGCTACTTCCGCCGGTGGCACGCCTACCAGGAGAACAGCGGATCACTGTGGGTACACAAGGCCACCCACCACTTCGATCTGCTGAACTGGTGGGTCAACGCCAAGCCGGTAGCGGTGACCGCCATGGGAGCCCTGGAGCACTACGGCAAGAACGGTCCCTTCCGGGGGGAATCCTGCCGGACCTGTCCCCACAAGAACGAATGCCCCTACTTCTGGGACATCACCAAGAACGAATACTACATGGACCTCTACGTGGACAACGAGGAGTACGACGGGTACATCCGCGACAGCTGCGTCTTCCGGGAGGACATCGACATCTACGACAAGATGAGCGCCCAGATCCTGTACGACAACGACGTAGTGGTCAACTACAGCCTGACCACCTATTCCCCCTACGAGGGCTACCGCATCGCCTTTAACGGCCACGACGGCCGCATCGACTCCTGGGAGGACATCCCCTTCCAGAAAGGAGAGTACAGCAAGGAGGAGCAGGCGTCGTTGCACAGTGACGAGATGACCTTCAAGACCGAGGAAGTGCCGACGGAATTCCACGAGATCATCGTGCACGAGAATTTCGAGCCGAATTTCGAAAGCATCAAGGTGCCGAAGTACCGCTACGGTCACGGCGGCGGCGACCGCCGCATGCTGGATTACCTCTTCGTCAATCCGGACGCGGCCGACCCCCTGGGTCACATGGCCGGCACCGAGGACGGGGCCTATTCGGTCCTCATCGGCGTGGCCGCCCGCAAAAGTATCGAAGAAGGCCGGACGGTGCGTATCGACGAGCTGGTCAAGGTCTAGCACGACATTCAGCGCTATACACCGCCAGGAAAAATGAACGGTGTGCCGGGGCGGCGGGAACATTTTCCCGTCGCCCCGATTTATTTACCGTCACCCAAACCCCCACTATGTCCGCCACCAACGTGCAGATTGAACCTTCCTGGAAAGCAGCCCTCGCGGAAGAATTCTCCAAGCCCTACTTCCGTACCCTCATCGGGTTCATCAAGCAGGAAAAGGCGGACGGGAAAACCATCTACCCCCCTGGATCCCTCATTTTCAATGCCTACAATACCACCCCCCTGGACCAGGTCAAGGTGGTCATCCTGGGGCAGGACCCCTACCACAACCCTGGGCAGGCCATGGGCCTCAGTTTCAGCGTGCCCCGCGGCGTAACCCCGCCACCGAGTCTCCGCAACATTTACCGCGAGATCGAGGACAGCCTCAATATTCCGGTACCCGGCCACGGTGACCTGACCCGCTGGGCCGAACAAGGCGTGTTTTTGCTTAACGCCATGCTTACCGTGGAGAAGAACCAGCCGGGCAGCCACAAGCGTTCCGGCTGGCAGTACTTCACCGACGCCAGTATCCAGGCCGTAAGCGACCGTACGGAGCACACCGTCTTCATGCTCTGGGGGGCGTTCGCCCGCAAGAAGGCGGAGCTGATCGACGCCAGCCGCCACCTGGTGCTGGAGAGTGCCCACCCGTCTCCCTTCTCCGCCGACAAGGGCTTTTTCGGCAACCACCACTTCAAACAGGCCAACGAATACCTGGAGGCCCACGGTAAAACGCCCATCGACTGGCGCCTCGAGTAGCCGTGGCGCGCTACATTTGCAAAAAATTGCAGTTGCGCTACCTCCTTCCTCTCATGCTATCCGGTCTGATGTCCTGCGGACCCGCGGAACCCACCCCGATCGAGGAGGTGGAGCAGGTGAGCGGTCACGTGCGCTACCAGCAGGGCGACCAGAGCCTGCTGGCCGACCTGGAACTGCCGGATTCCACCGACCGGATTCCGACCTTCCTCGGCAGCGCCATGCAGCCGGTAGGCACACTGCCCACGGACCGCTACCGCCACTACGCTACGGGGGATCTGCCCTCGGTGCTGCGGTTCGGCATCCATGACTCCGGGGGCGGGGCGGTATTCAGCTTCGTGTCCCACCCGGTGTTCATCGATTCCCTGCCGGATACCCTGTACCGCGACCAGCCCGTCAATTTTCCGGTGGCCGAGCGCGGACTGACCGAAATGGAAAGCCTGGTGCTGTTCTTTGAACCCACCGACCGCAGCACGCCGAAGCGGATTCTCGTAACCGGTCCCACGGCAACGGGAACGGTATCGCTGCCCACCTCGGCCATCGACGATATTGCGCCGGGGGATTACGAAGTGTACCTCGTCAAACAACGACTCTTTAAAGACCAAATCCGGACCCTGAGGGCCAGCATCCAAACGGAGTTCTTTACCCGTTCGGCCCCCGTCAGTGTCCAATAGCAGAAAATAGATCCATCCATGAACGTACTACTCCTGGGGAACGGCGCCCGCGAAGATGCCCTGGCCTGGCGGCTGTCCGAAAGCCCCCTCTGCTCCGAACTCTACATCGCCCCCGGAAACGCCGGCACGGAGCGCCGGGGTAAGAACCTCCCCCTGGATCTGACCGACTTCAGTGCCATCCGGCAAGCCGTGCTTGACCTCAACGTCAAGCTGGTCATCTGTGGTCCGGAGGAGCCCCTGGTACGCGGACTGCGCGATTACTTCCGCACCGACGACCGGCTGAAGACGGTCTATTTCATCGGACCCAGTCGGGAAGCCGCCCGCCTGGAGGGCAGCAAGGCCTACGCCAAGGCGTTCATGGAAGAGTACGACATCCCCACGGCCGGCTACCGGCGCTTCACCGCTGATGACCGCGAGGAAGCCGCTGACTACCTGGACACCCGTACCCCCCCGATCGTGCTAAAGGCCGACGGCCTCGCCGCCGGCAAGGGGGTAGTAATCCTGAACGACCGCGGCGAAGCCAAACGCGAACTCTCGGCCATGCTCGACGGCAAGTTCGGTGATGCCAGCTCCACCGTGGTGGTGGAGGACTTTCTGGACGGCATCGAGTTCTCCGTTTTCGTCCTGACGGACGGCTCGAGCTATCGCATTCTCCCCGTGGCCAAGGACTACAAACGCATCGGGGTGGGGGATACCGGCCCCAATACCGGCGGCATGGGCAGCGTAAGTCATCCGCCCTTCGTGGATGCCGACCTGATGCGCAAGGTGGAGCAACGCATCATCCAGCCCACCCTGCACGGCATCCAGGCGCGGAAACTGGATTACCGCGGCTTCATCTTCTTTGGCCTCATTGCCGTGGACGGTGAGCCCTACGTCATCGAATACAACTGCCGCATGGGCGACCCGGAAACGCAGACGGTAATGGCCCGGCTGCAGTCCGACATCATGAGCCTGCTCCTGGAAACCGTGGAAGGTGACCTCAGCACCGCGGTCATTCGCATGGACGACCGCCAGGCCGCCACCGTCGTCCTGGTCAGCGGAGGGTACCCCGGCCCCTACGAAAAGGGCAAGGCGATCAGCGGACTGGAAGACATCCAGGATAGCATGGTCTTCCACGCCGGCACCCGCCGCAAGGGCAAGGAGGTCGTAACGGACGGAGGAAGGGTGCTTTCCGTCACCAGCTACGGCGATACCCTGGCTGAGGCCCTCGAAAAAAGCTATGCGAATGCCCGGCGCATCACCTTTGAAGGCGCCAATTTCCGCTCCGATATCGGTTTTGACCTGGAGACGCGATGAAGGTAGTTCTGTTCGATTCCCCGATCCGCCAGGCGCTGTTGCCCCTCACCTACAACCGACCGGTGGGCGACCTGCGCCTGGGGATGCTGACCATTGGAGAGAAGTGGTCGCGGCTGCTCGACCGTGGCGTGGCCTATCATACCCAGGCTTATCTGCAGGCTGACTATCCGGTTGAGCCGGGAGAGGATAACCTGCTGATCGATGGATCCTTGTTGCCATCGGATGGCCTGCTGGAGTATATCCGTGATCTGCCTACCAACTCCCGGTATACCCTGGATGGGCAGGTAGTGTTGGCGAGGCTGGATGCCCGGAATGCCACTTCCTTCCTGGAGGACCAGCAAGCTGCAGTTGGTGATACTGCTGAACTGGAATTCCCGGTCGTGCGCGTCACCCGTCCTGCCGATCTCTTCCTGCTCAACGATATGGCGCTCCGCGAGGATTTCCAACTGCTCACCCGCGGCCGGACCTCGACGCCGCTTTCTCCGACCAATACCCTGATCGGCCCCGCCGACCAGCTCTTTATCGAGGAAGGCGTAAGCCTAGAAGCCTGCACTATCAATGTCACTTCCGGCCCAGTCTATTTTGGTCGGGATTCGGTGATCCTGGAGGGCTGCCTGCTGCGGGGACCGGTGGCGACGGGCGCGGGTGCCGTGCTGAAAATGGGGGCCAAGGTGTACGGTGCGACCACCATCGGTCCCTACTGCAAGGTCGGTGGCGAGGTGAACAACGTAGTCTTCTACGCTAACAGCAACAAGGGGCACGAAGGCTTCCTGGGGAACGCCGTGGTGGGGGAGTGGTGCAACATTGGCGCCGACACCAATGCCTCCAACCTGAAGAACGATTACGGGGAAGTGAAGGTGTGGTCGTACGCCGCCGGCGCGCGGGTGCCCACGGGACTGATGTTTCACGGGCTGATCCTGGCCGACCACGCGAAGGTGGGCATCAATACCATGTTGAATACGGGCAGCGTGGTCGGCTTCTCCGCCAACGTATTCGGGGCGGGCTTCCCGCCTGCCTTCCTGCCCTCCTTCACCTGGGGTGGAGCAGAAGGGCTGCAGACCTACCGCCTCGACAAAGCCATTGCCACGGCGGAGCGCATGATGGAACGGCGCGGCAAGCGATTCACCCCACGCGATCGCGAGCGGTTCGAACAAATTTTTTCCGCCAGTGAGCGCTACCGCCAGTCGCTCTGATCAGTAGGCGGGGGCACCGCCGGAAGCGCCGCCAACCGGCGTTCGGACCTGACAATCAGGTAGGTGACGGCCACCAGGCTAAGTAAACCGGCAATCAGCAGGGGAACCCAGGGGGCATCCATTTCGGTGTCCGCGGTGAACTCCCCGGACCAGTAGGTAGACACTACCTGGCTGCCGTTGAAAAGCAGGTGCAGGAGGATAGGGATCCACAGGGAGCCCGTCCAGCGATACGCGTAACCCAGCAAGGCACCCAGCAGCAATCGCGGCACGAAGCCGGCAAATTCAACATGGATGGCGCTGAAGATGGCCGCGGCGGCCCATACGGCGGCGTGGCCTCCCATGATGCGGGTCAGCAATTGCCCCTGGAGCAGCCCCCGGAACATCAGCTCTTCGCAGAGGGCAGGCACTACCGCTACGGTCAGCAGGGCCATGAGGAGTTCAGGCGGAGTTTCAAACGTCAGGATGCTGGCCAGCATGGAATTGCCGGTGGCTTCGGACCGGTCCATCCACTCCGGAAGGTCGAGTTGCAAGTTAAGGTAGGCCCCCAGGGCGATCAGTGGCAGGCCGACGACGAAAGTCAGCAGGGCAGGGGAGACGAACCGCGGACGGGGTGGGGTGACCAGGCCGGCCGCCCGCCCCCAGTCGGCACCAAAAGCGAGTGAGAAGGCCAGCAACGCCGACAGCCCCCAGGTTCCGAGGTTGTTGATGAGGAGCAGCAGCCGGAGCTGCTGGCGTTCACTTACTTCGGTCAGGGCAGCCGTTGCTTCGCCGAGGGGCAGGGCGTACTGCTGCGCCAGCAGGAAAACGACGCCGTTGGTGATGATCAGCAGGGCCACCATGCTGAATACCGTGTACAAGAATAGGCGGAAGCCGCTGACGGGGCGATTGGGGAGCATAATTTCGGTTGGTCACTATATAACCCTTCGGGCGGCAGAAGTTTGCGTTCTACCTTTACGCCGTGCAGCTCTCCATCGTCATTGTCAGCTACAACGTCCGGTATTTTCTGGAGCAGTGCCTGCTGAGCGTAGAGCGGGCCACCGCCGGGATGGAGACCGAGACCTGGGTGGTGGACAACCACTCCGCCGACGGTTCGGTAGAAATGGTACGCCGCCGCTTCCCCTGGGCGCGGGTGATCGCCAACGATCGCAACCCCGGCTTCTCGGTGGCCAACAACCAGGCCCTGCGGCAGGCCCGGGGGAAATACCACCTCCTCCTCAATCCGGATACCCTGGTGGAGGAGGATACCTTCCGACGCTGCTACGCCTTCGCGGAAGCGCATCCTGACCTCGGTGGCCTTGGCGTGCGCATGATTGACGGTAGCGGGCGCTTCCTGCCGGAAAGCAAACGCGGACTGCCCACGCCCTGGGTAGCGTTCACCAAGGCCTTCGGTCTGGCCCGGCTGTTCCCCCGTTCCCTGCGCTTCAACCGCTACCACCTGGGCTATTTGGCCGAGGATGAAACCCACGAAATCGAGGTGCTGGCAGGTGCCTTCATGTGGATGCGGGCGGCGGCCCTGGAAAAAGTAGGGCTGCTCGACGAGGCTTTTTTCATGTACGGGGAGGACATTGATCTTTCCTACCGGCTAACTCAGGGCGGCTACCGCAATTACTACTACCCGGGCACCAGTATCATCCACTACAAAGGGGAAAGCACTAAACGAGGCAGCCTGAACTACGTGCGGGTCTTCTATCAGGCGATGGTCATCTTCGCCCGTAAGCACTTCGTAGGCCCCGGAGCATGGTGGCTGGTGCTGATGATGCGGCTGGCGATCTACCTCCGTGCCCTGCTGACGGTGGTCGCCAATGCCTGGCAGCGACTCCGCTACCCCCTGCTGGACGCCGCCGGGATGTACCTGGGCCTGCGCTTGCTGAAGCAACTCTGGGCGGCCTACCACTTCGGGGATCCGAAATATTTCCCCGAGTATATCGACTACCTCCACCTGCCGGCCTACACCGTGCTCTGGACGGGCAGCATCTTCCTGGGGGGCGGTTACGACCGGCCACATGATTACGGCCGTCTCCTGAGCAGCCTGGGCATCGGTACCCTCCTGTTGCTGTCCATATACGGCTTGCTGCCCGAAGACCTCCGCCCCAGCCGGGCGCTGCTGGTGCTGGGGGCGGGCTGGGCCATTGGCTGGACCCTGCTGCTGCGGGGGGCGGCGCGACTGCTGAACCCGGGCGCCGCCGGCCCCGCCGCCGACCGCCGGCTGCTCATCGTGGGGTGGGCGGCGGAAGCCCAGCGTACCCTCAGCCTGCTGCAACGCGCCGGTGCTACCGCTCACTACATCGGACGGGTTAGCCCCGGCACCCGCGCTCCGCGCCCCTCCGACGGGGAAGATGGAGAAACGATTGGCAGGACGGATCACCTGGCGACCCTCTGCCGCCTGTACCGCGTGGAGGAAATCATCTTCTGCTCGGCGGACCTCGACATCGCGGACATCCAGGGATGGATGCGGGAACTCGGTCCCCGCATCCAGTACCGGATCCTGCCGGAAGCGAGCCGCAGCATCATCGGCAGCCACCGACCGGACCAGCGGGGTACCCTCTACACCATCGACGTCAACCTGCGCATCGACGATCCCGTCCAGCGGCGGGGCAAGTGGCTGCTGGACCGGACGCTGGCCCTGCTCCTGTTGCTGACCCTTCCCCTGAATATTTGGCTGGTCGAAAGGAAGGGAGGGTATCTGGGCAATCTCTGGAAAGTGCTGATAGCCCAGCTCAGCTGGGTGGGTTACCACCCCGGAGATCCGGAAAGGACCCTGCTGCCGGCCCTGCGCCCCGGTGTGCTCCACCCCGGGCTGGGCAGTGAGGTGTGCGCCGCCGAATCCCTCCACCACCTGAATTTGCTGTACGCCCGCGATTACGGATTGCGGGATGATCTGCGCCTCATCGGGCAGCATTTCCGTGCCCTGGGCCGTCGGCCTAACGCCGCAGGGTAGCGTCGCGCCGGAAGCCGTCGAAGAATTCGGACAGGGAGTCGAACTCCCGCTTCCAGCTCAGTCCGGTACCCACCTGCAGCCGCCGTCCGCTGGCGATGTCGGGCTGCCGCCGCTGGTAGACGCGCAGCTTCAGCGTGCGGCTGTCATTAAGGACGTACTCCAGCACCACGTCGTTGCCGATAAAGGTGCCGGTGTTGCCGCCCGCGGCGAACTGGTTGTTGAGCACGTTTACGTCGCCGCTGAGGCTGAGGCGGTTGTTGAAGTCGCGGCGGAAGGAAAACTCCACGGCCTGTCCCCGGCCAATGGTGTTTTGGTTGTTCAGGTTGGTCGTGGTGGAGTAGTTGTTGTAGGCGATATCGAAGTCGAAGCCGGAAATGAAGGCGTCTTCCCCGAAGGCGTCCCGCAGCAGGTCATTGAGCAGCAGGCTTAGGTAGGTCGAGAGCCATTCGCTGACGGTATTGACGGCCACGTCGGCCACGTTGAAGCTCAGGTCGGAAGGCAGGAACTGGCCCACGGCGATGAGGCCGAAGACCTGTCGGTTCAGCTCATTCTGGTCGAGGAGCAGCTGCCGCCGCTTGTTGTTGGCGTAATTCTCCAGCCGGCCGTCGAGGCTGGGGAAGCCAATGTCAAAGTTGATGTCGGGTTGGGTCAGGATGCCGTCGAGTTTCAGGGTCAGGTCGATATCGGTTGCCTGGCTGGCGCTCTGGGCGATGTCCGTATTACCGTCGATGGGCAAGTACTCCCGCACGAAGTTGATGATAGGGGTCTTCAGGTTCTGGTAGTCGGCCGCGATGTCGATCCGGGCGGCAAAGGGGTCGCCGGACCAGGTCACCGTACCTCCCGGTCGCACGGTGAATTCCTTGTTGACCACCCGGTACAGGGTGAAGAGGTAGTCGCCCTCGGTCAGGGTAACGGTGCCGTACATCTGGAGGTCACCGTCGCGGGGGATGCGGAGGGTCAGGTTGCCATTGCCCTGCCCCCGCAGGATATCGCCCACCTCCTCGTCGAAAATGATCTCACCGATCGCCTCGTCGGTCACCTCAATCTCCATGTCCAGACTCACGCCAGTGGGGTCGGTGGCGGACACCACCTCTTCTTCTTCCTGGTAAACGCGGCGGTCCACGAAGCGGACGTTGTCGATCGGCCCCGCGCCAGTGCCTTCAGTGACTGGAATGGAGAGTCGCGAGTCCCGCCCCACGGTGGCGCGCACGTAGATGTCCGTCTGCCGGAAATCCCCGGAGAAGTCCACGGTACCGCTGCCGATGGCCCGGCCGTAAAAGTTGGGGTTTTGGCCGGGGGCCAGGTCGAGGGCCAGGAAACGGTTGGTCCGCAGCCGGGCATTGATGCCTAGGTTCTTCAGCCGGTCGTGGGAGATGCCCCCGGTGAGCCGGGCCACGTTGTTGTAGCGGTCGAGCAGCTCGGTGCCCGCCAGGTCGAACATGGTATTGGTGATGCGCACCCGCGATTCCTCAAAGTGGTAGCGGGTCTGCAGGTAGTCGAGGGTGAAGGCACCCGCCGAGGCATCGATGTAGCCCGATACGTCGGGTTTGCCGGCCGGGCCTTCCACGTTCAGCCGGCCGTTGATCTTACCGACGATGTCCGATACCGATCCGCCCACCCAGTAACGGGCCAGGTCGAGGGGATAACCGTTCACGTCGACCGTGAGGTCCAGATAGTTGCGGCGCTGGTTCACCCGGGGCGTGGGTGAAAGGTCTCCGAGGTTGAAGGTAGCCTCGGCGATGAGCTGGGCGGTATCGCGATTGAGGTTCATGTAGGCCGTCAGCTGCCCCTTGGGGTCGGGGGCGCGGAGGTCGACCCGCAGGTAACCGTAATCGTCGCCGTTAATGAGGAAGGTATCGCTGCGGATATCGGCGCTCAATCCCTTGAGGAGGAAAACGTTGTCCACCCCGACGTGGACGTCCACTTCACCGCTGAAGTCCAGGGGCTGATAGGCCCATACCGAGTCAATCAATCCCAGGGCCATGTTCTCAAAGTTCAGGTCGAGACCCTTGTCTCCCCGCTTGGAGAGACGGATGCGGCGGTTGCCGCTGCGCAGGCTGAAGTTGCGGCTGTCGATGTACTGGGGGCCGATGACCAGGCGGTTGTCGCGGCGGATGGCCCAGGGTTCCTGGAAGAGGATGAGGTCGGAATCGTCGAAACGGATGGCGTAGTTGGCCGTGTCCGGCAGGGTGATCTCCCCGTTGAGGTTCAGCTTCTCCAGAAAAAGACCACCGGCACCCCCGTAGTTGATGCCGAAGTTGATGGTATCCTGGTCGATCAAACTCAGTAGGGTGAGCTGATCGAGCATCGGCTTACCGTTGACCAGGGTGCTGTCGATCACCAGGTCCAGTTCTCCTTCCGATTCCCGGCCCTTGGTCCGGACGATCAGGTCGACCAGGGATATATTGTCGAAGGAAAAGCGGGGCGCGAGCAATTCCGCCTTCAGCTCGTCGCGGAAACCGTCGTAACTGCCCGTCAGGTGGACGTCGACCAGGGGGCCAAGCTTGGGGTTGATCAGCCGGTTCAGCCCCTTGGAGTCAATGACCGTAAGGTCAAAGCTGAACTTGTTGTCCTCGGGGATGCTGCGCGGGGGCTTGATGTTGAGCCGGCGGGCCCAGCCGGGATAGAACTCCACCAGGTAGTGGGTAAGGCTGGTGGTAACGTCGTTGAGGTCAAAGCGGCCGATGATTTCACCCTCCGCCACGTCGCTTTCCAGTTTGACCACCTTTTGGCCTTCCTCGTTGAAGTTGGAGTAGGCCAGCAGGCTGCCGATGTTGATCACCGCCGTATCCCGTACGACGCGGAAGCTGTCGAGTTCCACCCGGCCCTCCATATCGCTGAAGACGGTATTGATCACGTTCAGGTCCACCTTGCCCGACAGCACGACGAGGCGCTCACTCAGGTTCAATGCCTGGAGGTCGACGCGGTCGATGTCGGCGTTGAAGTCGAACACTGGTACACTGTCGCGGAAATCCAGCTCACCGAGGAAGTAGAGGTCGATGTTCTCATCCGCGATTTCGAAGCTCCCGTTGAAGAACTGCTGCTCCAGCCGGCCGCTGATCCGGGCGTTTTCGTAGACGTAGCCCCGGAAGCCCAGCCGCTCGATGGTGGCCGTTAGGTTGGCGCTGGCGGACTCGGCCAGCAAGCCCACCCCGTCGTCGATAGAAGCGGAGAAGTCGACCATCCCCAACTGGGGGGTATCGGTCCAGCGGCCCAGGTCAAAATCGTTCAGGGTCAGCGATCCACTGTATTCGGCGCGGGTGGAGCCATTCTCGATGTCCATGCGCATATCCATCTGGGCCCGACCGAGTTCGGTGCGCAGGTTGCCCTTGGCCGCGAAGTCGGTAAAGAAGCCGTCGAACTGCCCGTCGAAGTTCAGCCGGCCCAGCTTGTTGAAGTTCTGGGGCAGGTTGAGGCGGGGGATGAGCCGGCGCAGGGTGCCGACGCTGGTGGTCAGCGCATCCAGTTTCAGGTTCAGCGCCTCGGACCCGGGCAGGGCCAGGTTGCGGCTGCTGAAACTGCCGGCGAGAAAGTTGCGGTCATCGAGGCCGAGGGTGACGTCCTCGGCGCGGAGGTTGTTGACGCGGCCGGTGAAGGCTCCGCCCAGCTGGATGCTGCGGTCCTGGTTCTCGCGGAAAAAGGGGTTGAACCTCAGTTTGCGGGCGAAGTAGAGCAGGTCGCGCACCGCCAGGGTGCTGGGTTGCAGGCCGATTTCCATCCGCACCCGGTTGTTGAAGTCGGCCCAGCTTTCCCATCCCCCGGGGAAGGTGAAGCTCAGGGAATCCGAAAGGCTGCTGGCCGGCGTGGTCAGAACCAGGTCGTTCAGGACC
This sequence comes from Neolewinella marina, assembly GCF_002631205.1. GTDB lineage: Bacteria > Bacteroidota > Bacteroidia > Chitinophagales > Saprospiraceae > Neolewinella > Neolewinella marina. The sequence goes on from NZ_PDLO01000003.1 coordinate 137,542, forward strand.
AACTCGGTGGGTGTCACGCGGAGTTCTTCCACGCTGAGGCGATTCAGCACGAAGCCACTGCCTTCCTCCAGGCTCAGGTGCTCCAGGGTGGCTTCGAGTTCACCGTTTGCGTAGTCGATCCCGGTCAGCTCCAGGTCGATGTCCCGCGTGGCGAGCCGGGCGAAGTCGATGGCGCTCAGGTCGCTTTCTTCGATAGGACCTTTGCGGAAGTTGTTCAGGATGAAGGATCCCCCAATGATTTCCAGGCTGCCGGCCATCACGTGCAGGCTCACCCGGTTGCTGTCGGTGAGGGTGCTGTCCAGGCTTCGCAGCGCGGCGTCCACCTCGGGAACGGTCGATAGTGGGGTGGGGGGGATGCTCGTTTGCCGCACCACTGGGTGCATGATCTCCGCCGTTTCAATGGATATCAGTTTGTTGGGCAGGTCGAGTTCATCCAGGAATATCACCCCGGACTGCAAGCTGACGTCAAAGCGTTGCCCGCGCACGCTATCGTCCTGCACGAAGGAGATATTTTCCAGGTCCAGCCGTTCCAGGGCCAGGTTCAGCGGCTTGGCTGGTTCGTCACGGGGCGGGAACAGCCGCTCAAGGGCGGTCTCCAGGTTGGTTTCCGGGTCGCCCAGGTCGCGGCGGATCTTGAAGCGGGTATTGGAAATGGCCAGCTCCTCGATTTCCACCGCGTTGTTGAGCAGGGAGAGCAGGTTGAAGTCGGCCGTCAGTTCCTGACCGTACAGCAGGGTATCCCCGTACTTGTCTTCGATGAAAACGCCGCGCAGGGTTAGTTCGTCAAACCACGAAAGCCGGGCGTAGTCAATGGATACCTCGGTTTCCAGGGTACGGCTGATGTTGGCCGTCACCCGGTCCACGAGCCAGTTCTGGAAGGAGGGCAGCTGTAGCAAGCCCAGCAGGGCCACCACCACCAGTACGATCCAGATGAACAGCTTGCGCACCCGCTGCCACCACCGGCGCTTGCGACGGCGCGGTTGGGGAGCTTCGGGAACTTCGTGAACTTCTTCCATGGATTGAACTGCCGAAGGATAAACGCCACCCCCCGGCTCACTGTTTTACGGCGCCGGAGCGCAGGTGCAAGGTAGCGCGAAGCGCCGTGGCCGGCCGGTTATTCAGAGAGGAACGCGGTATCCCAGGGTAGTGACCAGCTGATTGCCGGGCCGCCGGGAAATCTGTCCGGGCAGGTACTCGTAATGCAAGCCAAGGAGCCATTTGCCCGCCCGCAGGTTGGCCCCGCCGTTTAACAGGAAGTAATTGTTGGAGAAGAAACTACGGAAGCCGGAAGCAAATGCATTGTAATTGCTCAGTCCTGCCGTAAGCTGTACGGCATATTGCTGGCTTTCTACGGCGGAGTAGCCGAGGGAAAGGTTACCGCGGATCATGGACTGTGATACGTCCGATACACCTTCCCAGCGAAAGGAGTGGTAGACGAAGTCCAGTGAGGCCAGGACGGCCAGTCGCCGGTACCCCTCGGTGAACCGGGCCATGGCCTGGTAGCCCAGGCCGGCACTGAGTTGCCGGTCGCTGAAGTCACCGTCCCGAATATCGAGGTGAAAGACCCGGGCCAGGTGCTCCAGCTGCACGCCGCCGCGGAGCCGGGAGCGATCCAGGGTCAACGAGCGATGGGGGTCGCAGTCTGCGTAAGCATCCAGTACCCGGAGGATGTCCGCATCAGCAAAGCGGGCGGTGCGCGCGAGTGCGAGCGCCGCCGGGCAATCGCGGGTGATGAATTTCAGCAGGTTGCGAAAGCGGGCCGGATTGGCGTGCAGCCTTTCGTAGACCATAATACTGGACAGCCTGAGCACCAGCTCGATATCCCCTTCCCGCAGCAGGTACAGATAAGGCTCCCCGTCCGCCGCCTGCTCGTCGTATTCTCCGGTGGACAGGGCGACCTTGATCAGTTCCACATCACCCGAAGCGAGGACCTCTCCGAAGCGGAGGCGGGGTGCGCGATTAGGTGAAGCGGCGGAGGAGGGCAGGTCAACCGCTACGGAGCGATAGTGGCGTCCCGAGCGGGCAAACTGAAAGGATATCGCCTGGTCGGGGGTGAGTGAACCACTGCTGCCGTCCGGCCGGGTAAAAGTTACCGAGCGAGCCAGCTCCTCCGGTGACGAGCGGCGCAGGTCCACCGACCACTTGGTGCCGTTGGCGAGGATCAGCCGGTCGGAGTAGCGTTCATCTACCTGCCCGCGCAGGGGAGAAAGCCACATCAGGGGCAGCAGGCAACACATTATGATTCGGGACATATCGAGTGGCGTATCGGTAGGGGCGGGTGCCATAAGATACGGGAGGCTGGGGGAAGATTCACCGTAGTTAGGCCCGACCCCAATCGTAAGCCGGCGGTCAGGAAAAAACCATCGCCGGGTATGGGTGTTCCTTATCTTTGCGCGCTTTGATCAACCGTCAACTCCCTACTGCCTTGAAGAATATCCGAAATTTCTGCGTTATCGCCCACATCGACCACGGCAAGTCTACGCTCTCCGACCGTCTGCTCGACTTTACGCAGTCCGTGGGCGAACGGGAGAAGATGGACCAGCAGCTCGACGATATGGATCTCGAGCGGGAGCGGGGCATTACGATCAAGAGCCACGCCATTCAGATGCATTACCCGCATACCGACGGCGAGATGTACACCTTCAACATGATCGATACCCCGGGCCACGTCGATTTCAGCTACGAGGTGTCGCGCTCCATTGCCGCCTGTGAAGGCGCCCTGCTGCTGGTAGACGCGACCCAGGGCATCCAGGCCCAGACGATCTCCAACCTCTTCCTGGCCCTGGAGCACGACCTGGAAATCATTCCCGTGCTCAACAAGGTGGACATGGAAACCGCCATGATCGAGGAGATGGCCGACCAGATGATCGACCTGACCGGCTGCGACCGGGAAGACATCATCCTGGCCTCCGGCAAGACCGGCATCGGGGTACCCGAAATCATGAAGGCCGTAGTGGAACGCATCCCCGCCCCCAAGGGAGACCCGGAGGCGCCGCTGCAGGCCCTGATCTTCGACTCGGTGTTCAACCCCTTCCGCGGCGTCATCGCCTATGTCCGGGTGATGAACGGCGTGCTCAGAAAGAACGACAACCTGCGCTTTATTGCCACCAAGTCCGTTTACGAAGCCAACGAGGTAGGGGCCATGGAGATCACCCCCAAACCCCAGCCCCAGATCGAATGCGGCAGTGTGGGTTATATCGTGACCGGACTGAAGACGAGCTCGGAAATCAAGGTGGGCGACACGGTCACCCTCGATGACCGGCCCGGTGAGCGACTGGGCGGGTTCGAGGAGGTGAAGCCCATGGTCTTTGCCGGTATTTTCCCCCTGGACAACGACGATTTCGAGCCCCTCCGCGACAGCCTCGAGAAGCTGCAGCTCAACGACGCCAGCCTGGTATTCGAGCCCGAAACCTCCGCGGCCCTCGGCTACGGCTTCCGCTGTGGCTTCCTGGGTATGCTGCACCTGGAAATCGTCCAGGAGCGCCTGTTCCGGGAGTTTAATATGGATGTGATCACCACGGTACCCAACGTAACCTACCGGGTTACCGACACCAAGGGCAATGTCACTGAGATCCGCAACCCCGCCGACCTGCCCGACGTGAACCACCGCGCCATGGTGGAGGAGCCGATGATCACCGCACAGATCATCACCACCACCGAATACATCGGCAGCATCATGACGCTCTGTATCGACAAGCGGGGCACCCTAACCAAGCAAACCTACCTCAGCCCGGAGCGGGTGGAACTGCACTTTATCCTTCCCCTGGCCGAGATCGTCTTCGACTTTTACGACCGGCTCAAGTCGATCTCCCGGGGTTACGCCAGCTTCGACTACCAGCCCAAGGACTACCAGGAAACCGACCTGGTGCGGATGGACATCAAGCTCAACGGAGAAAACGTCGACGCCCTGTCCGCCCTCGTTCACCGCTCCAAGGCCGAGTACATCGGTCGCGGCATGTGCAAGAAGCTGCGCGAACTGCTGCCCCGCCAGCAATTTATGATTGCCATCCAGGCGGCCATCGGGGCCAAGGTCATCGCCCGGGAAACGCTCTCCGCCATGCGGAAAGACGTTACCGCCAAGTGTTACGGCGGCGACATTTCGCGGAAGCGCAAGCTGCTCGAAAAGCAGAAGGCCGGCAAGCGGAAAATGCGGCAGTTTGGTAAGGTGGAAGTCCCCCAGAAGGCTTTCCTCGACGTTCTGAAACTGGACTAAGCCGGGAGCTTGTCTTATTTTACGGTACGCCGCTACCCGATTTCCGCGTTTTGCCTTCAGTTGTCGCGTTAATTTTTGGTGGCCCACAATAATCCACGACCGCAATGTCCAAGCTTAAGTCTTTTTTATTCGCCGGAACCGAAGGGTGGAGCCGCACGGCCCTCAAGCTTTTTTGGATTCTGGTCTTCGCCATGCCCATCGGGGTGGTATTGCTGTTTGTCGGACTGAGTTTTACGGATTTGCCCTCCGTCACCGAATTGGAGAACCCGAAGAACAACGAAGCCAGCCCGGTGCTGGCTTCCGACGGGTCGGTCCTCGGTCGCTACTTCGTGGAGAACCGGGTAATGGTTGACTTCAAGGACCTCGGCCCCCACCTCGAGGCGGCCCTGGTCAGCACCGAGGACGAGCGCTACTATACCCACAGTGGCATCGATTGGCAGAGTCTGCCCCGGGTGGTCATCAAGACGGCCATCCTGGGCCAGCAATCTTCGGGGGGTGGCTCCACCATCACCCAGCAGTTGGCCAAACTGCTGTTCACCGAGCAGGTCAGCGCCAACATCGTCGAGCGGGGCTTTCAGAAACTCAAGGAGTGGATCATCGCCGTCCGCCTCGAGCGCAAGTACACCAAGGAGGAAATCATCGCGATGTACCTCAACCGCTACGACTTCATCAACGGCGCCCAGGGCATCCGTGCCGCGGCGGAGAATTACTTCGACGGTAAGCGACCCAGCGACCTGAATGTAGAAGAGGCGGCCATGCTCATCGGCATGCTGAAGAACGCCTCCCTCTACAACCCCCTCCGCTTCCCCGACCGCACCCGCAACCGCCGCAACCAGGTGCTGGCGCAGATGGTCAGAAATAACCGTATCTCCCGCACCGAATTCGATTCCCTTTCGGCCCTGCCCCTGGGCATCAAATTTACCCGTCAGCGCCACGACGACGGACTGGCCCCCTATTTCCGCATGGTGCTCGCCGAGGAAGCCAAACGCATCCTCTCCCAGGAGCCCTACCTGAAATCCAACGGCCAGCCCTACGACATCTATCGCGACGGCCTCACCTTCTACACGACCATCGATCCGGTCATGCAGCAGCACGCCGAAGAACAGGCCGTGGCCCACATGCGGCAGCTGCAAAAGCAGTTCTTCCAGCACTGGAAGAGCCTGGACCCCTGGACATACACCAATCCTTATTCCGAGACCGAGGTGAGGGTGGACCGCCGCCAGGAAAGTCTCCAGAACGCCATCCGCCACTCCGATCGCTACCAGGCCTACCGGAACGCGATCCTCCAGCCGGTGCTCGACGCCGTCGGGGAAAAGATGGACTTCCGTTTCTCGCGCAACGACCGTGAAATCGAGCGGATGATGCAGGAAAAGGAAGAACCTGGGGCCATCGACGAGGCCGTGCGCCTCAACCTGATCTCCGAAGACTTCGCCGACCGCCACCGGAAGGTGATGCGGCTTCCGGAGTTTGCCGAGCTGGAGCGCGCCTGGAAGGAACTGCAGCGTACCGTAAAGACCGAATTTGAGAAGGAAGTCAAGATGCGGGTCTTCACTTACGACAATGACCGCATGGAAACGGACACGCTGATGACCCCCCTGGACAGCGTGCGTTACCACAAGATGATCCTGCAGATCGGTAGCATGTCCGTTGAGCCCAGCACCGGCTACGTCCGCACCTGGGTGGGGGGCAGCAATTTCAAGTGGTTTCAGTACGATCACGTCACCACCAAGCGGCAGGTAGGCTCGACCTTCAAGCCGTTCATCTACGCGGCCAGCATTGACCTGCGTGGCATCACCCCCTGCCAGCGGGTACTCGACCAGCCCGTCACCATCGCGCCGGGCGACGGCAATTTCCACCTGAACAAACCCTGGACCCCCCGCAACTCCAACGGCGCCTACAGCTACGCCGATTACACCCTCTACCAGGGGCTGAAAAACTCCGTGAACACCATTTCGGCCTATCTGATGAAGGAACTGGCCAGCACGGAGCCCGTCCGCAATATGGTGGCCAATATGGGCATCCCGAAGGAGGAAATTCCGGATGCTCCGTCTATCGCCCTGGGATCGGTTGACCTCACCGTACAGCAACTCACCGGGGCCTACACCACTTTCGGAAACAATGGCGTATTCATCCGCCCTGTATTCCTTACCCGCATCGAGGACCGTACCGGCCGCGTCATCTACGAATACCTGCCCGAAGAACAGCCGGCCATCAGTCCCCAGGCCAACTACGTCATGGTCAATATGCTGTCGCGCGCCTCCGTAGGCAACCTGGGCGGCGTGGAAGGCCCCGTAGGCGGCAAGACCGGTACCACCAACGACCAGACCGACGGCTGGTACATGGGCATCACCCCCGAGCTTATCGTCGGCACCTGGGTGGGCGGCGACGACCGCTGGATCCGCTTCCGCAGCCTCGGCCTCGGCGCCGGTTCGAATATGGCCAAGCCGTTCTTCCGCCGCTTCGTCCGTGCCGCTCAGGAAGACGAAACCATCGGCTGGGATACCAGCAAGGACTGGATCAGGCCCGAAGGTGAACTCGGTATCGAAATGAACTGCGACGCCTACAACGGCGGCAACGATGACCTCCTCGAGGACGGGCAGCTCCTCTCCGACGACCCATTTGGTAACAGTCCGGATTTTTAAGGCGTGGACACGGGTTTCGGTTTATTCAGCAAGACTAGCGAGCACGGCTTTCCAGTACTCCCGCAACTGGAAATGGCTATAGTGTTCCCAGCAATTGACGGGCAATTCTCGGTTCCCTTTCGCGAAATTAATTAGGATGTGCCCCAGGTCATTGGCGCTTGAGTAAGGTATCACCGCTGGATCCTGCACTGGGTGCCAGGCTGGCAATAAAAGTGGCTTTTTAAAAAAGATGGCATCGAAGGGGGTGCCGAGTGCCTTTGTGCGTCCAATTTGTTCTTGATACCGGCCAACAGTGACGGGTGTTTTAAGGGGGGCCAAAATGAGATCGCTCTCTGCCAGTAAACGATCAAAGTCGGTCTTATTCAGGCCATTTGGGTATTTGTGAATAGTAAGGGGGCCGGTAGCCGGGTGACTAAAGGCATGTGCCAACCGGGTTTGAAACAATTGTTCCAAGGTGGGATTTCTAAAACGCCCTGCAAGATGGACGTGCATGGGGGCTTCCGATTCTGCCACGATGACCAGCGCATCAATGACAGCCTGATAGTCTCTAGTCCTTTCGGTCACGGTACCGGGGATAATTACCCTTAGCCCAGAGGAAGCCGCCGGTCGATTCAGTATTTTACAGCCGGCTTGGTAAGCGGCAAATGGAAGAACCAGATGCGGCACGGCATACAAGAAAGATTCTTTCTTTCCCTCACTTGCTAGCGCGGCGGTGGCGTAGGTAAGTGCCCCAGCGGAAGCCAGAAATCGGCGGTGTGATCTTTTGCGGATCAACGTTCGCAAGTCTTTTAACCTGTCCACTATGCGCTCGGGAGGGTGACGATACTCCTTTCGGTCAAAACAATTGTTCAGGTTGTGAAGGAGAACGGCGTAGCGCACGCGTCCCGCCAAGGAGTAAAACCACTCGGTTCGTTTGCCCAGTGTCGCTATAAAAGCTACACAAGTAGATGAAAATTGCAGCCGTTCAAGGTAGTCTGACCAGCTAAGGCAGCCTACTGGTCCGCGCAGCTCTACACCCGTAAGCGTACGACAATAGGTTGTGAGTTGATCCCGATACCAAGGATTTACGTGCACGACGATTTTAAGGTCCTCAATCGTTGCCAATATGGGAATCCATCGTTCGATGAGTTCGGTATGGTCGAAAGCTTCAATGTAGTGGAGCGTCATGGGTTGACCCGGTACAGTCCATAGAGTTGGCCAAGGTTCTGGCCTGCGTCATATCCGGCCTCCCTCAGTATCTGATGTCGTGCGGTCGTCCCTACCTTCCTGGTCGCCGAATTTTCCAGTATTGTAGAGGCCCACCTCGCCGGGGATTCCAACCCAATGAACCGGACCAAACCGAGGTTTAAGTCGATCTCTGGACTTACACGGTCGGAAACGATGGAAGAGAGACCCATGGCTTGAGATTCGACAATGACCAGAGGAAAACCTTCGTAATAGGAGGGGAGTAGTAGATGGTCGCTGGCGAACATAAGATCGGGAGTATCTTGCCGGGACCCCAGCAGCCGGACGTGGCCTGTAAGGCCCAGCTCCCGCGCTCGTTCAATAATGGCTGGACGCAGCCTGCCCTCTCCGGCGTAAATTAGCATAACTTCCTTGCCCTGAAGCCGAAGCGAGTGTAGTACTTCCAGGCTATAAAGCGGGTTTTTTTGCTGCTCTAATCTGCCCACCTGGCAAAGCAACGTGGCGGTGTCCGACACCCCGATAGATTTCCTTATTTCAGATTTTCGGTGCAGGGGCGGTGGTTCAAATTCCTGTAATGCAATTCCATTTTTCATTACGGTGAAGGGGGTTGAATTACCGTACAAGAATTGCCCTGCAGCGCGTCCGCAAGCAATACGTCCGGTAGCCAATCTCCGGGCCAGACCGATAGTTAACCCCTGGTAAAGACGGGCGAGTGGTGATAGGCGTAAATTGGGTCGGGTAACGTGCGCGTGCATGACGCGTATTTTGGTGCCGGACATCCAAGCGGCCAATAGATAGAGCCCGCTGTGGTATAGATCGTGAACGTGGATGGCCGAATACTGATGGTGGCTGGTCAAGAATGACTTGCTAAGCTTAAGCCGATCCAGCAGATTTTTCGGTTCTCGTAGGCGATGGATTCTTCCCCCGAGCTGCCTAATTTCTTCGTCATAATCGAATTGGTCATTCGAGAAGTAGAGGAAATCGAACAGCAGGCGGGACCTGTCCATACACCGGTAGAGATTCATAATCATCGTTTCAACTCCGGCCCGGTTCATTCCACCTGCGATATGCAGAACTCTGAAAGCGCTCAAAACCGTCCCACATAATTCTCCGGCCGGATGGCCCGCAGCTCGGACTTCACTTCCTCGGACACTTCCAGCTGGTCGATGAAGCGATGGATCTCCGTCTCTCCGATATTGGCCTGCCCGCGGGTAAGCTCCTTCAGGGCTTCGTAGGGCTGGGGATAACCTTCCCGGCGCAGCACATTCTGGATGGCCTCGGCGGTCACCATCCAGTTGGCTTCCAGGTCGGCGGCGATCTTGTCGGGGTTCAGTAACAGCTTGCCGAGACCTTTCTCAATAGCCTTTACCGCAATCAGTACGTGGGCGAAGGGGACACCGACATTGCGCAGTACGGTGGAGTCGGTCAGGTCGCGCTGGAGGCGGCTTACGGGCAGCTTGTCCGCCAGATGCGTAAGGAGGGCGCGCGCTAGCCCCAGGTTGCCCTCGGCGTTTTCAAAGTCGATGGGGTTCACCTTGTGGGGCATTGCCGAACTCCCAATCTCGCCCGCGACGGTGCGCTGGCGGAAGTACTCCATGCTGATGTAGGTCCAGATGTCCTGGCAAAGGTCGATCAGGATGGTACACACCCGGGTCAGGGCGTGGAATCCCGCTCCCAGATTGTCGTAGTGCTCGATCTGGGTGGTGGGGTAGCTGCGCTCCAGCCCGAGGTCATTCTTGACAAACTCGTCGGCGAAGCCGTGCCAGTCGTAATCCGGGTAGCTTACGTAATGGGCGTTCATATTGCCGGTGGCACCCCCGAACTTGGCCGATACGGGTACGGCCTTCAGTTGGCGGACCTGCTCCCGCAGCCGGCTGGTCCAGACGGCGAATTCCTTGCCCAGCAGGGTGGGGGAGGCGGGCTGTCCGTGGGTTTTGGCCAGCATGGGCACGTCCCGCCACGCATCGACCAGCCCGTCGAGCTGCTGAGTGAGTTGCTGGAAAGCGGGCAACATCACCTCCTCCAGGGCATCCCGCAGGCTGAGGGGGATGGCCGTGTTGTTGATGTCCTGGGAGGTGAGTCCGAAGTGGGTAAACTCCAGGATGGCATCCAGTCCCCGCTCCTTAAGCTTGTCCTTGACGAAGTACTCTACCGCCTTGACGTCGTGATTGGTAACCCGCTCGGTTTCCTTGATGGTCTGAGCGTCGGAAACGTCGAAGTTGTCGACGACCTCCCCGAGGTCAGCGATCTGCTGCCGGCTTACCGATTGCAGCTGAGGCAGCCCCAGGCGGTGGAGGGCCTGCAGGTAACGCACTTCAACCAGGACGCGGTAGCGGATCAGGCCGTACTCGCTGAAGTAGGGTGCGAGGGCTTCGGTTTTGTTGGCGTAACGGCCATCGACGGGACTGATAGCGGAAAGAGCGGACATAGCGAGTAAACTTTGGCCGCAAAGGTAACTAAGCCCCGCCGGGAATGGTCAGTATAGCGGCGATGATCCCGCTTCGCGCTCAGACAAAGAATTCATCGTCCAGCTCGGTGGGGCGGCTTTTATCCCGGCTGAGGTGAAAAGGTTTCGCGTCCGTATGGGGTTGTAGGCTGGGGTCGACGCGGGTGAGAGGGGTGCGGGAACTCGCCAGCAGGCACCGGTCGTTGCGGAAGACGTCGACGGCGTACCCGCCATACCAGTTCATGCCGATCTCCACGCGGTAGCGGTCTACGCCTTCGCCTCCGGGAGCGTCCACCGTGAAGTAGTGGGTGCGGCCGAAGAGGCTCCAGCCGGAGCTGGCCAGGTTACCGTTAAAGAATACTTTTTCCTCACCAGACCAGAGGCTGTTGTGAACCTCCAGCAGGTCTTCTTCGATGGGCAGGGAAAGGATACGCATAATGCAGTGGCTTAATTGGATGTCCAACTTCGCGGTGGCAGCCCACGGGGGCAAAATCGGTAGACGAATGGCGCGGATAACTGGACCATTGCCGGTGCGAAGTATTCCTGACCGCAGGCTACCTCCGAGAGTAACGCGATTGCGTACCTTCGCCGATGCCTAACCAGCCGATGCCATGTCACGCTACCTTGTTCTTCTCCTCCTTTGTTGCACCTGCGTCCCCGCCCTCGCCCAGGAGGCGGCGGTAGCCCCCCCGGCCGATTTCATGCGCAGCATCGGGAAGATGTACGTGGTGGTGGCCGTCATCGTCGTTGTATTCCTTGGTCTGGCGTACTACCTCTGGAGGCTGGACCGCCGCCTAACCATTATTGAAAATCAAATTGAAGATCATGCCTGACAATTCTTTTCTGGAAAGCGTGGGTCAATATTTTGACGCCGCAGCTCCCCACACCGGTTTGCCGGAAGGCCTACTGAAGCAGATCAAGGTCTGCAACTCCGTCTACCAAATCTATTTCCCCGTCAAGATTGACGGAGAGGTGCGCGTGATTGAGGCCTACCGGGCCCAGCACAGCCACCACCGGAGTCCCACCAAGGGGGGCATCCGCTACTCCAACCACGTGAACCAGGAAGAGGTAGTGGCCCTGGCCACCCTGATGTCGTACAAGTGCGCCATCGTCGACGTGCCCTTCGGCGGTGCCAAAGGAGGCGTTCGCATCAATCCCTGGGAATACAGCGAAGCCGACCTGGAAAAGATCACGCGCCGGTACACCACCGAGCTGATCCGCCGCAAGTTTATCGGCCCGGCCATTGACGTGCCGGCACCCGACTACGGTACCGGTCCCCGGGAAATGGCCTGGATCTACGACACCTACCGCAGCTTCCACCCCGAAGACATCAACGCCGCCGGCTGTGTTACCGGCAAACCGGTGAGCCAGAACGGCGTCCGTGGGCGTTCCGAAGCCACGGGCCGTGGCGTCTTTTACGGCATCCGCGAGGCCTGCAACGAGAAGGAACTGATGGACCAGCTTGGCCTGTCGGTAGGCATCGAAGGGAAGACCATGGTGGTCCAGGGACTGGGTAACGTAGGTTCGCATACGGCTACCATCAGCCAGGACGAAGGCGGCGTGAAGATCATCGGCGTGTCCGAGGTCGAGGGCGCCATCTATAATCCGGACGGAATGGACATCCACGACGTGATGCGCCACCGCGCCGAGCACGGCACCATCCTTACCTACCCCGGTGCGGAAGCCTTTGATAAGGAGGATCGCCGGGCCGTTCTGGAGTTCGAGTGCGACATTCTCGTACCCGCCGCCCTGGAGAACCAGATCGACGAGCACAACGCTGGCAACGTGAAAGCGAAGCTGATTGCCGAGGCCGCCAACGGACCGGTCACGGCCGCCGGCGCCGCTATCCTGGCCGAGCGCGGCATCGTGGTACTGCCCGACATCTACCTGAACGCGGGTGGGGTAACGGTAAGCTACTTCGAGTGGCTCAAGAACCTGAGCCATATGCGCTTCGGCCGCCTGCAGAAGCGCTTCGACGAGCAGAACTACCGCCGCATCGTCGAGCAGATCGAAACCACCACGGGCAAGGAGATCAGCGACCGCGACCGCCGCATGATCATCCACGGGGCCGACGAGATCGACCTGGTTCGCTCCGGACTGGAGGAAACGATGATCCTCGGCTTCCAGGGAATCTACTCACTTTACCGCGAAAAGCCCGAGATCAAGGACCTCCGCACGGCGGCTTTTGCGCTGGCAATCAGCAAAATATCGAACGACTACATTAGCCTCGGTATTTGGCCGTAAGCCGGCGTTGAGCGAATAATATACTTTTCTATTCAGGATTGGGAAATAATTGTTGGTGCGGCTATCTTTGCCGCACCAACATATTATCACTTATCCTATCCTTATATGTCCGACAAACTTGACAAGATCGACCTGAGTATCCTCAAAATTCTGCAGGATAACAGCAAGATCACCAACCTCGATCTTTCCAAACGCATCGGACTGAGTCCCGCACCCACTCTTGAGCGGGTAAAGAAACTGGAGCAGAACGAGGTCATCCAAAGCTACCACGCCAAGGTGAGCCCCGAGGCGATCGGGCTGAACGTGAAAACCTTTGTCCTCGTTTCCCTGGACTGGAGAAAGAACCAGGCCCGGGAGAACTTCCTCGAGCAGGTGCAGATCATCGAGGAGATCACCGAATGCTACATCATCACCGGGGAGGCCGACTTCCTGCTGAAGATCGTTTGCAAGGACATCCCCACCTACGAGCGCCTCCTGTTCAAGACGCTGCAGCAGATCGACGAGATCGAGCGGCTTAAAACCCTGATGACGCTTTCCACCGTTAAGGATGTGAAGCGACTGCCCTTCGACTACGACGGCGAGGCTTAGGGCAGGCGCGATATATTTGCGCCCCCTAAAGCCATCTGACCATGCAGTTACCCATCGGAATCGTTCAACAGTCCAATACCGGCGACCGGACCGCCAACATCGAGAAAAGCGCCGCAGGCATCCGCCGGTGCAAGGAGATGGGCGCGGAGCTGGTGGTGCTGCAGGAACTGCATACCGGACTTTACTTCTGCCAGATCGAATCCACCGAGGTCTTTGACCAGGCCGAACCCATCCCGGGCCCGAGCACCGAATACTTCGGTGCCCTGGCCCGGGAACTCGACCTGGTGCTCGTACTGAGCCTGTTCGAAAGCCGCGCGCCAGGCATCTGTCACAACACGGCCGTGGTGATCGAGCGCGACGGCAGCATCGCCGGCCGCTACCGCAAGATGCACATCCCCGACGATCCGGCCTACTACGAGAAGTTCTACTTCACCCCGGGAGATCTGGGCTTCAAGCCCGTGCAGACGAGCGTCGGCAAGCTCGGCGTGCTGGTCTGCTGGGACCAGTGGTACCCCGAGGCCGCACGCCTCATGGCCCTGGCCGGAGCGGAAGTACTGATCTATCCCACGGCCATTGGCTACGAATCCACGGATCCCCAGGCCGAGCAGGAACGGCAGCGCGATGCATGGATCATTTCCCAGCGCGGTCACGCCGTCTACAACGGCCTACCCGTGGTAGCCGTTAACCGTACGGGCTACGAGCCCGACCCCTCCGGAGTAACCGGGGGCATCCGCTTCTGGGGCAGCAGCTTCGTGGCCGGCCCCCAGGGGGAATACCTGTATCAGTCGCCCCGGGACGAGGAGGACGTGAACGTGGTGATGGTCGACAAAAAGCGTACGGCCGATGTCCGCCGCATCTGGCCCTTCTTCCGCGACCGCCGCATCGACGCCTACGGAGACCTCACCCGGCGGTATATCGACTAGGGGAGGGGGGCTTGCGGGCGTACGCCTTACTTTTGCCGCGTAAACCCCAAGAGTAGTTGAAGAAAGCAGAGAAGGCAGCGGCGATCCAGGAAATCCTGGAACGCCTTTACCCCGAAGTTCCGATTCCCCTGGATCATTCCGATCCGTATACCCTGCTGGTGGCCGTATTGCTGTCGGCCCAGTGTACCGACAAGCGGGTGAATGAGGTGACGCCCCACCTGTGGGCGGTGACCGACCGACCGGAGGTCATGAAGGACCTGCCGGTGGAGGATATCCGGGAGATCATCCGCCCCTGCGGATTGTCGCCCGCCAAAAGCAAGGCCATCAAGGAACTCAGCCGCATCATCACCGAGGAGCACGGTGGGGTAGTGCCGTCTACCTTCGAAGAACTGGAAGCCCTGCCGGGGGTGGGGCACAAGACAGCCAGCGTGGTCATGAGCCAGGCCTTCGGGGTGCCGGCCTTCCCGGTGGATACCCACATCCACCGCCTCGCTTTCCGCTGGGCCCTGAGCACTGGAAAAAATGTGGCCAGGACGGAGGCCGACCTTAAACGGTTGTTCCCCCGCGAGAGCTGGAATCGGCTGCACCTGCAAATGATCTTCTTTGGCCGGGAGTATTGTCCGGCGCGCGGTCACCGGATGCGCGACTGCCCCATCTGCTCGGTATACGGCAGGCGGTCGCTGCTGAAGCGCGAATAAAACCTAACTTGGCGACGGAATGGACGGAGTAAGCAAGAGTTCCCTCTGGGCACGTAGATTGCCCCGCATCCTGCTGGGGGTGCTGGCGGTGGTGTTGATCAGCCTGTTGTACCCCAACAACCTCACCTTCCCGTACCAGTTCGAACTTAACCAGACCTGGCAGTACGCCGACCTGACGGCCCCTTATTCCATCCCCATCCTGAAGCGGGAAGAGCGGCTGCAGGCCGACCGGCAGGCCGTCCTGCGGAACCTGACCCCGGTTTACCAGCGTGACCCCCAGACCGCCCGCCGGGCCCGGGCCGAGTATATCGAAGCATTTCGGGTGGCCCTGGATACGGCCCGGGTGCGTGGCACCTATCCCGGGCTGCTGCAGCAACCCGAAGCCCACCGGCTCTACGGCCTGGAGCTGCTCGACCGGATCTACCAACGCGGCATCGTCAATTTGCGCACCGAGGATGAAGCCCGCTCCGGGATGGCATCCGTCATCCAGATTGTCGACGGCAGCGAGGTGCACACCCGTACCATCGGTCAGGTCTTCACCACCCCCGGGCGGGCGCGACAGTGGCTGACGGACTCTATCCTGTATACCCGGTTGGCCGCGCCCGATTTCCTCCTTCCCCTGCTCGAAGACCGGCTACACTACAACGTATTCTATAACGACAGCCTCACCAACCGCCTGCGCGAACAAACCCTGGAGGCGGTGAGCCCCTTCGACGGGCTGGTGGAACAGGGCGACATCCTCGTTCGTCAGGGAGAGGTTATTTCCGACAACGTCTACCAGAAACTGCTGAGCTACCGCCGGCTTTACAACAGCAACCTGCAGGGGTCTACCACCTTCCTTTCCGTCTACACCGGCTTCACCCTCATTGTCGGACTGGTCATCCTGCTGCTGTACCTCTACCTCCGCACCTTCTTCCCCTTCGTCTACGTGCGGATCAAGAACCTGGTGTTCATCCTGATGTGGCCGCTGCTTTACGCGATCATGGTCCGGTCCATCGAGCTGGCCCCGGGGTGGAGTGCCTACGTCGTGCCTTTCTGTATTGTGCCGATTGTCATGCGGATCTTCTTTTCCGAGCGCCTGGCCTTCTTCGTGCACGTAGCCGTGGTGCTGATCGCGAGTTTCCTGACTTCTCTCGGCTATCCCTTCACCTTCCTGAGCATCATGGCTGGCGTGGTGGTCATCTTCATGGACATCGATACCCGCGACTGGAGCCGGTTCTTCAGCAGTCTGCTGCTGTTGTTCGCGTTCTACCTTTTCGGTTACGTAGGGATCCAACTGGTGCAGGGTTCGGGGTGGTCCGGGATCAACTACGTCGACCTGCTATGGCTGGGCCTGAACGTATTCCTGGTGCTGCTGGCCTATCCCCTGATTCCGATGCTGGAGCGGTTCTTCGGACTGATCTCGCCCATCACCCTGATGGAGCTGAACGATATGAACCGCCCCCTGCTGGAGAAACTGGCCCGACAGGCGGCCGGCACCTGGCAGCACAGCCTGAACGTCGCCAACCTCGCCGAGCGGGTGGCCAGTGAGATCGGCATCGACTCCCTGCTGGTACGCACCGCGGCCCTGTACCACGACATCGGCAAGCTGAAGAACCCGGAATACTTCATCGAGAACCAGACAGGTCCAAACCCACACGACCGCATCACCGACCTGGAAAGCGCCAAGATCATCATCGACCACGTGAATGAGGGGGTGCGGCTGGCGCGGGTTGCCGGGCTGCCGGAAACGATCATCGACTTCATCCGGACCCACCACGGCACCACCCGCACGGAATACTTTTACCGCAACCACATCAAGAACCATCCCGAACGCGAAGTGGACGAGCCCTACTTCCGCTACGACGGGCCCCTGCCTACCACCAAGGAACAGACCGTACTCATGCTGGCCGACAGCGTGGAGGCCGCATCGAAATCCCTCAAGCAACCGACCCAGCAGGAGCTTTACGACCTGATCGATAACATCATCCGGGGCAAGCTCACCAATGGCCAACTGGTGCAAAGCCGGCTAAGCTTTCACGAACTGGAAAGCCTGCGGAGGATCTTCCGCTCAGTGCTCAAGAGTTCCCACCAGCTGCGCATCGCCTATCCCGAAGAAGCGAAAAAGCCCGGTCAGGAGGAGGAAGAGTAGGTTTATTTGCGAAGCAGCTCCTCTGCCCCGTGGAAGTGTACTCCCGGCGAAATAGCCTGGGCGGCTTCGATCATCCGGCGTGCGAGCACGTCGGCTTCGGTGGGGTTGTAGTCTCCCAGCAGTCCGGGTGAGATTTGACGCACCACGGTTGTTAGGCCTGCAGCCAGTTTTTCCCCGATCCGCAGTTCGTCACGCTGCCCCAGCAACACCCCGGGCCGGAACAGGTGGATGGCCCAGAAGTCCAGTCGCGTGATCGCTTCCTCCATTTCCCCCTTCACCCGGCTGTAAAGAAACCGACTCTCGGAATTCGCTCCGGCACTGCTTACCACCAGACACTGGTTGGCCCCGTGGATCTGGGCCAGGGAAGCGGTATGCACCACGTAATCGTAGTCGACCCGCCGGAAGGCCTCCGGGCTGCCCGCCTTCTTGATCGTAGTACCCAGGGCAATGTAGACGTCGTGACAACGGAACAGGGCGGGGTCGCGGCTCAGCCGTTCGAAGTTGACCACCGGGTTGTCCAGTTTATCATGTTCCCGTGCCATGCGGCGGCGCGTAGGCGCGATCACCCGGCGGTAGGCGCTGTGGTCGAGCAGTTGCTCAAGCAGGTGGCCACCCACCAGTCCGGTGGCCCCGATGAGGAGCGCGGTTTTACGGCTCGCAATGATTTCCATGCCTTCTTTCATCCATGCCTTAACCCGGCAGGCCGAACTAGGTTTGCACGCGCCGGGGGGTGAGGGTGAAGCGGGAGAGCAGCAGCATACCCACCAGGAAGAAGAGCGCGAGGATAAGAATGCTCAGCCGCATACTCCCCGTCAGCGCATCCAGGAAGCCGAAGATGAAGGTGCCAAGTACGATGGCCACTTTCTCCAGCACATCGTAGAAACTGAACCAGGAGGTGGTGTCGGTCCGCCGCACCCCGCCGTTCGTTTCGGCTGGGATAACCTTGGCGTAGGTGGAACGGCTCAGCGACTGGATGCCGCCCATGACCAGGCCCACCGCCCCGGCAATGAGGTAGAACTGCACCTTCCCACTGACAAAATAGGCGAGTACGCAGATCAGGATCCAGATGGTCAGCTCAACGTAAAGGGCAAACTTGTTGCCGCGCAGCTCACTGATCCGGGCCGCCAGGTAGGCGCCGCCGATGGCCACGATTTGCAGGATGAGCACGACAACGATCAGTTCCTGGGTAGCAAAGTTCAGCTCCTTCTTCGCGAAAATGCTGGCGAGGAAGATGATGGTCTGCACCCCGGCGGAATAGGAAAAGAAGGCCGCCAGAAACCGTTTCGCCTGGGGATGCTCTTCGAGTTGGTTCCACACCTTGCGCAATTCCTGCCATCCCATGGCGGCCATCTCTCCGAGGCCGGTACCGGGGCGGGGTTCGTCGTTGGGCAACCGCGACAGCGACACGGCTGCAAATACCAGCCACCAGACGCCGACGGTCAGGAAGGCCATGCGTACCGCCAGCGTACCGGTCTCCGGTAAGCCGAACCAACCAGGTTGGGTGACCATGGCCAGGTTGACCACGAGCAGTATAACGCTGCCGACGTACCCCATGGCAAAGCCCCGGGCGCTGAGGCGGTCGAAGCGGTCCTCGGTGGCGATCACCGGCAGGAAGCTGTTGTAGAACACCAGTCCACCGGCAAAGCCGATGAGTCCGACAATGAAGCCCAGGCTACCGATCCAGAGGGTATCCATCCCCGTGAAGAAGAACAGGCTCAAACAACCCAGGCCGCCCATGATGGTGAACGTCCGGAGAAAGGACTTGCGGCGGCCCCCCGCGTCCGCGATCCCGCTCAGGAAAGGGGAGAAAGCCGCAATGACCAGGTAGCTGAAAGTGATCAGGTAGGCGAACCAGGAACTGTTGGTGAATTCCAGGCCCAGCACCCGGAATTGCTCGTCGACCATTTCCTCGAAGTAGGGGGGGAAGATGGCGGTGGTAATGACCAGGGCGAAGGCGGAATTGGCCCAATCGAAGAGTGCCCAGCCTTGCAGCGTCTTCGGGTCATTGAGGGGGTGCGACATGGAGTAAAGGTAGCCGCTTCGCCGCGGATGTCGTAAACTTGCGGCGCTCTTCTAACCCGCCCAGCGGCGGCACACCTAGCTCATCCCATGCCCCTAATAAAAAGCATCTCCGGTTTCCGCGGCACCATCGGTGGCCGGCCCGGCGACAACCTCACCCCCGAAGACATCGTCAGCAGCGTGGCCGGCTACGGCGACTGGCTGATCCGCAGCGGCGCCCGCCCCCTGGTCGTCATCGGCCGCGACGGCCGCCCCTCCGGTCCGGTGGTATCGGCCCTCACCGCGGCCACCCTCCAATCCATGGGCATCGACGTGATCGACTGCGGGCTGGCCACCACCCCCACGGTGGAAATGGCGGTGGTTTCCCGGGGTGCCGGCGGAGGCATCATCCTGTCGGCGAGCCACAACCCCAAGGAATATAACGCCCTCAAATTGCTCAACGACCAGGGTGAATTCATCAGCCACGAAGCCGGCCAGGACCTGATCGCCACCGTGCGGGCGGGCAACATCACCTACGCCCCCGTCGATGACCTTGGCAGCCTGCGGCAGGACAACGATATCCT
The DNA here is from genome assembly GCF_002631205.1 of Neolewinella marina. GTDB lineage: Bacteria > Bacteroidota > Bacteroidia > Chitinophagales > Saprospiraceae > Neolewinella > Neolewinella marina. Next base: position 157,194 of record NZ_PDLO01000003.1, read on the forward strand.
GCAGGACCACATCACCGCCGTGCTGGAACACCCGCTAGTGAACGTTGCTGCCATCCGGGCCGCCGGCTTCCGGGTGGTGCTCGATGCGGTAAACAGCGTGGGCGCCATCTCCATCCCGCCCCTCTGCGAACAACTCGGAGTCACCTGTGAGGTGATGAACGGTACCCTCGACGGACAATTTGCCCACAACCCTGAGCCCCTGCCGGCTCACCTGACCGACCTCATCCACCGGATGGAAACCTCCGGGGCCGACCTCGGCATCGCGGTGGATCCCGACGTGGACCGCCTCGCCCTGGTGGGCCCCGGCGGGCGCTGGATCGGAGAAGAGTACACCCTGGTGACGGTGGCCGACTACGTGCTGCGCCACGATCCCGGTCCGGTGGTCAGCAACCTCAGCAGCAGCCGTGCCCTGGCCAACCTGGCGGAGACCTTTGGACAACCCTACCACGCCTCCGCCGTCGGCGAAGTAAACGTGGTAGAAAAAATGAAGGAAGTCAACGCCACCATCGGTGGCGAGGGCAACGGCGGCATCATCGACCCCCGGCTGCACTACGGCCGCGACAGCCTCATCGGCCTGGCGCTGGTTCTCAGCCACCTGGCCACCAGCGGCAAGTCGATCAACGAACTCCGCGACGGTTACCAGCACTACGAAATGGTGAAGGACAAGATCCAGCTCGATCCCGCCCTGGACCTGGCCGATGCCCTTTCGGTCATGGAAGGCCTCTACCCGGAAACTCCACTCACCAATATCGACGGGCTGAAGCTCGACTTCCCCGACGGTTGGGTGCACCTGCGCGGATCGAATACCGAACCCATCGTGCGCGTCTACGCCGAGGCTGCCAGCCAGCAAAGGGCCCAGGAACTCGCCCAGTCCGTCAAGGCCAAATTTGTTGAACTGACCCAGGGCGGCGAATAACCCGCCCGACCACCCAAAATTCCCCAGGCATGCGACTTCCCGATCTTTCCGCCGATAACTTCTTCCTCATTGCCGGGCCCTGCGCCATTGAAGGGGAGGAGATGGCCATGCGCATCGCCGAGCGATTGGTAGAGGTGACCCAGAAGCTGGACATCCCCCTCGTATTCAAGGGCAGCTACCGCAAGGCTAACCGTAGCCGCATCGACAGTTTCTCGGGCATCGGCGATACCCGCGCGCTGTCCATTCTCCGCAAGGTGGGGGAGCGGTTCGGCCTGCCCACGACCACCGATATCCACGCCGATGAAGAAGCGGCCATGGCCGCCGAATACGTCGACATCCTGCAGATCCCCGCCTTCCTCTGCCGCCAGACCTCCCTGCTCGTTGCGGCCGCCGAGACCGGTCGGGTGGTGAACATCAAGAAGGGACAGTTCCTGAGCCCCTCGGCTATGCAGCACGCCCAGCAGAAGGTATTGGACAGTGGCAACAACCAGGTCTGGATGACGGAGCGGGGGGTAACCTTCGGCTATACCGACCTGGTGGTCGACTACCGGGGCATTCCCACCATGCAGTCCTTTGGCGCCCCCGTGATTCTGGATTGTACCCACAGCCTCCAGCAACCCAACCAGAGCAGCGGCGTTACCGGCGGCCGCCCCGCCCTGATCGAAACCATCGCCCGGGCCGGGGTCGCCGTTGGGGTGGATGGGCTCTTCATGGAAACCCACTACAATCCCTCCGAAGCAAAAAGCGACGCGGCGAATATGCTACCCCTTGACCAACTGGAAGACCTGCTGACCAAGCTCGTGCGGATCCGTCAGGCCATCCGCTAACCGCGGTAGAAGTCCTGAAAAACAAAGGAGCCGGCCCCCCAATCAGCAGGGTGGCCGGCTCCTTCCTTTAAGGCAGTCGGTGATCGCCTACAGGTACTGGGCGATCAGGTTTTCGTACCGTTCCTGGCGGCCGCTGGTCATCGGGGGCTCGCCGCCGGCGAATCCGATCTCAGCGAGTGCTTCCAGGCTCAGTTTTCCGGTTTCAAACTTCTGGCCGTCCCCGGCGTCGAAGGAGGCGTAGCGCTCCCGGCGCATGTCCTTGAATTTCGACTTGCTCAGGACGCGGTCGGCGGCCAGCAGGGCCCGGGCGAAGACGTCCATCCCCCCTACGTGGGCGTGGAAGATGTCTTCCAGGTCGGTGGAATTCCGCCGGGTCTTGGCGTCGAAGTTTACCCCTCCGCCCTGCAGTCCGCCCGCCTGGAGGATGATGATCATGGCCTCGGTAAGCTCCTGGACGCTGTTCGGGAACTGGTCGGTATCCCAGCCGTTCTGGTAGTCGCCGCGGTTGGCGTCGATGCTGCCGAGCAGTCCCTGGCTGGCGGCCACCGCCAGCTCGTGCTCGAAGGTGTGCTGGGCCAGGGTGGCGTGATTTACCTCGATGTTGAGCTTGAAGTCGTCGAGCAGGTCGTACTGCCGCAGGAAGCCGGCCACGGTGGCACTGTCGAAATCGTACTGGTGCTTGCTGGGTTCGAACGGCTTGGGCTCGATAAAGAAGCTGCCGGTGAAACCCTGGGCGCGGGCGTAGTCGCGAGCCATGGTCAGGAAGCGGCCCAGGTGGTCCATTTCCCGCTTCAGGTCGGTATTGAGGAGACTCATATAGCCCTCGCGGCCGCCCCAGAAGACGTAGTTCTCTCCCTTCAGCTTGATGGTAGCGTCGATGGCCCCCTTCAGCTGCGCTCCGGCGTAGGCCACTACCCGGAAGTCCGGATTGGTGCTCGCGCCGTTCATGTAGCGGGGATGGCTGAACAGGTTGGCCGTGCCCCAGAGCACCTTCTTGCCCGTGTCCTCCATTTTCTGCTGGATGTAGTCGGTCACCTCATCCAGCCGCTTGCGGTAGGTAGTCAGGTCGGCACCCGCCTCCTCCAGCAGGTCGACATCGTGGAAGCAGAAGTAGTCCAGTCCCAGCTTCTCCAGGATTTCGAAGCCGGCGTCAGCGGTATTCTTCGCTTCCTGTACCGGGTCGGAATCCCCCAGCCAGGGGTATTGAGCCGTTCCGGGACCGAAGGGGTCGGCACCCGTATTACGCAGGGTATGCCACCAGGCCATGGCAAACTTGAAGTGCTCGGCCATCGTCTTGCCGGCTACAACCTGGTCTTTTTGGTAGTATTTAAACGCGAGCGGGTTGTCGCTCTCGGGACCCTCGTACTGAATGGTGGGAATGCGGTCAAAGTAAGTCGCCATGGGAGTTCGTATGTTTTAATGAGGCACCCAAGGTAGGGCACGCCGCTAAACTACAACGTTGGTGCAATCGATTACGTAACCCCGGCAGGTTTTCTTATTCCTCCTTGGGGATGGCCCCGGTGGCCTGGCCGAAATAGTAGACGAACTGCTGCATCTGGTTGGCGAGTTCCTTATTCTGGGTGGCGCGGAAGTAGGTGTCGGCCAGACCGCGGAGGGTCTGATAGAACATCCGGTCCATTTCCACCACCTGCATCTCCTTGGTCCACAGGTCGATCTTGAGGGTCTCTTTGGTCCGCTCATCAAAGAGGGAAAGTAGCATTGCCTTGCAGTCCTGGGGGTGGTTCCCCGCCGGATTGTCACTGGCCGCCCAGGTCATTTCGATGGGCATATTGTTTTCGTCCAGCCCCACGTCGACGGTGATCCGGCTCTTTTTTTTAACCGCGTTCTTGGCCATCATTTTTCGTTTGGCCGCAAGGTAGCCCACAACGTGCACATGGCGCGGCCGCGGGTGCCGGGCAAAGGGGAATAGCCGGGGCATGGTCGCTCGCCGGTAATGACGTAAATTAACGCCCCTAACCTCAGCTTATGTACCTCATCACCGGCGCGAACGGATTTATTGGAAGCGTTTTAGTCGGATACCTCAACAGCCTGGGCCTTACGGATTTGATACTGGTGGACGATTTTCGGCATTATGCGGACAAGATCCCCAACCTGGAAGGCAAGGATTTTCTGGTGAAAGTGGAACGGGACACCCTGTTCGCCGTCTGGGACCAGGAACAGTGGCCCCTGCGGGGCGTTTTTCACTTCGGCGCCCGCACGGACACTACCGAAACCGACACGGAGCTGTTCGACCGCCTGAACCGGCAGTACTCCCGCGATGTCTGGGTACGCTGCGCGGCCCAGGGCATCCCGCTTGTCTACGCCAGCAGCGCAGCCACCTACGGTTCGGGTGAACAAGGATTCAGCGATACCACCCCGCCCGACGAGCTGCACCCGCTGAACGAATACGGCCGCAGCAAGAACGACTTTGACGTCTGGGCCCGGGAACAGACCCAGGCGCCGCCCCATTGGTACGGCCTGAAGTTCTTCAACGTCTACGGACCCAATGAATACCATAAGGGGCGGATGGCCAGCGTAGTCTGGCACACCTACCGCCAGGTGAAAGCCACCGGTCGCATGCGGTTGTTCCGCAGCCACCGGGAGGACATTGCCGACGGGGAGCAGCAGCGCGATTTTATTTACGTGCTGGACCTGTGTCGCGTGAGCCACTGGCTGATGACCGAGCTACCGCAACCGGATGGCCTGTACAACCTTGGCACCGGCCGGGCCCGCACCTTCCTGGACCTCGCCCGGGCTACCTTCCAGGCCATGGACCGGGAACCGGACATCGACTTCATCGATACGCCGGCGGACCTGCGCCCGAATTATCAATACTTTACAGAGGCTGACATGGGAAAACTGCGGCAGGCCGGATACCGCGAGCCGTTCACTTCCCTGGAGGAAGGGGTATCCGAATACGTACGTCGCTTCCTGATTCCAGGCCAATACCACTAACTCAACACCCACACTTCCACACCACTCCATGAAACATCACCCCCAAACGCTCGGAGAGTTCATCATCAGCAACCAGAAGGACTTCGAGTACTCCTCCGGTGAGCTCAGCCGCCTCCTCAACTGCATCCGCCTGGCGGCCAAGGTCGTCAACCACGAAATCCGCCAGGCGGGACTGGTAGACATCACCGGTACCGTCGGCAACGTAAACGTCCAGGGCGAGGAGCAGAAGAAGCTCGACGTATTCGCCAATAATGTCTTCATCAATGCCCTGACCAACCGCAACATCGTTTGCGGCATCGTCTCGGAGGAAAATGAGGAATTCATCACCATCAGCGGTGCCAACAACGCAAACCGCAACAAATACGTGGTGGTCATGGATCCCCTCGACGGGAGCTCCAACATCGACGCCGGCGTGTCGGTGGGTACCATCTTCGGTATTTACCGCCGCATCTCACCCGAGGGTACCCCCGTAACCCTGGAGGACTTCCTCCAACCCGGCAATATGCAGGTAGCCGCGGGCTACGTGATCTACGGCACCTCCACCATGCTGGTCTACACCACTGGCAACGGCGTGAACGGATTTACCCTTAACCCCGCCATCGGTACCTATTACCTGTCCCACCCCAACATCCGCATGCCGGAGCAGGGTAGGGTCTACTCCGTCAACGAAGGCTACTACGTTCATTTCCCCCAGGGCGTCAAGGACTACATCAAGTACTGCCAGAAGGAAGAGGAGGACCGCCCCTACACCAGCCGCTACATTGGCAGCATGGTGAGCGATATCCACCGCAATTTGATCCAGGGCGGTATCTACATGTACCCCAAGAGCTCGGAGCGTGAGGCCGGTAAACTGCGCCTGGTCTACGAATGCAATCCCGTAGCCTTCATCGTGGAGCAGGCCGGCGGGCGGGCCACCGACGGCTACCGCCGCATCCTGGACATCAAGCCGGAGCACATTCACGAGCGCATCCCCCTGTTCGCCGGCAGTCAGAAGATGGTGGAGAAGGCCGAATCCTTCCTGCGGTAATGGAAGCTGTAACGACCACCGTCAACAACCGTGTCCTGTCGATCGACCTGCTCCGCGGGCTGACGATCGCGGCCATGATCATGGTCAACAACCCCGGGACGTGGAGCCACATCTATGCCCCACTGGGGCACGCGCCCTGGCACGGCTACACGCCCACCGACCTGATCTTCCCCTTCTTCCTGTTCATCGTGGGCTGTTCCATTTCCTTTGCCTACCGCGGCAAGGAAGCGGGGCCCGACGCCTACCGCAAGATCGTCGTGCGCAGCCTGAAACTGATCGGGCTGGGCATCTTCCTGGGGGCATTCCTGATCTACCCACCCTTCGTGAAGGCGTGGAGTGAGATTCGCCTGCCGGGTGTGTTGCAGCGGATTGGGCTCGTCTTCCTACTGGCGGCACCCCTGGCCCTGCACCTGCGGTCGCGCCACCTCCTGTGGGTAACGGTAGGCCTGCTACTGGGGTACTGGCTCTGGATGGGTTTCCTGCCCCTGCCCGATGGCAGCGATCCGACCTACGAGCGTGCACCCAACAACTGGGCGATGTACGTGGACAAGCTGATTCTCGGCACCCACACTTGGCAGGAGGACTACGACCCGGAAGGGCTGCTAAGCACCCTGCCTGCCGTGGCTACCTGCCTCATTGGTGTGGTTACGGGCCGGTATCTGCTGGGCCCCTACACCAACAAGACCCGGGGAATGCTCATGGCCGGGGGTGTCTTACTGGTTCTTGGTCATGCGTGGGGACTGGTGTTTCCCATCAACAAGGCCCTGTGGACGAGCAGTTTCGTGCTGGTCACGGCCGGGTGGGCCCTGGTCGTACTCGCGGCCATCTACTACATCACCGACGTGAAGGGCATTGTGTGGGGACGGATATTCAGCTACGCCGGCGCCAATGCCCTGATCCTGTACTTTTTGTCCAGCTTCTTCGCAAAGATTTTCGGGAGCATCCGGGTGGGGGAGACTTCCCTCCACGGCTACCTCTACGAAACCGTCTTTGTCCACGACTTTCTGCTTGACCGGCTTTCCAGCCTGCTGTACGCCCTGGTACTGGTGGCCTTTTATCTCGCCCTTGGTGCCTGGCTGTACCACCGGCGGATATTCGTTAAAGTTTAGGCGGGAAAGGGATGGCGCGAACAGGTTGTTGGAAAAGGGTTTCTATCCCAAATCCAACTCCTTATGCGCACCCTTTCGCTTTCGACCTTACTGCTGCTGGCCACCTCCTGGCTGGGCAGCCAGGACAATCCGCTCATCGATATTGATATCGACAAGACCGAGTGGTACGAAAACCCCCTGTTGTGGGTAGGCGTCGCGGCCTTCTTCATCATCCTCATCGTGGTGACCCGCCGCAAGCCAACCTAAGCCGCTGATCAACCACACCTTATGAGCCGCGCCCTGGATAACTCCGGGGCGCGGCTGTTTTGAGGATATACGGTGAACCCCACTTTGGTTGTCCCAATTGTAAGGGTGAAAAAGCAACGTTATGTCCCGTAAACTTTATCCCTTTCTCACATTGCTGTATTCCCCCTGGATACTTGCCCAGGAAGGAGTGGATGTGGACCCCGAACTCAACCCCGAAGCCGCCTGGTACGAGCATCCCACCCTGTGGATCCTGCTGGCGGTAGGTTTGGTGGTTGCCCTGCTGGTCCTGCGCAAGCAGAGTCGCCGACCGGGCCGTAATTAGCGACTGGTGATGGGCGTGAGGCCCCGGGTGAGTTCACGAATGATGCCACGCCGTTCCGGGTCGTACAACCAGTTCGTATCGAAGCGCGAAAGCAGTTCGGCGTTGGCCTCCCGGGTCAGGGCAAGGCTGTGGAACTCGGTTCCGTTATTGTGTTGAAAGTGAGCTACCTCGGCCAGTACGTCTGAATCGATCTTGTACATCACGAAGTCCGAGATCATCAGCACATCCGCGTCCCGGTAGTCGTGCGCCTTGAGCTGCCGCAGGGCTTCGTAGAGCGCCAGGGTAGCATCCGTGCCCCCGTAAAAGGACATGGTCAGGAAGGCCGCCAGCTCATCAATGGAGTTGGCGATGTCGTGGAGGTCGATGGTCTTGATGCCCGTGCTGAAGTTGATGAGGTAGGCCCGCCGGTTGCTGCGGATGGCCATTTTCAGGATGCCCAGGGTGAGCACCTTGGCGATCTCCTCGGGGCGGCCCATCATCGACTGGCTGGTGTCGACGCAGACGATGAACGGCCCCTTTTCCCGCTGCTTCACGCGCTGGTTCACCTCCATCACCGTGTCCTCGCTGCGCCGCAGGTAGCGGTCTTCGTAGCGGAGGGTCAGCAGTCCGTGGTCGGCGTACTTCTTCAGGAATGCGGTTTCGGTATCGTGCTGACTGAGCAGGGCGGCCTCCGAACTCAGGAGGTGATTGAGGTCCTGGCTCTCGTGCACCCCCACAACTTCGGCACGGTGGAGGGGATCGCTGACCCACTCCTGGCGGACGATGGTCTTTTCGAAAGTTTCTTCCTCGAGTTCGATCTCGGCCTCCCGCAGGTTACCCAACAGGTCGGCCAGTCGTCGCAGACTCTCTTCGTCGGCCAGCAGCGCGTCGTAGCGTTGCAGGGCGTCGAAGCTGGTCGACTGCCAGAGTTCCCGGCTCATGTCCCAACCCAGGTAATCGGTGAAGGGGTCGAGAATAGACTGGAGCCGGCGGTATTCCTCCACCTTCTGGGTCAACAGCTCGGTATAACTCTCCTTTGCCTCATTGAACCTGGTGAGTTGGTAAGCCAAAATCCGGGCTTGCAGCAGCGCGTCCCACTGGCTGAGTAAGTCAGTAAGGATCCGGTCGAATTGCTGGTGGTCGGTGGGTGTCCAATCGGCGACTTCCCGGGCGAAGAATTGATCCAGCCGGTTGCGGTAGAACCCGGTATCGAGTTCCTCCCGCAGGTAGGTTGACCCCAGGAACTGCAGCAGGTGGGGGTAGCGGTGGGGGAAGGCCTTGGCCGGCGTCACGCTCCAGCCGCGCAGCAGTTCTTCCTCCTGTACGTAGGGATGCTTCGTTGCAGAACGGGTAAAGGTCTTCCTGATCCAGTACAGGGTGTCGAGTACGATCTGCCGGGTGATGGTTTCGTTGTTGGCGCAGACGAAGAGCAGTTGGTCGATGCCGAAGATGTCGTCCAGGGCCGACTGGAAGTACTCCGCGTAGCGGTCGTTGAGGGCCTCTCCCCGGTAGGGTTTCCCGCTCAGTTTGGCCCGGAGGTATTCCACCAGGTAGCGCCGGGTGCGGCGGTCCAGAAGCTGGCCAAATTCAATAAAGCGCTGGTATTCCGCTTCCAGGAGTTCGTCTTGTTGCATCACAAGGGGAAAACGGCGGCGGGGGCGGGTGGTTTTGCCGGTGAGGGGGAGCTAAAAAAATGACCGCCTCCCGTCGGGAAGCGGCCGGGAAAACCACTTAGAGAAAAATAAAGCTCGTCTAGAGGCGGTCCAATCCGAACCGCTCGATGATTTTCAACAGCTTCTCCGCGTAGGCGGGGTCGTCGCTGTAGTCGGTTTTGGCCAGGGCCGCGATCCACTGTTGGTGGTTGACCGATTCGTAGGCCAGGCGGGGGTAGCGCTCCTGAATCGCCTGGCTGTGGGCGCGCCAGCTGCTCCACGCATTGTCGAAGCGGTGGCGGGGCGTAGCGGTGGGGAAGTGGTTGTTGTCCTGCTGGGCGGCAACGCCTTCGCCGGCGTCGCTCTCCAGAATGGCCATGGCGAGCTTGACGGGTACGGGGATGCCAAACTTTCCGGCTTCCGTGCGGGCGACCCGCTCAAAGCGGTCGATGTAGGCCCGGGTAGCGGCCTCTTCATACCGGTCGGGCGACCAGCGGGGGGCAGCGGCGCGGGAAGGGGAGGGTAGCATGCTCAGGGCTGAGGTCTGCTCGGCGGGAGCGCCGGCAACCTGGGCCGCCGTTTCTCCGGCCGCCCCGACGGTCACCGTGAAGTCGATCTGTTTCTGGGTGAAAACGAAGGCCGCCAGCGCGATCAGGCCCAGGCGAAACCAGGTGAGGCGCAGGTGGGTCATCCACGCCGGTGGGATGTATTCGGTCTGTGAAGCCCGGTAGCGGGCGGAACTGACGTACTGTTTGCCCCGGTGGCGGAGCCGGCGGCCGAGAAGGCCCCAGTTGACGTTCAGAACTTTATCGGAGCCGGACCCGTGGGCCGGGGGGGTAGAGCGAGACATAACCGTTTACTTTTTGCAACCGCGCCACGGAATGCGACGCAAAGCAAAAATAACACGGACAGTTTGAAAAGGCAAATTAAACAACACAAAAAGTGTTGTTTAATTATTTGCCGGCCGCAGCAGGATGCGGATGGGCGAGCCGTCGGAGCCAGCGATCTTCAGCGGCAGGCAGATCATTTCGTAGTTCCCCTCCCGGATGTGGCGCAGGTCCACGCCCTCGATCACCCAGACGCCGGCGCCCAGCAGGGCCCGGTGGGTCTGGGGATTGCCGGAGTGGAAGGGGCCCACCGACAGGTAGTCCACGCCCACCAATTGCAGTTTGCGTTTCGCGATCCAGGCCGCCGCCGCCGGGCCGATGCCATGGTAGTCTTCATCAAAGGGAGCCTGGGGCCAGAACGCCGCGTCGCTGTTGCCGGTACGCAGGATCAGCCGCTCGCCGGAAACCAGGGGGCGGGAGCGGCCTTCGTAGGCCTCCAGGTCTTCGGGGCGCACCTCGGCCGGGCAGTCGATCTCGGCTACCCTGACCGGACCCATCCCCACTTCGATCGGGAAGCGGCTGACGTCGATGCCCTGGGCCAGGAAATGACAGGGGGCATCCATGTGGGTGCCGGTGTGGACGCTCATGTGAAGGACGGAAACCTTGGCGGTATCCCCGCAGTGGATACAGCTCAGGGTTTCGAGGTGAGTAGTGGGTTGCCCCGGCCACCCCGTGATTCCTTCAAAGATCGGATAAGTCACATCCGTCCATCCTTCGTACCATTCGGCCATGTCAATAATTGCTTGGGTTCGGACTGGTAAGCGTGGTGCCGGAACAAAGGTTCGCAATTTGGGGGTTTGGCATTTGGAAGTTCTTCGCAGCTGGTATATCTTGAGGAGGAATTCGGCATTCAGCCGGTAAAGAACCTAGTCGATCATGCCTTTTTAATTCGACGGGCCACACGTACACCCCCTAATTTTTTACCGATGGCCCCACCGGGAGACCACCGCCGATACTGGCGGGCCAATCTTCGGTATTTAGCAATCCTTCTTACGATCTGGTTTGCCGTTAGCTTCGGCTGCGGCATCCTTTTCGTAGAGCCCCTCAATCAGTACCGCATTGGCGGGGCCGAGCTGGGCTTCTGGTTTGCCCAGCAGGGGAGCATCTACGCTTTCGTGGTCCTCATCTTCGTCTACGTTTACCTCATGAACCGCCTCGACGCCGAGTTTGGCGTCGGTGAATAGCCGGTTTACCCCCGAGAACCTGGAAACGCTTATGGACGTACAGACCTGGACCTACCTGATCGTAGGCGCCACTTTTTTGCTATACATCGGCATCGCTGTTTGGGCCCGCGCGGGTTCCACCACGGAATTCTACGTCGCCGGGGGTGGGGTACACCCCATAGCCAACGGAATGGCTACCGCGGCCGACTGGATGAGCGCGGCCAGTTTCATTTCCATGGCCGGCATCATCAGCTTCGCCGGCTACGACGGGGCCGTATACCTTATGGGATGGACGGGCGGTTACGTGCTGCTGGCCCTGCTGTTGGCCCCCTATCTGCGCAAGTTTGGCAAGTTCACGGTCCCGGACTTCATCGGCGACCGCTACTATTCCAATGTGGCCCGCACGGTGGCCGTCCTCTGCGCCATCATCGTCAGTTTCACCTACGTTGCCGGTCAGATGCGGGGGGTGGGGCTGGTGTTCAGCCGCTTCCTGGAGGTGGAGATCAATACCGGGGTCTATATCGGTACCGTAGTGGTGTTCTTCTACGCCATCATGGGCGGCATGAAGGGCATCACCTACACCCAGGTGGCCCAGTACTGCGTGCTCATCTTCGCCTATATGGTACCGGCCATTTTCATCTCCCTTCAGATGACGGACAACATCATCCCCCAACTCGGATTCATCGCCGACGTGAACGACGGGTCGGGTACCGCGCTGCTGGACAAGCTCGACCAGCTCCACGCCGAACTGGGTTTTGCCGAATACACCGACGGTTCCAAGTCCATGATCGACGTATTCGCCATCACCCTGGCCCTGATGGCCGGTACGGCGGGCTTGCCCCACGTCATCGTGCGCTTCTTCACCGTTCCACGGGTAAAGGACGCCCGCATCAGTGCCGGCTGGGCCCTGTTGTTCATCGCCGTACTCTACACCACGGCCCCCGCCATCGCGGCCTTCGCCCGTACGAACCTGATCACCACCATCTCCGACCGCCCCTACACCGAGCTGCCGGGGTGGTTCAGCAAGTGGGAGGAAACGGCCCTAGTAGCCTGGGTAGACAAGAACGAGGACGGCCGCTTGCAGTACGCTCCCGGTGAAGCCTTTATGGGTGGGGTCGACCAGCAACGGGCGGACGGCGCGCGGGTGCCGGGGCCCTACGGACAGGCCCTGCTGAACAATGCCCCGACTGACAACGCCAATGAGGTCTACATCGACCGTGACATTATGGTGCTGGCCAATCCGGAAATCGCCGGTTTGCCCGCCTGGATCATTGCCCTGGTCGCCGCCGGCGGACTGGCCGCCGCCCTGTCCACCGCGGCGGGTCTTCTGCTGGTCATCTCCACGGCCGTGAGCCGCGACCTGATGCGGAAGCAGATCCGGCCCGACATGAGCGAGGCGGAGGAGCTCTGGTGGGCGCGGGGAGGAGCCGCCGCCGCGGTGATCGTAGCGGCCTACTTCGGGGTTAACCCACCGGGATTCGTGGCGGCAACCGTGGCGCTGGCTTTCGGCCTGGCCGCGGCCAGCTTCTTTCCGGCCATCGTGCTGGGTATCTTCGACAAGCGCATGAACCGGTCGGGCGCCATCTCGGGCATGGTCGTGGGCATCGTGCTGATGTTCGGCTACATGGCCGTCTACCGGCTGGGGTGGTTCGTCGACGCCGTACCCGACGCCGAACACTGGTGGTTCGGCATCAGTCCGGAAGGCTTCGGCAGCGTGGCCATGGTGGTCAACCTGGTCGTGGCGCTGGTCGTCAGCCGTCTCACCGCCCCCCCACCGGAGGAGGTACAGGATATGGTGGAAGTCATCCGGATCCCACGGGGAGCCGGGGGGGCAAGTATGCACTAGGCTTCCCTACGGACTGCACTCCGGGCGTTGGCTTTGGGTTACCTTTCTTTGCACCTGCGTCCGCGCCCTTCACCCTTTAACCGAAACGCCATGCTCGACCGCCTCTATATCGCCGCTACCTCCCAGCACGTGGGCAAGACCACCTGCACCCTGGGCCTGATGGCCGCCATCCGGCAACGGGAATTCCGGGTCGGCTACTGTAAGCCGGTAGGGCAGGAGTGGGTGGAGCTCGGCGACCTGCAGGTGGACAAGGACGCCCTGCTGTTCGCCCGGGGCATGGATTTCGAGCTGCGGTCCGAGCTACACAGTCCGGTCATCATCGGCAGCGGGGTTACGGCCAAGTACCTGGACGATCCCTCCCGCTACCAATTCAGTTCGGCCATCACCCGGGCCAGCCGCAAGCTGCAGTCGCGCAACGACTTCGTGATCTACGAAGGCACCGGCCACCCCGGAGTGGGCAGCGTGTGCGACGTCAGCAACGCCCAGGTGGCCCAGCTGCTCAACGCCCCCGTGGTGATGATCGTGGAGGGGGGTATCGGCAGCACCATCGACCGCCTCAACATGAACCTGGCCATGTTCCGGGAACGGAGGGTACCGGTCCGCGGGGTGATCGTGAACAAGACGCTGCCGGCCAAGCTCGAGAAGGTCCGCTACTACGTCGGGAAGTACCTGGAAAAGACGGGCATTCCGCTATTGGGCGTATTGCCCTACGAGAAGATACTGGCGAACCCCATCATGGCCTCTATACGCCATGCCCTGAAGGGGCGGACCCTGATGAACCGCGAGGGGCTGGACAACCAGGTCGAGAACATTGCCAGCGGCAGTCTGCTGGCCCAGGAGGAAGTCGAGAATCTGAAAAACCTGCTGGTGATCGTCAGCCACCGACGGCTGTACGAGGCGCTGAGTGCGCTGCAAAGCATCCTGGAAGAGAGAAACCTCCCCGGGACTACCATCTCGGGTGTGGTGGTTACTGGCCTGTCAGACGATAACCCGGACCTGCCGCATTCCGACTTCCTCAGCGCCCACAACATTCCGGTCGTGGCCTGTCAGCTGGACACCTATGGGGCGGCCGTTCGCATCAGTCAGATGGAGGTGAAGATCAACCTCAAGACCCCCTGGAAGATCCGGCGGGCGGTGGAGCTGATCGAGGAGCACGTGGATATGGACCTCCTGCTCTAGGCCCGGAGGGGCTGATTACTTCTTGGCGGTATCCTCGACGGGGCTGCCTACGCTGTTCAGCTTGGCCAGGTAGTCGTCGCGCACCTGGAAGAACTCCGGCAGGTATTCCTCCGGCATGGGCTCGGCGTCCTGGAAGTCCATCTTCGTGTGGTCCACCTGCTTGCCGTGGTCCCAGAAGCGGAAACAGACGTGGGGACCGGTGGCGAGGCCGGTAGAGCCAACGTAGCCGATTACGTCGCCCTGGCTAACGCGCTTGCCGACAACCATGCCGGGTGCCCGCTTCTGCATGTGGAGGTATTGGGTATCGAACCGCTTGTCGTGCTTGATCTTTACGAAGATGCCGTTGCCGCCCGTACGCCCGGAGCGGGTGATCACGCCATCGGCAACCGCCACGATGGGGGTACCGTAGGGTGCGGCGTAGTCGGTGCCGAGGTGGGGCTTCACCCGCCGCTGGACGGGGTGGAAGCGACGCAGGTTGTAGCGGCTGCTGATGCGGCTGTAGCGGACGGGCGCCTTCAGGAAGGTGGCCTTCATGGGCTGGCCGTCGAGGCCGAAGTAGCCCGCCTGGGTGCTGTCTTCGCTTTCGAAGTAGAAGGCGTAAATGTCCTTGCCACCGGTGCTGTAGCGGGCGGCGCGGACGCGGCCGAAACCGGCTTCTTCCCCCTCAACGTATTCTTGTTCGTAGACCAGCTGGAAGGCGTCTCCCGGCTGGACGTGGTAGAAGTCGACCGACCACTGCAGGGCGTCTTCCATCTTGTCGGTGAGCGCGAAGCTGTGTCCGGCACCGACCATGGCGTTCCAGAGGGAGGTTTCCACTTCACCCGCGGCGAGTTGCTCGGACATGGTTACGGGCAGGGTAGCGTACTCATCCCGGCCGGTGCCCTGGAGGTCGAGCCGCAGGTAGCGGTAGACCGACGGAACGTAGACGAGGAAGTCAGGACCCGGGGTGTCCTCGTCGTCGAGGATCTGGTAGGGGCGGCCGGCGCGCAGGTTCCGCACGTCGAGCATGGCATTGAAGCTGTTGGCGGCGTCGAAGGCTTCCTGGGCGCCCATGCCATGCCCGAGGAGGATATCGGAGAGGGTTTGGCCGTATTCGATGGTGTTCTCCTCGATCAGGAAAGTGTCAAGGGCTACGCCGTAGCGGACGGTGGGTTCCACGATGGGGAAGCCAGTGGCGGTGAGTTTCGGGTTGCCGGGGGCGGGGGAGGCGTTGGTCAGGCTGGAAAGGATGGTTCCTCCCGCCAGCAGGCAAATTGTGATGGCCAGCAGGCCCGAAAGGACCCGGCGTGACCGAACATTAAGCGATGATCTCACGTACAGATAGGTTTATATACAATGCAGGGGGCCGGTAGCTGACCTTCCGCAAATATAAAAACTTAATCCGTAGGTGCGCCCCCGCTGCCTCAGGGGGTTCTGACGCGGGTGCTTTCCTGGATCCAGCAACCCACGGTGAAGGTGGATCCTTCCTGGATTCCCCGCTGGAAAATGTCGGCCCGCGAAGGCATATACTGGGTATAGCGTCCGATGAGCTGGTTGGCCTTGGCGGCTACCGAGGGGTCGACGGATTTGGCGCGCTGCCACATGTCGATGGCCGGCCAGACGACAACCTGGCTGTCGAAGCCGGTGCCCGGGCCACACAGTGGTCCGCTGCTGGCGTAGAGGGTTCCGATCAGCATATAGGGTTCGCCGTTGGTGGGGTCGGCCTGGGCGGCGCGGCGGGCGAAGGCCCGGGCCTGGCTGAAGTTGCGCAGGTCGCGGTAGTAGATTTTGGCCGCCGTGAGCAGGTAGCGGCTTTTCCGCTCGCCATCGGTGGATTCCTCGGCGGCCTTTTCGAAAAGGCGGACAGCCTCGGCCGACTGATTGCTCTTCAGGGCATCGTAGGCCTGCCGCAGGGTGCTGCCGCCGGAGGGGCCGGCTTCCACTACGGCGCAGTTTGCCTCGTAGGCTTTCTTCACCCGCTGGAACTCAGGGGAAGACTCCGCGCAATCGGCCCACTGCAGGCGGGAGTAGGCGGTGGTAATCGCGTCGCAGTCGTTGGGGTTGGCCTCGAAATCGGGGTAGTATTCGCGCAAATAGTATTGGCAATCGTAAAAACCCTTCACGGTTTCAAAGTACTGCAGGCTGCTGGGGGCGTAGGCCTGGATGGCCTGCCAGGGGGCGCACTCGGTACCGCTGCATTCCTCAAGACCCAATTCCAGCCGCGTTTTCAGCGCGTTGACGATCTGCTTGGCCTCGGCGTCCTCGATCTTGCCGGCGTCGTGCTGGTCGACCACCAGCCGCGACATGGGGTTGATCACGAAGTACTGCAGCTTCTCCGGACCGTCCATCTCGATGCTCTCCTTGAACAGGGCGTAGATCTCGTCTTCCGTGGCCGTGCCGGGGTAGGTGTAGTAGCTGTCGAATGCCTGGATGGCCGCCATGTACCCGTCGCCGGGGTAGCATTCCCGGGCCTGTTCGTATAGCATCAGGATGGAATCGCCGTACACCTGCCGCTTGTCGGGGTTTTGCTGGATGAGGTAGTTGTAGAAGGCTACACCATCGGTATAGACGGTGGGGCGGCGCCCGTCGGCCGCGGGGCTCACGGCGTAGACCTTGCGCCAGGTTTTGAGGGCGCGGTCCATCTCCTTGGCTTTCAGGGCGGCGCGGTAGATGACGTAATTCGTTTCTGCGTCGTCGGGGTTAGGGGCGTCGGTAAATTTCGGGCAGCTGCTCAGCTCTTCCCCGGGCCGCGCGGGGCGGGTGACCGTGGTGGTCTTTTTCTTGTCGGCGGTGTCTCCATCCGCCGTGGCGGGGCCCGCCGCCTTGGGCGTACAACTCAGCACCAGGAACAGCAGGGAGACGGAAAGCAACAGGTAGGTTTGAATGCGGGTCATGTTAAGCGCAAGGTTAAGTGGCACTATAAGTAGGCGAGGCGGCCGGATGTTGACCCCAAAATTGAAGTCGGTCGGCTACGGCCAAAATTAACTTTCCCCCGCGAATCGCTCCCGGGTTAAACGGATCCGCTACTCAGCGGCCGGAAAACGCAGCTGTTCCGGTCGGGATCATGGGGGGTGGAGCCAAACTATCCCCGCAGAAAACAATTCTATGCAATCACTGCTAATCAGAGGTACTTTTGCCCCCGCAAACCACCCCCCATGAAAAAGATCAATTTTAGTGCCGGACCGGCCATCCTTCCCGCCAGTGTGCTCAAGCAGGCCTCCGCGGCCGTGGAGAACCTGGACGGCAGCGGCCTGTCTATTCTGGAAATCAGCCACCGTTCCGACGCCTTCGACGCCGTACTGTTGGAAGCCGAACAGCTCGTCCGGGAACTGCTCAACGTTGGCGACGACTACGGCGTACTCTTCCTTTCCGGCGGTGCCAGCTCCCAGTTCTTCATGACGGCCATGAACCTGCTGAACCCGGAGGAAACCGCCGGATACCTGGATACCGGCTCCTGGTCGGCCAAGGCCATCAAGGAGGCCAAGCACTTTGGCAAGGTGAACGTCATCGCCAGCAGCAAGGAGAGCAACTACAACCACATCCCGCGGGAGTACACCATCCCCGAGGGATTGAAGTACGTCCACCTGACCAGCAACAATACGATCTTCGGTACCCAGTTCAAGGAGTGGCCGGAAACCGACCTTCCCCTCGTGGCGGATATGTCTTCCGACATTCTGAGCCGTCGCATCCCCCTGGAGAAGTTCGGCATCATCTACGCCGGAGCCCAGAAGAACCTCGGCCCCGCCGGAGCTACCCTGGTGATCGTCCGTAAGGACCTGCTGGGAAAGGTGCAGCGTAACCTGCCCAGCATGCTTGATTACCGCGTCCACATCGACGGCGGCAGCACCTTCAATACGCCGCCGGTGTATCCCATCTATGTAATGATGCTTACCCTGCGCTGGATCAAGGAGCAGGGCGGCCTGGAAGGAATGGAGAAGCTCAATGAGCGCAAAGCCAAATTGCTGTACGACGAGATAGACCGCAACCCCAAGTTCCGGGGTACGGTAGCCGACGAGCAAAGCCGCAGCCTGATGAACGTGACCTTCGTCTGTACGGACGAAGCGGACACCGATGCGTTCCTGGCTGCCGCCGAGGCTGCCGGCTGTGATGGCATCACCGGCCACCGCAGCGTAGGTGGTTTCCGGGCCAGCATCTACAACAGCATGCCGTACGAAGGGGTGGAAACCCTGGTGCGCGTAATGCGCGAATTCGAGTAATCCGGATTTCGGTCCCGGTAAACAGGCCATTCGTCGAATAAATCCGCCGTTTGCCCGCCCATTGTGGTATGGCAGCGGCGGATTTCCTATATTAGCAGACGTAATGACGCACCCTAAGGTCAAGTTGATCACCATCGTGCTCGCGCTCTTCATCTGCAGCGCGGCCTGCTCCGGCTTTTTAGTCGGCCGGACCGTCAAGCTCCAGAAGGAAGGCAAGTTTGAGCAGATCCAGCAGGTCAGCGACCAGGCCTTCGATTTCGGAACCGTCGTCTGGCGGGGTGCCGAAGTGATCCGTCGCGTGATCCTCCGCTGATCCGAACTTTTCCCCCGCTTACCTTTCTTCTCCTAATTAGCATCAGACATTCCGTCCTGCCCGACTCAGTTATTTTCGGGCTGCCGGGAGATTTTCACCTGTTTTAAAGAATAGATATGCTGCGTGGATTGCTCTGCGATTTAGATGGCACCCTGGCCGATTCCGAACCCCTGCACTGTGCAGCCTGGCTTTCGCTCCTGCAGGACGACTATGGCCTGGCGTACGACGCTCACTGGTTTGAGCAGTGGATCGGCACCAGCGACCGGGTAGTGGCCGAATGGCTGATTGGCGAGCACGGTTGGTCCATGACCGTTGCCGAACTGGTAGAACAGAAACAGCAGCGATTCCAGGACTCCGTACGGCGGGAGGGACGCACCTTTGAGGGGGTGCCGGAAGCCCTAGAGGCCATCGCCGGGCGGTTTCCCCTGGCCATCGCTACGAACAGCGGCCGCTCGGACGCCGACCTGATGATCGAAGCTACCCGCCTGGACCGCTACACCTCCATCAGCGTGACCGCCTCCGACGTGGAAAACATGAAGCCGGAGCCGGATATTTATTTGCTGGCCGCCGAAAGGCTGGGGCTGCCCGCCACGGCTTGTATTGCCATCGAGGACAGTGGGCCCGGAGGGATTTCGGCCAAGGAGGCGGGCTGCTACCTCATCGGCCTCACCGAAAAGGTGGGGAACGCCGATGAAATGGCCGAGTCCAATGCCGCCGCCCTACGCCGTGCCTACGCCCTGTTGGAGCGCGACGCGGAGTAGATCGTGTCCCCTTCACAATAAGTTAACCTAATTGTAATAGGGAGTTTATGGATCAACGGGACCTTTGTGGGCAATCAGAGACCCCAAAGAAACCCAAGCTCTATGAAGGCTAACTTTACCCTGCTTATTGTTGCCCTGTTTTGTGCCGCCCCGGGCATGGCCCAGACGCAGGTCGTAGTCACCGACAACGACCTCGTAGGCGGAGAAACCTACACCTGGAGCAGCGAAAACGAATACATCCTGGATGGACTGGTCTACCTCGAAGCCGGCGCCATCCTCAACATCGAGGCCGGTACCGTAATCCGGGGCCTCGGCGGTGCCGACGTCTCCACCGGCGACAACACCTCCGCCCTCATCATTTCCCAGGGTGCCCAGATCTTTGCCCGCGGCACGGCCGAAGCGCCCATCATTTTTACCGCCGCCGAGGACGACCTCAACGACCCCCTTGACTTCGACCTCACCGACCGCGGTGAATGGGGTGGACTGATCATCCTGGGCAAGGCCACCATCGCCCGCCCCGGAGGTTCCGACGGCATTGAAGGCATCGATGCCGCCGAAGCCCGCGCCCGTTTCGGAGGCAACGAGGACGACGACAACAGTGGCGTACTGAACTACGTATCCATCCGCCACGGCGGCGCCCAACTCAGCACCGACAATGAGATTAACGGCCTCACCCTCGGTGGGGTAGGCTCCGGTACGGAGATCGACTACGTCGAAGTCTTCGCTAACCTTGACGACGGCATCGAGTGGTTCGGCGGAACCGTCCAGGTGAATCACGCCGCCGTCGCCTTCTGTGGCGACGACGGGTTCGACTACGACTACGGCTGGCGGGGCGGCGGACAGTTCTGGTTCGCCCTCCAGGGCCCCGGCGACGCCACCGGCCGCTCCGGCGAGCACGACGGTGCCAGCCCCGATGAGCAGCAGCCCTTCAGCCGCCCCACCATCTACAACGCCACCTTCATCGGTATCGGGGAGAACGAAACCGCCTCCGGTGGCGATGCCGGCCGTTCGCTCCCCCTGTCGATCCTCTTCCGCGACAACGCCGGCGGCTACTACCACAACTCCATCTTCATGGACTTCAACGGGGCGGCCGTCGCCGTTGAGGACCGCACGGACTCCGAGGTGGATTCCTACTCCCGCCTGCTGGACGGTGACCTGGGCTTCTTCAACAACTACTTCTTCGGGTTCGGCCGTGGCACCACCGCCGCCGACCTCTTCCTGGCCGTCGACCAGAACGAAGCCATCGTGCCGGCCTCCAGCGCCAACGTAGCCGCCAACTTCCTGGCCAACGGCAACGTGATCGCCGACCCCATCCTCAATGGCCTGGACAGCCGCGACCTCGACGGCGGAAACATTGACCCCCGGGTGTATGCCTTTGGTCCGGCTGCCGTAGGTGCCCCCGAAGCCAGCGCCGGTTTTGAAACCACCGCCTACTTCGGCGCCTTTGCCCCGGGCGCTTACGCCAACGACGACCGGAGTTGGGTGACCGGCTGGACCGCCCTGGCCGAGTATATGGTTACCGGTGACTTCACCAACGGGGTAGGGCAGGTGGCCGCGGGAGGCCTGCTGCTGGACGCACCCGTACCCAACCCCGCCCGACAAACCGCTACCGTCGGCTTTGAATTGCCGCAGCCGGCTCAGGTTACCCTTACCGTCTTCGACCTTTTCGGTCGGCCCCTGCAGCAATCCACCCGCCGCTACGACGCCGGTGCCCAGCAGGAAACCCTGGACGTAAGCCAACTGCCCAACGGCAACTACCTCATCGTCCTTGACGCCGCTGGCAGCCGCCTCCTACAGAAAATGGTAGTAGCCCACTAAGCGGTTACCCCAAAAAACCGGGCCGCTCCGCGGAGCCGCCCTCCCTCTAATATTCTAGTGCACACAATTCTCTTTCTTATGCTTAACCGCATGTTTTCCTTAGTGGCCCTCCTGTTGGTATCGGCTACCGTCCTGTCCCAGAAAGGCGCCATTTCAGGAACCGTATTTGACGAGGACGGATTCCCCATGCTGGGGGCCAACGTCGTCATCCAGGGCACCTCCATTGGCGCCCAGACCGACTTCATCGAGGGTAAGTACCAATTCCAGGCCGAGCCCGGAGTGTACACCATCTCAGCCACTTACGTGGGCTACGCCGAACAACTCCTTGAAGGGGTAGAGGTGAAAGCCAACGAAACCACCATCCTGGACATCACCTTTGCCGAGGATACCGGTATTGAACTGGCCCTCGACGTTACCGTTACGGCTCAGGCCCTTGAGCGGGGGGAGGTTGCCGTGATGAAGCTGCGGCAGAACAGTGACAAGGTGCAGGACGTGATCTCCAGTCAGGAGATTCAGCGTCTTGGCGCCGGCACCGCCGCTGCGGCCCTGACCAAGGTAACCGGTACTACGGTGGTGGACGGCAAATACGTCTACGTGCGTGGCCTCGGCGACCGCTACTCGGCCACCACGCTCAATGGACTGCAACTGCCGAGCATCGACCCCTACCGCAACTCCGCCCAGCTCGACCTGATCCCGACCACGGTGCTGGACAACATCACGGCCAGCAAGTCATTCACCCCCGACCTCCCCGGTGACTTCACCGGTGGCAGCGTGAACATCAAGATCAAGGCCCTGCCCGAGCGCTTCACCTGGGGCGTGTCGGCCTCCGGAGGCTACAACAACCTGAGCAACTTCCGCAACGACTTCCTCACCTTCCCCGCCGGCGACAAGATCGGCCTCGGGTACAACGATGGCACCCTCGACGGTCCCGCCATCCTGAACGACCCGCGGCTCAAGGACCTCAACGCCCTGAGCAGCAACGTCGACCGCCGCGCCCGCCGCGATCCGGAACTTGCCGCCGCCGTAGAGGACGTAGCCAACGGATTCGGTAATGCCTTCACCCTGGGCAACAAGCGCACCGGCCCCGACTACAGCCTGAGCGCCAACATTGGCAACCAGCTCATGCTCGGCACCATGCCGCTCGGCTTCTTTGCCACGGCTTCCTACAGCCGGGAATTCAGCCAGTACACCAACGGCCGCCGCGGCAACTTCGTCAACCCCGGTGGCAACTCCGGCAGCCTCCAGGAAATCTACGACCTGAACGACTCGAAGAGCGTGGAATCCGCCCAGCTCGGCGGCATGGTCGGCCTGACCCTGCGCCCCTCCGCCTCCAACAGCCTCTCCTTCTACACCATTTACAGCCACCAGGGCTTCCTGGAAGGCCGCATCCTGGAGGGCAGCAACGAGAGCAAGGGTGCCGCGGGCACGGAAGACAACTTCTACCGCTCGCAAGCCTCCACCTTCATGGAGCGGGAACTGATCGACTACGTACTGCAGGGTGACCACACCCTCACCGGACTGGGTAACACTAAGGTAGAGTGGTCGGCCAACTACATCGACAGCAAGCAGAACGAACCTGACCTGCGCTTCGCCGAGTACATCGAGCAGGGCGACCGCTACATCATCGATCCCAGCCAGTTCAGCCGCCCCAGCCGCTTCTTCCGCGACCTGGCCGACGATACCTACCAGGGCTCCCTGGACATCACCGTTCCGGTACTGCAGGGCAAGAGCCGCGGCAACGCCCTCAAGTTCGGTGGCATGTACCGCAACAAGCAGCGCGACTTCAACGAAACCATCTATGCCTACGAGAACGACCGCGGTCTTTCCTTCACCGAGGCCGGTGGTGACTTCGGCGTGTACTTCGGGCCCGAGAACCTTGGTGTTCTGGAACAGGTCAACGGACGCAACCTGGTGGGTGTCTATGTCTTTGACAACAGCAACCTGGCCAACAGCTACACCGGCAACTACTCCGTCGGCGCCGCCTACGGTATGATGACCTACGAGGTCAGCCCCCGACTGAAGGCCATCTTCGGTCTCCGGGCAGAGCAAACCCGCATCCTCGTGGAAAGCGACGTTGTCGGCATCGAATACGAGCAGGCCGCCGCCAATGGCCGCACCCCCGATATGAACCGGATCGACGACAACACGGCCGACATCGACACCCTGTCGTTCATGCCCGCCCTGAACCTGGTGTACAAGCTCGGCGAGAATACCAACCTGCGCGGCAGCTTTACCCAGACCGTCGCCCGCCCCAACATGCGGGAAGTGGCCCCCTTCGGTGCCTTCGGCTTCCTGGGTGAGCCCATCGTCTTCGGTAACCCCGACCTTGAGCTTACCAGCGTCGACAACTACGACCTACGCTACGAGATCTTCCCGAACGCCGGAGAGGTACTCGCGCTGAGTGCCTTTTACAAGCGCTTCCGGAACCCCATCGTGACTACTTTCCGCCTGTCCGGCGACCAGCAGTTCACCTGGACGAACTCCGAAAATGCCGACCTCTACGGTCTGGAAATTGAGGCCCGCAAGTCGCTGGGCTTCCTGAACGAAAAGCTGGACAACTTCACCCTGAGCACCAACCTGGCCTTCATCGAAGCCCGGCAGCAGATCGATGCCGCCGAGGTACGGCTGGGGCAGGCGGTTGATCCCGACTTCAGCGCCAACCGCCAGTTCAACGGTCAGTCGCCCTTCGTAGCCAACGCTAACCTGAGCTACGCTACGCCGGAAACCGGCTGGGACGTGGTGGTGGCTTACAACTACTTCGGCGACCGCCTGCAGAGCATCGGTGCCGTCGGTAGCCCCGACATCTTCGAGCGCGGCCGCAGTCAGCTGGACATGAGCATCAGCAAGAAAATCGAAAACTTCAAGTTGAGCCTGCGTGCCCGCAACCTGCTCAATCCCGCCTTCGAGAGCTTCTCCACCTTCGGTGGGCAGGAGTACATCTTCCAGAGCTACGAGCGCGGCCGCGAGGTCTCCTTCGGCATCAGCTACGGGATTTAATGGCCCCCAAGACGCACTAGATTACATTTCTGTAGTCCCCTTTCCATGCCCTTCGCGCTCCGCGCGAAGGGCTTTTTTATTTACGGCGTTCGGTCTTGGCCACGTAATCGTGGAGGAAGTGGTCGTTGAACAGGGCGAACAGGAGGAGGACAGGGGCGGTAAAGACGCTGAACGCTTTCACAAAAGAGCGGACGATGCGCGTTTCCACGCCGGGGCGCTCTCCTGACCGGGTTACCACCCGCGAACGGCGGAGGCTGACCAGGGCCGGATGGTAATCCACGATACTCCAGTAGAGGGTAGCACCGAAGAGGGTGGTGAGCATCACGCTGCCGCCGCCCTCCAGCAGCAGGGGCAACCACTGCTCGGTATCGTACCCGAAGGGAAGCTCGCCCCGGTACAGGAAGAACTGGACCCCGATCACGGCAAGCATGACGAGGCAGTCTGCGAGGTAAAGGAGATAACGGCCCAGAATTCCCATGGTAGCAAGTGATTTTGTCTTCCCAATATCGGCGCGGCTTCCTGCAACCGCCAACTTACTCGACGTAGGGCGGGGTAGGCTAGACGAGAATCCACACCGAAATAAGGGTGAACGGCATCTTGTTGAAAGATAAGGGTTTGGGCGCATTCCGAGGCGACTAATCATACCCCGGTTGTGGAACGAATGCCGGGAATGTGTCCCGGGAAAACCACCCGTTTCGGGGGAGCTTTGGAACAGTTTCACCTGAATACCCACGAGATGCAACTTCCCGACTTCTTCTCCCGGCGTCACCCCCTGCTCAAGTTGGCTGGCCTGCCGGGCCTCCTCTATACCCTGACGCTTTTTCTCAGCTTCGTAGCCGGCTATTTCCTGGGCTACGCCCCGCTGGCCTGACCGCCCGGCGACTGGAAAGTCTGCCTGGGTGGATTAACTTGCCCGGATGGACCGTCGAACCTTCACTACCCGTCTGGCTGCCACCCTGGCCTTGCCCTTGCCCCTGGCTGCGGCACCCGCGCGCCGCCGCCCCGAAGCCCCCGCCCGCCTCAGGAAGGGGGATACCATAGGGCTCATTACCCCGGCCAGTTACCTTGACGATGACGGACTGGAGCGGGCCGTTACCCAGATTGAAAGTCTCGGGCTGTTGGTAAAACTGGGCCGCTACGTGCGCGCCGAACGCGGGTTCCTGGCCGGTACGGACGCCGAGCGCCTGGGCGACCTCCATGCCATGTTCGGCGATCCCCAGGTGAGTGCCGTGTGGTGCGCCCGGGGCGGCTACGGCAGCGGACGGCTCCTGCCCGAGGTGAACTTCAACCTCATCCGCCGCAACCCGAAGATTCTTATCGGCTACAGCGACATCACGGCACTGCTGAACGCCATTACACGGGAAACCGGCATGATCACCTACCATGGCCCCGTGGGTAGTTCGGAGTTCACGGACTTCACCGAACGCCACCTGCGTATGGCCATCTGGGAGGGAGAGGAGTGGCAGCCGATTGTTCCTGCGGAGGGAAGCGGAGACCCCTACATCATCCACCCCGGACAGGCATCCGGCGCTCTATGGGGCGGCAACCTGAGCCTGCTGGCGGCCATGGTGGGCACCGACTTCGTCCCCCCGGTGGAAGGCAACCTGCTCTTTATCGAGGAGGTAGGGGAGAAGCCGTACCGGATCGACCGTATGCTGACCCAGCTGCGGCAAGCCTGGAAACTTTCCTCCGCCGCGGGAATCATTCTGGGGAACTTCAACGACTGCGAGGCCGACGCCGGCGACCGCTCCCTTACTTTGAAGGAAACGCTTACCGACCGGCTGGGAGATCTCGGCATCCCGGTCGCCTACGGAATGCCCATCGGCCACGTGAAGGATATGTGTACCCTGCCGGTGGGTGGGCGGGCCACCTTTGACGCCCTTGACCTAAAACTTACCGTGCAAGGCTGACGGCGGCGGCGCGCGGGTGCCGGGATTTTGCCCCGAAAGCCACATACCCCGAAATAATTGCCGGAAGCGCATACCTTTATTACGGTGCAGCCCGGTGAAATGGAAAGGGACTGACTGCGCGGCTGCGGATTGGCTTATGAAAGTTGTTACACTCACCCTGCTCTTCCTGATACTTTGCTGTACTTCGCTTTCCGGAGCGACGGATACCCTGCGGCAACAGTTCGTCTACGCCCCCGAAGACGGCGGTGCCGTTTTCCTGGTTTGGAAACCGATCAACTTTTCGGTGCTTGAGGGGCAACGGTGGAACGATGGAGTGCGGGTAGTTGATTCTCTGCTGTACACCCCCATGACCCCGGGGCGGGAGGGTTTTGAGGCCGAGCTGAAACTTCCCCCCGATTCGGAATTCTACTACTGCTTCTGGATCACGGAAAATGAGGCGGGTGATTTCCGCGACTACTGGGACACCCGTGCGGGAGCTACGGTGACGGTAGATCCCGACCGCCCCATCCGCCGGGTGGGTACGGTGGAGGGGGAAGCGGAAGGGGGCGTGACCATAGGCGACCTGGGGCTCATCCTGCTGGTGGTACTCCTGGTGACCTACGCCCTGCTGCGGTGGCTGAGCCGCCACCGGCTGAAGGAAAGGCAAATACCTGCCCTCGACCGGATCTTCGCCCTCGGCCTGGGGCTGGCCGCCGTACACCTCATTGCCCGGGCGGATATTATGGAACTCACCCCCCGGATCATCTGGCAATCACCGCGCTGGTCATTGGTCTACGTGTTGTCCGGTGCAGCCCAGGACTTGCTGCTCGTTGGAGGAGTGGTGAGCCTTGGCTGGGGAGCCTTGGCGGCGGCCCGTAACCGGATCCCTGAGGGGTGGATTACGGCCGGCTTTACCGTAATCACCCTGCTGCTGGCCCTGTCTAGCCTGGTAAACGTTGATACCGTCGCCTACCTCGGCAACCCCTTCACTTATCAGTGGTTATACTACTCCGATTTCATGACCACCAAGGATTCCTGGGGTGCCATCGGCGAACAGGCCTCGGGGGGCAGGGCCGAGGAATTGCTGTTTTTCTGCGCCAGCGTGCTGCTGCTGAGTCGGATCGCCGAGCTGGCGACGCTCTGGGGGCCCCGGCGGGCGGGTACCTACCTACTTGGCGCGGCCCTTTTTGGAGTTATCAGCCTGAGCCTGCTGCTGTCGTACCGCCGTCCGCCCCCCGCTCCAGCCGGGCAGCTGGACAACGCCGTGGCTACTTTCGTCCGCTCGGCCTTTGCCTCCGACACGCCTTCGGCCTTCAGCCAGCAAAGCTTGCCGCCTGGATCCCTTCCCTTTGCCGAAGTCCCGTCTAAAGCGCCGGTTACGACTCCGGTAGGGGATGACCGGGTGAAGAACCTCCTGTTCATCGTATTGGAATCGGTCGGTGGTGTATACTTGGATACCTACCACGGTCCCCAGGGATTGGCAGCCCCCCTGGCGCCCTATCTGGACCGAGCCATGAGCTTTCCGAATATCTACGCTCACGCTCCGTCCACCAACTGTTCGATGGTTTCCCTGCTCACGGGGATTTACCCGAAGCTGTCCTACGAAAGCGTAACGCGGGAGCTCACCACGGTTGATTTCCCTTCCCTGCCATCCGTCCTGGAGCAGGAGGGGTACCGCACCTCCTTCTTCTCCTCCGCGGATCAGTCCTGGCAGAGTGCCCTGGATTACCTCCAGCACCGGGAATTTGACGTGGTGAAGGATTACCGCGACATTGAGTGTGAGGAACAATTTCGCCTGGATGTCCATTCCTACCGAGCCGGAGCGGGGGTGGACGATGAGTGCCTGGTGGGAGAGCTGGGGCGTTGGCTGGACGAATCACCGCATGAGCCCTTCTTTTCCATGCTCTGGACGGTGCAGGCGCATTATCCCTACTACTACGCGGGGGAGGAATACGATTACGGGGTGGGGGATTTCAGCTACAACCGCTACCTCAACGCCGCCCGCCACGATATGGAGATGGTGATCCGGGTGCTCGACGACCTGCAGCGGCGGGGACTGGATTCCACCACGCTGGTCGTCGTGACGGGAGACCACGGGGAGGCCTTCCAGCAGCACGGCCACAGCGGACACGGCAATACCCTGTACGAGGAAGACCTCCGCGTCCCCCTTTACCTGATCAATCCCGTGTTGTTCAATGGACAGCGCAATAGCGGCCTCGGCGGCAGCAAGGATATTCCCGCTACGGCACTTTCCCTGATCGGTATAGCGCCACCCGCCGACTGGCAGGGCAGAAACCTGTTGTCATCACCCTCAGAAGAAGGGTTTTACTTTGCTCCCTGGACGCAGCTTTACTTTGGGTACCGCAAGGGCGACATGAAGTACATTTTCAACGAATCGACGAGCACCGTAGAAGTCTACAACCTGGCGAATGATCCCTTGGAGAGGATGGATTTGTCCTCCTCGGTTTCCCCGTCCTCCATTGACTCCGCCCGGCTACGGGTAGCAAGCTGGGTGCAGCACCAGAATCACCTTTACGAATCCTTCCAGTGATCCACAAGCGCAAATACTTTTGGCGGTACACCATGCTAGCCATCGCGGCGGTGGGCATCATGATCTACCTCCTCGCCCCGGTATTTGGCTGGATGCTGGACGCGGTGAGTCCCCGTGGCAATGCCCTCTACCCAACGCCCGAAACCCAGCTCATTGGCCGGGTGGAGTTGGGGCAACAACCGAGTGGAGCGCTGCCCCCGCCCCTGCGGCAGTACGCGCTGGACCTCAGCCACCTGGCCGGCTGGTCCGATGATGAGCTTCCGGTCGGTGACCTGGCGACTAACCTCCCCGCAATGGTTACGCTGCGGACCTGGAGTGGGGGCAGCAGATCCTACGACGACAATCCCCTTCTGGACATCAAGGAGGGCCGGTACGATGATCTCTTCCAGCGCTTTCTGGGTGCATTGCCCGACGGGGGAGCGGGAGTTTTCCTGCGGTTCAATCCGGAAATGGAAGTTCCCGTCGAAGCGTATCCCTGGCAGCAGTACCCCTCCGTTTACATCGAAGCATACCGGCATTTTGCCGCCCTTTGCGACAGCCTGGCACCCCAGGCCGTGCGGGTATGGGCACCGGCGGGATACCCGGGCGCACTGGAGTATTACCCCGGTGATGACGTCGTAGATGCGGCCTCGGTCACCTTCCGCTACGCCGGGGAGCAGGAACTCTCGGCCTATCCCCGCGACCTGCCGGCGGAGGAAGAGCTATACCGACGGTTGCACCGGCTGCGTTTCCTTGCAGTTCCCATCTACGTAATCCACGAAGGGGACGCCGGTGGACCACTGCCAGACCTGACGGGGGTGGTGGAGAAGCTTCGCGCAGCCCCCCAGGGTACCTATGGCGGCCTCCGATCCCTGGATGAGGTGGAGACGCACCGTCGTCCCCACCGTCAGGTAGCGTTCACCTTCGGGCTTTACGACCCCCAGGGCCGCCTGCTGGGTGCCGAAAGCATTTCGGCGGAACACCTTTTCGTCGATTTCCGGTCCGTTCAGGACGGCTCCTTCGACTCCCTGATGCAGGCCGTGCGCGCCCGTGGGCATACCCCGATCGTCAGCTTTGAACCCTTCCACGCGCCCGACGACATCCGCGACAAGGATGTACTGGCGAACGTGGCGGCGGGACGGTACGACAAGGAGTTGCAGCGGCTGTACCGGACGCTGGGTGCAGCCGCCGACCGGGTGTACTTCCGCTACGCCCACGAGATGGAAATCCCCATCCACCGCTACCCCTGGCAGAGTCAGGACCCCCACACTTACATCCGGTCCTTTCGCTACGTTATGGATCCCGGCAAACTACCCGCAAACGTGAACCGGGTCTGGGGACCGGCCGGCGACCGGGGCTCCCTGGAGTGGTATCCGGGCGACGACTACGTGGATTACCTCAGCATTGCCATCTACGGCCTGCCCGACAAGAACATTACCGACCCCCGGAAGCAGGAGCAATTCGCCACCGTATTCAATCGCAAGATGTGGCGGATGCGCTTCGTGGACAAGCCGGTGTTCATCACCGAATTCGGGGTGAAGGGGCCGGAGGACTATCAGACGGAATGGTTGCTGGGCGCGGCGCGGACCCTGCGGGGCGACGACCGGGTGGTGGGGATCAACTACTTCAATATGTCCGACACCCCCAAGGCCTGGGGAGACATTAAACCGCCGGACTGGAGCATCACCCGGGCTACGCTGGATGCCTTTGTGGAGGAGTTGACCGGGGCCGGGAAGTAGCGATGGACCGGACCGATCAGGAACAAGGTTAACAAATTGCCGTCCGGCGGTGAATAGAATTTCCATTATTGGGGGTTTGGGTTTTCTTTGTGGAGCGCATTGCCGCATCTCTTTCTCTAAACCATTACCCGCTATGAATAAACCCTCTACACATTATTGGGCCCTGATCCTGCTGCTCTGTCTGGGGTGGCTGCCCCGATCGGTTTCCGCCCAGGACAAGGATACCCTCCTGATCGACTTTGGCTCGGTTTCCTCGCCCGCCCCCTGGAACAACCTGGATGACTTCACCAGTGGCAGCATCGCTTCCCTGCTGAACGCCCGCTCGCTGCCTACGGCCTACGGAATTACCGTGACCGACGCCTTCACCGGCGTCAATACGGCCGGAAGCCAGGATGCGGATCCCTCGCTTGGATTTCCCGCCACGGCTACCGGCGACAGCTTCTTTGGCAACACCGGCACCTTCAACGGCGCGGTTGAGCCCACCGGCGCCGTTACACTCAATGGCCTGCAGGCGGACAAGGAATACACCCTTACCATATTTGCCTCCCGGAACAATACCTCCGATACCCGGGAAGCTACCTATACCGCCCAGGGTCTAACCACGGAAACGGTCAGCCTTAACGCTTCCAACAACACCGCCACCGTAGTGCGGATGACGCTGAAGCCGGCTGCGGATGGGACCATCATCCTGCAGGCCGGTCCGGGAGCCAACAACGACAACTCCACCGGTTTCTACTACCTCGGGGCTTTGATGGTGAGCTACGACAAGGAGGATACCCCGCCGCCCCCGCCACCTCCACCCAGCGGTCCGGATGAACTCGATACCGTACTTGTGGATTTCGGTGGTTCGACCCTGAGTCCCGCGCCCTGGAACAACATCACGGATCCCCAGGCCGGAGCGATTGCAGACCTGCAGAATTCAAGCGGCCTGCAGACCGGCTACGGCATCAACATCTTCGACCCCTTCAACAACATCAACACCAACGGTACCCAGAACCCGAATCCCGACCTCGATTTCCCCGCTACGGCCACCGGCGACAGCTTCTTCGGCAACGTAACGGAATTCGGCGGGCGTACGGAGCCCACCGCCGGGGTTGAGCTCACGGGCCTGAACCCCGACAAGATGTACACCCTCGAGTTGTTTGCCTCGCGGAGTGCCAGCGACAACCGGGAAACCCGCTTTGTCATCGACGGTGCAACCCGGGATACGACGTTGCTGGATGTGGCCTCCAACGCCGATAGCGTAGCTGTCTCCACGGTGCAACCCCAACCCGACGGCACCATCCAGATCACCATTGGCCCGGGACCGAATAATACCAATAGCTCCGGCTTCTACTACCTGGGTGTGCTGCGCATGACCTACGCCAACGAAGCGGCCGCCGGTGGATCCTCCCTTACGCTGACCGCACCAAATGGCGGAGAGTTCTGGCAGGCCGGGAAGTCACCTTCCATTACCTGGGAATCCCGCAACCTTACCTCCGTTATCCTGGAATACTCCCTGAATAACGGCCAGGAATGGACGACCATTGATACCGTGCCGGCGTTTAACGAAGCTTATGAGTGGACGGTGCCCAATGCACCGACGGACTCCGCCCTGGTACGCATCCTGGCGGATACCCTCTTCGACGTCAGCGACGCGGTGTTCGAAATCTCCTCCGACACCACCACCTGCGAGATCGTCGTACTGGGCTCCTCCACCGCGGAAGGAACCGGCGCCTCCACTCCCGACAGCGCCTGGGTGGCCCGCTATGCCGAGTACTTGTCCCGCGATACCCGTTACGAGGTGATCAACCTGGCCCGGGGAGGCTATACCACCTACCACATCCTGCCCAATGGGGCCGAGGTGCCGGCCGGGGTGAACATCAGCCCTGATCCGTTGCGGAACGTGACCCGGGCGTTGACTTACAACCCCTTCGCCATCATCATCAACATGCCCTCCAACGACGCGGCCCGCAACTTCCCGGTGGAGGACCAGCTGGCCAACTTCGCCACCGTGGTGGAAGAGGCCCGCAACGCAGGCGTGGAAGTATGGGTGGCCACCACCCAGCCCCGCAACTTCACCAATACCGCCCAGGTGGAACTGCAGCGGGAGGTCCGGGATTCCATCTTCTCGATCTACGGAGAGCGTGCCATTGACTTCTGGACCGGCGTAGCCGATGAAAACGGCTTCATCATCGACAGCCTGGACAGTGGTGACGGCGTCCACCTGACCGATGCGGGCCACCGGCTGCTCTTCGAACGCGTGCGTGCACTGGGACTGGATACCTTCGACTGCTCGGGTACCACCAGCCTGGTTCCAAGCCCTGCCACCCCCCTGGCCGGTGTATCGGTATACCCCAACCCCAGCAGCGGCGGGCAACTCTTCGTTGAGTTCCCGGCCGGAGTGTCCGGTGCGGTGGAGGTTCGCCTCATTGACCTGCTGGGCCGCGAACGCTTCCGGACCCAGGGATTCGTTTCCGCCGGCCACCGCAACCGCATGGAAATCGCTACCGATCAGCTCAAGGCGGCCGGTCGGGGTGAGTACTTCATTTGCGTGGTCACTGCATTGCAGGATGGTGACCTGCGCCGGAAAGCATTCGGAGTGATGATTCGCTGACCGTAAGGGCGCCCGGCGTAAGGAAGCGAAAGCACTGGTGGCTGCATCTCCTGATGGGGGTGTCGCCACCAGTGTTTAGGGAGGGTAGGAGAGCGGTGGCTATCCCGGAGCGGGCCGATATTTTCCGTTGTTGAACCGAGATTTAAAGGAATCCTAACGGGAGAAATGGGGACCCGCCGCCGGGACGTGCGTACCTTGCTCGCGTGAATTTTCCCGAACAGACCCTGGACCTTGTAATCATCGGGCGGCCGATCCTGAGCAGTCACGTAAACCCGACTGCCCACCTCTACCGTGGCCTCATCAATGAGCTCTCCCACCACGGCCACCGGACCACCTACCTGGAGCCACAGGACCGTCTGGGACGGGCGCCCCGCGACATGTTCAAGTCGCCCTACTGCGAGGTCTGGTCCTACGAAAACCTCGACACCCTGCTGCGGGAATATTTGCCGGCAATCGCTTCGGCCGACCTGGTCATGCTCGGCTCCGGAGTAGCCGGGGCAGACCGCATTGCCCGCTGGCTGGCCAATGAAGCCCGGGGCATCAAGCTCTACTACGACACCGACCTGAGCCTCACCCTCCGCGGGCTGGAAACCGGAACGCCCAGTCCCTGCACCCTCTCCCGGGAATCCATGTCTGCCTTCGATATTTACCTGTCCACCACCGGGGGGCCGGCCCTGAACCGCCTGGAGGAGGAGTTTGGGGTCAAGTGTGCCCGTCCCCTGTACGAGAGCATCGATCCCTTCTCCTTTTACCGGATGGACATCGAAAAGACCTACGACCTGGGCTTCATCGGCTCATTCAAGCCGGAACGGAAAGAGCTGCTGGACAACCTCCTGCTGGCCCCCGCCGGCATGACGCCAAACCGCCGCTTCGTACTGGCCGGGGAGGGGTACCCGGTTGATGCCGACTGGCCGGATAACCTCACTTACGTGGAGCACCTTCCGGAAACGAACCGGGTGGACTTTTACAACCGCCAAGCCTGTACCCTCATCCTTGGGCAGAGCAACCGCCGGCAGTTCGGCTATACGCCCACCATTCAGTTGCTGGCGGCTGCCGCTTGCGGGGTGCCCATCCTGACTGACCCCTGGGATGGCCTGGAGCTCTTTTTCGAGGACAAGCTGGAGCTGTTCTGCGTGGAGCAGGAGCACCACGTCCTGGATGTGCTCTACGGCACGGACGAGGCCACCAAACGCAAGGTCGGGGCCCGGGCCCGCGAGCGGGTGCTATCCTGCCACACTACCGCCCAGCGCGCCCAACAATTGTTGGGCTATTGGGAGGAAATTGCCGATTAGCCGCGGACGTACACCCAGTCGTTCTCCGTACTCAGGTCTTCGCGGTAGACGTAGTCGTTCACTACCAGATCCTTCAGGGGGTCGGCCGTGCGGATCCCTTCCAGAGTAATGAGGCGGGCCATCCGTCCGCGGGCGCGCTTGGCGTTGAAGGCGATGACGCGGTGCTTGTCCCCGTGGGGCTCCTTGAAGTGGATGTTCAGGATCCGGCCGTCAACGTGCTCAGGCCGAACGCTGCGGAAATACTCCTGGCTGGCCAGGTTAAGCACCAGGCCGCTGCCTTCCTCCGCCAGGTCGGCATTGAGGAGTTGGGTGATCTTGTCGCCCCAGAAGGCGTAGAGGTTTTTGCCGCGCTTGGTGGACAATCGGGTGCCCATTTCCAGGCGGTAGGGCTGCATCAGGTCGGCGGGGCGCAGGATGCCGTAAAGTCCCGAGAGGATCCGGATTTGCTGGTTGGCAAAGGCGAATTCCCGGTCGCTGAAGTCGTCGGCTTCTAGGTCCTGGTACACGTCGCCCCGGAAGGCCAGCAGGGCAGCCTTGCCTACGGCTTCCTCGGCGAAGGACTGATAGCGCTCATAGTTAAGTTCCGCGAGCTTGTCACTGATGGACATCAGTTTACCAAGCTTGCGGGCCGACTGCCGCTGCAGGGTGCGTACCAGCTCGTGGGTATCGGCGAGCATGCGGGGAGCCGTGCCACCGGCCCCGGCCGGCGACATATCCAGCGTCTTGGCTGGAGAAAGAAGGATTAACATGGGTTAAATCTTTTCACGCAGACGGAGGAGGTACCGCCGCTTGAGGTAGTAGTCTTTGAGCTGCTCCAACTCCTGTGGGCTGACGGTTTCGTCGTCGTAGGATTCCAGAATTGGGGCAACTTCCCGGTCCAGATCGGCCTCCAGCTGATCGATCAGGCCGGTGACCTTAAGCCGCACGCTGGGGTCGTCTTCGAATTCCAGCTCCATCAGGGCCTCGTTCACCTCCATGATTTCCAGCAGGAAGTCCTGGGGTACCTGGTTGCTGCCTTCTTCCCCCAGCACGCCCTTCACTTCCAGGAGGTGCTTCAGCCGCAGGTCGTCGTCGGCCAGCACCTTGTAGGCCTGGTTGTTCAGGGTACTCTTTTCCAGCACTTCCTGTTGGGCTTCCTCATCCTTCAAGGTGTGGAAGTCGGGGTGGAACCGCTTGGAATTGGCATAAAAGCTGCGCTTCAGGGCAGCTTGGTCAACCCTGGGGGAGGGCCGCAGCCCGAAAAAACTGAAATAATTCATGCTTAATTGTTGATCCAGCGCCAGATGTCGAGTCCGTTGGCGAGTACCACCAGGCCGAGTACGATGACAAAGCCGACCATGGTGGCCCGTTCCATGAACTTGTCGCTGGGCTTGCGACCCGTAACTACTTCATAAAGCAGGAACATCACGTGGCCACCGTCGAGGGCGGGGATGGGCAGCAGGTTCATAAACGCGAGGATCAGCGACAGGGAGGCGGTCATGTACCAGAAACGCTCCCAGTTCCAGGTGCTGCCGAACATGGAGCCGATGCTGGCGAACCCGCCGAGGCTCTCGGTGACCTTGATGTTGCCGGCGAACATCTGTCCGAAGGCCTTGAACTGGTCACTGAGGAAACTGACGCCCTGGTTGACGCCGGCGGGCAGGGATTCCACGAACCCGTATTCCTGCCGCTCGGTCTTGTAGAAGTAATCGGGGGGAGCAACGGCCACGCCGATGCGTCCCTCCTCGGTAAGGGTGAGGGGAACCTCCTTGATGGTTTCGCTGTCCTTCGGCTGGATGCCCAGGGTAACGGTTTGTCCTTTCTGCCGCTGGATGATTTCGGTAAACTGGTCAAAGTAGGGGGTGGGGGTACCATCCACGCTCACGACCCGGTCCTCTTTCTGTAGGCCGGCGGCTTCGGCCGGGCCACCCGGGGCCACGTCGGCCACCACCAGGGGCATGCGCATGGTGAAGAGGCGGGCGTTCTTGTTTTCGTACCGCGTAAGCAGGTCGGTCCACTTGGGATCGACGTCCACGATTACCGTTTCGCCGCCGCGGTTCACCTCAATGTCGCGGGCGTTGTTGATCGCGATCTCCCGCAGGACGATGCGGTCGTTGAAGCGCTCGAAGGGCACCTGGCCCACCCGCAGGATGTGGTCGCCGCTTTCGAGGCCGATCTCCTGTCCGAGGCTGTCGGCGGCAATGCCGGCGGTGATGTTTTCCGCGGGGAAGTACTCCTCCCCGTAGGCGAAGAGCACCATGGCATAAATGAAGAAACCGAGGAAGAAATTCACCGTAACCCCGCCCAGCATGATGATGAGGCGTTGCCAGGCCGGCTTGGACCGGAACTCCCAGGGCTGGGGCTCCTGTTCCATCTGGTCGGTGTCGAAGCTTTCGTCGATCATCCCGCTGATCTTGACGTAGCCGCCGAGGGGCAGCCACCCAACTCCGTACTCCGTTTCCCCGATCTGCTTCTTGAACAGGCTGAAGCCGGGGTCGAAAAACAGGTAGAATTTTTCCACCCGCGTGCCAAAGAGGCGAGCCGGAAGGAAGTGGCCGAATTCGTGCAGCACGATCAAAATGGAAAGGCTCAGGACCAACTGCCCAACGGTAATCAATGTATCCATGCGGTAAAGTTAGAACCCGGTAGTTTAAACGCCGACCGGGTCAATTAGTAACGACCGGGAAAGGCGATGGTTGAGCAACCACTAATCCGCCGTAGTTGCCAGAACAACATTTTGTGTTTCAAAAACAAGGCCGTAGGTTTGTGTCATCATGACGAAAAGCACTTTCTATTTCTGGTTTAGCTTTTACTGCCTACGCGAGTAGGGGGGCGCTGAACGTACCAATAGAAAGTTACAGCAATGGCGGTCCCCCACATCCGGGAGCCGCTTTTTTTATTCCATCTGCCTATGCATCCTACTACCGCCCTTCGGCAAATACGCGTCAGCATCCAGGGCTACGCGGGCGCCTTCCACGAAGCCGCCGCCCGCATCCACTTCCGGGAACGGGAGGTGGTCACCGTGTCCGGCCACACCTTCTCCGAAGTGGTGAAACAGGTGGAGCAGGAGCAGAGCGACGTGGCCCTGATGGCCATCGAAAATACCCTGGCCGGCAGCCTGATGGAGAATTACGACCTCCTGCAGCGGTCCAACCTGCGCATCACCGGGGAAGTCTACCTGCGCATCCGCCAGAACCTGATGGCCCTGCCCGGCGTAGCCATCGAGGAGCTGCGGGAGGTGTACTCCCATCCCATTGCCCTGATGCAGGTGCGGGAGTTCTTCAAGGCTTGGCCAAAAATCAAACTGGTGGAGTCGGCCGACACCGCCCTGAGCGCCCGCCACGTCAAGGAAACCGCCGACCGTACCCGCGGCGCGGTGGCCCACTCCCTGGCCGCCCAGCTGTACGGACTGGACATCCTGGCCCCCGGCATCGAAACCAACAAGCTGAACCACACCCGCTTCCTGGTGCTCGAACGGGGCCGCGACGTCAGCGAAGACGCCGGCGACAAGGTCAGTTTGAGCTTTTCGGTCAGCCACGAATCCGGCAGTCTCTCGCGCGTACTCATGGTCCTGGATGCCTACAAGATCAACCTCACCAAGATCCAGAGTACCCCCATCATCGGTCGGCCGTGGCAGTACCGCTTCTACGTCGATTTCATGCTGAATGGTTCCATCACGGTGGCCGAAGCCCTGGCGGGCATCCAGCCCATCACCCAGGAACTCCGCGTACTGGGCATTTACCAGGCGGGCGAAAAACCCTGAAGACTTATGACCCCCCAAACGACCTTTTCACCCATCCTGCCGGAGAGCAACCGCCTCGGTGAGACCCAGGAGTACTACTTCAGCAAGAAGCTGCGGGAGATCGCCGAGCTGCGTGCACAGGGACAGGACATCCTGAACCTGGGCATCGGCAGCCCCGACCTGCCACCCGCGCCGGAAGTGCTCGAGGCCCTAACTGCCAGTGCCCGCCGCCCCGACACCCACGGCTACCAGCCCTACGTGGGGCGGCCCGAACTGCGCGCGGCCTTCGCCCGCTGGTATGCTACCTTCTTTGGCGTGGAGCTGGACCCCAACCGGGAACTCCTGCCCCTGATGGGCTCCAAAGAGGGCATCATGCACATCAGCATGTCCTTCCTGAATGCCGGCGACGAGGTACTCGTGCCCGACCCCGGCTATCCCACCTATCGCTCGGCCACCGAGCTGGCCGGTGGGGTAGTGCGCAGCTACGCCTTGAGCGAGACAAAAGGCTGGCTACCAGATTTGGACGCCCTGGAGGCTGAAGGACTGGACAAGGTCAAGATCATGTGGATCAACTATCCCCACATGCCCACCGGCGCGGCCGCTCCCCCGGAGTTCTTTTACCGTTTGGTCGACTTCGCCCGCCGCAACCGCATCCTCCTGGTAAACGACAACCCCTATGCTTTCATTCTCACCGATTCCGTGCAGAGCATCCTGTCCGTTCCCGGTGCCCGCGAGGTGGCCCTGGAGCTTTCCAGCCTGAGCAAGGCCCAGAACATGGCCGGCTGGCGGGTGGGCGTACTGGCCGGCGCCGAAGCCTACCTGAAGACCGTCCTGCGGTTCAAGTCGAATATGGACAGCGGCATGTTCCTGCCCGTACAGGAGGCCGCAACGGTGGCCCTGGGACTGGGGCGGGAGTGGTACGACCGCCTCAACGCTACTTACCGCGAGCGGCGGGAGGTGGCCTTCCGGATCATGGACACCCTGGGTTGCAGCTACCGCCGTGATCAGGTAGGGCTGTTTGTCTGGGCGAAGTGCCCCGGCGGCATCGACGGATACGGCACCTGCGACCGCGCCCTATACGAAAATCAGGTATTCATCACCCCCGGCGGCATTTTCGGACCTGCCGGCGACGAATACGTGCGCATCAGTCTTTGCAGCCCGGTCCCGGTACTGGAAGAAGCCCTTTCCCGACTGGGCGGCGGCGCGCGGGTGCCCGAACAAAGCCCACAGCCATGACGGTAGGAATCATCGGAATTGGACTGATCGGCGGCTCCCTGGCCATCAGCTTGAAGGAGAGCGGCATGGAGGTGCGGGTCATCGGTATGGACGCCAGCCAGGAGAACCTGGACAAGGCGGTACGTCGCCGGCTCATCGACGAGGATGCCCCCCTGGAAACCGGTGTTCCCCGCTGCGACGTCCTCGTACTAGCCACGCCCATGGACGCCATGCTGGACCTGCTGCCCCGACTGCTGGACATGGTAGGCCCCCAGCAGACCATACTCGACGTGGGCTCCACCAAGGAAACCCTGCTGACCGGCGTCAAGCACCATCCCCGGCGGGGTAGATTCGTAGCCTGCCATCCCATGGCCGGCACGGAATTCAGCGGCCCGGAAGCGGCGGTACCCAACCTGTTCAGCGGCAAGACCTGCGTACTCGTGGATACCCAGGACAGCGATGCCGACGCCGTAGACGTGGCCAAGCGGGTATTCGCCACCGCGGGCATGACTTTCACCCACCTCGACAGCCGCGCCCACGACCTGCACTGCGCCTACGTGAGCCACATCTCCCACATCGCCAGCTTCGCCCTGGCCCTGACGGTACTGGAGAAGGAAAAGGACGAACAGCGGATTTTCGAGCTGGCCAGCTCGGGCTTCGGCTCCACCGTGCGGCTGGCCAAGAGTTCTCCGGATATGTGGGTGCCGATCTTCCGGCAAAACCGGGATCACGTGCTTGACGTACTGGACGAGCACATCGAACAGCTGTCCCGCTTCCGTACCCAACTCATAAAGCGTGACTTCGACGGCTTCCACGAACGGATCCGTCACGCCAATCAAATCACAAAAATCCTGACTTGAACCGATGGTGTAATCGGTATGTCATATCACAATCAATAACAGCTAAATAGATTTATCATGGACATGAAGATTGATAAGGTCATTCCGCCCACGCCCGGCCGCGGTATCGTAATTGCCGGTCCCTGCAGCGCCGAAACCGAAGGGCAGGTGATGCAGTGCGCCAAGGACCTGGCCAAGCTCAACCAGGTGGACCTGTTCCGTTCCGGCATCTGGAAGCCCCGCACCCGCCCCGGCAGTTTCGAGGGGGTAGGCAAGGAGGGACTTTCCTGGCTGAAGCGCGTAAAAGAAGAAACCGGCCTGAAAACCACGACCGAAGTGGCCAACGCCAGTCACGTATACGACTGTCTGAAAGCGGGCATTGACGTAGTCTGGCTCGGTGCCCGTACCACGGTCAACCCCTTCAGCGTACAGGAGGTAGCCGACGCCCTGAACGGTACCGACATCCCCGTCCTCATCAAGAACCCGATCAACCCAGACCTGGGACTGTGGATCGGAGCCGTGGAGCGAATCTACAAGGCGGGCATCACCCGCATCGGACTCATCCACCGTGGCTTCAGCTACCACGGGGAAACCATCTACCGCAACGTACCGCGCTGGCAGATGGCCATCGAGATGAAGCGCCGCTTCCCCGATCTCCAGATGGTGGTCGACAACAGCCACATTTGCGGTCGCCGCGACCTGCTGGCCGAAGTGGCCCAGGAAGCCCTTAACCTGAACTACGACGGCGTGATGACGGAAGTCCACCCCCGTCCCGACGAAGCCTGGTCCGACGCTGCCCAGCAGATCACCCCCGCCGCTTTCGGCGAACTGCTCGATGGGCTCCGGCTGCGCAAACCCACCGCCGACGAGGTTGAGATGGAACGCCTCACGGAGCTGCGCCGCCAGATCGACGAAATCGACAGCGACCTGATCGGCATGCTAGGACGCCGCATGAAACTTGCCGACAAGATTGGTGAATTCAAGGCCGAACGCAACATCGCCGTCCTCCAGGAAAGCCGTTGGGAAGAAGTCCTCAAGGAGTCCAGTAAACGCGGAAAGGTCCACGGGCTCAGCGAGGAATTCATGATCAGCTACCTGCGCGCTATCCACCAGGAAAGCATTGATCACCAGGATGCTATCGTGAATAAGGTAAAGTAGGAGTTTAGTGCTTTAGTCAGTTAGTTCTTTAGGGGATGCTAATTAGTGTTGCCCTAAAGGACTAACGGCCTAAAGGACTAACGGCCTAAATCACTCCATCCCACAAAGCAAATCAGCCTCCATCACGTCGGGTTCCCGTTTCCAGACCTTGCTGATCTTGGTGTGGAAGGCGTTGTGCTCGTCGTCGTTGACGTGGTCTTCGAAGTAGCGGTACTCCTCCCAGCACTCCATCGTAGCGAATTTGGCGGGGTTCTCGCGGTCGCGGATGAGGTAGAAGAAGAGGCAACCGGGCTTGGCGCGGCTGGCTTTGGCGTGTTCCCGGAAAATCGGGGCGAAATTGTCCGCGTCGTTCAGCTCGAACTGGGCAATGAGGTAGAGTTGCTTGGCCATAGGTACTGGGGTTTACCCCGTCGTAACGGCAAGTTACGGGTGGGGTTTAACCACGATAGGCTAATACCGTTTAGACGTTGAAGCGGAAGTGCATCACATCGCCGTCCTGGACTACGTATTCCTTTCCCTCGACGTTCAGCTTACCGTTGTCGCGGGCGCCGGCTTCACTGCCGAAGGCTA
Organism: Neolewinella marina; assembly: GCF_002631205.1. Classification (GTDB taxonomy): domain Bacteria; phylum Bacteroidota; class Bacteroidia; order Chitinophagales; family Saprospiraceae; genus Neolewinella; species Neolewinella marina. The sequence goes on from NZ_PDLO01000003.1 coordinate 198,936, forward strand.
CGAAATCCTCGTAGTGGATGACTTCTGCGCGGATGAATCCCTTTTCGAAGTCGGTGTGGATCACGCCGGCGGCGCCAGGAGCCTTGGTGCCGCGGTGGATCGTCCAGGCGCGGACCTCCTTCTCCCCGGCGGTGAAGTAGGTAATCAGGTCGAGCAGCTCGTAGCTGGCGCGGATCACCTTGTTGACGCCCGGCTCGGTCAGGCCCATCTCTTCGATGAATTCAGCCCGTTCCTCCTTGGTTTCCAGCTCGGCGATGTCGGCTTCGATGCTGGCGGAGATCAGGATCACCTCGGCGTTCTCTTCGGCTACGGCCGCGCGGAAGGCCCGGGTATGTTCGTTGCCATCGTCGATGCTGTCGATGTCGACGTTGCAGACGTAAAGGATGGGTTTGCTGGTAAGCAGCAGGAGGTCCTTGACGACCGCCTCGCCCTCCTCGGAGGTTTCGAAGCTGCGGGCGGGCTTCTCGCTTTCCAGGTGGGCGAGCAGGGCTTCTCCGACTTCTACGATGCGCTTGGCGTCCTTGTCGCCGCTCTTGGCCGTGCGGCGGAACTTGTCGACGCGCTTCTCTACCGTCTCGATGTCCTTGAGGATGAGTTCGGTGTCGATGATCATTTTGTCGCGGACGGGGTCCACGTTACCGTCGACGTGAACGACGTTGTCGTCTTCAAAGCAGCGTACCACGTGCAGAATGGCGTCGGTTTCCCGGATGTTACCGAGAAACTGGTTGCCGAGGCCTTCGCCCTTGCTGGCGCCCTTGATGAGGCCGGCAATGTCGACGATGTCTACCGTGGTGGGGATCACCTTCTGGGGGTTGACCAGCTCTTCGAGCTTGTCCAGCCGCGGATCGGGTACGGTAATGACGCCCAGGTTCGGGTCCTTGGTGGCGAAGGGGTAGTTAGCGGCCAGTGCCTTGGCTGAGGTCAGCGCATTGAAAAGGGTCGATTTCCCTACGTTCGGCAGGCCAACGATACCACACTTGAGTCCCATAAATTCACACGTTTTACTAAAGGGGGCGAAGGTACGACGCAGCCGCTATCCGCGGGAGGGTTGCCGCCATTAGAAGTTCGGGCCCTTGGGCTGCATCAGTTCCTGGAGGAAGTAGCTCATGAGGGCGGGCTCGAATGCAAGCACGAGGATGGAGTAGGCGATGAGACCGAAAATCGCTCCCCAGAGGTGGGCGTTGTGGCCGATGTTGCCCTGCCCCCGCTTGTCGGCGTAGTGGGAATACAGGATGTAGCCGATACCGAGCAGGATGGCCGGCAGGGGTGGAAAGATGAACCAGTTCCAGGGCGCGAGCATCACGTAGGGCCAGATGGTGGCCGCCACGCCCCCGGAGGCGCCGAGGCTGGCGTACATGCGGTTATCCTGGTGGCGCAGGTAGTCGGGCACGCTGGCCGCTACAATGGCTACGAGGTAAAAGACGAGGTAGGCGAGTTTTCCCAGGGTATCTCCGAAGAGGTATTCGGTGAACACGAACTCTACAGAGCCGCCGAAGATGTACAGGGCGTACATATTGAAGAGCAGGTGCTGGAAGTCGGCGTGAATGAACCCGTGGGTGAGAAAACGGTAGTACTCACCGCGATTCTTGATGGCTGCTGGCAGGAAAATGAGCTTGGCCCGGAGCTCGGAGTTATTAAAGGCCTGCCAGGAAATCAGGACGGTAATGAGGATGATGATAAGGGTCATGAGGCTGATTTACTTCCGTGGGCTATCTTGCCCGCATAACCTACATCAATGAACTACCGACCGCTTTTGTTGCCTTGCCTTCTCTTCTTCCTCTTTGTGGCCAGTGGTTGCGTGGCACAGAACCCCCAATCTACCGAAATGAGTGAAACTACCCAGCCCGGCATGGCTCACACCGTGTACTTCTGGTTGCACGATGGCCTCAGCGAAGACGAACTGAAGAGTTTCGAAGCCGGCGTTCGCAGTCTGGAAGCCTCGCCCACGGTGCGCCGCCTGTTTTTGGGCAAACCCGCCGCAACCCCTTCCCGCGGGGTGGTGAACAACAGCTTTGATTACTCCCTGGTCCTGTGGTTCGACGACGTGGCCGGCCACGACGCCTACCAGATTTCCCCCGTCCACCTCAAGTTTGTCGAGGAACACGAGGCGAAGTTCAAGGAAGTTCGGGTCCACGACAACGTGGTCCTAGAGTAGGGCTTCCCGCGCCTCCCGCAATCTCCTTTGGTCCTCTGGGCTCACCTGGCTGAGCCGGCGTTGCTGTCGCCAGTCGCGGCAGGCCTCCAGTTGTCGGATCGACCAGCGGGTAGTCAACAGTGACGCCACCAGCCACAGGGCGATAGTCCAGGGCAGAAAGATCAACAGCGGTATATACAACAGGGTGATGACCGCCAGCGCGGCGAAGCGTACTGCACTGTAGAATTCGATGGTTTTGGGTCCCGTCAACCCAGTTGTTTCCGCCAGCAGCCAGCCCGGCAGTTGGGGAAGCAGCAGGAGGGTGGCGGGCAAGGCCATCCAGGGCTTTTTACCGGGGCCGGCGGCTGCTGCCAGGTCACGGTCGTGGAGTCCAAACTGCTGCAGGAGGGTGGCGTAGCGCAGGGCGCCGGGGCTTTTCCCGGGGAGGCCCGGGTCCGCAGCCGTGGCCAGTTCCGCTTCCAGTTCAAGGCCGGAATGGGTGATTCCCTCCGGGGCGGTGGATACGGCATTGCGGCGTACCGTGAGCATAGGCTCGAAGGCCGCGGCATCCATCCCTTCCGGGCATTGGACCACCAGGGGCGAAAGGGCGGTACGCAGGGCATCGGTGAGGCTACGGATGCCTCCGGCTTCGTTGTGGCGGAATTCCCGCAGGTAGTGGCTGGCCCTGAGGGGTTCACCGCAACGGATCATCACTTTCGAGCGGACCCGGTCGGCGGCCGAGAAATTGACCCCGACGGGGACGATGTAGACGTCCCGCAAAGTATTGTCGTACTCCAGGGCTCCGAGGGCGATGCGGGCGGTTCCCTTACGCAGGGGGCGCAGCCTCTTCTCGTGGATGCAGCGTCCTTCCGCCAGGATCATCAGGGCACCCTGGCGGCTCAGTACGTCAAAGCATTCCTTGAAGGTATCGTAATTGCGGACCAGCTTTTCGTAGCCCCCGTCCTGTATCCGGTACACCGGTAACAGGTTCAGCGCCCCCAGCAGCACTTTGGCCCAACTGCGCTGGAAAAGATCTCCCCGGGCCAGGAAGTGGAGGGTGCGGGGCTGGAAGCAAGCCATCAGGCAGGGCTCCAGGAAGGCGGTGGGGTGATTGGCCGCGAGGATGACGGGGGCGTCACGCGGGATGTGCTCCAGCCCGGTGATGTCGATGTTCCGGTAGTAGAACGACAGTACGAAGCGGGCCGCCGGCCGTACCAGGTAGTACAACATCTAGACTTCGTTGCGGCGGGCAGCGAGGAGGTAAAGAACGGACATCCGGACCGCCACCCCGTTTTCCACTTGCTGGAGAATGATGCTGTGCTCGGAGTCGGCCACCTCGGTATCAATTTCAACGCCGCGGTTGATGGGGCCGGGGTGCATGATCACGATGGGTTTGTCGAGTCGGGCGATGCGCTCCTTGGTGATGCCGAAATAGCGGTTGTACTCCCGCAGGCTGGGGATGTACTTGGTGTCCTGCCGTTCCAGCTGGATGCGCAGCACGTTGGCCACGTCGCACCAGTGCAGGCTTTCCTGCACGTCGTAGCTGACCTCCACGCCGAGGCTCCCGACGTGTTTGGGGATGAGGGTAGGGGGGCCGCACACGCGAACGTGGGCGCCGAGTCGCTGCAGGCAGAAAATATTCGACAGGGCTACCCGGGAGTGGGTAATGTCACCGAAGATGCAGACTTTCTTTCCGCGCAACTCTCCGCCGAGTGCGTCGCGCATGGAGTAGGCGTCCAGCAGGGCCTGGGTGGGGTGCTCGTGGGTGCCGTCGCCCGCATTGACGATGCTGGCGTCGATCTTGCCGGCCAGGAAGTGGTGGGCGCCGGGCGCGGGATGCCGCATCACGACCATGTCTACCTTCATGGCCAGGATGTTATTGACGGTGTCCAACAGGGATTCTCCCTTCTTCACCGACGAACTGGAGGCACTGAAATTTACCGTGTCGGCGCTGAGCCGCTTTTCGGCGAGTTCAAAGCTGATCCGGGTGCGGGTGGAGTTCTCGAAAAAGAGGTTGGCGATGGTGATGTCGCGCAGGCTGGGCACCTTCTTGATGGGGCGGTTAATCACCTCCTTGAACTCGCGGGCGGTATCCAGTACCAGCTCCACGTCGGCCGCGGTGAGGTACTTGATGCCGAGTACGTGTTTGGTGGATAGTTGCTGAACGGAGGCCATAGCTGACGTTAGGAGCCGAGGAGTAGGATTTGGTCGGTGCCGTGGGTTTCCCGCCACTGCACGTCGACGTATTCGTTGGTCAGGGAGTCGACCAGCAGCCCGCGGTAGTTGGCCTGCACCGGCAGGGTACGGCGGAACCGGCGGTCTACCATCACGAGCAGTTCCACGGCGGAGGGTCGGCCGTAGTGGTTGAGGGCCGTCATGGCGCTGAGCACGGTACGGCCACTGAAGAGCACGTCGTCGACGAGGATGACGCGCTTGTCTTCCACCAGGAAGTTGATGGTGGTGGGGTGGGCGGTGAGGGGGCCGGCCTTGGTGCGGAAATCGTCGCGGTAAAAGGTGATGTCCAGCTTGCCGAAGGGCAGGTCGGATACGCCGAGCTCCCGGAGGCGGTGGTGCAGCCGTTCGGCGAGCTGTACGCCGCCGGTCTGGATGCCGATGAGGCAGCTGTCGGCAAAGTCGCCGTGCTCCTCAATGAGGTGGCGGCACAGCCGCTCGATGGTCAGCCCGAAGCGGGCGCTGTCGTGTATGGTGCGAGAATTGGCCACGGTGCGAAGGTAGGCAATTAGCGCAAACGTCCCAGCGGGGTGGGAGGCGCGGGCCTTGCTATTTTCGCGGCGCAGCGGCGGGGCTGCGGCCGGGGGACGAACTACCCGTGCAACGCTCCGTTTAGCAGTACGTTTACGACCTAATCGGCAATCCAACCTATGCAGTACCGTCCTGGCCGGGAGAGCGACTTCGCCCATTTATCCACCTTTGTCTGGCAGGCCATTTTTCCGGACTTCGACCTGCCGGAACTATCCGATGAGCAGCGGGCGGAAAATGACCGTACGGTGGCCGAGGCCGCCGACCAGGTCCTGCTGGCCCTGACCGATCCGCGTTCGGAAGTGATCTCCGCCTGGGACGAGCACCGTCGCGCCCTGGCCGGCTATATAGTGGTGACCCGTAGCGGGAAAAACGCTGCCCGGGTCGATCACCTGGTGGTGCGCCGGGCTGACCGCGGGAAGGGAGTAGCCGAAGCCCTGTTTGAGGCAGCGGTGAAACGTATCGGAAGTGAACGGGATATCCTGGTCGCGCTGCGCCCCTACAACGAACGCGCCCGGGCCTTCTTCAGCCGGCTGGGCTTTGCGGATACTGGGGAAGCGGCCGGAGATGTGTTCCCGGCTTATCCGCTGTGGATGCGGGAAGGAGCCGCCAACGCGGCAGACGTGGATGACTTTCCCACCGAAGCCGACGAGCCCTACTTTGAGCCGGTATACGAGACCCTGCCGGACTACAACCTCGCCACCGAGGAGCTGTCGGCGGATCCCGTCTTTGACCCCGAACAATCCTATCTGGACGAAGCCCAACTCAGTGAACTGGAGGCCTTCATTGCCCGGGCCAAGGCCCGCAAGCAGGCCGCGGCCGGTGCGGAGGAAGAAAAAAAAAGTCCGCCACCGACGAGTGAAGCACCACCCCCTCCCCCCAACCGCCATCCGGAGGTGGAATTTGAGATTGACTTAGGCGGGGAGGAGGAGCCGGAAGCGGGTGGGGGAGGACTGTCCTTCGAATTTGCTTTCGAGGACCAGTCCACGGAACCTGCGCCCCGCCGCCCGGAACCCACAGAACGTGAAACCGGCTATGACGATCCCCTGGAGTTGAAAGACATTCCACCGGATCCGTCGCCCGCGGTAACGCCAGGGCAGTTGCGCGGTGAATTTGAGGACCGGCTGGGGGAACGACTGGCCGCCTATTTCGGTGCCGATGCGTTGCCGGACTATCTGAAGGCGTACGCCCAGGCGGATAACTTTCACCGGATTCGGGACGTGGCCCTGCAGGGGTTGGCCGCCTTCCTGAACGGGCAAGCGGATCGTCGCCGGGCCAACCGCAGACGGCGTGACGTGGTGGCCGACCTGATCGAATACTTTGTCGTGGAAACGGCCGAAGCCCTTCACGGAGCGGTGATCGACCAACGGGTACTGCGGTACCAGGGGGTGGACTGGCGGCGGGTCGACCTGTTCAAGATGGTCATGGATTACCTCGGCTTTGGGGGAGGGGCGGACGGGGTGTATACCGACTTCGTGACCATGCCGCCGCGTATCCTGAAGAACGCCACCGCTGGTTATCTCCAGGCTACTCGAGATGAACGGGTGCTCTTCATCTGTGACCAGAGCCTGTTCGGAAACGGAAAGGTGGGCTACGCCATGACCGATGCGGCCATCTACTGGAAAAGCGTGCTGCAGCCCGCCTCGGCCGCCACCTATACTACCCTGGGCAAGCTGGAGCGGCAGGGCGACCACCTGTTGGTCGATGGACAGTACCTCAATGCCGGGGAGCCGTTCAACCTGCGCCTGGCTCTGTTGTTGGATAAGCTGCGCCGGTTAGAGCTCGGCGATTGATTACCTTCGCACCCCGAAAAACGCGACCATGCATTACCTGACCCGCCGAGAGACCTTCAACGCCGCCCACAAACTGGCGGTGGAGGAGTGGCCCGACGACCGCAACAAGGAGGTATTCGGCAAATGTGCCAACCGGAACTGGCACGGTCACAACTACGACCTGCGGGTGACCGTCTGTGGTGAACCAGACCCCATTACGGGCTTTGTCATGGATGCCAAGGTGCTGTCCGGCATCGTCAAGGCCGAGGTGGTCGACCAACTGGACCATTCCAACCTGAACCTGGACATCGACTGGTTCAAGGACGGCCGCCAACCCACTACGGAAAACCTCACGAGCGAAATCTGGAAGCACCTGGAGGAGAAAATCGCCGCCGCTGGCTCCCGCCTTTACCGGGTGCGCCTTTACGAGACCGAAAACATCTACGCCGACTACTACGGACCGGCCGGAAGACCATAGATTATGCCGCTACAACAAGTCCTCAACTACGATGAGGAAACCACCGATACCATCAGTGACCACTACACCCGTATCCTGCAGGACCTCGGGGAGGACCCCTCGCGCGACGGACTGCTGAAGACCCCAGTGAGGGCGGCCAAGGCCATGCAGTTCCTGACCCAGGGTTACGAGATGAACGCGGAGAATATCCTGCGCTCCGCCATGTTCGCCGAGAACTACTCCGAGATGGTGATCGTCAAGGACATTGAGTTCTACTCCCTCTGCGAGCACCATATGCTGCCCTTTTTCGGCAAGGCCCACGTGGCTTATATCCCGGACGGTTACATCGTGGGCCTCAGCAAGATCCCGCGGGTGATCGAGGTGTTCTCCCGCCGCCTGCAGGTGCAGGAGCGACTGACCGACGACGTGCTCAAGGCCATCCATACTACCCTGAATCCGCTCGGCGTGGCCGTGGTCATGGAGGCCCGTCACATGTGCATGATGATGCGCGGGGTGCAGAAGCAGAGCAGCGTGACCACTACTTCGGCGTTCACCGGCGCCTTTGAGTCGGAGCGTACACGTAATGAATTTCTGAAGCTCATCACCAGTAACCTGCACTAATCCTGCCGTGCAGCAATGAAAAAGGGGGTGCGCCGATCCGGCGCACCCCCTTTTTAATTTGGACGGATGGTCACCGCTAGTCCTTGCGCCGCATAACGGGTACGTCTTTCACGACCATCTGGAGGGTCAGGGGCAAACGGCCTTCGAGCATATTCACCTTGCCGCGGCGGAGGCTGTCGACGATCTCCGGCGTGTAGTGGCGAATGGTGATCAGTTCGAGCTGGCGATCCACCGTGGTCTTGAAGTTCTGGTCGATGAGTGTGCAGAAGCGTTCCACCCGGTCGTCGATGTCGTTGACAACCACGTTGAAACTGATCGCGGTGTTCTGCATCATGTTGACCTGCAGGCGGGTGGTGGTGATGTGCTCAAACAGTTCCCGAATGTGGTGCTCGGCCACGAAACTGAAGTCGCGGGTGCTGATGTTGATGAGGGCCTGGTCGCGCTCTACGGCCACCATGGGCGGGTACACGTCCCCGGCGTCGTCGGTGATGTAGGTGCCTTCCAGGTGGGGCTCGATGAAGGAGCGGACGTAGAGGGGGATGCTCTTGTTCTGGAGGGGCTTGATGGTTTTGGGGTGGATCACCTTGGCGCCGTAGTAGGTCATCTCGATGGCCTCCTTGTAGCTCAGGCGGTCGATCTTGGTGACGTTGTCGAACAGTCGCGGATCCGCGGTGAGTACCCCGGGCACATCCTTCCAGATGCTCATGGCCTCGGCGTCCAGGCAGTAGCTGAAGATGGCGGCGGAGTAGTCCGACCCTTCGCGGCCCAGGGTAGTGGTGTAGTTCTCGCTGGTGTTGCCGATGAAGCCCTGGGTAAGGACGAAATTGGCCTCCTGGAGGAGGGGTGGTACGAGGCGTTCGGCGCGCTCGATGGTTTCCGGCCACTTGACCCATCCCTCGCGGTAGGTATTGTCGGTCTGAATCACGTCGCGTGCGTCGAGCCAGCGGGTGGGCAGGTCGATGCGGTTAAGGTAGGCGGCCACAATGTGGGAGCTCACCAGTTCCCCGAGGCTGACGATCTGATCGTAGTCGTAATCGTACTCTGGGTTGGGGGCTTCGTCCAATGCCCACTCGACGCTGACGAACAGGTCATTGACCGCGGCGGTCAGCTCCTCCGGTACCTCGGCGAACAGTTCATTGATCACCTGGGTAGCCGCTTCGTGGATGGCGCCGAGTTTTTGCTTGGCTTCGGGGGCGTCGCCGCGCCAGTAACTGTTGGCGACTTCTTCCAGGGCGTTGGTGGTTTTACCCATGGCCGAAACGACGATGACGAGTCTCTGATGCGCGAAGCGCTTGAGGATGGTGCCTACGTGGCGAATGGCGTCGGCGTCCTTGAGAGAGGCACCGCCGAACTTGAAAACGTTGACCTGTTGCTGCATAATGGCGCAAAGGTAAAAAGGCTTTTTCAGCTGGGGGAGTGGTTAGTGGAGTGGGGGCGTAGGGCTCCTCTGAGTGGGTGGGAGAACCCACCCGACCGCCGCCGCACAGCTCCCTCCACTTCGCGCAAACCACCGCCCACGCCGGTGGCCTTTCCGCATATTCCCGGAGAGTACGCGAAAGGAAGGTTAACCGACAACCACTACCTACCATCCGGTACCGGGACGGGTACGGCGGGCTGCCTATGACTTGTTTGATTTTTGCAACGGCCTGGAGGGTGTATGACTGATCCGGAGATCCCGGGACCCGATCCTTGCCGGAAGTAAGATAATCCGCTTTTCAGAATAAAACAAACAAAATGTTGTAATATCGCCGACGGCAGTGCACACTCCGGTCAACTACGAGTAGCGAAATTTCGCAAACAAAAGTTGGGAGCCCCGTCCCGTAATTCTACCTTTACCCGTATGGTACAGTCGATCATTTTTGCCGTGGTAGCCCTGCTGGCACTCGGTTTCGCCTTCTTCCAGTTCCGGAAGGTCTACGCCAACGTCATGATGGGCAAGGACGAAGCGGTCACCGGTCCCACGGGGGAGCGGTGGCGCAACATGCTGCTGGTCGCCTTCGGACAGAAGAAGATGTTCAAGCGGCCGATTCCGGCCCTGCTGCACTTCATGCTGTACGCGGCTTTCGTCTTTACCCAGATTGAGCTGATTGAAATTTTCATCGACGGCATCTTCGGGGTGCACCGCTGGTTCCTCGGACCGCTGGGCGGGATGTACAATTTCATCATCAGTACCATCGAATTGCTGAGCATCCTGGCCTTCGTGGCTACGGTCATCTTCCTGGTCCGGCGCAACCTGCTCTTTATCCCCCGCTTCCACAAGCCGGAGATGCAGGGGTGGCCGAAACTCGACGCCAACCTGATCCTGGTCTTTGAGCTTATCCTCCTGGCCTGCATCTTCACTATGAACGGCACCGACGTGGTGCTCCAGGACATGGACCCCGATCACTACCGGCCCACCAACTTTGCCGTTAGCGGATTCCTTGGACCGGTAGTATTCGGCGGACTGGAGGCCGGGACGCTTTACACCCTGGAGCGCATCGGGTGGTGGGGTCACATTATCATGGTGTTCGTATTCCTGAACTACCTGCCCAAATCGAAGCACCTCCACATCCTCCTGGCCTTCCCAAATACCTACTTTGCCCGGCTGAAGCCGCGGGGCGAGATGATCAATATGCCGGAGGTCATGAACGAGGTGAAGTCCATGATGGGCCTCGGCGACCCCAATGCTCCGGAACCCGACATGAACGCCCCCCTGCCCGAGTTCGGCGCGGACGACGTCACCGAAATGAGCTGGATCGACGTTCTCGGAGCTTACAGCTGTACCGAATGCGGCCGCTGTACCGCGGTGTGTCCCGCCAACATTACCGGCAAGAAACTCAGCCCCCGCAAGATCGTCATGAACGTCCGTGACCGGGCCGAAGAGATCGGCGACAAGATCCGCAGCGGAAATACCGAGTTCGCCCCTGATCCGGAAGCGCCCCTGAGCCGGACCAATTTCGACGACGGCCGCAACCTCTGGGACTACATTACCCGCGAAGAAATTCACGCCTGTACCACCTGCAATGCCTGCGTGGAAGCCTGTCCGGTACTGATCAATCCCCTGGAAATGATCAACCAGATGCGTCGCCACGAGATCCTGACCGAGGCTCAGGGGCCGGCCGACTGGATGCCGCTGTTCAACAGCATCGAGAACCAGCAGCGGGCCTGGAGCGTGGGCACTTCGCGTACGGCCTGGACCGAAGGGTAGGGGAATGGGGGTATTGAGTTTTTGAGTTGATTAATTTTTGAGTTGGCGTTGACTTTTGCGCTAGCCAATTCACAGGGAAGTACAACAACCATTGGGATTACCCTCAGAGAGTAGAAGAAATGGATGAAGAAGCGGATTGGACAGGATTTGTGCCGGCTGACCAGGACATGGTGTTTGCTGAACCCGTGAATGCATATGGTAGTCAGCGCCCGACGAATCAGGAGTTTTCAATCCAGTTAAAGAAGCGAACGAAAGCGGCGGCGATCCAACTCATCAACTTCCTGCAGGTAGCGGGTAAAAATCCGGCATTGAATGTGATTCGTTACCAGCTGATCAAATCCGCCACTTCCGTAGCTGCTAACTATCGCGCGGCCTGTCGTGCTCGGTCAAAGAAGGAATGGTACGCCAAGATGTGTATTGTCGTAGAAGAGTGCGACGAAACCGTATTCTGGCTGGAAATACTGCTAGAATCAGAGATCCAGGTAGAAAAGGACACTGTCCGCACCATTGGAAAAGAATACTTTACGCTACTGCAAATTTTTGCCAAAGCAAGGGCAAACGCAAAAACCAAGTAATGTAATCGAAGGGTACAGCGACGGACAGCAACCCAGTAACTCAAAAAACCTGAAACCCAGCAACCCTAATCATTCAACGCCCCATAGACCCCACCGATATGAATGTTAAAACCATGGCCGAATTCGCCGCCGAAGACAAGCACCCCGAAATCCTTTTCTGGGTGGGCTGCGCCGGCTCCTTCGACGACCGCGCCCAGAAGGTGACGCGGGCCTTCGCGGAAATCCTCACGGCTGCGGGTATCGAATTCGCCATCCTGGGCGACGAGGAAGCCTGCACGGGGGATCCCGCCCGCCGGGCCGGCAACGAATTCCTCTTCCAGATGGTGGCCCTCCAGAACATCGAAACGCTGAATATGTACGGCGTGAAGAAGATGGTTACGGCCTGCCCCCACTGTTTCAATACCATCAAGAACGAGTACCCCGCTCTGGGGGGGCACTACGAGATCGTCCACCACACCCAGCTGCTGCAGCAACTGATCGATGACGGCCGCATCAAGATGACCGAAGGGGGATCCTTCAAAGGCAAGCGGATCACCTACCACGACAGCTGCTACCTGGGCCGCGCCAACGGCATCTACGAAGCGCCGCGGGATGTCCTGCGCTCCCTGGATGGACAACTGGTGGAGATGAAGCGCAGCCGGCAGAACGGACTATGCTGCGGTGCCGGCGGAGCCCAGATGTGGAAGGAGGACGAGCCCGGCGACAAGCGCATCAATATAGAGCGGACCGACGAAGCCCTCAGCCTGAGCCCCGACGTGATCGCCGTGAACTGCCCCTTCTGCCTCACGATGCTGTCCGACGGTGTCACCGGCCGCGAGAAGCAGGGCGAGGTCATGGTATACGACCTGAGCGAACTCATCGTGCGCGACATGCGGACAAACTGATATTGGGTGTTACATTCGGGGCCCATTAAACCCCGCTTCCCATGTACACGATTGGTTACGATATCGGCTCCTCATCCGTAAAAGCCGCCCTGGTCGAAGCCGCCACCGGCAAGGTCCTCGCGCGGGTGCAGGCCCCCCAAGAGGAGATGAGCATGCAGTCGCCCCAGTCGGGCTGGGCCGAGCAGGATCCCGAGCTCTGGTACCAGTACGTGGTGGAAACCACCGAGCAGTTGCTGGCGCGTACGCAGGTGCCAAGTTCGGAAGTGAAGGCCGTCGGCATTGGTTACCAGATGCATGGACTTGTCTTAGTTGACGCCGACCACAAGGTTATTCGCCCCTCCATCATCTGGTGCGACGGTCGGGCGGTAAGTACTGGTGAGCAGGCTTTTGTTGGCATCGGTCAAGAGCGTTGCCTGAGCCACTGCCTCAATAGTCCGGGGAACTTTACCGCCGCCAAACTGAAATGGGTAGCCGACCATGAACCCGATAATTACGCCCGCACGGCCCACGCCATGCTGCCCGGCGACTACATCGCCCTCCGGCTCACCGGTCAGGCCACCACCACGGTTACCGGGCTGAGCGAAGGGGTGCTGTGGGATTTCAAACAGAACCAGCCGGCGGAGCTTGTCCTGGAGGAAATGGGCCTCGACGCCGACAAGCTCTGCCCCCGCGTACCCGCCGTCGGCCAACAGGGAACGGTTTCCGAAACCGCCGCCCGGGAAACGGGACTCGCTCCCGGGACCATCGTTGGTTACCGAGCGGGCGACCAGCCAAACAATGCCATGAGCCTGAACGTGATCCGCCCCGGAGAAGTGGCGGCCACGGCAGGGACCAGCGGGGTGGTGTACGGCGTCACCGACCGCCGCTCTTTCGACCCCGGCCAGCGGGTCAACAGCTTCGCCCACGTCAATCACGGCCCGGACCAGGACCGCATCGGCATCCTGCTGTGCATCAACGGCACCGGAATTGCCCACCGCTGGATTCGTCAGCAGGTGTGCAGCCCCGCCACCACCTACGAGAACATGGAGCGCATTGCCGCGGGAGTGCCCATCGGCAGCGAGGGACTGCACTTTTTGCCCTTCGGTAACGGTCCCGAGCGGATGCTGCAGAACCGGGAGGTGGGGGCCCGCCTCCTCGGACTTGATTTCAACCGCCATACCCGTGACCACCTGGTGCGGGCGGGTATTGAAGGGGTGGCCTTCTCCTTCGTCTACGGCATGCGAGTAATGCAGGAGCTGGGCGTGTCGCTGAGCACCATCCGGGTGGGCAACGACAATATGTTCCAAAGCCAGGTATTCGCCTCCACCATCTCCACCCTGACGGGGGCCACCATTGAAGTGCACAATACCAACGGTGCCGTGGGGGCCGCCCTGGCCGCCGGAGTATCCGCCGGACTATCCGCCGACCTCCCCGAAGCCGTAGGCAGGCAGGAAGTTCTCTCCCGCATTACCCCCCAACCCGAGCACCGGGAGGCGCTGGAAAAAGCCTACGGCATTTGGGCCGCTGCCCTTAAAGCCGCGCTGGGGTAAATCCGCACCGCGGGGTTCTACCGTAAATTGCGGCGTGGGTTTTTTCCCCGTCATCAATTTGCCCCGTGCCGCCAACCACCGCCATCCTGCTCTTCAGTCGATCCGCCTCCGCGGAAGCGGCCACGAAGGGCTTTGGCCGCGCCACGGATAGCTTAAGCGCCAGTCGGGCGCTGCTCCGGCGTACCCGAAATACCCTCGGGCGGAGCGGGCTGCCGGTGTATCACTATGACGAAGGCCGACAGCGCGGTCCCAGCTTCGGCGACCGACTGGCCCGGGCGATGGCCGAGGTATTTGCCCGCGGCTACGAGAGCATCATTGTAGTGGGCAACGACTGCCCCGGACTGCGGGTGAGTCATTTGGATCAAGCGGCCCGCGCCCTGGCGGAGGGCAGGAACGTCCTCGGACCAGACCAGCGGGGCGGCATCTGGCTGCTGGGTCTACACCGATCCCATTTTACCGAGCCCCTGATTCGGGGCATTTCCTGGCAAAGCCACCGGGTGATGACCGAACTGTCAGCGGCCCTGGAAGAGGTGGTTCAGCTTGCCCGGCTCGCCGATCTCAACGACAGGGGCGACGTGATCCGCCATTGGTACCTGCTCCGGTCCATGTTGCCGGAACTGCAGGGATTGCTGAAACGCCGCTCCATAATGCCATTCGGCAGATTACTTCGGCGAACTACTGGGGCGAAACAGGTGGCAACGGGTAGGGGGCCGCCGTTGGGGCAGCTGTAATTCCCGCTTCCCCTTTTCCCGACTTCAACCATTGCCGAATGTCTCACTTACGTGGTTGGGCCACCCTGGGTGGCTCCCTCCTGTCCATATTGCTGTCTGCCCAGGTTACCCTCACCGGAACCGTGACGGACGGCACCCAGCCCCTGGTGGGGGCATCCGTATTCATGCAGGCTCAGCCCGCGCAGGGCACCTTTACGGATGAGGGGGGTGCATTCTCCCTCCCGGTAGAAAGCCTCCCGGACACCCTGGTCGTCAGCTATATCGGCTATCGCGACCACCATGTTCCGGTGGCGGTGAATACACCCATGCCCCTCCGGATCAGGATGGTGGCCGGCGTTGATGTGTCAGAAGTCGTCGTAACGGCGCTGGGCGTCCGCCGGCAGAACAGCACTTTAGGATACTCGGTGCAGCAGATTGGCAACGAGGAGCTTACTGATGTCCAGGCAGTCAACTTTCTGGACAATCTCAGCGGGCAGGTGGCGGGACTGCGGGTGACTGCCGGGGCCACGGGCGTGGGGTCCAGCAGTCAGGTGGTTATCCGCGGAGAAACCAGCTTCACGAACAACAGCCCGCTCTTCGTAGTCGACGGGGTGCCCATCAGCAACAACACCGTCCTCAACGCCAGCGACGAAGCTGCCGCCGGCTTTCAGGGGGTGGATTTCGGCAACGGGGCCATGGAAATCAATCCCGCGGACGTGTCCAGCGTGAGTGTACTCAAGGGGGCCTCCGCCGCCGCTCTCTACGGGACCCGGGCCGCCAACGGGGTGATCGTCATCACCACCAAACGTGGAGGGAAGCAGCCCGGTCTGGGCGTAAGCTTTAACAGCAGCCTGACGCTGGACCAACCTTTCCGGCTTCCCCGCTACCAAAACCTGTACGGACAGGGGCAGGGCGGTCAGTTCGCCTTTGTCGATGGTCTGGGCGGGGGTATTTCTGATAATATCACCTACAGCTACGGTCCCCGCCTCGATGCCGGGCTGAGCCTTCCGCAGTTCGACAGTCCGGTAACCCTTCCGGACGGGCGGGTGGTTCGCGGGGGCGACGTGGCCGTACACGGGGGGCTGCCCATTGCGGCCACGCCCTGGGTGAGCCGTCCCGACAACGTCCGCGACTTTTACGAAACCGGGCACACGGCCATCAACCACCTGGCCATCAGCGGGGGAGGGGAGAGCGGCGAGTTTCGTCTTTCGGCGGCCGACCTGCGGAGTGAAAGTTTCATTCCGGGCGTCAACCTCAAACGCAAGACGCTGGCGGGGCGATTTGAATTCCGGCCCTCGGATCGCTTCTCGGTGGACGCCAGCCTGAACTACCTTAACTCCGGCTCCGACAACCGGCCCGCCGGGGGCTACGGCTCCGAGAACATCAACTATGACCTCACCGCCTGGCTGGGCCGGCAGACCGACGTGGAATCCCTGAAAGAATACTGGCAGCCCGGGCTGGAAGGGATACAGCAGTTCAGCTACAATTATACCTTCTTCGATAACCCCTACTTCACCCTCCGCGAAAACCGGAACAGCTTTACCCGCGACCGCCTGTTCGGCTTCGTATCCGTGCGGTATGAATTATTGGACAACCTGAGCATTAGCCTTCGGTCCGGGATGGACTACAGCAGTGAAAGCCGACAGTTCCGACGCCACTACAGCAGCAACCGCTTCCCCCGCGGCGGATACGCGGAGCACGATGTGAGCTACCGGGAAGTGAATACTGATTTTCTCCTGGATTATCGCACCTCCTTCGGCGCCGTGGACATGAACCTGCTGGCCGGAGGGAACCGCCTTACCCAGCGGGCGGCAGACGCCCAGTACAGCGCCTTCACCCTGGCTCAGCCCGGCATTTTCCGCCTGAGCAACGCGGCCAGTCCGGTAGTGGCACTCGACCGCTCGGCCGCTAAGCAGATCAACAGCCTGTATGGCCTGGCACGATTCGGACTGCGGGAATACCTTTTCCTGGACCTCACTGGCCGCAGCGACTGGTCGAGCGCCCTGGCGTCGCCCACGGATGCATCTAGCACCCGCTTCTTTTATCCCTCCGCCAGTCTGAGTTTTGTGGTGAGCCAGGCGTGGGAGCTCCCGGAAGCGATCAGCTACCTGCAGCTACGGGCCAATTCCGCCCAGGTAGGCAACGACACGGATCCTTTCCGGACCACCTCCACCTTCGTGGCCCAGACGCCCTTCGGAGGGCAGCCCACCTTCAGTGAACAGTCCACCCTGCCGCAGCCAGATCTACAGCCTGAAAGAACCACCGCCCGGGAGGCTGGGGCGGACCTTCGTCTGCTGGATTACCGGTTAGGGCTGGACCTGACCTACTTCTCCCAACGTACGGACAACCAGATCCTGAGCCTGCCTATCCCGCAGTCGTCCGGCTACCGCCAGCAGATCGTCAACGGGGGTGCCGTCCGGTCTCGTGGCTGGGAAGCCATTCTTAGTCTGGTCCCCATCACCGGCCGCGAGTTCAACTGGACCACCCGGCTGAATTTCAGTACTACCACCGCCAAGGTGGAGTCACTGCCCGCAGGTGCCGACCGCTTTACCCTGTCATACAGCCGTATTTACAACTCGGTGAACCAGACCGTCTACTTCATCGTCGAACCCGGTGGAGAAATGGGTGACATCTGGGGCACCGGCCACCGC
Source organism: Neolewinella marina (assembly GCF_002631205.1). GTDB lineage: Bacteria > Bacteroidota > Bacteroidia > Chitinophagales > Saprospiraceae > Neolewinella > Neolewinella marina. The sequence continues at coordinate 216,216 of NZ_PDLO01000003.1, forward strand.
AAGACGGCCGATGGCCAATTTATCCTCAACGACCGGGGAGAATTAGTGGCCGACAACACCCTGCGCAAGCTGGGCAACGCCAACCCATATTTCCTCCTCGGAGCCTCCAATACCTTCCGCTGGCGGAATTTCGGGCTGGACGTGCTGCTGGACTGGCGGCAGGGCGGACAATTGGTCAGCCGCACCCTCAGCCTGGCCGGCGTAGCCGGACAGTTGGAGGAAACCGCCCACCGACCCGAAAACGGCATCGTCATCCCCGGGGTGGTCAATACCGGCACGGAGGAGGAGCCGGTCTATGTCGCCAATACCATGGCCATATCCGCCGAAAGCTACTACCGCAGCTACTACGACCGCAACCACGAGGAGAACAACCTCTACGACGCCAGCTACCTGAAGTTGCGGGAGCTGAGGATTACTTACCAGCTCGACCGCGAGCAGTTGATGGGCTCCTTCCTTTCGGGGCTCGGAGAATTGTCCCTGAGCCTCATTGGACGCAACCTCTACGCCTGGTCGGCCATTCCCCACTTCGATCCCGAGCAGTTTGCGATTCAGGGGCAGCGCATCGTGTTTGGGGTGGAGGACATGACCTATCCCTCCGCCCGCAGCTTCGGTTTGTCTCTGGGCCTTCAATTCTAACCGGGTAAGCCCCCAACCGCTACCATGAAAAACGTCCTCCTCGCTTCTACCATCCTGGTTTTCCTCTTTTCTGCCTGTACCGAAGATTTCCAGGAGATCAACACCAATCCGAACGCCCCTTCTGAAGTGGAAAGTGAACTGCTGTTGCGGCAGGTCCTCTACGGCTTCGGAGACGACATGAGCTATGAAGGCTTCGTGGCCGGTAACCTGCTCAGTCAGCACTTTGCCATGATTGACTTTAACCTGCTGGACCGCCACGCGCTCAGCAGTCCCCAGGAAGGAGGCAACCCCTGGGACGTGCTCTACGTGGCCCTGCGCGACAACGAAACCCTCCTGCAGCAAAGCCTGGACAATCCGGCCGCTGCGGCCTACGAAGGTCCGGCGCGGGTACTCAAGGCCTACCTGGCCATGACCCTGACCGACATCTACGGCGACGTCCCGTATTCCGAGGCGGTACGCGGGCGCTCCGACGGGATAGTAACCCCCGCTTACGACCGGCAGGAGAATATTTATCTGGCCGAGGGGGGCATCCTGGATAACCTCCGTCGGGCGAGTGCCCTGCTCGATCGCCCGGCGACCGCGCTGCCAATAAAGGGGGACTTGCTGTACGCCGGGGACCTTGCCGCCTGGGGGCGTTTTGTCAATAGCCTGCGCATAAAGGCGCTAATGCGGATCTCGGGGCGGGTGGACGTTCGGGAAGAATTGACCACGATCTACCAATCCGGAAACTACTTCACCTCCGGAGAGCAGGATGCCATCTTTCAATTTACCGCCGGACCGCCCAACAGCTTCGCTTTCGCTACCGCCCGTGTAGGAATTTTCAACGTGTTTTTGATGTCGATGACGGCCGAGCAGCTCTACGGCCACTACGCCGATCCACGGGTGGAGGTCCTGTACCGGCCCGCGGTTAACGATGGAGGATTTAACGGCATCATTAACGGAATTGATGCGGCGTCGGCCATCGTGCCCGATGATTACGCCCGCCCGGGACGGATCTGGCGGGAAAATACCGGGGCCCTGAAGTTCAACTACCTCACCGCCTGGGAGACCACCCTGTTCCTGGCCGAAGCCGCCCACCGCGGATACCTGGACGCCGACGTTCAGGCCCTCTATGAGGAAGGCGTACGGTTGGGGTTCGAATACTGGTCTACCCCCTTGCCCACCGATTACCTCACCGGAGGCGCGGCGGCCTGGGCTCCCGAGCGGGGACTACAGCAGATCATCACCCAAAAGTGGCTGGCGGGAATCGGTCATGGCTACGAGGGCTGGATCGAATGGCGGCGCACCGGCTTTCCCGCTCTGAATCCCGTGGCCGCCAGCCTGAACGACGGGCGCTACCCCGTGCGCTTTCCCTATCCCGCCGACGAGCAGGCGTTGAATTTCGATAATTACCGGGCCGCAGCGGCAGCCACCGACGGAAACTCGGTGAACGTGCCAGTCTGGTGGGACGTGGAATGATGGACGAACTCCTGACCTATACCAACCTGCAGTGGCTGCTGGTCGTGGGATCCAGCCTGATCTTGTTCGCCGTGTCTCCCCTGGCGCGCACCGCGGGTGCCTTTTATCAGGGGACCCGCCGGGAGCGGGCGCCCGGCGTGGTGGCCCTGACCAGTAGTCTGGTCATCTCCTGGCTGTTTGCAAAGTCCATCACGAACGCAGCCAACCTGGGCCTCTCTTTTGGCTGGATCGGGGGAGCGGCCTACGCGGCCTACTACGTGGGTTTCGCCGTGGCGGGCGTGGTCATCTATTACCTCCGCACCCGGGGGCGTTACCGTAGTATCCACCACTTCCTGAGCAGCCGGTTTGGCCGGGGGGCGGTACTGCTCTTCTCCCTGCTGATCGGGTTTCGGTTATTCAATGAGGTGTGGTCCAACACCATGGTCATCGGCAGCTACTTCGGGGACATCGGCAGCACCTCCTACTATGTTGCCATTCTGGTATTTACCGCGCTTACCCTCGCCTACAGCCTGAAAGGGGGAATGTCTTCCTCTATCCTGACCGACGTCATACAGATGGCCCTGTTTGCGCTCCTGCTTACGGTAGTGCTGGGGGCTATATTGCCCCGGCTGGACTACGATCCGGTCCGGTTGCTTTCCGCGGGGCCGGCCCCGGGCACGAGTGGGTGGAGCGGGGGGATCAACCTGTTATTGGTGGCCCTGCTGCAGAGCCTCAGCTACCCCTTTCACGATCCGGTGTTGACCGACCGGGGATTTTTGGCCAAGCCGCGTACGAGTCTGAAAGCCTTTCTCTGGGCCGTTCCGCTGGGGGCGGGGTGCATCCTCCTCTTCAGTCTGGTAGGGGTATACGGCAACCTGGCGGGAGTACAGGGGCAGGCACCCGTCGAAGTGGCCCGGCTTCTGGGTGGGCCGTTGCTGCTGGTCATGAACTTCATCATGGTTACCTCGGCCGCCAGCACCCTGGACAGCACCTTTTCCAGTTTCTCCAAGCTTGCGGTAATTGACCTGGCCAGCCGAAACCAAACTACCGCCACGGTCGGCGCCGGCCGGTGGGCCATGGCCGGTATAACCCTGGTGGGCACCCTGCCCGTATTTCTGGATCCCGCCATCCTCTCGGCCACTACCGTTTCCGGGGCGATGGTAGTCGGTTTGGCCCCGGTGTTCTGCCTGTGGTGGCTGCCGGTCCCGCGGGTCAGTTTCTTCGCCAGCGTCGGGGGCGGGCTGGTGTTTGGGACTATCTACGCCTTTGGGCTGTGGCCTACGGAAGTACTAGGAGCAGCCGCACCCTACGCCGACCTGCTCTCCGTAACCGTAGTTAGCCTGGTAGTTTGTTTCTTGCTGTATCTGCTGCCCCTTGCGGGTCGCATCATCCACGATACCCTATGGAAAAAGACTTGACCTGGCCTGCATTCGCCCGCGTGGATATGCGGGTGGGAACTGTCACCGCGGCCGAGCCCTTCCCCGAAGCCCGCCAGCCGGCGATCAAACTCTGGATCGATTTCGGTGAGCTCGGTACACTGAAATCCTCGGCCCAGATCACGGATCACTACACTCCGTCGCTGCTGGTAGGGCGACAAGTGGTAGCCGTGGTGAACTTCCCGCCCAAGCAGATCGCAAATTTCATGAGTGAGTGCTTGGTGCTGGGGGGCATCGAGGGGGAAGGGGCCGTAACCCTTCTGCGGCCCGACCGACCCATCCAGAACGGCTCCCGCATCAGCTAAACGCGGGGAACTACCGCAGGCCGAGTTTGCGCATCCGTCCGAAGAGGGTCTGGGCGTTCATGCCCAGGATGCCGGCGGCGCCGCCCTTGCCGCTTACCTTGCCGCCAGTAAGCTCCAGCACGTAGGCAATGTACTGTCTCTGGTGCTCCTCCAGGGTGAGCAACTCTTCCTGGCTGGGCTGCTGCCAAACCGGCTGTTCGGGCCCCGGACCGGCTTTGAGGGCGCCTACCTCGAGCCGGATGTCCGCCTGTCGCAGGGTATCGCCGCTGGATACGATCAGCGCCCGCTCGGTCAGGTTCTCCAACTCCCGGATGTTGCCGGGGAAGGGGTAGGAGCTGAGCAGGTCCATTACGGCTGGCTCCACCTTGGTGACCTTGCGGTTCAGCCGGACGTTGAACTTCTGGATGAAATGCCACAGGAGGGGGCCGATATCCGCCGGCCGTTCCCTCAGTGGGGGGTTGTGGATGGGGAAGACGCTGAGGCGGAAAAAGAGATCCTGACGGAAGGTGCCCTTATCGATTTCGGCCCGCAGGTCGCGGTTCGTCGCCGCAATGACCCGGACGTCTACCGAGATGGGGCGGGTGCCGCCCAGTGGGGTGAAGGTCCGCTCCTGGAGCACCCGCAGCAATCGGGTCTGGAGGCCCAGGGGCATCTCTCCGATCTCGTCGAGGAAGATGGTGCCCCCGTCGGCGGCCTGGAAGCGTCCGATTTTGTGTTCCGAGGCGCCGGTGAAGGCCCCCTTGCGGTAGCCGAAGAGTTCACTTTCGATCAGGTCGGGCGGCAGGGCGCTGCAGTCTACCGTGATCAGCGGCTTGTCCGCCCGGTAGCTCAGGGCGTGGATGCGGCCGGCGACCAGCTCCTTTCCCGTGCCCGTCTCGCCGGTGATGAGTACGGTGGTCTGGGTGGGGGCCACCTGTTCGACCTTGCGCAGCACCTTCTGATAGCCGGGGTCGACGGAGATGATTTCCTTGGCGTGCCCTTGCTGGCGGATCGTCTGCTTGAGCTGGCGGTTCTCCCGCTGGTATTCCCGGCTCAGCTCCTTGACCTGCAGCAGTGCTTCGCGGAGGCGGTCCTCCACGGCCTTCTGCTCGGTGATGTCCTGGGCCGTCAGGGTAAACCGGCGGCTGATGGAGAAGCGGTCGGGGATGACGTTGACCTCCACGGGCATCAGGCTGCCGTCGCGGCGGCTGAATTGGGTAAAGTAGCTGACGCCCCGCCCCTCGCGCAGTTCCTGACGGCGCTCGGACCAGGCCGATTCGTCGTAGTGGCGGTCGATGTCGCGGATGTGGCGGACGGCCAGTTCCGGCTGGCTCAGGTCGTAGCCCAGCTTTTCGAAGACCCGCTCGTTGAGGTAGTGGATGTTGCCGTCGATGTCCATCTGCATGACCAGGGAGGAGACGGTGTCGAGCAGCTCGGAGTAGTCAACGTCGTCCAGGAACTTTTGCGGAGTAAGCACGCAACAGAAGTATTCCTGGTCCTCCTCGGTGACCACCCGGGTGGCGCGGAGGAAGAAGTTGCGGGGGGGGAAGCCGATCTGAATGTTCTTGGCCACGTATTCCCCGCTCTGGAGGAAGTTGTTGACCTTTTGAGTGGGCTGCCGCTCATCGGACTTGTCCAGGAGGTACTGGGGGTCGAAGTAACCGTTCTGGGGGCCAAGTTCGTCGAACAGGGCATTCATGTGGGCATTGGCGAACAATACCCGGTGATCGCTGCCTACCACCAGGGCCGGGAACGGCAGGGCCGCCAGCCAGTTGGATATCAGGTAGGGGGGAAGTAGCGAATGAGCGGCGATCAAGGTACTTAGGTGTTAGGCGTTAATCTGAAAGACGGGCCGGCAAAGATACAATTTCCCGAATGCCTCAGGATAATGGTTCACACCCTCCTTACAGGTTGTGAGTTGTATGCCCGCATCCAACGGCACGGCGAACAGGAGGGTAATTCTTTTGAAACCAAGATAACCGCCGCCGCGTATCTATGCCACATGTCAACTGAATCCACAGCGGATCTGGGCCGGCTATCCGGACCCGTCCTGATTTTCGGCGGTATCTATTCCAACCTGGAAGCCCTGCTTGCCCTGCAGGAGCGCGCCGTCTCCCAGGGCATCCCCCCAAGTAACGTAATCTGCACCGGCGATACGCCGGGCTACTGCGCCGATCCGGAAGGCTGCCTGAACCTGTTGGAAGACTGGGGCGCCCGCTCCATCGCCGGTAACGTAGAACTCAACTTGCGGGACGGCGTCGACGACTGCGGTTGCAACTTCAGCGACGGCAGCCGCTGCGACCTCTTCTCCCGCCTCTGGTACGCCTACGCGCGTGAGGAAGTGGGCGAACGGGGGTTGTCCTACATGCGTACCCTGCCCCGGCAGTTCGACTTCACCTACGCTGGTAAGCGGGTGCGCGTCCTCCACGGATCCGCCGACCACGAGTCGGAGTTCATCTGGAAGTCTACCCCCTGGGAAACCAAGCAGCGCAGCTTTGCGGCCAGCGGGGCCGACGTGATCGTGGGGGGCCACAGCGGTTTGCCCTTCGCCGATGCCCGCGACGGACGCCTCTGGCTCAACAGCGGTGCGGCGGGAATGCCCGCCAACGACGGGACGCCCCGCACTTGGTACCTGATGCTGGACGACGCGGATGGGAGATTGACCTACACCTTTCACGCCCTGGACTACGACCACCACACGGCCAAAGCCAAGATGCTCGCCCAGCGGACACGGCTGCCCCTGAGCTACGCGGCTACCCTGACCACCGGCCTGTGGGACAACACCGAAATCATGCCCCCGGCCGAGGCCGCCCGGGAAGGCATACCGTATTCCCCCGGCGACTTCGGGTCGGCCCCGGCACCCGCGACCCCGCCCCCTGTAAAGCCCCAAACCAATAGCCCCATGAACCCCTACAGCGACCCCAAAGACCTGCGCACCTTCGGCAAGATCACCGAATGGCAGGAAGAGATGGGCGGCAAGTTCTTCGACTGGTACAGCCAAGTGACGGAAGGAGACAGTGCCCTCACCGAACGCGAGAAAGCCCTAATCGCCCTGGCCGTCAGCCACGCCGTGCAGTGCCCCTACTGCATCGACGCCTACACCACGAACAGCCTGCAGGCCGGCGCGGACGAGGAGCAGATGATGGAAGCCGTCCACGTAGCCGCCGCCGTGAAGGCCGGCACCACCCTGATCTACGCCCGGCAGATGCAGCGGCAGGTGGAGAAGGTAACCATGTAACCAGCCCCAACCAGCAACCAGCAACCAGTAACCAGCTACCAGCCCCAACCAACCCATGGGAGTAAAACAAAAAACAATCAGCCTAAAGCGCAAGGGATCCGACCTGAGCCAGGGCTACATCCAGCTGAACGTCTTGAACGGCAAGGACATCGCCGACGCCGGCCTGCCCCGGTTCACCGACCGCCTGGCTGAACAGGGCCACCGCCCCTTCAAACCGACCGAAATCGAGATCTTCCAGCTCAACATCGGCAAGCTGTGCAACCAGACCTGCGCCCACTGCCACGTAGACGCCGGCCCCGACCGCAAGGAGGAAAATATGAGCCGGGAAGACCTCGAGCTCTGCCTCTCAGTGATCGCTGCCACCCCCAGCATCCGCACCGTCGACATTACCGGGGGCGCCCCGGAAATGAATCCCAACTTCCGCTGGTTCGTGGAAGAGTGTACCCGGCTGGGCAAGCAGGTCATCGACCGCTGCAACCTGACGATCATCATGGCCAACCCGAAGTACCGCGACCTGCCGGAATTCCTGGCCCGCCACCGGGTACAGGTGGTTTCCAGCTTGCCCTACTTCAGCAAGGGGCGTACCGACGGGCAGCGGGGCGATGGCGTCTTCGAGGACAGCATCCAGGCCCTGCAACTGCTCAACGCCGTTGGCTACGGCAACCCCGAAACGGGACTGAAACTCGACCTGGTATTCAACCCCTCCGGCGCCTACCTGCCCGGCAAGCAGGAAACCCTGGAGGCTGAATTCAAGCGGCAGCTCCACCGCAAGTACGGCATCATCTTCAATGAGCTGTACGCCATCACCAACCTGCCGGTGAGCCGCTTCCTCGACTACCTGCTGGAAAGCGGGAACTACGGGGAGTACATGCAGAAACTGGTCGACGCCTACAACCCGGCCACGGTGGAAGGACTGATGTGCCGCAACACCATCTCGGTAAGCTGGGACGGCTACCTCTACGACTGCGACTTCAACCAGATGCTCGACCTGAAGGTGGCCGCCCGGGGACAGCACCTCCGCGATTTCAACGCCGCAGAACTCCGCAACCGCAACATCGTCCTGAACCAGCACTGCTACGGGTGTACCGCCGGTGCCGGCAGCAGCTGCGGCGGGACGGTAGTCGAGTAGTCAGGCGGAAAGAAGTCCTACCCATACCCCCGGATCAGTGGCGAACCCATCCGGCGGTACAGAAATCAAGCCGCCAAGTCAAATAAGGTGCCAAGCGAAGCGAGGCAAAAAGTCTGCAGGCTCTTTCACCCATTCACTCCTTCACCCATTCACCCCTTGACACCGTACTCCACCGGAGTATCTGTATTGTAGAAGAAGAAGCTCCACATATCGGCCTGCTCCTCGATGATCTTGGAGATGGGCTTGCCCGCTCCGTGGCCGGCGTTCGTTTCGATGCGGATGAGTACGGGCTTGTCGCCCCCGTGGGTGGCCTGCAGCTTGGCGGCGTACTTGAAGCTGTGGGCCGGCACCACCCGGTCGTCGTGGTCGGCCGTAGTGATCATGGTGGCGGGGTAGGCGGTACCCTGCTTCAGGTTGTGCAGCGGGCTGTAGGCCTTCAGGATGGGGAACATCTCGGCATCCTCGCTGCTGCCGTATTCGGGAATCCAGCCCTTGCCCACGGTGAATTTGTGGTAACGCAGCATGTCCATGACGCCCACGGCCGGGAAGGCCACGGCGAAAAGATCAGGACGCTGGGTCATGGCCGCCCCCACGAGGAGGCCACCGTTGGACCCCCCGGCGATGGCCAGCTTTTCGCGGCTGGTATACCCCTGTTCGATCAGGTATTCCCCGGCGGCGATGAAGTCGTCGAATACGTTCTGCTTGTTCTTGAGCATGCCCGCCTTGTGCCACGCTTCGCCGTATTCCCCGCCGCCCCGGAGGTTGGCCATGGCAAAGACGCCGCCGTTCTCGAGCAGGGGCAACCGCATTACGCTGAAGCTGGGCGACAGGCTGATGTTGAAGCCGCCGTAGCCGTAGAGGTAGGCGGGATTGTTCCCGTCCAAAACCAGGCCTTTCTTGTGCACCAGGAACATGGTCACCTCGGTGCCGTCCTTGCTTGTGTAGGTGACCTGCTTCTCCTCGTAGTCCTCGGGGTTGAACTTCAGTTCCGGCTGGAAGAAAGGCTTGCTCTCGTTGGCCTCGATGTCGTATTCGAAGATGGTGGGGGGATAGGTGAAGCTGGTGTAGACGTAGAAGAGCTTGTCGTCTTCCTCCTTGCCACTGAAGCCACCCGCGGAACCGACACCGGGCAGTTCGATCGCCGTTTTGTGCTCCCCCTCGTAGGTCAGCCGGTAGTAGCGGTCCGTGGCCTTTTCCAGGTAGTTGGCGAAGAGGTAGCCGCCCCCGGTATTGACGCCCTGCAGCAGGCTTTCCGCTTCCGGAATGATCTCCGTCCAGCTGCTTTTCTGCGGAGCATCCAGGTTGATCTTCACCAGGCGGTAGTTGGGCGCCCCGATGTCGGTGTGCACCCAGAAGTCGCGGCCCTCCACGTGCACCACCGCGCTCTTGTGGTCGGTGTCGGGGAAGAGGGCGATGGGGTCAATGGTGGCGGGTAGTTCACCGTTCCCCGGCAACGGCAAGTAGTAGGTGGCGTAGCCGTCGGTACCTGGAGCGGCGTACATGATGAAATAGTCCTCGTCTTCCGTGGTGCCGCCGTAGTGGTAGTAGGTGGGGTGCTCCGCGTCGGCGTACACCAGGCGGTCGGCGGACTGGGGTTCACCCAGCTTGTGGTAGTAGACCGAGTGGTTCAGGTTGTTGCCCTTCAGCCGGTCACCCTCGGCCGGGGCGGGGTAGCGGCTGTAGAAGAAGCCGTCGCCGTACCAGCCGGCGCCGCTGAATTTGATCCAGTCGAGCTCGTCCTCCAACTCCCGGTTGGTGGCGATGTCGCGCACGTAGATCCTGCTCCAATCGCTGCCGGCTTCGCTGCGGCTGTAGGCCATGTAGCGGTTGTCCTTGTCGGCGCCCAGCAGGTTGATGCTGGTGGTGCCGTCGGCGTTCAGGGCGTTGGGATCGATGAAGACCATCTCCTCACCATCCATGCCCTTTTTGTAATAGATCACCGCCTGGTTCTGCAGCCCGTTGTTGCGGCTGTAGAAGTAGTAGTCGCCCACCTTGAAGGGGGAGGACAGCCGGGGGTAATTTACCAGTTCGGTGAGGCGCTCCTCGATGTCCTTGCGGAAGGGAATCTGCTCGAGGTAGCCGAAGGTGGCCTCATTTTCTCTTTGAACCCAGGCTTTAGTCTCCTCGCTGTTGTCGTCCTCCAGCCATCGGTATTCGTCGGCCACGGTGGTGCCGAAGTATTCGTCTTCCGTGCTGTCGGTACGGGTTTCCGGATAGGCCACGGGAATGGCGGGGTAGTTTGCGTCTGACATGGATTGGTTTTCGACGGTACAACCTGGGCTGGCGAGACTGAGGAACGCCAGTATTGGTTTCCTGAGGCTAAGGTATTCATTTGCACTATTGATACCGCGCGGACGGAAACTCGAGGCTAGCCCCGGGTCAGAAGCTGTACCGCAGGCCGTTGACCCATTCGTAGGTGGTTTCCGGCACGTCGGGCAGCCCCCGGTTCAGCAACGCATCGTGGGTGATGCTGTACCGGGTATTGAAGGAGAGCCGGTCGGTCAGTTTCAGGGAGACCGAGGTGACGCTCGAGATGCGCGGTTGCCGGAAGTCCGGCAGGATGGGCTGGTAGTAGGTGGTGTTGGAGATCGACAGGTGCTCCCAGGCGTAGAGGTTGAAGCTGAGGTAGGAGCTCAGCCGGTGGCTGCGGTAGATGATTTCCCCGTCGGCCACCTCGTCGTACTCGTACATGTACAGGGTGCCCACGTACACGCGATTGTTGTCGAAGGATAGCAGTTTGAGGCGTGGCCCGGTACCGACCAGGGTCCGGAGTTGCAGCCGGAGTTGCTCGTTGTACTGCATTTGTCCGAAGGTCTCCCACCGCCATCGGTCGTTCAGGTAGTAGGCGTAGCGCAGGTGGCCGAAGCCCGCGTTGAGGGCGTTTTTGCCGCTGACCTGCACCAGCCGGTAATCGGCCAGTCCGAGCAGCGACTGTCGGCGTCCTTTTCGGTCGACGCGTACCGCCCCGTTCAGCGTGATGACCTGGTTGATGTTGCGGGTCAGGCTGCCGCCGAGGTCGATCTGCCCGTACCAGCCTACGCTGTCGAAGCCCTTGCGCTTGTCTTCGATGTTCACGATCTGGGCGCGCACGCAGGTGCCGGGCAATATCACGAACAGCCAGGCAAGGAGGAATAGCCGTTGAAAATGCATACTACCCGTTATACCCGCTCCCGCACTTTTACCGCCTGGGTGCGGGGCGCCAGATAGCGGGCCCCGCCGAAGAGCAGTCCGGCAAAGACCAGGTTGCCCGCCGCGCTGTTGAGCAGGAAGGGAAGCCCCGCGGCGTAGGCCGCCAGCAGTCCGCCGCCCGTCTGGGGGTAAAGGGGGGAGCCCAGCCAGGCCCCGAAGTTGGTCAGCAGGAAGAAGAGGGCCGTCGCGCCCAGCGTTACGCCACCCAGCCGCAGCCAGCTGAAGCTGCGCTCGCGCAGCAGTCCGAAGCCGAGCAGCACCGTGAGGCCGAATCCGGCGTACACCCAGCCGTTGAAACCCCAGAAAAATCCTTCGTAGTACTGGCTGTACACCAGGTTGTTCAGGGCCAGATCGCTCAGGTAAAGAGCGGCGAAGGGCACCACGAAGGCCATCCAGCGGCGGGCCATCAGGGCGGAACCGAACAGCGCCATGGCCCCTACCGGACCGAAGTTGGGCCAGTGCGGCAGCAACCGGCTGGCGGCGGCCAGGAAGATGAGGAGGAGCAGGATGGGCAATGGCTTGGCGGATGCAAATCGTTTCATGGGCGTCAATTGACCGGCAAAGATAAAGTACCCTCAGCGGACTACCGTTACCTCGCCGCTCAGCTCGGCCACCGTCCCGTCGATCAGCCGCACCACCAGGGTGTAGAAGTAGACTCCCGCGACCGCGCCGTCCCAATAGTTCGCCCCTCCCGCTTCGTAGGACCACACCAGTCCGCCCCAGCGGTGGTACACCTTCCAGGAAACGATGGCGGCGATGTCCGGCCCCAGGCCCGGCACCCACAGGTCGTTGTGGCCATCTCCATTCGGACTGAAGGCCGTCGGCACGTACACCCGCGGCGGTCCCCGCTCTACGACCAGGAACAGGCTGTCGCGGGCGGTACAACCGCTGGCGTCCCCGGCCTCTACCGTTATCCACCCGGTTTGGCGGGCGGTAAGCTGGTAGGACGGACAGGCGACACAGCTCGCGGTGCTGTCCGCGCTCCAGGTGAAGGCCAGGGGAGGTGAGCCTCCGGTAACCTGTGCGGTGTACGTCAGGGGATCACCCAGCCGCCCGCGCTCCGGCCCGCTGAGCTGGAGGTGGAAGGGGGCCGACGGAGGCACCTCGGCTTCCCGGTAGACCTCGCATCCGTCGTCCAGACGGACGATTAAGGAATAGAACCCGCTGGCCAGGCCGGTAATGGCATCGGCGGTGAAGGTGGTGTCGGACAGCAGCTTGAGACGCCCGGAGCCGGCGGGCAATAAAGCTACCCCTCCATCGCTGCCCCCGGGACAGCTCGGGACGGTGACTTCCAGCCTGAAATCGGTATCGGCGGCCGCCGCAACGGTTACTGGCAGGACGAACGACTGGCATCCCGTAACGTCACTCACCGTCACCTGGTATGCGCCGGGATCGAGGCTGCCCCGGGACCCGGTGCGCGGTCCATCCGACCACGCATAGCCGTAAGGCGGCAGCCCTCCGGAAGGGATCACCTCGATCGTACCCCCCGCGAGCCCGCAGCCAGGAAGCTGGAGGTAGCGGGCCGAGATGGGTGGGGCGTCAACGATCTCGGTGGTGGCCACGGTATCGCAGGCCCCGGCCCTGCCGGACAGGGTGTCGCGATAGAGCCCGGGTTCGCTCCTCCAGCTTCCAGCTACCAGAATCGTGTCGCCGGGACACAGCACCCGGGAGGAGAAACTCCTTTCCGTACACCCCGCGCAGGGGCGGTCACAATCATCCACCGCCACCAGCTCCGTTTCCGGTCGGTCGGCGGCTTCCTCCACCCAGTCGGCGGTAATCATTGTATCACTGAGGGAGCGCTCGCTCCATACCGTTAGCAGGTTGCTTACCGCCACAGGGGAATCTTCCACTACCAGGCATTCCGCCAGGGGGCGCCCCTCCCCGTCGAGTTGGAGCAGCAACCCCTCGTGGGGCTGGGTGCCGCGGAAACTGTAGGTGGCCGCTACCAGGATCCGGAAGGGTCTTGCCAGCAACTGCTGGTTTCCGCGCTGGTAAACCTGGGCATTACCGGGGAAGGAGTAACGGCGGGCCCAGCGTACCTCACCGGAAAACTCCAGTTGCAGCAGGAAGATGTCGCGCTTGCCCACCAGCGAGTAGCCGTACAGGAGCAGTCCCCCATTGTGAATGGCCATTTCGATCCCCACCTCTCCGCTGCTGGCGGTCAGGTCGTATTTGCGGCTCCACAACACTTCACCTCCGGCTGCGAAAGCCGTAATAATGGGTAGTGTCCCCTCCGCTCCGGTAATGCGGTCGAGATCACCCCACTGCAGGAGGTAAGTCCGGCCCTGTTCCACTTCCACATCGAAGGCAAACAGTCGGGCATTGCGGTCGTCAGCAACGGGACCTACCCGGCTGCTGAGCAGGTTGCCCCCAGGGTCGACCTGCAGCAGGACACTACGGCCAGCGCCGGCACTGCCCCGTACACTGGCCGCCCCGGCAGCCAGGTATCCGCCATCGGGGTGGGGGAGTAGATCGAAGATGGTTTCTTCCCCGGCCAGGTCATAGTAATGACCCTGACCCAGGGGGCTGCCGTCGTTTCGGCGGAATCGCTGCAGCAGACCCCGTCGGAAAATCGGGGAGGGCGCTCCGATGCGGGAGCCGGATACTACGTATTCGCCGCCACCTCCCAGCAGGATGCCGGTGGGGTCACTCTCGTAGGGGGCCTTGCGGTAGTAGAGTAGCTGGTCGGTGACCGGATTGTAGCGAAAGAGCCCGGCGGTCTGCCGGTTGTCCGAAAAATGACTGACCACCCCGGCGATCATGCCCTCCGGATCGACGAGCAATCCGTTTACCAGGCTCAGCTCGGTACTCTCCCCGCCGGTCGCGATTGCCCGTTGCCAGCGTACCACTCCCTCTGCCGATAGCCGGGACAGGAGGATGTCGCCACCCGCCATCCCGCCCACCAGGATATCGCCGCTACCGCCGTAATCCACGATACAGGACAGGCGCACGTCACGCCCCGAATCGTCGTAGTACAGCTGCACATAGCGACTGCCCGTGCAGTGGTTTTCCTGCCCCGCCATCCAGCCGGGAAAGAAAGCAAGCAACAGCAAAAAATAGCGGAACAAGGCGTTCATGGCAGTTCCCCAAGTTACCCCCTCCACCAGGAAAGGACCTTGCAGGGTAATACTACCGTCGCCCGGCGTACGCAGATAGCCAGCGCCGAAGGCGGCACCTACAGTACTAAAGAATTAATAGCCTTAAAGCCCTAGAAAGTAATCTTCTCCCCACGCTTCCGCTCAGCTTCACGCAGCAGCGTTTTGCGCAGGCGCAGACTTTCGGGAGTTACTTCCACGTACTCGTCGGCCTGGATGTACTCGAGGGCTTCCTCCAGGGAGAATTTGCGGGGCGGTACCAGGCGGGCCTTGTCGTCGTTGCCCGAAGAGCGCATGTTGGTGAGCTTCTTGGTCTTCGTCACGTTGATCACGAGGTCGGCTGCGCGGCTGTTCTCGCCGATGACCTGTCCTTCGTAGATCTCTTCGTTCGCGTCGATGAAGAAGCGGCCGCGGTCCTGCAGGTTGTTGATCGAGTAAGGGATGGCCTTGCCGTTCTCCATGGAGATCAGCGAGCCGTTCAGGCGACCGGGGATTTCACCCTTGTGGGGCTGGAATTCCTTGAAGCGGTGGGTCATGATGGCCTCACCTTGGGTAGCGGTCAGCATGTTGGAGCGCAGACCGATGATGCCGCGGCTGGGAATCTCGAATTCGAGGACCACCCGCTCACCCTTCGGGGTCATGCTCAGCATGGTGCCTTTGCGCTGGGTGACCATGTTGATGGCCGTTCCCGACATCTCGTCCGGCAGGTCGATGGTCAGTTCTTCCACCGGCTCCTGCTTCACGCCGTCGATTTCTTTCACGATAACCTGCGGCTGTCCGATCTGGAGCTCGTAGCCCTCGCGGCGCATGGTTTCGATGAGTACGGAAAGGTGCATTACACCGCGTCCGAATACCTTGAATTTGTCGGCGCTCTCGGTTTCCTCCACCCGCAGGGCGAGGTTCCGCTCCAGTTCCGCGGTCAGGCGGTCCTTGATGTGGCGGCTGGTGACGTACTTGCCTTCCTTGCCGAAGAAGGGACTATCGTTGATGGTGAAGACCATGCTCAGCGTGGGCTCGTCGATGGCGATCGTCGGCAGGGCTTCGGGGTTCTCACCGTCGGCAATGGTGTCGCCGATCTCGAATCCTTCCACGCCGAATACGGCGCAGATGTCTCCGGCCTGTACTTCGTCCACTTCCACGCGGCCGAATCCTTCGTAAACGAAGAGGCTGCGGGCCCGGGCCTTGGTCTCCACGCCTTCGCGGCTGATGAGGGTAAGTTGTTGGTTGGCCTTCAGGGTACCCCGGCTCAGTTTGCCGATGGCCATACGACCGATGTACTTGCTGAATTCAATGCTGGTGACCAGCATCTGGGTGTTGCCTTCCTTGATTTTGGGCTCGGGCACGTGCTCGAGGATCGCATCCAGCAGGGGCAGGATGTTGTCGGTTTCCTGCCGCCAGTCGGTGCTCATCCAGCCGTTCTTGGCCGATCCGTAGATGGTGGGGAAGTCGAGCTGGTCCTCGGTAGCGTCCAGGCTGAACATCAGGTCGAATACCATCTCGTGCACCTCTTCAGGGGTACAGTTCGGCTTGTCTACCTTGTTGATGACAACCAGCGGGTTCAGGCCGAGTTTCAGGGCCTTGTCCATCACGAAGCGGGTCTGCGGCATGGGGCCTTCAAAGGCATCCACCAGCAGCAGTACGCCGTCGGCCATGTTCAGCACCCGCTCTACCTCACCACCGAAGTCGGCGTGACCAGGGGTGTCGATGATGTTGATCTTGGTGCCCTTGTACTGGATCGAGACGTTCTTGGCAAGGATGGTAATCCCGCGTTCCCGCTCCTGGTCGTTGCTGTCCATGATCAGCTCGCCGGGGTTCTCGTGGTCTCCGAAGAGCTGGCCGGCCAACAGCATTTTGTCCACCAGGGTGGTTTTGCCGTGGTCGACGTGGGCGATGATGGCGATGTTGCGAATAGACTGCATAAAACTTGGCTTTTGGGGAACTGCCGATTTGAGCGCGCAAAGGTACGGCTTTTTCTTTTGGCAAAACCCCCGGACTTGTTAAGGGATTGTTTTGTTGGCGGGGCGGCGGAGCGCGGGTTCCGCGGCCGGCGGGAACCAGCCCGAAGCGCGGGAAGCAACGCAGGCTGTCCGGGTGGACGCCGATCACCCAGGGTGATTTCACCGTAGCGAGTACCTTCCTGATCGCCCACCCAAAATCACTTTTCTGACCACACTAACAATTTAACCTATGGAAATGATGCATCACGCCCTGAGCTGGGTGGAAATCCCCGTCACTGATTTCCCCCGTGCCCAGGCTTTCTATAGCGCAATCTTCGACTACGAAATGCCGGAAATGCAGATGGGGCCCGTGCGTATGGGCATCCTCCTCCACGACCAGCAACAGGGGGGCATCGGAGGCGCTATCTGCTCAGGTGAGGGGTACACTCCCTCGCCGGACGGGCCCAAGGTCTACCTGAACGGGGGCAAAGACTTGACCGCGGTCCTCGATCGGGTCGAGGCCGCCGGCGGGCAAGTCCTCCTGTCAAAGACATTTATCAGCCCCGATAGTGGCCATTTCGCGCTGTTTCGCGACACTGAAGGAAACCACGTGGGCCTCCACTCCATGGGGTAAGCCAAGCGGGTAGGATTATCCGCCCAGCGCGACCAGGTTGCCCTCCCCGCGGCGGTAGGCACCGGGTGGCCGCCCGGTCACCCGGCGAAAGTCGCGGATGAAGTGGGCCTGATCGAAGTAGCCGCAGTCGTAAGCCACACTGGTGAGGTCCAGGTTCGGGTCCCGATTCAGGGCCTCCACCGCCCGGTTGATGCGCAGCAGATTGAGGTACTGTTTCGGGGTGATCCCTACCACCCGGCGGAATTGTCGCTCGAGTTGCCGCTGGCTGATGCATACCTGCCGGGATATATCCGCTACGCTGCATACCGCGCACCGCCGCATCAGCGCGGCCGACCGCGCCACGTAATCCCGGCGGGTTGGCCGCAGGGCGAGCCGGTGGAGTAGATAATCCTCCGCCCGCGCGATCATTTGGGTCACCTCCGGCTCGGTCCGGATCCGGTCGCACAGTGCGTGAAAGGATTTGTCAAACAGCAGGTAGCTGTCCTGAAAATCGTCCAGCATCTCCCTTCCCTCCAGCTGGAACAGGGAGGTGAGGGCTTCCGGCCGGAAGCGGATGGTAAATACCGGGACCGGCTCGTCAAAGTGTACGCGAAAGGCGCGACGGAACAGCCCGATGAGCATATAGTCGGGCGTGGCCGCCAATCCGTTGCCACCCGGAAGTTGGCAGTGGCGTTCGCGCAAGTGAATGATGAGTTCCGGACAACCATTTGGGATTACCTCGATCATAGCCCCCCGCCGGGCTTCCGTGTTATACACCCCCCGGGTGTAGCAACTCACGAAGGGCGCGAGGGGAGGGCTGGGGCGGTAGGTGGAAACGGCGATCATGGCGTGCGGTGGGGGTCCACCGAATTTAGGGAGTATCCGGGGAACCCCCCTCCTCAAGCGGTGGCGGCGGCCCTGGCCTGGGGTTCCCATACCGTCCGGAGTACCTGGTCGAGGCCTTCCAGGGTTTGCCGGCAATCGCCGTTAAAGGAGGAACCGTGCATGGTAGCCAGGGTGCGGGGATTGAGGTCCGCCAGGCGCTGGATGATGGACGCCGTGCGGGAGGTGTAGGGGGAATAGCCCATGAGGGGGCCCTGCTCGAATTCCATCAGGGACCGCTGGTGGTGCGACAGGATGTCCGTATCCGTCAGGGCGGTTACGTCGCCATTCTGGTGCAGCAGGTCGGAGCAGAGCAGGGTGCCGTTGGTTTCCTCGAAGAGAACGCCGGCGTCCCATCCGTGGGGCAGGTGGGGGGTGCGGATGAAGCGGTAGCGGTTACGTCCCGTCGTGAAGGTGGCCCCGTCGGCCAGGGCCCGGGCCGGGCGGTCGGCAAAGTCGCCCATGTTGACCAGGGCCCCGACCTCGCTGCAGACCGGGGTAGCTTGGGGGGCCACACCCAGCCACTCGTTCAGGGCACCGCATTCGTCTACTTCAAAGTGGCTGAAGCCAATCCACCGCAAATCGCGGGGGGCAATCAGTCGACTTAAGGCCTCGTACACCAGCGGGAACATCCGCCGCATGCCAGCGTGGTATAGCATGGGCTCCTCGTCCCGTAGGAGGAAATGGTTAAACTGGAGGTTCATCTCCGGCACGAAAACCGAAATTCGGTACACATCGGGGGCAATCTCGGATACGTGGGTCATGGCTGCGGGTAGTTTGGTGAGCGATGATCCTAAGTTCGGGGCAGAAAAGCCACCGCGATTGTAAAAAATCGACGTTGACACACCGACTGTGGTAGGCACCCGCGCGCAGTCGGCTGCTCCCGGCCGGCGTTATTACTCCTCCAGTACTTTCCGATAATGACTTAAACAGTGGTCACAAAAAACCGGCGGCCGGAACCTTCCCGACCGCCGGTTGTGGACGTCTGATACAATCAGATCTTACGATAGTCGCCTTCCAGGAACTTGTTGGCGGCCTCCTCGTCGAAGCGGCCGGAGCCGGCGTTCCAGTGGAGGGTTTGACCGGGGAAGCGGCCCGCTACCGTACCCAGCAGGATGACCTCCGTCAGGCGGGCGGAGTAGCTGAACGGAGCGCTGCAGCTGCCCTTGCCGAGGCAGGCATCCACGAACTGGTGGTAGTGCTTGGGGCTTTCCGTTTCGTAGTTGCGGATGGGGGTACCCAGTTGCAGGGCCTCGGCGGCCGCGGCGATTTCGGTCGAAATGTCCTGGTACTCGCCGTCGACGATCATCCGGGGCTCCTGCATGAAGTGGGGCAGCAGCAGGCGGCCTTTATCGCCGATGAACACCGCGCCCTGGTCGGGTAGGGTTTCTCCGTTGGGCAATTCCAGGTCGGGGTGGGCGGCCGGAGCGCCGGGGCCATCGTACCAAACCCACTTCAGGCTCTCGCCGGTATACGGGGTGCCGGGGAATTCGTAGGTCACCAGGTTATTTTCCGGGAAGCCGTATCCGTTCGGGGGGCGGCATTCATTCACGACGGTGCGCGGGACGTCGAGCTCCAGGGCATTGTAGGGGGTGTCGAAGATGTGGACGCCCATATCACCCAGGGTGCCGCAGCCGTAATCTACGATTTGCCGCCAGTTAGTGGGGTGGTAGCGCTCCTCCACGTATTCGCGATCGGGCGCGGTACCCAGCCAGAGGTTCCAGTCCAGACTGGCGGGAATCGGATCGCTGGTGGTGGGGGCGGGGCCGTCGTAGCCCCAGTTCTTGGGCGACCAGGCCCGTACGGTGTGCACCTTGCCGACGATGCCCGACTGGATCAACTGGGTGGCCAGGCGGTAATCATAGAAGGAGTGGACCTGAATGCCCATCTGGGTGACCAGGTTCTTTTCCTTGGCCACCCGGGCCATTTCGCGGGCCTCCGATACGTGGTGGGCCAGCGGCTTCTGGCAGTAGACGGGTTTGTCCATCTCCATGGCCATCAGGGAGGCCGGAGCGTGGGTGTGATCGGGAGTGGCAACAACCACGGCGTCGATGTCGTCGCCCATTTCGCGCAGCATCTCGCGGTAATCGACGAAGGTGCGGGCGCCAGGGTGCTTCTCGTGGGCGGCCTTCAGGAAGTTGGCGTCTACGTCACAAAGGGCTACCACCTCCACCGCGGGGTGGGAGGCGATGGCCTTCATATCTTCACTTCCCTGGTAACCCAGACCGATGTGCGCGGTGCGCAGTCGGGTTTTCTCGGGGCCGGACTGGCCGGAGGTAGCGCAGCCGGGCAACAACAGGGCAGCGGCCAGGGCGGAACTGCTCTGGATGAATGTTCTTCTTTTCATGATCGGATTAATCTTGGATTTGGAATCGGTGGAGTGGGGGAGTTACAGTTCGCGGATCCGAATGTTACGGAACCAGAGCGGGCTGCCGTGGTCCTGCAGGGCGATGTATCCGCTGCGGAACTTGCCGTAGTCGGGGGCATTCTTCCACTTGCCGGAGTCGCGCTTGGCCTGCCATTCGTCGGACCAGGGCTCGAAGCTCAGCAGCAGCTCACCGTTGAGCCAGTGCTCGGCGCGTTCGGGGGTGAAGACGATCCGACTGGTATTCCATTCCCCGGCCGGGTTCAGTTTCTTCTTGGCGGGATCGGGGGTATGCATGGCATAGTCCGCGCCGGTGCTTTGCCAGTCCTGCAGTTTTTCGGGGTGCTCGGCACCGAACTGACTGTTGTAGGCCGTCAGATCGTGGATGTCGGCGTAACCGGCGTCGTCGATCAGCTGGTATTCGGGGGCAATCGAGGAGGGGCTGTCGTAACCTTCCTTCACGTGGTAGAAAATGCCACTGTTACCGCCGGGGGGGATTTTCCACTCGAGTTCCAGCTCGAAGTTCTCGAACTCCCGCTCACCGTAGACGATGTCGCGGCCACCCGTATAGTCCTGTTCCAGCTCCAGCTCGGTGTCGAATTGCAGTACCCCGTCGCGGGCCACCCAGCCGGGAGGAAGTTCCTCGGCGTTGTAGCCACGCCACCCGTCGGTGGAGGTGCCGTCGAACAGGCTGATCCAGCCGTCACCTTCCGTGGCGGCGGCGTCCTGGTTGTTTTGGCTCGCGCAGGTGCAGAGCAAAAGGGAGATAAAAAGCAGGGAAAAGAGATTCTTCATGGGCATGATCGCGGTAAATCGGGAAAGAGAGAGTGAAGTCGGCGGCCTCGGCCGCGCACTGGCTAAGGTAATACGGGTTATATGAATCACTGGCCCCCTAAAATCGTCAGTTTCATGAACGACGCAAAAGACATGGTACTACATTGGATAGAACTGTTTAACCGAGGCGACGCGGATGGACTGGCGGAGCTCTACCACGACGATGCCATCAACCATCAGGTTGCCAACCTGCCCATCCAGGGAAAGCACGCTATCCGGGAACTCTTCGCCTACGAGTTCAGCACGGCGGAAATGACTTGCCTGCCCGTCAATCTCTTCCAGGACGACGAGTGGGTCATCCTGGAATGGAAGGACCCCATGGGATTGCTTGGCTGCGGTTTTTTCCACATCACGGAGGGCAAGATCAAGCTGCAGCGGGGGTATTGGGACAAACTTTCCTTCCTGCGCATGCACGGTATGCCGCTACCCACCCGCTAGAAACCGGCCAGATTACCGGGTTGCGTGGTACCGGGGCTGTACCTATATTCCTTAACAACTTCACCCACACGATTGATATGACCCCCATCCCCACCGTCGCCCCTGACCGTATCCTGCAAACCGGTTTCGGCTTCTGGGCGGCCAAGGTCCTGCTGTCCGCCGTAGAGCTGGACCTGTTCAGCTACCTCTCCAAAGGGCCCCAGAAAGCGGCCAGCATACAGAAGACCCTCGGCCTGCACAGCCGGTCGCTCTATGACTTTCTGGATGCCCTGGTGGCATTGGGTTTTCTTCAACGCAAGGGTACGGGCGAAGACGCCCAGTACGCCAACGCCCCCGACGTGGACCATTACCTCGTCCGTGGCACGCCCGGCTACATCGGCGGGATGCTGCAGATGGCCAATAACCGCCTTTACCCCTTCTGGGGCAACCTCGAGGAAGCCCTGCAGACCGGCCAACCCCAGAATGAGTCCAAGCACGGGGAAAAGAGCCTGTTTGAAGCCGTCTACGCTGACCCGGCCACTCTGCGGGAATTCGCGGCCGCCATGGCGGGCTTCCAGATTCCCAACTTCATCTTTCTGGCCCAGAGTTTCGATTTCTCTGCCTATACCAACTACTGCGACGTGGGTGGGGCCGACGGCACCTGCTCCTGTATCCTGGCCGAGCAGCATCCCCACCTGCAGTGCGTGACCTTCGACCTTCCGGCCCTGGTGCCCATCGCGGAGGAGAACATCCGCAACCGCGGCATGGAAGACCGGGTGAGGGTGGAGTCAGGCGACTTCTTCGCCGACGATTTACCTCACGCCGACGTGATCACGATGGGCAATATCCTGCACGACTGGAGTGAGCAGGAAAAGTTGATGTTGCTCGGCAAGGCCTACGATGCCCTCCCGGAGGGCGGCGCCCTGCTGGTCATCGAGAACGTGATCGATGACAAGCGGAAAGAGAACCTTTTTGGCCTGCTGATGAGCCTGAATATGCTCATCGAAACGCCCGAGGGCTTCGATTATACCTACCAGGATTTTCGCAAGTGGGCCACCAAGGCTGGTTTCCGTGAGACTGACCTAATCCCTTTGACCGGCCCCAGCAGTGCGGTAGTAGCCTTCAAATGACCTCTTGCCACCCCCTCGAGGGAAAATTAACCATATCATGCTTGTTGAACAGCCGTTTTCAACCAGGTTATCAGATGCCGTTCCCTTTGTTACGGAGCTTTCCCTGGCGGGAGTGGTAGCGAAATGGCGGGCGGAAATACCCGACGCTGATCCTGACCGTCAATTTATCGAAGGTGAAATAGCCCGCAACCCAGGGCTGCTCGAGCCTATCCGTGACGAAAACTACTTTGCCGACAAGCAGGAGTTTCTTGCCAGGCTTTTTTCCCCCCTGCTACCCGTCCAGGGATGGTCCAACTCACCCCATTCCCTTTGCTCGCCCTTTGATCATGAACGGTTCATCTATGCTACTGAAGCCTACCGTCGCATTTACCAATCTGACGATGTCAAAATTGATTCTGTAGATAGCTCGGTGCATTATACCCGGATTGATGCCCGGGTGATCTATGCCTATAAAAGCATTCTAAAACAACTGTATGGTTTGGACCTGAAAGTGGACCTGCCGATCGTCTTTTCCGCCTGGAACGAGACAAAAGGCTTGAACCGGTATTTTAAACTGACGGGCAATACCCAGTTCATCGATGTGATGCCGCGCGGGCCCCTGCCGGAACTGCCCCGGGAACGTCTGCAGAACCTTTTGGATCAGGACTTTGACGTGCAGGACTGGATGGCCGCACTTCCCCCGGAGAACTTTCTCTTCAGGGGCGTGACCCTAACCACTTTGGTCGACATCACCATCGAAGAGTCTACCAAGCGGCTCCACATCTCACTGCTCAATCGACAGGATATACCCGAGGAGCAGTGGATGGTTGAGCTGGAACGTGAGTTGCGCAACCTGTTTTGCTTGCCTGACCTCCGCCTGGGGCTGGCCACCTTGCAAAAAAACGGAGAACTCAACTTTGTATCCGATCGAAAGATCTGGAACAGTTTGCTGATTCGGCAATTGAAAAAGGAGCACCGGGCCCACTTGCACCAATCCATCTATTATCAGGCGATCACCCAACAAAGGACCATAATCATCGAGAATCTCGGGGAGGTAATGGATAATCCCCTGGCTTCACTGGTGATAAAATCCGGATTCCGGAATCTGTTATTGGCCCCCCTCGTATATGAAGGGAAAACGATAGGAATCCTAGAGCTGTCCAATCCTGAAGCCGGGGAGATAAATGGCCTGTCCCTGTTCAAAATCCGCCAGATTACGCCAATGTTTGTCAATGCCCTCAAGCGTCACCTCGATGAATTTGAAAGCAAGGTAGAGGCCGTCATGCTGGAAGAATTCACGGCGATCCATCCCGCTATTCAGTGGCGGTTTCGGGAGGCGGCGATTGCCCATTTGAATTCCAGTGGGCCACGGGACATCATCACTTTTGAGGATTTAAGTCCTTTTTATGGGTCGCTGGATATCCGCAATTCCTCTAAGAACCGGAACCGGGCAATCTATGTGGATCTTCTGGATAACCTTACCGTGGCAATTGAGGTCTTGGACGAGGCCGGGGAAAAGCATTCCCTGGATGCAGTGAAAGCACTGTCGTTTGAGGTGAATGGCAAGCGGGAAGGGATGAGTAATCAATTCGGGACGGATGATGAAACCGCGCTGGGTGAATATATCCGCCTCCGGATCAACCCGGTATTGCTCCACTTGGCCGAACGTTTCGAGGACGTCCGGCCCATGACCGATGCCTACTTCAGCCGACTTGGTGAGGAGTCCAGGATTTTTGACCGTAACCGGTTGGCCTACGAATGCGCGCTTGATAATCTGAATCGGAGTATCAGTCGCATGCTAGAGGAAGAGGAACAGCAGTTACAGAAGCTGGTGCCGTGTTACTTCGAGAAGTACCAGACCGATGGAATAGAGTACAACATCTATCTCGGGAAGGCCCTGGCCCCCCAATTGGAGTTTCATGATATTTACATTGAAAACCTTCAACTGCGTCAGCTGATCTGGACCTGCAATATTGCCCGCGCGGTAAGGCACCCGGTCGTAACCTCTTCACCGGAGTGCCCAGAGGCTGAAGAGTTTCACCTGGAAATCGCTCCCCTGGTTCTGGCTTACAGCAGCCGGCTTACCCTGAAATTTCAACCGGACCTGAAGCGGCTCGATGTTGATGGCGCTTATAACGTGCGCTATGAAATTGTCAAGAAGCGCATTGATAAAGCGGTGGTAAAGCAAACGAAAGAAAGGCTTACCCAGCCTGATCACCTCACGGTGATCTATACCCAGGACAGGGAGGCCCTCGTCTATCAGGGTTATTTTCGCTACCTCAGTGCCCAGGGATTCATCAGTGACCAGTGGGAGAACTTTGAACTGGAGCCGTTGCAGGGCGTGGATGGACTGCGGGCGTTGCGGGTACCCATCCTGTAAGTCATAATGCAGGTTGCAGCCCTTCCCATCTGACGTCCCAATCCGGGGGAAAACCTGAACCACCCGGGAGGCCGGCGGCTCCCGCGCACATCATCGCCAGTGCTGCGAGAAAGCCGCCGTTCCCCGGCAGATAGATCCTCAGATTGGATCGCTGGTAGTTGTGGCCGTTCTTCAGGTAGTGGTTCTTCGGCACCTCCATCAGCAGGGCATCGACGGCGCGTTCCGCCTGCCCCATCCGCGCGGCGGTGAAGGCGGTCAGGGGGAAGTCCCACCCCCAGGTTTCTTCCCACTGCCAGACTTTCCAGATGGTATCCAGGGTGCGCGCCATGATGGCAGTGTCCAGTCCCTCCGTAGCCGGCAGCAAGCCATACGCCGCCAGTACGCTGGGGTGGTCGGTGAGGTAGCGCGGATTCGTATAGGAGTCGGGGGCGCTGGCGGCGGCGAGGTACAGGCTGTCCTGGACGGGCAGGGGGGCGAGTGCTGCAATGACCCTGTCCCAGTCGTCCCGCCGGGGCAGTCCCCTCCGCTCCCGCCACTGCTGGGCGGTGGTGAGCCCCCACCGCCAGTAGGCCAGTTCGAAGGTGGTATTCAGGGTGGTGTCGGCCCCGAACCGTTCCTGGGCGGCAATCACCCCGGGGCCGAGCACCCTCTGCCCCCGTTCGGCATCGTAGTGGGGGAAGTCGGCCATGAAGGCCGCCGTCGTGTCGACCAGGGGGGCGTAGCGTGACAAAAGGCTGTCTGAGGGGGAAAGCTGGTAAAGCAGTTCCGCAAAGTAGATCGGGTGGGGTTGCTGCCAGAGGAGGTAAGATCCCACGGAGGAGGCCGTTTCCCCGCCATCCGGATCGGTCATCTTCTGCCACCTTACCCCCCGGAACCCCTGTCGTACGGCAATGGCATGGGCGCCGGGCAGGGCACGGAAGTGCCAGTCCAGGTGGCGGGCGAGAACTTCCGGTTCCCCCCAGAGCGCAAAGTGGACACCGTGCCACCAGGCCATTTCCAGATGGGGTTTGCCGTACCAGGAGTTATAGGTCAGCCCCGTTTCCTGGGGGGGCATGCTGCCGCTGCTGTTCACGTGGGTGAGGTATCTCGAAAGCACCATGCGCCGCTCCAGTTCTGCCGCCCGAGGGTCGGTTACGGCTCCGAAGTCAATGATGCCATTGGTGGTCCAGTACTGGTGGTAGGCCCGGGCAATTTCCTCCAATGCTTCCAAGGGCGCGGCCGCGGGTGCCAGGGAAGGCGCATCAGGAGCAAAAGCCACCGCGAAGGTCCAGGTTGAATCCCCGCCGGAGGGGGTCCACCGGTATCCATAGGGTAGGCTATCGATTCCTGCCGCCCGGTTGGTGGTCTGGAAACGGGTGAAGTAAGTGGTAGTGTCGATTTGCCGCTGGATAAGCCAATTGCCCGACCGGGATTGGCTGGCGTTTAGCCGCTCCTGCTCTTCCTGATCATAATTCGCTGCCTCATCGAGCCATTCCCCGGTGGGGTAGGGGTAGGACACTTTTACGGCAAGGCGCCCCGTGGCCAGCAGGGGGCTTTCCACCTTCACCACAAGTTCGTCTGCATCCTGGCGGACCGCCGTGGTCACCCGGACCGGGGCGCCACCCACGGTGAAGTGGGTCAGGACATGGCCGTTCCAGAGGTCAAGTTCCTGGCGGATGTCGGTGATGTCCTCCACCCGGACCAGCGTGCCGTCCGCCCCACGAATGTCCCAGCCTACCTGTCCCAGGTGCAAGCGGTGGGGATTTTGCCGCAGGTAATCGGCCGCCCGCCCGGCGGGGGTGTCGGCGGGCCACTGTACGGCGTAGGGTACCTGTCGTCCGTGTGACGCCGTTGGCCGGAGGGTCTGCCCGATGGAATAGACCGTGTCGGCCGGAAAGCTGTGCCAACCCCATTCCGACAGCGTACCCAGCGGTATGCCGTTGCGGTAACGCTCCGGAAAGGTTTGCAGGCCGGTAGCGTCGACCGTTACCGCGAACCGGCCATTGCCCACCGAAAGCGCGCCCAGGGTATCCATAGTGGTCAATGTTACCCGATGGCGCTCGACGATGGGGCGGCGATCAATGGAATGCAGGGTTTCCTGGGCAATCGCCGGGAGCAGGGGGAGGATTATCAGCGCAAGCAGCAGCCGCGAGCGCAGGAATTCCGGTCGTTTCATATTGGAAAAGGTAAGCAACTCCGGCAGCTGGGCGGGAATACCTTTTTTCCGGTTATCGGCTATCTTGGCCACCATGCACTATTTCATTTCCTCTCTGCTCTTGGCCCTGCTGCTTTGCACCTGCGGACCCGCCCCCGAAACCGACGAACAACTCAGTGGCAGCGCCACCGCCCGACGACCGAACATCATCTTCATCATGTCGGACGACCACGCCCAACGGGCCATCTCGGCTTACACCGATGAGCTGACCGAAACGCCGAACCTGGACCGGATCGCCGACGGGGGGATGCTCTTCCGCAACAGTTTCGTGACCAATTCAATCTGCGCCCCGAGCCGGGCGGCTATCCTGACTGGAAAGTACAGCCACCTCAACGGCAAGATCGACAACCTGAGCCCCTTCAATCCTGATCAGTGGACGTTCCCGGAGGCCCTCCACGAAGCGGGATACCGTACTTCGCTGATTGGCAAACACCACCTCCAGGCCATTCCCCGGGGCATCGACGAATTCCGTGGCCTGATCGGGCAGGGGAGCTACTACAACCCGGTGTTCGTGCACAACGGCGACACCCTGCCGCCGGCAGAAGGTTATACCTCCACGGTAATCACCGACTATGCGCTTGAGGAACTGCGCCGCAATGCTGCCAGCGACCAGCCCTTCATGATGCTCTACTGGCATAAAGCCCCCCACCGTAACTGGATGCCAGATACGAGTGACCTGGCCGGCCTGCTGGACAAGCGCTACCCGGAGCCGGCCACCCTGCGCGACGAATACGCCGGCCGGCCCGCCGCGGCCCACGCCGACATGCGCATCGCCGATATGTTCACCAGCCACGACCTCAAGGTCACGGGGGAGTATCAGAACCCGGACCCCGGTACCGGGGGCGCAACCTTCATCCAGAACCCTAACTTCGATCAGGTAAAGAATTTCGACCGCCAACTGGGCCGTATGACCCCGGGGCAAAGGGCCGCCTGGGAGCCCTTCCTCAAACGGGTGGGTGAAGAGTGGCAATCCGTAAAGGGTACCGACCGGGAACTCAGCTGGCGCTACCAGCGCTACATGCAGGACTACCTGGCCAGCGTGAAGAGCGTGGACGACAACGTCGGACGGGTACTGGACTACCTTGAAGAGAGCGGACTGGCCGAGAACACCATCGTGATCTACACCAGCGACCAGGGCTTCTACCTCGGTGAGCACGGTTGGTACGACAAGCGTTTCATGTACGAAGAGAGCCACCGCACGCCACTCATGATCCGCTACCCGCCCTTGATCGAAGCAGGTTCTTCCACCGAGGCTATGACCCTCAACATCGACCTGGCACCCACCTTGCTGCAGTTGGCAGGTGCGGTCGTTCCGGATGAACTGCAGGGCAGGAGCCTGCTCCCCATCCTGCAGGGGGACACCCCGGAGGACTGGCGGGATTATGTCTACTACCGCTACTACCAGCAAATGAACAGTTACCACCGGGTGGCCCGCCACGAAGGGGTAAGGGGGGAGCGCTACAAATTAATCCACTTCACGGAGCCCGGCTTTGAAGGCTACGAATTGTATGACCTGCAGGAGGACCCCCAGGAGATGGAAAACCGCATCAACGATCCCAAACTAACAGCCGTCAAGGAGCAGCTGAAGTCAGAGCTGCGCGAAAAGCGGGAGGAGCTGAAGGTGACCGACTAGCCTACCGGGTGCCGTTGTCGGAAGGCTCCAGTCCACTAACGGGGAGGGCTTGCACAGGTTCCTCTACGTCATCGCCTTCCAGTTCTTCCACCACCTCCACGGGAGGGATAAATTCGGAACAGTAGAAGTCGCGCTGTACCTCGGCCGGCAGCGGAGGAAAATCTTCGCCCAATACATCGGCGAGGACAGTATCGGCTTCGACCTTCTCCAGGAAGTACGCCCAGATGGGCAGGGCGGAGTGGGAACCGTTGCCCATGTTGCCGTTACGGAAGCGGACACCGGTGTTCTCCCCACCTACCCAGGCACCGCCGGTCAGGGTGGGAGTACTGCCGATGTACCAGCCGTCGGCCATGTTCTGGGAAGTACCCGTTTTGCCGATGGAGGGGCGGGTGATCCCGTATTGCCACCGCAGCCGACTTGCGGTGCCCCGCTCCACTACGTAGCGGAGCATAGTTTGCATTTGGGCGGCGGTACGACTTTCAAGCACCGTTTCGGTCGGGGCATCGTGGGCGTAGATCACCTCCCCGTCGGCATTCTCAATCCGGCTGATGTAGTGGGGTGGGGCATACTCCCCCTGGTTGGCGAAAGCCCCGTAGGCTCCCGTCATTTCAAACAGGTTACTCTCTACGGTGCCCAGGGCGATGCTCGGGATGGGGCGAATCTCGCCCGGCAGGCCCATGCGGCGGGCCATTTCCACCACCGGCTCCGGGGTGGTCTCCATGATCATGCGAACGGCGGCCACGTTGACCGAATGCGTCAGGGCGCCGTGCATGCTGTAAGTGCCCCCGTGGTTCCAGTCGGAGTTGTGGGGGGTCCAGGGGCCGTCCTCGTCCTCGTAAGTCCTCAGGGCATTGCTCAAACGGTAACAGGGGTCATAGCCCTTCTTCAGGGCAGCGGCGTATACGAAGGGTTTGAAGGTCGATCCGGTCTGCCGGCGGCTGAGCACGTGGTCGTAGCGGCTGAAATCAAAGTCGCTGCCACCGACCCAGGCGCGCACGGCACCCGTAGAGTGGTCCAGGACCAGGAAACCGGAGCGTAGGAAGGAAAGGGAATGCTTTACGCTGTCTAAAGGGGTAAACTCCCCGGAGATGGGTTCCCCATTGGGGACCAGCAGTTCCATCGGGCGGGGGGTATTGAACTCCTCCACCAGGGCGGTGCTGTCGCGACCGGCGGCGCGGCCCACGCGCCACCGCTGGCTGTTGCGGATGGCACCCCGCAGGGAAGCCTCCGTTTCCCAGGCGTCGCGGCGGCCAAGGTGACGTTCGAATTCCCGCTGCAGGTTGGTCATCTGTCGCTCCACGGCCGCTTCGGCGTGTTCCTGGAGCCGCAGGTCCAGGGTGGTATAGATGCTCAGGTTGTCGCTGTACAGGTTATAGGGTTCTCCATCCGGGCGCTGGATGTCCGCTAGCAGGCGCAGGGCCTCCCGCTTGACGGCCTGGGTAAAGTGAGGGGCCAGGGGCTCCTCTTCTGACTTGCGGTGGTAGTTCAGGCCAAGGCTGTCGGCCAGGGCATCGGTCAGCTGTTCTTCGGTGAGGTAGCCCGCATTGTGCATCAGTTTCAGCACCAGGTCGGTACGCTTGGCGTTCCGTTCGGGGGCCCGCAGGGGGTCGTAGCTGCTGGTCCCCTTGAGGGAAGCGACCAGGCTGGCCGACTGGCGTACGCTCAACTCGCTGGGCGGTTTCTGGAAATACCGCTGGGTGGCCGCGGCAATACCGAAGGTGTTGCCCGGGAAACTGACCGTATTAAGGTAACGCTTGACGACCTCGTCCTTGGACATGACGCTCTCCAGCCGCTGGGCCAGAAACCCTTCCCGGATCTTGTGCAGCAGGAGATCGACCCGCGGGCCGTAGCCGAGCCGGGGGCGGCCGTAGGCGTTCTTCACGAGCTGTTGGCTCAGGGTGGAGCCCCCGCCCTGGTCGTCTTCCCCCTGCAGCAGGGTCTTGTAGGCCACCCGGCCGTAGGCTTCCCAGTCTACGCCTCCGTGCTGATAGAACCGACTGTCTTCGGTGGCCACCAGCGCCTGAATGAGGTGGTCGGGCAACTCGTCGAATTCGGTGACGGTGCGGTCCTGGGCGTAGAAACGACCCAGGCTGACTCCGGTCACGTCGTAGACTTCGCTGCCGACGTCATTGCGGTAATCCAGCAGGGACTGACGGGAAGGCATCGGGCCGAAGGCTCCGGCATTGACCATCAAATAGACGACTACCAGGGCAACCACGCCTGCGGCCACCAGGCCGGAGATGCCGGCCAGGGCGTAAAAAGTCTTGGGTCGCTCAGTTCGCCAGCGGCGAATGCGGTCGTACACGTTTTTCATAGATTGAACTGGGATTGCCGACGGTCCTCCAACAAAAAAACAGGTCTGGGCAAGCGATGTTTGCCGGCTTATACCGGGTGAGGGGCACCGAGTTGATCGGGCAACGCCGTTTGGACGAAGGGGCAGGGTGGAAGTAACGGCTATTGAACAGGGGATTTAAGCTTTCACTAACCACCCGAAAGTGCGTCTGCCGGTTAACTTTACGCACCGCCGGGGGCCGGCCACCAAAAACTTTCCGGGTGGCCCGTGGCTTTACATTGCGCCAAATAAACCGATATGCAACAGTTGTTTTTTGTTTTTCTCTGTGTTCTGTCGCTGGGCCTGACCGCCCAGTCTTCCGCCCCCAACAACTGGTGGGAACTTGACCAGACGGAAAATTCCTTTCCCGGCGTGAGCGCCGCCCGTGCCAACGCCTATTTGGCCGGTAAAAAGGCTGAACCGGTGGTGGTGGCCGTGATCGATTCCGGAGTGGACATCGAGCACGAAGACCTCAAAGACGTGATCTGGACAAACCCCGGAGAAATCCCCGGCAACGGGATCGACGACGACCGCAACGGCTACGTCGACGACGTCCACGGCTGGAACTTCATCGGTGGGGCCGACGGCCGCAACGTGAACTACGAGAACCTGGAGGTCGTGCGCCTCTACAACCGCCTCCACGCCAAGTACAACAATCGCAACCGCGAGGGACTGAGCAAGAAGGAAAAGGCGGAATTTGATGCCTACCAGTCCTACAAGGAGACCATCGAAAAGAAGCAAAAGGAGCTCGGCCCCACCGCCGCCCAGTACGAAATGATCAAGGCGGCCATCGATCAGGCCCTGGAGGAACTCAACAAGGAGCCCGAGGACGTTACCGCTGAGGACATCGCCGGGATCGACAGCGACGACCAGACGATCGCCATCGTCAAACAGGTGGTCGCCAACGCCACCGCCGGAGGCACCACCTTTGCCGAACTCTACGGCCAGCTCGAAGGAGCCCAGGAATACTTCGACAGCCAGCTGAAGTACAACTACAACCCCGAGTTCGATGCCCGGGAGATCGTCGGTGACGACCCCGCCAACTTCGATCAGCGCAACTACGGTAACAACGACGTGGAAGGCCCCGACGCCGCCCACGGTACCCACGTAGCCGGTATCATCGCCGGAGTTCGCGACAACGACCTCGG
The DNA here is from genome assembly GCF_002631205.1 of Neolewinella marina. Classification (GTDB taxonomy): domain Bacteria; phylum Bacteroidota; class Bacteroidia; order Chitinophagales; family Saprospiraceae; genus Neolewinella; species Neolewinella marina. The sequence continues at coordinate 248,504 of NZ_PDLO01000003.1, forward strand.
CATCAACGGCGTAGGCGGCGACCACGTCCGCATCATGAGCGTCCGCACCGTGCCCAACGGCGACGAGCGCGACAAGGACGTAGCCAACGCCATCCGCTACGCCGTGGACAACGGCGCCAAGGTGATCAACATGAGCTTCGGCAAGGGACAGAGCCCCTACAAGAAGGAGGTTGACGCTGCCATGAAGTACGCCGAGAAGAACGATGTCCTCCTCGTACACGCCGCCGGCAACGACGGCAAGATGCTGACCCTGGAAAACAACTACCCCAACGACACCTACCAGGGCCGCCGCAAGACCGGCAAGACCTGGATCGAGGTAGGCGCCGCCAGCAGCAACTACAACGACCAGCTGGCCGCCGGCTTCTCGAACTACAACAAGAAATACGTCGACGTATTCGCCCCGGGCGCCCAGATCTACTCCACCATCCCCGGTGACGAGTACGCCAAGTTCGACGGCACCTCCATGGCCGCCCCCATGGTGGCCGGTATCGCCGCCCTCCTGCGCAGCTACTTCCCCGACCTCTCCGCCCGCCAGGTGAAGGAGATCATAGAGGAAAGCGCCCTGCCCGTCAACCTGAACGTCATCAAGCCGGGCACCGACGATGAAACCGTCAAGTTCGCCGAACTGTCCGCCACCGGTGGCCTGGCCAATGCCTACACCGCCGTGAAACTCGCCGAGCGCACCAAGGGCAAGATCCGCCGCCAGCGCGACAACCGCGACGAAAGCCTGCGGCAGTACTAGTCCGCAATCCGCCGAGGCCTTCCGGAGACGCAGCCCCCTTCTCACCCCCCCCCTCATGGGTGCGGTGAGGCGAGGTGCCCGGTCTCCGGAAGGCCTTTTTTTATTTCCCCAAGGTGTAATCCCCCCCCCGCAATGACTGATGTAAAGCTTACCGAATACTCCCACGGCGCCGGCTGCGGCTGCAAAATTGCCCCGGCGGTCCTCGACCGCATCCTGGCCCAGACCGCGCCGGGAGAGCCCTTCCCCCAGCTGCTGGTTGGTAACCGTGAGCGCGACGACGCGGCCGTCTATGACCTCGGCGACGGTACGGCCATCATCAGTACCACCGATTTCTTCATGCCCATCGTCGACGATCCCCTCACCTTCGGGCGGATTGCGGCCACCAACGCCATCAGCGACGTCTACGCGATGGGGGGCACGCCCATGATGGCCATCGCCATCCTGGGCTGGCCGATCGATAAACTCGGGCCTGAAATCGCGGGGCAGGTTGTTGAAGGCGGCCGTCAGGCTTGCGCTGAGGCCGGCATCCCCCTGGCCGGCGGCCACAGCATCGACAGTCCGGAGCCAATCTTCGGCTTGGCCGTAAATGGCCGGGTAGCCATCAGCCAGTTGAAAAAGAATGGCGGCGCCCGCCCCGGTGACCTGCTCTACCTGACCAAGCCGCTGGGGGTAGGCATTCTGAGTACCGCTCAGAAGCAAAAGAAGCTGCGAAGTGCGGACGATGGGCTCGCCATCGAGCAAATGGTACGACTGAATCGCCTGGGACCCGCGCTCGCCGCCCTGGAAGGCGTCCACGCCATGACCGATGTTACGGGTTTCGGCCTGCTGGGTCACCTCACCGAGATGTGTACGGCCAGCGGAACCCGTGCGCAGATTCGCATGGATGACGTTCCCCTGATCGACGCCGCTACCCTCGACTATTACCTGAATGCCGGCTGCATCCCCGGCGGCACCAAGCGGAACTTCGCCAGCTACGGCCACGGCGTTGACCTGAAGGATGAACGCCAGAAGTGGTTGCTGGCCGATCCCCAGACCAGCGGCGGACTACTGGTCGCCGTTTCCCCGGATGTAGCCACCGATTTCGAGCGCATTTGCGCCGATCTGGGTTCCCCGGTACGGTCCCTCGGAGAAATGCGGTCCGGGGGCGAAGGTGCCCTGGTGACCGTGGTGTGAACCAAAGGGTACGGCGGTGCTTATACCTGACAAAAGCACCGCCCATGACCCCCGTACTCCCCCTTGCCCAGCTCCCCGCCGGCCATATGCATGCCGTTACGGTAGGCGACTACGATGTCCTGCTGGCGAACGTGGACGGCACCGTGTACGCCGTGGAGAATAAGTGCAGCCACTACCAGTTCGCCCTCAGCAAGGGGGCTCTCTGCGAGCACCGCGTCCGCTGCCCCCTCCACCACGCCTGCTTCGACGTGCGCAACGGTGAGCAGTTGGAGGCCCCCGGCATGGAAGGCTTGCCCACCTTCGCCGTGGCCATTGAGGAAGGACAAATCTGCGTCAGCGAAACGCCCCAATCCACCAATCGTCCCGAACCACCTGAAGCACTGCCGGAATCCCGGCCCCGCGGCGACCACTACGATCACGTGATCGTAGGGGCGGGTACGGCCGCGGCCTATGCGGTGGAGGCCATTCGCGACTTGGACCAGCAGGCTTCAATACTGATGCTCGGGCAGGAGGAGGTGCTACCCTATGACCGAACCGCCGTCACCAAGAATTTCCTGCAGGAAGACGATCCCATAGAAAAATTGCCCCTGCGGTCCGTTGACTTCTACCGCAAGCTCGGCGTCGATTTCCGGGCGGGGGCGCGGGTGCAGCGGCTGGACCTGAACGCCAAAAGCGTGCTGCTGGAAGACGGAGCGGTGATTCATTACGACCACGTACTGATGGCCACGGGCGGCACGCCCCGCAAGCTGTCGGTGCCCGGAGCGGATTTGCCGGGGGTATACACCATTCGTCAGCCCGGGGATGCCGTGAAGCTCCGGGAGGCGGTGCACTCCCATACCCGGGTGGTCATTGTCGGAGGCAGTTTCATCGGACTGGAATCGGCCATGAGCCTGGGCAAGCGGGGCGGGCAGGTCACCGTGGTCTCGCCGGGGGAGGTGCTCTTCGGGGAGGTATTTGGCGAAGCGGTAGGCCGCTACGTGCAGGACTTGCACGAAGCCGCCGGGGTGACCTTCAAACTCGGGCGGACGGTGACGTCCATCCAGGGGGCCGGGCGGGTGGAGCAGGTAGTCCTGGACGATGGCAGCAGTCTGCCCGCCGATGTAGTGGTCGTCGGGATCGGGGTCCGGCCGGCCACCGATTACGTTTCCGGGATAGCTTTCCAGAAGGACCACAGCATCAAGGTGGATGGCCACCTCGCCGCCCACGGGGCCAACGCCTGGGCTGCGGGGGACATTGCCACCTATCCGGACCGGGAAGGAGAAGTAAGGATCGAACACTGGAAAGTGGCCAGCCAGCAGGGGCGAATTGCCGGCCGCAACATGGCGGGTAGCTCCGAAGCCTACCATATGGTGCCCTTTTTCTGGACCAACCAGCAGGGGGTCAATTTCCGCTACGTAGGGCACGGTACCCATTACGACCGCATCGTCCTGGATGGTAAGCCAGGGGAGACGCCTTTTCTGGCCTTCTACATCCGCGACCGCCACGTACAGGCCTGCCTGGGCGTGAAACGGGACGCCGAGGCCGCCGCCATCAATGAACTGATGGCCCTGGGCCGGATGCCGCCGGTGGATCAACTCGTGGGGCAAGACTGGCTGCAGTTGTGCCGGGAAGTGTAAGGACGAGGTTTACGGGACAACCCATTCCCAGGTCCAGTCACCGTTTAGTGGGCGGGTCCCCGCCATGCGGGTATTGCCGCCGCGGTCGAGGTGGAGTACATCCGCCCACCGCAGGGTAGTGACCAATATCCCGAAGTGATCACGGGCGAAATCCGTAGCCTCCTTGTCCCGTTCCTCCCAGTCGGGGGGCAGTCCCGATCCGGGGGAGGGTAGAGGAGTACCCGGGGCGGCCTCCGTAGCGTAGGCTTTGCGACCGTGCTTGGGAAGGCCGGCAAATACCGCATCCGCTTCTTCCTCCGAAGCCCAGGACGTTGGTCCACCCGTCATCAGTTGCAGCTGCTGGTTGGGGTCCCAGAAGACATAGCTTGCCTCCGACCCCTCCTTGAGGTGAGTGGCCTTGACCGAACGGCGGTCGGTATAGGTGCGCAGCATAGTGGTGTCGGAGTTCACCGCCCGCAGCACCACCTTGCGGGGGCGGGGGACGCAGGTGGGGCCGACGGTGCAGAGGGTCGGCAGGGCGAATGGATGGGCGGAGGCACCTGCGCCCCGGCGCAACAAATCAGCGGCGGCTTGCCAAAAATCTGAATGTTTTATCCAACCGCTCACTTTCTAATTTTTTTTTACCTTAGAACTCTTAAAAGTACCCCCCTGTAAACACTTTCGGTGCGTTTCAGCGTAAGTACTTCAAACCTTGTCCATTGATAAGGTTGCAGGTCAGACAACAAAGCAAAAATTATGATAACCTGGTCAGCTATATCGCGTCAGCCTGACGTACCGGTTCCCCGGTACCGGAGCCGACACCGGGTTATTCATTGAAGAATATGGGTTTTAGGTGTTTTTCTGGAGGGTTTGGGCTACGGCCCGAACCCTCTTTTTTCGTCCTGCCGGGCCGGACAACCTTCCCGCAGCGGGAACCGTTTTATCTTTGTCGCATAACCCCTACCCATGGATTTTATCACCCTCTTCCTGATCATTTTTGGCGTCTTCGCCCTGAGCTTTCTGCTCATCAATATTCGCCACCTGGTGACGGGTGAGGAATTCCGGGGCACCTGCGCCAGCAACAACCCCATGCTGACGAATCAGATCGGCAAATGCGAGGTTTGCGGCAAAGCGCCGGAGGAGGACTGCAAGATGCCCGAACTACCCAAGGTTTAGGGCCACACAGGCCTCGGCCACGTGATGCACGTCGGCCGTCTGTAACAGCACCTGCCGCACGGCCAGCAACTCCGTCACGAAATCGTTGCTCTCGAACGACTGCAGGTATTCCGCATTGAACATCAGCTGCGTCTGAATCATGTGCCGGCACTCCAACAGGTAGTATTGCCGCACCTTCGGGTCAAAGGCCACGACGATGAGCGGGTGCCTGGACTGTCCGCCCAGAGAAACCAGGTAGGGATAGGGAAAGTAGTCGTCGTTCCAGATGTCGTACAGCCCGGCCTCAAACAGGGGATAGATTTTTACCCTGACGCCGGCATCCTGCCTTCCGTACACTTCCGTGAAGCGGGCGAGGGCCAGCTGCTGGGCCTCTACGGGAGCTTCCGCATCGGGATTGAATTCGTTGTAGGGCAGCCAGCCTTCCGTACGGATATCGAAATACTCCGCCTTGCCCAGCCGCAGCTTGTAATCAAACCGCTGGTAGCCCGGTACGACATACCCCGGATAATAATAGCGGAAGCCCTGCTGCAAGCAGTGCTCGATCTCAAGCAGCATGGTATAGTACCCCAGGCTGAACGATTTCAGGTCCGGATCGAATATGCCCAGAATGCTGGCCGCGGAACGGCCTCCCAGGTCAAAATAGCTGCTGGCGACCAGCTGCTGGCGCACCCGGTCGCGAACGGTTACTTCCCACGTATTAAACAGTACCTCATTGTCGTAGTCCTCCAGGCTGTCGGCCACCGACGGCGAGAGCCGCCCGTCGAAGGAATCGGCGTATTTGCGGTACAGCCGCTCGCGTTCCTCATCAATGCAGCGCGGCGCAATGGCCGTGTCGAACAGCTGGGCGTTCTTGCGCAGCAATTTGCGCTGGCTCCTGGAAAACTTGAAGTTTTGCAGGTCGATGCGGATCCAGATGGCGGAAAAGGGGCGGTTCTGGAAGAAGAGGAAGTGGGTAGTAAAGATCGTTGACCCCATACGGTACCAGCCTTTCGCGAGGTGCCAGTCGAGGCTCTCGGGACTCAGGACGAAGGGGGTACTCTTTTCCGCGTAACTGAATAACATAGGGCAGGTAGTCCTAAGGACGGGAATAATATCCGAATAATAACACTATAGCGAGCTTATTGTGTCGCAAGCCGACAGGTCGCGCTCATCATTGCTGGCAATAAAGGTCAGCCGGCCGGTAGCGCAGGCGTGGAGTTCTTCCAGAAACCATTCGGCGCTGCTGGCATCCAGAGTTACGGTGGGCTCGTCCAGCAGGAGCAGGGGAGTGGCCGCATAGAGGGCCGAGGCCAGCAGTACCCGTTGCCGCATCCCGGAGGAGCAATCGGTGAGGGAGTAGCGCGCCGCATGCTGCAGCCCGATCCGCTCCACTACCCCGTCTACCGTCAGTCCCGGCAGCAGGGGCTTCATGGCAAAATGGAAGGACAGGAATTCCCGGACCGTCAGCTCTTCGACCAGCTCAAAATAGGGCCCCGTCCAACTCACGTAGGCGTAGAGGTCCTCCACGGGCAATTCGTGGTCACCGAGGGTGTAGCGCAGGCTGCCCCGGCTCGGACTGAGCTGCCCCGCCAGCATACGAATGAGGGTGGATTTGCCGGAGCCGTTCCGCCCCCGGATGCCGTAGATCGTGCCGGAGGTGTACTCCGCAGAAAGCTGCCGGATGATCCAGGTGCGCCCGAACCGTTTCGACACCTCTTTTACGTCAATCTTCAGGGAGGGAAGATCAGCTGCCATTATCCAGGGCCTGGAAGCTGCGAATGATGCCCGTCTTTTCCGTTCCGTTGATGAAACTGATCACTTCGTCCCGCTCCTCGGAGACCGGCACGGAGGCCTCGATCTCGGTAACGGCGTTGGTGATGTTGAGGCCCTTCACGAACAGGATGCGGTAGATCTCGTGGATGGCGTTGATCTGGTTGATGCTGAAGCCCCGGCGCTGGAGCCCGATGCGGTTCACGCCGATGTAGCTCAGGGGTTCCCGGGCGGCGCGGATGTAGGGCGGCACGCTTTTCCTCACCAGGCTGCCCCCGGCAATAAAGCTGTGGCGACCGATGCGGACGAACTGCTGTACCCCTACCTGCCCCTCGATGATCACGTGATCCTCCAGCACGACGTGACCGGCCAGGTTCACGTTGTTGGCGATGACGATATTGTCGCCGAGGATGCAGTCGTGGGCCACGTGGGCGTAGGCCATCAGCAGGCAATTGGCGCCGATCCGGGTAGTGCCGGCGGCCGCCGTACCCCGGTTCACGGTCACGAACTCCCGGATGGTGGTGTTGTCGCCGATTTCGGCGGTGGTGTATTCTCCGCGGAATTTCAGGTCCTGGGGGATGGCGGCAACCACGGCCCCGGGAAAGATCCTGACGTTCTTGCCGATGCGGGCGCCACCGTAGATGGTCACGTTCGGCCCGATCTCACTCCCTTCGCCGATCTCAACGTCTTCCTCGATCGTGGTGAATGGTCCAACGGTCACGCCGGCTCCTATTTTAGCATTGGGGTGGACGACGCTTAGGGAATGAATGGACATGAATGATTTTATATGGTTGGCGGATAGGGTAGGGCAAGGGTGGAGTAGTCCCGTCAGGACGTCCGGCGCACGATCTGGGCGACCAGGTCGGCCTCAGAGACGAGCTTGTTCCCTACGTAGGCGGTTCCGCGCATCTGGCAGATGCCCCGGCGGACCGGAGCGGTCAATTCCATCTTGAACAGTATCGTATCACCGGGTACAACGAAGTTTTTGAACTTCGCGTTCTCGATCTTCAGGAAGTAGGTGTCCCAGTTTCCGGGATCCTCCTGCTGGGTGAGTACCAGCAGGCCACCGGTCTGGGCCATGGCTTCGATCTGCAGGACGCCCGGCATCACGTGGTTATTGGGGAAGTGCCCCTGGAAGAAGGCCTCGTTGAAGGTCAGGTTCTTTAGTCCGACGATGTGGGTATCGCTCATCTCGATGATCTTGTCGATCAGCATGAACGGGTACCGGTGGGGCATCACCTCGAGGATCTGCTCGGTGGTGAAGACGGGCTCGTCGTTGGGATTGTAGCGGGGGCGGCCCTTCAGGCGGCGCTGGTCCAGGTAGGCCTTCTTCAGCAGCTTGGTGAAGGCCACGTTCACCCGGTGGCCGGGCTTGGTGGCGAGGATGCGGCCGCGGATCGGTACGCCGAGGAGGCTGATGTCGCCCATCACGTCCAGCAGCTTGTGGCGGGCCGGTTCGTTGTGGAACTTCAGGTCCAGGGTGTTGAGGATGCCCTGCTCGGTCACCTCTACGGTTTCCTTGCCCATCTTCTGGGCCAGGGAGTTGAGGCGGGGCTGGGGCACGTGGCGGTCGGCGATGACGATGGCGTTGGTCAGGTCGCCGCCGCGGATAAGGTCGTGCTCGAAGAGTGCTTCCAGCTCGTGGAGGAACACGAAGGTGCGGCAGGGGGCAATCTCGGTGGCGTAATCCTCGTAGCCGCGCAGGGTGGCGTACTGCTGACCGAGGACGGGGCTGTCGAAGTCGATCATCGACACCACTTCAAAACCGTCGTAGGGCAGCGCCACGATCTCGGAGCCGGTGGCCTCGTCGCGGAAGGTGATGGGCTCCTCCACCACGAAGTAGTCGCGGGGGGCATCCTGTTCTTCAAAGCCGGCGGCCAGAATCTTTTCCACGAAGGGGCTGGCACTGCCGTCCAGGATGGGGACCTCTCCGCCGTCGATTTCGATCAGAACGTTGTCGACCTGCAGTCCGGAAAGCGCGCTCAAGAGGTGCTCAATGGTGGACACGGTGGCCGAGCCGCTGCCCAGGGTAGTGGATCGTTCGGTGCTGACGATCCGGTTCACGTCGACGTTCATCAGCGGCTGATCGTCGAGGTCGACCCGCTGGAATTTGACGCCGTGACCTTCCGGAGCGGGCTTAAACGTTAGGTTCACCTCCTGGCCGGTGTGCAGCCCTACGCCACTAATACTGATGGTACTGGCTATCGTACGTTGGTTCATATATGCTATCGTAACGGCGGATGGCAATTGCCACCCGGCTTGAAGTTGGCCGCAAAGATAGCAAGTCAGGCCTGATTATACCGGTGAGTGGGATCACTGACCCGAATCACGTGTTCGTTGGGCAGGTCGCTCTCGACTTCTCCGTCGCGCAAACGCACGATCCGGTGGGCGTGATCGGCGATGTCGGGTTCGTGGGTCACCAGGATTACGGTATTGCCGCGGGCCTGGATATCCTCAAAGATGCCCATGATTTCAATGGAGGTTTTCGTGTCCAGGTTGCCCGTGGGTTCGTCGGCCAGAATGATGGCCGGGCGGTTCACCAGGGCCCGGGCGATGGCTACCCGCTGCCGTTGTCCACCGGAAAGCTCGTTGGGGCGGTGGTCGAGGCGGTCGCCCAGTCCCACGTCGTGCAATACTTCAGCGGCCCGCTCCCGCCGCGCCTTCTTGGGTAGTCCGGCGTAGACCAGGGGCAGGGCCACGTTTTCCAGCGTCGTCTGCCGGGGCAGCAGGTTGAAGGTCTGGAAGACGAAGCCGATCTTTTCGTTGCGGATCCTGGCCAGTTCCGCGTCTTCCATCTGGCTGACGTCCTTGCCGTCGAGCAGGTAACGGCCGGAGGTGGGGGAGTCGAGGCAGCCCAGGAGGTTCATCAGGGTCGACTTGCCCGAACCGGAGGGGCCCATCAGGGCCACGTACTCATTGGTCTGAATCTGCAGGTCGATGCCGCGCAGGGCACGTACCTGGGTTTGCCCCATGAGGTAGGTCTTGGTCAGTTGGTGAATGTCAATTACGGCGGCCATGGGGCAATTTGTGGGTTAGATAACTCTCGGTACCCGGAAGAACACCCCGTCGCTTTCCGGGGCGTTTTCCATTGCCCGTTCGCGGTCCAGGTGATCCCCGGCGCGGTCCGGCCGCAGTGCCTGTTCGGCCTCGGTCACGTAGCGCAGGGGCTCGACGTCTTCCAGGTCGAGTTCATTCAGCTTTTCCACCATCGCCAGGATGCGGGTCAGGTCACCGCGGAGTTTACCCAGGCGGTTTTCGGAGACGTCCAGCTTGGCAAGATCGGCCAGCCGCAATACTAGGTCGTCGTCAACGGTCATTGAGGATGTTTTCGACAAAGTTAACCTCTGGCGGGGCGAATGCTAGTCTTCCAGGTCCTCCCGTCGCTCGATCACCTCCCAGGTGTGGTCGCCGAGCAGTCGCACGGTCGCCAGGTAGTGGTAAGGGGGGCGGGGGCCCCACTCGGCGGGACTCACCAGACTCAGCAGACTTTTGCCGTTGCTGCGCTCGTAGAGGTAGTAGGTCCGGTTCACGATCGGGTCGATGTTCATCTCCGCCTCGTAGATGCGTTCGCTGACCGACATCCGGTGGGCGATCTCGTTGGCCTGGGCAGCCAGCAGTTCCATCTGCGCACGGATCTGGTCGAGCTGCTGGTTGGTCTGCTCGTACATGGCGGTCATGGCCAGACCGGTGATCTTGCCGCGGTCCACGGGCTTCACTACCGCCGCTCCGCGCTCGTGGGCGTAGGGGAGGAGCTGGGGGTTCAGGGCCACTTTCTTCCCGTCGATGGGGTTCTTGAATTCAGGTTTTTCTTCCTTGGCTGCCATGGTGGAGTAACGAACCGCCCCGGATTAAGGTTTTCCGAAAGGCAGGTGGGTGATCAGGCTCCAGGGGCCACCGTCGTAGGTATGGCAGCTCAGCCCCTTCAGAGCGATGTGGCAAGGGGTAAACCGGGGCTGTAGTCGGCGCAACAGCCGGTGGGCGTCTTCCGGGGCCACCTTATTCTGTACCGTCAGATGAGGCCGGCCCCAGCTGTTCAGGTCCTGTGCGGTGAGTGAGGGGGAAAATTGTTCGACCAGGCGGGACCGCAGGTGCCGTAATCCGTCCGAAGCCACCGCGTACGCTACTCCCCGGCCCAGCAGGAATGGTGGTCGTATCTCCACCGGTACCGGAGGGAGCCCGGCGCAGGCATCGGCCGCAGCGTGCAGGAAAGCCCCGCGAATACCCGGGGGAATGTGGTGGAAGAGGGTCAGGTGGGCGTCGAGGTAGTTCCTTTCCGGCGGGAAGAAGCGGCGGCGCAGTGCGTTGAAGGGGGCCAGGTCTTCTTCGGCGAACCAGGCGGTTACCACCATCGGGCGATCGGCGGGCGGGGGCAGGGGGGGAGCCATACCAGCTATTACCCCTGCGGTGCAGTACGGGTTCGGGTTAGCGGAAGGGGCACCGCCGCCGCAGGGAAATTACCTATGTTTGGGGCGACCTATATTCCCGTCATGAACCACGTATTCAAGACCCTGCTCTTCCTCCTTCCGACGCTGGCCGCCGTGCCGCTTGCGGCCCAGTTCCGCAGCGAGATGCGCACCGCCGACAAGCAGCTGGAGCTCCACGCCTATAACCTGGCGATCGAGAGCTACCGCCGCGCCCTGGACTACCGCTCCGACGATGTGGAAGCCCTCTCCCGCCTCGGCCACGCCCACCGGATGCTGAACCAGCTCGATACCGCCCGGATGTACTACGAACGGGCTATGGCCGACCGCCGCGTCGATGCCGAAACCCTGCTGGGCTACGCCCAGACCCTCCGGGGACTGGGGGAGTACGCCCAGGCCGAACCCCTCTTCGCGGCCTACGCCCGGGAAACGGACCCCACGGTGGGTAACCATTACGTGACCAGTACCCGGTTTGCCCAGCAACAACGGAACGAGCACGCGGGCTTCCAGGCCGAGCGAATGTCGATCAACAGCCTGGCCGCCGACTTCGGGGCCAGCGTGCCCCAGCCGGGCCGGCTGGTATTCAATTCCGGTCGGGCGGACGAGGACTTCGACGGTATGGCCGGGAACCGCCCCTACGTGGCCAACCTGGCGGCGGACGGCACGGCCTCCGACCCGGTGCCCCTGAGCTTTGGCTACCGCATTGAGAACGGATTCATTGGTCCGGTGAGCTACAGCCCCGACGGACGCACCGTGCTGTTCAGCCGGAACAATTTTACCCCCGGTACCCGCATGGTGCCCGAAGCCGGCATCACCCTTACCCTGATGGTCGCCGACGTCAACCCCGAGGGGAGATGGACCAACGTGCGGCCCCTGCCGTTCAACGGAAACGACTTCAGTACCGGCTACGGCACCTTTGCCGCCAACGACGATCGCACGATCTACTTCGCCAGCGACCGCCCCGGTGGTTACGGAGGATACGACATCTACCGGGCCTCCTTCGATGGCCGCGGCTGGGACGCCGTGCCCGAAAACGTAGGTCCCGCCGTCAATTCTCGCGGAAACGAAATCACGCCCTTCTTCGATGGCAACAGCCTGTTCTTTTCCAGCGACTGGCACCACGGCCTCGGCGGCTACGACGTGTTCCGGGCGGCCATGGAAGGGCGGCGCCCCACCACCCTTTACCACATGGGGGCAGCCGTGAACAGCAGCCGCGACGACCTGGGCTTCCTCTTTGATCCGACCGCCCAGACGGGCTACGTCACCAGCAACCGCCCGGCGGGAATGGCCTCGTCCGAAGACCTGTACTACATCAGCCCGGCCACCGGCGCTACCGAGAACCGCCCGGCCGGAGCCGATAATGGTCCAGTCACTTCCGTCCCGGAGGGAGTTTCCGCCGACGACCCCGTGCCGTTCGGGGCGGTCCGCGGATACGTAACCGACATCCAGACCAATCTTCCCATCGCCGACGCTACCGTAGTCATCACCCGCCGCAGCGATTCGACGTCAACCACCCTCACCACCGACGTCAACGGGGCTTACTACACTTCGGTGCAGCCGTACACCACCTACGACGTATCCGTTGATGCCTTCGGCTATGCGCCCATGAACTTTCCGGTGACCACCGGTGGCGGACAGCAGTCCGACGCTTTCGGAAATATCCTGCTGCTGCCCGGTGCCGCCGGCGGAACCGTTAGCCATCCGGCTCCCACGGTGGGCAACGAACGTCCGGCTCCCACGGCCGCCAACGATCGCCCCGCGGCCCCTGCTCCCGCTCCCCGGCCCGTCGTCACCGAGCCTACCGGCGGTGGTGGCCCCCCGGCTCCTGCGACCTACGACCGGCCGGCGGCCACCCCCGCCCCGGGATTTGCCGTCCAGATCGCCAGCGTGAGCAACCGCCCCAACCTCCAGCAGTTCGAGAACCTGTCGACCTTTGGCCGGGTATACCTCCAGGAGGCCGACGGCCGCTTCAAGGTCCGCCTGGGCGGCTACGCCGACCGGGAAGCGGCCCAGGGTGCCGCCCAGCGTGCCCGCGACCTTGGCTACGCGGGAAGCTTTGTAGTGACGGAAGAAGGAGCTCCGGCCGCGCGGCCTTCCCCTGCGGCCCCGGCACCCGCCTCCGGGACACCGGCACCTCCCCCGGCACCGGCTCCGGCCGCCACCCAGGCTGCCTTCCGGGTACAACTCGGAGCCTTCGGCAAACCGGAAAACTTCGACCGGGAACGCGCGGCAACCCTCGGCACCCTGCGGACGGAAAAGCGGGGTGAACTGACGGTCTTCTTCATCGATGACCTCACGAGCGCGGACCAGGCCCGGAGCGTGCGCGACCGCGCCCTGGAAATGGGCTACCCCGGTGCCTACGCCCTGCAGTTGACCGATACGGGCTACCGCAAATTGTAATCCATTACCCGCCAATCCCCCGAAATGCGCCTCCTGCTGCCCTTGCTGTTCTTCGCTGCCGTACTCACCGGCCAGGATCAGGTGTTTCCGGTGTACACGGGTCCCATTCCCTGCGCAAACGATCGCCCGCTGGGCAGCCGGAACGAAGCCGGCATCGGGCGCATCCTCACCGACGTAAGCGAGCCGGAGCTCCACTATTTCGCCCCGATACCCCGCTCGGGTCGGGCCGATGCCGTGATGATCATCCCCGGTGGCGGGTACGCCATTGAGGCGTGGGACCTTGAGGGAACGGACATCGCGCGCTACCTCAGCCACGCGGGGTACCACGCCTTTGTCCTCAGCCACCGCCTGCCCGCCCGGGCCGAGCCGGAGTGCCGCTCCGAAGTGGCCCTGAATGATGCCCAGACTGGCTTGCTGCGCATTCGGGGCCTGGCCGATAGCCTCGGCTTCGCCACGGACCAGGTAGGGGTGATGGGCTTTTCGGCCGGTGGCCACCTGGCGGGTTCCGCCTCGGTCCACCCGCGGGAAGAAGGGGGTGTGAGCAGCCGTCCCGCCTTCAGTATCCTGGTGTACCCGGTCACCCTGATGGACGCGGACCGCCGCGGCCACGCCGGCAGCCAGGCCAACCTGCTCGGACCGGAGGAAGATGCCGACCTGCGGGAATATTTTCACCTTCCTGCTCAGGTGGATTCCCTTACCCCGCCCACCTTGCTCATTCATGCCTCCGACGACAAGGCGGTCCCTCCCCGCAATTCGCTGGAATATTATGCTGCCCTGCAATCCCACGGGGTAGCGGCCGACCTGAGAATTTACGCCACGGGCGGCCACGGATTCGGGGCGGCGCGCGAACGGGAAACCCCGGTCAGGGGCTGGTTGGAGGAAGTAACCAAATGGCTCTCCGCCCACTACAAATGATTGAACTTCCCCCCCTGCACAGCGCGCCTAACCAGGCTGAACTGCTGGTTACCCACGAGGCCATCCACCCCTTCGTGCACCGCACCCCGGTGCTGACGAACCGGAGCATCGACCAGCTGGCGGGTGCCCGGCTGTACTTCAAGTGTGAAAACTTCCAGCGCATCGGGGCCTTCAAGATGCGGGGCGGCGCCTCGGCGGCCCTGCGGTTCAGCCCCCGGGAGCGGGAGCGCGGACTGGCCACCCACAGCAGCGGCAACCACGCCCAGGCCGTGGCCAAGGCCGCCCAGATTCTCGGGGTGCCGGCCTATATCGTCATGCCCCACGATGCCCCCCGGGTGAAGGTCGCCGCGGTGGAGGGGTACGGTGCCCACATCACCTACTGTAACAACACCCCCCGCGAGCGGCAGGCAGCCCTGGAGGAGGTGATCGCCGAGCGCGGCGCGGCCTTCATTCACCCCTACGACGATTACGGGGTCATTGCCGGACAGGCCACGGCAGCCCTGGAGCTCATTGAGGACACCGAGGCGGTACTCGACTATATCGTGGCCCCGGTTGGCGGTGGCGGACTGCTGGCGGGAACGGCCCTGTCCGCCCGCTACTTCAGCGTACAGGCGGAGGTGATCGGCGCGGAACCCGAAGCCGTCGACGATGCCCTCCGCAGCCTGCGCAGCGGCCGCATCGAGGAGAACGAAACCAATCAGACGGTGGCGGACGGACTGCGCACCAACCTCGGAGAACGGAATTTCCCCATCATCCGCGATTACGTAAAGGACATCTTCACGGTCTCCGAGGCGGAGATCATCGCGGCCATGCGCATGATCTGGGAGCGGATGAAGATCATCGTCGAGCCCAGCTGCGCCGTACCATTAGCCGCTATCCTGCGGCATCCGGAAACCTTCCAGGGGCGGCACGTAGGCATCATCCTCACCGGGGGCAACGTCGACGTGGACCGCCTGCCTTTCTGAGGCGCGGTGGCTTCCCCCGCCCGCAGTATCTTGGGCGCAAAATAAAGCCATGGCTTCCGCCCAGAAAAACCTCAGCAGTTACGACGATTCCTCCTTGCCCGACGCCGCGCCGATGACCTTCGGTATCGTGGTAGCGGACTGGAACGCCGACATTACCCACGAGCTCTACCGGGGCTGCTACGACACCCTGGTCAAGCACGGCGCCAAGGAGGAAAACATCCACACCGTCCAGGTGCCGGGAACCTTTGAGTTGCCGGCCGCCGGTCGCATCCTTGCCGCCCGGGAAAAGCCCGACGTGGTGGTCTGCCTGGGTTGCGTCATCAAGGGGGAAACCAAGCACGACGAATACATCAACAACGCCGTCAGCCAGGGGCTCGTCAACCTGAGCATCACCACCGGCAAACCCTTCATTTTCGGGGTGCTCACTCCGAATGACCACCAGCAGGCCCTCGACCGGGCCGGCGGCAAGCACGGCAACAAGGGCGTCGAGGCGGCCGTCACGGCCATCCGCATGGCGGAGCTTTACCGCAGCAGCAAGGGAGGATCCAAATCTATCGGCTTCGGGAATTAATCCTTCTTCAGACGGAGTTTTCCGTCGCGGAGCCTGACTTCCACTTCGCCGGCCTTCACCTGTTGGGGGTCGGTCAGTATGCTGCCTGCCTGGCTCACGAGGGCGTATCCCCGCGCCAGGGTGGTCTCGGGGCGAAGTGCATCGAGTAGGGCCGTTTGCTTGTCCAGCAGGTCGTTGGCCCGGTCGAGCTGGTGGCTCACCGCAACCAGCAGTTCCCTTTCCCGGGCGTCGGTGCGCAGGTGCCCGGCTTCCAGTAAGGCCGTGGCGCTTTGTCGCACGGCGGAGGCCCGCCGGTTCAGCATGGTGTCCTCCTCGTGCAACCTTGCGGTGGAGGTGGCAGCGATACGCCGTCCCAATCCCAGCAGGGTAGCTTCCGTTTGGGCGAGCCGGTCGATCAGGTAGGCCGCGACGGCCGTCGGGGTCTTTAGGCTGCGGTGGACCACCCGGTCCATCACCGTGGCGTCGATTTCGTGACCGATGCCCGCCACCACCGGCAGGGGAGCGTCGGCCACCGCCCGGCACAGCCGCTCATCGTCGAAGGCCGCCAGGTCGGTCTTGCCGCCGCCGCCGCGGACGATGACGATCAGGTCGTATTCGCCACTGCGCCGCCCGATCTGTCGCAGGCGGGTCGTGATCTCCTCGGTGGTCTGTACTCCCTGCATCGCCGCGGCGTACAGGTCGGTCGTAAAAGCATAACCGAAGACGTTTTCGGCGAGCTGACGCCGGAAGTCGGACCATCCCGCCGCCGTATCCGCGCTGATCACCGCCAGTCGCTGGGGGGCTACGGGCAGGGGCCGTTGTGCGTTCCGGTCCAGCAGACCGTCGCGGCTCAGGGCCTCCAGCGTCGCTTGCCGTCGGCGTTCCAGGCTGCCGAGGGTATGTTCCGGGTCGAGGTCCTCCACGATGAGCTTCAGTCCGTAGCGTTCGTGGAAAGAGGCGCTGACCCGCAGCCGCACCGACATCCCCTCCTGCAGCAGTCCGCGGAGGAGGCGCAGTCCGTGGGCCTTTTCCAGTTGCTTACGGGTGGAGGACCAGATCACCCCCTCGAGCTGGGCCACGATGGCCTCTTCCCCTTCCCCTTTTTCCACCAGGGTGAGCCAGGTATGGCCGCGCGATTCCTGCACCTGGGCCAGCTCGGCCGCCACCCACACCGGTTCGGGCAGGTTGAGGGCGAATACCCTACGGATAAAGGTAGCCAGCTGGGACAGGGGCATCGTTTCCATGGGCGCAAGGTAGCCCGACCTCCGCGGATTTCTGCTGCGGACGACTACCTTTGCCCCCCGATACACCCGGCGTATGCACCCCCGAAACCGATACCGTGGCAAGCACGACTTTACGGAACTCTGCCGGCTGGAACCCGGCCTGAAGCAATATCTGTTTACGAACCCCGTGGGCAAGTTGAGCCTGGATTTTTCCCGGAACGAAGCCCTGCGACTGCTCAATCGGGTGTTGCTGCTGCGGGATTACGGATTGCAGCACTGGGACCTGCCGGACGGCCACCTGGTGCCTCCACTGCCGGGTCGGCTGGATTATATCCATACCATTGCCGACCTGCTGCCCAAGGCCCAACGGGTACTGGACATCGGTACCGGGGCCAGTGTGATCTACCCCATCCTGGGGGTGGGAGAGTACGGCTGGTCATTCGTGGGGTCGGAGGTAAATCCGGACAGCGTACGGGTGGCCCGGGCCATCGTCAAGTTCAACCCCAAGCTGCGCCGGCACATCGAGATCCGCCAGCAGGAGGAGTCGGCCTTCATCTTTCGGGGCATCATCCAGCCGGAGGACTACTTCCACCTTACCCTCTGCAATCCTCCCTTCTACGCCGACCGGGAATCCGCCGAACGGGCGGGGGAAAAAAAGTGGCGGAAACTGGGGCGGACCGACGGCGGACTGTCGTTCGGCGGGGCGGATTCGGAGTTGTGGACGCCGGGGGGAGAGATGGCGTTCCTGCGGCGCATGATCCGGGAAAGCCAGGACTTCAGCCGGCAGGTGGGGTGGTTTACGACCCTGGTCTCCAAGAAGGGCTACCTGCGCTCCGCCCGCCAATTGCTGGATGCCCTGGAGGGAGTCACGGTGCGCGTCCTGTCCATGGAGCAGGGCAACAAGAAAAGCCGGGTCCTGGCCTGGACCTTTACCGATCCGAGTTCCGCCGGCTAGCTATATTCGGTGCAAATGCCACCGCCATGTCCCAGCGTGATCTATCCCAGTACGCCGCCCCGATCAGCGACCTGTTCCCACCCCTCAGCGCCGAGGAGGCCTGGGAGCGGTACGCGCTTTCGAATGAACAGGTTGACTTTTTCCACGAGCACGGCTACCTGAGCAAGGTAAAGTTGCTGGAGGAAGAGGAGGTTGGGCGGTTGCGGGAAGAACTGGAGGCCCTCGTGCAGCCCGACCACCCCGGAAACCACCTCTTTTACGAATACCACAGCAACGAAAGCGGAGATCCAGATGCGGTCCTCTTTCACAGCCTGGGGCACTGGCGCATTACGCCAGGCTTTCACGATGTACTCTGGAACCCGCGGTTTCTGGTGGCTGCCTCCCAGTTGCTAGGCAACCGGGCGGTGCGCTTCTGGCACGACCAGTTGTTCTGCAAGCCCGCCCGCCACGGGGGAGTGGTCGCCTGGCACCAGGATTACAGCTACTGGACCCGCACGGGCCCGATTCAGCACCTGACCTGCTGGACGGCCCTGGACGATGCTACGCCGGAGAATGGCTGCCTGCAGTACGTCCCCGGTTCACACCGCTGGAAATTGCTGGACAAGACCACCCTGGCCAACGATATGGAAGGCCTTTACGCCCAGCTGGACGCCGAACAGCGGCGGGCGTTCGATCAGCGGGTGGCCGTGGAATTACCGGCGGGGTACGCCACCTTTCACCATCCGCTACTGGTCCACGGTTCCTACCACAACCGTTCGGAGCGGGCGCGGCGGGCTTTCGTACTTAATGTATTTGCGGATGGCACCCGCAGCAACGTCACCGAAGAGCTCCTAAAGGGCGTGCCGGTGGTGCCGAAGGGGGAGAGAATGGAGGGGCGGTTCTTTCCGCTGTTGTTTACGCCACCCGCCGGGGCGCAGGCTCAGTCGTAGTTGCGTTCGCCGAGCAGCCGGCTGCCGATGCGGACCAGGGTACTTCCCTGCTGGAGGGCGACCTCGTAGTCGCCGGACATGCCCATGCTGATCTCCGAAAAGGTGGGCTCGTCGAGGAAGAACTCCTCCTTGACGGAAGAGTAGATTTCGTGGAGGGTGCGGAATTCCTGGGCTACCTGCTCTTTGTCGTCGGTGTAGGTGGCCATGCCCATCACGCCGACGATGCGGACGTGCTTGAGCGGCTGCTCACGGATGGATTCCAGCAGCTGGCGGCCCGATTCCACGGTGAGGCCGTATTTGCTCTCTTCCTCCGCGATGTGGTACTGCAGGAGCACGTCCACCCGGCGGTCGCTGGCCCGCTTGTCGATCTCCCGCAGGAGGCGGAGGCTGTCTCCGGAATGTATCAGGGAAACCAGGGGCAAGACGTTCTTGACCTTGTTGCGCTGGAGGTGGCCGATGAAGTGCCAGTTGATGTCTTTGGGCAGCTGGGGGTGTTTCTCTTCCAGCTCGGAGACGCGGTTTTCACCGAAGTCGCGGTGGCCCAGCTCGTAGAGCTCCCTGATCACTTCCACGGGATGGGTCTTGGTCACTACCACCAGTCGGGCACCGGCGGCGGCCACTTCCCGGCTCAGGGTGCTGTAGGCGTCGGAAAGGGTGGGCATGGTTTCTGATAGCTTTTTTAACGTAGGATGTTCGCTGGGTGGATGCCGGTCCCTGCCAAAAGGGTACCGTTCCGTAAAGGAGACCTTAAATCGGTCCTAAAATGGGGGGGTGGGGAGGGGTTAAGTATATGAGGCTGACTAAATTAGGCGTTACCAACTTACCAGGACATCAACGATACCAAACCATGAATTACCTCACGCTTAAGAATGACCGCAAACGCCGTCGCCAGGCTCGTACCGTAACCTTCGTCGTCACCACCTTGATGCTCGGCGCCGCCGCCTACGGGATGGGCGCCACCCAGGAACTGGCTGAACTGTTTCAGCAGTGGATGGGCACCCAACCCGTGAGCGAGCCGGTCGCTTCGCTTATTTAACCTCGAAGAGCTCTACGTCGAAGATCAGCGTGGAGTAGGGGGGGATGGCGGGGGGAGAACCCTGCTCGCCGTATGCCAGGTCGAAGGGAATGTAGAAGCGGTACTTGGCTCCTTCCTTCATGAGCTGCAGGCCTTCGGTCCAGCCGCGGATCACCCGGTTCAGGGGGAATTCGATGGTCTGACCGCGCTCTACGGAGCTGTCGAATACGGTGCCGTCGACCAGCATACCGTGGTAGTGGACCTTAACCGTCTCCGTGGCGGAGGGGCTGGCACCCGTTCCTTCCTTGAGTACTTCGTACTGCAGGCCGGAGTCGGTAACTTTCACTTCGGGGCGCTTGGCGTTCTCGGCCAGGTAGGCATCGCCTTCCTTGCGGGCCTCGGCACCTGCGGCCGCCGCCGCCTTCTGCAAGTACTGCTGGATGTATTGGTTGGCCTGTTCGGGGGAAACGCTGCCCGAACCGCTCAGGCCGTCTTCAAATCCTTTGGCCAGACTGCTGGCGTCGATGCTGTCGAATCCCTGACTTTTCAGGTTCTGGCTCAGCACGATGCCGAGACTGTAACTGGTGGTATCCATATAGGATGAATGGTTTTGCGCCGCGAGTGCGGCGGTAAAAAGTAGTAATACAAGCGTAGTGGCCCAGGGTTTCATGCACGGGACTTTAATCGGTGGCTGTACTTTTTGCGGATCTTGCCCACCTTGGGGGTAATGACGAAGGTGCAGTAGCTGTTCCGGTCGCCCACCTTGCTGTAGTAATTCTGGTGGTAGTCTTCAGCGGGGTAGAAGCTCTGGAAGGGCCGCAGCTCGGTAACGGCGGGCTTGCCGTAGAGCTCGGGTACCAGCTCACTCATCTGCCGTTCGGCGGCTTCCTTCTGCGCCTGGTCGGTATAGAATACCGCGCTGCGGTACTGGGGGCCGATGTCGTTGCCCTGGCGGTTGGGGGTGGTGGGGTCGTGGGAGACAAAGAAGATTTCCAGAATTTCGTCGCGGCTGATCTCTTCCGGGTCGAACTCCAGCAGGACCACTTCCACGTGGTCGGTCTGCTTGGTGCACACCGCTTCGTAATTCGCCGTCTTGGCGTCGCCGCCGGCGTAACCGTTGATGACGCGCTGGACGCCCTGGATGTCCTGGAATACGGCTTCAACGCACCAGAAACAGCCGCCGCCAAGAACTATGGTTTCCTGGCGGTCGTTGTTGTCTACCTGGTTGAGGACTTCTCCAAATTGCGGGGAGGTTGACATTTTATAGAGTTATCTTGTTAGGAAAGGGGAGGGCGGTGCAGTTCTCGCGTGTCCTGAGTTAAGATTGTACACCTGGCCCACGAGGGAATTAACGTCTCCGTATGCAGCAAGTTTTGAGCAAGCTATTTCGTGCCCGCCCGGGGGAGTGGGGGGCCGTGCTGTTGCTGCAGTTGCTCGTCTTTCTCATCATCTGTACCCTGCTGATCGTCAAGCCGACGGCCAGTGCCCTGTTTCTGTCCGAGTACGGGGCCATTGGCTTGCCCTACATTTTTCTTACTACGGCGGTATTGGCAGCCATCGTGAGTACCGGGTATTCCCTGGCTTTGCGGCATTATAGCCTGCTGCGGGTCAGTACGGTTTCCCTGCTGGTGTGCCTGGCGATACTGCTGGGGTGCGCGGGCTTCATGAAGATTCCACTGGCGCGGCCCACCGTTGCAGTGGTCCTTTATCTCTGGACCGCCATTTTCGGGGTGCTGGCAGCCTCCCAGTTCTGGATGATGGCGAGCTTCGTTTTTGACGTCCGTCAGGCAAAGCGGTTGTTCGGCCTCATCGGGGCGGGTGCCATAGCCGGTGGAATTGCCGGGGGATACATCACCTCCCTGCTGGCCCAGGAAATAGGGGCACGCAACCTTATCCTGATGGCGGCGGGCCTGCTGCTGCCGGCCCTGATCCTGACCACCGTGATCTGGCGGCGGTACGTGGCGCGCAAACAGAGCCTCATTAGCCGCAAACGCAAATCCGACACCGGGTACGAAGCCCCGCACCGTCTGATTCTGGCCAGCAAGCACCTACTCCTGCTCTGTGTGATCGTGGCCCTGAGCGTCACGGTGGCGAAACTGGTGGACTATCAGTTCAGCGTACTGGCGGCCGAGCGCTACGGCGACCAGGACCGGCTGGCGGGCTTCTTCGGTTTCTGGTATTCGACTTTCAACATCGTGGCCCTGGTCATTCAGCTCCTGTTCACTCACCGGGTAGTACAGGGCATGGGGGTTAGCGGGGCCCTGCTGTTCCTGCCAGTGGGCCTGGGCATCGGTGCGGTGGTGATGCTGGCCATGCCCGGACTGAACGCCGCCATCTTCAGTCGCTCGGTCGATGGCAGCCTGAAACAGAGCCTGAGCCGGGCAAGTATCGAGATGCTGTTCCTGCCGCTCGACGAAGAGACCAAGAAGCGGGTCAAGACCTACATCGATGTATTCGTAGACAGTCTCGCCGGCGGGGTGGGGGGCTTGCTGCTGATTCTCGTCACCCAGGTGCTCCACCTTTCGGCCCCGGCCATCAGTTGGGTGATCCTGGCCCTGGTGGCCCTCTGGATGGGCAGCGTAGTGCTGATCCGGGAAGAGTACATCGAGGCGTTCCGCGCCCAGCTGTCCCACCTTAAACCCAAGGAACACCGCAACCGCCTGCGCAGTCACCACCGCAAGGTGATGGCCGGCTTCCTGCAGGTGCTGGAAGAAGGGCAGATGAGTACCCACGAAAAGCAGCTGCTCTACGTGCTGGAGCGTACCGATGACCTGAGTGGAAGTTCCTTCCGCGAGCCGATCCGCCGCCTGCTGGCCCACCCCTCGGGGAACGTCCGCTCCCGGGCCCTCCGCAGCCTGTACCTGCAACCCGGAACGGAGTTGCTGGACGAAGTAATGCCCCTGCTACGGGATCCGGAACGGCAGGTCAGGTCGGCAGCCTTTGACTACCTCTTCTCCCGGACTCACGCCGTAGAACGCTCCGTGCTGGAGCCCCTGCTCGATGACCCCAACCCGGACATCTCAGGTGCGGCACTGGTAAGCCTGGCGACCGAAACCGCCGGCAACGAGTTCAGCCAGAAGCAGTGGCGGGTGGGGCAGCGCCTGCGTCGCCGCATCCGTGAGCTGCGGGGTATGCCGGCCGCGGAGCGGCAGCGGTGGTATCCCTATCTGCTGCGGGCCTCGGGGCGGTCGAAGACCGCGACCGGACGGGCCTTTATCCAGCGGTGCCTGGTGTCGGAAAACGAGGATGTGCTGCGCTACGCGATCCTCGCGGCCGGCGAAAGCCAGCACGAAGACCTGATTGTCCCCTTGCTGCATCTGATCGTGCATCCCGGACAGCGGACCATGGCCATCAATGCCCTCGTGCAGTACCAGGGCGGCCTGCTGGGGGTGGTGCCCGACCTGGTGGCCAAGGGGGAGCTCTCCCTGGCGGAGGTCCGCCGCCTGCCTTCGGTCATTGAGAAAATCGACCGGCAGCAGTCGGTCGACCTGCTGTTCTCCCTTATCGAACGTTACTACCCCCACGACCTTCCCCTACGGATGGAGGTGCTCCGGGCACTGAATGCCTTCCGGCGCGACTTTCCCAAGCGGAATATGCCCGGCAAATTGATCTACCGCCTGGTCGTCTCCGAGGTAAGGACCTACGAATCCCAGCACGACCAGCTGATGCACCAGGAAATCCTGCTGCGCTATACTGAAAGCGAGGACGAACTGGCGTACCGGGAGGCCTACGCGAGCCTGCTGCGGCAGCGGATGCGGGGAACCTTCAACCGCCTCTTCCGCCTCCTCGGGCTGCGCTATCCGCCGGCCGACGTCATACCGGTCCATTTGGCCCTTAACGGCGATAACAGTGCGGTGCAGATCAGCGCCATTGAATTCCTGGATAACCTCCTGGAACTTTCCCTGAAACGGCTCATCATCCCCGTGCTCGACAAGCGGCAACGGCAGGTTTCCACGGCTGGAGAGAAGAAGTATGCCGGAAAGGAAGAGTTGGCCGAACTGCGGCGGCGGGAGTTCAAGTCCCTGCGCCGGGTGCTGCGCGGCCGCGACGACCGGCTGAAGATCGCCGCCCTGCGGCTGATCAGTTGCCTGCAGGACGTGCGCTACCTGCCGGTAGTGGAGTACTACGCCGGACTGACCGATATCTCACCTGCGGTGCGGGCCGTTGCCCAGGAAGCCCAGGAAGAGTTAAGGGTGAGTTTGAGTACGGTTGCGGTCTGATCATCTATCTTTGCGGCCATATGACCGCACTACCAGAACTGATCGAAACCGGGGTCCGCAACGGGCTCGAAACCCTGTATGGCGTGGATGCCTCCGGACAGGACATCACCCTCCAGTCGACCCGCAAGGAATTTGAGGGGGAGTATACCGTCGTGACCTTTCCCCTGACCCGCCTGGCCCGGAAAAAACCGGAGCAGATCGGCGAGGAACTCGGGCAGTACCTCCGCGACAACTTCGCGGAAATCAAGGACTACAACGTCATCAAGGGGTTCCTGAACCTGGTCATCGACGACGCGGTGTGGACCCGCTTCCTGCTGGAGCAAGCGGGAGAACCCGGTTTTGGCCGCTCTCCGGACCGTGGTGAGCGGGTGGTGGTGGAATTCGCCAGTCCGAATACGAACAAGCCCCTTCACCTGGGGCACGTGCGCAACATCCTCCTCGGGTGGGCCACCAGCCAGTTGCTCGACGCCGCCGGCTTTGACGTCAAGACCGTACAGATTATCAACGACCGGGGGATTGCGATCTGCAAATCCATGCTGGCCTGGGAGCGCTTCGGCAAGGGAGCTACCCCGAAATCGACCGGTGTCAAACCTGATCACTTCGTGGGGGAGTACTATGTGCTCTTTGAAACCCGCTTCCAGGAAGAGTACCGCGCCTGGCAGCAGTCGGAAGACGCCCAGGTAATCTACGAGGACCGCAAGAAAAAGGAACTTTCGGAGAAGGAATTCTGGAAGTCCTACAAGAACACCTACTTCAACACCCACAGCGAACTGGGCGCCGCCGCCAAGGAAATGCTGCTGAAGTGGGAAGACGGCGACGTGGAAACCGTAGCCCTCTGGAACCGGATGAACGGCTGGGTATACGAAGGCTTCGACGAAACCTACGAGCGGATGGGAGTCCGCTTCGACAAGCTCTACTACGAGTCCCAGACTTACCTGCTGGGCAAGGATATGGTGGACGCGGGCCTGGACAAGGGGGTGTTCTACCGCAAGGAGGACGGATCGGTCTTCGTCGACCTCACCGACGCCAAACTCGACCAGAAAGCCCTGCTGCGGGCCGACGGCACCAGCCTCTACATCACCCAGGACCTCGGTACCGCCCGCCTGCGGTACGACGACTTCGGCGCTACCCGGATGGTGTACACCGTAGCCGATGAGCAGAACTACCACTTCCAGGTCCTCTTCGAGATCCTCAAGCGGCTGGAAGAACCCTACGCCGACGGGCTTTACCACCTGAGCTACGGCATGGTCGACCTGCCCAGCGGCCGCATGAAGAGCCGGGAAGGCACCGTCGTAGACGCCGACGACCTCATGGACGAAGTCATCCAGGAAGCCTACCAGTCGAGCCTGGAGCGGGAATCCACCAGCGACCTGAGCGAGGAGGAGCGCCGCGAGATCATCCGCAAAGTGGGCATGGCAGCCCTCAAGTTCCAGATCATCAAGGTGGGCCCCCAGAAGCGAATGGTGTTCGACCCCAAGGAAAGCGTCGACCTTCAAGGACAGACCGGCCCCTACGTGCAGAATGCCTTCGTACGGACCCGCGCCGTGTGGCGGAAGGCCGGCTCCCCGGACCTGTCCGCGGCGGCAGGTTACACCGCGCTGGAGCCTACGGAGCGAGAGCTCATCAGCCAGCTGTACAGCTACCCGACGCTGCTGCGGGACGCGGCCGAGAATTACGACCCCTCCCTGGTGGCGATGTACTGCTACGAACTGGCCAAGAACCTCCACAAGTTCTGGCACGACGTCAGCATCCTGAACGCCGGTTCCGAAGCGGCCACGGCCTTCCGCCTGCGGTTGTGCCAGTCCGTGGGCAACGTACTGGAATCGGGCATGGGCATCCTCGGCATTGAAATGCCTGAGCGGATGTAAACCCCACGGGAAGTAGTTAGTGCTGGTAGCCTTCTACGTAGTAGGTGGTGCGGCCAGCCACTTTGGTCACCTTTACTTCACCCACCCCCCCGGGGCCGGGTTTGCCTTCCTCCCGCCACACGTGCCAGAACCAGTCGTCGGGGTAGTCCTTGTAGTAGGGGGCGTTCTCGGTGCCGTATTTCATTACGGCAATGGTCTCGGCGTGAATGTCCGTCAGCTGCTCCTCGGAGAGGTCGCAGGCGCGGGCGGCGGGGTGGATGCGGGTGCGGTAGCAGATTTCATCGGCGTACAGGTTGCCCACCCCCGCCAGGATGGATTGGTTGAGCAGCAGCCCCTTGATCGTGGCTTTCCTGCCCTTTACGGCGTCGAGCCAGTCTTCCAGGCTCAGGTTGAGGGCGTCGGGGCCCAGGTTTATTTCTTGGATGTAGGCGTCGCGATCGTGGAGGTAGAGGATGCGGGCAAACTTGCGGGGATCGTCGAAGCCCAGCACGTTGCCGTCGGTGAACCGGAGGGCAAACCGTTCAAACTTCCCCCGGTCGGCGGCCTCCTGGTAGAGGTTCAGGTCGCCCGTCATGCCAAAGTGCAGCAGCAGGGCGTGGCCATTATCCAAATTCGCAAAGAGGTATTTGCCCCGGCGCAGGCTGCCCAGGATGGTGCGCCCCGTAAGGGCATCGGCGAAGGCCGGGCCGGACAGGTTGCGGAGGATCTGGCCGTCGTGGACGGTCACTTCGGCGATCGTCTGTCCCGTAGCGGCGGCGTCGAAGTACAGTTTGAAGTTGTGGACTTCCGGCAGTTCGGGCATGGAGGCAGGGCTTTGCTACCGTAACGGAGCAAGGCCCGGGTGGTTGCGGCTAGCCCAGGCCGAAGGGGCGGCTTTCCAGCAGGTAATAGCCGCGGTCGCTGCCGCCGAATTTGGCGAAAAAGTCCCTTACCCCCGGCAATTCGGATCCTTCGAAATCAAAGATGGCGCCCGGGGTGCCGGCGCGCTGCCGCATCACCTGGGCCAGTAAGCGGCTGGTTCCCCTTCTTTTGCGGCCGCGTTCCGTGGTGACGGTAGCCAGGTTGATGGTCCGGCGGCCGAAGCAGGGAAAAAAGCCGGCGGCGAGCAGTTCGCCTTCTTCCCGCAACTGGTAGCATTGGCCGAATTCATGCTGACGTGCCGCAAGGATCAGGGTATGCAGGGCGGTGAGGTCACTTTCCCGCAGGCCGGCCCGGCCGGCCAGGTGGCGGCGGCTCAGGTCTACAAATTCATCTGCTTCCAGAGGCTGCAGTTGATCGCGGGCGGCCGTCTGCCGCAGAAAGGCCTGGAGTTTGCGGGGAAATCCGGAAACGATCTGCGCCCATTCCCCCGAAAGGTCGAGTTCGTAATTGGTGCGCTTCCGGCAGCGGAAACGGGACGAGATTTCTTCCGCAGGGATACTCGCTATAAGGGGAAGGGAAACCTGGAAGCGAAAGGGAATGGCCTGTAACAAGGCCGCGATATCGCCCGGGCGGGGACGACCGAAGGGCCCCAGTTGTTGGGTATAGGGCGGTCGGATGATGACGGGCAGGAACCCGAAGCGGCGCAGGGCGGGAAGTGGCAGCACGAGGCGGTAATCGTCGACCACCAGGCCCTCCCAGCGGCCGGCGGTGGCCACGTCGAGCCAGTGGCTCAGGCCGTAGGGGAAGTTGGCGGGACTGTCGCGCACGGCGGCGTTCCACCGGGGGAGGTCAATGTCAGGGCGGGACAGCCGCCGGATTTGTGGTTTGCCGCTCAATCCTTCGATTCGGCGAGGCACTGCTGCACGTACTCGGTGTAGCGCTCCTGACGGAATTGCCGCCACCGCTCGTAGTTCTTGGGGAACCGCCGCAGTTCGGTCTTGAAATTCATGAAGGGATTGGGCCGCTTCAGGGCGTAGGTCAGGGCCTGCCAGAGTTCCTGGTTGCGGACGCGGTCGGTGAAGGCCGACATGATCTTGATGGCGTCGGCGGCGGGCATGCGCTCGATGTGGACGTAGGCGTCGGGGTCGGTGCTGACGTCCTGCATGATGGCTTCGAAGACCTCCGGATCGGCCCGGACGTTGCGCTCCGGGTCGTCGGCGATCAGCATGCGGCCGTGTTCGCGGTGCACGTAGACTTCCATGCCACGGCGAATGGCCGTTGCCGCTTCGTTGATGTCGTGGTCGTTGAGTGAAATCATAGGGGATTAAGTTTTACGCGCAGAAGGCGGTTGTCGTTCGTAAGGTAAAGCCAGTCTTCGGCCGGCGACAGGCAAACGTTGGACACTGGCCCTTCGCTGCGGATTTTGCTCAGTACCGTCCCGTCGGGGCGAACCACCCAGACGCCCCCGGGCGCGGTGGCAAAGACGGTGCCGTCGGCGGCCACGGCCAGTCCGTCGGGGTAACCGGGCTCCTTGCCGGCGAGTTCGGTACCGTCGATGAGGATGCGGGGCTCACCCAGGGTGAAGTCCTCGGCCAGGGGGGTGGCGGTCACTACCGCGCGGGCGCCATCGGAGTTGGCGATGTAAAGGGTGCGGCCATCCGGACTGAGTCCGATACCGTTAGGGCGGGAGTATTCCTTCGTCAGCAGGGTCACCTGACCGCGGGGGTCTACGCGGTAGACTCCGTTGAAACCCATTTCCCCGGCCTCTCCCTTGGGCAGTCCGTAGGGCGGGTCGGTGAAGAGAATGGACCCGTCGGCGGCTACCACCAGGTCGTTGGGACTGTTGAAACGCTTGCCATCGTAGCGATCGGCCACGGTGGAATAGGTCGGTTCGGGGCCGGCGAGCGGAGCATCCATGCGCGCAATGCGGCGCGCGCCGTGCTGGGCCAGCAGCAGCCGTCCCTCGGGATCCAGCGCCAGGCCATTGCTGCCGGGCTCGTTGCTGTAGTCGTTGGCGGCGGCACCTGAGTTGTTGAGCCATACCTCGCTGCCGCTTCCGGTCCAGCTGAGGATGTGGTTGTTCGGCACGTCGCTGCAGACGACGGTTCCGTCGGGCAGTACCAGGGGGCCTTCCGACCATTCCATGCCGGCGAAGAGCTCCTCGGCAACCACTTCGGGACCAAACCAGCGCCGGGTGGCGGATTCGTCCAGGGCTTCCAGGCGAACGGGTAGGGCATCCACCGCGGGGGCAGCTTCGGGCGCGGGGGTGGACCGGCATCCAACTAACACTAGCAAAAGCCCCAGGGGCAGCAGTCTGGTCATGGCCGCAAAATTAGGAAAAATATGGCCGCCCGGCGGGTGATAGTGGGTACGGAGGGAGGGTTCGCCCGCGGTATCGTACTTTCCTGTTCGTTGGCCATTCCCGGTTGCCCTGGCACCCGCGCTCCGGCGCCTCATCCCTTTCAAAAACCTAAACTTCTCAACCCCACCAGCTGCATGACCCGAATCGACCTGAGCACCATATCCACCCGCGCCCCCGAAGACCTGGACCGCGACGAAGCCGAACGACAAACCAGGGAGCGCTCCAGCCGCATCAGTGAACTGCACCGGCAGCTGGTCGCCGAGAAGGAACACGCCGTACTCGTGGTGCTGCAGGGCATGGATGCCAGTGGGAAAGACGGCGCGCTGAGGAACGTATTCGGCGATTGCGCGCCTTACGGGCTGCGGGCGGTCAACTTTCGCAAGCCGACGGAGGAGGAGTTTGATCACGATTTTCTCTGGCGGGTCCACAAGGAAGTGCCCGCTCAGGGGGAAATGGTCATCTTCAACCGCAGCCACTACGAGGACGTGCTCATCCAGCGGGTCCACGGCTGGATCACGGAGGAGCAGGTCGACCGCCGGATAGCCAGCATTAACGCCTTTGAAAAGCTGCTGCAGTACGACAACAACACCCTCATCCTCAAATTCTACCTCCACCTCAGCGAGGAACAGCAGCGGGAGGAGCTGATGGAGCGGGTGGTCGAACCCGAAAAGCACTACAAGCACAGCGACGCCGACTGGCGCGAGCGGGAACACTGGGACGAATACCGCGCGGCCTACGAAGACGTCATCGCCCGCAGCGAGGTCCCCTGGCACATCATCCCGGTTGACCAGCGCTGGTACCGCAATTACCTCATGACCGACATCGTGCTGCAGGCCCTGGAAGGACTGGAAATGAAGTGGCCGGAGCTGGTAACCAACAGGACCTGGAAAGTATAAAGCCGTATGGAAAAGGTACTGCGGCTGGGGCGGGTGGATGCGGACGTGGCAATGACCGCGGGTGAGAAGGAGGAGTTCCTGCGCCTGTACCACCATCCCCATGGCTTTGCCCGGGGCGAGATCCGCTTCCGCGACGATAGCCGCAACCGTTGGTGGCCCTGGGAACAACTGCCCGGCCAGCGCATTCGGGCGCTCACCCAACTGTTGCAGTCCGCTGGCTTCATGCCCTACGCGGCTCACGGGGGTATTTTCGGGTACGTCACCCAGGCGGCGGTGCGGCTCTTTCAGGAGTACGTCCGGACGATCGCCAGCCCGGAACGCCACGGCCGTCGCGATCCGGCTTCCTGGCCCGACGGGGTAGTGGGCAGTGACACCCGCTTCTACCTTGACCAGTGGGAGCGTGAAGGCCTTCGGTGCCGGTGGTCACTGGGTGAAACCCGCCCCGACCACCAGCGGTGGATGAACTGGTTGGCAACGGCGGCGCGGCACTTCCGTGACCATCCAACTCCCACGATGCAGCAACTGGCGGCCTCGGCACGCCGTGGCGATACCCTGCTGCCCGCCGAGTGGGAATTCGACCCCGCAGCTCCCCAACTGATCGGCATCCGCTTCCGGGCGGAGGAGGCTTTCCCCCAGGGCGGCCGCCGACCGCCGGACGATCTTTTTGTGTTGCTGATCCGCGGGATGACCTTCTTTTTCTGGGGTTCCACCGATTCCAATCCGCGGGAGGGCCGCGAGGGCTACCTGACCGAAGGGCAGCACCATTACCGCTTCAACTGGCACAACATCAGCCAGGGGCGCCGGGAACGTATTTATAAGGCCGCCCGGCCGGCCGGCGCGGGGGTGATGGTGATTCGCGACGTCCACGGCGACAATGCCCTCACGGACCGCAATCGCCGGGACGGCCTTGACCCCAACCCCAATCCCACCTTCAATATCCATTGGAGTGGATTGGGCATAAGCAACTGGAGTGCAGGCTGCCAGGTCATCAGCGGTAAAAACTACATTAATGATGCGGGGGAGCTCATCAGCTGCACCCACTACGCCGCCCGCAATGACCGGGAACGGGGGCAGAAGCGCAGCCCGGACGGTCCGCGACTGACGATGGGGGCCTATACCGTGCTCAGCGACCTGCTGTTGTGCTACACCCCCCAGGCCGCCCCCGGTGAAAAGCCGACCTTCCGCTACAGCCTGTTCCGGGAGGAGGATGTAGCCGACATTCCGGGGCTGGACACTGAAGAACTGCGGAAAAAGCTGCACCTTATGCGTACCGAGGAATTCTACTAACTCCCTGAACCCCACACCCATGCCAGAGAACAAATCATTCGGTGATTTCATCCACGATATGACGAGCCTGGACGTTGTCACCCTGACGGGCAACCTTACCATTCGCGTAAACGATCTCCAGGATGCGCAAGAAGGCAATCCCCTGAAGCTCAGCCGCATCATGCAGCAGCTGGAAGGCAATCTCCTCAAGAAGGACGCCACGGTTTCCGCCCTTGCCGCCACCCACGTATCGATCGACAAGGATACGGTCACCTTCGTGAAGGAAAACCTCTCGCCGGAGGAGGCCGTCTACCTCGACTTCCACAACGAAACGGTGAAGGCGGCCGGCATTGCCCGGGCGGCCATGGCCGACGGCATCGCCAAGCTCCTGCTGGGCAGCAAACGGTAGGGGGTGAATACCGCAACGCTCGTCGACGTATGCCGCGACCTGCAGGCGGGAAACTTGAGTCCCCGGGTAGGGGAGGAGGCCGAGCGGATCGTAGCCGAGACCATGACCGCCCGCTACGCCATGCCCTTCCCCGCTACCGTTCCCGCTACTTTCCTGCGCACTGCTCAACCTTCGCGTACCCGCCGCGGGCAATGGCACGAACTGGTGCAGCACCTGACCGACCTGGCCTACCTCACGCCGGCGGACTTTCAGGCGTGGCACCGGGCACGCGCCGCCGGGGAAGATCCGCCACGGGAATTGCTGGGGAAGGTCACGGTAGCGGCGGGCGCCTTCGTAGGGGAAGACGATTATCCCGGCTTTCGCAACTTTCGCAGCCTGCCGGCCGGAGGCCTGGCGGAGCGACTGGACTGGCTGGAGGAATACCTGGTTCCGGTGGTGCACCGACTGGCCCGATACACTTCTTTCGACGGGGATACCGAAGTGAGGGAAGGGTACCGTATCGGCGAAACCTCCGCCTACGGCCGCTCCCTGTCCTTCCGGATGCGGGTCTACTTTTACCATTTTCAGCAGGGGTACACCAACCGCCGACCGTCTTACTTCACGCGGGAGCAGTTGCCGTTGCTTTACCAACTCGATAACTCCCTGGGCGGCCACTACCGGGAATATCTGCCGGGCCGCGACGCGGTTCACCTGCACCGTACCTTCCACGAACTCCTGCTCGACGGCCCCCGGCTGTTCGATGCCTTCCGGCGGGCCAACCGCTTCTTGCCCGAGGCAGCGGGCCGGTATTTCCTGCAGTACACCCTGCCGCAGGGTGGGGGTACCGGTGACGCCTGGACGGACCGGGAGGAAAGACTTGCGCGCCGGGCCGAACGACGGGTGAAGGGCAATGAATTACATCAGGACACCGGCGCCAATCACCTGGGCATCCGGCTGTTGCAGCTCGCCCTGTGGAGGGCTGGTTTCTATACGGGGGTGCTGGACGGAGCCTTCGGGATCCTGAGTCACCGGGCGGTCCTGGCCCTGGTGGCCCAGGAGCGGGAACACGGAGAGTGGAAGGACCGTCGGCTGGATCGGGTAATCGTGCGCACGGCCGAAACCGGTAGCTGGCTGGTCGACCTGAAGCTGGTGGGGCGACTGCTGGACGCCTACGCTCCGCCGCCGCCCCCGGAAGCGGAAGCGGAGGAGAACCGAATTTGGGAGGCCGTGAGAGAAAGCGGAATGGAAGACAAGCTTGATGCCGAATTCGCCGAACGACAACGGGAGGTAAGCCCCATCTACGGGGAGCCCGAGCGCCACCCCTTTCGACGGGCGTACTACGGCCTGCGCAGTTTGCTACGCGGGGCCTTTCGGGCGGTAAGGCGGGTGATCGCCTGGATCGCCGGCACCATTGAAACCCTGCTTGGGGCCGTGTTCGACTTCGTAAAGGCGGTGGCCAAGCGGCTGCAGGAAGGCATTGGCATGTTCTTTACCGGTTTTCGCTACTTCGGGCATTTCCTGTTGGGGCGGCCGTTCGTCTCCCTGGGGGCTGTGGCAGGGGAGGGCGGCGCACCGCTGCTACTGACCCGGTACCGGCTGGATTTTGACGTCGTGAACCTGATGGATGCCTCGGTAAGCCACGACGACCTGGGGCGCCACCAGCGGTATATCGGACGGATGCTGGAAGGGGCGGCCTATTTTCTGGAAGCGGTCACCACGGTGATCCGCCTGATTGCCAGTCTGCAACCGCCCCTGGGGTGGCTACGGCTAGGCATCTTCGTGGCACGGCGGGTCCGCGACTTCCTGCGCGGGGAGCAGGAGCCGGACTTGGTCGTCTGAACCCGGAAGTCGGTTAGGTCTGGGGTGCCTTGGCGGATTCGAAGAGGTGCAGCAGGTCGCCCATGCGATCCACCAGCTCACTGCGGTCGACGATGAAGTCGAGGAAGCCGTGCTCGAGGAGGAACTCCGAGGTCTGGAATCCTTCGGGCAGTTCCTTCTTGATCGTTTCCTTCACGACGCGGGGGCCGGCGAAGGCGATGAGGGCTTCGGGTTCCGCCAGGTTGATGTCGCCGAGCATGGCGTAGCTGGCCGTCACGCCACCCGTGGTGGGGTCGGTCATGAGGCTGAAGTAGGGCACGCCCTCCTTGGCCAGCTGGCTGAGCTTGGCGCTGGTCTTGGCCATTTGCATCAGGCTGAAGGCGGCTTCCATCATGCGGGCACCACCGGTCTTGCTGATGATCAGCAGGGGGGTGCGGGTTTTGCGGGCCTCATCGATGGCGAAAGCGATCTTTTCGCCGACGACGCTGCCCATGCTGCCGCCGATGAAACCGAAGTCCATACAGGCCACCAGCAGGGGGCGGCGGTTGAGTTTGCCGCGGGCTACCCGGATGGCGTCGTTCAGTCCGGTTTTTTTCTTGGCGGCCTTCAGCCGGTCCTTATAGCTTTTGAGGTCCTTGAACTGCAGTACGTCCACGGCCTCCATGTCGGCTTCGTACTCCTCGAAATTGCCGTCAAACAATAAATCGAAGTACTCCTGGGAGCCGATGCGCTCGTGGTAATTGCAGCTCGGGCACTTGTAGAAGTTCTCGCGCAGCTCCTTGCGGGTTACCGTTTCGCTGCACCGTGGGCACTTGTACCACAGGCCTTCCGGGGCTTCTTTCTTGTTACGCGTGGCGGTCTGAATACCGTCCTTGAGTCTTTTGAACCATCCCATAGGCGGCAAAGGTACAGCAAGCTTAATTACTGCGCAGCAACACCACCCCGCCAATAATGGCCGCGATGCCCAGAATGCGCAGCCAGTTCACCGATTGGGGGGGGATGCCCAGCAGGCCGTAATGGTCGATCACCAGGCTGAATACCATCTGCCCGGCTACGGTCAGACCAATGGTCAGGGCCACCCCCAGCCGGGGCGCCAGCACGATGATGGCGTATACATAAAAGCCACCCAGCACGCCGCCGAGCCAGTAAAACCAGGGCAAGTCGAACGCACGCCGTACATTACCCAGAGGTACGCCGGCCACCAGGCAGTAGGCCAGCAGGGCAATGCCTCCCGTAACAAAGGAAATCAGGGCACCGTATACGGGGCTGTTGACGGCCTTGCCCATTCCGCTGTTGAGCCCGGCCTGTACCGCCAGCATAGCACCCGCGACGACCGCCATCAAAAAAAGGAGTAATTGCTGCATGGCTAGGGTGGGACTATGTATGTTTGTCGCCCCCAAAGTAGAAAGTTATGCTGAGAGAGTTCAACAACCTGACCGACGAAGAGCAACAGCTGATGTTCGACGCCATCCCCCTGATCGTAATCCTGGTGGGTGCCGCCGACAATGACCTTGATGAAGTTGAGCTGACCGAGGCCCAGCGCCTGGCCGACATCCGTACCTACAACACCCGCGGCCGCCTCAGCGCCTACTACGAAAAGATCGACAAAGGCCTCTCGGCCCGCATCCAGCAGCTGTACAACGGCATGCAAAACGGCATCGAGCAGCGGGAGAAGTTCATTGTCAAGGAACTGAGCAAGCTGAACGATATCCTGCCCAAACTGCGGGAACCCTACGGCTACCTCTACTACCACAACTTCCGCACCTTCGCCCGCCACATCGCCGAAGCCCACGGCGGTTTCCTGCGCTTCATTACCGTGGGCCCGAAGGAAGCCAAGGTCATGGAACTGCCCATGATCAAGCCCATCCCCAAGCCACCGGAAGACGAGTACCCCAACCTGCTGGGATAACCCGGTTGGGCCGGCCGAGAAAGGTGGTAGTTTGGCCGTATGGGGCGGCGTAAGGTATTTTCGGCCCCGTCCCTAACCAACTACCCCCTCATGAAGAAGCTGGCCCTGCATTGGCAAATACTCATCGGCATGGCGCTTGGCGTCGGCTTTGGCGTATTGGCCGCCTCCCTGGGTTGGGAGGAATTTGTCGGCGACTGGATCAAGCCCTTCGGCACGATTTTCATCAATAGCCTGAAGCTGATTGCCATCCCCCTGATCGTTGCCTCCCTCATCAAGGGAATCACCGACCTCAAGGACATCAGCAAGCTCAGCTCCATGGGCGTGCGCACCATCGGGCTATACGTACTCACTACCGTCGTAGCCATCGTGGTGGGCCTCGGTATCGTCAACCTGGTGGGACCGGGCAAGGGTCTGGACCAGACTACCCGAGATAACCTGCTGAACGATTTTGCCGCGGACGCGGGTTCCAGGATAACCGATGCCTCCAAACAGGCGGATGCCGGCCCCCTCCAGGCGCTGGTCGACATCGTGCCCGACAACATCATCGGCGCCGCCAGCGACAACGGCAATATGCTCCAGGTGATCTTTTTTGTCATCTTCTTCGCCGTCGGGCTCATCCTCATCGATCCCAAGAAGGCCCAGCCGGTAAAGGACTTCTTCGACGGCGTCAACGAAGTCGTCCTCAAGCTGATCGACCTGATCATGCTCGCCGCCCCCGTCGGCGTCTTTGCCCTGCTGGCCAGTCTGGTGGTGGAGGCCCCGAGCAAGGATCTCTTCATTGCCTTGCTGATGTACAGTGCCTCGGTACTGGCCGGACTGGCCTTCATGGTCTTCGGGGTCTACCCCATGCTGGTCAAGGTATTCACCGGGGTGAGCTACGGCAGGTTTTTTGAGGGCATCAGCCCGGCGCAGTTGCTGGCCTTCAGTACAAGTTCCAGTGCGGCCACCCTGCCGGTGACCATGGAAAGGGTAGAGGAGCATTTGGGGGTCGACGAGGAGGTTACCTCCTTCGTATTGCCGATCGGGGCGACGATCAACATGGACGGTACCAGCCTCTACCAGGCCGTAGCGGCGGTATTCATTGCCCAGGCCTACGGCATCGAGCTGGGACTCGGCGCCCAGTTGACGATCATTACTACCGCCCTGGCGGCCAGCATCGGCTCGGCCGCCGTTCCCGGTGCCGGGATGGTGATGCTGGTGATCGTACTGGCGCAGGCCGGTATTCCCGAGGTGGGACTGGCCCTGATCTTTGCGGTGGACCGCCCCCTGGACATGTGCCGGACGGTAGCCAACGTAACGGGTGATGCCACCGTAGCCATGCTGGTGGCCAAGTCAGTCGACAAGCTGGGTGAGCCCCAGGAGCGCAAGCTGGACGATCATTACGTCGAGGTCTAGCCCTTAGTTGACCACCTCGATCTCGCCCAGGCGAAAGTAGCCGTCGTCCATCCGCAGCTCTTCCAGGTAGCCCAGCGGCACTTCCTCCAGGTCCCGGTTCGCGTCGCGCAAGCGGACCCCGAAGGTGTAATTCCCGGCCGGGAAACTGGCCGGCACCTCGAAGGTGTAGCTGAGCCAGTTGGCCAGGTGCAGTTCCCCTACGGTGTTGGCCCCGGAGGGGATCGACCATTCCTTCCGTTCGGCGCCTTCGAGTACCACGTCCATGGTGTAGCGGGCATTGGGATCCACGCCGCCCACCGTGCGCCACTCCATCTGGGCGTCGAAGGATTCGCCGGCCGCAACGGACTGTGGCAGGTTAATGGCGTATACGTAGTGGCCAACCCCGTCCACCGGCTGTTCGACCACCAAATCGCTCAGGTCAATATCCTGGCGGTTATCCGGTCCACAAGCGACGGGAAGCAGGAAAACGCAGAGCCCGAACAGGCAGGCGCGGCAGTGGGGCGGGAAGGAGAGGGGCATGGGGAATGTTTGTGGTAAAATCCGATTTTCTGCGGCTAAGGTTCGCTGGGGTTAGGAGGTAATGTGGTTTTGTCCCTACCTTGGCTGGGACATCCGCGCCCGAGGCTTGCTTTTATTTCAGGGTTGCCATGTTTAAGGTGAGCGTACGGACAAGTTCGCCGGCTGCCCGTCGTTCTTACTGCGTTCCGTCTGTTCCACTTACGACGCCAAACCACTTAGTTGATGAGATCACTTTTCGTACTGCTCTTGCTCTTTCTGTGGGGGCAGGGTTACGCCGAACAGATATTTCTGATATACGATGGGGCGTGCGGTGCACGCCTGCGTTACGACCGGACCGTGGATGGAAGCGCCCGGATGGATTACTATTCCTACAGCCTGCCCGCCGGCTTTGGCATGCGGCTCATCCTGGAAACCGACGGAGAAGGAGCGGCCGTTCAGTCCCAGCTTCCCCAAGACTACCTGCCCTGCAGCGAGGCACGGCTGACCGCAGACCTGGCCCACCGCATTAACGAAGCCCAGGACCACCTCTTCCTCGTACAGCCGCTGCCCGAGGGAGGCTACCGGGTAGAGCCCGTAGTAATGGCAGCCGTACTTGAGGAAATGGGAAGCAACATCCGCTACCAATCGCCCTTCGCCTCTTTCGCCTTCGATACCGAAAACAGCGTCATCGGGGTAAATCTGGACGGTGGCAACAACGGAGCAACCGTCACCTTCGAGGGGATGGAAGGAAGTGGCTGCCAGGCCACCTACCTCTTGCGACAGACCCAACCCGGCGCGGCTTTCCCCGCCATCCTGTACCGCCTCGTCCCGGGACTGGGCATCGTGGAACGACAGTTCACGGGTGACGGCCGCGTCAATCACGATGAAGTGATCTCCGCCGCCGGCGTGAACGACGTCTCCCTGGACCAATACCTTGAACAGCAGTGCAGGGATCGGGAGCGGCAAACCGCCTTCGTACCCCTGTACATCGACGCCCAGCCCGTGGCCGCGGCTAATGTTCCGGCCGAGCCCGTGCTCCAGGAAGGAAGTGCCGCCCCGAAAATGGTAGCCACCCAGGTGACGGAGCAAAACAGTGTTCCAAGTGCCGTACCAGTCACGGTCCACGAGGTTGCCCCGGGGGAGACGCTCTACGCGATTTCCCGCCGCTACGGGGTCAGCGTCGACGAGATCAAGCGGGCCAATGGACTTTACGACAATACCATCTTCGTAGGCCAACGGCTAAAAATCGGCTCGGAAAATGATGCGGCGTACACCGGTGGTGGTAGTACCACGGTGGCACCGCCGCGCATTCGCGTTCCGGAATCCACTCCGCCGCCGGCCGATCCCGTGGTGTCCGTCCCCGAAGTAGTGGTGCCCCCGCCGGCCCGGACCCGGCCAGCTGAGAGTAACGAAAGCGGCTACCACATCGTCCAGCCCGGAGAAACCTTCGCCAGCCTGGCCCTGCGGTACGGGTATACGACCCAGCGGTTCAAGGATTTCAATAACCTCAGTGATGCTCCCGTGGCCCGGGTAGGGCAGCGACTCAAAACTTCGGACTGCGATTGCCCGGAGGCCGCGCCTACTCAATCTCCAACCGGTTCCGGCAACAACGCAGCCGGCATCACCCCGCGCCCGAGCGACTACGTTCCGGTTGCCCCGGCACCCGCGCGCGACCGCAACAATTCAAGCTACACCACCGCTTACCCGCCCCCGCCGGTAGTGGCACCGTCACCCAATGTGATCGTGCCCCCCGCCCGCCCCGTGGCTGAGAGCCGCCCCCAGTCCGCCGCCCCGGCCTACGAATCCCCGGTGCCCCCGGCCTACGGAGCCCCGGTGCAGCAGGATCGGTCCTTCCACATCGTGCAGGAAGGAGATAGCCTGTACGGCATTGCCCGCCAGTACCGCATCACGGTCGAGGAACTGCGCAGCCTGAATGCCCTGGAGACGGCCGACGTAATCGTCCCTTACCAGAAGCTGTATGTAAACTAATCGGGGTCCGCTCACCTTCTAGGGTGTAATACCTCTTTCTCCCCCTATGGTCCCACTGCTTTTATTTGCGCTCATCTCCATCGCCTTCAGTTTTCTGTGTTCCATTTTCGAGGCCGTGCTGTTGTCGATTACGCCCAGCTACGTCCAGTTGAAGGTGCAGGAAGGCGGGCGCACCGGTGAACTGCTGCAGCAGTTCAAAAAGGAAATCAACGAGCCGCTGACGGCTATCCTCTCCCTCAATACGATCGCCCACACCGTGGGTGCCATCCTGGTAGGTGCGAGCACGGGTGCTGCTTTTGGTGAGGGTGGATTCGTCTTGCCCTTCATCGGCTATGCGGTATCCTACGAGGTGGTGGTGAGTATCGTGATGACCCTGGCCATCCTGATCTTTTCCGAGATCATCCCCAAAAACCTCGGCGCCTCCTACTGGAAGAAGCTGGCCCCCTTCACCGTGAAGAGCCTGGACATCCTGGTCAAGATCTTCAAGGCCCTCGGGATCGTCTGGGTATCCAACAAGATCAACCAGAGCCTCGGCGGCGGCGACGCCCACTCCACGGCCCTCACCCGGGTCGAGTTCGCCATCATGGCCGAGGCCCAGACGGAGCAGGGTCAATTGAAGGAAGAAGAAGGCCGCATCCTGCGCAACCTCCTGAACTTTGAATCCCTGACCGTCCACGACGTGATGACCCCCCGCACGGTAGTGGTCGGCGCCTGGTCCACCCTGACGATCCGGGAGTTCTACGACAAGTTTGACAACAGCCCCTTTAGCCGTTACCCCATCTTCGGGGAGACCCGCGACCAGGTCCTCGGCTACGTGCTAAAGGATATGGTGTACAAGGCCATTATTGAAAAGCGGGACGATGAGCCCGTGCTGTCGCTGGTCCGAGATTTGCTGACCGTTCCCCAGGATACCTCCTTGCACCACCTGATCGACCGCATGCTGGAGCGCCGGGAGCCGGTGGCCCTGGTGGTGGATGAATTCGGCGGTATGGAAGGACTGGTCACGATGGAAGACGCCATGGAAACCCTGCTGGGCCTCGAGATCATGGACGAGATGGACAGTACCCAGGATATGCAGCGGCTGGCGCGGGAGCGCTGGCGGGCCCGCGCCCGGGCCATGGGGATGGATATTCCGGAGTCTAATCGGGAAGAAAGTCCGGGGGAACAGCCCCGCGCAACCCCAGCTCAATAACCTCCAGGTCTTCGATCCGGCCCTCGTTCACGGAAAATCGTAGTACGGTTCGCATCCGGTGAAAGCCGTGACGGCCGCAGGCCCCGGGGTTCATGTGTAGAACTTTGCGGGTTTTGTCCATCATCACCTTCAGGATGTGGCTGTGGCCGCAGATGTAAAGGTCGGGCCGCTCCGCTTCGATAAGCTTCCTTACCCGCGCGGTGTAACGTCCTGGATATCCGCCGACGTGGGTCATCAGCACCTTCACCCCACCCACGGTAAAACAGGCGTCGAGGGGCAGCCGCTGCCGGATGGCCGTATCGTCGATGTTGCCGTATACCCCCCGTACGGGGCGGAAGGCTTCCAGTGCATCCAGCACCGCCGGGTCGCCAACGTCGCCGGCGTGCCACACCTCATCGCAACCGGCGAAGTGTTCCAGGATAGCCGGGTCCAGGTAGGAATGGGTGTCGGATAGTAGGCCAATGCGTACGCTCATTCACTGTTCTTGTAGATGCCGATGATGAGATCGCCCCGCGGGGCAACTTCCACGACCGGTCGGGCGAATATGCCGACGCGGTTGGCCACGTCGATCCGCTCCTGGGGGTATAGAAAATTCGTGGCGGTATAGTCGGCGCGGCCCCAGTCGGATTCGTGGATGATCTTCCCTTGGGCGCGGGGCGGCAGGGCCCGGATGTTGTCGATACAGGGCCAGTTCTGGCACTTGACGGTGCGGGTTTCTCCTTCAGGGATCTGGTCGGCGAGCTCCACCAGAGCCTGGCGGTAGCCAGCACCCCAGTAGTCCATGTCAAACCGCCGCAGCAGGTAGTCGCCGCTAATAAGTTCATTGAAGTACACCTGCTGTTGGGGGTGCATGCGGATCATAGCTATGGCCGTAGTGACTATCCCCAGGGTCAGCACGGCGCTGCTGAGAACGGGCCGCCACCGCCCCAGTCGGTCGTACCCGGTAATCATCAGGAACACCAGGCCGGGATAGACGAAGTGCAGGTGCCGCCAACCGTTATACAGGGTGGATCCGAGCACGATAACGACCAAAATAGGCCCGACCGAGAGGCCAAGCTGGACAAAATCCAGTTGGCCGGCGTAGCCCGTCCACAGTCTCCCTTTTTGTAGTCCGGGCCATACCGCACGAATGGCCAGGTACAGTCCCGCGAAGAGGAACAGTAGATAGGGCAGGGGAGTGGTGATGAAGATCCAGGCCGGGATGTAGTAGGCCGGCAGGTCGGTGGCCGGCAGGTAATTGGCAAAGAGAAGGTTGACGCTGTCCCAGGTAAAAGCGCTCATGTGACTGATGGCGCCGGCCAGGCGAGATCCTGTTTCCACCCAGAGGTAGGGGAAGAAGGGGAGCATGAGCAGGAAGGTGGCAGGCAGGTAGACGGCCGCGTGCACCAGCCTGCGGTAGTTGCCGGGGCGCTCGAACAGCTGTTCCCAAATGAGGATCAGGGCCGTGGCCGCCACCAGAATAAGGGCCGGGAAGCGGGTATTCAGCGCCAGGGCGGAGGCCAGTACGTGGCAGGCGAGGGCAGCATTGCTGCGGTGCTTCAGGTAGCGGGCCAGGGTAAAGGTGGCAATGGCGTAGAAAACCAGCAGGATATGATCCTTGGGGTTGAAGAAGGCGTGGGCGAAGATGCGCGGACTGAGCAGCAGCATGGCCGTGCCAATAAGGGGGTACCACTTTTCCCGGGGCCAGCGCAGCCTCAGGGTCCGGTAGAAAAAGGCCAGGGCCAGGGCAAACAGCAGGAAACCCATGAGGTGGCGGAGCCGGTAGTACTGGAAAGGGTCATCCATGATGCCCAACTGAATCTCAGCCAGGGTAGCCACGATCTGGAAGATCATGCCGTACTCGCTGAACGACTTTCCTTCCGTAGCCAGGGGCGGGTGATCAATGCCCAGGCGGTCGGCCATGTATTCGACGGTGACGTGACCGTGGCGGCGCTGTATGGCTTCGTCGTAGGTGATGCCGTAGTCGTCCACTACCGCGAATCCGATGACCAGGTAGGTGAGGAAAAAGAGTCCGACGATGATCCGGTGGTTCACGGGGGATGCCTTTAGGGTAACAGCCGCAGGGCTTCGGTGAGCATCTCCCGGGTATCGCCCGGTAAAATGCCGCCCCCTTCATCAAAGGCCACCTCATTCTGAAAACAGGGCAATTGGGCCACGACCCGGCAGTCCAGCGCCTGCAGCGACCACAGCAGGCTTTGCAGCGCATGTTCCCCCCGCGGCGGGTGGGGGCAGAAGGTCAGGGCCAGTACGGGCTTGCCGGTGGCCACCCCGGAGGTGGTGAGCCAGTCCAGGGCATTTTTCAGTACGCCCGGCAGGTTGTCCAGGTAGGCGGGGGTAGATATGATAACGGCCTTCGCCCCTGCCCAGTCCTTGCGCCAATTGATAACGGGTTCCGGCCAGGGGGATTGATCCCGAGCGGGCTGGAAGATGGGCAGGGAATCCAGGGGGGTAGCGGAGCGGACGGGAGTGGAAGTAAGGGTGGCCAGGCTGGCCAGCAGGCGGGAGTTGGCACTGTCCGGATGGGGGGAGCCCGAAACGGTCAGGTAGGGCTCCACGCTAGTCCTCTTCGTCGGTATCTACGTCTTCGTCCGAGAGTTCGTCCAGGTCGATGTCGGCTTCCTCGATGTCGTCGTCGTACTTGTCGCCGTACTCCTCGCGGGCCTCGTCGGTGAGGATGCCGTCGTCATCGTAGTCGTCGTCGTCTTCGATGATCAGCTGGGCCTCGGACTTGGTCATGCGGATCAGGTAGTACTTCTCGCTGGTTTCAAAGGGGAGCGCGCTGGCGATCTTTCCGTTCACGTCGGTGAAACGGATCAGGTGACGCTCGAAGCCATTGGGGTAGTTGAGCTTGATTTGCTCGAGCAAATCCTCGTCGAGCTTATCGTAGTTCTTGATTACACGTGGCTTGCTCATAGACTGGTTTAACAACGGGGAAGGTATTCAGAATGGGTAATGCCCGGAGCAGCGGGGCTGCTCCGGGCAATCTTAGGGTTAATTTACGAGACTACGCTCTGCGCCTTCTTGTGGTCGGCCAGGAATTTCTCCAGTCCGATGTCGGTCAGGGGGTGCTTGAACAGGCTGTCGTAGCTGCTCAGGGGGCAGGTCACCACGTCGGCACCGGCCTTGGCGGCTTCCACGATGTGCTTGCCGCTCCGGATCGAGGCGGCCAGGATCTCGGTTTCAAAGCCCTGGATGGCGTAGATCTCGGCGATGTCGGAGATGAGGGTCATGCCTTCCCAGCCGATGTCGTCGATGCGGCCGATGAAGGGGCTTACGTAGGTAGCGCCGGCCTTGGCAGCCAGGATGGCCTGTCCGGGGCTGAACACTAGGGTACAGTTGGTCCGGATGCCGTTTTCGGTGCACCAGGCCAGGGCCTTGACGCCTTCGCGGATCATGGGAATCTTGACGACGATGTTGTCGGCGATCTTGACCAGCTCGCTGGCTTCCCGCTTCATGCCTTCCAGGTCGGTGCTGATCACCTCGGCGCTGACGTCGCCGCCGGTGATTTCACAGATTTTGGCGTAATGGGCCCGCACGTTTTCATCGCCGCTGATGTTCTCTTTGGCCATCAGGCTGGGGTTGGTGGTTACTCCGTCCAGAATGCCCAGGCTTTCGGCTTCGCGGATGTCGTCGAGGTTGGCGGTATCGATAAAAAATTTCATGTGCAGGTGGTTTATGTCTTTACTGCCGCTAACATACCACTGGCCCGGATGTTTCCAAGCATTCCCGGTATTATATATGCCGCGCCGAAGCCTTGGGGGTTGATTCCCAACCCTTTCGCGCTCATCAACTGGGCCGCGGCGGTGGACAGCAAGGCCGAGCTACCGCCTTACCCCGCCATCCTATATATATGGACGTGCAGGATAGTTCAGGTATTACACGGCGGGCGCGGGGAACAAGCAAACAAATCCTCCGTTAAGTTTTTGCGTTAGGTGGTTTCGGCTTACCTTTGCGCCCCGGCAAAACCGGCTGCCCCCTGGAGGGAGTAGGTCGGTCTTATCTAACAAACGACAATTTGTCACCATGCCAGTTAAAATTCGCCTTCAGCGTAAGGGCCGTCGTAAGCGTCCTTTTTACCACATCGTCATTGCGGACGCCCGCGCGCCCCGCGACGGTAAGTTCATCGAGAAGATCGGTACCTATAACCCGATGACCGTTCCGGCCACTATCGACCTGGACCGCACCGCCGCCTACGATTGGCTGCTGAAGGGTGCCCAGCCCACCGATACGGTACGGGCCATCCTCCG
This sequence comes from Neolewinella marina, assembly GCF_002631205.1. GTDB lineage: Bacteria > Bacteroidota > Bacteroidia > Chitinophagales > Saprospiraceae > Neolewinella > Neolewinella marina. Next base: position 293,221 of record NZ_PDLO01000003.1, read on the forward strand.
CTTCAAGGGAGTACTCTACCGCAAGCACCTTATGCGCGGCGTTGCCAAAGGCGCGCTGACCCAGGAGGAAGCCGACAAGAAGTACCAGGAGTGGATCGACGCCAAAGAAGGCACCACCGCCGAGCGCCGCGCCGCCCAGGAGGAGAAGGAAGCTGAATTCCGCGCTGCCGTTTCCGGTACGCCTCCCCCCGCTCCCGAGCCCGAGCCCGAGGCCGTAGAGGAAACCGAAACCGCCGAAGCCACCGCTTCCACCGAGGAGGAGGCTGGTTCCACGGAAGAAAGCCGCGCCGCCGCTGCTGACGTAGCCGGTGAAGCCAAGGCCGAAGCCGACGCCGCCGAGGCCGCAGGTGAAGCCCTCGCCGAAGCCAACGAAGGCGAAGGTGATGCCGCTACCGGAGACATCGACAAGGAAGTCTAAACCGACTTCAACTCAGATAACTCATCAGGAGCCCCGTCCGCAGTCCGCTGCCGACGGGGCTTTTTTTATGCGTATTCCCGCCAGGCCTCCATCAGCTGCCGGGTAATGGCACCCGCGTCCCCGCCGCCGATCAGTTGATCATCCACCCGGGTAATGGGCATGGCCCCCTTGATGGAACTGCAGATGATGGCCTCGTCGGCCGCCAGGAGCTCCTCCACCGTCACGTCTCTTTCCTCAAACGGGATGCCCAGTTGGCCCGCCAACCGCAGCAGGTGCCGGCGGGTGATGCCCAGCAGCACATCATCCACCGGGGTGATCAGCCGACCATCGACCACGATCATGAAGTTGGAGCGGTCGCTTTCCCGGACGCAGCCCCGGCGGTCGACGTAAAGGGGATACTGGGCACTCCGCTCCCGCAGCAGGGGCTGAATACGGATGCCCTCCAGGTAATCGATGGATTTCACCCGCGGCAGCTGCCGTTCGTATTCGTGCAGCATGACCGTGCACCCTGCTGCGTAGTAGGTGGGCGCGGGGGGCGTGAAGGTGTAGGGGAGGACCAGCAGGTTGGGTTGCTGGGGCGTATAGCCATCCCCGGCGTAACCTCCGGTCAGGATGGTGCGTATCCCACCCGTGGACGGGCCGTTACGGTCGATCACTTCCTGAATTACCTCACCCAGCTCCGCCCCCCCGAGGGGGAGATCCAGCTCCAGCCCGGCCGCGCTCTGGCGGAAGCGGTCGAGGTGGTCGGTGATGAACCGCGGCTTTCCGTTGATCACCCGGAAGTAGTCAAAGACCCCGTATCCCCGCAGGATACTCAGGTCGGAAACGTGGAGGTGTGCCTCGGAAGCGGCGAGGTAAGCGCCATTGAGGTAAACTTGATCCAGCATGTACTAAAGGCTTATGGTTCCGGTGAATACGAAGGTAGCCGGGCCAATGAGTTGAAGGTTGGTGAACCGCCCGTTTTGCTTTTCCCCGCTGACGGAAAGCGAACCGCCCCTGGCCTGGACGGGCACGAGAAAGGGGCCGTCGGGGATGTTGGGCCGCCGCATCAGGGAGCCGATGGCCGCAGCGGTCACCCCGGTTCCGCAGGCCAGGGTTTCGTCCTCGACGCCGCGTTCGTAGGTGGCGATATCGAGTCCGTCGGGGCGTTGGCGGACAAAGTTTACGTTGATCCCTTTATCTCGGTAAGGGGGAGATTGCCGCAGGGCGCGGCCTTCGGCGACTACGTCCACGGTGTCCAGGTTCTCCACGAACCGCAGGTAGTGGGGGGAGCCGGTATCGATCTCGTAGTCCGCACCTACCTCGCGGATGGTCTCCACGTCGGCCATGCCCAGGGCGATGTCGCCCGCCGGGGTCAGGGTGGCTTCGTGGGGTCCGTCGGAGGCCAGGAAACGGTAGATGTCCCGTTCGATACCCAGGTCGGCGGCGAAGCGGACGATGCAGCGGCCACCGTTGCCACACAGGGTGCTGCCGCTGCCGTCGGCGTTGAAGTACACCATTTCGAAGTCAAATTCCGGGGGCGCCGGGCGCAGGAGCATCAGTCCGTCGGCCCCCACGCCGAAGTGGCGGTCGCACAGCCGGGCAACGTGGGTGGGGGAGAGGCGGTCCGCCAGCTTGCCCGCCCGATCATCGAGGAGGATGAAGTCGTTGCCCGCTCCGTGGTACTTGTAAAAGGTCAGGTCCATTTATTGATCTTGTTGCCGCCGCTGATCCTGCTGCCGCCGCAGGGAATCAAGTTTGGCCGCTTCGCGGTCGGCCTTTTCACGGTAGTAATTCTTGGATTCAGGCTGTTCGAGGGGATCTTCGAAGCCTACGGGTACGTCAAGCGTATAGGTCCGGTAGGCGGCGATGCCGGCCAGCAGCAGGATCAGCGCGAGGCCAATGAGGGAGACCTTCCAGCCAAAGATGTTGCTGGAGGGCGGATGGTCGGGGTCGTAGGAAGGTTTGCGGATCACGGGGGCAAAGGTAGGGCCTGGAATTAGAGTAACAATCCGGGGGGCACGGGCGTTGTTGGTCCTATGAGTCTACGCACAATAGTAGTCTTTTCCCTGGCCTGTTTCGCCTCCGCCGTGCTCGGGGTGGCGGCAGGCCGGTGGTTCATTCCGGGTTTGCCCGCCGAGGAAATGCCGGTGAACCCCAGCCGGGAGGACCTGCGGCTGCGCACCTTCGCCAGCAGTGCCCCTACGAGCTTCATCACGGCGGCCGAACGGGTCACCCCGGCGGTCGTTTCGGTTCGTTCCTATATGCGGGAAGGTCTGCTGTCCGGGGCGGGGGGCAACAGCGTCACCACCGGATCGGCGGTGATCATCTCTCCGGACGGGCTGGTGGCGACCAACAACCACGTCATCGAGGGCGCCCGGCGCATCCGCATCACCCTGCAGGACCGGCGGGAGTTCAACGCCCGGGTGGTGGGGGTGGACGAAAGCACCGACTTGGCGCTCCTGAAGATCAACGCCACGGACCTGCCTACGGCCCACTTCGGCAACAGCGACAGCCTTCGGGTGGGGGAGTGGGTGCTGGCCGTCGGCAACCCCTACAGCCTCAACTCGACGGTGACCACGGGTATCGTGTCCGCCAAGGGTCGCAGCATTGATGTATTGCGCCCCGACGACCGCATTGAGAGCTTTATCCAGACCGACGCTGCCGTCAACCCCGGCAACAGCGGCGGAGCCCTGGTCAATACCGCCGGAGAACTCATCGGCATCAATACTGCCATCATCACCAACAGTGGTCGCCACGAAGGCTACGCCTTTGCCATCCCCGGCAACCTGGCGCGGCGGGTACTGAACGACCTGCGGGATTACGGAGAAGTACAACGGGCGGTGCTCGGCGTATGGATACAAGGCATCAATGATGCGCAGGCCAAGCAACTCCGGCTGCCGGCGGCCAGCGGGGCCCTCATCACCGACCTTACCCCCAACGGTCCGGCGGCCCGCGCCGGACTGCAGATGGGCGACGTGATGACGGCCATCAACGGGGTAGCCATCAATTCGAGTCCGGAAATGCAGGAACAGCTCAGCCGCTACCGCCCCGGACAGCGGGTACAGGTGACCTTCATCCGCGACGGAGAAAGCCGCAGCAAGACCGTCCTGCTCACCGACAAAACCAACCGCCCCGGTACACTCGTCAGCGAGCGTACCGACGACCGGCTGCACCTCCTGGGTTTTGAGCTGCGCGACCTGAGTGCCGACGAGTGGCAACGCTTCCCCGGCGGCGGTGTGCGGGTGGTTTCCATCTTCCGGGACAGCCCCATCGCGGCTACCCACATGAATGCCGGCTTCGTCATCACCCAGGTCGACAACGTCCCCGTGGCCAGCCTCGACGAGTTGCTCCGCCGGATCCGACACGTGGATGCCCCCCTTTTTGGCGGGTTCTACGAAGGGTACGAAGGGGAGTACTTTTACCGCCCGGAGTGACCCTGCAGGGTTTACCGCTCCGGCCGGATTATCTTCGTAGTGCCAAACTTCGGCCCCTATGCCAGTTGTATCCCGCCGTTCCCAGACCGTTCCCCTGTCGCCCTTTCGCAAGCTGATCCCGCTGGCGGACCGGGCCCGGGCGAAGGGAAAGCACATTTATCACCTGAACATCGGGCAGCCGGACATCAAGACCCACCCCCAGGCCGTGGCCAGGTTCCGGGAGCTTCCCTGGGAGATACTTGACTATAGCCCCAGCAATGGCATCGACAGTTACCGGGAAGCGTTGTGTGGATACTATGCCCGCTTTGGCGTCCAGTTGACGGCCGATGAGATCATGGTCACTACCGGTGGTTCCGAGGCCATTCTCTTTTTCATGCTGGCCTGCCTCGACCCCGGAGATGAGATCATCATCCCGGAGCCTTTTTATGCGAACTACAACGGCTACGCCCACATCGCAGGGGTTACCGTGATTCCGGTGACGAGTGACATCAGCGACGGGTTCAGCATCCCCAATGCGGAGGCCTTTGCCGAAAAAATAACGCCCCGGACGCGGGCGATCGTGATCACCAATCCAAACAACCCCACCGGGGCCTGCTACTCCCGGGAGGAAATGGAATTGCTGTCCGCCATCGTGCGCGAACACGACCTGTTCCTCTGTGTCGACGAGGTGTACCGTGAATTCAGCTACGACGCCCCCCTGCAATCCGTACTCCAGCTCGAAGAACTCCACGAACACGCCATCGTCATCGACTCGGTATCCAAGCGGTACAGTGCCACCGGTGCCCGGGTCGGAGCTTTGGTTTGCCGCAACCGCTCCGTGCGGGAGTCGGTGGACCGCTTCGCGAAATTACGTCTCAGCCCTCCCGGCCTCGGGCAGCGGCTCAGTGAAGTGATGCTGGAGGATGACGGACCTTACCTCCAGGAGGTGAAGGAGGAATACCAGCGGCGGCGCGACATCGTCTACGACCGCCTGCGACAGATGCCCGGCGTTTTTCTGTCCAAGCCCGGAGGGGCATTTTACTGTTTTGCCCGCTTCCCGATCGCCGACAGCGAGGACTTCTGCCGCTGGCTGCTGGAAGATTTTGAATACGAGGGGGCTACCGTGATGCTCAGCCCCGGTCCCGGCTTTTACGCCACGCCCGGTCTTGGTATGGATGAGTGCCGGATCGCCTACGTGCTGAACACCGGGGAACTTGCCAAGTCCATGGACTGCCTGGAAGCGGCCCTGAGCGCCTACCCGGGCAACACCCTCACTCCGGCCGAGGCGGATGGCGCACCCGCCGGGGCTAGCCGTTTTTCCTGATCAGACCGGCTACCCGCGCCAGCAGTACTTCCTCCACCCAGAGGCCGTACTGCTTCCCGCTGGGGTGTAAGTTGTCGGAGGCGACCAGGTCGGGCTGCTGTAGCCCGCGGCGGGTAATGGGGGTGATGTTGTAGAAGGGTACCCCGTAAGATGTAGCTACGGATTCGGCTGCGGCGTTGAAGGCATCGATTTCGCGGCTGATGGACTCCTTACCACCCCCGAAGGGTGTATAGGCATAATCCGGAATGGAAACGACGAATACCCGGGAGGTATCGCCCCCGGCGTACCCAATGGCCGATTCCAGCAACGCCCGGAACCGCTGTTGGTAGCCGTCGACGGAGAAGCCCTGGAACTGGTCGTTCACCCCGATCAGCAGGCTGACGAGGTCGAAATTCTCTCCGGGGTCGGCGGCGGCCAGGGCATTGGCCAGATTGTCGGTACGCCAGCCATTGCGGGCCACGATCTCCAGAGGCTCCACGGCGATCTTCTCCCGGGCGAGCAGTTGCCGGCTCAGTTGGTTCGGCCACCGCTCATCGGCGGCAACGCTGGTACCAATGGTGTAGCTGTCGCCCAGGGCCAGGAAGGAAATCGTGGTGTCGGGTTCGGCGGAGGGTGGGGCGGGGGAGCCGGTCGGGCCCATAACTACGTCTTCTTTGGAGCAGGCGAGGAGAAACAGGAAGGGAAACAGGAGAATGATGCTGCGCATACTCAACATACGCAGTCCAGCCTCCCCCGGTTCCCTAGTCGGCGTAGCGGTAGTCCTTGACGGCGTTCACGAAGGCCTTCACCCCCTCGAGCGGGGTATCGGGGTATACGCCGTGGCCGAGGTTGGCGATGTGGTGGCGACCAAAGCGGTCGAGCATCGCCCGGGTAGCTTCGGCTACCTGGTCGGTGGGAGCGTACAACTGAGCGGGGTCCATATTGCCCTGTAGCACCTTGCCCGGCACCAGCGTCCGCGCCCGTTCGACGTCGGCGATCCAGTCGAGCTGAACCACCTGACACGGCAGCTTTCCGATGCCCGAAATGGCGTGGCGGGCGTCCTTGGCGAACACCGTCACGGGGGTACCCTCCAGTTCCCGGCAGAGCTGCTCGATGTAGCGCAGGGAGAACTCCTGGTAGTGATTGGGAGGAAGGACTCCGGCCCAGCTGTCGAACAGCTGGATGAGGTCGGCGCCGTGGCGGACCTTCTTCTTCAGATAGGCCGCCGTGGCCGTGGTGATCTTTTCCAGCAGGCGGTGGCTCATCTGGGGGTCCTGGTAGAGCATTCGGCGGGCCTTGCTGAAGGTCTTGCTGCCACCACCTTCCACCATATAGGCGAAGATGGTCCAGGGGGCCCCGGCAAAGCCGATCAGGGGAACGCGGTTGTCGAGCCGTCGCTTGGTGGCGTCCAGGGCATCAAAGACGTAGCCCAGGTGGGCGGGTGCCTCCTCGGCCGGCCGCAGGGCATCTACGTCCGCCTGACTGCGGATCGTGCGGGGAAAGCGGGGGCCGACCTTCTCGACCATGGTGTAGTCCAGGCCGAGCGCTTCGGGAATGACCAGAATGTCGCTGAAGATGATGGCCGCATCCACGCCGAGTTCATCCACGGGCTGGATGGTTACCTCAGCCGCGAGGTCGGGAGAGGACACCAATTCCTTGAAACCGCTCAGGCTGGCGCGCAGGGCGCGGTACTGGGGCAGGATACGACCGGCCTGGCGCATGAGCCATACCGGGGGGCGTTCAACGGATTCGCCGCGGGCGGCACGAAGGAAGAGATCGTTCTGGTACATGGCCGCGAAAGTAGTACCGGGAAAACCGCTGCCCCCACTCCAGCCGCCTAATCGCGGCTTTTTGACCGGATATTTACGGCTAACGGCGGTCGCGGGGTTCATTCTGGGACATCTAGGTCTGGTATTCAGGGAAAGCCACGCCGACACTCCAGTCATATTATAACCGAAAGAAGTAAGTGCGGCGCTATGCGCAGGTGCCAGGAACCGCATTGATGCCGGTGCCAACGTGAAAAAAGATATTACTCAGCCAGCATTTCCTTGATATGTTGAATACAAACTCGCACTGCTCACCATGGGGGTACTGTGCGCCGGTCGGCACTGGGTATCAGGAAAGGGAGAGGCAACATGTTGTGCTACTCCACGGACTGGTCCGTGGAGTAACACAACATGGCGGTCTAGGTCTGGATGGCGCCCACGTTGAAGCGTTCGACGGGGGCGTGGGTGGCTGCTTCGATGCCGGCGGAGATGTAGGCGCGGGTCTTGCGGGGGTCGATGATTTCGTCAACCCAGAGCCGGGCGGCGGCGTAGTAGGGGCTGGTCTGGTGGTCGTAGCGCTCGGTGATGCGCTGGAGGAGTTCCTGTTCTTCCTGCTCCGAAACCTCCTGGCCGCGGGCTTTCTGGCTGCTGACCTGGATCTGCAACAACACCTTGGCGGCCTGCTCTCCACCCATAACGGCGATGCGGGCCGTGGGCCAGGCCAGCATCAGGCGGGGATCGTAGGCCCGGCCGCACATGGCGTAGTTGCCCGCGCCGTAGCTGTTGCCTACGACGATGGAGAACTTTGGTACCGTGCTGTTGCTCACCGCACTGACCATCTTGGCCCCGTCCTTGATGATGCCCCCCTGTTCGGAGCGGCTGCCCACCATGAAGCCGGAGACATCGTGGAGGAAGACCAGGGGAATGTTCTTCTGGTTACACACCATGATAAAACGCGCGGCCTTGTCGGCCGAATCGCTGTAGATGACTCCGCCGAACTGCATCTCGCCCTTGCCACTGCGCACCACGAGCCGGTTGTTGGCTACGATTCCTACCGACCAGCCGTCGATGCGGGCGTAGGCGCAGAGGACGGTCTGCCCGTACTCTTCCTTATACTCGGTGAACTTGCCGTCGTCGGCCAGGGCACGGATAAGGTCGCGGCCGTCGTAGGGCTTGGACCTTTCCTCGGGGAGGACGCCGAGCACGGCCGAGGCCTCCACGCTGCCCGGTTCGGTTCGGTCGAAAGGGGTAATCACCTTATTCGGAACGCGGCTCATGAGGTCGCGGATGGTATCCAGGCATTCCGTATCGTTGGCGCATTTGTAGTCGATCACCCCACTTACGGAGGCGTGCATATCCGCTCCGCCGAGGTCTTCCTTGTCTACTTTCTCGCCGATCGCGGCGCGGACCAGGTAGGGCCCGGCCAGGAAGATGCTGCCGGTATCCTGGACGATGAGGCTCTCGTCCGACATGATGGGCAGGTAGGCGCCCCCGGCCACGCAGCTGCCCATTACGGCGGCGATCTGGGTGATGCCCAGGGCACTCATCCGGGCGTTGTTCCGGAAGATCCGGCCGAAGTGGCGTTCGTCGGGGAAGATCTCGTCCTGCAGCGGCAGGAATACCCCGGCGCTGTCGACCAGGTAAATGATGGGAACGCGGTTTTCGAGGGCGATTTCCTGGGCCCGCAGGTTCTTCTTGCCGGTGATGGGGAACCAGGCGCCGGCCTTGACGGTGGCGTCGTTGGCGACGATCACGCACAGGCGGCCGGCCACGCGGCCGTAGCCGGTGATGACCCCACCGGCGGGGCAGCCACCGTATTCCTCGTACATCTCGTAGCCAGCGAAGGCACCGAACTCCAGGAATTCCGATCCGGGGTCGATAAGTTTACGTACGCGCTCCCGGGCGGTGAGTTTTCCCTGCTGGTGCTGCTTGGCGACCCGCTTGGCGCCCCCGCCTTCCAGGATGCGTTCCAGGCGGTGGTTCAGGCGGGAAACTTGCAGCAGCATGCCGTCCTCGTTCTCGGCGGCGGATAGTTCTTGTTTGGTCATGATCGGTGGTTAGGCGGCCGAAAAGTACGATATTCGCCCCAACCTCCCTTGTCATGACCCTCAGCCTCATCGGACTATTCATCGAGCTCATCCTCCTGGCGGTAGGCGTATACCTCTACCTTTTTGCCCGTGGAATGCTCCGCTTCGGCAGCGCCGAAGCCCGGGCCCGGGCGGAAGTTTTCCGCGCCGATAATGCGACCTGGATGCGGCTGCTGGGGCTGGCCCTGGCCGCCCTGATGCTCGTCAACGTCGTGCTCCACGTAAGGGACCTGCTGCAGTAAAATACAAACGGCGAACGATCCGGGGATCATTCGCCGTTGTACCCGGAACGGGAATCGAACCCGTACTCTCAGTACTGAGAACTGGATTTTAAGTCCAGCGCGTCTACCAATTCCGCCATCCGGGCGAAGGCGCAAAGATAGCGGTACGGCGGTAAATAGTGCAGCCGCCGGCGGAAAAGCCGCGATTATTGGCCCTTAAACACCGCCCGCACTTTCCCCGACCCGTCCTTGAGGATCAACTGCCCATCCTTCACTTCATGGTTGGTGGTCGCGTGCAGGGCCTCCAGAAACTTTTTCTCCACCTCGAGTTGGGGGCAGGCCATCTTGGTGGTCACCAGGGGTGGGAAGGCCAGTTCGCCACTTTCCACCCGGTAGTTTCCCGACAGGGAGTTACAGCCGGCGTGGCCCTGTACCCGCTGGTCGGTGAGGAAGAAGGTCAGGTAGGGATTTTGCTTGGCCCGGGGGAGGGGAGTGCCGTCCAGTTCACTGAGCTCCCACCGCTGCCCGGCCAGTCCGAGGGAATCTTTCTGTAGATCATAGTTGTTGGTCGACCGCCCTTCGATGGACACGGTTACCAGATCCTGCTGCCGCAGCAACCCGTCACCTACCGCATAATAGATCGGGCGGTCGGTGCTGTCGATGTCCAGCAACTTGAGCCCCTTCCCGTCGGGCTGCCAGGCGAACCGTCCGGAAAACCGTTGGGGCTCCACCGGGCTCCCAGCCGGTCGGGTTACCAGGGTGTAGGTAGTGTCGGGGTGTATTTGTAATACGGTCTCGATGGCCGTACCGCCATTCGGGGCGGGCACCGTTCCGGCGTATACCCCGGCCCAATCGGTGGACTGTATCTGCCGGGCATCGGGCGCGGGTTCCCCAGCCTGAGCAGCGGGTGTTTGCGGGGCACATCCCAGGAGCAGGGTAGTGAAGATGGCAAGAAGGGGCAGGGCAGTTTGCATAGGCGATCCATAATTTGCCATAGAACAGCCAGGACGCGAAATGGTGCTGGCCGGTACCCAGGGCGTTCATTTTGTGGGAATTATGCAGAAGGACTAGGTGTTAATAAAATTTGTCGTACCTTTGCGGCTTCTTAAATCACGCGGGTGGTTTGGAGATTTACGCTGGGGCGCTTTGACAGTGCATTGTAGTAAACCGTTTCACCCGTATTAATACAGGTGAAATGGAAAATTTCAATGAAACGTCGCTACGCGACGACGTCAAACAAGCCGTAGCGCAACTCGGCTTCACTACGCCCACGCCCGTTCAGGCCAAAACCATCCCGGCCATCCTCGGTTCGGACCGCGACCTTATCGCCCTGGCCCGCACCGGTACCGGCAAAACCGCCGGATTCGGCCTGCCCGTCGTTGACGGCATCGACACCGAACTGGACGCCGTACAGGCCCTCATCCTTTGTCCTACCCGCGAACTGTGTCTGCAGATCTCCCGCGACCTCACTGAATTCGCGCGCTTCCGCAAGGGCGTGAACGTGGTAGCCGTCTACGGAGGCGCCAGCGCCGGCGACCAGATCCGCGCCATCCGCAGCGGAGCCAACATCATTGTCGGCACTCCGGGGCGTACCCTGGACCTGATCAACCGCAAGAAGCTCGTCGTCGACCAGCTGAAGCGGGTGGTACTCGACGAGGCCGACGAGATGCTGAACATGGGCTTCCAGGAAGAACTGAACGGTATCCTTGATGCTACTCCCCGGGAGAAGCAGACGCTTCTCTTCTCGGCCACCATGCCGAAGGAGGCCCGCAAGATCTCCACCGACTACATGAACGATCCCCAGGAGATCAGCATCGACCATACCGACGCCGGCAACTCCAACATCACCCACCTGTACTACAAGGTGAAGGGGGCCCACCGCTTCAGCCTGCTGAAGCTGCTGGTGGAGCTGGATCCGGACATGTACGCCGTCATCTTCTGCCGCACCCGGCGCGAAGTCGACGGAGTAGCCGAAGACCTGCGCTTCGCCGGCCACGCCGCCGATGCCCTGCACGGTGACATGAGCCAGGCCCAGCGCGACGACGTCATGAAGCGCTTCCGTAAGGGACGTATCAAACTGCTCGTGGCCACCGACGTAGCCGCCCGCGGCCTCGACGTTTCCGACCTTACCCACGTCATCAACTACAACCTGCCGGACGCCCCCGAGGTCTACGTTCACCGCAGCGGCCGTACCGGCCGCGCCGGCAAGGAAGGCGTAGCCATCTCCATCGTCACCGGACGGGAAGTGCGCAAACTGCGCGATATCGAACGCTACGGCAAGATTGAATTCACCGAAGCGCCCATCCCCAGCCAGGAGGAAGTTTACCGTCGCCGGGCCCTGCGCTTCGTCACTTCGGTGAAGGAGGCAACGATGTCCGACCAGAAACTCCTCTCCTTGATGCCGGAGATCGTCGACGGACTGGCCGACCTCGACCGGGAAGCCCTGATCCAGCAGTTCGTAGCCCTGTCGCTTTCCGATTTCAGCCAGCAGGTCGGCAGCAGCCGCCCCGTGGAAGCCGGCTCGGACGACAAGCGGGAACGGAAGTCCCACGACCGCCGGTCCAACGTGAGCTACACCCGGCTGTGCATGTCGGCAGGCCGCCGGCAGGGGTACACCGTGCCCCAGGTCATCGGTATGCTGAACAAGAACCTGCCCGGCAAGAAGATTGACCTCGGCAAGATCGACCTCCAGAACAACCTGACCTTCATCGACGTCGACAGCACCGAGGCCAGTCGGGTAGTGGCCGCCCTGGCGGGTGTCCAGGACCGGGGCAACGACGTGGAACTGCGCATCTATGACGGACAGGCCGGCGGCAACGACGACGGCCCCCGCGGCAAGCGCCCCCGCAACAAGTACAAGACGGGAGCACCGAGCCCCGGCAGTTTTGCCAAGCGGGACAAGAAGAAGCACCGCAAGGGGCAGGGGAAATAGCCCTCGCCCTCCCTACTTAGAGATCACGAAGCTGCAAGTCCCGGCCGACCCTCAGGGCGAGCCGGGACAGTAGTTTCAGCCATAGAACGCCCGTGATGTAACAGTCACCGAGTGCGGTGTGGCGGTCCGATAACGGTATCCGATAGCGCCGCGCCAACGCGTCCAGGCTGAAGTCGTGCTCGGGGGTCCAGTAACCCGCGGGGCGCAGCCGTTTGGCCAGGTCGGCGGTGTCCACTACCTGGTTCAGCAAGGGGCCGGCGCCGTGGCGCTTCAGTGCCTGGTTAATGAGGGCCACGTCGAAACCGATGTGGTGGCCCACGATCAGTGCCCCGTCCAGAAACTCCAGGAGATCCGACAATAGCGTTGGCTCATCGACGTAGGCGTAGCGCTGGGAATTCGGAATGATGCCGTGGATTACGACGGCGTCCGACCGTTCGAATCCCGGGGGGGTGGGGAGGTAGGCCTCGAACTTCTCTCCGAGGTTAATGCTGTTGCCACTTACCCTTAGCCCGCCCATGCACAGGATACGGTCTTGGCGAACGTCGATACCGGTAGCTTCCGCATCCAGGACGACAACGGGAATCTCCCTGAGGTCGGTGTCCGGCGGAATCCGGTGATCCACCTCGGTGGCGTAGCGCCGGTAGTAGTCGGGCCACCCCCCTTCCGACGACCGCCGGCCATCCCCGCCGGCCAGCCCGAATACCCTGCGCAGCCATTCCGCAACTGCCATCAGCGCAGGAAACTTAGCTGGAAGCGCACTTCCAGCAGTTGCTGGATTTCCTTCACGGGGTTAAAACTGTTCCTGAGCAGCAGCCGCTGCACCTGAGTGAGTTCCTCCGGACGGACGAAGCGACCGTTATCCCCCCGTTTCAGACCTAGCTCCGCCCGCAGGCGAATAAGCAACTCGTAGGCCTCTGCCGCCTCCTCGTACAGCCGGGCGTTCTGGGGCTCCAGTTTTGCCAGGGCTTCGAAACGCTTCAAGGTGTTGTTGATGTTGCCTTTGCGGGCTTGCAGGATGAGTACGCGGGCGGCGTCAGTGAGGGGGCGCATGGCCCGGGCCTTGAGGTCGAACTGGTCCTTGTGTTCCCCCGAGCGCTCCACCACGAAATTGCGGAAGAAGGTGAGCGGGCTGGGGTTTTGCAGGGCCGCCATAGCCAGTGAGGCCTGGAAGCGGGTGCTGTTGCTGCCGAGCTCGTCGAAGATGTGACTGGTCAGCTTGTCGGGCAGGCTGCCGTCGCCCCACACGCCCCGGTAGTCGAAGAAGATCGAGGTATTGAGCAGGTTTTCGGCCGTGTTCTCGTGCATCCACTCGGTGAACTGGTCCTTCCACTTGCTCACGCTCAGGCACCATTTCGGGTTGCTGGCCATCATGTCGCCATCGCAGTAGCGGTAGCCTACCTCGTTAAGGTGCTCGGTGACGTAGTCGGCCAGCTTGAGGAAGTAGTCTTTGGTGGAATTATACTTGGCGGGACTTACGTCCTCGAAGATCAGGGCGTTATCCTGATCGGTCCGCAGCAATTGTTCGCCCCGACCCTGGCTGCCCAGGGTGAGCCAGTCGAAGAGGGCCGGAGGGTTGCCCAGCCCGTCGGCCTGCATCCGCGCCAACCCCAACTTGATGCATTTCCGGATAATTTCGTCGTTGATCTGCGTCATCACGGCCGTGATATAGCCGATGGCCACCTCCTTCTCCAGGTAGCTGCTCAGCAGCCGTTCGGCGCGGTCGCGCAGTTCTCGCAGGTAAGCCGGCGTGCGGGCGGTCGTTATTTCCTGGATTACGACCGCGGGATTGTTTCCTTGCAGCAACAGCAGGTCGTGCTCGCTGACCACCCCCGTCACCCGGCTTTTGTCCGTACCGTCCTCGGTCTGTACCAGGTGGTGATAACCCGTCCGGAGCATGCGGATCTGCACGTCCGTTACGGTGGCCTCGGTGGGGATACAGGATACCGGGCTCGACATGATGCGCAGCACGGGCAATTTCCGGCTGACCATTCCGGTGGCCACGCACCGCCGCAGGTCGCGGTCCGTAATGATGCCGATGGGGCAGTGGTCCTCGTCCACCACGATGATGGATCCGACGCCCTGTTCGGTCATCCGCTGGGCCGCATCCATGATGGTTTCGTTGGCGTGGCAGACTACGGGGTCGCGCGACCGGTGCAGGGACTGCAGGGTCAGCAGGTCAGGCTCTTCCCGGGAGGCGGCGGCGCCGGGCCGTTGCCGTTGCACGGCCCGGTACTCGAGGTTATAGCGGCTGCTGCCGGCCATGCTGGTGGCCAGGTACTCCAGTACCCGCGGGTGGTGGGGGATGATGTCGCGAAACCCCTCACTGTTGATGGCGTATAGCAGGGATTCCTCCACGGCCCGGGCCAGGAAGACGTAGGTATCGTCGGCCAGCAGGGGACGGATGCCGAAGATGTCCTTTTCGCCGCAGCGCTCCACCAGCAATTCCTGGCCGTCGGCGTCCTCGCTGTACAGCTCAATGACGCCCTCCTTCACGACAAAGAACCGGTCGCGGGGTGGTTCACCCGGGCGGAAGACTACCGTACCCGGGGGTTGGTAGCGGACTTCCACCCGCGAGGCTACCCGCAGGAGAGATTCCTGGTCGAGGTAACTGAAGGGCTCAATTTCCTTCAGGAAATCGTAGACGCGGTAGGTAACTTGATTGGGCATCGCCGATAAAGTACTGCACTTATTCGTACCGCAGCGACTCAATGGGATCCAGGGCCGCGGCGCGCAGGGCGGGGTAGAGGCCGGACAGCAAGCCCACCACCGTACACACGATGAGCGCCAGGCCAATCCACAACCAGGGCACGATGAAGCTGCCTCCCGTAAACACTACCACGACGTTGCCGGCGGCTACGCCCAGCAGGATGCCGAACAGGCCACCCAGCTGGCAGATGACCACGGCCTCGATGAGGAACTGGAGGAGGATGTTGCGGCGGGTGGCCCCGAGGGCCTTGCGGACGCCAATCTCCCGGGTGCGCTCAGTGACGGACACCAGCATGATGTTCATCAGTCCGATAGCGGCCCCCAGCAGCGTCATCAGCCCGATGCTGATGGCGGCCAGCCGCAGCATGACGGTGTTCTCCTTGATGATACTCACCAGGTCGGAGCTGTTGGAAACCTCGAAGTCATTCTCCTGTCCGGCTCGCAGGCGGCGCACCCGGCGCATCGTGAGCGTTGCTTCGGCCATGGCGGCGTCGATGCCCGTGGGGTCGCGGACCGCGATCAGGATGTCGTAGTTCGTCCGGTTGTTGGCGTAGAAGCGCTTGGCTTCCTGCAGGGGGATGAGTACCCGCTTGTCGTTGCTGGTCATGCTGGCGCCCTTGCTCTTAAGGGTGCCCACTACCCGGTAGCGATTCCCACCGGCGGTGATTTCCTTGCCGATGGCGAACTCGTCGTTACCGTTGAACAGGGTTTCCACCAGTTCCGACCCCAGGATGGCGAGGTTGCCCCCTTCCTGAACCTCCCGCATAGTAAAATTCCTGCCGGTAGCGATCTCAAACCCCTTGCTGTTCAGGTAGTTAGTGGTCATGCCGTAAAGTGACACGTTGGGGTTGGTTTCCCGGTCCTGGTAGGTCACGGCCGTGGCTCCCCGGGCGGGGAAGCTCACGCTGACGTCGGCCGGATATTCGTAGGTTTCCATGAATTCCATGGCCTGGGCGTAGGTAAAGGGCTCCGAACGCTTTCCTTCCCCGGGCCCCCCACGGGAGCGGACGGTTTCCCGTTTGCGGTCGATTTCGAAGGTGTTGGCTCCGAGGCTGGACAGGTTGGAGGAGAGGGAATAGATGGCCGCGTCGATGGCGGTAAGGATGCCCACGAGGGCCATGATGCCTACGGCGATGATGAGCGTGGTCAGCAGGGCCCGGAGCCAGTTGGTGCCTACGCTGCGCAACGCCACCCGGATGTTTTCCATGAAATCCATAGTTGGTAAATGTAGCAGGAGCACAATGAAGGGGGAATGTTTTTCGACGAACAACCAATTTGGGGTAGCTTTGTACCTATAATTATGATCGATCTACCCGTAGCCCCTGCCCGCGCCGAACGTCAACGTAAACCCGATTGGCTCCGCGTAAAATTGCCCATCGGACCCGACTACAAGCGGGTGCGCAAGCTGGTGGACGAGTACCAGCTCCATACCATCTGCCAAAGCGGCAACTGCCCCAACATGGGGGAATGCTGGGGAGCCGGTACGGCCACCTTCATGATCCTGGGCAACGTCTGCACCCGCTCGTGCAGCTTCTGTGCCGTCAAGACCGGTCGGCCGACGGAGTACGATGAAGACGAGCCCCGCCGCGTGGCCGAAGCCATCGATCTGATGCAGGTGAAGCACGCCGTACTCACCTCCGTGAACCGCGACGAACTGAAGGACCGCGGCGCCGAGATCTGGTACCAGACCGTCCGCCACATCAAGGAACGCACCCCCCAGGTGACCATCGAAACCCTGATTCCCGACGTGCGCGGCAACTGGGACGCCCTCTACCGCATGATCGACGGTGGCCAGGAGGTCGTCAGCCACAATATGGAAACGGTGGAGGAACTCTACCGCAAGGTGCGCCCGCAGGGGCGCTACAAGCGCAGCCTGGAGGAACTCCGCCGGATCAAGGAGGCCGGCAAGCGTACCAAAACGGGATTCATGGTCGGCCTCGGGGAAACCGAGGAGCAGGTGGAACGCATCCTCGATGACCTGGCCGAGTGCGGCGTGGACGTGGTGACCATCGGTCAGTACCTGCAGCCCACGGCCATGCACCTTGCGGTCGACAGCTTTGTCACTCCGGATACCTTCGCCCACTACAAGGCCCTGGGCATGTCCAAGGGCTTCGATTTCGTGGAGAGTGGCCCCCTGGTGCGCAGCAGCTACCACGCCGAGCGCCACCTCTAGTCCCGCTGGCGACGGTCTCCGCGCTTACCGCCGTGTTATGTCGCTCAAGCAAGTCTTTTGCCCATCCGGCGTAGTCCCGATTTACACCCTGGTGTGGCTGCGGATCGCGCTTGGGCTGCTGGGTGCTGGCGACATTCTCGGCAATGGCATCTACTACCACTGGATCCACGACGCCTATTCCGGTTTTACCTTCCGCTACTACGGCTTTGAGTGGGTACACCCGCTGCCGGAACCGTGGCTGAGTGTGTTCTTCCCCGTCGGATTTCTGTTGGGGCTCGCCGTGGCGGCCGGCTGGCGGTTCCGGATCACGGCGCCGCTGTTCGCCCTGTGTTTCACCTATCTGTTTTTGCTGGAGAAGGCCCACTACCTCAACCACGCCTACCTCTTCGTGTGGCTGGCCTGGTTGCTGGCCCTTACGCCGGCCTGGCGGGAATGGTCGCTGGACGTCAGGCGCGATCCGCGGCAGTGGTCGCCGGTAGCCCCGCGGTGGAGCGTGTACGTGTTCCCCCTGCTCATGGGGCTGGTCTACTTTTTCGGAGGGATCAACAAGATCAACCACGACTGGCTCCTCGAGGCATTACCCCTCCACCTCTGGCTGGCCGCCCGCGCTGATATGCCGGTGCTGGGGCCGGTGTTTGCCCTGAAGTCCACGGCCTACGTCATGGCCTGGGGCGGGATGCTGCTCGACCTCCTGGCCCCCTTTCTGCTGCTGCACCGCCGGTTGCGCTGGGTAGCGCTCGCACTGCTGTTGTTCTTCCACGCGACGAACCACCTCATTTTCAACATTGGCATCTTTCCCTACCTCTCTTTGGTGCTGACCAGCCTGTTCTTCGCTCCCGACTGGCCGTTGCGCTTCGTGCAGTGGCTGGGCCGGCGAATTCCCCGGGTAGCGGATTGGCGCAGCCGCTGGCGCGCCCGACTGGGAGAAGCGGTGTCGCCGGACCGGCTCTGGCACCCGCGCCCCGCCGCCCTGGTACTGCTGGTGACAGTGCATGCCCTGCTGCCGCTCCGCAACCACCTCTTCGGATCGGACGTAAACTGGACCGAGGAAGGGCACCGCTACAGCTGGCGCATGATGCTGCGCACCAAGCAGGGAAACGGGTTCTACCGGGTGGTGGACGAACAGGGCATGAGCCGTAATGTGTTCCCCTCCGACAGCCTCGACGACCGGCGGTACAGCAAACTGGTGACCCACCCCGACATGATCCTGCAGTACGCCCACCACCTCCGCGATGTTGCCAAGGGGCCGGTGGAGGTATACGGTCACTTCAAGGTGCGACTGAATGGCCGGTTGCGGCAGGATTTCATCGACCCAAAGGTGGACCTGGCGCGCACGGAATGGGAGTGGTTGAGGGCCAAACCCTGGGTGCTGCCGGAGATCAGAGAGTAGACAGGTAGCGGTCGCCGCGGTCGCAGATGATGCACACGATGAGGCCTTCCTCCAGTTCGCCGGCGAGGCGGAGGGCGGCGGCGGTGGCTCCTCCGGAACTGGTCCCGGCAAAGACGCCGCACTCCCGGGCCAGGCGGGCGCTCATTTCCACGGCTTCCGTTTCGCTGACGTCAATCTTGCGGTCCACCTGACTGTCGTCGTAGATCGCCGGAACGAACTCCGGACTCCAGCGCCGGATCCCGGGGATGCTGCTACCGTCCGTGGGCTGTACGCCGACGATCTGTACCGCCGGAGACTGTTCGTGCAGGTAGCGTCCGGTTCCGGTAATGGTTCCGGTGGTGCCCATACTGCTCACGAAGTGAGTGATTTGTCCGTCGGTGTCTCGCCATATTTCCGGTCCCGTGGTCCGGTAGTGGGCCTTCCAGTTGTCGTCGTTGCTGAATTGATTGAGTTGGACGTACTCCCCGCTGTCCTCCATTTCCTGGGCGAGTTCGCGGCTGTACTCGATGGTGCGGTCGGCCGGGGTCAGTAGCACTTCGGCTCCGTAGGCCCGCATGGTTTTGACCCGCTCTTCGGTACTGTTCTCGGGCATGATGAGGGTGACGGGGATGTGAAGACTGGCCGCGATCATGGCGATAGCGATACCGGTGTTCCCACTGGTGGCTTCGACGATGCGCTTGCCGGGACCCAGTTCACCCCGCGACAGCATCCCCTGCACCATGCTGAAGGCCGCCCGGTCCTTCACCGATCCGCCGGGGTTCTGTCCCTCGAGCTTGCCGTAAAGCTTGATCTTGGAGTTCTCCTGGAGGGTGGAAAGGTCGACGAGGGGGGTGTTGCCGATCAGGGAAAAGAGGTGGTTCATGGGTCAAAGTTCAGGTAGGGCAACAGCTCACTGAGGTTTTCGGTGGACAGGGCCCGCACTTTTTTCAGGTCTTCCGCTGAATGAAAAGGGCCGTGGTTTTCGCGGTAGCGCACGATCACCGTAGCCGTGCTCCGCTTCAGCAGGGGGTGGCGGGCGAGTTCGTTGGCGTCCAGCCGGTTGATGTAAAGGGGGCGCAGGATGGGGCTACCGCGGAGGCGGGGGGCAATGGTGGTATACACTGAATCGGGTAGCCCGTAGGTGGTTCCTACCTGAGCTACGGTGGCAAATCCCCCCAGTGCTTCCCGGTACTTCACGATCCGTTCGGCGCGGTAAGGGCCTATGCCCGGCAGTTGGGTCCAGTCCACCACCGTGGCGCGATTTATGTCGACATAAACCAGCGTATCTGTTTGCTTTCCAGGGGTGGCGGCGGGCGCGGGTTCCACGGACGGTTGAACTGCAATGCGAACGAGGTCGAGCACCGCGGCCAGGTGTTGACTGTCCAGGGCGCTCACCCGCAACAGGTCTTCCGGCTGGCGGAAGGTTACCGGCCGGTAGCTGCGGTACTTCAGCAGGGCGTTCGTTTCCCGTTCGCTGAACCCCAGTCGGCGAAAGCTGTCGGCGGATACGGTGTTGGGGTCGAAGAAAAACCGCTCCGCGGGTACCTCGGCCGCTGCCGGGCGGTTTTCCGGGTCCGCCACTGTGGGGGGCAGGTAGGCCAGGTTCTGTAAGTGACTAGCCTGGTCGGGGTGCAGTACCCGGAGGCGGCTGATATCTTCGACCGTGCGGAAGGGGCGCTTTTCACGGTAACGCACCCAGGCCGTGGCTTGGCGGTCGCTCAGTCCCAGCCGCCGGAGGTCACGGTGGCTGACGGTATTGGGGTCGAAGGGAAAGTCCTCCCGGACGTTAGCCGGTTTATCTGACTGCGATGCGGCGGCCAGCCGGAGTTGCTCGGCGGCGGCCAGCAGTTCACCATCCTGGTGGTCGTAGTCCTCCGGTCCTGGCGGCCCCGACAGGCGGGTCAGTCCGTAGGCTCCCGCCAACAGCAGCAGGAGCAGCATCAGGCCGCCGCGCTGGTTACGGGTATAGGTCCAGGGTGAGGTGGACAAAACGACCGGGAATTCAGGCGATTTTCAGAAAGGCGCAGAGCACGCCACCCATCAGTCCGAGGGTGATCGTCCAGTAGCCGACGTGGATGAGCACGTAGTTCCACCGCCGCCGTTCGAAGAGGGCGTTGATGGCCAGGATGCTGCCGACGAAAGCGATCGCCATGAGCGCGCCGTGAAAAAATCCGTGGCCAAAACTCCGGTGGAGGTCGTACATCCCGGTGGTGGTGTCGAGGGTCTCGAGCTGCTGCATCAGGGCGCTTTCGGCTACGCCGTAGCCCTCCTGCATCATGAACAGGCTATCGATGCTGGTCTGGTGAATCACCAGGAAAGGCAACAACAGGGCGATCAATACGCTGAAGAGGTAAGCCATGCCGAAGATGACGGCCATATTCCCCCGCTGCAACTTTTCCGCGTCCAGTCCGGTGGCCTTCATCCACATGCCGCCGACCACTTTTTCATTGTAATAAATGGACCCCACCAGCATGGGGATCAGGGCGGTGAGGGGGTAGAGCCACCAGTTCATAGGCAATCAATTGTGAGTGTGTCGAGTGAAGCTAACAATTAATTCCCGGAAGCCAGAAGGGGTTAAAAAAACAGAATCGGGGAAATCACGTTTCGGTGGCCGTACTTTGAGTTGTAAATTTGGGCTTTTCCAACAAATACGTCTATGATCAAACGGCTGCACATCCGCAATTACGCCATCATCGAGGAGCTGACCCTGGAGTTCGCTACCGGCCTGAGCATCATCACGGGGGAAACCGGTGCCGGTAAGTCCATCGTGCTCGGCGCCCTGAACCTCATCCTTGGCGGGCGCGCGGACACCAAGACGCTGTTCGACGACAGCCGCAAGTGCATCATCGAGGGGCGTTTCGACATCGCGGCCTACGACTTGCGGTCCTTCTTTACCGACAACGACCTGGATTACGACGCGGAGTTGATCATCCGCCGGGAGATCACCCCCTCGGGGAAAAGCCGGGCGTTCGTAAACGACACGCCGGTAAACCTGAAGGTGCTGCAGGAGCTCGGAAGTACCCTCATCGACCTCCACCAGCAGTTTGATACCCTGTACATTAACAACAGCGACTTTCAGCTGGAATTGCTCGATGCCCTGGCCGGACAGCGGGACGCGGTGCGGGAATACCGCACGGAGTACCAGCGGCTGCAACAGACGCGCCGCAAGCTGGCCCAGCTGCGGGAGGAGCAGGCCCAGGCCCGCCGGGAGCAGGAATTCCTGGAGTTCCAGGTGAATGAGCTGGAGGAAGCCAATTTGCGGGAAAACGAGCAGGAAAGCCTGGAGGCCGAACGCCACCGGCTGAGCAACGCCGACGAGATCAAGCAGCTCACTTCCGGAGTATTCCACTACCTCACCGAGGCCGACGAATCGGTCACCGACCGCCTGCTGGCCATCTCCGTGAAACTCACCCCGCTTTCGGCCGGCGACCCCCAACTGCAGTCCATCGCCGAACGCTTCGAAAGCATCCGACTGGAGCTGGAAGAAGTGGCCTCGGACCTGGAGGCCTTCGGTTCCGACACCGACGTAAGGCCCGACCGGCTCGAGGAAATCGAGGAGCGACTCAACCTGCTCTACCGCCTGCAAACCAAACATTCCGTCAAGACCAATACGGAATTGTTGGAGATCTACCGGGAGCTCTCCGCCCGGCTGGATCACTTTTCCGACCTGGGCGGCAGCATTACCAAACTGGAAAAGGAACAAGACCAATTGCGGGCCCGCCTCGTGGACCAGGGCAAGCAACTGCGCAAGGCCCGCGAACGGGTGGCCCCGGACTTCGCCGCCAACGTGCAGCAGCAGTTGGGCGAACTGAGCATGACCAACGCCCGCCTAAAGGTGGACTTTACCCCGCTACCCGAGCCGGGACCCCACGGACTCGATGAGGTACGCTTCCTGTTCAGCGCCAACAAGGGGGGTAAACTGCAGGCCATCAAGGATGCCGCCTCGGGAGGTGAAATGTCGCGCCTCGCCCTGGTGACCAAAAGCCTGGTCGCCTCCGCCATGCAACTGCCCACCCTGATTTTTGACGAGATCGATTCGGGCGTAAGCGGAGACGTAGCCCAGCGCATGGGACGCATCCTGACCGACCTGAGCCGTCACCACCAGGTAGTGGTGATCACCCACTCCCCGCAGGTCGCCAGCCGTGCCCATCGCCACTACTTCGTATACAAGACCGACAAGACGGACGCCGAGCGCACCATTACCCGGGTGCGTGAGTTGGACGGTGACGAGCGGGTGCGCGCCATCGCGACCATGCTGAGCCAGAACCCACCGAGTGAGTCCGCCCTCAAGAACGCCCGCGAACTGATCGAAGCGGTGTAGGGCCTCAGCGACCAGCGCTTAGTACGCCGTAACGGATGGCGCCGCTGGCGAATCCCCGCCGCATATACTTCATGGCCCAGGCACCGGCCAAGGTGCCCTGTCCGGCCCGCAGCAATCCGGGCCAGTTGCGGGGATCGAGTCCGCTGCGGATCACGGCCCCCCAGAAGGGTTCCACCGCGGCGGACCAGTCGTCCATCCGGACGTGGGTAAGGCCGGCGGCCGTGGCCGCCGCTTCCAGCTCCGAGAGGCTGACCAGGGGCGGTAGGTGGTACAATTCGCAAATCTGGTGCAGCGTATACTGGTCGGAAGGGGAGAGGTAGGGCGGTTCGTCGCGGTGGCACCAGGTGGCCATGAGGAGCCGCCCGCCGGGGCGCAGCAGACCCTGGAAGAGGCGGAATAGCCCCTCCTTGTCTTCCATGTGTTCGGCGGATTCCATGCTCCAGATCAGGTCAAAGCGGCCGCTCGTTTCCGGGGTAAGTTCGTAGACGTCCTTGGCGATCAGGTTGACGCGGTCGGAGAGGCCCTCCCGCCGATTGAAGGCATTGCCGCGGTGGGCCTGCACCGGACTGAGGGTTACGCCCAGGCCGTGGGCTCCGGGGTATTTCTGGGCCAGGTAGCGGCTGCTGCCGCCTACGCCGCAGCCCGCGTCGAGGAAGCGTTCCACTTCCGCTTCAGGGGGCAAGCCCCATTCCAGCAGGGCCTCAATCATGTCGATCTGGGCTTGCCGGTGGCCTACCTTCCGCTTGCCGTCGGGCCCGTAATAGCCGTGGTGCATCTGTTCTCCCCAGGTGTCCAGCCACAGGGGAGTGGACTGGTCGTAAAAATCGCGGATCCGTTCGTTCAGTTCATCCATCACCAGCGCCGCCGCAGGATGGCCCGGCCGATGAAGAAGGCGGTGACGACGCCCAGGCCGTAGAGGACGGCTTTCTGCTCGCGGTTCAGGGGCTGGTATTCACCTTCCACACCACGCAGGGGGGCGGTGACGTGGGCCATCAGCGCCATGGGGATGAAGAGGAATCCGGCGGTAGAGCCGAGAATGAGACGTCCGGTCAGCAGCAGGTTGCGGCCGAGCCAGCCACCTTCGGGCTCGGCTTCCACCAGCGAGCGGGTGCTGCGGCGGGGGCGGGCGTTGGGGCTGGGGCCGGGGCGGTTCTTCTTGCCGACCATGGCAATGGCGTAGCGTTCGTTCTCCTGCCAGTGGGGGCGTACGAATACCCAGTCGATGTCGGTAAAGCCCGCCTGGTGGAAGTAGAGGTGGTAGTCGTTCTCGGGGGGGAACAACATCCAGGTGTTGGCGATGAAGCGGCTGACGGGGTTCTTGGGTTCCAGGGGGCCGATCAGCAGGGCTTGTCCGCCGGGTTTGATGACGCGAAAGGCTTCCTCGATCGCCCGCTGGGGATCGGGCCAGTATTCGATGGAGCCGGCTGAAACGTAGCGGTCGAAGGTATCGTCGTCGAAGGGGAGGTTCTCGGCGTCGCCTAGGCGGAAGCGGCAGTCGACCAGGGCCGGTTTGACCATGGCCCTTTCCATCTGCTGGGGACTCTGGTCCAGGCAGATGACGTTCTTCGCCGGGACCCGCTTGACGATCCCTTCGGTAGTGAAGCCGGTACCCGAACCGACGTCGATCACCTTGAGGGATTCACCATTGGACCAGTCGACGATGCCGAGGGCTTTTTCCCGCATCGGTTCCGTCCAGAAGAGGGGGTTCACCAGCTTATCGTAGAAGTTGGACAGGTAGCGGTAGAACCAAAAGGCTTCCCGCTTATGCTGCATTAGTCTCATGGGCAAATCAGTTGCTGGTTTAATACTTGGAAGGCTGGTTTGTTCGCGGAAATATACCGGCTCGTGGGACAATCGCTACCTTGCACCTGCGTTCGCGCCCCTGTTATACCTTTAGGTTGCTAACCCATTCCTCCCTTGGCAAAAGAATTAGTCAAACGCGATTCCTCCTGGCTGGATTTCAACGCCCGGGTGCTGCAGGAAGCCGCCGATCCGCGGGTGCCGCTCTACGAACGCATCCGCTTTCTGGCCATCTACAGTGCCAACCTCGACGAGTTCTATCGGGTCCGGGTCTCCTCCCTGCGGCAATTCAAAAAACTGCCCAAGACGGAGCGCAAGGAACTCTTTGATTTCAAGCCGAAAAGCGAGCTGAAGGCCATCCGCCGCAAGGTTTACCAGCAGCAGGAGGAGTTCGGGCGCATCTTCCGCGACGAGATCCTGCCCCAGCTGCGCGACGAGAACATCCACCTGATCCACTCCGATCAGATGAACGCGGAACAGCGATTCTTTGCTGCCCACCACTTCGACAAGAACATCCAGCCCCACCTCGAACTCCACTGGCTGCCCACCGAAGGGGAGGAGGCCGGCGACCGCGAACTGCCCTTCCTGGACGACGGGCAATTGTGTCTTGCCGTCAGCCTCAACGAACCCGAAGCGGAGGAAACGGGTGAGGTAGCCCTGGTACCCCTGCCAATCAACAAGACGGGGCGCTTCCTGCTGCTGCCCAGCCCGGCCGACGACCCGGAGGGCTACTACGTCATCTTTACCGACAGCGTGGTGCGCGCCAATCTCTCCCGGTGGATGGATCGCCGCGTCGATTTTGGCTACAGTTTCAAACTCAGCCGCGATGCGGAGCTGTACATCGATAATGAATTTGACGGCGACCTGCTGCGCAAGATCGAGCACAGCCTGACCACCCGGGACCTGGGCCTGCCCACCCGCTTCCTCTACGACGGCGACATGCCCAGCTGGATGCTCACCCGCCTGAAGAAGGCCCTGAACCTGTCGAAGTACGATATGATCCCCGGGGCCCGCTACCACAACTTCAACGACTTCTTCACCTTCCCCCAGCCCCCCGGGCGGGAGTACCTGGCCTACGAGCCCCTGCCCCCGCTGCCGCACCCCAAGCTGGAGGGGGCCGAAAGCCTGATGGACGTAATCCAGGCGACCGACATCCTCCTCAGCTTTCCTTACCAGAAGTACGACTACATCCCCCAGCTGATCCGGGAAGCGGCGGACCACCCGGAGGTGCGCAAGATCCGGATCACCCTGTACCGCGTGGCCAAGAATTCCCAGGTCGTTGCCAACTTGCTGTACGCCCTCAAGCAGGGCAAGCAGGTAGAGGCCTTCGTGGAGGCCAAGGCCCGCTTCGACGAGGCCAGTAACCTCTACTGGGGCAAGGAGATGACCGAAGCGGGGGCCTACGTCCGCTACAGCTACCCGGCCGTGAAGGTGCACACCAAGCTGCTCCACATCGAAAGGCGCACCGAGGACGACGATACGATCCACTACAGCTACATCGGTACTGGCAATTTCAACGAGAAGACCGCCAGGCTTTATACCGACCACGCCCTGCTGACCTGCCGGCCTGGACTTGGCAAGGACGTGGAGCGGGTGTTCGACCTGCTCCGCGGCAAACTCATCCTGCCGCGCTGCAAGCACCTGCTGGTGGCCCCCTTTAACCTGGAGACGGAATTCCTCAACCTCATCGACCGGGAAATCGCCATCGCCCGCGAGGGCGGGCACGCCTACGTCTTTCTGAAGATGAACAGCCTGGAGGAGGAAACCATGATCAACAAGCTGCGGGAAGCGGCCCGGGCGGGGGTGGAGGTACGGCTGATCGTGCGTGGCATTTGCCGGCTGGTCCCCGGTAAGCGGGAGAACATCCAGATCATCAGCATTATTGACCGCTTCCTGGAACACGCCCGCATCTTCATCTTCGGCAACAACGGACAGGAGAAGGTGTACATGGGGTCGGCCGACTGGATGAACCGCAACCTCTACCGCCGGGTGGAGGTGGTCACCCCGATCTACGACCACCTCATCAAACTTGAGTTGCGGCGCATCATGGACATGCAATGGCGCGACAACCAGCGGGCCCGCCACATCTCCGACCGCCAGATGAACCAGTACCGCAAGGCCGTGGCCGGCAACGGCACCTTCCGCGCCCAGGTGGACATCTACAACTACTATAAGCACCAACTCGAGCACGTTTGAATTTTCTGGCGCACCTGGCACTGTCGCATTATTCCGCTGACCTGCAGGTGGGCAACTTCATTGGTGACCTGCTGCGGGGGCGGGGAGAAGTGGATACCCTGCCGGAGGGCATCCGCCGGGGGGTGGAGCTCCACCGCCGCATCGACCGCTTCACCGACGCCGACCCAGACGTACGCCGGCTGAATGCACGGCTACGTTCCGCCCACGGCCGCTACGCCGGCGTGATCAGCGACGTGGCCTTCGACCATTTCCTTTTCCTCAACTGGGAAGCGCTCGGGCCCGCGCCCTTTCCCGCCTTTACCCAACAAGCCTACGACCGGCTCCACGCCGCCCGCCCGTTGCTGCCCCGGCGGCTGGTGCCCCACGTGGACGGTCTGACCCGCCACCAGTGGCTATCGGTCTACACCAGCGAGGAGGGGATGGCCGACGTGTTTCGCCGCATGCTGCCGCGCCTCAGCCGCCCCGAGTTGCTGCGGGGGGTCAACCAAAGCCTCCAGGAACACCACGACGCCTTCAACCGTACCCTGCTGTTGCTGTTTCCACGGCTACAAGCGCTTGCCCGAACCTATCGTGACTGATCCATCTTCCCCCTACGCCATTGACCTGCGGCTCGAACGCTTTTCCTCCCAGCTTTCCGTGAAGCTTGGCGGGAACCAGCGCCACGTGCGCTGCGAGATCCGCCGCAAGTGGTTGGTGTTGCAGCCCGAGGAGTTCGTCCGCCAGCTGCTGCTGCACTTCCTCATCAAGGAGATGCGGTACAACCGCAACCGCATCACCGTGGAGCGGGGACTGGCGGTGAACGGCGCCGCCCGGCGCACCGATATCCTGATCTTCGATCAGCAGATGCGTCCTTTCCTGTTGATCGAGTGCAAAGCGCCGAAAATTCCCCTCACCACCGAGGTTTTCCGCCAGGCGGCTCACTACAACGGGCCACTGCGCGTACCTTACCTCATGATCTCCAATGGCCGGGAATCCTACGTGGCGGCCATTGACTATGAGGCCCGGGACTATCAATTGCAGCTGCAGGTGCCGGAGTGGTAATTCTTGACGCCCGTGAGTGAACTACTTACCGTTACTGATTTCAGTTTGTCGTTCCCGGCCAATCCCCGCTTCGTCAGGGACCTCTCCTTCTCCGTAGCCCCCGGTGAATCGGTGGGCCTGGTTGGCCCCTCCGGTTCCGGCAAAAGCCTGACGGCCTTCGCCCTCCTGGGCTTGCTCCCGCCCAAAGCCCGGGTAGCAACCGGCAATGCGTTATACCACCCCAAGGCCGGCGAACCGGTGGACCTCCTGTCCCTGCCGGAAAGCATTCGAACCCGCGTGCGCGGCAGAGAGATAGCCTACATTTTTCAGGAGCCCCAGTCGGCCCTCAATCCGGTGGTCAGCTGTGGCCGCCAGCTGCGGGAGGCAATTCACCGGCTGGGAGATTCCGCCTGCAACCTGGATGAGGCGGTAGCGGAAACCCTTCGCAAAGTGGGGTTGGACGCCCTGGGCAACCGCATCATGCACGCCCTGCCCCGGGAACTCAGCGGCGGTCAATTGCAGCGCCTTCTCATCGCCATGGCCCTGGCCGGCCGTCCGCGGTTGCTGATCGCCGATGAACCCACTACGGCCCTGGACCTGGTCACCCAGGCGGAGATCGTTCGCCTGCTCGACGACCTGCGTGCGGAGCACGATATGGGGTTGCTCTTTATCGCCCACGACGAGGAACTGATCGAGCGCGTCACCGACCGCCAGGTATCCATCCGGCGGCCAACGTCTACCGTACGGAAGTTCCCTACACCGGGCGCGGCCGCGGGTGCCAATCCTACCCCAGAAGCCCACCAGGACCTGGTACTGCAGGTCAGCGACCTTACCATCCGCTACGCCTCCGCTGAAAGCCCGGTGATTCGCGACTGTTCCTTTGCCATACGCCGGGGAGAATGGGTGGGCCTCATCGGCCCCAGCGGCTGCGGAAAGAGCACCATCGCCAGCTGGCTGGTTGGCTTGCTGCCCGCCGAGGCGGGCCAGTTGTTGGCACCGGGGGGCAGCGTGCCCGCCTCGGCTTCCGGACCGGAGATCCGCCGACTGGCGGGCGGGCAGATCATTTTCCAGGATGTCTACGGCTCGCTGAATCCATCCCTTACCGTGGCAGCGGCCCTTAAAGAAGCGCTGGCGGCGGAGAGTGCAGAAAGCGTAGATGACCTGCTCAACAGCGTGGGGCTCCCCCCGGCCGACTTCCGCGGGAAGCTGCCCCACGAGCTGAGCGGTGGACAGCGACAGCGGGTGGCCATCGCCCGGGCCCTGGCCGCCCGGCCCCGGGTGCTCATCTGCGATGAAGCCCTCTCCGGCCTCGACGTGCCCCTGCGCCGGGAGGTGGTCGAGGTGATGGAACGGGCCTGTCGACCCCGGGGGGTAGGGGTGCTGTTCATTACCCACAACCTGCGGCTGGCCACGTCGTGTACTACTTCCATTCTGCTGATGGAGAACGGGACGATCGTGGAGCGGGGGTGCCCCCGGGCCATCCTCCAATCCCCGGAGAGTGAGCTGGGGCGGCGTCTGGTCGACAGCCTGATCTGAGGGGGTGCAAACCAAAGGTCCCGTCAGGGGCGTTATACCGGCATGAAACAATCCGTGCTGGCCGCCTTCCTTCTGGCTCCCCTGTTGCTGGTCTCCCAATCCTACGACGCCGCACTCGGAATCCGGGTCGGTACGGAGTGGGGCGCCACCGCCCAGCTGCGGTTGCCGCAGATCCACAAGAACTTCGTGTTGGAAGGCATCGTCCTATCCTCCCTGAACGAGGACGAAGGCACGCTCACCCTTTTGGGCAAGCAACACCAGCCCCTGCTCAGTCGACGGCTGAACCTGTTCTACGGTGCCGGAGTACACGCCGGTTGGAGCAACGAAATCGACGGGGAGACGGGCAACCCCTTCGACGGACCCAAAGGGATTACCGGCATCGTCGGGATGGAGGCCACATTCGCGCGGGTGAACGTCAGCTACGACTTCAAACCGGCCCTCAACGTGGTGGGTGGAGAATCGGTACTCGACACCCATACCGCGGTCAGCGTACGCTATGTCATCGGCAAGCGGTACAGTATCTGGAACCGCGACAAGGAGAAGGAAATCCGCAAGCGCCGCCGGGCCAAGGACCGCGAACGGCGCCGGGAGGAGCGCGATCGCGCGGGAAAGCGGTGGTTCCAGGTCTGGAAGTCGGGCAATTAGGACAAGCCGGGCCACCCGGCGCTGAACACCCTTCCCCGGTCCGGGTTTGGCAGTAGACAAACCCTCTCTATGCCCCCAGTAGATTACGATGTAGTCATCATTGGTGCCGGACCGGCCGGTTCCACTACCGCCCGGTTTGCCGCTACCGCCGGATTGAAAGTACTTTTGGTTGACAAGCGGCAGGAGCTGGGCGCTCCCATCCAGTGCTCCGGCGCGATCAGCCGCCACGCGCTGGAACAAGTGGGAATCACGCCGGACGAGGAATTCATCCACGAAGCGATCTACGGCTTTGCCATTTACGACGAGACGGGAAACCGGGCCGTCCACGACTACCGCAGCCTCAAACCGGAGGAATACGGTTCCGAAGCCGGGAAGCGCCCCCTGGGCTACGTGGTGGACCGCCGGCGATTCGATCGCTACCTGATGACCCAGGCCGAAAGGGCGGGAGCGGAAGTCTGGCTGAAGACCGAAGGGCTGGGGTATACCCCCCAAGCCGATGGCCTTTGCACCGTGCGACTGCTCCGCTATAACCAGGAAATCACCCTGAGGACCCGGGTGGTGGTGGGGGCTGACGGATTACAGTCGCAGGTCGGGCGCTGGGCCGGCCTACAGACCCACATCAAGATCACCGAACTCGCCGGCTGCCTGCAGTTCATCGTCGATGGGGTAGAGACCGAAGGACTGCTGGAGATTGTCACCGGCCACGAATGGGCTCCGGGGGGCTACGCCTGGGTATTCCCCAAGGGACACGGTTACGCCGAGATCGGACTGGGGGTGATTGCCACCATGACCGACCAGCCCGCCCGCTGGCACCTCGATAAATTCATGACCCAAAGTTTCTTCCGCGACCGCTTCGCCAACAGCCGCATTCTGGAAGTACAGGGTGGGGGAGTGCCCCTGGCCGCCCCACTGCGGACACAGTTCGCCGACAACCTCATCCTGGTAGGCGACGCCGCCCGTCACGTGAATCCCATCACCGGGGGCGGACTGCACACCGCCGTGGCGGGGGGTAAGATCGCCGCCGATTTTCTGTCTGGCCACCTGGCTGACCAGCTGCCGCTGCAGGCCGGCGCCCTTGAGGCCTACCAACGCCTGTGGCTGAGTGAACTGGGCGACAAAATGTGGAAGCTTTACGGCATCAAAACCGATATCTTCCACAACATGAACATCCCCGAGCGGAACCGGCAACTGTACCTGACCATGGCCGACTACTTTAGCCCCACCTCCGAATTTAAGAAGATATGAGCAAGCAGCAACCGGTATTGTTTCACATCGGCTGGAACGCCTGCATCAACTGCGGGGCCTGCGTGGCCATTTGTCCGCAGGAGGCGGGCTTCGTGAGTCCCTTCGACACCATTGCCGTGGACCGTCCCTGTGACATCGCCTGCCTGCTCTGCGAACAGATTTGTCCGGTAGATACGATCACCCACGAACGGGTTGGGATACCCGTGGCGTCAAATGGTGTAAACGGTCAATAACGAATTCGATCTGCGCGTCGTCGACGCCCAGGTGGGTGGTGAAGCGCACGGTCTGGGGCCCAAACGGTGTGGCCTCGATTCCTTCCGCCCGCAGTTCAGTCAGGAAATCGGCGGCCGTAAGCTCCCCGGCCAGGTGGAAGATGCAGATATTGGTTTCCGTTTTAGCTACGGAAGCTACGTAAGGCAGATCGGGCAGGACGGTCGCCAGCCGGCGGGCCCTGGCATTGTCGTCCCGCAACCGGTCGACGTGGTGCTGCAGCGCGAATATTCCCGCCGCGGCCAGGTAGCCGGCCTGTCGCATCCCTCCCCCGAACACCTTGCGGTAGCGCCGGGCTTCGGCGATTAACTCCTCGCTGCCCAGCAGCAGACTGCCCACCGGGGCGCCCAGGCCTTTGCTCAGGCAGATGGATACCGTATCGAACAGGCTGCCCCAGGCAGCGGGCGATTCGCCGGTTTCCACCAAGGCATTGAACAGGCGAGCGCCGTCGAGGTGAACGGCCAGTCCGAATTCCCGGGCTTCACTGACCAGCTGTGACGCCTCGTCGAGGGTATAGATGCTGCCACCTCCCTTGTTGCAGGTGTTCTCCAGGACCAGCAGCCGGGTGCGCGGGAGCCAGTCATAACGGGGTTTCACCGCCGCGGCCACCTGCCCCGGCAGCACCTTTCCCCGTTCCCCCCGCAGCAGGCTGATGCTGACGTTGGACAGTAAGCTGTACACCCCGCCTTCGTATTGGTAGATGTGACTGTTCTCCTCGCAGATTACCTCATCCAGCGCGCGGGTATGACACTTGATTGCCAGTTGGTTGGTCATGGTTCCCGACGGACAGAACAGCGCCGCCGGCATCCCAAACAGCTTGGCGGCGAAGGCTTCCAACTCGTTCACCGTGGGGTCCTGGCGAAAAACGTCGTCGCCCACGGGGGCGGAGAACATGGCCTCCAGCATTGCCGGCGTAGGTTGGGTGGCCGTATCGGAAATCAGGTTGACGGTCATCTTCTGGAGGTTAGGCGGGGTGGACGCCGGCGGCAAAATCCTTGAGATAGGTGAAGTGGGGACCGAGCTCCCCGTCCCGGGTAATCGTGGCCCGCAGCAAAATGTCGCTCTCCGGCCGGGTGAACTCCGGCAGGATCTTGTCCATGAAGGTTTCCCCGAAGGCCTGGCTGGCGTCCCGGGGCAGCTCGCTGGGCAGGTTGTCCACCGACATCACGTCGACCACATCGGAGGTGTAGGGAGACGCCTCCTGGGAGGTGCGTGGCTGATAACCGAATACGGGGTCGGCAATGGTCGTAGCCCTCAGGGTGGAGGGTACGCTGGCGGCCGGCGCGATGTCGCAGGTCACGTCAGCGATCGTCTGGATGCGAAAATCGGCAGCTTCCATGTCGGCGGCGGAAAAGAAGGCCGGTGCCCGGCCATCCCAGAAAATGCCGTTGATGAAGATGTCCGCCGTTGCGCAGTAGGGGCCGAAGCGGCTGCGGTACTCTGCGGAGTGGGCGTAGAAGTGGCTCCGCTTCACGGCCTTGCCGGAGGGGTGCTCTACGTAGTCTTCCACGGCGAGCTGGGTAAACACGGGCTCCGTCGCGGGCTCCAGGAACTCCGCGGGGCTCACCTTGCGGAAACCCATATCGCGCAGCACCCTCGCGGCACCCGCGCCCACGCGCCCGGTGCCCGTAAGGACAACCTTCACGGGGGGCAGGGACAGCGCAGCGTACACCGGTTTGACGGCGGCGTAGTCGTGGAGGTCCTTCAGCCGCGGCAGATCGATGCTGCCCGTGCGTTTTCCAAAGGCCCAGACGGCGTTGTGGGCACCGACCATCCCCGCCCAGTAGCCGAAGGCGATGAGCCGGCGGCCCCGGTCGTCGGTAAGGTATTCGTAGTCAATGTGGCGGATACCCTTGTCGAGCAGAGCCCGCAGCAGCCCCTGGTTATAAGGCTGGAACTTGGCCACGTGGGCAAAGTTGCAGTAGGTTTTCCCCGGAACCAGGCGGCTGATGGGCACCTCCTTGATGCCCAGCAGGATGTCCTGGGTAGTGATGTCCTCGCGCACCGGTACGCCCAGACGGGCATATTCCTCGTCGGGAAAGCAGCGGTGGGGGCTGGTTTGTACGACCACGTCCCAACCCCGGCTGATCAGGGCAGCCGCCTGCCTGGGGGTGAGGGGAACGCGAGCGTCGGGTGGGCTTTTGTCTTCCCGGACGACGGCCAGGGAGGGGAGGGTAGTTTGGTTAGGGGGCATATCAGTCGGGCGTAATGTTCTCTTCGACGGGGGGAACCCGCGATTTGCGTGTCCACCAGATTCCGTCGTTGAGCAAGGTACTATCGGGAAAAACCTTCCACTGCAGGAAGAACATAAGAATGGCAATCAGCAGCCCAATGAAGGCCCCCGCGGTCACGTCCCTCAGGAAGTGATAAAGGAGATACATGCGGCTGAAGGCTACCTCAATGGCCAGCAGAAAACACAGGATGCTGATGAGCACCTTGGG
This sequence comes from Neolewinella marina, assembly GCF_002631205.1. GTDB lineage: Bacteria > Bacteroidota > Bacteroidia > Chitinophagales > Saprospiraceae > Neolewinella > Neolewinella marina. The sequence goes on from NZ_PDLO01000003.1 coordinate 327,065, forward strand.
CCGCCGCACATTGAAGCAAATGAAGCTGTAGAGGGCAAAGGCCGAGGCGGAATGCCCGCTGGGGAAACTGGTGTCCCCCCAGTTGCGCATGTTCTCCTCGAAGAGGTTCAGGTCGTTCCAGGTGGTCTCGAAGTTGTCGAAGAAATACCGCATGGGGCGGGCCTGGGCGAAGTAAAGCTTGAGCAGTCCGGTGAACACCGCAACCGCCGCTCCGGTGGCCGCGGCAAATATGGCCGTGCGAATGCGGTAGGTAAGGGCCACCAGGATCACCACCACGTAGGCGATGGGTTCTCCGAGCCGCGTCCCGTTGATGAATACCAGGTCCCAGGTAGGAGTACGCAGCTGGTTGATGGCGATAAGTGCTTCTCCCTGCTGCCGCGTCAGTACCAGGTAGAGGTTAGCCAGGATGAGCAGCAGCACCCCGAGGAGGAAGTAGCGGTTGGCCCGCAGAAAGGTCCGCAGGCGCAGGCTGGGCGGCGTGAAATGACGACGGGTGAACGGCATAGGGCGAAGGTAGCGAAATTAGGACTTCGCTATCCGACGCCGCAGGGCCGCTACTTGTTTGCTGTCGCGGGCCCGCCGCAGGGCATTTTTCGCCCGGTCGGTGTCCACCAGCTTGGCGTCGTTCATGGCGCTGTAGGTGATCCACAAACTGATGGGGAAGAGAATCAGGCACGGCAGCCAGCCCGCGAATACCCCGCTGACCACGAAGCTCTCGGCGAGCTTGCGGCAGAAAATCGTCAGGATGATGAAGATGACGAAAAAGATGATGCTCACCAGGATGGGATACCCAAAGCCCCCCTTGCGCACGATGGCCCCCATCGGGGCTCCGATGAAGACGAAAATGATGCACACCACGGCCATGCTGTACTTCATGTGCATGTCGTAAACGTGCTTCACCCGCGACTCCTCGATGCCGGGCAGCAGGCGGAGGGTCGACTGGGCCTGGGCCGTGACGGAACGGATGCTGGAACGCGCGCGGTTGTAGATCCGGGAGTGGTCCGATTTCGGCAGGCTGTCGAGCAGGCTGCGCACCCCGTGCCAGGGGGAGGCACCCACCACTAGGGGGTGGCGGCGGGCCTCGGCGAAGCGGGCAGCGCGGCGGGTTTCCAGTTCGGCCTGTCGCTCCCGCAGAAAGCGATGGCGGACACTGTCCGAGGTGTATCCCCGCTCCTCGGGCCGGGGAGCGGCGTGAAGCGGGCGATAGGCGGCCTCCAGCAGTTCCATGCTGTCGGCCTCAGTGGTCTCTACTTCTACCACCAAACTGGTATCCGCTCCGGCGAACGCCAGGGGATCATTTTGCTGGACGCGGTAGGTGATGGTGTCCCGCGGTAACTGGGGCAGGTAGGCCAGCAGGTGGTTGCTCAGGCCCTGTTTGCGCACCGCAATATCGGTGGCGATGGAGTCCACGCCCTCCCGCAGTTGCCAGGTGGAAAGCATGCTGCGGTTGGTGCTGAAGAGGGAGGTAGCGTGCACCTCCAGCTGGAATTCACTCAGGTCAAACACCTTGGTGTAGGTGTCGAAACTCGTCCGCATGAAGGGTGCGCTCCGACCTTCCCGCCCGCTGGGTCGCTGCTCGATGTACTGGTGACCGTCGTAGAGCCGCATGATGAAGAAGTCACCATTGTCGGAGGTGTACATCTCGCCGTTGCTGGCGGTGATCTGGCTCAACTCCCCCACGTTGGCCTTGGTGTGGTCGTAGATGAGCACGTCCTCAATGCGGCGACCGTCGTCGCCCCGGTCGCCGAGGCGGATGGTGAACTGGTTGAAGTCTTCGTTGAACACGCCGGGCTCCATGTTGAGCGTCGGCTTTTTCTGTTGGATGTCGTACATCCGGGCCCCGAACTGGAGGTTGGCGGCCGGTATGATGTAGTCGCTGCAGAGGTAGGAGACGCCGGCGCTGATGGCCCCGAAGATGATGAGCATGCGCATGACCCGCAGCAGGGATACCCCGGCGGACTTGAAACTTGATAGCTCGTAATGCTCGGCCAGGTTACCCAGCACCATTACCGAGGAGATCAGCAGCGCCAGGGGCAGGGCCAGGGGCACCAGGCCTACGCACTTGTAGGCCAGCAGTTCCATGATAAGGAAAAAACTGAGCCCCTTCCCGGCGATGTCGTCCAGGTACAACCAGAGGATCTGCATCAGCAGGACGAACAGGGCAATAGCGAAGGTGACGATGAAGGGTCCTACGAAGGACTTCGCCATCAGTTTATCCAACTGCTTCATTGGGCTAAAGACGCCCGAGCCGCGGTATTGTTGTCCTAGCGGTCCTTCTTCGTGTCGTCCTTCAGGTCGTGGTACTCCTCATCGCTCGGGATGTGTCCGCTGTCTTGCATGCGTTCCTTCGTCCGCCGCGCTTCGGCTTCGGTCATGCCTTCGGAGCGGTGACCGTCGATTCCCTCCTGGTTGATATTGTAACTCGTGTCGTTTACGACCTCCTGTCGGGGGTCGCTGTTTTTCAGGTGCCTGGCGCGCTGCGTATATTGAGCTCGCTTGGTCATATAGAATACGACCCCCAGAACGATCAGGGCGCCCAGGATCCACCAGACGTCGCCGGAATAACCATCGGCTTGCAGGAAAATTGACATTTGCATTTATTCATGAAACCTGCAACCCACCTGATTATGTTCATACCTACTCTATCTCGGGACTAAACCCCTGGCAATTTTATCAGCATGCAGTTTAAGAATGGACGCTACACCGTTTCGGGCGTCGACCTGATTTCCCTGACGGAAGAATTTGGTGCACCCCTCTACGTGTACGACGCCAACAAGATGAAAGACCAGTACGACCGCATCCACCGGGCCTTTTCCGGCGTGGAGCGGTTGCGCATCAATTACGCCTGCAAGGCCCTCACCAACCTGAACGTACTGCGGCTGTTCCGCCAGTTGGGCAGTGGCCTGGACACGGTTTCTATGCAGGAGGTCGATCTCGGCCTCATGGCCGGCTTTGACCCCCACGACATCCTCTTTACCCCGAACTGCGTGGGACTCGACGAGGTCAACGAGGCGGTCACCAAGGGCGTGCGCATCAACATTGATAACATTTCCATCCTGGAGCAATTCGGCGACCAGCACCGCGGCGTACCCGTATGTATCCGGCTGAACCCCCACATCATGGCGGGCGGCAACAGCAAGATCAGCGTCGGCCACATCGATTCCAAGTTCGGCATCAGCATCCACCAGGTACCCCACGTACTGAAGGTGGTCAACGCCCTGGACCTGAAAGTGGAGGGACTGCACATGCACACCGGCTCCGATATCCTCGACGCCCAGGTATTCCTCCAGGCGGTTGAGATCCTGCTGCGGGCCGCGACCGATTTCCCGGATCTCGATTACCTCGATTTCGGTTCGGGCTTCAAGGTTCCCTACAAGGAAGGAGGCATCGCCACCGACATCGAGGACCTCGGACAGCAGCTCAGCGAACGGTTCAACGCCTTTTGCAAGGACTACGGCCGCGAGCTGGAACTGATGTTCGAGCCCGGCAAGTTCCTGGTCAGCGAGGCCGGAACCTTCCTCGTACGTACCAACGTAGTGAAAACCACGCCGGCAACCGTCTTTGCCGGGGTCGACAGCGGACTGAATCACTTCATCCGGCCGATGTTCTACGATGCCTACCACCACATCACCAACATCAGCAATCCCAAGGGGAAACCGCGCATCTACACCGTGGTGGGCTACATCTGCGAAACCGACACCTTCGGCATCAACCGCCAGCTCTCCGAGGTGAGGGAAGGCGACATCCTGGCCATGGCCAACGCTGGCGCCTACTGTTACATGATGGCCAGCAACTACAATAGCCGCTACCGGCCGGCCGAGGTGATGGTGCTCGACGGAAAGGTCCACCTCATCCGCCGCCGCGAAACCATGGAAGATCTGCTGAATACCCAGGTCGAGATTCCCGAACTGGTGGAATCCGTCCAGGCCTGATGCAGGTGGCCGCCCTTTACCGATACCCGGTGAAAAGCCTCGGCGGGGAGTCTGTAACCACCCTGCAGCCGCAGGAGCGCGGATTCGCGGACGACCGCCGCTGGATGCTGATCGACGGAACGGGGCGCTTCATTACCCAGCGGGAAAACCCTCACCTGGCCCGTTACTCCGGTCATACCGTTGGCGAGCAGGGATTGCGGGTGATGGAGATTTCTACCGGGGCCACGATTTGGGAAAGCCAGAATGCCCGTCCCGATTTTTCTTCCTCGCTCACGGTCACCGTTTGGGACGACACCTTTCAGGCAGTGGAGGTGGCTGGTTCCACCACCCTGGCTAGTTTACTAGACTTACCCGGGGGCAGGCTGGTGTACATGCCCGCGGAAAGCATGCGACCGGTTGACCAGCGGTACGCCAATCCGGAAGAGACGGTGAGCTTCGCCGACGGTTTCCCTTACCTGATCGCGAATACGGCCAGCTTGGATGACCTCTCCCGCCGGAGGGGCCGGGAGCTGGAAATGACCCGTTTCCGCCCCAATATCGTGATTGATGCCCCGGAGGCATACGCCGAGGACAACTGGGCAACCCTCAGGATCGGCAGCCACCGTTTTCAGCTTCCCAAACCTTGTGCCCGCTGCATCATGGTGACCCACGAACCAGAAACCGGCGAGCGGGATCCCGCCGTGCTTACCACCCTGGCGGACTACCGCAAACGGGGCAAGAAGGTTCTGTTCGGTGAAAATGCCCTCTGGCGGGGCGGAGAAGGGTCCCTCTCGGTGGGCGATCCAGCGGTCGTGGAAGGCTTCAAGAACGCCTGAATTTCTTCCCGTTATTTGGTAGCGGTGCCGGTGGCCTGACGGATAGCTGCCAGGTCGGGGTGGGCACTGTTGGTGCGCTCCGCTTTGGTGAGGTGGTCCAGGGCCTTGTCGTTCTCGCCGCGGGCTACGTATAACCTGGCCAGTTCGCGGTTCACGTCAATGTTGGCGGGGCGGCGGTTGTGCTCCTCCAGCAGGTACTCCAGTGCCTTGTCGTAGTCGGGAAACACATCCTGGTACAGGGTAGCATACTCCAGGTCCATGTTGTGTCCGCTGCTGACGTCGTCCTCCAGCATCTCCAGGATGTCCTGCTCCATAGATTCGAGCTCGTCGGTGCGCCCTTGCTTGCGGTATAGCTTGGCCAGGTCCATGTAGTATCCGACCTCGGGGATGATGTCGCGGGCCTGGATCAGCAGTTGTTCGGCCCTGGCGTCATCGCCCGCATCCTGGGCCAGTTCGGCCTGGGCGGCCAGGGCAAAGGGGTAGTTGGGGCGCTCCCGCAGGAGGGCTGCGTATTCCGCGGCGGCCTTGTCGGGTTGCCCGTAGCGGTGGTACAGTTGCCCCAGGGTCAGTCGGGCCCATGCCGTGGACTCATAGCCCGGCGCGCCCGCACGCACCGCCCGGTTCATGGCGTCGATGGCTCCGTCTATATCCCCGTGGATTTCCCGGAGGTAAGATGCACGGCTGTACGAGCGCAGGTCGGGGCGGATTTCATTCATTTTATCCGCGGCCCGGACGGCCGCTTCGTAATCCCCCAGTTCGACGTTGGCGTCGGCGATGGCACCGTACACCTGGGCGTTGTAGGGGTTGAGGCTAACCGCTTTATTGGCTACCGTCAGGGCCTCGGCAAACTCGTGTTGGGACAGCAGGACGCCGGACTTTGTGGAGAGGGCGTCGAATTCCAGATTCGGGTCCCGGGGCCCCTGGTGGTTCAGCTCCAGAGCTTCGTCCAGCATCGCCAGGGCCGCGGGATAGTAGTGACCGTGCTCCCCGGTGACCCGCGCCTCGTTGATGAAGATCTTGGCGAGGTTGATGCGGGGTTCGATGGCGTTGGGGTTGTCCAGCCGCAGCTGGGCGGCCATCTGGGAGTAGCCGCTCTGGGTCTGGTCCCATTCCGCGGTGGCCTGCAGGGCGGCGGGGCGCGGGAGCAGGGCGGGAATCTCAGGTTCCTGGGCGCGGGCCTGTTGCTGGTGATCAGCACCTTCACTGCAGCCCAGGGCCAACAGGATAAGAAAAGCCAGACTGTTCAGTAGAATGGTAGAGTTTCGCATGGTGGTGTGGTGATGTGGAAGTAAAGCGTGGCACCCCGTCCAGGGGCGGGATACCACGCTTTCGGTTATCTCAAGTTACGGTCGCTCGGGTCAGTTGGTTTTCACCATCCGGATGGTCTGCAGGACCTTGCCGTTGCCATTGCTGATCACGGTGAAGTACAGGCCCTGGGGCAACTTGCCGACGGATACGTTGATCTGGTGATCACCGGCCGGGAAAGTCTGCCGACCGAGGTTTTGCAGCTGGCGTCCGTTGCCGTCGTAGAGGTCGATGCTGATCGCAGTGGTTTCCCGGACGTGCAACTTCAGGGTCGTCTCCTGTTGGAAGGGGTTGGGGAAGCTGTAACCTACAACGTTGGGCGCGTTAACGCCTACTCCCTCTTCCGGCAGGCTTCCGCCGGCGGAGGTGGGCCGCAGGGCCCCACTGCACTCTCCCTTGCCGCTGTGGGGCAGGGCCAGGTAGGGGAAGGATTCCCGGAAGGGTTCGTCGTTCATTTCAATACCGGTAGTGTAGCCCAGCACGTTGGTCAGGCCAGCCGTGACGGGACTTCCACCTCCCTCGAGGTCGTAATCGTCGTAGAACAGGCCCACGGCGGCCAGTACCACTCCGGAGACCGCCTGCAGTTCGATCCGGGTGACGTCATCCTCCAGACGGCGCCCGTTGGGGAAACCATCCATATTTGGAATCAGCTGCAGGGTGTCGCTGCCGTTGTATCGCGCGTCCGTCAGGCCCAGTACGGCGGCTTGCACCAGTCCCAGGGAACTGAAGTCGGCCGATTCCCGGGGGGTAACGGGCACGGCCATGTTCAGCCGCAGCATATCACCGCCGTTGGGGATGAAGTTGTGGATGAACGGTTTGCCGGCCGCCAGTGGGTTGCCGGCGGGTTTGCCGGTAGCCAGCTGGTAAGGGGGGAAGTTGGGAACCCCAGTATGGAAGATGGGCCAGAGATCCACCGACCGGGGCCGGTCCGGGCCAGGCAGCAGCAGGGTGCCGAAGATATCGTCGTCGAGCGCGGTGCCTTCCAGTACCTCATTACCTTTGAGGATGAAGAGCCCATTGGCTCCATTGGTGAAGTCTACGGGGCCCAATACCGTCGGGCTGGCCTCCTGGATGCGCAGGGGAGCGAAAGCGGGCACGGCGCCACCGAACAGGTCGTCGTCCATGTAAAGCGCCAGCTCAGGGTTGTGGAAATAGCGGTCGAAGAAGGTATCGCGGGCCTCGTCGTAGGGAGTGCAGGCATTCCAGAAGTCCTTCATGCCTACCGGAATGATGGCCTCATTGGTCAGGGGCATTCCCAGTCGGCTCACCTGGATGTAGTTGCTGTCCACTACGTCTGGCTTGCTTCCGTCGGTCTGGAGGATTCTCACCCGCGGGCGGCTGGCGGAGGCCCACACGCCGATCACGAAGTCGGGGTCAAGGATGTTTTCGGGGGTGGCGCCTACTCCCTTTTTCAGCAGGGCGGTGATGGGTACGTTGAGCACCAACGCATTGGTGTTGAAGCACGCCAAGCCGTCCACTGGCTCTCCGTCCTGCCGGGGCGCGTCCCCGAGGTCGAAAATGCCACCGAGATCCACGAAGAATGGATCGTCTACCGGGCCGGCGAATACCTCGATGCCACCGGCGGTAGTGCGGACGGTGGAATTGGAGTAGGATTCATAGCTGTCTTCACCCAGGCCAACGGCCGACTCGATGGAGCGGGGGCCGATATTGGGGGCGGGCACGTCTCCGTTTTCTATGAGGACCGTGCTGTTACCCGCGAAGTCAATTTGCTCCAGGGTATAGGTAGTCCTCAGGTTCTGCTTGCCGAGGCGGATATTGAAGAAAGTGGTGGGGTCCTCGTTGGTGCGTCGGAAAGTGAAACGGTAGGTGATATCATCACCAACCGTCGACACGTCGTTGTCCACGTGGATTTCGTAGCGGATATCTTCCCCGAAGTGGTACCAGTTAGGCCCGCCGTGGGGGAGTTGCATGGGGATGTAGGTCGCGATCAGGGTGATCATGTCCGGGTTGTCCGGCGACCGGAAGGCGTAGACGTCGACGTTGTCGGCCAGGGGGTCGTCCGCGATGAGGGGGGCTTCCCGGTGGGAGGAGGCATAGAGTGCCGTACCCAGTAGCACAGCGGCCAACAGCATCCCGCCACGGTATAATGAGGTAATGGAGTTCATGATGGTTGAGGATAGGCTCCGGTACCGCGCGGGCACCGGAGCAGCCAGTTAAGAGGGTGGGGGGGAGGGTGCCTACTCGGCGATGATGGTGTGGTCCACTTCGGTACCGCGCCACGGCATGGCTACGTAGGGAAAGGACGTGCGGAAGGGCAGGTCGTTAGATTCTACTTCCGTCGTGTAGCCCAGGACGTCCAGCAGTCCCGGGGTAAGGGGGCTGCCACCACCGTCCAGGTCGTAGTCGTCGTAGAAAAGGCCCACGGCCGCGAGGACCACTCCGGAAACCGCCTGCAGCTCAATGCGGGTAACGTCATCCTCCAACCGCCGGCCGTTGGGGAAGCCGTCCATATTGGGAATGAATTGCAGGTCGGTGTTGGCATAGGCTGCATCCGTTAATCCGAGTACGGCTGCCTGGACCAAGCCCAGTGAACTGAAGCCATCGCTGTCGCGAGGGGTGGGAGGTACGGCCATGTTCAACCGCAACATGTCACCGCCGTTCGGCAGGAAGTTGTTGATGAAGGGCTTACCCGTAGCCAGGGGGTTGCCGGCGGGTTTGCCGGTAGCCAGCTGGTAGGGCGGCAGGTTGGGCACGCCGGTATGGAAGATGGGCCAGAGGTCCACCGAACGCGGCTGGCCGGGGCCAGGCAGCAGCAGGCTGCCGAAGATGGCGTCGTCCAGGGCCGTTCCGGACAGGGCGGGGTGCCCCTTCAGGATAAAGAGGCCGTCGGCGCCGTTGGTGAAGTCCACCTTGCCCAATACCGTCGGACTGGCCTGCTGCACCCGCAAGGGGGTAAAAGCCGGCACGGCCGCGGCGAAGAAGGCCGTGTCCATGTAGAGTGCCAGTTCCGGGTTGAAGAAGTACTTGTCCAGTACCGTGTCCCGCAATTCCGCGTAGGGCGTGATTGCGTTCCAGTAATCTTTCATCCCTATGGGAATTACTGCCTCGTTCGTCAGGGGCATGCCGAGCCGGCTGACTTGCACGAAGCGCCCCTCTTCGCGGATCTCCCCATCCCGGTACAGGGTGCGGACGGACCGGCGGCTGGCCGAAGCCCAAACCCCGATGACGTAATCTCCATCCAGGATGTTGGCCGGCCGGGCGGCGGTGCCGGCTTTTTTAAGGGTGCTGATCGGGACCTTCAGGGCGATGGTATGGACGTTGAACTGTGCCAGCCCGTCGCGGCTCACGTCACCTTCTCCCTGCCGTGGGCTGTCGCCAAGGTCAAATATCCCGCCAAGGTCCACGAAGAAGGGGTCGTCAGCGGGTCCGGCAAAGACCATTTCGCCGGTGGAAGCCTCGGTGATGGCGTTTTCCCATACCTCCCGGTAAGTAGAGTCCAACCCCACCGGGCCTTCGATCGACCGCGGGCCGATGTTGTAGGCCGGGCAAATGCCGTTTCTGACAATGGTATCGAAGGTGGTACCACCGTCCATGCTACGCTCCAGGAAGTAAGTAGCTTTGATGTTTTCGGCTCCGAGCCGGATGTTGAAGAAGGTGGTCGGGTCCTCATTCACCCGGGTGAAGGTGAAGCGATAGGTGATTTCATCCCCCCGGATCGCCACGTCGTTGTCGACGTGGATCTCGTACCGAATGTCTTCCCCAAAGGTGTAGTAGTTCGGACCGCCCTGGGGCAGTTGCATGGGAATGTAATTGGCAATCAGGGTGACCGTGGAGGGGTCATCGGGACTGACGAAGGCGTAAACATCGGTGTTGTCGGCCAGTGGATCGTCGGCAATCAGGGGGGCTTCCCGGTGGGAGGAGGCCAGGGCAACCTGGGTGCAGCAAAGCAGCAAGGCGAAACAACCCCACCAGCGTGGTAAATATGATCTCATGGTGCAAAGAATTGGAGGGGTGAATTGGTGTATACACATGCGTGTAGTTCAACCACCTACGACAAAGTTTTGCGCCTGGATTTGTTCGCGAAAATTATTTTGTAACAAAAATAGGTTGCAAAATATTGTTGGAACGATAGGGGTGATAGTAAAACTATCTTCGGAATGCTCCGGCCGTATAGCCTCTGGTTATCGAGGAAACTGCCGCAGGAAACGTCGTACCGCGGCCGGAGTGACGGCTTCCCGTTCGTATTCTTCCAGCCCGGGTATGCCCATATATACTTCTTCGTTGCGGTGGGCCATGTGGCTGCCCACCCGGTCGAAGGCCGTTGCGTGAAATTCCTCGGCACCGGTCAGGGCAATGACCTGGGCTACGTTATCCGCCGTGATGCCGCAGCCGGGCATGATGGAGATGCGGTCGCCCGCCCGCTCGATCAACCCGCGGATCAGGGAGATGCCCTCCGGTACCGTGCCCCGCTGTCCGGAAGTCAGGATGCGGTCGACGCCCAGGCCGATCAGTTCTTCCAGGGCTTCCCAGGGGTCGCGGCAGACGTCGAAGGCGCGGTGAAAGGTGGTCTGTAGGGGACCGGCGGCTTCCACCATTCTTTGCACCTGCGTGCGCGCCACCTGTCCGTCGGGTTGCAGCATGCCGAAGACAACGCCCGTAACCCCAAGTTCACGGCATACGGCGATGTCCTTTTCCATCAGGTCGAGCTCCCGGGCGCTGTAGTCGAAGTCTCCCCCACGGGGGCGGATCATGACCATCACGTCGATGCCCACTTCCAGGCTGGCCGCAATCGCCGCGTGGCTGGGGGTGAGTCCCCCCTCGACCAGGGCGGAGCAGAGTTCTACCCGGTCGGCTCCGCCAGCGTGGGCGGCGTATACGTCATCGATTCCCTGCAGGCAAACTTCGAAGCGGGGCCTATTCATCGGAGGTGAGTTTACTGTCGGGCACCACCATCCGGTTGCCCTCTGCAGCCGTGTAGACCGCGTAATCAAAATTGGGGTGGATGCAGTATCCCCCCGTGGTTCCGTCCTTGGCCAACGCAATAAATCCTACCTGAATTTCCCGGTAGTCGGGATTTTTGGCGATCACGCGCTCTACGGCCATCCGGCAGGCCTCGGTGGGGGAGTGCCCCTGCCGCATCAGTTCCACGACCAGGAAGGAACCGCAGGCCCGCACCACGGCTTCCCCCCAGCCGGTGGCCGTGGCCGCCCCCACCTCGTTGTCGGCGTAGAGTCCCGCCCCCACGATGGGTGAGTCGCCTACGCGGCCGTGGTATTTGTAGGCTGCTCCGCTGGTGGTACAGGCGGCCGCGAGGCGCCCCTGAGCGTCCAGGGCCAGCAAACCGATGGTGTCGTGGTTCTCCACGTTGATCGGGGGGCGATATCCCGGGTTGTCGCGTTTCCACTGCTCCCATTCCTGCTTGCTGTCCTCGGTCAGCAGGTTGGTCGTCGGGAACCCTTCCGCCAAGGCAAATTGCCGGGCACCTTCCCCCGCCAGCATGACGTGGGGCGTGTTATCCATTACCCGCCGCGCTACGGAAATGGGGTGAAGAATATCCTGCAGCGCCATCACGCTGCCACAGTCGCCGGCCCCGTCCATAATGGCGGCGTCCAGGGTGACGATGCCGTCGCGGTCGGGCCGTCCGCCCAGCCCCACGGTGCTGACCGTCGGATCGGCTTCCGTAACCTTTACCCCGGCTTCAGCGGCGTCCAGGGCGTTGCCGCCCCCTTGCAGGACCTCCCAGGCTGCCTCATTGGCCGCCAGGCCGTGTTGCCAGGTAGAGATAACTACCGGACCACCGGGGCCAGCGGTTTCGGCCGCTTCCGCAGTGGGGGAGCATCCGGTGACCAGGGAGGCGGCGGAGAGGGCTACGGGGACTTGGTGAAGGAACTTTCGGCGGGTGACCGGTCGCATACGTCAGGATTTTTCGGGGTTCTCCCAGTCGGGGATTTGCATGGTGAGGCAGTGCAGGGCACCGTGTTGTTCTACGAAGGGCAGGCAATTGACCCCCACCACCCGGTAGGGGCTTTCCTGGCGCAGCACCTCCAGCGCACTTTGATCGGCTTCGGTACCGTAGGTCGGTACGAACAGGCTGCCATTGCTGATCAGAAAGTTGGCGTAGGAGGCCGGCAGGCGGTGGCCGTCCACCCGACTGCTCACGTGGCCCGTCCAGGGCAGTTCCACCAGCCGGTAACCCCGGGCGGCTTCCCGTAGCTGTCGGCGCATGGCGGTAAAGTCGGCGTGCTGGGGATCGGATTCCGGGGGTGGTCCCACGTAGGCGATCGTTTCCGCGTCCAGGAAGCGGGCTACGGTATCCACGTGGGCGTCGGTATCGTCGCCCAGCAGTTCCCCGTAGTCAAGCCAGATGATTCGCTCAGCTCCGAGGTGGTCGCGGAGCATGGCTTCGGCCTCGGCCTTGTCGCGGTAGTCGTTGCGGCCCGTGGACAGCAGGCAGCGGGAGGTCGTCAGTATGGTGCCGCGGCCATCGGATTCGATGGCGCCACCCTCCAGTACCAGGGGCACGCGGGCGTAGGCGGCCCGGGGATACAACTCTTCGTGAATGATGCGGGGCAGTTCATTGTCGCGGCGGGCATCAAACTTGCCACCCCAACCATTGAAGGTAAAGTCGAGCAGGGTAGGATCACTTTCGGCAACCACGGTAATGGGGCCCGAGTCGCGGATCCAGGAATCGTCAGTGGGCCAGTAGCTGACCTCTCCCCGGTAGCGGTCGGCGTAGCGTTCGAAGTGCTCGCGGTCGCCCACTACGATGCGGGTCGGACAGGCTTCGTGAACAGCATTGGCCGCCGCGATCATTGCCGCCGAAGCGTCTTCCAGTACCTCCCCCCAGTCGCCTTCCCGCCGCGGAAAAGAAAACAAAACCAGCTGTTGTGGTTCCCATTCCGCCGGCAATCGTCTCATTTCATCTTATTTTGGGGCAATATCGTAGTTATCGCCTAATGTCGCTTCCCCATCTCCTTTTACTCGCCGCGTTCGCCGGTTCCCTGCTTTGCTGTGAAAGCCGCGCAGACGTGGCCACTGCCGCACTAACCACTCCGCCCACCGAGGGTATGGTCTGGATCGATCACCCCGCCGGCGGATACTTCATGGACGAAACCGAAGTGACCACGGCCGATTTTGCCGCTTTCGTCACCGCTACGGGCTACACCACCGAGGCCGACAGTTTCGGCTGGTCCGGAGTATTCAACCTGGAAACCCTCAGCTGGGAACCCGTCACCGGCGCGAACTGGAAATTTCCCCAGGGGCCCGATGCCCCCGCCGCCCGCCCCGATGAACCCGTGACCCAGGTGAGCCTCAGAGATGCCCGTGCCTACGCCACCTGGGCCGGTAAACGGTTGCCCACGGAAGAAGAGTGGATGTACGCGGCCACCCAGGGAGAGGAGAACCGTTCTTTCCCCTGGGGCGCCGAAATGCTGCCCGATGGCGAGTACCGGGGCAACTGGTGGCAAGGCCCCTTCCCCTACGAAAACCGGGTAGAGGATGGCTATGTAGGCGTAGCGGCCGTCAAACAGTTTCCGGCTTCCGACAACGGACTGTACGACATCGCCGGCAACGTATGGGAATGGACGGACTCCGAACGGAAGGAAACGGGGGAATCCATCATAAAGGGAGGATCCTTCCTCTGCAGCACGAGCTACTGCACCGGCTTCAACCTTCAGCAACGGCAGTTTACCCCGGCGGACAGCGGACTCAACCACCTGGGCTTCCGCTGCGTGGCAGGATAAAAAAAGAGCGGCCTCCTACTCGGAAGGCCGCCCTGTATAAAGCTTAAAGTCGATCATGCCGCATTAGAGAACCGGGAGGGAATCAGCAGCCGTACGCCTTGGGTATTTATCGGCTTGCCGTCTTCGGTTATCCCGATTGACAATCCAAAGGTACGGTCCACCCACAGCCATTTTTCGATGGGAATATGTCAGCTCTGTAGCTGCCATTTTCAGCGAGAAATGAAAGTTGAAGGGTGGGTTGCAAAACTTAATCAACAGAAACGATCGTAGGTCAATAATTATACGGTCAATGGTTGTCCTGCCAAATAAAAGGTGGATTGTCTAAATTGCGTAAGCCGGAATTATGTGACGCCCAAGGCATTTTCGGGCGGTGAAATTTGTCGGCTGTTAGGGGATTAAAAGCTCACCATTTTGTCCGGGGCAATCAAGTTGGTCATAAAGGATACAGTCGCCTAAACAACTGTGTGGAATAGATTATTTACACCATGAATTGTTGTAAATTAGCGCCTATTCCCCTTCCCCTATGAACCAACGAACCGCTGAGAAACTCAGCATCCTGGCTGATGCGGCCAAGTACGACGTTTCCTGCAGCAGCAGCGGCAGCAAGCGAAAGAATACCACCGACGGCCTCGGCAACGCGACGGGAATGGGTATCTGCCATACCTACACCCAGGATGGGCGCTGCGTCTCCCTATTGAAGATCCTGCTGACGAATCACTGCATCTTCGACTGCGCATACTGCGTAAGTCGCCGGAGCAACGACGTGAAGCGGGCGGCCTTTACCGTGGAGGAGGTGGTGGACCTCACCCTGAATTTTTACCGCCGCAATTACATCGAGGGGCTTTTCCTCTCCTCGGGCATTTTCAAGAGCGCGGACTACACCATGGAGCGGCTCGTCCGCATTGCGAAGACGCTGAGGACCGAGCATAAATTCAATGGCTACATCCACCTCAAGGCGATTCCGGGGGCCAGCGACGACCTGATTCACGAGGCCGGGCTTTACGCGGACCGCCTCAGCGTGAACCTTGAAATGCCCAGCGAGGTCAGTCTGAAGAAGGTGGCCCCGGAGAAGAATTACGCCGAGGTGTACCAACCCATGAATGCCCTGCGAAATTCCATCGAGGGCTACCGGGAGGAAAAGCGGGCGTTGATGAAGACCCCCAACTTCGCCCCCGCCGGTCAGTCCACCCAGATGGTGATCGGGGCCAGCCCGGAAAGCGACAAGGACATCCTCACCCTGGCTTCCTCTCTTTACCAGGAGCAGCAACTCAAGCGGGTGTACTACAGCGGGTATGTGCCCATCAGCGATGACGCGCGGCTGCCCGTGCTTTCGGCGCCACCCCTGCGGCGGGAGAACCGGCTTTACCAGGCCGACTGGCTGATGCGGTTCTACGGCTTCCGGGCCGACGAGATCGTGGATGATGCCCAGCCTAACCTGGATCCGGACCTGGATCCCAAACTGGCCTATGCCCTGCGGCACCCCGGGCTGTTTCCGGTGGACGTGAATTCCGCGCCCTACGAGATGATTCTTCGCATTCCGGGGGTGGGGGTAAAGTCGGCCCGGAAGATTGTCGATTCCCGCCGGTTTCGTCCGCTGAGGCGGGAGCACCTGCAAAAGATCGGCGTGGTATGGAAGCGCGCCCAGTACTTCCTGTTGTGTGCCGACAAGGATTTCCGGCAGTTGGGATTTGATCCGGGCGTTATCCGCCAGCAGATCATCCACAGTCGCAGTCGCAGCAGTCGCCACGGGGCTACTCTCGGCGATGGTCAGCTGGTACTGTTCGCCTGATAAAGAGAAAGCCCCGCCGGACAGTTGTCCGGCGGGGCTTTTTGATTAGGGGCCTGGATAGGTGATTCCCTAGTTGTTGAAGTAGCTCGATTCGATCTTCTCACCGGCCTGGACCCGCTCGATGCGCTCCTTCATTTCGTTGGAGGCGTCGTAGTCGTCCTGGCGGGCAAAGATTTCCTTCAGGGCGATCAGGGTATTCAGGTTGTTGGGGTCGGTCTGCTCGGCCTTCTTGAAGTAGGGGAATGCCTGGGCGAACTCGGCATTGATTTCCTTCTCCATGGCTTCGTACTTGGCCTGACCTTCCTTGCTGAGGTCGTTACCCAGCTCAACCAGCTTCTCGGTCATTTTGGCCGCGCGGTTGAAGTAAAGGGCACCGAGGCTGTAGATCAGCGAAGCGTTATCGGGCTGCTTTTCGAGTCCGGCCTCGTAGTTTTTCTTGGCCTTCTCGAAGTACTCGGTTGCCTTCTCGGGATTTTCTTCCCGGTTCGACTGGTAGAGCTGGTCGTAGACCTGTCCGAGGGTAGCGTAGAGGCTGATGTTCTCGGGCTCGGCCTTGATGGCTTCCTGCAGCTTGCCGGTCAGTTCGTCCAGTTTACCCTGGGCGAGGTAGTAGTTGATCTCGGTGAAGAGGAGGGTGGTTTCTTCGGGGAACTTCTCCCGACCTTCGGTCAGGTACTGTCCGGCCTTTTCCATATCACCTTTGCCACTGTAGACCTTGTAGAGGCCGTCGTACAGACCAGCATCTTCGTAGCCGGACTCGTAGAGGCGGATGAAGAGGGGCTCGGCTTCGTTGTACTGCTCGTTCAGTACGGCGGAAAGGGCGGCGTAGTAACGCTCGTCGTTGAGCTTGGTCTCGTCCTCGGCGAAGGCGCTGTCACCGTCGTTGGTGGTCAGGAAGTCGTGGACGGTTACGCTGGTGTTGAAAGCCTCGTAGCTGTCCTGGTAGTTCTTGTCCTGGATCGCGAAGATGCCTTCGTTAGAGATGTTACCCTGAAGCGCTTCCAGCCCCTTCAGGGCTGCTTTCTTGTCGCGTCCCTTTTCGGCCATATTGTAGGCCTTCATGTAGGCCTGGGCGGCGCGGGAGGCGGCTTTGGCAACGATGGGTTCGATGGGCTCAGCACCGGCCATGGTACGGTCCTGCACGTAGCGCTGGATGGCGGCGGAGTAAATGTCACCAGCGGTGAGGTAGGCGTCGACGTCGGATTGTACCTGGGTGTCGTTCATGGCAACCTGGATGGCGTCCACGGCGGCCTGCAGCTCAACGACGTCATTGCCCGTCTGGTAGCTTTTGTAGGATTTGGAGGCGTTCTTCAGTGCGTCCTCGCCACTCTGTGCGAAGGCAACAGAGACGGCAAAAAGAGCGAAAAGAGCGCTCAGCATAAATTTACGCATGGGTAAAATTTGTTGGTTTCAGAATGGTTTGTGTCTTATCCTGTAGACGGTTTTCGGCGTCAAAGGATAAATGCAAAACGTTAATTGAGGGAGCAAGTATCGTTAATACCTTCCTAAAATTAATGGAACAGTTGGTGTCAAGGGGTGTTCAACGGGGCCGGAGTTACTGAAAAGCCGCCAGTAGTGACTGCTACTGACGGCTTTGTACTTTCAGCGTACCGGTAAATTATTCCTCTTCACCGGTGGCGAGGGTTTCCTCGTCGATGCTCACCACGGCTACGTCGGCGATGGCATCGTCGCCATCGAGCTTGATTAGCCTTACCCCCTGGGTGGAGCGGCCCATGACCCGAAGGTCCTGCATCGAGGTCCGGATGAGGATGCCCGAGCGGTTGGTGATCATCAGGTCGTCCTCGTCGCTGACGGCCTTGATGGTAACCAGTTCACCCGTTTTCTTGCTGATCTTCATGGTGGCCACGCCCTTGCCGCCGCGGTTGGTGATGCGGTAATCGGCCCAGTCGGACCGCTTGCCCATTCCCTTTTCGCTGACGACCAGGATCGACTTGTCGGTATCGGTTTCGTGGTCGATGGTTACCATGCCCACCACGGCGTCGTCCTCTCCGTTAAGGGTGATGCCACGAACACCGGCCGCGTTGCGTCCCATGTTTCTCACCTTCTCCTCTTCGAAGTGGATGGCCTGTCCCTTGCGGGTGGCCAGGAAGACATGGCTGTTGCCGTTGGTGAGGCGGGCCTCCAGCAGTTCATCCCCCTCGTTGATGGTGATGGCGTTGACGCCATTGGTACGGGGGCGGCTGTACTCCTCCAGGCTGGTTTTCTTCACCTGACCACGACGGGTGGCGAAGATCACCGAGTGCTGCTGCAGGAATACCTCGTCGGTGAGGTCGGCCACGCTGATGTAAGCGCGTACCGAGTCTTCCTTGGGGATGGCCAGGATATTCTGGATGACGCGTCCGCTGCTGTTCTTGCCGGCTTCGGGGATTTCGTAGATGCGGAGCCAGAAACAGCGACCTTGCTCCGTGAAGAGCAAGAGGTAGTTGTGGTTGCTGGCCACGAAGATATGCTCGATGAAATCGGCATCCCGCGTCTTGGAGCCCCGGCTGCCACGGCCGCCCCGGCCCTGGGCGCGGTATTCGGCCACGGGGGTACGCTTGATGTAGCCCAGGTGGGAGATGGTAACGACCACGTCTTCGTCGGCGATCATGTCGGTGATGGAGATGTCTGCCGTATCAAGGCTGATCTCCGAGCGGCGCTCGTCGCCGAAGCGGGCGCGCACGTCCTGCAGTTCTTCCTTGATGATGTCGCGCTGCAGCTCCTCCGATTCCAGGATGGCCCGCAGGCGGTCGATCAGGTCGCGGATCTCGGCGTACTCATCGCGGATCTTGTCGATCTCCAGTCCGGTAAGCTTCTGCAGCCGCATGTCCAGGATGGCCTGGGCCTGCTCGCCGCTCATCACATTGCCTTCCGGCACGACGAGTTCCTCGGTCTGGGCTTCCTTCACCAGGCTGCCGAACTTGTTCCAGAAGGCGGCCTTGTCTTCGATGAAGGCACCCGCCATAAGTCCTTCCTTGGCCTCTTCGGGGCTGTTGCTGGCCCGGATCAGGCGGATCACCTCGTCGAGGTAGTCCAGGGCGATCAACAGGCCGATAAGGATGTGGGCGCGGGCCAGGGCCTTGTTGAGTTCAAACAGCGTCCGCCGCTGGATGACCTCGAGGCGGAAGGCCACGAATTCCTCGATCAGGTCCTTCAGGTTCAGGGTCATGGGGCGACCGCCGACCAGGGCTACATTGTTGACGCCGTAGCTGGACTGCAGGGGGGTGTACTTGTACAGGTAGCTGAGCACGATGGAGGCCATCGCGTCCCGCTTGATCTCGATAACGATGCGCAGGCCGTCGCGGTCCGATTCGTCACGTACGGCGCTGACGCCGGTGATCTTGCCATCGTTCACCAGTTCGGCGATCTTGGCCACGAGGGTGGCCTTGTTGACCTGGTAGGGGATCTCGCTGATGATGATGGTTTCCCGGTCGTTGTGGTCGACTTTGATGTCGGCCCGTCCGCGGACCACCACGCGGCCACGGCCGGTGCGGAAGGCCTCGCGCACGCCGTCCATACCGTAAATGATGCCTCCGGTGGGGAAATCCGGGGCCTTGACGTGCTCCATGAGCTCGTCAACCGTAATGTCCGGATTGTCAACAAGGGCGATCACGCCATCCACCACTTCATTCAGGTTGTGGGGCAGCATGTTGGTGGCCATACCGACCGCGATGCCCGAGGCACCGTTCACCAGGAGATTGGGGATCCGGGTGGGCAGGACGGTAGGCTCCTTGAGGGTATCGTCGAAGTTGAGCTGAAAGTCAACCGTGTCCTTGTCGAGGTCACCGAGGATGCTGTCCGAGATCCGCTGCAGGCGGGCTTCGGTGTAGCGCATGGCGGCGGGGCTGTCGCCGTCCATCGAACCGAAGTTACCCTGACCGTCTACGAGAGGGTAGCGCAGTGACCAGTCCTGGGCCATACGAACCATGGTGTCGTAGACCGAGGAGTCGCCGTGGGGGTGGTACTTACCGAGGACTTCCCCGACGATACGGGCGGATTTCTTGTGGGAGCTGCGATAGCTCAGACCCAGTTCGGACATGCCGAAGAGAACACGCCGATGGACGGGCTTCAGGCCGTCGCGAACGTCGGGCAGGGCGCGGCTGACAATGACCGACATCGAATAGTCGATGTAGGCCGATTTCATCTGGTCTTCTATATTGACCGGGATGATGCGTTGATTTGGCATAAAGAGCTGAAAGTTATGGAGTGGTGAGGCCGTCGCGACCTCCGCAAACGGGGCGCGCTCCGGCCTGGTTAAATCCGGGCGCACCTGGCAAAAAAGGTCACCAATCCTCCTGATTACCGGCGCATTCGCCTACGCGCGAAGGTACAAAAATCGTGCCGGAAAACCTAGGTAAACCAAAGGCAATATCAGGGGTTAACTTGTCCATATGTCAGGTACCGAGAAAGTAGTAAAACCCTACGGGGAAGGGGAATCCAAGAAGGAAGAGGTCGGACGGATGTTCGACGCCATTGCCCCCACCTATGACCTCCTCAACCGGGGTACTTCCCTGGGGGTCGACACCCTGTGGCGACGCAAAATGATTGCCGAGCTGGACCCCGCCGTCCACCACCGCGTGCTTGACGTAGCTACCGGCACGGCCGACGTGGCCATTCAGACCGTCCGCCGGCGGGGGGTCGACCACGTCACCGGTATCGACCTGAGCGCGGGCATGCTGGCCTACGGAAGAACCAAGGTGAAGCAGGCCGGGCTGGAGAACCACATCGTGCTCGAGCAGGGCGACAGCGAGAACCTGCCTTATGCGGATGCGAGCTTCGACGCGGTGACCGCCGCCTTCGGGGTCCGCAACTTCGAGAACCTCGAGCGCGGACTGGCCGAGATGCACCGGGTACTGCGGCCCGGGGGCAAACTGGTGGTGCTGGAATTCAGTCGGATCCGTTACGCACCCATCCGCTGGGGCTTTAATCTGTACTTCGGTAAAATTATGCCGCTGATCGGCCGTTTACAGAGCAAGGACCCGCGCGCCTACGCCTACCTTTTTGAAAGTGTACAGGCATTTCCCAGCGGGGAGGACTTTTTGACGATCCTGGACCGGGTCGGCTATAACAACACGGAATGCCAAGCACTTACTTTCGGAATTGCCTCCATCTACACCGCCACCCGCTAATCCTGGCCCTGGCGTTGGTGGCCGGCCTCAGCACCTGCGCCCGCGCCCAGTTCACCGGCGGCCAGAATTACAACTTCTACGATTTCCAGAATAAGCCGTACTACTTCGGCATTACCCTCGGGTTCAACTCGAGCCGCTACACCCCGTACCGCAGCGAGGAGTTCCTATATACCGATTCTATTGTCGGCATCAAAAGCCTGAACGGCCCGGGTTTTAACCTGAACCTTATCGGGAACCTGAAGCTCGGCCGCTATTTCGATTTCCGCTTCACGCCGGGCTTCAGCTTTGCGGAGCGCAGCCTGGACTATACCCAGAGCACGGAGCGGCAGGCCGTCAGCCAGGAAAAGATCGAGTCGGTCTTCATCGAGATGCCGTTCTACTTCCGCTACAAGTCGGCGCCCTACCGGGACAAGCGGTTGTTCCTCATCGCGGGCATGAAGTACAGCTTTGACGTGGCCAGCGAATCCCGGACCCGGCAGGCGGAGGAGCTGGTCAGGATCAGCCCGCACGACTACGCCATTGAGTACGGCGCCGGCATTCAGATCTTCTTCCCCTACTTCATCCTGTCGCCGGAATTCAAGATCAGCCACGGCATCGGCAACACCCTGCTGTTCAACCCCACCTTACCCGAGAGCCGGGTGCTGGAAAAGGTGACCAGCCGGACCTTTACCCTGTCGTTTCATATCGAAGGGTAGGGAGGCGGCGATTACCGCCGTACGGCGTTGATGATGGCGGCGAAGCTGTCGGCGTCCAGGCTGGCACCACCTACGAGTCCGCCGTCGACGTCGGGTTCCGCGAACAGTTCGGCGGCGTTGTTGGGCTTGACCGAACCGCCGTAGAGGATGGTCAGGTTATTGGCCACTTCCGAACCGAACTGGTTGGTGATCATGCGCCGGATATTGGCGTGCATCTGCTGGGCCTGCTCATTGGAGGCGGTAACGCCGGTGCCGATGGCCCAGACGGGTTCGTAGGCGATCACCACCTGGGAGAGTTGGTCGGCTTCCAGTGAAGAAAGGGCCTGTTCGATCTGGCGGCCGACGACCACTTCCTGGTTTCCGGCCTGGCGGATGTCGAGCTTTTCCCCGCAGCAGTAGATGGGCTTGAGGCCGTGCTTGAGCGCCTGGTTGATCTTGAGGTTGATCAGGTCGTCGTCCTCGCCGGCATAGTCGCGGCGCTCGCTGTGGCCGAGGATCACGTATTCGATGCCGGCGTCGACCAGCATGGCCGCGCTCAGCTCACCCGTGTAGGCCCCGCTTTCTTCCTGGTGCATGTTCTGGGCGGCCACGGCGTAGTTGGGGTGGCCCTTGACCAGCTCCTGGATTTCCATCAGCTGGATGGCGGGCACGCCAAACACCACTTTGGTGGAGGGGTTGGGGACCTTGTCCATTACGGCCTTGACCAATGCTTTGCCCTCGGTGGGCGTAGTATTCATTTTCCAGTTTCCGGCGACCATGGTGCGGCTCATAATGCGGTAATTTTCGGGTGTTGTCGTTATTTTCTTTTGGCTTCGTTGCGCTCAATCTTGTGGCCGGGGCGGCTCCAGCGGATGGGGCGCTTCTGCTCCGGCGGACCGGGGTCGGCGGTGGGTACCGGCCGTTCTCCCTTGGCGTAAGCCTGGGTGGGGCGCAGTCCGAGGGCGCTGAAGAGCTCCATATCGGCGAAAGCCTCCGGGTTGGGGGTGGTGAGCAGCTTGTCGCCCGCGAAGATGGATCCGGCACCGGCGAAGAAGCAGAGGGCCTGCCCTTCGGGGCTCATGTCGGTCCGCCCGGCGCTCAGCCGCACGGTGGTGGAGGGCATCACGATGCGGGTAACGGCGATCATGCGCACCATCTCGAAGATGTCTACGGGCCGCTGGTCCTCCAGGGGGGTGCCGGGTACGGCCACCAGGGCGTTGATGGGGACGGATTCCGGAACGGGCCGGAGGCTGCCGAGGGTGAGCAGCATTTTCAGCCGGTCCTCCACGCTTTCCCCCATTCCGATGATGCCGCCCGAGCAAACGGTCAGGCCGGCCTGGCGGGCGTTGCCGATGGTCTCCAGCCGGTCTTCGTAGCCGCGGGTGGAGATGACTTCCTTGTAGTAGTCCTCGCTGCTGTCGAGGTTGTGGTTATAGGCGTAAAGCCCGGCCGCGGCCAGCCGCTCGGCCTGGTTGGGGGTGAGCATGCCCAGGGTGGCGCATACTTCCATGTCCAGTCCGTTCACGGTGCGGACCAGCTCCAGCACCTGTTCAAATTCCGCATCGTCGCGGACGTTGCGCCAGGCCGCGCCCATGCAGAGGCGGCTGCTGCCGAGTCCCTTCGCACGCTCGGCGGCGGTTTTTACCTGCTCCACCGACAGCAGGGCATTTTCCTCGATGTCGGTGTGGTAGCGGGCCGCCTGGGGGCAGTAGCCGCAGTCTTCGGGGCAGCCGCCGGTCTTGATGCTTACCAGACTGGAAACCTGTACTTCATTGGGGTCGTGGTGCTCACGGTGTACGGTAGCGGCGCGAAAGAGCAATTCCATCAGGGGCTGGTCGTGAAGCTCCTTGAGGGCCTCGAGCGTCCAAGTGGTCGGAGAGTCGGTAGAGTAAGCGGTCATAGGCCGCAAATATAGAAACCCCGGCGTGGACTACGGGCACTGGGCAGAACAGATCTAGTGGGCGTCTTTTTCCCCGCCAGACGGGGCCACGGAATACAGGTAATACCACTTTTGCCCCAGGTCCAGGTTCAGGGCATCCAGCCAGCCCGGGCGGTCGGTGTACACCAGCGCGCTGCCGGCCGGGGGCTGCGGCTGGTCGCGGGTACGGTCTACCCAGATGAGGGGGCGTTCAGCCAGGGCGAATTTGGTGACTGGCTGCCCCGTCGTATCCACCACGGTAGCCGGGCGGTGATAGTAGCGGGCGATCGCGCCCTCCGCCTTGAGGATCCGCGACTGGGGCCCGGTGAGTGTCACTCCCTGGGGGTAGGTTTCGTACAGGTTTTTCAGGGGGGCGATTTCCGCCGCCGCCGGCCGACTGACGACGTAGATCAGCAACAGCGTATTGGTAAGTACCATCAGCGACGCCGCTATCCGCCACTCCTTGCGCGGCCAGTGGTTCATGACCCACGGCCGAAAGGCGGCCAGGGCGCCCACCAAGAATACGGGTAACAACGGGGTCAAGGGATAAAGGAAGCGGATATCCTTGCGGGCCAGGAACGAATGAGCCACCACGAAGGCCAGGCCCATCCACGCCACCGGATCCCGTCGGTAGGCATAACAGAAAGCACCAAATCCGGCCAGGTAAAGGAGGCTGAGCGGCGGGATGCCCCGCAGGAAAACCAGCTCCACGTAGCCGTACCAGGGGCGGGTGCCGTAGGTGGCCGCCTTGCCCTCGATCAGGTTGGCCGCGAGGTAATTCCAGGCGGGCAGGGACCACTCCCCGTACAGCCAGTAGGAAAGTGGGTAACAAACGGCCAGTGTACCCAGGCCGCCCGCCACCAGCAGGAGGATGTTGCGGAACTTCTCCCGGTGCACAAACAGCAGCCACAGGCCGAAGCCCGCCACCAGCAGGGCGATCTGGTAGCGGAACAGGAAGGCCAGGCCAAACCACACGCCCGCCATCAGGGCGCTGCGGCCGCCGTCCGGAGTCAGCGTGGCCTCCCGGCGGGCCAGGTGAAGAGGGTAGGAAAGGAAACCGGCTACGGCCGCCAGGCCCGACCAGTTCTCGCTGGAGAACCGCACCCCGTTGTAGTAGGCAAACCAGTGGAAGAGGAGGGTGAGGCCGAACAGCCAACCCAGGGGCGGCGGGAAAGCCGTGCGGTACCGCCGGAACAGGGTAAATGCAACGGCCAGGGTGAAGGCCGCCGAAAGGAACCGCAGGAGCAGGGCCACGGTGAAGGGATTGGCCTGGTCCCCCCATCCGACCATTTGGTAGACCAGATAGGCCAGAAACGGTTGCAGGGCCGGCCGCATCCGTTCGTGCCATTCCCACGGCAGGTCTTCCGCCGCAGTCAGCCCCACTTTGTAATTGGCGAATTCCAGGATTTGAAAGTGCTCGTCCGCCTGGTGATAGCCCGCCGAAAGCCAGGCCGTCAGGACAAAAAGGGCAGCAGCGCTGATCCAGTAAGCCTTATTCATGGGCGCGTATTGTAGAATCCGGTACGGGGGCGGCGAGCGCGGGTGCCTGTGACACCTCCGCAGTGCGGCTCGTTACCCCGGGCAAATGGGGCTGTCCGGCGTCGACCCAACAACTGTACCATACCGACCCTACGGCGTGAATGGAGGCCCGGAAACGCTCCTCTACCATGCCGTTCATGGCCGTGGACCACGCCCGGGCGTATTCGGTGCAGGGTGTGCGGGTCATTTGCCCCAGTCTTTCCTCGTAGCACATTTGCTGATCAGCGGGGTAGGTGGCCCGCAGCCGCCGCTCGGTCTGCAGCACGCTGTCGACGAGCCGGTGGCTGTCCATCACGATACCCCAGTAAAAGGTTGTCGGATCCCGAATGTACTCCGCGGGCCCTACGAAATAATCGTAGTCGACGTCGGCGAAGAGTTCCGGCAGCCGGCTTTCCCAGAAGGCGTGGATGCCCGTTTGCCCCGTTAGCTGGCCGTTGTAGTTTTTGGTGGTGTGCAGTGGAACGTGGGCATCGGCGACGTAGTGGCCCATCTCCGCGGCCAACTGGAGGATGCGGTCGGGCGACCCGTCCACGAAGGCTTGCGTCAGGCGCCGGTGAAAAGCGACGAGGTGGTAGGGCAGGATCCCGTGGGGCGAAAAGTTGTCTTCCAGCGCTACCCGATCACCGGTGAGGGGGAGGCCCGCCGCGAGCACGGAATCGCGGCTGACCGTATCCGTCCCATCGTACCAGAGCCGTCGGTAATCGGAGTAGGGAAGGTCGATTGTATGGTCGGCGGTGCGCAGGAGCAGGATGTCGTCGTTCCGGAGCAGGGTGTCAAAGCGCCAGGCGACGGTATCTCCCGAGGGTTGCAGGTCCAGGACACGACCCCGCCAAGCCCTGGCGTCCGGGTAGTAGCGCGGCAATTCTGAGAAGGGGAGGGTACCCCAGTGGTCGAGGTCGATGTAGTGCCTGACCGCTTCGCCGGGGGCGGCGTACCGCCGCTTGTCGGGATCCACGGCGTGCTCCGCCAGGTAGTCAATATTCGCGCGGAAGAAGGGCATCATCTCCACGGGGAGGGTGAAGGTGGCTAGGTGATTTATCCGGCGGTGGCCGAAGAATCCCCACGGCGGCGGTGGCAGCACGGCGGTGGCGGTGAGCCCGATAAAGAGAGCCAGCAGCGGGCCGATAAGTTGGCTAGAACGAGTCATAGCCGATGAGGAGGGGTTGGGTGGTTTCTACCGCTAACAGGGCCCAATCCTGGTCGTCGTTGACGAAAGCGGTGTAGGCCTCCAGCGTCTGGTCCGGGGTGTCGGGCCAGCGGTAGCGGGGGAAAATGCGCACCAGCTGCTCGGGCTGGTCGGCTTCCTTGAGCCGGATGATGGCAAACGGCAGTCGGTTGCGGGCGCGGTTGATGCTGGCCGTATCCGCATTTTCGTAGCGGGAGATGTAGTAATCTTCGTAGCGGCTCAGTACCCCTTCGGCCACGCCCCGCGGCACCGGGCGGGCGGGGAGGTAACTGTTGGCGTGGGCGTGGAGGAGGAAGGAACCGTCCGCCGTCCGCTCTAGGCGAAAGCCCTTGTCCTGCTGGCGGGGGTATTCAATTTCCAGGTACTCGACCCGGTCAGGGTCCGTGCGGTAAAGCCGCTTCGACCGCCACTCGTCGCCCCTCAGGTTGAACCGGTGGCGGAGGTTGCCGCTCCACATAGGCAGGTGGACGACGTAGGGATGCTCACTGTCTTCCATGATGGCCGCGGTGCCGAGTTCTCCGTTGGTTCCGCCCCCGATGTAGTAACCCCGGAGCTTGTTGCCCCGCGCATCAAAGAGTTGTACGAGGATGCCGCCTCCCGCCAGGTTGCGGATCAGGTTGGGCGTTTCCTTGCTGGTGGGCAACCGCTGGACGGCCATCTGGCCGACGGCCTGCAGCAGGTTTTTGATGGCGTTTTCGTTCGCCGGGTAGCCATCGTAGCGCCATCCGGTAGGGCCGCCGCGCTCCAGGGAGGCCTGGTTGCCCTCGCGGTCGGCGATGAAGATGCGGTGGATGTCATCGGTGGCCGGGTAGCCGAAGGATCTTTCGTCGGATTGCGCCGCAGCGCCGTCGGGATTGCGGGTGGCCCACAGGGCCAGAAGGCCGAGCACCATGACCAGTCCAAGCAATAGCAGGGTGCGTTTCATACGGTCAGTTTGTGGTGTAGCGACGCCGCCGCAGGAAATTGAATACCCACCCGAAAAGCGCCAGCGCCACCAGCGGAAGGGCCAGGTTGAGCGCCCGCCAGTATCCGGCTTCCGCCACCGCTGCTTCCCGGTCGAGGAGGCGCAGCTTCACCTGCTTGCCGCGACTGGTGATGACGCCGCCGGGGTTCAGCAGGTACTCCACGGCGTTAAGCATGAACGTCTTGTTGGCGTAGGGGATTTTGGTGAAGGGGTTGACGCCCAGGTAGCCTACTTCTCCGCGGCTGTTGACGCTGTTGGCCAGTACGTCGCCGTCGCTGACGATGACCATGGCCGTCGGGACGGATTCAGCCCGGTAGTCCATCCCGTTGGCCCTCAGCAGCTGTTCGTTCTCGCGGCTGAGGCGATTGGCGTATGGACTCTCGAACCGACCCTCCAGGAGCACGGCCAGGGGCAGGTCTGATTCGTTGAAGCGGTCCAGGTCGACGTCAAACTTCTGGGCGTCCAGGTCGATGGGGGAGGGCAACCGCTGCCGGCGGCTGCGGTCGCTGCTGGCCAGCAGCACCGTTTCTTCCACTTGGTCGCTGCCGCCCACCAGTTCGATGAGGGTGGGGTAGCGCATGTCCACCGCGTCGATGTTCTGCACGATGGGGTTGTCGGCTTCTGGCAGCGCCAGCACGTGGTAGGGGAAGGGCACCAGGTTAAACTTCGGTCCGCTGGGCCCCTGGCTGGTCGCGATCGGGATGGGCGTATTCACCAGGTCAAGCACCAGTTGGTTGCCGAGCCGGAAGCCGTACTTGAAGAAGAGGTCTTCCAGGCCGGTGGTCCGGCTCTGGGGGTAGGCTTCGCCGGTGGCGCGCAGGCTGTCGTAGTCCATGGCCACGGCGTCGATGGCCCAGATGACCTTGCCGCCGTTCATGACGTACTGGTCGAGCTTGAACGCCTGGAAATCCGTGAAGGGAACAGTGGGCTTGGCCACGATGAGCAGGTCGATATCGGTGGGCAGGGTGGCAAAGCTGTCGAGGTACACCGGCCCCACCTCGTAGTCCTTGCGCAACTCGGCGACCAGGTCCGCGAACTGCAGGGCTCCGAGCTCGCCGTTGCCGAGGGTGAACCCGATGACGGGCTTGTCGTCGTCGGTGAGGCTCTGGATGGCCGAGGTGAAGTTGTACTCCAGCAGGCTTTCGGCCTGGTTGAGCTGCTGTTCGATGGGCACGTCGGGGCGGGCGGTTTCCAGCAGGGGGACGATGCGCTGGCGGTCGCCGTAGTAAATCAGGGCGTAGGGGTAGATGGCGCGGGTGGTGCGCTCTCCGGCCGTCTGCTGGTAGTCGGTCATGGGCACGATGCCATCCTGGAGCATATCCTCCTGCCGCTGGCGGACCTCATCGGGCTGGCCGATGAGCGGATCGACAAACTCATACTCCAGGTTATCGGTGTAGCCGCTGAAGTCTTCGAGGGTCTCGGCGACGGCCGTGCGCAGCCGTTGGTAGCTGGCCGGCAACTCACCCTCCAGCAGCACCCGGATGTATACCGGCTCCTCCAGGGCGGCCAGTTGCTGTCGGGTGGGTTCGGTCAGGGTGAATCGCTTGTCCTCGGTCAAATCCAGGGCACCGTAGAGCCGGGTGCCTCCCAGCCGGGCGTTGGCCAGGACGTTGATCACGATCAGCAGGGCCACGGCCAGCGCAAGCTGGATGAGTGACTGGACCCGGTGTTTCTTTTCGAGTGATGGCATAGGTCGGATAAGGCGGCGAAGATAGGCAATGCCCCGGTGGACGGCGGCCCGGCCCGCCCCGGACCAGGGGTAACGCGGTATTCCTTATTTTCGGTGTAGCCCATGAAGAAAGTACTTGTCGGCCTCGCTGCCCTTCTGATTTTCTACCTGCTGATCACCTTCGTCATCAGCAACCGGGTGCTGGATACCCCCCACCGCAGCCTGGAGGAATCCTACCGCATCGCTACCGAACGGTGGCGCCTCAAACTGGACAGCCTCCAGTCCGAGCTGCCACCACCCCAGGACATCGAGTTTTCCAGCCCCGAGGGAGCCCTCACCTTACGCGGCTGGTACTACCGGGGTGGACAGGCCGGCTGTGGGGTCATCTTCGCCCACGGGTACAACGACAACCGGGTGAGCATGCTGAAGTATACCCCCTACTTCGACCGCTGCGGCTGCGACCTGCTGCTGTACGACCACCGCGGCTTCGGCGATAGCGACGACGCTTACGCCAGTGGGGGCATCCACGAGGCACGCGACCTGCTGGCCGCCCACGCCTGGTTCAGGGAGCAAACGGGGCTGGCCGACGAACAGATCGGCTGGGTGGGGGAGAGCTGGGGGGCGGCCACGGCCCTGCTGGCCGCAGCGGACGGGAGCGCCTGGCCGGCCTTCGTGCTGGCGGAAAGCCCCTACGCCGACTGGCATTCGGCCATCACGGAACGGGGCGTCCGGGAGTACGGTCCCGTGCTTTCGGTACTCTCGCCGGGTACCTTTCAATGGGTCAATTTCCGGGGCGGGGTGGACTACAGCGCGGCCAGTCCGGCGGAGGCCGCGGACAGGATACGGGTACCCGTACTGCTGTTTCATTCGCTTAGCGATACCCTTACCGCCCCGGAGCAGTCCGACCGCATCGCCGACCGCATCCTCCGGGAATACCTTACCTACCACGCCCTGGACTGGGGTGCCTGGCACGCCCACAACGTGGTCTGGCGGCCGCGGGAGTATGGTAGGTTGGTGGAGGAATTCCTGAACCGGGAGGTCCCGGATTTTTGCCCTTAGGTCGGCCGTCTTCCTGCCATGCCAACAAAGGGATTCCGCGGATTGGCCGGAAACGTTGTAATTTTGGCTCACCCACCGAAGAGACGTGCCACTCACGCTTACCTCCTAAACCGTGCACGCAATGAAGCTTATGAGTCGTTTTATTTGTTTGTTGTCCCTCTGCGGCCTGTTGGTCGCCTGCGGGGAAGATGTGAACCCCAATTACCAGGAGGAAGTAGCTGACCCGGAGTACTTCCACCGCTCGGTCAAGCAGCTCACCGACGTCATCGTCCACGACATCTTCTCGCCCCCCGTGGCCAGCCGGATCTACTCCTATTCCAGCATCGCCGGCTACGAAGCCCTCGCCGCCGGTGATCCCAATCTCCGCAGCCTGGCCGGTCAGATCCCTCACCTGGAACCCGCGCCCGCGCCCCCGGCCCAAACGGAAATCGCTTACCCCCTGGCAGCCGTGGTCGCCCACCTGAAAGTTGGCAAAAGCCTGATCTTCAGCGAGGACCGCATGGACGAGTTCCGCGAGCAACTGCTGGCCGAGATCCGCAAGGTCGGCATGCCCGCCGAAGTATTCGACGCCTCGGTGGCCTACGGTGATGCGGTGGCCGACCACGTGATCGCCTGGTACGACGGCGATATGTACAAGCAGACGCGCACCTTTCCGAAGTACTCCATTACCGACGACGAGAGCAAGTGGCAACCCACGCCGCCGGACTACATGGACGGCATCGAGCCCAGCTGGATGAAGATCCGGCCCTTCGCCCTCGACAGCGCCAACCAGTTCCAGCCACCACCGCCCACTGAATACAGCCTCGACCCCAACAGCCAGTGGATGAAGGAGGTCATGGAGGTATATGAGGTGTATACCGGCGTGAGTAAGGAGGAATCCGCCGAACGTCAGGCCATCGCCCAGTTCTGGGACTGCAACCCCTACGTCAGCCACACGGTAGGCCACCTGATGTTCGCCACCAAGAAAATCACCCCCGGAGGCCACTGGGTCAATATCGCGGCCATCGCGGCCCGCAAGGCCGATGCCGACTTCGCCCGCACGGTCGAAACCTACGCCATGACGAGCATGGCCATGTTCGACGCCTTCATCAGCTGCTGGGACGAAAAGTACCGCAGCAAGCTCGTCCGCCCCGAAACCTTCATCAACCGCCACATCGACCAGGAGTGGCGCCCGCTACTGCAGACGCCGCCCTTCCCCGAGCACACCAGCGGACACTCCGTCGTGAGCCGCGCCTGCGCCGTGGTGCTGACCGACCTGTACGGCGACAATTTCGCCTTCGACGACGACAGCGAGGAAGAGTACGACCTGCCCACCCGCAGCTACCCCAGCTTCCTGGCTGCCAGCGAAGAAGCCGCCCTGAGCCGCCTTTACGGGGGTATCCACTACCGGCCCGCCATCGACTACGGGGTGACCCAGGGTGAGGCCGTGGGCAACCACCTGCTGCAAAAGGTGGAAACCCGGGCGGTGATTACCGAGGAGCGTCCGCGGTGAATTACGCCCTGGCCTTCGTCGGGCAGCTGATCCTCTACCTGTTCCTGATGCTTTTCGACGAATACTTCGGCACCCTCCTGGCCCTGCTGGTCGGGTCCATTGCCCTGGCCGTCTGGTGCCTCAGCTATCTGGTGGAGTGGGTGCAGGCCAGCCGGGTGTCGCCCGCTTACTACCGTTATTTACTCACCTGCTGGATGGCCCCCCTGGTGGCCCTGACGGGATTTATCCTGCTGCGGGGCGGTATCGGCTGGCTGTAGTCCCGAACACGGCCGGCGGATTCCAACTTGATTAAGGCGTATGAAACGACTGATCACTTACTCCCGGGGCCGGTTGTCCGCATTCGGCTATGCTTTCCGCGGTGCCCACGATCTGCTGAGCAATCACGCGCCGTCCAAGATCCATATGCTCGCTTTCGTGGGGATGGTCGCGGTGAGCTGGGCCCTTGACTTCCCGCTGTGGAAGTGGGTGGCCGTGCTGATCTGCTCCGGACTGGTGCTGGCCGCCGAGGCGCTGAACACGGCCGTGGAGTACGTGGTCGACCTGGTCAGCCCCGACTACCACGTGCTGGCCGGAAAGGCCAAGGATGTCGCCGCGGGGGCCGTGCTGTTCACCGCGGTATTTTCCGGTCTCGTGGCCCTGCTATTGATCGGGGACTCCCTCCTGGAGCTGGCCGCCGCTCAGTAGGTTTTCGTCATATTGGAAGGAACGAGGAGGGTGAAGTTGGCCTTCCCAACCGATTCCGGGCGGAGCTCGTCGATCTCCGGCTGCTCCAGGGTGGTAATGGTCATCACCTTCAGCTGGGGCTTGTACTGCCGCAGGTACCAGCTGATGCCCTCGAAATTGTCGCTGTGGTAGCTGCCGTTCACGTGGACGAAGGGTACGCCGGGTTCGGCGTTCTTGACGATAAACCAGGCCATGGTAGCGTCCTTGATCGCCTGGGCTTTGGGGAAGTTTTCACCGCTGTGGCCGGATCCGTGTCCCTGCACCCGCATGGCCTTGTAGCCGGGCAGTTCGGGGTCGTAGGGGGGCAGCAGGGGGGGCAGGTAGGCGCGGTCCGCCTCGTCGAGGGAACGCAAAACCACGAAGCCCCGCTGGAACACCATTCTGGCGAACCGGCGGGGCGTATTGGTGGCGTATACCTTGCTGCTGTCGGCACGGGCGGCCTGCAGCAACGGCAGGTAATCGGTCTTGAAGTTCGGCCAGACGCCCCCGGTGAGGCTGTCGAGTTCCTCCAGGGTGATCTGTCCGTTCATGAATTCATCCAGCCGCTCCTGCTCATCGGTTTCGAACATCTCCATCCCCAGGCTATACTTCCCGAGACCATCGATGATCTCCAGCTCCATCCAGTGGGCGATGGGGTTGTCGTGGTACTCTCCGAAGAGGATGATGTCCGCCTCCCGCAGCTCCTTCATCATCTTGCCGAAGTGGACCTTGCGGCCCGACTCGTTGAAGAGCTGGTAGGCGGGGTTCTTCTGTCCCACCACGATGGCGGAAAACATGATCAGCAGAAACGTAACGGTAAATCGCATTGGCGGGAGTTAACTGATCCGCCAAGGTAAGGCTTAGTAGGGCATCTCCCCGCCGGTGGCGCCTACCACCTCGCCGGTCATATAGCTGCCTTCCTGGGAAGCCAGCAGCACGTAAACGGGTGCCAGCTCCACGGGCTGACCGGGACGCTTGAGCAGGGTAGTGCTGCCGAACTTCTCGATCTTGTCCTGGGGCTGCCCGCCGGAAGACTGCAGCGGCGTCCAGAATGGACCGGGGGCCACGGCGTTCACGCGGATGCCCTTTTCGGCTACCTGACCGGCCAGCGCCTTTGTGAAGGCTACGTTGCAGGCTTTGGTCTGGGCGTAGTCCAGCAGGGTCGCCGAGGGGTCGAACGACTGTACCGAGGCGGTATTGATGATGGAGGCTCCTGCTTCCATATGCTTCAGGGCGGCCTTGGTGATCCAGAAGGGGGCGTAGACGTTCACCTTGAAGGTGTTGTCGAACTGCTCGGTGGTGAGGTCGAAAATGCTCTGCTGGGCCGTCTGCCGGCCGGCGTTGTTGACCAGGATGTCCAGGCCGCCGAGTTTCTTCACGGCTGTTTCTACCAGTTCATTGCAGAAGTCCTCGGAGATGATGTCGCCTGGAATGGCTACTGCCGTGCGGCCCTCGGCTTCGATCAGTTTGATCACCTCCTGGGCGTTCTGCTCCTCGCTGGGCAGGTAGCAGATGGCCACGTCGGCTCCTTCACGGGCGAAGGCGATGGCGGCGGCGCGCCCGATGCCGGAATCTCCCCCGGTGATGAGGGCCTTGCGATCCTTCAGGCGGCCGAATCCCACGTAGCTTTTCTCTCCGTGGTCGGGTTCAGGCTCCATCTTGTTGACGGACCCCGGGCGCTCCTGCGGCTGTCGCGGGAAGGGCGGCTGGGGGTACTGGGTAAGCGGATTTTGCTTTTTGTAGCGGTCGGTTAGTTTATCTGATGTACTCATGCCCGCTTAACCGACCGGAAATGGCATATGTTTGACCCCGGTTTTAATCCAACGTCCTAACAATTTGCTCACTACCCCTACCGCCTACTTCCCCCCCACCTCCTGGTTTCTAGCTGCCCTACGGGCGGGAATGTGGCAGTGGGAAGCCCACGAAAACTACCAGAAAGGGGGGTGGCGCAACCGCTGCCGCATCGCCGGAGCCAACGGCCCACTGTTGCTGTCGGTTCCGCTGGAAGGGGGCAAACACCGGCAAATGCCCATTCGGGAAGTAAGGGTCAGCCACCACAGCGACTGGCAGCGGCAACACGCCCAGGCGATCCGGTCGGCCTACGGGCGGGCACCCTATTTTGAGCACTATGGGGACCCGATCCTGGAATCCCTGTTGCAGCCGGCCACCTTGCTGTACGAGTTTAATTATCGCCTCACCGGGCGGATCCTCGAGCTGCTGGGTGGTCCCGTGGAGCTTGTGGATACAACTGCGTTTCGGGGCGCGGACGCGGGTGCCGTGCCCGGTCCGGAAGCCGTTCCCGCCTACCGCCAGGTCTTCGAGGAACGCTACGGTTTTCAGCCCGACCTTTCAGTGCTCGATGCGCTATTTTGCCTGGGGCCCGAACTGCTCCTTCTCCCAAACGACTAACTTTAATCCATGGCAAACCTAATTGACGCCGGCCTGCAAGCCGACCGCGCCCGCCTTGAGGAAATCATCAAGCGGCTGCACGAGCTCACCATCCGGATCGGCCACGAGGAAATGGCCCGCACGGTCAGCGACCTGCGCAACCGCATCTTCGAACCCTTCATGTTCGTGATCGTGGGCGAGGTGAAGGCGGGCAAGTCCAGCTTCGTCAACGCCCTGCTGGCCACGGGCGAAGAAATTGCCAAGGCGGCCCCCCAGCCCATGACCGACACCATCCAGCAAATCCTCTACGGGGAGGAGCGGCGGGAGGTGACGGTGAATCCCTACCTGAAGAAGGTTTTCCTGCCCGTGGAGATCCTGCGGGAGATCGCCATCGTGGATACCCCCGGGACGAACACCATCGTCGAGCACCACCAGGAGATCACCGAACAGTTCATCCCGGCCAGCGACCTCATCGTTTTCGTTTTCGAGGCCAAGAACCCCTACCGCCAATCGGCCTGGGACTTCTTCCAGTACATCCACGGCGACTGGCGCAAGAAGACCATCTTCGTCCTTCAGCAAAGTGACCTGGCCACTCCCCAGGAACTCGAAGTGAACCTGGCCGGCGTAGCCGAGAAAGCACGCCAGGAGGGCATCGCCGAACCGCGGGTCTTTGCCGTGAGCGCCCGCGACGAGCAACTCGGCCAGGAGGATACGGGATTTGCACCCCTGCGGCAGTTCATCGCCGACAACATCACCGGCGGGCGGGCACCCCGGCTGAAGCTGAACAACAGCATCCTGACGGCATCCACCATCAACGAAAAGATTGCCGACGGCCTCCTTCTGCGGCGGCGGCAGTTCGACGCCGACACCGCCTTCCGCACCGACATCCAGACCACCCTCGACGAACAGGTGGCCCAGAGCAACAAGCAGGTGGACCTGATGGTCGAGAACCTGCTGCTGACCTACGACGGCATCACCCGCGCCAAGCTCAGTGAGCTGGAATCCGGACTGAGCATGTTCGGCCTCGTGAAGCGGAGCATCGCCTCCACCTTCGGCAGCACCCCGGGACCCAAGGAGTGGCTCGAGAACCTGGCCCGGGACCTTGAAACCGACCTGAACGAAAAGCTCCGCGCCCGCCTCAATGAAAACGTGGTGGACCTGGCGGAAACCATCCAGCAGATGGTCAAGACCATCGACCTGAAAATCCGCGGCAGCCAGACCATTCTGAGCAACGACCACGAGATCTTCAGCAGCATCGCCGAACGGCGGGAGAACGTGCTGCGCGACCTGCAGGACCAGTTCAACCGCTTCGTGGGGAAGACGGAGAGTTTCACCGACGAGTCGCTGTTTGCCGACCGCGATTCCATCGCCCCCAACCTCGCCGCCGGCGGCGGAATGGCGGCCCTGGGCGTCATCCTGATGGCGCTGAGCACCCTGCCTGTGGTAGACGTTACCGGTGGCGTGCTGACCACCATCGGGGTCATTTTCGCCGGATTCAGCACCCGCGGAAAACGGAAGCGGATCGTGCAGGGGTTCGAGCGGGAGGTAACCGAGGGCCGTGCCCGCCTCGCCGGAGAACTGGAGGAGAAACTGAAGGTCTACATCGGCACGCTGCGGCGGCGGATCGAGGCGAACTTCAGCCGGTTTGACGAGATGCTGGACCGGGAAGAGAAAAACCTGCTGATACTGGAAGGCACCCACCGCGAAGTACGGGAGGAACTGGATCGGTTGTCCGGCGACCTGAACGTCTGAGCCATGGCCCACCGATACTTCCTGCTGGACAAGCCCTTTGATGTACTATCTCAGTTCACCCGGGAAATGCCCGAGCACCGAACGCTTGCCGACGTATACGACTTCCCGGGCGACGTCTACCCCGTAGGAAGGCTGGATCGCGACAGCGAGGGGTTGCTCATCCTGACCAACGATGGTTCCCTGAACCACAAACTGCTCAATCCCGCCCATTACCACCCCCGCACTTACTGGGTCCAGGTGGAGGGCGAGCCCGATCCGGCGGCGCTTAAGGCCCTGGCGGCGGGGCCCAGCATCCGCATCAAGGGCAAGGACCATCGCTCACGGCCCCTCCTGGTGGAACGCATTGCACCCGCGGTCGCGCCGAGAAATCCCCCGATCCGCTACCGCAAGAACGTGGCCGACAGCTGGCTCAGCCTCACCCTGACGGAAGGCAAGAACCGGCAGGTAAGGCGCATTTGCGCCGCGGTAGGCCATCCCGTACTGCGGTTGATCCGCCACGCCATCGTGGACGTTTCCCGGGCGGACCTGGAGGGAGAAAGCGTACGGGAGGTGGACCGCGACTGGCTCTACCGCCGGCTTGAACTTCGGTAGTACATTTTGCGATCAATGAGAAAGCGACAACTCCGTAAATTGGGGTTGCCCCACCAAAACAGAACCGTCGCATGGAATGGCTACGCAGAACCCTCGAACACTCCGCCTTCGGCGTTTGCGGCTGGTTGGCGGACCATATGGGCATCCGGCGGACCCGGGTACGCCTCTACTTCATCTACCTGTCGTGTCTATCCCTGGGTTCTTCCCTCCCGTTCTACTTCTTTGCCGCCTTTTGGCTCAACATCCGCGATTACCTGCGGGAAGGGCGGCGGCAGGTAGGGCTGTAGCCCAGCGGCGCGCAACCGAGTGCATGGGGTAGGCCCGGACGGCAAAATCCACTACCTTGGCGGCTTATCCGAAAAGCCACCCCGCCTTGAGCAGTACGACACCTTCCACCAAAGCTTCCAATCTCGGCATTGCCATCATCGGCCTGGGCGGTGCCGTGGGCACTACCGCGGCCGCGGGCATCGAGCTCATCCGCCGCGGACTGCAGCAGCCCACGGGCCTGCCGCTGGCGGAATTTTCGGACCTGGACCTGGTGCCCTACCAGAATATCCGCATTCACGGCTGGGACCTCTTCGACCACAACCTGTACGAAGCCGCCCAGACCCACCGGGTACTGAGCCGCGAGGAACTGGAGGCCGTGGCCAACGACCTGGGTTCCCGCCGCCCCTGGACCGCGGTGAGCAACCGCAACTACTGCCGTGGCGTGGTAGGGGAGCGCGACAGTACGGGCACCCACCGGGAACTCATCGCCGGCATTCAGCAGCAGCTCAGCGCCTTTGCCTCCGACATCGACGGGCGGGTGGTGGTGATCAACCTGGCCAGCACGGAACACGCCGTGGAAATCACGGATGAAATCTACCACCGGGCGGATGCTTTCGAACGCGCGCTGGACGACAACCACCCCGGCATCAGTCCGGCCATGCTCTACGCCTACGCCTGCATTACCCAGGGCGTGGCTTACGGCAATTTCACCCCCAGCCGCTCCGCCGAAATTCCCGCCCTCCGCGAACTGGCGCGGGATCGCACCGTGCCGATCGCCGGCAAGGATGGCAAGACCGGGCAGACCTTCCTCAAGACCGTCATTGCCCCCGCCCTGCGCGCCCGCGCCCTCCACGTCGACGGTTGGTTCAGCACCAACATCCTCGGGAACCGCGACGGAGAGGCCCTGCGCCACCCCGAATCCCTGGAAAACAAGATCGGCACCAAGGGTGACGTGCTCACCAACTGCCTGGGGTACCCCGTGGAAGACCACCTGGTGAAGATCAATTACTACCGTCCCCGGGGCGACGACAAGGAAGCCTGGGACAACATCGATATTTCCGGCTTCCTCGGCCACCGCATGCAGATCAAGGTCGACTTCCTGTGCAAGGACAGCATCCTGGCGGCCCCCCTGGCCATCGAGATTGCCCGCTGTCTCGACCTGGCGAACCGCCGCGGACAGGGTGGGGTAGTGGAGTCGCTGGGAGTATTCTTCAAGGCCCCGATGACGGCCGGCGACCACCCGCCGGTCCACAGCTTCCCGGAACAGCAGATGGAACTGCTGCGGTGGCTGCGCGCCACCTCCGCGGAACCCGAGGCGGTGGCGGGATCCTTCGTTCCACGCCCCGAATAAGGCCGCAGAATATGGCCTTACGCTACGCCTACAACACCAATGGATGCGCCCACCACCGGCTACCCGATGCCCTGCGGCTGATCGCGGGCGCCGGCTACGAGGGGGTGGCCCTTACCCTGGACTGGCACCACCTGGACCCCCTGGCGGCAGACTGGCAGGCGCAGACGGAAAAAGTGGGGCAGTGGCTGGAAGAACTGGGGCTGGACTGCGTCATTGAAACCGGTGCCCGCTACCTCCTAAACCCCGCGGTAAAACACGAACCTACCCTGATCAACCCCACACCGGAGGGACGTGCGCGCAGGGTAAGCTTCCTCAAGCGGGCGATCGACATCGCGGGTATGCTGGGTGCCGAAACCGTTTCCTTCTGGTCCGGCGTGCGCCAACCCACGGTTCACCCCGAAGTAGCCATGGAGTACCTGGTCGATGGACTACTGCGGGTGACGGATTACGCAGGCGAACGGGAGGTCAGCCTCAGCCTGGAACCCGAACCGGGCATGCTGATCGAGACCAACGCCGATTACGACCGGCTGCTGCGCACCGATGAGCGGCTGGCCCGGGGGCTGTCGCTGGCGCTGGATCTCGGCCACGTCTGGGTGACCGGGGAGGACATCCCGGCGCGGGCCGTCGAACGCTATGCCGACCGCCTGGGGACGGTTTCCCTGGAGGGAATGAACCGCGGGGTACACCTTCACCTGCCGCCGGACGAGGGGGATCTGGAAATGCTGCCCCTGCTGCAAGCGCTGCAGGACATCGATTTCCGTCGGCTGGTGTGCCTCGAACTGAGCCGGGAAAGTCCGCGGGCCCACCGGGCCATCCCCGACAGCCTCAGCTACCTGAAGAAATTGGAGGCCTGCATTTCCTAACTTTTTGCGCGCTGCCGCGTCTTTCCAGACGATGCCGGATACCACTTCACCATCGCTGGATGCCTGGGCCGATCGCCTCAATGATTGCGGCCGGAGCGGGCAGCCCTGCTTCTTTCTGATTGACTTTGAACTTCAAAGGCCCCGATTGTGGACCCTGACCGAGCTGGCCGCTTCCGGCGTGCGCTTCAGTTTTCCCGGCCGCCCCGACACTACCCGTTCCGGCCTGCCGCGGCCAACCCTGGAGGCGAATTATATCCCCCGGGAACGCTACGATCAAGCGTTTGCCCTGGTTAGGGAAGGACTGCAGCGCGGGGATACCTTCCTGGTCAATCTCACTTTTCCTACCCCGGTAAGACTTTCGGATAGCCTCGCCTCCGTCTACGAAAACAGCCAGGCAAAGTACCGCATTCTTTACCCCGACCATTTTGTCTGCTTCAGTCCGGAAACCTTCGTGACCATCGACGCCGGTGGTTACCTCGAAACCCGCCCCATGAAGGGCACGGCCCCCGATACGCCGGCCGGCCGGGAGTACCTCCTGAACAGTCCGAAGGAAGTGGCTGAACACGCCACCATCGTCGACCTGATGCGGAATGACCTGAGCCGCATTGCCCGGGAAGTGAGGGTGACGGAATACCGCTACCTGCGCTCCATCGACACCGCCGCCGGCGGGTTGTTGCAAACCAGCACCCGGCTGGGCGGCCGGCTGCCTTCGGACTGGCGGTCCTCACTGGGGCATTACCTGCTGGCGTTGCTTCCGGCCGGTTCGGTGAGCGGCGCACCCAAACCCGCTACCCTCGACCTCATCCGTCGGGCCGAACCCGGCCCACGCGGCTACTACTGCGGTATCGGAGGCTATTTCGACGGAGAAACACTGGACAGCTGCGTCCTCATCCGCTATCTGGAGGAGGAAAACGGCACCCACCTCTTCCGGTCCGGAGGCGGCGTCACCGCCCGCAGTACGGCGGAGGAAGAATATGCGGAGCTCTGCGCCAAGATCCGTATCCCCCTGCGGGAACGGTAGCTCCGCTTATCTTCGCCCCCCGATGAAGAAACCCGCCACCCCACGCTTGCTGGAAACCATCCGACTGGAGGACGGGCGCGCGGCCTTGCTTGACCGTCACCAGGAGCGGATGGACCGCTCCCGCACCCTCCACTACGGAAAGCAGGGCAGCCTGAAGCTGGCCGCAATCCTGGAAGGACTGGACCTGCCGCAGCAGGGCGTCCATAAGTTGCGATTGGTGTACGGCGCCACCCTCGAGCACTGGGAGGTCCAGCCGTATACCGTTCGCCCCGTCCGGTCGCTGCGGGTCGTCGAAGGCAATGGCCTGAACTACAGCCACAAGTACGCCGACCGTAGCGGAATCGAGGCCCTGCTGGAGGAGCGGCAGGACTGCGATGACATCCTCATCATCCAGCGGCAGCACCTTACCGATAGCAGTTACGCCAACCTGGCGCTTTACGATGGCAGCCGGTGGTACACCCCGGCCTGGCCCCTGTTGCGCGGAGCACGGCGGGCCCAGCTCATCGCCGATGGGGTGATACAGCCCACCATCATCCGCCGTCGCGATCTGGTTCACTTCGAGCAGATCCGCCTCTTCAATGCCATGATGGACTGGTCGGAGGGGCCCGTTGTTCCCCTTACCGCCGTTGCGGGAATCTAGGGGGTGGCCTCCAGGCGGTCTCGAAGATTGCTCACGGTTTTCGCTGGTCCGTTGGTAAGGATCTCCCGCCGCAACCAGCCGGGGAGGCCGGCTCCGGCATCCGTGCGCACCGTGCACTGCAACTCCACCACGCCCCGGGACAGGGGGCGGACCACCCATTCCCCGAAGTACACCTGGAGTCGGTCGCGCCCCGCATTGGGCGGCACCGCGGTTGGCTCGGCCCGGATGGTGCGCCTAAACACCGACTGTGGCCCGACGGTCTGCTGCACGCGGGCCACTACCTCCTTGTCGCGGAAGGGAAAGGGGAGGTCAATACCGGATACGTACAGGTAGTCGTTGGCCGTACCGCCGGGAACGATGTATGCACCATCGCAGCGGTGGACCCATTCGGGATAGCTTTCCGCGTCGTCGAGGGTGGCGCGTACCCGTCGCAACTCTGCCGTGGTGCGGGTGACCACGCGTACCGACATTTCGTCGTTGTCCTCCGTGCGGATGTAGACCCGCACACCGTCTTCTTCCGACTCGAGGGAAAAGCCGTCGGCCGACTGGGCGCGGACGCCGGTGCCCAGAACGAGCAGGAAAAAAAAGTAGGGAAGCAGTTGCATAGGCGGTAGGGTGGGACCCAAGATCGGAAACCGTTGGCACAAATTCTTGCAATCGGTTTACCAATGGGGTGGTCCGTTTCAAATATTTTCTATCTTGTCCTTTAGACAACATTAACCCCTTCCGATTGGCCGCTTGCCTTCGGGATTATAATTCATCGACATGCAAAAACGGCATTACGCTGTATTCCTACTTTCCTGGCTCTTCCTGCCGTTGACGGCGCAGGAGGATGGCTTCGTTTCCCTTACCAACGGCAAGGACCTGAGCAACTGGGAAACCTACGGGGGCAAGGCGCCCTATTCCCTTGATGGGAACACCATCACCGGCACCGCGGTAGTGAATACGCCCAATACCTTCCTCTGTACGGAGCGGACTTACGCTGATTTTATCCTGGAGCTTGAATTCTACGACGAAGCACCGCTGAACAGTGGGGTGATGGCCCGCGGGCAGTGGCGGCAGCAGGGCGACCTGCGGCGCATCTACGGCTACCAGGTGGAGATTGACCCCAGCCCCCGTGGCTACACCGGTGGTATCTACGACGAGGCCCGTCGCGGCTGGATCTACCCGGTCCACTACAACGATCCCGCCCGCTCGGCCTACCAGCACGGGGAGTGGAACAGCCTGCGCATCGAGGCCGTGGGCAATGAACTGCGCACCTTCGTGAACGGGCAGTCCGTAGCCAATCTGGTCGACAGCCTGGATGATTCCGGACTGATCTGCCTGCAGGTACACTCCATCTCCGAGGAACTGGCCGGTAAGCAGGTCAAATGGCGCAACATCCGCATCAAGGATAACGCCACCAAGGCCGACCGCAAACGGGCCGTCCTGGCCCCCCAGGAAAACCTGCTGGTAAACACCCTCACCGAGGCCGAGAAGCGGCAGGGATGGCGCTTGCTGTTCGACGGAAAGACCTCCGACGGATGGCGCGGCGCGAAGCTGAATGACTTCCCCGCCAGCGGCTGGGAAATCGTAGACGGTGAATTGCGCGTGCTGGCCGGAAACGGCGGGGAGAGCACCAATGGCGGCGACATCGTCACCAAGGAGCACTTTGGCAACTTTGAACTCGTCTTCGAGTTCAAGCCCACCGAAGGCGCCAATAGCGGCGTGAAGTACTACGTGGACCCCGAGCTGAACCAGGGCTCCGGATCGGCCATCGGGCTCGAGTTTCAGATTCTCGACGACGAGCGCCACCCCGACGCCAAGGCCGGCGTGCTGGGCAACCGGACCATCGGCTCCCTTTACGACCTCATCCCGGCCAAGCCGGTCGATGTGAAGCGCAACAAGGACTACAAGATCAACGACTGGAACCGGGGACGCATCGTGTCCAAGGACGGAAAGGTAGAGCACTGGCTCAACGGCTACAAGGTCGTGGAGTACGACCGCTTCAGCCAGATGTTCAAGGCCCTGGTCAACTACAGCAAATACCAGAAATGGGACAACTTCGGCCAGTGGCCCCAGGGACCCATCCTGCTTCAGGATCACGGCGACGCAGTTGCCTTCCGCACCATCAAAATTCGTGAGCTTTAAATTCATCGATCATGGCAAATCGCCGCACTTTCCTTAAAACTACCGCCCTCACCACGGCGGGCCTCTCCATGGGCATGCCCCTGCACAGCCAGGTACTCGGGGCCAACGATACCGTAAACGTGGCCGTCTTCGGGACCAATAGTCGCGGGGCATCCCTGGCCCGCACTTTCGCCGGCGCCGAAAACTGCCGGGTAATCGGCATCGGTGACGTCGATACCCGGGCCATTGAAAAAGGGCAAAAAGCCGTCATGGCCGGCGGCGGGGACAAACCCATGGGCCACCAGGACTTCCGCACCTTCCTGGACAATTCCGACGTGGACGCCGTTGTCATCGCTACCCCCGACCACTGGCACGCCCCCATGGCCATCATGGCCCTGGAAGCCGGCAAGCACGTCTACGTAGAGAAACCCTGCAGCCACAACCCCGCCGAGGGCGAGATGCTCATCGCCAAGCAGAAGAGCAGCGGACTCAAGGTGCAGATGGGCAACCAGACCCGCAGCAGCGTATCCCTGAACCGCATCGTCAAGGAGATCCACGACGGCCTCATCGGCAACGCCTACGCCGCCAAGGCCTGGTACGCCAACAACCGCGCCCCGATCGGCAACCACGAACCCGCGCCCGTACCCGAGTGGCTCAACTGGGAACTCTGGCAGGGCCCGGCGCCCCGCCAGGACTTCGACGCCCTGCTGGTGCACTACAACTGGCACTGGTTCTGGAAGTACGGCACCGGCGAGATGCTCAACAACGGAACCCACGAGGTGGATATGTGCCGCTGGGCCCTGGATGTCGACTTCCCCGAGCAGGTCACTTCGAGCGGGGGCCGACTGGCCTACGACGACGCCTGGGAGGCCTACGATACCCAGCTGGCCAACTTCAACTTCCCCGGCGACAAGCACATCCACTGGGACGGCCGCAGTTGCAACGCCA
Source organism: Neolewinella marina (assembly GCF_002631205.1). GTDB lineage: Bacteria > Bacteroidota > Bacteroidia > Chitinophagales > Saprospiraceae > Neolewinella > Neolewinella marina. The sequence goes on from NZ_PDLO01000003.1 coordinate 370,871, forward strand.
TGCCCCTGTGGGAGCGCGGTCGCGGCGCCATGATCTATGGTACCGAAGGCAGCGTACTTATGGACCGCGACGGCTACTTTGTTTACGATGAGCGCGGCAAAGAGATTCGTCACGAGCAGGAGACCGGTAAGTCCGTCAGTATGGATACCGCCGGCGGTGGCAGCCTCGACGAGCTCCACATTGCCAACTTCATCCGCGGGGTGAACCAGGATGAAGCCCTGAACTCCGAAGTGTCCGACGCCAACACCAGCGTGACCATTTGCCACCTGGGCAATATGGCCCAACGTACCCAGTCGGTACTCAAGACCGACCCGAAAACCGGCAAGCCCCAGCAGAACTCCGACGCCATGGCCCTCTGGTCGCGGGAGTACGAAGACGGCTGGAAGCCGAACGTATGATTGTAACCGGCTGATTCAATAGCCGTTACCCCAGCGGGTGTGGCGGCGGGGTAGGGTAGTGGTCGATTCGCTACCTACTCCGCCGCCGCCTCGCTACCTTTGTCGGCGATGCAGACTTATTTCCGACTGGCCGATCTTCCGCGTTTTCGGCGTGCCGTGATCACCATTGGCAGCTTTGACGGCGTCCACCGCGGGCATCAGAAGTTGCTGGCCCGCATTCGCCGGATGGCCGAAGCCCGGGAGGGAGAAAGCGTCGTCATCACCTTCGATCCCCACCCGCGCACCGTACTGCGCCCCGAAGACGACAGCCTGCGGCTGCTGACCACCACCCGCGAAAAGATCAGTTTCTGCGCCGAAGAGGGCATCGATCACCTCGTCGTGATCCCCTTCGACCGCCAGTTCAGCCAGCAGACGCCCACCGAATACATCGAGGAATTTCTCGTAAGGAACTTTACGCCCGATCGCATCGTCATTGGCTACGACCACCGCTTCGGCAAGGACCGGGCCGGTGACGTTGAGTTGCTGCGGCACCTTTCGGCCCAATACGGTTACGAGGTGGTGGAAATCGCCGCCCAGGAAGTTGATGAAATCACCGTCAGCTCCACCAAGATCCGCCGCGCCCTCCAGGCCGGAGAGGTGAGCAAGGCCGCCACCCTGATGGGGCGGCCCTATGAATTGACGGGCACCGTGATAGCCGGACAGCAAATCGGCCGAACGCTCGACTATCCCACCGCCAATCTTCACCCCGACCACCCCCTGAAACTGGTGCCGGCCCCCGGCATCTACGCGGTGAGGGCCCACTTCGACGGCTGCACCTACGACGGCATGCTCTACATCGGCGACCGCCCCGTACTGGGCGACGGCCGCGGCACGAGCATCGAAGTCCACCTCTTCGACTATTCCGGCGACCTGTACGGGGAAACCCTCACGGTCAGCTTCGTGAATTATCTGCGGGGCGACCTGGTACTGGGTGGGGTAGAGGCCCTGCGCGACCAGCTCGTAATAGATGAAGCCAACGCCCGCCGGGCCCTGGAAGAAGACCAGCGGGCCACCGCCGTAGCGGACGAGGAACTGCCCGACGCCGCCGTAGTCATCCTCAATTACAACGGCCGCGGCTACCTGGAGCGCTACCTGCCAACGGTGACCAACTCCCTGCCGCCCACCTGCCGGCTTATCGTGGCCGACAATGCCAGCACCGACGATTCGGTTGCCTATCTGAAAAGCGCCTTTCCGGCGGTGGAGGTGATCGAACTGCACGAGAACCTGGGCTTCGCCGCCGGCTACAACGTGGCCCTGCAGCAGGTGAAGGCTTCGGTGTACGTGCTGTTGAACAGCGACGTGCGGGTCACCTCCGGTTGGCTGGAGACGATATTGCCCCACTTCCTCGACCCAACCGTCGGGGCCGTACAGCCCAAGGTGCTGGCCGAGCACGATCCCGAATGCTTTGAATACGCCGGGGCCAGCGGCGGCTACCTCGACTTCCTGGGATACCCCTTCTGCCGGGGCCGGGTCTTCGGCCACATGGAGCGTGATGAGGGGCAGTACGATTGCCCGGCGGAGATCTTCTGGGCTACGGGGGCGGCCTTTTTCGTCCGGGCGGACGTCTTTCACCGACTGGCGGGCTTTGAGCCGGAATATTTCGCCCACGCCGAGGAGATCGACCTCTGCTGGCGCATGAAGCGGGCCGGCTACCGGGTGCTGGTTGAACCGGCCGCCACCGTGCATCACGTGGGCGGGGGCACCCTGGCCTACGATACCCCCCGCAAGGCCTTCCTGAATTTCCGCAACACCCTGGTCACCAGTTTCAAGAACGAGAACACCCTTCGCCTCATCTGGTGGCTGCCGGTGCGCTTGCTGCTCGACGGGGCCGCCGGTATGCTTTTCCTCGCCCAGGGAAAGGTGGAACACATCCGGTCAATCATCCGGGCCCACCTCGACTTTTACCGCAATCTGCCTATGTGGATCAGGCGGCGCGGCCGCAGGAGCCGTGAAATCGAGAACTGCCGGATTGGCCCTCCCCGCACCGACGCCGGGCGGGTAGCCGACAGCATCGCTCTCCATTATTTCCTGCTCGGCCACAAGCGTTTTTCCCAGGTCGTCATCCGGCAGATCGACGTCGAACCCAAGGCCGCGGCGACAAATTAGCCGTCGTAATTGGCCGGGAGTTTGACCCCGTGGCTTCAGCCCGCCCGTTGCATATTTGCTCCGCACATAAAAGCAACCGATATGGCAATGTTGAACTTTGGCGGCACCGAAGAAAAGGTCGTTACGAGAGAAGAATTCCCCCTGGAAAAGGCCCGCGAGGTGCTGAAAGATGAAACGATTGCCGTGATCGGCTACGGGGTACAGGGGCCCGGACAGAGCCTGAACCTGCGGGACAACGGCTTTAACGTCATCGTTGGACAGCGCAAGGGCGGTGCCTCCTGGGACAAGGCCGTCCAGGACGGTTGGGTGCCCGGTGAGACCCTCTTCGAGATCGAGGAAGCCGCCGACCGCGGTACCATCATCCAGTACCTTCTGTCCGACGCCGCCCAGATCGAAGTGTGGCCCCGCATCAAGCCCTACCTCACCCCCGGCAAGGCCCTTTACTTCAGCCACGGCTTCGGCATCACCTACAACGACCGGACCAACATCGTTGCCCCGGAAGGCGTAGACGTGATCCTGGTAGCGCCCAAGGGCTCTGGTACCAGCCTGCGCCGGCTGTTCCTCGAGGGCCGCGGACTGAACTCCAGTTTCGCCATCGACCAGGATGCAACCGGTCGCGCCTTCGAGCGGGTGGTGGCCCTGGGGATCGGTGTCGGTTCGGGCTATCTCTTCGAGACGGATTTCAAGCGGGAGGTGTACAGTGACCTCACGGGAGAACGGGGTACCCTGATGGGTGCCATCCAGGGCATCTTCGAGGCCCAGTACGACGTGCTGCGCGCCAACGGCCACAGCCCCTCCGAAGCCTTCAACGAAACCGTGGAGGAACTCACCCAGAGCCTGATGCCCCTCGTAGCCGAGAACGGCATGGACTGGATGTACGCCAACTGCTCCACCACCGCCCAGCGGGGCGCCCTGGACTGGAAGGACAAGTTCCGCGATGCCGTAAAGCCGGTATTCGAGGACCTCTACGAAAGCGTGGCCACCGGCCAGGAAGCCCAGCGCAGCATCGACTCCAACAGCCAGAAGGATTATCGGGTCAAGCTGGAGAAGGAGCTGAAGGAACTCAGCGATAGCGAAATGTGGCAGGCCGGCCGTACCGTACGCAAACTGCGGCCCGAAAACGCCGGCTAGTTAACCAATCCGGCCGGACGGCGTTGTACGAGCATTGCACCCGCGGCCCCGCCGCAACACCCACCTAAAGTACTTTGCCATGCACGCCACTACGGCCCGTAACCAAATCCTCGAGCGACTCGACCAGGATACCTTTGACCTGGTCGTAATCGGTGGCGGCATCACGGGCGCAGGGGTTGCCCTGGATGCCGCCAGCCGGGGACTCTCCGTTGCCCTCATCGAGCGCAACGACTTCGCCTCCGGTACCAGCTCCAAATCCACCAAGCTGATCCACGGCGGCCTGCGCTACCTCAAGAACCTGGAAATCGGGCTGGTACGCGAGGTTGGACAGGAGCGGGCCGTAGTTCACAAGCTGGCCCCCCACCTGGTGCGCCCCGAGAAGATGCTCCTGCCCCTGGTAGAGGGCGGCTCTCTGGGCAAGCTGTCCACCAGCATGGCCCTGTGGGTATACGACTTCCTGGCCGACGTGGAGGGCGACGACAAGCGCGTGATGCTCACCAAGGAGGAAACCCTGGAAATCGAACCCCTGCTGCGGGAGGACATCCTGAAGGGCGGTGGATTCTACGCCGAATACCGGACGGATGATGCGCGGCTGACCGTAGAAAACGTGAAAACCGCTGTCCGCCACGGAGCCCTGGCCGTCAACTACGTGGAGGCCACGGCATTCGGCTACGACGAAAACAAAAAGATCAACGCCGTGCACTGCCGTGACCGCTTCGGCGAGCGCGACTTCGTTATTTCCTGCGAACACGTGATCAGTTCCGCCGGCCCCTGGGTCGACGACCTGCGCAAGATCGACCAGAGCATGAACAACAAGCGGCTGTTCCTCTCCAAGGGGGTCCACATTGTGGTCGCCCGCGAGCGGCTGCCCCTGGCCCACGCCTGCTACTTCGACGTGGCGGACGGCCGGATGCTGTTCGCCATTCCCCGCCTGAGGTGCACCTACATTGGCACGACGGATACCCCGTACAAGGGTGACCCGAACGCCGTGCCTGTCTATCTGGAAGACGTGGAGTACCTCCTGAACGCCACCAACGAGATCTTCCCGACGGTCAACCTGAAGGTAGCCGACGTGGAGTCCAGCTGGGCCGGCGTCCGGCCGCTGATCTTCGAGGAAGGCAAGGAAGCGGGCGAGATGTCGCGCAAGGATGAGATCTTCGAAAGTGAGTCCGGCCTGCTCAGCATCGCCGGTGGAAAACTCACCGGCTACCGCAAAATGGCCGAGCGGGTGGTCGACCGACTGGGCAAGCAGCTCCACACCGAAGGGGAAGAACTCGGGCGCAACAGCACCCGGGAGATCGTCCTGACGGGAGGTCCCTTCCGCAACTTCAGCGAGGTGTTGGCCTACGAGGCGGAAATTACCCGGCAACTGGAGGCGGCCAGCCTGGCCCCCGACCGCGCGCCCTATCTGGTGGCCAACTACGGCAAGCAGACCCCGGAAATCATTGACCTGGCCCGCCAACGGCCGGAGGAAACCGACGTGGCCCGCCTGGCCGCCGCCGAGGCCGCCTGGTGTATCGACCACGAGTCGGCCCTGTATCCCATCGACTGGGTGGAGCGCCGCAGCGGAAGACTCTATTTCGACATGCCCAGCATCCTGCCCGTACTGGAGGAGGTGCTGGACGTTTTCGCCACCGCCTACGGCTATACCCCCGAAGACCGCGACCGGGAACGGCAGCGGGTAATGGACGCCATCCAGTGGGTCAGCGAGTTTGACCACGAGAAAAAGGAGTCGGGCGTACAAACCGACTGACCTTTAACAATCGGGACCGGCCGCTGTTAGGCGGTAAACAGCTTCCCATGACTTCCCAGACCTCCATTTTCGAACGGCGCGTCGACCCCGTGCTGCAGGCCGCCGTGGTACTGGCCATGGTGTTCGTCGTAGATATGTTCGGGCTGATCATCAGCGGGGCCGGCGAGGAAGGAGAAGCAGGCAGTCGCTTTCCCTGGCTTACCGCCGCCAGTTTCATGCTGTTTTTTGCCCTCTTCAATGCCGTACTCAGCGCCTCGGCTCCCAATACCGCAAAGTACTGGGGGCGCAGTATCTACAGTTTTATGGGGCTGGCCCTTGGCGCTGGACTACTGGCGTGGGCCTTTAGCGGCATCACCATTTCCGACGCGGGATCCTACCGCTGGATCTACATCGTGGTATCCGTGGGCTACCTGGTCTTTCTGGGCATGATCTCCCTGATCAAGAACGTCGTTTCCTTCGCCCAGCGGGAGGAGTGGACGCGGCCCCGGCTAAAAAACCGCCAACGGGAAGACTGAACCAACCATCCGTGGGGGCCGCCCGTTTACCTGCTACATTTGGTGTTAATTTATGCAGCTACTCCCCGCGGATACCCTCGAAAAACTGGAATTTGACAAAGTACTGGCCCTGGTAGAACGGCAGTGCCAGGGTGAGCTGGGCCGTGCTTCCGCCCGCCAGCTTACCCCCTCCACCGACGTCAAGGAGATCAACCGCTGGCTGGACCAGGTAGCCGAGTTCCGCCAGGGAACCGAGGAGCGGAATATGTTCGCCATCACCGCCTACGAGGACGTGGACGAGGAGCTGCGCGCCCTCCGCGTGGAAGGCTATGCGCTGGTAGAATCCGGGCTGGCCAAGCTCAACGTGCTCCTCCTCCAGGCCAAGCAACTCTTCGGATTCTTCAACGCGGGGTCGCGGCAGTCGGCCTACCCCCAACTCTACGCCGTAGTCCGGGAGGTGGAATACCTCCCCGAGCTTTCCGCGGCCATTGAGGCGGTGATCGACGCGGAGGGCAACATCCGCTCCGACGCTTCCCCCGAGCTCAGCCGCATCCGCCGGCTGGTGGGCAGCAAGCAGCGGGAGGTGGAAAGGGCCTTCCGGAGCGTCATCGAGAAGTACCGCCGCGCGGGCTACCTGAGTGATACGGTAGAGAGCTTCCGCAACGGCCGCCGAGTGCTATCCGTACCCAGCGAGCACAAGCGACAGATTCGCGGCATCATCCACGATGAGTCGGCCACCGGCAAAACCGCCTACATCGAGCCCGATGAGGTCATCAGCATCAACAACGACATCTTCGACCTCCAGCAGGAGGAGCGGCGGGAAATCTTCCGCATCCTGCGCGAGCTCTCCGCTACGCTGCGGCCCTACGTAGACTATATGGCGGCCTACCGTGACCTGATCGGCTATTTCGACCTGGTGCAGGCCAAGGCCGGTCTGGCGCGGCAATTGAAGGCCGCGCGGCCGAAGGTGGACCACCGCCCCTCGGTGGGCATTCGCGAGGGCCGCCACCCTCTCCTGTACCTCAAGAACAAGGCCCACGGCCGCAAGACCGTCCCCTTCGACCTGAAGCTCCGCGGCAAGAACCGCCTGCTGATGCTGTCGGGGCCCAACGCCGGCGGCAAGTCGATCGCGATGAAGTCGGTCGGACTACTCCAGCTCATGGTACAGAGCGGCATGCTCATCCCGGTGGATGCCGAGTCGGAAATGGGCACCTTCGACCGCATTTTTACCGACATCGGCGACCAGCAGAGCATCGAGGACGACCTGTCGACCTACAGCAGCCGATTGAAGAACGCCCGGGAATTCCTGAAGGCGGCCGACGACCGGACCCTGGTTCTCATCGACGAGTTCGGGTCGGGCACGGATCCCGCGCTCGGCGGCGCCATTGCCGAAGGAATCCTGGAAGGCTTGAACCAGCGCCGGGTCTTCGGAGTCATCACCACCCACTACAGCAACTTGAAAATCTACGCCTACAAAACGGCCGGGATCGTGAACGGGGGGATGAACTTCGACAAGGACACCCTGAGCCCCACCTACGAACTCAACGTCGGCCGCCCCGGCTCCAGCTACGCCTTCGAGATCGCCCAGAAGAGTGGCTTGCCCCAAGACACCCTGGCCCACGCCCGCAAACGGGCCGGCAAAAACGAGCGGGCGGTGGACCAGCTGCTGGTGGACCTGCAGCGCGAGAAACAGGAAGTTGAACAGCGGCTATCAGAACTGGAGCAGAAGCAAAAAACGCTCGATGCCCTGACGCGCACCTACGAGGAACTGCACCGCGACATCGAGGTGCGCCGCAAGCGACTCAAGCTGGAAGCCAAGGAACAGTCGCTGGCCGAAACTGCGAAGTACAACAAGGAGATGGAAAACCTGATCCGGACCCTGCGGGAAGAAAAGAAGATCGACGAGGCAAAGGAAAAGGCCCGGGAGCTGCGCGAGGAGCGGGAAAAGATCAGCGAACAGGTCACCGACCTGCGGGAAACCATCTACTACCAGCCCAAGTCCGGCAAGGCGGGCAAGCGGAACTTCAAGGAAGGCGACTACGTCAAACTGCGCACGGGGGGTGCCGCCGGCACCATCGAATCGATCGACAAGAAGCGGGCCATCGTGATCGTCGGCGACCTGCGGTTGACGACCAACCTGCGCGACCTGGAGCCCGCCGACAGCCCCATGCCCCTGCGCAAGGAGCGCAGCGTATCCAGCGATGTGTCCGCCGTGGCCTCCTTCAGCAACAACCTCGACGTGCGAGGGATGCGGTACGAGGAAGTACTGCAGACCACCCAGGCCTTCATCGACCAGGCGCTGATGTCGAACGCCAGCCAGCTGCGCATCGTCCACGGCAAGGGCAGCGGGGCCCTGCGGCGGGCCGTGCGCCAAAAACTCAAGGAATACAACCAGGATTTCAGCCTGAGCACGCCGCCCCGGGAACAGGGTGGCGACGGGGTGACCATTGTAGATCTATAACGATATATGGAACTTAGCAAAATTGCCGAGGCGCTCGCCACGGTTACCGATCCCAAGACCGGACAGGACATTATTACCGCCAACATGGTGCTGCACCTGAAGGTGGAGGAGCCCGTGGTTTCCTTCACCCTGCAACTGCCGAAGCTGGAGGACAACTACAAGCAACAGCTCAACTTCGCCTGCCAGGAAGCCATCCTGGCCGTTTACCCCCAGGCCCAGGTACACGTGCACATGCAGAACCCCGCCCTCGGCGGACAAGCGGGGCAGGCCACCGGCGGCCCCCAGAAAGACAACCCGCTGCCCCACGTCAAGAACATCATCGCCGTAGCCAGCGGAAAGGGTGGGGTAGGCAAGAGCACCGTAGCGGTCAACCTGGCCCTGGGGCTCCAGGAACTCGGCGCCCGCGTCGGTCTGCTGGACGCGGACGTTTACGGACCGTCAGCGCCCACTATGCTGGGTTTGCAGGGGCAGCGCCCCCAGGTAGAAAAGGTCTACGGGAAGCCCAAGATCAAGCCCCTCTACGCTTACGGATTACCGGTGATGAGTACGGGATTTGTCGTGGAACCGGAACAGGCCGTCGTGCTGCGCGGCCCCCGGCTGGCCGGCATCGTTCGTCAGTTCATCGAGGAGACGGTCTGGCCCCCTCTCGACTTCCTGATCGTGGACCTGCCCCCCGGCACCGGCGACGTACAGCTCACCCTGGTACAGACCGTGAGCGTTACCGGGGCCGTGTTGGTGACCACTCCCCAGGAAGTCGCCCTCGCCGACGCCGTGAAGGCCATGAACATGTTCTTCCTGCCGGACGTGCAGGTACCCGTACTAGGGGTGGTGGAAAACATGGCCTACTTCACCCCGGCCGAGTTGCCCGACAACAAGTACTACATCTTCGGACAAGGTGGAGGAAAAACCCTGGCCAAGAAAAGCAACAGCATGCTGCTGGGCCAGATCCCCCTGGTCCAGGCGATCCGGGAGGGGGGCGACAACGGTTTGCCGGCCATCCTGAACAAGGAGGATGAGATCACCCGTAACGCCTGGCTCGATACCGCCCGCAACGTGGCCCGGCAAACGGCACTGCGCAACGAAATGATGGGGCCCACCGACAAGGTGGTCATGAAGCAGTAGGCTGGGGCTGCTCCGCCCTGACCCCCAGAAAGGGCTGGAGCACCTTGCGGAGCGCTTTGTTCAGGTTGCGTACGGCGGTGTCGATCTGCCAGGCGGCCCGGTTGCGTTCCTCCACGTAGTTGCTGATGGCCCGCAATTGCAGTCCGGCCACGCCCCGGGAACGGATGGCGTAGAAGAAGGCGGCGCCCTCCATGGTTTCCACCTGGACTTCCGGGAACTGTTCCCGGAGCCGTGATACGGAAGCCGCGCTGCCGGTAGCCTTGGAAACGGTCCCGCCGGCAACCGTGGGGAAGGGGAGGGCCGGACCGGAACCCACCATCCGCAATATGCCGTCGTCCCCGAACGGGGGGGAGAAGGGAAAGCCGATATCCGGCGGCGACAAGAGGGCCCCGTCGCGGTCCTCGGCGCCGTGATCCATTAGTCGTTCCCGGTCCACCTGTACCACGGTGCCCAGTTCCAGGGAGCGGTCCACGGCTCCGGCCAGGCCGGCCTGGATGGCCAGTTGGGGCAGGGGCGGACGGAGGATCTGCCCGAGGGCGAAGGCCGTCGTCATGGGCCCCATCCCGGTGAACAGAATCTCAATGGAGCAACCGGGGAAGGTCAGTACGTTGCGATCGGTGGCGGTGGCCTCTTCCCGCAACCAGGTTACGGTGGGCAGGATCTCTTCGGGGGTGGCGGCAACCAGCAGGATTTTCACAGCTTGATCTCGTTAAGGCATGATTGTACCGGAAAGTGAAGATAGGCAGCACTCACCGGTCCCCCCAACTGCCGGGCCGCGAGTTCAGCCTGGAGCTTGAGCTCCGCCATTTTGAGCCCGGCCTGTTGCTGGAACTGCTTTGGGGAAAGACATACATCGTAGAACAACACCCAGCCTCCGGTTTCCAGTTCAAACAGCCAGTCGATGCATTTATCGTACCGTCGGTTCCCCACGGTACCGCGCAGGGGGTACTGGGCGTGGAGGGTTGCCTGGGGCCAGCGGGTGCCGTGGAAGGCATGAAAAGCCTCGGACAGCTGCAACAGAGTCTCGGGTTCGGCCTCCGCTCCGGGTCCGAAATCCGCAATCAGCTGTTCGGCCAGTTCGTGGCGGTATTCAGGTTCGGCTTTGCACCCCGGGTCACCCGCCAGGAATATGCTGACACACCGCCCGTACAGCCGCACGTCGACCCCGGAACCGAGGTCGGGTGGCGTACCATAGGTAAGGGTATCTCCCGGGAGGTTACCGCTGTAGTGATTGAGCAGGAAGGCTTCATCCACGTGGAGGGGCGAATGGGGCTGCCGACCATTGCGCTCCTGGTCCAGGAAGGGGATGCCGCGGTAAGACATCGGGTAGGCCGGTTGTTGGCGGGGTTCCACCCAGTGCTGGTAGTATTTGTCGACGTCCACCCCGTTCCAGGAGAAGGGCGTCTCGGTGGTATCCGGCGCGAGCACGTCGGTCTGGTTGCCCCCCCGGCCGTAGGCGCGGTTCACCCAGCCGGCCCCCGGTTTGCCGGTGGGCAGTATGAGGTAATCGCGGGCGCGGGTCATGCCAACGTAAAGCAGCCTGGCTTCTTCCGCGAGGGCGTCCTCCGTGGCCCGCTGCTGGTGGCAGCTTTCGTTCAGGGCGTCGATCCAGGGGACCTCGGCGGATACCCTTTCGTAGGGTTTTACCCAGAAGCGTAGCCAGCGGTTGGCCAGGGGCCTGTGGAGGTCGACCGGGGCCGCCGGGTCGTCGGGCACCACGGCCCGCCCCCATACTTCGGCGCGCAGCGACTGGTCGAGGTCGAAGCAGATTACCGCCGGCCATTCCAGTCCCTTGCTGCGGTGGTAGGTTAGTACGTTCACGGCGTCGGGGCGTTCGCTGGCGCCCTGTTTGTCGTTGGATTCCCGCAGCAGTCGGTCCAGATATAACAGGTAGCCCCCGAGGGAGGCAGCCGTGTGCTGGCGGTGGCAGCTGTCCTCGTAGGCTACGGCCAGGCGGCGCAGTTCGTCCAGGTTACTGAGGCGTTGTTCCCCGTCGCCCCAGGCCACGGCGATGCGCCGCAGGTCGAGCCGCTCCAGCACGATGTTCAGCATTTCGCTGGTGGAGTGTTCGGAAGTCACGGCGCGCAGTTCGTCCAGGCGGCCGATCAGGTCTTCCTCCGAGCCCCAGGGGGTGGATTCCGGCTGGCTTTCCAGGAAACGGAGCCGGTGGTCGATGATGTCGGGCAGGTCCTGCCGGCTGCCGAACAGCATGATTTCGGCGACCGAAAGGGTATCGCCGGGGTTGAGCATGTACTTCAGGCAGGCCAGCAACAGGGTGGCTTCGGCGGTGGCCAGGAGGCCGTCGCGGGCAATGGCTGCTGGGATCCCCTGGTCGGCCAGGGCGGCGGCTACCGCCGCGCAACCGTAGTTGTTCCGGCAGAGAATGGCGATGTCGCCGGCCCGCAGACGCCGCTCGGTCTTTTGTCCCTTGGGCAACACCGGTGGCGGGTTGGCCAGCAGTTCGCGGATGGCCTTGGCCAGGGTCGACTGCATGAAGGTCGCGCTGTGGCGTCCTTTTCCCTCGGGCTCAAAGTGCCAGTGGAGGAGTCCGCCCCGGGCGGCCAGTTCCGGACTTTCCGGGGGGCTGAACCGACTGCCGGCCCGCAGGCGCACGGGTTCAAGGCTTACTTCCTCCGGAGCGATATCCGGGAAGGCATTCACGAAAAGGCTGTTGCAGGCGTAGACCAGGTCTTCCCGGCTGCGCCAACTCTGCCGCTGGATGTTGGCCGGGTCAATGGGGCCGTTGGCCTGCATCACGGCGGCCATGAGCCGGGGCTCGGCCCCGCGGAATCCGTAGATCGACTGCTTGGGATCCCCTACCCAAATGCTCTGCCGCGCCAGCTCGCTCAACCGGAGGAAAATGGCCAGCTGAATGGGCGAGGTGTCCTGGAATTCGTCGACCATCAGCAGGTCCAGTTCCTCCCTCAGGGTCTGCTGCACCCGGGGGTGGTCGAGCAACTCCAGAACCAGCACCTCCATGTCGGTGTAGTCGATGCGGCCGCGCTTCTTCTTGTACTGGTCGTATTCGGCGATGGCATCCCGGGCCACATCGAAGAGGAGGTCCTGGTAGGAGCGGATGTCGTCCTGAAAAGCCTTCAGCGAGGGGTGGCGTTCGGCCAGGGCTACCAGGTCGGTTACCAGGTCGCGGCTCTTCGCCCCGACGGAGCCGGTGAATTTGCCCAGCTTGGCGTATTCCAGCCAGGGGAGGTAGTCGCGCTCCTTGAGTTCGGCCAGCAGATTGCGGAGGTAGAGGGCCGCCGTTTCCGTTTTCTTGGTCCCGTCCGCCTCGTTATCGAAGAGCCGACGGTAGGTTTCTTTCAGTTCGCGCGCCATCCGCACGTGGTACTGCTCCAGCGTCAGGTCTCCGGTGGGGGTGGGGAGGAAAGCGCTGAGGGTTTCCCAGCTCAGGCGCTTGCTGCGGGCGATGTCTTCCTCCGAGAAGTTGTTTCCGCGGATGATTTCTACCAGGCCGAGCACGTCCTTGCGCCAGTTGTATTTCTCGCCGTTGCGGCTCAGTCCCAGGGTGGTGCAAAGGTGTTCGATGCGGCGGATCTGGTCGAGGCTGATGACGGCCGCCATACTCAGGTTGAAGAGCCGCTGGTCGTCGCCGTCGGCGATGATGTCCACTTTCGGACTTACGCCAGCTTCATAGGCGAAGCGGCGGAGCAGCTTGACGCCCAGTCCGTGGACCGTACCGATCAGGGCGTTGGTCAGTTCGTTGGCCTCCCGGCTCATGCCTTCCTTCAGCAGGGCTACCCGGACGCGCTCCTTGAGTTCGGCCGCGGCCCGCTTGGTAAAGGTGGTGGCGATGATGCCACTGGGGCGGACCGAGCCGGTGGTCAGCAAATCCGCCATCTCACGGGTGAGGCGATAGGTTTTGCCACTGCCGGCACCGGCGGAAATAAGTTTCAGGTTCTGAAGCACAAAAAGCGGATCTGGTAAAGCGCCAAATTAAGCGCTTGTATGGACTTTCCCATTCGGTCTGCAAACGGTGCTTTTTCCCCCAAACTGCGTTGGTGAAAACGGCTTCGTAACTGGGCTACGATCCGCCTTCACCGCCTTGTTTAGGGTAAAAAATCCCGCGTTTTCGGCCAGAACAGGAAAATCCATACAAACTCTGAACGAAATGTTGGACAACTCAGATCAACATCTCGAACAGGATGGGCTGGTCGTTCAGGTGCTCGTACCGCAGTTTGCGGGCGTCCATGCGGGCGATGAGCTGATTGAAATCATCGCGGCTGCCCAGCTGGATGCCCACCAGGGCGGGGCCCATGGCGCGGTTGTGCTTTTTGGTGTATTCGAAGTGGGTGATGTCGTCCTTGGGGCCGAGTACGTCGAGGAAGTCGCGCAGGGCACCGGAGCGCTGGGGAAACTCCACGATGAAGTAGTGCTTGAGGCCGGCGTACATGAGGGCCCGTTCCTGGATTTCCGGGGTGCGGGTGATGTCGTTGTTGCCGCCGCTGACCACGCAGACGATGTGCTTGCCGCTGAGGTCGCCGAGCTGGTCGAGCACGGCGATGGACATGGCCCCGGCGGGCTCGACCACCAGCCCGTCCTCATTATAGAGGTCGAGCATTACGCCACAGACCTTGCCTTCGTCGACCAGCTCGATCCTGGAGATCGTATCGCGAACGATCGGGAAATTGTGGTCGCCTACCCGCCGGACCGCCGCGCCGTCCACGAAGCTGTCGATGGTATCCAACGTGACTACCTCGCCCGCCCGGATACTGTTAAACATGGCGGGAGCTCCGGAGGGTTCCACCCCGACCAACTCGGTTTTCGGGCTCAACTGGCGGAAAACGCTGCCGATCCCGGCGCTCAGTCCTCCGCCGCCAATGGGCATGACCACCATGTCGATGGGCAGGGTAGTGGCATCCAGGATTTCCAGTCCCACGGTACCCTGTCCGGCAATCGTTTTGGGGTCGTCGAAGGGGTGGACGTAGGTAAGGCCGCGCTCCTTCGCTACCCGCATGGATTCGGAATAGGCGTCGTCGTAGGTATCCCCGATGAGGACTACCTCAACGAAGTCACCTCCGAACAGCCGCACCTTCCTGACCTTCTGGGAGGGGGTGACAACGGGCATGAAAATAACCCCCTTGACCTGCATGGCGTTGCAGGCGAAGGCCAGTCCCTGGGCATGGTTGCCGGCGCTGGCGCAGACCACCCCGCGTTCCCGCTCCTCCTGGCTCAGGGAGGTCATCTTGTTGTAGCTGCCGCGAATCTTGTAGCTCCTGACTTCCTGCAGGTCTTCCCGCTTGAGGTAAATCTCGGCATTGTACAATGCGCTCAGGCGGGTGCTGCGCATCAGCGGCGTTTCCAACGCGACGCCCCGCAGCCGGTGGCGGGCCTTAATGATTTCCTCCACGGAAATGAGCTTTACCTCGCTAGTAGTCATCAGGTAAAGGTAAGGGTCAGCCCCCTACCAAGGGAGTCATCAAGTGTGCAGATTGGGGTGGGTTTTCCGGCGTCCGCCGTGTTTTACAGGGCCGGTTCTGGCCTTCTGCGCCGGTGACGGGTTGACCGGCTTTCCAGACGGAGTGTGGTACCTGCGGCCTCGCCGGCTTACCTTTACGGCCTATGGAATTGGTACAAATCGGAACCACCGGACGGCCCCACGGCGTCCGCGGCGAATTGGGACTTTTCGTGGAGGAGGTCTACGAGGATGACCTGTTGCTGGCCCGCGCCGTGCTGATCGGCGAGCGGCCCGTTCCCTACTTCGTGGAACGCTTCCGGCAGGGCGGCAAGCTCACCGTAAAATTGGAGAAATTCGATACCCGGGAGCAGGTGAACCTGCTGGCCAACCGTCCCCTCTGGTTGCCCGCCGCCGAGGTAAGCGTCATGGCCCCGGAGGAGGGTACGCCCTGGGATGAGGTCATTGGTTACCGCATCCAGGCCGAGGGGTATCCGGAACTGGGCCCCATCGAGGATATCCTGGACCTGCCGGAACATTACCTGGCGGAGATCACCCATAACGAGAAGACCGTCTACATTCCCCTCCACGACGATCTGGTACGTGAGGTGAGGAACGAAGACGGTCTTCTGCTGATGGAGCTGCCCGCGGGGCTGCTGGATTTGTAGGCTTACTGCACCATCACCTTGCCGGATTGGCGACCCGCCGGGCCATCAATATGGTAGAGGTAGAGTCCGGCCGGGAGGTCGCCCACCTGCCATTCAATGCGGGCGGAGGGTCCGGCCGGGGTGTTCAGCCGCGACTGCCGCAGCTGACGACCGGTCAAATCGGTAAGGGTGGCGGCGTAGGTACCGGGCAACTCAGTCCGGAAAGTAACGGCCGCCAGCGAGCTCGCGGGATTGGGACTGACCGAGGCTCCGTAGTCCGCCAGCGGATGGCGGGTAGCGGTGCTCACTTCGGTGTCGATAACCACTACCATGAACATTTCGATATTCAGTCCGCCCCAGTTATCAAAGAGGGTAGCGAAGCCCAGCCCGCCGCCCTGGGTAGGGAAGAATTCGAAGGTGTTGCGGCCGTCGCCACAATCCTGCCGGGTGTGGTAGATGCCCACGTAGCCGTTTTCTGTAGCATTGTACGTATCGCTGAAGTCCACGCCCACGAGGAAGGAATCGCGCTCAACGATCACGGGCTCGGGGAAATCGAAAAAGGTGAACTCGATCTGGGTAGTCGGCAGGGCGATGTTGCGTACCTGGACGGAATCGCTGACCCCCAGAAAATCACCGAAGGAGCTGTCGGGCTGGAGGTCGTCAAAGACCAGGGCCTGGAGGAATGTTTCCTCGATGGTAGTGTCGTAGCCCGCGAAGGCCACCCCGACGGAAGTGATGGCGAAGGGACCGTCGGCGTTGAAGGAGAACCGCTGCAGTTTCACCAGGTCGCCGTAGCCGTTGGATCCGGTCACGAAGCCGTCGATGTCCGTTATTCCGAAAGCCATGGCGCTGCGGGCGCAGGTATCCGAAAGGGCCGCGGGCAGTATGGTATCAATCAGGGCCTTGGCCAGGGCCGAGCGGGGAGCATCGAAGCGCTGGGATGGGGCCTCATGCTGACCGGGGTCGGCGGTTTTCTGCCCGGTGGCCAGGAAGGGCAGGAGAAGAAAAAAGACAAACGGGAGTAGCGTTTTCATCATCGCTTGGGTTTTTGGGATTAAGCGGTTATGCGATAGAAGGTCGGTGCTTTCCGGGGGTTCGTGGGTCCGCCCGCTTACCTTTATCTTTTTATTAAGAGTTGGGGTCTACGACCTTGCGGTAGGCGGCCATTTGCCGGGCAATGTATTTGCCGATGATGTCGAACTCCAAGTTGACCCGGTCGCCAGCCTGTAGCTGCTTGAAGTTGGTGTGCTCGTGGGTGTAGGGGATAATCGCCACCCGGAAGGTATCCTCCGTGGGTTCCACCACAGTCAAGCTGACGCCGTTCACGCAAATGCTTCCCTTGTCCACCAGCAAATCGTCCGTGGCGTAGCGGAAGGTGTAGTACCAGCTGCCGCCACTTTCCTCCACCGCGAGGCATTCCGCCACGGTGTCGACGTGCCCCTGTACAATATGCCCGTCGAGCCTTGCCCCGGCCTGCATGGCCCTTTCCAGGTTGACCGTGCCGCCAACCCGCCATTCTCCCAGGCGGGTGCGGTCGAGCGTCTCCCGAATGGCCGTGACCGTGTGGGCGTTCCCGTCCAGGGCAACGACCGTAAGGCACACCCCGTCGTGGGCGAGGCTCTGGTCGATCTTAAGCTCCGGCCCGAGGTCGCTGCTGACGGTGAAGTGCACATTCTGCCGGTCGTGCTCAATAGCGGTGATGGTCCCGGCGGTTTCAATGATCCCAGTAAACATGATGTCGTAGATAAAGTGAGGGAAAGGGGGAGCCTAGCGCAACACCACTTTCCGGAAGTCAAAGGGTACGGTAAAGTAGGCCGATTGCTGGTGGTAGCGGGGCGCGTCGGTTAGGGCCTTCCCGTCGGCCTCCACCCGGGTGGGGGCGCGGTCAAGACCGACAAGGCGGATGCTGGTCCGGCGGAGGTTGGGCGTGAATTCCCCTTCGGCCGACTGCTCCAGGGTGACCGTACTGCCGTCGTAGTTCACGACGTAGCTGCAGCGCAGGTATTGTTCCTGGCGGTAGCCGTAGCCCTCACCGGCGTCCCAGTAGAGGCTGCCCGAGCCCGTGGCGTCGAGGAAGACGGTCAGGTGCAGGGTTTCGAGGCTGGCGATCTCGGCGGTGGACTGCACCACGTCGAGGGTGGGAACGATGGCCCCGGCCCTTACGAAGATGGGCAGCCGGTCCGGGCGAATACGCACCCTCAACGTCCGCCCACCGGTGAAGGTCTTGCCCGACCAGTAACTGTACCACTGTCCCCGGGGCAGGTAGACGGTCATTGACTTCAGATTGGGGGCGGTGACCGGGCAAACTAGCAAGTCCTCACCGGCCATGAACTGGTCGCCGTATTTAAGGCACTGTTCGTCCGTCTGGTCGTAGAAGAAGAGGTTCCGCAGCACGGGAATACCGGTGGCGATGTGGCGCTCGAAGGCCGTATAGAGGTAGGGCAGCAGCTTGTAGCGAAGTTCAATCGCGCGGCGGTTGTGGGCGGTGTGTTTGCCCCCGTGAACCCAGGGCTCCTGGTCCTGTCGGTTGGTGGCCTCGGCCTCCTGCACCTGGGCGGTTTCCGTCTCGGAGGCCCCGTCGGTGTTGTTGCCCATGCTGTGGATGCGCATCAGGGGGTGGAAGACGGCCAGTTGCAGCCAGCGGGTGAGCAATTCCGGGCTGGGATCGTCCACGAACCCGCCGATGTCGGTCCCCACGAAGCTGTAACCGCTGATGGCCATCCGCAGGCACTGCCGATTGGCCAGTTCCAGATGTTCCCAGCTGGCGATGTTGTCGCCCGTCCAGAGGGAAGCGTAGCGCTGTCCCCCGCTGAAATTGGCGCGGGCGAGCAGGAAGGGGCGCTTTTCGGGCTGCAGTTTGCGCAACCCCTCGTGGGTAGCGCGGGCCATCTGCATGCCATAGATGTTGTGGGCCTTGCGGTGGTCCCCGGTCAGCCCGTCGTAATCGTGGCGGACGTCCGGCGGGAAGGTCAGGGCGTTGACCTTGAACATGGCCGGTTCGTTCATGTCGTTCCAGAAGCCGCTCACCCCCTGGTCGACGTAGAGTTCACGGTAGAGCTGTCCCCACCAATCCCGGACGCGGGGGTTGGTATAGTCCGGCCACACGCACTCCGGCGGCCAGACGGGCCCCACCATCTGCTCGCCGGTGCTGCGGCGGCAGAAGACGTCCTGTTCGGCTCCGGAGGTGTAGACGGGGTAGTCCTCGTCCACCCGGATGCCGGGATCGATCATCACTACGGTATGGAAGCCTGCCTCCCGCAATTCGCTGATCATCCGCTTAGGATTGGGGAAGTGCTTTTTGTCCCAGGTGAAACACCGGTATTCGTCCATATAGTCGATGTCCAGGTAGAGGGCATCGCAGGGGATTTCCTTTTCGCGGAAGGTGGCCGCGACTTCCTTCAACCGGCGTTCGGGGAAGTAGCTCCAGCGGCACTGGTGGTAACCCAGGGCCCAGAGCGGGGGCAACTCCGGCCCGCCCGTCAGGCGGGCGTACCGGCTGGCAACCTGGTCCAGCTGGGGCCCATTGATGAAGTAGTAATCGAACACTCCGCCGTCGGCCCAGAGGGTAGTGAGGCCGTCTTTATTACTGTTGAAGTCGAAATGGGTGCGGTAGGTATTGTCCAGGAAGATGCCATAGGCGTGGCCTTTGCGCAAACCATAATAAAAGGGTACGGTCCGGTACAGGGCGTCCCGCTCGCGGCCGTAGCCAAATGAATCGCTGTTCCAGTTCTCGAAGCAGCGGCCGCTCAGGTCGGTATCCCAGGCCTTGTCGCCGAGGCCGAAAAAACTCTCGCCGGTGGCGGTTTTCAGTTGCAGCCGCATCTGGTCCAGCCCCTTCATCAGGGTGGTGCGGGCGTAAAAGGGGCTGGCGTAGCGGTGTACTTCCACTCCCGTGGCCCGGTCGGTGATCGATACGGCCGCGTCGACCAGATCGACCCTGACCTCCAGGGAGGCGGTCTCAATGAAGTATCCCTCGGCTTCCTGCCGGCAGACGATGTGCGCCGGCTGGGGGCCGAACTCCGGGTCGCGGGCGTAACTGAAGTCGGCTGCTTCCCGCCCGTAGGCCAGGAAAAAGCGAATCATATTGTCGCCCCAAACCTCCACCTGCAGCCGCACGTCCCCTTGGGTGGTGAAGCGGATGCGGTGGTTGCTCTGGCGGTCGACTTCCAGTACCCGGCCCACGGAGTGGGTGTAGAATACGTCTTCGTACCTCAGGGTATTCAGCGTTTTCTCGGAGTGGATGGTGCCGGGTTCGGTTTCGTAGGGCAGCCGGGCCTTTTGCTTGATTTTTGCCATGGGTGCAAGGTACCCTGCTCAGTCGTTCAGTTCCCAGTCGTAGTCCAGAAAGTGTAGCTCCTTCCGGGGGGGAATGTCGATGACCAGGTAGCGGTTCAAAAAGGTTTTGGGGTCGCCGAAATCGTCAGCGTACCAGTCGAACAACGGCGAAACCCGCACGACGGCCTCCTGGGTGACGTTGAATTTTTCGTCGTTGATGAAGCTGCGGGTCCTCTCCTCCAGCATCCGCTCGAGGTTGGCGGGGGTATAGGCCTGGTTCGCGAGGGGCGGACAGCTGAGGGCCGCGCATACCAGGGCAAAGTGAATCCGGGGTTCGCGGAATTCCGGGCGGATGATTTCGTGCTCGATCTGGTTGAGGCTGTAGGCTTTGCCCTCAAGCTTGATAAATTTCCGGTCCCAAGGCTCGTCCAGGTCGCGGATGCTCTTCACCGGCCAGTTGTTCAGGATCAACTGGATGGTAAAAGCATTGTAGGCGTTGATCCAGTAGGCGAGCCGCTCCTCCCGGGTCCACCGGGCGTCGGGGGCATCCTTGGCCAACAGGTCCAGGTAGGTTTCCAGTCGGTCGCGGTGCTCCAACAGGCCCCGGTAATCGACCTTTCCTCCCGCAGAGACGTGCCGCTGCAACAATTCATTCCAGATGGCGTGGCTGGGGGCAAAGGAACTCACGGCTACGGTTTTTGCCTTCGGGGGCGCGGGCGCGGGTGCCGTATTCGTAGGGGGAGGCGGGGCCACTGTCACCTTTTTGGGCGCAGCTGGGGGTGGCGGGGCGGGAGCGGGAGCTGTGAGTGGTTCCTCCCGGGCCACCGTGTCTTCCTCGACATCGGGGGCGGCCTGAACCGCGGCCACCATGGGGGGCGCAGTCGCCTCTCCGGCAGGGGGCTCACCACATCCCAGGAACAACAGACCAGTCAGAAAGCCAAGGAGGAATCGGGGCATAGGCGGAGGGCTCTTTTGGGTAGCAAACAGGCCGTGAGGGCCAAAGTGTTCACCGGTGCCGGGGGGGCAAAAAAAAGACCCGTGCAAATGCACAGGCCTAAAAAAGCTTTCTAACTACCATAATAACAAAAAGTCACGGCGCATAATGCCGTTAAAAAACTTACTTACACATTATCATGATCCAAATGGACCAAATAATAATCTCTTGTCCCGCCCGGACCCTTCAAATCCTGATGACGGAAATAACCGTTTCGTTACATTATCCACCCCTAGAACGACCGGGGTGGGGCCGGCGTGACCCCATTTAAATGGGGTGTCACGAAAAAATGCCCCCACAACATTGTGGGGGCACCAATTACACTTTCTGACTACATTAATAGTGAAATGTCGTGCGGTACCGATGACCGCCAGTAAGTTGGGGTTTGCGATAGGTGCCAAAGGCAATACTCGCTTAGGTAAAATAGGCTTCACTGAGAGACACATAAAACAGGGGAATAATCCCCAATAACTCGTGCGGCAAAGATAGAAGCGTCCGCAGGGCTACCCACCCCACGTTCGTGGGGGTAGAGGTAGTTCCGCAGCATTTCCTTTACCCGGAAACCCTGAGCTCCCCGGGTGCCGCCCGGGCACAAAAAAAAGGTCCGCACGTTGCACCGTACGGACCTAGTTAAGTCTTAAATCGTCTACTGGTAACTAACTGTCCAGTGGGCCATAGGCCCGGAAATACTTCATAGGGAAACGGCGCAGGAGGTTAAATAAAACTTCCTACTCCCGTGAGTTAATAGGTTTATAAATGAGAGAACAAACTGGGGAAGGATCAATTCCTTCCGTTATGCTACAAATGTAGACAAACTTTTCCATATATGACCCCATAAGGATGGGGTTTGTCCCGTTTTTTATAAAAATTTTCCGAAAAAATCGAACATCAGCGGAAAACCTAATTTTCCCTCCCCGAGTCAAGCCGCCGTATGAAACTGTCCGTTGTCCAGGGTGACATCACCCGCCTACCCGCCGATGCCATCGTCAATGCCGCCAACGAATCGCTGTTGGGCGGGGGTGGGGTGGACGGGGCCATCCACCGGGCGGGAGGACCCGAAATTCTGGCCGAGTGCCGGGAAATCCGGGCCCGTCAGGGTGGATGCCCGACGGGAGAGGCCGTTGTGACCACCGGGGGGCAATTGCCGGCCCGTCACGTAATCCATACCGTGGGACCGGTATGGGCGGGGGGAGCATCCGGGGAAGCCGAATTGCTGGCGGCCTGCTACCACAACAGCCTTGACCGGGCGGAGGAACTGGGCGCTCGCCAGGTCGCCTTTCCCAACATCAGCACCGGGGTGTACGGCTATCCCAAGGACCGGGCTGCAGCCATCGCCGTATCAACGGTAAAAGCCTACCCCGCCCGTCAGGTGGAGGAAGTGGTGTTCGTCTGCTTCGACGCGGAGAATTTCCGGCTGTACCAGGACCTACTGGCTGCCGACTGAAGCGGCCAGCCAGACGCTATTTTTTGGCCTGGGACTTCACGTAGTCGGCGTAACTCTGCCGCTTGAAGTGATCGCCCCCAACGTAAGTGAGCTCTTGCAGCAGGGCTTCGGCCTCCTTAAAACCCGGGGCGATGGTAATGCGCTTTTGTTCCTTGTCCAGATAGACGATGCTGGGGTAGCTCATCCGGCCATCCAGCAGGGCTACTGCGAGGGTATGCACGCCGCGGCGGCTGAGGGTAGGGTCGTAGGTGAACTCGTGGCCGTCAAATTGAATGGGCTCCCGCTGCTCGGCGTTCAGCTTTACGGCGTAAAAGTGTTCGTTCACGTACTCCGTGACGGCGGGGTCCACGAAGGAAGTCTTATCCATCCGCTTGCACCACCCGCACCAGTCGGTATATACATCCACCATCATCTTGCGGGGTTCGCTGGCGTTGCGTGCTACGGCCTCTTCCCAGCTGAGCCATTCGATCTGTGCCGAAAGGGATGCCGAAAGGAAAAGAAGCAAGAGGGGGAAAAGGAACTTCATAAGCAGATTGTCTGAGAGGGTATAAGCGGTACCACCCCACCTTTAGTATCCACCCCGCTTAGAATTTGGGACAGGGCACCGCGGCGTCATCTTCCGACAGGCCGGTGAAAGTGGCACTCAGTTCAAACGCGGAACGGTTGCGGCGGGTTGTCGTCAGGTCGCCCAGGCTGACGTCGTAGCTCAGACCGAAGAGGAAATCGGCGACCTCCAGTCCCACGAAGCCAATCGCGCTTTCGGGACCAAAACCGTCGATGCTGCGGGCTCCGCGCAGGTGGGCGCCCAGGTGCAGTCCGGTGCCGTTGCTGTCGTCGAGCAGGAGCCGCAGGCTGCTACCCATCAATAACATGGCATGAGGCCCCTGGGTGACGAAATAGCCCCGGGGTGAAAGCTGGGCCGTGAGCGAGAGCGGGATACGGAAATTGACGTAGGCCCCGTAGCGGCTGTAGAGGGTATTGGTAACCTCGATGTCCTCACCCGCCGTGGCCGTAGCGTAGAAGCTCTGTTCCGGCTGGCTGAGGTGGTGCAGGCTGACGCCGGCGAAAACCGCGGTGCGACTCTGGGGCGTACGGCTGTAGTTCAGGCCGATCTGGTAATCACCAAAGGAGACGCTGTTTTCCGGCAGAATTTCTCCGCCCGCTCCGTCGAGGTAGCCATCGATCCCGTTAAACTCGTCTTCGAAAGTCAGATCGCCGTAGCCGATGGTCCGTTGTACTACCCCCACCTGGGCGCCGGCGCTGAGGGTTTCAAAGCCGCGGGCGTCGAGCCGTTTGTGGTAGGCCCCGCCGATCATCACCTGGTTCTGGGCGTAGCCGGCCTCGGCCATCCGGTCGTTGACGAAGAGAACCCCGGCGCCGAAACCGTCGCTGCCCCGCCGCTTCGGATCGAAGTCGTAGTGGAAATCTGCCGCGAAGCTGGAAGTGCTGAAGGGCGACTGCATCACCTCCCCCCACTGGCTGCGGTGGTTGATCGCCACCCGGTAGCGACCGGGAAACAGGCCGGTGAGGGCCGGACTCAGCGTGAGCGGGGAGGCGAAAGTCTGGGAAAACAGGGCATCCTGGGATGACGCCCTGCCCGGGGCGAACGCCAGAATGAAGCAGATAACAACCGTCGCCAGGCTTAATTTCATGTCCCAAAGGTAAGCAGCCGCCGTGGGTTGCCCGGGGCTTTTGACCTATCTTGCCGGCCGATGCAGATCACCTACGCCACCGGAAAGTACACCGCTGCCACCCTCCACAAACGGCCCCACCCGGGCGCGCCGTTGCTCAGTCAGTTATTGTTGGGAGAGGCCGTAGCGGTGGTGGAGCAAAAGGACCGTTACAGCCGGGTGCTTCTCCCCGACGATGAGCTGGAGGGCTACGTGCTGACGGACCAACTGGTGAGCGTGGAAGAAGACGTCTACCGGCGGCAGCTGGAACAGCCGGCCTTCGCTCTCGAACTATTCTGTCCCATCTTCAGTGACGGATTCGGCATGCCGGTCACCTTCGGTGCCCGCCTGCCGGGCTACGACGGCATCCAGCTGCAGCACGCCGGTCAGCGCTTCCGCTATTCCGGGCAGGCGCTCCTGAGTGAGAACCTCACCGCCGACGCCGACGTGATGCTGCGGATGGCCCGCAAGTGGCTCTTTACGCCGGAGCTGAAGGGTGGCCGTACCCCCACTGGCGTGGGCGCCGCGGAACTGATCCAGCTGGTCTGCCGCCTGGTGGGCGTACAGTTGCCGCGCACCATTCCGGAAATGAGCCGCCTGGGCCGCTCGGTGGATTTCGTGGTGCAGTGCCAGCCGGCCGACCTGGCCTTTTTCGACGATGGCCGGGGGAGGGTAGACCACGTCGGGCTTATCCTGCCCGACAGCCAGGTGCTCCACGTTTGTGGCCGGGTGAGGGTGGATCCCCTGGACCACTACGGTATTTTCGACCGGGAAAGCCGCCGCTACAGCCATCGCCTGCGCATCGTGCGCCGCTTTTTGCCCGACGCTACCCCGGCCGTACCCGTACGCCTGGAAACCCGGCCCGTGGAGGTTCCGGCCGAGCGCCAGCAAATACTGATTTTTTAAGTACCTTCCTCGCACCTGCGTCCGCGCCCGCTGTACTATTTTGGTAAAGGCAACCGCCTTGCAACCATCAACCCTTTCTAGCTAACACTACCCAGCATATGTCAAGACTTGTCATCATATCAAACCGCCTCCCCATCACCGTAAACCGTATGGATGGGGAGTTGCACTACCACCCCAGCGCCGGCGGACTGGCCACGGGGCTGAATTCCCTTGATGACAGCTACAATAAAATATGGATCGGCTGGCCCGGTGAGGACATTGCCAACGAATGGGAACGGGAGGCCATCCGCAGCGACCTGATGAAGCGCAGCCTGGTGCCGGTATTCCTGACCGAGCGGGAAATCGACCTCTACTACGAGGGATTCAGCAACAAGACGATCTGGCCCCACTTCCATTACTTCACGGAGTATACCGTATACAACGATGAAATGTGGCAGGCCTACCAGGAGGTCAACTTCAAGTTCTTCCAGGCCATAGAGGATATTCTGCGGGAAGACGACATGGTTTGGGTGCACGATTATCAGCTGATGCTGCTGCCGGCCATGATCCGGGAAAAGTTCCCGAAGATCAGCATGGGCTTTTTCCTCCACATTCCCTTCCCGAGCTACGAAGTGTTCCGGATCCTGCCGTGGCGCAAGGAGATCCTGGACGGTATCCTGGGCAGCGACCAGGTGGGCTTCCACACCTTCGGCTATATGCGGCACTTCCTCTCGGCGGCCTACCGCATCACCGGCTACGAGCACGAATTCGGTCGGCTGACCATCGGCGACCGCCAGGTGAACGTCGACGTATTTCCCATGGGCATCGAGTACGACAAATACGCCCACCCTAACGTCGACGCCCAGACCGACCAGAGCAGCGGAGAAATCCGCAAGCTGCACGCCAGCCGGAAGATCATCCTCAGCGTGGACCGACTGGATTACACCAAGGGTATCCCCCACCGCATCCGGGCCTTCGGACAGTTCATCCGCAACAACCCTGAATACATCGGCAAGGTGAACCTGATCATGATCGTGGTGCCGAGCCGGGCCAATGTCGACCAGTACCAGAGCCTGAAAACGGAGGTGGACATCCTGGTCAGCCAGGTTAACAGCGAATACGGCACCTTCGACTGGATGCCCATCCACTACTACTACCGCTCGCTGAATTTCGCGGCCCTGACCACCCTGTACAAGGAGGCGGACATCGCCCTGATCACCCCCCTGCGCGACGGGATGAACCTGGTGGCCAAGGAATACATCGCCGCCAAGGACGACTCCAAGCGCGGGGTGCTGATCCTGAGCGAGATGGCCGGCGCGGTGTACGAACTCAACGACGGCGCCATCACCGTCAACCCCCAGAGCGCCAAGGAAATCGAGGCGGCCCTCATCGAAGCCCTCGAAATGGACGTCGACGAGCAGCATAAGCGCATGGAGGAAATGCAGGAAAAACTGAAGCAGTACGACGTCAAGCACTGGGCGGCCACCTTCATCCGCGAACAACAAAAACTAAAAGAGAAGAATAAAATGCACCACACCACTCACCTGAGCGCCGAGGCCCTGAAGGTTGTCGCCGAAAGCTACGAGCAGGCCGCCCACCGCCTGCTGTTCATCGATTACGACGGCACCCTCATGTCCTTCGACCCCGATCCCCAGGCCGTGAAGCCGGACCAGGAGGTGCTTGATGTCCTCGTCAAGCTTGCATCCGATCCTAAAAACACCGTCGTCATCAACAGTGGCCGCGACCGCACCACCCTGGAAAAGTGGCTCGGCCACCTGGACGTGGAAATGGCCGCCGAGCATGGCGTATGGATGAAGGAAAACAAAAAGTGGCAGCTGAATTCCAACGTCGTCGACGGCTGGAAACCCAAGGTGCGTGAACTGCTCGAGAACCTCGTTTCCCGTACCCCCGGCTCCTTCATCGAGGAGAAAGACTACAGCCTGGCCTGGCACTACCGCAACATCGACCGTGACCTCGGCAACAAGCGGGTCCGGGAATTCCGCGACATGCTCACCTACCTGATCCAGAACCAGGACCTGCAGGTGCTGGAAGGCAACAAGGTGGTCGAAATCAAGAACTCCGGCGTGAACAAGGGCAAGGCCACCCAGCACTGGGTCAACAAGCAGAAGTGGGACTTCGTACTGGGCATCGGCGACGACAGCACCGACGAGGACATCTTCCGCGCCCTGCCCGACTGGGGCGTCAGCATCAAGGTGGGCCCCGGTCGTACCGCGGCCCGCTACAGCCTGACCGGCGTAAGTGAAGTACGCCGCTTCTTCACCCAACTGGGACAGATCGCCGAGGAGGCCAAGGCATGACCGACCTCGGCCTGGTAACCGGCGCCAGTTCCGGCATCGGCCGCGCCCTGGCCCACGAACACGCCCGGCGGGGCCGCGACCTCCTGGTCGTGGCCCGCCGGCAATCGGAACTCGACGACCTGGCCGCAGAACTGCGCACCAGCTACGGCGTAAGCGTATCCGTCTTCCCCCGCGACCTGACCGAGGCCGGATCCCGGCGGGCACTGGCCGACTACGTGGCGGAACACGGGCTCACCGTCGACTACCTCTTCAACAACGCGGGCTTCGGCCGGACAGGCGACTTCGCCGGTCAGGACTGGAGCCGCTTGTCCGAAATGATCGAACTCAACGTGGTGGCCGTTACTGAATTGATGCACCTCTTTCTGCCGGGCATGATCGCGCGGGGGCGCGGCCGCATCCTAAATACCTCCAGCACCGCCGCCTTCATGCCGGGGCCCGGACAAGCCGTCTACTTCGCTACCAAGGCCTTCGTCAATTCGGTCAGCAAGGCCGTGGCAGCGGAGGTCTCCGGCACCGGCGTCACCGTCACCGCCCTCTGTCCGGGGGCCGTGGACACCGGCTTCGCCGATACCGCGGACATGGCCGACAGCCTGCTGTTCAAATCGGCAGGATCCGCCGCATCCACCGCCCGGCAGGGCTATACAGCCATGGAGGCCGGACGCCTGGAGGTGATAACCGAAGTAGGAATGGGCCTGATGATCAAGGGATTGCTCCCTTTCACCCCGGAACGGCTGTCCATGGAAATCATCCGGAAATTGCAGTCCCCGCGCGGCGGGGCAGAATAGCTAGTACCCCAGGATCTGAAGCATGCTCTCGGCCGACTGCTTGCCGGCCAGTACGCGGTCGGTGAGGTTGCCCTCCTCGTCGATGTCGATGATGATGTGCTGGGGGCTCGGAATCATGCAGTGCTTGATGCCGCCGTAGCCGCTGATGCTGTCCTGGTAGGCTCCAGTGTGGAAGAAACCGAGGTAGAGTGGCTCCTCGTCGCCGTCGCGGTCGACGGGCATGTACACCTGGCTTTCGTGGATCTCCGAGTTGTAGTAGTCGGAGTTGTCGCAACTTAACCCACCAATGTTTACCCGGCGGTAATCGCGGTCCCACTTGTTAATGGGCAGCAGGATAAAGCGCTCACCGATGCCCCAGGCATCGGGCAGGGTAGTCATGAGGGAGTTGTCGATCATGTACCACATCTCGCTGTCGTTCTGCTGCTTGCGGGCCAGGACGCTGAAGATGGTGGCCCCGCTTTCCCCGACGGTGTACTTACCGAATTCGGTGAAGATGTCGGGTTCGGGCACACCGTCCTCTTCGCAGGCGTCGAGGATGTTCTTCACGATCTCCCGCACCATGTACTTGTAGTCGAACTCGAAGCCGAGGCTGTTGCGGATCGGCATGCCGCCGCCGATGTTAAGGGCGTGAAGGTTTTCGCTTTCTTTCTTCAGCTCTCCGTAGAGGCGGACGGCCTTTTTCAGCTCGCCCCAGTAGTAGAGGGTGTCCTTGATGCCGGTGTCGACGAAGAAGTGGAGCATGTGGAGCTCCAGTTTCTCGCTGTTCTTGATGCGGTCGCGGAACAGCGGCAGCACGTCGCCGTAGCGCAGGCCGAGGCGGCTGGTGTAGAATTCGAAGTTGGGCTCCTCCTCGGTGGCCATGCGGATGCCTATCTTGGCTACGCCCTGAACGTGGGCCTCGTAGTAATCGAGCTCGTGGCTGTTGTCGACCACCGCGATGACGTTTTCGAAGCCGTCGTTCATCAGCCCCACGATGCCGGCCAGGTAGTTCTCCGGCTTGAAGCCGTTGCAGACGATCTGGATCTTCTTGTCGAGTTTCTTGCGGGCGTACAGGCGGCGGATGAGGTCGACGTCGTAGGCCGAGCTGATCTCCAGCTGCACGTCGTGGTCCAGCGCCTCCTCCACCACGTGGGCGAAGTGACTGCTCTTGGTGCAGTAGCAGTACTGGTACTGACCGGCGTAGCCCTGGGCGCGCATCGCGCGGCGGAACAGGTTCCGCGCCTCCTTGATCTTGCGGCCGATACTCGGCAGATAGGTAAGCTTCAGCGGCGTACCGTACTTGCGGATCAGGTGGATGAGGGGGATACGGTTGAAGGTGAGGTACCCGTTTTCCATGTCAAATCCTTCCTGGGGAAAGTAGAAGGTCTGGTCAATCAGGTCGAAGTACTTGTTTGCCACGCGCGGTTCGTTTGGGGCGGCAAAGATACACAGGTGGCGCGGACGCGGGTGCAATGAATTCATATCTTTACCGTATGCAGTACATTTCCCTCCGTAACCTCCGGTTTATCCTCCACGAAGTGCTCGATCTGGAGGCAATCCGCCGCGGCGATCGGTTCGGCGATTTCGACCGGGAAGCCATCGATTTCAGTCTGGACGCCGCCGGGCAACTGGCCGACCAGTACCTCCACCCGGTGTACACGCGGATGGACCGCGACAAGGCCTACTTTGCCGACGGAAAGGTGCACGTGCTGCCCGAGGTGGGGGAGGGACTGCGGGCCATGGGCGGCAGCGGCTGGCTCAGCGCCGCCTGGGATGAGGCGTACGAGGGTCAGCGCATGCCACTCACGGTGCTGAACGCCGGCACCCTGGTCTTCCAGTCGGCCAACGGTAACCTGGCCGCCTACGGCCTGCTGACCAAGGGAGCGGCCAATCTGATCCTGGAATTCGGTACCCAGGAACTCAAGGACACCTACCTGGCCAAGATGGCCGCCGGAGATTGGCAGGGCACCATGGCCCTCACCGAACCCCAGGCGGGCAGCTCGCTGAGCGACATCACCTCCTACTACGAGGAACAGGAAGACGGGAGCTACCACATCTACGGACAAAAGATCTACATCAGTGGCGGCGACCATACCGAAGCGGAGAATGTCATACACCTGATGCTGGCCCGCAAGAAGGACGGCCCGAAAGGGGTGAAGGGCGTCAGCCTGTTCGTAGTACCCAAATACCTGCCCGGCCCCGATGGTGGCCTCATCGACAACCACGTCACCACGGCCGGCATCTACGGCAAGATGGGGCAGAAAGGCTACGTGGCGGCCCACCTCATGTTCGGAGAGCAAGGTACCACCCGGGGATTCCTGGTTGGAGAGGAGCTGCGCGGCCTGAACCATATGTTCCTGATGATGAACGAGGCCCGGATCGGGACGGGCATCATGGCCACCGGGGCGGCCTCCGCGGCTTACTACGCCAGCCTCAAATACGCCCGCGAACGCTCACAGGGCCGCCACCCCGGCAACAAGGACGTCAACGCTCCCCAGGTGCCCATCATCGAACACGCCGACGTGCGCCGCATGCTGCTGTTCCAGAAGGCGGTGGTCGAGGGCAGTATTGCCCTCCTGCTGCAGTGTAGCCTGTACCAGGACCTCCACACCGCCCGGGGCGACGACCGCAGCCACCTGCTGCTGGAGTTGCTGACCCCGATCGCCAAAAGCTTTCCCAGCGAGTACGGCAACGAATCGGTAAGTCTGGCCATGCAGGTCATGGGGGGAGCCGGGTACACCGACGACCACCCGGTGGAACAGCTCTTCCGCGACATCCGCGTGAACTCCATTTACGAGGGTACCACCACCATCCACGGCCTCGACCTCCTGGGCCGCAAGGTGATGATGGAGAACGGCAAGGCGGTGGTGTACCTCGCCGAGGAAATCCAGTCGGAAATCACCGGCGCAACCGGTCAGACCGCTGCCCTGGGGGCGGCGCTCGGGAAGGGGCTGGAAGAAATGCAACAGGTCCTCCAGCACCTCATGCAGCTGGCCCGGAAGGAGGATCCCCGCGTGTTCCTGGCCGACGCCACCATCTTTCTGGAGTATTTCGGGCTCCACGTCATCGGCTGGATGTGGCTCCGGCAGGCCAACGCCGCCGAACGCACCCTCGATGCCGGCGAAAACCAGGCTGAGCAAAATTTCTACCGCTCGAAGCTGCAAACCGCCCGCTATTTTTTCAGCTACGTCTTTACCCGCACCGCGGGCTTGCGGCGGACCCTGCTGGCAGCGAACCGCATTACCCTCGATACCGATCCTGAACTGCTGATGTAGTCCGGTAAGGACAATCGATTTTTCCGCTGCCTTTCTGCGGACCAATTGCTCGGCGGAGGGCTATCTTACCCCGAAACTAAAGTCACATGCGCTACCTGTTCCTCCTGGCCACCTGCTGGGTCGCCTTCTCCTGTTCCCCCAAAATGACACCCTTCGGTACCGAGAACGGTCCTTTCCGGGCGAGCTTCGACCATTACGCGATAAACGTCGATGACCTCCAGCAGAGCGCTGACTTTTACCAGCGGGTATTTGCCCTGGACACCGTCTTCAACGGTACCGGAAACGACCGGCGGGTATGGTTCTCCCTCGGGGAGGGAATGGCACTCCACATCATCGAAACCGATACCGTCGATGTGAAGAC
Source organism: Neolewinella marina (assembly GCF_002631205.1). Taxonomy (GTDB): domain Bacteria; phylum Bacteroidota; class Bacteroidia; order Chitinophagales; family Saprospiraceae; genus Neolewinella; species Neolewinella marina. The sequence continues at coordinate 402,418 of NZ_PDLO01000003.1, forward strand.
CACCAAAGGCGTACACCTCTGCATCGCCATGGCCGACTTCGATGCCTTCGTAGCCCACCTCCGGAAGATCAACGTCCCCTTTGAGACCTGGCGCGGCGAACCCATGCAGAGCAATACGCGCCCCGACGGCGTACAGCAGGTATATATCCAGGATCCCGACGGCTACTGGATCGAAGTAAACGACAACCGCAAGATGTGGGAAACCAACCGCGCCAAGAAATGAAAGTAGAACTTAACCGAATTGACAACGCCTTTCTCTTTGAAACCTCCAACGACGAGGGCCTGACCGTCATCACCGACGGCAGCCCCGACATTGGCGGACAGGGCAAGGGCATGCGGCCCATGCAGCTCGTACTGTCGGCCGTAGCCAGCTGCTCAAGCATCGACATCGTCCTGCTGCTGAAAAAGCAGCGGCAGGACCTGCACGACATCAAGGTGTCCGTAGAAGGCCAACGCGTGGACACCGAGCCCCGGGTCTTCACCGACATCCACGTGCACTATCACCTGTACGGCAACCTGGAAGAAAAGAAGGTCGAACGCGCCTGTCGGCTTAGCATGGAAAAACTTTGCAGCGTATCCCTCATGCTGAAGGCGGGGGGCATAAACATCACTTGGGAGCACTCCATCCACAAAGTGGAGTAATCTGATTTATCTGTTGTAACGGATAAATGCGATATTAAATTTGGGGAACTGCATATTATGGGGTGTGGTTCGGACATTTATATGGTGTATCCTGCGCAAACGGGATTTGAGCGTGTCGTGTAACCGGGCGATAATGTCCGGCCCGGTCACGACTATCGCCTAGCTGTCCGACGGACGGTACTGACCCTACGCGCGTATTCTTCATCAGGCCCTCGCACCGCTTGATTCGAGGTCGCCTGTAAAGCTATCACACCTTTATTCATGACTGTTCTACCCGGAATTCCGATGCGTCGGAACACACTCCTCGCATGCCTTTTCCTATCCCTTTATGCAACCATCCCCTTTCTGGCCGGTGCCCAGACTTACACGGGAGACGTCCTGCTAACCACCCAGACTGAAGTGGATGCCTTTGACAGCGGCGGTACTCCCTATACCGAAGTCGCAGGCAGCTTGACCATACAGGCTACCGGCACCATTACCGACCTGTCCAATCTTTCGGCGCTCACTACGGTAACGGGCAGCCTGAGCCTGACCGATTGGGGCGCCGATGATACCGCGGGTGCCGGAAATCCCCTGGGGGGCCTTACCTCACTGACTTCCGTCGGAAACCTCCAGATCGGATCCGGCGACCCCGCCACCGTGACGGGTTTACAATCGGTAAGCCTCCCGGCCCTGACCACGGTTAGCGGCAACCTCCTCATGCAGCAGGTGCCCAACCTGGCCACCGCCAGCTTCCCGGCGCTGACCCAAACGGGTGGCGACTTCAACCTCACCCACCTGCCCCAACTGGATTATTTCGACGGACCGCTACTCGCTACCATCGGCGGGCAAATGCGGCTCAACGAACTCGACGACCTCGTCAACCTGGACAACCTGCCGGCCGTAGCCTCCATCGGTTCCAGCCTCATCATCCGCGGCAACGACAACCTCACCACCCTCGACGGACTCTCCGCCGGCGTGAGCGGCGGCGCCAACTTCACCCTGACGGAATTGGTGGTGGAGTTCAATCAAGTACTTACGAGTATTGCCGGAATTTCAGCTACCATATCGGATGTCCTGACGATAACTGATAATAGTACTCTTTCAAATGTTGGGAGAGATCTTACGCTGGTCACTGGTATGAATTCAATAACTATCAATGACAATGCGTCCCTAACGAACATCTCGCGGATATTTGATGGAACGGGAGCAATCGAGGTTGCAGATATCAGTATTGCCGGAAACAACAAACTGCGCATTACAGGCGGTCAAGAATTAAATGTGACGAACTCTCTGGTTTACTCCAATAATCCCCAAGTGAGTTTACTGCTGAACTTTGAAGGGACAACCGCCTTAGCTAGCGCCCTTCAAATCGTCGGGAATAGCAGCCTCACCGAAACCCACCCCTTAAGAAACCTAACCACCGTGACTGGCGGTGTCACCATACAGAACAACGACGCCCTCACCCCAACTTCCGCCATCGTGGACACCCAGCCGGTGAGTGGATTGACGGGTTTCCAAAGCCTGGAGCGGGCGGCATTTTTGACCTTCGACGGCAACGACGGGATGGACAACCTGGATGATTTCGCCTCACTGGTGGTGCTGGACAATGCCCTGCAGATCACCAACAACGGCGTACTGGGCGATTGCTGCCAGCTGCCCTGCCAGGTAGCGGTGGATGGAGCCGCTTTCGACACCTACAATCCGGCCGTAGCGGTAAGCAGCAACAGCGGGAACTGCGCCGACAAGGCGGCTATTCGCAACAATTGCGTAAGCGCCGGCTGCGCGGCCGCGGCACCGGTACGTTGGGCAGACTTCCGGCTGGAGGAAACGCCCCGTGGGGTTCAGCTGAACTGGACCACCACCACCGAAACCAACAATGCCTATTTCACCGTCGAGCGGTCGGCGGACGGTAATACCTTCAGTGCGATCGGCGCAGTAGCGGGGGCAGGGACGACCCGCAGCCCACGCAATTACGCCTTCATTGATGAGCGTCCGTTGCCTGGCCGCCAGTTCTACCGCCTGCGGCAGGTGGACGCGGACGGGACTTTTGAGTATTCTCCAGTGCGCTCCATCCTTGCCGAAGCGGGTAGGGGAGCGGTAAAGGTTTTTCCCAATCCCGTGGCCCGCGGAAGCGTGGTCAGCGGAGCAGTTGACTCCGGACAATGCCGGTCGCTGAATGTTTACTCGGGCAGGGGGCGCCTGGTCCGCAGGGTGACGGTGTCGCCTTCCGGGAACTGGCGGCTGCAGACCGGTGAATTGCCCGCGGGGCTGTACACCCTCCGGCTGGCGGGAGCCGACGCTGCGGATTGGACCCGGCTCTTGGTCCGGTAGTTCTGGCACCCGCGTCCGCGCCCGCTGGGTTGCGATCAGCCCCTGTTCTGTCCGCTGAGTGCCTTCTCCACGGAGACGCCCAGGCGGTCGATGAGCTTGCCCTGCTGGGCGATGGTGGCCTTCAGCTCCACCATTTCCTGGTGGACGTACCGCTGGATGTTCTGGGGGGAGGGCAGGAAGGGGGTGATCCGGGCCCGGACGTACCAGATTTCCCGCAGGTCGGCCAGGGGGATGCGGTAGGTTTCGTAGAAGGAGTTGTCGGAGATGACCTCCAGTTCCTTGCTGCTGCCGAGGTAGTTGCGTACGCGCTTGACCACTACGTCGCTGCGGGTGACGATCACGTAGGCGTAGTTGTCCTTGATGCCGCTTTCCCAGAGAGTGGGTTCCAGAAAGGCGCACACCACCTTGTCGCCTTCGAAGAGGGTGGGCTCCATGCTGTTGCCCGGTACGTCGAAGCTGCGGTGGGTACCCACCTTGTACTTGTAGTCGGGCAGGCTGTAGGTAGGCAGGCTCTCCACGAAGGAGGGGTCACTGAGTTCCCCGGCGTAGACCGACTGGGCGGGCAGGGGCACGTGGACGATCAACTCGTCGGCGTCCGGAGTGGTGATGGTGGTCAGCACCCGGAAGTTCTGGTTGCTCTCCTCGGTCATGAACATCGGACCATCACCGGTGAATAGGTAGACCGGATTGAGCTTGTACTTGTTGATGGCCTGCCGCAGCAGTTCGATGGTTACGTCGCGCCTTCCCTTGAGGATCTCACTCAGCGACTGGGGCAGATAGTCCAGCGAAAGGGCAAAGGCCCGGCTGGAGCGGATGCGTTTCTCGGCTTTGAGCTTATCGTGACACTTGATAAAGCGCTGAGAAACAACATTTTTCATAGAGCAATTGGTTTAGGGCGGGGTCAAAGATACTTCAAGACGGCATAGCTCACGCAGTGACGTTAAGAAATAATGACACTTTTTTGCGAATAATTATTCCTTGAGAATGGCGTCGTCCTCCTGCCGTTTGCCCTTCTCAATGGTTTCCTTGGCTTCTTCCAGGTCGTCCCCTTCCGGCGTTTCTCCCTGGTTTTCGTCCTGCTGGGGTTCGTAGCTGAGCTTGATCAGTACGGGGAAATGATCGGAGCCCACGTAGGGCAGCCGTTGCAGATCGATGACTGTGAGGTCACTGCTGTGGAACACGTGGTCGAGCGGCCAGCGTAGCAGCCGGTGTTCGGCGTGAAAGGTAGAGAAAAGTCCCCGACCGCGGCGGGGGTCGAGTAGTCCGCTCAGCCGCTGGAAGAGACGGGAGGAGTGGGACCAGGCCACGTCGTTCATGTCGCCGGCCACGACGACCGTGCGGTTTGGCTTTTCCTTTATCTCCAGTCCTACGAGCGAGAGCTCCGCGTCGCGGCCGGTACTGGCGTAGGCCTCCGTGGGGCTGGGGGGCATGGGATGAAGGAAATAGAGGTCGACCCTTCGTCCGTTCTCCAGCACGATGGCCGTTTCAATACTGGGAATGTCATCCTTGATACGGTACTTGACCTGGGGGTCGATTAGTTCGATCTTGCTCCACAGGTGCATACCGTAAAGGTTTTCGAGGGGAACCATGACCCGGTGGGGGTAGGTGTCACCCAGTCCTTCCAGCAGCTTTTCCTCCCACCATTTATTGGTTTCCACCGTCAGCAGGATATCTGGATCCGCATCTTGCACCATGCTAATCACCAAGTCGGTGCGGGTGTTGGTCTGCAACACGTTGCTCATTAACAGGCTAAGGTGGCCTTCCGGTTTGTCGAGAATCTGAGCGTCTAGGGCATCCTTATTATGAAGAGAGGTGTAGGGGTAGATCCGGTAGGCCTGGTATAAAGCGGCCACCACCAGGATTACACTAATTGCAACATTCAAGGTGGTGTTCTGCGGATTAGAGAGTACCCAGCAGATCGCGGCCAGAAAGAGGATGAAGATCAGTTGCTGCCGTGGGTAGTCGAAGCCCCGGATCCACCAGTCGTCGTATTTAAGAAAGGGTAGCAGGGTGCCCAGCACGCCGATGGTTCCGAGTACATAAGCCAAGATGCGCAGTGCTATCACTTCCAGTAAGGTTTGGTTTAGAAGATACCTTCATGTAACAATGTTCACACCGGTGGGGCAGATATCGGGCTTACCTTTGAACGTGGCCCGAATACCTTGCGTATTAGACCTTGTCGGGGGGCTTACCGCCCGCCACTTGCCTTTTGTTTGACCGGTTCTTCTTGTAGTTGCCGGCCACCAACCACTGCCTTGCCGAATAAACTCCCTTACATGCCCTTTCATTTCCGGTCGCCCGATCGCGCCCTGTTCTTGCTGATCATCGCCCTTTTGGGGACACTTGCCGCATCCCCCCTGGGTGCCCAGTCCTCAGCCGAAGAAATTGCCACCCTCATTGAAAGCTACCGCAACGACCGCCGCGGCCCGTACCGCGGCATCTTCTGGTTCTGTTCCGACGGCAGTCAGCGGGCGGCCCGCGACCCCTGTCCGAACGACGACAAGGCCCACCAGCACGCCGACTACCGGCCGGAGATCAAGCAGCTGATGCGGCGGGATCACCTCTTCTTCGGACAGATTCTGGCCGATACGAAGTATGACGACTTCTGGGACGCGGCCCACGACCACAGCCGCCTGAAGCAGTACCAGCTCAACAACTACCTGGTGGCCGTGGACAACGGCTGGATTCTCGAACAGGCCCGCTACTACCGCGGCGCCTTCCAGGTGGAGGATGAGGAAGAGTGGGGCCGCGCCTTTTTCCGCTGGTTGCTGGCCAAGGATGATGTGCTACGCGAGAACTTCTACCTCATCGTACAGGCCGCCCGTGACATTCCCCACCGCGGCGATACCGACCTGAACCAGCGGATTCGGGCGGTTAGCAAGGAGATTGCCGACAAATACCCCGCCTTCATGGACCTGCGCATCAAAATCCACGGACGTCCGGAGGGCGCGGACGCGGGTGCCGTGGAAGCCTTCATCGAGCAACACGCCCAGGAGCTCGAATCTCGCCGCCTGGCCACTCCGGCCCGCCAGCTGGTGACCGATATCCGTACCGCCTACGGAGGCAGTGACCTTGATAACATCAGTGAACTGCTCAAGGAGTTGCCGCGGGAAGATTCCCTGCGCGCCCGCTTGGCCGATTTCGTCGAACGGCAACAACGACAGGAAAACGGCGAAAACGACATCAGCCGCCTCACCGCCGCGGCCGACCTGACGCTGCAGATTCGCCGCGACCTGGTCACCCAGTCGCGCCGACCGCTGGACCGGCTGCGGCTGATCGATGTCCTGAACGAGCTCAGTGACCTCATCTTCCGCGCGGCCGTGAACTGGGAAGCCGAAACCGCCCGCGAGCAGATGGAAAAGATCTGCTACCTCGGGGAGGCGGCCACCGGCACCGGCTTTATCGAACTGTGGGAGTACGAGGCCGCCCTGGCCAACATTGCCGATCCGGGCTACCAGTATATCTGGCCGGAAATGATGACCGCCTACCTCGACAACGCCCGCCGCTTCGTGGAGTGGGGTACGGCCACCAACCGGGTAACCTACGGGGAAGTAGTCGAGCGCTACGCCGAGTTTGAACCGAAGGCTTTGGGCTTTCTCGACGACCAGATCCGCTCTTCCGTTCTCCTGCCCCTCGGCCAGGCCGTCGGCGAACTCGGAGACTGGCTGGCCCGCAACACCGACAGTGGAAACCGCCTGATGGACATCGAGGCCCAGGCCCAGGCCCGCGGACTCAATCCGGGCTACGCCCGGGGCATCCTCCACCTCATCGAGGGGGCACCAGACGGCGTGGAGGTGAACAACCGCGATATCTTTGCCTTCAGCCGCCCGCCCGCCGACCTCAAGCCCGTAGGGGGCATCCTGACGGTCAGCGAGGGAAATATGGTCAGCCACGTCCAGCTGCTGGCTCGTAACCTGGGCATACCCAACGCCGTACTCACCGACCGCCAGTTCGAGCAGCTCAAGCCCTACGACGGGCAGGAGGTGTTCTACGCAGTATCCAATGCCGGGTCCGTGGTGATGAAGCCCGTCAGTGAAATGTCGGAAACCGAAAAGAACCTGTTCGCCGTCCGGGAGCGCAGCCAGGAAAAGATCCGCGTACCCGTCGACCGCATTGACCTGGGCACCCGCGACGTGCTCAAGTTAAGCGAGGTGAACAGCAAGGATAGTGGCGTCCGCTCCGGCCCCAAGGCCGCCAACCTGGGACAGCTCAAGCAGCTGTTCCCGGAAAACGTGGTGAACGGACTGGTCATTCCCTTTGGCATCTTCCGGGAGCACCTTGACCAGCAGATGCCCGGGCAGCCGGCCGGGGTGAGCTACTGGGAATTCCTGAACAGCCGGTTCGCCCGGGCCGCGGAGATGGAATCGAGCGGAGCTACGCCGGCGGAAGTAGAACGCTACACCCTGGCCCAGCTGGCTACCCTGCGGGAGGCCATTGGCCAGATTCGCATCGAGGACAAGCTGATTGCCCAGTTGCGGGAAGGATTTCGCCAGCAGTTCGGGGGCGGCCTGGGGCAGGTGCCCGTCTTCCTCCGCTCGGACACCAACATGGAGGACCTGGATGAATTCACCGGGGCCGGCCTGAACAAGACGGTATTTAACGTAGTGGCGGAGGACGCCATTATCCAGGGCATCAAAGAGGTATGGGCCAGCCCCTACACTGAGCGCAGCTACCGCTGGCGGCAACGATACCTGCTGAACCCGGAAAACGTCTTCCCCAGTATCCTGATCATCCCCAGCGTAGACGTGGAGTACTCCGGTGTCATGATCACCAAGGGAGTAAGTACCGGCCACGACGACGACATCACGGTGGCGTTCAGCCGGGGCGCCGGCGGCGCGGTTGACGGGCAGGCGGCGGAAGCTTACCTGCTGGACCACACCGGCAGGTTCATCCTTCAAGCCCCGGCCCGGGAACGCATGCACCGTCGCCTGCCCGCTAGCGGCGGCAGTGTGATGGAAGCTGCATCCTTCGACCAGGCCATCCTGAGCCGCGAAAACCTCGTGGAACTATACGCCCTGGGCCAGAAAGTGGAAGAGATCATGCCCAAGGCGCCCGGGGTGAAAACCGAAGGGCCCTTCGACGTGGAGCTGGGCTTCAAGGACGACAAGATCTGGCTGTTCCAGATCCGTCCTTTCGTGGAGAACGACAACGCCCAGCGCTCGGAGTACCTCCAAAGCATCTCGCCGCCCAAGCGGGAGGGGGTTTACATCGACCTCTCTTCCAAACTGAAAGCGGGGGAGGAATAGCCTTCCTCCCCCGCTCTTGCGGCTGGTGACGTATTGCCTCAGGCGTCCTTGAACAGGCCGTGTAGCTTGCCGTCAACCATATTGATGACCTTGCCCAGGTCTTCCTTCTTGTTCACGAAGTCTACTTCATCCACGTTGATGATGAGGATATTGCCCTCGTGGTAATCGCGGATCCAGTCCTCGTACCGGCGGTTGAGCTGCTTGAGGTAGTCGAGGCTCATGGTGCCTTCGTAGTCGCGGCCGCGGTTTTCGATGTGGGCCACCAGGGTGCCGATGCCGGCCCGCAGGTAGATCAGCAGATCCGGCGGCTTAATGCGGCTGGTCATCGTGTGGAACAACTGGGTGTAGCTGTCGAAATCCCGTTCGGTCATCAACCCCATGCCGTGGAGGTTGGGGGCGAAGATGTGGGCGTCTTCGTAGATGGTCCGATCCTGGATGACGGGGTGGTCTCCGGTCTGGATGTCGATGATCTGCTTGTAGCGGTTGTGGAGGAAGTAAACCTGGAGGTTAAAGCTCCACCGCTTCATATCGTTGTAGAAGTCGCTGAGGTAGGGGTTATTGTCGGCACTTTCGTAGTGAACTTCCCAGCCGAAATGCTGGCCGAGCTGGCGACAGAGGGTAGTCTTGCCGGCCCCGATGTTCCCGGCGATTGCGATATGCTTGAAGGGCGATTTTTCCATAGACCCGCAAAGGTAGAAAACCCGCCCGCGAAAACCGGCATTACCAGCTCCATCCGAATCGCGCTTCGATCTGTACGACGGCGCCGCTGACGTCCTTGGCGGTCACTACTTGGGAATCCACGCCGCTGGCAAAGCGGTAGCCGCCCTCGATGCCGAGGCGGAACCACTGGAACAGGTTCAGCTCGGCGCCGCCCATCAACTGGCCGACCAGCATGCGGTCGCGGCCTTCGTTGGCCACGTCGATCCGCCCCGGGCCGACGATGGCGGTAAAGCGGGGGTGGATCACGTTGTCGGCCCCCGGGGTCACGCCAATGATGAAGCCTCCGTGGCGGAAATCATACTCTGGACGGCTGCCGATCAGCGGGGCTTCGTCGGTGGTGAAGGACTCGCGCGCCTTCCATCCGCCGTAACCGAGGAACACGTTATTGCCAAACTCGAGGCCGCCGAAACCGCCGCGTACCAGCGACCAGTCGTCACCGGTAGCGGAATAGTTATAGGTTGGGCCACCCCAGGCGCCGCTCAGGTCGAGGTCGCCGAGCAGGGTTTTTTCCCGGCGCAGGCTGTAGTCTTTGGTGGCCAGTGCTGGCGCGGCGGAGGTGCGGTAGGCGTATGCGGGAGCAACTGCCGTGCTGGCGTAGGCCACGTCCTGGGCCGAGAGGCCGACGGCGAAGAGGAGGAAAAAGAGGGTATACAGCGTCTTCATGGGTATTGCGGTTTAACTGTTCATGGCACCCGCGGGCCCGCCCATGGGAAGGAACAGCGGATGTTGCAATGGCGTTTGCCGAGGCCCAAAGGTTGCAGCGGGAAAGCTTAAAATCTGTGAGCAATCTATTAAGGTGGTCCTAAATTCGCCGGAGGGTGCCTTACATTGGCCAAAAAGTAAGCGGTATGCGGAAAGGAAGCATTTTGATCAAGGGCGGCACGGTTGTCAACCGGGGACAACGGCGGGTAGCCGATCTGCTCATTGAAGATGGGTTCATCACCCGGGTTGAAGGCAGCATCGACCGCCGGGTCGATCGGGAAATCGACGCCAGCGGCTGCCTGGTACTGCCGGGGGTCATCGACGACCAGGTCCACTTCCGGGAACCGGGGCTGACCCACAAGGCCAACATCGGCTCCGAGGCCCGCGCCGCGGTGGCCGGTGGCACTACCTCCTTCATGGAAATGCCGAATACCAAGCCTTCCACCCTCACCCAGCTCCTGCTGGACGAGAAGTACCGCATCGGGGCCAACACCAGTGTGGCCAACTACAGCTTCTACATGGGGGCCTCCAACGACAACCTCGACGAGGCCCTGCGCACTGATCCCGCTTCCGTCTGCGGACTCAAGATCTTCATGGGCAGCAGTACCGGCAATATGCTGGTGGACAACGAGCGAACCCTGGAAACGCTCTTCTCCCAGATCCCTCTCCTCATCGCTACCCACTGCGAGGATGAGGAGACCATCCGCCGCAACGCCGCCGCGGCCCGCGAGCGATACGGTGACCATATTCCGGTGCAGGAGCACCCGAACATCCGCTCGGCGGCCGGCTGCCTGAAAAGCAGCAGCCTGGCCATCGAGCTGGCCCGCCGCCACAACGCCCGGCTGCACATCCTGCACATCAGCACCGCCGATGAGGTAGGCCTCTTCCGCAACGACATACCGCTGGAAGAGAAGCGCATTACGGCGGAGGTCTGCGTCCATCACCTGACTTTCAACGCCGACGACTACGACCGCCTCGGCAACCGCATCAAGTGCAACCCCGCCATCAAGGCCGAACACCACCGGGCCGCCCTGCTGCCGGCCCTGTTGGACGATCGATTCGACGTGGTGGCCACCGACCACGCGCCCCATACGGCCGCCGAGAAGGCGCAGGAAGACTACTTCCAGGCGCCCGGCGGACTACCCCTGGTGCAACACAGCCTGGACCTGATGATGCGGCTGGAGCAGCAAGGGCTGATCAGCGTGGAAAAGATCGTCGAAAAGATGTGTCATGCCCCGGCGGTGTGTTTCCAGATCGACCGGCGCGGCTACCTGGACGAGGGCATGTGGGCCGACGTGGTGATCTACGATCCGGCGACTACCTGGACGGTGGCTCCCGAGAATATCCTGTACCACGTGGGGTGGTCGCCCCTGGAGGGGATGACCCTGCGCGGCCGGGTAAGGGAAACCATCGTGAGCGGGCAATTGGCGTACGCCGATGGTCGGGTACGCGATGAGGTAAGGGGGGAGCGCTTGGCCTTCCGCCGGTAAAAAAAGAACCCCGGTCATCCAGAGGATGCCGGGGCTCGTTCCAACTTACTGATACCAAATAAAAAAAGCGGTGCCGGGGTGTCCCGGCTATTCGTTAGGCCCAACAGCAAAAACCTTAAGTGGTTGGCTGCCGGGATTCCCAAAAATAAGCAACGCCTCCGGCCGGTACAAGCGACCAGTCAAAAAAGCCGACCCTTACGGTTGCTGCCGACGACCGATCAGGCGGCGGTAGGCGGCCGCGAAATCCGGCTTGCCGTAGCCCAAGGTGGCATCCGGCGCGGTGGCCTGGGAGGCGGTAGCCCGGATGGCATCCAGGATCTCCTGGTTGGTGGCCTCGGGCACGGCCTGCAGCAGGCAGGCGATCAGTCCGGTGACCAACGGGGCGCTCAGGCTGGTACCGTTGGCCCCCGTAAGGCCTTTGCCGTTGGCGGCTACGGCGGTCACCATCACGCCGGGGCCGCTCACGTCGGGCTTGATGCGGCCATCGGCGGTGGGGCCAAAGCTGCTGAAGTACGCCCGCTGGTCCGCGGCGTCCAGGGCGCCGATGCTGAAGGCCTCCTCGGCGTCGGCGGGAATGCCAATGTGCTTCCAGTCGTCCGCGCCACTGTTTCCGGCACTGGTCACCACGATCATCCCCCGGTCAAAGGCGTGGCCGATCGCGATCGAGGCGGGGGAGGTACGGCCGTTCAGGTCAGCGTAAGTGTAGTCCATACGCTTGTCCGAGAAGGTGGTATATCCCAGGCTGCTGTTCACCAGGTCCACCCCGGCGCTGTCGGCCATCTCCAGGGCAATGGCGTAATTGATTTCCTCGAGGCGGTGCTCCCCCCGGCTGTTCTCGGTTTTGAAGAGGAGGTAGCGGGCTTCCGGCGCCGTGCCGATGAAGAAGAAGGGGTGGTGAGCCGCCATGGTGCTCACCACCGTGGCGCCGTGGGTGGAACCGTCGAGGGCCGTGCTGTCCTGTTCCACCAGGTCGTAATTACCCGGAACCGCTTCCACCTGGTCATACCCCAGGAAGTCCTTGTAGCCCACGCTGGGAAAGCCCCCGTCGAAGACGGCCACCAGCACTCCGCGGCCCCTAAAGCCGAGGCGGTGGAGGCTGTCGCCGTTCATGCGGGCCAGGTCGGTAAAGCCGTATCCGTAAAAGGTCTCGTTCACCGGAACGCTGCCGACCACCGGTGCCGGCTGATCAAAGTTGGCCGGGCGGGGCAGGGTAGTGGACCGCTCGTACTGCCGGGGTGCTACGTAGTAGGTGGTATCCACGAAGGGCAACCGGGCAATTTTATCGAGTTGTTGCTCGTCGGCGGCTACGACCACTCCGTTCATCCACCGGCTGCGGAGCCAGATCTGGGCCCCCGCGGCGGCCACCGCGCGTTCGTAGTCGGCCTGAATGGGCAGGTCGAGTTCCGTCACCGGCGCGGCGATCTTATCCCGGCGCGCCAGGGAGCGGGTGCTGAGGAACTCAGTGGGGCGGTCCACGGAAAAGGGTGTGTTGGCCTTGTCGGCAAAGCCAACGAAGTACATCCCCGCGTTGGAAGTTTGCTGGGCAAGGGCCGGGGCCGCCAGCAACAGAAAGGGTAATAGCAGCAGTAGTCGCGACATGGAATTCATTTGGCGGGGTAGGTGTTGAGGCGTTTCTCCAGCAAACGCGGAATGTCCTGGTTTGGATTGTCCTGCAGTAGATGAATGTGCGCCCGCTCGTAACACTCCCGCCGTTCCGTCAGCTTGCGGTCAACCAGGGTGGCCAGGTCTTCCCCTCCGTGCAGTAGTGGACGCTTGTCCCGCTCCTGCGACAATCGGTTGACAATTATGGCCGGCGAAGGGTCCAGGAAAACGGTACGGCCGTGGGCGTTCATCCAGTTCATGTTGTCGTGCCAGCAGGGGGTGCCACCGCCGGTGGCCAGTACGAACATGGGCAGGGTGTCGAACTCCCGCAGCATCATGGTTTCCAAGTCGCGGAAGCTGTCTTCCCCCACTTCGGCGAAAAGTTCGGCGATGCTCAGGCGGGTACGCTGCTCAATGAACTGGTCCAGGTCTACGAAGGGCAGTCCCAGTCGCCGGGCGAGGCGGGAACCGACGTAGCTTTTGCCCGAGCCCATGAAGCCGGTAAGGAAGACGCGCATGGTGAGTGCCGGATTGTTGAAGCGGGTAAAGATAGCTTTGGAAAAGCGGCAATCCATACCGCAAACCACGGAATCGGGTTGGTGGGCGCTGTGTATCTTTGCCGCCTCAATCGTGTACGTATGCTCCGGATTTCCGTGATTCTTCTTTTGCTGGCCGGCCTCTGGGCCTGTTCCGACGCCCCGGCGGACGAAGGAAGCGTGGAGGAAAAGCCCGCGGGTACCACGGCCAGCCTGATTCGCAACCCCGTTGCCGACCAGGATGCCGCCCCGGCCGATACCAGCCTGGTGGCGAAGCTGACCTTTGAGGAACCGGAATATCACTTCGGTGAAGTAAAGGAGGGAACTACAGTGCGGCGCTCCTTCCGGTTCACGAATACGGGGCGGGCGCCCCTGCTGATCACCGACGCCCGCTCCACCTGCGGGTGTACGGTGCCGAGCTATCCCCGGCAGCCCATCGCACCCGGCGAGGGTGGGGTAGTGGAGGTGGTCTTCAATACCGCCCACAAGTACGGGCGGCAGCGCAAGCCCGTTACCCTCACGGCCAATACCTATCCGTCACTCACCACCATCTACGTCGACGGTACGATCATTAACGAATAAAAGGATTTTTGACTATGACGCTATTACTTCAAGCGGGCGGCGACCTGTTCACCAACGGATTTTTCATGATTGCCATGCTGGCGGTTCTGGTATTTACCATGATCATCCCCCAGCGCCGGCGCAGCAAGCAGCAAAAAGCGTTCATGAGCGAACTGAAAAAGGGACAGCGCGTCGTTACGGCCAGTGGCATCCTGGGCATCATCGACAAGGTGGAAGACCAGATCGTAACCCTGAACGTTGGTAATAAAACCTACATTCAGGTGACCAAGAACGCGATCTCGAAGGAACTTACCGATGCCATCTACCCTGCAAAGACTGAAGGATAGTATTCCCTTCCGGAATATGGCGGCCACCGACCGGCAGATCCTGCTCATCTGCATCGGGCTGGCCTTCGTATTCTGGCTGATCCTCAACCTTTCCCAGGACTACGAAATCACCAAGAACGTCCAGCTTCACTACACCGTCAGCGCGGATCGCGCACTGGCCGGATCACCCCCCCGCAGCATTCCGGTACAGATCCGCGGCCGTGGCTGGAACCTGATTTGGGAGAGCATGCGCGGCGGAGAAATGAACGTCGAGTTGGACGTGGGTGCCGACGAGGACTACCTGCTCAGTCGCAATGTGCTGGAGCAGCAGATTCGCCGCCAACTCACCAGCGGGGACCTGGAGATAGATAACATCGGCTACGATCCCCAGCGCATCCTCACCACCCCACGCGATGGCAAGCGGGTGCCGGTGGTTTCCAATGTGAAGGCCAGTTTCGGACCCGGCTACGCGGCGGTCAACGGAGTCTCCCTGAGTCCCGACAGCGTAACCGTAAGCGGGGCCATCGACGACCTGGAAGAAATCACCTCCTGGCCCACCCAGACATTGGTACTCGAAAACCTGGAGGAAAGCGTGCGGGCGGAGGTTCAATTGGAACCCGCCCCCGAGGGCTTGGACCTGAATTACGACAAGGTTGATCTATCGGTTGACGTTGAGGCGTTTATCGAGCAGCAGTTCCGCATCCCGGTGACCCTCTATAATGCTCCACCGTCGGACTCCTCCCGGGTGTTTCCCCCCTTCGTTACCGTCACCGCCACCGTACCCCAGCGCGCCTTTGGTACCATCCGGGCCAGTGACTTCCGGGTGGAGGCCGACCTGAGCCGAATGAAAACGAACGATCCCTATAATACGGTCCCCCTGAGCCTCACCCGTGTCCCGGAGAATATCAGTCAGGTAGAGTTTTCGCCCCGGGCCGTGGAGTTTTACATTTATAATCGTCCTGGATCCTGACTGTTCGTGAGCTGAACGGTTCGCGAGCTAAGCTCGCGGTCATTCCTTTGGTTATGAGGTTCCGGTTCGCGAGCTCGGTTCGCGAGCTCGGTTCGCGAGCTCGGTTCGCGAATGTTAGACCCCCCGAGCAAAGCTCGAAAACCAGCAACCCGAGCGCCAGTGAGGAAGCAACCAGAAACCAGCAACCCCCGGGCGAAGCTCAAAAACCAGCAACTACCGAGCAAAGCTCGGGCCTCATCACCGCGCCCGCATCACCGAGATCGGCATCTGTTCGTCGTAATTGCCCGTCAGGGTGGGGGTTTGCACGTTGCCGGTGTAGCCGCGCACTTCGCGGTGGACGAAGTTGAAGAGTTCCTGGATGGACACCATCCGGTCGTGGTTGGCGTCGGCTTCCCCCTTCATGCCACGGATGAGGTAGTGGCTGAATACACCGGAGCGCAGTCCGCCATCCTCGAGGCTGATTTCCTCTCCGCGGCTCGACATCATCAGGGCGGTGGAGGCTTTGGCGTTGGTGAGGGCCGAGTAGTAACCCGACAGGGCTTCGCGGTTGGCGCCCACGCCGCGGGCGACCAGGCTGCCACTGTGGCAGGCGTCGGCGATGACCACCTTGTGGCGCGACCGGCTGTTCTGCAGTACCTCGTGGACGTCCTCGTGGGCCAGGGCCCGGGATTCCCCGTCGTAGTCGACCGGCAGGAAGGAGCCCGGCAGACCGTGACCGCTGAAGTAGAAGAGGATGACGTCGTTTTCGTCGGCCTTGCGGTAGGTATCCCGCATGGCGGCCAGGATGTTGTCGTGGGTGGCATTCTCGTCGATCAGCACCTTCACCTGATCGTCAGAAAGCGCGCCACCTTCGATGCTCTTAAGGAAGGCGTAGAACTGGTAGGCGTCGTCGTCGGTGTACCGCAGGGTCTGCATGTGCTGGTAGTAGGCGGCGCCGACCACTACGGCCCACACCTTTACTTCCGGGTCGTAGGCGGCGGTGGCTTCGGTGGCGGGTTGGCCGCTAGCGGAATACATGCGGCGGAAAAGCTGGCCGTCCTTCCAGATGCCGCCTTCGATCTGCCCGTCGGCGTACTGCATGATGCCAAGTCCGTTGGGCCGGTGGTTGTGGAAGCGGCCGTGGTAGCTGTTGCCGTTGGGGAAGAGTACGGTACCTTTTCCGTCGGGGTAGCCGTTGCGGGTCTCACCGAGAAATGTGGTGCCGTCGGCGTAGGTGAAGCGCGAATTACCGTCCGGGCAGCCCTGGTCGCAGCTGAGCAGACTGGCAGTATTGCCTACGAATCCAAGGGCGGCCCAGTCTACCTTGGGAGCCCCGTTTTCCCACTGACCTTCGTAGACGGTCCCGTCGGCGTAGATCATTTTTCCGCTGCCGTTGCGCTGGTTGTTGCTCCATTCGCCGCGGTAGACGTCACCGTTAGCGAATTCCATGATGCCGTAGCCGTCCATGGCGTTGTGGTCCATATTACCCACGTAGTAGTCGCGGTTGGCGAAGGTGAAGGCTACTTCTCCCTGCAATTGATCTTCTACCCAGGTTCCGATGATCTCCCCGCCACTGGCGTAGACCACCTTGCCGCGGCCGTGGCGGCGTCCGTCGCGCCACATGCCGTCGTAGAGATTGCCGTTGGCGTCCTTCAGTTTGCCGTAGCCACTCTGTCGTTGTCCCCGGAAGTTCCCGGAATACACCGAGCCGTCGGGATAGGTAAGGGTACCCTCACCGTCGAACTGACCAGCCTTGAAATTTCCGGTGTAGAGGGCGCCGTCCGCGAAACGAAGGATGCCCTGTCCATCGTAGCAGTTTCCGCGCTGGCAGCGCCCCTGGGCGCAAAGAGCCGTAGTGCATAGGAGCAACAACGGCAGGACGAATGATTTTAACATGTTTGACGTGTAGAGTGTGTACGGTATCAGTTTCAATTCCAGGTCCAGTCCTCCCTGGCAGTCGTTTCTAGCCTCGACGGCCCGGGCGGTGGTAATACTAAAGCCTAAACGTTAGGTTCATTCTGAGAGAGACGCTGATCGCCGAATTACTGTGGGTGAGTTGGTCTATTAGCTTACAGATCACTCTTAAAATTGCGCCTTCTGACCGTAATAACAAGGGACTTTGACGGAACGGTAGCCTTTCTCCGGAGAACGGTATACCCACAACGGACCGCGGGGAAAAAAATATATAATTACCCCCTACGCCGTCACCATTACCTATTTTGGGGACTTACCCACCATATGCTATGCGATTTTACTCAGTCATAATTTTCTGTATTTGTATTCTCAATTTGAATGCCCAATCCGACGTCTATGAGCGACTGGATTTTCCGGAGAATCTTTCCTCCTCCGAAATCCTGAGCCCCCGGCAATTTTTGGGCTACCGGTTGGGGGAGCGGTTCACCGAATACGCGCGGTCGGTGGCTTACTTTGAATACCTGGCCGAACAAAGTCCCCGCATCAAGCTCGAACGCTACGGCAGCACCTACGAGGGTCGTCCCCTGATCCTGCTTACCGTAACCGATACCAGTCTGATGGGCCGGCTGGAGCAGATCCGCAACAATCAGCTGAAGCTGGTGGAAGGCTACCGGATGGCGGGCACGCAGGTGCAAGAGATCGCAGCCCAACAGCCGGTGATCAACAGCTATAGCTACAACATCCACGGCAACGAAGCCAGCAGCACCGAGGCCGCGATGCAGGTGGCCTATGAACTGGCAACCACCGAAGACCCCGATCTGCTGAACGCCCTCCGCGAGTCGGTCAACCTTTTGTTCGTCTGCATCAATCCCGACGGCCGCGACCGCTACGTTTACTGGTACAACGGCATGGCCCGGGCCACCGGCGGCGAAGAGCCCCGCGACCTGGAGCACTATGCCCCCTTCCCCAATGGCCGGACCAACCACTACTGGTTCGACCTGAACCGCGACTGGGTATGGGGCGTCCACCCCGAAAGCCGGGGGCACACCCGCGCCTACCAGCGCTGGATGCCGAACGTCCATACCGACTACCACGAGCAGGGCTACGACGCCAATTACTTTACCACCCCCGGCACCACGCCCCGCAACCTCCTCCTGCCCGACGCCTACGAAAGCTGGGCCGATACCTTCGGGCGGGCCAACATCGCCCAGTTCGACCAACAGGGCATCAGCTACTTTACCCGCGACCGCTTCGACTTCTACTACCCCAGCTACGGAAGCAGCTATCCCTCGGTGATGGGGGCCATTGGCATGCTCGTCGAACAGGGTGGCATCGGCGCCGGCCGCGCCGTGGAGACGGAGGACGGCTTCATTCTTACCCTCCGGCAGCGGGTGTGGGACCACTACACCACCAGCATCGCCCAGGTGAAGGCCGCGGCCGCCAACCGGGAGGCCCTGGTGAATTACAGCCTCCAGGCCTGGGATCCGCTGAACAGCAAGGCGGAAACCACCGCCTACCTCATCGAGAACGACGGCAGCGATTACTTCAACGATTTCCTCGAGATGATGCTCCTAAATGGCGTGGAAGTGGAGCGCACCCTGGAACCCCTCACCGCCCGCGGCACGGGGTACCGCGGCACCCGCGCCACCGCAGAAAGAACCCACCCCGCCGGCAGCCTCATTATTGCTACCGAGCAACCCCGCCACCTGTTCGTGAACAGCATCCTGAGCAACCAGATGGAGATAGAGGACAGCGTGATGTACGACATGAGCACCTGGTCGGCACCCCTGGCCTATAACCTCGAGGCCTTTCAATTCAACGGTCCGTTACGGGTTGACACCGAGGTGGTAAGCCTCATCGAGCGGGAAGGAACCGTAGCCGGTCCCACCAACGGCCCGGTTTACGCCTACGTGATCGACTGGAGCCAGCGCAACGCCCCCCAGGCCCTGGCCGAGCTGTGGCAAGCCGACGTGCGCGTCCGGGCGGCCCTGGAACCCTTCACCTCCGACGAGGGACGGGAGTTCACCGCCGGTAGCCTGGTCATCCTGCGCGGCCGCAACCTGGAAAAGGAGACTGAACTGGCACAGCTGATGCAGCGACTGGCTGAAGACCACGGCCTGCGCATCGAACGCTTCACCACGGGCCGGATGCGCTCGGGCCACGACCTGGCCAGCACCCGCAATTTCCCCCTGCGGGAGCCCCAGGTAGCCATGCTGGTCGACGAGCCTTTCGATACCTACACCAGCGGTCAGATCTACTTTCTCTTTGACTGGGAAACGCGGCTGCCCGTTACCCGGATTCGCACCTCCGTACTGCGACAGACTGCCGTGCCCAAGTTTGGCAGCCGCTATGGCTACGCCGACCTGAACGACTACGACGTGCTGATCCTACCCGACGCCGACCACCTCGACGCGGTATTCGGCAAGGAAGAGCGGGAAACGCTGAAGGACTGGATCTCCGCCGGCGGAACGCTGATCACGGTTGGAAGCACCGCCGAATTCTTCACGGCCGACCGCGACTTCACCGACCAGAAACTGAAGACCCCCGGTCGGGATACCTCGGAAGCCGCCGCCCAACTGAACTACCGGGAGCGTACCGACTATTACGGCAAGAAGAACGTGCCCGGCACCGCGCTGAACGCCACCCTCGATACCAGCCACCCCCTGGCCTTCGGCATGAAGGAGGAGGTGTATACCCTCAAGTTTGGCAGTTCCTCCCTCGTGCCCACTGCCGGCCTGCAGTCGGTAGGACGCTACGCGGTTGATTCCACCCAACTGCTGGCCGCCGGTTACGCCCCCGAGGCGAGCCTCAACCTCCTGGCCGGTAACAGCTGGGCGGGCGTCCGCAACATCGGCCAGGGCAAGCTGGTCTACCTGCTCGACAATCCCCACTACCGCATGTTCTGGCGCGGCCCCAGCCGCCTGATGCAGAACGCCGTGATGATCGTCCCGGGCAGTTAGTGGTCTACCAGAGCAGGCTGCGGCCAAAGGGCGACCGGTAGCGCCAGTCGCGGTCCCTGCGGTCCGGCAGAACGTACACCAGAAAAACCCCAATGGTGGGCTCGGTTTCCGGCACGGGAGGGTCGATTTCCCGTTCCAGGCGGAAAAAGGCCTCTACGCTGATGCGGGTAGACAACTGCTGTTCCATCCCGAAGGTGTAGCGGTGCTGCGTCCAGGCGTCGCGGGTGTCAAAGCGGTACCTGGCCTCGTACTCCGCCACCAATCCGGTGTGTTCCAACAGCTGGTAAGCGATGCCGACGCGGGGACGGACGGCCACTTCCGGTCCGGATCCATTGTCCGCCAGCGCGCGTTCGTACTGGGAGCGGACGCGCGCTTCCAAGCTAAAAGGACCCTCGCCCAGGGGGTGGGAAAAATTCAGGTCCGTAAACAGCCTTACGGTGGAAGGCTCGTCCGTATCGTACCGCGGCGTAAACCTCACCCCCGGGGTCACGTCGAGCCGGCCGACAATCCGGTGGTTGATCGCCCCCAGGAGGAGGACGCGGTTGTCATCCCCCGTATTGACCACCTGCCGGTGCTCCACCTCGAACTGATAACCCCAGTTGGGAGTGACCTCATGCTCAAAGGAGGCACCGGAAAACAGGTTCAACTGGGCGGGTAGCCAATGGGGAAGGGTCAGCAATAGCGACAAAAGCAGATAGGGACGCATGAGAACAGTAGGGTGGTCAAAGGTGACAGAGAAAGTAAACGATTATTCGGGATCAACTCATCGGAGTAATTCCCGTTGTACCGGCATTCACTCAGCATCCCAACCATGAGACACTGCCTTTTTGTTTTGCTCTGCACCTGCGGACTCGCCGCCTGCGCCGATAATAATACGCCCGCTGCGGAAGCAACGGAAGCTACCACTCCCGAGGAAGAAACCGTAAGCGAAGCAGTCACCGTCCACCCCGTCTACCACGGATCTCTGGTGCTCACCCAGGGCGAACGGACCATCTATATCGATCCCTACGGCGGAGCGGAGCGCTACGCTTCTTTCCCGGCTCCGGATCTCGTGCTCATTACCCATACCCACCCGGACCACCTCGACCCGGCCACCCTCGGCGCCTTCGACCTGTCCGGGGCTACGCTGCTGGCTCCCGCGGCCGTCATAGAAGCGGATTCCATCGTCCAGGCTTTCGCCGAACGCCATACCCTGGCCAATGGGGAAACCTATAATTGGCGGGACGTCACCATCGAAGCCATCCCGGCTTACAATCCCCCGCCCAAGGAGAATTTTCATCCCGAAGGAAAATTCAACGGCTACGTGGTGGACTTTGGCGACGACAACCAGCGCTTCTACATCAGCGGAGACACCGAAGGGGTGCCCGCCATGCGTGAACTCCAGGACATTGACGTGGCCTTCGTAGCCATGAACCTGCCGTATACGATGGACGTGGACCAGGCCGCCGAATCGGTGCTCGCCTTCGCCCCCCGCGAGGTCTACCCCTACCACTACCGCAACCAGGATGGATCAAAAAGTGACGTGGATGCCTTCCGGAAGCAGGTTACCGCGGGGAATCCCGAAATCCAGGTACAGCTGGGCAACTGGTACCCGGACGTAGAGTAATCACGGACAGGTATACTGCCTCGTGTCGACTACCCGCCGCACGGCATCGGCCCCCAATCCGCCGGTAATCTCCTCTCCCGTGGCCTCCGTAGGCAGCTGCCCGGGGTCCGGGGAGGTTTCCCAGGAATTGACGGTATAAGTACGGAAGCGGCGGTCCAGCAGGTCCCCGTTGCCGTAGAAACGCATCTCCTCCCGGATCTCATCGATGGTGGTCGGCTCCGTTTCGTTACCCGGGCCCCCGAAGCGCCACTCGCCGGCGGTCAGGTGAGCGAAGTACATATCCTCCCCGTCGTAGTAGTAACTCTCGGAAAGGGAAGCGTGGTCGCCCTGGGTAAATTCGTGGGCCGTCCGCACGAGCTCATCACCCGCGTAGCAGAAAATGAACTGACCACTGACGGGGTCATCTGGGCAGGTGTACCCCACGGTATCGCAGCGCAGCTGCCCGTTGCGTTCCATTTCCCGCGTCCGGTCGTAGCGTTTCTGACTCCACTCGAGTCCGGCGGCCGAGTTAGTCGTATATCCCGTTTGGGGCGTCGGGGCGGGCGGGGCAGCGGGCTCCTCGGGGCTGTCGCTACAGGCGGCCAGCAGCATGAGGGCGATATACGGTAGTAAGCGGGTGGGGGAGAAGGTCATGGACTGGATGGTTATACCGGTACATCCACCTTGCGGTAGGCCTCCACGACGGCGCGCTCACCGGTTTCCCCTTCCTGGCTGTTGCCGTGCTCCATGCCGTATACGCCCCGGAATCCTTTGTTGTGGATGTGGGCGAGTACCCGTTCGTAGTTGATCTCCCCGGTAGTGGGTTCCTTGCGGCCGGGGTTGTCCCCGATCTGGAAGTAGCCGATCTCGTCCCAGGCGGCGTCGATGTTGGGGATCAGGTTTCCTTCCTGGATCTGCTGGTGGTAGATGTCGTAGAGAATCTTGCAGGAGGGGCTGCCTACGGCCTGACAGATGGCGTAGCCCTGGGCGGCCTTGGTCAGGAAGAGTCCGGGGTGGTCGCGGTAGTTCAGCGGTTCCAGCACCATCACGAGTCCGTGGGGCTCCAGAATGGCCGCGCCCTGCTTCAGGGTTTCCACCACGTTAGCCATCTGGTAAAATGGCTCGAGGCGCATCTGTACGAAGCCGGGCACCACCGTCATCCATTTGGCGTTGCAGCGCTTGGCTACTTCCACGGCGTTGCGGATGTCGGCCAGGAAGGCCTCACGGTGTTCCCCAGCCCCGTTGGTCAGGGTGGGTTCCCGCCAGTTGATCTTGTTGGCTACGAATACCCCCATCTGCATGTCCTTCGCGGCCAGCAGCTCCCCGATCTTTTTCTGCATTTCCGGCTCCCGGCCGCCCATGCCGTTGTCCTCCCAGGCGTGGAAGCCCATATCGGCGGCCCAGCGTACCTGGTCCAGGTAATCTTCTCCCGCCAGGTTGCGGAACATACCGGCGTGGGGGGCGAAGGCCAGGTTGAAGCGAGTACCGTCGGGCGGGGTCGCGGGTGCCGGGGGACGAGGAGAAGCCGCCGCGGCCAGGGGAGCCAGTCCCAGGGCTGCGGTGGTAAGTTTAAGGGCGCTACGGCGGTGCATGATCAGTGTTTTCGTGGGGCTTAAACATACGTTGCCCGGCCGAGAATGGGAAACCGGAACCCGCTGGCGCAATCGATTTACTTTCTAGCGGGCTTGTTATCTTGCGTCATGCTGAAGTACATCCTGTTCTCCGCGGTGCTGTTCGCCGCCGCCTGTTCGACCGACCCCCTGGAAGTGCAAACCATCGAGACCGGGGAGCGGGCGCCGGACGACGGTCTCCAGCCGCTGGAGATGAATTCCGCCCCGGAAGGCTGGGTAATGGCCGACGGTGTGCTCACGGCCACGGGCCCGGCCCGGCTGGAATTACTGCCGAATCACGAAGCGGTAACCCTGGCCTTCAGTTTTCGCCTGGATGAGGAGGGGGAGGCCCGGCTGTTACTGGGCGGCACCCACGCCCTGACATTGCCCACGCTCGACCTCGATACAACGGTGAGCAAACGCGCGGAGGTTTCCGCGACCCCGGGGGTATGGCAAAACCTGGAGCTGGCCTACCTGCCCGCCCGCGGGCAAGACCCTCCCTTGCTGGTGGCCACCTACCTGAACGGTAACCTTATCTACTACCAGCAGCCCCTGCCCGCCACCGGGGGGGGAGCGGGTGGCCCCCTCACGTTGGAACTCCTCCAGGGGGAAATGTCGCTGACGAATATGCGCAGCCTCGGGCAAGCGGGCCGTTCCTCCGCCGTCGATAGTGCCGGTGAAGTTGAGCTGAGTCTGCCCCTCATCCGCTACGCCTACTACGACATCGCCGGTAACCCGGAGGATGTGACCGACTACGCATCCCTCACCCCGACGAAGCAGGGCTACATTTCCCGCTTCGACCTCGATGGCCTGCGGGAGAAGGGGAGCGGCTACGCCTTGCGGTTTACCTCCGAGCTGGATATTCCCAAGGCCGGCACCTACAAATTCCGCATCACTTCCCCGGCCTCCACCCGACTCTACATCGACGATGAACTGGTGGTCGACCTGGGCGGTCGCGTCGAAGGGATTGAGGGGGGAGGCTCCGTCGAGCTTGGTGAGGGAAATCACCGGGTACGGCTGGACCACTACCAGTTCACCGGCTGGAATCACCTGAAGGTGAAATACGCCCTGGAGGGACAGGAGTTCGCGAGCTTCAACGACATGCCGGAGGACCGGGCCGTGGCCACACCCCGCAGCGGAGAACCCCTGGCCATCGAGGCGGATGAGCGGCCCTACCTGCTGCGCAGCTTTCTGAATTTTCCGCCCGCCCGGGTCTACGACTACACCGACAAGCGCACCCACGTAATCAACGTCGGGGAAGCCCGGGGGCCCCACTACAGTTACGACCTACGCAACGGTAGTCTCCTGCAGGCCTGGCGGGGCCCCTACCTCGACGTGAGTGAAATGTGGGTGGGCCGCGGTGAGCCCCAGGTAGCTCGTGCCCTGGCGCCCGTGGTGGCCTTCGACGGCCGTCCGCAGTGGAACACGGATACCGACGCCTGGCCGGAACACGCGGAGGATTTCCACCACCTGCGCTACGAACTGGACGGCGCTGGGCGGCCAACCTTCTTCTTCGCTACCCCCGGAGGCGGGGAGGTATCCGATGAGATTGTACCCACCGACCGGGGACTGCGCCGCACCTTGATCAACCACAGCACGGACGAAATCCTGGTCACCAGCGTAGTGGCCGCCGCTGCCATCCGGGAAACCGGGAAGGGCAGCTTCGAACTGGTCGATCCGGGCCTGCAGGTCAGCATCGATCAGCTGGCCAGCGGCGGACTGCGCCTGCTCCGCGGGGAGGGTACCCAACGGCTGGTGGCCGAGCTTCCGCCGGGTGAGCAGCTCACCTATTCCCTGAATTGGTAATCCTTCCCTGTCCCTCCCTTCTCTTGCCCCGTCAAACTGTTACTCATGCGACCGCTTTTCCTTGTTTGCTGCCTTGCCCTCAGCGCCTTACTTCTGGCGCAGCAGGAGTCCGACTTCTACCAACTCGAAGCGGTGAACATCCCCGAGGAGATCAAGCTCGAGGTCGGGGGGATGGACTTCCTGCCAGATGGGAAACTGGCCGTAACCACCCGGCGGGGAGAAGTATGGATCATCGCCAATCCCACGGGCGAGGCCACCTATTCCCTCTTTGCCCGCGGGCTGCACGAACCCCTCGGATTGAGTGCCCGCGACGGAGCCATCTACGTTGCCCAACGCGGAGAAGTGACGAAACTCACGGACCGTGACGGGGACGGGACGGCTGATGTGTACGAAACAGTGTACGATATGCCCCTTACCGGCAACTACCACGAATACCACTACGGCCCCCTGTTCCAGCCCGACGGAAGCTTCCTCACTACCCGCAACGTAGGCTGGGAAGGCAAGGGAGTAAGCAAGTCCCCCTTCCGCGGCTGGATGATGCAGTACAACTCCGCCAACGGAAAACTTATCCCCTACGCCGCGGGCATGCGCAGTCCGGCCGGTTTCGGCACCAACCTGGAGGGAGAGGTTTTCGTAGCCGAGAACCAGGGCGACTGGATCGGCTCGGGGCGGATCACCCACCTCCGAAAGGGTGATTTTGCCGGCCACCCCGCTAGCCTGCGGTGGGCCGGGGAGCCGGGATCGGACGTCAACCTGAAGGAAAGCGACCTCAACGACGATTTCCAGACCATGTACCAGGCCCGCAAGGAGCTGGGCAACGTGAAACTCCCCGCCGTATGGTTCCCCCACGGCATCCTGGGCATCTCCACCGCCGCCATTCTGGCCGACAACACCGAAGGAGCCTTCGGGCCCTTTGCCGGTCACTTGCTGGTGAGCGACCAGGGGCAGAGCAAGATCATGCGGGTGGCCCTGGAGAAGGTGGACGGCGAATACCAGGGAGTGGTCTTCCCCTTCCGGGAAGGGTTCAGCTCCGGACTGTTGCGCCTGAACTTCGGCCCCGACAAAGCCCTCTACGCCGGACAGACCGCCCGCGGTTGGGCCGCAACGGGCGGCAAAGAATTTGCCCTGGAACGCTTGAAATGGACGGGGAAGGTACCCTTTGAAATGTACGCGGTGCGCGCCACGGAGGATGGCTTCTCCATTGAATTTACCAAACCCGTGGCGGCGGCAACGGTCCGCCCCTCCAGCTTCAACATCCAGAACTTCACCTACCGCTACCACCACAACTACGGCAGCCCGGTGGTGGACATCCAGGCCAATCCGGTAACCGCGGCGGAATTGCAGCCCGACGGCAAGACGGTGAGGGTGAAGGTCGACGGTTTCCGCCCCGGCTACATCTACGAGATCAAACTGGCCCGCCTGCGCGGTGCGGCCGGTGACCGCCTGCTGCACGACTTCGGCTATTACACCCTGAACGCCATCCCGGGTGGCGGCAGCGGATCAGCAGCGGCGACGACGGACCTCGCCGATGCCGAATCCTCCGCCAAACGCCCCATGGAGATGCCGGCAGACTGGAACGGGAAGTTCGACGAGGAAATCGTCCTGGAATCTGCCCTCGGCATGAAGTTCAAGCAACAATACCTCACGGCCCGCCCCGGGGCGCGCATCAAGTTCACCTTCCGCAATCCGGACGATATGGAGCACAACTTCGTGCTCACCAGCGGCAAAATGGGCGACCGGGTCGGCCAGGCCGCCCTGGCCCTGGGGCTGCAGGGGGCGGCTATGGACTACATCCCGGACATTCCCGAGGTACTGGTCCACACTGAACTGGTGGCCCCGGAAACGGAGGATACGATCTACTTTACGGCCCCCACCAAACCGGGTACCTACGAGTACGTCTGTACCGTCCCCGGCCACTACCAGGTGATGCGCGGGGTACTGGTGGTCAAGGAATCAGCGTCGCGGTAGCCATTGTTTGGATCAGGGCAGGCTCCTCCGGCCTACTCGGACGCTGATGGCGTTACCGCCGAAGCCCGTTGCGTTGACCAGGAAACTCCGAAGGATCTTTCCGTCCGCAAACGCTGGGGTGGCGGAAGGGTAGGGCGTCGCCAGAAACTCATGCCCCTGCAGCATGCCGATACCCCCCACCAGCGCCAGCGGTCCGCTGGCCCCGAAGGTGTGGCCGGTGGCCCACTTCAGCGAAGTGACCGGCACGGATCCGAAAACACTTTCGATCGCCACTCGCTCCGCGGCATCCCCCCGCGGCGTTCCCGGAGCGTGAGCGATCACGAAGTCTAATGCCCCTTCCCCCGTGGCCTCCCGCATGGCGTGTTGCAGGGCATCCCCTTCCCGGCTGATGCCGGTGGAGCTGCCGGCACGCTCCCGCGCGGCACCGAGCCCTTCCACCACGAATTGGTGGTGATCCTGCACCCTTTCCAGGGCCAGGAAGGCGGCTCCTTCCCCGACCACCATGCCCGACGGTGGATCGGCCAAGGGACGACAAGGTGGAGTACCGGCATCCTCCGGCGAACGGGCGTATACCCTCAGGGCTTCCATCTGCCGCAGGGTAAAGGGGGTGAGGGGGGCTTCCGTACCGCCCACCAGGACCCGGTCGGCCATGCCCGCAGCCAGGAGCGCTATTCCGTGGTAGAGGGCGTGAAAACCGCTGGAGCAAGTCACGCTGACGCCGGTGCTCAGGCTCCCCGTCCCGAAGTAGTCCGCCAGGGCAAATCCCAGGCTGCCCAGCGTAGTCTGGGGAGAAGTGCGCACCGGAGGCTGGCCCTCGCTCGTGTAGGTCGAAAAGGTGGACTCCCAGCTTTCGGTGGGGCCGCGGGAGCAACCGACCAGAACGGCAAAATCCCGGCTATGCCATCCGGCTGCAGCGACGGCCTGCTCCGCCGCGTGCAGGGCCAGCAGGCTGCCCCGGTCCAGGTGGCGCTCGGCGGCAAAGGTGGCAATGGCGGGGTGGGCGGGCAGTGAAGCGATGGCGTACACCGGTAAGCCGGTCGCAGGATCTACTTGCCACGCGGGGCGTCCCGCCCGGTAGTGGGCGTGTTGGACCTCAGCGGTGGTTCCGGCCGCGCTTACGGCTCCCGTTCCGGCGATGGCGTACTTCATGCGGAGATCTTTGCGAGGCCGGTTGTCAGGCCGTCAATGAGTTGCTCCACCTCACCTACGGAGTTGAAGGCGTGCAGGCAAATGCGCAGGCGCTCGGTGCCCGGGGGGACGGACGGACTGCGGATGGCCTTGACCAGCAGCCCCCTTTCGCGGAGGTGACCTTCGAGGGCCATCACCCGCTCGTTGCCTGGCAGATGAACGAGCTGGATCGGGCCATCGTTTGGTGCCGCCAGTTCTCCAAGGTGTTCAGTAGCCAGGGAGCGGTAGCCCTCAATCACGCGTTGCAGTTGCTGCCGCAACTCCGGCTGCTGTGTACCCATGAGATCATACACCTCGCGCAAGCCCGTCACGTAGGCGGGCCGGGGCGCGGTGGTGAAGATGAAGGGGCGGCTGAAATTGATCAGGTAGTCGCGCAGGTCATTCGAGCCCAGTACGGCGGCGCCGTGATAGCCGGGAGCCTTGCCGTAGGTGACCACTGTGGCAAATACGGCCCCCGCCAGTCCGAGCTGGGCGACCAGCCCGGCACCGGAGGGCCCGTCGAGTCCGATGGCGTGCGCCTCGTCCACGATGAGGTGGGCACCGTGGTGGTGGCACAAGTCCGCCAGTTCGGCCAGGGGTGCCCGGTCGCCGTCCATACTGAAGCGGCTTTCGGTGACGAAGAAGGTCTGTCCGTCGCCCCGCGCCGCGGTCAGGATCCGGGCGGCCTGCACTAGCGAATTGTGCGGGCACCTGCGCGCCGCCGCCCCGCTGAGCCGGATGCCGTCGCGCAGACTGGCGTGAATGAGTTCGTCGTAGACGATGGTGTCGGTGCGGCGGGCCAGGCAACTCAGCAGTCCCAGGTTGGCCGAGTAGCCACTACCGAACAGCAGGGCCGCCGGGAAACCGTGAAAGGCGGCAATGTCTGCTTCAAGTCCGGAGATGGCCGGGTGATCACCGGAGATCAGTCGGCTGCCGGGGGCGGTGTGTACCAGTTCGGAAGCGTGGCCGCGGCCGAGCAGGCGGGAGAAACCGAGGTAGTCGTTGGACCAGAAGTCGATCCCCGCGGGGTTGCCGGGCAGCCGCCGGAGGTTGCCCGCGGCCCGCAAGGCATCCAGCCGTTCGGTGAGGAAATCCCGGCCCGCCAAGGCTAGTCGCCCTGTTTGGTGGCCGAGCGGAAGATGCGGTCCCAGTTCACCCCGTTAAAGATGCTGCCCTCCTTGACGGAGAACCAGATGAAGAGGGGTTTGCCCAGGATGTGGTCTTCGGGCACGAAGCCCCAGACGCGGCTGTCTTCGGAGTTATGGCGGTTGTCGCCCATCATCCAGTAGTAGTCCTGCCGGAAGGTGTACTCCTGAATCTCCTCGCCGTTGAGGTAGAAGCGGCCGTTGCGCATTTCGAAGCTCTCGTTCTCCTCGTAGACCTTGATGGGGCGCCAGTACAGCTGGTAGTTCCTTTCGTCGAGGGTGACCGTCATGCCCCGGGCGGGGATCACGATGGGGCCGAAGTTGTCGACCGTCCAGTCGCCGAAGTACTTGGCACTGTGGGGGTAAAGGCGGACGCCATTGGGGGCAGTCTGGTCGAAAAAGTCCACTTCCAGGCCAGGGTCGCCGGCCTTCAGGGCGGCCAGCTGATCCTCGTCGAGGAACATGACGAAACTGGTGGCGTTGCGCTGCTGCACGTCGTCGGCGCTGATGCCCATATCGCTCCAGCCGCTGCGGTTGGGCGGACCGGTGAAGGTCAGGTCGTAGAGAAATTGTACGTTTTCGGGGTGGGCCACTTGCTCCCCGTTGATGTAGAGGTCGCGGTTGCGGATCTCGAGCGTCTCGCCGGGCAGGCCCACGGCGCGCTTCACGTAGTGGTCTTTCTTGTCGCGGGGGCGGGTCACCAGTTCCACCTGTCCGCTGCGGATCGCCGCGGCGGCATTCGCGTCGATGTTCCCCATCTCGTAGTCGTTGGCCGAGTAGGTGCGGTAGGGGAAGATGTAGACGCTGTCGCCCGAGGGCACGTTGAAGACGACGGGGTCGTAGCGGTCGATCTCTTCCAGGGCCGGCAGGCGGCGGTAGGGCAGGCTGGCCCCGTCGATGTAGCTCTCGCCGTTAACCACCGGGGCCCGGTTGTGGACCAGGGGCAGCATCAGAATGGTTTCGGGCAGCCGCAGTCCGTAGTTGACCTTGGAGACGAAGAGGAAGTCCCCCACGTTCAGGTTGCCCTCCATCGAGGGGGTGGGGATGATGTAGCTTTCGATCAGCAGCAGGCGGATCAGGGCCGCGGCGAAGATGGCGAAGATGGCCGCCTCGGCCCAGTCGCGCAGTACCGGTTTGGCGAAGGGGGCCTGGTTGCGCAGTTTGCGGACCTCGCGCTGGTCCCCGGATTTCTCCGCGGCGGCCAGGCGGGACTGCCATTCACGCTCTTCCACCAGGATGGGCCCGCGGTAGACGGGGTCCTGGCCACCCAGCCAGCCGAAGTACCCCCAGCTGGCGACTACGGAAAGGACGTGCTCAAAGAAATTGAAGCGGTTGAAGGAGCGCGCCAGGTCCACCATCAGACCGGCGAACCAGATCATGTTGAAGTAGGGGATCAGCAGCAGCAGGCTGTAGCTGCCCTTGCGGCCCACGAGCTCCGATACCACCCACATATTGTAGCCCGGAATCAGGGCGTGGTTGGCCGGACGGCCGGCGCGGGGAAAAAGTCGGTAAAGGGCCAGGCTGAGGCCAATGTAGCCCAGCAGCAGCACCCAGGTCAACCAAGTCATAGTTCTTCTTTCTTAATAGCGGCGGCGAAGGTACGCCTTTAGCCAGGGTCTCAGGGGCGGTTTTCGACGAATCCCTCGATCCAGAGTTTGTGGCCGCCGCGCTGTCCGTCGAAAAATACCTTGACGTACTTGCGGTAGGCCCCCGCCACGTCGGCGTCGAAGGTAACCGTCAGGCTGCCCGTTTCTCCGGGGGCTACGGCCGTGTCCTGCCACTCAGTAGCGGTGCAGCCGCAGCCCACCCGTACGTTGTCGATGACCACCGGCGCCTCCGTCAGGTTGCGGAAGCGAAAGGTGTGGCTGACGGGTTCGCCGACGAAGGTGTCGGGCAGGGTAACGGTGGCGGGGTCCAGCCATTCGATGGGCTCCGGGGTGACGGGCAGCAGCATCAGGGGCAACAGGAGGAGGAGTGGCAGCATAGGTTGGTAAACGTCGGCGGGGCGCGGCTATTTCGTTAAGGAACTCCTATACTTGCCCCCCGGCGTATCCCCGCAGTGATCCGGGGCATTCTATGCCCAGACAAAACATACCCATGAAAAAGCTTTTTCTCAGCCTCGCCTTCGTTTTCGGCTTCGCCGTTACCGCCTTCTCCCAGGTCGTGGTCGACGGCGTCAACATCAACAACCTCCAGGAAGTCCAGATGGTCCGCATGATCGCCCAGGAGCGGTTCCTGTCCAACAAGGTGACCATCTTCATCGATTACGGACAGAGCATCAACGGCGGCTCCCGCAACCGGATGGAAGTGATCGACCCCAATAACGGAGAACGCATCAAGTTCAACAGCGTGATGCACGCCGTGAACTACCTCATCGCCAACGGCTGGCGCTACGTAGAGGCCATGGTCCTGCCCAGTGAAGGCAACGCCAGCTCCACCGGCGGCAGCACCCAGTACCTCTTCGTGCGGGAAGCCGCCTAGGACTAGACCCTAGACCAGCTTGACTTCAAACACATGGGCCGGCCAGAAACCGGGGTCCAGGCGCACGTAGTTGGCACCGCTGTTCCACCAGTAGGTAGCCCCTGACAGCAGGTCGAGGACCTGGAAGTTGCGGTTTCCTACGATTTCGGTGGGCACGCCGCAGTAGCCGTCCTGGGGGTGGTGGGGGTCGAAGTTGACGATACACCAGATGATGCTGCTGCGGTCGTCGGTGTACTTCACGTAGCTCAGCAGGTTCGGGTTGTTGCTGTCGGTGAAGACGATGTTGTTCGTCTGCTGCAGGGCCGGGTGCTCCTTCCGGATGCGGTTAATGCGGCGGTAGGTATCCGTGATGCGGTTGCGGTACGACCAGTCGTAGTGACGGGCCATGTACTTCTCGCTGTCGTAGTATTCTTCCTTGCCGTTGGTGTTGCCGCGGTTTTCCATCAGCTCGTAACTGGGGCCGTACACCCCGTAGCTGCTCGACAGGGTAGCGGCCAGCAGCAGTCGCTTGACGAACTGGTTCTCGTTGGCCCCCATCATCTCGTAGGCCAGGATATCGGGGGTGTTGGGCCAGAAGTTGGGCTGCATGTAATCGGCCAGCTCCGTGGTCGTCAGCTCCTCGAGGTACTCCCGCAGCTCCGCGGCTGTATTCCGCCAGGTGAAGTAGGTGTAACTCTGCTGGAAGCCGCGCTTGGCGAGTTCCGCCATGATGGCCGGACGGGTGAAGGCCTCGGCCAGGAAGATTACGTCGGGGAAGCGTTCGTTCGTTTCGCGGATGATGTATTCCCAGAAGCGGTAGGGCTTGGTGTGGGGGTTGTCTACCCGGAAGATCCGCACGCCAGCCTCACACCAGTAGAGGGTCACCTCCAGCAGTTCCTTCCAGAGGGCCTTCCAGTCTTCGGTCTCGAAGTTGATCGGGACGATGTCCTGGTACTTCTTCGGTGGGTTCTCCGCGTACATGATGGACCCATCCGGCCGCCAGATGAACCACTCGGGGTGCTCCTTGATGTAGGGGTGATCGGGAGCGCACTGGAAAGCGAGGTCCAGCGCGATCTCCATGCCGTGCTCCTGGGCCCGGGCCATCAGTCGCTGGTAATCGTCCAGACTGCCCAGGGCGGGGAGTATGTCCTTGTGGCCGCCCTCGTGGGAGCCGATGGCCCAGGGGCTGCCGGGTTCCCCTTCCATGGCCTCCACGGCGTTGTTGCGTCCCTTGCGGTTGCGGTATCCAATCGGGTGAATGGGAGGGAAGTAGAGCACGTCAAAACCAAACTCCTGGATGCGGGGCAGGAGCTGCTCCACGTCGTTGAAGGTTCCGTTGCGGTTGATGTCCGGCGAAGCCGAGCGGGGGAAGATCTCGTACCAGCTGCTGAACCGCTCCTTCTTGCGGCCCACCTTCACCTTCAGTCCGCGGTCGTAGACGGTGGTCATCCGGCGCAGGGGATAGTCGTGCAGCAGCTGGGCAAAGTGCTCACTCAGCACGTAGGCCACGGCTTCCTCTTCCTGACCGCCGAGGCGCTGGATGGCCTCCGTGACGCGGTGGTGGTCGTCGCCCTCCAGCTGATCGGCCTTTTCGCTCAGGAAGTTGGCGCCGATGCGCAGTTCCACGCCCATTTCCTGACCGTCCGCCTGCTTTTTCTTGAATCCCTTGTACCAGGTTTTCAGGTGGTCCACCCAGGCCACGAGGCGGTACTCATAGAAGCCCTGCTCGTCGACCCGGAATGCGCCTTTCCAGCGGTCATTGGGCTCCTCCTCCATTTCGGTCAGTTGCCACTGTTCGGCCCCGTCCTTGCGGTATTCGATCAGGGCCCGCAGGTAATCGTGGCTGTCGCCGAAAATGGTAGCGGTGACGTTTACCAACTCGCCGACCACGCGCTTTACGGGAAATCTTCCGTTGTTGATCTGGGGGGTGACGTGGTCGATTACGGTGCGGTTCTGCATGGAGTAGTGTGTGGGTTAACTAAAGGCATAGAAACAATACCGTGGCCGGACGTTCACTTCGACCCGGTGAATTTCTGGGGTGAAGATAGGCCAGCAGGTTCTTGCGTGTCTTGCGGACAGTAATACGGCGGCCCGCACCTTATCTTCGCGACCCAAACAGAATCACGGAGGTCAGGCCTCCACCTAAAAATCACCATATATATGGTTTACGATCTTATCGTTGTCGGAAGTGGCCCCGGCGGTTACGTGGCCGCCATCCGGGCCGCCCAGCTGGGCATGAAGGTTGCCGTCGTAGAGCGCGAAAGCCTCGGCGGTATCTGTCTGAACTGGGGTTGTATCCCCACCAAGGCACTGCTGAAGAGCGCCCAGGTCTTTGAATACATCAGCCACGCGGCCGACTACGGGATTGAAGTAGCCGAGCCCCGGGCCGACTTTGACAAGATGATCGGCCGCAGCCGCGGCGTGGCCGACGGCATGAGCAAGGGCATCAACTTCCTGTTCCGCAAGAACAAGATTGATGTACTCTCGGGCACCGGCAAGCTCATCCGCGGCAAGAAGGTGGAAGTCACCGACGCCGACGGGAAAGCCACCACCTACGACGCCCAGCACATTATCGTGGCCACCGGCACCCGGGCCCGCCAGCTGCCCAACCTGCCCATCGACGGCAAGAAGATCATCGGCTACCGCGAAGCCATGACCCTGCCCAAGCAGCCCAAGCGGATGGTCGTAGTTGGGGCCGGCGCCATCGGCGTGGAGTTCGCCTACTTCTACAACAGCATCGGTACGGAAGTCACCATCGTGGAGTTCCTCGAGCAGGGGCTGGTCCCGCGGGAAGACGCCGACGTATCCAAGGAGCTGACCAAGATCTACAAGAAGAAGGGCATCAAAACCCTCGCCAACACCAGCGTGGAGCGGGTCGATACCTCGGGAGATACCCTGAAGGTCACCACCAAGAACCGCAAGTCGGGTAAGGAAGAGGTGATCGAGTGCGACGTGGTGCTCTCCGCCGCCGGCGTCACCCCGAACACCGAAAACATCGGCCTGGAGGACCTCGGCGTGAAGACCGACCGCGGCATCATCCAGGTGGACGATATGTACCGCACCAACGTGCCCGGCATTTACGCCATCGGCGACGTCATCCCCGGCCCCGCCCTGGCCCACGTGGCCAGCGCTGAAGGCATCATCTGCGTGGAGAACATCTCCGGAATGAAGCCCGAGCCCCTGGACTACAACAACATCCCGGGCTGTACCTACTGCTCGCCCGAAGTCGCCAGCGTAGGCTACACCGAGCAGGCCGCCCGCGAAGCCGGCTACGAGATCAAGGTGGGCAAGTTCCCCTTCTCCGCCTCCGGAAAGGCCAGCGCCGCCGGCGCCAAGGAAGGTTTCGTGAAGGTGATTTTCGATGCCAAGTACGGCGAATGGTTGGGTGCCCACATGATCGGCAGCAACGTCACCGAAATGATCGCCGAAGTAGTGGCCAGCCGCAAGCTGGAAACCACCGGCCACGAAATCATCAAGACCGTCCACCCTCACCCCACCATGAGCGAGGCGGTGATGGAAGCTACCGCCGCGGCCTACGACGAGGTGATTCACCTGTAGCCGGCCTTAACACCGACACTCGAACGCCCCGCGTAGCCTTGGCTGCGCGGGGCGTTTCATTGAGGACCGCAGCGAAATGTCCGACCCCCAACGAGAAAAGCCCCGACGAGAGCAAGCTTCGTCGGGGCTTTGATTATTACCACAGAGGGTAGGGGGACTAGGCCTCCTCGGTCTCCTCGATTTTCTTGGCGAACCGGCTCTTGCCGAATTTTTTGTTGAACTTGTCGATCCGGCCGGCGGTATCCACGTACTGCATCTTACCGGTGAAGAAGGGGTGGCTCTCGCTGGAGATCTCCAGTTTGATAAGGGGGTACTCCTTGCCGTCTTCGAAGGTGTCGGTGTCGCGCGTCTTGGCGCAGGATTTGCCCAGCCAGCTTACGTTCGCGTTGATGTCACGGAAAATTACCGTGCGGTAGGATTCGGGGTGCAGCTCCTTTTGCATCGCTATCTATTTTTTGGAGCGCAAAGGTAAGGAATTTCCGTGAAAACCAAGCATTTGTTTCCCCTTGCCTTGGAAAGGTGGGTACTTTCCCCGCGCACGACCGCCCGCGCCCCCCCGACGGTCGTGTTATCTTTGCCCCGTGAAACCCTGGTCCAGTCTGCTTATCGCCCTCCACCTTGCGGCCCCGCCCCTGGCCGGACAGGCGGTGCAGATCACGGAAATGATGGTGGATCCCACCCCGGTCGTGGGTTTGCCCGATGCGGAATACGTGGAGGTATACAACGCTGGCAATGAAGCGGTTGACCTAAGTCAGTTGGCGATCTCCAGCGGGGGCAGGGCGGTTACCGCGGGTGCCGGGGAATCCCCCCTGGAAGCCGGGGAATACGCCGTGCTGGTCCGGGAAGAATACGTCCAGGATTTCACCCGCCTCGGCGCTCGTGCCGTAGCCCTTCGTCTGCCTCCCCTGGCCAACAACGGCGATGAAATTACCCTGCTCCTGGGCGCTGATACCGTCCAACACA
Organism: Neolewinella marina; assembly: GCF_002631205.1. Lineage (GTDB taxonomy): Bacteria > Bacteroidota > Bacteroidia > Chitinophagales > Saprospiraceae > Neolewinella > Neolewinella marina. The sequence goes on from NZ_PDLO01000003.1 coordinate 438,641, forward strand.
TTCGCTATACCCCAGCTTGGTACAACGATACGGATCGCGACGGCGGGGGCTACAGCCTGGCCTACACCGGCAGCGGAGCCGGGGACTGCGGCGGCAACTGGCGCGCCAGCACCCACCCCGACGGCGGTACGCCAGGACGCGAGAACGAGGTGTATGGACAGCGGGCCGATCAACAGCCGCCCCGGCCCCAGACCTGGGAGATTACGGAGCATGGCTTTACGATAACCTTCGATGAGCCGGTAGCCGGACCGGTCTATTTCACCGTGGCGGACCTACCGCTGGCCGGCGCCACGGAGGACGGCCACACCTACCACCTGGCCTTCCCGGTGGAACGGGGGCAGATCTACCGGCTAACTGTCCTGGCCGACTACGCCGATTGCGCGGGTAACTACGCCGACCGGGATCAGGTACTTGAACTTCTCCTGGCCGACGACCCCGCTCCGGGTGACCTGGTGATTAACGAGATCCTGTTCGACCCCGCTCCGGGGGGGAGTGAATTCGTGGAGGTGGTCAACGTTTCCAGTTCGGCCATTGACCTGAACGGGCTGCAGCTGCACAACCGCAACTCCGCCCACCGTCCGAAGGTGATCGACCGTACGCATTTATTGCCTGCAGGTGGCTACGTCGTTTTCACCCCGGACCGTCAGGATTTACTGCAGCGGTTTTCCGGCGTGGATTCCGGCCGGGTGGTAGAAATGCCACTGCCCAGTCTGCCCGACGCCGGCGGGAACATCACCCTGTCCGGGGCGGACGACCGCGTACTCGAGTCGGTGGATTACCACCCCGACTATCACAACCCCTTGCTGAGCACGGTGAGCGGAGTCAGTCTCGAACGGCTGGGGTTTCACCTGGCGGCTGATGTAGCGGACCACTGGTCCTCCGCTTCCCGGGAATCGGGATTCGGGACGCCCACCCGTCCGAACTCCCAGGCGTACGCCGGAACCCTGCCTTCCTCCTTCCACCTCGCAGCCCTGAGTCCCACCGTAAGCCCGGACGGCGACGGCTTCGAGGATGAGTACCTACTCCACTACCGGGCCGACGCCCCGGGGTACCTGGCCAATCTTCACGTCTTCGCGCTGTCGGGACGGCGGGTGGTGGCTCCCCACGCGGCCAGTCTGCTCGGTACGACCGGTGAACTGAGCTGGGATGGGCGGGCCGACGACGGCACCCGCGTAGCGCCCGGCCCTTACGTCGTGGTGGTCGAACTCTTTACCGCTGATGGCCGCGCCCATCAGCACAAATCAGTCGCCGTAGTGGCGGAAAGCCGATGATGTCGCTCGACCTGACCCTGCTGGAGTTTTTCAATCAGCAGTTAGCCAACCCCTTTCTCGATGCCGTGCTCCCCGTCTACCGCGATAAGCTGACGTGGATTCCACTATACGCCTTGCTGTTGTGGCTGATGTACCGGAAGTGGGGGATGAGACGAACACTTTATCTGCTGCTCTGTATTGGCCTGGTTATCACCGTGGCGGACCAGCTGGCCGCCACGGTGATCAAGCCCTGGGTGGGGCGATTGCGCCCCTGCGCCGATCCGGAGCTGAGCGGGAGTGTGCGGGCCCTGGTGTCCTGCGGCGGCAAGTACAGCTTCCCCTCGAATCATGCCACCAACCACTTCGCCCTGGCTACCATGCTGTCGCTTACCCTGGTGGACCGCTGGTACTGGCGGTTGCTGCTGGTGCTGTGGGCCGCGTCGATTGCCCTGGCGCAGGTGTACGTGGGCAAACATTTTCCCGGCGATATTCTGGCCGGCGCCCTGCTGGGGACGGCCGTTGCCCTGCTTGGGGTGGTCCTCTTCCGCTACCTGAGCCGGCGGTGGGCTTAACCTATTCCCCGGCCGTGGCGTTTGCCTAGCTCCGATACCCCTCACTATGGCCGTTTGGCAGTACATCCTTTTGTTTTCTACCGCCCTGGTCGGCGGTGGTGCCGCCCTGGTGGGTGACCAACGCCTCCGCAAGTTTTTGCCCACGCTGCTGTCTTTCAGCGGCGCGTATCTGCTTGGTATCGCGGCCCTGGAATTGATCCCCGACGTGTTCGGGCAGGGCGCCGCCTCCGCCGGTCCCTGGTTGTTGTTGGGCTTTTTTATCCAGTTGTTGCTGGAGGGCTTCAGTCAGGGGGTGGAACACGGACACGTGCACGCCCACCGCGGGCAGGGGATGGGGTTTGCCGTCGGCATCATGTTCGGACTGGGGGTACACGCCCTGCTGGAGGGGTTGCCCCTCGGAGCGGGGGAAACCCACGCGGGGGGCCACCATTTCCACGATGAGCACCTGCTGTACGGTATCGCCATGCACAAGTTGCCGGCGGCCTTTGCCCTGGGATTGCTGCTGCGGGGGTCGGGCTACTCCCGGGCGTTTGTCTGGACCTGTCTGGGCATCTTCGGGTCACTCTCGCCGATCGGGGTGGGACTGGGGCAGGTGCTCAGCATCGATCCGGAATGGCGACTGCGTATCCTCGCGCTGGTGGTGGGCAGCTTCCTCCACATCTCCACGACTATCCTTTTCGAGGCCGACGGCAGCCACCGCCACGGCATCTCCGTCACCAAGTTCCTGATCATCATCGCGGGCATGGGAGTGGCTTACCTCACGGTGCATTGAACCTGCGCCAGCCGCCCCACCTTACCGCACTTTCCTCATGGCTGCACTTTCCGCCTATTCTTCCCGGACCATCGGCATGCTGTGCCTGCTCCTGGGAGCGGTGCTGTTCAGCTCCAAGGGGGTGATCATCAAGCTGGCCTACGAATACGGGGTCAGCAGCATCAGTCTGCTGGGGCTGCGCATGATCTTCTCGCTGCCCCTGTTCCTGCTCATCGGTTACTTCCGAGGCCGGAAACGCCGGCACGCCGAGCCCCTTACGGCCCGGGACCTGGGCACCATCCTGTTGCTGGGGGTAGTGGGCTACTACCTGGCGAGCTACACCGACTTCCTGGGGCTGCAGTACATCACCGCCGGGATGGAACGGGTGATCCTCTTCACTTACCCCACCATGGTGCTGATCATGCAGCGAATTGTTTTCGGCACCCCCATCCGCCCGGTACAGTGGGTGGCTACCGGAATTTGCTACCTGGGGATATTCATAGCCTTCAGCGGGTCGGACCTTTCCGCCGGCAGTGATTTTCTGAAGGGAGCGGCCCTCGTGCTGCTGAGCGCCCTGCTCTACGCGAGCTACATCATCGGCAGCGGCCGCCTGGCCCCCCGGCTCGGCAACATCCGGTTTACCAGCCTGGCGCTCATCACCTCTTCCCTGGCCGTGATCACCCACGTGAGCCTCAGTTCCGATCCCCTGCTCGGATTGCCGACGGAGGTATACGTATACGGGGCGGTGATGGCGGCCTTCTGTACCGTGGCGCCGAGTTACCTGGTCACGGAAGGGGTCAAGCGCCTGGGGGCGGGCGACGCGGCCATCATTGGAGCCGTGGGGCCGGTGGCCACCATTCTGCTGGAATACCTGGTGCTCGAGGAGCACATCAACGTTCTCCAGGGCGTGGGTGCGGTATTCATCATTGGCGGAGTCATAATCATCGGGCGCAGCAAGGGGTAACCCAACAAATTGTGGTATCTTGTCCCCGTTAAACCTCAAGAAATGGCCAAAGTCAAAGTAGCGTTCTTCTGTACCAACTGCGGAGCGGAGAGTCCCAAGTGGATGGGACAATGCACCTCCTGCAAATCGTGGAATACCCTGGTGGAGGAGAAGGTGGTGCAAACCAAGAACGACCGCATTACCCAGCAGCCGGACTGGCGTTCGGTGGGCAACGGAGCCGCCGCGGCCGCCGCCGGGCCCATCGGGAAGGGGCCACGCCCCGTACGCCTCGACGAAGTGACGGCCGGGGAGGTGCAGCGGCTGATCGCACCCGACCGCGAACTCAACCGCGTGCTGGGCGGCGGCATCGTCCCCGGCAGCATCGTGCTGTTTGGCGGCCAACCCGGCATTGGGAAATCCACCCTGCTGTTGCAACTGGCCCTGCGCCTCGGCAAGCGGGTGCTCTACGTCAGCGGGGAGGAAAGCGAGGAGCAGATCAAGATGCGGGCCGACCGCCTCGGGGGCTCCATGGACAACTGCTACCTCCTCACTGAAACGAATACCGACAAGCTGCTCAAGCACGCGGCCAACCTGAAACCCGACCTGGTGATCGCCGATTCCATCCAGACCCTCGCCAGTCCCCACGTGGAAAGCATGGCGGGCACGGTAAGCCAGGTACGGGAATGTGCCGCCGAGCTGCAACGCTTCGCGAAGGAAAGCGGGATACCCGTCTTCCTCATCGGCCACATTACGAAAGAGGGCAGCATCGCCGGGCCTAAATTGCTGGAACACATCGTGGATGCCGTCCTGCAGTTCGAGGGGGACCGCAACTACACCTACCGCATCCTGCGCACCCTGAAGAACCGCTTCGGCTCCACCGACGAGCTCGGCATCTATCAGATGGAGACCGAAGGCCTGCGGGAAGTGTCCAACCCCAGCGAGCTGCTGCTGAGCGAGCGGGACGAGAACCTGTCGGGTTCCGCCGTATGTGCCACCCTGGAAGGGATGCGCCCCATGCTGATCGAGGTGCAGGCACTGGTTAGCGCGGCCGTTTACGGTACGCCCCAGCGGTCGGCTACCGGATTTGACCTGCGGCGGTTGTCGATGCTGTTGGCCGTTTTGGAGAAGCGGGCGGGACTTTCGCTGGGCAACCAGGACGTGTTTCTGAATATCGCCGGCGGACTGCGGGTGGACGATCCGGCGATCGACCTGTCCATCATCGCGGCGCTGCTTTCTTCGGCCCAGGACGTCATGGTTTCTCCCGATCTCTGCTTCGCCGGCGAGGTGGGGCTGAGCGGGGAGATCCGGGCCGTCACCCGCATCGAGCAGCGCATTCAGGAGGCCGACCGCCTGGGCTTCCGGGGCATCTATGTCAGCAAGTACAATGTGAAAGGAATTGACCCGGACCGCTACAGTATCCGCATCCATACCGTAGCTACGGTGAGGGAGCTCTACGAGGAGTTGTTCGCCTAAAAGACCGACAGCAGCCGGTTCAGGAGTCGCCGCTGGTCGACGATTACTGTCGCATCACCCTGGAGGAAAGGGTCGGGGGTGATGGAGTGCCCGGTGCTGGTAACCAGCCCCTTGGGAAAGGCCACCTGCACCGGGATCTTGCCCTCTACGGGGACCAGTCCGACGGAAGCAATCTGTCCGGTTACCGAGCCGTACTCCAGGGCCGGCCACTTCGGAAAATCCACCACCACCCGCTGCCCGGCCTCGATGCGGCCGCTGCCGCGAACGTCGAGTTCCATGCGGCCGATGGTGCCGCCGGCGTTGAGGGGCAGAACCGTGGCCAGGAGTTTGCCTTCGGCCAGGTAGTTTCCTTCCTGCACCTCCGGGCTCAGCACCACCTTGCCGGCTACCGGACTCACCGTGGTATAGTCCCGTTTCCAGCGGGTGACGGCGTTCTGCAGCGCGTCGTAGGCCTCCCGCAATTCGATGCCGGCCTGCTGGGTGCTGCCCTGCTGGCCGGAGCGGTAGGATTCAATCTGGTTGCGCATCAGTTCCACGGCGAAGCTCGTCGACCGCAGTTTGCTGGTGTTCCTTTGCAGGTCTTCCTCGGCCCGCTCCAGTCGCTGCTGGGCACTGGTGAGCCGTTCGGTGAACTGTACGCCATTGGTGGAGAGCTCTTCCTCGCGGTCCAGGGCCACCCGGGCGTTAACGACTTCATCCCGGAGGGTTTCCTCCCGACCCCGCAGCACCCTTACTTCCCGTTCTTCCCGGGCAATCATGGCCTCCAGTTCCTTGGAGGTGTAGGCGTCAAGGCGGCGGGCGGCCAGGTTGCGGTAGAGGGCCTGCTTTTCCTGGAACTGGTAAACGGCGTCCTGCATATCGCCCAGGACCAGGGTGGGGGGGATGTCCAGCAGCAGCAGGGCGCTGGGTTCCAGGCTCTTCTGGTTCAGCAGTTGATCCTCCAGATAAAGCACGTGCTCGAAGCGGGCCTCGCCCCGGCGGGCCACCAGCAAGGTCTGACCGGCCTCTACGGTATCGCCGCTGGCCACGAGCAGCCGCTGCACGTCGAACCCCTGCTTGGCTTCCAGCTGGCGGGGCGGGTCGACGGTGGTGAGTACCAGCTCGCCGCGCAGGGTGGTGGGGTAATGGTAAAAGGAGGCAAGGATGACCAAGCCGGCGATGAGGCCGGCCAGCAGAAGGGTACCGTTGCGCATCACCCACCCGGCGGGGGTGCCGATGATCTCGTTGACTTCCTGGGAGCGTTGGGCGGGTTCCATAGCGTCAGCTGCCAAGCAGGGTTTGGTTCTTGACCAGGCGGTAGTAACTGTTGCGACCGGCCATCAGATCGGAGTGGCTGCCCCTCTCGACAACTTTGCCGTCCTCCACCACGATGATGTGGTCGGCCTGCTCGAAAGTGGCGTAGCGGTGGGCCACGATGACGACGGTGGAGCCGCGCAGGTATTCGAAGAGGTTGTCCATGATGGTCACCTCGGTGAAGGCGTCCAGGCCACTGGTGGGCTCATCGAGGAAGACGAAGGGGGGCTGGTGGTAGATGGCCCGGGCGATCAGGATGCGCTGCTGCTCCCCCTTGCTGAGACTTGCTCCGCTGGCCCCGATGCGGGTGTGGTAGCCTTCGGGTAGCCGCTCGATGAACCGCTCGGCCTGAGCGATCTTCACCGCCCGCAGCAGCCGGTGCTCGTCGATGACGCCTTCCCCCATCACGATGTTGCGGGCCACGGTGTCGCTGAAGATGTAGCCGTCCTGGCTCACCACCCCAAGGTTCTTGCGCCAGAAGGCGGGATCGATGCTGCTCAGCTTGGTGCCGTCGAGGAGTACCTCGCCCTCCAGGGGTTGGTAGAAACCGATGAGCAGCTTCAGCAGGGTGGATTTTCCGCTGCCGGAAGCCCCTACGATGGCGGTGATCTTGCCGGCCGGGATGTCGGCGTTCACCTGGTGGAGGACGGTGGCGGCGCCCGGGGAATTGTAGCGGAAGGAAACGTCGCGCAGGGCCAGGTGACCTTCTCCGGGAATGACGCTCAGCCGGTGGCCGTCGCCGGAGTGCTCGTCTTCCTTGTTGTAGATCTCGTTCATCCGCTCCAGGCTGATCGCGCTTTCCTGGTAGCCGCGGAAGAACTCGCTCAGGTCTTCAATCGGGCTGTTCAGCTGGGCCACGATGTAGTGGATGGCGACCAGCGCCCCGATGGTGAGGGAACCGTCGACCACGGCCAGGGCGGCCACGAGGGTGATGGACAGGTTCTTGACCGTATCGATGAGGTTGCCCGCGGTGCGCTGGTACTGGTCGAGCTTGTTCAGCTTCAGGCGGGTCTGGTAGAGGCCGGCCCGGCGGCGTTCCCAGGCCCAGCGCTTGTGGCGGGCGGCGTCGTTCTGTTTGATCTCCTCGATGCCTTCGATGATCTCCATCAGCTGCTCCTTGTTCCGGGCCGACTGCTCGAAATAGCGGAAATCCAGTTCGCGGCGGTGGCGCTGCAGATAGCCCACCCAGAGGAAGTTGATGAGGGTGCCGAACAGAAAGATGGCGAAGATGGTCAGGTTCCAGATCGCCAGTACCACGGCGAAGACCAGGAAGTTGAGGAGGTTGAACACCCGCAGCAGGGTAGTGCCCGTCATGAAGTCCTGCAACCGCTCGTGGTCGCTCAGCCGCTGGAAGATGTCGCCCCGGCTGCGGCTGTCGAAGAACTCCATCGGCAGCCGGGTCAGTTTGCTGATGTAGTCGCTGACGAGGCTCACGTCGACCCGCCCGCCAATGTGGGTGAGGATGTACTGTCGCAAGGCCCCCAAGAGGATCATGGTGAACAGCAGCACCGCCTGGGCCACCACCACCAGGACGATGAAGTGGGGGTCGTTCAGGACGATGCCGAAGTCGACCATGCTCTTGAGCAGGAAGGGCATGGCCAACTGCAGCAGCAGCGCCAGCAGGAGTCCTCCCCCCAGGTTGGTGAGGAGTTTGCTGTAGTTGAGCACGTACTGCAGCACGTAGCGGATGCTGCTCTCGTCGTTGCCTACGGGCTGCCGCTGGCGGAAGGCCGGAGTAGGTTCGAGCACCAGCACGTTGCCGACGTACTCATTGTTGTCGTTCACCCCGTGCGACCAACCCGCCACGAAAGCTACGCGGTCGAGTTCCGTCTTGCCCACCGAGGGGTCGGGGTCGGCGATGGAGAAGCGGCCGTCCTTTACGCCGTAGAGTACCACAAAGTGATCGCCCTTCCAGGGCAGGATGCAGGGGGTGGGGATCTCGTCTTCCATCTGCTGCAGGCTGGCCGGTAGGGCCAGGGTTTGCAGTCCGATGCTTTCGGCTCCCTCGCTGATGCCCAGCAGGCTTACCCCTTCGCGGCTGATGCGGGTGCGTTCGCGCAACTCCTCCAGCCCGTATTCCTGCCCGTGCGCCCTCGCCACCATCCTCAGGCAGGCGGCGCCGCAGTCCATTTCCTCAAACTGCTGGTAATAGGTAAATCCGAGCATGATGGGTAAAGATAGCAACTTCCCCCCGCCCCAAACCGTTACCTTTGCTTTCCGTTTTGGCCGGGCCCTTGAACCCGCGCGAAAATCAAGTGAGCATGAGCAAATTAGGACGCGTGCTGGTCGCCATGAGCGGCGGCATTGACAGCACGGTAACGGCCATGATCCTGCACGAGCAGGGTTACGAGGTTGTAGGCATAACGATGAAAACCTGGGATTATGCCAATTCCGGGGGTACAAAAAAGGAAACCGGCTGCTGCAGCCTGGATTCCATCAACGACGCCCGGGCCGTGGCCGTGGAAATGGGCTTCCCCCACTTCATCATCGACATACGCGACGAGTTCGGCGACCACGTAATCGACAACTTTGTCGACGAGTACATGGCCGGCCGTACCCCCAACCCCTGCGTGCTCTGCAACACCCACATCAAGTGGAGCGCCCTGCTCAAGCGGGCCGACGCCATGGACTGCGAGTTTATCGCCACGGGCCACTACGCCCAGCTGCGGCAAACCGAGGCCGGGCGGTGGCACGTCCGCAAAAGCGCCGACGACCGCAAGGACCAGAGCTACGTCCTCTGGGGGCTGAGCCAGGAGTGCATGGCGCGCAGCCGCTTCCCCCTGGGTCACATGACCAAACCCGAGGTACGGCAGCTGGCCTACGACTTCGGCTACGAGGAACTGAGCAAGAAAGCCGAGAGCTTCGAGATCTGCTTCGTGCCCGACAACGACTACCGCGGCTTCCTGAAGCGGCGGCTGCCGGAGCTGGAAAAGCAGGTAGCCGGAGGCAAGTTCGTCAATACGGCAGGGGAGGTGATCGGTACCCACGACGGCTACCCCTTCTATACCATTGGCCAGCGCAAGGGCCTGGGGCAGGCCTTCGGACAGCCGATGTACGTCACCAAGATTGATGCCGATACCAATACGGTGACCCTGGGACCGGTGGATGCCCTCGTCAAGAACGGCATGCTGGTGGGTGGGGCCACCCTGCAGAAGTACGCCGAGCTGCCCGCCGACGGACTGGAACTCGTAACGAAGGTGAGGTACAAGGATGCCGGCACCCTCAGTCAGGTGTCCCAACTGTCGCCGAGTCAGTTCGCGGTCGACTTCTACGCCAACGTCCGCGGCGTAGCCCCCGGTCAAAGTGCCGTCTTCTACGAAGGAGACGACGTGGTTGGCGGCGGACTCATCCACGCCTCCCGCTAGGATTATTTTCCCTTGGGGATTGGGGGCGGCCCCTCCGGTAGGATGGCCTGGTACACGGCACCGCCTTTCCGTTCCCGGAACTCCGCTTGCATGGCCGTAACCGTTTCGTGCGACCGGTACAGGTCGTAGGCCGTCAGGGCCAGGGCCTTGGCCGCCTGCAACATACCCTTGTGTCCGATACTCATCCCGCCGCAGGCCACCACGGCCCAACTGTGCCAGGGCGTACCGATGGGCGCGGTGGTCACGCCGAGGCGAATCTCGGGGACCAGCCAGCTGACGTCCCCCACGTCAGAACTGGCACCTCCGGGGTTTTCCAGGGTTTCCCTGAGGGGGTGGATGGTTCCGTCGAGGCCCCGCTGCTCCTTGCCGGTGGCTTCCTGGATGGCCTGGGCGAAGGCAATTTCCTCGTCGGTGTACTCGATATCTCCCAGCAGCTCAAGGTTCTGCTGCATCACCGCACCACCCGTGCGGTTGACGAGTACCTCGTGCAATCCGCTGACCAGGGTGATCTGGTAGTCGACGTCCGCCATCGTGGCCGCGCCTTCGGCGATCTTCCTGACGCGCGCGTAGGTGGCCAGCATGCCGTCCCGCTTGCTGTCGCGCACCCGCACCCAGAAACGGGCGTAGTCCGGTACCACGTTTACCACGTCACCGGCCTGCTGCATGTGGGTGTGGATGCGGACGCTGGGGCGTACGTGCTCGCGATAGGCATTGATACCGGCCGACATCAGCTCCATGGCGTCGGCGGCGCTGCGTCCGTTCCAGGGGTCCGCCGCGGCGTGGGCCGCCTGCCCGCGGAATTCAACGACGAAGTCCACCAGGGCCAGTGAGCTCTGCACGTCGGCTTCCGTCTTGTCGGCGGGGTGCCAGTCCAGGCAGGCGTCCAGGTCATCGAAAAAGCCCTCCCGGGCCAGGTACAGTTTGCCGAAGTACTTTTCCTCCGCCGGGGTGCCGTAGTAGCGGATCGTACCGCTGATCTCTCCACGGTCCATCGCTTCCTTGACGGCGATCGCCGCGGCCAGGCTGCCCACCCCAAAGAGGTTGTGGCCGCAACCATGGCCGGCGGCCCCTTCCCGCAGGGGTGCCTTTTTGGGACGGGCCTGCTGGCTGGTGCCCGGCAGGGCATCAAATTCCCCCAGGATGCCGATGATCGGCTCGCCCGATCCGTACTCCGCGGTGAAGGCGGTGGGCATGCCCGCCAGATTGCGCGAAACACGAAATCCTACCTGTTCGGCGTAATCAGCCAGGATCCTGGCGCTGGCTTCTTCTTCAAAGGCCGTCTCGGCCAGGGCCCAGATAGCATCGGACATCTCGATGTACCGGGAAGCGCGGGAATCCACCGATTCCACCAGGCGGGCTTTGGCGGCAGACATCTGCTGGGCGTGACCGAAGGTTCCAGCGATGAGGAGAAATACCAGGGTCAGGAAAAGGTGGTGCATGGCGTAGGATTGATGCCCTTAAGGTACCGTGCCAAGCTCATTCTTCCGCCCGGTCAGGAAGCGCTGCCGGTGTACATATCGTAACGACAGAAGCGGGCCTCAACGGGACCGTTCATGAGGGGGACCTTACGCGTAGTTCTTAGCCCCACCCGCTTCACCGCGGCGGAATTGGCCGAGATCAGCCAGGCGGTGTAGCCGGCCCAGTGGGTCTTGAGGTTGTCGCCGATTTCCTGGTAGAGCCCTTCGATGTCCCCCGTTTGCAGGCGCATTTCGTAGGGTGGGTTGGTAACCATCAGACCACCTTCCGTGCCCTGGGGCGGACGCAGGTCGGCGAAGGAGGATTCTACCAGGGTCACCTGGGGCAATACGCCGCAGCGGTCAAAGGTGGCCCGGCTGATGGCCACGGCTACCCCGTCGATGTCCGCACCCAGTATCGGCTGGGGAGCGGGGCGGATGCGATCCAGGGCTGCCTGGCGGATGGTGGCCCAGGTGGCGCGGTCGAAATCGGGCCACCGCTCGAATCCGAAGCTGCGCAACAGGCCGGGTGCCCGCCGGGTGGCAATCAGGGCGGCTTCGGCGAGCAGGGTGCCGGATCCGCACATGGGATCCACGAAGGGTTGTTCTCCCCGGTAACCGGCAATACCGAGCATGCCGGCCGCCAGCACCTCATTGATGGGGGCCTCGCCGGTGCGCCGGCGGTAGCCGCGGCGGTGGAGGCCATCTCCGGAGCTGTCCAGGCTCAGGGTTACTTCCCCTTCTCCGGCAATGCGCAGGTGGATGCGCATATCGGGTTGCCGTTTGTCGACGGAGGGGCGGGTACCGTACTTGTCGCGGAATTGGTCCACGATCGCGTCCTTGGTGAGCTGGGCAATAAAGTGGGTGTTGCGGAACCAGCGGCCTGGATCCACTACGTCCACGAAAAGGCTGCCCTCCGGCGCCAGATAGGGTCGCCAGTTGGTGGCCCGCAGGCGGTCATACAGCGACTGTTCGTGGGTAACCTTAAAGGTGTCCAGGGTGACCAGTACCCTCACGGCCGTGCGCAATTCTAGGTTGGCGCGGTAGAGCAATTCCAGGTTGCCCCGGGCGGTGACGACGCGGCGGCCGGGCGTAACCTCGGAAAGGCCGAGTTCGCGGGCTTCGTCGGCGAGGGTTTCCTCCAGTCCCATCAGGGTGGGCAGGGCAAGGGTCAGGTCGTGGTGCATAATAAGTTGGTTGGGGTATCAGCAAATAAAAGGGGGGCTAGCCGGGGTATCCATCTTCCCCGCTGCCCCAGCGGAAGGTGTCTTCCAGCTCAAAGCCAGCCAGGTCGAGCACGCGGTCGACTACCGTACGAACGATCTCTTCCGGGGTGTCGGATTTCCCGTAGAAGGAAGGCACCGCCGGGCAAATGATGCCGCCGGCTTCGGTGATGGAGGTCATGTTGCGCAAGTGGATCAGGCTGTAGGGTGCCTCCCGGGGAACCAGGATCAGCCGGCGGCGCTCCTTAAGGATGACGTCGGCGGCCCGGGTGATCAGGTCGGTGCTGATGCCCGAGGCAATGCGGGCCATCAAACCCATGCTACACGGGCAGATGATCATGGTACCGTACTGGGCCGATCCCGAAGCAAAGGGGGCCGTGAATTCCCGCTGCCCGTAGTATTCAAAACCGTAATTGCGCCACTCCTCGTCGCCCAACTCGAATTTCCAATTGTACTTCCCGTTTTCGGTGATTACTACTCCAACGTTTTCCCAATTTGATTTTAATTGCAGCAGGCGGTCAAACAGCACCTTGGCGTACAACGAACCGCTGCTGCCACCTACGGCCACCACTATTTTTTTACGGGACATCTACTAAAACCTTTACGCGCTAACATCGGGGCGGGGGAGAGGTTGTCGGGGCGTACCCCCACCCGGGGATTTTATACTGGCCAGGAGGGCTGAGCCACAACCACCCGGGCCGAAAATGTATTCTGGTGGGATGCGTCCTTTCTCCATTTTCCTGCTGGCCGGGCTGTTCGGACTATTGCACTGCACCCGCGAACCCGCCACTGCAGACAGCCGCTCCGAACTCACCTTACCCGCAGTGACCTTCACCCCGGACCATCGTTACCTGGCGGCGGACGGCGGCGCGGAACTCCTCATCGGCGTGGACGCCTACGAGGAGCGGTTCCCTTCCGTGGCCTTTGCACAGCTGATAGAAAGGCTGCAGGCCAATGGGGGCAACTACCTGCGGATCAACCCCCTCTACCTGGACAGCGCGGAAGTAGTCCAATCCCTGGCCACCGTAATTTCCCGGGGTATGGTGGTTGATACCGCCTCCGTGGCTCCGCTGGCGTCGGTTTCCCGGTCGGTAGTGGGCTTCAACCGCAAGCTGCTCGCCGGAGAGGGGCGGGTAGCCTACGGCAATTTCAGTCAGGCGGCCCTGAACGGACTGCGGGCGGTGCGTACCGTTGAGCGGCACCTGCCCCTCAGCACCGTGGAAGCCCGGGATGACATCCTGGGCGGGGACAATCCCACTGGCGCGACGGCGGCGGCGGATGCGGCGGGAAATTTCCTGATCTACATCCCTTCAGAAGGCCAGGTTACCATCAACCTTCCAGACAGCAGCCGGCAACCGCGGCGGCGGGTCACGGTGGTGGGGCACCTGGGAACCCAGCGTTCGGAAATCCTGCGGCCTCCGTACAGCAAGGCGCTGACGCTGCTGTCCAACGAGGCGAAGGGAGGCTGGATGATTATTGAGCGGCTGGTAGACTAGGCCGGCTACTTGATCATGGTGAGAAAGGTGGAGAAGAACCAGTTGCTGTCCACCTTGACCAGGGCGGCCAGGGCGGAATCCGCCTTGTGGCTGTAGAGTTTGAGGTCCTTGATCACTTCCCGGAATTCCTGGGCGTCGGGCCCGTCACCCTGTACACCGGTGAGGTCGTCGAGCAGCATCAGCATGGGTTCGAGCTCGCGTTTCTTGCGGGCGATGATGATGTTCTTCACCACCTTGGACATATCCTTTTCCCCTACGAAGAACTCCTTGCGTTCCCCGGGGATCAGTTTCTTGTGGGCCAGGCCCCAGTCCACCAGCATGCGGATATTGATGTTGACGTTGCCACGGCTGATTTGGAGCTCGTCCATGATGTCGTCCGTGCTCAGCGGATCGTTGGCCACCAACAGCAGGGCGTGGATCTGGGCCATGGTGCGGGTGACTCCCCAGGAGCTGCCCAGGGCACCCCAGGCTTCGATGAATTTTTCCTTACCCTCTTGCAGTTCCATGTGCGGTGAAATTAGTGTACGGCCGGTACACGAGAGTCATAATAAGAAAACCCCGGTGGCGGTTGCCGACCGGGGTCTTCCTGTTTCAAAAAGCTGAGGGGCTTGATTACATCATGCCACCCATGCCTCCGGGCATGCCGCCGCCGTGGGAGTGGCCACCGGCCGCGCCGTCAGCGTCGGGCATGTCGTTGATCACACACTCGGTGGTCAGTACCATACCGGCGATGGACGAAGCGTTCTCCAGGGCGATGCGGGTCACCTTGGTGGGGTCGATTACACCGGCCGCCTTCAGGTCCTCGTACTCACCCGTGCGGGCGTTGTAGCCATAGCTGCCGCTGTTGGTGCGGACGCTCTGCAGTACTACGCTGCCTTCAACGCCGGCGTTGTCGACGATGGTGCGCAGCGGCGCCTCGAGGGCCTTGCGGACGATCTGGATACCGATCTTCTGGTCTTCGTTCTCACCGACGAGGCCTTCAAGGCTGTCGATGGCCCGTACCAGGGCAACGCCACCACCGGCTACGATGCCTTCCTCAACGGCGGCACGGGTAGCGTGGAGGGCGTCGTCGACGCGGTCCTTCTTCTCCTTCATTTCCACTTCGGTAGCGGCACCGACGTAGAGTACGGCAACACCGCCGGCCAGCTTGGCCAGGCGCTCCTGCAGTTTCTCGCGGTCGTAGTCGGAAGTGGTGGTTTCGATCTGCTGCTTGATCTGGTTGACGCGGCCGGTGATCTGGCTTTCCTCGCCGGCACCGTTCACGATGGTGGTGTTGTCCTTGTCAACGGTGATCTTTTCGGCGTTGCCGAGCAGGTCGAGGGTGGTCTGGTCGAGCTTGTAGCCCTTCTCCTCGCTGATGACGGTACCTCCGGTGAGGACGGCAATGTCTTCCAGCATGGCCTTGCGGCGGTCGCCGAATCCGGGAGCCTTCACGGCTACCACTTTCAGCTGGGCGCGCAGGCGGTTCACGACGAGGACGCCCAGGGCCTGGCTCTCGATGTCCTCAGCGATGATGAGCAGCGGGCGGCCGCTCTGGATGACCTGCTCCAGGATGGGCACGATGTCCTGCATGTTGCTGATCTTCTTGTCGTGGATCAGCACGTAGGGGTTCTCGTACTCGGTGGTCATGCTCTCCGTGTCGGTCACGAAGTAGGGGCTCAGGTAGCCGCGGTCGAACTGCATACCCATCACCTCGTCTACGTAGGTGTCGGTACCCTTGGCTTCCTCAACGGTGATGACGCCGTCCTTGCTGACGCGCTTCATGGCGTCGGCGATGAGGCTGCCGATCTCGTTGTCGTTGTTGGCGGAGATGGCGGCAACCTGCTGGATCTTGCTGAAGTCGTCACCTACGACCTCGCTCTGGGTCTTGAGGTGCTCGATCACCTTCTTAGTGGCGAGGTCGATGCCGCGCTTGAGGTCCATGGGGTTGGCACCGGCGGTTACGTTCTTCAGTCCGGCCTGGATCATGGCCTGGGCCAGTACGGTGGCGGTGGTGGTACCGTCGCCGGCGATGTCGGCGGTCTTGCTGGCAACCTCCTTGACCATCTGGGCACCCATATTGGCTACCGGGTCCTCGAGTTCAACTTCCTTGGCGACGGTTACGCCGTCCTTGGTTACCTGGGGGGCACCGAAAGATTTCTGAATGACGACGTTGCGTCCTTTGGGGCCGAGCGTCACCTTTACGGCGTTTGCCAGTGCGTCTACGCCGGCGCGCAGTTTTTCGCGGGCTACGCGATCAAAGCTAATGTCCTTAGCCATAGTGATATATAGTTTTAGTTATTGATGTAATGGGGGTAAGCGGGTGCTTACAGGATGACGAGGATGTCGTCTTCGCGCATGATGAGCAGGTCCTGCCCTTCGTGCTTCAGTTCCTGACCGGAGTACTTGCCGTAGAGGACGATGTCGCCTACGCTGACGGTCATGGCGTTGCCGTCCTTTCCGGGGCCGACGGCGATTACCTCACCGCGTTGGGGTTTCTCTTTGGCGGTGTCGGGTACGATGATGCCACCGCTGGTTTTTTCTTCGGCGGGGGCGGGTTTAACCACTACTCGATCGTTGATCGGCTTCATGTATAGGATGTTTTGGTTTTACAATCGGATTGTTCTCGTCCGCAAGGATACCCCTGCGGCTCCCACGGGGGTACGAACACCGTGCCAGCCTTCCGCGCCGGTCAAAATGTCAGCCGCCGGACGGCCGGTCGGCAACCCTGTCGGGCGCCGGGGTAGGAGAGGGGCGAACGGGTCGGTTCTTTTCCCTACTTTTGGGCCCTGATAAAACCCCGCCCATGGCCGCAGATAGCAATATTAATGTAGACGTCGAGGTTGCCAAGAATCTCGGACTCACCAGTGATGAATACGACCGCATCGTTGAAATTATGGGACGCACTCCCAACTTCAATGAACTGAGCATCTTCTCGGTCATGTGGTCGGAGCACTGCAGCTACAAGAACTCCATCATGTGGCTCAAGACGCTGCCCCGCGACGGCGAACGGCTGCTGGTTGGCGCCGGAGAGGAAAACGCCGGCCTCGTTGACATCGGCGAGGGCCTGGCCTGCGCCTTCAAGATCGAAAGCCACAACCACCCCTCGGCCATCGAACCCTATCAGGGAGCGGCCACCGGAGTGGGCGGTATTCACCGCGACATCTTTACCATGGGCGCCCGCCCCATCGCCTCCCTCAACAGCCTGCGTTTCGGCGACCCCCAGCTGGCCCACACCAAGCACCTGGTGGCCGGTGTGGTCAAGGGTATCGGCGACTACGGCAACTGCTTCGGCGTGCCAGTGGTCGGCGGCGAGGTGTACTTCCACCCCAGCTACAACCAGAACATCCTCGTCAACGCCATGTCGGTAGGCGTGGTAAAGGTAGGCGAGACGGTCAGCGCTTCCGCCGACGGTCCCGGCAACCCGGTCTTTATCGTCGGCTCCGCCACCGGTAAGGACGGCATCCACGGGGCCACTTTCGCTTCGGCCGACCTCACCGAGGACAGCGCCGAGGACCTCCCCGCCGTACAGGTGGGCGACCCCTTCCAGGAGAAACTGCTGCTGGAAGCCAGCCTGGAAGTCATCGCCACCGGCGCCGTTGTCGGTATGCAGGACATGGGTGCCGCGGGCATCACCTGCTCCACCTCCGAGATGAGTGCCAAATCGGGCACCGGCATGCGGATCGACCTGGACAAGGTGCCAACCCGTCAGTCCGACATGAAACCCTGGGAAATTCTCCTCAGCGAAAGCCAGGAGCGTATGCTCATCGTCTGCCATAAAGGCCGCGAGCAGGAATTGCTGGCCGTCTTCGACAAATGGGACCTGGAGTGTGAGCAGATCGGCGAGGTGACCGACACCGGACGACTGGAGTTCTACGCCGGCGGTGAAGTGGTGGCCGACGTGCCCGCCGAACCGCTGGTCCTGGGCGGCGGCGCGCCGGTGTACGAGCGGGAAACCCGGCGCCCGGCGTACCTCGACAAGGTCGAGAAGTACGACATCAGCCAAGTACCCGAACCCGAAGACCTGCTGGCCGTGGCCGAAAAGCTCTTCAAGGCGCCCAGCCTGGTGTCCAAGAACTGGATCACCGACCAGTACGACGGCACGGTCCGGACCAACAGCATCACCGAAAACCAACCCTCGGATGCCGCCCTGGTGCGCATCAAAGGGACCGGCAAGGCCCTGGCCGTCACCACCGACTGCAACTCGGCCTACGTTTACGCGGATCCCTATGTGGGAACGATGATCGCGGTGGCCGAAGCCGCCCGCAATATTGCCTGCTCGGGCGGGGAACCGGTTGCCATCACCAACTGCCTCAACTTCGGCAACCCCTACAATCCCGAGGCCTTCTACCAGTTCGTCAACGCCATCAAGGGTATGGGCGAAGCCTGCCGGGCCTTCAATACTCCCGTAACCGGCGGCAACGTCAGCTTCTACAACCAGTCGCAGTACGAGGGCGGCCGCATCGAGCCGGTATATCCCACGCCGACCATCGGTATGCTGGGTATCGTGGACAACATCAAGCGGACCATGTCGCTGTCGTTCAAGGAACAGGGCGACGTGATCTACCTCCTCGGCGACCTGGTGGAAGACCTGGGCTCCTCGGAGTACCTGCGGCAGATCCACGGCATCGAATACAGCACCGTGCCCCACTTTGACCTGGAGCAGGAGCAAAAATTACATCGTGCCATTCTGTCAGCCATTCGTGGCAAACACGTCAAGAGTGCCCACGACATCAGCGACGGCGGTCTCTTCCAGTCGCTCTGTGAAAGTGCCATCGCCGGTGGTCACGGCTTCTCCATCGAAACTTCCGAGGAAATGCGCAAGGACGCCTTCCTCTTCGGGGAAGCCCAGGGGCGGGTCGTCGTTACGGCGGACGAGTCCCAGACCGGCGACCTCGAGGACCTGCTGCTGGAGCACGGCATCGGCTTCCAGGTCATTGGCCGGGTACAGGGAGATGACATCACGGTCGACGGACAGGACTGGGGCAAGTTGCTGGCCTGGGACATGCGTCACCACGACACCCTGGCGGCAATCCTGGAAAGCTGATTCAACCAAAGGAGGGGAAAAATCCTTCCCTACAAAAAGTATTGCTGATGATTCGTACGCTTCTGCCGCTGCTGGGGTTGATTGGTTTGCTGCTGTCCGGCTGTGACGCGGGTTCCCCCGACGGCACCTCCATTCAGGTTCACCTCAATAACGCTAACGGGCTGTCCGCCAACCTGGACCGCATCAATATCGCCGGCGAAAAGGAAATGCTCAAGAGCACTTCCATCGACGAGAACGGCAACTTCGCCTTCGACTTTGCCGAGCCGCTGCCGGACGGTCTTTACCAGATCCGCGTCGGCGCCCAGAAAGCTACCGTTGCCCTGGACGATACGGACGGGGAGGTTACCATCGACGGTGACCTGGCGACTTTCAGCAACTACGAGTTCACCATTGAGGGATCGCCCGCCGCCAAGGAAACCCTTGCCACCATGCAGGGGATACAGGAAGTGGCCGGCTTGGAAGAATTCCAGGAGATGATCGAGAAGGTAGAGAACGACTACACCGCCGCCTACGTCACCTTCCGCGCCCTGCAGCGGGCCGGTGAAGCGGGAGTGCCCCTGCACGAAGCAGTGATCACCCGCCTGCCCGAAGGCGATGCCAGCCGGCAGAATTACACCACCTACCTGGAGCAACTCAAGCAGCAGATTGCCTTCGCCCGCAGCCAGGAGCTGATTCAGCCGGGGCAACCCGCGCCCGATCTGGTACTGGAAAGCCCCGACGGGGAGAAAGTAGCGCTCTCGGACCTGCGCGGCAAGGTGGTGCTGCTCGACTTCTGGGCTGCCTGGTGTGGACCCTGCCGCCGGGAGAACCCCAACGTGGTGAAGGTGTACAACAAGTACAAGGACCAGGGCTTCACCATCTACAGCGTGAGCCTGGACGGGATCGACGACAACCAGGCCGCCCGCCTGACCCCGGAACAACTGGAAGTAGCCCGCGAGAACCAGCGGCAAAAGTGGGTGGCCGCCATCGAGCAGGATGGCCTCGTCTGGGAAAACCACGGCAGTGAGCTCAAGCGCTGGAGCGGAGAAGCCTCCGCCAAGTACGGCGTGCGCGGCATTCCCGCCACCTTCCTCATCGACCGGGAAGGCAAGATCGCCGAGATCGGGCTCCGGGGAGCCGCTTCCATCGAGCGGGCGCTGCAGCAGGTGCTGTAGTAGCGCCGGAAAAGAATGACTAGATAAAGCGCGTACCCGCCGTAAGGTGGACGGGGTAGAATTCCGGCGTGATGCCGTATTCCCTTTCGAAGGCTTCGGTCAGGGTCTCCTTGAACGTCGCGATTTGATCGTCGCGCACCAGGTTGATGGTGCAGCCGCCGAAACCGCCCCCCATCATACGGGTGCCGGCTACCCCCTCGAGTTCCATGGCCGTGTGCTGGAGAAAATCAATCTCCGGGCAGCTGACCTCGTAGCAATCGCGTAGTCCAGCGTGGGATTCATTGAGCAGGGTACCGAATTCACGGGCGTTACCCGCTTCCAGGGCAATCACCGCCTGGCTCACCCTGCGGTTCTCCTCCACCACGTAGGAGGCCCGCTTCCGGGCCACTTCGTCGAGCTGGTCGACGACCACACTCAGCTGGTCGGGGAGGGTAGCGCTGAGGTGGTTGATCCGGGGGAAGGTGGCGTGGACCACTTCCAGGGCCCGCTGGCATTCCGCTACCCGCTGACCGTAGGCACCGTCGCTGAGGTCGTGGGACACCTTGCTGTTCACCAGCAGGAAGGTATAACCCCTGATCTCATTGCGGACCGGCTCACTGGTCAGGGTGTGACAATTCAGGATGATGGGGCCATCCGGTGAGCCATTCAGGCTGGCGAACTGGTCCATGACCCCACAGGGGATGCCGAGGAAGTTGTTGCTCGACCGTTGGCAGATGGCCGCCAGAATGGGCCGGGTCAGGCCGGCGCCCAGTAGTTCGTTCAACAGGAAAGCCATTCCCCCTTCCAGGGCCGCCGAGCTGCTCATGCCGGCACCATTCGGCAAGTTTCCTCCGAATACGACTTCCAGTCCGGACAACTGGTGCCCCTGCTCCTGGAACTGCACGCCGATGCCCACTAGGTAGTTGGCCCACAGCTTGGGGGTAGGGCCGGTGAGGGGAAGGGGAACTTCGATTGTCTCGCCGAGGTCTACCGCGTGGAGTTTCCAGACGGCCTCCTCCAGGGGGCGGGCGGCGAAGTAAATGTTGTAGTCGATGGCGGCCGGAAGCACCAGTCCGCCGGTGTAATCGATATGCTCACCGATGAGGTTCACCCGGCCGGGGGAGCAAACCCGGTACGGCCAGTCGGCCCAGGGGGGGAGCGGGGCGGCGGAGAGGTAGGCGGAAATGTGGGAGGGAGGGAGGACGTATTCGTTCATTCTTCACTTTCGTCCATGGTATGGAAAACGTTGGCGACGTCGTCGTCCTCTTCCAGCATGTCGATGAGTTTGATCACGGCTTCCGCTTCGGAGTCGCTGAGTTCTTTCGTGTGGGTGGGCAGGTACACCAGTTCCGCACTGTCCACGGGGATCCCGCGCTCCTCCAGTTCGTGCTGGAAACTGCCGAAGTCTTCAAAGGCGGTATAGAAGGTGATCTCCTCCTCGTCGCTGACCAGGCTGTCGAGGCCGGCGTCGATGAGTTCCAGTTCGATTTCCTCGAGGTCGTGCTGGAACTTCTCCCGCTTCACGCGGAACTGCCCCTTGCGCTCGAACATATAATCCACCGAGCCATTGACGCCCATGCTGCCGCCGTACTTGGAGAAGACGTGGCGGATGTTGGCTACGGTGCGGTTGTTGTTGTCGGTGGTGGCCTGTACCAGAATGGCGATGCCGTGGGGTCCGTAGCCTTCGAAGGTTACCTCGTCGTAGTTGGCCGAATCCTTGTCGGTGGCGCGCTTGATGGCGGCGTCCACGTTGGCCTTGGGCATATTGACTGCCTTGGCGTTGGCGATGGCCAGGCGCAGGCGGGGGTTGTAGTCGGGATCGGGGCCACCTTCCTTGATGGCGATGTTGATCTCCCGGCCCACCTTGGTGAAGGCCTTGGCCATGCCGGCCCAGCGCTTCATCTTCCGGGCCTTACGGTATTCAAATGCACGTCCCATAGCGTACTGTCAATTTTGCGCAAATATACATTCTTTCGCCACCCGCACTATACCGCCGGCCGCGACTCGGAATTTCTACCGATGGTTCGCTCAGAGAGAAACGAACTCCACGATTTCCAGCCCGTAGCCTTCCAGCCCGACCCGCTGCTTGGGGGCATTGCTGAGGACCCGCAGCTTGGTGACCCGCAGGTCGCGCAGGATTTGGGCACCGATACCGAAGTCGCGCTGCTCCTCGCTGCGGGGTTCGGGGGGCGTCATGGACTTTCCGTCCTGCATCCGCGACTTGAGCAGCCGCAGTCCGGCGATGATGTCGTTCGCGTCCTGGTGGGGGCGCATGAAGAGCAGGATGCCCTTGCCCGCCGCGGTAATCTTCTCCAGGGGGCCGCGCAGTCCAGTGCTGTAGCCGCTCAGGAGGCTGTGCAGCAGGTCGCGGCTGCTGGTGCTGCTGTGTACCCGCGTCAGGACGGGCTCGTCGAGCTGCCACTGTCCATGGGTGAGCGCCAGGTGGACGTCTTCGTTGGTGGTCTGCCGGTAAGCGTGGAGGCGGAAGGGGCCGTAGCGGGTTTCCAGGTCCATGCTGAATTCACACTCCACCAGCCGTTCGGTGCGCAGGCGGTAGGCGACGAGGTCTTCGATGGACACGATCTTCAGGTCGTGTTCCCGGGCCAGTTCGAGGAGTTCCGGCAGGCGGGCCATGGTGCCGTCCGGCTTCAGGATCTCCACCACCACGCCGGCGGGGAAGAGGTTGGCCATGCGGGCCAGGTCGACCGCGGCTTCCGTGTGGCCGGTACGGCGCAGTACGCCACCCTTCACGGCGCGGAGGGGGAATACGTGGCCGGGGCGTGCAAAATCGGAGGGGCGGGCGCTGCGTTCTGTGAGCCGCCGCATACAGGTGGCGCGGTCGTAGCTGCTGATGCCGGTGGTGCAGCCGTGGCCGATCAGGTCGATGCTCACGGTGAATGCCGTCTCGTGGATGTCGGTATTGGTGTTGACCATCCGCGGCAGGTCGAGCTCGTCGGCCAGACTTTCCTCGATCGGGGTGCAGATCAACCCACGGCCGTGGGTGGCCATGAAGGTGATAATCTCGGGGGTTACGCGCTCGGCGGCGCAGACGAAGTCTCCTTCATTTTCCCGGTCCTCGTCGTCGACGACGATGACTACTTTGCCGGCGCGGATGTCGGCCACGGCCTCCTCGATGGTATTCAGTTTTCCGCGGATTTCAGTTTGTTCCGTCTTCATTTGGTCGGTGAGAAGGTTGCCAGACATTCGTTCGTATTCCATTTGCATAATCGATCATTCCCAGGAGCAGCGCCGCGTTCATGGCCACGAAATACCGCAGGGCGCGGACGCGGGTGCAAAGCAAGGTCAACAGCAGCACAAACGCCAGGCTACCCCAATAGTTGCCCGACACTACACCCAGGGCCAGGAGGCAAACGGCCCCCAGCAGTAAAAAAACGGGGGTCATCCACCGCAATACCTTGTGGCTGAAGAAGGCGAAAGCGAAGCCGGAGCGGAAGGGCGGCCACCACATCCGGCGGAAATGGAGTAGGTTTTGCCAGTTACCCGCCCCGATGCGTCGTTTGCGGCGGAACTCGTCCTCCAATCGTTGCCCCACGCCTTCCTCCACGCAGGCCCGCGGACTGCTGTAGCCCAGGCTGCCCCGGTCGTACGCCGACAGGCAGAGGAAAAAGTCGTCCACCAGGAAGCGGTCGGGAACAGGAGTGTACAGGTCGGCCCGCAATCCCCAGCAGCCGCCGAAGGGACCAACAAAGCGGCCGAATACGGTGCTTTCGGCTTGTTTGAGCGCCACTTCCCCGCGGATGTATTGATCCTCCAGGTGACTTATCTCCCCGGTATCGATGCCCGTATGCCGGACGCGGGCGTCGGTGACGCCTACGGCGGGGTCATCGAGCATGGGACGCACGAGTTCCGTAATGGTATCCGGAAGCAGCATTACGCTGGCGTCGGTGAGGATGAGGATTTCCACCCCGGCCGGTAACTGCTCATAGAGGGCATTTACGGTGGCTGGCTTGCCCCGCCGGTGACTATTTCTAAGAATCTGACAACGTCCCGCGGGCTGGCGGGCCGCAAAGTCTTCCAGCAGGCGGTCGGTGGCGTCGGTGCTTTGGTCGGAGCCAAAGAGGTAGAAGACCGTCCCGGCATAATCCTGGGCGGCCAGGGTCTCCAGCTTGCGGGGCAGCACCCGTTCCTCGTTGTGGACGGCCATCAGTACGGCTACGGGTGGCCACGTTCGTGGGGTGGCGGGCTTTCCAACCGGTTCGCGGCTCCTGCGCTCCGCCGTCCGGATGACCCACCAGGGGTACCACAGGTAAGTGTGTACCACGGCCAGGGCGCAGAGGCAGAGCAGAAGCAGCAAGAGAATGATCACGGTGTAAAGATAACCGCCGCCGGGAGCGAGGCTTCCGGCGGCGGTCGATAGAGGAGCGACGGGGGGATTAGCCGAGTCGGTCGATGCAGTTCAGGTCCTCGAAGGCCTGCTTGAGGCGGTCCTTGAAGGAGAGCTCGGCCTTGCGGATCCAGTTGCGGGGATCGTAGTACTTCTTATTGGGTTTGCCGTCGCCCTCGGGGTTGCCGATCTGGGCCTGGAGGTAGTCGCGGTTGGCGGACTCGAAGTTGCGCACCCCGTCCCAGTAGGCCCACTGCAGGTCGGTATCGATGTTCATCTTCACGGCGCCGTAGCTGATGGCCTCGCGGATCTCTTCCTGGCTGGAGCCCGAACCGCCGTGGAAGACGAAGTGGATGGGGTCCTCCTTCAGGTTGAGCTTTTCCTTGACGTAGTCCTGGCTGTTCTTCAGGATGATGGGGCGCAGTTCAACGTTGCCGGGCTTGTACACCCCGTGTACGTTACCGAAGGCGGCCGCGATGGTGAAGCGGTTGCTGACCGCGTTCAGCGTCTGGTAACTCTGGAACACCTCCTCGGGCTGGGTGTAGAGGCGGCTGCTGTCCACTCCGGTATTGTCCACGCCGTCTTCTTCGCCGCCGGTGACGCCGAGTTCGATCTCGATGGTCATGCCGATCTTCGACATCCGCTCGAAGTAGCGCTTGCAGGTGTCGAGGTTCACGTCCAGCTCTTCTTCACTCAGGTCGAGCATGTGGCTGGAGTAGAGGGGGAAGCCGCGCTTGGCGTAGAACTTCTCGCCGGCGTCGAGCAGGCCGTCGACCCAGGGCAGCAGCTTGTGGGCGCAGTGGTCGGTGTGCAGGATGACGGGCACCCCGTAGGCCTCGGCCATGGTGTGTACGTGCATGGCGCCGCTCAGGCCGCCGGCGATGGCGGCCTTTTCTCCTTCGTTGCTCAGTCCCTTGCCGGCGAAGAACTGGGCACCCCCGTTGCTGAACTGGATAATGACGGGGCTATTGACGTCGCGGGCGGTTTCGAGGACGGCGTTGACGGTGCTGCTGCTCGTCACGTTGACGGCGGGCAGGGCGAACTGGTTCGCCTGGGCGTAGTTGAACACCTCGGTGACTTCATCGCCGTGGAGGACGCCGGGACGGAAAGATTGCTTGGCCATGCTGGACTAGATTATTTTGGTACGTTGGCAAAGAAACGTAAATCTAGAGAATGTAGTCGTCCAGGCCAGGGGGAATCACCCCCTTTACCCGCCCGTCGTTCAAAAAGTGGCGAACCGCCGCCCGCCCTTCCTCTCCGAGGTCGACCGTGTACTGGTTTACGTACAGCTCAATGTGCGCCTGCATCACCGCCGGATCCATCGCCTGGGCGTGCTGCTTCACGTAGGCACTGCTCTCCCGGGGGTAATCCAGGGCGAACTGCACCGACCGCCGCAGGACCCGGTCGATCCGCTGCTGCACGTCGACCGGCAGGGCGCGTGAGACGGCGATTCCCCCGAGCGGGATGGGCAGGCCGGTACGCTGCTCCCATACCTCTCCGAGGTCGGCAATCTTCTCCAGTCCCCGGTCGGCGTAGGTGAAGCGATTTTCGTGAATCAACAATCCGGCCTCGCAGCGGCCGGACAGCACCGCGTCCTCAATGTCACTGAAGACCATCTCCGTCTTGTCCAGCAGGGTGGGGTAGACCAGGTCCAGCAAATAATTGGCGGTGGTGTAGTGGCCGGGGATGGCCACGGTGGACGGCACGTAATCCGGTCCGGGAGCCGCCTCCCCTTTTTTACGGACCAGCAGGGGGCCCACCCCGCGCCCGAGGGCGCTGCCCGCGTTCAGCAGGCGGTAGGTGGCCGTGAGGTGGCCGAAGGCATTGAAGCTGAGTTTGGTCACCTCCAGCTCCCGCCGCAGGGCCCGTTGGTTCAGGGCTTCCACGTCCTCGA
Source organism: Neolewinella marina (assembly GCF_002631205.1). Taxonomy (GTDB): domain Bacteria; phylum Bacteroidota; class Bacteroidia; order Chitinophagales; family Saprospiraceae; genus Neolewinella; species Neolewinella marina. The sequence goes on from NZ_PDLO01000003.1 coordinate 464,859, forward strand.
GTACGGGCTCGAAGCGCAGGCCTTCCGTATCGATCTTGCCGTGAATAAGGGCGTCGAAAATGAAGGTATCGTTGGGGCAGGGACTGAATCCCAGGCTGAGGGTTATTTCTTCCAAGGGGAGATATTTTAGGGCGGACCTTAACGTTCCGCGGCCGGTGGCGTTACTTCGCCGAACCGGCAAGAAAAAGACAGCTGCATGCAACTCCAAGTTTTATACGAAGACAATCACCTTATCGCGGTCAACAAGCCCGCCGGTTACCTGAGCCAGAGCGACGCCACGGGCGACGTAACCGTCATGGACCTGGTCAAGGAATACATCAAGGTACGCTACGGCAAGCCGGGCGACGTCTTCCTGGGATCCATTCACCGTCTGGACCGGCCGGTTTCCGGCGTAATCCTGTTTGCCCGTACCTCGAAAGGGCTGACCCGGATGACGGAGCTGTTCCGCGAACGCAAGGTGACCAAGACCTACTGGGCCATCGTGGCTGAGCAGCCCAGCCCGATCGAGGGCCGGCTGGAAGGCTATATCTACAAGGACCCCCAGAAGAACCTCAGCAAGGTGCTGCCCAAGGCCAACTCCAACCGCCACCAGGGCGCCAAGAAGGCCGTGCTGGATTACCGCCTGCTCGGCCGGGTTGGTTCCAACGTCCTGCTGGAGGTAAAGCCCGAAACCGGGCGGCCCCACCAGATCCGGGTGCAGCTGGCTCAGCAACTGGACAGCCCCATCCGCGGGGACCTGAAATACGGCTTTCGGCAGGCAAACGAGGATGGCAACATCAACCTCCACAGCCGCAGCCTGGAGTTCCTCCACCCGGTAAAGAAGGAGCACGTCCGCATCGTGGCCGAGCCGCCCCGCCAGGATCAGATGTGGCAGCTCTTCGCCGGCATCGAATAGGGTAAATTACTTATTACCGCGGGCCGCGGCCAGAGGGTCGGCGTTGCGCAGGAGCCGGAGGGCTTCCTGCACGGTTTCGTCCCGCTGGTTGTAGATCTGGTAGTAGGAACCCGCGCCAAACAGGTGACGCGCCAGGCGGGCCGTGAACTGCAGTTCAAGTTCATCGCGGAGGCGGGGGGGCAGGTCGGTGGTTACGTCCTCGTAGTCGCGGCGGGCCAGGGTGGCCAGCTCGGCGGTCACTGCCGCCATATCCGGGCGGAAGCCGCGGCGGAAGGCGGCAAGGTCCTTGAATTCCTTCACCTCGGGGTGGGTGCGCAGGTAGCCGAAGACATAGGGGGCGATCTGCTGCCGCAGCCGCAGGAAGTTCTCGTTGTTCAGGCTGCTGTCCAGGGGTACGTAATAATCAGGGGTGATACCACCACCGCCGTAGACGGGATAACCGTTATCGGTGTAGTACACCAGGGAGCTGTCGACCTGTACGTCGGTCCGACCGGTGAGCTCGCCACTCTCGAAGCGGCGGCTGAGGTCGCCGCGGTAATCTTCTTCCCCGTCGTATTTGCGCTGGATGCTGCGGTCGCTGGGAGTGTAGTAGCGGGCTACGGTAAGCCGCAGCGCTGAGCTGTCGGCGAGGGGATACTGCTCCTGCACCAGGCCCTTGCCGAAGGTGCGGCGACCTACGATAATGCCGCGGTCGTGGTCCTGTACGGCCCCGGCCACGATCTCACTGGCGCTGGCGGAACCGCCGTCGACCAGGATGGCCACTTTCTGGATGTTGTAGCGGGCGCGGCCGCTGGACTTGTAGGGCTGGCGGCTGCTGTTGCGGCCTTCGGTGTAGACCAGCAGGACGCCGCGCTGCACGAAGAGTTCGCTGAGGAGTTTGGTGGCTTCCTGGAGGTAACCGCCGGGGTTGCCGCGCAGGTCGATGATGAGGTTCTTCGCTCCCGGCTTTTCGAGGTGTTCTTCCAGGGCCTGCATGAACTCCGCATAGGTGTTCTGGCTGAAGCGGTTGATCTTCACGTAGGCCGTCTCCTCATCGATGGTGTAGGCGGCGTCGACGCTGTACACCGGGATCGGGGCGCGGGTGATGGTGAAGGCCATCAGTTTGGGCTGTCCGGGGCGGCGGACGCGCAACTTCACGTCGGTACCCCCTTCGCCGCGCATCAGGGAGGCGGGGTCGATGCCGCGTTCTTCCACTTCGGTGACCAGGCTGTCTTCCACGTAGATGATCTGATCGCCCGGCAGGAGGCCGGCCTCGGCCGAGGGCCCGTCGGGCAGGGCGCTTACCACGGTGATGGTATCGTCTACTACCAGGTACTCGATGCCGATGCCTTCGAAGTTGCCTTCCATGGATTCGGTCAGGGCCTGCATCTCATCCTTGGGGATGTAGCTGCTGTGGGGGTCTAGTTCTTCCAGGACGGCGTTGATGGCCGCTTCGTAGAGCCTTTCCTGGTCGGGTTCGTCGACGTAGCGGGCTTCTATGTAGCCCATCAGCTGCTCGACGCGACCCCCGGCCAGGCCGGAATTGCTGCCCGATCCGAAGGAGATCAGGGGGGCTTCGGTCCGGAGCAGGAAGCCGGTAAGTAATCCGACGCCGAGGATCAGGCTGTAGGCCAGGGGCGTCCAGATGTGATTGTTAGTGTTGTTGCGCATAACCCAAACTGAAAGGGTAAAGGTAAATATTAGTTTTCCGGTCGCTCAATTTGTTTGCCCCCGGTGTCGGTCGCCACCCCAGCTACTGGGTGCTTTTTCCTATTTTGCCGCCCACCCTTTTACCCGTTTATGCCCTTACTGGCCATTGCCTACAGTCACGAAGACCTCTCCACCGCCCAGCGCATCGCCGAAGCGGTGGACCCCGTCGTAGAATTTGAACACTACAGCGCCGGAAGGGCCAACGAGGGGGAATTGCTCGTCGACATCCTCCGCAAGAACCAGCTGCCGCTGGTACTGCTGGTGAGCCACAATTTTCTTACCAATCCGAACTGCCTGCTGCGGGCGGGGGAGTGGCTTACCCAGGAGAAAGAGATTCTGCCCATTGTCATTGACGGCCACCGTTACGACCCCGATGCGGATGAAGTGATCACCGAGGAAACCCGCCTGGAGGACCGGTCGGACGTGACCCGCTACCTGAGCCTCTGGCAGGACCGCTACATCGAGCTGCGCCGGGGCGGAGAACACTATACCGACGCCGTGGGCCAGCACGCGTTTAACAACTACCTGCGCAAGATCCGCGAGACGAGCGTAGGCGTGGAGGAAGTCCTCGAAATCATCTTGGGCCTCGAACCCGTCCGGGATGGCTACCTGCGGGATACCAACTACGCCCGGGTGTACGCCCTAGCCGGCGCCACGGTCCCCACTCCTCGCGAGGAGCCCGCCCCCCCGACTGCGGAGATGGAGCCGGAGCCGGAACCCGAAGAAGAAATGAACGATATCCTGACCGAAGAATCCATTGAGGAGCAAGTACAGGGCTGGGTCAACCGCGCCTGGCGGATGTCCGACGCCGGCGATACGGCCGGCGGCCTCGAACTGCTGCACCTGAGCCTGGAAAACCACCCGGAGGAGCTGGAGCTCCACTACCAGTACGCCCTGATGCTGGCCCTGGCCGCGAACCGCCTGCCGGCCGCCCGCAGTGAGCTCGACGCCCTGCTGGACAATGACCCCCACTATCCCGACGCCCTGTTCCTGAGCGGTGAACTATACAGCGCCGCCGGAGAGTACCAGCTGGCCCGCGACGAGTGGGAACGGCTGGCCGACATCCAGCCCGCCTACCCGGAGGTGAACCAGCGACTGGGTTACCTGCTGGCCGATCACTTTCCCGCCGAAGTAGCGGAGGCAGAGGCCTACCTGCGGCGGGCGACCCGCGATCCCGAGGCCAGTGGCGAACTGTTCTACCGCTACGCCGAGGTGCTGAGCCGGATGCCCGGCCGCGAGAAAAAGGCCATGAAGCAGCTGGAAAAGGCCATCCAGCGGGACCCGGAACATGCTCCGGCCCACTACCGCCTGGCGGTGGCCCAGTTCGACGAGGGAGACCTACAACAGGCCCGCAAGAATTACCTCCTGGCCGTGAGCCTGGAGCCCGCCTACGATACCCCCGCCAACCGGCGGGCCTTCCAGGCCGCTACCAAATCCGGTCCCGCCACCGGGGCATCCGCCGGAAGTTCGGTGGCCAACGACGCCCTCCTTGCCCTGAAGCAGAACATCGCCGACCTGGAGGCCATGCTGGCGGAACAGAGTCGCCCGGAACCCGCGCCCGCCGCCCGCCCCGGAAGCGGTAAAACGGTCTTCCTCTCGGGGGCCACCAGCGGCATCGGACTGGCCACCGCCCGCCGTCTTGCCGCGGAAGGCTACCGCCTAATCCTCGCCGCCCGCCGCCGGGAAAGGCTGGAGAACATTTCCCGGGAACTCCACGAAACACACGGTACGGAGGTCCACACGGTGACGCTGGACGTCTCCCAGCGGGATGGGGTAGGGCAGGCCATCGCGGCCTTGCCCTCCGAATGGACCACCATCGATATCCTCATCAATAACGCCGGCAAGGCCAAGGGATTCGATCCCATCCACACGGGCGACCTTGACCACTGGGATGAGATGATCGACGTCAACCTGCGCGGCCTGCTTTACCTGACGCGGGCCGTTACTCCCGGCATGGTGAAACGTGGCCAGGGGATGGTGATCAACGTGGCCAGTACCGCCGGTAAGGAAGTCTACCCCAACGGCAACGTCTACTGCGCCACGAAACACGCCGTGGATGCCCTCACCCACGCCATGCGCCTCGACCTGGTCAAGCACGGCATTCGGGTAGGGCAAATCTGTCCCGCCCACGTGGAGGAGACGGAGTTCGCCGTGGTCCGCTTCGATGGCGACCGCGAACGCGCCCGGATTTACGAGGACTTTCAGCCCCTGCGTTCCCGTGACGTGGCCGAAACGATTTACTTCATGGTCAGCCAGCCACCCCACGTGAACATCCTGGACGTCGTGCTCCAGGGCACCCAGCAGGCCAGCTCCACCGTGGTCGACCGCAGCGGCCGGGCCAGGTACGCCCCCCAGGAAGAAGAATAGCCCATGACCCGACCCCTCTTTATCGTGATCGAAGGCCTGGACGGCAGCGGCAAAACCACCCAGGTGGAAATGCTGCGCGACTATTTCCAGGCCCGCGGCGAAGCCTGTCACCTGACGGCCGAACCGACCGATCTGCCCACCGGGCGTCTCATCCGGAGCATCCTGCAGAAAGAGTTTAGGGTAGACCCCCGTACCCTTGCCGCCCTGTTCGCCGCTGATCGGGTGGAGCACATCTTCCATCCCGAAGAAGGCATCCTGGCCCACCTGGCCGCGGGCCGCCACGTGATCGCAAGCCGCTACTACTTCAGCAGCTTGGCCTACCAGAGCGAGTTCGTCGATCCGGGCTGGATTGCCGCCCTGAACCGTCAGGCCAAAACCGCCCTCCCCGCCGACCTGACAGTTTTTCTGGACCTTGACCCCGAAACCAGCATGGAGCGTATCACGGCGCGTACCGGCGACGACGAGCTCTACGAAACCCTGGAAAAGCTCACCCACGTGCGCGACAGCTTCCACGCCGCCTTCAGCGTGTTTGGGGAAGGAGAAAACATCCAGGTCATCAACGCCGCCCAACACCCGGTGGAGGTGGCGGACGCCATCATCGACCAGGTGGAAGCTTTGTAATTATTACTCATCCAGAATTTCCTGACAATGGTAAAGACAATTGACCTTAACTTTCTGGAGAAGCCAAAATCCATTGCCGCCTTCGCGGTGGCCGACGAGGCCGGCTACACCCTGGTGGAATGCGGTCCATATTCTACCCACGATACGCTGCTGAGGGGATTGGCCGAACACGACATTGAACCGCAGCAGGTGCATACCCTGCTGCTGAGCCACATTCACTTCGACCACGCCGGGGCCGCCTGGTGGTGGGCAAGGCAGGGCACCCAGGTGTACGTACACCCGCGGGGCCACAAGCATATGCTGGATCCTACCCGGCTGTACAACTCCGCCCGGCAGATCTACGGCAGTCGGATGGAGGAGTTGTGGGGCAAAATGGAGGCCATCGCACCGGAGCGACTGACGGCCGTGGACGACCGGCAGGTGGTGGAGCGGGGCGGACGCCGATGGACGGCCCACCACACCCCGGGGCACGCCAGCCACCACATTGCCTGGCAACTGGACGATGCGGTATTTACCGGCGACGTAGGTGGTTGCCGGATCAACGGCGGACCCGTGGTTCCCCCTTGCCCGCCACCGGACATTGATTCCGAAGCGTGGCACGAATCCATCGCCCGACTGCGATCCCTCGATGCCGCCCGGTTCTACCTCACCCACTACGGAGAAATCACCGACGTAAACGATCACCTCAATGAACTGGGTGATCGCCTGGACAGCTACCTCCAGTGGATGGAGCCCTACTACCGGGATGGTGCCCGCGCCGAAACCGTAGAACCGCTGTTCAAGCAGTTCTACAGCGGGGAGCTGCGGGAGGCGGGGGTTTCCGAGGCCGACCTCGAATCCTACCTGGCGGCCAATCCGCCCTACATGAGCGTAACGGGTCTGCTGCGCTGGCTGCGCATTCGTGATGAGCGGGCGGCGGCGGATGCCTAGTGCATCCGGTCGCCGCGCACTTCCAGTTTCGTCATCAGGTCCGCCTCAAAGGCGAGGTATTCCTTCCAGCGCTGGTCTACTACGTCCCGGGGAAAGTACTTCCTGGCCAGTTCGATGAACAGCACGTAGTGGCCGGCTTCGGCCACCATGAACTTGTGGTACCACTTGCGCAGCTCTTCATCGGAGACGTAGAGGCTCATCAGCCGGAAGCGTTCGCAGCTGCGCGCCTCGATGAGGGCGAAGATCAGCAGGCGTTCGAGCAGGGCGGCGTCGCGACCGCCGCCCTTTTTCGAAAAGTCCATCAGGGCATTGACGTACTCGTCCTTCCGCTGGCGACCCAGTTTGAGTCCGCGCCGGTCGAGTTCGGCGAGCACCGCCCGGAAGTGGCCCCACTCCTCGGTGACGATGGGCGCCAGCTCCCGCACGAGTTCCTCCCGGTCCGGGTAGCCCTGGATGAGGGAGATGCAACTCGTGGCGGCCTTCTGCTCGCAGTAGGCGTGGTCGGTCAGGATTTCTTCCAGGTCCATCTCCGCCAGGTTTACCCACCGCGGGTCGGTGGGCAGGCGGAGATTCAGCATCTGTACAGTGGCCGGTTCCATCATACCCAGTATACGAGGTTGAGGTCCTGGGCGTGGGGCATCAGCTCGTGGGTCGGGCGCAGGCGGAAGCCGTACTCGTAGACCCCGGCCAGGCTGGGGTCGAGCTGGATCCGGAAGGTGGCCGTTCCCTCGGTGCTGGCCACCCGCTCGAAGGGCTGGCTGCGGCGCAGGACGATCTTTTCCTCGTCGATGCGCTGGTAGAAGAGCGCCTCGAGCACCAGGTGCTCGGGGGCGATGCCGTTGGTGGCGATCACCACTTCCGCCGTGAAGGCTTCACCGACGGGCAGGGGATGGTTGATGGAGTCGAAGCTGTTGTTCTCGACGGTCTCCAGTCCTTCCCAGCGCTGGCTTACGTCCTCCTTCCAGGCGGCGTAGTCCTTGCCGGCCTGCATATCGTTCTGGCGAACGGCGGCGGCACTCTTGCCCAGGGGCAGGTAGTAGCGCTCGTAGTAGTCGTCCATCATCCGCTTCATGGTGAAGGTGGGAGCCACTTCGGCGATGATCTGCTTGACGTAGCCCATCCACTTCTTGCTGATGCCGCTGTCGTCGCGGTCGTAGTAGGTGGGAATGATCTCCTCCTCGAGGATGCGGTACATCGTTTCCGCATCGAGCTCGTTTTGCAGGTGCTGGTCCTCGTAGGTCCGCTCCAGGGGCAGGGCCCAGCCGGCGTCCGGACGGTAGCCCTCGGCCCACCAACCGTCGAGTACGGAGAAGTTCACCGAGCCGTTCAGGGCGGCCTTCATGCCCGAGGTGCCGGAAGCTTCCAGCGGGCGGGTGGGGGTGTTCAGCCAGATGTCGACGCCCTGGGTCAGCAGCTTGGCCATCTCCATGTTGTAGTCTTCCAGGAAGATGATCTTGCCGGCGAAGTCCGGGTCCTTGCTGATGTGCACGATCTGGCGGATGAGGTCCTGACCGCCCTGGTCGGCGGGGTGGGCCTTGCCGGCGAAGAGGAAGATGACGGGTTGCCCGGCGCGATTCACCAGCTCCCGCAGGCGGTCACGGTTGGTGAACAGCAGGGTGGCGCGCTTGTAGGTGGCAAAGCGACGGGCGAATCCGAGGACGAGCGCCTTGTCGTTGATCTTGCTGAGGATGTCGAAGGTGGTCCGGGGGCTCTCGCCGCGGCGCCGCATGTCGACTTCCAGCTTGTGCTTCACGTAGTCCAGCAACCGCACCTTGAGCGCGTGACGGGTCTGGAACAGGGTTTCGTCGTCGATCTGGTGGACCTTGCGCCAGATGTCCTTGTTGCTCTGGTCGCGCACCCAATCCTTGCCGAATTTGGTACTGAACAGCTCATGGATGCTGTCGGCAATCCAGGTGGGGTAGTGCACCGAGTTGGTCACGTAGCCGATGTGGACCTCCTCGGCCGTGTAGCCGGGGTAGAGGTTGGTGAACATCTCCTGGCTGACGTGGCCGTGGAGCCGGGACACGCCATTGACGCGCTGGCTGAGGCGGATGCTGAGCTTGGACATGTTGAAATCCTCGTGATCGTCGGCCGGGTTCAGGCGTCCGAGGGCCATGAATTCTGACCAGTCGATGCCCAGTTCACCGGCGTAGTTGTAGAGGTACGACCGCATGAGGTACTCGGGGAAGTGGTCGTGACCGGCGGGTACCGGGGTGTGGGTGGTGTAGAGGCTCGAGGCCCGCACCATCTCCCGCGCTTCGGGGAAGGAAAGTCCCTGGTCTACGTAGTTCTTCAGTCGTTCCAGCGAAAGGAAGCCGGCGTGTCCCTCGTTGAGGTGGTAGATGTCAGGCTGCAGACCCATTTCCTCGATGGCGCGGACGCCACCGATGCCGAGGAGGATTTCCTGTTTGAGGCGGTGCTCATTGTCGCCGCCGTAGAGCTGGTGGGTAAGGGCACGGTCCTCAGGGCTGTTGTCTTCGTGGTCGGTATCCAGCAGGTAGAGCTTGATCCGGCCGATGGCCAGGCTCCATACCTTGACCTGCACGAGCCGGCCCTGGATACCCACGGTGATCTTGAGCCAGTTGCCGTCTTCGCGGCGCACGGGCTGTACGGGCAGCTGGGTAAATTTCTGGGCGGGGTAGTGGTGGACCTGGTCGCCGTTGAGGCTCAGGCCCTGGTTGAAGTAACCGTAGCGGTAGAGCAGTCCGACGCCGAAGAGGTCGACGTTGCTGTCGCTGGCTTCCTTCAAGTAGTCGCCGGCCAGTACGCCCAGGCCACCGCTGTAGAGCTTCAGGCTGATGTGGAGGCCATACTCCATGCTGAAGTAGGCGATGCGGGGCAGGTTCGGCTTCTGGGGTTCGGCCAGGTAGGCGTCAAAGGCCTTTTCGGCACTCTTGACCTCCTTCAGGAAATCCTTGTCGGCGGCCAGCTCCTTGAGGCGGGCGGGGGGCAGGTTTTCCAGCAGGGCAACCGGGTTGTGGTTCAGTTCGACGAACAGCTTGGGGTCGATGGCCATGAAGAGGTTCGCCACCTGGGGCATCCACGACCACAGGATATTGTGGCTCATGCGGTGGAGGGGGGCGAGAGCTTCGGGCAGTTGGTTCTGAATAAAGATGCGCTTGAGCTTCATCTCCGTATTCGTTGGGGTGATAGTCATGTCTAATTGGTCGTGTTGGGGAATTTCGCACCATCCTGCGGGGACGCGGGTGCGATGATCGCGCGGAACGGCTGGGGGGGGTAGTTCAGAATGGAAGCACAACTCGGCCCCCCTATAGCGGGGCCGGTTGCCTAGTGCAGACTGAAAGTGCATGCCGCGGCGGGTCCCAAAAATGCGACTAATTATGCTAATAACAAAAAGGACCCGCTTTCCTTCGGCGAAAAGCGGGTCCCGGCAGGCAGCAATTTGCCCGATCAGTAGAGGTACTCGAGGGCTACCCGGTCGTAGTAACCGAACTCCCCATCTTCTCCGCTGCTGAAGCAGGACAGCATGACGGAGTTGGCATCAAATCCGGTAGGCGTTCCGGGGATGTGTACCGCCCCGGTAGAGCCGGCCGATTCTCCGGTCTGTCCGCAGGATTCCCGGCTGAACCAGTCGGTGTGCCGCAGGCCCATGGAGTGGCCGATCTCGTGGGTCATCACGTGCTCGTTCACGTTGGTGTCGTAGTTCTCCATTCCGTTGTAGATCACCACCCACTTGTAGGGTTGGCCGCCGCTGGGGAAACCGGCCTGACCGCCCGCGCCGTTGTTCGACACGTCGCGATAGACCACGATATCGGCGTTGGTGGTAGCTCCGAAGGTGAGGACAAACTGTTTGTCGGTGTTCAGGGCGTTGTAGTTGGCCACGGCCCATTGCAGGGCGGTCTGCATCTTCGAGGTAAGCGCGTAACCGCTGCCAGTGTAGCCCTCCACGGTAATGTAGTTGTCGGTGACCAGGTTGTTGGTGCGGTACTGCTTCTCCAGGGCCGCGTCCATGGCCCGCAACTCCCGCAGTTGATCCTTGGTCAGGGCAATGTCGTCGTCCACCAGGTAAAGGGTTTCCACGGTACCGTCGGGGCGGCGGTTGGTGATGGGGGTCGCCGAGCCGAAATGGGCGGAATGGCCGTCCACGTGCTGCTGAATGGGCTGCTGGAGCCCCAGTTCGGGCATGGCCACGTGGCCGTCCTCATTGTGGTCGACCAGAAAGGTGGTGGAAGGGGTAAGGTCCTCGGCGGGCAACGTGCCATCCTCGGCACAGGCGGTTAGGAGGGCGAAAATGAGAAAGGGGAAGAGGTGTACAAATGGCTTCATTGGAAGGATTTGGATTGGTGTGGTCAGGGCAAGGGAAAGGAAGCGGCAGCAGGCTACCGTTCGGATCCGGACAACCGGACCACGTGTGAAAAGAATTGGCATTATCAGTTACGATCGCCGCCAACACGCCGGAAAAAACCCGGGGACGTGCGAGGGTGATGGTGTTTTAGGTCGAGCCCAAGGTAACAATCCCGTTAATAAATCCAACCTCCAGCACAATAAAATTTCACCCCTGGGAAATACAGTAAAAGATTGGATGGTGGCAGCCTACATAATGTAGAATTTACAATAAGTAGCTCCGGCTACCGGTGTATTCGCAAGGGAATACCCCACCCGCCGCGAACCCCGCCCCCCGGGGTGCCTGTTTTACTCACATGAGAATTATATGCCTTACCACCGCCGCCCTCCTCACCGTGGGATCCTGCGCCTCCCAGGTCTCCAATGAGCAAAAGGCCGCCCTGGCCAGCGAGCCTCCCGTTACCGTGGAGACGGCCATTGGCCCCCTGGAACTTCCCAGCCCCTACAGCACCGAATCCGCCGTAAAACTGAGTGAAGTCGTCGACTGGCCCGCCGGTCGGACTCCGGAAGCTCCCGCGGGTTTTACCGTCAACCGGTTCGCGGACGGGCTGCAACACCCCCGCAGCACCTACGTCTCCCCGGAGGGTGAGATCTTCGTGGTGGAGAGCAACACCCGCAACAGTGCCAACCGAATCCAGAAACTGGTGGATACCGATGGGGACGGCCAGGTAGACGAGCGCAAAGTCTTCGCCACCGACCTGAACCAGCCCTTCGGTATGCTGATTCTGGACGGCTACTTCTACGTAGCCAATACCGACGCTACCTATCGCTATCCCTACCAAACCGGACAGGACAAGCTCGACCCCAGCCAGGGAGAACAAATCCTCGCCACCCCGCCCCGCGGGTACAACAACCACTGGACCCGCAACCTGCTGGCCGCCCCCGACGGCAGCAAAGTTTACGTCTCGGTAGGCTCGGGCAGCAACGTGGGGGAGAACGGTATGGAGGCCGAAGAGAACCGCGCCACCATCCTGGAGATCAACCCCGACGGCAGCGGGATGCGGGAATACGCTACCGGCCTGCGCAATCCGGTAGGCATGGACTGGAACCCCGCCACCGGGGAACTGTGGACGGCGGTAAACGAGCGCGACAAGCTCGGCGATCACCTGGTGCCCGATTACATCACCAGCGTGCGGGAAGGCGGATTCTACGGTTGGCCGTACAGCTACTACGGTCAGATCAATGACCCCCGCTGGGCCGACGATCCCCACCCTGAGCTGGTGGAGCAGGCCATCGTACCGGACGTGCCCCTGGGTTCCCATACCGCATCCCTGGGATTGGCCTTCTACACCGCCGATCAGTTCCCCGAGCGCTACCGTAACGGGGCTTTTGTCGGGCAGCACGGCAGCTGGAACCGATCCGACTTCAGCGGCTACAAAGTGGTCTTTGTGCCCTTCGATGCGAGTGGCAAGCCCCAGCCCCCGGAGGATTTCCTGACCGGTTTCATCGCCGACGCTGACGCGGGCAAGGTATGGGGCCGGCCCGTTGGCGTATCGGTACTGCCGGACGGCAGCCTGCTGGTCGCCGACGACGATGCGGGTATTCTCTGGCGCGTGGCTTATCCCTAACTTCCGGTCATGCCCGGGGAGGTTCCCGGAGTATACACTTCCTCACTATGCCACTACTCATTTTGTTGCTGGGCTTCTTCTTCCCCCGGCTCGTCATCGTCCTGCTGTACTTCTTCACCGGCTGGTTCCGGGCGGCCTTTGATGGCTTCATCCTGCCGCTGCTCGGCTTCATCTTCTTGCCGTTGACCACCCTATGGTACGGCATCTCGGAAACCTACTTTGAAAGCGTTCAGACCGTTGGCCTGATCATCGCCGTACTCCTTGACCTCGGCATCGTGGGTAGCAAGATGCGTAAGTAGGGTGGAGGGCCTCCCGGCCCGATCATTGGGGTACCACGGAATCACAGAGGGGCACGGAGGGGGCGGTCTAGCGGCTCAGTGTACCTCCGTGGCTCCGTGGTTTTTCAGAAGCGATACGTGTAGCAGGGTGGAGGGGCCTCCAGGCCCGATACAAACTCGCCCCAGGAGAAGCTCGAGCTACAGCGGAATGTTACCGTGCTTCTTCTTGGGGAGCACGGTGACCTTCCCCTCCAGGGAAGCGAAGGCCCGGATGAGTTTGCGCCGCGTCTCTTGGGGATAGATCACCTCATCGATGAATCCCCGCTGGGCGGCGCGGTAGGGGTTGGCAAATTTCTCCGCGTACTCGGCCTCCTTTTCGGCCAACTTGGCGGCGGGGTCGTCGGCGGACTGGATCTCCCGCCGGAAGATGATCTCGCTGGCCCCCTTGGCCCCCATCACGGCGATCTCAGCTCCCGGCCAGGCGTAGTTGAAGTCGGCCCCGATGTGCTTGCTGTTCATCACGTCGTAGGCGCCGCCGTAGGCCTTGCGGGTAATGACGGTCACCCGGGGCACGGTAGCTTCGCTCAGGGCGTAAAGCAGCTTGGCGCCGTTGGTGATGATGCCGTTCCACTCCTGGTCGGTGCCGGGCAGAAATCCGGGCACGTCCACCAGCACCAGCAGGGGCACGTTGAAGCAGTCACAGGTACGGGTGAAGCGTGCGGCTTTTTTGGAGCTGTCCACGTCCAGTACCCCCGCCAGGCTGTAGGGCTGGTTGGCGATGATGCCGATGCTCTTGCCCCCCAGGCGGGCGAAGCCCACGACAATGTTCTCCGCGTACCGCTCGTGTATTTCCAGGAAGCTGCCTTCGTCGATGATGCCCCGGATCACTTCCCGCATGTCGTAGGGCTGGTTCGGGTTGTCGGGGACGATACCGACCAGTTCGTCACGGATCTCCGAGCCCAGCTCAAAGGGCAGGTCGGCGGGCTTCTCCTCGCAGTTTTGCGGCAAATAGCTCAGCAGCCGGCGCAGTTGTTGCAGACAGAGGACGTCGTTGGCGGCCGTCAGGTGGGTGACCCCCGACTTGGTGGAGTGGGTGGAGGCTCCCCCCAGCTCCTCGCTGGTCACGCTTTCGTTGGTGACGGTCTTGACCACGTTCGGACCGGTCACGAACATATAGCTCGTATGCTCTACCATGATGGTGAAGTCCGTCATGGCGGGGGAGTAGACCGCCCCGCCGGCGCAGGGGCCCATGATGGCCGACAGCTGGGGGATGACGCCCGATGCCTGGACGTTGCGGTAGAAGATATCGGCGTAGCCCCCCAGGGACCGGACCCCCTCCTGGATGCGGGCCCCGCCGCTGTCGTTCAGTCCGATCAGGGGCGCACCGGTTTTAACCGCCATGTCCATGATCTTGCAGATCTTCTCGGCGTGGGTTTCCGACAGCGAGCCGCCGAACACCGTGAAGTCCTGGGCGAAGACGTAGACCAGCCGGCCGTCGACGGTGCCGTAACCGGTGATCACCCCATCGCCGTAGAAGACCTGGTCCTGCATGTCGAAGTCGGTGGTCCGGTGGGTCACCAGCGCGCCGACCTCCTCGAAGGTGCCGGGATCCAGCAGCAGGTGGACGCGTTCGCGGGCGGTAAGCTTGCCCTTTTCGTGTTGCTTGGCGATGCGGGAGCTACCGCCACCCAACCGGGCCTTGCTCAGTTTTTCGTCGAGGGTCTGTAGTTTATCCATATTGGTCGGGGCGGTTGGTTAGTGGCGGCTGAGCCACTCGATGGAGCTGGAGCGGGGTACCGTCAGCCGTTGGGAATTCTGTTGGTATAGAAAGGCGGCGAAGAGGGCAGCGGCGCGGGTTTCTTCCGCCCCGGCCTCCGCAATGGCCTCAGGCCGGAAGTGGTGGGCCACGAAGTGGGTATCGAAATCGCCCGAGCGGAAGGCCTCGTGGGTAAAGACGAACCGTCCGAAGGGCAGGGTAGTCTCAATGCCCTCGATGTGGTACTCGGCAATGGCGGTGAGCATCTTGGCGATGGCCTCGCCCCGGGTGGCCCCGTGGGTAACCAGCTTGGCGATCATCGGATCGTAATGGATGGGAATGTCCATCCCCTCCTCGAAACCGTCGTCGACCCGGGCGTCCGGCGGGGTACGGTAGGTGGTGAGCCGGCCGATACTCGGCAGAAAGCCGTTGGCGGGATCCTCGGCGTACACCCGCAGTTCCAGGGCGTGGCCATTGATGGTCAGGTCCTCTTGGCGAAAGCTGAGGACTTCCCCCTCGGCCACGCGGATCTGCTGCTCCACCAGGTCGATGCCCGTGATGAACTCCGTGACGGGATGCTCCACCTGCAGGCGGGTATTCATTTCCAGGAAGTAGAAATTGCGGTCGGCGTCGAGCAGGAATTCAACCGTACCGGCGCCCACGTAGTCACACGACTGGGCGACCCGGACGGCGGCGGCACCCATTTCGCGGCGGAGCGCGGGATCCAGGACGGCCGAGGGGGCCTCCTCCACGACTTTCTGGTGGCGGCGCTGGATGCTGCAGTCGCGCTCGAACAGGTGGACGCAGTTGCCGTGGGTATCGGCCAGCACCTGGATTTCAATGTGGTGGGGGGAGGCAATGTACTTTTCGATGAAGACGCTGCCGTCGCCGAAGGCATTGCGGGCCTCGCTGATGGCGCGGTGCATCTGCTCCTCCAGTTCTTCGGCGGAGTCGACCACCCGCATGCCCTTGCCGCCGCCGCCGGCGGCGGCCTTGATCAGGATGGGAAAGCCGATTTCCCGGGCCACCGCCCGCGCCCGATCGGGGTCGTCGACGGCTTCGTCCAGACCGGGGACCATGGGGATGTCGTAGGCACTCACCGTCTCCTTGGCGGCCAGTTTGTTGCCCATCACCTCGATGGCGTGGGGGCGGGGACCGATGAAGGTGATGCCGGCCGCGGCCACCCGTCGGGCGAATTCGGCGTTCTCACTCAGGAAGCCGTAGCCGGGGTGAATGGCGTCCGCTCCGGTATCCCGCGCCGCGGCGATGACCTTATCCATATCCAGGTAGGACTGGGCGGAAGGCGCCGGCCCCAGGTGCACCGCCTCGTCGGCGAAGCGGACGTGGGGTGAGGTGCGGTCGGCGTCGGAGTAGACAGCAACGGTGCCCAGGCCCATGCGGCGGGCGGTACGCATCACGCGCAGCGCGATCTCGCCTCGGTTGGCGACGAGTATTTTTTTCATTCCATTTCGATTAACAGCTGACGCTTGTCCACGGCCTCCCCTACGCTCACTTTCACCGCCTTTACGGTACCATTGCCTTCGGCCTTGATGACGTTCTCCATCTTCATGGCCTCGAGGACCAGCAGGGGGGTGCCGGCTTCTACCACGCTGCCCTGCTCGGCCATCACCTGCAGGATCAGTCCCGGCATGGGGGCGGTGACCTCGTTGCTCTGGTTGGCTACCGTGGTGGCCAATCCCAATTCCTGCACGATGCGGTCGTAGGCGTCGGCCAGTTCCACCGTGAAGCGGCGGCGGTTGACGGACACTGTCATCCGCTTGCCGAATGCGTCGGTGTCGATGAGTTCGCAGGCGAAACTTTCCCCACCCAGCAACAGGTGGTACTTACCGTGGAAGGGACCGACGATGTCCAGGCCGGCGAGTTCTTCACCGCTGAGGTCAAACGACTGGTCCGCAACGGTGGCGGTCATTTTATCCATGGGGGCAACCTAGCTGTTTTATCAGACACCTACAAATCGCGGCCGCCTAACGGGGCTGCATCCGGATGCCCGCGTCCATGCGCAGGACGGCCCCGTTGATGTAGTTGTTCTCGACCAGGTGACGGGCCAGCCCGGCCACCTCCTCGGCGCGACCGAGGCGCACGGGGAAAAGGGGTTGCTTCGACAATGAGTCGTACACCTCCTGGGGAAAGGCGTCGAACATCGGGGTGTGGATCAGTCCCGGCGCGATGGCGTTCACCCGGATTCCGTTACGAGCGAGGTCGCGGGCCATAGTAAGTGTCATGCTCACCACGCCGCCCTTTGAGGCGCTGTAGGCGGCCTGCCCGATCTGCCCCTCGTAGGCGGCCACCGAAGCAGTCTGGATGATTACCCCGCGGCTCCCGTCCTCGTCGAGGGGCTCATTGCGCGACATGGCGTAGGCTACGATACTCGACACGTTGAAGGTGCCGATCAGGTTGATGTTGATCACCTTGGCGAAGAGGGCCGCGTCCCCCGGGCCCTCGCGGCCGATGGTTTTCACGGCCGGAGCAATGCCGGCGTAGTTGCAGCAGATGTGGATGTGGCTCCAGGCGGCAAGTACCTCGTCCACCCCGGCTTGTACGGCGGCGTGGTCGGTCACGTCGACTTCCTGGTAGCGTACGTTGGTGCCGAGTTCGGCTACGATTGCTTCCCCCCGCTGTCGGTCGCGGTCGAAGATGGCAACCCGGGCGCCAAGCTGGTGGAAGAGGCGGGCCGTGGCTTCCCCCAGGCCCGAGGCGCCACCCGTGATGATGGCGGTACAGTTCTCAATATTCATGCCGCAACCTACAAATTTTGGGCAGCAACTCGTCGGGACCGGGACGGTGTTCACCAACATATGAGAAAACTTCTAAAATAAATGGCTTATGCAAGCAAGGACACATTTAGGAAAGTAAATTCTCAATCGCCGATCCAATGGGTAACAACTTACGTAGGTACAAGAAACCAATTGACCTTATGAAGACACCAAAGTTCTCCCAGTCGCGCGTCGTCGCCGAGCGGGATCCCCACAGCCGCCGGTCCTTCCTGCGCAAGTCCGGTCTCGGACTCGCCGCGGCCGGCCTCTTCCTCGCCGGATGTGAAGACGACGACGACCCCATCATGTTCGACAACACCGTGAACCTCGGCAGCGGTGACGTAGCGGTACTTAACTACGCCTTTGCCCTTGAGCAGCTCGAGGCAGCCTTCTACGCCCAGGTACTCCAGGGTGGCTACTTCGCCAGCGCCTCGGCCGAGGAAAAGCAGATCATGACCGATCTGGAAGCCCACGAGCGGGCCCACGCCGAATTCTTCCAGGCGGCCATCAGCTCGGTGGCCACCGCCATCCCCGCCCTGGAGGTGGACTTCTCCAGCATCGACTTCGACAGCCGCGCCAGCGTACTGGGTACCGCTCAGGCTTTTGAAGACCTTGGTGTCTCCGCCTACAACGGTGCCGGACGTCTCCTTACCAACCCCGACTTCCTGCTGATCGCCGGCAAGATCGTCAGTGTGGAGGCCCGCCACGCCGCCGCCATCCGCAGCATCAACAGCAATTCGCCGCGGGCATTCGCCAGCAGCGAGGTAGTGGATTCCAACGGCCTGGACCTCGCACGTACGCCCTCCCAGGTGCTTGGCATCGCCGGTACCTACATCACCACCCCCATTGACGCAAGCGGTCTGCCCCAGTAGTCCCCCAAAAAGAAACAACCATGAAACTGCTACATCTCTTCAACGAATTTGAACGGGGGGCGAACGGATCGGCTCCCCAGCTGACCACCCGCCGTGAGGCCTTCGGCCAGATCGGACGCACGGTCGGTAAAGCGGCCACCCTGGCCCTGCCTCTGGCCGCCTTCCTGAAACCCAACCACGTCCACGCCCAGACCAGCGGCGACAGCATCATCGACGTGCTCAACTTCGCCCTGACCCTGGAGTACCTGGAAGCGGAGTACTACGCCATGGGACTCGACGCAAACGGCCTGCTGACCGGCGACATCCGGGAAACCATTGCCCTGATTGGCGACCACGAAGCCGCCCACGTGGAATTCCTCAAGTCCGCCATCAGCGGATCCGGCGGTACCCCCGTCGACAAGCCTGAATTCGACTTCACGGCCGGAGGAAACTTCAACAACGTCTTCTCGAACCAGACCATCTTCCTGGCCATCGCCCAGGCCTTCGAAGACACCGGCGTGCGTGCCTACAAAGGACAAGCCGCCAACCTGATGGGAAACAAGGACGTGCTGACCGCCGCCCTGCAAATCCACTCAGTAGAAGCTCGCCACGCTTCCGAGATCCGTCGGATCCGCGGATCGAAGGGCTGGATCACGAACGCCGAGAACACCACCGGTGCCGGTGCCGCCGACGCGGTCTACGCCGGAGAGGACAACGTGATGCAACTCGGGTTCAACGTGACCACCGTTACCCAGGTCAACCGCAACCACATCACCGAAGCTTGGGATGAGCCCCTGAACAAATCCGAAGTACTCGGAATTGCCTCTCTCTTCCTGGAGGATTAAGGCTACCCGACAAACACTATCGACGCGCGCAGTACCATTGGTGCTGCGCGTTTTTTTATCCCCCGGACTTATCCCAGTCCCACATCCAGCGTCATCATTACAATGAAGCCGAGGACAAATCCGAGGGTGGCGATGTCGGTGTTGCTTTCCAGTTGGGTTTCCGGCACCACCTCCTCGATTACCACGAAGATCATGGCACCCGCCGCGAAGGCCAGGGCGTAGGGGAGAATGGGGGTAAAGAAGGTTACCGCCAGCGCACCTGCCACGGCCGCAATAGGTTCCACGGCGGCCGACAGCTGTCCGTACCACCAGCACTTGAAACGGCTGACGCCCTGACGCCGCAGTGGCATGGAGACGGCCAGGCCCTCGGGGAAGTTCTGGATGCCGATGCCCAGGGCCAGGGCAACCGCGCCGCCGATGGAGGCCCCCGGCATATCCGCGGCAATGCCGCCGAACAGCACACCTACTGCCAGGCCCTCCGGAATATTGTGGAGGGTGATGGCCAGCACCAGCAGGGTAGTGCGGTGCCAGGTTGACTCCAGCCCCTCTTTCTCGCTGTATTTGAAGTTGATGTGCAGGTGGGGCAGCACCTTGTCCAGTCCGAAGATGAACAAGGCACCGGAGGCAAAGCCGATCACGGCCGGAAATACCTTAACGAATCCTTCTCCCGGACTCATCTCGATACCGGGCGCCAGGAGGCTCCAGAAGGAGGCCGCCACCATTACACCGCCGGTGAAGCCCAGGGCGCCGTCGAGGAGGGTCCGGTTCATCCCGCGGAAGAAAAACACCAGCGCCGCCCCGCTGGCCGTCAGGATCCAGGTGAACAGGGAGGCGTAAAAGGCCGCCAGGATGGGATCAATGGAGGCGAGGTAGGAGGTGACACTGGATAGCATAGCGACAAAGTAAGCGCGAATTCTTTATTAATGTTTGCCGCGTCCCCCCGCCGAAACCGCCGCCCCGGTGCCTCCATCTAGTGTTAAAGTGTGAACGGATGTATATCAGGACATTAAATTTGGGTTAGTTTTTGTTGAGAACCCCAATTACACCAGCGTATCAAACACTATTACACCAAACTGCTGCTGCGCTCCGTGCGCAGCACGCTGCCGGCCATTTCATTAGGGATGGTCGCCTGCCTGCTCTTCCTGCTGGCATCCGTATGGGTGCACTGGAGTTTACCCACCTCTTACAGCCTGCTGTTCCGCGACGTAGGGGCCGAAGTAGAGATGCCCGTCTCCCACGGTCTGTTTTCCCAGCTAGGCATCATCCTGTGGTCGCTCGGCATCGGTTCGCTGATGCTGGTGCTGTTCACGGCCCCCTACGACTACCGATGGTCGCGGGGATTCGTGTGCTACTCCATGGTGGTAACCCTCACCCTCGCCCTCGACGATGCGTTCCGTATCCACGAGACCCTCTTCGCCGAAGTCCTGGGGGTGGGCGAGGGGCTGGCCTTCGCGATCTATTTCCTGCTGATCACTGGCTATTTCACCATTTATCCCCGCCATATCCTGCACTCTCCCTGGCCCCTGATGGTTATCGCCCTGGGCTTGTTCGCCGTCTCCATGGGGATCGACCAGACCCCGGGACTGGCCAACTACGTCGGCTACGATGAGATGTTTCTGCTCGAGGACGGGAGCAAACTGGCAGGCATCATCTTCTGGACGCTCTACCAGTACCTGATGGGACGCAACTGGCTGCGGAGGCCGGTTGATGACTACCTCGGAACAGTTCCTCACCAACACCACTACGAAACACAGCAGCGGGCCAGAACCCAGCGGCAGTTTACCCATCACCACGACTGAACAGTTGAGGGGCCTAACCCGACCAGATACCCGGGCGCGAACGCGGGTGCCAGGACCGGTCATTCATCCATGGCTTGTCGGGAAGGAGGAACTGCAGAGAAATCATACCTTCCGAGGGCAATTGAACACCCCAACCCATGACCTTTTCCCATCCGCTGGCTGGACTTCTGCTCCTTTCGGGCCTGTTGTTTTCAAATGTTGCAACCGCCCAGGATCCTGACCCGCCCTTTTCCGGCCTGGATACCCTGGCTACCGGCGAATGGTGGAAGCGGGCGGACAACCCCATCATCAACTTGCGGGTGGATCGCGACTCGGTGATCGCCTTCGGAGCCTATACCGTTGCTAATGGTACCCTGAAACTCAGCGCCCAGTTCTATCCGCTATACCCTGACGAGGATCGGCAGGTACGCCTGGAAGTCCTCCGCGGCGGTGAGTGGGAAATGATCGGCCAGGAGGAAGTAAATCCCCTGGGATGGTCGGCCCTGTTTCGGGTGCCGGATTGGGACGGAACGACTACCGTACCCTACCGCATGCGCCACGGTGACGGCGCCGTGTTTTCCGGCAGTATCCGCGCCTTGCCAGGCCCGGAGGAGGAAGTAGTGGTGGCCGCGTTCAGCTGCAACAGCAACCAGGACCGCGGCGGACGGGAGCAGTACGTCCATAACGTTGCCGCCCTGGATCCGGACTTGATGTTCTTTGCCGGTGACCAGTCGTACGACCACACCGAGCACACGGCGGCCTGGCTGAAGTTCGGTCTGCAGTTTCGGGAAACCTTCCGCCACCGGCCCATGGTGTCCATTCCGGACGACCACGACATTGGCCAGGGCAACCTGTGGGGCGAGGGAGGCAAAGCTTCCCGGGTGAAAGCCGGAAACGACGGTGGCTATTATTACCATCCCGAATACGTGAAAATGGTCGAGCGCTGTCAGACCGCCCACCTCCCGGACCCCTACGATCCCACGCCCGTCGGCCAGGGCATCGGGGTATACTATACCAGCTACCGCCTGGGAGGGGTTGACTTTGCCATAATTGAGGATCGCAAGTTCAAGTCCGGCCCGGCCGGAAAAATCCCCCAACTTGGACCCCGCCCGGACCACATCAACGACCCGAGCTACGATCCGGCCTCGATCGACCTGCCCGGCCTGGAACTTCTCGGGCAGCGGCAACTGGATTTCCTGGACCAGTGGGCCGAAGACCGGGCCGGCAACCCCATGAAGGCCGTGCTTTCGGCCACCGGTTTCTGTGGCGGGGCCCACCTCCACGGCAGCAAATCCAACCGCCTGCACGCCGACCTCGATTCCAACGGCTGGCCGCAGTCCGGCCGCAATGCCGCCCTGCGCGCCATCCGTGACGCCCAGGCCGTACACATTGCCGGCGACCAGCACCTGGCCACCGTCATTCACCACGGCATCGACGAATTCCGCGACGGCCCCTGGGCCTTCGTGGTTCCCGCTTCCGTAAACGACTACTACTCGCGCTGGTGGTGGCCGGCCGGGGAGCGTGCCGGCGACAACCCGGTACAGGGTTCGCCGCTGCCGTGGACGGGCGACTACCGCGATGGCTTCGGTAACCCCATTAGCATGGTTGCCTACGCCAATCCCGAGAACGTTTCCGCCGGCGCCGGCTTCGGGGTCATCTACTTTCGGCCTACAAGCCGAGAGGTGACCTTCGCCTGCTGGCCCCGGGAGGTGGACGTGACCGACGAAGCAGCCCGACAGTTTCCCGGCTGGCCGGTAACGGTACTTCCCGAGGAGAGCGGGCGGTAGCCAGCGCAGGTAAGTGTCCGCGCGTATCAATCGGGGAGTACGGGCCGTTCAGACGCTCGAATACCGTGCCGGTTCGACCGGAGGTGGAGGGCATGCTACTTAGCTTTGGTAATCCCGCCCGCCGGGAAAAGCTCAATACGCATGGTCCCCCGTCCCGTCTTCCCCTTACTCCTCCTCTTCATCTGGCTTACCACCGCCTTGCCGGGGCAATCCACCGGGTCGCCGATCCGCGACCGGCCCAATATCGTACTCATCTACGCCGATGACCTGGGCCGTGGTCTGCTGGGCACCTACGGGCAGCGCATCATCACCACCCCCAACATAGACCGCTTGGCCAGCGGGGGCATGCGCTTTGAGCGGGCCTACGGCGGAACCTACTGCGCCCCGGCCCGGATGAGCCTGCTGACCGGGCGACACGACGTAGCCAACCTACCCTGGCAACGCATCACCCGGGGCGGCATCTACACCCGATTGGACAACCCCCTGGACCAGGAAGAAATTGAGGCCCGCATCGCCGCTACCGTCGCGCCCGCCCCGGCGGATGAGGTATTCCTCGCCGAGGTGGCCCGCCGCGCCGGCTACACCACCGCTCAGTTCGGGAAACTGGAATGGGGCTTCGCCACCACCGCCGACCGGCTGCGGCGCCACGGCTGGGACCACCATTTCGGGTACTACGACCATGTACGCTGTCATGGTTTTTACCCCCCTTTTCTCTTCGAGAACGGAGAGAAGGTGGTCATTCCCGGCAATACCCACGCTGACTGCGCGAAAACCAAGGAGGAGATTTCCGATGAAGCCTACCGGGATCGGTGGGACATGACCGGCAAGGCCGTCTACTCCGAGGACATCATCATGGATCGGCTGCTGGGGTTCTTGGATCATCACCATCCCGGGGACACCGGGCGTCCCTTCTTCCTCTATTTTCCTACCCAGCTGCCCCACGGACCCGTGATGATCCCCGCCGTGCACCCGGATTTCGAAGATCATCCCGAACTCACCCAGATCGAGAAAGAATACGCGAGTATGGTGAAGATGCTCGACGACGACGTGGGCCGGATCCTCCGCAAGCTGGAGGAGATGGGGGAGCTGGAGAACACCATCATCGTTTTCACCTCCGATAACGGACACGAAATCTACTACGCCCAGCCCGGGCGGACCGCCAAGGGCAACCGGACCGACCTGGCCGGCAACCGTTTCGACAACCTCACCACCCGCTATACCACGGCAGGGGTTGGGGATGTCTTCGACGGCAACGACGGGATGGCGGGCCACAAACGCTCAAACTGGGAGGGCGGTACCCGGGTGCCCCTGTTCTGGTATGCCCCGGGCCGCATTGCGCCGGGATCCGTCAGCCACCAGATGGTGAGCAATTACGACTTTCTGAATACCCTGGCGGAGATCGTGGGGCAGCCCACCCGGCCGGAAAAGGACGGCAGGTCCTACGCCGCCACCCTGTTCGGTGGCTCGGCCCACCCACGGCCCTACACCTTCACCTCCGCACCAATGGGGCCTGCCGTAGTTACCCAGGACGGGTGGAAACTGCGGTACGTGACGGCCCATGACCGCTTCCAGCTGTACTACCTCCCCGACGATTACGCGGAAGAAAGAGACCTGTCGGCGGCCCATCCGGATCGCGTGGACAGTCTGGCGACTGAACTGTTGGCGGCCTGTGGTGGAGACCTAGGTAATGGGCGTGGGCCGCAAGAACTCCCCGGACCGGATCAGCGGTAGGTGTCCGTATCCCTTTGTTCTCCAGTGGGGTACAGGATGATGAACTGGACGATGATGGCCAGCACTACCAGGCCCACGATCTCGACCTGGGTAAAGAAGTGGACCAGCCCCAGGGCCTTGCGGCCGAGCGTAAGCTGCCTTTCCCCTTCGGTGAGCTGAATGTCGGATAGCTCCCGCAGAATGGTCCGGACGGCAGCGGCCTCCGCCTGCAACACTTCACTGCCCACCTCCCCGTTGACCAGGGCTTCCTCCCGTTCCTGAAGGTCCCCCAGCCCCCGGCGGAGGCGGTCGAACACCAGGCTTTCCCGCTCGGTAAGTTTGGTAGCCGCGAAGCGGTCCACGGCCTCCTCGATCTCTTCGTGGGTAGCGGCGGTGGCGCGGCTCAGCCGATCCCCTTCCCGGGTCGCATAGGCGGTTTCCAGTTGCCACAGCTGTTCGGACAGGTCATAAATGATGCTGTGGGCCACCAAACGGTCGGCGTAGATGGTTTCCACCGTATCCGCCATGGCACTGAAGTGGTGGCGGTCAACGAGGTTGGTGGTCAATACAAGCAGGAAAACCAGGACGACGCCCAGTATCCATTTGATCTTATTGAAAAGGGTCATGCGGGAAAACTAGATGATATACAGTGCGGATAAAAGTAAAGCTATCAAAATCCTGGAATTGCAGGTGCCGCAGGTGCCGAGAAACCCGTCATGCCTGATGCACCCAGGCCGGAGGTAGGGGAGGGGAGACGGCTCGGTGAACGGGCGGTTGATGGATGGCATGGCACCTGCGTCCGCGCCCCTTAGGATTGACCGCTACGTGGCCCGGCGGGGATGCCCTATGTAGCCTACTTCGGCAGACACAGAAAGTGAGTGGCGCTATATAACTGAAAACCCATATCTTATGAGGGATCACTAGCGGATCACCCTTCATACACCAACCATTCAACTGCACTATGGATTTCTCAGACCGCCTGGAGCTCTGGCTTGACCGGCTCGGCAACGCCGTACCCGACATCATTGCCGCCCTTATCATCCTGATCATCGGCTACTTCGTGGCCAAATTGCTGCAAGGACTCACCGAGCGATTACTCCGCAAGACCGACCTGGACAACCGGGTGGCGCGCGGGACCGGCTCGGCCGCCGTATCCACCGAGCGGGCCCTGGGCAAGCTGGTGTTCTACATCATCATGGTCCTGGTGCTGCTGGCGGCCCTGGACGTGCTGGGCATCAATTCCGTACTGCGCCCCCTGAACGATATGGTGGCGGACTTCCTGGCCTTCATCCCCAATATTGTGGGAGCGGTACTCATCGGCTTCATTGGTTACGTCATCGCCAAGGTAGTCAGCGGGCTTGTGGCCATGGCGGCTGGTTTCCTGGAGCGGCTGGGCCGTAAGGCCGGGCTCAGCAGCGACATCAATCTCACGGGAATCGTCCAGACCCTGGTCTTCATTCTCATCTTCATTCCCTTCCTCATCGCGGCACTGGACGCCCTGCGGCTGGACAGCATCACGGAGCCGGCTAACGATATGCTGCGGTCGTTCCTGGAAGCCATTCCCCGGATCTTCGCCGCCGCCATCATCATCGCCCTGTTCTACATCGGGGGTAAGTTCGTCACCGGTTTACTGCAGACCCTGCTCGAGAGTATGGGTGCCAACCAGTTGGCCGACCGGCTGGAACTACACCAGATGATCGGCAGCAACCGGCTGTCGGCCCTCCTGGCCAACGTGGCCTTCTTCTTCATCATGTTCCTGGGGATCATCACGGCCGTGGAGCAACTGGAATTCGACCGCCTCAGCTACATTCTCAGCGAGGTATTCGAGGTAACCGGGCAGATCGCCTTCGGACTCGTCATCCTGGTACTGGGCAACTACCTGGCCAACCTGGCCTACCGGACGATGAGCAGCGGGCGTACGGACACCTTCCTGGCCGGACTGGCGCGCATCGTGATCCTCGGTCTTTTCCTGGCCATCGCCCTGCGCACCATGGGCATCGCGGACGACATCGTCAACCTCGCCTTCGGCCTGACCCTGGGCGCCGTCGCCGTGGCCGTAGCCCTCAGCTTCGGACTGGGCGGCCGGGAAGCCGCCGGCAAGGAGATGCAGCGATTCTTCGAGAAATTTCACCAGGATAAAGCCATCGACCGCTCCGGCGACCCCGGCAAACCCGATCCCGGCCGGACGCCGAAGCCACCTACGGAGACCCCGCCGCCGCCGCCGCCTTCGCGGGTGTAGGCATATACACTGGATTAGCTTGTCCTCCGAAATTCAGAGCAGCCCTTCCTCCACCCGGGCCTTCCACCGGGGGAAGCCATCCACGAAGCTGGAGCCAATGTGTTCGTGGCGTACCGTCCAGAAAAGGTAGGGGAAGGTGTTCGAGCGGCGGTAGTTGCTCCGTCCCAGTGCATTGAGGTGCTGCACTTCCTGGGTGACCCGCTGCAGGTGGTCGGCCAGGGTACCGCTATCGCGTGGCAGGCTCCAGACGTAGGTGGCGTGGCTGTCCAGCAGCTCCAGCAGGTAGTGATGCAATTCATTTCCCCGCACGAAGAACAGAAACCCGAAGCGGGGCGTCAGCGCAAAGCGGAGGGGCTGGCCGCGCTCGTGGTGTTCGGCCAGGTAGGCCAGTTGGGGGGCATTGCGGACGTCGAGCGTCCCGAGGATTTCCTTCAGCAGTTCTTCCCCTCCGTCGGTTACCGGGCGGAGCGCCCGTACGGGGTCGTCGGCTGCGTAGTTCGCCATCAGGTCTTCGCGGGTGAACAGACGCTGGTCCACCGGTTCGGTCCGGATAAGGTCCCGGAGCGTCCGCGCCCGCAGTACGGCAATCGTCTTATCGTCGATGCGGTCGATCTGTGGGGACCGGGCCCGCCGGATCACGGGCTCATCCGCCTCGTTAAACCAGAGGTCGGCCTTAACCTCCACGGTGGACCGCCGCAGGTGACGGGCGAAGTAGGTACGGATGGGGTGGAACTCCTTGCGCAGCCAGGGATTGGCGATCCGGTAAGGAACCGTACCGAACCAGTCGGTATAGCTGCCGCTGGCGTGGCCGTCTTCCAGCCGCAACTCCGTCATCGGGATCCGGAAGGTCAGGGGATAGCTGCGCCCACTGCGAGATTCCGCGGGGGCAGGGGGCGGCGTGCATTCCTCGGCGGCAGTGGGAAGGTCAGGAGCGGCCAGGGGCAGTGCAACCGCGCGGTAGAAGGTCAGTTGGGCGCAGAAGGCCTCGCGGTCCAGGGGGGCGAAGGTGACGCTGCGCACCCTACTGCTCGACTTTTTCAGCTCCGACAAACCGCTGCGCCACGGTAAAATTCTGCGCCGAGCAAGTTAACCTTTTGCCAAATTACCTGAGCGACCTCTTAATGAAAGAGACGGGTATGAACACCCAGGAACACATGTACTATCATCTGATCGAGCGGGCGAATAATGCTCTGCTGGCGTCCGACGAGCCGGTCAGTGCCATCGCCTACGATCTGGGCTTCGGGCACCCGCAGTCGTTCGGCACCCTGTTCAAGAAAAAGGTGGGGATGCCGCCGAGCCGGTTTCGGCAATTGAACTGAGGGGCCGTGACTAAGATTTACTCGTGGGGTTAAATTCACCGGCTTGTGCCCCCGGAAAATAGTCATTTGAGCGAGCCATAAACTGCTGCCTTTTACGCTTACACACGCCTTTTGTACCGAGGGACACGGGGAGGAAAAGGGGCATTCACATCTTTGATACCAGAAGTTTCGGGTGCCGGATCGATTAGGTTCAGTTCCCCATTACACCACTATCTAGTACCAGTGAGATGAATCATCAGTCGATCGGAATTATTGAAGTTCTTAAGTGCCCCCGCCTCCTCCTTACTGCGCTGATACTCGTGGCAGGGGGAGCACTTTCCGCCCAGGAATTAGAGGTATCCGGTATCGTCACATCCTCGGAGTCCGGGGAGCCGCTCATCGGCGTAACCGTTCAGATCGCTGACACCGGCCAGGGCACGATCACGGGGCTGGATGGCGACTTCGAGCTTCTGGCCGAGATGGGAGACACCCTGAAACTGACCTACACGGGAATGCAGAGCCGGGAAGTAGTGGTTGACGGGCCGAGTCTCACTGTGCGGATGGACGAGCAGGTGCAAAACCTGGAACAGGTAGTGGTGATCGGTTACGGGGCAGTGAAGAAGAAGGAAGTGACCGGCGCGGTTTCCCAGGTGAGCGGAGCCGAGCTGGAAGAGTTCGTGACCCCCGATATAGGTACGGCGATCCAGGGTCGCGTGGCGGGCGTAAACGTTACGGCAGCCTCTGGCGCTCCCGGTGCCGCGGCCAACATTCAAATCCGGGGCATCACTTCCCTAGACGGCAGCAACGCTCCACTTTACGTGGTGGACGGCATTCCGCAGGACGGCGATCCCCGCCTCAGCCCTAATGAAATCGAGACGATCGACATCCTCAAGGACGCAGCCTCGGCGGCCATTTACGGAACGCGGGGATCCGCCGGGGTGATCCTGATCACCACCAAGACCGGCCAGTCGGGCAGAATGCAGATCAACCTCGATCAGAGCTACGGCATCAACACTATCAATGACGGCGTTGCGCTCATGAATACGCAGGAGCAACTTTACTTCGAGCAGACGGTCTTCGAAAACGTCGCCGGATCCTTCGAACCCCTGATCACCCAGCGACCCGAATGGCTGCAAAATGACAATGATCTTCGGGAGTTCGTGCAGGTGGACAACGCCGCTACCCAAAACTATTCCCTAGATATATCAGGCGGAAACAATGAACTGTCCTACAGCCTGGTAGGGGGCTACTACGACCAGGAGGGTACCCTAATCAATTCCTCTTTCAAACGTTATAACGGACGTGCCTCCACGCGGTACCGGAAGAACAAACTCAGCGTTTCCGGTAGTCTGGCCTTCTCCACGGAGAATACGGATGAAACGGACGGCAACCTCCTCCTCAACGGGATTCGCTACCAACCCTACCAACCGTTCTTTACCTCGGGACAGGACATTCTGGAAGTCGACGGGGGTGCCGCCGAGTTTGCCCTCGTGCGACTGGCTACCTCCCTGCGCCGCCGGTCCGTACAGGATCGGGACCGGGCAAACGCCAGCCTCAATTTGCGGTACGACCTCACCAATGACCTTTCCTTCGTGAGCAACCTAGGTGGGTCGATCACCAATACCCGCGCCAAGAACTTCAGCCCCAGCTTTACAACCTTCGATGTCGGCACCGGAGAATTTGAAAATGACCCCACCCGTAGTCTGGTGGAAAACATCAGCGGAAGAGCCAATACCTATCTGTTCGACGCCGGGCTGAACTACACGAAACGATTCGGCGATCACCGCCTGACGGCTCTTGCCTCTTTTTCCGTAGACGAACGAAACTTCGAATCGTTCGAAGCCGGTCGTCAGGGCGTGTCGAACAACAACATCTCGGTAATCAATATCGGCACCATTAACCCCTTTGCCCATTCAGGCTTTGGGTACACCATCAAGACGGTAGGCACGATAGGGCGTGTGCAATATGATTACCAAGGCCGCTACCTGTTCAGCGCCAGCGTGCGCCGGGATGGATCGTCTAAGTTTGCCGAGGTCAACCGGTACGGCGTTTTTCCCTCCTTTTCCGCGGCCTGGAATGTAGCCGACGAGAAGTTTTGGGCAGGCATTGCAGAAAAGATCGATAACTTCAAGATACGGGCGAGCTACGGCCAGACCGGCAACGAAAGCTTCCCGGCCTACCGGTTCTCCACTGTGGTGGAGCAGGAGGCGGACTACGTCTTCGGAAATAACATCTTCTTCGGCAGTGCACAACGCAACTACGCCAATAGCCTGGTACAGTGGGAAACTTCGATCCAGCGCAACCTGGGGGTCGACATCGGCTTCGGACAGGGCAAGGTCCTCATCACCGCCGATTACTACGTAACGGATAAGGAGGACATGCTTTTCCCCGTGCAGTTGCCCTCTTCCGCCGGCGTTCTCTCGGGGGGAAATGCGCAGTTAACCCTCAATGTGGGCGACATGACCAATACGGGCATCGAGGTGACGAGCCGCTACCGGACCAGACTTGGTGCCGTAAAAATGGACTTGGGCCTCACCTTCACCCGCAACATCAACGAGATCACCCGCATCAATGGGGAAACCGAGCTGATCTACAACGACAACGGGGTCGCGGTTCCGGGCGAGAACAATTCCCAGGTTACGACACTTGCCGTCGGTCGTGAGGTCGGATCCTACTTCCTGTTCCGCACGAACGGGGTAGTCAACGACCAAGAAGAACTCGCCGCCTACCGGGAGATCGAGCCGACAGCGAACCTCGGTGACCTGATCTATGTCGACGTCAACGGAGACGGAGCGATCACCCAACAGGACCGTGAGTACCGGGGCAGCGCTCTCCCCGAGTTCGAGGCGGGCTTCAATACTAACTTCTCGTTCAAAGGTATCGATCTGTCGACCCAGTGGTACGCCGCCGTCGGCCACGAAATCATCAACGGCAGTGCGGCATTTGCCTACAGCAACGGCCGCCACCGTGACCTCGTATACCAGTGGTCGGCCGCCAATCCGGAGTCGGATATCCCCCTGCGGCGGGACCGGGGCAACTCCCACCCAAACTATGCGGGCAACACCGACCTGTGGCTGGAGGACGGAACGTTTTTGCGCCTGCGCACGGTCACCCTGGGCTACCAACTCCCCCCCACGGTACTGGCAAGGGTGGGGATCGAACGATGCCGCGTCTACCTCTCCGCCCAGAATCCTCTGACGATTACGGACTACACCGGCGCCGACCCGGAAGTTGGGGGAAACAACGTAGCCATTAGGGGACTCGACCGGGGAAACTACCCCGTCGGCGCGCAGTACCTCTTCGGCACGCAAATCAGCTTTTAACCAACGATAAATACGATGATCATGCAGTTTATCAAAAACGTAGGCTTCGTGCTCATTGCCCTTATGGCGATGACTTCCTGCGAAAAAGAATTTCTGAA
Organism: Neolewinella marina; assembly: GCF_002631205.1. Taxonomy (GTDB): domain Bacteria; phylum Bacteroidota; class Bacteroidia; order Chitinophagales; family Saprospiraceae; genus Neolewinella; species Neolewinella marina. Next base: position 496,031 of record NZ_PDLO01000003.1, read on the forward strand.
CGAAGCCAACCCCAACGGAGTATCAACCGATATTTACTGGGCAAACCTGGAAGAAACCGAGTCAACCCTAACCTCCGTCTACGGGGGAATGCTTAATACCTACCTGCTGAATATACCCGCGGAAAACCTACGGGCGGATATGGCCTTCCCCCGGGAAAGGACGCGGATAACGGGAGCGGGTGTCCCATTCTACTATCAACAATTTAATAGCAGTAATTCAACCATCGGCGATAAGTGGGATGCCTGTTACCAAGTCGCTTTCCGGGCCAATCAGGTCATCGAAGCACTGCAGAAGTTGGAAGGAAGCGTTGATGAGGACCGTTGGGTCCTACAAATGGCCCAGGCCCGCTTCTTGCGGGGGTTGGTGCACCACTACCTGCACAGTACCTTCAACGAAGGTCGCATCATTATCCGCGACAAGGTGCCCCAATCGCTGGCCGATTTCAATAAGCCGGTAGCTTCTTCCGAGGAGGTCATCGCCTTTTTTCGTGATGATCTCAAGTATGCCTACGACCACCTGCCGGCAACCTATCCTCCGGGCAACGAAGGTCGGGCAACAGCCGCCGCCGCCGCAACGGTACTGGCTAATAGCTATCTGTACGAAGGGGAGTACGAGGAAGCCAAGACCCTTTACAAGGACGTGATCGAAAACCCGGACTACGGTCTGGAGCTGGTAGAGGATATGAATCTGCTCTGGACGGAAGCTGGTGAATTCAACAAGGAATCCATCTTCGAGATTAATTATACGTTGGACTTCCAACTGGAAGACAGCCAGTTCGACGAAGAAAGCTTCAACAGTCGACTGGCCCGCTTCACCGCCCCCATCAATTTGGGCGGGGGCGGACAGGAAACCTTTACCCCCGTTGCCTGGCTTACGCATGCCTACCGGACGGAAAAGATGGACACCCTGGACGACCGGAATTACGTCGTTGGCGATGACGGTCAAACACGCCTGCGCACGGCAACGCTGCGGACCAGCGCCATGATGGCCATGGTCGATGATCTTGACACGCCCTACTACCTGCAGGCGTTCGCGGCCCGGGCTGCGAATTTCGCCCGCCTGACGTTTACTTACCTGAAGAAGTACACGAACCACGATATCGTGGCGGATGAAGGTGAAACGGGCCTGACGGGGTGGAAATCGGGTCGTAACGTAGTCGTCAACCGCCTGGCCGAGGTGCACCTCAACCTGGCCGAGTGCCAGATCAAGACCGGTGAAATCGATGCCGCCCTGGCGAACATCAACGCGATACGGGCACGGTGGGGGCTCATACTATTGGGACCGTCAACCACCCCCGACCGCACCTTTGATGGCGTTGCCTATGACGCTACCAGCCTGATGAACCGACTCATGTACGTGGAAAAACCCCTGGAGCTATCCTTCGAGGGCCACGCCATCCGAGCCATCGACTTGCGCCGCTGGGGAATTACCCAACAGCGGTTCCGGGAGTTAGCGGAGCGGAAATTCAGCGTGGTAGATTACGATTACACGGCCGAGGACGGATCGACAGTCACTCACCGGGAAAGCTTACTGGTGGAGGGGGAAGCCACCCCGTCGGGTACGCCGATCGTAGAGTATGAACTTACCGCAGAGAACTACAATCCGGACGTGCATGCCTATTACCCCATCCCACTGGGTGAGGTCCAGAACAACAGTTCCATCGATAATTAATTCCGCCCATGCGTGTGCGTCACCTCGCTACCAGTGTGTCCCGACTCTGCTTCCCGCAGGTGCGCTAAAAAAATATACCATGAATAAGCTACTCCTGGCACTCCTGTCCTGTACTCTAATCTTCGCCTGCGAAAAGGAGAAATTCGTCGTCCCTAACGATTTGACTGACGTAAAAACCATCGTGGGCAGTCGCAATCAGAATGATCTAGGCCAGTACATTGCCGAAGTCGGTGACCATTTAGCTTTCGCTGACCTTTCCCAGGGCGCCATCAGCCACGAATGGATTATTGAGGGGGGTAACGCCCTCCTTGGAAATGATTTCAAGGCGGAAGACACTACCTACTCACAATATATCCTCCCAGGTCAGCTCAGTACCCAAGACCCCACGGCTTACGTCCTGTTCCAGACGGCAGGGCTGCAGCGGGTAAGGTTGCGCAATGTTTTCGATCGTCAGGTGAGCTTTACCGCTACCGGCACCACCGCCGTGCGGGAGGGAAACAACTGGGTAGTCGATACCACCTATCTGGTGAATGTTTTCGGTGATCTTCGCCCGGCATTCAAGGTGCTAAAGGACGGAGAAGAGATTCTGTCCGTAAGTGAGGACGATGAGCCAGATCAGGCTAACGCCGCCAACTGGACGGCGGTAACACTGGAGGTGGGGCAGGACCTGGAGTTCGTGGACCTGACTACCGCAGGTGCCCCGACCGGTCGCCAGTGGACCCTCACGGGTGGTGCACCCGCTACCAGCAGCGATTCCACGGCAACGATCAGCTACCCCAGTCTTGGGGAGCACGTTGGTGGTACACTGCGGGTAATTCGCGAAGGGGCCGATGTTCCTGCGGCCAACGCGGAAAAATGGATCCCTATTCGCGTTACCGTTATCCCTTCATCACAGCCTTTCGTTTTTACCGGAGAGCTAAGTGAGCGCACCGACGACGTGCTCTCCTTCCGGGTCAGTGGCGAAGCGAAAACCTTCACCGGGGAAGAAGCCAACTTTACCGTACAAGTGAAAAACGGGGAGGCTAACTTTAACCAGGCCATCGCCGTGCAGAAGGCGCGGGTGAATGCCCAGGACCCTACCTTTATAGAATTGGTCTTGGCGGAACCGATATACACTTCGGATACCATTAAGGTGAGCTATGGTGGCGGCGCGATCGGGTCCGTCGACGGTAGAATACTGAATGCATTCGGCCCTGAGCCGGTGGTATTCGCGGAAGGTGCAAACGTGCTGACCGACGACGCACTCCGTTTCGAGGCCGGGCCCGATGCGTACTTTTTCCAACAGCCGCAATGGTCGATCTCTACGGAACAAGCTGCATCCGGCGCCGCCAGTGCTAAGTTCTTCGTAGACGATCCTTCGTCCTCACCCGGCAACATGAGAATCCAAACGGTGCCCGATGCGGTCCCGATGGTTTTCCCGGCGGGTGACTACGCCCTCAGCATCAAGGTGTATATCCCGTCCGGCACCGACATCGTAAAGATGAATACCAACCTGGGGAAACCGTTCCAGGCCATCGTGTGGGACCTGACCAGTGTATCGGAACGGGATGAGTGGGTAAGCCTGACGCAAAATATGACCCTGGAAGCCAACGACAATACCCAGGGTTCGAAGTTCGTGATCGGCATACGCAGAGCGGACATTACGAGCAGTTCTGCCACCCTTTTCCTCGACGACATTTCCTTTGTCCAGCGGGAGCTGCGTCCCTAGCTTTGGGCTTCACCGTGTACATCGCACCCGCGTACCCGCCGAACTACCTGGCGGGGCCGCAGGTGCAAAGTAAAAATCGAAAGCAATCCCTTTCCGGGCATCCGCCGGGAATCTTACCTTCATTGGACCAATGTTTGCTGAAATTAGCTCTGCTTAATTAATAGAATACATTACTTTGCGCCGCTACCGCTACCTGTTGCTCATCTGTATACTATGGCTGTTCCTGCCCGGGAAGTCGGACGGTCAGGTGATCGATATGGTGCCTAAGGAGCGGCTTACGATTTCGGAAGGGCTGCCACATAATGGCGTCAGTTCCATGCTGGTGGATTCGCGGGGCTATTTGTGGGTGGCCACCTTCGATGGCCTCGCCCGATACGATGGGTACGACGTAGACGTTTATCAGAATTTGCCCGACCGTAAAATGCTGGTCAGCAACCGAATCAGAAACATCAGGGAGGACAAGCGGGGAAACCTATTGCTGGGTACCGACGATGGGGTCTCCGTATACCACTACCGGCAGGACAAGTTCGAGACCATCTACTCCAACACAATGTTCAGCAGGGGCATTAACGGTCCGCTGGTCCGGAAAATCCTGCCCATGCCGGATGATAAAACGATCGTGGCGCTTACCGAAGAGAGCGGGGTGTTGATTTTCGACGTGGACTATCAGTATCTGAAACAGTGTATTCCGGCGGGCCTGGGGGACGAGAGAAAGATCAAGATCCTCTTCGGTAGCGCACTCGACGAGCACCACCTGCTGCTTTCTACTTCTACCGGGCTGCTGGTGTTCAATACTCAAAACTGCAGTTTCGAGAGCGTCCTGAAGGATGAGATTCGCACGAGTTTCTCTTCCCTCGTGATGGAGGACGGCCGGGTGCTGGTGGCGACTGATGACCGCCTCTGTTGGTTGCAAAAGACCGGGAAACAGCTTCCCGAATTTCAGTGGGGGGGCAGTTACCCCACCGTGATGGGTGCCGTTGATATGCGCACCGACCAACGGGGTAATCTCTGGCTCGCTTCGGTCGGGCAAGGTATCTCAGTGATCACGAACTTAGAGCATTTCCTGGAAGGCGGTACCGCCAATGTCTTGGACTTCAATACAGCGGACGGTCAGCTCCGAAGCAGTTGCCTGACACCAGCAGGCGAGGATGATTTTTGGGTGGGAAGCTTTGATCGGGGCAGTTTCCGCTTTAGCCTGCGTTCTAATCCCTTCTTCAACAGTCTACAGACCTCCGGGCCGGTAGAGTTTCGAAAGAGTATAGCCTTTGCAACCGTGGTGGACAGCAACAGGGTCTTGCTGGGAGGCAGCAATGGGCTGGCTACCGTATTTAATACCGCGTCCGAAGCGTTCGAACCTCTGCCGGCCTCCTTAGCTGGGGTGGCCGGTCGGATGCACTGCGTCTATGCTGACCGCCGTGGGAGACTCTGGTTCAAGGACGCCCGGGTTAATCGCTTATACTACGCTGAATCCAGCGATGGTCCCCTTCGGGAAGTGAATTTTGCGGATGTCGAGATACCGGAAGACTACCGGTTCGACTCCATGACCGAAGATTCGGAAGGAAATTTGTGGTTGGCCTTTCAGGAGGGGGTAGTCCGGTTGGGGATCAACGAATTCGGCGTAGTCGAACGGGGGGAATTTTTACGCGACCATCCCTCTATTTCGACCGACCCGCTGTCGCGAATCAGGTACCTCTACGCCGACCCGGCCGGGAAGATAATGTGGGTGGGCACGAGCTCATCGGGCCTGGTCCGGATTGACTACCAAACGGCGGACTTGCTACGGGACGCCGCAGTGGACAGGTACACTACGGCGAACGGGCTGCCGAGTAATTTCGTATCCAGTATGCTACGCACGAGGGAGGGAGCACTCTGGATCGGAACCGAACGTGGTGGCGTTTGCCGGATAACGGAGGCTCAAGGTGAGCTATCCTTTGAAGCGGTGACTACCGCCGATGGACTCACGAACAACGTGGTGAAGAACCTGCTGGCCGATGACCAGGATAACCTATGGGTAAGTACGAACGTGGGTCTCAACCGGCTGAGTCTGGACACGCGGGAGATCACCGGTTACCGCCGCGACGATGGACTACCGTTTGAGGACTTCAGCTACGAGGCCAAAAAAATGGCAAACGGTAAAATGCTGTTCGCCGGGGTCAACGGCTTTACGCTATTTGACCCACGCCGCATTCCCGATCCGGTCGTTGCTCCCGCCGTCGAGTTCGGAGATCTGCGGTTGTTCAACCGTACTATTAACGTAGGAGATACCGTGGCCGGCAGGGTATTATTGACGGAGCGCCTGCGTGACGGATCCCGATTGCGCTTTCCCCACAACCAAAGCGTTTTTTCATTTGGAGTGGATGCCCTGCATTTTGAATCGATTGCCAGCTATTATCTGAGCTACCGACTGTTGCCCGATAATGCGGATTGGCTGAAACTTCCCCCGGAACAGCGCACCATCAATTTTAATAACCTGCCTCCGGGAGAATACGAACTTGAGGTAAGGTCGTGCAAAACGGGAGCGGGCTGCAGCGAACCGCGTACGATCTACTTCGACATTATTCCTCCCTGGTGGAAATCTACCTGGGCGTATGTCCTCTATGGAGTGATCTTTCTCGGGGTATCAGCCGCGATAGTGTACTGGATTACCCGGTTTCAATCCTTGCGCCACTCGATCGCCATCGAACAGTTGGAACGAAGCAGTGCCCAACAGCTTAATGCGGAAAAGCTTCGCCTGTTTTCCAATATTTCTCACGAAATCAAGACGCCGGTAAGTCTGATTTATGGCCCGATTCAATTGCTGGCGCGGCGATTTTCGAAGGATAAGATCATTAGCGATAACCTGAGCCTTATCGAACGGCAGGCCAAGAAGTTGACCCGCCTGGTGGAACAGATACAAGACTTTCAGAAAGCTGACGCCAACCTACTCAAGCTGAAAGCGACGCCTTTCAATTTTGCGCGGTTCTTGCAAGAGGCTACGCAGGACCTCGCCTTCTTTGCAAAGAGTGAAGGGAAAGCGGTCATCGTCAATTGTGCCGCCCCCCACATCCGGGTGTGCGCCGATCGGGACAAGCTCGAAAAGATCATCGATAATCTGGTCACCAACGCGCTGAAGCATACGGATATGGGTGACGTGGTGACCGTTTCGGCAACGGCAACTGAAAATGCACTGGTGCTGGTCGTCAAGGATACGGGCACGGGAATCAAAGCGGAGGATTTGCCCTTCGTCTTCGACCGCTTCTACCAGGCGGAAGATAGCGGTACCAACCCGGTAGCGGGTTCGGGAATTGGTCTGGCGTTCACGAAGCGGCTGGTCGAACTACATCAGGGAACGATCTCTATTACCTCGGCCGAGGGTGACGGGACTACCGTAGAAGTCGTGCTTCCCGTGCTGCACCCGCGCGACGAGTATGAGGCCGATGAAGAATCAGTCGATGAAATGAATGCGGAGGTGGTTCCTCAGTTATTGCCCAACATAACGCTCGGAGAAGATGAGCTTGCAGTAGCTGCCGAGTTCAGGGGCAAACGGATATACCTGATAGAAGACAGCACCGACATGCGGAGATTCATCGAAGGCTTTCTGAGTAAATACTTCGAGGTAACCTCCTTTACCAATGGGAAAGCCTGTCTGCAGGCGATGGAAGAAGAGTGGCCGGACCTTGTCCTGAGTGACGTGCAAATGCCGAAAGTTGACGGGCTGTCGTTGACCGCTGCCATTAAGGAAGACTTCAAAACGAGTCATATTCCCGTTATCCTGCTTACCGCTTTTGGCCGCGACGAGGGCAGGATAAAGGGTATGGGCTCCGGCGCCGACGCCTATATCAACAAACCCTTCAGCATACCGGTGGTGATCTCCACCATCGAAAACCTGCTCAAGAATCGGGATAAACTGCGCCACCGGTTCAACGTCGACCTGCCCCTGACACTGAATAAGGAAAACGTAGGAAACAACGAATTCCTGGAGCGGCTCTACGAGATCATGCGGGCGAACGTGGACAATGCTGACGCGGACCTGGATACTTTTGCCAAGCAACTGCTGCTGAACCGGACGCACTTCTACCAGAAGACGAAGGAAATAACCGGAATGACACCTCACGAACTGTTCAAGGCATACCGGCTGAAGCGGGCAGCCGAGTTGCTGGTGCAGGATGGCCTGACCGTCAACGAAGTGTATCCGACTACCGGCTTTAAAAGTCGCTCAAACTTCAGTAAAGCGTTCAAGAAAAAATACGGAGTGCCCCCCAGCCAATATGCGGCAGAAGCTGCCAAAGCAACTTTGGGCACCGACACCGAATAACAAAAAGTAAGCAACCATGTCTAACCAATTAGCCGGAATATCCATCGTCGGCCTGCTACTGGCGGGCCTCCTCCTGAGCTTTACGGTAGAGAGAACCCCTGAACCCACCGGGGTCATCAGTTTTGACCTCAGTATCGCCGATGATGCTACGCCTCACGTGCTGGCCGAATTCAGGCGGAATCGGTCGGAGGGGATCAGCAGGATGGAATTTGCGAAGGGGACCTATCATTTCTATCCCGAAAAAGGAGCGGAATTCTTCAGTTATATCTCCAACCATAAGGACGTACAGGTCTGGACGGCTTTTCCGATCATCGATCTTCAAAACCTCGTCATCGACGGCGGGGGGGCGACTTTTATCTTTCACGGACGAATGATTCCCTTCTTACTGGAGGAAAGCTCCGACATAACGTTAAAAAACGTGACGGTAGACTGGGCGGAACCGTTTCACAGCGAAGCCCTGGTTGTTGCCAACGACCAGAATCAAAATACATTCGACCTCAGGATAGGGGAGGAGTACCCCTACGAAATCCGCAACGGTGAGTTGATCTTCCTGAAGGAGTACTACGAACACCCGCTCGGGCAGACCATTTTATTCGATCCAGAAACCAGAGGGGTGGCCTACAACACCGAAGCGTACACCCCACTGACTACTGCAAAACGGCTAAACGGCAGGGGCCTCCCGGATGCGAGAAAGTATCCCCTGGATGCCCTGCCGGGAGAATTGCTCGTGCGGGGAACCGAGCGCCGGCTCCGGGCGGAGGAACTGTCTCCGGGACTGATTCGCATCCACGGTCACAACAAATTATTACCCGAACCGGGGCTGATATTAACCGCCAAAGGATATCCCTGGGACAACCGGATCGCGCCCGCCATCCGCATTTTTCACTGCCAGGACTTTCTCGCGGAGAACGTCACCATTCACCACGCCGGGGGCATGGGCTTGATCGCGGAAAACTCCACAGACCTCACGCTGGATAACTACGAAGTAAGCCCCTCGAACGGCAGGATGGTATCTACCAGTGCCGACGCGACCCACTTCGTCGGTTGCCGGGGCACAGTGACAATAAAAAACAGCCGATTCTTCAACCAGCTTGATGACGCCACGAATGTACACGGCACTTACCAGGTAGTGGAAGACATCCTTTCCACTCATTCGCTCGGAATGCGCGTGGGCCACCACCAGCAGCAGGGTTCGCAACTTGGGTATCCTGGCGAAAGGATCGGGGCGGTCGACCTGGATAGCTCGTTCTTTAGCTACGCGGAGATGACGATCGAGTCCGTAGAGAAAGTAAACAGTCGCTACTCCATCCTCACGTTCCGGGAGCCCTTGCCGACGGCACTCGCCCGGGGTCACCTACTGGAAAACCTGGACGCTTACCCCGAATTAGTAGTCAAGAACTGCACCATCAGCGGCAACCGTGCCCGCGGCCTGTTGCTGTCCACCCCCCGGAAAATTGTCATCGACAGCAATTATTTTCATACTGAAATGGAAGCGATTCTCGTCCCCGTGGAGAGCGGCAAATGGTACGAAGCGGGTAGCGTGACCGACCTGACCGTCACCAACAATACTTTCGATAATTGCAACTACGGCGGTCGTAACCGCGGCGTGATCCGGTTTATCCCCGACGACGAAAACGAAAACATCGCCTTCCTCAACGTCAACGTTTCGGACAATGAATTCCGGCACTTCGACAACCTCTTCCTAGAGGTGAATAACGTAAACGGGTTCCGGTTTGCCGGGAATACGATCATCGACTCCGGGTCCTTTCCCGCCCTGTACCCGGGTGAGCCAGCCATCAGGGTGCGGGCTTCCCGCAACCTCGAGTTTCGGAACAACGACTACCGCGGCAGGGCCAGGGTCATCTTGGATGCAGATAACAACGATACCGAGCTGACCTTCGAGTAAGGCCGGTTTGTGTAGTTGCTAGTCCAGCGGCTCGCTCTCGAAATCCGTATCGTTCACCCAATTCGTCTTCATTTTCTCACCCGCCATAAACCGGTTGTAGAAATCCCGCACCGGATCGCCGGAGTAGCGGTAGGTCTCCAGTACTTCGGCATTACCGGTCATACGGGGATCGCCCTGGGCGATCAGCTTTTCGGTCATGTCATTGAGCATCTGGTCCTTGCGATCGGCTTGCGCCGTTTCCTCGGCCAGGTTGTTGAGACAGTAGGGGTCGTTGGCTATGTTGTACAATTCTTCCGCTACTCGCTTGCCGAAGTTGAGCTGCCACCACTTTTGTTCTCCGCCCGCTCTGCGGGTATTCAGGAGGTAGGATTTGGTCGGACTGCCATCCGTGTTTAGGTAGCCGGTTTCCGGGTTCCCCACCGGCCAGCGATCGGGATGGAAATTGCGCAGGTAGAGGTAGTCACCCTGGATGATGCCGCGCACGGGGTAGCCCTGATCGTTCGGGCGGCCCACGTCGTGCCGCTCCTTACCCACGAGCACGTAGTTGCGCTCCTCAGTAACGGTACCTTCTTCTTCCGTACCGAAAATGTCGAAAAGGCTGCGGCCGGTCATGGGCTGCATCCCGGTCGAGGCGGGATCCACGCCGCTCGCCTCCATGAAGGTGGGGGCCAGGTCGATAAAGTTGACAAAATCTTCGATCCGCCTACCCGCTTTCTTGATGCCCTTCGGCCAGCGGATGGCAAGCGGCAGGTGATTGGAGTATTCGTAGACCTGACCCTTGATGCGGGGGAAGGGCATGCCGTTATCCGCGGTCACTACGATAATGGTGTTGTCCAATTCCCCTGCCGCCTCCAGCGCTTCGATCATGCGGCCAAGGTGACCGTCGAAATACTCGATTTCGTAGGCGTAGTCCAGCATATCCGTTCGCACGCTGTCCACGTCCGGCCAGAAGGGAGGCACCTCGTCGATATCGGAAAGATTCTTGTCGGTCAGCCGCAGGCCCGCACCGTACTCGTAGGCCCGGTGGGGTTCGGTGCCTCCGTACCAGAAACAGAAGGGTTCCCCGGCGGGACGTTTCTGTAGGAAGTCTTCGAAGTTCCGGGCGTAGTCGATCTTGCTAATGAATTTGGCGGGTGGATCGAGGGTGTATTCATCGAACTTCTGTCCGGCAAGTTCCCGGGGCCGGCCGTCGAGCGAGCCCTGCTCACCGGGGGCCCAGCCTTTCCCGGTCGCACCCACGAAGTATCCGCTACTGTCCAGTGCCTCGGCGTAGGTGATGAACTTTTCCGGAAAGTAGGGGGAATGGTTTACGGCCTCTTCCAGTTGCCAACTGTTGCGTCCGGTCAGGATACAAGAGCGGGAGGGCGAACATTTCGCGTTCGGCACGTACGCGTTGTTGAACAGCAGCCCCTCGGCGGCCACCCGGTCGAAGGCCGGGGTGGATACCCAGTCGCAGCCGTAAGCGCTGAAGTGCTTCCAGGAAGCGTCGTCGGCGATGGCAAACAGGATATTAGGGCGGTCGTATTCAGTATCGGTCGTACCGGCCGCTTCCCCCTCCCCGCACGATGTGAAGAGACCGAATAAGAGTAAGACGGCGGCTGGATATAAGCTTTTCATGTTGGACAATTAGCGTGATTTATTTGAGTTCTTCCCTGCCCCAGGTAGCCTACTCCAGCGGCTTACCTAATTCGACATCCAGAAACCGGAAACTACCGGTAGCGATCAGTACCGAAAGTTCATTGTCACTTGTCGTAAACGTTTCCCCGCTTAGCAAATCGGTAATTTTCACGGGCGCAATCGTATTGAAGGTAAGCTGGGCCATCCGGTCGTCCGGGTTTACCCAACCGTTATCGATCAGGGTCAGCCGGAGGTGAGTCGGTGAGGTTTGGCTGACGACCCATGCCACCTCACCGGTCACGGTAATGGGCAGGAGTTTGGCTTTAGCGTCAATGTCGTCAGCTACCTTCTTATAGTAGGTTTCCGCCGGAAACTTTTCCTTTCCATCGCTGGAAAAATAATCTCGCCCGTCCGTGTAGTACTCGGTAAGGATGTCCCGGTAAAGTGGGTGCAGATGGTCAGCAAGCAGGCCGCGTGCCTGTTTTGTCCGGGGAGACAGGGGACCGTTTTGCGGGGGCGTCAACAGCACTATTCCGGCGGGGTAATTTGGCAGGAAATTCAACTTCCGGTCTTTCACGTTGGCCGCGTAGCGGGAAAAGTCGTATTCCGTATTAGGGGCGGCCGGCCAGGTGCCATTTAGCCGGCTGAAGACGAGCTTATTGTCGGCCTCTCTCTTCTCGTCGTAAAAGGTGGACCATTTGACGTTGCTCCCTTCCTGCAGCACGTAGTCGTCGGGCGGCAACATACTCAGGTGTACGGGGGAAATACTGAGCAACTCATTCTTTTGGGGAACGTAGAGCGCACCGCGGGCAATCAGCTCCCAGAGTACGCTTATGTATTCCTGATCAACGGCAAAGTTGTGCATGTACCGCGCTCCCAGGGAGGCGTGATACACCATCGTCCGGAGAAAATGATTCGGCACCATCTGGTGACTGTGCTGGCGGGCCCGGAAGTAGCTGGCATTATCGCGGGCACATCGGGTGCCCCAGTCGTCGACCGAACCTGCGGCCCACAGACCCAATCGACCTGCGAGGCTGAGTTCCATGGATTTGTCGGTGGTTTCCTCCATGGCGGGAACGAAAACGTCGGCATATTCTCCGGATACTAGCTTGCTCCACTGCGGCAGGTACACCCCGGCGTGCCAGAAGGTGTGCTTGTTGCGTACGAAGATCTTCGCGTTGGTTTTGCGGGCGTGCTCGGCGATGGGGTAGAGGTGGTTCTTCAGTACGAAGGAAAAATTCTCGTCGTGTGCTTCCAGCTCAGGATAGATTAACACGGTCCGTTTACCTTTTGCACCATCGAGCACCCGCTTGAGGGTTGGCGTACTGATCATGTATGGATCGTTGCCGTGGCCCGCCCAGAAAGCCAGGCCCGGCCCTTTGCTGTACTCCGGCACGATCTGGTCGATGATGCCTTGGGCATCGGCGGTATACTTCATCCGGCGATCGCGCTTTGCTGCGTAGACCGCATTACCCAGCGTCGACCGGTCCCAGTTCTCCTTTTCATTGGGCGTGGCACCCTCCAAGAAAACCGGGCTATCGGAGGTAGCCTGCATTGCGTTGACCAGATCGCGTACGGCCGGTTCCTTGGTATTTTCCGCCAGCAGGTACACCGGGAGCGGGGAGCGTTCCCAATCCGGACGGTCAAAGTCACTGAGTTGTCGTTCGAGAACCTTGCGTACGTTGATCAGCTTAGCGAGTTTACCTTCCGGTGCTAGTTGCTCGTAGGCGGTCTTCCAGTTACCGTCGTTCAGGTCGATAAGGTGTATGCCGCTTCCCCCGCTCTGGCTGCTGGCCAGGATGAGTTGATTGGTAGCCTTGTTAAACCACATATCGTTAAAGGAGTACCGGCAAACCAGCACTTCCCCCGCGCCGGGGGTCTGGCCAACGGCTTGCAGGATGATCCGCGATCCGAACAGCGTTAGGTAGGTGGGCTGCCCCGCCTCCTCGATCAGTACCGACTGAGCTACCCGGTAGCCGAACACGTCGAGCTGTGACTTGTATTGGTCCATCGGGTAGATTTCGGAATTCTCCCCCGTCGCCTTCACAACGGCCAGGCTTGCCACCTGGATCATACTGCTGGTACCCATCAGGAATTCATCCACGCCGTCTCCGTCCGTATCCACCGGCATCAGGTGGCCGTAGGGACCCTTCTCTTTTGGCTCCACCACAGCATACGGGGCGTCCGCCAGCGGCTCGAAGAGGTAAAGGGAACCCTTGCCCTGCATGTGGTTGTTGAACGCGTGTAGTACCAGGCCGACCTGTCCGTCGCCCCGCAGAAAAGGTCGCAGGAAATTGACGACGTGGGTGTTGTTTTCCGGCGTCGCCTTACTGTTGTTTCTATTTCCAGCTCGCTCTCGGGAGTAGGTGCGCGAATCCAGTCTCTTCACGAGCTTGCCCTTGCCGTCGAGATAGTAGAAAGACAAATCGTTCCCCCCGGCAACAACGTATGTGATTCCGTCTTGCACGACGGTCGCTACGCTGATCATCGGCGCCTGACTGGGTTGGAAGGTCCAGATCAATGCGCCGTCTTGCCCCAAACAGTAAATGCTCCCGTCAGCGTTGGCTACCAGCGTTTCATCGTTCCCGTCGCCGTCGAGGTCAGCGACCCAGAGGTCGTGGTTGGTGTAACCTGACAGCTCATTTTGCCACCGGATCTCCCCTTCGGTGGTAAGCGCCAGGACGGTACCCTCGTAACTACTGGCAACGATTTCGGCGGCTCCCTGATGCACCCCAGATCGAACCAGCGATATAGTGTAGGGCGTATCAAAACTTACCAGGGCCGGCGGCGCAGCATACAGCAGGGCGGTGAGGAGGGTGAGAAAGAGGAGCGGCATGGGCTGTTTGGGTTTTACGTTGACGGGGTCCGAGTGGATCACTCCAGTTTTAATTTTTTGGTGTTCGCGTAGTCCTTTCCCCTGATATTCTCGAAGGCCGTTACCATTTCGGTCAGCTTTTCCGGCAGTTCCTCAGCCAGGTTTATCCGCTGTCCGGGGTCTTCACTGAGTTTGTAGAGCTGGTAGCTGTCGTTGTTGCCCGTTTCAATCTGGACTTCCTCGAGTAGTGCCAGCCCGGTGTAAGGAGGAATCATCAGCCAATCGTCCCGACGCAGGGCGGTACGTGAGGTCGCCTCAAGGACCAGATCCCTCCGGCCTTCTTGAGACTCACCAAGGAGTACCGGCAACAGCACTTGACCGTCCATTGCCCCGCTTGCTGTCGACAGGTTACCACCCACCAGTTCCGCCAGGGAAGGCAACAAGTCCAACTGACTGATCAGGGCATCGGAAACCGTTGGATCGATCCGCCCCTTCCAATACGCGATGAAGGGCACGCGGGTGCCAGCCTCGTAAAGACTGTATTTGCCCCCCCGCAACGGTCCCGCTGGCTTGTGGTCTCCGAGCTTTTCTACCGCATCGTCGAAGTATCCGTCGTTGAGCACCGGTCCATTGTCGGAGGATAGAACGATCAGGGTATTCTCCAGCAGGTCTGCTTCACGCAGTGTCTTGATGAATTCACCCACGGCCCAGTCGGCCTCTACGATTACGTCGCCCCGGGGCCCGAGACCCGAGCTACCCACGAACCGCGGGTGGGGCGTGCGCGGCACGTGCGGTTGTTGCATGGCGTAATACAGGAAAAAGGGCTTGTCCTTGTGGTCGCGTACGTACTGCTGCGCGCGCTCCAGAAAGTGATCTGCCATGTCGAAGTCGCTCCATTTTGCCGCTTCGCCTCCCTTCATGTAGCCGATGCGGGGGATGCCGTTGACGATGCTGTGGTTGTGTCCATGGTGCCACCGCATGGTCAGCAATTCAGGGTTATCCAAACCCGTAGGGTCACCGGGGAAATTTTTCTGGTAATCGACTTCGATGGGGTCGTCTGGGTCGAGCCCTACCACCGTGCCGTTTTCCAGGTAGACCGTCGGGACGCGGTCCTGGGTGGCCGCCATTATATAGCTGTAATCGAAGCCGACTTCGTTAGGTCCCGGACTCACGCGCTCGTTCCAGTTCACGTTCCCCGAACCGAGGCCCAGGTGCCATTTTCCGACCACGCCCGTATGGTACCCTACGTCTCTGAGCATTCCGGGTACCGTTATTTGGTTCGTATCGATGATCAGCGGCGCGGTGCCGGGCAGGATGGCCGCATCTTCGTTTCTCCAGGGGTATACGCCCGTCAGCAGGGCATAGCGGCTGGGCGTGCAGGTAGCGGAGGAGGCGTAGCCATTGGTGAACCGAACGCCACCGGCGGCAAGGGCGTCGATATTCGGGGTCTTTAGGGTGGTTTGCCCGTAAGCGCTGACGTCGCCGTAGCCGAGATCGTCCAGGTAGATAAACACGATGTTCGGCTTTTCGCCGGCTGGTGTTGTTTCGCCCCCGGTCCGGTCGGTTGGGGCGGGGCCGCACGAGAAAAGTACAGTGCAGATAGCAAAGGTCAATACGTGGATAAATCGCATATTCTTTTAGTTAGGGGTCAGGGTGGCCGTGTAGCGATCGAGCTGCTTACGGAGCCGGTCAAGCACTTCGGCAGCAGCCGGGTCATCCGCGAGGTTCTTCCACTCCATGGGATCCGACTGGTGATCGTAGAGTTCCTCGCCGCCGTCCCGGTAGCGGGTGTAGCGGTAGCGGTCGGTACGCAGGGAGTGGTTGCCTTCGTCCTTGGTGGTCAACGCGAATCCGGGCGTGTCGGCGGTCGGATCCAGGAGGAAGCGCGAGAGGTCGGTACCGTCGAGATCCTCCTTGGGGGGCAGGCCACTTAGGCCGATCAGGGTGGGGTAGAGGTCTAGCAACGATACCACCCGATCGGTGACGATGGGTTCCGGACGGGCCGGATCGAAGATAATCAGGGGCGTTTTGGCGGATTCTTCCCAGAGTGCGTTCTTGCTCCAGTGGCGTTTCTCCCCCAGGTTCCAGCCGTGGTCGCCCATCAGTACTACGATCGTATTGTCGGCGTACTTGCTATTCTCCAGTGCATCGAGTAGGTGACCGGCGCAGGCATCGGCGTACGAAAGCGAAGCCAGGTAGCCGCGCATGGCCTCCTTCCACTTCCCCTGTTTGATAATCATCTCGTGTGCCTCTTGCTTGGCCATGCGCTGACCGAGCACCGGTACGTCGGCGAGGTCGTTGGCGATGACTTCGGGTAACTGCAGCGTATCTGCGTCGTACAGGTTGAAGTATTTTTCGGGAGCGTACCAGGGCAGGTGGGGGCGGAAGATGCCACAAGCCAGGAAGAAAGGCTTATCGTGTTCACGCGCCAGCACCTGGGCACCATAGTCGGCGATCTGCCAGTCGTTGGTGTTCTCGTCGGCGATGGCAATGGGTGCCCAGTCCAGATTTTTGGGAGTCTTTACCGAGCCCTTGCCGAGTGCCCGGAAGCGGTCCTCCTCCGCCGGGAAGGGGACCCCGAGTCCTCCCCGCCATTCCTCCTGGAACGAACCGGGGTCACTCCCGGGGCGGGGTTTTCCGGACGGCCCGCGGGGGCTGTGAAAGATCTTGCCTGCGGCGAAGGTGGCGTAGCCGTTTGCGGCAAAGTACTGCGGTAGTGTCACCACGTCTTTCAGTCCCGCCACGTCCCGAAAGTGCGTACTGTTGCCGTAGACGCCAGTCTTCAGGGGAGAGTATCCGGTCAGCAAGCTGGTGCGGGAAGGATTGCAGAGGGGGGCCGAGCAGTAAGCATTGTCGAAGCGTACGGCGCGGGCGGCGAATCGGTCGATGTTGGGGGTGATTGCCTGGGGATTACCTCCGTACGCCTTCACCCAGTCGTTCATATCATCGATCATGATCAGCAGGACGTTGGGCGTGCTGTCACGGGGGATCTGCGCCGTAATAACTTCGGTGGCCGCAATTGTCCCACCGGTTGGCACGGAAGCCGCGCAGGACAACAGAATGAGTAGGCAGCCGGTAAGCTGAGTGATGCGCGCCATGGTCATTTCACTTTGAACTTGATGCCCTCGTTTCGGCCGATCCGAAGCGTTTTCCTAGAGCGTTCATCGGCCTCCAGCGCGTAGTTGTAGTCGCCCGTATAGCGGTTGTCGTCGATCGTGACGTTGCGGCAGTTGGATAACTCAAAGACCGGCGCATCCGGATGGAGTTGAACGGCGGTATGGGTCTTGGTGATGCGGTTCCCCGTGATGGAGAGCCCGTCGACCCGGTCGGCCCATACGATCCGGTTGTCAAAGGTGGCGATGCTGTTGTCTTCAAAGCGAATATTGCGGTCGTAGATGGCCGATTGATCGAAGCTTTCCCCCAGTCGAGGGGTGATGTAGAGTACGGCGTGCTCGGCCCCGCTGTACGCGCAGTGTTCGAAGCGGTTGTTACGGATGAGTACGTCCTTCACCGCACCGGATTCGTACCAGAAGTAAGTCTCTCCCCGGAACAGTATGGCCGACATCATGGAAGAGAAATCGTTGTCCTCGATAACGATCTTCAGGGGCGTTTTCAGCACGATGTTCCGGGCACGGTGATTGCGGATGGTACAGCCCCGCATCGTAAAATTCGGGTTCCAGGTCTTGTTCTCCAGGATGTCTCCCGCTTTGAGTTCGCCGGAGAGGTCGTTTTCAAAGATCAGGTCGGTATAGCGGTCATTGACGGTTTCGACGCCGACGACCTTGTTTGTCTCCTTGCGGGCCGGATCCGGTTGGTAGATGAACCACACCTCGTCACCCGCTCCCGCGAACTGAAAGCCCAGTTGCTGAAAATGCTCCAGCTGTACGCGTACTTTCCGCTTCCCGAGCACTGAATCGACCGAAACGTAGGTGCCGTGCACGTTCGTACCGTCGTCAAGCATGTTTTCGAACCGACAGCCTTCGATGAGTATGTCTCCCATGCAGTTGGCAAAGTGAGTAGCATCCGCTGTGACGGATACCATGCGGGGAGAATCTTCGCGACTGTAGATACCACAGTTTCGAATGGTGATTCCTTCAGTTCGTCCGAAGAGAAAGCCCATCCCCAGTGCATGGTGGATGGTCACTTCCTCGAATAGAATATCTTCCGAGGCAGCCACTTCAACCGCTGGTGCGTATCGGTTCTGGCCCTTGGTCCCCTTGGAACTTATGATGGTCCCTACTTTTGGGTAATGGCGGATGTCTTCGTAAAACCGCAGGATGCCGTCCCCCTTATCCTCTACGCGGGTAGGGTCGAGAGATATATCCCAGGCCCCGTGGGCTACCTGCCGGGTTTCGGGGTCGAAGGAGAGGGTGTTTCCTAAATCGTCGAAGTAGAATCCGTCGATCCCCGGAAACTGTACGCCCTTTTTGTCCAACTCCCAGCTGAATCCTTCCGTCGAGGGTTTAATATCCCACCAGCCCTCTTCCGGATTGCTGGCCAGGACCTCGCCCTGAAAGAGGAAGGGAACGTCCCAGTCCATCGTCAGGTCCCTCATCGTCACCTTCCGGCAATCTTCGAACAAAAAGGGTTGTACCTGTCCGTGAAAGATCAGCTCCGCGCCATTCCCCTCAATGGATACGGCATCGAATCCCTTGAGCGGGAAGATGATGTTCTTCAGGCCATTATCGTGGTTGGTTATCGAACGATATTCGTTGAAGGCATAATCGGCAAGAAAATAATAGGTGCCCGGGGCCAGGATAATGGTCAGTTCCTTATCGTCCACTCCGGCGAGCGCTTCCCGGACCACCGGGGTCATGTCGTCCGCCGAGGGAGAAAGGTGGACCACTGATGCCGCTGATAAACCGGAGTGCCCGATGAGGCTAAGCAGTAGTATGGCATACAGTTGGAGATAAATATTGCTATTCACTTTTCTGGGTGTTTTCATGGTACAGGCCGGCGGCCATTTTGTAGCCGATCTCTTCTCCGTTCAACATGCGCCGGTGGAGCTCGGGGTGGAATTCGCGGATGTAGTGCAGCACCTCGACCGCTTTTGCGGATACGGGGCGATAGGTGTCATCGACCGGCTCCATTTCTTCGTCAAATTGTGCGGTCATTCTACGGAACTCGTGGAGCTGCTCCGCGTAGTGCGGGTCGGCGGCCAGGTTATTCAGTTCGTAAGGATCCTCGATCAGGTTGTACAATTCTTCAGCGGGCTTGGTGGCGCTGAAAAAGAGTGCTTGCAGGGGGAGGAGTTTGCCCCCGGCGTTGAGCTCCCGCATGATGTGGACGGCCGGTCGGTAAAACTCGAGATAGGCCTGGTGGGCATCGAAAGGTACCTCCGGGAGGTCGTTGCGAATGTATTTCCACCTATCGGAGGTGATGGCCCGGGATCTATCTTCGACTTCGTCCCAGAGGTCGCGGGCCGCATAAACTACCTCCCGGTCAAATCCTTCCCCAAAGATTGGCGTGCCGGTAAGAAAATCCGGTAACCGAGCTCCCGCGTAATCGAGGACGGTGGCCGTAATGTCCGTTGCACTTACCACTTCGCTTTGCACCCGCGGCCCCGCCTCCGTATCGCGCGGATCGAAGATGATCAGTGGAATGTGCAAGCCCGGGTCGTGGAGGTATCCCTTGCCACGGATATTGCACCGCCCATTGTCGCCGATGAAGATGATGATGGTGTTATCGGCCAGGCCCTTGTCAGTGAGTTCGCGGCGGATCATGCCCACTTCCCGGTCCATGTACTCGAGCTGGTCGAGGTACCGGGCCCAGTCGGCCCGGACAACCGGGTGGTCCGCCAAATAGGGCGGAAGGGTGACCGCTGCCGGATCGTGACGGTCGGGTGATTGCTGGCTGATCTCCTCCCACCAGTCGCCCCGGTGGGTGACGTTGAGCTGAATCTGGGCAAAGAACGGTTCGTCGGCCACCGTAAACGTATCGTATTTGTCGAACAGGCCGAAGTTGGTCTTCCCATCCCACGTTCCCAGCGGTTCGTGCTTGAAGTTGACGTCCGTCTTGCGGCCTTTTCCCATCACCCCGTGGTGGCCGAGGATGGTGGTGTAGCCCGCTTCCCGGAGCAGCTGCGTGAAGGGCAGGTAGGGCGCTGAGAGCGGAACGTCCCGGTTGCTGCGGTGGTGGTGGGTATTGGTCTTGACCTGGTGGGCCCCGACCATCATCGCCGAGCGGCTGGGCGAGCAGATCGGATTCGTGATGAAGGCGTTTTCGAAGCGGATACCCTCCGCGGCCAGTTGGTCCAGGTTCGGTGTCCGGACGTCGGGGAAATCGTAACAACCCAAGTCGGTGCTGATGTCCTCCGCCATCAACCAGATGATGTTGGGAGGTTGCGGGGACTGAGCGGAGACCGGCGTGCCGATTCCGTAGACGATAAGGACCAATAAGAGTATTTTCCTGATCATGATTTGACGTTTACCGTACGCCTACCTGCTCTTCCCAGCGTTGAAGTGCCCGGCGTAGTTTTTTGGCGACTTGCGGTGAGTCGGCGTAGCGGTTGTTTTCCTCCACGAGGTCTTCCCGGAGGTTAAAGAGTTCGTAGGTTCCGCTATGGTACCGCTTGAGCTTCCAGTCTCCCTCGATGACCGCAGAGCGCTGGTCTTCGTAGCTGCGGAAAAAGTAGAGTTTGCGTGGCTTCATCTTCTCTCCTCGGAGGAGGGGCAGCAGGCTCACTCCCTGGACATTTTCGCCCCGAAACGATTTACCCGTGGCCATTTCCAGCAGGGTAGGGTAGATGTCAATGGATTGCACGGGAACGCTGGTCCTTGTTCCTGGAGTAGTGACGCCCGGGTAGCTGATGATCAGCGGAACGCGGGCTCCGCCTTCACCGAGGGCGTCTCCTCCGGTCTTACCGCCGCTGAGCGGGGCATTGTCAAAATATCCCCCCTGATCGGAGATGAAAATTATGGCGGTGTTGTCGGTTATTCCCTTGTCGTCAACGGCTTTGAGAATGCGGCCGACGGACTCATCCAGGGCGGTCACCATCGCGGCGTATTCGGCGTATTTCCCGGACATTCCTTCGCGAGTATACCGTTCCACCAGATCCGGTCGGCCGATGTGGGGCCCGTGTACGGTATAGTACCAGTGGGAGAGCATGAATGGTCCTGAGCGATCGTATTCGGTGATGAAGCGGACGCTCTCGTCGGTCAGTACTCCTGTGAGGTACTCTCCTTCGGTGGCTTCCGGTAAGGGGTTGCCGTGACGGAAAAAGGGCGCGAGGTAGCTACCCGGATGGCCCTGGTTTCCGGTTCCGAACTGGCGATCGAAGCCCTGGTGTATAGGATGGTACGGCTCGTGTCCGAGGTGCCACTTGCCGACGAACATATTGTAGTAGCCGTGCGCTTTCAGCTTTTCCGCATATGTGACTTCCTCAAGGGGCAGCCAGTTCCGCGTGGGCAGTTGTACGGGGTCGCCGGGCCAGTTACTGAAGGCTTCGGTGGTTCTGCCTTCCGGGGTGAATCCGTGCTTCGTCGTATTCGGGATGTGGCGGTAGAATTGCATTCTGGCGGCCTCCTTACCAGTGAGTAGCGACGCGCGACTAGGACTACAGGTGGGAGTAGGTATATAAGCTCTTTCAAAGGAAAGTCCGCTGGCTCTGAGCCGGTCGATGTTCGGCGTGTGGAGGCGATCGTTCCGGAAGCCGACATCCATCCACCCGAGATCGTCCACGAAGAAGAGAACGATATGCGGAGCGGGTTCCTGGGCGGAAACCGTGCCCTTGGCGCACAGCATAAGCAGAAAAAGTAGGTGAGATTGTCGCATCCGGGGGTAAGCTTTCGAGCTGAATGCAAGAAGCCGTTAATAGTAGCCGAGGGTGTGCCCCTCCGTCAATTGGAGGTTGCCCAGCGTACATTCAATAAGGTTAAAAGCTTGGTAGAACTGGCTGGCGCACCGGCCTGGTGCCCCCCCCCGGGGTCGGCCAACTGGCAACCAAAAACTGGATGCTCTATGCCCAGGCCTTGAACTTCTGTGCAATCTGACACCAGAAACCCAATGGTGGGACGCCAATCACCTTGGCTCTTCCACAAGCTGGCCTCCAAACATATAGAGAGACATCCTGGAGACTACACTCAGAGTACCCCTTCCTCCACCCGGGCCTTCCACCGGGGGAAGCCATCCACGAAGCTGGAGCCAATGTGTTCGTGGCGCACCGTCCAGAAAGGGTAGGGGAAGGTGTTCGAACGGCGGTAGTTGCTCCGTCCCAGCGCATTGAGGTGCTGCACTTCCTGGGTGATTCGCTGCAGGTGGTCGGCCAGGGTACCGCTATCGCGTGGCAGGCTCCAGACGTAGGTGGCGTGGCTGTCCAGCAGCTCCAGCAGGAAGTGATGCATTTCGTTTCCCCGCACGAAGAACAGAAACCCGAAGCGGGGCGTCAGCGCAAAGCGGAGGGGCTGACCGCGCTCGTGGTGTTCGGCCAGGTAGGCCAGTTGGGGGGCATTGCGGACGTCGAGCGTCCCGAGGATTTCCTTCAGCAGTTCTTCCCCTCCGTCGGTTACCGGGCGGAGCGCCCGTAC
>NZ_PDLO01000004.1 GCF_002631205.1 Neolewinella marina
CTGCAAAAGTACAGCAAGTTTTTGATTCCTGCAAGCTGAAAAGCAAGTTTCTCACTTTTTCTTTCCAGCCCGTTTCCTCAAGTTTGCCACCGCTCATTCGCGGGGGCCGCAAAGGTACGCCGTCCGTTTCCGTTCCTGCAACCCTTTGGGAAAGTTTCTTTTCCGAAAGATTGAGAACCAAAACTCTTCCGCTACTGCCCCACCCCGTAGCAGCTCATGCGCTGCCGGCCGGGCCGGTTAACTATGGAAGGCGATTCGTCCAGGCCCGTAAGCCAGGTGAATCGGGCGCCGCTCGTTTGCGGGGTGCAAAAGTACAATGACCGCCTTCACCCCTGCAAGCTTTTCGGAGAGAATCTTTCCGAAAGATTGAGGGCCAAATGCCGCTCCATCGTAAAGCCAATAACCGCCGCTGGGCGCCGGTCAACAGGCATTAGTCCAAGGAGTGGATCCGTTCGCTGACCCCGAAGGGTGTAGCGTGGATCGGTCACCGCTCGTTTGCGGGGGCGCAAAAGTACAACGACTCTTCTCACACCCGCAAGCTTATTGCAGTTTGTTTTTCAATTTCCTCCGGGGCGACGATTTCCGTGCACCGTGGCCGTTGCCACCAGCGCTTTTCAGCGGAATCTGTCTGTATAGGAGGGGGCGCGCCAATTCGGTAAGGAGTTACCAGTGTTGGGGCGCAGGATTGTAAACGCACGTACCCAAGGAGGGTTGAATGACGGTTCCTTTTTCCCCGTACTTTTTTCAGCGGCCTCGGTTTCCCAGGGTTTCCCCCAGGAAATGGCGGGCAAAGGGGGCCAGGGGCACGGTCGACATCAGCCGCAGCTCCTCCCACAGGCTGCTTTCCCCGTTCAGGAAGGCCAGCACCCGCGCCGGGGGGTTGCGACGGAACAGGTCTACGAAGACCTCCTCCCCCGCCACCGCGCTCCGCTCCAGGATGCGGAGCAGGGTGGCGTCGTACAGCAGGTGGCGGGCGGGCCAGGGCGCTACCGTTGCGGGCTCCGGATAGGCGGCGGCCATACGCGCCAGTTGCCGCTGCAGTCCGTAAAAGGTATAGCCGGTAGAGGGCCGCGCGGCTCCCCCCCCGAGTCCTATATATATAAGGTTACCGTCCCGCCGCGGAAAGGGGTAGGTAGTCATGGGGATGTTGCCGCTTTCGGAGTGGGTGATGCGGTAGTCGGAGCGTGTCCAATGCTCACCGATGTAGTCCCTCAGCAGTGCGTCGTACGCTTCCGTGGTCAGGTGGTGGTTCCCGAAGATGGCTACTTCCACCAGGGCATGGGTCTTGCTGAACGGCAGGACGTAGAAGAAGCGGGTTTCCCCGGCCTGGGGGGTGCGGAAATCCATAAAGGTGGGCCGGTCGGGATCGAAGGTGGGCTCCGTGGTTTCCACGAACCACCCCCGGAAGTGCTGGTCGAGGTAGGGCTGGCGGACTTCCCGGTAGTCCAGGGGGTGCGGCAGGCTGCTGTACACCCGGTCGGCCTTATACTCCTTACCGTCGGCGATCAGCCGGGCACCGGTGGGCGTTTTTTCTACGCTGGATATCCGGGCCGGGAGGTAGGTGAGTCCTTCGATGGCGTCCACCACGGGATTGACCTTCGCGTAGAAGTCGGTGCTGCGAATCAGCTTGTAGGCGTAGGGGCGCAAATCGCAGGTGCAGTGGCCGGTGGAATTGGCCAGGGTTACCCGCTCCCAGCGGTGGGCTACGATGTCGTCGAAGGGCCCCGCTCCCCGTTCCCAGTAC
The DNA here is from genome assembly GCF_002631205.1 of Neolewinella marina. GTDB lineage: Bacteria > Bacteroidota > Bacteroidia > Chitinophagales > Saprospiraceae > Neolewinella > Neolewinella marina. The sequence continues at coordinate 1,745 of NZ_PDLO01000004.1, forward strand.
GACCAGGTGCGGTCGTGGACCGATTTGCGCTCCGGATCGACCAGCAGGACGCGCTTGCCCCGGAGTTTGCCGGCCCGGGCAAAGTGGTACAGCAGGCTCAATCCCGCCAGTCCGCCCCCCGCCACCGCGATATCGTAGTCGTTCATAAAGCCAGGTTCAGGACGACGAAGAAGAAGAGCTGGGCCAGCAGGTAGACCAGCAGCACCGGGCTCCGGTAGCGAATACCCAGCAACTGCAGGGGCAGGGAGATCAGGAAGGCCACCACCGCCCACATGAGGTAGTTCCGCAGGGGGATTTCGCCGCCGGCCCACTGCCAGTAATCCAGGGCGATGGCCACCGGCTCGATGGCCACGTCGTATAGCGCGATCAGTACACTGGCCAGGGCCGCGGCGGCCAGGGGGCGTGGGCCGATGATCCGTTCCGCCAGGTCGTTGGTGGCCAGGGTGAGGGCGCACCAGTTCAGGGCGATGACGAAGGGGACCCCCAGCCACTGCCACCACATGGTCGGACCGTAGGCGTAGTCACCGAAAATGGCCCCGGTGGCCACCCCCACGGCTTCGGCCGCGAAGGTGAAACAGTAGGCGAAGGCCAGCCACCCCCACAGGCGACCATCGCCGTGGCGGCGGTACAGGCTGTATAACAGAAGTCCGTTGATCACCAGCAGCAGTCCGTCCGTGGTGTACCGCGTCACCGGCAACACGGCCGGCAGGGTATGCGCCAGTGCCCCCGAGGCGAAGGCGAACAGGAGGAAGGCCGCCAGGTACTTTTCAAATGGGGTCAATCAAGCGGCGGTTTGGTCATGGTATAGACGCGGGCGGCGGCAAATGGTTCTCTCGCCCGGGGCCGGGGATTACTGCCTGCCGCTTCGTTGCGTACTTTCCAGTTTATTCCGCCTTCATCCGATATCATGCCCTCACAATCCTCACTGGATCTCTTCCTGCTTGCCGGACCCCGTGCATGACCTCATGAGACCGTCATTCATTCCCACAACCGCCATGCAAAGCCAATCCTACCGCCTGAAAGCCGGAGCGCTGAGTAACCTTCACCTCGTCAAGGAAGAGCTGCCGCCCCCCGCCCCCGGGGAGGTGACGGTGGCGGTGCGGACCATCGGACTGAACTTCGCCGACATCTTCGCCATCTGGGGGCTGTACGGTGCCACTCCGGAAGGCATCTTCACCCCCGGCCTGGAATATGCCGGCGTGGTAGCGGCGACGGGGGCGGGAGTAGAGAATGTGTCCGTCGGCGACCGGGTCATGGGGGTTACCCGCTTCGGGGCCTACACCACCCGGCTGAATATCGACCACCGCTACGTGCTGCCGCTGCCCGATGACTGGACGCTGGAGGAAGGGGCTTCCTATCTGGTACAGGCCCTGACGGCCTATTATGGTCTGGTACACCTGGGGAACATTCAGTCCGGGCAGACGGTCCTGATTCATTCCGCGGCCGGGGGTGTGGGCACCTTCGCCGGACGCATTGCCCGGCAATTCGGCGCCTACACCATCGGGACGATCGGCAGCGACAAGAAAATCGACTACCTGCGGGAAGAAGGATACCACGACTGGATCGTCCGCGACAAGCGCAGCTTTCAGCAGGACCTCGACCGGGCCCTTGGCCACCGGGAACTAAACCTCATCATGGAATGCATCGGGGGGAAGATCTTTTCCGTAGGCTTCAAGACCCTGGCTCCCATGGGCCGGCACGTCGTCTATGGTTCGGCGCGCTACGGGTCGGTCGGCAACCGGCCCAACTACCCCCGCATGCTCTGGCAATTCCTTACCCGGCCCAAAATCGACCCCCAGAAGTTGCCCGAAAGCAATAAGTCGGTCATGGGCTTCAACCTGATCTGGCTCTACGAGCGGGCTGAGCTCATGCACCGTACCCTGGCGGAGCTGGACAAGCTGGACATCGGTAAACCCAGGGTAGGCCATACCTTCCCTTTCCGGCAGTTACCGGACGCGATCCGCAAATTCCAGAGTGGAGAAACGACCGGCAAGGTGGTCGTCACCGTGGCGGAGTAGGCACCCGCGCGCCGCCGCCCCCCGGTCAGAGCAGGTTGAAGCGGTGCCTGACGGCGGAACTGGCCAGCAGGTACACCTTGCGGTGGTCGGCCACGCGAATGCGCTGCTCGGTCACCTCGCGGGCGGGGGAGTTACGGATCTTCTGGAAGAGCTTCGTGTAGTACACGTAGGCTAGGTAAACGCCGAAGCGGGCGCTGGGCGGCAGCTGAACGATGCCGGTGTAGGCGTGGTCGAAATCGGCCTTGATGTCGGCCTCGATGGTTGCCTTGACGTCGTTGTCGAACCGCTCATAGTCCACGCCGGGGAAGTAGACCCGCCCGCGGTCGTGGTAATCGGAACGAATGTCGCGCAGGAAATTGATCTTCTGGAAAGCGGAACCGAGCGACTGGGCCGGTGATTTCAGGCGCTCGTACTCCTCCTCATCGCCGTCGACGAAGACGCGCAGGCACATCAGCCCCACCACCTCGGCCGAGCCGAAAATGTACTCCTCATATAAGGACGGGTTGTAGCGGGTGTTGTCGAGGTCCATTTCCATGCTGTCGAGGAAGGGATCGATCAGGTCGCGGCCAATGCCGTAGCGGTGGGCCACCTCCTGAAAGGCCTGCAGGATGGGGTTCAGGCTGATGCCGTGTTCGAGGGCGTGGTAGGTGTCTTCGCGGAAGCGGCGGAAGAGTTCCTGCTTGTCCTTGTGGTGGAAGGTATCCACGATCTCGTCGGCGAAACGCACGAAGCCATAGATGCCGTAGATGGGTGCGCGCAGGGGCTTGTCGAACACGCGGATGCCCATACTGAAGCTCGTGCTGTAGCGGCGGGTGACGAGGGAGGCGCACTCCCGGCAGACTTGTTGGTAAAGGCTAAGCATGGGTAGGTTGGGCACTGAAAATATCGCGGGCGGCCACTTCGCCGGAAATGATGCTGGGGGGCATGCCGGGGCCGGGGGTGGTCAGCTGACCGGCGTACCAGAGGTTCTTCAATTTACGGCTTCTCAGCTTGGGTTTCAGGAAAGCCGTTTGCCGCAGGGTGTTGGCCAGCCCGTAGGCGTTGCCGCGGTAGGCATTGTAGTCTTCCCGGAACTCCCGGTGGGCGTAGCCGCGGCGGTATACCACGTGGGGGCGGATGTCAAAGCCAATGCGCTGGCTCAGCCGGTCGCACATCAGGTTCCAGTAGTGTTCCCGCCGTTCGGGGTTGTCGTCGAGGTCGGGGGCCAGCGGGAGGAGGAAAAACATATTCTCACAACCCGGGGGAGCGACCCCAGGATCGGTGACCGACGGCGCGCAGACGTAAAAGAGCGGATCCTCCGGCCACTTTGGCTCCTCGTAGATGTCGTGGGCGTGGCGGTTGAAGTCGGCGTCGAAGAACAGCGTATGGTGGTGGAGGCCCGGCACCTTGCGGTCGAGGCCCACGTAGAACAGCAGGCTGGAGGGGGCCATGGTGCGGTTGCGCCAGTAGTCTTCCGAATATACCCGATCCGCCGGGTCGAGTACCTCCTGTTCGAAATGGTGGTAGTCGGCGGCGCACAGCAGGATATCGGTGGGATACACCGTGCCGTCGGCCGTAGTCACCGACCGTACTTCGCCGTCCGTGGTCTGCACGCTGGCCACCGGCTGGCTGGTCAGGATCTCGGCGCCCTGCTCGCGGGCCACGGCGGCCATGCCCTCGATGATGCGGTGCATGCCCCCCAGGGGGTACCAGGTGCCCAGTTGCAGGTCGGCGTAGTTCATCAGGCTATAGAGCGCCGGGGTATTCGCGGGGGTGGCGCCCAGGAACAATACGGGGAATTCCAGTAGCTGGATGAGCTGGGGGTGTTTGAACAACCGGCGGACGTAGGTGGCCATATCGGTGAGCATCTGCAGCCGGAAGACCGACTGGAAGACCCGCCGGTCGGCGAAGTCGAGGATGCTGTGGCCCGGTTTCTGCACGAACTCGTTGATGCCTACGCGGTACTTGTATTCGGCTTCGTCGAGGAACTTCCGCAGGTTGGCGGAGCTGCCCGGTTCGAGGCGCTCGAAGAGGGCGAACAGCTCAGCGGTGGTGGCGGGTACTTCTACCCGGTCCTCCGCGCCGAAAACCACCTCGTAGCTGGGGTCGAGGCGGACGAGCTCGTAGTAGTCGGCCGCCGAGTGCCCGAAATTCTGGAAGAACTGCTCGAATACCTCGGGCATCCAGTACCAGCTGGGGCCCATGTCGAAGGTGAAGCCCTGCTCGCTGAACTGCCGGGCGCGGCCGCCGAGGCCGGCGTTCTTTTCCAGGATGCGGACGCGGTACCCGCGGCTCCCGAGGTGGGCGGCGGCGGAGAGGCCGGCGAAGCCGGCTCCGACGATGGTGACTTGTGGGTTCAAGCAGGCGGGGTATAGTGTACCGGCCTAACACGGTTTCCCCAAATCGGTTTATCGGTTGTAGGCGCTCATCGTATTGGCCAGGCCGTGGGCGCAAAAGCTGAGGCAGGCCTCGCTGGCGTCCTTGAGCAATTTGGGTAGATCGATCCGCTCGTCGGCCGACCAATCGCTAAGCACGTAGTCGGCCTGCTGCCCGGGGTGGAAGTCGTTGCCGATGCCGATCCGCAGGCGGGCGTAGTTGTTGCCGCCGGTCAGCTGATCGATACTCTTCAGTCCGTTGTGGCCGGCGTCGCTGCCCTTGCCGCGCATCCGCAGGCGGCCGAAATCCAGGTGGAGGTCGTCCATCACCACCAGCAGGTTTTCCTTCGGGATCTTCTCGGCCTGCAGCCAGTAACGCACGGCCTTGCCGCTGAGGTTCATGTAGGTATTGGGCTTGAGGAGGACGATCTGCTTGCCGCGGTGGGTAATGCGCGCCAGATCGCCGTGGGTGCCAGGGGACCAGTCGTCGCTGAGTTGCTCCACCACGCGGAATCCGACGTTGTGGCGGGTGTCTGCGTACTTGGGCCCGGGGTTTCCGAGGCCGACGATGAGAAATTTCATGGCGCGAAGGTAAGTGGTCGGACGACTATAGTCGTCCGACCACTTTGGAGGGGACGACTTAGTGGTCCATGGATTTTTTGTTGGACGACTTAGTGGTCCATGTTTAATTGGTCGGACGACTTAAGTGGTCCGACCACTAACCCGTCGGACCACTTAAGTCGTCCGACCACTAGCCTTACCTTCGCCCCCGATGCAGTTCGACCTCCAGCACACCGACCCGGCCACCGACGCACGCGCCGGCCAGATTTCCACCGACCACGGCACCATCCAGACCCCCATCTTCATGCCCGTGGGCACCCTGGGCACCGTCAAGGGCGTCCACCAGCGGGAACTGAAGGAACAGGTCCGCGCCCAGATCATCCTCGGGAACACCTACCACCTCTACCTGCGCCCCGGCACCGAAGTGCTCGAGGCCGCCGGCGGGCTCCACCGCTTCATGCAGTGGGACGGGCCCATCCTCACCGACAGCGGCGGCTACCAGGTGTTCAGCCTCGCCCACCGCCGCAAGATCACCGAGGAGGGAGCCACCTTCGCCAGCCACATCGACGGCAGCAAGCACCTCTTCAGCCCGGAAAGCAGCCTGGCCATCCAGCGCTCCATCGGGGCCGACATCGTCATGGCCTTCGACGAATGCCCCCCCTACCCTTCCACCCGCAAGTACGCCGAGAACAGCATGCACCTCACCCACCGCTGGCTGGAGCGCTGCGTGGCCTATATGCGCGACAGCGAACCGCGGTACGGCCACTCCCAGGCCCTCTTCCCCATCGTGCAGGGGGGCAGCTACGACGACCTGCGGCGGCAGTCCTGCGAATTCATCGCCAGCCAGAACCAGCCCGGCAACGCCATCGGTGGCCTTTCCGTAGGGGAGCCCATCCCGGATATGTACCGCATCACCCAGCTGTGCTGCGACATCCTGCCGAAGGACAAGCCCCGCTACCTCATGGGCGTCGGCACCCCGGCCAATATCCTGGAGTGCATCAGCCGGGGGGTCGACATGTTCGACTGCGTGCTGCCCAGCCGCAACGCCCGCCACGGCATGCTCTACACCCGACAGGGCATCATCAACATCCGCAACGCCCGCTGGAAGAACGACCACTCCCCCATCGACGACCACCCGGAGGCCGCCCCCACTTCCCAGCTGCACAGCAAGGCCTACCTCTGCCACCTCATCCGCTGCAACGAACTGCTGGCCGGCCAGCTGGCCACCCTGCACAACCTGGCCTTCTACCTTTCGCTGGTCCGGGAGGCCCGCCAGCGTATCCTCGACGGCAGTTTCCGGGAGTGGAAGGAGGAGCTCGTACCCCAGTTGGAACGGAAGCTTTAGCCCCGGCACCCGCGCCCCGGCGCCCGGGAAAGCCGCACGGACTTCTCCACCCGGGCAACCGCCGATTAATTACCTTTGCGCACCGCCGCAGGCCGCAGCGCAGCTTAATCCCTATGAATATGGCTTTGAAGTACCGCCGCATCATGCTCAAACTGTCCGGTGAGACCCTAATGGGGGACCAGCAGTACGGCATCGATCCGAACATGTTGGAATACTATACCAAGCAGATCAAGGAGTTGATCGACATCGGCGTGGAAGTGGCGGTGGTCATCGGCGGCGGCAATATCTTCCGCGGCCTCTCCGCCGCGGAGTCCGGCATCGAGCGCACCCAGGGCGACTACATGGGTATGCTGGCCACCGTGATCAACGGCATGGCCCTGCAGAGCATGATGGAGACCCACGGGGTGTACACCCGCCTGATCTCGGCCATCGAGATGCAGCAGATCGCCGAGCCCTACATCCGCCGGCGGGCCATCCGCCACCTCGAGAAGGGACGGGTCGTGATCTTCAGCGCCGGCACCGGCAACCCCTACTTCACCACCGACAGCGCTGCGGCCCTGCGGGCCAACGAGATCGACGCTGACGTCATCCTGAAGGGCACCCGCGTCGACGGCATCTACTCGGCCGACCCCGAGAAGGACCCGACGGCTACCAAGTACGACCGCATCTCCTTCCGCGAGGTACTGAACAAGAACCTGCGCGTGATGGACCAGGCCGCCTTCGCCCTCTGCGCCGAGAACAACCTGCCCATCATCGTTTTCGACATCAACGAGCCGGCCAACCTGCGCAAGATCATGTTCGGCGAGCCCGTCGGCACCCTAGTGACCAACGGGGGCGGCGTCGTGCATACGCCGGCCTAGTCCATTTCCAACCTTTTTTGGCTCGACCAGCGGGTGCCCGGTGGCGCCCCAAAAGCCGGTACCCGTCAGGCATCCACCCATTCTCCGTCCACCATCCGGCGGAGGCCCAGGGGGTTATCGTCCTGCAGGGCGGGGGGCAGCAGCGACTGGGGGAAGTTCTGGTAGGCCACCGGGCGGGCAAACCGAAGGATGGCCCGCGTACCCACCGAGGTGGTACCGCTGGCCGTCGTAGCGGGGAAGGGCCCGCCGTGAACCATGGAATGGCAGACCTCCACCCCCGTAGGGAAGTTGTTGACGATGAGGCGGCCGACCTTGCCTTCCAGGATTTCCACCAGCTCGCGGTACTCCTCCAGGTCGGCTTCGGTGCCGAAGAGGGTGGCAGTCAAATGGCCGTGCAGGCCACGGGCACCGGCCAGGAGTTGCTCGCGGTCACTTTGGGCGACCAGCACCGTGGACGGCCCGAAGACTTCTTCCTGCAAGCGCGTATTGCTCAGGTAGCGTTCGGCGGTGGTGGTGAATACCCGGGCCGTGCCGGTATAGCCAACATCTGATGTCTTCCCCTGGGCCAGGGCTTCCAGCTCCCCGTCGGCCGCCAGTTCCCGGACGCCCCGCTCGTAGGCATCCCGGATGCTGGCGTTGAGCATCACGGCGGCGTCGACGCCGCGAAATTGCTCGGCCACGGCGTCGGAAAAGGCGGAAGCGTCGGTTTCCGGGGGGAGGAAGACCAAGCCGGGGGTGGTGCAGAACTGCCCCACACCGAGGTTTACGGACTGGGTGAGCCCCCGGGCGATCTCTTCCCCGCTTTCGCTCAGCGCGCCGGGCAGGAGGAACACGGGGTTGGTGCTGCCCATCTCGGCGTAGACCGGTATGGGCTCCGGCCGGCGGTTGGCGGCGTCGAAGAGGGCCTTGCCCCCGCCGTAGGAACCGGTGAAGCCTACGGCCTTGATGGCCGGGTGGTTCACCAGCCAGCCGCCGCTGTCGTGGGTGTGCCCCTGGAGGAGGGAAAATACCCCGGCGGGCAGTCCGCAGCGTTCGGTGGCCCGGTGAATGGCGCCGGCGATCAGTTCACAGGTGCCGGGGTGGCTGGGGTGGGCTTTGGCCACGACGGGACAGCCCGCCGCCAGGGCCGAAGCGGTATCGCCGCCCGCCACGGAGAAGGCCAGGGGGAAGTTGCTCGCCCCGAAGACGGCTACCGGTCCCAGGGGGCGGAGCATCGAGCGTACGTCGGGCTTGGGGACCGGTTCGCGTTCCGGCTGGGCGCGGTCGATGCGGGCGTCCACCCAGGAGCCTTCGGCGGCTACGGCGGCGAACAGCTTCAGTTGGTTCACGGTGCGGCCGCGCTCCCCGGTAATGCGCCCGGCGGGCAGGCCGGATTCGGCGCAGCAGCGGTCGATAAGCGCATCGCCGAGGGCCATGATCTCCTCGGCGATGGCCGTCAGGTAGTCGTGGCGTTGGGCGGGGGTGGTGTGGCGGTATACTTCAAAAGCCTCGGCGGCCGCCTGGGCGGCCCGGTTCACCTCCCCTTCGGTAGCGTCGGTGAAGTGGGTATCCAGTTCAGCCCCGGTGGCCGGATTGATGGCCCGAAAAGTGTCCTGCCCCTCGGCGGAGGCGGTTCCGGCGATGTAGTTCTTGCCCGTTAGTGTCATTGTACAGTATTGATCAGTGTTCCGATGGGTGGGATGGTGATGCGGATCTCGTCGCCGCTGGCCAGAGTAAATTCCGGTCCCGGCACGATGCCCGTCCCGGTCATGAGCAGGCAACCGTAGGGGAAGCTGCACTCCCGGAAGAGGTATTCTACCAGTTCCTCCGGCTTGCGCTTCATGCTGTTCAGGGTGGTCTGACCACGGAATACTTCCCGGCCGCCGCGGAGGACCTCCATGCGGATCTCCGTCTCCGGCGGCAGCGGATCCTCGGTGAGGAGGACGCAGGGGCCCAGGCCGGCACAGGCATCGAAGGTCTTGGCCTGCGGCAGGTACAGGGGGTTTTCCCCCTCGATGCTGCGGGAGCTCATGTCGTTGCCGATGGTATAGCCCACGATTTTCCCGCTTGCCGTAACGAGTAAGGTCAGCTCCGGTTCGGGGACGTCCCAGGTGGAGTCCTTGCGGATGCGGACTTGTCCCCCGGACGCCACCGCCCGCTGCGGGGTGGCCTTGAAGAACAGCTCGGGCCGGTCGGCGTGGTAGACGCGTTCGTAGAAATCCCCGCCGCCGGCCACCGCGGACTCTTCCTGCCGGGCCAGCTTGCTGTTGAAGTAGGTGACGCCGCTGGCCCAGATCTCCTGTCGCCCGGCGGGCACTTGCAGGTCTCCCGGCACCTGCGCTCCGCCGCCGACTTCCGTGCCGCTGGCTATGATGTCCTGCGCCCTGCGGAAGAGGTTATCGTCGTTGACGAAGTCGTCCCAGTCGGCCGCGACGGTATAGAAGCGCCCCGCGGATTCCAGCAGCGGCCCCGAGGTGGTGTTGTAGAGTTTCATGGTTGCGCGTGTTGGGGTGGACTGCCTAGGCGACCACCAGGTAGATCAGGAAAAGGGTGGTGGCCGCGGAAACGCCCAGCACCAGGGAGGCCAGCGACATCATGCGGTAGCCCATCTTGACGTCCATGCCGGACAGCCGGGTAACCACCCAGAAGAAGCTGTCGTTGGCGTGGGAAACCACCGCCGAACCCGCCCCGATGGCGACCACCACCAGCGCCCGGTCGAGGGAGGTGGTGAAGTGGAGCTCGGCCATCATCGGCGCCATGATGGAGGCGGCCGTGATGAGGGCCACCGTGGAGGAGCCCTGGGCCGTCTTGATGGCCGCCGCGAGCAGGAAGGGCAGCCAGATATTCAGGTTGACGCCGGCCAGCGCCTCACCGAGGACGTCGGCGATGCCGGAGTTGCGGAGGATTTGTCCGAATACGCCCCCCGCCCCGGTGATCAGCAGGATGGAGGCCGCCCCGGTCAGGGCCTTCCCGATCCAGCCCGTGGTGGAGAACATCTCCTTTTCCAGCCGCCGGGGTAATAGCAAGGCCAGGAGGCAACCGATGGTGAGGGCGATGAAGGGCTCCCCGAGGAAGAAAACCAGTCGGGGCAGCAGCGGCAACTCGCCGTAGCCTTCCGCCGAGAAGCCCCCCACGGAAACCAGCACCGAGCGAATGACGATCAGCACGATGGGCACGAAGATGGGCACCGAGGAAAGCAGGGCGCCCGGTGCCGTGGCCAGGCGGGCCTCCACTTCCGCTTCCGTCACTTCGGGGGCCGGGTCGATGTAGATGGTGGCCACGAACCGCTGGATGAAAAGCAGGCAGACGCCGAGGGCCACCAGGCTCACGGGGATGCCCAGCAGCAGCACCGTGCCCAGGTCGGCTTCCAGGTAATAGGCTGCGGCGATCGGTCCCGGCGTGGGGGGTACCATGGTGTGGGCGGCCATCAGTCCCATGGCCAGGGCGATGGCGGTGCCGGCCAGCGACAGTCCCGCCTTCTTCGACAGGCTGCGGTTCAGGGGGGCCAGCAGCATGAAGCCGCTGTCGGCAAAGACCGGAATGGAGACCACCCAGCCAATGAGCCCCATGGCCAGGGGCACCCGTTCGCGGCCGGCGATCTTCAGCACGCGGTTGGCGAGGGCGTAGGCGCCCCCCGTATTCTCCAGGAAGGTGCCGATGATGACGCCCAGGATGATGATGAGGCCGATGCCGCCTAGGGTGTTGCCGAAGCCCTCATTGACCGAAGCGACGATGGCGTCCAGGGGCATGCCGGCCAGCAGGCCGTAGCCGAGGGCCACCAGCATGAGGGCCACGAAGGGGTGTACCTCGGCCCGGGCGGTGAGGAAGATGATGGCGGCGACGCTGAGCAGGAGGAGGAGGACGGTCAGCATGGCGGCTTAGTGCAGGTCGCGGTCGACGGTGGAGCCGGACTTGCCGGTCAGGATATCGAGGTCGGCCCCCAGCTCTGCCTGTTCCACGTGGTCGAGGTAGATGCGGACGTAGCCCCGCGTGGCGCGGGGTTCGGGGGCCCGCCATTCGGCTTTGCGCCGGGCCAGTTCCTCCTCGCTGATCTCGAGCTGGAGCAGGCGTTGCTCCACGTCGAGGGTGATGCGGTCGCCGTTGCGGACGACGGCCAGGGTGCCGCCCACCGAGGATTCCGGGGAGACGTGCAGCACTACCGTGCCGTAGGCGGTGCCACTCATGCGCCCGTCGGAGATGCGCACCATATCCTTGACGCCCTGGCGGATCAGCTTTTCGGGCAGGTCGACGTTGCCCACTTCGGGCATGCCGGGGTAGCCGCGGGGCCCTACGCCCTTCAGGACGATGACGCAGTCGGCGTCGATGTCCAGCTCCGGATCGTCGATGCGGGCGTGGTAGTCTTCCATGCTCTCGAAGACCACCGCCCGGCCGGTATGCTTCATCAGGGCCGGGGTGGCGGCACTGGGCTTGATCACGGCCCCGTTCTCGCAGAGGTTGCCGCGGAGGACGGCGATGCCCGCGCTGGGCTGCAGGGGGGCTTCGCGGGTGGCGATCACCTCGCGGTGGTAGCACTTGGCGTCGCGGTAGTTGTCGGCGATGGTTTGTCCGTTGGCGGTGATGGCGCCGCCGTGGAGGAGGTCGCCGAGCTCCTTCATGACCACGCCCAGGCCGCCGGCATAGCAGAATTCCTCCATGAGGAATTTCCCCGAGGGCATGAGATTGACCAGCAGGGGCACCCCGCTGCCGAGGCGGTCGAAGTCTTCCAGCCGCAGGTCGACGCCGATGCGCCGGGCGATGGCCGTCAGGTGGATGATGAGGTTGGTGGATCCCCCCACGGCGGCGTTGGTCACGATGGCGTTCTCGAAGGCCTGGCGGGTGAGGATTTTGGACATCGTGAGGTCCTCCTTCACCATTTCGACGATGCGGCGGCCGGAGAGCTGTTGCATCACCCGCTTGCGGGAGTCGGCGGCCGGCAGGGAGGCGATGCCCGGCAGGGTCAGGCCCAGGGCCTCGCTCATGACGGCCATGGTGGAAGCGGTGCCCATCGTATTGCAGTGGCCGATGCTGCGGGCGGCGCAGATTTCGGCCTCGCGGAGGTCGTCGGCGTCGAAAGCCTCATTCGTCTGCTTTTCCTTGATGAGCCAGTTGAAGGATCCCGAGCCGATGGTTTCCCCGCGGAAGCGGCCGTTCAGCATCGGGCCGCCGGGCACCACAATGGTGGGCAGGTCGACGCTGCAGGCTCCCATGATGGTGGAGGGGGTGGTCTTGTCGCAGCCGGTCAGGAGCACTACCCCGTCCAGGGGGTTGGCGCGGATCGATTCTTCGGTGTCCATACTGGCCAGGTTGCGGAAGAGCATGGTGGTGGGTCGCATAATGGTCTCGCCGAGCGACATGACCGGGAACTCCAGGGGGAAGCCGCCGGCCTCGATGACGCCGCGCTTCACCCGCTCGGCTACTTCCCGCAGGTGGCCGTTGCAGGGGGTGAGCTCCGACCAGGTATTGCAGATGCCGATCACCGGCTTGCCGCGGAAGTAGTCGTCGGGATAACCCTGGTTACGCATCCACGACCGGTGGACGAAGCCCATCTTGTCATCGCCGCCGAACCACTCCTGGCTCCGCAATTTCCTCTCCTCACTCATTTCGTTGTCTTGCATGATCCTGGGTAAGATAGCAAGCCGGCCGCCGTTTCCCATATCCTGCCCGGGGGAGAATTGAAATCGATTGCGTTGGTGGAAGTGGTAGGTCCGGTTTGGTCGGCGCGCGCGGGTGCCGGGTTCGGGGGGAAATCCAGGGGTCAGATGCCCTTCATCCGCTCCCACATGCGCTGCAGCATGCCTTCCCGTTCCCTTTGGGGGCCCTCGGCCGCTTCCACTACCCGGGCTGGCCGGGCAGTGGTGTCGATGCGCCAGCTGAAGATGTAGGAGGCGGGATCCAGCAGGTCGTTGCCGAGGGCGCCGTAGCGCAGGTCGCAGAGGGCTACCGTGCCGTTGCCGGCGGGCAGTACCACGTAGTAGCCCTGGGTGAACCACTGCAGGATTTCCAGTTCGCGGTTACCGGCGGCGTAGGGGGCGAGGCGGTCGTGGTGGCCCGCTACGCCCTGAAAGGGGGTAAATTCCCGGCGTTCGTCCAGGAGGCTGTATTGCCCGAGATAGAAGGAGTCCGGCCCCACCTGGGCGGTGGCCGACCACAGCAGGTTGTTGCCGAGGCTGGGACTGTGGATGGATCGTTCCGCCGTCAGTCCGTGGCGGTGGAGGGTGTGCTCCAGCACTGTCTCCACGTTCAGGTAGTTGACGACCGTGAGGAGGAGATAGGCCGAGGATACCATCAGCCCGGCGGTATTGAGCCGGCCCCGCACCCGCGTGCCCCGCCCACTTCGGGCGGCCGCTATGAGCAGCAGCAGGAACGGCAGGGTGTAGAGGGGATCGACTACGGAGATGGTATTCCAGGCCACCCGCAGGGCCGTGAACGGCTGCAGGAACTGGGTGCCGTAGGCGGTGAAGCAGTCGAGCAGGGGGTGGGTGACGATGGTCAGGAAGAAAAGCCAGGTCCACCCGGCCACGGTAGCGTTGGGGCCCCGCTCTCCGGCCCGGTAGCGCCAGTACACCCGGGCCGCCACCGTGCCGCATATCGCGGCGAACACCAGGGCCACCACCGCCGCCACGGCGGGCAGGTGGAATACCTCCACCGGCATCAGGTAACTGCCGGTGAGCAGGAGCAGCCAGAGGGCAAAGAGGGCTCCCAGGTAGATGGCAAGGGTGGGCAGCCGCGGCCACGTTCGCCCCCCGTAGAGGCGGTGGACGGCCAGGCCGATGATGGGGGCGGCCAATAGCGCGAAGGGCAGGCTGTGGGTAAAGGCCCGGTGGTAGGCCAGGGCACTCATGGGGTCGGTGACCAGGCGGGAGAAGACGTCGAGGTCCGGCAGGGTACCGGCGATGCCCCCCCAGAGCATGGCCCGGTTGCCCACCTTGCGGCCCAGGGCGGCTTCTCCTACGGCGGCGCCGAGGACTATCTGGGTTAGTGAATCCACCTAGAAGCCGGTACCGAAGCCGCGGAAGCCCACCGTAAGCAGTACCGATACGCGGGAGCGGTCGGTCAGGATGGTCTGCCCGGGCACCACGAGGGTCTGGTAGGGCGACTGGAAGCTGGCGTAGGACTCATACTGGGCGGCCAGGTCGACAAAGAACTTGCCGAGGCTGTAGCCCGCGCCGGCGCTGTAGGTCATGATGGCTTCGTCCTCGTTATTGAGGTATTCGGCGTAGGGAACCTGGCGGTAGCCGACGCCGGCCCGCACCAGGATGGGGTCGAGGTTCAGCTCCCCACCGGCCCGGAGTCCGATGCTGGAACCGAGGATGGCGTCCACGTCGGCGTTGACGGCGTCCGAGACGGTGTTGGCCGTGGCGAAGTCGTCGAAGCTTATCTCGTTGCTGGTGTAGTCGGTGTAGTCCGCGTCGACGCTGACGAAGCCACGTTCCCCGACCAGCGCCCCTACCCCGGCCATAAACCGCCAGGGGGTACGGAGATTGTAGGCCTGGGACAGGAGGGGGCTGAGTTCCCGCCCCCCCTCCGCCGAGCCGTTGTCGGTATAGAAGTAGCCGAAGGTGGTGGAAAACTGCTCGTCGATGGTCCAGTAGGTCGGGGTATGTACCGCGGCGCTGATCCGGAGCTTTTCGGTGGGCAGGGCAGTGAGGCCGAACTTCAGGTTGAAGCCGGTCCCGCTGTTGTTGAGGTTCTGGTCGAATTCGGCGTTCTCGAAGGCAGGGATGACGTCCTGGTCGTCGACTTCCTCGTAGGTGTACACCTCGTCGAAGCTGAAGAAGGGGATGCCCAGGCTGAAGCCCCAGAGCACCTTGTCGCGGTAGTTGCCGCCCAGGCCCACGGCCGCCTCGTTGATGCTGCCGCGGCGGTCGTAGAGTCCACTGCGGCGGATGGGCTCGTCGCGGGTGGTCTGGTTGTCGAAGTCGTAGAAGTCGGAGTACACCCGGTTCGTCGCCGGGTCCTCGATGAGGAAGGGCAGGGCCAGGTCGGCGCCGTAGGGATCGGAATCCCCGATGTCGATGACCTCCGCGAAGCCCTCGATGATGCTGCCCGGGGTGCGGCCGGCGAAGGCGAGCTGCTGGTTCAGGTCGGCCAGCCGGGTGACGCTGACGCCGAAGTTAAGGGTCGACCAGTTCACCGAGCGGGTGGGGCCGGCGAAGATGAGTCCCACGCTGGGGAGGGTGAAGGTGGCCGCGGCGTCGCTTACCGTAGCTGCTTCGGTGCTGTTGGCCAGGTCGGCCCGGGTGTTGGTCAGGGAGAAGCCCGGGGTGATCTGGGCCATGTTGTAGCGGTTCCAGCCGATGCCCGCCGGATTGGTGTGGAGGGTGGTGGCGTCGACGCCCATGGGGGTAAGGGCACCACCGGTGGCGGCGAAGCGGGCCGATCCCTGGGGAGAGAAGTAGGAGTACCGCAGCACGTCGGAAAAGGTCTGTCCGTTTACCGCCGCCGCGACCATCAGGGCAAGCGCGGTACTGAGAAAGGTCTTCATATTGGGGAAATTGGCCCTCATGTAATTCCGGGCCTGGGTGAAAGTTTGCCGCCGGCCGGGTAATTATGGATTCTTTAAAACCAGTCCGTAAAGAAAAGGGGTTGAGAACGGATGTCCTCAACCCCTTTCAGTAAGTGGTACGGCCGGTGTGGTCGTTAGGCTTCGTCGTCACCACCACCACCGCGACGGCTGGGTGCGGCCGAGCGACCGGCACCGCTGCTGCTGCCCCGGCTGGGAGTTACGCTGCGGGCGGGAGCCGCGCTACGGGTGGGTGCGGCACTGCGGCTGGGGGTGTAGTTCCGGCTCGGCGTGGCGCTGCGGCTGGGGGTATAGTTGCGGCTGTTGCCACTGCGGCTGGGCGTGGCGCTACGGGTCGGCGTAGTGGAGCGGCTCGGGGTGTAGGTCCGGTTATCCGGACGGGTAGCCCGCTGGGGGATGGCCCGCTGGGATTCCGTGCTGCGGGGGCGTACCGTGGTGCGGCTGCGGTCGATACGGGTATCGTCCGAGGTGCGGGTACGGCCTACGGCGCGGGTGTTTTCACCTCCGCGGATCGCACCGGACTGGATGCTGCGGCCATCGGCGGAGCGGGGGGTCACGGCGGCATTGCGGCGGGCGCGCTCTACGCGGTCGGCAATGGAAGTGGTCGCGGCCCGGGGAGCGGTGGATACCGGACGGTCGTTGATGCTGTTGGGTACGGTGTAGGTGTTGCCGCCACCCCAGGCGGGGGGACAGTAGTATCCGGCACCGGCGCCGTAGACGCCGCCGAAATTGCCGTAGCCACCGTAGGCGTAGGGGTTACCGTACCCGAAGGGGCTGCCAAAGGTGCCGCGTCCGAAACGGGGGTTGTAGGCCCGGCCGTAGAAGAAGGGATCATCCCAGCCAAAGGCACCGGCGTAGCCACGGTTCCAGACCCGGTAAGCGCCTCCCCAGCGGGAGAAGCGGGGGTTGTAGACGTTGCCGAAGGAGTTATAGATCAGCACCGTGGTGCCGGCGGGCCGGAAGAAGGGATCGTAGTAGGCTACGTCCACGTACACGGGGTCGTAGTAACCGAAGCCGGTGTAGGGGCGGTTGAAGCGCCGGATGCGGCTGGTGTAGTAGTAGTCGTAGTAATCGTCGTCGAAGTTGCCGTAGCGGCGATCGTCGTCCCGCTCGGCGCGGTCGTAGGAATCATCGGAGAAATCACGGGCCACTTCGGTACTCCGGAAGTTGTCCGGATCGTAGTACATGTCGTCGTACTGCGCCTGCACACCGGTGGAAACCAGCAGCAGGGCAAAGAGCGAGGATACCGCGATGAGTAGTTTATGCTTGTACATGTTGTGTTGGTGTTTATTAGGGTCCGGGGCCCTTACCCTGATTACAAGGTGTAATGTAGTAAGTTTGTGCCCCCGAATTGGTTAAAGCGGACTTAAAGGGCGCCCCAAAGGCGTTAAATGGCCTGCCTTACGACCAAAAACCCTCTATATATCAACATTTTACCCCCATTATAAGTTGCCCCATGGCCAAAGCAATCACCCCCCGGGAGGAGAATTATTCGGAGTGGTATCTGGATATCGTAAAGAAGGCTAACCTGGCCGCCAACAGCGCCGTAAGGGGCTGTATGGTCATCAAACCCTACGGCTTCGGCATCTGGGAACGGATGCAGCGGCAGCTGGACGATATGTTCAAGGAGACCGGCCACGTCAACGCCTACTTCCCCCTCTTCATCCCCAAATCCTTCCTCAGCCGCGAAGCCGAGCACGTGGAAGGCTTCGCCAAGGAATGCGCCGTGGTCACCCACCACCGCCTGATGAACGACCCCAACGGCGGCGGCGTAGTGGTGGACCCCACCGCCAAGCTGGAGGAAGAACTCATCGTCCGGCCCACCTCCGAAACCATCATCTGGCACACCTACCGCGACTGGATCACCAGCTACCGCGACCTGCCCCTGCTCATCAACCAGTGGGCCAACGTCGTCCGCTGGGAACTGCGCACCCGCCTGTTCCTGCGCACCGCCGAATTCCTCTGGCAGGAAGGCCACACCGCCCACGCCACCGCCGAAGAGGCCCTGGAAGAAGCCCTGCGCATGCAGGAGGTCTACGCCACCTTCGCCGAGGAGTACATGGCCATGCCCGTACTGCGCGGCGTGAAGACGGCCAACGAGCGCTTCGCCGGCGCCCTGGACACCTACACCATCGAGGCCCTCATGCAGGACGGCAAGGCCCTCCAGGCCGGTACCAGCCACAACCTCGGCCAGAACTTCGCCAAGGCCTTCGACGTCAAGTTCAGCAACGCCGACAACCAGGAAGAGTACGTCTACGCCACCAGCTGGGGCGTCTCCACCCGCCTGGTCGGCGGACTGATCATGACCCACAGCGACGACGAAGGACTGGTACTCCCCCCCCGGCTGGCGCCCATCCAGGTGGTGATCGTGCCCATCCCCAAACCCAACGAGGCCCTGAACGCCAAGGCCCGTGAGCTGATGGACGAACTGAAGGCCCGCGGCGTACGCGTGAGCTACGACGACGACGAAAAACAGCGCCCCGGCTTCAAGTTCGCCGAGAACGAACTGAAGGGCATCCCCGTCCGCCTCGGCATCGGCCAGCGCGACCTCGACAAGGGCACCATCGAAGTGGCCCGCCGCGACGAGAAGTCCAAATCGAACCAGCCCATCGAGGGCATCGTGGACCACGTGGTGAACCTCCTCGACGAGATCCAGCAGAACCTCTTCGACCGGGCCGTGCGCTTCCGCGAGGAACACACCACCTACGTCGACACCTTCGAGGAGTTCCAGGCGGTACTCGACCGCGACATCCCGGGCTTCGTCTACGCCCACTGGGACGGTACCACCGAAACCGAACTGAAGATCAAGGAGATGACCAAGGCCACCATCCGCTGCATCCCCCACGACCAGCCGGAAGAGGAGGGCAAGTGCATCCTGACGGGCGCCCCCAGCCGCGGGCGGGTGGTCTTCGCCAAGGCCTACTGATGCAGAAGCAC
The DNA here is from genome assembly GCF_002631205.1 of Neolewinella marina. GTDB lineage: Bacteria > Bacteroidota > Bacteroidia > Chitinophagales > Saprospiraceae > Neolewinella > Neolewinella marina. Next base: position 20,323 of record NZ_PDLO01000004.1, read on the forward strand.
CTGGTGGAGATCAAGGCCCGCGCCGGCAGCGGCGACCACGCGCGGCAGCGGCGGGTGCTGCTGGCGGCCGGGGCGGACTTCCGCGGTACCGACCACCAGGTCGACCACTACTTCCGCGTTCCCGAAGGCCGCCTCAAGCTCCGCATCGGGAACATCGAGCGCAGCCTCATCTTCTACCGCCGCCCCGACGCCGCCGGGCCGAAGGACAGCTCCGTTTCCCTGACCCGCCTGGAATCGGAAGCCGCGGCCACCGACCTGGTGGATACCCTGGGCCGCGCCCTCGGCAGCTGGGTGGTGGTCGACAAGCAGCGGGAGATCTACTTCATCGACAACGTCAAGTTTCACCTCGACCGGGTAGCCGGACTGGGCGATTTCGTGGAGATCGAGGCCATCGGCTCCTCCCCGGAAGAACGGGAGGCGCTGCTGGAGCAGGTAAACCACTACCGCCACCTGCTGGGCGTGGAGGACGGCAATCTGGTGGCCCACAGCTACAGCGATCTGCTGGCCGGGGCCGGGAACTGACTATCTTACGGATATGACCGACGAGCTGGCCACCGGGCGGACCTACCCCGCCAAGGTTCTCCTTTACGGAGAGCATACCCTGCTGCGGGGCGGGCGCGGGCTGGCCGTCCCCTACCCCCGCTACGCCCTCCGGTGGGCAACGGGCGACCCCGACCCGCGGCTCGCCTCCTTCGCTGATTTCCTGGGGGAATCGGTGGCCGACCTCATCGACGCCGACCGCTTTCGGGAGGAGGTCAGTGATGGCCTTCGACTGGCGGGCAACATCCCTACGGGCTACGGACTGGGCAGCAGCGGGGCGGTCTGTGCCGCCGTCTGGGATCGCTACGCCCGGCCCGGGGTAGATCGTGACCGCCCCACCCGCAAATTGCGCGCCGACCTTGCCCGGCTGGAAGCCTACTTCCACGGCAGCAGCTCCGGCACCGACCCCCTCATTTCCTTCCTGAACCACCCCCTGCTGCTGTCGGGGGGCGGGAACGCGGGTGCCGTGAAACTCCCGGCGGGCTGGGCGCGGGGCTTCTTCCTCATCGACACCGGAATGGAACGGTCGGCCGCACCCCTCATCAACCGCTTCCTGGAGGCCTACGCCCGCGCCCCCGAACCCATCCGGGAGGGCTGGCAGGCGCCGGCCGACCGCGCCATCGAGGCACTCATCCAGGGCGACCGGGAGGGGCTCTACCGCGCCACGGCAAGGATTTCCGGCTTCCAGCGGCTGCACTTCTCCCACTTCATCCCGGAGGCCTGGCGCGATCGGTGGAACGGGGGGGAGAACTACCGACTCAAGCTCTGCGGGGCTGGCGGCGGCGGAATGGTACTCGGCCTGGCCCGGGATCCCGAGGCCACCGGCCGCGCGCTGGGCGAGGAACTGGACTGGTTGGGGTGAGGCTACAGCCCGCTGGTCATCAGCAGGTCGATGTCCGTATGCCGCATCTCGAAGCGCTGCCCCAGGTAGCGGTTGGTCAGGCAACCCCGGAAGGTGTAGATGCCGTGGCGCAGCCCCGTATGGTGGAAGAGGAAGTGCTCGAAGTTGCGTGCCCCTTCGGCCCGCAGCAGTAGCGGGGTGAGGATGTTGCTGACGGCAATAGAGGCCGTGCGCCCCACCCGGCTGGCGATATTGGGTACGCAGTAGTGCACCACGTCGTGCTTCAGGAAGGTGGGTTTGTCGAGGCTGGTCAGCTCGCTGGTGGCGAAGCAGCCCCCCTGGTCGATGCTGACGTCGATGATGACCGAGCGGGGCTTCATGGAGCGGACCATGTCCTCGCTTACCACGATGGGCGCCCGACCGTGCTCGGCGTGGATGGCCCCGATGGCCACCTCGGCGTCGAGGAGTTCGCGGCGCAGGTAGACCGGGTTCATGGCCGAGGTGTAGAGCTGGCGGCCCACCGAGGTCTGCAGTCGCATCAGCTTGTGGATGTTGTCGTCGAAGATGCGCACTTCGGCCCCCATGCCCAGGGCTGCCCGGGTGGCGTATTCGGCCACTACCCCGCCGCCGAGGATGACCACCTTGGCGCTGGGTACGCCGGAGATGCCCCCGAGCAGGATGCCGGGGCCACCGTGGCTGGTACTGAGCAGCTCCGCGGCGGTCTGGATGGCGGAAATGCCCGCCATCTCGCTCATGATGCGGACGATGGGGAAGCTGCCCTCGTCGTCCTGCATGTATTCCATGGCCAGGGCGATGATGCGCTTGTGCTTCAGGCGGTAAAGGTATTCGGCGTTGATGATGGGCAGCTGGAGGGGGGAGATGAGGATGCTACCCTCCTGCATCATCTCGATCTCGTCGAGGGTGGGCGGCGCCACCTTGATGATGACGCGGGCCCGGCGGTACACCTCCTGGGCCGAGTAGGCGATCTCGGCACCGCATTCGCTGAAGTCGTGGTCGGTAAAGTTGCTCGAGGCGCCGGCCTGGGTTTCTACCAGCACCCGGTGGCCCCGGGTCGACAGGGTATGCACTCCGCTGGGGACGATGGCCACCCGCTTCTCCTGGAGGGTGATCTCCCGGGGGATTCCAATGAACAGCTCTTCGGACTTCGACTCTACGGCCAGGGTCTCGGACTGGGTCTGGGCGTAACCCGACGTCAACTCCTTGGGTACGTCGATCTTCTCCTTTTCCTTACTGCTCATACCTTAGCTTGCGGATTCACCCCCGGTAATGTTCAAACGTCGCTGCGCTCCACCCTGAGGATCGTGGCCCAGGCGCAGAAAAACAACGTCGGGGGGCAGCAAGGGTTCTATCACCGCCGGCCATTCTACGAAGACGGCCCCGGGGGCGGTGGCCAGCAGCTCCTCCAGGCCGGCATCCATAGCTTCCTCCACGTCTTCCAGGCGGTAACAATCGAGGTGGTAGATCACGCCATACGCCCCGTCGTACTCATTCACGATACTGAAGGTGGGACTGGACACCGGTTCGTCCACCCCCAATTGACGGCACAGTTCGGCCACCAGGGTGGTCTTGCCGGCCCCGAGCTCGCCGGTAAGGGCAAAGACGCGGTCGCGGCCCCATTCCCGCAGTACCCGGGTGGCCACCCGGGGCAAATCATCAAGGGTATACCAAATGTCCATGCCGCAAAGCTAGCCCATAAAAAAAGAGGTTGCCCGCCTGCGGCGGACAACCTCTCCATGGGGTTTTGATACTTAGCGCTATGTTATTGGCGGGCTACCACGCTCAGGTTCAGTCCTACCTCATCCTTGATGATGTTGTCCTGGGCGATGCCGGCGATGGAGCCGGAGCCGTACTGCATGCCCCACTCCGTGCGGTCGATGACGAAGTCGGGAGTGGAAGCGGTGATCTGGTTGTCCTCCACGGTGATCATGGCGGGGATGGTGATGCTGCGGGAAGTACCCTTCAGCGTCAGGTTGCCGGTGATCTCGTGGTTGTATTCGGCCTGTCCGTCTACGGGGCTCACGCCGGTGATTTCGAAGGTAGCGGTGGGGTGCTGGGCTACGTCGAAGAAGTCGGCACTCTTGAGGTGGCCTTCCAGTTTGCCCTTGCCCTCGCCTTCGAGGTCGCGGTTCTCCAGGCGGGTTACGTCCAGGACGAAGGTGCCGCCCACGAGCTCATCGCCGTTGGCGGTCAGGGTACCGCTCTGGATGGGGATGATTCCATCGTGGCTGCCACCGACGAGTTTGCTTCCCTCCCACGCTACGGCGCTGGCCGAGGTGTCGACGGAGAAGGTAGCGGTAGCGTCAACCGACTGCTCGGCGGCTACGGCGTCGGAAGATTCAACCTCGGTGCCGGAAGGACCACAGGCCACAACCAGCAGGGAAAAGAAGAAAAGGGTGATGTAAGCTTTCATAAGGGATGAATTGGGGAAAAGGGAGGACCACCGGTTCCGGTGGGTACACCTGAATAACCGATGTAGGTACATCTAGTTTAATGAACCCACAAATTTAATGTATCTACAATTGACTGCCCCGCTTATTTTTCGTGCACCGTCGGCGAATCCCACTTGGAGTGGAAGATGCCTTTCTGGTCGAGGCGCTCGTAGGTGTGGGATCCGAAGTAGTCGCGCTGGGCCTGGACCAGGTTCAGCGGTAGCCGTTCGCTCCGGAAGGCCTCGAAGTACTGCAGGGCCGACGAGAGGCACATGCTCGGCACCCCGCGCTCGTTGGCCTGGTGGAGTACCTCGGCCAGGGAATCGCGGCAGGCGTGGAGGTCTTCGCGGAATTCGATGGTGGCCATCATGTTTTTCAGTCCTTCCCGCTTGCCGTAGGCCGAGCGGATGGTTTCCAGCAGTCCGGCCCGGATGATGCAGCCGCCCCGCCAGATGCGGGCGATGCCCTCCAGGTCGAGGTTGTAGTTCATTTCTTCGCTGGCCTCGGCGAGCATGTGCATGCCCTGGGCGTAGCAGACGACGAAGCCGAAGTAGAGGGATTCCTCCACGGCATTGGCCAGCCCTTCACCCTTCAGCAGCACCTCGTCCGGGTGGACTACGGTATAGAGCTTGGAGTTGTCCTGGCGGTACTCCTTGAAGGCCGAGATGGCCCGCATGGTGACGGCCGAGTCGATGGTGGGGATGGGCACGCCGATGTCCATGGCCGACTGGCTCGTCCACTTGCCGGTACCCTTTTGCTTGGCCTTGTCGAGGATGACGTCGAGCAGGTGGCTGTCGGTCTGCTCATCCCGGAACTTGAGGATGGCCGCGGTGATCTCGATTAGGTAGCTGTTCAGGCGCCCGTCGTTCCAGCGGCTGAAGAGGGCCGACATTTCGTCGTTGCCCATGCCGCCCACGCGCTTCAGGACGTCGTAGGCTTCGGCGATGAGCTGCATCAGGCCGTATTCGATGCCGTTGTGGACCATCTTCACGTAGTGGCCGCTGCTGCTTTCCCCGATGTAGGTTACGCAGGGCTCCCCGTTCACCTTGGCGGCAACGGTTTCCAGGATCGGCTTCACCTCCTCCCAGGCGCTGCGGTCGCCGCCGGGCATGATGCTGGGGCCCAGGCGGGCGCCCTTGGCTCCCCCGGAAACGCCGGTGCCGAGGAAGCGGATGTTCTTGGTTTTCAGGTATTCGTAGCGGCGGTTCGTATCGTCGTAGTGGCTGTTGCCGCCGTCGATGAGGATGTCGCCCTCGTCCAGCAGGGGCAGCAGTCCTTCGATCACGTTGTCGACGATCTTGCCGGCGGGCACCAGCATCATGATCTTGCGGGGGCGGCTGAGCAGGCTCACGAACTCCTGCTGGGTGTACACGCCCTTGACGCGCATGTCCTTCCCCTCTTCGTTGAGGGCGTCCACGGATTCCCGGTTGATGTCCGTACCCAGGGCACCGAAGCCATCGTCGGCTACGTTGAGCAGGAAATTGCGGCCCATTACGCCGAGGCCGATCATGCCGAAATCATAAAGTTGCTGGTCCATCTATTCAATACGTTTTTGGTGCGCCGGAGCGCGGGTGCAGTGCGAATCAGTGGGGCGGTGCCCCGGAAAGCTTGGCCTTGGTCTAAAGGTTACGGGCGGGAATGGTTCGTTATAAGTAAAAGTAGCGCTTCTATGGTGGAGGCAGGCCGCGGGGGGATCTTGCCCCTTGACCGGGCACCCGCGCGCCGCCGCCTACTTCTCCAGTTCGGCTACCTTGCCCATGCGGCGTTGCTGGCGGGGCAGGTTCTGGTAGCTGGCGCCGAGGAAGTGGTTGAGCAGCTCCTTGGCCAGTTCGATGCCGATGACGCGGCCCCCGAGGCAGATCATGTTCATGTCATCGTGCTCCACCCCCTGGCGGGCGCTGTAGCTTTCGTTGATGAGGCAGGCCCGCACGTTGTTGATCTTGTTGGCCGCGATGCTGGCCCCTACCCCGCTGCCGCAGACGGCCACGCCGCGCTCCACCTCACCGGCGCCCACGGCCCGGGCCAGGGGTACCACGTAGTCGGGGAAGTCGTCGGCGGCGTCGTAGGTGAAGGCACCGAAGTCCCGCACGGTATGCCCCTGGCTTTCCAGGTAGGCCTGCAGTTGTTGCTTGAGTTCAATGCCGCCGTGGTCGGTAGCGATGCCGATAGTCATGGAACGCGAATTTTAAAAGATGGGCCTAAAATTACCTTGTCGCGGCCGTAAACCTTATAAAAAGTGGGACCTTTGATATGGAAACCGATTACGCAGCACTTTTCACTCCCGCATGGCCAATACACTCGACTCCCACATCCTGATCATTTACGGCGCTTCCGGCGACCTGGCCCAACGCAAACTCATCCCCGCCGTTTTCGATTTGTACCGGGGCGGCTACCTGCCCGAGAATTTTGCCCTGCTGGGGGCCAGCCGGACCGACTTCACCGATGAGGAGTTCCGCAACAAGGTGGTCTTCGAGAACGACCTGTTCGACAAGGAAGGCCACGAGGACAAGCTGGAGGCCTTTTCCCAGCTGCTCTTCTACCAGGACCTGAAGACCTACGACGGCGCCGAGGACGTGAAAAAGCTGAAGGCGCGGCTGGAGGAACTGGGACAGGAATTCGGCACCGGCTCCAACTACATCTTCTACCTCTCCACCCCGCCGAAGCTTTACAACACCATCCCGAAGGCCCTGGCCGACGTGGGGCTGAACAAGCCCGAGGGCGGCTGGTCGCGGCTGGTGGTCGAGAAGCCCTTCGGCTACGATGAGGCCTCGGCCCGCCAGCTCAATGAAGAGCTGCAGTCGGTTTTCCACGAGAACGACATCTACCGCATCGACCACTACCTCGGCAAGGAGACGGTGCAGAACCTGCTGGTGACCCGCTTCGCCAACGGCTTCTTCGAGCCGCTCTGGAACCGCAACTACGTCCAGTCGATCCAAATCACCGCCGCGGAGACCGTGGGCGTGGGCAGCCGGGGCGGCTACTACGACGAGAGCGGTGCCCTGCGCGACATGATCCAGAACCACCTGCTGCAGGTGCTGGCCCACGTGGGCATGGAGCCGCCCATCCGGGCCGACGCCTACTCCATCCGCGGCGAAAAGATGAAACTGTTCCAGGCCCTGCGCCCCATCCGCGGCGAGCAGGTGGCCGAGCAGGTGGTGAGGGCCCAGTACACCGCCGGCAAGACCAAGGACGGCGAGGTAGTGGCCTACCGCGACGCCGAGGGCGTGCCCGACGACAGCACCACGGAGACCTACGTGGCCATGAAATTCTTCATCGACAACTGGCGCTGGGCCGGGGTGCCCTTCTTCATCCGCACCGGCAAGTGCCTGCCCCTGAAGGTCACCGAGGTGGTGATCACCTTCAAGAACCCGCCCCAGGCCCTGTTTGCCCAGTACGACGACTACGCCATCAAGTGCGACAACCAGCTCATCATCCGCATCCAGCCCGACGAGGGCATGGCCATGGAGTTCGGCATGAAAGTACCCGGAGAAGGCTTCCGCGTGAAGAACGTGGACATGGACTTCTTCTACCGGGAGCTTACCACCAAGGACGTCCCCGAATCCTACAGCCGCCTCCTGCTGGACTGTATGAAGGGCGATCCCACCCTGTACGCCCGCGGCGACAGTGTCGAGCAGGCCTGGGCCTTCGTCGACCCCATCCTGGAAGCCTGGAAAAAGGAGGAAGCCCCCCTGGCCTTCTACGAGGCCGGCACCTGGGGGCCCGAGGAGGCCGACCGCCTCTGGGACGGCATCGGTGGCGGCTGCTGGCGTAACCCGGACAGCTCGCTGACCGAAAAACGGCACTACACCGAGCTTTAAGGATAGAATTTGGAGTGAGTGAATTTGTGCTTGACTGAATCCGTGGTTTTACAAACCCCGGCGTGTTATGCCTTTCCATTTACCCGGGAGACGAACCATTCACTCACTCCCTCATTCATTCCTTCCACCCTTCACCTCTCCACCCCCTGACCATGATCACCGACGTACTCATCATCGGCTCCGGCATCGGGGGCCTCAGCACCGGCATCAAGCTGGCCATGCTGCGCCCCGACCTGAAGATCGACGTGCTCACTAAAGTCAACGAACGCGAAAGCAACACCAGCTACGCCCAGGGCGGGGTGGCCGCCGTGTGGGACCACGGGGCCGACAACTACGAAAAGCACATCGCGGATACCCTCGACGCCGGGGCCGGACTGTGCGACGAGCACATCGTGCGCATCGTGGTCGAGGAAGGCCCCGAACGGGTGGAGGAGATCATCGAATGGGGCACCCGTTTCGACCTCGACCAGTTCCAGAAGTACGACCTCGGCAGGGAGGGCGGCCACTCCGAGAACCGCATCCTCCACTACAAGGACCTCACCGGGTGGGAGATACAACGCGCCCTCAGCGCCAAGGCGGCCACCCTGGATAACCTGGTGGTGCACGAGCACTACTTCGCCCTCGACCTGCTGACCCAGCACCACCTGGGCCACATCGTCACGCGGCTCACCGCCAACATCGAATGCTACGGGGCCTACGTACTGAACAAGGAAAACTGGGAGATCAGCACCATCCTGGCCCGCACCACCGTGCTGGCCGCCGGCGGCAACGGACAGATCTACCGCAGTACCACCAACCCAGTCATCGCCACCGGCGACGGGCTGGCCATGGCCTACCGGGCCAAGGTGCACCTGGAGAACATGGAGTTCGTCCAGTTCCACCCCACGGCCCTCTACAACCCCGGACTGGAGAAGCAGGCCTTCCTAGTCAGTGAGGCCGTGCGCGGCTTCGGCGCCATCCTGAAGCGGCCCGACGGAACGGAGTTCATGCACGACTACGACCCCCGCGGCAGTCTGGCGCCCCGCGACATCGTGGCCCGGGCCATCGACAACGAAATGAAGGTGACCGGAGCGGAGTATATGTGCCTGGATTGCACCCACCTCGACCGGGAGAAGTTCATGGCCCACTTCCCCACCATCTACGAGAAGTGCAAGGAGAAGGGCATCGACCCCCTGAAGGACCTCATCCCCGTCACCCCGGCCTGCCACTACATGTGCGGCGGGGTGCAGGTGGACGAATTCGGCCGCAGCTCCGTGAACCAGCTCTACGCCTGCGGGGAGTGCACCAGCACCGGACTGCACGGCGCCAACCGCCTGGCCAGCAACAGCCTCTTGGAGGCCCTAGTGTTCGGCCACCGCATCGCCCACTCCATCGCGGCCAACATCGACAACTGCAAGCTGGAGGAGCGTATCCCCCAGTGGGAGCGTACCGGCACCACCGAGCCCAAGGAGCAGGTACTCATCACCCAGAGCACCAAGGAACTCAAGGAAGTGATGTCGAGCTACGTGGGCATCGTCCGCAGCGACAAGCGCCTCAAGCGCGCCAAGGACCGCCTGGAACTCCTCCACAACGAAACCGAGGAGCTCTACCGCAACAGCCTGGTGAGCCCCCAGCTATGCGAATTGCGCAACCTCATCACGGTGGGCTATCTGGTGACCAAGGCCGCCTCCCTGCGCAAGGAAAGCCGGGGGCTGCACTACACCACCGACTATCCCGAGAAGGCGGAGTTTGTGCAGTATTCGGTGCTGTAGCCGGCCGGCAACGGATGTTGAAAACAAAAACCCCGTCTCGCGCTTGCGGGACGGGGTTTCTTCATTCAGGTAGGCCCGAATCCTAGTTGTAGCCGGTATTCTGCTGCAGGTTAGGGTTGGCCACCATTTCCCGGGACGGGATGGGATAGACCAGTTCGGGGGCGTCGTAGCTGAAGTTGCCGACCGAGCCCTGCAACCGCTTGATGTCGTGGATGCGGAAGCCTTCAAAGGCCAGCTCCCGGCGACGTTCCAGCAGGATGAAGGACAGGTCAACTTCGTCGCGGCTCTCCAGACCGGCCCGCCGGAGCAGTCGGTTGATGTCGGCGGTGGGGGTGGCGCCGACTTCAGTACCGAGCCGTTCGTTGGCCTCTGCGCGGATCAGGTACATCTCCGCCAGGCGGATGAGGGTGACGTTGGCGAACTGGTTGTTGAACTTGCCGGTGTAGGTCACGCCGCCGCGCTCGAAGAACAGGTCGCGCCGGTCGTCTTCCGCGGCGTAGAGCGCCAGGTGGGCGGGCAGCACCTCGATATCGCCGTCGCGTCCGCCGAATTCGGGGACGGAGAAGAAGGTGGTCAGGTTATTCACGCCGTCCTGGCTGCTGACCTGCATGGCGAAGATGTCTTCGGTGGAGTTGCTGCCGTTCATGAAGGCCGAGGCGTAGTCGGGGGTCAGGGAGTAGAAGCCACTTTCGATCACCGTATTGGCGGCGTCGCGGGCCTCGGCGTAGCGGTCCATTTGCAGGTAGACGCGGGCCAGGAGGGCCGTGGCGGCGTAGCGGTCGGCGAAGATACCGTTGGTGGCGGGCAGGAGGTCGGCGGCGGTGGTCAGGTCTTCCAGCACCTGCTCGTAGCCCGCGGCCACGGAAGCCCGGCTGACGTTATTCTCCTCCGAGATGCCGCGGGTTGGCGTCAGGATCAGGGGTACCCCTAATTGGTCGTTGGCGGCGCCGCCCTCGTAAGGCTGGGCGAAGAAGCGGAGCAGGTCGAAGTATACGAGTCCGCGGATGAAGCGGGCCTCCCCCTCCACGCGGGCGCGGTCGTCGGCGTCGACGACTTCCAGGGCGGAGAGGACGTTGTTGACGGTATTGATCACCTGATAGCTTTCCAGCCAGGTTTCCTCCGCGTCGAGGTTGCCGACCGAGATCTGCTTGCGGGCGATCTCGTCGGGGCTGTTGAAGGTGCCGACGAAGAGAATCTCACCGGTGCCGCCCAGCAGTTCGGCGTCGCGCAGGTTGTTGCCGCCGTAGAGGTCTCCGCCGCCGAGTTGGTCGTAGGCGCCCACGAGGACGGCCTTGACAGTGGCGTCGGTGCCGAGGGCGACGTCTTCACTGACGTTCTGGAAGGGCTGAATTTCCAACTTGTCGCTGCAGGCGGCGGTCAGCAGTCCGATGCCCAGAAGTAGAAAAGTATTCAGAATTTTCATGGTATGATTGTTGGGTAAGGGACGGGGGTTAGAGGCCGACGTTCAGCCCAACGATGATCGTGCGCGGCTGGGGGGCCGTGTAGAAATCGACGCTGGTGAGGATGTTGGGCGAGCTGTCCGAGAGGAAGTCGGCGGCCACCTCGGGGTCCCAGCCGGCGTAGTCGGTGATCAGGGCCAGGTTCTGGCCGGTGACGTAGAAGCGCAGGCGGTTCAGGCCGATGCGGTCGACGAGGTTGGCGGGCAGTTCGTAGCCGAGGGTGACCGTCTTGAGGCGGATGAAATCTCCGCTACTCAGGTAGCGGCTGCTGCGGCCGTTGTCGGCGTTGCCCCAGAAGAAGCGGGCTTCGGGCACGTCGGTGTCGGTGTTCTCCGGGGTCCAGGCGTCCAGCTGATCGCGGGTCTGGTTGTCGAACCAGCAGCCGCCGCAGCTCTGGAAGACGCCGGCGGAGTTGTGGACTTCGTTGCCGAAGCTGCCCTGGAAAAAGACGTCCAGGGTGAGTCCCTTGTAGCTGAAGTTGTTCGTCCAGCCGGCCAGGGTGGTCGGCAGGGCGTCGCCCAGCATGACGAAGTTGGCCTCGTTGGCGTTGTTGGTCGTGGCCTCGGGGTCGATGATGTTGCCTTCGTCGTCGCGGGCGTTGACGTAGAACAGCCCGTCGCCATTCGCGGGGTCCACGCCGGCGTACTCCAGGCCGTAGAAGGCACCGAGGCTTTCGCCCACCTTCACCACATTCATGTAGCGGCTGCCGCCGTCGTCGATGATGTCCTGCCCGGGGGCCAGCGACAGGATCTCGTTCTGGTTGTAGGAGAAGTTAAAGCTGGTGTTCCAGCCGAAGGCCGCATCGGACACCACGGCGTTCAAGAGCAGCTCCACCCCGCGATTGCGGAGCTCGCCGAGGTTGCGGAACTGGCTGCGGAAACCGGAGGTGCCGGGTACGGGCACGTTCAGCAGAAGGTCGTTGGTGTTCTTGACGTAGTAGTCGAGTTCACCGCTGAGGCGGTTGTTGAACACGCCGAAGTCGATGCCCACGTCGAACTGCTTAGTGGATTCCCAGGTCAGGTCCGGGTTCGGGATCTGCACGGGGGCCAGTCCGGACACCCCGCCGTAGCCGGAAGCGCCGTAGAGGCCGAGGCTGGCGAAGTTGCTGATGTCGGCGTTGCCCGTCAGGCCGTAGCTGCTGCGGAGCTTGAGGTAGCTGAAGACGCCGTTGTCCTGCAGGAAGTCCTCCTCGCTCAGTACCCAGCCGGCGGCCACGGCGGGGAAGAAGCCGTAGCGGTTGTTGGCGCCGAAGCGGCTGGAGCCGTCCATGCGGGCGCTCAGGCTGAAGAGGTACTTGCGGTCGAAGTTGTAGTTGGCGCGCCCGAAGTAGCTCAAGAAGGTGAACTCGGTCAGGGTGGAGGAACCACCGGTGATGTCGGCCGCGCTGGCGATGGTGCGCAGCTGGTCCAGGGGGAACTCCTGGGCGTCCACCTCGAGGTCCTCGCTGGTCGACTGCTGGAACTCCACCCCACCGACGAAGTCGACGTTGTGGCCGGCCGCGAATTCCCGATTGTACAGCAGCAGGGCCTTGGTAGTGTAGTTGACGATGGAGCTCCAGCGGCTATCGGCAAAGCCGTTGGTGGCCTCCCCGCCGTCGGTCAGGCGGCCCAGGAAGCGGTTCTGCTTGATGTTGGCCACGTCCACCCCGGCCTCGGCGCGGGCCGACAGGCCTTTGGTAATGTCGAACTGCCCGAAGACGTTGCCCAGGGTACGGTAGCTGACCGACTGCTTCTCGCTGTTGGCCAGTTCCACCAGTCCGTTGTAGTAGGTGGTGACGGGGCGGTCGAACAGCTGGCCGGGGGCGTAGCCCTGGTATACCTCGTCGGTGGTGTTGCGGACGGGGGTGATGGGGGCCAGGGCGATCAGCTGCAGCGGGGTGCTGAACTGGTTGTCGTTGCTGACGCGCTCGTTGTCGCTCCGGCTGAAGCCGAGCCGCATGCCGTAGGTGAAGCGATCGGAAGCCTCGGCGTCGAGGTTCAAGCGGGTGCTGAGGCGCTGGAATCCGTTGCCCGCCAGTATGCCCTCCTGGTCGGAGTAGCCGAAACTGGCGTAGTAGGCCAGTTTCTCGCTGCCGCCACTGAGGCTGAGGTCGGCGTTCTGGTTGCGGCCGGTCTGGAAGGCCTCCTCCTGCCAGTCGGTATTGGTTTCGTTGTTGCGCCAGTCGCTGGGACCGCTGTAGCGATCGAAGCGTCCCTCCACGAAGTCGGTGTAGGCGGCGATGGTATTTTCCAGGGTGTAGTCGCTGCCCAGACCGAACTCATCGAGCTGGTTGGCCCAGTCGTAGCGGGCGCCCCCCTCGGCGGTTTGCCGGAAGAAAGAAACGAACTCCTCGGCGTCCATGAACTCCCGCAGCCGGCTCGGCTCGCTGGCGCCGGTGCTGAGGTTGACATTGATGCGGGCCTTGCCGCTCTTGCCCTGCTTGGTGGTCACCAGCACCACCCCGTTGGCGGCCCGTGATCCGTAGATGGCCGCCGCGGAGGCGTCCTTGAGGATCTCGATGGACTCCACGTCGTTGGGGTTCAGGTCGGCCAGGAAGTTCTGGCTGCCGGAGCCGGGGCTGCTGAAGGTGCCGCTGGTGATCGGCACCCCGTCGACGACGTAAAGCGGCTGGTTACCGGCCGAGATGGAGGAGCTGCCCCGAACGCGGATGTTGATCCGGCCGCCGGGCTTGCCGCTGACCGCCTGGACGAACACGCCCGCGGAACGCCCCTGCATGGCCTGCTCGACGCTGGACACCGGCAGGTTCTCGATGGCGGCCCCGTCGATCTGGGCAACGTTGCCCGTGAGGGTGCTGCGGATCTGCTTGCCGTAACCCACCACGACCACCTCGGACAGTTGGGCGGCGTCTTCGGACAGGATGATCTCGAGGGTGGTACTTCCGTCGAGGGTGATGTTCCGGGTAGCGAAGCCGGTGTAGGAAACGACCAGTTCGGTCACCTCGTCGGCTACCGTGAGGGTGAAGTTTCCGTCGATGTCGGACACGGTACCCGTGCTCGTGCCCTTGGCCAGCACCGAGGCACCGATCAACGGCATACCGGACTCATCAGAAATCGTTCCCTCGATCACGCGCTGGGCAACCAGCCCCAGGGAAAGCCCCAGGCCGAGAACGGCGAGTAGTAGTTTTTTCATAACAGTGGTGAATTATATGAACCGCCAAAGGTAGGTTGACCCATTTGATTGTCGAACCGACCTTTTTCCCGGATCTGTTACGGGCAACCGCCGCCTGCCCTGTCCCGCCGGAAGGTAAGGATCTCGCAATCAGGCAAGTGTTGGCCGGCCGGGTTTCCGGAGGTTATTGCGTTCACCGGTTCCACGGCACCCGCGTTACCCGCCGTAGGCTTCCAGCAGCGCCTCCAGGTCGTCCTTGGTATTGGCTTCCGCGGCGGGCTTGTCCTGTCGCCATCGCAGCATCCGCGGGAAGCGGAGGGCTACCCCCGACTTGTGGCGGCTGGACTTCCGGATGCCCTCGAAGCCGATCTCGAAGACCTGCTTCGGCTTTACGCTACGGACGGGACCGAAGCGCTCCACGGTGTTGCGGCGCACCCAGGCGGTGATCTTGTTGAACTCCTGGTCGGTGAGGCCGGAGTAGGCCTTGGTGAAGGGTACCAGCTGGTCGCCGTCCCACACCCCGAAGGTGAAATCGGTGTACAGGTTGGCGCGGCGGCCGTGGCCCCGCTGGGCGTACATCATGACGGCGTCGATGGTGAGGGGGTCCACCTTCCACTTCCACCAATCGCCCTTTTTGCGGCCCTGCTTGTATGCACTGTCGAGCCGCTTGAGCATGATTCCCTCGCTGAATTTCTCGCGGGCGGTCTCCCGCTCGGCGGCCAGGTCATCCCAGTCGCTGAATGCGAAGACGGGGGAAAGCTGCAGCACGCCGCCGGTGGGATTATCCTCAAGCAACCGCTCCAGCAGTTCGCGCCGTCCGGCCATGGGCAGCTGGCGGATGTCGCGCCCCTCGTACTCCAGGAGGTCGTAGCACATAAGGATCACGGGGGCGTCCTTCAGCAGTTTCTTGCTGACGGTCTTGCGGCCGATGCGGGTCTGCAGTACGTTAAATCCGAGGGGCTGCCCGTCCCGGAAGGGCAGGATCTCCCCGTCGATCACCGTGCCGTTCGGGATGGCGGAGGCCAGCACGTGGTATTCCGGATACTTGTCGGTGACGAGCTCCTCCCCCCGCGACCAGACGAACACCTCGTCGTCACGCACGATCACCTGTCCCCGGATGCCGTCCCACTTATGTTCGGCCTGCCAGTCGGCGGGGTCGCCCAGCTGCTCGGCGGGCTGCTCCAGCTGGTAGGCCAAGTAGAAGGGATAGGGGCGGGAGATGTCGTCGGTAGCGGATTCGCTGTGGATCAGCTCCTCAAAGGTGGTGTCGTTAGGCGTCCAGTTGCCCATGAGGCGGTGGGCCAGATTGGTTTCCTCGATACCCGTGGCTCGGGAGAGGGCACGGGTCATCAACTTCTGGCTGACGCCCACGCGAAAGTTGCCGGTGATGAGCTTGTTGAAGAGGTAGCGTTCGGTAGTGTCGAGGCCCCGCCAGGCTTCCTGCACGGCCTCCTTCTTGCCCTCCTCGTCGTAGTCGGCGAAGCGCTGGATGTACTCGATCCAGTGGGTGAGGGTGTGGTCGTAGTCCTGCTCCGGCGGCGGGAGGATCAGGGCAATGGTTTCGGCCAGGTCGCCCACCACGTGGTAGCTTTCCTCGAGGATCCAGGGGTCGATGCCGCTGAGTTCCGAGGCCCAGGCGCGCAGGAGCTTGGAGTTCACGGTACGGCGCGGCCGGCGGTGACTCAGCAGGGCGACCGTCCACAGTTTATCCTCGTCGTCCACCTGCTGCAGGTAGTCGGCCAGGGCATCCACCTTGGCGTTGGTCTTGGTGGTGCGGTCGAGGCGACGGAACATTTCGGCGAAGTTCTTCATCCGGCTACCCTTTGTTTACTGCTAGTCGGCATCGGCCGCGGCGTTTTCCTTTTCGGTTTCTTCACTCCCCTTGGATTCAATCTCGGCCAGCTCGCCCTCGTATTCCGTGTGGAGCTCCACGGCGTTGAGGCCCTGCTCCCGCAGGTACTTGCTGAAGATGGCGGTGTAGCCGTGGGTGACGTAGATGTTCTCGGCCCCGGTGAGGTCGATGGCTTCGAGCAGACTGGGCCAGTCGCAGTGGTCGCTGAGCACGAAGCCCCGGTCGGCACCCCGGCGGCGGCGGGCCCCGCGGAGGGTCATCCAGCCGGAAGCCGCGCCGATGGAGGCGTTGCCGAATTTCTTCACCCAGGGCTGACCGATGGCGCCGGGGGTGGCTACTACAATGCTGCCGGGGTACTCTTTCTTGTTGATCTCGCGGGTGACGCGGGTGGTTTCCGGCAGGCTGAAGCCCTGGGCACGGATGACCTCGTTGGTATTCTCGATGGCCCCGTGGGTAAATATCCTGCCGATGGAGGGGTCGAGTCCGTTGAGCAGCCGCTGGGCCTTGCCGAGGGCGTAGCCGGTGAGGATGGCCGTGCGGCCTTCACTGGCGGTTTGCCGCCACCAGTCGTTGATGTCGGCCATCACCTCCTCCTGGGGCGTCCAGCGGTAGACGGGCAGGCCGAAGGTAGATTCGGTGATGAAGTGGTGGCACCGGACGGGTTCGTAGGGCTGGCAAAGGCCATCGTCCTCGAGTTTGTAGTCGCCACTGGCTACCCAGATCTCGCCCTGGTATTCGACACGGATCTGGGCCGAGCCGATGATGTGTCCCGCCGGGTGGAAGCTGAATTTAACGCCGTTGATGGTGCGTACCTCCCCGTATTCCACGGTTTCCTGCTTGATGTCGCCGAGGCGGTAGCGGATCACGGGCGCCGCGGCGCGGGTGCAGAGGTAATACTTGTTGCCCCAGCGGGAGTGGTCGGCGTGGCCGTGGGTGATCAGGGCGCGGTCTACCGGCTTCCAGGGGTCGATGTACACATCGGCACGTTCGCAGTAGATCCCGCAGTCGTTGAAGGTCAGGAGGGGCATTGGGGGTGGAACGGGGGTGGGCGGGTAGAGGTTTGGTGCGCAAGCCCTCTGCTACGCTGCGCGCTGTGGTGACCTTGCCCGGGGTAGAACCCGTCCCCTCCGGGGCCGGGATTCACTACCTGGCTTTGGCAGCGTCGTGCCGCTTTTTATCCGCAAGGCCCCCGCCGCGCTGCGCTTTGCGGTGACCTTGCTAGGGCAGAACCCGTCCCCTCCAGGGCCAGTACTCCGATTATGTGCCTTTTACCCTTACCTGCCCTAACCGTCATGCGCTATTGGGCGTCCCCGGGGGTCGGGGGTGGTCGATTCGTGGCTGCTGCTGTATATTTCTTGCCTATGAAACTCGACTGGCAGAACCACCTGGTAAACTTCGTCCTCATTGTCTTCAGTATTCTACTGGCTTTCCAGTTGGAACGGTGTTCCAGCGAGCGGAGGGAACAGCAATTGGTGGACGCCCACCTGGCGGAAATCGTGAAGGAAACCCGTTTTAACCTCGACAGTCACCGGGAAACCATCGAAGGACAACGCAAGCAGCAGGTGTTCCTGGATTCGCTGCTCAGGCTCATCCGGTCGAGTAGTGACCCCGCGGAAATCAATCCGGTAGTCATGCAGGCCATGAATATGTCGCTGCCGTTCACCAAGACGACCGCCTACAATACTTTTCTGCAGACCGGAGATATTCGGTACCTGAATGATTTCGAGGTCAAATCCGAGCTCATTTCCCTGTACGAGTTTTACAAGATCGCGGAGGTGTACAACGAGTTGATGGTGGAGAACTACGACAACGGTTTCTTCAGCCACATCAAGGCGCACCTCGACATCGTGGGCCAGGAACCGCAACAACTGGAAGCGTACACCGATCGCGGTTTTGTCAATTCCATCGCCTCCGTACGCTACTTCCTGACGAACAGCATCGACATGCTGGAGAACGACTGCCAAAGGATGGAAGCCTTCCTGGACCGGCGGGAACTGGCGAAGTAAGAAAACTATCTCCAGACCTTCATCCACTCCCCCAGCCCGTGCTGGAAGACGATGTCCTCCGTACCGCAGGTCACCAGGTCGAAGCCGCGGGCGACCAGCCCCTCTACATCCCCGGGGCGGATGGTGAAGATCCCCGTGAACAGGCCGTTTGCCTTGCCCACCTCCACCACCCGGTCGAGGACGCCGGAGAGGGTGGGGTCGGAAAAGTTCGCCCGCTCCGCCAGCCCCAGGCTTACGCTCAGGTCCCAGGGACCGATGTAGAGCCCGTCCAGTCCCGGGGTGGCGGCAATCTTGTCCAGCTCCGCAACGGCACCCGCCGTCTCAATCATGACGAAGGTGAGGGTGTGGTCGTTGGCGTCGGCGAAGTAGTCCCCCCGGTGGTGGAGGTTCGCCCGGAAGGGTCCGAAAGAACGGTTACCGAGGGGTGGGTATTTGGCGGCCCGGACGAAGGCCTCCGCTTCCGCCGCGGAATCCACCATCGGACAGATGATGCCCTCGGCCCCGTAGTCCAGGGCTTTCATGATCAACTCCGGACGGTTCCAGGCCAGGCGGCACAGGGACGTGGCTCCCCCGGCCCGGATGGCCTGCAGAAGACCGAGCACGTGGGCATCCTCGATCGAACCGTGCTGCAGGTCGAGGGTGATGCTTTCCACTCCCATTACCCCCATACGCTCGGCAAGGGCCGGGGCGGGCACGGTCATAAAGAGGTTGTACAGGGGCCGGGATTCGGCGAGTCGTTGGCGGAGCGTCATGCCGGTCGGCTTTGGTTCGTGGTTTACCGCCGGGAGGGACTTCCGACTACTGGGAGGCGGACTACACTCGGGTATTCCCGGGAATGGTGAATGGCGTTGCGGGCCACTACCCCCTCCTTTTCGTCGTAGTTGTTGCCTCCGGTGTTCAGGTTGCGGTCGAAGCGGGGGAAGTTGGAGCTGCTCACCTCGATCCGCACCCGCTGCCCCTTCTTGAAGAGGTTACTGGTACTCAGGGGGGTCAGGTCTACCTTGTACACCTTGCCCTTCTCCATGAACACTTCCTTGTCGTAACCCTCCCGGTAACGCACCCGCTGGATGGTCTCGTCCAGGTTGTAGGCGCTGCCGTCTTCCTCGACCACGATCAACTTGAGGGTGAGGTCGGTGTCCTTCACGTCGCTGCTAAGGTAGAGGGTGGACTCCACGAAGCCGGTCACTTCGGTGTCTTCGGTAAAGGGCTCCGAGGTGTAGACGAGGATGTCGTTCCGGGTTTCCATGGGCCGCTGGTCCATGCTCCCACCGTCCACCGCGTCGCCGGTGCAGCAGACGTTGCCGCCGTAGCTGGTCACGGGGTTCATGGGGTCGTAGACGTAGTGATCGGGCTTGTCCTTGGCGGGGGCCTGGGCCGTCAGTCGGCCGTTGCCGTAGAGGGTATTGGCGCCGCCGTCACTGTCGAGGTAGAAGGGCACGAGTTCCGCGGCGGGCGGGGGCCAGGCCGTGGTGGTATTCCACTCGTTGCTGCCCATGGTGTAGTAGGTCACACGGGCCAAAGTGTCCACTATTGAGGCCGGGGTGGTGTCATCCTTCAGCCACTTGTCGAAGAAGCCGTAGATCAAGGCGTCGTAGTCGTAGCGGGCGTCGCCTACGCTACGCTCCCCGACGATGGTGTTCTCGGTGGCGCGGGTGTAGGCGCAGTGGAGGGTGGGTGCGATCCAGAGGAACTGGTTCTCGCGGGCTTCGGCGGATTCGGCGTTTTCGCGCACGTGATTAAACAGCGCCAGATTGGGGCTGATCGACACATCGTACCAGCTGGTGAACCAGAAGGTGGGCACGTCGAAGGGCATATCGTCGTGGTAGAGTCCGCCCTCGTACCAGGCCGGGTCGTTGGGCTTGCGGGCGATCATGTCCTCGTAAATCCCCTTGGGGCCGTGGTTGGCCGACATGATCTCGTCGACCGGCAGGGTGGAGAGCATCTTCTTCGAGGAAATTTCCGGGTACTCCGGCTCCAGGTCGTAGAAGCGCTGCAGGCGGAGCAGGTCTTCCCGCGGCAAACCTTCCGGTAGCCTCGGGGCCATGGGGTCGTGCTGAACGTGGTAGAGCCAGCTGGTGAAGAGCATCTGCTGGGCCCCGCCGCGGTACCAGTTACCCTGCTCCATGAACTCCCCTACCCGACCTACGCCGGCGCCGTAGCCCATGGGTACCATGGCCTTCAGGGCGGGGTGGTCCAGGCTGGCTACGGCCATTTGCCATTCGGCGGTGGAGCTGCAGCCGTAAAGCCCTACGTTTCCGTTGCTCCAGGGCTGGGTGCTCATCCACTCGATGGCGTCGTAGCCGTCGGTCAGCGGCACGCCGAGGATGTCCCAGTCGCCCTCGCTGTAGTAGCGGCCGCGCTCGTTCTGCACCACGTAGGCGTAGCCGCGGCTCACAGCTTCGTAGGCCCGCTCGTAGTTGCGCTCCTGCTCTTCACCGTCTACCCAGCCGTTGAATTGGTAGGGGGTCCGGACAAAGATGATGGGGGCTTGGTCTACTCCCTTGGGGCGGTACACATCGGTGGCGAGGCGCTTGCCATCCCGCATGGGCACCATTATTTTCTGCTCGATCTCGGCAATCTTCTCCAGCCGCAGGTAGGCGTCGGAGGATTGGGCGCAGACGCAGGTGCCGTATAAACAGAGAAAGAGCAGGGTAATAGTGCGATACATAGGGTGTCATTCGGTTAAGGGTGGGGAATATACGCCCGGTTCCCGAGCTGCAACCAGCAACCAGAAACCAGCAACCAACCAAATCCCTACCCCTCCCAATTGACCCGGTAAGCCACCACCCGATTCCCGAAGAAGGTGGGGACTAGCACCAGTTGACTTTCCGGCAGGTAGAAGATGTCGGCGGTTTTGTCCTGCTCGGCGGAGCTGGTGAAGATGCTGGTCGCTTTCCAGTCCGGGCTCACGTAGTGGATCTCCCCGCCCCAGCGGCTCACCAGGTAGCCGCCATCCTCCAGGGCAACGATTCCGTCGGGCTGAACTCCTTGCACCAGCACCTCGCGGCTACCGTCCTCCTTCAGGCGACTGAGGGTTTCGGCACCGGTATCGCCAAGGAGTACGCCCGCTGATGTGACGAGCACGCCATTGGGCCGCTCCATGCCTTCGGTAGCGACCTCCCAGCCGGTGCCGGGGGTGCCGCGATGAACGCGCCCGGTCTGGGAATCACTGACGTAGATCGTCCCGTCGTCGGCTATGTCGATATCATTGAGGCCCGCCGCGCCCTCCAGGACGTAGCGGTTCGCTATTTCACCGCTTTCCAGGTCGATCTCGACCACGGCGTCGATGTCGGCGACGTACAGCATTCCGTTGTGGGTACCCATCCCCTTGGGAGCGTTGAGGCCGGTGGTCCAGCGGGCGTTGGTTACCTCACCCTCCGGGGTCACGATTCCGATGCTGCCCTGCCCATCCATTTCCCAGGGGCCGTTCTCGATATTGGCGGTGTAGAGCCGGCCGCGGTCCGCGTCGTAGTACACGCTCTCTACCGTAGTGAGGCTGGTATCGGTTTCCCATACCTTTTCGAGGGTGGGAACCGTCCGGGCCGCGGGGGCGTCGGCCTCGGCGGCGGCTTGCGTAGGGCCGTTGGCGGGTCCGCAGGCCAGGAACAATACGGGTAAGCTGAGTAGAAAGCGGTACATCATAGCTGGGTGGGTTGAAACCTGAAAATAAGGT
The DNA here is from genome assembly GCF_002631205.1 of Neolewinella marina. Lineage (GTDB taxonomy): Bacteria > Bacteroidota > Bacteroidia > Chitinophagales > Saprospiraceae > Neolewinella > Neolewinella marina. The sequence continues at coordinate 41,822 of NZ_PDLO01000004.1, forward strand.
GCTGCATCGGAAAGACCAGCAGCCAGCCTGCCCCGGGCCCATTTTTTTGCCAGCCGGGCGTCCCGGGCCAATTGCTCCATGTACCTGAGGCTCAAAAGGAGGAAGTGCACAACCACTCCCCCGCCCGCGCCGTTTCGTATTAGATTTGCCACCCCAAAATTTACCGAATGCGTATTTTATTGTTCCTCCTGTTGGGGGCAACCCTTCCCCTGACCGCCCAGCAGAAAGCCATTTCCCTCGAAGACATCTGGTCTTCCTACATCTTTTCTCCTGATGGAGTCAGCGGCTTCAATTTTCTGCAGGACGGCAGTTCATACGCCGAACTCGAGGGCAACGCAGTGGTCACCTACGACATCACCACCGGCGAGGTGGCCCGCACACTGGTCGATGGCAACGCCCTGCCCACCGATGGCGGCTTCAGCGGCCGCATTGACGACTATACCCTGAGCGACGACGAAAAGAAGATCCTCATCAGCAGCGAAACCGAGCAGCTCTTCCGCCGCAGCTCCCAGTCAAATTACTTCGTGTACGACGTAGCCTCCGGCGCCCTCAATCCCGTCTACCCCGAGGGCAAGATCCGCCTGGCTACCCTGGACCCCACCGGCCGGCGCGTGGCTTTCGTAGTGGACAACAACGTCCACATCAGGGACCTGAGCAGCGGCCGCCTCACCCAGGTGACGGAGGACGGCGAAGTCAACGCCATCATTAACGGAGCCACCGACTGGGTCTACGAAGAAGAATTCGGCTTCAGCAAGGCCCTCTACTGGAGCCCCGACGGCAAGCGGCTGGCCTACCTGAAATTCGACGAGCGGGCCGTTCCCGAATTTACCTACACCGATTTCCACGACGGAGCCTACCCCGAGTACAACACCTTCAAATACCCCAAGGTCGGGGAGGAGAACAGCACCGTCAGCCTCCACGTCTACCACCTGGAAAAGGATGAAACCACCGACCTGCTCACCGTCAACGGCGACGACAGCGGCAGCTGGCACTATTTGCCCCGCGTGCAGTGGACCACCGAAGCCGGTGAACTCACCGCCCAGCGCATGAACCGCCATCAGAATGAACTGGAACTCCTCCTCTTCGACCTGAAAAAGGACAAACAGCGCACCCTGCTGGCCGAAAAGAACCCCTACTACGTGGACGTCCACGACAACCTCACCTTCCTCGACGACAGCTTCATCTGGACCAGCGAGCAAGACGGCTACAACCAGATCTACCTCTACGGCCTGCAGGGCGGGAAACCCCAACAGATCACCGCCGACTCCTTCGACGTGACGGAGTTCTACGGCGTGCACGACGGCCGCATCTACTTCCAGGCCGCCGGGCGGAACCCCATGCAACGGGAGGTCTACACCAAGCAACTGAAAGGCAAGGACCGCCCCCGCCCCCTCGCGGCCGCCGCCGGCTACAACGACGCCCAGTTCTCCGGCAACTACGACTATTTCGTGCTCACCAATTCCACCATCAACCGCCCCGCCAAGGTGGTGGTGATGGACCACACCGGCACCGAGATTCGCGAAATCGTGACCAACCAGGAACTGGCCGAGACCATCCAGGAGTACGGCTACCAACCTGCCGAATTCTTCACCTTCACTACCGAGGAAGGCACCGAACTCAACGGCTACATGATCAAGCCGGCCAGCCACGCAACCGGACAGCAGCACCCCCTGCTGATGCACGTCTACGGCGGCCCCGGCAGCCAGCAAGTACTCGATAACTGGCGGGGACAGAACATGGCCTGGTTCCAGCTGCTGGCGCAGAAAGGGTTCGTCGTGGCGGTTGTCGACAACCGCGGCACCGGCGCCCGCGGCCAGGAACTGAAAAAACAGACCTACCTCACCCTGGGCAAGCAGGAAACCGAGGACCAGATCAGCGCCGCCAAATACCTTGGCTCCCTGGACTTCATCGACGCCAACCGGATCGGCATCTTCGGCTGGAGCTACGGAGGCTTCATGGCCCTCCACGGCATCCTGCAGGGCAACGACGTCTTCGCCGCCGCCATCGCCGTAGCACCGGTGACCAACTGGAAGTGGTACGACACCATCTACACCGAGCGCTACATGCGCACCTACGCCGAAAACAAGGAAGGCTACGACCGCAACAGCCCCATCAACTACGCGGACCAGCTCCGCGGCGACCTGCTGCTCGTGCACGGTATGGGCGACGACAACGTCCACTTCCAGCACACGGCCGAAATGGCCAACGCCCTGATCATGAACAACAAGCAGTTCGAAACCTACTTTTACCCCAACCGCAACCACGGCATCTACGGAGGCCCCACCCGGCTGCACCTCTATACCAAAATGACCAACTTCCTGCTGGACCATCTGGGGCAGGATACCAACACGAAGTAAACATTCGCCCTACTTTAGGGGCTTCTATCAGTAACCTCCAAAGCTAAAACGGCCGTCCAGCAACGGCCCCCATGCTTCGAAAGGCTCCGTCATGACCCGGCGGAGCCTTTCCTTTTTACCCGGGCTGACACTGTCGCCCTGCCCGATACAGTAGCATCCAACGAGGTAATTAACATAAAGTGTCGCATTTCATCAATACGGCATATCCGGCCGGGGCCTAACTTAAACGGGAGGAATCCCCCTCTGCACTCACGCCCCAAATCAGCCGGCATGTCCACGCTGAATTCCACCTTCATCGGTACCGCCATCGGTCTGCTGCGGCACGCCGAGCAACCCGGGACCCGTCAATTTATTCTTTCCGGGTTGAATCAGTGGCGCAATTCCCTCCCTTCGGCCCGCGATCGGCCCTTCCACCACGCCATCAGCCTCATCCACGCCCAGTCCCCCGCGGCGGATTCCGTACAGGGGCTCAGCCGGGCCGTGGGCATCAGTCGCCGGCAGCTGCAGCGAATTTTCCGCAAGCGGCTGGGGGTTTCGCCGAAGGTCTACCTGCGGTTCTACCGCTTTGAGCGCACCTTCCGGTTTTTGCAGCGCCACGGTTGGGTGCCCCTCTCCGCTGTGGCCTTCCGCTACGGCTACGCGGACGCGGCCCACCTCATCCGCGAGTTCAGGGCCTTCACCGGGGCCACACCACGGGTATTGCTCCGGGAGGAGAGCGAGGCCCTGGTTGGCCTGTAATCCACGCCCGCCATGGCACGCCGAACCGTCTTTTACCTGCTGTCCTGTCTGGGACTGTCCGCCTCCCTTATTGCCCAGCCCGTCCCCCCCAGTGTACAGACCAGGGTGGAAACACTTTCTACCCGCCAAGCTGCGGGCTTGCCCATCGGCGAAGTAGAAATCATCCTCGACTCCACCATCCATTATACGGTAACGGACGCCGGCGGGGGAAACACCATCCTGCAACCCCGGGAGCGCCTCGACTACAGCCGGCCCACTGAGGATACCCGGTGGGTGGTTACCTTGCAGTATACCGGTGGGGCATGGCTGAGGGAGCAACAGCTCCGCACCACCTTCGACGACCGGGATCGGATCATTCGTGAGCTGAAGGTACTCTGGAGCGACACCCTACACACCTGGGTCCCCGATCAACAACTATTCCGCTACCCGCGCGGGGCCTCCCCTACCGTGGTAGATTCCTTGCACCTCGAGATATACCAACCGTCGGAGGATGCGTGGCGGGCGGAAACCTCTATCTGGAACACCTTTGATACAAGCGGCCACGTTCAGCAAACCGTCTCCCGGACCTGGGTCGGCGATGAACATGTCTGGTTCACCGACTACTATGGCTACGACGAGAGGGGGGACAACCATGAAATCCACACCTACGTCCAACAGGACACGGGCCTGCTGTGGGTGAACTACACCCAACAGACCTTTGAAGACCACCGCCTCGTCACCTATACCCTGAGCCAGGTACAGGCGGCCGCCTTGCTTCCCCTGCAGAGGATACAGTACAACTATACAGCAAGCGGACAAGCCGACACCACGGTCACCTCCCGCTGGGACCCTAACAATGATTCATGGATCATGAACCACCGCGTGACCTATGAATATGGGCCGAACGATTTGCAGACGGATACCTACGAAGAATATTATATCCACCAGGTGCATCCAGACCAACCTGACATCAGTACCTGGCGGCATTACCAATACCTGGAAGGCACCCCCTTCCTGGAACGTGAAGACCTGTACCGTTTTGATTCCCTGGTGAACGGCTATCGTCGCGAGGAACATACCCGCCATTATTACCGGAATACCACCACCGGGGTAGTTAGCCGTGGGCAGCATGCCCTCCCCCTCGCTACCTGGCCGAACCCAGCCACCAGCTGGGTCGCCTTCCGGCTCCCGGAAGCGGCCCGGGTATGGGTAACCGACCCCCTGGGCCGGGTAGTATTGACCTACGCGGCCGGAGCGGGCGAAAGTCGGCTGGAACTGAATGCCCTGCCCCCGGGAGTCTACCGCCTCATGGCCTGGGCGCCCAACCGCATGTACCACGCCGTGATCTACAAACGCGACTACCCCTGAGCGGTCTGCGGCAGCTTTTCCCGGCGACCGCGGAGCAACTTTTACCTTGGTCGGCGTATTATATCCCAGCTATGGCCAAGAAGAATAAGGAAAAGGAGTTCGTCAACCGCAAGGCGAGATTTGAATACGAATTCCTCGAATCCGTGGAGGCGGGAATCAAACTGACCGGTACCGAGATCAAAAGCATCCGGGCCGGCCACGTCAACCTGCGCGACGGCTACTGCGTCTTCGAGCGCGGGGAAATGCTGCTGCGCTCCCTCTACATCGGGGAATACAAGGAAGGCAACCAGTTCAACCACGAGGAACGCCGTCCCCGCAAGCTCCTGCTGAAGAAGCAGGAACTCCGCAAATGGGAGAAGAAGGTGAAGGAAAAAGGCTTCACCATCGTTCCCTACCGCCTCTACATCAACGAGCGGGGGCTGGCCAAAGTAGAAGTCGTGCTGGTGCAGGGCAAGAAAGTCTACGACAAGCGGGATACCATCCGGCAGCGGGAAAACAAGCGGCAGATGGAACGCGTCAAGAAACAGTACCTATAGGCTGGCAACGGCCCGGTAGTTGTTGAAGAAGTTCATCAGCATCGACTCCCGCAGCTGGACGAAATTCCAGTCGGGATTCGCGTACACCAGGGCTTCGGCCCGTACGCCAAGCAGCGTGCGGTAGGGATCGTACCCCATCAGCGCGGCGGTAGCGTCGGCTACTTCGAGGTTTTCGTCGACCGGCAGTTCCACCAGGTTGGGCCGCCCCCAGAGAAATTGCTGGACGGCTTGCTTCTTGTGGGAAGGTACCCGCAGGCGGTACCCCTCCACGCTGGCGGGGATATAGGCCTGTACGAAATTGGGGTTGAGCCGGCGCAGGGTAGAAATGCGCAGGTCGCATTCGCGGGCAATTTTGGCCAGCGTCATGCGGCGGTGGACGAGCACGTAATCGGTGACCTCGTGCTCGTGGGGTACCAGACCGTGCTCTTCGTAGTAATTGACGGCGTAGGCGGCCGCGACGTAGGCGGCTACGTACCGCTGGGTTTCCCGGGGCAGGTGGCGCTCCACCTTCTTGTAGCGTGGGCTACCGGCGGCGCGGATGGCCTGGCGGACCCGACCGGCGCCGCAGTTGTAGGCGGCGAGCGCCAGGTGCCAGTCGTTGAATTCAGCGTGGAGGTTCTTGAGCATCACTACGGCGGCTTCGGTGCTGCGGTAGAGGTCGAGGCGTTCGTCGACCACCTGGTCGACCCGCAGGCCCATCTCGCGGGCCGTAGAGGGCATCAACTGCCAGAGGCCGGCGGCGCTCATGGAGGATACGGCACCGGGCACGAGCATCGATTCGGCTACGGCCAGGTACTTCAGGGTGGCGGGCATGTCGTGCTTCCGCAGGTAGTAATCGAATACCGGGAAGTACTGATTGGCCCGGCCGAGCATTTTCTCGGTACTGGGGCCGCCCACTTCAAGATAATCAGCGATTTTTCGCTTGGTAAAATCGTCGGTGGCTTCTACCTTTAGCGGCAGATTCAACCGCTGGACGCGATTCACCATTTGTGACCGCGCTCGGGTGTTGTTTAGGGGGGTGAAAAGGGAAGCGTGAGCTATGGTAGGAACCGTGACCAGCAGCATAAGCAATACCTGGCACAGCACCCTTTGGAGCTTGCTCATTAAGGAGTATTTCGTGAAAAAATGGCATCCACTACGTGCAAGTAGCGGAGCTTCAAGGAGACGGAAACCCACCTCCGCAAACACATTGCAGCGGGCCAAAACCCGTATGCTGCATTTGCAAAGCTAGGACGGTTGGTCCACGCCGGTCAAGGGCGCGCGTCCCGCTGCTTCTTTTTTAACACCTCCTTGACTTCCGCAGTTCGGCGGCCGGATTTGGTCAGCCAAATTACCTTCCGACGGATGATTGGCCGGGGCCACCCCCTACCCTACTTCTCACCTCCCTGCCCGCCCAGGCCGAATTTAATTGCATGCCCCGCTGGGGAAGATTCCGAAGAATCCCGAGCGGAAAAATAATGTTAAAGTTTTCCCATCCGGGCCATTTTAACACTTCGCCCGGCCGAATTCCGCTTTCCCCGCTGCGGAGTAGCTTTGCAGCTCAAGCCCTCAGCATGCTCAAAATCGGACTCATCGGCGTCGGCCACCTCGGCAAGATTCACCTCAAGTGCATTCGCCTGGCCCGGGAGGCCTATGATCTGGTGGGCATCTACGATTCGGACAAGGAACTGGCCAAACGGGTGGCCGACGATTACCACACCACGGCTTTCCCCAGCCTGGAAGCCCTGATCGCCGCCGTGGAGGTGGTCGACGTCGTTACCCCCACCTCCACCCACTTCGCGGTGGTGAAGGCCGCCCTGGAGGGAGACTCCCACGTTTTCGTGGAAAAGCCACTGACCGAAACCCTCGACGAGGCGCGGGAACTCATCGACCTCAGCCGCCGCAGCGGCAAGCTCGTACAGGTAGGCCACGTGGAGCGCTTCAATCCCGCCCTCCTCGCCCTGGGCGACGTGCCCGTGCAGCCCTACTTCATCGAGGCCCACCGCCTGGCCATGTTCAATCCCCGGGGTACGGACGTGAGCGTGATCCTCGACCTGATGATCCACGACCTGGACATCGTGCTAAAGCTGGCCAACGACGAGGTGGCCGAAGTACGGGCCAGCGGCGTGGCCGTACTCAGCAATACCCCCGATATCGTGAACGCCCGCCTGGAGTTCCGCAATGGCGCCGTGGCCAACCTGACGGCCTCCCGCGTCAGCCTCAAGAATATGCGCAAGGTGCGCCTTTTCCAGCGCGACGCCTACATCAGCCTGGACCTGCTGGAAAAGGAAAGCCAGGTGGTGCGCCTCTTCAATCCCGGTGCAACGGACCTGCCCGAGCAGGGGCAGCAGTTCCCGCTCGAGACGCCCCGGGGACCCCGCATCATTCACGTGGATCAGCCCGCCAGTGGACCGGTGAACGCCATCCAGATGGAACTGGAAAGCCTGGCTGCCAGCATCCGCGACAACCGACCCGCCGCCGTCAGCATCGAGGACGGCTACCGCGCCCTCGAACTCGCCCAGCGGATCGCCGAGGCGGTGGCCGAGAACCAGGCCCGGATGCCGGACCCCCTATCCTGAATTTTCCCATGTTCCGCTCCCTCCTCCTCCTGCTGCCGGTACTGTGGTTCACTTCCTGCCCCCCGGACCTGGAAGTCCCCCCCGCCCTGGTGACGGTGGAGGGCTTCGAGTTGTCGGTGGACAACGGGCAGGGGGCAGCCACCACCGACATCACCGAGGTATGGGCCTTCGCCGATGGGGAATTTCTGGGGGTGTTTCCCCTGCCTGCCCGCATCCCGGTGTTCCGCCTGGGGCAGGTCACCCTCCGCCTCGAAGCCGGGATCCGGCAGGACGGGCGCAGCGTTACGCCGGACATTTACCCCTTCTACACCCCCTTCGTCCGCACCCTGGAGCTGAGCAGCAACGCCACCGTGAACCTGGGGCGACTGCCCATCCGGTACCGGCCGGAGACGGTCTTCGGCTTCGTGGAGGGTTTCGAGGCCGGAACGCCCCGGGTATTCACCGACCGCCTGGCCGGCAACGGGGAGCTTTCCGTGCAGACCGAAGTCGTGCGCAGCGGCGCGGCCGCGGGTGCCATATCCCTGGCGGACTCCAATCGCCTGGTGGAACTCGCCACTTTCCGCACCTACGGCGGGCTGAACGAACTGCCGATCAACGTCTGGCTGGAGGTCGACTACCTGAGCGACGCCCCGGCCGTGTTCGGGGTCGTCGGCGAACAGGGCGGGCTGCCGGTGCGCGTCTTTGATCCGGGCTTCCTGCCCCGGGCGGAGTGGACCAAGATTTACTTCAACCTCAGCTCGGTGGTGGGCGCGGCCGACGTGAACGAGGTACGCATTGCCCTGTCCGCCCTGCTCGGGCCAGAGCTGGAACGGGGTACGGTGTATCTCGACAACCTGAAACTCCTGTACCTTCCTGCCCGATGACGCGCCCCCCGCAGCAAGCCCGGGACCTACAGCCCGACACCGCCAGTCGGCGGCGGCGCCACCGCTACGTCTACCTGGCCGGTGACTTCCTCGCCGCCTGGCTGGCGTGGACCGCCTTCGCCTCCGGGGGCTATGCCACCGAAGCCTTCGAAGCCGCAGGTTTGGGGCTGCTCATCGCCGTTGCCTGGCTGCTGGTGTACGCCCTCTTCGACCAGTACCGCGACATCTACCGCCTGAGCCGGTTGACGACCCTGGTCCATACCCTGGCCCTGGCGGTGGGGGGTACCCTGGTCCTGTTTTTCCTGTTGCCGGCCGACGACCCGCTTACCGTCTACCAACCACCCTACCGTGGGCTGCCGGTCTACCTCGCTTACCACTTTTTCCTTACCGCCTTCGTACGGATGTTCCTGCTCACCCTGGCCAGCCGGCGGCTGAAGGCGGGGCGGGTGGCCTTTAACACCCTCCTCATCGGCGGTGGCGAACGGGCGGTCAACCTCTATCAGGACATCGTTAGCCGGCCCAAGGGCCTCGGCTACCGCTTCATCGGCTTCGTGGACGGGCAGCGGAAGGCTTCCCCGCCGCTGGAGAAGGAATTGCCGCGGCTCGGGGGGCTCGACGACCTGGGCCGCCTGATCGAGGAGCGCCACGTGGAGGAGGTGATCATCGCTATCGATACCAGCCAGCACAGCCGGCTGCGGGAGCTGCTCGGCGTCCTCAGCGAATACGAGCGCAAGGTACTCGTCAAGATCATCCCCGACATGTACGACATCATGCTCGGCACGGTGAAGATGAACCACGTATTCGGCGCCGTACTGATCGAAATCCGCCAGAACCTGATGCCCCGCTGGCAGCGGGTGGTCAAGCGGCTGCTGGACATCACCTGCTCCCTCCTGCTGCTGGTGCTGCTGTCGCCCCTCTACCTCTACGTGGCCCTGCGCGTAAAACTCTCCTCCCCCGGCCCCGTCCTGTATACCCAGGAACGCATCGGGCAGAACGGCATCCCTTTCCGCATCATCAAGTTCCGGTCCATGTACGAGGACGCGGAAAGCACCGGGCCCCAACTGAGCCGCGACGACGACGAGCGCTGTACGCCCTGGGGGTCCACCATGCGCAAGTGGCGGCTGGATGAGTTGCCGCAATTCTGGAATGTCCTCATCGGGGAAATGTCGCTGGTGGGGCCCCGCCCGGAGCGGCAGTATTACATCGACCTGATCAGCGCCCGCGCACCCCACTACCGCCACCTGCTGAGGGTACGCCCCGGCATCACCAGCTGGGGGCAGGTCAAGTACGGATATGCCTCCAACGTGGAGGAGATGATCCATCGGTTGAAATTCGACATCCTCTACATCGAAAACCGCTCGCTGGGGCTGGACTTCAAGATCCTGTTCTACACCCTGCTGGTGCTCGTACAGGGCAAGGGCAAATAATTGCCTGTTCCCCCGCCGACAAATGAGGGTACACCCTATACGTTTCAATCCGAATACGGCGACATACGTTATCTTCGGCCCCTCAATTTGGTACGCATGGCAAACATACTTTTGTTTTAGAAGTTAAGTTCAGACCTTGCACGCCGATTCAACCGCCCTGTGGCGGTTTCAAGATCATGTAGAGCAGAAGCAACTGAGCTACATCCAGTTATTCCAGAAAGTAGACCCCGCTGCGCCCGGCTTCCCGCCGGGCGTGGCTTTTTTTTGCCCCGGCGGTTCAGCGCCGCAGGGCACTGCAGAGGATTCCGGCCGCCACGGCGGCGTTGAGGCTTTCCGCGGAGCGCCCCGGTGCCTGGGGGATCGTAAGCCAACGGTTCACGTGCACCCGCGTACCCGCCCGGATGCCCGGCCCCTCCGCCCCGATGACGAGTAGACCCGACGAAGGTGGATCAATGCGGTGGACGTTTTCTCCCGACAGGTCGGCCCCGAAAACGGTTAATCCGGGAAAAGCTTCGGTAATGGTGGACAGTTCCTCCTCGCGGTAATCCACCCGCAGGAAGGAGCCCATACTGGCCTGGATGCTCTTGGCGTTGTAGAGGTCGGCCGTGCCCGGTCCTCCGAAGACGTTGACGAAGCCGAACCAGTCGGCGATCCGCAGGATGGCCCCCAGGTTACTCGGCGACTGCAGCCCGTCCAGGTAGAGCGACCAGCCGGCGTCCAGTTCCGAGGGCAGACCGATGTTTCCGGTGGGCATATCCACTACGGCCAGCACCTGGTTGGGGGTGGAAAGCTGGCTGATGCGGCCCAGCTCCTTGGGGGTGACGCGGGTGAGGGGAACATCGAATTCCTCCTCCGCGTTATGGACCCAGCTTTCCAGGGCGTACACGTGATCGACCCGGTAGCGGTCCTGCCGGAGCAGCTCGCCGACGATGCGCCCCCCCTCGGCGGTGAATTTGTGGTAATTTTGCCTGACCTTCTTCTGACGTAGGCTGCTTATGAACTTAATGGTACCGGAGCTGATGGGCATACTGGCTGGGGGTCTGCGCCGCCTGGGTCCGGTCCTGACGGCGGCCGTGCTGCTGACGTCCTGCAATGTTACGAAATACCTCGCGGAGGACGCCGAACTGCTGGCCGCCCAGCGGGTGGAAATCCGTAAGGGCAGCAAGCTGGAAAATCGCGGGGAAGTAAACTACGAACTCTCCCTGCTGGCCCAGCAGAAGCCCAACGGTAATTTTCTTTTCCTTTTCCCCCGGGAGCACTTCTACCTGGCCAACAGCAAACCCCGGGACACCACCCGCATCGACCGCTTCCTGCGCAACACCATCGGGCAACCACCGGTACTGTACAGCGACAGCCTGGCGCGGCGGTCGGCCGAGTTGATGGAAGACTTCCTGCGCTACCGCGGCTACTTCAACGCCACGGCCTACCACGAGCCCGACCGCCGCAAGCGGCAGAAGGTGAACCTCATTTACCACGTCGACCCCGGCACCCGCTTCTACATCGACACCGTCCAATTCTCCAGCCCCGAGCCGGAGATTGACAGCATCCTGCAGGTACTGGAAGCGGACAGTCCCCTCCAGCCCGGCGCCCCCCTGAACCTCAATGTCTTCGACGAGGAAAAGGCGCGCATCGGCCGCTACCTGCGCGACGAGGGCTACGCCTACTTCTCCAACACCTACTTCGACAAACTGGAGATCGACACCACCCGTCGCGCGGGCTACGCCAACATCTACCTGACCATTCTGCCGCCCCAGCAGGAGGAGGTCTACCGCCGGTACCGCATCGGCGACATCACGGTGATCACCGACTATACCCCCGCCCTGGAAGCCGCCGGCGCGGTCTACGCCGCCGATACCACCGTGGAGGGCATCCGCTTCCTGTCCCCATCCCCCGACTTCCGGATGCGGCCCGAGCTGCTGGCCCAAAACATCTTCCTGGAAACCGACAGTGTATACAGCCGCGAGGCCTACGAAAAGACGAACCTCTCGCTGGGCGGACTGGGCATCTACCGTTTCGTGCGCATCAACCAGCTCGTCGACCCCGACGATCCCGAGGTGCTCAATTACCAGATCCAGCTCTCGCCCGACAAGCGGATGTCCGTAGGCGTGGACCTCGACCTCAACTATACGAATCGCAGTCAGCTGGTCAACGCCGACAACGACCAGAACTCGGCCTTCAACAACAACCTGATCGGGGTGAGCGTGAGCCCCAACTTCCGCAACCGCAACGTTTTCGGCGGGGCGGAACTGCTGTCGGTGGCCCTGCGGGCGGGGGTAGAAATCAATCCCGGCTCCGACAGCGCGGCCCAGTTCTTCAACACCATCGACCTGGCGGCCGAGGTTTCCCTGAACCTGCCCCGCTTCAAGGACTTTGGCTTCTACCGGCTGGCCCACCGCACGGGGCTGCTGTCGGACAACTTTTATCAGCAGCTGCGGGAACTGGCCAGCACCCGCTACAGCATGGCCTACGAGTACCTGCTGATCCGGACCTTCTACGCCTACACCACGGCCAACGCCCGCCTGGGCTACGACTTCCGGCCGTCGACCACCACCAGCTACCGCATCAACCACGCGGCGGTCGACATCCTGAATTTTACCATCGAGCCCCAGTTTGAGGAGATCCTGAAGAACAACCAGCGGCTGCGCCGCAGCATCAGCGACCAGTACTTCTTCAGCGCCCTGTTCCGCAACCTGGAGTATTCCCGGGTGGGCCGCCCCGACCGTCACGGGCGGTCGATCACCTTCAACGGTCAGTTCGAGCTGACCGGAGGGGAAGTCTTCCTGGCCCGCCAGTTCTGGTCCAACCTGAACCCCCGCAACAACTTCGCCCAGTACGCCCTGGCGGTTGCTGACCTGCGCTACTACAAGCAGTTCAGCCCCCTGCGCAGCTTCGCCACCCGCTTCCTGTTCGGCATCGGCCGCCCCCTTATCGTGGAACAGGAGCTGCCCTACGTGAAGCAGTTTTTCGCCGGGGGCGCCAACTCCATGCGCGCCTGGGCGCCGCGCGGCCTTGGCCCCGGCGGTTACGTGGACCCCCTGAGCATCGATCCCGCCGACGGCACCTTCAACAACAACCTGCGGCTGTACCAGACGGGCGACCTCCAGCTGGAACTCAACCTGGAGTACCGCTTCAACCTCTTCTCCTTCGTGCGGGGGGCATTCTTCGCGGACATCGGCAACGTATGGACCGTACAGCGGGACCCTGACCGCCCCGGCTCCCAATTCCTCTTCGAGGGACGCCTGCTGCAGGAGGAGGGTGGCGACCCCTTCTACCACAACCCTTTTTACCGCCAGCTGGCCGTGGCGGGCGGAACCGGTATCCGGATCGACCTGAGCTACTTCATCTTCCGCCTCGACCTGGCCCTGCCCCTGCGCTACAACTACCCCCAGATGGGCGACGGGGAGCCCATTTCGCCCCGGGAGCCCATCAGTTATCCGGAAAGCACCTACTGGCGCGACTTCGGTTCCTTCCGCCTGAGCGACATCACCTTCCAGCTGGGACTGGGATATCCTTTCTGACCTACCGCTCCACGAAAACGACCTGATCGTCGGCGAAGGCGGGCTTGCGCTGGTACTTCAGGAACAGTTGGGCGGTAGCCAGGACGTCCTTCTCGCAGTACACGGCGATGCGCTCGACGTCGTCTTCCTCCCAGAACACCCGGCCCACGTCGCTGCCATCGATGTCATCCTTGGGGCTGGGAAAGCCCAGTACGGCGGCCAGCAGTTTGAGGGAAACGTAGGACTTTCGGTCGCCAAATTTCCACAGCTCCATGGTGTCCACGAGGTGTTTGGTTTCCCAGGGTTTCTTGCCGGAAATGTCGAGCAGCGCGGGCATGGGCAGCTGATGAATCACGATGCGGCGGCAAATGTAGGGTACGTCGAACTCCTTGATATTATGGCCGCAGATGTAATAGCGGTTCACATCGCCGTAGTACTGGTCGATCATCTCGCTGAACTCCCGCAGCAGGGTGGCCTCGTCGCGGTTGGCGAACGACTTCAGGCGGATCTTCAGTCGCTTGTCGCGGTCGCGGTAAACGGCTCCGACGCTGATGCAAACGATCTTGCCGAACTCGGCGAAGATGCCCGCCTTGTCGGTATAGCTGGCGGCCAGTTCCTCCTCCGTCAGCTCCTCCCCGTACCGCTTCAGGGCGGAGGGCGCCTTGTACGACCAGAGGTGCTGCATATTCTCATTGAGGGCGGCATAGTCGGGGGCACCGCTCACGGTCTCGATGTCGAGGAAGAGCACTTTCGTGATGTCAATCTGGTCTACCATATGCGTCGGTTGGGGCGAGGGTCAAATTATAAATACTTCGATTAAAGCCCGCCCCCGATCACCAGAAAGTTTATTCGTTCAGGGCCGCGGTCCGCTCGAGCTCCCGCAGCAGGTTGGCCACGCTGCTCGTGAATACAAAGTCAATACGGCGGTTGCGGTAGCGCCCCTCTTCGGTGGCGTTGCTGCGGCTGGGACCGTACTCCCCCTGGCTGGCGGCGATGAGGCGGTTGGGGCTCACGTAGTAGACGGTGGCCAGTTCATCGGCCACTTTCGTGGCGCGCAGGGCGCCGTACTTCCAGTTGTCGGTGCCGCGCAGGGGGTTGGGCTGGTTGTCGGTATGCCCCACGATGCGCAGCTTGAGCAGGGGATTGTCCTGCAGCACCTGGGTGACGACCTCCAGGATGGGCTCGTGGCCGTTCTCGAGGTAGCCCACGGAGCGCGGACGGAAGAGGGCGCTTTCCTGGATACTCAGGACCAGTTCGCCGGGAAGCTCGGTGACTTCGTAGCGGTTGCTGTCCAGTTTGGTTTCCAGGGAGTCGCTGATGCGGTTGGCCGCGCGGCGCAGCCCGGCGGAGTACTCGCGAATGATGCGGCGCTGGCTGCTCACCAGGGAATCCCGCAGCCGCTGGTTGCGGTCCAGTTCGCGGCGGAGTTCGGCGACCTGCTCTCCCATCTCGCTGTTGGTGGAGTTCAAGTTGCTTTCCAGCTCCTCGATCCGGTCGTCCTGCAGGATCAGCCGGTCCTGCAGACGGTTCTGGGTTTCCAGCAGCATATCGTTGCCGCCGCGGCTGCGTTCCAGGGCCAGGGTGAGGCGGTAGATGGAGTCTGCCTGGGCCGTAGCCAGGCTGTCCAGGCGGTCGATCTGGGGCTGGTAGCGCTCGGCTGCCTTTTTGGGAGAAATACAGCCCACCAGGGCCAGGGCCATCAGGCCAATCAAGAGTAGACGCATGGGGTAAAATTAGCCTAATACTAACGGATCGAAACGCAGGCTGTTGCCGTGGTCGCGCAGCCAGGCGTCGTAGTCTTCGTATTCCGGCAGGGCCCGGGCAACTTCGGCCCAGAACCGCGGGGAATGGTCGGCCACCACCAGGTGGGCCAACTCGTGGATGATCACCGCGTCCAGCACCTCCGGGGGCGCCAGCAGGAGTCGGGTGGCCAGGTTGATGTTCCCCAGGTGGGAGCAGGAGCCCCAGCGGCTGTAGGTATCGCCGAGTTTCACGGCCCGGATGGGCCGGCCGAAATGGCGGTCGTTCAGCTCGTGCACCCGGCGGGTCACTTCCGGCAGGCAGCGGCGGCCGAAATGCTT
This sequence comes from Neolewinella marina, assembly GCF_002631205.1. Classification (GTDB taxonomy): domain Bacteria; phylum Bacteroidota; class Bacteroidia; order Chitinophagales; family Saprospiraceae; genus Neolewinella; species Neolewinella marina. The sequence continues at coordinate 57,226 of NZ_PDLO01000004.1, forward strand.
GGCCAGCAACTTGGGAATGGCCCGCGTGGGGTTGGGCCGGGGGTCCTGGGTGCTGAGGGCCACCCGCAAACGGTCCTCGGGGGTAGTCATGATCTTGTGGGTGGCCCCGTCGTGAGACTCAACCTCGATACGGAATTCCTGGCCCCGGAAGTCGAAGGAGTACGCATTGGCCACGGGCGGGGGCACGAAGTGGGCGAAGGCTTCCGGCTTTTCGGCGGCCGTGCGCCGGGCCCAGTCGAGCATTTCGGTAATGCGCCGTTCGCGGTCGCTCCCGGACAGTCCGGCCGGCAGGCGGATGTACAGGGCGCGCTGCCGCACCGAGGCGATGGTCGATCGCCGCCCCCGTTCGGTGATGATGCGCAGCGGCACCGGGATTCCGTTCAGGTCCACGGTGCTGCGGTGCTCGCCGGTTTTACGGGTACGGGCCATGAATCAGTCTTCGCGGGCGGTCAGTCCGAGCGTAGTAAGGTCGCGGTAGAAATCGGGGTAACTCTTGTTCACCACGGCGGGGTCCTCCAGGGCTACCGGGTGGAGCAGCGCCAGGGGGGCCAGGGACATGGCCATGCGGTGGTCGTGGTAGGTAGCAAATCGGGGCGTGCCGGCCGCGAAATCCGCCCGTCCTTCCTGGGCGAAGTAGTTGATGCCGGTCTTTTCCGTCATCCGGGAGGGAATCTTGTAGAGGCTCACCCCCAGCTTGCCCAGCTCGGTCTTCATGGCCTTGACGCGGTCCGTTTCCTTGATGAAGAGGGTCTGCAGACCGGAATACAGCCCCTGCACCCCGAGTCCGGCGCAGGTGGCCATCAGCGTCTGGGCGATGTCGGGGCATTCCACGAAGTTGTGCTCAAAGAGGGCCGGCGGCTCGGTGCCGGCGGGCTTGTGCAGGTGGATGCCTTTCTCGGTGAAGGTGGTGGTGACCCCGAACTCCTCGTACAATTTGTGTACGACGGCATCCCCCTGGAGGCTGTCGGCGAAGAGCCCGTCGATGCGCAGGTCGGCCGATTCGGACAGGGCGGCCAGGCTGTAGTAATAGCTGGCGGCCGACCAGTCGGCCTCCACCGTGAAGTCCCGCGCCTGGTAGTACTGGGGGTTGACCACGATGGTCTGCCCCTCCCAGTGGTGGTGCACCCCGAAGTACTCCATCAGGGCCAGGGTCATCTTGATATAGGGCAGGCTGACGATCTCGCCCTCCAGGGTAAGCTTCAGTCCGGTGGGCAGGGTGGGCGCCAGCATCAGCAGGCTGGAAATGTACTGGCTGCTGGTATCGGCGGCGATGCTGACCCGGTCGCTGCGGTCCAGGGCACTGTAGCCGATGCGCAGCGGGGGGTAGCCCTCCTTTTCGGCGTATTCGATGTTGGCACCCAGGGTACGCAGGGCCTCCACCAGGATGCCGATGGGCCGCTCCTTCATCCGCTGGCTGCCGGTGAGCAGCTGGGTACCCCGCCGCCGGCAGAGGTAGCCGGTGAGGAAGCGGTAGGTGGTCCCCGCCGGGCCGCAGTCGAGCACATCCTCCCCGCTCACCAGCAGCTGCTGCAGCCGTACGGTATCGTCGGCGGCCGCCATCCCGTGGATGGCAAATCCCCCCGGCGTGAGCGCACGGATGAGCAGGGCGCGGTTGGCGATGGATTTGGAACCGGTAAGTCGGAGGTGACCCCTGAGGGGGCCTCCCGGGTAGCTGATGGTCATGGCGGCAAAGGTAAAAAGGATACGGTCGATTACCCCGGCGGGGGAGGTCAGTAGGCGGCCAGTTGCTCAAGCCCGATCCGGCCCTCGTAGATCGCCTTGCCGACGATCACCCCGTAGCAGTCCAGGGCCGCCAGGGCATCCAGGTCGTCGGTGGTCGTGACGCCCCCGCTGGCGATCAGCTTCACCTCGGGTTGCTCGCGGCGGATGCGGGCGTACAGCTCCCGGGCGGTGCCCTGCAGCAGGCCATCCTTGCTCACATCGGTGCAGATGGTGTAGCGGACGCCCCGGGCCACATAGTCGGCCAAGAACTCGAACAGCTCCCGGTCGCTGGCTTCCTCCCAGCCGCTGACGGCGATGCGGGTGCCGTGGACGTCGGTGCCCAGGATGATCCGCTCGGGGCCAAAGCGCTCCAGCCACCCCAGGAATACCTCGGGTTGCTTGACGGCGATGGTGCCGCCGGTTACCTGGTGGGCACCGGCCTCAAAGGCGATGCGCAGGTCCTCGTCGCTCTTCATCCCGCCGCCCCAGTCGATCTTCAGTTGGGTGCCGGCGGCGATGCGTTCCAGCACCCGGTGATTGACGATGCCGCCACCCCGGGCCCCGTCGAGGTCCACGACGTGCAGCCGCTCCAGGCCGGCCTGCTCGAATTCACGGGCGACGGCCAGGGGGTCTTCGTTATAAACGGTCTTCTGGGCGTAGTCCCCCTGGGTGAGGCGCACGCACTTTCCGTCGATCAGGTCAATGGCGGGAATGATGTACATGCCGCAAAAGTACTACTCGATCACCACCGCCCACTTCTTTACGTACCAGCGGCTCACCAGCCCCTTGCGCACGTAGGGATCGGCTTCAGCGAAGGCCTCTGCGTCGGCGGGAGATTCCCCCCGGAACACCAGGGCGGCCCCGTCCGCGGGATCGAAAGCCCCGCCCAGGATGAGTTCCCCGCGCTCCTGGGCCTCCCGGGCCAGTCGCAGGTGAATGTCGCGGTAGGGCTCACGCTTTTCGGTGTACTCCGGTACCGTTTCGTAAAACAGGATGTAATAGTTCATGGGCTGCAGGGATGGCAGGGGCAAGTTACACCGTGCCGGCCATCTCCTACTGCTCGGCGAAGGGGGCTTCTTCCTGACAGAAAAAAACGACCACGCCCGCGAGGAAGGTCACCACGCCGGCTCCCAGCAGGTAACTGCTGAGGGAGGACCCGTAGTCGGGCTGGATGGTCAGCACCGCACCGGCAAAAATGAGGAGGGTGGCCACGACGCCAAGGACAATCGGCAGATGACTCATGAGCTTCAGGTTTAGGTGTGCTGGCGGTTCCGGTAATCAGCTCCCGCGCTGTAGGTGTACAATAGGGTAAGTGCCTTGGAGAAACTTCCCCATCAAGATAGGACTTTTCGGGAAAATGTCAGAACATATTTCTCCCGGCCCGCGTTCCCGCGCCTCAACCCTCCTCCCGGGGGAACAGTCGCCGCAGCACTTCCTCCCGGTAGCTCCCCCCCACGGGAATGCGGGCCTCCCCGATCTGCAGCTGGTTGCCGTCGAGTGCCTCCACCTTGTCGGTAGCCACGATGAAGGACTTGTGGACGCGGAGGAAATTCTGCGGCAGGTTCTCCTCCAGTTGCCGCAGTGAGCCCAGGGCCACGGTGCGCCCCCGCGGGGTATGGTAGGCCACGTATTCCCGCATGCTCTCGATGTAGAAAATTTCCGCGTGGGGGATGCGGTACACCTTGCGGTCGGCCCGCACCAGCTGAACTCCGGGGGGCGGCGGCGCGCCGGTGCCGGGGTCCGGGGGAAAGCGGTAATCCCGGGCCTTGCCCACGGCCCGTACGAACCGCTCGAAGCTGAAGGGCTTCAGGAGGTAATCCACCACGTCGAATTCGTAGCCCTCCAGGGCGTATTCGGAGTAGGCCGTCGTGAGGATCACGGCCGGGGGCTGCCGCAGGGTGGCCAGGAAATCGAGGCCGGTCATCTCCGGCATCTGGATGTCCAGGAACAGCAGGTCCACGGGGGTGGTGCGCAGGATTGACCCGGCGGCCACCGGGTTGGGGGCCTCACCGGCGACGCGCAGGTCGGGGAGCCGCTCGCAGTAGGAGCGTACCAGCCGGCGGGCCAGCTCCTCATCGTCGACGATCAGACAGTTCAGTACGCTCATACCAGTTCCAGTTGCAGGGTAACGATAAAGTGGTGGTCGCCGTGGTCCACCTCCAGGCGGTGGCGGTCCGGGTACAGCAGGGTTAGCCGCTTGCGCACGTTTTCCAGACCGATGCCCCCGGTCTGATCGGCCGGGGAGGGGGTGACCGGTACGCTGTTCTCGACCCGGAAGACGATCCCCGCCGCCGACGTCACAAGGGAGATGCGGACGTAGCCGTCGGCCAGGTCTTCCACCCGGCTGTGCTTGAAGGCGTTTTCCACGAAAGGGATCAGGAGCAGGGGTGCAATGGGCAGCAGGGGGCGGCTCTCGTCCAGGTCCACCTGAATGTCCATCGCGCGGCTGTCCTTCAGCCGCCGCAGGACGATGTAGTTACGGATGTACTCGATCTCCCGCCCCAGGGCTACCCTTTCGGTTTCGGAGTCGTAGAGCATGTACCGCAGCATGCCCGCGAGCCGCAGGAGGCTTTCCGAGGCCTTCTCGTCCTGCAGCAGGGTGAGGGTATAGATGTTGTTGAGGCTGTTGAAGAGGAAGTGGGGATTGACCTGCGACTTGAGGAATTTCAGTTCCGTAGCCAGTTGCTCGCCCCGGGCCTGTACGGCTTGCCGCTCGCGGTAGCTGGCGTAGCGCATGACCTCGATCAGGGCGGACCCCATGAAGGCGGTGGCCAGGGGCAGCAGGTAGCGCAGGGTGGCCGTGCCCAGTCCCCGCGGGCGGGCGCCGCGGCCGAACTGAATGGGGAAGGCGCGGTCGGGCACGAAGCCATACTGCAGGATGAGGGCCACCGCTACCACTACCGCGGTGCCCGCCACCACGTACCAGCCGCGGCGATTGGCGAAGTAGAGGCGGGGCAGCAGCACCGTGGCATTTACGATGACCACCGCGACGATGCCCACCAGCAAGGGGCCCAGGCGGCGGAGGAACCGGAAGGGCGACTCCAAGCCCCCGCCCAGAATCGCCAATACCACCACCCACAAGATCGCCCAGGCCAGGGCCTCAACGGCGATCCGCGGGAATTTTACGCTATGCATCTCGCAAAGGTCGGCCCCAGCTTCCGGGCGGGGAAACGGCTTTTCCCCTGTTCGTTGAGGAAAACGGCCCGTTCATTGAAAAGAATTGGGAAGGATGCCCCCGGCCACCACTTTTGTATCACTAACCGCGGGGAAACCCGCCCTTTCATTCATCATCCAAACCGAATTCCAATGAAAACGACCCGAATTCTGATCCTTTCCTTCCTTTTCGTCCTCTCCGCCGGCGCCCTGTTCGCCCAGCGCGGCCCCGACCGCGAACCCGTCGACCCCACCGAGCGCGCCCAGCGGGAGACCGAGCGCATGGCCACCGTACTCGACCTGACGCCCGAGCAAACCGAGCGGGTCCGCACGATCAACCTGGCCTTCGCCGAGAAGGTCGGGGCCACCCGCGAGGAACGCAAGCAGGAGCGCGACGCGGTGCGCAAGTCCCTCGAGAGCGCCAACGAGGCCCGCAAGGCCGAGCTGAAGTCGGTGCTGAACGCCGACCAACTCGCCAAACTCGAGAAGCTCGAGGCCCAGCGGGAGGACCGCCGCGGTGAAGGCCGCAAAGGCGGACCGCGCCGGAACTGATGCCTACCGGAGCGGAGGGGCGTAGCGCCAGCCACCGGGTTCTCCCCGGCTTGTGCTGCGCCCCCCGGCCGGGCACCCGCGCGCTGCCGCCCTAAAGTCCCGTTAATCCAAGAGCGGTAGTCAAACAATTGCCGCCCTGGCGCGTCCTACTTGCTTAAAGCAAGTCTTGATGTACCGATCCGCGATTCTGAGCCTGCTGGCTACCCTGCTGCTGGCCGCAAGTTGTAATACCACCCGCCCGGCCGTCGCCACCGTCCCCACCCCGACGGAAAGCAGCGACCCCACCATCACGGAGACCCGCAACCTCGACACCATGACGGTGCGGCCCTCCACCAACGGCGTGATCACCGAGGAAGAGATGGAAGGGAGGACCCAGCCGGAAGTCCCCACTACCCTGCCCCCCCGGGCCATCGCCTACAACCGGGTACACGACCTGCTGCACACCAAGCTGGAGATCAGCTTCGACTGGGAGCAGGAGATGGTGATCGGCAAGGCCACCCTGCGGCTGAAGCCCATCTTCCGCCCGAGTGACGAACTCACCCTGGACGCCAAGAACTTTACTTTCAATTCGATCACCCTGGCCAACGGCACGCCCCTTGAGTACGCCTACGACGACGACCGCCAGCGGGTGACCATCCAGCTGGACCGCGCCTATACCCGCGGCCAGGAGTACACCATCGTGCTCGACTACACCGCCACCCCCGCCGCGAGCGGCACCGCCGGGGAAGCCATCACCTCCGACAAGGGCCTCTTCTTCATCAACCCCCGTGGGGAGGAGGGCGACAAGCCCCGGCAGATCTGGACCCAGGGCGAAACCGAGAACAACAGCCGGTGGTTCCCCACCATCGACAAGCCCAACGAGCGGACCACCCAGGAACTCTACGTGACCGTGGACGACCGCTACAAGACCCTCTCGAACGGCACCCTGGTCAGCTCCAAACCCGCCGGAAACGGGAAGCGCACCGACTACTGGAAGATGGACCTGCCCCACGCCCCCTACCTCTTTGCCCTCGTGGTGGGAGAGTTCGCGGTGGTGGAAGACGAGCCCTGGAACGGTATTCCCGTGAACTACTACGTGGAGCCCAAATACCGCGACCATGCCGAGGCGATCTTCCCCTACACCCCCGAGATGCTCACCTTCTTCAGTGAGCTCACCGGCGTCGAATACCCCTGGCCGAAGTACAGCCAGGTGGCCGTGCGGGACTTCGTCAGTGGCGCCATGGAAAATACCACCGCCGTCATCTTCGGCGAATTCATGAACGGTACCGACCGCGACCTGATCGACGTGGACCTGAACGAGAAGATCGTGGCCCACGAAATGTTCCACCACTGGTTCGGCGACCTGGTCACCTGCGAAAGCTGGGCCCAGCTGACCCTGAACGAAGGCTTCGCCAACTACAGCGAATACCTGTGGATGGCCGAAAAACACGGGAAGGACGCCGCCGACTACCACCTGCTGGAAGAATGGCAGGGCTACTTCAACTCCGTGCGCAACGGATCGCCCCATGAGCTGATCTGGTACGACTACCCCGACAAGGAGGACATGTTCGACGCCCACAGCTACAACAAGGGCGGGGCCGTGCTGCATATGCTGCGCCACTACGTGGGCGACGAGGCCTTCTTCAACAGCCTGCAGCACTACCTGGAGCGGCATAAATTCTCGGCCGTGGAGGTCGACGAGCTGCGGATGGCCTTCGAGGACACCACCGGGGAAGACCTCAGCTGGTTCTTCGACCAGTGGTACCTGAGTGCCGGCCACCCCCGGCTGCGCATCACCACCGACTACAGCGACGGCAGCGTAGCGGTGACGGTGGAGCAGACCCAGTCGACCGATGACAACGTGCCCGCCGTATTCAAGCTGCCCGTCGACATCGACGTCTACGTGAACGGCACGGCCCAGCGCCACCGGGTCACCGTGGACCAGCGGGAGCAGACCTTCACCTTTGCCGCCGCGGGCCGCCCCGACGTGGTCGTCCTCGACCCCCACCACCAGCTGCTGGCCGAGTACGATTACCAGAAATCGGCCCCGGAGCTGGCGGCCCAGTACCGCTACGCCCCCGCTTTCCTGGACCGCTACGAGGCCGTGGGCCTGATCGGCCGGACGGAAGGTGGCGGTGAATTCGAAGAGGAAGTGCTTACCGCGGCGCTGCAGGACAGCTTCTACGCCATCCGCGGGGTGGCCGTGCAGAGCCTGGTGGACCCCACCCCCGTCCAGCTCGAACGCGTCCGCGCCATTGCCCGCCAGGACGACCGCAGCCAGGTAAGGGCCGCCGCCCTCGACCTGCTCACCCAGCTGGAAGATGAGCAACTGGCCCCGATTGCCCGGGAAGCCATGGAGGCCCGTTCCTATACGGTGGTGGCCGCCGGATTGCAGGCGCTCGTGGCCACTGACCCCGAGGCCGCTACGAAGGCCGCCGCGGTGCTGGAGGAGATCGACAACGAGGACATCAGCGGAGCCCTGGCCGACCTGTACAGCAGCTCAGGCGACCTGACCAAGCTGCCCTTCTTCGAGAGCCGGCTGGAGAGCGTCGACGGTTACGCGGCCCTCGGGCTGTACACCGCCTACCAGTCCCTGCTGGCCCAGGGGCAGTCGGCCGAGCAAACCACCGGGGTTTCCCGCCTGAAGGAGATCGCCCTGGACCAGTCGCAGACCCCCTGGCGCCGCCTGGCCGCCACCAAGGCGATCAGTGACCTGAGGAACAGCCTTGCGGAACGGGTGGAATCCATGGGTGATGCCGGCGACCTGAACAAGCTCATCCTGGAAATGGGAACGAGTCTGGAAGCCATCAAGGCCGCCGAGACGAATACCGACCTGCAGAACATCTACCAGCAGTTCTGATCCCGGCAGGGCGGCGGGCCGCAGTGTTTATCTTTGCGCCTTCCTATGCTGACACCCGCCGTTATTACCCTGCTTGTTGCCCTGGGGGCCGTAGTGCTCTTCGTTACGGAATGGTTGACGGTCGACCTGGTCGCCATGCTCATCGTGGTGGCCCTGGTGGTCGGTGGGGTGATCACTCCGGATGAGGGACTTGCCGGCTTCAGCAACGACGCCACCCTGACCGTTGCCTTCATGTTCGTACTGTCGGCGGCGCTGTTGAAGACCGGGGCGTTGCAGCAGGTGGCGGGTTCCATGTCGGCCCGCTTCCGCAGCCACCCCAAGCGGGCCCTGCTGCTGCTCATCCTGGTGGTGGCCTTCAGCTCGGCCTTCATCAACAACACGCCGGTGGTGGCGGTCTTCATCCCCGTGGTCATCCGCATTGCGGCAACGGCCAAGATCAAGCCGTCCAAGCTCCTCATTCCCCTTTCTTTCGCCAGCATCTTTGGGGGACTATGTACCCTCATCGGCACCTCCACCAACATCCTCGTGAGCGGGGTGGCCACTACCCACGGGCTGGCGGGCTTCAGCATGTTTACCATTACGCCTATCGGGCTGGTGCTGCTGGCCATCGGGGCGGTCTTCCTGACCTACTTCGGCACCCGGCTGTTGCCCGATCGCGACGGGGACCACAGCCTGGAAGAGAAGTTCGCTCTCCACGATTACCTGGCCGAAATCGTCATCCTCGATCACCCCGACCTGGCGGGGAAGCGGATCATGGATTCTCCCCTGGTGCGCGAGCTGGACATGGACATCATCGAGGTGCGGCGGGAGGACCAGTCTTTCGTGCTGCCCGCCGGCGACTTCCAACTTGCCGTCGGTGACACCCTCAAGGTGCGCTGCGACCGCAAGAAAATCCTCAACTTGAAGGATTGGGTGCGGCTGGTCGACAACTCGGGCAGCGTGCGGGTGATGGGCACCGGTCTGGAGCGCGACAACAGCAGCCTGATCGAGATGGTGATCACCCCCGACTCGGAGTTCATCGGCAAGACCCTGCGGGAGGTCGACTTCCGCCGCAGCTACCGGGCCGTGCCCCTGGCCATCCGCCAGCGGGAGGAAACCCTCCACGAGCAGCTGTACCGGCTGCCCCTGACCCCCGGCGACGTTATCCTCGCCGAGGTGAAAAGCCACTACATCAAGGAACTGCAGCACATCGAGCAGCAGCAGGACAGTCCCTTTATCCTCCTGTCTACCGATACCATCACCGACTTCAACCGGGGCCGGTTTTACTTCGTCAGCGCTACCATCCTTGCCGTCATCGTCATCGCGACCATCGGCCTGCTTCCCATCAGCATTGCGGCCTTGCTGGGCGTGTGCGCCCTGGTGATCGGCCGGACGGTGACCATGTCGGAAGCCTACGAGTCCATCGACTGGAAGATCGTCTTCCTGCTGGCCGGCGCCCTCAGCCTGGGCCGGGCCATGAGCAACAGCGGGCTCGACGACGACATCGCCTCCCTGCTGACGGGTACCATCAGTGAGCTCGGCCCCTTTGCCCTCATTGCAACTTTGTACCTGACCACCAACCTGCTTACGGAGGTGATGAGCAACAACGCTACTGCCGCCCTGCTGGCCCCGGTGGCGATTGCGGCCGCCGAGCAGGTGGGCATCGACCCCATGCCGCTGTTGGTTACGGTAGCCGTGGCGGCCTCGGCCTGCTTCATGACCCCGGTGGGCTATCAGACCAACGCCATGGTCTACAGCGCCGGCCGCTACAAGTTCCTGGACTTCACGCGGATCGGTGCCCCCCTAAGTCTGATCTTCTGGCTGGTAACCACCGTGGGCGTTCCCCTGCTCTTCGGAATGGTATAAACGGCGGCCGTAGTACCCCAAAACAGGAAGGAGCCAAGCGGTCGGGCGGGCGGTTGAACGCCTACCGGACCTCTCGGCTCCTGGGGGGTCGGGATGACTGGATTCGAACCAGCGGCCTCGTCGTCCCGAACGACGCGCGCTACCGGGCTGCGCTACATCCCGCAATCGGTGGGCAAAGATACGCTTTGCGCTTAATTTCTCGGTGGGCCCCGGGCAACAAAAAAGGCCGGCAGCTCGCGGGGAGCTGCCGGCCTTGATTGCCGTGGAGCAAGGGGGTATTACTCGAGCTGGAACTTCACCGGCAGGTTGAACTGAACGCGTACGTTCCGTCCACCTTGCTTACCGGGGGTCCACTTGATGCCTTTCTCGTTCATCAGGTTGACGACGCGGAGGGCTTCTTCGCCGGTTTTCGCACCGGGGTTCCGGACTACTTTGGCGTCGGTTACCGAACCGTCTTTCTCGACTACAAAGGAGACTACTGCCATACCTTCTACACCGTTCTCCCGGGCAATGGCGGGGTACTTGATGTTGCCGTAGATGAATTCGAGCATCTTCTTGTCGGCACACTGCTTCTTCTCAGCGTAGCTGCCCAGGTCGTCACAACCGGGGAAGAGCGGCATTTGCTCTACGACTTTGAAGATTTCCTCCACTTCGGGAGCGGGGGGCGGTGGCGGGGGCGGCGGGGGGGGAGGCGGAGCCTTGTCCTCCTTCACTTCCGGCGGAGCTTCCTTGATGATGGTTTCTTCGTCGATGGAGGTATCCTCGAATTCGGGGGGATCTTCCTCGATCAGTTCTTCTTCCGGCACCTCCTCAATGACGGGGGGCGGCGGGGGCGGGGGCGGGGGCGGGGGCTCGGCGGTACGCGGCGGCTCCATCTCGATCTCCTCGTCGAGCTCCAGGGCTCCTTCGGGGATGACGATCTCCGCTTCGTACTGCGTCCAGGCGAAGGCCAGGAGAGACAGGCCGACGGCGAGGGCGAGACCGAAGTTGAAGAAGGTAGAGCTCAGACCGAAGACATCGACCCGCTCGTACTTCGCCCGGTTCTCGATGTAGGAGCTGTTCTTTTCAGCATCCTCGGTGTACTCACCGGCAATACCCTTTTCGGTCCGGGACTTGTACACGTTCCGCATCATGACGATGAGGCCGATGAACAAGAGCAGGATGACCGCGAAGGCTATCGCCAGGGAACCACCACTTATTGATAATTGGTCCATGGCAAATATTTAAACAGTTATCGCTATGACCTCACCGGGGCGAGGTACTTGAACAGTAGAGGTTGAAGAAGCAGGTATACCGCTCCTCCCAGCAAGGCACCGATCAGGTTGGCCACCATATCGACGGGATCGAAATCGCGACCGGTCCCGGCAATGCCTTGCAGCACTTCCATCAGGACCCCGAACAGGGCGGCAAGTAAGGCAGCCGTTGCCGCCCGCTTCCACCGGGAAGCCATGCCGTTTGAGAAAGACAATAATACTGCAAAAAAGGCGTAAGCGCCAAAATGTGCAATCTTATCCGGCGAAAATAGCTCACCCCAGTTGAAAATTCCCGGTATCCGTTGACCCGGGGCCAGACTGACGTAAATCAGCAGGAGGGCATACAGGGCGGTGATGAATCGCATCCCTCGTTTCCGCTGCAGAGAAGATGCCGGGTGGCGACCTTTTGGTGGTTGCTCGGGCAAAATTATCAGGAAATAAGTGCTGAGTAGGCCGCGGCGTCCAGCAGGCCTTCCCGGTCTTCGGGGTCGGTCAGCTCCACCTTCACGATCCACCCCTTGCCGTAGGGATCCTCGTTTACCATGGTGGGGTTGTCGCCATCGCTCTCGTCGAGTTCGCTGTTGAAGGCGATGATCTTGCCGGCCACGGGCATGAACAGGTCGCTGGTCGTCTTCACAGCTTCCACCGTACCGAAGACCTCGTTGCGGCTCAGGGTCTCCCCTACCGTATCCACTTCCACATAGACGAGCTCATCGAGCTGCTCCTGGGCAAAATCCGTAATTCCTACGGTGGCAATGTTTCCTTCGATCATCACCCACTCGTGCTCCTCGGTGTAGAAGAGATTAGCTGGAACGTTCATACAGTGGTCTTATTTAGAGTTGTTCTTTACCTGGTTCATTACCCATTCGCTGGTCACCGACTTGGGGCGCTCGAGGGGCATGCCCAGGGCGCGGCTCCAGATGCCGGCGGCCAGTACACCCAGGGCACGGCTCACGCCGAAGAGGACGGTGTAGTAGCTGAATTCGCTGAAGCCGTAGTGCACCAGCAGGGCGCCGGAGTGGGCATCGACGTTGGGCCAGGGGTTCTTGACCTTGCCGAGGGACTGCAGGATGGGCGGTACCACGTCGAAGATCTTCCACACCGTGGAGATCAGGTCGCTGTCGTGGATGTACTGCTCGGCGAAGCGGCGCTGGGCGGTGAAGCGGGGGTCGGGCTCGCGCAGTACGGCGTGGCCGTAGCCGGGGATCACCTTCCCCTCGTCCAGGGTTTGCTGGACGTAATCGGCGATCTGCTCCTTGGTGGGCGTTTTGGTGCCGAGGTTGTCGATCATTTCGAAGATCCACTTGATCACCTCCTGGTTGGCCAGTCCGTGCAGGGGGCCGGCCAGGGCGTTCATGCCCGCCGAGAAGGCCAGGTAGGGGTCGCTGAGGGTGGAGCCCACTAGGTGGACGGTGTGGGCCGAGGCGTTGCCACCTTCGTGGTCGGCGTGGATGGTGAGGTAGAGCCGCATCAGGCTGCGGAAGTCCTCATCGTCGCTGCCCAGCATGTGGGCGTAGTTGGCGCTGTAGTCGAGGCTGGTGTCGGGGGCGATGTGGTCGCCACCCTTGAACGTGCGCCGGTAGATGTAGGCGGCGACGCGCGGGAGCCGGGCAATCAGGTTCATGCTATCCTCATAGACTGCATCCCAGTACTCCGTCTTGGGCATGCCCTCCGCGTAGCGGCGGGAGAAGATGCTGTCCGACTGCATGGCCATGACGCCGATGGTCAGCTGCGTCATCGGGTGGGCGTCGGTGGGCAGGCTGTCGAGGGTGGTGAAGACGGCCTCCGGCACGTCGGCACGGCGGTGCCACTCGGCGGTGAGGGCGTCCACCTCCTCCGCGGTAGGGATCTCACCCGTCAGCATGAGCCAGAACAGTCCTTCGGGCTTGGGTTCCCCCTGGGGGCCGCTGGGCAGGGCCTCCTTGATTTCGGGGATGGAGTAGCCGCGGAAGCGGATGCCCTTATTCGGATCGAGCTGGCTGGTTTCCCACAGCATCATTTTGATGCCCCGCGCGCCGCCGACCACCTGGCTCAGCGTTACTTCGTCGACCTTGAGGGAGCCGTTGGCTTTCGTGGTGGACCGGAGTTCTTGGTAAAGGGAAAGGGCCTTTTCGGCGAATTTCTGTTTAAGGGCTTCCATTGACTGGGTGGGGAATTTGAAGGGATTGGTCTATTCGGTAGCTAGCTAACGTTGACGATAGCGGAGGGTTTGCAGTACGCTATCGTTGGCCCGCCAAGAAACAAAATTTCGCTGGCAACGACGCTAAGGACAGCGGCAAACTATTTGGTTCCCCCCGATGCCTCGTCTTCTTCCTCAATGACCAGCCTTTCCCTTTCCCGCTTGGTAGGCAGGTCCGGATCCTCATCTTCTTCCGCGTATAGCCCCACCACCTTGCGGTTGGGATGGGCGATGAGGATGATGTCGCGGGCCGCCTGATAAAGCAGGAGGATGATGGTGATCATGCAGCCCCCCATCAGGGCGGTATAGCTCAGCAATACGTAATAGATGATATTGTAGAAGCCAGCGAAGGTCTCCTCCGCGTTGCTGATGGGTACGTTCAACACCATCAGCAACACCAGGGCGGCAATGAAGATGCCGGCGGCAAAACGGGCGATCCAGCCGATCCGGTTGTAGTGGTAGGCTTTCAGCTTCCGTTCCGACTGCTGGCTGAACGACAGCAAGGTCAGCATCAGGGCCAGGATGGTGGCCGTAGAGGTCATCATCCCGCTGGCCGTGAAGCGGAGGGTAGGCCGAACTTCCTGGAGGTTCTCAATCGCCTCGTAGTTGGTTACCGTCCCCAGCAAGTAGGTGCCGATGAAAATGATCATGGCGGCCAGTGCCCCCCCGATGAGGGACGAGCGAAGCAGGGAATGGTGGGAAGAGGACATGGCGGTGGTTAGGGTAAGAGGGTGGCAGCCTCCTAGAAATCGAAATTGCGGGGGTCGGGCCCAAAGCGCTTGCCGCGCTCGAGTTCGTCGATGGCGACCATATCTTCTTCGGAAAGCTCAAAGTCGAACAGGTCTCCGTTTTCGATGATGCGCTTGCGGTGGACGCTCTTCGGGATCACGATGACGTCATTTTGCAGGCACCAGCGCAGGACCACCTGGGCCGCCGTTTTGCCGTAGCGTTCGCCTATCTCGGCAAAGAGGGGCTCCTTCAGGAAGTGGCCCTGCATCAGGGGCGACCAGGCGGTGATGGCGATGTCGTGGGCGTCGCAGGCCGAGATCGCGTCCGCCTGCGTCAGATAGGGGTGGTACTCGATCTGGTTGACGACGGGGAGTACGCTGCCCGCCTCGATAATTTCTTCAATGTGGTCGTCCATGAAGTTGCTCACGCCAATGCTGCGGACCTTCCCCGCCTCCAGGGCCTTTTCCAGTTCCTGCCAGGCGGCCACCCGACCTTCCACGGGCCAGTGCAGGAGCACTTGGTCTACGTAATCCAGCTTCAGCCGCTTGAGGCTGTTGTCCAGGGCCTCTGTGGTGCGGCCGGCCCGGATGTCGTCGTTCCAGACCTTGGTGGTGAGCCAGACCTCTTCCCGCGGCAGACCGGCCGTGCGGATGGCTTCTCCTACGGCCTCCTCATTCCGGTAGGCCTTGGCGGTATCTACGTGGCGGTAGCCGGCCTCCAGGGCCCAGTGAATGGCGTCAATTGTTTCCTTTCCGTTCTCGCTTTGCCAGACGCCCAGCCCGAGGCGGGGCATTTCCAGGCCATTGTTCAGTTTGTAGGTTCTCATACCTCCAATAACCTGAAGGGGGCCGTCGGGTTCTAGGCCTTCATGTTTGAGAGGTAGCGGCCGAAGCGGTTCATCACCCACTGGTGGGCGCGGGCCTGGGTGAGCACGTAGAGGTACCAGGGCAGGGCAGGCACGAAATTGTGGATGGCCGAGATGATGTACCGGCCGTTGAGCACGCTGCGGAATTCCAGCCAGCCCTTGTTCTCCTTGCGGGCCAGCAACCCGCCTACGATATAGAAGAGTTGGCGCCGGCTGTCGCTGCGTCCCGGGATGAAGGTGAGTTTCAACAGGGGGATTCCCAGCACCTGGAAGGTAGAGTGATCCCCCCGGGTCTTTACCCCGATAAGGGTCCGGAAGAAGACCGGCAACCAGCGCTGGTACAGACGGGCGACGTAGGTGGCGGTGTGTTGCTGGGGGTTGGGCAAACGCTGGACGCTCCGAACGGTGTTGCGCACCCCCGGGTCGGCCGCCGGCAACCGCGGGGGCAGGGGCGGCAGTAGATCCTCCGGGTGGAGGGCGCGGTGGGCGGCGGCGCGGAAATTCAGTCGGTCCGGAAAAGCCCGCAAGACCTCGTTGTCGCGGGCCACCATGCGGTGGCGGAGGCTCTCGACCAGAGGACTGACCAGGTCGGAGGGGGTATCCGTGAAGACACTCACCCAGAGGGTGGACAAACCGGGGCTGAAAAAAGATACGGGTTGAATGAAGCGCCGCTTGCCCATCAGCTCGGCTACCGTAGCGAGCATATCCATATAGGTGGTCACCTCCGAGCCGCCGATGTCGATGGCCCGCCCGAAAGTGGAAGGACGGTCGAGGCAGTAATCGATCAGCCGGAGGGCATCGAAGAGGTCAATGGGGTGGGTGGCGGACTGGCACCAGGCGGGACAAATCAGCACCGGAAGCCGATTCACGAGCCGCTCGACCATCTGGAAGGAGGACCCGCCGGGCCCCACGATGATGCCGGCCCGCAGGGTAGTGACCGCCACGCCGGTAGAGGCCAGGGTTTCTTCTACCTCCCGCCGGCTGCGCAGGTGGCGGCTGTAGTCGGCGGGTAATTCATCCTCCGGCAGCAGGCCGCCGACGAACAGGATCTGGCGGATGCCCTGCTTGCGGGCGGCCCGGGCGAAGTTGTCGGCCAGCAGCACGTCGGTATCCTCAAAACTGCCCTGGGAAAGGCGGGCCGAGGGCGACATGGAATGAACGAGATACAGCGCCAGGTCGGCGCCGGCCAGTCCGGCTTCGGTGCTCGTGATGGAATACAGTTCCACCTGCCGCCATTCGGCTTTGTCGTAGGTAGGGTCAGGTTGAAGGGCACCGCGACTGAGCGCGATGATGCGGTACCGGTGGTGGTACCGTTCGATGAACCAGCGGCCGATGAAGCCGGTGGCGCCGGCGATGACGAGGGTGGGCCGCTGCATATCCCACCAACGGCTGCGGCACCCCGATGTTAACGCGGCACCCGCGTGCAGCGCCCGGAATCAGCAGCCTGGGGGGGGGAAGGTCAGAAGCGAAGGTCCTCGACGTGGTAGCCGGGGAACTGCGCCTTATCAAAGGTGAAGTTGTTGTCGGCCAGGGTGGCGTTGCCCCGGGTCTTGTCGAGGAAAAAGGTATAGCTGCTGCCGTCGCGGATGAAGGCCTTCACGGAGGCGATCTCCTTCCGCTGCTGGTCGACCTGCAGGCGCAGTTTGGTGAAATCGCTGGCGTGGCGATCCACGGGCTTCAGCTCGATGATCTGCAGTTTGCGGCCGTTAACGGTTTCCTCGCCCTGCAGCGACAGTACGTAGTTGTCGCCTTCGTAGAAGCTGAACAGGTTCTGGGGAGTGGGCATGCCGGTGGATTCCCCCGGCTCGGGCAGGTCGTTGATCTGCACCTCCTTGCTGCCGTGGAGGATGAAGTAGGAGGCGTCCTTGTTGATGATGCCCTCCTGGTCGCCGAGCTTGAAGCGTACCAGGTCACCCTTGCGGCTCAGGTTACCGGCCTGTACTTCTTTCGGCTGGTTGGGGAAAGCCATTTCCAGGCGGAAATCGGCCGTCAGGGTAGTATAGCCATCGTATTTCTGGCGAATACTTTCCAGTATCCTTTTCGCTTCCGCATCACTCTGGGAAGCGCTGGTGTAATGGTTGTTCTGGGCGGCCAGCGGAGTGGCAAACAGCAGACAGAACAGGGGCAGCAGAAAGGCGGGAAATTTCATACGCAGTAATTGTTAGCAGCATAACGCGGCAGGGAGACGGATGGACGTTGGCGCGGTCTTAATTTGACGTTAAAGCGAGAAATGGCACGGAAAACCCGGTAATCCCGAACGGGAATACTTAATAAAACCATTTGCTCAAATATCAGAACATAATAGGCGTTTTTATTACCTTTGGCAGCGGCCTTGATCGAGGGGCCGGGATATTTTACCCCACACAGAGAACCCCAACATGAAGGAAAGGCCCGAGAACGATAGGAATTACGTATGCGACGATCAATTCAGGGAGCTGCGTTTCAATCTATTGCACAGCTGCAGCTGGATCAACAACAGCATGCGTCAGTTCCTCCAGCCCCATGACATTACCCCCAAACAGTACAGCATTCTCCGCATCCTCGACGAGCGCTTTCCGGAGTCGCTCTCTATCCAGGAGTTGCGCGATATGCTGGCCGACAAGATGTCGGACGCCAGCCGCCTCGTAGACCGGCTGGAGAAAAAGAACCTCCTCGACAAATTCCCTTCCGACCACGACCGTCGCAGCAACCGCACCCGCATCACCGAAAAGGGCAGTGAGCTGGTGGCCCGCATCAACGAGGGCCGCAAGGACCTCGACGCCCTGATCCGGGAGCGGCTTTCCGACGGCGAGGTGGACTATCTGAACGACCTGCTGGAGCGGCTCCGCTAAACGCCGCCGGGGGCGCTTACCGCGGCTGAAGTAACTTTGCCGCATGAACCTTTCCGCGCGGATGGCTTGGCGGTACCTCTTCGCCCGCAAGTCGACCAATGCCATCAACATCATCACCTTCGTCGCGGCCTTCGGGGTGGCCATCGGCGCCGCCGCGCTGATCATTGCCCTGAGCGTTTTTAACGGTTTTGAGGACATCTTCGTCGGGATGTTCAATAACCTTAACCCCGACGTACGCATCACTGCCGCCCGGGGAAAGACCTTCGAGGCCTCCGACGAACTGCTGGCCAAGGTGCGCAAAACGGAGGGTGTCCGGATTATTTCCCACACCCTGGAAGAAACGGCCCGGTTCCAGTACCTCGGCCACCAGGCCTTCGGTCCGCTGAAGGGAGTGGACAGCGAGTACGCCCGCATCAACGGGATCGACACCATGGTAGAGGAGGGGCACTACGACCTGCTCCTCCCCCAGTTCGAGACCCTCGGAGCCATCGTGGGACAGAACCTGGCGCGGGAGCTCCTCATCGACCCCTACAACCAGATCAACCTGCTGTCGATCTACGTGCCCCGCCCGCGTACCCGCGGGGGCGGCACCGTGCTGGCTTCGGGCCGGCTGCCCTACCAGGTGCGGGAAGTACTGCCGGTGGGGGTGGTACGCAGCCGGGAGGCCTTCGAGAACCAGGCCGTACTCATCGACATCGGGCTGGCCCGGGAGATCATGGGCGTGGAAGCCCCCACGGTCTCCTCCCTGGAAATCAAGCTGCTCCCCGGCTTCGCCAATAAGGCTACCTACCGGGCCCTGCAAGAGGCCCTGGGCGAAGACTACGTGGTGAAAAACCGCTTCGAGCAGGAAAACAGCATCCTGAAACTGATGCGGGTGGAAAAGTACGTGGCCTACGCCATCGTGACCCTGATGGTGATCCTGATCAGCTTCAACCTAGTGGGGGCCCTGTGGATGATCGTCCTGGAAAAGCGCAAGGACATCATCATCCTGCGCAGCCTGGGCATGCTCGGGACCGATATCCGCAACGTATTCCTGCGGGTGGGGCTGCTGATCTCCGGAATCGGACTCCTTTCCGGCTTCGGATTGGCCATCCTCACCTACCTCATCCAGAGCCACTACGGCATCGTGGGGCTGCCCGGCACCCTGGCCGAAGCCTACCCGATGTCGTTGCGCTTCTCGGACTTCATGATCGTAACCGCCACCGTGATGGTGATCGGACTGCTGGCCTCCCTGCTCCCGGCCCGCCGGGCGGAGCAGGTGGCGGAGAAGCCGGTCGTGGTGGTGGACTGACCCGGGGGGGGGGTTACCTCACTAATGCAAAAATGGGTGCCCGACCGAAGTCGTGCACCCATTTTCAGGTAGTCAGATCAGGAATCAACCAACCAGCCGTGGCGGCTAGGCGGCCATCTTCCGCTGTTCGTTGCGGTAGAACTCCCGGAAGGAGATCATGCGCTGCTTCTCCTCGTCCCACAGCTTGTTGAACATGAGGGGGAGGCTCTGCAGGAAGGTGATCTTGGTCACGTGGCGCTGCAGTACCGGGTTCTCCTTGGCGCAGCGGCGCAGGTTGTAGTTGGGGATGCGGCTGCTCAGGTGGTGGATGTGGTGGTAGCCGATGTTACCCGTCAGGAAGTGCATGATGCGGGGCAGCTTGTAGAAGGTAGCGCCTTTGATCGCGGCCGTGAGGTAATCCCAGTTCTTGGACCACTGCATGTAGGTGTGGTCGTGCTGGTGCTGCACGTAGAAGAACCAGAAGGCGATGATGCCGAAGAAGAAGATGATGCTGCCCTGTACGATGAGGAAGGCTTTCCAGCCCACCAGAAAACCGAGGCCTACGTAGGCAGCCAGGATCAGCAGGTTGTTCAAATGCATCTTCCGGTGAATGGGCGACCATCCGGGGAAGTTGATGCGGGGTACGCGCAGAACCACGCCGAGGTAGATCATGGGCAGGAGAATGAACAGTACGAAGGGGTTGCGGAAAACCCGGTACTTGAAGCGGCCCCAGCCGTTCAACTTGCGGAACTCTTCTACCGTCAGGAAGTCGATGTCGCCGATGTCGCGGTGCTCGAGCTGGCCGGTGTGGCCGTGGTGGAAGCTGTGCACGCGCGCCCAGTAGGTATAGGGGATCGAGCTGAAAAAGGAACAGACGAAGCCCATGGCGTCGTTGACCTTACGCTTGCTGAAAAAGGAGTAATGGCCGCAGTCGTGCTGAATGATGAAGATGCGGACCAGGAAGAAGGCATTGACCATGCCCAGCAGGAGGGTGAGCCAGATGGAGTAGCCCACGCTGAAGTACATCGCTACCCAAAGCGCCAGAAAGGGACCAAAACTGCTGAACAATTGGCCGATCGCGCGCCAGGTATTGGCCTGTTGGTACTGGGAGATGATAGTCTTCCAGTTTTTGAGCGACTGGTGGATGTCTTCGACAGTGTTTTGAATTTGTGCTTGCACTTGTAGTATTTTAAGGTTGAAGCCCTTGAATCATTGACGGAAATTGGGGGATGAACTGCTAAAGATACATCCCATGCGTTTTCTGACCGCTCCTTCCCACCTACCTAACGGTTTGCGGGGGGTAGAGTTATGACGCACAAGTTAATATTAGGTCAAATTCGGGCATCGTCTCCGGCGCCCAAGCCCTGTTCTACCGCTTGGAGAAGCCGTAGAGCAGTTTCATTTTATCAAAAATAGCCGTGTTTTCGAAAATGCCCGAGAACTGCTCCGCCCCCGGTCCGTAGGCGAAAACCGGGATCAGGTCGGCGGTGTGATAGTCGGAGGTGAAGGCCCCTTCGATCTGCCCCATTACCGATCCGTTGTTGATGGCGTAGCCCCCGGTCTCGTGGTCGGCGGTAACGATGATGAGGGTTTCTCCATCCCGCTGGGCGAAGTTCAGGGCAGCCCCGATGGCGCGGTCGAATTCGATCATCTCGGAGATGATGTAGTCGCTGTTGTTGCTGTGGCCGCCCCAGTCGATCTGGGAGGCCTCGACCATCAGGAAGAAGCCCTTGTTGAGGCTGTCGCGGTCATTCAGAAAGTCCATGGCCAGCTCGGTGGCGTCGACGAGGTAGTCGCGCCCTTGGTTGAAGGGCACTGGCTCACTGTCGGCCGTATAGTAGGCTACCCGCTTGGCGCGCTTCACCTTCAGCTTCTTCAGGTCGGTATCCACGAAGGAAGACACCTCGATGCCCTGGCTGCGCAGCTCCTCGGTGAGGTTGCGGGTGTCCGTCTCCCGACGTTCAAAGTACTTGGCCCCGCCGCCGATAAAGAGGTCGATGTCGGTCTTCAGCAGGTCAGCGGCAATGGCTTCGTACTCCTTGCGTTGCTTGACGTGGGCGTAGAAGGATGCCGGCGTGGCGTGAACGATGGAGGAGGTAGCCACCAGTCCGGTGGGCATGCCGGCCGATTCAGCCATCTCCAGGATGGTGGTCACGGGCAGGGTATCCACATCCACCCCGATGGCCCCGTTGTAGGTTTTCACCCCGGCGGAGAAGGCGGTGGCCCCGGCGGCCGAATCGGTGATCAGGTTATCGGCGCTGTAGCTCTTGTGGAGGCCCACCACGGGGAAGCGCTCCAGGTTCAGCTGGTTGTTGTTGCTGTACAGGCCGGCTGAGATCTGGGTGACGCCCATGCCGTCGCCGATCATCAGGATGATGTTCTTCGGTCCGCGCTGGGCCCGGGCGTAGCTGGAGACGGTGCCCTCGGATTCGCGGTCATCGCGGTCCATGGTGGCTTCCGTGGTCGAGGTCCGGCCTCCTGCCAGGGTATCCTGGGGGGCGGGCGGACAACTGGTGAAAAGGGCGATCAGCAGGCAGCAAGAGAAGAGGTAGGTCACATTCATGGCACAAAGATAAATGTCCAGCGGCAGGCGACGGGATTAAGGCTTGGTTAAGGATCATCCTGCGCGCAGGCGGTAGCGGTAGCCGGGCAGGGCCATGATGACTTCCCGCATTTCCAGGCCCAGCAGCAAACCGGCCAGCTGGCCCGGCGGCAACTGCAACTGGCGGTTGAGGTCATCGATGGTGGCCCCCGCATCCCCGTCCAGTTTCCCCACCACGGCCCGTTCTTCGACCGACAGGGTCTCAAACAACTGCATCTGTCGTTCGTGAGCGGGTGGGTCGCGCCAGCCGAGCAGGCTAATAATATCTGCCGCGTTGTCAACCAGGTGGGCTTTGCCCGCCTTGATCAGGGCATTGCAGCCGGCGGTGCGCGGGTCCCCACCCCTACCGGGGCAGGCTCCGATCTTTCGACCCAGGTCGTGCCCCATGTTGGCCGTAATGATGGATCCGCCACTCAGGTCCGACTCCACTACCAGGATCAGTTGGGCGAGCATCGCCACGATCCGGTTGCGGGCCGGGAAGTGTTCCCGCTCGGGGGATTGCCAGGGCGGGTACTCGGTCAGCAGTCCCCCACCCTGCCCCGCCATCCGGTGGGCCACGCCCTGGTGGCTTTGGGGGTACACCTGGTCCAGCCCACTGCCCAGTACGGCCAGGGTGGGCAGCCCGATCCGCAGCGCACAGCGGTGGGCAGCCACGTCCACCCCGTAGGCCAAACCACTTACGATGAGGGGCTGGTAGGGGGTCAGGGGATCGAGCAACCGCTCCACCTGCCGCCCGCCCTGCTCGCTCATCCGGCGGGTGCCCACTACGGCGATGGCGCGCGGATTGGATAAGTCGGTCTCCCCCCGGTGGTAAAGCACGGGCGGGGCCTGCTCAAAACCTCGAAGGGCCGGGGGGTAGCGGTCGCTGCCCGCGTACAATATCTCTACGGCATGGGTGCCGGCGTGGGAAAGAATGGACTCGGCTTCTCGCAGGTGGGTGCCGGTGGCGAAGTAGGCGGCGGTGCGATGGCCAATACCGGGCACGGCCATCAGCTCCACGGCGGACGCCCGGCACGCCACTTCGGCGGAACCGAAGTGGGTCAACAACTGGCGATAGATCTTGGCGCCCACGGTGGGAACGCGGCTCAGGGCCACGGCGTAGAACTCCTCGGAGTGCATACGGAACAACTCAACGGGTAAGGAAAAGCCACGGAGCGCAAAGAGGGGGCGGATGATCGGGTAAGGGTCAGAAAGCGTGGCGTGCTGAAGATACGGAATTTACCACAAAATGTTTGCCAATCACCAGAAACTTTCTCCGCCGCTTGGTGCATTTCGGTGGACAGAGTAACTTTGTGCCGCTGTACAGCTTCCGGAGGATTGGCGGAGCTGGCTGAACGTGCCTGATTCGAAATCAGGTGTACCCTTACGGGTACCGGGGGTTCGAATCCCTCATCCTCCGCAAACGGCCGCGCGCTGATCGGCGCAGCCGATACAGCACGAAGCCCCCCTCCCCGTCTAAAGCCGCAGGCTTTGGTAAGCGGGAGGGGGGCTTCGTGCTTTGTCCCGCAGGGCAGCGCGCGGCCGTTTGCATCCCCCACCCCGGGGATCACGCAGTAATCCCCCGTCTTAACCCCTGAACTTTGGTAAGCGGGGGCTTTATGCTTTAGTCCCGCAGGGCAGCGCGCGGCCGTTTGCATCCCCCACCCCGGGGATCACGCAGTAATCCCCCGTCTCAAACCCTGAACTTTGGTAAGCGGGGGCTTCGTGCTTTGGTCCCGCAGGGCAACGCGCGGCCGTTTGCATCCCCCACCCCTGGGATCACGCAGTAATCCCCCATCTCAAACCCTGAACTTGGTAAGCGGGGGCTTCGTGCTTTGTCCCGCAGGGCAGCGTGTGAAGTACTGCTTGCACCCCCCAAAAAAGGGGCCGGCACCTTTCAGCGCCGGCCCCAGTCAAATCACAGGTGCTTACATCATTGTTTCACAAAGCGCTCCACCAGCTGGCACTCACTCTGTTGCAGCAGCAGGTGGTAGAGCCCCGGGGGCAGATCGCTCACGGAGAGGTCGGTCCGCAGCAACCGGTCTTCCTTGCGCAGGCGTTGCTGGCGGACCTGCCGTCCCAGGGCGTCTGCCACCTGCAGGACGACTTCTCCCTGGTAGCCGTCGGCCAGTTCCACGGTGACGTGATCCGTGACCGGGTTCGGGTATACGACCAGCTCAGGTGCCGCGAACAGCGCGTCGTCGTAGGGAAGCACTTCCTCCATGGCCGCGCCTTTCAGGGCGAGAGCGGCCGCGGCCGGACAATTCTGGGCGGGTGCGCCGGTGCCAAGGGGCAGCACCTCATCCGGCGACAGAATCAGCTTGTCCAGCTTGGTGCCCGGCTCCCGAGGGGCTACCGTGATGGTGTGCTCGCCGGGTGACAGGACGAAGGCCACGGGGCGGGTATCGTCGTTGACTTGCCGCCACTCAAATCCGGTGGTCAGGAGTTGTCTTCCATCCGCTTCCCGCCACATCTTGATCCACTTTCCGTCGTCTACGCGGACCCAGAAAGAGTTGCGGCCTCCGTCGGGCGCATCCAGCCGCAGGAAAAGGTAGAAAGTATCGGTTTCGGTGGTACGGAAGTCAAAGTTCAGGTGACGGTCGGCCTGCTGCGGCGTCGGTTCATCGATACAGTGGCAGCCCGTATAGCTGACGAAGCGGTCGCCACTGGCCTCACTGCTCGCGCTCAGTCTCCAATCGCGGTCGCGGAAGGTACACTCCGCTTCGAAGGAAAGGGGGAGGGTGGTCGGCAGGTCGGCGGGCTCGGTTGCCAGGATGGTGAGGCTGGTGGTGTTGGATTCCCCGTCGTTGTCGGTCACCTTCAGCAGTACTTTATGGGTGCCGGGGGCGAAGGTCGCCGTGGGGTTCGGTCCCGTGGCGCTGCCTCCCGGCCAGCTCCAGGCGTAATCCACGATGAATCCGTCGAAGTCGTAACTCAGCCTGCCATCCAGCTCCACGGCCAGCGGGGCGCTGCCGTGGGTGGTGGAGGCCCGGGCGATCGCGGTGGGCGGCTGGGAAGTGAGGGCCTCACAGTTGGTCGCCGGTTCGCCAAAGCCGCCGGGGCGGGCAGTTTCCCGGGCCAGGTAGAGCTTGTCGAGGATGGCACCGCCCTCCCGGAAGGCCACGTCAAAGGTGTTGGAACCCGCCAGCAGCTCCAGCGGGGTGGGCAGGGTCGCCCAGCTGAATTTGCGGTTGCAGTCGATGTTGTTCCACTGGATCCAGCTGCCTCCGTTTACCCGCACCCAGAAGGAATCTTCCCCGCGGTTGCGGGTATAGGCGCGGATGTGGAGGAAGTAGCTGCCGGCCGCCGCCCGGTCGAGGGTGAAGCGGATGCGGTTCTCGGGCACGTCCGCCGGAGGCTGGGCGGTGGACCGCCGGCCGGGGGCGTAGACGAAGGCCTGGTTGGAGGCGTTGGCGTCGGCCGTTACCCTCCACTGACCACCCACGATGCCGCACTCGGCTTCCAGCCAGTAGGCGGATAAGGTGTCGCCGCCGCCCGTGGTATCGCAGGCGTCCCCTACCCCGTCGCCATTGCTGTCGGACTGATCGGGATTAAAGGCATCCGGACAGTTGTCCGTCTCGGTGGACGTAAGTTCGGAGACAGCAAATCCATGAGCGGGGCGGGCACAATCTATGGTAGAGGATTCCGGGTAGCCGTCGTGGTCCCGGTCGAGGTACCAGCGTTGGCCGGGGTAGGCCAGTGCATCACTGTCGTCGCAGTCGCCGGGTAGGGCTACGTAGCCCGCCGGGGCGGTGCAGGCGGTGAGGGTAGCCGCGGCGTCGCCGTAGCCGTCCTGGTCGACGTCGGCGTAGAAGGTTTGCTCGCCTTCTCTCCCCGACGGATCGACGACGGTGACGATCGCGGTTTGCCGCGCCAGGTTTTCCGATCCATCCGCCACGTAGAGGGTAACCACCTGCTCGCCAACGTCGCGGCAATCGAAGGTGGAGGGAGAAACCCACCGGTCGGCAATGCCGCAGTTGTCCGTCGATCCGCCGTCCACATCATCGGCGAAAATGCGTGCGGCACCTGCTTCGTCAAGGTAGACAACTGTGCTTTTCGTTACCACCTGGGGGGGCAGGTCATCGACAATGGTGATGTTCTGGTAAGCGTAGCCCCGGTTTCCGGAAGCATCGGTCGCGTACAGCGTCACCATCATGGTGCCCAGATCGTCACAGTCGAAGGTGGATTTTGGCTTGATTTCCAGCGTCACCTCAGAGCAGTCATCGTAAGACCTACTGCCTAAAGTGGACGCGTCGAGGCTTGCCGTGCCGTCCGGTCCCAGTTTAACCTCTCCGGGGTAATTGAAAAACACGAAAGGATCAATATCATCTACTACCGTAACGGTGGCCTCCGAATATGCGCTTTCACTTGTTCTGGGATTGTATACGTGGAGCAATACCTCATTATCTCCGACATCCTCACAGGTGAAGGTGGAGGGAAACACTTGCATTTCCAAATAGCAGGGCAACTCAGGGCCAGCGTAAACATCCCCCGGGTCTACGGTGACGGTGCCACCGTGCCTCAGCTTTACGGTTTGATCTCTGGTGTTGATTGCGGCGGGCATAGGCCCGGGCTCGACGATCACGTACGTTTGGCAGGAAGACGTAGCGGTGCCGTTGCTGACGAACAGTTCCACCCACACCTGGCCGAAGGGTTTGCGGAGATCGTCACAGTCGAAAACCTTCTGGCTGGCTGAGAAGTGGAGCGGGGCATTGGGGTCGTTGGGGTTGTAGCTGCCATTATTGAGCTGGGCTGGATCAATCACCGCCTGCCCGTATTCATCCAGCTGAACCACTAGTGGCTTACACCGGGCCACGGGCGGAGACAGGGTCACCGCCGGATCGTACTTCTGCTGAAAAATGGGTGTATTCAGCAGTTCGTACTGATCGATCTGGGTCTGAACCCCGTAGGGCGTCTGGCAGGTGACCTTGGCGGTAGTGGTTTGCCCGGTCACGAAAGTGAGGCAATCGTTGCAGCCGTTGGCATAGCCGCCGAACTCATTGCTTTCGGGAGTAGACAGGCACCACAGTTGTCCACCGTCTACCCCCCATTTTTCCAGTACGTCGTCTTCGATGCCGCCGTTGTAACAGTGAATACCGTAGCGGGTATTGCTGATGTACATCTCATCAATTCCGAAGCCATCGTCGGGGTCAACGTTATCGGTGGATACCCGAATGTGGGTGTACAGCTGCGGCATGGCCGGCATCACCTTCTTGAACTGAAAAAACGAATCGCCCAATCCATTACAGCCCGGCACCTGGGTCTGCGTTCCGATCAGTTCGGGCCCGTTGTACAATTGTACGGTAATCTTGTTGGAGGTGGCCCCTCCGGCAATCCAGTTGATGTTGCAGTCAAAGGCCACCGTAAGGTCCACTTCCCTCTCGTAGTCGAAATTGGTCTTGATGATCCGGTAAATGAGCCCCTCACCGGGAAAGTCCATGACCACGGTGCCGACGGGAGTCTGGCTTGGCACGTCGTTGAGCGCAAAAAAGACGTCGCGATTGAGGTAACTGGCCACGTCGTGGGGCACCGGCGCCGCCGCCACGGTGAGGTTAAGGCCATTGGTCCAGTTGTGTACCCAATTGCCGGAGGCGATGAGGTCGGGCGCATCCCGAAGGTGTTTCACGGCTGCTGCGCTGAGTACGTTCACGCTTTCGCTGTAATTGTTCTGGGTTTCAATATTCCCGTTGGCGTACTGGAATAAGGGTATATCATCCTCGTTCCCTCCCGTACGGTGAATCCATAGTTTTCCCCGCAAATCATTTAATCTCGGAATGGTCGTCGAGAAGGTAGCCGTACCCGGCTGCTTTACATTCCAGACCGGGTAGCGGAGCCGATCGGTATATTGAATGCCCTCCTTTCCGTTGGTGTCTTCCCAAAGGATATTTTTAAACCGATTTGTCCAATCCTCTTTCTGCTCTGATGTATAATCACTGCTGCCCTCGTAGTAGGTGCGCATGATGATGGCCTCCGTCGGGTTTTGCTTCAGGAAGTAATCCATATCCGCCAGGATGGTCTTCAGGGTGAGCCGCGTCCCTCCATAGCAGATCCCAAATTCATCCTTGATCTTACACTCCCGGTACTGAGGGAATACTCCGTGGTAGACCGCCAGGTTGTCAGGGTTATCCGGGTCGGGCTTCAGACGGATGTCAAAATAGCGGATACCGGCTTCCAGCTGTTCGCGGATACTCCAACTTTGGGTTTCAGCGGCCGTCCCCCCCCACTCGGCACCGGAATCGTGGGTGCCTGGGATGGAAATTTCGTTGATTTTTTTTGAGCCGTCAATTCTCCCCATCCACCCCTTAACCACTTGCTTGATGCGTTCGCTTGGCGCGTTTACCGCATTAAACTCGTGGTTTTCCATATAGGAATTGGAGCAGAAAGAATAGCAGCCGCTCCCACTGCAGTGGTCGCCTTCCAGTTCCGCATTGTACTGCCATACCCCGTTCGCGTTTGGCTGGGCTACGGCGCGGGGACATACCAGCGTCCATACGACAAGCAAAAAAAGGAGGGGCAGGGATTGAGCCGATAACAAACCATTCATAGTGTCTCTTATATGAGTGTAAAAACTTCGCCCCGGACAATGGACGGGCCCTGCCCCTCTAGGACGGTTTCTCCAAATCTTCTTTAAAAAAATAGGAAATGGGCAGGGGCGTTGCGCCCCTGCCTCTACCTCAAACATCGCCATACGACCATCTCCGTCAGTTACCTGATCGGGGAGGCGTCTGACTCCAGCAAAAGTATGGTGTCGGCGAGGGCCCTTTTACGAAATGTGGGTGAAGGTGGCCTGTGGCGGGGTAGACAACGGGAACTTGAGGGTGAACGGCAGCGGAAGCCTAGCTGAAATTGAAGTAATCCAGGAAAGCCTGCTTGTAGTTCCGCCCCAGGGGGATGTCGCGGGGGCCCACCTGCACCTCGGTTTCGGTGAAGGATTCCACCTGATCCAGGTTTACGGCAAAAGAACGATGAGTACGCACCAATCGGGGCACGGCGAGGCGATCAAGGATGGCTTTGAGGGGCTGGCGAATGGCCAGTTTCTGGGCGGCGGTATTGATGACCGTATAGTTGTTATCGGCCTCCAGGTACAGGATATCGGCGAGGCTTATCTTGACGAAGCGGTAGTTGTTTTTGACGAAGATGTGGTCCTCGACCTTCAGGATGGAATCGCGGCTCGGGACCGGGTTGCTTTCCGCTTCGGCCACTCCCGGTGTATCCGTTCCGGGGGTCAATTCTCCCTTGCGCAAGGCAAAATTGTTGATGGCCAACTCAATCGCGATGCGGAGACTGGTCAGGTTGTAGGGCTTGGAAATGTAGGCGGCCGGATAGGTTGCCTTGGCCCGTTGGATGGTTTCGTGATCCGCCAGGGCCGTCAGGTAGATGACCGGCACCGGACGGATGGCCATGAGTCGCTGCACGGTTTCGATGCCGTCCCAAGGCCCCTGGATGCTGATGTCGCAGAGTAAGAGGTCCACGCTGGACTCCCGGAACAACTCCAGGGCCTTTTCTCCGCTGGCCGCGGTGCCTACTACGGTATACCCCTCCGATTCCAGGGTCTCCTCCATTTCCATGGCCAGTACGGCCTCGTCTTCGACCAGGAGAATGTTGATCATCTGATTGAATTTATAATTTACGCCGCCTTGCGTTGGACTACGTGCAGCTTGAAGCGCGTACCGTTATCCCCGCTTATTTCCATCTCACCGCCGATCTGCGCGCTGAGGTTATGGACCAGGCGCTTGCCGAACGATTTACCCCTTTGCTGCCACTGGTCCTGTGTCATACCCGGGCCGTTGTCCTGGATCTCCAGGGTAAGGTCCCGTTCTCCGGTCAGGCGAACGGCCAGCGACGGCCGGTCCACCTGTGAGAAAGCGTGTTTGAAGGCGTTGGTCAGCAGTTCGTTCAGAATGAGGCCGAGCGGGATGGCCAGGTCCACGTCCAGCTCCTGCCGCTCGATCTGCAACTGCAAGTCGAAGTCGTCGGGTTCGTAACCGTAGGCCCGCATCAGGTTCTCGGTCAGGTCAATGATGTAGTCGCGCATATTGACCTTGGTTACCAGGTCGGTCTGGTACAGTCGCTGGTGGATGAGCGACATGGCCTCCACCCGGTGTTGCCCCTCGCGCACCGCCCGCGCCGCCGATTCCTCTTCCAGGCGGTTACTCTGCAACTTCAGCAGGCTCGATACGATGGCCAGGTTGTTCTTCACGCGGTGGTGCAACTCTTTCATCAGGAGCTTGAGTTGGTCGGATTGTTCACTTATCCGGGCCCGGCTCTGCTGCAGACGCCGGTACTGCCAGACCAGGACACCGATGAACAACAGTGCTCCGGCCAGCACCACCAGCATCATACGCAGCTGCCACTGCCTGGTTTCATTTTCGGCGCCCAGCAGCGCGATTTGCTGCTCCTTTTGCCGGCTTTCAAACTGGGTTTCCAGGCGGGCTATTTCCCGCTTTTTCTCCAGGCTGGTGAGGCTGTCCCTGTTCGCTACGGCTAAGCCGTAATGAGCGTAGGCTTGCTCGAAATCGCCCGTGCTGGCGTATATCTCGCGGAAATTATCGTGGATGGCCGCCAGGTAGCGAAATTCTTTGTGTTCCGGGTGAGACTCGATAAAGTCCAGGGCCTCCTGGTTGACGGCCAGGGCCTCGGCGGGCTGGTTAGCGGACAGCAGGGCGGGTGGCAGGTTAATGAATACCGACATGAGCAGGTAGTCCACCTTCCCCTGCCGTGCATATTCCTCCACCCGGCGGAAGCGGGTCACGGACTCGGCGGAGCGCCCCATCTTCCGCAGGGTGATGGCCGAGTTAAGCAGGGTGCCAAACGCGAAGGTATCATCCCCCGCTTCCTGGTAAATGGCTCGTGCCTGGTCCGCATACTCCAGCGACTGCGCATGCTTGCCCTGCTCTCCGTAGATGTTCGCCAACTCATTGAGCGCATCGCCCTTCAGGTAAAGGGGCAGATCGGGGTGGGCATTCAGCAGATCCAGGGCCTGCTGCACGTACTTTTCGGCAAGATCGAATTCCCGGGAATTGAAATACAGCTGCTCCATCCGCAGGAGAATATCCACCAGCATTCCTGGTTTTTCCAGTGATTCAAAGGCCGCATATGCCTCCTGATAGGTTTGCAGGGCCGCCCCCGTGTCTTCGCGGGCCTGTTCCACGATACCCCGCTCCCGTATCAGTTTGGCAGCCACGAAGGCTGACCCGAGACCGGAGCTGATGCGCTCGGCTTCTTCCAACATCAGCTCAGCCTGTTCGAACTCCTTGTCGAACAGGGCGGTATTGGCCGCGGTCATGCCCAGGGTGATCGCGCGGACAGAGTCATCAGCAATAACCAACAAAGAATCAGGAATCTG
Organism: Neolewinella marina; assembly: GCF_002631205.1. GTDB lineage: Bacteria > Bacteroidota > Bacteroidia > Chitinophagales > Saprospiraceae > Neolewinella > Neolewinella marina. The sequence goes on from NZ_PDLO01000004.1 coordinate 88,391, forward strand.
GGCACTCACCTGCCCCGCAAGGACGAGGGGGAGAATGGTAACAAGTATTCTGTTCATTGGCATAACCGGGTAAATGAAAACGTCCAGAGGCCGTTCCGATGCCGTAGAACCGCGTGGCCAAACTGCTAGTACGAGGAAAATTTCGCCACTGAAGCTATCAGGGTGACCCAGGCAGCGTGATCAATTTTAACCCAAATGTGAGAAAAATATTGAAAAATTCGGCAGTTATCCTTGTCCGAATCATTCGAATTGTAGCTATCCCAGGTTGCAGTAGTAATCACGGTGTAGGCAGAACCATCATTTTTACGGATAGGCGCTTCCCAATCAAAACGGCCCGTTTCCGGGTGGAAACGGGCCGTTACGGTTACCGAGCTCCTGCGCCCGGCGAAGGTATTACTGCTTGACGAAGCGCCTTACCGTCTGGCAATCGCCCTGCCGTATCAGCAGGTGGTAGAGACCGTGCGGCAGGTCTGCCACCGACAGTTCGGTCCGTAACACCTGATCCTCCTTGTTACGGTTCCGGTGAAGTATTTGCCGACCCAGTGCATCTACCACGGAAACGGTCACTACGCCCAGATATCCGTCGCTTAGTTCCACTGAAACCTGGTTAGTGGCCGGGTTCGGATAGACCGCCAACGCGGGGGTGATAAACAAGTCATCATTGTAGGGAACCACCCTTTCCTCCACAAAGGGTTGCCCCCCGGTGTAGATCGCGGTTTCCGTACAGTTTTGGGCGGGGGCGCCGGTGCCGTGGGGAAGGCTATTATCCGCGGACAGGATCAATTTGTCCAGCTTGGTTCCCGGTTCACGGGAGGCCACCGTTATACTGTGCTCACCGGGAGCCAGGTCAAAGGATATGGGTCGTGCATCATTGTTGACGCGGCGCCATTCAAAGCCGCTGGTCAGGAGCGGACTGCCATCTTCTTCCTTCCACATCTTGATCCAGTCACCGTCGTCCACGCGGACCCAGAAGGAGTTACGACCCTCATCGGGCGCGTCGAGACGAAGGAAAAGGTAGAAGGTATTGGACTGGGTGGTAAGGAAGTCATAGGTCAGGTGTTGTCCAGCCCGTTGCTCAGCCGGCTCCTCCATACACTGGCACCCCGTATAGCTGACAAAGCGGTTGCCACTTGCCTCAGTGCTAGCACTGAGGTGCCAGCTGTCATCACGGGCGGTACACTCCGCTTCGAAAGAAAAGGCGGAGGAATCAGGCGCGGTGGGGGCAGTCGCTTCCACCGTGATGGTTGTCGAATTGGTTAGCCCACTGTCGTCGGTGACCTGCAGTTTGACCTGATAGACTCCGGCATCAAATACCACGGTTGGTTTGGGGCCACTCGCGCTTCCCCCTTCCCAGGTCCAGTTGTACCCGGTAATGTGGCCATCAAAGTCATAGCTCCGGCTGCCGTCAAAGTGTACCGTAAGGGGAGCGATACCGTGGGTTCGGGAAGCGGAAGCAATGGCCGTAGGGGGCTGGTCACTCAATCCGGGACAGTTGGTCGCCCAATCTCCGAAACCCGTAGGTAAAGTGCCATTCTGTGATATGAAGACCTTATCCAGCATGGTACCTCCCTCCCGGAAGGCAACGTCTAGCGTGTTGGTACCGGATTCGAGCTCCAGGTTGACGGGCATGGTCGACCATTTGAAATGGCTGTCGCAGTCGATGTTGTTCCATTTGATCCACTCCCCATCGTTGAGGCGGATCCAGAATGAGTCTTCGCCACGGTTGCGGCTGAAGGCACGGACATGCAGGAAGTAGCTCCCGGCCTCGGCGCGGTCCAGGGTGAAGCGGATGCGGTTATCCGCTACGTCCGCCGGTGCGCGATGTATGAAATGTTTGCCGGGGGCGTGGACAAACGTTTGATTGGAAGCATTCGCATCGGGAGCAATCTTCCAATGGTTGCCAACCGTACCACACTCGGCTTCCAACCAGAAATCGGAAACCAGCTCTGAATCCGGGGTATCGCAATCATCACCGGTTCCATCCCCATCGCTGTCGGATTGGCCGGGGTTGAAAGTGCCCGGGCAGTTGTCGATGGCCGTTGACGTCAACTCGAATGCCGCGAAGCCATCCGTGGGTCGGGAACATTCGCTTACCGTCGATTCCGGATAACCGTCGCGGTCGCGGTCAATGTACCACTGCTGACCGGGGTAAGCCAATGCATCGTTGTCGTCACAGTCGCCAGCAACAGTCACGTAGCCGATGGGTTTCACACATGCCGTGAGGGTGGTGGATCCATCGCCGTAGCCATCCATGTCCACATCCGCATACCAGGTCTTGGCAACTCCGATCGTAGCGTCACCATCGTCGCAATCGTTAGCGTTGCTGACGTAGCCCAACGGCTGGGCGCAATCCGTGACCGAACTGGCCGGGTCACCCAGACCGTCGCCGTCCGCGTCCGCGTAGTAGGTGGCAGTGGCCACGTCCTCATCCACGTTGCCATTGCAGTCGTTGTCCAGCCCATCGCACAGCTCTGGGGCCCCGGGGTATACGGTTTCATCACCGTCGTCACAGTCGCCCGCGACGGACACGTAGCCCGTCGGGGCGGCACAGTCGGTCAGGGTGATGGATGCATCGCCATAACCGTCGTTGTCCACATCGGCGTACCAGATCGTGGCAACTCCGATGGTGGCATCACCATCATCGCAGTCATCTGCATTACTGACGTACCCCAACGGCTGGGCGCAGGCCGTGACCGAGCTGGTCGGGTCACCCAGACCGTCGCCGTCCGCGTCCGCGTAGTAGGTGGAAGTGGCCACGTCCTCATCCACGTTGCCATCGCAGTCGTTGTCCAGCCCATCGCACAGCTCTGGGGCCCTGAGGTAGACGGTAGCATTACCGTCGTCGCAGTCGCCCGCGACGGATACGTAGCCCGCCGGGGCAGTACAATCGGTGAGGGTAATAGATGCATTGCCATAACCGTCGTTGTCCCCATCAGCGTACCAGATCGTGGCGGCTCCGATGGTGGCGTCCCCGTCGTCGCAGTCGTCAGCGTTACTGACGTAGCCCTCCGGCTGGGCGCAGTCCGTGACCGAGTTGGCCGGATCGCCCAGGCCGTCACCGTCGGCATCCGCGTAGTAGGTGGCGGTAGCCACGTCCTCATCCACGCTGCCATCGCAGTCGTTATCCACGCCGTCGCACAGTTCCGGGGCGCCGGGGTAGACGGTTCCATTACCGTCATCGCAGTCGCCCGCTACGGACACGTAGCCCGCCGGGGCGGTACAGTTCACTATCAGGGTCTCGGCATCGCCGAAACCGTCGTTGTCCACGTCGGCGTACCAGATTGTGGCAACTCCGACGGAAGCGTCACCATCGTCGCAATCGTCCGCGTTGCTGACGTAGCCCTCCGGCTGGGCGCAGTCCGTCACCGAGCTGGTCGGGTCGCCCAGACCGTCGCCGTCCGCGTCCGCGTAGTAGGTGGCGGTGGCCACGTCCTCATCCACGTTGCCGTCGCAGTCGTTGTCCAGGCCATCGCACAACTCCGGCGCACCGGGGTATACGGTTCCATTACCGTCATCGCAGTCGCCCGCTACGGACACGTAGCCCGCCGGGGCGGTACACTCAATAATCAGGGTCTCGGCGTCCCCGTAGCCGTCGTTGTCTTCGTCGGCGTACCAGATTGTGGCGGCTCCGATGGAGGCGTCCCCGTCGTCGCAGTCGTCGTCGTTGCTGACGTAGCCCAACGGCTGGGCGCAGGCCGTGACCGAGCTGGTCGGGTCACCCAGACCGTCGCCGTCCGCGTCCGCGTAGTAGGTGGAGGTGGCCACGTCCTCATCCACGTTGCCGTCGCAGTCGTTGTCCAGCCCATCGCACAGCTCTGGGGCCCCGGGGTAGACGGTTCCATCACCGTCGTCACAGTCGCCCGCTACGGACACGTAGCCCACCGGAGCGGTACAGTTCACTATCTGGGTCTCAGCATCCCCGTAGCCGTCGTTGTCCACGTCGGCGTACCAGATTGTGGCAACTCCGACGGAAGCGTCACCATCGTTGCAATCATCGCCGTTACCAACGGAGCCCGCCGGCTGGGCGCAGTCCGTGACCGAGCTGGCCGGGTCACCCAAGCCGTCGCCGTCGGCGTCCGCGTAGTAGGTGGCAGTGGCCAAGCCTTCATCCACGTTGCCATCGCAGTCGTTGTCCAGGCCGTCGCACAGCTCTGGGGCCCCGGGGTAGACGGTTCCATCACCGTCGTTGCAGTCGCCGGCTACGGACACATAGCCCGTCGGGGCGGTACAGTCGGTCAGAGTGATGGATGCATCGCCATAACCGTCGTTGTCCACGTCGGCGTACCAGATTGTGGCAACTCCGACGGAAGCGTCACCGTCGTTGCAATCATCCGCGTTGCTGACGGAGCCCGCCGGCTGGGCACAGTTCACAATCGAGCTGGTCGGGTCGCCCAGACCGTCGCCGTCGGCGTCCGCGTAGTAGGTGGCAGTGGCCAAGCCCTCATCCACGTTGCCGTCGCAGTCGTTGTCCACGCCGTCGCACAGTTCCGGGGCGCCGGGGTAGACGGTTCTATCGCCGTCGTCGCAGTCGCCCGCTACGGATACGTAACCCGCTGGTGCGGTGCAATCGGTGAGTGTAACGGACGCATCGCCGTAGCCATCCCTGTCCCTGTCGGCGTAGAACACCTGCTGGGTATGAATGGAAGCATTGTAGGGGTCACAGTCCTCGGTATCCGCTACCTCATCGTTGTCGTCGTCTGGATCGCAGATATCTCCTATGCCATCGTTGTCAAAATCCTCCTGGTCAGGATTGAAGGCATTCGGACAATTGTCATCATCATCGTCTATATCATCTCCATCGGTGCCGAATTCGTCCGCGCCGATACTCGGCGTATCACTCCGCTCCTCACCGTCAATGTCCGTATCGATTTCCGAAATGGAGATGCCGGCTTCAGACAGCGCAAGATTCTGGGTGTGTAGATCCGTGGCCGACACAAACTGGGGGTCTACGCTGAGGGAATGCGTGCCCTGATTCGAAATCGTTCTCCAGGCCGGCAGGTCCGCTACCTGATTCCCGCCCCACCAGCCCAGGAAGCTGCCGTCACTGTACAGGTTGTTGTAGTCCATGTCCAGGGAAGTAGCATTGGAAACGTTCACCGCCTCTCCCGTACCCGCCCGGAAGATGTTGTTTTTCACGGCGACGCTCTCGGAGGACAGCATATTGAAGGCCGTTCCACCCCCGGCCGCGTAAACGCTATTGTGGTAAAAATCCAGGTGCTCGCTGCTGGCGAGGTAGACCGCCTGGGTTCCACTGTGGGGGAGGGAGACGAAGTTGTTGGCTACCAGCACCGGCGCAGCCGCCGTTCCGTCCCAGTTACTCACATAGAGTCCGTAGTAGGTATACACCCCGGGCTTGCCGATGATCCGGTTACCCGTGAGCATCCCACCCTGCAGATGGAATAATGCGATCCCCTGGTAGCGAAAATCCTCCACCACATTATCCGTGACTTCAGTGCCCGACGGCGGAGCACTGCTGGAACCGGCAAAGTAGATGCCCCGGCTGCCGCCACTGATCCGGTTGTCCCGGATGTGGATATTGCTGGCCAGGGTGGGGTTCAGGTCAAGAACCGTAAGGCTGAGGCTGGCGGAGGTTGTTTGCGGAGCCAGGAGCCGGTTGCCTGCGAGCAGCAGGTCATCCGCGCGGTTCACCACCTCCACCACCCGACTGTAAATTTCACCGGTCGCTTCCAGCGTAAGGTGTTGGAGCCGGACGTTGGAAGCGTTACTCAGTCGCACCACGTAGTTGTCGGCGGCGGTTGTAGCACCGTGACTGAGGATCACGGAGGCGGCGTCACCCGAAGCCGACTGAAAGGTTATCGTATGGGTCATCGAGGCGCCGGGGATGGCCGGGATTTCCAGCTGTTCGGGGTAGGTAGCCGCTGCCGCATTAAAGGTCACCGCCCCGCTGATGCCGTTGATGCGCATGGCGTCCACCGCGGCGTTGAAGGTGGCGAAGTCCGCGGCCTCTCCACCGATTGTGTACGTCCCCGACAGCGGTACCAGGGCCGTGGCCGAGTATTCGTCGGCGCCGACGCTCGGCGTGGCGTCGCGCAACTCCCCGTCGATGTCCGTGGTAAGGCCGGGAATGGCGATGCCGGCGTCGGCCAGCGCCGGTGCCTGGGCGTGGAGATCCGTTGCCGAGACGAACTGGGGGTCAAACCCAAGGGAATTGCTCCCCTGACCCGAAGTCGTCCGCCAGGCCGCCAGGTCGACAACCTGAGTGCTGCCCCACCAGCCCAGGAAGCTGCCGTCGCTGAACAGGTTGTTGTAGTCCATGTCCAGAGAAGTTGCGCTGGAGACGTTCACCGCGTCGCCCGTCCCCGCCCGGAAGATGTTGTTCTTCACCGCTACGTCCCCGGTGGAAACCATATTAAGGGCCGTTCCATTTCCAGCTACGTGGACACTGTTGTGGTAAAAGTTCAGGTACTGGCTGCCGGTCAGGTAGACCCCCTGGTTGCCACTGTGGGGGAGGGAAACGAAGTTGTTGGCCACCAGCACCGGCGCAGCCGTAGTACCGTCCCAATTGCTCACATACAGTCCGTAGTAGGTGTATTCCCCGGGCTTGCCGATAATTCGGTTGCCGGTGAGCAACCCACCCTGGAGATGAAATAATGCAACCCCCTGGTAGCGGAACCCCTCCACTACATTGTCCGTAATTTCCGTGCCGGTGGGTTGGGCACCACTGGACCCGGCAAAGTAAATGCCCCGGCTGCCGCCCGTGATTCGGTTGTCCCGGATGTGGATATTGCTGGCCAGGGTGGGATTCAGGTGAACGACGGAGAGGCTGAGGCTGGCGGAGGTGGTTTCCGGAGCCAGGAGCCGGTTGCCTGCGAGCAGCAGGTCATCCGCGCGGTTCACCACTTCCACCACCCGATTGTAGGTGATGCCGGTTGCTTCCAGGGTAAGGTGTTGGAGCCGGACGTTGGAAGCATTACTCAACCGCACCACGTAATTGTCACCAGCGGTCGCGGCACCGTAACTGAGGATCACGGAGGCAGCGTCCCCCGTAGCCGACTGAAAGGTTATCGTATGGGTCGCCGAGGCGCCGGGGATGGCCGGGATTTCCAGCTGCTCGGGATAGGTACCCGCCGCTGCATTAAAGGTCACCGCCCCGCTGATGCCGTTGATGCGCATGGCGTCCACGGCGGTGTTGAAGGTGGCGAAGTCCGCCCCCGCCCCACCGATGGAATATGTCCCGGATAGCGGTGACAGGGCCGCGGCCGAGTACTCGTCCGCGCCGACGCTCGGCGTGGCATCACGCAACTCTCCGTCGATGTCCGTGGTAAGGCCCGATATGGCAATACCGGCGTCGGCCAGCGCGGGTGCCTGGGCGTGGAGATCCGTTGCCGAGACGAACTGGGGATCAAAACCGAGGGAGTTGCCCCCCTGCCCCGAAGTCGTCTGCCAGGCCGCCAGATCGACAACCTGAGTGCTGCCCCACCAGCCCAGGAAGCTGCCGTCGCTGAACAGGTTGTTGTAGTCCATGTCCAGAGAGGTAGGATTAAAGATGTTCACCGCGTCGCCCGTACCCGCCCGGAAGATGTTGTTTTTCACCGCTACGTGTTGGGCAAAAGGCAGGTTGAAGGCCGTGACATCCTCGGCCGCGTACACGCTGTTGTGGTAAAAACCCAGGTACTCGCTGCGGGACAGGTACACGGCCTGGCTTCCTCTGTGGGGGATGGCAACAAAGTTGTTGGCCACAAGCGCCGGTGCAGCCGCCGTGCCGTCCCATTGGCTCGTATACAGGCCGTAGTAGGAATACCCCGCAAGCTTGCCGATGATCCGGTTGCCGGTGAGAATCCCGCCCTCCAGGTGGCTCAGTGAGATTCCCTGGTAGCGGAAATTCTCCACCGTATTCCCCGTGATTTCCGTGCCCGTGGGTTGGGCGGTGGTGGACCCGGTGTAGTAGATGCCCCGGCTGCCGCCCGTGATCCGGTTGTCCCGGATGTGGATATCGCTGGCCAACGTGGGCTCCAGGTAGAGGACGGCAAGATGGGTAGTCGTGGAATTCGTTTCCGGCGATGAGAACTGGCTGTTCTGGATCAGCAAGTCTTCGGCTTCGTTGATCACCGCTACCGCTCGCGCGTGGGAAGATCCACCTGCATCAATGGTCAGGTGCTTGATGCGGTAGTGGCTGGCGCCGTTAAACTGCAGGACATAATTGTCGGTGGCCCCCGACGCCGCGTAGGAGATGATGACATCCGAAGCGTTGCCGCTTTCCGCCTGGAACGTAATGGTATTTGTACCGGACGCTCCATTGACCGCCCCCAGTTCCACCTGTTCGGCATAGGTACCGGGGCGAAGGTCGAAGACAACGGCTCCGGATACGCCCTGGGTCGTCAGGTCCGCTACCGCCGCATTGATCGTGGCGTAATCCGGGCTGCTTCCTCCGATGGTGTAGGTCCCCTGCAGCTGGGCAGCCACTGGCAGGGAAACTGCGAGCAGGGCCAATGCGACCCAAAATCTGAACTTGGTGTATAAATGCGTTGGGTAAAGTTGTTTCATAGTGTGCTGGAATTCGAAAATCGCGCCTGCTGACATTCGGCTATGTGACGCGGTCGAACAGTCCAGCGGAGCGGTATTCTATCCTCTCCCACTTACCCATCACAGCCAAAATTTCCGCAGGACACTAGTGGTATAACACGATCAATTTAAGCCGTCTAAGTGACATTACACCAAAATATATGTCATCAACCTCGAACTCCCGCGGGATTTTATTCCCCACAACTCCTCCTGGCCAACAAAAAAAGCCCGCTCCACCAAGGTGGAACGGGCTTCAGATTTAGTCTTTGGCACCTGCGCGCCGGCGGCTAGTTGGCCATTTCGCTCAGGAACTTGATGCGGACGAGCTTGATCTCCTCGAGGGTGACGTCGTCTTCCTTGAGTTGCTGGTAGGCCACGTCGGGGTCGTCGGTTTCGGCCTGCATAAAGTACTCGTAGGTGTCTTCCAGGCTGTACTCGTCGACTTCCTCCTCGATGTAGTAGTCGATGTTGAGCTTGGTACCCGAGGAGACGATCACCACCATTTCGTTCAGCAGCTCGTCCATGCTCAGCTGGTTGCCGGAGGCAATGTCTTCGAGGGGCAGCTTGCGGTCGACGCCCTGGATGATGTTGACCTTGGTTTTGGACTTGTTGGCGACCTGCTTGACGACGAAGTCGCTGGGCCGGTCGATGTTGTTCTCCTCGCAGTACTTCTCGATGAGCTGCAGGAAAGGAGTGGCGTACCGGCGGGCCTTGCCAATGCTGACGCCGTGGATGTTCTTCATCTCCTCCAGATCGATGGGGTAGCGGGTAGCCATGTCCACCAGCGAGGGGTCCTGGAAAATAACGAAGGGAGGGATGCCCAGCCGCTTGGATTCCTTCTTGCGGAGGTCCTTGAGGGCTACCAGCAGGGGCTCGTCGAGCACGACCGCCTTGGCATCGTCGGCTTCCCCCTGCATATCCTGCGCCAGCTCCTTCTCGAAGTCGTGGTCGATGGGAATCTCGAAGGAGGTGGGCTTCTTCAGAAAGGCCTCCCCTTCCGGAGTGATCTTGATCGTGCCGTAGCTCTCGATGTCCTTCCGCACCAGGTTGTTCAGCAGGGCCTGGCGGAACACCGAGCTCCAGAAGACCTCCTCACGGTCCTTGCCGGTACCGAAGCCGGGCAGCTCGGTGAAGCCGTAGTCCTTCATCTGCTTCGTCTCATTGCCGAGAACGAACTCGATAAGGGTCTTGAGGGGGTAATTCTCGTCCAGGGTCTTGACGGACTCGAGGGCCTGGACCATTTCCTGGCTGACCTCCACCCGCTCGCGGGGGTAGCGGCAGTTGTCGCACATCTTGTTGCAGTTCGCCTCGTCGTATTCCTCGCCGAAGTAGTGCAGCAGGAAGCGGCGGCGGCAGGCGGTGGTTTCGGAGTAGGCCATGACCTCCTGCATCAGCTGGGCGCCCATTTCCCGCTCCATGAGGGGCTTATCGCGCAGGAATTTCTCGAGCTTCAGGATGTCCTTGTAGGCGTAGAAGGCGATGCACCTTCCGCCCAGTCCGTCGCGGCCGGCCCGGCCGGTTTCCTGGTAGTAGTTCTCGATCGACTTGGGGATGTCGTAGTGCATGACGAAGCGGACGTCCGGCTTGTCGATTCCCATGCCGAAAGCGATGGTGGCGCAGATGACGTCCACGTCCTCCATCAGGAACTGGTCCTGGGTGCGGGAGCGCGTCTTCGGGTCCAGACCGGCGTGGTAGGGAGCGGCCTTTACGCCGTTGACGACCAGGGCCTGGGCGATTTCCTCGGCGGCTTTCCGGCTCTGGACGTAGATGATTCCCGACTGGTCGGGCATCTCCTTCACCAGCTTGATGATCTGGCGGAAGGTGTATTCTTTCTTGCCCTTGGGGCGTACCTCGTAGTAGAGGTTGTCGCGGTTGAAGGAAGACACGAAGGTATTCTGGTCCTCCCCCATGCGCAGGTTCTTCACGATGTCGGACTGCACCTTGGGCGTGGCCGTAGCCGTAAGGGCGATGATGGGGATCTGGTGTCCGATCAGGTCAAGCATCTCCCGGATCCGGCGGTACTCCGGGCGGAAATCGTGGCCCCATTCCGAAATACAGTGGGCCTCGTCGATGGCCACGAAGGAGATCTTCGCTTCCCGGAAGAACTCGATGTTCTCCTCCTTGGTGAGGGTCTCCGGGGCTACGAAGAGCAGCTTCGTCTTGCCGGAGGTGATGTCTTCCTTCACCTGCCGCATCTGGGTTTTCGACAGGGAGGAGTTGAGGAAGTGGGCGATCTCGTCGCTTTCGCCGTAGGAGCGGATGCTGTCGACCTGGTTCTTCATCAGGGCGATGAGGGGGGAAATCACCAGGGCGCAGCCTTCCATCATGATGCCGGGGAGCTGGTAGCAGAGGCTTTTGCCGCCGCCGGTGGGCATGATGACGAAGGTGTCCTTGCCGTCAAACAACGACTGAATGATTGCTTCCTGATTGCCTTTGAAGGTATCGAACCCAAAGGTGTCGGCTAACGCCTCTTCCAGAAAATTTACTGACGCTTTTGCAGTCATTTGGTTGTGGCTTTACTAAGACCCAGGGGGCACCGGCCGATCAATATATGCCGAAAAATATTATTCGAGCGTATAGTCGGGCCCTGATGGGGAGTACGGAATGTATCCGCGTGGTGGTTGAATGGAAAACGGCAGGCTGGGCCGGGAAATGGCGTGTTGCCATCCCGCCCGAATGTTGAGGCGTTTGGATTTACGAAAAGCCCTGATCTACCTTGCCGGCTGCCCTTAGGCACTTAAATGACACTTTACTTTGAAAAAATCCGATGTAGTCGTCCGAACCGCACGGCAAACCCTGCGAATCGAAGCTGATGCACTCAGTCAATTGGCCGATGGCATCGGGGAAAACTTTGCCCGGTCGGTCGAGGCGATCTTCCACAGCGGGGGTCGCCTGATCGTAACGGGCGTTGGTAAAACAGCCCTGGTCGCCCAAAAGATTGTCGCCACACTCAATTCTACCGGTACACCGGCCTTCTTTTTACATGCGGGCGACGCAATTCACGGCGACATCGGTATGGTACAACCCGCTGACGTTGTGCTTGTTCTGAGCCGCAGCGGAGAAACTACCGAGATACGCGTCCTTACCCTGCTGGTCCGCAACCTGGGCAACACCCTGATCGCCATGACCAGCCGGGAGGATTCGGCCCTGGCCCGGGCGGCCGACTACCTGCTGCTGACGCCCTTCGAGCGGGAGGCCGACCCCAACGAGCTGGCCCCGACGACGAGCACCACCCTGCAGATGGCGATGGGAGATGCCGTGGCCACGGCCCTGCTGGCCCTGCGCGGCTTTACCCCGGCGGATTTCGCCCGTTTTCACCCCGGCGGCTCCCTGGGAAAGCAGTTGTACCTGCGCGTGCGCGACCTCTACCCCCACAATCAGAAACCGGTGGTGTCGCCAACGTCTTCCCTGAAGGAGACGTTGTACGAAATGACGGGCAAGTGCCTGGGCGCTACCGCCGTGGTTGACCCGCAGACCGACCGGCTGGTCGGGGTGATCACCGACGGTGACCTGCGGCGCTTCCTGAACCGGGACGTACCCCTGGATACCGCTACGGCGGCGGACATGATGACCCCCAATCCGAAAACCATTCCCGAGGATGAGCTGGCCGTGCAGGCGGTGGCCCGACTGCAGGAGCACAGCATCAGCCAGCTGATCGTGGTCGACGGTGCCGCGGGCAATTACCTAGGTTTTGTCCATCTGCATGACTTTATCCGGGAAGGGCTGGTGTAAGACTAGAGTGGGGATGCAAGCCACTTGTGCTTTACATCCCCACGCTCCAATTCGTCAGCTTTTGCTGCTCGTATTTACTCCTGGACGATTTCCATGTCCATCTCCTTGACCACTTCGGGGTGAAGGCGCATGGTGAACTTGTAGGTTCCCAGCTCCTTGGCTTCCTCGGGCAGGACGATCTTCTTGCGCTCAACGTCAACGCCGAACTGCTCCTGGAGGAGGTTGCGGATCTGCAGCTGGGTGATCGAACCGAAGATGCGGCCGCTCGTGCCCGACTTGGCGCCGACGCGCAGGGTCTTGCCCTCCAGCTTCTTGGCGATGTCGCGGTAAACGTCGAGTTTCTTCTGCTCCTGGGCGTTCTCCCGGCGGATCATCTCCTCCAGGCGGCCCATGTTGGATTTGTTGCCGATGATGGCCAGGCCACGGGGCAACAGGTAATTGCGGCCGAAACCGTCCTTTACCTCAATGACTTCGTGCTTATCGCCGACTTTATCGACGTCTTGCAGCATAATTACTTTCATGATAAATTATGTTGTCCCGGCCTTTCGGGGCGGTGCCCCATTTACGAACCGGTTAGAGTGATGAGTAGGATGCTTGAGTAGTCGGGTCGAACGCCAGCACCGGAGTGCGGAGCGTACTACCCGACTACTGAACGCACTTACTTGAGAAGGTCCGTGACGTACGGCAGCATGGCCAGGTGACGGGCCCGCTTGATGGACGAGGCCACCTTGCGCTGGTACTTCAGGGAGTTGCCGGTGATCCGGCGGGGGAGGATCTTGCCTTGCTCGTTCACGAAGGTGAGGAGGAAGTCAGGGTCCTTGTAATCGATGTACTTGATTCCGAAACGACGGAACCGGCAGTACTTCTTCCGGCGACCACCAATCTTGGGGTTCGACAGAAACTTGATATCATCGCGACTGGCCATGATGGTTGTTTTTTGTTGTTACTACTGTGGTTACTCCTCTTCCTTGAAGGACTCGGCGTCGCCCGAGGGCACACCGGTGAGGTGGGGCGAGTCGGCCTTCTTGCGGCTGATGCCGTGAGCGGCGGGCTCGTTTTTGGCAGGCTTCTCCTGCTTGTGGCGCTTGGCCTTGCCAATTTTGCCGGCGCGCTTGTCGGCATTGTACTGAACGCCGTACTTGTCGAGGGCCACGGTCAGGAAGCGCAGGATGCGCTCGTCCCGGCGCATGCCAAGCTCGAAGTTGTTCAGAAAGGCGCCGTTTGGAGCGGTATACTCCACACAGTAGTAGACACCGTTGTTGCGCTTGTTGATGTCGTAGGCCAGCGTGCGCAGGCCCATTTCGTCCACAAACACAATCTCGCAGCCCTCCTTCTGGAGGTTGTCTACGTACGCCTGAGCTGTCGCTTTAATCTCATCCCCCGACAGCACTGGGTCTACGATGAATGTAGTCTCGTAATTTCTCATCGGATCAGGTGTACTGATTGGTTAAAAACAATGGTTTCGCATGCTTCGGTCCCGTTGGCGGGTCCAAAGCGGGTGCAAAGATACACTTAATTCCACTTATGAACAAGGAAAACTTCAGCAAGCCACAAGGGCCCACCGGAAATGGGAACGGCCCGCGAAGGGCGGGCCGTCCAAAACAAGTTGGTCTGTAAAAATCCCTGTTATTCGTCGAAGGACATGTTCATCTGCCGGGCGGCCTCCACCAGCTCCTGGTACTCGGCGGGGGTGAGCCCGTCGTAGCAGTACTGGATGGGGTCGACCCGCTCGCCGTCCTTCTCAATTTCGTAGTGCAGGTGGTCGCCGGTGCTCATGCCGCTGCTGCCAACGAGCCCGATGAGGTGGCCGCGGCTCACTTCCTGCCCTTTCTTCACCTTAATGGAGCTCATGTGGGCGTAGCGCGACTTGTAGCCGTAGCCGTGGTCGATGACCACGCAGTTGCCATAGCCGGATTGCTGGCCGGCGAACTCCACCACTCCCTTGCCGGAGGCCTGGATCTCCGTGCCCCGGGGGCAGTTGAAGTCAATGCCGTAGTGCATCTTGTTAACGCCCAGCTTGGGGTGGACCCGGTAGCCGAAGCCGGAGAGGTTTTCCATCTTGCGGGCGAACTGGTCGACCCGGACGGGCTTGATGCTGGGGATGGAGGCCAGCATATCTTCTTTTTCGAGGGCCTTGTCGGCAACCTCATCGATCGACCGGCTGTGGAGGTCGATTTGGTACCGCAGCTGATCCACCTTTTCGCGGAGGCTGGCGATCTGGGGCCCTACGTGGGGCAGACTCTTCAGGTCTTCGTAGGCGTCGTGGCCACCCTTACCGCCCTGGAAGACATCGTCGTCAACGGGTTCCATGCGCAGGGCCAGGCGTACGGTATTGTTGTTTCTTTCGTGGAGGTGGGCGACGATCTCGGCCAGCTCATCGTAGTCGGCGGCCAGGGCCTCGTTCTGGGCGCGGGCGATCTCCAGTTCCTGCAGCACCATCCGCTCACCCGGGCTGGGGAGGTAACGGTGAACCGCCGCCGTAAGCAGCAAGCCGGCCAGCACAGCGGCGCAGCCGAAGCTGAAGAAGCGAAGCAGGGTAAAACTTAGGGGCTCTACGATCCGGTCGTACTCGAGGGTACGCTGATTAAACACAAATTTTTCACGTCTCATTGACGAAAGCTTGAACCAAAAAATGCCGGAGAAGAAGGCGGTTGGTTTGGGCGAATCTCCTGCGGCGTGCGTGCCAATGGCGTTATCCCCATATAGGGATGCTGCCAAATTAAGACTAAACAGTCTATAGCTACAACCCTCCTTCGAGAAAGTTGCGCCCGCTGTCATCACGGCGGTGACGCGGGTGCCATGAGAACGCCCGCCAGCCGTGGAATCGCACTTATTTGCTTCCGAAAATGTGGAAAAATATTTTTAGACGGCCGTCGAACGATCGCCGATTAATGCCTTGAGCTTCTTGCGGGCCAGGAAAATGCGGCTCTTCACGGTCCCGATGGGAATGTTCAGGTAGCTGGCGATCTCCTTGTACTCGTAGCCCCGGTAGAACATCAGGAAGGGTACGCTGTAGATCTCGCTGATCTGCCGCAGCTTGCCCTCCAGTTCCTCCATCCGCATGTTCATCTCGCCGCCGTTGGCGATGGCACCCTTGTTCTCCACGGCGAAGAGGAAGCTCTCAACCGGTTCGTTGACGTGCTTGCGGCTCTTCATCTTCCGGTAACGGTTGATGTAGGTATTGCGCATGATAGTGGAAGACCAGCTCTTGAAGTTGGTGCCCATGGCGAACTTGTCGCGGTGCTTGTAGGCCCGGAAGATGGTTTCCTGCATCAGGTCCTGGGCGTCTTCGTAATTGCGGGTGAGGCGGAGTGCGAAAGAAAACAGGATGTTTTCGAGCCGGTCCATTTCGGACATAAACTGCTGGTTGGTCATGCTAAAGCTTAATCGGGTGTGTGTATAGGGTAAAATGCACTCGAATGAACTTTAGCAACAATCGTGCCAATTTGACAAACACCTGACGAACAAGCATTTACACAAATCAGCAATTGCCGATCAATGTTCACATTTCACTAAATGATGATATTCAATCATTGGGTTGTCCTGACAATTCCGGCTTTCCCAATATCTTTAGGCCCGCTCGTCAACTATATGGTTGGGGCGTGAACATGCTTCCGGTGCACTCGTTAGTCCCCACAGGATTCCACGCCGCAGCCGGTGCATTTTGCATTTTCACTAGTAGGGGCCGACTCTAAGCGAATTTTGGAACGAACTCCATGCAAGGGCAAAATTTGACACACATAAATGACGCCAAGATCAACGAAGTCCTGGCTCACGCCGGCCTGTCGGTGTTGCTGATCACTTCCACCTGGGACGGTCACGGCATCATCATGCGTACCCTGCTGGAGGGCCTCTCGAACCGCTACGGCAAGGTTTTCTTCGGCGTAGCCGACGTGGAGGATTCACCCCGTATCTGCAAGGTCTTCAACGTAACCAACCCTCCCGGCCTCTTGCTGGTGAAGGACGGGGAACTCATCGAGCGCGCCATGGGCCCCATCGGGGGCAGTGGAATCGTCGAGCTGATCGAACGCAACTCATAAGTAAATTCATTCCTACGTGAGCGACGAAATATTTAAGGTTTTCATCCTGGAGGATATGCCGGTCGACCTGGAGCTGGTGAAGCGTCAGGTAAGGAAGTTCAACCCGAACGTGCTCTTCGCCGTAGCCCGCCACCGCGCGGAATTCCAGGAAAAAGTTGCTCTCTTCCAGCCCGATATCGTGCTGTCTGACTACAACCTCCCCGACATGAACGGACTGGAAGCCCTGCTCCACGTGCGGGAGCACCTCGACAGTACGCCGTTCATCTTCATCACCGGCATCCTCAACGACGAGGAGAAGGTGGCCGAAGCCATCCTCAACGGAGCCTCGGGCTACCTGCTGAAGGAGAACCTGCGCAACCTGCCCGAACTACTGGCCACGGTGGTGAAACAGAACGAACGGGCCATGGCCCAGCGCGAAAACGAGTGGGAACGCAAACGGAACATCCAGATCAAGCTGCGGAAGAGCATTGCCATGCTCCGGCAGGTGAATTTCCCGGGAAGCGACGAAATTGCCCTCAGCCTGCAGGAGGTCGCGGACGACCTGGGGTAAGCGAGGAAGATCAGTCTAGATAATAAGGATGGGGGGATCAGTTGGCAGCCACGGGGGTGCCCACGGCTTCCTGGGCGGCAGGACCGGCAGCGGCGGCGCGGCCGGCGTTGGCGGTGACGATGTTCTCGATCATGCGGTTGTACTCCAGCATGTGGTTGATGAACACCAGGAAGTTGTCGATGTCGCCGACGGGGGTTTCACCGTCGTGCTGATTCATGTTCTTCTTGAATTCGTAGAATACCTTGAACCCGTCCAGCATCCGCTGGATCTTGCCCGACAGCTGGACGATCTCCTCCACGGAGGTGGGGGGCAATCCGGTAGCGCGGGCTCCCCGGCCCTTTCCGCCGCCGATGTACTCCGCCTTGAGGTCGGTAATAACCAGGTCCTCCAGCGCCACGCCGAAATAGGTGGCCATCTCGTGAATCAGCGCCAGGCGCGGTTCAACGTTTTTGGTTTCGTAAGCCGCAATATTGCTGCGCTTGACGCCCAAATCGTCCGCCAGTTGCTGCTGGGAGAGTTTACGCTGTTTGCGCAGAAACTTAATGTTGCTGGATAGATAATTCAATTTCCGGAGTTCTGTGGTTATCCTTGAGTTAAACCAAAGGTAAGGGAAAAGGGCGAAATTCGTTCAGATTTTGACCGATTGACAAAATCATACTCGAAAGAAACGAAGGCCCGGTGGGTCAAGTTGCCCTTTAAGGGGGGCGAAACCCGCATTTTTCGTCAAGCAGCCGCGCTAATGAACATTATTGAGGAGAGGCGCGATATAATAGCGAGCGCCGATTGTGGGCCTCACTAAACTAAAAATTCCTAAAGATGAGAGACAATAATGGTTCTGGAAAAGGGTGGGCCCTCGGCTTCGGCTTGTTGGCCGGTATTGCTGTGGGATACTACCTCAACTCCAACGAAGGCCGGTCCATGCAGCGCAAGGCCCGTGCCCAATTTGACGAATACGGCAACCAGATCAACGCCTACGGGCAGCGGGTATCGACCAAGGCCAACCAGCTGGTCGACGAAGCCAAGCACAAGGGTCAGGAGTACCTCGACCAGGCGAAAGTAAAGACGAACGAACTGACTACCCAGGCCAAGACGAAACTGGAAGAGGGCAAGCAGTGGGCCGCCACCCAGGCCGAAACCGCCCGCAAAACCGCCGATGAAAAGGCCGCCCAGGCCAAGGCCTCGGCCCAGTCCACCGCCAAAAGCGCCGAGAGCAGCTTCAACCGCGGCGTGAACAAGGCAGAACGCAAGATGGACGAAAACCGGGAAAAGATCGACCGCACTACCGAAAGCTAGGCAGCGGTCACCGACCGAACATGAGTCTTAATCACACGACGGCCATGCAATGTATCCATCACTGCATGGCCGTCCCTATTTAAACAGCTACCTATGCAGGCTAAAGAAGAACTACTCGAACAACTGGGCGAGAGTTACGGATACGTAAACCGCCTCGTCGAAAAGAAAATCGAGTACTTCAAACTCAACCTGGCCGAAACGTCGGCCACGACCATTTCAGGAATCATCACGGCCGTCGTGCTGGCCGTTATCGGCCTGATTACCCTGATTCTTGCCTTGATTACGGCGGGATTCGCCCTGGCCCTGGCCTTCGACAGCTACGTATACGGGTTTGGCCTGGTCACCCTGATCTTCCTGCTGCTTTTCCTGCTGGTACTGGCCCTGAAAAAGCCCCTCATCACCAACCCGGTAGTTCGCAAGGTCATTTCCAAGTTTTTTGAGCACGACGGTAAAGAAGTTTAGCATGATACGAGAACCCAAAATCACGACCCTCGCCGAACTGCGGAAGCGAAAAAAGCAGGTGCGCATGGAAGCCGAGCTCGCCAAACGGGAGTTCGCCCACAGCATCGGCACCACCCGCGACAACGCCGGCACCTTCCTGGTCAAGAACGTCGTCCTGCCCGCCGGCGGCGGCCTGCTGGGCCTCATGGCAATAAGCAAGCTGTTCTCCTCCAACAACCGGGGGCCGCAGGTGATCAAGGAAACCAAGGTCATCCACGAATACCCGGACGGCACCCCCTACGTCGCCGGCAAGCACCGCTCCAAGCGGAGCCGCGCCAAGCAGTTTACCGCCCTTATGGGCAGCCTCCGCATGCTCATGCCCATCATCCAGGCCATCATCGGGGCCGTCAACACCCACAAGGCCCAGGAGGCCGCCAAGACGGCCAAACGGGCCGCCGTAAGAAAGTAGCACCCGGTGCCTGACCCCCTCGATAAGGTGATCTTCTCCCTCTCCGCCCTACTGGGCACGGAAGTCTACTCCACCAAAGGAAAGGTCATCGCCGTGCTCTGCGACGTGGTCTGCAACAAGGACACCGGCAAAATCACCTACCTTATCCTCTGCCCTGGCAGCGCGGAAGAACAAACCGGCGAGCCTGCCGACTACTTCGCCATCCACCATTCCTTTTTCTATCTGGGCGGGCCCGAGGAATCCCTCACCTACAGCCCCAAGCTGGGCAACGACGAACACTCCTTCTTTCTGGACCTCCCGGAGCAGTACGGCGATACGGACGTCAAGGACATCACGGACTTCAACTCCTACCTCTATACCCACACCACCGTAGCCGGCCACCGCAGCGACAACGACTGACGCAGGGGTACGGCACCCGCGCGCCGCCGCCCCCGGAGTTCAGGCGCGGGCCTCTTCCACCTCCCCTTCCGCGGGGGGTGCGAACCAGGGCTTCACGGCGTAGGCCAGGGGAGCGATCCACATGATAAGGCCTGCGGGAACCATCACGGAAGGAGCCGCAAACCACTCCCCGAAGGAAAGCACGGAAAGGATCACCACCGTGGAGAATGGCAGTGAAAAGGCCAGCACGTTCAGCCCCAGATCCAGGTCGAACACCGGATGGCTCCCCTCCCCCCTCAGCACCTCCACCGCCGACATATGGGCGTAGGGCCAGAAGCTCACCGCGCACTGGGCGAAGATGACCGTGAGCAGGGCCAGGGGGCCACTGAGCCCGGCCGCGAAAACCAGGCCCGCGCTTAAGAGGAAGGACAGGCCGGAGCGGAAGCAGAGGACCCGCAGGATCAGGGCCACCTCACCGCGCTCAAAACGCACGGCCATGCCGATGAACAACAGTACCAATGGCGTCATCAGGGCGGCCAGCCGGGCCACCGTCCCCTCCAGGAAAGCGGGCAGGTCGGTAAGCGTCCAGCCCGCCGCCAGCATGACCGCCGCCAGCAGAATCACGATGTTCACGGGCTCCTGTACCAGGGCCAGCCCCAGGTCCCGGAGCTTGTCCAGGCGGTTCGGGGCCTGCTCCACCGCGGCGTCCTTGCGGGCGTAGTACCAGTTCATGGCCACGAGGTAGAGGATGATGAGCACGAAGACCTTGTTGCCCACGTCGGCCAGGGCGGCCAGGGCCAGGGGCTCCTCGCCCAGGTACTCCAGAATGAAGGGAAAGGCACTGAGGCCGGGCGCGAGGGAAGGCAGCAGGAGTACCATGGTGCGCCACCCCGGGGTATCGCGGGGGAAGCCCAGCCGGGGCAGCAGCGCGCCGCACACCCCGTACAGCACGAAGTTGAGCACCAGGGCCAGGACGGGGAGCACCAGCATGGCACTGGTCACCTCTACCTTGAGCAGGGCGACGAAAATAGTAGCGGGCAGCACGATGCTCAGGATGAGCACCTTGACGCCGACGAGTTGCTGTTTGCCAACGATCTTGCGTTGAAGGAGATAGCCGGCGAGGATGAGTAGCAGGAAAGCGAGGGTTTTCTGAAGCGCGGGGTTCATCAGGGAAGAGAGATTACCAGAGAAAAAAGATGCTGCGGGCCGTCGTCAATAGACCGGCCCGCAGCGGTTAATGGGATTATGCCAGAACCTGGCGCAACGCCGTGAGGAATAAATCCACCTCCTCAGGCTTTCCGACGCTAACGCGGCAGTAATCATCACCGTGGATAGAAAAAGATCGTACCCCGATCCCACGGTCAAACATCTGTTCAAGAAATACTTCTCCCCCCAGCGGGATTGGGAAGAGCACGAAACTGGCGTAGGAAGGCAGGTACTCCATGCCCATGCCTTCCAGTCCGGCGTATACCTGCTCGCGGAAGGCGGCCGTCTGCTGCCGGCTGGTCTCCTGGAAGGTTTCGTCTTCCATGCTCGCCATCGCTCCCTCCAGGGAGGTCTTGCACAGCCCCATGTTCCCGCGGCTGATCCGCCCCACCTTCTCGAGGGTCTCGGGGCGGGCCACCGCGTAGCCTACCCGCAGTCCGGCCATGCCGTGGATCTTGGAGAAGGTGCGGGCCACGATGACGTCCTTGCCCTCCCTGATCAGGGGCACCATGGTTTTGGCGCGGTGATCGGGCAGAAATTCCAGGTAGGCTTCGTCGACGAACACCGGTGTCTCGTCCGCGACCTCCCGGCAGAACGCGGCCAGGGCGTCGCTGTCCGTCAGGGTACCCGTGGGGTTGTTGGGGTTACACACGTAGACCAATTTGGTATCGGCATTGATGGCCGACCGCATGCCCGCCAGGTCGTGGGCCCAGTCGTCGGTCACCTTGACCTTGTTCCAGGAACCGCCCATGCCGATGACCACCTTGATGAGCGACATGTAGGTGGGGTCGGCGGCCACTACGTTGCCCCCCTCCTGGAAATGCACCAAAGCCATTTTCTCCAGCACCTCGCTGGACCCCGGGGTGATCATGATGTAGTCTTCCGGCACGCCCTCGAAGGCGGCGATCATGCCCTTAAGTTGCTGGGCGGCTTCGTGCTGGTAGCGGTTGCCGGCGGACGCCGAGGCCGCGATCGCTTCCACGCACTTCGGCGAGGGGCCGTAGGGGTTCTCATTGGCCAGCATGCGGGCCTTCAGGGGCATGCGCCCGCTGAGCTGGCGCTCCCATTCCAGTTGGGGCAGGTACTCCCGGAAGTTGGCGGGAGCGGCGGCGGGGCGGGCCGACAGGGAGAGAGAAGGAAGGGCGGCCAGGCCGGCACCGGTGAGGGCGGCGCGGCGCAACCATTGGCGGCGGCTGGTGGAAAGCGAGTTCATAGACGTAGAATTAGAAGGATGATGAGAAGAGAGCGGTAGCTATAAGTTGGTGAGTAACCGGAAGGCCTTGCCCTGGTAGGTGCCCGCCCATTCCAGCCGGGACACCCCCTGCAGGGTGGCGGTGGGCGCGGAGAAGACGACCTGGCCGGCATCGTCCGTGATGACGGTCTCCAGCGCGGTTTGCGTCTGGCTGTATACGGTCAGCTCGAGGCCCGCCGCGGGGGTGGAAATGATGCCCACGTTGGCGTCCAGGATACCTTCCTTGTCGAGTTCGGTGAAGGTGGCCCGGTAGCTGACCGTGCCGTCGGGGGCGTCGTCCAGGCGGACGATTTCCGCTTTCAGGGGAGAGGCTTCCACGGTGAAGGCCATTTCGTCGTCCAGGCAGGACGTCAGGGGCAGGAGGAGCAGGAGGAGCAGGAGCAGGTAGATGAATTTCATGGATATTCTTTTTGGGGATGAGGACGGGGAGGTTGGCTTACTGTGCCCACCAGAGCTTGGTGAGCTTGTTGTCCGGTCCGCCGTTCAGGTCTACGCCGGCGGTCACGTTGGCGTAGTTGAGGCTGTATTCTGATTCGGGGTAGCGCAGGCGGGTGGGTACCTGCCCTTCGTTTTCCATGACGGCGCGGGGGTCGGGATCCGGCAGTACGGGGAAGCCGGTGCGGCGGTACTCGGTCCAGGCCTCGATGCCCTGGGCGAAGAGGGCCTTCCATTTTTCGGTCATCAGGGTTTCGCGGCTGATGCCCCGGCCGGCGACGTAGTGGTCGGGCATGGTGAGGCCGAATTGCTCAAAGCTGGCCCGAATCCCGGCTTCCATATAGTCGGCGGCACCGGCGCCATCGGTGTACTCCCCGTCCATGGCCGCCTCGGCCAGGATGAAGTTGATCTCGGCGAAGGTGATCAGGGGCACCGGCTGGGTTTCGGCCGTGAAGTAGTCCCCGGGCCGGCTGGCGGTGGTGAAGTAGGCCACGGCGTCGCCTTCGGGCAGTCCGTTCGGAGCTCCAGCGTAGCGCCCGGCGCGGTCACCGGCCTGGGCGGGGCTGGCGTAGACTTCCAGGCGGGGGTCGGTGGGGTTGCCTTCCTCATCGGCCATGGCGTTGATCAGGGTGGTGCTGATCGACCAGTCCTCCCGGCTGTCGAACACCATCACCTCGTGCCAGCTGTTGTTGTTCTCGTCGCTCTGCCGCGAGGTGGGCCGGAAGAAGGAAGCGTCGTAGATGGAAGTGATGATGGGGTAGGTTTCGGGGTTACCGAGGATCTCGGCGAAGACGGCGCGGCTCGCTTCGGGCGCCCGGTCGGCCTGGCGGTTGGCCAGTCGCAGGCGCAGGCTGTTGGCGAACTTCTTCCACATCACGATGTCGCTGTCGAAGAGGATGTCCTTGTCGATGGGCTTGCCCGCGGGGTCGAGCGCTTCCGCGGCCGCCTTCAGGTTGGCCAGCATCCCGGCGTACACCGCTTCCTGACTGTCGTAGGCGGGGGCCAGGTTGCCCGCCGTTGCTCCCTCCAGCGCCCGGGTGTAGGGGATGGCCCCCCAGGTATCGGTGAGGATGGAGAAGACGTACTCCCGCATGATGGTGGCCGCGGCGGCGTAGTTGGTATTGTAGTAGCGGCCGTCCGGGTCGCCGGTCAGGTCGATCACCGTTTGCAGGTTCACCAGGCTTTCGGTGTAGAAGCCGTCCCAGGTCTCGTTCCTCAGGGTGGCGGCGGGGTTGTAGGTATCCCCTTCGTTGACGTACTGGTTGCGGGCGAAGTACTGCATCCAGAGCATTCCCCCATCCAGGTTGAGCCGTTCGTTGCGGCTGCGGTGGCCGTGGATGCGGTCGACGGCCTCCCGCACCGCCAGGGGGAAGAGGGTGGCCGGCGGTACGAGTTCGGGTTCGTTGGGGTTAGCGTTCAGGGCCTCGAAGCCGTCGTCGCAGGCGGTAAAGAGCAACAGCAGCAGGAGGGGCAGGAGAAGGTGGGAAGCGTTCATGGACTGGTTTTTTGGGGCGTGTGGACTGAGGTGGGGGGCGGCGGAGCGCGGGTGCCGGGCGCCCATCAGAAGGTGAGGTTGAGGTTGACGCCGAAGCTGCGGGTGCTGGGGACGGTGGTGTAGTTCAGGGCGCCCTGGAGGTTGCCGCCGTAGCTGTTGAATTCCGGGTCGACCTGGCTGTGGTTGCTGTACAGCATGGCCAGGTTGCGGCCGATCAGGCTGACGCTGGCGGCCCGCAGGAAGGACACCCGGTCGACCAGCGCGGCGGGCAGGGCGTAGGTGATGCCGGCCTCCCGCAGCTTGACGAAGCTGGCGTCGAAGATGGCCCCCTCGTTGGCGTACCGGACGCTCAGGGCACCCACCACGTCGCGGGTCGGGGCCACCACGTCGTTGACGACGTAGACGGGGTTCTCCGCATCACCCACGTTGCGGGCACCTACGCCGATCACCCCTTCCTCCCGGCCGATGGCCGTCAGGGGGTACACCCCGGTCTGCATGCCGATCGAGCTGCTCTCCTCGGCGATGTCGCCGCCGATCTTGGCGTCGATGAGGAAGTTGGCGCTGAAGGCCCCCAGGCGGAACATGTTGCGCACCCCGCCGATCCAGTCGGGGGTCACGTTGCCCAGCACCTTCAGGTTGGGGTCCTTGACCGGCACCCCGTTTTCAAAGATGACCTCTCCGGCCAGCGGGCCTTCCTCCACCCGGGCAAAGCCACTGCCGAAGAGGGTGCCGAAGGGCTCCCCTACCCTGGCTTCCAGGCTAAGGCCGCGGCGCGACTGCAGCACGATGGTCTCGAGTTCGTTGCCGCTCTCGTCGGTGTAGAGTTCCAGGACGGTGTTGTTGTTCTTGGCGTAGTTCAGGGCTACGTCCCAGCCGAACTTCGGCAGGTCGATGACGGCTCCGGAGAGCACCACTTCCACGCCGCGGTTGCGCACCTTGCCGGCGTTGATCAGCTTGCTCTCGTAGCCGGTGGCCCGGCTCACGGCGATGTTGATGATTTGGTCTTCGGTGGTCTGCTCGTAGGCCGTCACGTCCAGGCCGATCCGCCCTCCGAGGAAGCGCAGGTCAAGTCCGGCCTCCTTGCCGGTGGTCCGCTCGGGGCGCAGGTCCGAGCTCGCGATCGTGGCCTGCTCGGCGAAGAGGGGGGTGGTGGAGTTCCAGGGGGTGGAGGGCGCGAACACCTGCCGCAGGCGGTAGGGGTCGGTATCGGACCCCACCTGGGCCCAGCCGGCACGCACCTTGGCGTAGCTGAGCACGCGGCCGCTGATGGGCAGGGCGTCGGTGAGTACGCCACTGAGGCTGACCGAGGGGTAGAAGTAGCTGTTGTTCTCTACCGGCAGGGTGCTCGACCAGTCGTTGCGGGCCGTGACGTCGAGGTAGAGGAAGCTCTTGTAGCCGAAGCTGGCGGCCCCGAAGAAGCTGTTCACCTCCTTCTCCTCGATGCGGCTCACGTTGGTGTTCTGGCTGGCGTTGTTGGCCACGTTGTACAGGCCGTTGATCGTGGCGTCGTTCACGCCGATGTAGTTGCGCTTGAAGTAGTTGGTGCGGTGGTTACCCCCGAACTGGGCGTTCAGGCTGAAGTCCTCGCCGAAGTAGCCGTTGTAGGTGAGGATGAAGTCGAGGTTGGTTTCCTGCCGCCGCAGCACGTCCTCGCTGAAGGACTGGGTACGCTCCGTACCGCTCTTGATGCGCTCGCCGCGGGTCACGGCCCGGCGGGTGTCGGTCCACAGGTCGGTTCCGCCGCGGACCAGCAGGCTCAGGCTGGGCAGGAACTCGTAGGTAAAGGCGATGTTGCCCAGCAAGCGGTCCTTCTCGTTGGCGTTGGTGAGGTATTCCTGCTCGTAAAAGCGGTTCCCGGCGAAGGAATGCTGCCAGTTGGCGTAGGGGTAGGCGTCGCCCTCCCGCACGATGTGGACGTCCATATAGTCGGCGTAATCGCGCAGCAGCCCCCAGTCGTCGTGGCGGTGGTGCCAGGTGCCGAGTTCCCAGAGCGCGGGCTGCTGGCGGTTGTCGGATCCAGACTTGATGTACTCCGAGCTTACCTGCACGCGGAGCTTGGGGGCCAGCTCCTGGTCAATGTTCAGGCGGAAATTGTTCCGCTCGTAGTCGTTGTTGTACAACAGCCCTTTGGTATCCACCCGCCCGAAACTGAAGCGGAAATTGCCGCTGCCGTAGTTGTTGGAGATGCTCAGGGTGTTGTTGGCCGTGGTGCCCGTATCCCAGAAGTTGCTCCAGCTGTCGGGCACGGGGACCAGGGGGGCCAGCTCGGTGCCCGTCCACCAGTGGCGGACGAGGCGGCCGTCCATCGGGGCACCCCAGCTCTCGTCCACCCCGGCGGTACCCACCAGGGGGGCGTCCGGGTAGACGTTGCGGAACTGCTCCACGGCCAGGGGGTCGGTGATGCCGCCGTTGCGGCCGTCGGCGTACCAGGTTACGCCCCCCGTTCCGCCGCCGTAGATGTTCTGGAATTCGGGGACCACGAAGGGGTTCTCCACGGAGTAGCTGCCGGCGTAGCTGATGGTGAGGCCTTCCGCCTGGCTGCCGTTCTTGGTGGTGACCAGAATGACGCCGTTGGCGGCGCGGCTGCCGTAGAGGGCGGCGGCGTTCGCCCCTTTGAGGACGGTGATGGAGGCGATGTTGTCGGGGCTGATCTCGGAGATGCCCCCGCCGTAGACATTGTTGTCGGAGGCCCCGTCGATGGGGGCGGCGAAATCACCCTCCATGGGCACCCCGTCGATGACGTAGAGGGGCTGGTTGTTGCCGAGGACGGAGCTGTTGCCGCGGATGGTGACCTGTGATCCCCCGCCGGGTACGTTGGCCGCCGAAACTTGCAGGCCGGCCACCTTGCCACTGAGGCCGTTGACCACGTTGGTGCTCCGCGTCTGCTCAATGGCGTCGGCCCCAAGGTCCTGCACGGCGTAGCCGAGGGATTTTTTCTCCCGCTTCACCCCCAGGGCGGTGACGACCACCTCGCTGAGGTCGAGGGCCGACTCCTGGAGCACGACGTCGTACTCCGACTGGGCGGTGATGGGCAGGTACTGGGCCTGGTAGCCGGTATAGGTAATGAGGAGGCGCTCGACGCCGTCCGGGACGGTAAGTTCGAAGTAGCCGTTGTAGTCGGTGACGGTACCCACGGTGGTGCCGTCCGCCATGACGGTGGCGCCGATCAGGGGGTCCGCCGCGTCGGTGACGGTACCCGTAAGGGCCCGCTGGGCGCCCAGGCTGCCGGAGAGCAGTAACAACAGCCCGCAGAGGTGGTGTAGAGGTAGTTTCATATACTAGTGGAATGCTGCCCTGTAAGGCGTGAGAAATGGGGGTCAATTCAGGAATCCGATCGGTCAAACTGTTACCCAAAGTTGACGAGGCGCCGCGGAGGGCATCAAATCAGAAAGAAGTCTATTTTGTGATGGGATAATCCGGTGCCGGGCCGGTTTCCGGGGTGCTACTTGCCGGCTATCGGGTGGAAACCCGGGATCCATCCGGCTCACTCCGCGCATATTTTATCCGGCAACGGGCGCATCCGTACTGACACATCACCTCCGTTTTGCTATGTCAATTGCCAAAAAAGAGCTCCTGATCGAGCTGATTCAGAGCCTGGACAGCTCCGAAAAGCGCTTCTTTTCCCGCCAGGCCCGCGCGGAGGGGGAAGGGGAAGACGACAAATTCTACCGCCTTTTCCGCTTTCTGAGCGAGGGCGGCTCCCTGGATGACCCCGAACTGCCCACCCGGCTGGGGATTTCCGGCCCGGGCCAACTGGCCAACCTGCAGCGCCACCTCTACGGCCGCCTGCTCGACGCCCTGCGGCTGCAGCACCGCCGCCGCGACCTCGGCATTCAGGTCCGCGAGCAGATCGACTACGCCAACCTCCTCTACGACCGCGGGCTCTACCTCCACGCCCTGAAGCTGCTGGCCCGGGCCAAGGAGCAGGCCATCCGCTTCCACCTGGACCTCCACCACCTCCTGATCGTCGACTTCGAGAAGGTGATCGAGAGCCGCCACATCACCCGGGCTACCGCCGAACGGATGACCTCCCTGACCTCCGAAAGCCGGCGGCGGCAGGAAATTATGGGCAGTACGGTGCGCCAGTCCAACCTGCAGCTCATGCTGCAGCGCCACTTCATCCAGCACGGTCACGTGGGCTCCCCGGCCGAGGCGCGGAAGTTCTACCAGCTGTTCCACCACTACTTCAGCGACCCGGTACCGCCGGGAGCTACCTTCCAGGAGCGCATCCTGGGGCACCAGTGCCGCTTCTGGTACCACTACAACCAGCTGCAACTCGCGGAGGCCGCCCACCACGCCCGCGCCTGGACGCTACAGTTCGCCGGGCGGCAGGAACTGCGGGAAAGGGACGTGAACTACTACATCAAGGGGCTGGACCGCTGTCTGCTGGTGGCCTTCTTCCGCTACGACGCCCCCGAACACGCGCGATTGCTGGAGGAGTTGGTGGCTTTCGAGCAACAGAGCCGCCACACCCGCCAGCAGCGCAACAGTCAGATGATGGCTGCCCTGGTCCGCCTACGGGCCGAAATCAATCAGCACTTGCTCACCGACCCCGGCACCTGCGCCCCCGCCACGGTTGCCGCCTTTGCCCGCCGGATCGCGGAGCTGAGCGGGGTGGACCGCCACAAGCAACTCGTGATGTACTACAAACTGGCGGTGATCAGCGTGGTGAACCACCGCCTGGCGGAGGCCCTGGACTACCTGTCGCCCGTCCTGGCCGAAGGCAGGCCGCTGCGCTACGACCTGATGGTGTACGCCCGGCTGCTACAGCTGGTCTGCCACTACCGCCTCGGCCACCTGGAGTTCGTCGGGTACGGCGTCAACAACCTGGCCCGCTACCTGGGGCGGATCAGCTACCGCAGCGAATACCCCACGCTGGTGATCCAGCTGCTGCGGGGACTGATGCGGGAGGAAGTGGACGCGCCGGCGGCCTTCGAGCGGGGGCTGGCTCCCCTGCGGGAGCGCATTTTCAATCTGCGGGAATTCAGGTACTTCGACGCGGCAGGGCTACTCGCCATGTAGCAAACTCCTATATTGTCGCACTTTCCAAGGTCGGCGTCCCACCCCGCCGGCCCCACTCATCCAAAACGTCATCATGCAACTAGGCCAACTGGGTACGATCGATACGGTCATCTTCGGAGCATACATCATCGGAGTAATCGTCTTCGGAATCTGGATCGCGAACCGGGAGAAGACCTCGACCGCCAGCGACTACTTCCTGGCCAGCCGCAGCCTGCCCTGGTGGGCGGTGGGCGGCTCCCTGATCGCCTCCAACATCTCGGCCGAGCAGATCATCGGCATGAACGGATCGGGCTTCGAGCTGGGGCTGGCCATCGCCGCTTACGAGCTCATGGCCGCCATCACCCTCATCCTGGTGGCCAAGTTCTTCCTCCCCGTCTTCCTGAAAAAGGAGATCTATACCATGCCCCAATTCCTGGAAGACCGCTACAACGGCACGGTACGCACCATCATGTCGGTGTTCTGGATCGCCCTGTTCGTCTTCGTCAACATCGCCACCGTGATCTACCTCGGGGCCCTGGCCATCGAGACGCTGCTGGGCGTGGACCTCATCTACGGCATCATCGGGCTGGTACTGTACTCCGCTTCCTTCTCCATCTTCGGCGGACTGAAGGCCGTGGTCTGGACCGACGTGGTGCAGGTGGTCGTCCTCATGCTCGGGGGCACCATTGCGGCCTACGGCATCCTCAGCGTAGTCGGCGACGGCAGCGTATTCACCGGCATCGCCAACCTGTACCAGGCCCTGCCCGGTCACTTCGAGATGCTCTTCGAGCCGGGTGATACCTACCTGGACGTAGCCAACGCCCACGAATTGTCGACCGGCGTGACGCCCTACGGCGAGCCCACCGACCTGGAGCCGGGAGCGGAGGTGAAGTCCAGCTTCCAGCTGCTGCCCGGCATGGCCCTGCTGCTCGGGGGCATGTGGATAACCAATAGCTACTACTGGGGCAACAACCAATACATCATCCAGCGGGCACTGGCCGCCAAGGACCTGCCCGAAGCCCAGCGGGGGGTAGCCTTCGCGGCCTTTATGAAGCTGTTCATTCCCTTCTTCGCCGTACTGCCCGGCATCGCCGCCTGGTACCTGCTGCGCGAACAGGATCCCGCCAACCTGCCCATCACCAAAGCCGACCAGGCCTTCCCCTGGGTACTGGCCAACTACGTCGGCGTGGGCTTCACGGGACTGACCTTCGCCGCCCTGGTGGCCGCCATCGGTTCCTCGGTGAGCTCGATGGTTAACTCCACCTCGACCATCTTCACGATGGACATCTACAACAAGTTTATCAACCCCGGCGCCACGGAAGGCCGCCAGGTAAAGGTGGGGCAGATCTCGGCCGCCGCCGCCCTGCTTATCGGCGCCGCGGTGGCTCCGGCCCTGGCGAACGCCG
Organism: Neolewinella marina; assembly: GCF_002631205.1. Lineage (GTDB taxonomy): Bacteria > Bacteroidota > Bacteroidia > Chitinophagales > Saprospiraceae > Neolewinella > Neolewinella marina. The sequence goes on from NZ_PDLO01000004.1 coordinate 118,612, forward strand.
GCCAGGTATTCCAGGTCATCCAGGAGTACACCGGCTTCATCAGTCCCGGCGTACTCACGGTCTTCATCTTCGGCTTCTTCTACCGCCGGGGCACGGCCCAGGCCGCCCTGGTGGTAGTGCTGGCCTCGGTGCCCCTGTCGTGGGCCTTCCAGCAGCTGATGCCCGACCTGCCGTTCCTGGACCGCATGGCCTTCATCTTCCTCATCTCGGCGCTGCTGATGGTGGTCATCAGCCAGTTCACCGGCCGGACGAAGGCCGAGGCGGCCGCGGAGGGCGGGTTCAATGCGGAAGAGAAGCGCCAGATGGGCGAAAAGGTGATCAAGGACGTCAAGCTGCGCAACGGACTGTCCGTGGCCGTCATCGGCATCGGACTGGCCACCGGCGTGCGCCTGCTGCTGCAGCCGGTCCCCGGCGTGCCCCTGAGCATGTCAATCATCTTCATCATCCTCTCGTTGGTGGTGATCGCCCTGATCTACACCGACAAGACGGCCGACGACTACAAGGCCATCGACCTCCACCCCTCCCTGTTCCGCACGCGGATGGGCTTCAACATCGCCGCCCTGGCCATCATCCTATTGCTCACCTTCATCTACACCTGGCTGGCCTAAACCAGACCTGGGCCATCTGGTAACCGACCAGGTGGCTCAGCCCCGGGTCCGAAAACGACTACGCCCCCATCCTGCCGAGGCAAGATGGGGGCGTAGTATGTCCGGCAAACCGGGGGGAGTAGCGGCCTAGAGGCCGTTGAGGTCGGCTCCGTCGCCTACGGAACCCACGGCCAGGGCCGTCAGGATACACAGGGTGAAGAGGGCGATCGCAAGGCCCCAGGTGACCTTCTCGATCACGTCGGTGGAGCGGGACGCGCCGAGCATCTGGTTCGCCTGGCCACCGCCGAAGGTCGAATCGATACCGCCGCCTTTGGGGTTCTGGATCAGGACCACCAGCATGAGCAGCAGGCAAACGACACCGGTCAGGATAGTAAGGAGGTTGACCATGGGGCTATAATTTTTCCTTCAGTTTTTCAATCAGGCCGGCAAAGATCGGTTTTTTCTCCGGATAAAGCAAGATCAGCCGGCGGTACATCTTGATCGCGCTCTGGTACTGCTCCTGGCGGACCAGGAGGGCGGCCAGGGTTTCGCTCACCACCACCCCTCCCTCACCGCCGGTATCGGGCGAAGATTTGCGGGGGCTGGCGGCCTGTTGTCGCCGCCGCAGCTTGCGCAGCCGGTCGCTCAGGTTCGCGTTCCGGCTGCGGGGGGCCACCTTTGCGGCGAATACCGCGGGGTCTTCCGGCCGCGCCGCCCGCACCAGCGCGGGCAGCAACTGGCTGTAGGTGGCCGCCACGGATACCCACTCCACCATACCCGCCCGGGAGGGCGGCGGGGGCGGCTCCTGCCGTGGCGGCAGAATGACGGGCTCGTCGGGGTAATCCATATCAAAGGAGACCGGGGCGGGCTCCGGGGTGGGCAGTTCGTTCAGCCGGGAAGGCAGGGCTTCGCTGAAGGTATTCTCCAGAGGCGTGAGCTCCAGCTCTTCCAGTTCCAGCAGCTCCAGCACCTCTCCCCGCTCCTCTTCCTTGAGGTCGAGGGAAGCCAGCAGGTTGTAGAGGTGGGCCCGGTCGAAGGTGGCCGAGGCGAAGCGACTGAGGTATTCTTCGTAGCGGGGATCCTTTTCCTGTCGCGCCTTGAGCAATAGGAGTAGCCGAAGGTTCGTTGCATAAGGGTAACGCGCAATCAACTCCAGCAATTCGTCTGAAGAGATTTCCGCAAGCAGCGCAGGCCGCTCAATGTACTGCAGTAACGACTGTTGCATAGGCCACGAGAACGGACCCAAGGTCGGGGGAAACCCCGGAATTCCCGACATCTGGCACCCGGTTTCTGCGCTTTCAAAAAAAATTGAATCCTTTTTCGGCTTTTGTGTTGTGATTAATGTCAGTTCGACTATCTTTGTCAGCGCCGAGAAAAAATACAGGCCCAAAACTGGGCATCTTTAAGATCTTGTGTTGTTCATAGTGTTTGTTATGTAGCCTTTAACCGAGCGTTAAAGGCTTTTTTTTGCCCCCTACCCTCGTACCGCTCCGCCCTTTCTGGGTTCGCTCCTTGTTTCCAACTGGCAGAGGCGTTATATTAGGAACGGTTATACTGTAAACCATGTCCAACTCACCCAACCCGCCCTCGCCGGACGATTCTGACAAGAGCACACTAGTAGACGCTTCCACCTTATCCAAGGCCGTTTTACTGCTGCGCGCCCTGAATCACGATTTGCGCCAGCAAATCATTCGCCTGCTGTCCGACAAGGAGCAACTTACGGTTACCGACATCTTCATTTCGCTCCGGGTAGAGCAGTCGGTGGCCTCCCAGCACCTGGCCATCCTGCGCAAGGCCAACATCGTCAAGCGGGAACGGCAGGGCAAGTACATCCTGTACAGTCTCGACCACGAGCGGCTGACCCACGTCAACCAGCTGGTCAAGCGCCTGGCCGCCGACCTTTAGCGTTTAGCGGCGGAACGGCCGACTGAACGTGGCCCGGTTGCCCCGGGCGTCCACAACTTCCAACTCGAACTGGTGGGTGGTATTTCCCCCGATCGGATGACTCTTCTCAAAGGTGTGGGACAGGGTGCCCGACTTGGCGTCGAACTCCAGCAGCACCCACTTCCCGTCCACCGTTGCCCGGTACGTCAGCTCTCCCCCCACGGCGTCGTCCACCAGCAGGCTGAAGGCCGACCGCCCCCGCAGGTCGGTGGGAAAATCGCGGATCCGGATGCGGGGCGGCTCGCGGTCCAGTAGAATGGCGTAGTCTCCGAACGAGCCGATCTCGACCAGCATACTCCCGTCGGGTTGCCAGGTCCCGCCTACCGCCCGGGGGCTGCCCCCGTTGCCGCACTTGCCGATGTAGGCGCGGGAGCGCAAGGAATCGGGTACCGCTACCCGCGGGCGGATGCGCAGCCGGGCACGACCGTGGAGGGCCGTCTCGGTATCGTGCAACTGGTGTACGTCGCTCAGGTACCCTTCCGAACCATCTACCAGTCGGGTGTAGCGAAACCGCAGGTCCTCGTACAGGGCGGGGGCTTCCAGTTCAAGCCGCATGCCCCCGGTGTCGATGATGCTGGCCTCCCCCGAGGGCAGGTAGTATTGGTAGCGCGGAGCTGGCGGTGCCGTCGTGCCCGCCGAAGGCGAGTCTGCCGGACGGTGGACCACCACCAGGCTGACGGCGGAGGTGTTCCCGGCGAAATCGGCGGCCGTGATGCTGATCCGTACCGGCACCCCCGGGCACAGTTCAATCAACCCGGCACCTGCGGCGGGCGCCGTATCGGCCCAGAAGGCCGCCTCCGCGACGGGGGTGAACAACCGGTAGTACCACGAAGAATTCCGCTGCCACTCCCCGTAGTCGGTGAGGGCATTGATGTACTGGGTCTTTTCCAGGGGGACCCGGTCGAAGTCGAAGGAGAACACCTCGGTACTGTCGGTGCAGAGTGTGGCCCGGTAGATCCCGTTCCAGTTGGGCATGGAGTTCTGGCGGTCGTAGGCCTTCAGTCCAAACCCGATGCGGGTGGCGTCCACCACCAGGGTATCCGGCAGTTCCTTGCGGATCAGGTCGTAGGATTTGGCGGTGGGATCCTCCCCACCTTCTTGCCAGGTATACACCCGCAAATTGCGCAGCTGGGGGGTACGGGTATCGGCCACCGCGTAGCCCAGCGAGAGGGGGTTCAATTGAGCGTCGGTAGCCGCTTCCCGCAGTTCGAAGTGCAGGTGGGGGCCGAAGCTGAATCCGCGGTTCCCTACCCCGCCGATGGTCTGCCCCCGGCGCACGGGAAAGGCCGTGGAGTCGGGACGAAAGTCGATCTCGAAGGACTCCCGGGCGTACTGCAGCCGGCGAATGGTATCCTTCAGTTCGGGGGCCAGTACCTCCAGGTGGCCGTACACGCTCCGCTTCCCGTCGGGGTGATCCACGTACACGGCCTGGCCGAAGCCACCGCTACTGATCTTTACCCGGCTGACGAAGCCGTCGGCTACCGCCAGTACCGGCGTACCCACCGCGGCGCGGAAGTCCAGTCCGCCGTGGTAGTGGTTGCTGCGCAGCTCCCCGAAGGTGCCGGTAATCAGCAGGGGGCCGCGCAGGGGAGGCGCGTACTGACCAGCAAGAGAGAACGAAAGCAGCAGACAGAAAAGGATCCAGAAAGGGTAACGCACGGACGCAGGATTGGGGGCGCCAAAGATAACATTACCCCGCAGGGCCTGGAACCGGTCGGCTATCCGAAAGCGTTGAGGCCGGTGATGTCGTGACCGGTGATGAGCAGGTGGACGTCGTGGGTACCCTCGTACGTCAGCACCGTTTCCAGGTTCATCAGGTGGCGCATGATGGGATACTCGTTGGTGATGCCCATGCCGCCGTGGATCTGCCGGGCCTCGCGGGCGATCTCCAGGGCCATCATCACGTTGTTCCGCTTGGCCATGCTGATCTGGGCCGGGGTGGCTTCTCCGCGGTTGGCCAGGGTACCCAGCCGCCAGGCCAGGAGCTGGGCCTTGGTGATCTCGGTGATCATCTCGGCGAGTTTCTTCTGCTGGAGTTGGAAACCGCCGATGGGCTTGCCGAACTGCTCCCGCTCCAGGCTGTAGCGCAGGGCCGAGTCGTAGCAGTCCAGCGCCGCGCCGATGGCTCCCCAGGCGATGCCGTAGCGGGCCTTACTCAGGCAGCTCAGGGGTCCGCGCAGCCCTTTGATGTCGGGGAAAACGTTCTCCTTAGGTACGCGCACGTTTTCGAAGACCAACTCCCCGGTAATGCTGGCGCGCAGGCTCCACTTGCCGTGGATTTCCGGGGCGCTGTAGCCCGGGGTGCCGGCCTCGACGACCATGCCCCTTACGGTGCCTTCTTCATCCTTCGCCCAGACGACGGCCAGGTCGGCAATGGGGCTGTTGGTGATCCACATTTTGGAGCCGTTGAGGAGGTAGGCGTCGCCGTCGTCGACGATGGTGGTGCGCATTCCGCCGGGGTTGGAGCCGGCGTCCGGCTCGGTCAGGCCGAAGCAGCCGATGAGGTCCCCGCTGCCCAGTCCGGGCAGGAATTTTTGCTTGATTTCCTCGCTGGCGTAGCGGTAGATGGGGTACATCACGAGGCTGCCCTGCACGGAGGCCATGGACCGCAGTCCGCTGTCGCACCGCTCGAGTTCCTGCATGATCACCCCGTAGGCGATCTCGTCCATTCCGCCGCCGCCGTACTCCACCGGGAGGCTGGGACCGAAGGCCCCTACCCCGGCCAGCCCCTTGAAGAGGTGGGTGGGGCACTTGCCCCGCATGGCGGCGTCCTCGATGATGGGGCTCACTTCGGCCTTCACCCAGTCGCGTACGGCCTGCCGGGCCATGCGGTGCTCTTCGTCCAGCAGGTCATCGACCAGGTAGTAGTCGTGGAACTGGAAGCGGTCGGCGCGGGCCTGCTGGTGAAAGTCTTCCTTGGTGGTGAATCCGGCGCGGGATTGGGCGGTGGTATCGGGCATGAGTTTATGGTTGGTCTGGCAAGGTAAATGTAATTAATAAGCCCCCGACCTGCCGCCACTATTGCCGCCGGCGCCGCGGTGGCGCCAAAGAATACCTGGCAAAGTGTAATTTACCCCACAACATCTCCTCCATGCTGAAGTACCTCCTGCTCCTCTTTGCCTTTCCCCTGGCCGCCCAGAGTGGCTACGTGAACGACAACCTCAGCGTCACCTCCCGCATCCTGGGGGGAGAACGGCATTACGCCGTCTACCTCCCGCCCGATTACGAGGCTTCCGCACGGAGCTACCCGGTACTGTACCTGCTGCACGGCGGCGGGGACGACCACAGTGGCTGGGTGCAGTTCGGCGAGGTGGCCCGCATCGCCGACGAGGCCATCCGGTCCGGCAAGGCCACCCCCATGGTCATCATCATGCCCGATGCCAACACCGGCCACCGGGGTTACTTCAACCGGGTGGGGGGCAACTTCCGCTACGAGGACTTTTTCTTCGAGGAGCTGATGCCTGAGGTGGAAACCCGCTACCGCATCCGCCGGGAGAAGCGCTACCGCGCCGTGGCCGGGCTGTCGATGGGCGGGGGGGGAACCTTCATCTACGCCCTGCACCGCCCCGACCTGTTCTCCAGCGCCTGCCCGCTGAGCGCGTCCATCCGGCTGCTGGACCGGGAGGAGATGGCCGCGCGGCTGCGGCAAGCGGGGGATACGGTATTCACCGACCAGCAGCTGGCCGACTACCACGAAAAGTACAGTGCCCTGGAACTGGTACGCAACGGCGATCCGGAGCAGATCGGCTCCGTGCGCTGGTACATCGACTGCGGCGACGACGACTTCCTCTACGAGGGCAACAGCCTGATGCACATCCTGATGCGCGAGCGGGAAATCGCACACGAATACCGGGTGCGCGACGGCGGCCACACCTGGACCTACTGGCGGGAATCGCTGCCCGAGGTACTGGACTTCGTCTCCCAGGCCTTTCACCAACACTAACCCCTCCCCCGGAACCCGCGCGCCGGCGCCAACCTTTCAGCAGCATGAACGCCATCATTACCGGAGCCTCCCGGGGAATCGGCCGGGCCTGCGCCGAAACCTTCGCCGTGGCCGGCTACCGGGTGACGGCCGTGGCCCGCACGGAAGCCCAGCTGCGCGAACTCCAACGCAGCCACCCCACGGTGGAGCCCCTGGTGGCCGACCTCACGGTGAGCGTGCCCACTGGCATCTACGACGTGGTGATCCTGAACGCGGGCTACTACGCCCCCGGCGGACTGCTCGATCCCGGCCGCGACGTCTTCGGGGAAAGCTGGGAACTGAACGTGATGGCCAACCACCGGCTGGCCCGCGCCCTGCTGCCGCCGCTGCTGGAACGGGGGCATGGCCACCTCGTAGTCATCGGCTCCTCAGCGACGGACGATACCTCGGCGCACATGACCGCTTACGGCGCCACAAAAAAATGCCTCCGTATACTCTACGAAGGCTGGGAACGGGAACTGAAGGGTAGTGGCGTACGAACTACGCTCGTTGCGCCTGGCGCTACCCTGACGAGCAGTTGGGCGGAAGAAACTCCCCCGCCCAACATCCTGCAGCCCGCAGCGGTGGCCGAACTGGTGCTCCGCTGCGTAACGGAGGGACTCACCGGCCGAGTGACGATCTAGGCATAGTGGCTCTCCATGCCGAGCTCCTTCAGTACCAGGTAGTAGAACACGGCGCGGTGCTTGCTGCGCTCGGTGTACTGCTGACAGGCGGCCTGTACGGCGTTCATGGCCTTGTCATTGTCGGTCACTCCGAGTTTCTTCTTGCAGAAGTTGTCCACGACCCGCTGCAGTTCGGTCTTGTCGCTGCAGGCTACCTTGTTGGAGTCGTTGTTGTAGATGGACGGACCGAGCCCCTTGGCGACCTTGCGGAGCAGCTCCAGGTCGGGCTTCACGTTGATCTTGGCCATGGAAGCCTCGTAGGCGGTCATCTTCTCATCGAATTTACTCACGTGCGGAATGTGTTGTACCGGCGCGGTGCCGGCGGGTGATAAAGTGGTAAAATAGGAAATTGCCGACAGTCGGGCCCCACCGCGGGCGGGCGAATCCGGAGTATATTCGTTCAACCGCCATGTTTCTCCGCCGCGCTACCCCATTGCTGATCCTCCTCCTGCTGTCTCCCGGCCCGGCCCAGTCCTCTACCGTCTTCCCCGAAGACCGCTACCGGGAACTCCGCGAAGAGGTCCGGTTCCTGCCACCCGCGCCCCGGGAACAGCCCGGCCCCGCTAACCCCGCGGACTGGGACTGGCTGTACTGGCCTACCCTGGTGCTGCTCTCCGCGGTTTCCGTAGGGGGGCTCGCATTTCTCGGGTACCGCAGCTGGCACGAAGGCCGCCGCGGAAGTGGAGTGGCGGAAGCGCCAGCTACCGTCAGCAACCGCAACCCAGCAAAGGAGGAAACCCTACCCCAAGACGCGCCCGAGGAGCTGCTCCGCCTGGCAGAAGCCCAGGGCAGCTACGACCTGGCCGCCCGGTTGTTGTTCCTGGACCTGCTGGCGGAGTTGCAACGGGCCGGCACCCTGGTGTACCGCCGGGACTTCAGCAACCGGGAGTACCTGCGGCAACTCGCGGACCATCCCCTCGCGGTGGATTTCGGCGCCGTTACCGCGGTTTACGAGCGTGGGTACTACGGAGGCTACCCCCTGGACCGCCTGGGTTACCGGGCCCTTCACCACCGGATCACTGCCTTGCGCCAGCGCCTGAGCTCACCACCGACCGTATGCGCTGTTCCCTGACCGTCCGGCTGCTGGTAGCTACCGGCTGGTTGACGCTGTGCGGCTGCCGGCCCATGGACTGGTCAGAGGGTTACCACATCGACGGTAAGGACCCTTACGACCTCTATGCCCTTTACGAACTGCTGGAAGCCCGCCCGCCCGGCCTGACTTTGCTGAACGATTCGGCGGACCTCGCCCAGCTGCACAATCCCACCGGGACCAGTTACGTATTCGTGGGCCACCACCCCTACTACGATACCGCGGCGGTGACGGCCCTGCTCGGCTACGTCGAACGCGGCAATACCGCCTTCCTGGCCACCGGGGAAGTGCCGGAAGACCTCGCCAGTCACCTCTTCGGGGCAGACTGCTACGCGGCACCCCTTGCCGCTGGAAAGGAGCGGTTTCCGGCCACCTGGGCCGATTCGGTAATCGCATTTCTTTTCCCGGCCGGCGACAGCTTCCACCTGGTCAACATCCGCTACTGGGAGGCGGCCCCCGCGCTCCTCCGCACAATGAACGACCAACTGTTGTGCGACCCGGCTTTCGACCTTGAGGTAATGGGTAGCCTGGACACCCTGGGGGTTAATTTCCTGCGCGTCGGCTGGGGAGCGGGCAATTTCTATCTCTTCACCACCCCCCGCTACCTGACCAACTGGTACGTCCTCGACTCCACCACGGTCCCCTACCCCGCCGCGGTGCTCTCCGTACTGGATACCGGCCGGGTGTACTGGGACGAGCACCACCGCCGGTACCGGCAGGACCCCGCCACCGCGACCGCCGATCCCCCGCCGGCCTACACCGGCGGCCGTAACCTGCTGCAAGGCAACCCTACCCTGCGCTACATCCAGCAGCACCGGGCGCTGGCCCTGGCCTGGTACCTCATCATTGCGGGGGGGCTGCTCTACATCCTGTTCCGGGGGAAGCGGCGGCAGCGGGTCATCCCTGTGGTGGCGCCCCGGCCCAACGCCAGCCGCCGGCTCATCGAGACCATCAGCCGGCTGTCGTACCAGCAGGGCAATCACGCCGCCCTGGCCCGGCGGGAACTGGCCCAACTGCGCTTTTACCTGGCCCATCGCCGCGGGGTAAACTGGCGGGAGGGGGAGCCGCCGCCGGCTGACCTGTCCGCGCGGCTGGGGCTGTCAGCGGCCGTGGCCGACCGGGCGCTGGCCGAAATCCGCAGGGCCGGAGAGGGGAAGGTGCTCCGGGAAAAAGATTTGCTGCGGTTCTACCGGGCGATCGAGCCCCTGTACCGCTGAAACTGCTGGCCTAAAGGATCTTGATGTCGTAGCTCATCTCGTAGACCTCGTTGGGCTCCAGGCTGATGATGCCTTCCTTGTGTTCGAACTGCCCGTCGCTGTGGGCGCTGTCGGCCAGGCCGATCCAGGGTTCGATGCAGACGAAGTCGCCGTGGGGCTTGGCCCAGATGCCCAGGTGGGTCCAGCCGGCGTAGTCCAGCTTCAGCACCGGACCGTGGTTGCGGGATTCGAGCAGGACGCTGCGGGAATTGAGGTCCTTGAAGACGAGGGCATCCTGGCGGAACAGGTCGTGGGTCAGGGGCAGTACGGTCCCGTTCTCCGTCCAGGGTACTTCATGGGTGTCGTCGCCGATGGTGCCGGCGTCGGTCACTTCGTAGGTCCGGCTCGTTTCGGGGTGCTCGAAGCGCAGCAGGTAATCCTCGTAGCGGTCGCCCTCGAAGAAGGGGACGCGGAAGGCCGGGTGGCCCCCCAAGTGAAAGAGGATGGGGCGCTCATCGGTATTCATCACCTCGTGGTAGATGATGAGGTGCTCATTGCGCAGACGGAAGGTGATCCGGAAGTCGAAGTGAAAGGGGTAGCGCTCCAGGGTATCTTCGTTGGAGCACAGCCGGAAGATGATGCGGTCCTCGACCTTGGAGAAGAACTCCAGCTGGTCGTTGTGGCGGATCAGCCCGTGCTTCGGGATACGATATTCCTTGCCGTCGATCGTTGTCTTACCGTCCTTCAGGCTGCCGATGATCGGAAACAGTACGGGGGCGGTGCCGGCCCAGACGTCGGGGTCTCCCTCCCACATATACTCCTGCCCGGTTTCTTTCTTGATCAGGCTCTTCAGCTCCGCGCCGGTGCCGTTGATCTTAATACTGAGCTGGTCGTTTTGCAGGCTGAAATCCATGGGGAATTTGGTAAGTTGTTGCGGCTGATGCCCGCCACAAAGTAATCATTTAAGGCATACTCTTCTTGCACCTGCTTCTGCCCATTCTGACCGCCTTGCTCTGTGCCCTGTCCGCCCCGCTGCGGGCGCAGGAGGGGCTCGTGTTGGAACCCACGCCGGGCAGCTACGTTACCGATCAGGAGGTGGTGATCCGGGGCGGGGACGCGGGTGCCGTGTACTACACCACCGATGGTTCCCGGCCCACCCTCCAGTCCTCCCGTTACCCCGGTGGCCCCATTCACGTGGGCCATTCCCAGGTGGTGAGGGCCGCCGTATTCGCCGACGGTGAACGCCGGGCCGAGGTGGGGGGCAGCTACCTCATCGACGAACCCCGCAGTCCACTGCTCACCCTCTCGGTGGGCATCGACCCGGGGCGGCTGTTCCATCCGCGCACCGGCTGGTTCGAAGCCGGGGACACCCCCCGCCGCCCGAACTGGGACACCCACCGCGAACACCCGGTCCACGTCGACCTCCTCGAGGCCGACGGCACCCCGGTGTTCGGGGGCACGGTCGGCTTCCGGCTGTTCGGGGGCACCAGCCGCTCCCACCCCCAGAAGTCCTTCTCCCTCTCCGCCCGCAAGACCTACGGGAAAAACAAGATCGAGTATCCGCTCTTCGGTCCCAACGGGCTCGACGAATTCCGCTTCCTGGTCGTGCGCAACGGCGGCTCCGACTGGGGGCGCAGCTACCTCCGCGACGCCCTGATGACCGGCCTGCTGCAGGACCCCAGCTGGGACCTGGAGCGCCAGGACAGCCGCCCCGTACGGGTGTTCCTCAACGGCCGGTACTGGGGCGTTTATCACCTGCGCGAAAAAATCAACCCCCGCTTCCTGGCCGACCACCACCGTGGGGTCGACAAGGACTCCCTCAGCCTACTGGAACACCGGCTCACCGCCAAGCACGGCAGCACCACCGAGTACGAGCAGCTGCTCTCCTACCTGGAGCGATCCGACCTGAGCGACCCCGCCGCCTACGCCGGGCTCCAGGAGCTGATGGACGTCGACAACTTCCAGCGGTTGCAGATCGCCCAGACCTACTTCGACAACCGGGACGCGGGCGGTAATATTCGCTACTGGCGCCCCGACGGGCCCGACGGGCGGTTCCGGTGGATTCTCTACGACGTGGACCAGGGCTTCGGCCTCCACCGTGATTCCGGCTGGACGGCCAATACCCTAGAACTGCTCACCGCCCCCGACGGGCCGGTCTGGCCCAACCCCCCCTGGGCTACCCTCTTCCAGCGCAAATTGCTCGCCAATCCGACCTACCGGCGGCAGTTCGTCAACCGCACCCTGGACTACCTCCACACCGACTTCAGCGCCGAGGCCGTCACCGAGCGCCTCGAAGCGGCCATCGCGGCCGTGGAACCGGAAATGCCCCGCCACCTGCGGCGGTGGGAGCAGCGCGAACACTACTGGCGCTACCACCTCGACCAACTGAGGCGCTTCGCCCTGTTCCGCCCCCGCTACCTGCGCGAGCAGTTCCGCGACTACTTCGGTGGCGGAGCGGACCGGGAAGTGGCCATCACCGCCGGGCGGGGCGGCTACATCGTCCTGAACCAAAACCTGCACGTCGGGTCGGACGGGCTGGAAGGACAGTACTTCTCCCGTTTTCCGATCAGCCTGGAGGCCGTGGCCGAGCCCGGCTACCACTTCGCGGGCTGGGAGGGGCTTGCCGACCTTTCCCCCTCCCTCGACCTTTCCTTGGCCGAAGACCGCCCCTACCGGCTGAAGGCGAAGTTCGTACCGGCGCGCCACGCCGCCGCGGACGCCGTCATCATCAATGAAGTCTGTCCCCGCCACCCCCAAGCCGGCGACTGGCTGGAGATCCACAACCGCGGCGACTCCCTGGTGGACCTCTCCGGCTGGTACCTGATCGACGACAGCGACCGCCGCTTCGTATTGCCGGACGCGCGGCTGCCGGCCGGGGGATATCTGGTGATCTGCGAGGATACGGCGGCCTTCCGGGCGGCTTACCCCGGCGTTACGGAGGTACTCGGGAACCTGCCCTACGGGCTAAACAAAAGCGAAGACCGCATCGGCCTGTACGCCCACGACAACAGTTACGTAAACGCCATCAGCTGGCAACTGCCCACCACTGCCGACACCATCTTCACCTACGCCCTGGCCCTGCCGGGACTGGACAATGGCCGCCACCGCAACTGGGTACAGGAGGCCGGCGACGGCACCCCAGGAGGGCCGAACCCGGAGCACCTGCAGGCGGCCATCATGACCCGGCAGCGGTTCTGGTTGCGGGTGGGCATCGGGCTGGCGGTCCTCCTCCTCGTGGGGGTGGTCCGGACCTGGCGGCCGGATTAAGCCCGACGGCCCCGGCGGCGCTATCTTGCGGCATGAAACAACGCGACGATCTCATCTACGGACGCCATCCCGTACTCGAAGCCCTGGCCGCCGGCCAGCCGGTAGACAAGGTGTACCTACAGCAGGGCACCCGCGGTGAATTCGAAAAGGAACTGCGCGCGGCCTGCAAGCTGCACGAAGTGCCCATGACCATCATCCCCCAGGCCAAACTCCAGCGGATGGTGCGCGGCAACCACCAGGGCGTGGTGGCCCAGCTCGCCGCGGCCCGCTATCAGCAGGTGTCGGACGTGCTGCCCCAGCTTTACGAAAAGGGGGAAACGCCCTTGGTGCTCCTCCTCGACGGCGTAACCGACGTGCGCAACCTCGGGGCCATCGCCCGGTCGGCGGAAGTCTGCGGGGCCCATACCCTCATCATCCCCCAGAAGAACAGCGCCGGGCTCACCGCCGACGCGGTCAAGAGCAGCGCGGGAGCCCTCAGCCGCCTGCCCGTCTGCCGTGAGAAAAGCCTGGTGAATACGGTAAAGGAGCTGCAGCTCAACGGGGTAAAGGTGATCGCCAGCGACCTGGCCGCCGAAAAGCAGCTGCACGAACTGGACCTGAGCGGCCCCCTCTGTATCGTGCTGGGCGCCGAAGACGAGGGCATCAGTACCGGCGTGGGGCGCGCCGCCGACCACACCTTCCGCATTCCCCAGGTGGGTACCCTCAACAGCTTCAACGTTTCGGTAGCCGCCGGCATCCTGCTGTTCGAAGCCATGAAAGTGCGCCTCGCCAATGGCACGGTGACCGACGCGGCGGGACTTTGAAGACAAGCCGGTGAACCGTATATTTACCGCAAATTGTTTTAAAATCGGATGTCCTCTCCCGTGACCAAGGCCGGTTTACTCGATCGCGGCATCGCCACCGTCAAGGGCATCGGCCCGGCGAAGGCCGAACTGCTGGCCAAGGAGCTCGGCATCTTCTCCCTCGGCGACCTGATCCACAGCTACCCCTTCCGCTACGTGGACCGGACGCAGTTCCACCGCATCATTGACATCCTGCCGGACCAGGGCACCGTGCAGGTCAAGGGAAAGCTCGTCAACCTCACCGTCAAGGGGGAAAACCGCAAAAAGCGGCTGGTCGGGCGACTGCGTGACGAAAGCGGGGCCGCTCTGGAACTGGTCTGGTTCCGCGGCATCCACTACCTGGACCGCACCTTCAAGATCGGGGAGGAATACGTCTGCTACGGCAAGGTAGAGGAATTCAACGGCCGGATGAGCATCACCCATCCGGAGATGGAAGTGGTCCAGCAGGCGGTGCCGGAAGCCTCGGCCACCTTCGAGCCGGTGTACGCCAGCACCGAGAAGTTGAACAAGCGCGGCCTGGACGCCCGGGGCCGGCGCAAGATCATCCGCGAGATCCTGGACGCTCTCCGCCCCGCCGACCTGCCGGATATGCTGCCCGAATACCTCGTGCGGGAGCTGCGACTGCTCGGGCACTACGAGGCCGTACGCGCCATCCACCTGCCGGCTAACCAGGCCGAACTGGACGCCGCCCGCCGCCGCCTGAAGTTTGAGGAACTCTTCCTGCTGCAACTCCGCCTGCTGCAGCTCAAGGTGAGCCGGGAAGCGCGGGTAGCCGGCTACGCCTTCGCCCAGATCGGCGAAACCTTCAACCGCTTTTACCAGCACCACCTGCCCTTTGAACTGACGGGCGCCCAGAAGCGGGTGCTGCGGGAGATCCGCCAGGACCTCGGCCGCGGCATCCAGATGAACCGCCTGTTGCAGGGCGACGTGGGCTCGGGCAAGACCATGGTGGGGCTGATGTCGATGCTGATGGCGATCGACAACGGTTTCCAGGCCTGCATGATGGCCCCCACGGAGATCCTGGCCTACCAGCACTACGAATCCCTGAAGGAATACCTGCAGGGAATGGACCTCCGGGTGGCCTTCCTCTCCGGCAACGTGAAGGGGAAAGCCCGCAAGGAGATCCTGGCCGACCTGGCGGAAGGCAATATCCACATCCTGGTGGGTACCCACGCCCTGATCGAGCCCCCGGTGGTGTTCCAAAACCTCGGGCTGGCCATCATCGACGAGCAGCATCGCTTCGGGGTGAAGCAGCGGGCCAAACTCTGGAAGAAGAACCTGCCCTACCCTCCCCACATCTTGGTCATGACGGCCACGCCGATCCCCCGCACCCTGGCCATGACGGCCTACGGCGACCTCGACGTTAGCGTGATCGACGAACTGCCGCCCGGCCGCACCCCCATCAAGACCGTCCACATTACCGAGCACCGCCGCGAAAGGGTTTTCGGGCGTATCCGGGAGGAGATAGCCAAGGGGCGGCAGGCCTACATCGTCTACCCCCTCATCGAAGAGAACGAGAAGCTGGACCTGCTGGCCCTGGAAGCCGCCTACGAGGAAATGCTCCACCGCTTCCCGCGGCCGGAGTACCAGATCAGCGTGGTCCACGGCAAGATGAAGCCGGAAGACAAGGATTTCGAGATGGCCCGCTTCAAGAACGGGGAAACCCAGATTATGATGGCCACCACGGTCATCGAAGTCGGCGTCAACGTGCCCAATGCCACCATCATGGTGATTGTCCACACGGAACGCTTCGGGCTCAGCCAGCTCCACCAGCTGCGCGGCCGGGTGGGCCGGGGCGCCAAGGAGAGCTTCTGCATCCTGTTGTCCAGCGTAAAGCTCAGCAAGGAAAGCCGGCAGCGCATCAATACCATGGTGGAAACCACCGACGGTTTCAAGATCGCCGAGGCCGACCTGAAACTCCGGGGCCCGGGCATGATCGACGGTACCCAGCAGAGCGGGGTCCTGCAGATGCGGATCGCCGACCTGGCCCAGGACGGCCGGATACTGTCCGCCGCCCGCGACCGCGCCAAGGATATCCTCGAGGCGGACCCAGAGCTCCAGCGGCCGGAACACCGCCTGCTTTCGCGCTACCTCGATCGCCATTTCCGGGCCATCAAGGGGTGGAGCCTGATCTCCTAGAATGTTCAGCCCTGGGTAAAAGCAAACGGCCCGGAAGGAGTTTCCTTCCGGGCCGTTTTGCGGTCCAGTTTACCGTCGGTTCGGCTACTGCAGCTTCACGAACTTCCGTAGCAGCTGGCGGTCGGCTTCAAGTACCCGCAGGGTGTAGGTACCCATGGGCAGCTGGGAGATGTCGAATCCGTCCTGCAGCAGGGCGTCTTCCTTATCGTAATCCATCTCCCGGATGGCGCGTCCGTGGATGTCGGTAATCATCACCTTGACCCGGCCGAGGTGGCCGCTGCGCAGGGTGAAGTTCAGGCGGTTCACCGCGGGGTTCGGGAAGAGGTCGACGACCGGTTCTTCCGCGTTCATCCCCGTAGGTCCGACCAGCGGGGTATCGGAGAACTCCAGGTCGGAATCACCGGCTTCCAGGTTGGTCGCACAGTTGCTGGCCGCATCTCCCATTCCGGTCGGAGCGGTACGGGTCTTGGTGATCAGCAGCTTGTCCAGCAGGGTGTAGGACCCCCGGTTCGCGATGCGAATGGTGTGGGGGCCGGCATCGAGGAAGAAGGTCATGTCCACTCCGCTGTTGTTCAGCTTCACCCACTGGAACCCTTTGGTTGTGATGGGGCTGCCTCCCACGAAGGTGGAGAGATTGATCCACGGGGAGTTATCTACCTGTACCCAGAAGGAGTTACTGTTGCTGCGCCAGGCGTGCATCCGCAGGAAGAGGTGGAAGTTTCCATCCTCAACGATGTCCACGTTGGCTACCAGTTGCGAACCGGGATCCTCACTGGTGGGGGCGGCCATTCTGCTCAGTCCACGGTAGGTACGGTACTTGCGGTTCGACGCTGCCGAACTGGAGGCCTCGAACCAGTTGCCGGGGTTATCCAGGCATTCGGCTTCCAGCCAGTAGTTACCATCGTGGGTGACGGGTTCCTGGCAGGCGTCGCCTACTCCGTCGCCGTCGGTGTCAGCCTGGTCCGGGTTGAAGGTAGCGGGGCAGTTGTCGCCGAAGGTGGCGACGTAACCTTGTGGCTGGGTGCACCCGAAGGTGTACTGCCGGGAATCCCCGATGCCATCGTTGTCCGGATCGGCGTAGTAGATGTGCTGGTAGACCACGGTGGGATCCAGGGGATCACAATCGTACTGATCGGCCGTGCCATCATTGTCGTCGTCGGGGTCACAGGGGTTGCCGATGCCGTCGCCGTCGGTATCCGAGAGATCCGAGGAGCTTACGGTCGGACAGTTATCCAGGCTATTGGCCACGTACCCGTCCGGGGCGATACACGCCTGAACGAAGCTGGCCGGATCACCGTAACCGTCACCGTCGAAGTCGGCGTAGTAAGTCGGCAGGGTCTGGTCCGGGTTGGCAACCGTGGGACAGTTATCGGTTTCGTCGGGCACTCCGTCACCATCGGTGTCATTGGGCGCGGGGTCGACCACGACGGTCACCGTATCGGTGCCGGTGGCACCATCGTCATCGGTTACCATCAGTACGATGGCGTAGGTGCCGGGGTCGGTCAGTTCGACCGAGGGCGAATCGCCCGAGGCCGTACCACCGCCGGTCCACGACCAGGCGTAGGTAACGATCGTTCCGTCACTGTCCGAGGATCCGGTACCGTCCAGTTGCACCTGCAGCGGGGCTTCTCCCGTCGTCGGTGTAGCCAGGGCTACCGCCGTCGGGGCCACGTTGGCCGGGTCAACCACCACGGTCACCGTATCGGTGCCGGTGGCACCATCGTCGTCGGTTACCGTCAGTACGATGGCGTAGGTGCCGGGGTCGGTCAGTTCGACCGAGGGCGAATCGCCTGAGGCCATACCGCCGCCGGTCCACGACCAGGCGTAGGTAACGATCGTTCCGTCACTGTCCGAAGATCCGGTACCATCCAGCTGCACCTGCAGCGGGGCTTCTCCCGTCGTCGGTGTAGCCACGGCTACCGCCGTCGGCAGTTCATTCGGCCGCTCCAGTACCGTTACGGACATGGTATCCGAATCCGTAGCTCCGAGGTTGTCGGTAACGGTGAGGATAATGTCGTAGACGTTCGGGGTATCGAAAATTATGGTGTCAATAACCCCCGTGGTGCTTCCGCCTTCCCACCGCCAGTCGTAGCTGACGATCTCCCCGTCCTGATCCGAAGACAGGCTACCGTCCAGGATGACGGTTAGGGGGGCGTATCCGCTGGTCACGCTGGGGTGTCCGCTGGCTACGGGGAAGATGTTTTCCGGTTCCGTAGCACAGTTGTTGGCGGCATCGCCTTCACCGGTGGGCAGGGTGCTGTCCTTGTCCACGTGCAGCTTATCGAGTTTGGCACCCGATTCACGGAAGGCAAAGTCGATGGTGTTCCGTCCGGTGTCGAGGGTTATCGGGCTACCGGCAACGGCATCCCAGACGAACTGGGTGTAGGAACTGAATTCGTTCCATTTCACCCATGCTCCGCCGTTCACCCGGACCCAGTAGGAATCCGAAGCGAAGTCGTCACCCCATACCCGGGCAAAGAGGTGGAAGGATCCGCCCTCCGCGTCTTCCAGGACGAAGCGGACGTAGTTTTCGGCCAGCTCGGCAGGCGGTGCATCGCCGGCGTCGGTTCCGCGGTAGACGACAAGGGTGTCGTTGGAGGCGGCCGCATCAACTTCTCTCATCCAGGCTCCACCCACTTCGGCGCACTCGGCCTCAAGGGTGTAGGAGGTATAGCCCACCACCAGGTCGTCGCAGACATCACCTTTGCCATCGCCGTCGGTATCCTTCTGATCGGGATTGGAGATTGCGGGGCAGTTATCGGTATTGTCCAGGACGTATCCCTGCGGTTGCGCACAGGCAACCAGGGGATCGTTCGGGTCACCGAATCCATCGTCATCGGCGTCGGCGTAGTAGGTTAAGGCCGCACCGATTGCCGGATCCAGGGGATCACAGTCGTCGGCGTCCGGCACGCCGTCGCCATCGTCGTCATCGTCACAGGCGTCGCCGAGACCGTCATTGTCCGTATCCGTCACGTCGGTAGAACTGACGGTCGGGCAATTATCGTCGGCGTTGGTGACGTACCCGTCCGGGGTTTCACAGGCCTGGATAGAATCGTTGGGATCACCCAGCCCGTCTCCGTCGGCATCGGCGTAGTAGACCGTAAAGGTCTGGTCGGGGTTGGGCGTCAGCGGACAGGTGTCTTCCGCATCCACTACCCCGTCGCCATCAGTGTCTACCCCGGCGTCGAACACCTCGATGGTAACCACATCGGTGGCGGTGGCCCCGTCGTCGTCGGTTACCGTCAGCGTTACCGAGTAGCTGCCCGTCGTGAAGACGTGGGACACTTCGGCTCCGCTCAGGGGGTCTTCACCCCAATTCCAGCTGTAGGATACGATGCTGCCGTCGGAATCGGAGGAGCCCGCCGCGGACAGGTTTACGGTCAAGGGTGATTCACCGCGGTCCGGAGTGGCGGTCGCAACCGCTACCGGGCCCACGTTGTCGGGCTCGTCTACCGTGATGGTTACCCGGTCGGTGGCCGTGGCTCCCTGGTTGTCGGTGACCGTCAGGGTAACCGTGTACACGCCGGGGGTATTCAGGGTGATACTGGGGCCGACGCCGCTGGCCGAACCGGTTTCCCAGCTCCAGTTGTAGCTGACGATCGAGCCATCGGAATCCGATGAACCTCCTCCGTCGAGCTGTACCGTCAGCGGGGCCTTGCCCTGGGTCGGCGTAGCGGCCGCCAGGGCTACAGGGCGGAGGTTCTCCGTGGTAGTGGAGCCACAGTTGGTGGCGCTGCCCCCCATATCGGTCGGCAGGCCGCTCTCGTAGTCGAGGTGAAGTTTATCCAGTTGGGCCCCGTTCTCGCGGACGGCTACATCGATGGTGTTGTATCCTTCGCGCAGGTCGAATGGCCCCTTCGGCACTTCGTTCCAGTTGAACTGTCCGTTGATGATGATTCCGGTAGACCACTGGATCCAGGTACCGTTGTTGACGCGTACCCAGAAGGAGTCGTCTCCATTGGTCGGTGCCAGTACCCGGGCATACATGTAGTAGCGGCCGGCCCGGACCTTGTCCATCACGAACCGGATGCGGTTCGCCGGGATGTCCTGGGGGGTGGCACCCCGTTCTTCCGCGACGGGGCTGACGGCGTACTTGCCGTTGGAGGCATTGGCGTTGTTGACTACCGACCAGTATTCACCTACCTGGGCGCACTCGGCTTCCAGCCAGAAGACGTTGACTCCGGGAATGGAGGGGTCGCATACGTCCCCGATGCCGTCGTTGTCGGCGTCCGTCTGGTCTGGGTTGGAGATCGAGGGGCAGTTATCCGTATTGTTCAGGACAAAGCCGGCCGGCTGGTTACAGGCGGTGATCGACTCGTTCGGATCCCCGAAGCCGTCTCCGTCGCGGTCAGCGTAGAAGGTGGGTCCCGTACTGCGGGAGGGATCCAGCGGGTAGCAGTCCTGCCCATCGGCCACGCCGTCGTTGTCGTCGTCGGGGTCACAGGCATCGCCCAGCCCGTCGCCATCGGTGTCGGTCAGGCTGGAGGAGGTTCGGTCGGGACAGTTGTCCAGGTTGTTGTCGACGTATCCGGCCGGGGGTTCACAAGCCAGGATGGTGTCGTTCGGGTCGCCGTATCCGTCGTTATCGAAATCAGCGTAGTATACATTCTGGCTCTGGTCCGGGTTGGCTACGGTCGGACAGTTGTCCTCCACGTCCCGGATGCCATCGCCATCGGTATCGGTGTTGTTGCGCTGGACGTTGATGGCTACGACGTCCGTATCGGTGGCCCCGTCATCGTCGGTGACGGTGAGGGTTACGTTGTAGCTGCCGTCGTTCAGGGTAACCTCCGGGTTAGGCCCGACGGCGCTTCCGCCGCCGTTCCAGGCCCAGCCGTAGCTGATGATGGTGCCGTCGGCATCCGTGCTTCCGTTACCGTCCAGCACCACTTTAAGGGGGCCGAACCCGGAAGTGGGCGAAGCCGTGGCTACCGCAACGGGTGCCTCGTTCGGCTCCTCACCGCAGTTTGAAGCGATGGCTCCGGTGCCGGTGGGCATTACCCCGGTTACGTTCAGGTGGATCTTGTCCAGCTGTCCGCCGTCTTCCCGGTAGGCGATATCAATGGTGGAGGTACCGTCGGGGAGGGAGAAGGGACTGTCCAGCAGTTCGTTCCACTGGAAGGTGGACCCGCTCTTGATCCCGCTTGACCACTTCACCCAGGAGCCGCCGTTGACGCGGAACCAGAAAGAGTCATCGCTCGCGTCCTGTGCCTTGATCCGGGCGTAGACGTGGTAGGTTCCGGGCTGGGCCTTTTCTACCACGAAGCGGATGCGGTTGGCGGGTACGTCGGCGGGGGGCTCATTGTAGGAGTTGCCGCTGGGGAACACCACGTACTTGCCGCGGGAAGCTCCCGCGTCATTGCCCTGCGTCCAGTTGGCGCCAACCTGGGCACATTCCGCCTCCAGCCAGAAGCTTTGGCGGCCGGTGACCGAAACATCACAGGTATTGCCGATGCCGTCGTTGTCGCTGTCCATCTGGTCCGGGTTGTAGACCGAGGGGCAGTTGTCGGTATTGTCGACCACGTAACCGTCGGGGCGGGTGCAGTCGGTAACGCTGTTGGCGGGATCACCGAAGCCGTCGTTATCGAAATCCGCGTAGTAGGTCGTGAACTGGCCGACCCGGGGATTAAGCGGATTACAATCTTCCGCATCCGGAACTCCGTCGCCATCGTCGTCGTCATCACACTGGTCGCCGATACCGTCGTTGTCGGTATCCGTCCGGTCGGTGGAGGTGAAGTTCGGGCAGTTGTCCAGTGCGTTGGACACGTAGCCCGGGGGAGCCTCACAGGTTTCCACGTATACGGAGGGGTCACCCAGTCCGTCGTTGTCGGCATCCGAGTAGAAGGTCGGCAGCAACTGGTTCGGGTTAGCGAACAGCGGGCACACGTCCTCGTCATTGTTGATGCCGTCTCCGTCGGTGTCCTGGTCCGGGTTCAGTACCCGCAGCGTCTTGGTAGCGGTGCCAGCGGTGCCCTTGTTGTCCAATACCGTCAGGGTGATATTATAGGTACCCTCGTTGAAGGTCACCTTCGGGCTGGCGCCCTCGGCGGTGCCGCTGCCCCAGTTCCAGGAGTGGCTGGCGATGGTGCCGTCCGGATCGGAGGAGCCGGTGCCATTCAGGGTAACGGTCAGGGGGGCGTTGCCGTAGGGTGGCTCCAGTACGACTACCGCCTTGGGCACCTGGTTCAGGGCCGGGGTACAGTTCTGGGCTTCACCGCCGAGTCCGCCGGGAGCACTACCCTCCAGCGACATGTAGAATTTGTCGAAGAGGACTCCGGGCTCACGGTAGGCAATGTCGATGACGTTTTCGCCGTCGGGCAGTACGAAGCCGGTCTGCGACAGGGCATTCCAGGCCCATACGCCATACTGGAAGTTGTCCTTCCAGGCTATCCAGCTTCCGCCGTTGATGCGAATCCAGTAGGAGTCATTGGCCGGGCTGGTGGCGAAGAATCGTCCATAGATGCGGTAGCGTCCGGCCTGGACGCCAGGGATGCGGAAGGTGATCAGGTTGTCGGCGTTATCGGCCGGGGGGTTCGCGGTCGACTTTTCTCCTTCGTAGACCACGTACTCCCCGTTGGAGACGGTGTCGTTGCGCACGCGGTTCCACTTGAATCCTACCTCGGCACATTCCGCTTCCAGCCAGAAGACGGAGGATCCGGCGGCGGATTCGTCACAGACGTCGCCTACACCATCCCCGTCGCTGTCCGTCTGGTCGGGGTTGTAGTTGAAGGGGCAGTTGTCGAGGTTGTTGGCTACGTAGTTTTCCGGCGCCAGGGCGCAGGTGCCAAAGCCGTTGTTCGGGTCGCCGAAGCCGTCGCCGTCAAAGTCGGCGTAGTACATGGTGGCCCGGCCCACGCGGGCGTTGAAGGGCTGGCAGTCGAATTCGTCGGCCACCCCGTCGTTGTCGTCGTCCGGATCACAGCCGTCACCGATTCCATCACCGTCGGCGTCGGCCAGGGTTTTGGAGTGCACGGTCGGGCAATTGTCCGCCGCGTTGGTGACGTAGCCCGGGGGTACGACACAGGACAGCAGGGGATCGTTGGGATCACCGTACCCGTCGCGGTCGATGTCCGAGTAGTAGGTTTGGGGAGCGGTGATGGTCACCTGCAGCTTGGCAAAGTCATTGCCGCATCCATTCTTCCCGCCGACGGTATAGGTGTATTCACCCGAGGCGTAGGTCTGGGGATTGAACTGATCGCCGACCACCACGCCATTGTAGGTCCAGGTACCGCCCGCCTGGGGGTTGCCGCCCAGGGCGGCCAGCTTGGCGTACAGGCTGAAGGATTCGCTGTTGCCACAGACACTGATCGCGCCGTCGGCACCGGCGCTGGGCGCCGACAGGTTCTGGTTGATGATGATGGATTTGCTTACGACACATCCGTTGGCGGAGGTCGCCTCCACCCGGTAGGTACCGGCCTGGGTCACGGTGAGTCCGGCCGAGGAGCCCAGCAACTGGTTGCTGGCATTGTACCACTTGTAGGTGGCATTGGCGTCTCCCGATTTACCGGTGAGGTCGATCGAGGAAACCGTACACGTCAGGCTGTTATAGGGTGCCTCGATCACCAGCGTAGCGGGGGTCGGCCGCGCGGCTACTACCACCGAGCTGGTCAGCGGGCAGTTGGGCGCGTTCGTGCGCAGGGTATACGTACCGGCCACCGATACCAGCGGATTCTGTTCGGAGGAGGTAAATCCGTTAGGTCCGGTCCACTGGTAGCTGCCGGCTGAGACACTGCCGCTCAGGCGTACGGTGCCCGTGTTGCAGTCCAGCATCTTGGGTTGTCCGTTGGCGTTGGCATTTACCGTACAGTCGATGTCGGTATCCCGTACCGTGATGTTGAAGGTGGAACTGACCGTGATATTGTTGAAGTCGGTGGCCCGTACGGTCACCCGGATCTGCTGGTTGGCTTGCGCTACACCAGGGGTGATACGGAAGGTTCCCAGCAGGGAATCCAGTTGTACCCAGTTCGGAAGGGGCTGCCCATTCTCCAGGGTAGCGGTATAGGTAAGCCGGTTGCCGGGGTACCCCTTGTTGAAGGACGAGGTAACGTCGTAGTTCCGCTCTTCCAGTACGTCCAGTGTCACGTTGGCAATGGCCGAAGCCGAGGGCTGGTTGACCGGGCGGACGTTGATCAGGTACACGACGTTGTCCTGGAAGTCACAGTTGCCCTCACCGGGTCCGCAACCGTTGCCGATGGCGTCCTGGATGGCGATGTACTCATTGGGAATGACCTGGCCGTTGCGGTCGATGGCCTTGTAGATTCGGACCCCGAGGATCTGATCGGCTAGCTGGCCCTTGTTATTACCTCCGCGTGAACTGTACCCGTCCATCGAAATCGAGAAGGGAACGTCAATCTGGTTGTTGGAGACGCCGGTCAGGAAAGCCAGGTCGTCGCGGTTCCAGGGTAGAACGGACTGGAACCAGGAAGGTCCGTGGTCCATTTCCATCCGGTTGATCTTGACCTTATTGGCGTCGTAGAGGATGGTCTTGTTGGCGCCCCGTGCGTGCAGGGCTACCAGCTGAACCATCTCTACCGGCTCATTGGGGTTGGCCTGGACGAAGAAGTCGGTCAGGATCATGTCCCCTTCCTTGCCGGAATCGATCTGCTCCTGGGTTGGGATGTATGATCCGGGGTTGGTGATGTATTTGCCATTGGCATCCTTGCCCATTTGGGTTTTGAAGCCGAAGGCCTCGAAAACCTGCTGGGTAGTGATTTCACTACTTCCTTCGGGAGTGTCCATCCAGGCCCCTACGAGGGTAGCCTCAGTTTCCAGGGCGTTGTCGGCGTTGGAAGCGATCACCAGCTTTTCGGTGATCAGGCGCCGGTAGGGGGGCGCTTCGTTGACGAAGCGCATCACCACATCAATGTACTGTCCGGGCTGCACTACCAATCCGCCGGCGGGAACCGAAGGTTGGACGATGATGAAGTGGTCCAGGTCGGTCGTCGTGAGTTGATCGATGACCAGCGGGCTCGTTCCGTCGTTGTGGATGCGGGCGGTATTCTCCAGACGGGTGGTCGTGGGAGTGCCCTGGAAGTTAATTGGCCGTTCGATCTTGTTGAAGACGAACCAGTCCTCCGCGGGGATGCCCCGGTCGCGGAAGCGGATGGTAGCCATGTTCTCCAGGCGGATGCGCGCCCCGGTACTCTTGATCAGGGTAAAGGGACGGTTGAGCGTACCTACGTTCCCCCGCCCGTCGGTCACCGTAACCTTCAATTGGTTGGCCTGGGCCGTCATTCCGGCGGGAATCGTCACCTGGAAGGGTCCGGTGTACTTGGTGGAGCTGCCTCCGTTCAGGGTGTAGAAGATATCTCCCAGGGGTCCGCCACCGGAACGATCCGCGGCGGTAAGGGTAACCGTCACGCTGCCGTAGTACTCTCCGGCCTGGTTCTGGTTACCAACGATATCGGCGGTGATCTGGGGCGCGAATCCGCTGCTGTCTACCGGGACGATATTGACGTAGATGATCTTGGTGTTCCCATCTTCGGGAGCCCCCACATCGTCAATGGTCAGCTTGCCGTCGGAGACCCGGATGGTGTCGATCCCCACCTGGAAGGTGCTGTTCGACGAGGGGATGAAGCGATCGATGATGACCTGTCCCTCGGCGCGCAGCGTGTGCTTGCCGTTGGTACTGCTCTGGTCGCCGGCGGCCAACTCTACCTTATACAGGCCGTTGGGCAGGGAGATTTCCCAGTCGTGGGGGGCGTTCAGGCCCGGGACATCTAACTGGTTGAAGGAGCGCAGCAGCTTATCCTGGTCGGAGCTCAGCGAAGTGATTCCCCGCTCGTCTCCGCGGGCGGCGGAGGTATTGTCGAGGGGCTGCTTGGTGGTCGGGTTGATCCACCCATAGGTGAGTCCGTTGCCGCGGGGGCCATAGGGCAGACCAACGTCCGCCACGTAGCCGGCCGGTGGATCAAAGGTATCGTCTTGGAAATTGACTTTGACCGTTCCGGCCTTCTCCTTCTCATTCACGGTAGCCACCACGCGTAACACGCCGGAGGCAAATCCGGAGGCCCGCGCCGTCACGGTTCCTTCGTACACCCCGAACTGGAGTTGGGAGGCATCGATGGTTACGTCGATGAGTTCACCAAAGGTGAAACTGGTGGGCAGAATGATCCAGGGGTGACTGGCCGAGAGGGTTACGGCGTTGTCGGCGATCGGCGTATTGGACGTCAGTTCTACGGTGTAGCGACCGGAGAGTTGCCCCGTAACCACGTTGGCCTCTACCGTAGCGGGCTCAAATGCCAGCGCCGGAGGGGGGGCCACGTAGGGCTGGGCATTGGTGATGAGGAACAGATAATCCTGGTAATCCCCGTTGGTAGCGTCCTCAAAGCCGACCAGGTAACTATTGGGAATGAGCTGCCCGGCCCGGTCGCGGGCGGGGTACACCCGGGCCCGGTGGGGAACTTCCTGGTTCAGTTCGTCCTGGGTGTAGTTGTACCGGCCGAAGGTGTTGGAGTAGACGTACAGTCCGAAGGCCCCACGGGGGTTGAAAGTCGTGGTCTGGTTGCCGGACTCCCGCGGGGGGTAAAGCATCTGGGAGGCGGGGACACCGTCCTGGAGTACCCCGATCTGGTTGCGGATGGTGTTGCCATTGCCGTCCACCTGGTACCAGCCGAAGGGCAGGCGCTCGGCCGGAGAGTAACGGGCAATAGCCGTAATCTGCACCCCTGCGGAGCTGGCCGCCTGGAAGAGGGGTTCGGCTACTTCCTCGCCCTGCAAGGTGGCGTCGGTGGTGTTATTGAGGGTAGTCCAGCCAACGTTGACGTTGTAGCCCAGGGTTTTCACCACGTCCTGCAGGGGCGGCTCGCCGCCGCCACCGGAGCCCCGTTTCTTGAGGCCGTGGAGGCCGAGGACGAAGGTGCCCGATTCGGTGTTGGTCTGGAAGGTCAGTTTCGCTTCCTGGTAACCCAGGTTGTCCCCGTTGTTCGGCGGGTCAAAGATGACGGTGTACTGCTGTTTCGAAGCGGGTTCCAGGGTTACGTTCTGGGGGCCCGTGAACTTGTAGTTGTTCTTGATCTGACCACCGAAGGGACCACCCAGGGTCACGGAGGTGATATTCAGGGTGGCGTTGCCGCTGTTGGTGAGGGTCACCACGGCGGTGTCGGCCTGGGGTCCCTGGGCCAGTTCCATGGCCTCAAAGATCAGTTCCGGCGGGGTGGCCGTGATCCGGGGGGCCAGGACGACATCCGCGGGTTCGACGTTGCGCACCAGCACTACCAGATCCTGGTAGTCGAAGCCGTCGATGTGCTCCTCGAAGGCAATGATGTAGGTGTTGTCGACGCCCGGAATCTCGTACACCCTCACGTGGTGGGGGATGGCACTGGGGAACTGGTTCAGCACATCCTCGGAATACAGGTAGCGGTTGCCGAAGAAGGGCCAGCGGCTGTAAAAGCCGAATACCTTGCTTCCGGCGTTGAACTGCAGTACGCCGTTCTCCACGGGGTTCAGGGTCTGCCCGTTACCGGCCACGTTGTTGCGGATGGTGAACAGCTCCGACGCCGAGGCCGTAATGCCGCTTTCGTACCAGCCGAAGCCCACGATGGGGTCATTCGCCTCGGGTCCGAAGACACTCAGGATTTCTACTTCGATCGGCGCATCGGTGGCCTGCTGGAAGTACTGAATGGAGGTCTCATCCCCCAAGAGGGAGTTGTAGTTCTTGCCCGCGGGCAGGTCGATCTTGTTGGTCGTCGGATCGGTATCGCCAACCGCGATCGGGAAGCCGTAGGTATCGAAGATCTGCTGGAGGGACGGTTCGTTTCCGCCACCGGTTCCCTTCTTGCCCAGGCCACTCAGGGCGACCTCAGCGGAGACCACGGCATTCTCACCGGTGATGACGATACTCGCGGTCTTGGTACCCGGGGTGGTAGGGTTGAAGGTCACCAGGAAGGAGGCCGACTGGGGCGCATCCAGCACCTCTTTGGGTACGGTGGCCAGGTTCAGGGAGAACTGGTCGGCGTCCGGTCCGGTTAGGGTAACCTTCGGCTTGCGCAGGGCGGCGGTACCGGTATTGGCGAAAGTGACAAGGATTTCCTTGCCGGGATTGCCGTCCGCTACATCGTCCGTAACGATGGAGGTGGGGGTTACGGTGATGGACGGCTGGGCAACTGAGTTGTCGCTCGGCTTGACCAGCACGATGCTCCGCTCTCCGTAATCGGCGATATAAAGGTTACCCGTTTCCCGGTGCTCGACGATATCGAGAGGGTCCTGGAAGCGGGTGAGGCCGGGAATGCCGGCCTTGGCGGTAAGGATGTCACCGTTGGGGCCGTTGGGCACCAGGGCGATGATATCGCTGCCTCCGCTGTAGCGGCACACCAGCAACGCGCCCCGGAGCTTACCACCCACGGCGGAACTCTGGTATTCGATGACGCCGTTGGGCGAGATGCCGTAGTCAAAGTTGTAGGCGAAACCCCGGTAATTTGGGTCGGGCTGGATGCTGTTGGGGTAGCCGTCGACGTCGACCGGTCCGCGGTTCAGCACGAATTCACCGCGGCGGGGGTTGGCGTGGCCGAAGTAAGGCAGGGGTTCGGCCAGGGGGTCTACCCGGAACAGGAAGTCGCGCTGGGTATTGTTGCCGAAAGTGGCCGGTATCACGGGGTATTTACCGGAAGGATCCTGGTAGTCGTAGAAAGTGCCGTCGGGGCGGCGGGTATCGTCGACGGAGGCTGGAGTGTTGCTGCCGCCCGCGGTACCGTTGGTCGGGATGTACAGCTGTCCGTTGGAGTGCCACACCAGGTCGTAGGCGTTGCGCAGTCCCGTGGCGTACAGCTTCAGGGGGGCATTGACGTAGTAGGGGTTATAGGTTCCGTCGTCGGGGTAGGTTACTCCGTTTTCGGTATAGGTGCCCGTGCCGGTGCCCAGGGTAGGCGAATTGACGTTGGCGGCGTTGATGGCCGACTGGTCCATGGTCGTCTTGGCGTCCAGGGGCCACTTGCTGGGGGGCAGCAGGTCGAGGTCCAGGCGCAGGGTAGCGCCCGAGAGGAGGGTTTCCTCGCGGAAGCCCCAGGCCTTGTCCGGTGCACCACCCGCGGTGTTACTGCCCACGTTGAAGTACATCACGCTGCTCTGGTTCGGATCGAATACGATGCCGTTGGTCAGGTGGTCGCGGCGGGAGCGCGGCAGGTTGGTGACCACCAGTTTCTCGGTGCCCAGGCTGGGGCCCGTCAGCTGGCTGATCTTGCCATCCCAGGCCGGCGCGTTGTTCAGTACGCCCGTGGAGTGGGTTACGTAGACAATGGGCTCGCTGAGGGTAGACAGGGGAGAGAAAACCATCCCGATGGCAGCCCGTACTCCGTATTTATCTTCCAGGGTACGAATGGTTTCCTTGTTGCTCAGGCTCCCGTCGGGCTCGATCCGCCAGCGGTCGATGGTGCCGGACAGGCGCAGGGCGTACAGCTTCTGGTCGGGACCAACGGCCAGCGAGGAATAGGTTTCCCCGGTAACCACGTTGCCCACCTTGGTGAAGGATACCCCGTCCAGGGCGGATTCCTTGCCACTGTTGTCGACGGCGGTCGTAAAGGTGGCGGTATAGGGCTCGAAGGTGGCGCCGGTAAGGTCCTTGACGCCGTTGATCTCGAAGCGGTAGGTGGTGTTCGACTGCAGGGAGAAGGTAGGAGAAAGCACGATGGCATCTCCGCCCCCCGTGCCGTTCACCGAGGCACTTACGTATTGATTGAGCTTGACGTTGAAGAGCTTGACGGTCTGCTCAGTGATGGTAGCGTTATCAACGCCGAAAATGCCGTCCTTGTCGTTGGGGATATACAGGTCGTCGGCCCGGACGGAGGTCGTCAGGGTTACGCCGGTAGCACCGTTGGCCGGTATGCTGCTTTCCACCCGGGGGATGGAGCTGGCCGCCGAAACCTGCAGGCTGATGTTCATCTGGGCCGGCTCGTAGTTCGCCGCCGTGGCCGTCACCGTCGTGCTGTAGTTACCGATCGGCAGGTTAGGCTGGGTATAGAAGTAGTAGGTGCCGGGCTTGTTGGCATCGGCGGGCATCACGAGCCAGCTGTCCGAATCGGGATTATCCGTCAGGGTGATGGTCGGGTTCTTGCTGTCGTTGGCCAGCAACCGGACCTCCACCCGCGCCGGATCGTCGCCCTCGTACTGGGTCAGGTTGACCGTACCGGGTGACAGGATAAGCGAGGGCGTGAAGGGGGCAACCTCGATACTGAAGTTGTCAAAGGAGAAGACGATGGCCTCCGCGGTGGGGGCCAGGCGGTGGGTGGTGAAAAGTCCGCCATAGGTAAGGTTGGGGGTAGCGGAGCTTCCATCGTGGTCGGTTCCTGCACCGAAGGAGTCCGGCAGTGGCAGGGTGCTCTTTTGGGTATTGCTTACCTGTACTTCGCTGCCACCATCGATGGTGAAGAATCCGCTTACCGTACCGAAGACGGGGTCAACCCGCAACCGCAGCTTGATCTGGCCGGCGTCGCTGCGAAAGGTACTCGAAGACAGCTCTTCGATGATGACCTGGCTCGGGGCGCTAGGGTTGATGCGCTCCACCTGAAGTTGGACTTTTTGGACCTGCTCGGAAACCTTTACCAGGGCGAGTTTGACGTAATTGTCTTCGTCGAGGCCGTACCATAGTCCGCCCTGCTGCTCGCCGGCGGTGGCGCTGGAGCTGAAATCGGGCTGGGCGAGCTCCACTTCCAGGTCAAACACGCTGCCCGGCGCCTGAAAACCGACGCCCAGGCCATTGACCTGGGTATTGTTGTCGCTTCCGGCCGGGGGAAGTTCATGGCGGGTACCGCGGGTGCTGGTGATGTTGAAGCGGCCGTTGTTCACGTTGAGCAGGCTGGCTTCGAGGCCCGGCACGCCCGGGTTCGACGGAGTGGCGGGGAACTGGTTAACCGAAGGGGGATCTACCATGGTGAATCCCGTTCCCAAATCCTGGCGATCCTGAATTCCCCCCTGGGCATTGCCAAAAGTGAGGACAAAGGGCAGGGCTACCTCAATCTGGTTACAGTCGAGCGTACTGATCGGGGAACACCCCGCCACGCTGGTGGCGGGCAGCGTTTCCGGGTGCCCGGTACCGGGGCCAGCCAGAACCAGAACCGAGAAAAGCAGCGAAATCGATGTCAAAAAGGTGCGTAAAGTGTTGTTCATTAGTGTCAATTTGGGTACCCTGCGTACCACTTGTCCCGGTACATCCCCCAGGACAATCAGGGTTAAAAAGTAAGATCCGGAAGGCCAGTCGGAACCTGAATGTGTATCCCAAGCAAGGGATACTATAGCTGTTGTGTAGGGTTTCCGCTGAACAGGTGCTAGGCCGACAATGCTCGAATACTTACGACGAAAAGCGGTTGGATAGTTTGCCGCACCGGCCGCACAGCGGCGCGTACCGGGGCAGTTGATAGCAACTCTGATGAAGGGACGAAGGTACGCTATAAAGCACGCCAGCCCCAACCATCATGTCATCAACATGCACAATGGACGACAAATGTCTGCATAAGTAGAAATGGGTTAAACATAGATTTCAGTCGAGGTTATGAGATGTCCTCACCGGCATCATACCGTTCCGTTTCCGGTGTTGAGGTCACCCTATAATCCCCTTGTACTAGCTAAAGTTACTGACCAGGGGGCAAAACCGGAAACTTTAACGTTTAGTCAATTCCATTCCCACCCCACCATATTTTCCCCACGGGCCGGCCCGCGGGCCACTGCCGGCCCCGGAGTTGTCGACCGCCGGCGGCACCCGCGGACGCGCCCATTTGCAGAACCCCTCCTGCCGCAGTAATTTTGCCCTATCTTTTACCGTGCAGGCCGCCCAGGACAGTTTACGGCCAGGTTGATCATGGATCATTACAGGTACTGAGTGCTTTTGAAGCTCACCGCCACAACGAACCCAACCCTCCATGTATCAAGGACGTACACCGGTGCCCTACCAATCCGCCACTACGATTTTTTGCCCCGTGGCCATACAACAGTCCTGCCCCCATCCGTTGTATTCACCGTCAAGGTCGATTACTTGTGTAAGCGCTTGCATCCCCTTCCCATCGCGACGGGAGTTCGGAACTATTCCCGATCCTACCCTGCAAGATTCGAAGCTCTTCATCCGGTCCGGCTACACCTTATCACTTACCACAGGCGCCCTATTCACCGGGGAGACTGGCGGGCCACAATACTGAAAAACCCACGAGAAACGGAAGGCTGCACCCGTCTTCCCCAATGAATTTGGTACGCTTGCCAACCCGGGCCGGAGGTTCTGAACTTGTGTCGCTTCGACACATGGAGGCCGGAGGCGTATCGAGAATATCCTAACTTCACCGAACACACTCACTTCGAATCATGCGCTTCCCCCCGTTTTACCTCCTGGCCATTGCCTACCTCCTGTGCAGCCTCCCGGCTTGTGTCTCCTATCAGGAGCTGGTGAACTTTGAAGACATCCGCGCGCCCCGGGGGCAGGCCACCGAGATCGAGAATGCCCTGGAGGTGAAGATCCAGGCCAAGGACCTGCTGCGGGTGGACGTGGAGAGCATCGATCCCGAAGCCGCCCTGCCCTTCAACCAGGGGGGTGAGATGACGGGGGTCTCCCAGGCCAGCAACCAGAACATCCAGCTGTTCCAGGGCTACCTGGTGGATGAGGACGGCTACATCGACCTGCCCCTGCTCGGACGGGTAAAGGCGGCGGGGCAAACCGTGGAATCCCTCCAGTTCCTCATCCGGGGCAAGCTCAAGACCTACCTGCGGGACCCCGTGGTGAACGTGCGCTTCCTCAACTTCAAGGTGACCATCCTGGGTGAAGTCAGCAATCCCGGCATCCTCAATATGTCCAACTCCCGGGTGACCATCCTGGAAGCCCTGGGTATGGCGGGAGACCTTACCGACTACGCCAACCGTTCCTCCATCCTAGTGGTGCGGGAGCAGGACGGCGAGCGCAGCTTTCAGCGGATCAACCTCCAGACCGACGAAGTTTTCAACTCGGAGTATTACTATCTGAAGCAGAACGACGTCATATACGTGGAACCGATCCGGGCCCGTACGGCAACGATCTCCGACCCGGGGCAGCGCGTGCTCGCCTACCTGGGCCCCATCCTTTCGGCCATCACGCTCGTCGTGGCACTGGCCAGCAGAAACTAGTCCCCGCGCTACGGCCCAAGATCATCAATACGCTATGAAAAACTACCCCGACGAAATAGCCCCGCAGAACTGGCGGACCGGTGGCCCGGGCAAGCAGGACTTCGCGCCCGCCGTCCAGCTTGACTACACTTCCCTGTTCAACCGGCTGAAGCGCAACTGGTACTGGTTCGTCCTGGCCATTGCGGCCTGCGTCGGAGCGGCCTGGCTGCACCTGCGCTATACCACCCCGGTGTACCTGGCCCAGACCTCGATGCTGATCCAGGAGCAGTCGGGTGGGCAGGCCGGCCTGTCCAAGGAGGTTATCTCCCAGCAACTGGGCTTCGAGAATACCTACGTGATCGACAACGAGATCTACATGCTGCGGTCCAAGTACCTGATGGAACGGGTAGTGAACCTGCTCGGACTGGACATCAGCTACGTCCACCAGGGCGCAGTAAGGAACGTTGAGATCTACAACCCGAAGAACTTCGGGCTGGTGCTGCTCGACACCCTGGCCGAGGAGGGGGAACCGATAGAGTACGGCAGCGTGATGGTGCGCTTCGACAATCCGAACACCTTCTCCCTGATCCGGTACGCGGGAGATACCACCAGCCTCAGCTACGGAGAACCCTTCCCCATCGGGAACCGGGAATTTGCCCTTACCATATCCGAGGATGACCCGCCCCAGGACAATGCCTCCATCTACGAGGTCAACGTCATGAACCCCACCCGGGTAGCTTCCGGCTACAGCAGCTCCCTGAGCGTAAACCAGGTGGAGCGGTCGGGGGTGGTCACCCTTTACTGCAGCGACCCGATCCCGGAAAAGGCGCGGGACATCCTGAATGCCCTGGTGTCCGTCTACGAGCAACAGATCGTGGAGCAACAGAGCCAGACCGGGGGGCAAACCCTGAGCTTCCTTGAGGAGCGCCTCGACTACGTGACGGATGAACTTTACGAAGTGGAATCCAACGTAGCCAGCTTCAAGCGCAGCGCCAACCTGAGCGTGGACATCCAGACCCAAGGGGCCAATTACCTGGCGCAGATGAACGAGGCCGACGCCCAGCTGTCCGAACTGCAGGTCCGGCGGGAACTCATCGAGGACATCCGCAACACCCTGACCGCGAGCGACGAATTCGAGATGCTGCCCGTGGCCTCGGAAATCATCTCCGGGGTGCTCGCCCAGCTGATCACCGAATACAACGAGCAGATCTTCCGCCGCGACCAGCGGCTGGAGACGGTTACCGCGGATCACCCCATGGTGGCCACTTTCGACGAGAAGCTGAGCGACCTGAAGCGCAGCATCCTGCGCAGCGTAAACGCCCTGCTGCGGGAAACCAACGAGCGGGTATCCAAGATCGAGGGCCGCATCCGGCCCCTGCAGGCGCAGATGACTCGCATCCCCGGCAACGAGCAGCGGCTGCTGCAGATCATGCGTCAGCAGGAGATCAAGCAGAACCTATTCATGTTCCTGCTGGAAAAGCGGGAAGAGGCCGCGCTGTCGATTGCCGCCCAGGTACCCAACACCCGCATCATTGACCGGGCCACGAGCAGCTCCTCCCCCATTTCCCCGAACAAGCCGGCCATCTACCTGCTGGCCATCGGCATGGGACTGTTCATCCCGGGCAGCCTGATCTTCCTGCGGGAATTGCTGGGTACGACGATCGGTACGGAGCGGGAGATCGTCAAACATATGCCCTACCCCGTGGTCGGCCGCATCATCAAGAGCCCGAACCACGGTACCGTGATCGTGACCAAGACCAACCGGACCGGTGCCGCCGAGGCCTTCCGCCTGCTGCGCACCAACCTGGGTTTCCTCCTGCCCAGCGAACAGTCGTCGGTCATCCTGGTCACCTCCAGCGTCAGCGGGGAGGGCAAGAGCTTTATCGCCACCAACCTTTCCGCGGCCCTGGCCCTGTCCAAGAAGCGGGTCGTAGTGGTGGGGCTCGACATGCGCAAGCCGCGCCTGGCCGAGATGGTTTCCGACGAGTCCATCGACCACAAGGCGGAGGGTCTGTCCAACTACCTGATTGGCAAGTCAGCCTACGAGGACATCATCCGCCCTACCAACCAGGAGGGCCTCTTCCTCATCACCAGCGGTCCCCTGCCGCCCAACCCGGCCGAACTGCTGATGGAAGGGCGGATGACCAATCTCGTCCACCGCCTGCGGCAGGAGTTCGACATCGTTATCCTGGACGCCCCGCCTGTAGGCATCGTCACCGACGGACTGCTGATGAAGGACCTGGTCAACGTAACCCTCTTCATCACCCGGGTCGGGGTCACGCCCAAGAAGAGTACGGGCTACATCAACGAGATGGTGGAAGCCGGCAAGATGCCGCGCGTCAACCTGGTCATCAACGGCATCGATCCTAAATCTTCTTACGGCTACGGCTACGGTTATTACGAATAGCTTCCGATTGCAGTCTTTGTCCAAACTTGCGGCCCGTGCTCCCCGACTGGTAAAGTGGGGCAAGCTCCTCAGCGTTACGGGCGGGGCGCAGCTGCTCATCCAGGGGGCCGGATTCATCTGCGGTATTTTCATCATCCGCATCCTCTCCACCGACCAGTACGCATACTACACCCTGGCCAATACGATGCTGGGCACCATGACGGTACTGGCCGACGGCGGCATCTCCACCGGCGTCATGTCGGAAGGGGGTCGCAACTGGAGGGACAAGCCCGAACTCGGCAAGATCCTGGCCACGGGCATGCACATGCGCAAGCAGTTCGCCGTGGGCAGCCTGCTGGTGTCGGTGCCCATCCTCTATTACCTGCTACAGGAGCAGGGCGTGGTGTGGTGGCAGTCCGTCCTGCTGATCCTCTGCCTCACCCCCACTTTCTGGGCCCAGCTGTCGGGCTCCCTGCTGCAGACCGTCCCGAAGCTTCACCAGGACATCAACGACCTGCTGAAGGTCAACGTACAGATCAATGTGCTGCGGCTGCTGATCACCATCCCCAGCCTCCTCCTGTTTCCCTTTGCCGCGGTGGCGATCCTGGCCTCCGGGGCCAGCCAGGTGAGGGGCAACCTCCAGTTCCGCAAGCTGTCCCTGAAGAAAGCCGACTGGCAGACGGGCAGCAGCGAGCACTACCGGAAGCGCATCATGAAGACCGTGAAGCGCATTTTGCCGGGCAGCATCTACTACTGTATTTCGGGTCAGATCACCGTATGGCTGATCGCCATCTTCAGCACCACGGAAAGCATTGCCCAGATCGGGGCCCTGTCGCGGCTCATGATGTTGCTCACCCTGGTCCGCCTGTCGATCGACATGCTCATCGTGCCGCGTTACGCCCGCCTGCCGGCCGTCCGCCGGGTAATCATCCTGCGGTTCTTCCAGGTGCTGGGCCTGCTGCTGGTGCTGTCGGGCTTCATCGTCGGGGCGGTTTACCTCTTCCCCGACCTCTTCCTCTGGATCCTGGGCAGCAAGTACCAGGACCTGGAGACCGAAGTGGTGCTGATGACGCTGGGCAGCTGCCTGACCCTCATCAGTGGGGTTGCCCACGTGATGTCCTCCTCCCGGGGCATCATCCCTAATCCTTACCTATTCATTGCGGCCACCATTATTAGCCAGGTTTCCGTTCTTTACTTCCTCGTGGACTACACCACCTTGACCGGAGTAATCCTCTTTTCGGTGTACTCCGCCATCCTGATCATTGCCTACCGAATCGTTGACTTTCTCTACCGCACCCTGGTCCGCAACGAGGGCGTGGAGGAAGAGGAGACGGTCCCCACCACTGTATAACCCCCACCGCCGCAGGTACCTGACCCCCGTTTATTCCGCTGTATGAAGATAATGACTACCCTCGCCGAGCGCGATTACTTTCTTGGCCTGGCCGCCCTGCTCAACTCCATGGCGCACCACGGCACCTACGTCGACAAGGTCATCGTGGGGTACCGTGAGGCCCTGCCCGACTGGTTGCCCCCCCTGGCCGCTTCGCGCAACGGACAGTCGTTCACCACTTCGGGCGGGGTGGAGGTGGAGCTCGTCGAGCTCAACGGCAGCCTGCACATGGTGCACGAAAAGCCGAAGTGGTTCCTCCACGTGACCGAGGTGCTGGCGCCGGAAGCCACGGAGTACTTCTTCTTCGACTCGGACATCGTCATCAACACCCGGATGAACTTCTTCGGGGAGTGGGTACGCGAAGGCGTGGCCATCTGCGGCGACGTGAACTTCGTCTTCAACCGCCGCCACCCCATCCGCCAGAAGTGGGCCCGCATCGCCGAGGAAGGAGGCCGCCGGATCACCAACCAGCTCGACGACTACTACAACAGCGGCTTCCTGGGCTGGACGCAGGAGACCAAGTCGTTCATCCAGGACTGGAACGACGCCTTCGCCCTCCTGGCTCCCCACAGCGGGAACATGAATGAGTTCCGGGTATTCGACCGCACCGCCGTTGTGCTGAGTACCAACCAGGACTCCCTGAACCTGGCCATGATGATCACCGAACAGCCCCTCTCCCTGATGGGCCCCGAAGCCATGGGATTCATCTACGGACTGCGGCTGATGCACCACCCCATCGGCCCGAAACCCTGGACGCGCAAGTTCACCCGGGAGTTTTTCAACGGCAAGCCGCCCCGCGACTCCGACCTGATCTTCTGGCAGAACGTCAACGGTTCGGAATTGCGGCCGGTCCCCGACAGCCAGGTGCGCAAGATGCAGCGGCTGTGCAAGGCCCTCCGTTTCGGAGGCCGTTACTACAAGAGCCTCGGATAATCGTGACCCACCGCCTGCTCTTCCTGTGTGGCTCCCTGGTACCCGGCAAAGACGGGGTGGGAGACTATACCCGCAAACTGGCCGCCGAACTCGTCGCGGCCGGTAAAGGGGTGCTGCTGGTGGCGACCCACGACAAGGGAATCTCCGCCGTAGCAGAAGAGCAGCAACCCGAAGGCAGGGAAAGCATCCCCGTACTGCGCATCCCCTATCATACACCAGGGGCAGACCGGGCGCGGTTGCTGCAGCGGGCCATCGAGGACTTCAACCCCGACTACCTCAGCCTGCAGTACGTGCCCTATTCATTCAGTCCCTACGGACTGCCGTTCGCCTTCCTCCGGCAACTGGGCCGGCTACGACACCGGGGCCAATGGCACATCATGTTCCACGAACTCTGGATCGTTCACCGTGGTCTGCTCACCCCGAAGGCAACCGCCGTATCCGCCCTGCAGCGGCTGGCGGTGCGGATCGCGGCGACCACCCTCCGGCCCGGGGTGGTGCACACCCACATACCAGGCTACCAGGAGAGATTGCGGCGGTTGGGGGTTGCGGCGCTGCCGCTGCCGCTCTTCGCGAACATCCTTCCGCAGTCAACCGACGGCGGGCCGGCTGCGGCGCATCCCGTCGATATTTTCCGGCTGGGCTTTTTCAGCCAGTTCATTCCCGAGCGGGTGATTCCTTTCATCCGCGACTTGGAATCCTGGCTTACCGCCAGTGGCCGACGGCTTGAAATCCGCCTTCTGGGCGGAGGGACGGCCAAGGTGGAACAACCCCGGCAGACCCTCGCCGGCCAATTTCCGAACGCCAGCCTGGTGGCTCCGGGCTTCCTGTCACCCGGTGCCCTCAGCCGGGAACTCCACGCCCTCGACCTGGGCATCACCCCCGTGGACCATCACCTCATCGGCAAAAGCGGCACCGTGGCGGCCTTCCTTCACCACGGCGTTCCCGTGGCGGCGCCCTACCGCACGGAGCATGCCACCCCTTTTTTCACGCCGGGGCTGTCTGCGGCGGTCATCGAAACCTTCACCCCCGAGGGGCTGGCGGGTGCGACCCACGCCGCTCGGGCCCTGGATACCCACCCCATATCGCCCGCGGGGGTGGCCCGGCGCTTCGGGGACGACCTGGGCCTCACCGCCGGCCAGGACCTTCACCACAGCACCTCCGATTCCGCCCACCGGCGGCGTTAAGCAGTCTCACCCTATGATCATCGTATCCCACCCCACCGGTAACGCCAACGTTCGCGCCGTACTCGACGGCCTGCAGGAGCGGAATCTCCTGTTGCGGTTCCACACCTCGATCGCGAGTTTCCCCGGCAACCTCTGGGACAAGATCGGCCAGCTGCCCCCCCTTCACGAATTCGAGCGCCGCCGCTTTCGGCCGGAGCTCAGTCCCTACACCCGGCAGCACCCCTGGAGGGAGCTCGGCCGCCTGGCAGCGGGCCGCGCAGGGCTGAAGTCCCTCACGGCCCACGAGACGGGGATGTTCAGCGTGGACCACATCTACCACGCCCTCGACCGCAAGGTGGCGGAGGACGTACGCGCTTCCCAGGAGGCTACGGCGGTCTACGCCTACGAGGACGGCGCCCTGGAATCCTTTCAGGCGGCCAAGGAACGCGGCCTGACCTGCGTATACGACCTGCCCATTGCCTACTGGGAAACCCTGCGGGAACTCATCAGCGAAGAGGCCGAACGCCGCCCCGACTGGGCTCCTACCCTGGGCGGCGGCATCCGCGACAGCCAGCAAAAACTCGACCGCAAGACCCGGGAACTGGAACTGGCCGACGTAGTCGTGGGCCCCGGCTCCTTCGTCATGGACTCCCTGCCCGACTGGGCCGCCGACAAGCGGCGGATCGTCTCCCCCTTCGGCTCTCCGGTTTCCCCCACGGAACCCGCGGCCGCGCCCCCCTCCAGAAGCGGCGGCAAGCTGAGGGTGCTCTTCGTGGGCTCCATGGGGCAGCGCAAGGGATTGGGCGACCTCTTCGAGGCGATGAAGCTGCTGAACCACCCCGGCATTGAGCTGGTGGTGCTCGGCAGCCTGCAGGCCCCCATGGAATTCTACCGCCGCGAATACCCCGACTTCACCTACGAAGCCACGCGGCCCCACGCCGGAGTGCTGGAGCTGATGGCCAGCTGTGATGTCTTCTGCCTGCCCTCCATCGTGGAGGGGCGCGCCCTGGTCATGCAGGAGGCGATGAGTCGCGGCCTGCCCGTCATCATCACCCCGAATACCGGCGGTGCCGACCTGGTGATTCCCGATGAAACGGGCATCCTCGTACCCATCCGTTCTCCACGGGCCATCGCCGAAGCCATTCAGTGGTTCCACGACCACCGCGAGGAATTGCCCCGGATGTCGGCCGCCGCCCGCCGCCACGCCGCGGCCTATACCTGGCCGGCCTACGGCGGCACCGTTGCCCGGGAGCTTTCCGAATTGCTACCTTCTACCGTATCGTGACCACCTCCACCCTGCACGAGCCCCTGCCGGTACAGGCCGGCGTTACGGACCGCCAGCACCGGCTGCTGAAGCAGCTCATGTGGCTGTACCTGCTGTTGCTGCTCTTCGAGGGCGCGCTGCGGAAGTGGTTCCTGCCCGCCCTGCAGGCGCCCCTGCTGATCGTGCGGGACCCCCTGGCGCTGCTCATCCTGCTGCAAGCGGCCAACCGCCACCTGCGCCTGCTGAACCCCTATACCCTGGTGATCTTCTTCACCACCATTCTCTCGTTCCTGATGACCTTCCTGGACGGTCACCAGAACCTCTTCGTTGCCCTCTACGGTATGCGCATCACGGTGCTGCACTTCCCCCTGATCTTCGTTATGGGGCAGATCTTTGACCGCAGCGACGTAGAGCGCATGGGCAGTTTCCTGCTCTGGGTGGCGCCCTTCATGACGGTGCTCATCGCCCTGCAGTTCTACAGCCCGCAGTCCGCCTGGGTCAACCGGGCCGTCGGCGGGGGCGAGGGCGGCGGTTTCGACGGGGCCATGGGATACTTCCGCCCGCCAGGCACCTTTTCCTTCACCAATGGTACGACCCTGTTCTTCAGCCTCACCTCGGTGTTCGTATTCTACTTCTGGCAGGCCACCCGCAAGGTCAACTTCCTTATTCTGGTGGCCGCCAGCGTGGGCATCCTCGTGGCGATCCCGCTCGCCATCAGCCGGGGGTATCTTTTCCAGCTCGTCATCACGGCCTTCTTCTTCGTGGTCGGCAGCCTCGTGGGCGGTGGCCGCGCCGTGGGCCGGCTGGGCATCGCGGCGGTGGTCCTGCCCGTCCTGCTGCTCATCCTGAGCGGATTCGACTTCGTACAGAACGGCATCACCGTATTCGCCGACCGCTTCACCAAGGCCAGCCTTTCGGAGGGTGGACTGGAGGGCACCCTCGGCGACCGCTTCATCGGCGGCATGATCAGCGCGGTGGGCGGCGCGGACGAGCTGCCCTTCTGGGGGCAGGGGCTCGGCAAGGGCACCATCGTAGGGGCCACGCTGCTGACGGGTTCCTCCAGCACCTTCCTCGTTGCGGAAGGCGAATGGGGGCGCATCATCGGGGAAATGGGCGCCCTGCTCGGGATCCTCACGGTATTCACCCGGGTGATTCTCGCCGTCCACTGCGCGGTGCGGAGCGTATTCTACGTCTTCACCCGCCGCCCCTTACCGTGGCTGCTGACCAGCGTCGGATTGATACAGATCATTACGGCCAACTGGTCGCAACCCACCGCCCTGGGCTTCGCCATCATCACGGCCGGATTACTGGTGGCCAGCTTCAACGATCCGGTGGAAGAAACGGGGACCTATGCGGCTTAACCTTTTTTACCGCAAGGCCTACCCTACGGCCTTCAGCATCGAGCGGTTGTTCGACCAGCTTACCGGGGTGTTTGCCGCCCGGGGCCTCGACGTGCGGCGGCTGGAGCTCCCCGAATACAACAATACCCTGGGCAACGTACGGACCAACAACCGTTGGGCGCGGGCGCAGGTGCAGGGTTCCACTTCCGAGGGGCCGTGCGTACACCACATTACCGGCGACGTCAATTCCATCGTCTTCGCCCTGCGGGGCCCCACGGTGATTACCATCCACGACTGCAACCCCCTGCTGCGTTACCCCCGCTGGCACCCCCGCTACTGGTTTTACCGCTGGGTCATCTTCGAGGGACCGGCGCGGCGGGCCGCCGCCGTAACGGTGATCTCCGAGAAGACCCGCCGCGAACTGCTGGACCTTACCCGTGTTGGAAGCTCCAAATTGCACGTGATCCCCAATTTTGTGGACCCGGCCTTTACCCATCACCCCCGGGAATTCAACGATTCGCGCCCGACCATCCTCCAGATCGGCGTGAAGCCCAACAAGAACCTGGCCCGGCTGGCGGAGGCGCTGGCCGGAGTCCCCTGCCGCCTGGAGATCATCGGTCAGCCCTCATCCGGCGACCTGGCGGCCCTGGAGGCCAACGGTGTTGATTTCCACTGGGCCACCGGGCTATCGGACGAGGCCGTGCGGCAACGCTACACCGACTGTGACCTGCTGGCCTTTGTCTCTACCTACGAGGGCTTCGGCCTGCCCATCCTGGAAGCCCAGGTTACCGGCCGGGCCGTAGTGACCAGCGACCTCTCCCCCCACCGGGAGGTGGCCGGCGACGGGGGGGCGGAGTTGGTCGACCCCCTCGATCCGGCTTCCATCCGTGAAGGCATCCTGCGGGTGATCCAACAACCTGATTACCGAAAACAGCTCATCGAACGCGGGCGACAGAACGTCGCGGACTA
The DNA here is from genome assembly GCF_002631205.1 of Neolewinella marina. GTDB lineage: Bacteria > Bacteroidota > Bacteroidia > Chitinophagales > Saprospiraceae > Neolewinella > Neolewinella marina. The sequence goes on from NZ_PDLO01000004.1 coordinate 160,815, forward strand.
CCACATTGAGGCCATCGCCGACCGTTACCTTGACCTATATTCCAGTCTGCTTTGAAAAAACTCAAGATTCTTTTTCCTGCGGGAAGCTTTTATCCGGCCCAGACGGGCGGTCCAGACAACACCGTGTACTGGATCACCAAGGCCCTGACGCGCCGGGGGCACCAGCCCACCATTTCGACCACCGACCGTGGCCAGGGCCTGCCCATGCCCCGCGACCGCTGGCTGGACACGGACTACGGCACCATCATCTACACCCGCAACCCCCACCACTACCTGCCGCTGAACCTGGTGCGGCGGGCCGTGGGACAGCTGGCCAAAGCCGATGTACTTCACCTTTCGATGATCACCTACCCGGCCTCCCTCCTGATGGCGGTGATCAACTCCTGGTTCTACGGCAAGCCCATGCTCTGGTCCTCGCGCGGCGACCTGGATCCGCCCATGCTTCTGCGGTCCCCCAAGCGGAAAGCGATGATGATCAAGCTCATCAATACCCTGGTAAAGAAGGACCTGCTCTGGTTCCACTCCACCTGTGATGCGGAAACCACCTACATCCGCAACAACTTCGGCCAGGATTCCAAGGTGATCCAGATCCCGAACTACATGGAGCTCCCCGAGCGAATCGTGACCAACAAGGAAAAGTACTTCCTCTACATCGGCCGGATCGACCCGAAGAAGGCCATCGAGAACCTGATCGAGGCCATGTCGCGGTCGACCACCTTCCTGAACAGTGAGTTCACCCTCAAGATCGTCGGCGACTACTACAACGACTACGGCCGTGGGCTGGTCAAGCAGGTAGAAGACCTGGGCCTGACCCACAAAATCCGCTTCCTGGGCCACCGCGACGGGCGGGAGAAAGAGGAACTGCTGGCCGCGGCCTGGTTTACGTTCATGCCTTCCCATACCGAGAACTTCGGCATCGTGGTGATGGAAGGGCTGGCCCAGGGCACTCCGGCCGTCGCCTCGACCGGCACCCCCTGGGAAATCCTGGAAAAGCACGAAGCCGGCTACTGGATCCCCAACGATTCCGACAGCCTGCTGCGCATCATCGAGCATATTCATACTATTTCCCCCGAACGAATGAAGGTCATGAACAAGAATGCCCTGCGGCTGGCCCGTGAGGAATTCAGCATTCACGCCAACGTCGGTGAATGGGAGGCCGCCTACCAAAAACTGATTTCATGTACCACCCCCTGACCATCGTTATCCTCACCTTTAACGAGGAGGCCAACATTGAAAACCTGCTGAACTCGCTGGCCGGGGTGAAAGCCCCCGTATTCGTCGTGGACTCCTACTCCACCGACCGCACGCTGGACATCCTGGACCAGCGGGGCATTCCCTACGTTCAGCACCCCTTCAAGAACTACGCCGCCCAGCGCAACTGGGCCCAGAGCAACCTCCCCTACGACGGGGAGTGGGTACTCCACCTGGACGCCGGCGAGCGACTGACCCCCGGCATGGTCACCTGGCTGAACGATTCCTTCGACCCCGAGGTCCGTACCGTAGACGGCTACATGTTTGCCCGCCGGGCCATCTTCCTGGGCCGGTGGATCAAGCATGGCGGCTACCACCCCATTTACCACCTGCGCCTGTACCGCCGCCACCTCGGCCACTGTGAGAACAAGGTTTACGACCAGCACTTTGTCGTGGATGGCCGCACCGCCCGGGCGGGCAAGGGCGCCGACCTGGAGGACGGCGTGATGAGCAGCCTGCGCGACTTTACCGTCAGCCACGCCCGCTGGGCCGTCTTCGAGGCCGTGGAGTCCATCCTGGCCGAAGGGGAGCCCGGGGAGGTAAAGGCCAAGCTCACCGGTAACCCCATCGAGCGCAAGCGGTGGCTCAAGAGCAAGGTTTTCCAGCGCTCCCCCCTGTTCCTGCGCAGCTTCCTCTACCTCTTCCACCGCTACATCATCAAACTGGGCTTCCTGGACGGGAAGGAGGGGCTGATCTTCCACTTCCTGCAGGGCTTCTGGTTCCGCTTCCTGGTGGATTCCACCATCTTCGAGATCAAGCAGGAGATGAAGCACCGCCCCCTCGACGTGGTGGTCCAGGACAAGTACGGGCTGGACGTCAACGTTTTTCTGAACAAGGAACCGGCGGCCGTCTGATATGCAGCGACGATACCAAGACCTGAGCACCTTCGTGCTGCCCGAAAATTTCCGGGGCCGCCCGGGCTGGGTGGTACAACTGTGGTGGATCGTGGAGGCCCTGCTCTTCCGGCCCTCCCCCCAGTTCCTCTACGGGTGGCGGCGGTGGCTGCTGCGCGCCTTCGGTGCCCGGGTGGGCCGGGGGGCCGTCATCCGGCCCACGGTACGCACCCAGTTCCCGTGGAAAGTCTCGATCGGCGAATACGCCTGGATCGGCGACGACGTGGTACTGTACAGCCTGGGCGAGATAAGCATCGGGGCCCACGCCGTTGTATCCCAAAAGAGCTATATTTGTACCGGTAGCCATGACCCCGCGAGTACGGCCTTTGCCATCTACAGCCGCCCTATTAATATAGGCGCGGAGTGCTGGATAGCAACCGACGTTTACGTTGCTCCGGGGGTCACGATAGGCCACGGCACCCTGGTGGGGGCCCGATCCTCCGTGTTCAAGGACCTACCGCCCGGCAAGATCTGTATGGGATCTCCTGCCCGGGTTATAAGGAACAGAGTTGCCGGCGGCGATGCCGGTGGTTTGACAGTAAATCCCAGTTAGCCCGCCCGCAACGGCTGGCCTTTAATCCCTTCCCGGCTTGATACCGGAGGGCAGTAAGTAGTGAAAGTACTAATCTACGGCATCAATTACGCCCCGGAGCTTACCGGCATTGGTAAGTATTCGGGTGAAATGGCAACCTACTTTGCCGCCCAGGGCGACGAGGTGGAAGTCATCACGGCCCCGCCGTACTACCCCCACTGGAAGGTGAAGGAAGGGTACGCCAACGCCTTCCGCCAGGAAACCGTCGACGGGGTAAGGGTGCTGCGCTGCCCCCTCTACGTACCCGAGGAGGTAACCGGAATGCGGCGCATCCTCCACGAAATGAGCTTCGTGCTCAGCTCACTGCGCTACTGGATCCCCCGCTACTTCCGGTCTTACGACGCGATCATCTGCGTCAGCCCACCCTTCCACCTTGGCTTCCCGGCCCTGGTGCACCACTGGCTCCGCGGCACCCCGGTGATCAACCACATCCAGGACCTCCAGGTGGACGCCGCCCGCGACCTCGGCATCATCCGGCAGAACGGCCTGCTGCGGCTGCTGGAGCGCAGCGAGCGCTGGCTGCTGAACCGCGTGACGGCCGTTTCGACCATCAGCGACGGCATGCGACGGAAAATCCTGCAGAAGGGCATCCCGGCAAATAAAATCATCATGTTCCCGAACTGGGTGGATGGTAATCTTGTATACCCAGTATCGCGGACCGATTCCGCGCGTGAAGAATGGGGTTTTGGCGATAACGATCGCCTTGTGTTATACGCCGGCAACCTGGGTGAAAAACAGGGGCTGGAAAACATTCTTCTACTCGCTGATCGGATGCGCGACGTTCCACGTCTCACCTTCCTGATTATCGGGGAGGGGGGTGCTAAGGCCCGCCTTGTGGCGGAAGCTGAAAGGATGGAACTTTCAAACGTGATTTTCAAACCCCTGCAGCCCCTCGAACGCCTGGCCGCCAGCCTGGCCGCCGCGGATGTCCACCTGGTCCTCCAGAAAAAGGCGGCCGCGGATCTGGTAATGCCCTCCAAACTGACCAATATCCTGGCAGTGGGTGGGCACGCCTTGATCACGGCCGAAGCAGGGACTACCTTGCATGACCTGGTGCAGACGCATCATCTCGGAACCCTGGTGGCCCCCGAGGACGTAAGTGCCCTGGAAAACGGATTGAGAAAAATTTTAGCGGGCGAATGCGAAGCGAATTACCGCGGCGCCCGCACCTTTGCCGCCGAGCAATTGGACAAGCGTAATATTCTTTTTGGTTTTAGACAGATTTTGACACAGAACACTAAACAACACAACACATGGAATTCACCTCTCAGCTAACCGCTGCCTCGAGATCGAGGGAGCTGCGGTCGACACCACACCGCTATGACCTGATTGCTACCGACTTTTTCCTGATCAACCTATCGTTCCTGCTGGCCAGCCTGATCACCTACGGGATGCTGGACTACAGCAGCGCGATGACCGGCCGCAACCTGGCCCTGATCGTTTTCGTCAACATTGCCTGGGGATGGCTTTGCGTGTACTTCAATGCCTACCGCTGGTACGAGCGGGTCAGGATGGAGCAACAGTTGTCAAAGGTCTTCAAGATCCTGATCTTCCTGCTGGCCTTCACCTCGCTGTTCTACTACAACGTGCTGGGTGAGGCACCCCACACCCCCTTCATTCTGCTGGCCCACGGCCTGGCCCTGATTCTCATTTCCACCGGCCGCGTCTTCCACCGGGTCCGGGAGGAAAGCCCCTTCGAGAAGTTCCGCTACGTGGTGGTCGGCGGCAAGGCCGAAAACCTCCAACAGCTGTTCAAGGCCTTCGACTACTGCTTCCCCGGCAGCGCTGAGCTGGTGGGCCGCTTCGGCAATACGCCCCACGCCAACGTGACCAACATCGGCAACTACGCCGACCTGAAGGACTACCTGAGCAGCCAGCCCAACATCGACAAGCTGATCTTCTTCTACAGCGACCTGACCCTGGACGAGGAGCGGGAGATCATGCGCATCTGCGAAACCCAGTTCATCGACGTAGAAGTCGCTCCCCGGGAGACCACCCTCTTCCCTCGCACCTACAAGAGCCAGCAACTCGGCGACCTCTCGATGCTCACCCTCAAGGAGGAACCCCTGACCGCCCTGCGCAACAAGGTGCTGAAGCGGACCTTTGACCTCGTGGTGAGCACTTTCGTCATCCTCTTCATCTTCCCCATCCTCATGCCCATCGTGGCCATCGCCATCTACCGCGAGGACCCCGGGCCCATCTTCTTCCGCCAGGAGCGGACGGGCTACCTGAACAAGGTGTTCAAGATGTGGAAGTTCCGCTCCATGCGACTGAACGACCGCGCCGACGACAAGCAGGCCACCCGCGGCGACGACCGCATCACCAAGGTGGGCGCCTTCCTGCGCAAGACCAGCCTGGATGAATTCCCCCAGTTCATCAACGTCTTCCTCGGCGACATGTCCGTGGTGGGCCCCCGCCCCCACATGATCAAGCATACGGAAGAATACTCCCGCCTGATCGACAAGTTCATGATCCGCCACAAGGTGAAACCCGGCGTGACGGGCCTGGCCCAGATCAACGGTTACCGTGGCCCCACGGACGAGGTCTGGAAAATGGAAAAGCGGGTGGAGTACGACGTGTGGTACCTGGAGAACTGGAGCATCCTGATGGACATCCGCTGCGTGGTCATGACCGTCTACAACGCCATCAAAGGGGAAGAGAACGCGCTGTAAACCTCTACCTCCCTCCGCATCAAGGCACCAAAGGCCTGCTGGCCAGCTGCCGTAATGTTATTCCCAACGGTTTGGGCCCTGCCCCCCGACTCCCCGGAAACAGCTTTGGCTTCCGGGCCGCGGGGGCTGCCTTTTTCCCTATTGGCCGGAAAAGTGCAATCCAAACCCGCTGTTACTCCCATCCACTGCTATGAAGATTTTACTCTCCACCCCGGTCTTTAAGCCGATGGTCGGGGGGATAGAAACCCTCGCCCTCAACACGGCCCGTCACCTGACGGATCGCGGCCATGAGGTAGTGGTGGTCACCCCAATACCGAGCCCCGAGCCCGATATCGAACCCTTTCGGGTGGTTCGCCGGGCCTCACCCCGCGAATTGCTGGACTGGGTCCGCTGGTCCGACCTCGTATTCTGCAACGGTGCCAGCCTCTACATCGCCCCCTATACCCTGGTCGTCGATCGTCCGGTGGTCATGCGTCACGATGGCTATCAGGTATCGTGCATCGAGGGCGCCGGCTGGTACGATCACGGCCCGGCCCCCCTGCGGCCGCTGCCCTCCTTCTGGTATCACCTGAAGCGGGGCCACCCGGGGTACGCCCTGCGGGGCATCCTGAAGGTGATGGCCCTGCGGCTGTACGCCAACCGGGTCGTGCGGGCGAACGTGGCCATCTCGGACTGGATGAAGGACCGCCACCCCCTCGCGAACCACCTACGGATCCATAACCCCTTCCCGATCTCTAAATTTGCGGATGCCCGCAACGTAGACGGGCAGTACGACTACGACTTTTTCTTCCTTGGCCGCCTGATCTCGGAGAAGGGAGTAGACGTCCTCATCGACGCCTTCATCCGCCTGCAGGAACGCCGCGACGGCGCCTACCGACTATGCATCATTGGCGATGGCCCGGAGCGCGCCACGCTGGAGCGCCGTGTGGAGGCGGCCGGACTTGCGTCCAGCGTCCGCTTCACGGGTATGCTGACCGGGCGGGCGCTCATCGACGCCCTCTACCGTTGCCGCATTGCCGTGCTGCCTTCCACCTGGGAGGAACCCTTTGGCGGAGTGGCCACCGAACTGATGGCGGCCGGCAAAAACCTGATCGTATCCCGGGACGGAGCCCTCTCCGAACTGGTGGGCGAGGCCGGGCTGTCCGTACCCAACGGCGACGCGGAGGCCCTCAGCCTGGCCATGGAACGGCTCATTACCGATCCTGAATTACGGGCCCGGCACCTTAAAAGTGCCGAGACCATCGTTACCCAATTCGACGAGGAGCGCCTCATCGACGCCTACGAAGACCTTTTCCTTCGCGTTTATCACAAACAGAGCATTCACCCCATTAAATCGTAACTTAAGGCATGGCCAAGAAAGCAATCATCACCGGGGTTACCGGTCAGGACGGCGCCTATCTCACCGAACTTCTCCTCCAGAAAGGATACGAGGTCCACGGCATCAAAAGACGGGCTTCCCAGTTCAATACCGACCGCATTGACCACCTCTACCAGGACCCCCACGTCTCGGACCGCAACCTGATCCTGCACTACGGTGACCTGACCGATTCCACTAACCTGGTGCGGATCGTCCAGGAGGTGCAGCCCGACGAGATCTACAACCTGGCGGCCATGAGCCACGTGAAGGTCAGCTTCGACATGCCGGAATACGCCGCCGACGCCGACGGTATCGGCACGACCCGCCTGCTGGAAGCCATCCGCCTGCTGGGATTGTCGGAAAAAACCCGCTTCTACCAGGCTTCCACTTCGGAACTGTACGGTTTGGTACAAGAAGTACCCCAGTCGGAGACCACCCCCTTCTACCCGCGCTCGCCCTACGCCGTAGCCAAGCTGTACGCTTACTGGATCACGGTGAACTACCGCGAGGCCTATAATATGTATGCCTGTAACGGCATCCTCTTCAACCACGAAAGCCCGCTGCGGGGGGAAACCTTCGTGACCCGCAAGATCACCCGCGCCGTAGCCAAGATTGCCCTCGGCCTGCAGGACCACCTTTACCTGGGCAACCTCGACGCCCAGCGCGACTGGGGCCACGCCAAGGACTACGTGGAAGGCATGTGGCGGATGCTGCAGCAGGATCAGGCCGACGACTACGTGCTGGCCACGGGCATCACTACCCGCGTCCGCGACTTCGTCCGGATGTCCTTCCGGGAAGTAGGCGTAGAACTTGAATTCCGCGGCGAAGGCGCCGAGGAAACCGGCGTAATCTCCGAGGTGCGCAACCCCGAGTTCCCCCTCGCGGTAGGAACCACCGTAGTTTCCGTTGACCCCCGCTACTTCCGCCCCACGGAGGTGGAACTGCTGCTGGGCGACCCCACCAAGGCCCGCACGAAGCTGGGCTGGGAACCTACCTACGACCTGGCCTCGATGTGCTCGGAAATGGTCCGCGCCGACATCGACCTCTTCCAGCGGGATCAGCTCCTGAAACGGGAAGGATTTGCCGTTCGCAACCAGTTTGAATAGGGCTTTTAAAAAAATGTTTGCCCGCGTAAAAAATATTTTTAGGGTTTGTTCAGTTTAATACACGACACTGACCCACCCCGTCAGCCCAACAGCAGCCTTACATTCCGGGCGTTGGGGGCGGGGGGAAATGAGCTTTCCCGTGGAAGCGAAACTGCTGTCCGCACAAAATTGCCCGCCTTCGGTTTGCAAATTTCTGTGGACACCTGTAGTTTTGCTGCCGCTTAGACACCTGAGCATCAGACTTTTTTGTAGTCACACGGTATTCCAATTTGCATAACTCTCTTGATTAGATCTGTACGACGCAAGCCGTACAGGACTCACCTGATTGTTCTACATTATTAAATACCTGTGATTTGTCCTACCAGTCTAGTCAACGGTTTTCAACGGCTATCGTCTCTTTAGCCCCATTTTCTGGAACCTGGGACCGCCAAAAAGCAGCGCACCTGCTTCGCCGCACCGTCCTCGGGCCACGAATCGATGAAATCAACCGCGCCCAGCGTGACGGCCTGAGCCGCACCCTGGACCTGCTGCTCTCCCAAGCCCCCATTCCCTCCCCCCCCGTCAAGTACCGTACGGACGACGACGAGTACCTCCAGATGGGCGAGACCTGGGTCGACAAGAGTTGCCTCGGAAAGAACCAGTACCGCAGCCACTCCCTGAAAGGGTGGTACTACAATAATATGGTCCAGGCCGACCGCCCCTCCAACATTCAGGAGCGGATGTCTTTCTTCTGGCTGAACTACTTTTCCATCTCGGCCCCGAACTCGGATCCCCGGGCCATGTACAAAGACATTCGCCTGTACCAGGAGTTCGCCGTAGGCAACTTCCGCACCCTGCTGCAGAAGATCACGGTAGATCCCCGCATGCTGCGGTGTTTGAACGGCGACGTCAACAGCAAGGAGAACCCGAACGAGAACTACGCCCGGGAACTCATGGAGCTGTTCACCCTGGGCAAAGGCCCTCAGGTTGGCCCGGGTGATTACACCACCTATACGGAAGATGACGTGGCCGCTTTGGCGCGGGCCCTCACCGGCTGGAAGATCAAGCCCTACCGCTTCGCCAAGGATAACACCCCCGTCGAGAGCTACTTCGATTCGAGCGACCACGACACCGGCGACAAGAAACTGAGCCCCCGCCTCGGCAGCCAGGTGATCAAGAATGCCGGAGCCGAGGAATACAAGGTTATCATTGACATCCTGCTCAAGCAGGACGCCGCCGCCCTCCACTTCTGCCGGGAGCTTTACCGCTACTTTGTCTTCCACGACATCAACCCGACCATTGAAGCCCAGGTCATCGAGCCCCTGGCCCGGACGCTGCGCGATAATAACTACGAAATCAAGCCGGTACTGAAGCAACTGCTGAGCTCCGAGCACTTCTACGAGGCGGCCCACACCGGTGCCATCATCAAGAACCCCCACGATTTCCTCTGCAGCATCGTGCGGCCCTTCCGCGAGTTCTGGCACGACAAGCCGATGCAGGACCTGCGGATGCGCTACGAGCTGGGGGGCAAGTACGCCGACTACATGTACGACCTGGGCATGGAGTTTCTGGACCCGCCCACCATCTCCGGCTGGAAAGCCTACTACGACTCCCCCCAGTTCTACCGCCACTGGATCAGCCCCGCCCTGATGCAGCGCCGGGTACAGATCTCCACCGCGATCATCGATGGTGACTTTCACATCAACGGTACGCGGCTCAGTATTGACTACTACTCCTTCCTGAAGGACTTTACCAACCCGACCGACATCAACTCCTTGATCGACGAGATCGTTCTTGTTTTCTTGCCTCGTCCGATTTCAACTCAACAAATTGCCGCGCTAAGGGAAACCATTATGGGTGGCCTGGAGGACAAGGAATGGACCATGAGCTGCCGCGACTTTCTCGCGAACCCGGGTAACGACAACTACGCGAAACCCATCCAAAGCCGCATGGCCCGATTCTTTGTGGACCTTTTTGCCTTAGGTGAATTCCAACTCCAGTAAAACCCTAATTACCATGAAACGTAGAAATTTCCTCCAGACCGCGGCCGCCCTTACCATTCCTGCCATTATGCCCCTGCCGGGCATGAAGGCCAACAGTTCCCGGTTTACCTCCCTTATAAACCCCGAATCTGACCGGATCCTGGTCATCGTTCACCTGTTCGGCGGCAACGACGGCCTCAACACCGTAATTCCCCTGGACCAGTACGACGGCATCACCGCCGTACGGCCCCTGCTCTACCTGAAGGAGAGCGTGACCCACAAGATCACCGATACGGTAGCCCTCCACTCCAGCATGGCGGGAATGGCCAACATGTTCAAGGACGGTCGCCTCAAGATCGTCCAGAGCGCCGGCTACCCCAACCAGAACCGCAGCCACTTCCGGTCGACCGACATCTGGACCACAGCCTCCAAGGCCGATGAATTCCTGAACACCGGCTGGATGGGCCGCTACCTGGATACCCAGTACCCTGGCTACCCCGCCGGCTTCCCCAGCGCCGCTCAGCCCCACCCCCCGGCCATCTCGATCGGCAACGTAGCCCACCCCACCTGTGAGGGTGCCCAGATCAACTTCAGCCAGACGGTCAACGACCCGCTGAACACCACCGAACTGTCCGGGACCATGTCTGACATGATGTCCAACGACCGCTACGGCAGCGAGCTGCAGTTCATTCAGACTACCATGCAGCAGACCAACGATTACAACAGCGTAATCAAGGAAGCTGCAGCCAAGGGAAAGAACGCCGTCCCCTACCCCGGCAACTCCAACCCCCTGGCCGTCCAGCTGCAAAAGGTAGCCCGCATGATCAGCGGCGGACTCAAGACCAAGGTTTACACCGTCTACCTGGGTGGATTCGACCTCCACGCCAAGCAGGTTGAAGCCAACACCACCATCGGGGCCCACGCCGACCTGCTCCGTCAGGTAAGCGAAGCCATCGACACCTTCCAGCGCGACATGGTCGCCCAGAAGCAGGACGACCGCGTGATGGGCATGACCTTCAGCGAATTTGGTCGCCGCATCCGTCCCAACGCCAGCTTCGGTACCGACCACGGCACCGCCGGCCCCATGTTCCTCTTCGGCAGCTGTGTCAACGGAGGCATCATGGGCGACAACGTGGAAGTCCACAAGGACGTAAACCAGGGCGCTGGTGTTCCCATGCAGTTTGACTTCCGCGACGTGTATGGCTCCATTCTGGTCGACTGGTTCGACGTCCCGGCCCTCAGCGTGAAGAATATGCTGCACCAGGATTTCAAGTACCTGCCCCTGGCCGGCAAGTGCAACGAAACGGTCACCGACAACACCGATTCTACCAGCGAGGGCTGGACCTTCGGGGAAGCTTTCCCGAACCCGGCCAGCAAGGACGTCTACATCAATGTAGGCAGCCCGGACAAGAACCGCCTGCGCTACTCCCTTTTCGATTCCCGCGGCCGCCTGGTGCTGGCCAACGAGATTGCCGTCGACGGCAAGTCGGACCACATGCTCTTCTCCCGCCCCAGCCGCCTTCCCTCGGGAACCTACAACCTGCGCCTGGCTACGGAAACCGGCGGGACCGTCTCGCGAAAGGTGGTATTCGAATAAACAACCCCCTTTTTTGGACTAAAGGACACATCCGGAAAGACACACTTGTCACCTTCATGTTACCAGGGGAGCCCGTCGCTCCCCTGGTTTTGCTTTTAGGTGAGTACTTTTGACAACTCGTTGTTAAGGAAAAACTTTCCGGCTCCCGAACCGCTTATTTCTAAGAACCCCCAGTATGCCTACAGTCTTAATTACCGGCGCCGCCGGCTTCCTCGGTTCCCACCTCTCGGACCGATTCATCGCGGAGGGCTTCCGGGTCATCGGGATGGACAACCTCCTGACCGGCTCGATGGACAACATCGCCCACCTGATGCCGCTCAAGGAATTCGAATTTTACTACCACGACGTCAGTAAGTTCGTCCACGTCCCCGGTGATCTCGACTACATCCTGCACTTCGCCAGCCCGGCCAGCCCGATCGACTACCTCAAGATGCCGATCCAGACCCTGAAAGTAGGCAGCCTGGGTACCCACAACCTGCTGGGACTGGCCAAGGCCAAACAGGCCCGGATGCTGATCGCCTCGACCAGCGAGGTGTACGGCGACCCCCTGGAGCACCCCCAGCAGGAGAACTACTGGGGTAACGTAAACCCCGTCGGCCCCCGCGGCGTCTACGACGAGGCCAAGCGCTTCCAGGAAGCCATGACGATGGCCTACCATACCTTCCACGGACTGGAAACCCGGATCGTACGGATCTTCAACACCTACGGGCCACGCATGCGGCTCAACGACGGCCGCGTACTGCCCGCCTTCTTCAGCCAGGCCATCCGCGGCCAGGGCCTCACCGTCTTCGGCGACGGCAGCCAGACGCGCTCCTTCTGCTACGTGGACGACCTCGTGGAGGGCATCTACCGCCTGCTCATGAGCGACTACGCCCACCCGGTCAACATCGGCAACCAGGACGAGACCACCATCATGCAGTTCGCCGAGGAAATCATGGAACTGGTCGGCAACCCCGATGCCCACCTGGACCGCCGCCCCCTGCCCACCGACGACCCGAAGGTGCGGCAGCCCGACATCACCCTGGCCAAGAAGCTCCTGGGCTGGTCGCCGAAGGTCAGCCGTGAGGAAGGATTGCGCCGCACCCTCCCCTACTTCCGGGAAGCCGTGGCCAAGGCCGACGCAAACAAAAAATAACACCGGGGTCCGCGCGTTAATCCCTTGACGGCCCGGCTCTTTGATGGAGCGCGGCACCCGCGCCCCCGCCCTATTCAACCAACCCCACTTAACTCACTTTACTCCCCTACACTATGAAAATTGCAGTAGTCGGGACCGGATACGTAGGACTCGTGACCGGAACCTGTTTTGCCGAAACCGGCAACGAAGTGGTCTGCGTCGATATCGACGCCGCCAAGGTCAAGCGCATGCAGAACGGCGAAGTGCCGATCTACGAACCCGACCTGGACGTGCTCTTCGAGCGCAACCAGCGGCAGGGCCGCCTCAAGTTCACCACCGACCTGAAGGAAGCCGTTGATGCTTCCGATATCATCTTCCTGGCCCTGCCCACTCCTCCCGGTGAGGACGGATCGGCCGACCTGCGCTACATCCTCGGCGTGGCCAAGGACCTGTCGAAGATCATCACCAAGTACACCATCGTCATCGACAAGAGCACCGTGCCCGTGGGCACCGCCGAAAAGGTACACGCCGCCCTGGCCGAGAACCTGGACGAGAGCCTCTTCGACGTGGTTTCCAACCCCGAATTCCTGCGGGAGGGCGTAGCCGTGGACGACTTCCTCAAGCCCGATCGCGTCGTGATCGGTACCGACAGCGCCCAGGCCGAGGAAAAACTCCGCCGCCTCTACGAACCCTTCGTGCGCAGCGGCAACCCGATCATCTTCATGGACCTGCGTTCGGCCGAGATGACCAAGTACGCCGCCAACTCCTACCTGGCTACGCGGATCTCCTTCATGAACGAGATCGCCAACCTCTGTGAAAAGGCCGGCGCCGACGTGGACGCCGTTCGCCGCGGAATGGGCAGTGATACCCGCATTGGCAAGCGCTTCCTCTTCCCCGGCGTCGGATACGGTGGCTCCTGCTTCCCGAAGGACGTACAGGCCCTGGCCCATACGGCCGGACAGCACGACTACAACTTCCGCATCCTGAACGCGGTGATGGACGTCAACACCAAGCAGCGCTTCCGCATCGCCGACAAGATCGAGGACTACTTCGGCACCGACCTGTCGAACCGCACCATCGCCCTGTGGGGACTGGCCTTCAAGCCCAACACCGACGACATCCGTGAGGCGCCCGCCCTCTACACCATCGACCGCCTGCTGGAAGCCGGTGCCCAGATCCGCGCTTTCGACCCCGAAGCCACCGAGCACGTCCGTGCCATCTACGGCGACAAGGTGACCTTCTGCGGCGACCCCTACGAAGCCCTGGAAGGCTCCGACGCCCTCGCTATCGTGACCGAGTGGAGCATGTTCCGCACCCCCAGCTTCGAGCGGATGAAGGAGCTGCTGAAGAGCCCCATCATCTTCGACGGCCGCAACCTCTACGACACCGGCCGGATGGAAGAGGCCGGATTCTACTACGACAGCATTGGCCGCCGCCCCGTCGGCGCCAAGGACTAAGTGAGCGCCATGCATCCCGATCAGAAAATTTACGTAGCCGGCCACCGCGGCATGGTGGGCTCGGCCCTGGTGCGCAAGCTGCGCAGCCTGGGGTACGAGAACATCGTGACCCGGACCAGCCGTGAGCTGGACCTCCGGCAGCAGGCTGCCGTGCAGGAGTTCTTCGCCACGGAGCGCCCCGACTACGTATTCCTGGCCGCCGCCAAGGTGGGGGGAATCCTGGCCAATAACGTCTACCGCGGGGAATTCCTCTACGACAACCTCATGATCGAGGCCAACGTCATCGAGGCCGCCCGCGTACACGGCGTGAAAAAGCTGCAGTTCCTCGGCTCTTCCTGTATCTACCCCAAGATGGCTCCCCAGCCCCTGACGGAAGACGCCCTGCTGACCGGCCCCCTGGAGCCGACCAACGAGCCCTACGCCATCGCCAAGATCACGGGCATCAAACTCTGCGACGCCTACCGCTCCCAGTACGGCTGCGATTTCATTTCCGTGATGCCCACCAACCTGTACGGCCCCAACGACAACTACGACCTGGAAAGCAGCCACGTGCTGCCCGCCCTGATCCGCAAGTTCCACGAGGCCAAGAAAGAAGGACGCAAGGAAGTGGTGATGTGGGGCACCGGCTCGCCGAAGCGGGAGTTCCTCCACGCCGACGACCTGGCCGATGCCTGTGTATTCCTGATGCAAAACTTCAGCGACGCCGGCTTCGTCAACGTCGGTACCGGAGAAGACCTCAGCATCCTTTCGCTGGCGGAAACCATCAAGGAGGTGGTCGGCTACGAAGGTGAGATCACCCACGACCGCAGCAAGCCCGACGGCACCCCCCGCAAACTCATGAACGTGGACAAGCTCCACGCCATGGGCTGGCAGCACCGCATCGGGCTGCGCGAAGGGATCGAGCGGGTGTACGCCGAACTGACGGACCAGGACTGGTACTGACCCCAGCCCCGAAAGATCGCCTACGACAAAGGGCGTCGAGATTGCTCTCGACGCCCTTTTTTCTTGGCCGCGGCCGGAGGCCGCATTTTGCTTGCGCGGCCTGAGGCCGCATTTTACCGTCGCGGCCTGAGGCCGCGTTGTACTGGGGAGACCGCGTTTTACCGTCCCAGGGCCTTCACCATGGTGTTTCCGATGTCGGCGGGGCTCTTAACGACGTGAATGCCGCACTCTTCCATGATTTTCATCTTGGCCTCGGCGGTATCCTCGTGGCCGCCCACGATGGCGCCGGCGTGGCCCATGGTGCGTCCCTTGGGGGCCGTCTGTCCGGCGATGAAGCCGACCACGGGCTTGGTGCCGTGCTCCTTGATGTAGCGGGCGGCGTCGGCCTCCATGGTGCCGCCGATCTCACCGATCATGATGATGCCCTCGGTGTCGGGGTCGTTCATCAGCAGCTCCACGGCGTCCTTGGTGGTGGTTCCGATAATGGGGTCACCACCGATGCCGATGCAGGTGCTCTGTCCCATACCGGCCTTGGTCACCTGGTCCACCGCCTCGTAGGTGAGGGTACCGGACCGGCTCACGATGCCGATCTTGCCGGGGGTGTGGATGAAGCCGGGCATGATGCCGCACTTGGCCTGTCCGGGGGTGATCACGCCGGGGCAGTTCGGTCCGATCAGGCGGGTGTCGTAGTCGTTGATGTAGGAGCGCACCTTCACCATATCCTGTACGGGGATGCCCTCGGTGATGCAGATGATCACCTTGATGCCCGCGGCGGCGGCTTCCATGATGGCGTCGGCGGCGAAGGGGGGCGGTACGAAAATGACGGATACGTCGGCGCCGGCTTCCTTGACGGCGTCGGCAACGGTGTTGAAAACGGGGCGGTCGAGGTGGGTTTGTCCACCCTTTCCGGGGGTAACACCGCCTACGACATTGGTGCCGTATTCGATCATTTGCTCGGCGTGGAAGCTTCCCTCCTTGCCGGTGATACCCTGTACGATTACGTTGGAATCTTTGGTGACTAGTACTGCCATCTGTTTTGTTAACTGTTTTGGGGTGCGATCCGAATGCCGGAAGCCCTATTTGTCTACGATAATGAACACATCCTCATCGTCCTGCTGCATGTAGTAGTTCTCGCGGGCGAAGCGCTCGCGGTTCTGCTCCATGTCCAGCCTTTCCGCCTCCGCCTCGGCGGTCAGTCGGCCGTAGCGCTCCAGGTCCGCCTCCAGGCGGTTCACGGTACGGTGCAGCCGGAACTGGGTGCCGACGTCGTGGCGGTCGAAGAAGACCATCAGCAGCAGAAAGAGCAGGAGGGTCACCGCGTAGCGGTTCCGCAAATAAGCGGGTACGCGCATCCAGAGGGCGGTAATGGGGTTCTGGGCTTTGCGGGAGGCCATGGGCGGACGGGTCGGGGTTGTCGGGTGAAGATAGGAAATTAGGGTATAGTAGGTAGCGAACAGCCCAGGGGGAAATCCCGGGCCGTTCGCTACCTGCCCTCACCTATTTTCCGCGGCCGATCTTGCGCAGCAGGTCGCGGCCGGGGAAGTAGGCCGTTTCGGCCAGTTCCTCCTCGATGCGCAGCAGCTGGTTGTACTTGGCGATCCGGTCGGAGCGGCTGGCCGATCCGGTCTTGATTTGTCCGGTGTTGAGGGCCACGGCCAGGTCGGCGATGGTGGTATCCTCGGTTTCACCGCTGCGGTGGCTCATCACGCTGGTGTAGCCGGCCAGGTGGGCCATGCTCACGGCGTCGATGGTTTCCGACAGCGATCCGATCTGGTTCACCTTGATGAGGATGCTGTTGGCGCTGCGCTCCTTGATGCCGCGGCTCAGCCGCTCGGTGTTGGTCACGAAGAGGTCGTCGCCCACCAGCTGGCAGCGGTCGCCGATGGCGCTGTTGAGGGCCGTCCAGGCGCCCCAGTCGTCCTCGTCCAGTCCGTCCTCGATGCTGAAGATGGGGTACTTGTCCACCCATCCCTTCCAGTAGTCGACCATGCCGGCGCTCTCGATCTGGCGTCCGTCGGACTTGTGGAACTTGTACACCCCTTCCTTGCTGTCGTAGAACTCGGAAGCGGCGGCGTCCATGGCGATCATGATGTCGTCGCCGGGCTGGTAGCCGGCCGATTCGATGGCCTTCAGGACGATCTCGATGGCCTCCTCGTTGCTCTTGATGTTGGGGGCGAATCCGCCTTCGTCACCGACGTTGGTGCTGTAGCCCTTGCTCTGCAGCACCTTCTTGAGGTGGTGGAAGGTCTCCACGCCCATGCGCAGGGCGTCGCTGAAGGTATCGGCGCCGAGGGGCAGGATCATGAATTCCTGGAAGTCGATGCTGTTGTCCGCGTGGCTACCGCCGTTGAGGATGTTCATCATCGGCACCGGCATGGTACGGGCGTTCACCCCGCCGATGTAGCGGTACAGCGGCTGGTTCAGCTCCAGGGCGGCGGCTTTGGCCACGGCCAGGCTCACGCCGAGGATGGCATTGGCGCCCAGCTTGCTCTTATTGGGGGTACCGTCGAGCTCGATCATCGTTTCGTCGATGTAGCGCTGGTCGGTCACGTCGACGCCCAGCAGCTCCTCGGCGATCTTTTCCTCGACGTTGTCCACGGCCTTGAGTACGCCCTTGCCCAGGTAGACGTCCTTGTCCCCGTCGCGCAGTTCCACGGCTTCGTACTTGCCGGTGCTGGCGCCACTCGGGACGGCGGCGCGGCCGATGGCCCCTTCGGCGGTCACTACTTCTACTTCCACGGTGGGGTTGCCGCGGCTGTCCAGGATCTGGCGGGCGCGGATGTCAAGGATACTACTCATAGTTGGGATAATTTCTGTTTAAGTCTTGGTGGCGGCTCCACTTGCCGTCGGAGCGCGGGTGCCGGGGAGGACAACGGGTGCCGGGGGCTAGCGGTTCTCTTTCCTTTCCTTGATCAGGTCAACGAACTGGTCGAAGAGGTAGGCCGCGTCGTGGGGGCCGGGGCTGGCCTCGGGGTGGTACTGCACGCTGAAGGCGGGCTTGCCCACCACGCGGATGCCCTCGATGGTGTCGTCGTTGAGGTTGCGGTGGGTGATTTCCACCACGTCCAGGTTCTGCTCGATGGCTTCCGGGCTCACGCCGAAACCGTGGTTCTGGCTGGTGATCTCGCTCTTGCCGGTCAGCAGGTTGTGTACCGGGTGGTTGATGCCGCGGTGACCATGGTGCATCTTGTAGGTGGGGATGCCCACCGCCCGGGCCAGGATCTGGTGGCCGAGGCAGATGCCGAACATGGGCTTGTCTTCCTCCAGCATGGCCTGGGCCGTTTCCACGGCGTAGTCCATGGCGCCGGGGTCACCGGGGCCGTTGCTGATGAAGAGGCCGTCGGCGCCGAAGGCGTTGATCTCCTCCATGGTCGTCCGGGCCGGGAAGACCTTGACGTAGCAACCCCGGTTGACGAAGTTGCGCAGGATGTTCTTCTTGGTGCCCAGGTCGAGGACGGCCACGCGGATCGGGGCCTCGGGGTCGCCCAGGGTGTAAGCCTCCTGGGTGGTCACCTGGCTGCTCAGCTCCAGCCCCTCCATGCTGGGGGTGGCGTCGAGTTGGCGCTTCAGGTCCTTGAGGTCGAAGTTCTCGCTCGAGATGATGGCGTTCATGGCCCCCTTGCTGCGGATGTGGCGGACGATGGCGCGGGTGTCCACGTCACTGATGCCGACTACGCCCTCCCGCTCGAAGTACTCCTGGATGGAGGACTGGGCCTGGTGGCGGCTGTAGGGGACGGTGAAGTTCTTGCAGATCAGGCCGGCGATCTTGACGTTGTCGGACTCTACGTCGGTATCCTTGATGCCATAGTTGCCGATGTGGGCGTTGGTGGCCACCAGGATCTGACCGTAATAACTGGGATCGGTGAAGATCTCCTGGTATCCCGTCATGCCGGTATTGAAACAAATTTCTCCAGTGGTGGTCCCGATCTTTCCGGCGGCTTTGCCTTCGTAGGTGGTTCCGTCTGCCAGCAGCAGTATCGCGCGTTGTTCGCTCATAGTTTGACGGGCTTGTACGTGGTCGCCGCAAAGATAGACAATTCAGTGAGGGAGCGGACATTTTGCCCAACTTGCTCTTCCGGTATTCCGGCCGCCAGCCGCACGGCAACCACTTAATGCCATCGATTGATTAACTTTGGCTGCGTGAAAGGAAAAGAAGCAAATACCTACGACGCCATCGTGGTAGGCACCGGGATCAGCGGCGGTTGGGCGGCCATGGAACTCTGCCGCGCCGGCCTGAAGACCCTCGTGCTGGAACGGGGCCGCCACGTGGCCCACGGCGACTACCCCACCGCCACCCTCGACCCCTGGGACCTGCCCCTGCGCGACGAACTGCCCGCCCGGGAGAAAGAGGATCACTACCCCAAGCTGAGCCGGAAGGACTACATCACCAAGCAGTCCAGCAAACACTGGTTCGTGAAGGACGACGAATATCCCTACACCGAGAAACGGCGGTTCGACTGGATCCGTGGCTACCATACCGGCGGCCGCAGCCTGATGTGGGGGCGGCAGTGCTACCGCCTGAGCGACCTGGACTTCACGGCCAACGCCCGCGACGGCATCGCCATCGACTGGCCCATTCGGTACGCCGACCTGGAGCCCTGGTACGACTACGTTTCCCGCTTCGTGGGCATCACCGGGCGGGCCGAAAACCTGCCCCACCTGCCCGACGGCCCCTTCCTGCCGGAAATGCCCTTCAACTGCGCGGAAACCCACTTCCAGGACCGGGTGCAGTCCCGCTTCCCCCACCGCCGCGTAACCCCCGGCCGCGCCGCCCACCTGACGGCCTACGACCCTACGGTCCACCTAGGCACCCGGGGCAACTGCGAGTACCGCAACCGCTGCATCCGCGGCTGCCCTTACGGCGGCTACTTCTCCAGCAACTCCGGCACCATCCCCGTGGCCGCCGGTACCGGGAACATGACCCTGATCAACCACGCCGCCGTCCGGGAGGTGATCTACGACGCCGAGGCCGGCCGCGCTACCGGCGTAAGGGTGAGACTGTCGGACACCGGCGAGGACACCGAATTCTTCAGCCGGGGCGTCATTTTCCTCAACGCCTCCACCCTGAATACCGCCGCCATCCTGCTGGCCAGCACCTCCGACGCCCAACCCAATGGCCTGGGCAACAACTACGACCAGGTGGGCCGCAACATCATGGACCACCACCACCGCATCGGGGCCTCGGGCAACCTGGCGGATTTTGCCGACAAGACCGACAAGGGCCGCAAACCCAACGGTTTCTACATTCCCCGCTTCGTCAACCTGGGCGACCGCGACACCAAACGCGACTACCTGCGCGGCTTCGGCTACCAGGGCGGCGCCAGCCGCGCCGGCTGGTGGCGCCTCATCCGCGAAACCGACCTTTCCCTCGGCAGGGAGTTAAAGGAGAAGCTCCTGGAGCCCGGCGGCTGGACCATCGGCATGACCGCCTTCGGGGAATGCCTGTCCAACCCCGACAACCGGGTCACCCTGAACCACGACCTGCTCGACAAGGACGGCCTGCCCACCCTGACCATGGACGTGGCTTTCGGAGAGAACGAAGCACGGATGCGCGACGATATGGAAACGGCCGCCGCCGAGATGCTGGAAGCCGCCGGGGCCACGAACGTGAGCACCCACCGCACCGAAGCCCACCCCGGTTTCTCCATCCACGAGATGGGCTCCGCCCGCATGGGCAAGGACCCCCGCACCAGCGTACTCAATCGCCACAACCAGATCTGGGACTGCCCCAACGTATACGTGACCGACGGCTCAGCCATGGTCAGCAGCGCCTGCGTAAACCCCAGCCTGACCTACATGGCCCTGACCGCCCGCGCGGTCGACCACGCCGTGAAGGAGCTCAACCGCCACAACCTCTAGACCGGCACCCGGGTGTGCTTCAGCGGCAGGTAAGCGCCGTCTGCCACCCGGTCCGCAATGCCGACCGACCGCTCGAAGTATGCCCGCCGGAAGCCCTCCAGCGTCCCCCCGGGGTGGCGGGCCAGCCAGTCGGCCAGCAAACCGGCGACAATGGGCGCCGATATGGACGTCCCAACCGGGTAAATGAGGTTTCCGGTACCGTGCTCCGGCACCCCGGTAGTGAGAAAGGCCGCGAGTGGCACCTCCTCGTCTCCGAAGTTCGACCACTCCACCAGCTCCAGCCGGTCGGGGTGGGGCTCCCTGGTGGCGTCACGGTACCAGTAGGAGGCCACCGCCAGGAGGTGATCGGGGTAGTCGCGGGCGAAGGCGGCCGGCCACTGCGGCTGGTCAAAAAGGTCGTTGCCGTCGTTGCCGGCTGAGGTCACCATGAACACCCCGTGGTGGGCGGCCGCCCGCACCGCGCACTCCAGGGCCGCGGGGCGCTCCGCCTGGGCGATGCCCCAGCTCATGTTGATCACCCGCGCCCCGGCGGCGATGGCCTCGTAGATCGCTACCAGGGCGCCGAAGTAGGTGGAGCGTCCACCTGATCCAAAGGTCTTCAGGTGGAGCAGCTGCAGGGGGTGGTCGGCCCGGTACTGCGCCTGCAGAGCTGCCGCCACGTAGGTACCGTGGGGCGTCTCGTCCTCGGGATCGGCATCCCGGTTCAGGAAGTCGTAGCCCAGTTTCCCCGTCTGAATGAAGGCGGTAGTGGGTCCCTGCCGGTAGCGGTTGGTTTCCCAGCGGTCGCGGTTGGCCGCCGAGGGATCTACGCCGCTGTCGATGATGGCCACCGTGAAGGGGGGCAGCTTTTCGTCGAAGGAGCAGCGCGGCTCCCGGGGGGGCAGGGCCTCCCGAAAGTGCTCCTCCGGTTCCCGGATAGACTCGCCGACCGCGGCGTCGTTCCCCGCCCGGGGCGTTTCTCCGCTGCCGTCGGTCGGCTCCTCCGGGCGGAAGAAATTGATGATGTAGTCGCGCTCCACGGTTCCTTCGCCGGCATTCACTTTGGCCCTCACCTGCTGGGCCGACCCGCCCGTGGTATTCAGGTCCATGCCCGGGGGTACTCCGAGGGCGATCACGCTGCCTGCCTCCCCGAAGTAGGCGTCGGTCAGCGGCAGTCCCGTGCGGATGGCCCACTCCTTCAGGGCGTCGTCCCGCTCGCAGCTGCTCAGGACCAGCCGGTGGAAGGCCTTTCCGTCACAGTCGAAGGGCGGCAGGGCGCGGAGGTCCTTGTCCGGGTCCGCTTCCTCCCAGCCCGGTTCTTTGCCGGCGTAGGCGGAAAGGGCGACAAAATTCTCCACCTGGAATTTTTCCTCCCGGCGCACCGTCGTGGAAAAGCGAATGATGTAGGCCGGGAACTTGCGGTCGTGAATGGGCAATGGCAGCCGGTGGGCGACGGCGGTCACCCGGATGGCCTTGATGAGGGTGTGGGCCTCCCCCCGGTCGGTAATGCCGTAGACGCTCAGCTGCAGCAGTCCGCCCGTTCCATTGTAGACGTGAAGGAATACGGGTTTACCCCCGGCGGGCGACAGCCGGGCGAGTCGGTAGGCTCCTTCCCCGCTGCCGTCGTCCGGCAGCTGGGGGTCCTGGCCGCCGTAGTCGGGGCTGTCCTGCCCCAGGTCGCCAAAAGTGATGAGGTGGGGAGCGCAGGCCGCGGGCTCGCCGTAGGGAATGAGTGGGATGCGGGAGGAATCAGGTGTCATGGCGTGGGAATGGTGTGCATGATAAATCCCCGGGGAGGTTATGCCTCCTCCACTCCGCCCGTTACTAAGATAATCGAAAATCACGGCCCCCCGCCCCCCTTTCCCGGCACCTGCGCTCCGCCGGCAACCCCTGCCGCCCGCCCTCACAGCAACCGGCCGGGAACTTTCCTGCATTGTCAAGCTGACAATTCACTATCTTGGAACCGCATACCCCCTTAAATCAGTCGCATCATGAACCGCCGTAATGCCCTCAAAAGCGCCGCCCTCGGGTTGGGCGCCCTCAGCCTCTCCAACGCCATCTGCGCCACCGACCGCGCTACCGGCGGGAAGTACAAGACGAACCACAGCACCTGCCTGTGGTGCTACAACGGCATGTCCCTGGAGGAACTGGCCGAGCGCGGCAAGGACGTTGGCCTGCAGAGCATCGAACTGACCACCGTAGACCAGTGGCCCATCCTGAAGCAGTACGGGCTGACCTGCGCCATGGGCACCCACAAGGACTTCAGCATCGATACCGGCTGGAACGATCCGGCCAACCACGGCAAGCTGCAGGAGCAGTACAAGAAGGTCATCCGCGACGCGGCCGACCACGGCATCCCCAGCGTCATCGTGATGAGTGGCAACCGCCGCGGCATGAGCGACTACGACGGCATGATGAACTGCGCCATCGGCCTGCGCCCCATGGTGAAGCTGGCCGAGGAAGCCGGCGTGACCCTGCAGATGGAACTGCTGAACAGCAAGGTGAACCACCCCGACTACATGTGCGACCACACCCAGTGGGGCGCCGCCCTGGCCGAGATGATCGGCTCGGAGCGCTTCAAGCTGCTCTACGACATCTACCACATGCAGATCATGGAGGGCGACATCGTGGCCACCATCAGGAAGTACCACCCCTACATCGGCCACTACCACACCGGTGGGGTACCCGGCCGCCACGAGATCAACGACAGCCAAGAGCTGAACTACCCGGCCATCGTGCGCGCGATCCACGAAACGGGCTTCCAGGGCTACATCGCCCAGGAGTACATTCCGACCTACGACGACAAGATTGCGGCCCTGGCGGAGGGCCTGCGCATCTGCGAGGTATGAGGACGCCCCCCTACCGGCTCGTAGCTACCGTAGGGAGTATTTTGCTCATCGCCTTCATCCTGGCGGCCTACCGTTTCTTTCCCGGGCAACTGCCCGGCTGGAGTTTCGCCCTGGCGTGGGTGGTGGCGGCACTCGTGCTGCTGGGCACCCTGGCGGAGCTGTGGCTGATGTGGCGCGATTACCGCGCCGGCTTTCTCTTCCCGATGCGCAACGCTTCCCTGTTCATCCTGCTCTTCAGCCTGGTGGGCTTGCCCGCTTACCTGGTCTTCGCCGGGGTGACCGGTCGCGACCTCGGCCCCTCCACCCTGCTGCTCGCTCCGGTATTCCTGGCCTTCGCCACCCGCAACCTGTTCCGCGTGCGCATCGACCAGCTTTCGCTACTGGCCAAGACGGGGTTCCGGGCTCCGGTGGAAGTCCCCCTGTTCCGGATCACCGACGTGGCCGTGACCGACGACCGCATCACCATCGAGTCCGACGGGCAACGGCCGGTGCAGCTGCTGCGAGTCTTCTTCCTGCCGGGCCACTGGAGGCAGTTGCGCGAGCGGCTGACCGGGCTGGCTACGACTCGTAAGCCGTAGCGTTCCGCAGTACCCTCAGGAAGTAATACAGGATCGCCACCACCAGGGATGCACTCAGCAGGTAGCCCCACCAGGGCATCAACGTGGCCTCCTCTCCGTCCAGCGGCAGGGTTCCGCCGGAACCGTAAAGCATCAGTCCCGCCCAGTAATAGGGGTGGCCGTACGCCACGGTGGTGCGCAGTTCCTCCTGGGCACCGTGGAGGGCCGTCACCCGGTCCTGCCCCCCCACGAGCCGTCGGTAGAATCCCGTTACCAGATCCCTGGTCGCCGCGTCGTCCACCGCCCACAGGGTGGTGAGGGTGCTGCGGGCCCCCGCCGCCGCGAAGGCACTGGCGAAGCTCATCGTCGTCTCACCGATCGCCAGCTGACCAATGGCCGTTTCGCAGGCCGAGAGCACCGTAAGCTCGTTGTCTACCGGCAGGGCGTACAAATCGTTGAAGTAGAGCAGCCCGTCCTCCTCCGGCGTACCTCCCTCCCCGCTGAAGGCCACGAAGCTCAGGTTGGGGTCGGTGGCGTTCACGCTACCGTGGCTGGACAGGTGCAGCACCCGCGCCTTACCCGCCAGTGACAGGAAGCTGTCCCGCCGGGCTTCCGCGCCGAAAAAGGCCCGGGTGGCGGGTACCAGGGTAGCGATCGTCCGCACTTCTTCCGCATTGTGCACTAGGGGCGACAGCCGCCGGTCGTCGGCGAAGGAGGGCGCGAAGGCCACTACCTCATAGGCATAGTCCCGGCGGCGGCGCTGGTCAACTTCCAGCAGGTAGTCGCCGCTGTAGGCGTACTGCAGGGTGGCGTGGCGCTGGAGGTAGTCCAGTTCGGCGTAGCGCAGCGGCGGCTCGGCGGCGGCCAGGGGCAGGCCACCGAAGGGAAGGTAGTGCAGCACCCCGTCCGGCACGATACAGAGGCGCGGACGCAGGTGCAGGGCTTCGCGCAAGCGGCCGGGCAACAGGGCCTCCGCCAGCCGGGTGCCGTGGGTGACGAAGGCCCGGTCCAGGCTGTCCTGTTCGCTGCTCGGCCGCAGGCTCTTGCGGCGGTAGCTGCTGGCCTCGATGGCCTCCCGCCAGGCGGTGGACCACGGTGCGAGCAGGCTGTCGGCCGCAATGGGGTGGGCGGTCAGTTTCCCGTCCGGGGTCAGCAGGAACACCAGACTTCCTTCCGGCGAGAGGTGGTACTCCAGAAGGGTGCAGTTTCTGGCCGCCAGGTGTTTAATCAGGGCGTCCCGGTCGAACTGGCGGCTACCCGTCGTCCGGGGCAGTTGTCGCTGCAATCCGTCGAGCCTCAGGCGGGCGGCCTCCAGGTCGGCTTGGGTGCCGGCTTCGCCGGCGGCAACCCTGCGCTCTAGGGAGGAGATCCTGGTCACCAGTTGGCGGACTTCCGGCGATACCGTTTCCCGGCTCGCGTGGAGGGCGGTCAGCAGGGAGTAGGCCCGCGACTGCTCGCTGAGCGCGAAGGCCCGCCACAGGCTTTCCTCCCGCCCTTCCGCCCGGTAGCTTTCCAGGTGGAGGGCGATGGCGCGGTCGAAGTAGGGGCGCAGGTTACGGCTCAGGTAACGGCGGCTGGCGGCGTCGTTCACCGCGGCGCGCAGGTGCTCCTGCAGGGCGAAGAGGGCGTCGTAGTCGCTCAGCGCCCGCGCCCCCTGCCCCGTGGCCGTGTAGGTGCGCGCCCGCACGGACAGCAAGTCGATCAGGGGGATGATGTCCGCCGCCGGAAGATTGGCGAGGGAGTCGGCAAAGTCGAAGCCGGTGCCGCCGGTCAGGAAGGCCAACCGTTCGTTCACCACCTGCAGGGCTTCTTCGTAGCGCCGCCAACGCAGCAGGATTTCCGGGATCTTTTCGCTGGTGTAGTAGTCGCGCAGTCCGATGGTTTCAAACACCCTGCGGGCGCGTTCCCGGTAGATTTCGAAGTTCTCCACGTCGTTCTCTCCCCCGTAGTATTCCGCCAGGTTGAGGTATACGTCTCCGTAAGTGGGGTCGTTGCGGGTATCGGGGGTGATCATGCGTTCGGCTTTTTTCAGGTTTTGGTACCCTTCCCGGACCAGCCCGAGTTCCCGCTGGACGATGGCCAGCAGGTTGTGGGCGATGGGGATGAAAATGGGATTTTCCAGGGCGGGGGCCAGGTCCACCGTGCGCCGGGCGAAGTCCAGGGCGGGATCGAGTTCGTCCATCCGCAGCAGGGTGAGGGCGGCGTTGTAGTAGGTGATGAAGCGGTCGTAGGGTTCCACCTGGCCGATCTGCTCTACCAATCCCGTAGCCCGCATGCTGGAACTGTAGGCGATGCGGAAGTCGCGCAGGTCCTTCGCGAGGACGGCGAGTTGATTCAGGCTGCGCAGGTAGTCGATGCTGTCGAAGCGCGGCAGCCGGTCGTAAATGGCGTGCGCTTCCCGGATGGCGATCACGGCGGAATCCAGCTTCCCCAGGTAGCCCAGGGAGTGCGACAGGTTGCTGCGCGAGAGGGCCCGGTCTTCGTGGGGAAAGGGATAGAGGCTGTCCCGCAGCGCGATGGCCCGCCGGTAGTAGTGGGCGGCGAGGCTGTCGTTGGCCTGGTTGTAATAGGCAGTAGCGGCCCGGTGGAGGGCGCGGCCCGCCAGGCTGTCAATTACCGGCCGGCCTTGCCGGTCGCGGGTAGCCGCCAGGAAGTAGGGCACGGCGCGCAGGTCGTCCTGCTCCAGCCACCGCTCCCCTTCCGCCAGCAGTCCGGCTCGCCCCCCGGCGGCCCTCACCTCCTCCATCGCCGGCGGCCCGCCCTGGGCGGGCAGGTCCAGCGGGGGGCAGCCCAGAAGCATACCCACGAGAACGGCGAAGGGTGTCCATCTCATGACCGGCGAGAAACTGTTTCTGCCTAATATATGCGCAGCGGCCGCATTCCGGGGCATCCGCGCCTTTTTCCGCATCTTTGTGCCCCCAAAATCTACCGTATGCAAGACCTCCGCAACACCATCGAAGCCGCCTGGGAACAGCGCGACTTACTCAAGGAAAAGGACACCCAGGAAGCCATCAACGCCGTCATCGAGGAACTGGACAAGGGCCGCCTCCGCGTCGCCGAACCCGGCCCGGACGGTGAGTGGCAGGTCAACGACTGGGTGAAGAAGGCGGTCGTGCTGTACTTCCCCATCCGGCAGATGGAGACCATCGAGGTGGGCCCCTTCGAGTTCCACGACAAGATGGCCCTGAAGAAAGACTACGCGGCCATGGGCGTCCGGGTGGTACCCCACGCCGTGGCCCGCTACGGTGCCTTCCTGGAGAAGGGGGTGATCATGATGCCCAGCTACGTCAACATCGGTGCCTGGGTGGGCAGCGGCACCATGGTCGACACCTGGGCCACCGTGGGGAGCTGCGGACAGATCGGCCGCAACGTCCACCTCAGCGGCGGCGTCGGCATCGGCGGCGTACTGGAGCCCCTGCAGGCTACCCCCACCATCATTGAGGACGACTGCTTCATCGGTTCCCGCTCCATCGTCGTGGAAGGCGTGCGCGTCTGCAAGGAAGCGGTGCTGGGGGCCAACGTGGTCCTGACCCAGAGCACCCGCATCATTGACGTCACCGGCGAGGAGCCCGTCACCCATCGTGGCGTGGTACCCGAGCGGTCGGTGGTCATCCCCGGCAGCTACACCAAATCCTTCCCCGCCGGTGATTACCAGGTGAGCTGTGCCCTCATCATCGGCAAGCGGAAGGAGAGCACCGACAAGAAGACCAGCCTCAACGCCGCCCTGCGGGAGCACGACGTAGCGGTATAGCGGCACCCGCGGCCCCGCCCGAAGAGCTTGTTTGCGCTATGCGGTGGATAGTTGGCATACGAGGGCATAAGATGAATGTGCCCTTTGTACTTTTTCCTTCGTCCTTCCTACTGCAAATCCGGTCAGAAAAGCAAAACCCAACCAGGCGCTAAAACATCCCGACTTGCACCTTTCCTCCCTGAAGCTTACCCAGTTCAAGAACTACGCGCGGCAATCGCTCGCGTTCAGTCCGCGGCTGAACTGCTTCGTGGGCTTCAACGGAGCGGGCAAGACCAACCTGCTGGAGGCGATCTACTACCTGTGCATGAGCAAGGGCTACGGGAGCCTGGCCGACCAGTACAACATCCGCCACGGCGACGCGGTGGCCCGGCTGGAAGGGATATTTCAACTGGACGACCAGCGGGAGGATCGGGTGGTGGTCAAGCTGCGCAAGCGACAGCGCAAGGTGATCGAGCGCAACGGCACGGCCTACGAGCGCATCAGCGAGCACGTGGGCCGCTACCCGGTGGTGATCGTGACCCCGGACGACATCAGCCTGGTACTGGAAGGCAGCGCCACCCGCCGCCGGCTGCTCGACAACAGCCTGAGCCAGACCGACCCCCGCTACCTCAACCACCTGATCACCTACAACAAGCTCCTCGAGAACCGCAACGCCCAGTTGAAGGAGCTCGACGGCCGCCCCGATACTACCGGCCTGCTGTCGGTCTACGATGCCCAGCTGGAGGAGCCGGCTACCTACATCTACGAAAAGCGGCGCGACTTCGTCGGCCCCTTCACTGAGCTGCTGGTGGAAGCCTACGGCGCCATCAGCGGGCAGCGGGAGGAAGTGGGGCTGGAGTACAAAAGCCAGCTCGCCGATCACGGCTGGTCGGAGCTGCTCGCCAGCCGCAGCGAGAAAGATCGCATCCTGCAGCGCACCACCGGGGGCATCCACCGCGACGACCTCATCTTCACCCAGGACGGCCATCCCCTGCGGCGGGTAGCGAGCCAGGGGCAACTGAAATCCTTCGTCCTCTCCCTGAAGCTGGCCCAGTACCGCCTGCTGGAACAGAGCACGAGCCGGACGCCGATCCTGCTGCTCGACGACATCTTCGACAAGCTCGACCACGAACGCGTACGCCAGCTGCTGGAGCTGGTACTCTCCTCGGCCTTCGGCCAGCTCTTCATCACCGACACCGACCCGGAGCGGATCAGTGCCCTGGTGAGCCGCCTGCCCGGCGTCGACTGGCAGCGATTCATCGTGGCCGAAGGCGTCGCACGCAACGAAGTAGAGTGGCAGCGGTTCTTAGAAGAAGAATAGCGCGCCATGTACAAACCCATCCCGAAGAAGCCCGAGCCGACCGAACTGAAAACGGCTTTCCTGCGCCTGCTGCGCAACCAGAAGAACGAGGCCGGCTACTTCAAGGCGCGCACCAAACTCGTGTGGGAGAAATTCTTCGGCAAGCACACGGCCGACAACACCCGCGACCTGATGGTCCGCAACCACAAGCTGTACGTCTACGTAACCAACGCCCCCCTGCGCAATCAGCTCACTATGGTAAGGGAGGGAATCCGCCAGCGGCTGAATGAGGAATTTGGGGAGGAGTATCTGGAGGAGGTGATTGTTAAGTAGTACGGCAGTACTTCAGTACGGTAGTTCTTAAGTACTACCGCATTGCTGTACCACACTGCATTACTGCGGCACAACCGTACAGTTATACTGCCGTACTGCGCTACTACCGTACTCCCACCCGGGCACAGTCGTCGAAGACAGGGCAGTTGCTGCAGCGGGGGCGGGTGCCGGTACAGACGTGCTTGCCGAAGGGGACCAGTACGCGGTTGATCTCGATCCATAGGTCGCGGGGAAGCTTGGCGGCGAGGGCGTCGCGGGTCTTGTCGGGAGTAGAGGTGGCTACGTAGCCCCAGCGGTTGGTGATGCGGTGGACGTGGATGTCGACGGCGATGACGGGGTGGTTCAGGGCCACGCCGAGGGCCAGGCTCGCCACCTTGGGGCCGACGCCGCGGAAGGCGATCAGCTTATCGTAGTCGGCCGGGGTTTCGCCGGCGTACGCTTCCACGATGGTACGGCTGAGGGCGAGGATATTGTCGGCCTTGGCGGGGGCGAAGGTGGCCTCGGCGATCGCTTCGAGGATGGTTTCCCGGTCCAAGGCGATCATTGCGGCGGGGGTGCGGGCCAGGGCGAAAAGGCGGCGGCTCACCTCCGTGCTCACCTCATCGTAGGTACGCACGCTCAGCAGGCTGCTGACCAGTTGCTCATACAGGCTGTCGTAACCCTCGTCGCGCAAGCCAAACATGGCCGCGGGCGGCTTGTCGGCCACGGCGGCGGCGCAGCGCGAGAGGACGGAGTGGATGGGAAATTCAGGCATACCCTCGATAGCAGCCCAATGCCTCCATTTGTTTACGACCTCCGCAGCGGCGGCTGGACGCGCCCTCGGGTAACGCAGGAATACCATCCCGCTTTTGCCTGGCCTGGTTTTTACCCACGTTCCATCCTGGCAATCAAGAAAAAAAGAGAGAAAAACTTATTCAGCCCACCGATCTACTAAGTAGCTTAAAATCAGCGCATTACGGCATTTTAAACCGTACTTAAACGTATACATACGTATATAATCGCAAGTAAACGGATAATTGACGACTACCGCTGCGGCATGCCTTCACCTTTGGGATGTCACCGAACGAAATCACCGTGTACTGCTTCACGGGGCTTTCACCGGGGCGCATTTCATCACTAATGCCCGTGTCCAATTATTCATGCGACAACGGATGCGGGCCATTACCAACTCCTTTTATCATGCAAGTACGCAACAGTGTAACCCTCATCGGCAACGTCGGCCAGCTGCCCACCGCCAAAACCCTGCCCAACGGCGTCCGGGCGATCGAGTTCAGCTTCGCCACCAACGACACCTACCGCAACCGCGAGGGCGAGAAAGTGACCCGCACCGAGTGGCACCAGATCAAGGCCTACGGCAAGGTGGTGGACGTACTCGAGCAGTACGTTACCAAGGGCAGTGCCCTGGCCATCACGGGTACCATCCGCTACCGGAAGTGGACGGACAAATACGAACAGAACCGCATCAGCACGGACATCATCCTGGATCAGTTCACCTTCCTTGGCGGGCGGGACGACAAGTCGTACCAGACGGCCGAAGAGGGGGCGGAGGAATCCACGATGCAGGCCGCCGAGCCGGCTCCTCAGAAGAAGACCACGAGGCGCCGGAGCACGAAAGCGGCCGCGGCCGAGCTGACGCCGGCGGAAGACCTGCCCTTTTAACCGTAACGGGGCAACCCCCTTCATCCATCCCATCACCTGGATCGTCGGGGAGGATTTTGCAACACCATGACGCCTTTGCGGCACCGGATCAACTACCAGGAAATCGATTTAGAGAAAACCCGGCACGTTTCATCCCCACCGGTTGCGGGAAAGGCAGGACCGGTATCTCCCCCACCCCGGGGCGGGATGCCGGTCTTTTGTTATTTCATCACCTTGAGGCTCAGGTCGAGGCTCACCGCCGAGTGGGTGAGGGCGCCCACCGAAATGAAGTTCACCCCGGTTTCGGCTACGCGCCGGATGCTGTCGAGCGTGATGCCGCCGCTAGCTTCGGTTTCGAACCGCCCTCCTACGTGGGCTACGGCTTCCCGCAGCAGGGGCAATTCGAAGTTGTCCAGCATGATGCGGTCTACCTTCCCGACTTCGAGTACCTCCATCAGTTCGACCAGGTTCCTTACCTCGACGGTGATCGGCAACTGCATGTCGTTCTCGCGGAAGAAGGCCTGCACCCCCTCGATGGCCCGGGTAATGGAACCGGCGGCATCGATGTGGTTGTCCTTGATCATGATGCGGTCGTAGAGCCCGTCGCGGTAGTTGTGGGCTCCGCCGAGGCGGACGGCCCACTTCTCCAGGAACCGCAGGTTGGGGGTGGTCTTGCGGGTATCGAGCACCTTCACGGGCAGGTCCTCCACCTCGAAGGCGTAGCGGTTGGCCAGGGTGGCGATGCCGCTCATCCGCTGCATGGTATTCAGGACGAGCCGTTCGGCCTGCAGCAGGGCGCGGGAGTTGCAGGTAACGTAGAAGGCTTCGTCGCCCACGTGCATGTAGTCGCCGTCTTCCATGCGCTGGTCGAACTCGGCCTTGGGGTCCACCGTAAGGAAAATCATCTTGGCCATCTCCACGCCGGCGAGCACCCCGACGTCCTTGACCAGCAGGCGGGCCGTATCGCGTTTGTTGGCCGGAATGGTAGCTTCGCTGGTGAAATCGCCGGGCCCCACGTCTTCCGCGAGGGCTTCGTTGATAAATTGCAGGATGCGCTGCCGTAAGGTTTCGTCTATGTTAGCCGACATATCATTACTTTGGAGGCCCGCCACGATGAGGACGGAGGTTCAGTTAGGTCTCGGGCCGCGAAGGTAAGCCTTCGGCCGGCCGCAAATTAATCACCCCCCGTGATCCAGCAGTATTTCGAAGGTCTAGCGCGGCGTTTACCCTCGGAAGGGTTCAACTGGGATAACATCCGCCGGGCCTATACGGGCCGGCCCTACCACAACCTGGAGCACCTGGACGAGATGGTGGCCGAGCTGCCCCGCCACCGTCCGCCCAAGGATCCCGAGATGCTGGGGGTGGCCCTGCTTTACCACGATATCGTCTACAAGCCAACGCGCATCGACAACGAGGAGCGCAGCGCCCAGTCGGCCGTCCGCATGCTCGAACAACTGCCGTCGCTGGCCCCCGCGCGCATCGAGCGCTGCCACGCACTCATCATGGCCACCAAGGATCATTTACCTTCCGAGGAGGACGACGGCGACGAGGCACTCCTCATCGATCTGGACCTGGTCGTCCTGGCCCGCGACCCGGCCGGTTACGCCCAGTATACGGCGGGCCTGCGGCAGGAATTCTGGATGTTGCCTTACTTCACCTTCCGGCCCAAGCGCACCGCCGCCATCACGGCCTTTCTCGATCGCCCCCACATCTTCCATACCGAGTACGGGCGGGAGCACTACGAGCCGCAGGCAAGGGAAAACCTCTGGCGGGAACTGAGAAATCTCTAGCGGGCGGAGCCGTCTTCCTGGTCGAGCAGCAGCTGGGCGTCCTCCATCAGGTGGGTCACTTCCTCCTCGTCGAGTCCGCTGGCGTAGGACCGTACAAAGCCTTCGCGGTCCACAAGCACCAGGTAGCCGCTGTGGTCAAAACCACCGGGGGCGCCGCTGTTTTCCAGGGCCACGCTGAGGTAGTCCTCGTCGAGGTCGTAGATCTCAAACTTGTCGCCGTGGATGAACCGCCAGCGGTCGAAATCCTCGATGCCCAGCTTGGCGGCATATTCCGTCATCCGCTCCGGCGTATCCCGCTTGGGGTCAATGGTGAAGGAAACCAGCCGGAAGTCGGGGTTGTCCCGGAAGCGCTCCTCCAGCCGCAGCATCTGGCTTTTTACCTTGGGGCAGATGGTGGGGCAGGAGGTGAAGAAGAAATCCGCCACGTACACCTTGCCGCGCAGGTCCTCGGTGCCGAAGGGGCGGTTGGACTGGTCCACGTACTTCCAGTCGCGGACGGGCTCGGGAACCACCTCCCCCGTAACCGGGTCGGTGGGGTGGTTGCCGGGGTAGCCCAGGGTGTCCACCAGAATCAAACCTGACTCCGGATCCACGGGGTGGTGCTGGAGGTATCCGGGCGCGTGCTCGGGGTCAATGCCATTCTCATGATCGTGGCTGCAGGCAAAGACCAACAGGGAAAGCAAGAAGAGGGAAGCGTGGATTATGGGGCGCATGGTATATACTTTTCGGTGGTCGGTAAGGGAGGGGACGGTCCAGGGAGACTATTTCCCCTGCAGTTCCTCGAAGGTGTTCAGTCCGCAGCGCAGGAAGGCCTCGTAATCGTCCACGTCGGGGGTATAGGCTACCGGTGGATTGAGGGTTTGTCCGTCCGGGGAGACCAGCACGTAGTACGGCTGGGTAGCGTGCTGGAACACGCTCTGCTGGAAGTAGTGCCACTTCTCCCCCACCTGGTCGATGAGGATGCGGCGGCCGGAGCCGTCGAGGCGGGCCACTTCTTGCTGCTGGTCGGCGGGCAGTTCCTTGCGGTCGTCCACGTAGAGGCTGATCAGGACGTAATCTTCGGTCAGGATGTCGTTGATGCGGTCCTGGCTCCAGACGTTTTCCTCCATCTTGCGACAGTTCACGCAGGTGTAGCCGGTGAAGTCCAGCATGACCGGCTTGTTCACCTCCCGGGCGTAGGCCAGTCCCGCGTCCAGGTCCTTGAAGCAGGTGATGCCCTGGGGGCAGTCGCAGGGGTTCAGGTAGCTGTAGCAGACCGGCGGGGCGATGCCGCTGAGGAGGTTCAGGGATTCGTAGCTGCCGGTTTCCTCATTTTTGGTAAAGCCGAAGGCCAGGTAGGCGGTGAAGAGTACACCGGCCACGGCGATGATGGCGGCTACCGGTCCCACCTTGCGGTTGCGGCTGTCGTGGGGGAAGCTGATCCACCCGAAGAGGTAGGCCGCGATGCCAAGCGAACAGAGCATCCAGATGAGCAGGAAGGGCTCGATGCGCAGCAGGTTCCAGTTGCCTACCAGGTCGGCGTTGCTGAGGAACTTGAAGGCCAGGGCGATCTCCACGAAGCCCAGTACCACCTTCACGCTGTTGAGCCACCCGCCGGATTTCGGCATGCTGTTGAGCACCCCGGGGAAGGCGGCGAAGAGGGCGAAGGGCAGCCCCAGGGCCACCCCGAATCCTGCCATGCCCGCCGTCAGGGGCCAGGCGCCGTCGCTCACGGCCTCCACCAGGAGGCTGCCCAGGATGGGGCCCGTACAGGAGAAGCTGACCAGGGCCAGGGTGAGGGCCATGAAGAAGATGCCCACCACGCCTCCGACGCCTTCAGCCTGGCTGGCGCGGTTGCTCCAGCTTTGCGGCAGCGTCAGCTCGTAAAAGCCGAAGAAGCTGCCCGCGAAGATGATGAAGACCACGAAGAAGACGAGGTTAAGCCATACGTTGCTCGCGATGCTGTTCAGGATGGAGGGGTCGATGCCGGCGATGAGGTGGAAGGGGGCGCTCAGCAGTACGTAGATCAGGAAGATGAAGAAGCCGTAGAGGGCGGCTTGTTTGATGCCTTCCGCCCGGCTGCCGCCGCTCTTGGTGAAGAAGCTCACCGTCAGGGGGATCATCGGGAAGATACACGGCATGATGAGGGCAAAAAGGCCGCCCAGCAGTCCGAGGCCGAAGATGGCCCACAGCCCCTGCCCCTGGGTCACCGCTTCCCCAACGTTGCAGGCGGCCAGCGGCTCGGCGTTGAAGTTGTGGTCGCCGAAGGGCCTGACACTCGCCACCGCGCGGTCGTCGTCGCCGCCGCCAAGGGTGAAGTCGGTAGCGTCGCCGCTGATGCCGTCTACGGTCGCCAGGCCGGCCCCCGCGTCAAAGGTGAAGGGCACGTCGCGGGGCGGCAGGCACATTTCGTCGTTGCAGGTCTGGTAGGTGAGGTAGCCGGACACCGTGGCCCCGGGCTCCATCCGCACTACCTGGGAGTAGGTAACGGTGCCGCCGTCGACCTTGCTCACCTCGGCTTCCCAGGTGTTATCGTACTTCTTCTTGAGGGTGGCGGAGGTTTCGGTCACCGCCCCGATAGGTTCCACGCCGGCCCCGGCTTCCACCACCATTTCCGTGGGGATGGGGCCGATCTCGGGGTCGATGTCCTGGCTGTAGACCGTCCACTCCTCCGCCAGGGTGGCGATCATGGAGAGGCGGTAGCGGCTGCCCTCCAGTTCCTCCACGCGGAAGGTCCAGCTGACCGGCTCATCCTGGGTGGGGGGCGGCAGGGCGGATTCGTAGGTGCTCAGGATCTCTTCGGCCGGCAGGTTGGCCACGGGCGGGGGGGCGGTTTCTTTTTCCACCTCCATACCGTCGGCCTTGGGCCGGGGCACTGCCATCAGCTTCTCCTGCTTTGCTGCGGGCGCGGAACCCGCCGCCGGGCCAGGAGTGTAGGTGAAGGGCTCCGTGGTGGGCGGCAGGCACTGGGTATCGTCGCAGCACATGTACTCGACTTCCCCGGTGATGGGCACCCCGTACTTCAGTATCCGGACGGTCTGGCGGAATACGGCGGGTTTGTCGCTCAGGTACTTGATCACGTTGACACCGAAGAGCTCGTCCATGCCCTCCTTCTTGTGGCCGCTTTCCTTCACTTCGCCAACCCGCTCGTAGTGGTCGCCCTCGTCCCAGTAAAAGGTGGTGGGCACGGGACCTCCCTCGTCGGTGAACTGGCTGTAGATCGCCCAGTCGGTTTCCGCCCGTGCGGTGGCGATGAGTTCGTAGCGGTCACCCTCCAGGTGGCGCTCCTCGAAGGTCCAGGAAATGGGACTGGCGAACTGGGCGGTCAGCGCAAGCGAGAAAAAGCTGAAGATCAGGGTGAGCCGTGCGGCCATAGACAGTCGATTTACCGAAAGAGACGAAAAGTGGAAAAGATAACGCCCTTCCCGCGTCGGTAGTTATCTGCGGCCGCCGCAGCCTTCCGCTTACGGGTGGAATGGGCGGATTTATGGCGCAGATTTTACGCGGAAAAGACCTTCGCCCGGCCTCAGGCCAGCAGCAGGAACATGGCCGGCCGCTTCTGCAACTCCGCGCCGGTGGCAGAGGGATCGCCGCTTTTCCATTCCGCTACCGGTGCCGTATGGACCCATTCCGTCTCCGTCGTCAGGTCAGCGGCGACGGAAAAGAGCGTCCCGGGAGAAAGCGCCTCCACGGCCACTTCCACCGTAGCCTGGTTGCGGTAGGGTGCCTCGATCCACAGCTGGGTCTGCTTGTGGCGGCGGCTTTCCGCCTCCAGCCGTTTCAGGTCCTTGGCCAGCTGGGGGCGCTTCGGGCTCAGGTAGCCGTGGAAGGTGAAGGACTGCCCATTCAGTCCCGCGGCCATCAGGCTCAGCAGGATGGCGGAGGGGCCCACCAGGGGAACCACGCGGACGCCGTGGTGGTGGGCCAGCCGGATGAGGCGGGCACCGGGGTCGGCCACTCCGGGGGCGCCGGCGTCGGAGAGCAGGCCTACGTTCTGGCCGGCCAGCGCGGGTTCCAGGAGGGCGGGTAATGCCTCGTCGGGCGTACGCTTGTTCAGTTCGTAGTAATGGCACTCCTGCAGCCGATGATCCAGGCCGACCTCCTTCAGGAAAGCCCGGGCCACCTTGCCGGTTTCCACCACGAAGTGCCGCAGCGGACGGATGGCCGCCAGCGTCCGGTCGGGAATGGTATCGATGGCCCCCGGCCCGAGGGTGGAGGGGATAAGGTAGAGGGTGCCGCTGCTCATAGGGGCTAATCTACGATCAGCCCGGCGGTGTCGAGTTGCTGCTGCTGTACGTTGGCGGGCAGTTCGCGGTATTCGTACTGCTGGGTACGCAGCTGGGGCCGGAAACCGGCCTCCCGGATCGCCTCCTGGATGCCGTCGGCCGTAAATCGCCAGCGGGCCCCGGCGGCGCTCACCACGTTCTCCTCGATCATGATGGAGCCGAAGTCGTTGGCCCCGGCGTGGAGGCACAGCTGGGCCACCTGCTTGCCCACGGTGAGCCAGCTGGCCTGGATGTTGACCACGTTGGGCAGCATGATGCGGCTCAGGGCGATCATGCGGATGTACTCGTCGCCGGTGACCGTGTTGCGGGCGCGCTTGATTTTCTTGAGGATGGTGTCCTCATCCTGAAAGGGCCAGGGGATGAAGGCCAGGAACCCCTTGGCCCCGGCGGGTTTCTCGCTTTGCACCTGCCGCATCCGGACCAGATGGTCCATCCGCTCCCAGTTCGTCTCGATGTGGCCGAACATCATGGTGGCCGAGGTGGTGATGTCGAGCTGGTGGGCGGCGCGCATCACGTCGAGCCACTCCTCGCCGCCGCACTTCCCCTTGGAGATCAGGCGGCGTACCCGGTCGCTGAGGATTTCGGCGCCGGCGCCGGGCAGACTGTCCAGTCCGGCAGCGTGCAATTCCTTCAGTACCTCGTAATGGCTCATTCCTTCCAGCTTGGCCACGTGGGCGATCTCGGGCGGACCGAGGGCGTGCAGCTTCAGGTTCGGGTAGAGTTCCTTCAGTTTCCGGAAAAGGTCGGCGTAGTACTTCAGTCCCAGGTCGGGGTGGTGGCCGCCCTGCAGCAGCAGCTGCTCACCGCCGAAGGCGAAGGTTTCTTCGATCTTCTGCTGGTACTCCTCGATGCTGGTGATGTAGCTCTCGGCGTGGCCGGGCCGCCGGTAGAAGTTGCAAAACTTGCAGTTGGCGATGCAGACGTTGGTGGTGTTGCTGTTCCGGTCGATGATCCAGGTGACCGTCCGTTCGGGCACCGACTCAAACCGCAGGCGGTTGGCCACGTACATCAGTTCGGCGGTAGCGGCGTTTTCCAGCAGCCACACCCCTTCCTCGGCGGTGAGCCACTCGCGGTTCAGACCCTTCTCCAGCAGTTCGGCAGTATTCATAGGGGGAAAACGGCTGAGGCTGAGGGTAGTTGCGGGGGAAGTTTCATTTTTCAGTGAAAGTTGAGGGTTGGTGGTGCTTCCTTCCCGATTTAGACATCCGATGTTGTCCGCAGGGGCAGGAGCTTCCCGGAAAGCGTTTGACCAGCAAATACGCGGGATGTAGCCCGCATAGTGGCCGGGCAATGGGTGCGGGGTGGCCCAAATCTTCAATTTAGACATCCGATGTTGTCCGCAGGTCCAGGAGCTAGCCGGTCCAATTTCGACATCCGATGTTGTCCGCAGGCTCAGGAGTTGATCGGACAGGTTTTAGCCAGCATTTACGCGGGGTGTAGCCCGGTTGGAAGGCGACGAACAACTGCTGAGTGGCCCAAATCTTCATTTCAACATCCGATGTTGTCCACTTAGTGACCCTATGGGTGGGGAAAACAAACGCACTCAATTCAATACGACCGCGGCCATTCTGAAATAAAATATCGGCGCTGCAACCCGACGCCCAATTTTACACCGGAATGATGTGTAACAAATTTCCATATCTTTCAGTGCTCTCGGACTTTATTGCAATTGCCACTCACTATCCATACGCACATGAAAACCCAGCTTCTCCTCTATGCGCTCCTCTTTAGCGCATATGCGACCGTCCAGGCGCAAACCATGGTTACCGGTACCGTAACCGATTCCGACAACCAACCCCTTACCGGCGTCACCGTCAGTATACCGGCCTCCGGCGCCGGCACCGTCACGGACATTGATGGTCGCTTCAGTTTGCCGGCGGAAATCGGCGACGTGCTGCGCTTTTCCTATATCGGGATGCAGTCGCGGGAAGTCGAAGTGGAAGGCGACGCCCCCCTCGACATTGTGATGGAAGAAGATGCCACCCAGCTCGATGAAGTCGTGGTTGTCGGCTACGGCACGAGTAAACGGTCGGATGTGACGGGGTCCATCGCTTCGGTCAGCGACAAGGATTTCAACAAGGGCGTGGTTGTCAACCCCGGCCAGCTGTTGCAGGGCAAGGTGGCGGGGGTGAACGTCACGGCGGCCAGCGGGGAGCCGGGCGCGACCCAGGACATCATCATCCGCGGGGTGGGCAGCCTTCGGTCGGGCACCACTCCCCTCTTCGTCGTGGACGGCTTCGCGCTGGATAACTCGGCCAACGGCGTACCGACCAATCCGCTCAACTTCATCAATCCGGCCGACATCGAAAGCATCGACGTCCTGAAGGACGCTTCCGCCGCGGCCATCTACGGTGCGCGGGCGGCCAACGGAGTAATCGTAATCACCACGAAGAAGGGGCGGGCCGGGCAGTCCCAGATCAACGCCTCGGCGTCCACCGCGGTGACCTCACTGGCGCGACAGATCGACGTGTTTTCCGCCGATGAGTTCCGCAGCGAGATCAGGGCCATCAACGGCATCCTCAACGATGGAGGCGCGAATACGAACTGGCAGGATGCGCTGACCCGTACCGCCAATACCCACCGCGTCAACCTTTCCCTGAGCGGCGGGGCGGGCAGCGGCAGTTACTTCGCTTCCTTCTCCGCCGAGGACCAGGAGGGGCTGCTGCGCAACAACGACCTACAGCGGTACTCCGGACGGCTGAACCTGACCCAGCGGGCCCTGAACGACCGCCTGAACGTGGCCCTGAACTTCTCCGCCACCCGCTTCAACAACCGTCGGGCCAACTCCAATTCCGTAGTCACGGACATGCTCCAGCTCAACCCCACCTTCCCCAGCCAAACGGACGGTGAACTGCCCGATCTGGTCGGCGACAACATCAACCCCCTCGTCCGGGAGCGCATCTACACCGACGCCTCCCTGAACAACCGTATCCTGGCCAATATCGCGCCCTCCCTGGAGATTATCGACGGACTGACCTACCGATTCAGCATCGGCGTAGACTACTCGGTCACCAACCGGGACGTGCAGTTCATGCCCTACCCCAGCATTGCCGACTTCGACCTGGGCAGCCTGGACAGCTACAATACCACGAACAGCAACACCCAAACCGAAAACACCCTCACCTACGAGTGGGACCGCGGGGCTCACGACGTATCCCTCCTGGCCGGGCACACCTACCAGCAGATCGAGGTGAGCCGGAAGGGTTTCTTCACCGCTGGGTTTCCGAATAACGGGGTAGAACCCCGCTACCAGGTTGGCGCGGCGAGCGAACCGACCCGGCAGTCCGCCTCCGCCACGATCAACGAGCTGCAGTCCTTCTTCGGACGGGTCAACTACGGCTTCGACGACAAGTACCTCATCACCCTCACCATGCGGGCGGACGGCTCCTCCAAATTCGGGGCCAACAACAAATACGGCTACTTCCCTTCCGTGGCCCTGGGCTGGAACCTGACCAACGAAGACTTCCTGTCATCCAGCGAGGTGCTCACGATGCTGAAGCTGCGCGGCAGCTGGGGGCGGACGGGCAACCAGGAAATTCCCGCCAAGATCACCCAGGCCAGCTTCACGGAAAGCAACAGCGGCAACGATACCTATCCCCTCGATCCGAACGCTACCGACCTTAGCGGCTACCCCTACGGCTCCATCTACACCCGCCTGGCCAACCCCGACATCCAGTGGGAAGTATCCACCCAGACCAACGTCGGACTGGATTTTGCCCTGTTCAACTACCGGCTGACCGGCAACCTGGACGTCTTCAACAAGGTATCGGAGAACATCCTGCTCGAGGTGGCCCCCGTGGACCCGATCCAGCCCGTCGACAAGTTTTGGACGAACATTCCGAATATGGAAATCCAGAATACCGGGGTGGAACTGGCCCTGAATTACAGCAGCGACGAATCCCGGGCGTTCGTCTACGGTATCGGCGGCAACATCTCCGTCACCGGCAACGAAGTGCGCAACTCCCCCTACAGCATCCTGACCACCGGGGCGGTGATCGGGGCCGGACAGACCGGCGCTACGGTCAACGGCGTCCTAAATGGAGAACCCATCGGCACCTTCTTCGTGCAGGACTTCCTGGGCATCGGGGAGGACGGGCTGAACGAATTCGCCGACCTCAACGGCGACGGTGAGATTCTGGATAACGACCGCTTCGCCGCGGGCACCGCCCTGCCGACCTACATCTACGCCATGAACTTCGATTTCGCCTACCGCAATTTCGACCTGGGCATCAATTTCAACGGCGTCGGGGGGAACAAGATCTTTAACCACGTGGCCCTGTCCATCTTCAACAAGGGCAACCTCGCCAACTCCCTGAACACCACCGACCTGGCGGTACAGTACCCCAATGAGGACGTATCGAACTCCAACCGGGTGTCCACCCGCTACCTGGAAGATGGTGATTTCCTCCGGCTCAACAACGCCACCCTCGGCTACAACTTCGATCTGGACCGCCTCGGCATCGGGCAGGCGGTGAGCAACCTCCGGCTGTCCATCACCGGGCAGAACCTGCTGCTCTTTACGGACTATTCCGGCTTCGACCCGGAGATCAACACCGGCAATTCCATCGGCGACATTCAGACCTTCGGCATCGATTACTTCAGCTACCCGAGGGGCCGCACCTTCCTCTTCTCCGTCGACGTCACTTTCTAACTCCCCCAAGCGCAACATCATGAATACCCTCCGATACCCCCTGTTGATCGCCTTGCTGAGCATAATGAGCGGGTGCACCGACCTGAAGGAAGAAGTACTGGACGAATCCTTCACCGGCAGTGGCCTGGCGGAAACCATCAGCGGCGCCATCGCCCCGGCCTACGGGCAGGTTTCCTGGACCTGGCGGCACACCAATTATTACGGCCTCCAACTCATCGCCTCCGACGAAGCCATCCTCCCCCACCGGGGCGGTACCGACTGGTTCGACGGCGGCAAGTTCCTTGCCGTCCACAGCCACAACATCACCCCCACCAATGACCTGGTCAGCAGCTCCTGGAATGAGCTCACCCGCAACATTTCCCGTACCCTCACCGCCATCGAAACCCTGCGCCCGCTGGCCGAGATCGGCAACACCCAGGCCGAAAGCGCCCTGTACGAGATGATTGCCCTGCGCGGCTACCTGAACATGCTCATGCTGGACAGCTGGGGACTGGTCTTCAAAAAGGAAAGCTCGCTGGAGACCTCTGCGATCCTGCGCGGACAGGATGCGGTCGACTACATCGAGAGTGAATTCCTCTCCGTCGTTGACGTGATCAATACGGACCTCGGCGCGGGCCGCATGACGCAAACCGCCGTCCTTGGATTCCTGGCCCGCCTGCACCTCAACGCCGCCGTGTACCGCGATCCCTACGGCACGCCGGACTTCAGGGATGAGGACCTGAACAAGGTCATCGAATACACCAGCAACGTGATCAATTCCGGCCTCTACGACCTCTCCCCGGAATACTTCGAGCTCTTCAACGACGAAAACAACACCAACAAGGAGCTGATCTTCGCCCTCGACCAGCGCGGCGTCCTGCAACGGGAGCACAGCCGCTGGACGTACTGGTCGCTGGCCGGTTCCCTGTGGGGCCGCCCCGAATTCCCCAGCTCCGACGGCACCG
Organism: Neolewinella marina; assembly: GCF_002631205.1. Classification (GTDB taxonomy): domain Bacteria; phylum Bacteroidota; class Bacteroidia; order Chitinophagales; family Saprospiraceae; genus Neolewinella; species Neolewinella marina. Next base: position 203,652 of record NZ_PDLO01000004.1, read on the forward strand.
ACGGACCGGCCATTACCCCCGACTTCTACCGGACCTGGGAGGCCGCCTACGCGGTGGACCCGGCCGAAGCCGACGCCCGCTTCTATATGCAGAACCAGAAAATCCCGGAGGAACTGCGCGACCTGACCGGCGTTTCACCAGCCAACGACGAAAACCACTACTACTGCACCACGCCGGAAGAATACGAGTTCGACCGGGGGATCATTCGCGGGGTGATCTGGGGGCCGCGCAAGGACGACAATGGTGCCTTCCTGCGCTGCGACGGCAATGAGAACGTCTACCGCATCTACCCCGTAATCCAGATCAAGGGCAACGGCCCCGACCGCGACGTGGCCTACGTGAACCACGAACTGCAAATCGACTACAGCAATGAGGGCCGGCTCCACTCCAAGGGGTACCGTGTTTCCAAGTACCAGTTCAGCCGCACCTCCCCCAACGCCAACAACTTCAGCAGCATCGACATCGTGCTCATGCGCCTGGCGGAGATGTACCTGATGCGGGCCGAAGCCCAGCTGCGGATGGGCAACACCGACGGTGCCCTGGCGGACGTCAATACCGTCAGGACGTCCCGTACGGCCCGCGAACCGGTACCGGCGGCCCTCTCCTCCATCGACCTCGACATCCTCTTCCGGGAACTCGGGTTCGAGTTCTACTGGGAGGGCCTGCGCCGCACGAACCAGATCCGCTTCGGGCGCTACGAGGACAGCTGGACTGAAAAGACCGACAGCGACCCCATGAACCGCTTGTTCCCCATCCCCCAGTCGGCCATCGACGGCGCGTCCAACACCCCCGGCTACCTGACCCAGAACCCCGGCTACTAACTACTTTAGCGGGATACCGGCGACACCCATGACTACAATCCATCACTGGCTGACCGCATGCCTGTTTCTCCTGGCGGCCACTCCCCTGCTTGCCCAGGCGGAATACCGGGTCCACTCCCACAACGACTACCTCCAGGATGTGCCCTTCTGGCAGGCGTACAGCAGTGGCGCCGCCTCGATTGAGGCGGACCTGATCCTGCGCCACGACACCCTGTACGTCGCCCATGCTCAACAGGAAATCGACCCCGGCGTAACGTTCTCCGGCACTTATTTGGAGGAACTTGCCCGCCTGGCGGGCAAGGGGAACCTGCGCCCCGTCCGCCTGCTGATCGACCTGAAGACCGAAGCCTACGCCACCCTCGATCGCGTGGTTGCCGCGATCACCGCCTACCCCGAGCTGGCACGGGGTGACCTGGTTACCTTCATCATCTCCGGCAACCGTCCGCCCCCGGAAGAATATGCCAACTACCCGGACTTCATCTACTTTGACCACCAGAACCTGGATGACCTGGACCGGGTAGACCTTTCGCGGGTGGCCATGATCAGTCAGAGCTTCCGCAGGTATTCCGTCTGGAACGGCTACGGCAGGATGACCGCCCAAGACCTGGCCCGGGTAGATTCGGTAATCCAGCGGGCGCAAAACACCGGTACCCCCTTCCGCTTCTGGGCGACCCCCGACACCAAAACAGCCTGGGCGACCTTCGCCCGTCTCGGAGTCGATTACATCAATACCGACCAGCCGGCAGCGGCCCGGGCCTTTCTCGACAAGCTGGACCAGCGTACCTACGCGGCGGATCGCCCATCTGCGACCTATACCCCCCAACACCAGCACGACGCTTCCGCATCCCCCCGGAACATCATTCTGATGATCGGCGACGGAAACGGGCTGGCCCAAATTTCCGCGGCGCGGATGGCCAACCGGGGAGCCCTTTCCCTTACTAATTTGACCCACATCGGCCTGGTGAGCACCACGGCCGCCGACGACCCCGTAACCGATTCAGCCGCGGCCGGCACCGCCATGGCTACGGGGGTGAAGACGAACAACCGCGCCATCGGGGTCGATACCGCCGGCCGACCCTTACGGTCGCTCGTCGAGCGCCTCAGTGACCACAACTACCGCACGGGCATCATCACCACCGACGGCATCGCCGGGGCCACCCCCGCCGCCTTTTACGCCCATACCCCGGAGCGGGACGATTCCGAAAAGATCATGCACGACCTGGTCCGGAGCGACCTGTCCTTCTTCATCGCCGGCGGAGAGGGGCTGGAAAAGGCCATCAGTGGTCGATTCACCCCGACTCCCCTGGCTCAGTTCAATACCCTGGAACGTCCCGTAGCCATACTCCACGGCACGGGAAAAATGCGGGCAATGACGGCTGGCCGTGGGGCCTTTCTACCCGAGAGTGTAGCCCAATCCCTCTCGGTCCTGGGCCAGGACGAACGCCCTTTCTTCCTGATGATCGAGGGCGCCCAGATCGACAATGGCGGCCACGCCAACGAGATTTCGACCATCGTTACGGAGATGCTGGATTTCGACCGGGCGATCGGTGAAGCCCTGCGATTCGCCGATGCCGACGGGGAAACGCTGGTAATCGTCACCGCCGACCACGAAACCGGGGGCCTGGGCATTGCCGGTGGCTCCGCGGCGGGTGAAGTGCGGGCGGATTTTCTGAGCGTTGATCATACGGGCACCATGGTCCCCCTGTTTGCCTACGGCCCCGGCGCCCGGAATTTCACTGGTGTGTTTGAGAATACGGAGGTCTTTCACCGCATTTTGGCTGCCCTGGGCATTCCGAAGTAGGAGGGCGGCGGGGCGCGGGTGCCGGGGTATTCCAACCTCCTTCCAACGGTGGCGCCCCGATAGCTATCGGGGAGGCAGCATCTTACTGGCGCTGCCTGAGGCAGCATTTTACCAGCGCTGCCCGAGGCAGCATTTTACTAGCGCTGCCCGAGGCAGCGTTGTACTGGCGCTGCCCGAGGCAGCGTTGTACTAGCGTTGCAGCCGTTCGCGCTCGCTTAGTTCCTTCAGCTTTTGCCAGAAGGCCTCGTTTTGCCGTTCTTCCTTGGTCTTGTCGAAGGCGTCGGTGTTCAGGAAGGGTTCCTTGCGGCGTTTCTGCCGTTCCTTCTCCTCCTTCTTCCGCTGGGCGATCACCTCGTGCTCTTCCCGTTCCCCGCGGTAGGCGTAGGCACCGAGGACGCCCATGACAAGGCCGAGCAGGTGGCTTTCCCAGCTTACGCCCTCTTCTCCGGGCAGGATGCCGACGATCATACCCCCGTAGTAGAAGAGTACCAGCAGGCTCACCACGATGGCCCGGAAATCGCGGCGGAATATGCCGCTGAAGGCCAGGAAGGCCGCCAGGGCGTACACCACCCCACTGGCCCCGATGTGGGTGACGTGGCGGCCCAGCACCCACACCAGCACGCCGGTGCCGAGCCAGAGGGAGGCCAGCACCCGGGGCCAGAGGCGGGGGTAGAAGAAGACCAGCAGGCCGGTAAGCGAGACGAAGGGGATGGTATTGCTCAGCAGGTGGCCCCACCCCCCGTGGAGGAAGGGCGCGGTGATGATGCCGGGCAGTCCTGCCAGTTCCCGGGTATGGAGCCCGTAGTAGGCACTCAGCAGGCCGCCGGTGAGGTAATAATCGATGATGAACACCAGGTACATCACCGCCAGCAGGCCCAGGGGCCACCGGATTACGTTTCCGAGATTGCGCTTGCTGAGCATGGGGCGCGGGTTTTATTCTTCCTTCGGGGCCTGCTGCTGGCCGTCGGGCATCTGGTCTTCGGCGTAGAGCTTCTCGAAGAGGTTGTCCACCTTGTTCATCTCGTCGAGGGTCTCATCGAGGAAGTAGGACAGGTCGGGGAGGCGGCGCAGTTGCCGGCGCAGGCGGTGGGCCAGGGCGCTTTTCAGGCGGGAGTGCTCCTCGTCCATTTGCAGGATTACGGCTTGTTTGTTGTCCGTGTTCCAGATGCTCAGGTACACCTTACCCACGCTGAGGTCGGGGCTCACCTGTACATCCATGACCGTCACCAGAGGCTGGGCGCCGTAGATGTAGGGGCCTTCCTGCTGGAGCACGATGCTGAAGTTCCGCTTGATGAGCTCGGCGACCTGCCGCTGTCGTTTCGTTTCCATGGGGCTTGGTTTTATGTGGTCTTTGGGGAACGTGGTACCCGTAAGTTAAGTTGTTTTGGCGGCAACTGGCGGTGGGTGGTCCGCTGAAAAGTGGTCGGACGACTTAATTGGTCCCACCATTAAATCGTCGGGCTACTTAAGTCGTCCGACCAGTCAAACCCACCCCGATACGGAATAAAAGCACATTTATTGTGCGTTATGGCAACTTTTATTGCCATTTACCTGCATTTTAATTTATAAAAAACTATATTCGTTTCACACCTTATTTCCCATACCCTTCCGGGCGCATTTCCCGGTCCCAGGATTGGATGGTGATACCGCTTCCGCCCCGCCCCCACCCACAACAAATATCACACTATGAACTCCTACCGTGCCCCGCGGCATCTAGCCATTGCTGTGCTGCTACTAAGCGCTTGCGCCCTGACGGGACAGACGACTACCCCGCAGCTCATCAGTTCCGCTGGTGGACGGCTGGAGGGCAAGACGACCCTGCTCGACTGGTCGGTCGGAGAGTCTAGCGTCAGTACAATGACCCTTACTTCCGGCTACCTGACCGAAGGGTACCAACAGCCCTCCATCCTTGTCATTCCCATTGCCCGCCCCGCCCCGGAGGCGGGCATCGCCCTGACGGTCAGTCCCAATCCTACCGCCGACCAGATCGTGCTGCGCATGCAGAGCGAATACACCGGCCAGCTGCACCTACGCCTGTCCGCGCTGGACGGGAGAGCGGTCATCCGCAGCCGGTGGGATACCGGGGTCGATTCCCACACCCTGGACCTGCGCCGATTATCGGCCGCCACCTACCTCCTCGGAGTATTCAACGAGGATCAGGAACTGCTTACCACCTACCGCATCATCCGCATCAAATAGTTCGCCACCGGGAGAACGCACATTCCATAGCACATGAGACACCTTGCAACACTACTCTTATTCTTGTCATTCAGTCTGGCGGCCTTCGCCCAGGGGGTTCCGGAGGGAATGAAGTACCAGGCCGCGGCCCGCGGTCAGGATGGGCAGCCCATTGCCGATCGCCCCATTACCCTGGACATTCGCTTGCGGGCTGGGGTGGAAGGAGCGGTCGCCTATCACGAACAACATTTCGTCACCACCAACAACCTGGGCCTCTTTGACCTGATTATCGGTGGGGGTGAATGGGTTGCCGGTGCTATGGAAGCCGTGCCCTGGGGTGAAGCTGATATATTCCTGGAACTCGGGATGGATGAAACGGGGGGAACCGATTTCGGACCCTACAGCAGCACCCGCTTGCTTTCCGTTCCTTATGCCTTCTACGCTGCTCAGGCAGGCAGTGTGAACGGTGGGGAATCGAAGGGGGATAGATCTAAGGCCATTAAGGAAACCGGCAGCAACGGCAGCACGGGCAATACCTGGAAAGTAGGGGGGAACAAATTCAATGTACCTGGTCCCCATTACCTGGGCACCCTGGATTCGGTCAATACGGAAATGATTACCAACAATACGGTGCGCCTGGTCATCAGATCCGACGGTGACGTAGACGTCGTGAATACCCTGAACGTCGGCATTGATGCCAATATCGGACAGGATGTGAACGTGGGCCGTGATGCTAATGTCGGCAATGACGCTAATATTGAAGTAGACGCCAACATCGGTAACAACGCCAATATCGACGTTGACGCCAACATCGGAAACGATGCCAACGTGGCCAACAACGCCAACATCGACGTGGACGCCAACATTGGCAATGACGCCAATATTGATAACAACGTCAACGTAGGCAACAACGCCAACATCACCAATAATGCCACCATTGGCAATGACCTGGAGGTCCATAAGAACGCCCGCCTCAACACCATGGGCGGGGAAACCCTGAACGACGGAGACTTCACGGTAACCAGCCAAAGCTCCTCCCTGCTCTCGGGCTCCCTGACCGTTGACCGGGAAACCGACCTCAACGCCTCCCTCAACGTCGATGGGCCCACCAACCTGAACAGCCTGCTGAACGTGAACTTCGGCCGCCCTACCCTGTTGACGGGCATCCTCACCGTCAACCAGGGAGCAACTTTTAACCAGACCGTCGTCCTGGACAACCCCTCCCTCCAGTCCCTGACCACCACGGATGGAGCCCTGGTGGTGGCCGGCGGCTTCGGCCTCGGTGGCAACCTGAACGTAGGCGGCGATTCCAAATTCGGAGGCCATACCTCCTTTGCCGGAGCAGTGGACATCAGCGACCTGACGCAATCAACCGACGTTTCCACCGGAGCACTCAAGGTCGGCGGCGGCATCGGCCTCGGCAAGAACCTCAACGTAGGGGGCAATACCGGAATACTGGGCACCCTCGACGTGACCCGATCCACTACCCTGCGCGACCTGCTCACCGTATCCGGCGCCACGCAGATCAACAACTCCCTGGGTGCCACCGGCCTGACCCGCCTGACCAATAACACCCAATCGACCACGACCTCATCTGGCGCACTGGTCGTCAATGGCGGAACGGGCATCGGCGGCAACCTGAACGTGGGAGGCGCACTGACCCTAAACGGGGCCATGAAACTGAACAGCACCTTCGAGTTGAGCACCGACGGCAGAATGAGACTCAACCAGACTGGCGACAGTGGTACCGGTTTCGTAGCAAAATTCAGAAACACCTCCAACGGCAGTGGAATAGCCATCCAGGTAGGCGCTGGCACACCAACCAACACCAATGACTTCGTGACCTTTCTGAACAACAGCGGCGGAGTAGTAGGCCGGATTGAAGGGGAATCCACCGCGGCTGACTTCAAGAATAACCTGGACTATCAAACAGACCTATCCATATTGAAAACTGACGTCGTCATTGCCTCGATCGACGAACTTATTGCGTTAGCCGATGTCACCCAGGCAGCTACCGACTTCGCTGGATCCGCTACCTCATCCACAGGTTGCGCCGGATTGGGAGCCTGCGTCACTGCTCCAATTCCCAGTCTAATCAGTGCGGCAGGAATCAACATGATCGTCCAAGCAGCGAACCTCTACTCCACTGTTGAAAATCGGAAGAACACCGTAAAATCACTTGTCCTATTCGAAACGAATGCGCAACTTCTTCGGGGCGTCACCTTCGCCTCCGGCGCGGGTGATTACGCGGAGTACCTCGAAAAGGTCGACCCCCTGGAAGAGCTGCTCCCCGGCCAGATCGTGGGCATGAAGAATGGACGGGTATCCCTGACGACCGCTGGTGCCGACCGCGTCATGGTGGTTTCCCGGAAGCCGGCCGTGCTGGGTGCACTCCCCGCGGAGGCGGACCTAGACCGCTACGAGAAAATCGCTTTCCTCGGCCAGGTCCAAACCCTGGTAATGGGCATCGTCGAGCCAGGTGATTACATCATTCCCAGTGGTTTCCACAACGGCTTCGGTATTGGCAAAAAGAGAAGCGAAATGCACCTTGATGAATATGATCAGATCATGGGGGTAGCCTGGGAAGGCTCGACCACCGCCGTCGGAATGGTGAATGTGGCCATCGGCCTGAACAACAACGACCTCACCAACCTGATCAGTCAGCAGCAGGAAGAACTGGACCAGCAGGAAGCCGAACTGGCCTACCTGAGAGGAGAAATATCCGGGATCAAGCAAGCCCTCGCAGGCGTAATCCCCGGCTATGGCCCAGTAGCTGACCCATCCAACTCGAATTCTCAGCATACCGGGTTTCCAGAGCATATCCCCCACCAGCGCCAGGACGTGGCAGCTTCTGCCGCCCCCAATGTTGATCCATATAGCTCCCAACGGGCACCCCAATTCCTGAACGATGAGAACACCCCAAACCTGATTCATCCCCAAGCTGAGGATATTGTGTATTACCAACCATCGCGGGAGGATCTCAAAACTATGATCGTAAAGGCCCGAGCAATTTTCCTGGCTGAGGGAGGCGAAATTGACAAGCACCCCTTCTGGGCCAGGCTCGAGAGTGATCCGAATTATCAAAAGGACGTACTCCGCGAGATGGAAGAGCGCTTCGATAAAGCCGTCCACTACCACAATCACCTGAATGAAGAGATGCAGCACGACTAAGGAATAACCTTCAGTCCTCCTTCACCCCTGCAATCTTCTACGCTATGTCACTACACCCTTACTTCAGACCGTTCCGGTATTGGCGGAACGCATTCGTCCTGCTAATCCTCACTCTGCTGGGGGGGCCCTACCTCGCTGCCCAGCAAACGGTTGTGCTACCCGCCGACGGAACCGTAACCCGGGACGCCACGCCCCAGGGCGACAGTCCCTACCAGCGGATGCTTTACCTCATCAAACCCGAAGAGGCGGCTGCGTCCAACCTGCTAGCCGGCGACACCATCACTTCCCTCGGCTTTACCATTGCCCGGCCAGACAGCGATACGGCGAGCGGCGACTTCACGCTCTACCTTCAGAATACCACCGATATCGTGAGCCGCAGGGACCTTAGCTGGACGGAGGTGACCGTCACCGGCAACAATCGCCTGCGCCTCGAAAACCTCAGCCTGGGCGACTACGAATGGCAGGTCCGCGCAGCCTGTAACCCGACCGACACCTGGACAAACACCGAAACCTTTCAGCCCGTAGATACCTCCGGTTGCAACCGACCCAACGGCCTTGCCGTAACCAACCTCACCGATTCCGCGGCCTTGGTATCCTGGTCCCTCCCCCACCTGGATACTTCCCACACCTTCCAGCTGAGCTACCGCGCCATTACGGAGTCGGTCTGGCAGGAAATAACGGTTCTGGATACTTTCCTTCAACTATCCCACCTCACCCCAAACACCAACTATACCTGGAAGGTAGCCACCCAGTGCAACGGAGAACTGTCTGCCGCCACCGGCCAGAACTTTACCACCCGGTACTCGCCCGATTGCGCCCAACCCTCCGCCCTTACGGTAGTATCCGTGCTGGACACCTCCGTCACCCTGACCTGGACGCCAGCTACCGAGGCCATTCGTCACGCCGTGCAATTTCGTCCCGTCGGCACGGTGGGATGGTTAAGTACCTCCAGCCTTAACAACACGGTGAGGATCACCAACCTTTCGCCGGGGACTACCTATGAGTGGAGGATCCGCACGGTGTGCACCATTGCGAACGAAACCAAAAGCGGACAGTACCTCACGGGTACCGCCTTTACGACCACCGGGGCCACGGCCTGCTACCTCCCCACGGACCCACGCACCCGGGTGCTTTCGGACACATCCGCGATCCTGATCTGGAATGACTTGTCGCCCGGAACGGACTACGTCGTCCGCTACCGGCCAAAAAATGCCATTAGCTGGACCAATGCCCTGACCGGCATGACGCTGGTGCACTCCGACAGCATCCTGCTGCCGGACGTGGCCGGCCCCCTTAACGTAACCTTCAGTGGCAGCAGCCGCGACACCTTCGTGTACAATGGCGGCGGACTGTACGTCGCCTGGGAATGGCAACACCCCCTGGGCAATCCCAGCAAGGGCTATCTCGCACTGGCCACCGAAACCAAAGCCCCCCAAGGCAGCACTGGCAACCCTGGCACTACCAGGCCCATCCTCGCGCTCAACACGAATGCGGGTACCAGAAAAAATGCGCCGGGGGAAGTCCTGTTCGCCACAAATTCCCGCCCCCAGACCCGGCTTGGGGCCAGCCGGCTCGTCGACAGTATTGCCGTCACCGCCGTATACGCCCTCGGGGCCACGGTACCCGCGTACACCGCCACCCAACCCGTATCAGCCCGTGTTGAGAATTATGGCCAGGATACCGTGGACGTGACGGCTACCCTGACGGTTACCGGCAATGACGGGACCGTGCGCTACACGGCGGATGTCCCGGTTACGGTTCCGGGGATGAGCTCCGGGCTGGTCACTTTCTCCGGCTATACACCAACGGTGGAAGGCACGGATTCCATCTCGGTTTCCGTACCCGCCCAGGGCGCCGAAAACTTACTGGAAAACAATCGCTACGTGTATCTCCAGCGGGTCAATACCCGTACGGTGCGCTACGCTGACCAAAGCGCGCAGGTTGCCGCGGCCGGGGTGGATTCCGGTGCCGTACTGACCCGCTATGTCGCCCAGGGATGCTTCACGGTCAGTGGTGCCAGTGTCTTCCTCGACGAGTCGGCGGCGGGCCAACCGCTTTCCGCCATTCTGCTGAACAGCGACGGGACCGGCATCGACACCTCCGAGGTGTTTACCCCCACTACGGACGATGTATCGGCCTACCATACCTTCTATTTTCCTTCCAACCCTACCGTCGCAGGTGATACTTTCTTCGTTGGCGTACTGCAGCAAACGGGAGGTTTTTCCCCCGTAGGCACCCAGTATGAACCGGGGGCGCCTCGCGCAGGTGCCCATTACCACGTACCAATTGCCGGCGGTACGCCAATAGAGAAACCGGAGCTCGGCCGGCTGATGATCGCCGCGGAACTGCAGGCCCAGGGCATACAACCCCGCATCCTCGGCGAAGAATTCCTTTGCGATAATGGGACCAATACGCTTAACCTGATCAGTCAGACCGTTCGCTACGCCAACAAGCTCGTGGAAGCTCCCGCCGAGCCCAGCAAATCCTTTGGTCCGCGGGCGGTTCTCGGTGCGCCCGACCTCTACCCAGCTTTCGGGTTCGGTGAGGGTGGCTGGCTGGCAAGTGCCTCCGGTGCGCGCGGGGATTCCATTACCCTGCAGTTCGCCGGCTCGTCCACCGTCGATTATATCGAGATATACCAGACCTACTGCCCCGGAAATATCCGGGAGGTGCTGCTGAAGGACGCTACTACCGGTACTTTCCATTCCGTATATACCTCGACGGTGACTTCTTCCGAGGCGGATGCGAGTGCCATCACGCGGATTGACTTCACCCGCACGACCTATCCGGTAAGCGAGGTCAAGATCCTGCTGGTTAATAACTCGACGTGTGGGTCAGTGGGCATCGACGCCGTGGGTTTGGGCCAGAAAGACGATACCCTGGCCTTTAGCAACTATACCTGGTCGACCGGCGAAACCTCTCCGACGATCGACGTAACCGGCGCCGGGGAATATTCCGTGACGGCCACCGGAGGGACCGGCTGTACGGATTCTTCCACCGACTTTACCGTACAGACTTACGTACCCGACTCCGTTAAAATATCGGTGGAAGCCCCAACGCTTTCCATTTGCGCGGGGGATACCATTATGCTGGTCGCCGACAAATCCACGGGGATCACCTGGAGCACGGGCGAAACCACGGAAGCCATTTACGTCAGCAGCCCGGGAACCTATACGGTGTCCTACGACGACGGAAAGGGTTGCGGCTCCGTGGTCTCGGCCCCCGTGCAGATCACCCAGAACACCGCGCCGGCCGTAACCATAACCGGCAATACCGTCATCTGTCCCGGTGAGTCGGTTACCCTGGGTGCCGCGGGATCATTCAGTACCTATCAGTGGTCCGACAACTCCACCCAGCCGACCCTCTCGGTTTCCCTGGCCAACACCTACACCCTGACCGTCACCGACGACAGCGGATGTACCGGCAGCGCTTCCGTAACCGTAACAGATGGAGCAACGCCAACCGTCAATATTGCGGGCACCCCCGCCTTCTGCCCCGGAGGTTCCACCGTGCTGGATGCGGGTGCCGGCTTTGCTACCTACGCCTGGTCTACCGGAGATCCCACCCAGACCGCAGTGATTTCCTCCACCGACCCGGTCAGCGTGACGGTGACCGACGCCAATGGTTGCGCAGCCACCGCTGCCGTGACTCCTACCACCTACACGCCCCCCGTAGCCGGCATAACGGGTGACCAAGGTTTCTGTCCGGGCGGTACAGCCAGCCTGGCTTCCACCGCAAGTTTTGCGCAGTACACCTGGTCTACCGGATCGACGGATTCGGTCGTGACCCTGAGTAACTCCGGATTATACAGCCTCACGGTCACCGACAACAACGGCTGTACGGATGATGCAAGCTGGGAGGTGGTACAGTTCCAGACGCCGACTCCGGCGATCACCGGCACCCTTTCCTTCTGTGCCGGCAATACCACCACCATTGCCGCCGGAGCGGGCTACGCCTCCTACTCCTGGTCAACCGGGGAAACCCAGCGCGTGATCCAGGTCAATCAGGTAGGCACCTACTCCGTCACGGTGGTGGATAGCCGCGGCTGCACGGGATCGGCCTCCGCGACCACCACCCAGAGCAACTTGCTGCCATCCGTTCCCGGCGAAATATCCGGGCCTACCGACAACCTCTGCGGCACTACGGGCAATGTCTTCAGCGTGAGTCCGGTAGCCAATACCGACTTTTACGTCTGGACCGTGCCCACCGGCGCCACGATCGTCGCCGGCGAAGGCACCACCTCCGTAACCGTAGACTTTGCCACCACCTTTACCGGAGGCAAGATCAGCGTCAAGGCGAATAACCTCTGTGGCCAGAGCCCCTCCTTCGAAGGGCGGAAACTGGAGCTGGCCTGCCAGGACCAGTAACGCCCCACTGAAGTTTTCCACACCTCGTCCGACCAGTTCTTCACCCTCACAGCGTCTTCAGGTACTCTACCACCGCCCAGCGCTCTGCTTCGCTGAGCTTGTCGCCGAAGGTGTGGCCGCCGTTGCCGTAGCCGGGCACCGTGGTGTCGAAGGTCCATTTCTCGTTTCGGGGGGCGGGGTCGTACTGCCAGCCCAGCTTGCGGTGGTCGTAGGAGGTGGAGCGGCCGTCGCGGGTCCAGCGGGCGGGGCGGGCGGCGGAGTTCAGGAGCTCATAAACGGTGGGTACCGACCCGTTGTGGAGGTAGGGCGCCGTAGCCCAGATGCCATCGAGGGGCGGGGCCACGTAGCCGTGTACCGGCTCGAAGGAGGACCGCGGCTCGCTGGTGGCAAACCAGCTGCGGTTGTACCAGTCGACGATGGCCGACTGGCGGACGTAATCGGCGTACAGCCGGTCGGTCTTCACCACGTCAACGTTGATGACCTTGTTGGGGTAGGTCTCCTCCGCCCCGTAGGTACCGTGACAACCCGCGCAGTGGTCGTTGAAGAGCGCCTCGCCCCGGCGGGCCAGGGGTTCATCAATAGCGCCGGGATACGGCGGGGCCTCCAACTGGCTCAGGAAGGCGTAGACGTCGCGGAAGGCCTCTACCGACTTCCGGGTGTGGCTGCTGTCGGGCACCCCGAGTACACTGGCCTGCAGGAGGAGTTTGGGCATACTGCCGCGGCCGGTGCCGGTGTAGTAGAGGCTGTTCTTCTTGCCCACGTGCCACAGCGGCGGGGTATCGGTGCCGATGTTGTAGTCCCACATCTCGTAGAGGGGATCTTCTACGTAGGTCAGGTCCTCCGGGTCGCGGTGCATCATGCAGGCCTCGGCCAGGCGGAAGGCGGGGTTGGCCCCGGGCTGGGTCACCTTTACGGTGGGGGCCATCGCCTTGAAGTAGCGCCCGAAATCTTCAAAGGCCACCGTCTCCGGGTCGTCCTTCCGGTACTTCAGGGACATGCCCAGCCGCATCGCCACCCCCATGGGTACCATGCTCTTTTCCCACTCCGCAAAACTGTTGCCGAGCCCCAGCACCAGCTGCCCGTCCACCTTGCCGGCGTGACAGGTGAAGCAGTTGCCGTTGACCGTCTCCGCTCCGTTCGGAGCAATGAAGGCGGTCATGTAATAGGGCATCCCCTCGTTCAGGGCGTTGCGGGGGTAGAGACTGTCCAGATGGGGCATTTTGTCGGCCTCCTTGCGCATAATTTCGATCGGGATGCCGCTGCCGATATAGTCGCCGTGGATCAGGTAGTCGAGGCCGGCCACCGGATCGCCGTCCCGCGGCTGGGGGCTCGGGGGGATGACGACCGACTTCCAGGGGGCCGCGTCGGGTTCCGCGCCGCCCAGCGGGCGGTAGGTGTTGCAGGCCACCAGCAGGGCCAGGGCAAGGAAGACGAATAGTTTACGCACGGATAGTTACTGGATAGATCGCCCGCTGTAAACGGTGGGGAGCGGAGATCGTTGCGGGATATGGGAGGGGGGACGGCTGCTTGTCCGTACCGGGACAACATCCGATGTCGAAATCACCATTTACGCCCGTTTCGGCACCTTCGCCCTCGCATATTCATGCGCACGCCGACCCGCAACCCCGCGGTTTTCCTGGGTTCCCTGGCATTTTTCAGGATTTACCGTACCCGGAGGACATCCGATGTTGATTCAGGGACAACATCCGATGTTAAAATCACGAATTTCAGCTTCCCCGGCACCCGCGCCCGCGCCCAGCAGACGCTGGACCCCGCGGTTTTCCTGGGTAAAACGAATGATGGGGCGGCCCACAGCCGCGGAGGACATCCGATGTCGGTGCAGAAAAAACAACATCCGATGTCTGAATACGACAAACGACCATCCTCAAAGCGAGCAGCCCGCCCCGTGGAAGCTGAAGGGAATGACAAAAGCCCGCGCCCGCGGCACCCCCTCCACCGTGGCCGGGGTCCAGCGGACGTCGCGGTCCACCAGGATTCGGACCACCCGCAGGGCTTCCCGGCGATTGCGGGGGTCGGTGCCGCGGGCCACTTCGGGATTCTGCATCCGGCCGTGGGCGTCGATCATGACTTTTACGAATACCCGCTCCGCGGCCGAGCCCGGGGGTTGCCGCTGTTCCCCTTCGATGAAGGCCAGCAGGCGGCGGAAGCCGCAGAACACCCGTTCCTCGTAGTCGGCCTCCCCCTCGCAGCCGGGGTAGATGGGCAGAGTCTGCTTTTCCTTCGGGGGCAGCTTCGGACGGAAGGCGAAGGGCAGACCGTAGATCTTCATGGGGTTGAAGCCGGGGCCGGCGTCGCAGGACTGGGCTTCCGCTTCCACCACCACCTCCGCTGCCGGCGTGGCCTCTGCAGTTCCGTAGCCCTGCCGGTAGCCGAAGGAAGCCGCCGTGAGCAGCATGGCCAGGGTGAGGCCCGTCAGAAAGAAGCGGGAAGACAGGGTAGCGGGGAGCATGGAGGGCGGTAGTTTACTGCAGGTAGAAGCGGACGGGAACGGTGTGCTGCATCTTCACCGGATGACCGTTGCGGCGGCCGGGCTCCCAGACAGGGTATTTCTTGAGTACGTCACGCACCGCTTCCCGCCCCGCCCGGCCCAGGTCGGGGTGCGGACTGCGCACCACCCGGGGCGGCCCCGTACGCCCGTGGCGATCCACGCTGAAGCGTACCACCACCGTGCCCGTGGCCTCCCCGAGCAGGAGGGCGGGGTATTCCAGGTGGCGCTGTACCTGCTCCCTCAGTTTTTGCTCCGCGCAGCGTTCCCGCCAGTGGTCCTCCCTGACTTCCTGGCAGGCCGGAAAGCGGGGGGGCTCCACCCGGATCGGCCGTACCGTCCGCCGGTGAGTGCGGGTGTGGTGGTGGGCCATCTCGGAATGTTTCTGTTGGTGTGTTTCCGGGGTGGCCAGCAGCTGTTGGCGGGCGGCTTCCGGGGCGGTCCGGAACCCCCAGGCGACCAGGGCCACCACCATCGACAGCAGCAGGCCGATCAGGAAGAAGCGGGAAGTGAGGCCGGGCGACTGCATGGGGAAGGTGTTTCCTTAAAAATAAGGTTCCCGCCCGCGCCAAACAAGGGCTACTGCACCGCGTCGCCCCTGAGGATGCGGAAGCGTTTGCGGGCCTCCACGGCCAGGATGCTGTTGCTGTAGTCGATGAAGAGGGTCTCGTAGAGTTCCTGGGCCTTCTCCTTGTCGCCCAGCTCCCCCTCGTACAGCCCGGCCAGGGCGAAGAGGGCATTGTCCAGGCGAATGCTCTCGGGGTAGGTATCGATCACCTGCTGGAACTGGGCGGCGGCCTCGTCGTAGCGCCGCAGCTTGCGGTAGAGCCGGCCGCGGAGGTAGACCACGTCGTCCTCCAGGTCGTGGCCGGGGAAGTCGCGCAGCAGCCCGTCCAGGGTGGCGAAGGCCTCGTCGTAGCGGTTCTGGAACATCAGCAGCTCGGCGTCGGCGTAGGTCTGCAGGGCGGTGGCCGTGGTGTCCAGCCCGAGGTTGTCCATGATGAAGACCGACAGGTCCAGGGCGTCGTTGGCGATGAGGCGGGAGGTGCTGGCCTTGAGCACGTCGAACTGCGACTGCGCCCACTCGAAGTCGCCGCGGAAGTAGCTCAGGCGGGCGTTGCGGAAGCGGGCCTCGTGGCCCAGCAGGTCCTCCTTGAACTGCTTGTCCACCTGGCTGTACAGCAGGGTGGATTCCCACACCTCCCCCTGCATCAGGTAGTAGTCGGCCAGGGCCAGCTTGGCTTCGGCGCGGGTGGTTTCGTTCACCCCGTTCAGTTCGACGATGCCCTTCAGGATGTCGATGGCGCGGTCCAGGTCATTCAGGTAGAGGGCTTCCAGCTCGGCCAGCTGGATGGCGATGCGGGCCGAGGCGGGGTTGCGGCCGAACTGTTCGAGGAACTCGAGGTAGGCCGCCTCCAGGATGCGCAGGTCGGCCTCGGTGTAGTCGTAGCCGTCGGTGATGGCCTGGCGACGGGTGAGCAGTCCGGCCCGCTTGGCTTCCAGGTAGAAGGGGGAGCCGGCGGGCTTGTTCTCCACCACGTAGTCGAAGGCCGCGATGGCCGTCTCGTAGTCGCGGTCGTTGGCCGCCAGGTTACCCAGGTCAAGCACCCGTTCGCCGTTCTCGCCGAGCTTGCGGTCCAGGGCCCGCAGCTGCCGCAGGGCACCTTTGTAGTCCTTGCGCTGGATGGCCACCCAGGCCAGCATCTCCGGGTAGAGGGGGTTTTCCTTCCGGTCTTCCTGGATGCGGGCGTAGAGCTGCTTCTGGGCCTCCTGCAGCCCCTCTTCGTCGAGGTAGCGCTGGAAGAAGGTCTGCACGTTGCGGCCGTGGCGGGGGTCCTCGGCCACGGCGTCCAGGTAGTGGGTGATCATGGCCGCGGTTTCCCCCTTGCGGCGGTAGAGGTCGCCGAGATTGAGGCTGAAGGCGCCGTCTTCCTTCAGCAGCTTGCTGCCCCGCTCGTAGGCGCGGATGGCGAAGTCGTATTTGGTGAGCACCACGAAGGCGTTGGCCAGCTGGGTGATCTGGAATTTGTCGGCCCCGAGGTTGGCGATGGCCTCCTCGTACTGCTTGCGCGCCTTGTCGTCGTCGAATTGCTGCTCCAGCAGCTGCCCGTACTTCACGTGGAGGGTCAGGTCCTCGGGGGTACGCCGCAGTTGTTTCTTCAGGGCCGTCTCGGCCTCGTCGTAGCGCTGCAGGTTCATCAGGCTGCTCACGTAGCGGTCGAAGTAGAAGGAGTTGTAGCCCGATTCGGCCAGCGCCCGGTAGAGCTCGGCGGCCTTCTCGTACTCCCCGTCCATGTAGTACTGCTGGGCAAGCTGGTTCGACTGTCCGCCCAGCCACAGGGGGGCCAGGGCAAGGAAGCAACAGAGGAGGAGGTAGCGCATCTTTCCGGGGATTACATCTCCAGTTTAACGCGGCGGGCCCGCTTTAGGTCTAGCGCTCGCGGCTTTTCGGGGGCGGGGCGCGGCCGCGGGTGCCAATTTCCCGCCTGAAAGCCGGGAAACGGGGTGTTCGGGAGGCCCGTCCGTCCTAAGTGGTTGGTACATCTTATATTACGTAATGAAGCGGGGGCCGTAATCCACCGCCAGAGGCACGAGGCACCATGAAGTCGGAAAGACTGGTTTACGAAAGCGTACGGACGAAGATCCACTACCTGGCCGACAGCGAGTGGGGCCGCCCCGTAGCGCGCAAGGGCCTCAACTACGAATTCCCCACCCCCCGGGAGATCGCCAAGTTCTACCGGGAATACGAGGTGGCCCGCGACCTGGAGGGCGACGGCGTGCGCCGCGTGCTGGGGCGTACCCGGTCAGAGAACCGCCACTACCTCTTCCTCGAGTGGGTAGACGCCCCCACCCTGGCGGAATCCCTGAAGAAGCCGCAGAACGACATTGGCGAGTTCCTCCACGTGGCCGTGGCCATCGCCCGCGCCCTGGGGCAGGTGCACGCCGGGGGCATCATCCACCGCGACATCAGTCCCTACAACATCCTGCTCGACCCCGCCACCCGCCAGGTGAAGATCATCGACTTCGGCATCTCCTCCCGCATCGACCTGAAGGAGCAGAACCTCGGCAACCCGGAGGTGCTGGAGGGCAACCTTCACTACATCTCCCCAGAGCAGACCGGCCGGATGAACCGCGCGGTCGACTACCGCACCGACCTCTATTCCCTGGGGGTGGTCTACTACGAGATGCTCACCGGCGGCTGCCCCTTCCAGGCCCGCGAACCCCTGGAGATGGTCCACTGCCACATCGCCCAGCGGCCGCCCGACCTGCGCAAGCTCAACCCCCAGGTGCCCGAGCCCCTGGCCCTGATCGTGGAGCGCCTTCTGGCCAAGAACGCCGAGAACCGCTACCAGTCGGCCCACGGACTGGAGGCCGACCTGCGCCGCTGCCTGGAGGAATACACGGCCCACGGAGTGATCCACCCCTTCATCCTGGGGGAGCAGGACTTCTCCGGCCGCTTCCGCATCGTGGAGAAGCTCTACGGCCGGGAGGAGGAGACCGCCCGCCTGCTGGCCGCCTTCGAGCGGGTGAGCCGGGGCGGACTGGAGACCGTCCTGGTGGCCGGCTACTCGGGTACCGGCAAGTCGGCCCTCGTCCACGAAGTCCACAAGCCCATCACCCAGGCCAGGGGGTACTTCGTCGAGGGGAAGTTCGACCAGTTCCAGCGCGCCGAGCCCTACTTCGCCCTCCTGCAGGCCCTGGGCCGCTTTGTCGACCTGGTGCTGACCGAAAAGAAGGAGACCGTGGACCGCTTCCGCGAAAAGGTGCAGGCGGCGGTGGGCACCGAGGGGCGCGTCCTCACCGAGGTGATCCCCAACCTGGAACACATCATCGGCCCCCAGCCGGAGGTACCGGAGCTGGCGGGCTCCGAGTCCCGCAACCGCTTCAACTACGTCTTCCGCAAGTTCGTACAGTCGATCTCTACGGCCGATCACCCCATCGTGCTCTTCATCGACGACCTGCAATGGGCCGACTCCGGCAGCCTGGAGCTGCTGCGGCTGCTGGTGACCGACCCGGACAACAACCACCTGCTCTGCATCGGGGCCTACCGCGACAACGAGGTGGACGCTTCTCACCCCTTCCTGCAGGCCGTGCGGGAGATCGAGGCCGCCGGCGCCCGCCTGTCCACCATCGAGATCGGCAACCTCAGCGAGGAGAACGTCAACCACCTCATCTCCGACGCCACCGGCATTCCGCCCGACGACACCCGCGACCTCACCGGGCTGGTGTACCAGAAGACCCGGGGCAACGCCTTCTTCACCACCCAGTTCCTCCACTCCCTCTACGAGGAGGAGCTGCTGTGGTTCGACAACGACGCGCGGCGCTGGACCTGGGACCTGGCCCGCGTACGGGAGCGCAACATCACCGACAACGTGGTCGAGCTGATGGCCGCCAAGGTGCTGCGGCTGCCCGCCCCTACCCAGGACCTCCTCCGCGCCGGGGCCAGCGTGGGCAGCGAGTTCGACGCCGACACCCTCTGCGTGATCGAGGGGGTATCGGAGGAGGAGCTGGAGCAGCGCCTCTTCCCTGCCCTCTCCGAAGGGCTGCTGCTGCCGCTGGGCACGGGCTACAAGTTCGCCCACGACCGCATCCAGCAGGCTGCTTATTCCCTGATCCCCGACGGCGAGAAGGCGGAGGTCCACGCCCGCATCGGCCGCCTCCTGCTGGCCAACACTCCCCAGGCCGGGCTCGACGAGCGGGTGTTTGACATCGTCACCCAGCTCAACGGCGGCCTGGCGGCCATCACCGACCCCGCCGAGCGGCTCCGGCTGGCCGCCCTCAACCTCCGCGCCGGGCGGCGCGCCAAGCACGCTTCCGCCTTCCGCCGGGGAGCGGAGTACCTGCAGACCGGCATCGACCTGCTGCCCGCCGACCGCTGGGAACGCCACTACGAGCTGAGCCGCGACCTGCACACCGAGGCCGCCGACTGCAACTACCTCAGCGGAGAGTTCGCCGTCATGGACCAGCTGGTGGCCACCCTGCTGTCCCGCGCAACCGAGCTGCTCGACAAGGTGAAGGCCTACGAGATCCGCATCCTCTCCTTCAAGGCCCGGAACCAGCTCAACGAAGCCATCGATACCGGCCTGGAGGTACTGGAGCAGCTGGGGGAGAAATTCCCCACCCAGCCCGGCCTGCCCAACGTGATGTCGGACCTGCTCTACACCAAGCTGCGGCTCTACGGCAAGGACGTGGCCACCCTGGAAGCCCTGCCGGTAATGACCGACCCGCGCAAGATCGCGGCCATGCGCATCATCGCCGACATCGCCTCCAGCTCCTACTGGGCGCGGCCCAACCTCTTCCCCCTGGTGATCTTCCGCATGTGCCGCATGTCGCTGAAGTACGGCAACACCGCCCTGAGCGCCTTCGCCTTCGCCACCTACGGGGTGATCATGTGCGGGGTGCTGGAGCAGATGGAGTCCGGCTACCGCTACGGCAAGCTCGGGCTGCGGCTGATGGACAAGTTCGAGGAGCGCGCCTGGACCACCCAGATCTACTGCCCCGTGTACGCCCTGATCATCAACTGGAACGAGCACGTGCGCAACACCCTGCGCCCCCTGCAGGAGAGCTACCACATCGGCCTGGAGACCGGCGCCATCGAGTTCGCCTGCATCAACTCCAACATCTACTGCATCCACTCCTACCTCATCGGCCGCAACCTCCAGCGGGTGGAGGAGGAGACGGCCGCCTACAGCCGCAACTACCAGCAGCTGAAGCAGGAGACCAACTACAACTACAACGAGGTCTACCGCCAGGGCATGCGCAACTTCCTCAACAAGTCGGCCAACCCCCTCGTGCTCACCGGCGAGGCCTACGACGAGGCGAAGATGATGGTGCAGAACACCGAGCGGGACGACAAGACCGGACTGTTCTTCATCCACTTCAACAAGCTCATCCTGGGCTGCCATTTCCGCGACTACCAACACGCCGCCGACCACGCCGACCGCGCCCGTGAGCTGCTGGAGGCCGTACTGGCCAAGTTCGAGATCCCTAACCACCACTTCTACGAGGCCCTGGTGAACCTGGCCCTTTACCCCGCCGCGGCACCCGCGCGCCGCCGCCGGATCATGAAACGGGCCAAGGCCAACCTGAAAAAGATGCGCAAGTGGGCGCGCACCGCCCCCGAAAATTACCTTCACAAGGCCGAGCTGATGGAGGCCGAGCGGCAGCGGGTGCTGGGCAACTTCAACGCCGCCCGCCTGGGTTACGACCGCGCCATCGCCGAGGCCACCCGCCAGGGCTACACCCACGAAGCCGCCCTGGCCTACGAGCTGGCGGGCCGCGCCTACCTGTCGCACGGGCTCGAGCAGCTGGCGGGCTTCTACTTCAAGTCGGCCTTCAGTGCCTACCGCGAATGGGGGGCCGAGGCCAAACTGGCCGACCTGAAGCTCCACTACGCCGAGCACCTGCGCGGCACCGAACTGCGGCCGGCGGGCACCATCGGCAGCACCACCTCCCTCCAGGCCCTGACCACCTTCGGCGATACTTCCCTGCTCGACCTGCAGACGGTGCTCAAGGCGGCCACCAGCATCTCCGGCCAGATCCACCTCGGTGACATGCTCCGCAACCTGATGTCGATCGTGATCGAGAACGCCGGCGCCCAGGAGGGCGTCCTGCTGCTGGAACGCAACGGGCGGCTGCTGGTGGAGGCGGCCTTCTCGGTGGAGGACGACAACACCACCGTGCTGCAGGCCCTGCCGGTGGAGGGGTCCGGTCTGGTGGCCGAATCCGTGGTCAAGTACGTCAGCCGCACCCGGCAGCCGGTGGTGATCAACGACGCCTCCACCGACGAGCGCTTCAGCCTGGACCCCCACCTGCTGGCCCACGGCGCCCGCTCGGTGCTCTGCCTGCCCTTCCTCAACCACGGCAAGTTCGTGGGCATCCTCTACCTGGAGAACAAGCTGGCCCCGGGGGTCTTCACCGCCGAGCGGATCGACCTGCTGGCCCTGCTGTCGGGGCAGATCGCCATCTCGATCGACAACGCCATCCTCTACGAGAACCTGGAGGTGAAGGTGAAGGAGCGCACCGAGCAGCTGGCGGTGGAGAAGACCAAGTCCGACGAGCTGCTGCTCAACATCCTGCCCCACGAAATCGCCGAGGAGCTGAAGCGCAACGGCCGCACCCGCCCCCGCCGCTTCGACAGCGTGAGCGTGATGTTCACCGACTTCTGCGGCTTCACGGGGCTGGCCGAAAGTCTCAACGCCGAGGACCTGGTGCATAACCTTGACGCCCACTTCTGCGCCTTCGATGAGATTATCGGCCGCTACGGCATCGAAAAGATCAAGACTATCGGCGACGCCTACATGTGCGTGGCCGGCCTGCCCACCGTGAGCAGCACCCACGCCGACGACATCGTGCGGGCGGCCATGGACATCCGCAGCTACCTGGAGGAACACAACCGCAAGTGCCGCGACCGCGGTGAGGAGTGCCTCGAGATCCGCATCGGCCTCCACTCCGGGCCCGTGGTGGCCGGGGTGGTGGGCCGCAAGAAATTCGCCTACGACATCTGGGGCGACACCGTCAACACCGCCGCCCGCATGGAGTCCAGCGGGGTAGCCGGCCGCATCAACGCCTCCGGGGCCCTGCGTGACCTGATCGGCGACCGCTACGCCTTCGTCCATCGCGGCAAGATCGCCGCCAAGAACAAGGGGCAAATCGACATGTACTTCGTCGAGAGCCTGGAAGCCACCGAGCCGGAAGAGGAAATTTCAATTCAACGCACATGAACACCACCCATCAACAATCCTGGACCGGCGAGCTGCTGGCCGACTGGCTGCGGCGCGGCAAGGACTTCGCCGTCCTCTGGGTGGTCGCCAAGGTCTTCGCCTTTTCCGTGGCCCTCTTTGCCTCCCTGATGCTCAAGCGCCGGATGTCGCACGACAACGGTATCGCGGCCCGCGGCACGGTGCGCATCCTTGACAACCCCGCCATTCCCCTCCACCGGTTCTTCCTACCGGAGCGCACCTTCCCCTGCCGGATCCGCCACGCCACGGCTACCTTCCTCGACGACGCCGTGAAGGGCATCCGGAGCATGTCGATCAAGTTCTCCGACGACCACCTGGAGAGCCCCTTCGACCTGCAGATGAACACCGGCGAACGCAGCCTCTTCTGGTCGGCGGCCAGCTTCCTGCAGTTCGCCAGGCTGCGCAAACAGAAGTGGGGGGTGGAGTACCGCGACTACTACCGCAAATACCCCGACGGGCTCAGCGGCGCCATCGAGGCCCTGCGCGAGAACCCTGAGTCCTTCTCCGACCTGCGCTACTACTGCAAGACGCCCTTTCTGTACATCGGCGAGGACCATACCCTGCGTTACGCCAAGTACCGGGTGGTGCCCGCCAAGATGGGCACCCGGGAGACGGGCATCCTGCAAAGCCCGGACCCCCTGGAAATACCGAACCAGCGCGTCGCCGCCCACAACCCCAATGGCCGCAACTACCTGAAGTACGAATACCGGGACCGGCTGGAAAAGGGAAGCGTCAACTACCTGATCCAGATCCAGCTGCGCACCGCCGCGGCCGACGAAGACCCGGAGATCTTCAACAATATGAAGCCCTGGGACGAGGAGATCCACCCCTGGCACGACCTGGCCGAGATCGAAATCACCGAAGCCTACGACTGGGTCGAGAGCTGCAAGACCACCTTCCACGTCGGGAACATGCCCGAAACCCTCGGCGCCATCCCCGCCAAATCGATCCACGATTACAACTCCCTCAACTACATGCGGGCGCACTCGGCCATCGCCCACAAGGCCCGGCTACTGAACTACCGGTTGTTCGGCTACCCCCCGGAGATCCCCGACAACGACAACCGCAACTGGTCGGACTGGGAAAAGCCCCACCGCATCCTCAACCGCTCCTACGACCTACCACCCAAAAACTAAGGCAGCATGTCCGGCAAACACCTCACCCACGACAACGACCAGCCTGCCCCGTACGGCGACCCCGATACCGTCCACAGCATCTACCGCGAGTGTATCGAGGAAACCAAGCCCGTGCCCACCCGCGAGCGGACGTTCCTCGCGCCGCGGCTGAAAGGCATCCACCACCTGGACATCGGCTACTCCAAGGTGGTCACCGCCTCCCCGGGGATGATCCTGGACAATCTCTACAACTTCTACGACGGGGTGAAGGACACCCTCCACGAATGGTGGCTGCGGCTGTGCCCCCGCCCCACCGCGATCACGGGCACCGACTTCCGGGGCTCCTCCATCGTGGGGCGCACCACCTACGCTGGACGCCACGACCACGATAAGCCCATCCACCACCTGCGGGTGGAACTGTGGGGCCGTACCTGGTGGCTCGGCTGGCGCAGGCTGGCGGAAGGCTATTCCGGCTTCGACGGCCGCTTCGAGCTGCCGTACGACCTCCGCGCGGCCCGTTCCTCCGCCATCCGGAAGATCCGCGCGGAAATCTCCCAGACCACCTACCGCTTCGACCGCCACGGCAACCGGAGCCGCAGCTTCTCTCTCGCCGTGGCCCTCCCGATCAAGAAAAGCGACCTCGTGGGCATGCGCTACGACCTGCGCGACATCCAGATCGAACTTTGGTGCTACCGGCCGGACTGCTACATCCCCCGCGTCAAGATCGACGACCTGCAGCACGAGGCGCCGGAGAAGTACGTCGAGGGCCGCAACGAGGCCATCACCGACCAGTTCATTCCCGTTGAGCTGATCAAGCTGAAGCACGTCACCATGCTCCGCGCCGACCCGAACGCCCTCACCATTGAGGAGATTCAGGCCGACTACCCCCCGAACCTCACTACCTGCATCGAAGCCCGCCTGCCCGGCTACTCCCGCTCCGACGAGTTCTTCGGCGAGCGCATGATGAACGGCATGAACGCCCTCACCTTCGAACCCATCGACGGCGAGGAGCACCGCTACCGGGTGGTCAACTGGGGCTACCAGGGCTACGACCACAACAACGTCTACGCCTTTCCGACCACGGAGATGGACTTCGAGATCCTGCCCGGCGACCACGCCCCCCGCCCCCTGCAAATCACCATCACCGGCGCCCTGAGCGCCTTCGAGCACGACCCCGACCAGAAGCGCACCTTCTACCCCACCGACGGGGAGCGGTGGCTACAGGCCAAGCGGGTCGCCCGCTCGGTGGGCGGACTCATCTCCGAAGTCGACGACCACTTCGCCCGCACCCACGTCAACGTGGAACAGTACGCCATCGCCGCCAACCGCAACCTGCGGCTGAACCCCGTAACCTGGCTGCTGCTGCCCCACCTGAAGGAAGTATCCCTGATCGACCACACCGCCGACCGCATGCTCATCAGCCAGGAAGCCGGCTACATCCCCCGCGCCTCGGCCCTGACGGAAAAGGGACTGAAGCACCGCGTCCGCGACGCCCTCGGCATGATGAACTGGAAGGGCTACCGCCCCATGCCCGTGATCAACGACCACCACTACTACGCCAGGGCCGAAAACCTCTTCTGGGACATCACCTACGAGTACATCTCCGAATTCTTCGAGCACAACGCGGCGGACATCCGCGCCTACTGGTATGAGATCTTCGCCATGTCCGAAGACCTCGTATCCCACAGCGTGCCGGCCTTCGACCGCGAGGCCCACCTGAGGGGGCTGGAAGGAAGGGCCTACGAAGTGGCCAGCCGGCGCCTCAACTACTGGACGACCCGCTTCGACCACCAGCCCCAGATGCCCACGGGCAGCTACGGCGGCGAACCCCGGGCCCTCTCCCCCATCACCCAGGCCAAGGATTTCGCCCAGGCCGACCCCGACGATTGGGAGAACCTGAAGGAAATGTGCTGCTACGCCATCCACCACGCCACCTTCCTCCACAGCTGGGTGAACGAGCACCAGCACGACGACATCGGCGAGGTGCTCTACAGCTGCCTGGGGCTCCGCTTCGGCGAACACCCCGACGGCGTCATGCACCCGGAATCCGACCACCGCATCGCCCCCGACCCCCTGCGCGCCACCCAGATGCTCTGGTGGAGCAACCTCCTCTCCCGCACCGAGTACGGCGCCATCACCAAGAACCCCGACGGCGACGTGAACCCCCGCTTCGGTGAGTTGCTGAAGGCCCACGAAGCGGAGTTCCGCAGCTATGGGGTGCTGGTGGATAATATTGAGTCTCGCACTAATATCTAGCGCGGCTACCCTCCCATCGCGTGTGCACAATCTGCGGTAATCCGCGACACCAAATCTGCGTACATCTGCGGTAAGAAAACTCACCCACCCGAAGCGAGTGGAAGCCCCGGACCGCCCACGCGCCGCGTGGGCATAATCAGCGGTAATCCGCGAAACCAAATCTGCGTACATCTGCGGTAAGAAAATGCGACACACGCATAGCTTGGGCTTGTATCGTTCCGATTGTCTTTTCTTTTTCCTTGATGAAAAAGAAACAAAAAATCCCCACGAAGCCGGGGGAAGGGGCCCCCGGGTGAAGTAAACATCCGGCTCTATCGGCTGCCGAACCCCGCCAGGGCTAAAATCCACAAACTCGCATGATCCTTACCTCGACCCAAAGTGTATGCGATCCATATTGTGTTTCGCCTCACCCAAGAGCATTCTCCCGGCTCATACAGTGTGTATTTTTTAACGCCCTGCCGGGGCCCGTCAACCGGCCGGCTGTAAGGGCGAACACATTACTGTTTAGTATCCTCTTAGCGTGAATCAGCGGTAATCCGCGAAACCAAATCTGCGTACATCTGCGGTAAGAAAACCCACCTAAAGCGAGTGGAAGCCCCGGACCGCCCACGCGCCGCGTGGGCATAATCAGCGGTAATCCGCGAAACAAAATCCGTGGCCATCTGCGGTAAAAAAACCGCTTACCCCAGCACCGTAGGCCCATCCGCCCCCACCAGCACGTCATCCTCCAGGCGGATGCCGCCGAAGTCGCGGTAAGCCTCCAAAGCGTCATAATTGATGAACTCCCGGTGCTTGCCCTCCGCGCGCCAGCGGTCGGTGAGGAAGGGGATGAAGTAGATGCCCGGCTCCACCGTAAGGGTAAAGCCCTCGCGCAGGCGGCGGCCGAGGCGCAGGTTCCGGGTGCCGAAGAGCGAGCTCCGCTTGAACTCATCGTCGTAGCCTACCAGGTCCTCGCCCAGGTCTTCCATATCGTGGACATCCAGGCCGATCAGGTGGCCCAGGCCGTGGGGGTAGAACAGGGCGTGGGCGCCGGCGGCGACGGCGTCCTCGGGAGAGCCCTTCATCAGGCCGAGCTCCTTCAGGCCGGCGGCGATGGTGCGGGCCGACTGGTCGTGGATCTCCCGGTAGGCCACGCCGGGGCGCAGGGCGGCGATGGCTTCCGACTTGGCGCGGTCCACGATGTCGTAGACGGCCCGCTGCCGATCGGTCATCTCTCCGCCTACGGCGAAGGTGCGGGTGATGTCGCCGGTGTAGCCCGAGGGGGCCTCGGCGCCGGCGTCGATCAGCAGCAGGTCGCCCTCGCGGAGGGTGTTGCCGTGGTAGTGGTTGTGCAGGATGTGGCCGTTGCGGGTCACGATGGCCGGGTAGCCCAGGCGGCCGCCGGCGCTGATGGCGAGCCCCTCGACGAGTCCAGCGACCTCAGCTTCCGTCATGCCCGCCTGGGTAGCGCATTCGGCGGCTTCGTGCATCTGCAGGCTGGTGCGGACGGCCTGGTTCATCTCGGCCACCTCCTCGGCGCTCTTCACGGCCCGCAGTTCGACTACGGCGCGGATCAGGGCTTCGCTCGCCTGCCGGTCTTCGCCCAGCCACTCCCGCAGCTGGCGGCGGCGCTCCTCCCGGTAGGGCGGCAGGAAGTGGACGGTGCCGGCCTTGGCCAGCTGTCCACGGAGTTGGTCCAGCGTACCCCCGTATTCGGCGCCTACGCGCTGGGCCAGGTCCTTCACCAGTGGCTGCTCGCCCATCCAGACGATGTCGTCCAGGGTGGGATCGTCCCCGTACAGTCGGCTCTCCCCGCTGCCGGCGTCGATGGTCAGCACCAGTCCGGGCCGGTTGTGGCCGGCGAAGTAGCGGAAGCTCGAATCCTGGCGGTAGGGGTAGGTATTGCCCCGGTAGTTCATCGGTGCCTCGGCGTTAGCGGGCAGCAGGATCAGTCCGGAAGCAAGGGCCTCGGCCAGGCGGCGGCGGCGGTCGGTGTAGGTCTGGGTGGGGAACATTTGGGTTGGTTTTTATTGGCGTTGGGTTGGGCAAAATGACAAAGCCTTCTACCGAAGGCGCGACGGGCTAAGGTACGGAGGCGCGGACGGGGGCAAAAATGGCCCGGGGGCGGGTGTCGGGGAATGCCCTTACGGCCGCGGTTGATGGCCGGTACAGCCTGCTATCTGACGTGCAGTCCGAACCATCCTACCCCGCCCCCTGGTACGTTTTCGTCACTATTTGTTTTGAGCGGAAGAATTTACCAGGAGTCTAGCCTTCCAGCATACCGTCCGATTTTGATCCCTTTTTCCACCGGCTCCGACTCATGGGAAGCGAAGCCGTGGCGGGGTCCTGCCGTGGCAGCCCTTATAATCCCGGGCGCGCACACCCGTCAGCCCCCGCACATCCGTCAATTATCTCCCCAGCAAATCCGGGACATTACGTATTATTGGCGGGCGGGTGGCGCACACCCGTCAATAATTTCACCGCCATTGCATGCGTAGGTGCGATGTGGGTGTATTAATGTTGGGCGAAATGATATATCACCAGGCTCACTAACCGCAGCTTAAATAAGTTACTTTGGTGAGCGGTTTATAAAAAGCCATCACATAAATTCTTGAGCACTACGGGATGAGAGCTATTTACAAGAAACCAACAGATAATTCAGTTGGCTATATCACTTGGGCCACACCATGTTTAGTTTCTGATATAGATCTACAGGAAAGTTTAGATAAAATTGTGCAATATAATTATTTAATTGATTCTGATTTAGAAGAGGGAAGAGTTTATATAAGGTGTAAAAAAAATATTGAAGTTGAATTTTTGCCAATTCGTACAATTTTTCCATATTTTAAAATTGCTGAAAGTACTATTCAAAAAGAATATTCATTTGACAATTATATTTTTAAAGGCCACCAGATTTTTATGCCAGTTGAAAAACTCGAGATTTTTAGCCCAATCTACTCAGCCGAATGTAATATTTTTCCGCCGAGATATTTACAATTTTCGAAGCTAAGACATATTAACTTCAACGAATTATTTCGAATTGAGAATGGATCGTCCATTAGAGACAAAATTAATGAACTAACATACTTTGATGAAGAATGTCTCAATTCTTTCCCTTTGGTAATGATAGATGTTGAAATTGATTTTCCTGATTACCTTAGGTTGAAAAATAAGGAGATAGATGAGAAAATTAATGAATACACCTCCAAATCTAATACTCTATTTGATGTAATCAGATTTCAGCACTGTAATTTTACAATTCCTCAAGGGCTTCCCGGCAGACCGGGTACGTATGGTTACCAATACTCAGCAGCAGTGTCTTATTTTTCGCAACACGGAATATGGATGTTTGATAGCAGAGAGGTGTTGGTAAAAAAGATAACTGCTGGTATTGGGATACAAATTCATTCATCTGAAGACATATCATATCACAAAGTACTTCAAATTGAAGGTGAAACAGGAAATATTAGTAAACACGCTTTAAGACTGATGTCCGATATAATGGAGAGTGACAATGATTCGTTGAAGTTTGTTCAAATATTTACTTTGATTGAATTTTTAGGAAACCCTAAACAATATCAGAAGTTAAGTGAATCAAAAAAATTAGTAACTGCTACTGTAGCTTCCTCAAAATCCGAATATTACTCTCTTAATCTGCGACTTGAGGAGCTAACTGCTGGATTAAAGAATGGGAATGGAGAAAGGATACCAGTAGGACTCAGAACTGAAATAATTCATAATGGTAAATCTATAATAAGTCTAATTCCCTCATTCACAAACCGAAAAAAATTGTTTGCCGAACTTTACGACTATGTGGCTAAAGCAGTCCACTTCATGATTTCACATTCGGACAAAGACTGGTCTACTTTCAATGACATCAGAATTATCAAGCGAGATAATTATAAATAAATTCGCCCAACATTGCGCCATCCTCAAGCCGGCGATGAGGCTTTCGAGTGTCGATGAAGGCTTTAAAAGGTGCTTTGATGCTAGTCAAAGTCTGGAATGCAGATTAGTGGATCCGGCCTGCGGTGGCGCACCCGTTAGAACCAATTAAACTGAGACATGAAGACTATTCTGAGTGAGTACATAGCAAGGCAAAATTCATCAAACCTGGCCCTCCTAATCAACGGAGAATGGGGCACTGGGAAAACACATTATGCAAAAAATGTTATAAGTGATTTGGCTAAAGAAGCCGGATATAATGGGATTCTGTACGTTACTCTAAACGGTGTGAACCAACCTAATCAAATTTTTGAACAGCTTTTCTACGAAAGATTTAAGAAGTTACAAAACGTAAAAGAATCAAAAGTTGGCAAAGTATCAACCAGTATATTAAGAACTGCTTTATCTGCAATCAACTTTAAAGGAGGAGATAAAGGTGTAGAGTTTTCAGGGGGCGAGATAGTGAAAATACCGTTGTTTGAATTTGCATCTATAGATAACTATGTAGTTATATTAGATGACTTAGAACGGATAGCAGAAGGTGCAAAGCTCCAGGATCTGTTAGGAACAATCAGCGAAGATGTGTTAAATAACGATAGATCTAAAGTGATTTTCATAAGCAACTTAGATCAATTAAAGGCAAAAAATGAATTCCTTGAAGTCAAAGAAAAATATGTGGGTTGGACAGTTCCGTTCCAGCAAAATCTAGAAGTAGCTTACAGTAATATCAAAGCGAAATACAAAGCCAATTTTGTCAACTGGCTAGGTGATTATGATAAATTCATCATTGATATTTTAGATGTTCTTGAAATTCGAAACCTTAGAACATTACTGTTTCTATTAGATTCATTAAGTCGCACATTTAAATCGTTTTTACATATAGACCCTGCCACAGTCAGATCCATTATCTACCAATTTGCCATACTGTCATGTGAATATAAAATTGGATTACTAACAATCGATAGTTCAAAGCACATAAAGGTCCCAGACTATTTAATTCACGTACAATTTCCGCACCTGATTGGTGTATCTGACGATGTTGAGAAGAAGTCAAGAAAACAGTTTTACGCTAAATCATTGTTTTACAGATCAAATAAACTAATCAAAGAAGTAGACAGTAATGTTGTATACGTATTTTACGAACCTTTCGTGGACTTCTTGTTGCTGAAATCTACCAATTTAGAGAATGATACTATTCAAGAATACCATCGGTTGGTCAAGAGACAACTCCTAAGTCCAGCTTTTAAGCAGATCAAAAAATTAACTAATTTCCCGTTTTGTACTAATAGGGAGTTTGACAATGCATATTATGAACTCTCAACTTTGTTAAAAGATGGAAAATTAAACATACTAGAATATGCCTCTTTTGCTCAGGCCGCATATTCCTTGATTGAAATAGAATATTTTATGCCTTTCAATAAGGATGTCTTAGACCAAAAGTTTGATAACACTATCAACTTAATCCGATACGATGCAGACGTCACATACCTGGAATTGAATTCACTAAAAACACATGAATCCGGCCTCGAAAAAGTCAATAAAAAATTAGCCAGTCAGATCAGACAAAAAGCTGCGTATATAATGGAAGAATCAATAAAATCATCAAGAATTGATTACGTCAGTCATATTTCTCCCGATACAATAACCAACTCAGGTATTAGAGATTTGTATAGCAATGCGAATTTGAATGGATTGATCGAGTTCATCAATGCAAACTTTGAAAATCGAAATCTATTAGATGCTATGGTTCATGAAATCAAGGACTTTGACGGTTCTTTTGGAAGCTACGAGTATAACGATCGAATAACAACCAATTTCATTGGTTTGGCTAAATGGATTGAAGAAGAAAATACGATCAATAAGGCTGTTAAAATTGATCGATTTTGGTGGTATAAAATTAAAAGTGCTATTATAAATACGGTGTTTCCAAAAGTCAACGAAGAAGAATAACTGGCTCTAACACTGCGCCATCGTCAAGCCGGCGATGAGGCTTTTGAGTTCCGATAAACCTTTGAAAAGGTGTATTAGGTTGATTTTCATCCGAATGCTGGCTGGTGGAAGCCGGCCTGCGATGCGCCCGGGAGTATTGCATAAAGTGTGTCAAGGGTAATTCTTAGGATTAAAGATTAAGGGAAAAGAAGAAGAAAGTCAAGCCTTCCCGGCCCTGGTTCTAGAACCAGGGCCGGGAAGGCTTGCGCCGCCAGCTCAGAGGTCCAGGCGCAATCGGTCGTCGTACAGGATGGCCAGTTGGGCCAGGATCCGGTTTTGCTGCGCAGTACTTCGTGCTCAGTTGTGCATGGGCTTCCGCCACTTGGCGGTGACGTCGCGCTGGACGAGGAGAAATAGCTACATGATCACGGTGTCGGAAGTGAAGGAGCCCTTGGTTTGGGTCACTTTGCGTAGCCTCAATAGCTATCGGGGGCGGAAGGCTTCGATGGCGTTGGTGGGATTGATTAAGAGTGATCCATAAAGGCGCCATATTTATAACCAAGGACATTGTCCTCCCCCCATCAGGCTTCCAGCCTTTCCCCCGGCACCAGCGCCCCGCCGCCCAAAAAAAATGGGCGGAACTCCAGAGGAATTCCGCCCATGGCAGACAGTAGTAGCCCGCGTGCTTACTGCACGATCATGCGGCGGGACCGCTCGTAATCCCCGGCCGTCATCCGGTAGGTGTAGACGCCGGCGGGCAGATCGGTCAGTTCCGCTTCGACGCGGTGGTCGCCCGCCGGATAGTGGGCGTCGGTGATGAGGCGCAGGGAGCGGCCGTTGACGTCGATCAGCTCCAGGCGCACCCGCTCGGCTACGGGCAGTGAGAAGGGGAGCACGGTGAACCTGCCAGCGGGGTTCGGTACGTTCACGCCCAGTCCGTAGCCGCGGGCCTCCAGGTCCGTTAAACCGGTGGTGGAGAGGAAGAAGGGATAGGGCGCGTCGACCGAGCCGACCAGATCGTCCAGGGCGAAGGTCGTCTCCTCGCCGTTGGCCAGGTACTCGGCACCGGTTACCTCGTTGATGACGCGGAACTCGATGGATTGCCCGACGTCTTCCCGGTTACCCGAGACCAGCAGGAAGGCGCGGTACGCCCCGATGCCCGGACAGTAGATCAGCTCGGCCAGCCCGCGGGGGGTGCCGCCCACCAAAGCTACCACCCGCAGTTCATCGATGGCATCCTCCCCGAGGGCGGCGGCGTCGAAGGTGCCGGTGACGTTCATGTTGTATTCGTAGCGGCCGCGCTCCACCGTGTAATCCAGCGATTTCTGGGCCGGGTGGTGGATCGTGCCCTTCCCGGTAGCGCGCAGCTTGTAGCCTTCGCCGGGCATGAACTGCCGCAGGCTGCCCGCCCAGCTACCAACGCCCGCTTCGAAGATGGCGAAATCGTTCTGGCCTTTGACGATGTCCTGGTTGCCGGAAGGCAGGGTATTCAGCACCTGGTTCACGGGTTCGGGAAATAGGCGCGGGTACCCGATCCAGTTCCAGCCGGCTTTCACGGCTACCGAGAGCGGGTTGGCGCTGGGCAATCCGACGACCTTCAGGGTATCGGGGGCATTGGACAGGTGCAACAGATAGCCCTGTCCCAATTGTAGTTGGCGCAGGTTGCCGTTCCAGCCCGAGCCGGCACTGTAGTTGGAGGTTTGCCCCATGGATTTGACCACGATGTCGTTGCCCGAGGTACTGTTGAGCAGGCTCTGGAGCAGGTGTTCGCGGGACATATCGTCCGTGGCCACGTTCAGCGAAATCCAGTTCCACCCTTTCCGTAGCGGGATGACCTGGAACTGGCCTTGCGGATGCAGGATGAAGGGCGTGGCGGCCGACCCGCGTTGGGCGTCACTGGTGAAGGGCAGTGTTTCCACGGCACCATACTCCGCTCCGGTCAGGGCCCGCCAGAACCGGAAGGTGACTTCCTCCCCGTTACCGGAGCCATCCTCGTTGCTGTGTACGCGCAGGAAAGCCGCGTAGGTACGGGTTTCTTCCACGTATTCGATCTGGGCAATGCCGCGGATCTGGCCGTTGACGAAGGCGCCGATACGGTCGCGGGAATCGGTGGACAACAAGTCGTTGGTGCCGTCGAGGCTGAACTGCGCCACTACCGTCATATCGTGGTCATAGTCTGTCGGATCGAACGACCAATTAATGGTTTGGGCCAGTAATTCAAAGGTAACGGCGGTGATCACGGCCTTGTCGTCGACCAGGGCGACGATGCTGTCCCGGTAGATGCCTGGGGTCAGCTCCGGATCGACGTCGAAGTGCAGCAGGTAGCTACCGTTGGGCAGCAGGGTACCCCGCTGCTGCTGCGGCGTGAGCCACTCCGGGTAGTGGATCAGGGCATCGTCGTCTTTGTTTAGGCTGAAGGCCTTGCTCAGGTTCGAGTTGTTCTTCAGGACGCCCTGCACCACGTGCGACCGGCCCTCCATACCCGAAGCGTAAATGGGCGCGGGGTCCCAGAAGACGGGCTTAACGTTGACCAGGAAGCTCCACGCGGTGGCGTACTTCTGCACGTTACCGTTGAGGTCGCGCAGGCCGTTCACGGTAGCGTTGATGCGGACCCCCTGCAGCTCGTCCCGGTCGGTCAGGTGGGGGGTGGTCTGGAGGATCAGGCGGCGGTCGGCGCACTGGGTCGTGACGGCGATCACCTCATCGGTGTCGGCACGGCGGAGGGTGACGACGGGGGTGTACAGGTCGAAATTGCAGTCGATGTCCTTGTCGAAGGCCACCGAAATTTCCTGGCCCGGCCGGAGGAAACCGTCGTTGGGCGTGGGGATGCCGTAGGGAGCCAGGGATTTGCGGTCGATGATGCCGCGTTTTTCGGAGGAGTAGGTGTGACCGTTGACGCCGCAGAAGGCGGCGGCCCGTACCTGGTAGCCACCGTCGGAATATCCCGACATATCAAGCTGGAGGTCGTAATTGGCCCCAATAGCCGCCAGTTCCTCTTTTTCGAGGCGCATGGCGGTGTGGTATCCTTCTCCGTCTTTTTTGATCTGGACTTCTACGTACTCGAATTTTTCGTTGTCGAGGTCGTAGCCGGAAAGGGTCAGCGGTAGCAGGTTGGCGCTGTTGCTGTTTACGATCCAGCCGTCGTGGATATTTTTCAGGGCGATATTCGAGCACTCCGTGGTGAAGTTGACCGTGAAGCCGAAGGTATCGACGTTCACCAGGTTACCATTGTCCTGCCACAGGTCGTACTCGCAGGGCGGGTAGACCATCAGTTGAATGTCGTGGTAATTGCTGGACAGGGGTCCGCGGGTCACCGATAGGTTGAGGTCGACCGTCTGGTTGTAGGGAATGAAGAAGTGGGCGGGGCTGTTGTTGATGATTTGGCCGCCCAGGCGAATCAGCGCGCCGTCCGGATTGGTGGTGCTCACTACCCGTACCGCGTATTCCCTGGTTTCCCGGCTTTCGCTCCGGTTGGCGATGCGGGCCACGAAGTTCGCCAACCCGTCGCGGGGTACGTCGTTTAGCTCCGGTGGGAAGATCACCATTTCCGGCCGGTCACGGGCCTGGGTGCCGGGCTCCTGCGGACAGCTGGTGGTACCTACCTTCAGGTTAAAGGCCGGCACGTTGTAGTTTTTATCCCGCAGGATGTCCACGGAAAAGAAATCACCGATATCACCGTCGTCGAGCACGTAGCCGACCGTGCGGGTGCGCTCGTCCCTGGAGCCCGTGGTATTGGTGGAGGACCAGCGGAAACTGCCCATGACGCCCACCTTTGATTTATTCCAGGCCCCTCCTTTAAGTTCGAGTGCAATGCCCACGGCAAAATCAGTATTGACATATTCGGCGAATTCGTAGGACACCTCCGTAACGGTGTCGAAACTTTCTTCACGATAGATCGGGGCGCCGGCACTAAACGAGATGTTTTCTACCAGGACGGCCTCTTCCCCCCTGGCGGCATCGTTCTTGGCCAGGATGTTCATCCACGAGATGCTGTCACGCAATAGGTTATTGGCCTCGTAGATCTCTTCCTCCGTCAATTCCCGATCAGCCTGGATGGCTAAAATGGACTGGCGCAGGCGCCCCAGGGTGGGCAGGAGGGAGTTTTTGATGTGGTTCTCGGTATAGACAAAGGTCGTAGCGAAATCGATGGAAGAGATGGTCGGGTACTCCTTGATCTCAATCTGGCAATTGTCGAAGGTCAGGTGCTGGGCGTCGGAAAACTCCTGGTTCAATGCCGCGCCGATATACACGTCGCCCGGCTCCCCGGTCAAATTATCGAGTTGCGAAGTGGAGAATTTTTCATTGAAGGTTAGGGTGGTGGTCAGGCCATTCCGATTGCGATTATCCCGGCCGGCCACCACTTTAATATCGGCGAATAAGCCTAGTGCATACTTGAAGAATATGGCCTCAGTTGCAGAGCCAAGGACCAGATTGGCAAATGCACCCGCGCTACCGCCCGTTTCCACTTCCAGGGTATTGAAACTCGAAAACGACTGTCCCTTTTCCACGTAGGCGTAGCTGTTGTCGCCGGGGGGGTCGTGGAGGATCAGCATGGGTATTTCCGGCGAACGGGTAATGAAACTCGGCGTGATGATTTTGGCCCCCGTGACCAGGAACCAGAACTCCACCCCCTTTTTCGGTACGAGGTCTACGTCGGGGATGATGTAGAGCAACTTTTCGTGGTTGTGCTCGGCGCTTTCCGCGATGTTCGGCTCGCCGGCTTCTACGGTATACGTCGCGATGCCGTTGCGGATGGGTACGCGGGTCACCTCATTGCCCCGGTCGGAGACGAAATCGTAGATCTTCAGGTAGCCGGTGTCGAGGGCGCAGTCCGTTCCCAGTATTTCTTTGACATCAATGGTCAGGGTATAGGCAAGGCCCTGCTCCATTACCGCGATCGGATCCTGATCGCAGGTGTAGGTATCGACGCCCGACAGGTCGTAGTCGATCGAAATATCCAGGGGAGAACGGTAGATGAAGCTCAGCTCGGGGCGTACCTCGGCGCGGATGGTGTCGCGGGTGCCGGCCGGAATGGTATCCGCCGCCTGGGTGATGATGGTGGAGCCGTTGGCCAAGGTTTCGGTCTCCTCCTCGATGTAGACGGTATCCTCCAGTATTCTGACCACCTCGCTGGTGTCGCGTACCGTCAGATCGATCTTCTGATCGATGTTCCCGATCTGTGCCATGATGTTGCTGCCGTTGGCCCCCGCATCGTTAACGCCAATTACCTTCACGCTGTACTCCCTTGCCGGCAGGATGACTTCGAGCACTCCGTTGCTGTCGGTTTGGCGGGTGATATTGTAACAGTTGTTGGCGGCATAGATCTGCAGGGTCGCGGAACTCCCCAGGGGCTCCCCGCAACTGTTTTGTACGTACACTTTCAGCGTATCCGTTTCCCGGTCGATAAAGTCAAGCCCCGGCCGGTCGCCGTCGACCTGGAGCGTCACTTCGGGCAAACCGTCAGCCGTTTCGATGCGGTGGTGGATGAATTTGGGGGTGAAGGTATAGGTTCCCTCCTGCTGAATAGCGTAAGACCAGCTGCCGTCGCGTTTGGTCCGGATGCCGTGGTCGGTGCTGTCGATGAGAACGGTGACGCCGGGGACGCCACAGGCCGGTCCGTTCGGGGAAGCGGGATAGGTGATGCGGCCCTTGGCCGTGAATACCGTCAGATCGGTGAAGTCTACCCGCTCGGCGTTTTTGTTGCTCATCGATAGCGTACGCGAGGCGGTGACCGGGGAAAACTCGTGGACGACCGTCCCGCCCTTGCTCGGTTTGACGGAGAACTCGGCCGATTGGTGGTAATAGACGTCCTTGAATTCGTAATACCCCTCGATATCCGTGGTAGTACAGTAAGTCTCGGCACATCCGGCCGGCAGCGCCCCCCCACCCGCGGGCAGGGAATCCAGCAAGGTCAGGGTCACCGTCACACCCCCGACGCCTGCCCCAAGCGACGACTTCACGTGGCCGCTCACCCGGCCATCGGGACGGCTGTAGCCCGGGTCCGTATCGGTCAGGAAGCCGGAGCCGACGGGCGTAACGTAGAACAGGTACTGGACCCCGGGGATGCCGTCCGTGACGTTGTACCCCTTCGCGCTGGAACTGACGATGGCGATCTCCTCCCGCTCGGTGCCGTCCGGCAGGCTGCGCTCGATGCGGATCTCGTCGGAGGCGGTGGAAATATTGTTCCACGACAGGTTGGTTGCGTTATACTTGGTACCGTCCGTAGCCACGAGGTCAATGGCGAATGTGCTGCCCTGGTCCCGGCTTCTGGATGATTCCTTACCGCCGTACTGGCTTACGGAGGTGGACACCTCGTAGGTGTACGCCTGGCCGGATACCACGTTCGCGTCGACGTACGAACGGGACGTACCCGGGAGGGCGGTGACAAATTGTCCGTCGCGGTAGACGTAGTACTGGTGCAGGTTATCGGGAAAGTCGGTCCCTTTGGTCCAGGTAAGGCGAATGGTATCGTCGTCCGTAGCGTCCGTGGCTCGCAGGTCCTTCGGGGCACGGAGCGGCGAGGTGCCGATGGTGATGTTTGCGTCGGAGGCGTCGGCATATATAGGCCCGGCCGTTGAACCTAATGCTTGTCCTAAAAAGAATCCACCAACGCACTCATACTTGATGCGCGGGAACATGCTCAAGTAGTAATCCGGTCCGACGATTCTTTGGTAGTCACCAAAATTTCTACCCGTCTGCAGCAGGGAATCCGGGAGCATCATTTGAAATACCCGGTTGCCGTAAGTGATGCCTACATAGGGGAGGTTGAGTTTGTACTGATATCCTTCCAGCGAAATTTCCGTCCTGCCACCCCCCAAGCAGGCCACCACCCCTGCGACGTCCCGCAGCCGCAGCCGGATGTAGTAGTCGCTTTCATTCTGCGTCGATTTCACGGTCATTCCGGCAACCGTGGCTGCGACTTCCTCCGCCGGCGGAGTTATCCCGGTGGCTGACGCCCACTCCGTCAGTAGTGGGGCCCCGGGGAGGTAGGGGCCGGCCGGCATGTGGGACTGGGCATACGCCGGCGGATCGGTTTCGGCGGGTGAATCGGCACCCAGGCCGGAGGCGTACGCTGAAAGGATGAGGGTGGCCAGAAGGCAGGTGCGAAGTAATAGTGTGTTCATAGCGCTTTGAATTAGATGGTTAGTGCAATATTTCACCGGGTGCGCAGCGTGGAGATTCCACGGTCGCAAGCCCCCGGGGCGGGG
This sequence comes from Neolewinella marina, assembly GCF_002631205.1. GTDB lineage: Bacteria > Bacteroidota > Bacteroidia > Chitinophagales > Saprospiraceae > Neolewinella > Neolewinella marina. The sequence continues at coordinate 242,670 of NZ_PDLO01000004.1, forward strand.
AATACGTACTGCTTTATGGTTCATTGTCGGCCCGCCAGGCGGCAGGGGTCGTTACCTCATCAGCAGAGACGGAAAGGGGGAAATGGGCGACTGCGGTCCGTTACCGTCTGGCAAATCCGTGATGCCATTCGCGCCGTTCATAGCATGATCATCGTTGTCCCCACAATATTGGGTTCCGCCGCCCCCACCCCCCCGGACTTATCCTACGAAGGCTTGCTACTATCGGACATGGCGCGATAAAAAGCTGGTACTTATCCTTCACGCTGCTTGCAGCATAAGTACCATCTTGCTGTATTTAAGCGGCTTATATATTGAAATAACCGCTCACAGCACTCTCCCTTCCGTAGCCCTTCCGCCCGCAAATGCGAGTGATTTTGGGGTGGATTCCGATTGGGGCCCCGGCGCTTGCTTATCCTTGTCGTGGTCCGGAAATGCCGTAAATGGCGGGCCAGCGGGGACGCCCTGGTTCCGGAGCTTCGCTCCGGGGTACCGCGAGCCTAGATCGCGAACCAAGCCCGCGAACCCACCCCGCCCACCCTACTGTTCAGTACCGTCGGCCGCGGAGAACCGGGGCTCCTGACGGACCGGGCTCTGCCCCCAAACCCCGAGCGCTCCCCTATGAACAGAACCATACTCGGTTTCCTCTGGCTGGCCCTTTACCTCCTCGTCGTGCTGGCGCCCATCGGGCTCATGCTGGTGCCGCCGGTTCCCAGCGGGCGGTCGTTTTGGGTGGAGCTGTCGGTGGCCCTGGGTTTCGTGGGACTTACCCAGATCGGCATCCAGTTCGTGCTCATCGCCCGCTTCAAGCCGCTGACCTACCCCTTCGGCATCGACGTGGTGCTGAAGTATCACCGGCAGATCGCGGTGGTGGCCCTGCTGTTCGTGCTCGTCCACCCGGTGCTGCTGCTCATGGAGCATCCGGCGCGGGTGGCCCTCCTCAATCCCCTCGGCGGCACCTACGCCAGCAAGTTCGGCCTCGGGGCGGTACTGCTGCTGCTGGCCCTGGTGGCCACCTCCATCTGGCGCGTGCGGCTGCGCATCCCTTACGAGACCTGGCGCGGCCTCCATACCGGACTCGGGGTGCTGGCCCTGGCCTTTTCCCAGGTGCACGTTTCCCTGGCCGGACTCTACATCAATACCCTCTGGAAGCAGATACTGTGGCTCGCCTCCAGCGGGATCCTGCTGTCACTCATCGTCTACCTGCGCCTCGTCAAGCCCTGGCTGCAGAAGCGCCGCCCCTGGCGGGTGGTCGGGGTACGGCCGGAGGGGGGCGGCACGGTCAACATCGACATCGAGGCGGTGGGCCACGACGGCTTTCGCTTCCACCCCGGACAGTTCGCCTGGATCAAGGTGGGCGGCTCGCCCTACACCCTGGAGGAGCACCCCTTTTCCTTTGCCTCCAGCGCCGAGCAGACCACCCGGCTGTCGTTCGGGGTGAAGGCCCTGGGCGACTTCTCCGAACGCATGCAGCAGCTCGAGGCGGGCACCACGGTGTACATCGACGGTCCCCACGGGGCCTTCTCCATCGACCGCGCCCAGGCCCCGGGCTACGTTTTCATCGCGGGCGGCGTGGGCATCACCCCGATGATGAGCTTCCTCACCACCCTGGCCGACCGCGGCGACCCCCGCCCCATCCTGCTCATCTACAGCACCAATACGGAGTCTGAGCTGGCCTACAGCGACGAGATCGAGGCCCTGAAGGAGCGGCTCGACCTGGAGACGGTCTTCGTACTCGACGAGCCGCCCCACGACTGGGCCGCCGAGGAGGGACAAGTCACAGGCGAACTGCTCGACCGCCGCCTGCCGAAGGAGCGCTTCGTACGCCGCTTCTTCATCTGTGGCCCTTCGCCCATGATGCAGGCCGTGGAGCGGGCCCTCCTCGACCACGGCGTACCCCAGTCGCACATCTACCTGGAAGAATTCGCCCTGGCCTGAACCCTTTCCTCAATCCCCCGTCATGCGCCACATTCTCGCCCACATCTTCACCTACGCCCTGGCCATCGGCCTGGTGGTCGGTGCCGTGATCTTCGCCTGGGCCCGCAGCGAGCAGCTGGTGATCGCGCGGGAAGCGGACGTGGAGCCCCGGGTCCTCGACCGGGATACCGACCTCGCCTCCCCCGACTGGCTGGCCTTCGGCGAACGGACCTACCGCGTCAGTTGCCAGAACTGCCATACCGTCGACGGCTCAGGGCGCGGCATGTACCCCCCGATCCAGCGCATGGCGGCCCACCTGCGGGCCGGGGGCGGGCGCGACTACCTCATCAACGTCACCCTCTACGGCCTCTACACCGCCACCTACGGTGCCCCCATGCCCCCGATGCCGGAGCTCAGCGACGCTGAAGTGGCCGCCGTCACCAATTACATCCTGCTGCAGTTTGCCGGCGAAGCGCAGGAGCCGGACACCACCCGGCTGATCCGGCCCGCCGACGTGTCCGCCCAGCGCGGTCTACACCTCAGCGAGTGGGACGTGGCCGATAGCCGCCCCGCCATCCCCTCCGCCGAAGCCCTCGGCCGCGGCGTGCGGGTGAACATCACCACCGACGCCCCCGCCGTACCGGAGGGGAAGGATGAGTAGGCTGGTTCCGGAGCTTCGCTCCGGATTATTGTGCGGCTCCGCGGACGTGATGACCGCGAGCTTAGCTCGCGAACCAGCCCAACCCGAGACGTGATGACCGCAAGCCAAGCTCGCGAACCACCCCCCCTCACCGGCTCTGCTCCAGGATGATGCTCAGCCGCGCCACCCAGTTGGCCAGCGCGACCAGCCCGCAGATTTCAATGATCTCCTCCTTTTTCAGACCGGCTACGAACCTCCGCGCCGTGTACTGGATATCGGGCACCTTGTAGTTGACCGTATCCCGGGCAAAGTGGATGAACCGGGCTTCAAAAGGCGTCAGTTGGTCGGAGCTCAGGTACCTGAGCAGGTGGTCGATATCATCCCGCCGCCAGCCCTCCAACTCCATCAGTTGCCGGCCTTCGGTGGTACACACCGGGCAGTTGAGTGCTTGGGCCACGACCACGAACGTCAGGGCTTTCGTCCGGCGGGAAAGGTGGGGGGATTGCCAGCATTCCTCGAGGATACATTCCAGCATGGGGGCCGTGGGGGAGCCGTGGAGGGCATCAATCAATTTTCCACCCAGCCTGGGGGTACCCGGTTGGGCCGCCCGCGGCTGGAACTTGCTTACGTTCTTGCGTTGGGCCCGGGTGATGAACTTCTCTAGCAATACCCTTACCAGGGGCCGCAACAGCCGGCTGAGGGGGTTCTTTTCCAGCTGCTCGATATCGTTCGGGGGGATGGCGAGAATGGTGGCCAGGCGGTTGCTGTAGCAGGCGTTGGTGGCCACGTAAGCCACTTCGGCAATCGCCTCCCGGCTGTATCCTGCCCCGGCCAGCCCGGCCAGGTCGCTGGCGTCCGGCCGCGGATCGGAGCGGGCGCACTTGCGGGCGAAGGACAGGGCCGTCAAGGTGCGTTCATCCAGCTCCGACTGGTAGAGGTCCTCTTCCAGTTGACTGATGCGTTTCTCGGAATAGCCCGTCAGGCGCAGGATGGAACGGGTGGCCCCGTAACAGTGGCGGCAGGAGTTTTCCATGCTGACGATCAGAGTGATCAGGTCCGTCAGGCGACCAGAAATGTGTGCTACCTGCTGCATATTGGTGGCCAAGGTCCAGGCCACCCAGGGAACGGGAACCAGGTAGGCGATGCTGTTGAGCGGAAAGCCCAGGTGGTTACGGATCTCCCGCTCAACCTCGGTATTGGGCGTGGGGGCCACCAAAGGAGTGTCACACCAGTCGATTTCCGCCAAGGATCCCATATGCCAACTGGATTTGGGTGATTGAATCCGGGATGTGCCACCGGCCGTTTCCCGGGGTCCGGGCCTCCTCCTGCGCAAGCTGCCCGTCCATTCCGCCCTCTCCTAAGATAATCCCCCGCGGCCAGAGTTGCCAGCCCGGAGTAGCCCATGTTCCTGATCCGGTGCCGGAAGGCTCAGGGGCGATCCGCGTAGGACTCAACGGTAAAAAGCGTCAGGGCTTCCCGTTTGCCCTTTACCGTGATGGGGGGCAGCTCCCGGACGCGGAACTTCTCGTCCAGTTGCTGACGTATTGCCTGACTGATCAGGATGTCGACCTGGTGAAAACGGGTCTGCGCCTCGATGCGGGCGGCGGTATTCACCGCATCGCCGATCACGGTGAACTCCATCAGTTGCTGGTTGCCGATCACGCCGGCGACTACCGGTCCGCAGTGAATGCCGATCCCGATTTCCAGGGGGTCAAGATTCCTGCTCTCCAGGGAGGCGTTGTAGTCTTTCAGCGCGGCACGCATGGCCAGGGCGGCCCACACCGCGTCCAGGGCATGCCAGCGGTTGGAATGGGGGGTGCCGAACAGCGCCATCAGCCCGTCGCCAATGAATTTGGATACGTAGCCGCGGTGTTGACTGATCGCCAGGCTCATGCACTCAAAATATCCGTTGAGCACCTCAACCAGTTGCTCCGCCTCCATCCGCTCGGCCAGCTTCGTGAATCCCACAATATCCACGAACATGATGCTTACTTCCTGCCGCTCTCCGTGGATGGAGATCCCCTGACGGATGATTTCTTCCACTACCCGGCGGGGGGCAAAGCGGTGAAAGGCCATTTGCACCTGTTGCAGTTCCAGGGAGGCCGAGTTCAGGGCCGCCCGCAACCGGCCGATCCTGCGCCGGGCACGGACCAGCAAAAACGCAAGCAGCAGCACCAGGGCGACGGCCAGGAGGATGGGGAGCACCGCGTTCATGCCGTTTCGCTTTGCTCCAGGATGATACTCAGGCGGGCCACCCAGTTGGCCAGGGCCACGAGGCCGCAGAGCTCAATGATTTCCTCTTTTCCCATACCCGTAAGGAATCTCCGGGCCACGAACTGGATATCCGGCACCTGGTAATTGACCGTATCCCGCGCAAAATGGATGAAGCTGGATTCAAATCCGTTCAGTGCATCCGAACTCAGATAGGTCTGCAGGTGGTCGATGTCCTCCTGGAGCAATCCCTCGCTTTTCAATAGCTGACTGGCCTCGGCGGTACAAACGGGGCAGTTGAGGGTGCGGGCGATGATGGCGAAAGCCAGGGCCTTGGTCCGTGTTGCGGTGTGGGGCGAATGCCAGCATCCGTTGAGTATACTTTGCAGCACGTCGGCCGTGGGGGAGCCTTGCAGTGCATTGACCAGCCGGCCTCCGAAGGGAACGCCCTGCGGATTACCGGGCGCGGATGCATACTTGCGGATATTCCTTTTCCTGGCCCGGTTGAGGAATTTCCGGAACCCGATGGCCACCAGGGGCCGGAACAGCCGCGTAAGCAGGCTATTGTCCTGGTCTTCGATCCCGTCGGGGGGGATAGCCAGCAGGGTGGCCAGGCGGTTGCTGTAGCAGGTATTGGTGGCCACGTACGCTACCTCCGCTACGGCTACCCGGCTTAACCCGACGCGTTCGAGAACCTCGAGGTCGCGGGCGTCCGGGCGGGGATCGGCGCGGGCGCACTTCCGGGAGAAGTCCAGTACCGCCTTACTCCTTTCATCGAGTTTTGCGTGGAAGAAGTCCTCCTCCAGTTCACTGATGCGGTTTTGGGAGTAACCCGTCAGCCGCAGGATGGAGCGCGTGGCCCCGTAACAGTGGCGGCAGGAATTTTCCATACTGACGACCAGGGTGATCAGGTCTGCCAGTCGGCTCGGAATATGGGCCACCGGCTGAATCTTGGTGGCAAACGACCAGGCCACCCAGGGGACGGGCGCCAGGTAGGGAATGCTCGTCAGGGAAAGCCCCAGCTGCCGGCGGATCTCCTGCTCGACAAGCGTACCCCGCGTGGGTGCCACCAAAGGGGTTTCACACCACTCGATCTGGTCTACGATTGCCATGGCCTTGCCGAAGGTGAATCAGGAAATCCGGGGTAGCTCACGGGTGGGGTATTGTGCTGGAAAATGGGGCGGCGGCGGCAAGGCCCCGGTTCTTTCCCGGTAGCCCGTCGCTTCGGGGTCCGGAGTTCTTCCCCTAAGATAGTCCGCTACGGCTGGATTCCCCGGGCTCCTGCGCCCCGCCGCCAATCACACGTTCCAACAAATATGCGCAAACACAACCCCGCCCAACCTTGCTATTACGGGTGACGGGGCGTATATTAGACAAAACAGCATATGCTTACCCCCCAACAATCCGGGTGAGCCATCCCAGGGCGTGCACACCAGCCCGTCCTACCCTTTTCTCCGCCCCATACAAAACCACATACACCATCACCTGTCCAGCGCCGGTCGCCCCGGTGCCCAACACCCGTATGCCATGGCCAAGCGATCATCCAGCAAGAATGTCGACCTGAAACCCGATCTCTCCGACAAGGACCTCCGGGGCGGCGGCCGCGACCACATCGTTATCCACGGCATCGTCGGGGAAGAGGAGGACGGCCGCGTAAAGGTGTACCTCAACTACGAACTCGACGCCTACGTGATGCTGCCCACGAAGCACATTACCTCCCGCGAGCGCACCAAGGACGACACCGGCGTCGAACTGAGCATCCTGCACTTCGACAAGAACGTGAAAGTGGAAGTGGTTCGGGTAACCCGCGATCAGGTGGAATCCGACTTCCTGGAGGAAGCCCTGATGACCGCCTCCTCGGGGCAGTACCCCTCCGCGGACAGCCACCTGATTGCCTTCACCCCGGCCACGCCCACCATCACCCGCACCATCACCCTGGCCACCAAGTACCTCTGCACCAAGTCGGCCTGCCGCGTTACTGTGGTGTGTACCCTGGTGTGTACCGTGATCTGTCCCAAGCCCTGGACCAAAAACTGGTTCTGCCCTTGACACACAGTAGCCGGGACATCGTCAGCCTCCTGATCACCCGGGGGCTTCTGAGCGCCGCGGAGATCATCGACCACGGCGTGAAGGTGCAGTCCTTCGAACGGAAGAACCTTTCCTTCAGCGTCCGCACGCCCCGCCGGTCCTGCCTGGTGAAACTGGCCAGGCAACCGGAAGACAACAGCATCACCCGGGAGGCCGCCGTATACGCGGCCCTGTCCGCGGCCGCCGCCGCCACGCCGCTGCTCACTCACCTGCCCCGGGTGATCGACTACGACCCCGACCGGAAAATCCTGGTGCTGGAGTGGATAGAAGGCCACACCCTCTACGACCACCACCGGCTGCGGGAGGCCCCCCACCCCCACCTGGGCCGGCAGTCGGGCGAAATCCTCCACTACCTGCACGGACTGGACCCCACGGCCTTCGCCGACCTGGCAATGGACTCCCCCCGGCCCTGGATCCTGCGCTTCGACGCCCCGCCCGTTCACATTCTCGCTACCGAAAGCAGCGGCATCCTTCACCTGGCCCGCCTCATCCAGACCGACGACACCCTACTGCGCGCCATGCGCACCGTGGCGGAAAGCTGGAAAGTCGACGCCCTTTGCCACAACGACTTCCGCCTCAACAACGTCCTCCACGCCCCCGAATCCGGGAAGGAAGGGGCGCCTTCGAAGGTCTACCTCATCGACTGGGAGCTCTGCGCCCCGGGCTACGCCCTCTGGGACCTGGTTTCCTTCTTCGAGAGCTACGTCCAGCTGTGGGTGCTCGGCAAATCGTCCCTGCGGGAACCCGAAGCGGCGGTGTCCATCACCCACTTCCAGCGGCTCATCGGGGCCTTCTGGGAGGCCTACCGGTCCCGGGAATCCGCCCCTGGTGGCGACCGGCTACGGACCATCACCCTGGTGGCCAACATGATCGGCCTGAAACTGCTGCAATCGGCCCTGGAGTACGCTCAGCGCTCCAACGAACCCACCCGGGAGTCGGTCATGCTGCTGGAGTGCGGCCGCAAGTTCTGCACCCACCCCCTGGAGGCCTGGGTCCACATTCTGGGTATCCCCCTGACCCGTAAAACCGGCGCTTTCCACAACGCCTCAACCCTGATCTGATATGGAACCCCCGTGGCTCTCCGCCGTTGCCGCCGCCGTCACCCTCCGGGGCCCTTCCCTGTGCTGGTTCGACGAGGTGGTTGCCCCGGAGATGCTGCGTTACACCGACGACGGGTCGATCCTGAACCAATCCGAACTGGTGGATACGGTTACCGGTCTGCTGTACAAGCTGTTCTATTGCGCCGGAGCGCCGGTGCTGTGGGGCTCCTACAACAGCCGGCTGAGCGCGATGCCCGCCGCCAGCATCGCCGACCTCCTCCACGCCGCCAACGCCGGTCGGGGCCGCCGCGAGGCCGACTGGCGCTACGTGGGGCCCGCCACCTCCCCCGACGGCGGCACCGTGGTCGAGAAGGATGGCCTGCGGGTAACCGTACCGGAAGCCCCGCCTACCCGTCCGGTGGTGGTGACGCTGCCGCACGGGTCCTTCGGCCGGTCCCAGGGTTTCTACGTGGCCCACAGCGACGTACCCTTCCCCATGGATGCCCCGCTGTCGCGCCTCTACCTGAACGTGAGCTACCCCGGTGCCGGGCCCATGATGCAGCTGGTGACTACCCTGTTGAACGAGCGCCGCCTGCCCTTCGACTTCAAGGTAGCCAACGCGGGCACCGGTTTCAACCGCTGCGACAGCGCCGTGCTCTACTTCCCCCGCCGCAACCTGCCCACCCTGTTGGAGCTCCTCCTCCCCCGACTGCTCGAAGCCGGCCGCCGGGGCTACCTGCGCGATGTTACCCCGGCCCTGACCTGCCGCCTCACCTCCGGGGTAGCTGCCGCCGACGACCCGGAGAACGGCGACAGCTTCGGTCACCACCGTTGCCAGGTCATCGCCCACGGCATCGTGGCCGCCCTCACCTCCGATAATCCCGCCCTGAAGGTCCGCGCGATTCAGGCGGCCTTCACCCGAGCCGCCCTGGACCTCCACCGCCCCTACCTCAACGCATCCACAACCGATCCTTATGCTCACCATTGCCAGCAGTCCGTTACTCACCCCGCTTAACTACCTCGTCGACGACATCGAACAGGACGGCATCGCCGACGCCAAACGCATCATCTGGCTGGAGACCCAGAACGCCTTCGACCCCGAGATCGGCGTGATCGGCCCCGACCTCTACACCGGCATGGCGGGCATGGCCATCACCTACCTCAACGCCTACCGGGTGGGCGGCCGCCGCCACCACCGGAAGATCGCGAAGCACTGTCTGCACTACGCCCTCGACCACGCCGACGACATCGCCCCGGAACATCGCCCGGGCTTCTACAACGGCTGGGCGGGCCTGCTCTACGCGGCAGTCTACGGGCATTCGGTACTCTGGGACGAAGTCCTCCGCGCCCGGGCGGAAGACCTGCTGCAGCGACTCGCCGCCCTGCCAGTGGGCCAGGAATACGATCTCATGACCGGAGCGGCGGGCACGGTGCTGGCGACGGCCCTGGTGGCCCCGGTACTGGGCGAACCGGCCAAACGGGTTGGCCTGTCAGCGGCGGAGGGCCTCCACGAAGCCGCGATCCGCCATCCCGACTCCGGGGCCGTAAGTTGGAAAACCGCCGGCGACCAACTCCCCCTCACGGGGCTGTCCCACGGCAACGCGGGCATCGGCTGGGCCCTGTGCGAACTTCACGCCGCAACCGATGAGACGTGGCTGGAGGAACTGGCCGGCCAGGCCTTCCGCTACGAACGGCAGTACTTCGACACCGACGCCGGCAACTGGTACGACCTGCGGCACTACGCCTCGGCGGATACCCTTCGCCACACCCCCCCGCCCTGCGAGACCGCCTGGTGCCACGGTGCGGGGGGCATCGCCCTGTCGCGGTTGCGCGCCTACGAGATCACCGGCGACCGCGACTACCTGTCCGAGCTCACCGTGGCGGCCCGCACCCTCAGCTCCGCGGTGGCCGGCGAGCATCCGGAGCGGGAGTTGCCCTCCTGCCTCTGCCACGGGCTGGTCGGCAACCTGGACATCCTGCTTACCCTGCGCCGGCGTGCGTTGCCGGAACTCTCCTTCCTGGAAGATACCCCGCGCTACGAGCCGGATCTCGTGGCGTTCGCCACGGACCGGCGCCGGCGATCCATTGACCCCGGATTATTCCTGGGGCTCGGTGGAATGGCCCACTACCTGATGCGGCTGGCCAACCCCGGCATTCCCCCGGTGTTGCTGCCGGCCCTGTAAGCGCGGGAATCAGGCCACGCAGGTGAAGGTGGGCCCGGCGTAGGTGCCGTCGGCTAACCGGACCTGGGCCAGGTCTTCTGCCTCAGTACGGAGTTGACGCATCATGCCGATGCTCCCGAAGATCCTCGTGGGCTGGCCGTTAAAGGTGGCGTGTAATGCCTCCAGCAGTTCGGTGTAGGTGCGGTTGAAGGCGAGGTTCAGGGGTTCGGCGGGGGTGCCCTGGTACTGGGTGGGGGTGGGATTGGTAATGAGGTTGCGGATGCCGGCCCGGTCCAGGCAGATCGGCGCGCCAATATCCGCCGGGCGGGAGGGGTCCGTTGGGGGCAGGTATTCGTATCCCTTGTAGATCGATTCGAAGAGGTAGTAGTGGGCCAGTTCTCCGGTGCCGTCGAAGGGGGAAGTGGTCGTGCCCTCCCCCTGCTCCACGATGGTTTCTATGGCTTGCAGGGCCGTATTGAGGTCGCGGACGGCGATGAGTTCGTTCCCCGACCAGCCCACCGTGAGTTGCCGGCCCGGATCGCCGGTGAAGATGTCTGCCCCGTGGGACAGCTGCTCCAGCTGCCGCTTGATCTTTCCGTAGAACTGTCCGATCGTCAGCGGGCCGGGGACCAGGGGTAAGCTGAGGGGGTTTTCCGGCTCCTCAATTTCCATGAATACCTCCTTGATCAGGGTGTTGGATATCGGGGCCAGGGGTACTTCCACGCCGGCAACGGCCCCCGGCAGCGGGCCAGGATATACAGGAAGAAAGTCGGGGGCATTCAGTACCGGCGCTCCCCCGATGGCGTTCAGCAGGTTGCAGCAGAGCGACATATGCAGCATTTCCTCCAGTACCACGGAGCGCAGCATTTCAACTACCCGCTGATTAAAGCCCGGCTGCAGGGAATACAGGGCATACAGGTAAGGCGGTATCGTGGCGTGCTCCAGCTCGAGGGCCGTCTGCAGGGCCGTTTTGAGTCCGGCCAGCCCCTGGTCGGGCAGGTTGGAGACCTCTTCTTTCAGGTATATCATGGGTATGGGTGGATATTGACTGAACCGGCCGGTGCCGGCGGTTCGCATAGGTGAATAAATAAGGTATTCCCCAATGGCGTATACCCGCAAATAATGTCCGCCGCCGGAGGCACCCATTCCGTTTATCGAGCCTGCTGCGGGAAGTAACCCCCGGGGAATGCCTCGGTCGGGAACCACCCCGCCCCGCTTACGTTAGAACGGGAGTGACGACCCAACCCCACGCTCCCCTGCTGCGCCGCGGCACCGACTGGTTTACCACCCGGGGGTGGACGCCCTTCCCCTTCCAGCAGGAAGCCTGGGCCGCCTACCTGTCGGGCAAGAGCGGACTGGTGAACGCCCCCACCGGCAGCGGCAAGACCTACTCCCTCATCCTGCCCATCCTCCTCGAGTTCCTTGCCGAGCACCCCGACGACCCCGGGCGGGCCAACAACGGGCTGCGGGCGCTGTGGATCACCCCGATCCGGGCCCTCACCCGCGAGATACAGTCGGCCGCCGAGCGCGCCATCGAAGACCTGGGCCTGCGGTGGCGGGTGGGCATCCGCTCCGGCGACACGTCCTCATCCGACCGCGGCAAGCAGCGCCGGTCCCCGCCCGAGATCCTCATCACCACCCCCGAAAGCCTCCACCTGCTGATCGCCAGCGCGGGCTACGAGAAGTTCTTCGGCGACCTGCGCGTACTGGTGGCCGACGAATGGCACGAGCTCCTCGGCACCAAGCGGGGGGTGCTGGTGGAACTGGCCCTGAGCCGACTGCGCGGGCTGCGCGGCGACGCCTTCCGCACCTGGGGCATTTCGGCCACCATTGGCAACATGGAAGAGGCCCTGGAGGTACTGATACCCGAGCAAGCGGCGGCCCAGCGCGTGATCGTTCGCTCCCGCCACGCCAAGGAAACGGAGATGATCACCGTGCTACCCGACGAAATCGAGACCTTCCCCTGGGCCGGCCACCTGGGCATCAAGCTGCTCGAGAAGGTGATCCCCATCATCTACGCTTCCGGCTCCACCCTCATTTTCACCAACACCCGCAGCCAGTGCGAGATCTGGTACCAGCGGTTGCTGGACGCCGACCCCGACCTCTCCGGCGCCATCGCCATGCACCACGGCAGCATCAGCCGGGAACTACGCGACTGGGTAGAGGACGCCCTCCACGAAGGCACCCTCAAGGCGGTGGTGTGTACCTCCAGCCTCGACCTGGGGGTAGACTTCCGGCCGGTGGAAACCATCGTCCAGATCGGCAGCCCCAAAGGGGTGGCCCGCTTCCTCCAGCGGGCGGGCCGCAGCGGTCACCAGCCCGGGGCCCGGAGCGTGATCCACTTCGTCCCTACTCACAGCATGGAGCTGCTGGAGGCCTCGGCCTTGCGCCGCTGCATCGACGGGGGGGTGATCGAAAGCCGCATCCCCTACCTGCGCAGCTTCGACGTGCTCGTGCAGTACCTGGTGACCCTGGCCGTGGGCGGCGGGTTCCGGCGGCGGGAGGTGCTGGAAGAGATCCGGGGCACCTTCTGCTTCGCTTCGATCTCGGACGATGAGTTCGCCTGGTGCCTGGACTTCATCACCACCGGCGGCAACAGCCTGGGCGCCTACGACGAATACCACAAGGTGATCCGCGACGAAGAGGGCGTCTACCGCGTGGAAAGCAAACGGGTGGCCACTATGCACCGCATGAGCATAGGCGCCATCGTGAGTGAAACTACCCTGACGATCAAGTACCTCTCGGGCGGCTACATCGGCACCATCGAGGAGTACTTCATTTCGAGCCTGAAGCCCGGGGATACCTTCTGGTTCGCCGGCCGCAGCCTGAAGTTCGTCAAGGTGAAGGGGATGGAAGCCCTCGTCAAGCGCAGCAATGCCAAAAAGGGCAAGGTACCCAGCTGGAAGGGGGGGCGAATGCAGCTCTCCAGCCAGTTGTCGGAGTTCCTGCGCCTCTCCCTCGGCGACCTGAAGCGGGAGAACTACCACGACCGCGAACTCGCCAAGCTGGCCCCCCTGCGCGACATCCAGGCGCAGCGCAGCGCCGTCCCCGCCCCCGACGAGCTCCTGATCGAATATTTCCACGACCGGGAAGGCTACCACCTGTTGATGTACCCCTGCGAAGGACGCGGGATCCACGAGGGTCTCAGCTCCCTGATTGCCTACCGCATCAGCCAGTTCGCGCCCCTAACCTTCACCATCGCCATGAACGACTACGGCTTCGAGCTCCTGAGCGACCAGCCCATCCCGATCGAGGAAGCCCTCGGCAGCGACCTCTTCAACACCACCGAACTTACCGCCGACCTCAACGCGGGCATCAACGCTACCGAAATGGCCCGCCGCCGTTTTCGCGACATTGCCGCCATCGCGGGACTGATCTTCAAAGGCTACCCCGGCAAACAAAAGAAGGAGAAGCATCTGCAAAGCGGTTCCCAGCTCTTCTTCGACGTATTCTCCGACTACGAGCCCAATAACCTCCTCCTCCAGCAAGCCTACGACGAGATCATGACCTTCCAACTACAGGAAGCCAGACTGCGCAGTGCCCTGGAACGAATAAATTCCCAACACATCCTGTTCCAGACTCCACCCAAGGCCACCCCGTTCAGTTTTGCCCTCATTGTCGACCGGCTCCGGGAACGCATCTCCTCCGAAAAGCTTGAGGACCGGATCAAGCGGATGAGATTGGCTTTGGTACGGTAGTTCTTCAGTACGGTAGTACGGCAGTCTAGCAGTACGGTAGTTCTTCAGTACGGCAGTTTTTGCAGTGTGGGAGCACAGCAGCACAGCAGAACGTATGATTGCATCACGGTCCTGCGGCATTGCCGTACTATTGTACTGCGCTACTGCCGTACTGAGCAACTGTCCCTACAACCCTCCCACAGCACCAATCGTCCATTCCAGTCGCGCATCGATGTTCTGGGTAGTGACGTCAAAAGGAGTGATTACGAGTTCCATGCGGACTTCTTCGTTTTCGAGGAATACGTTGCGGAAGTTCTTTTCTCCGGGATTAAGGTTCACCGTTTGTTGCCGTCGCCCGCCGAGGTCGTCGATGCTGAACATCAGGTCGATGAAGGTGCAGCCGTTCGGACTGGAAACCGGGCACACCCGCAGTTCCATGCGCTCGATCTCGCGGAAGTCCTCCCCCGACAGGCTGGTTACCCTGGCGCGGATACCGCCCACCAGGTCCACGTCGTCGGCGGTGAAGCCCGAGGCATCCAGCTGTTCCTGGAAGCGGGTCTCCAACCGGGGCTGGGCCACCACGAAGGTCTGGAAGGAGGGCTGGCCGGCCGGGATCGTGAAGTTGATGACCGGGTAGTTGATGTCGAACAGCCGCTCGCCGAGCGAACTGCGCGGACAGCCGGAGAGGAGCACGATGGAAAGCAGGGCAAGCAGCAGCGGACGCATGGCAGGGTAGATTGGCTTAGCGGATCACGGCCACGTCGCCCCGGTAGCCTTCCCGCCTCCCGTTGATGTAGCTGACCTCGATGTAGTACACGTATATCCCGCTGTTGACGGGCTCCCCATTGATGGTTCCGTCCCAGCCCAGGGAAGATTCGTTGGCGGGGAAGGGCTCGGGGGCTTCGTAGACCAGTCCGCCCCAGCGGTTATAGATGCGCAGTTGCTCCACGTTGGCCATGGCGCGGTTCCCGAAGATGGTGAAGTTGTCGTTGTTGCCGTCGCCGTTGGGAGAGATGGCGTTGGGCAGGAACGACCGCAGGTCCTCGATGATGGTGAAGGCCACGAAGGCCGTATCCACGCAGCCGGTTTCATTTACGCCAGTGACGAAGATGTCCTCCGAGCGCAGCGGCATCACCCTCACCCGCGAGCAGTCAGGCGTAAGGCACTGTACGCTGTCGGGCCCCCAGCTGTAAGTGACCGGGAAGTAGTTGCTGGTCACGCGCAGGGTGGTATCCTCCCCTAGAAACAAGCGCGCGCCCGGCCCGGCCTGGACGATGAACTCCTCGGGTTGGGTCAGGGCTCCGGCCAGGCTATCCTGGCACCCGTTGCGATCGCGGACGTACAGGGTGTAGCTGCCGGCCAGCAGGTCCGTCAGCTGGGGGTCGGACTGGTAGTCGGTTCCGTCGGCGCTGAAGGTATACTCCGGCGTTCCCCCGGCCGCGGTCAGGGTGAAGGTCCCGGTAGAGTCGCCGAAGCAGTTCAGGTTTTCGCGGTCGATGATGGTGGCCACGATTTCTTCCGGATTGGTCAGGGTAACCGATTCGGTGATGGTGCAGCCCACGCTGTCGGTCAGCTCCAGGGTATAGGTCCCGGCGTCGGTCTGCTCGCGGAAGTTGCCTTGCACTCCGTCCTGCCAGGCGTAGGTATAGCCCGGTCGTCCTCCCTCGGCAAAGGCCAGGATGGCCCCGTCGGCCTCACCGAAGCAGCTGATGCTGTCTACCTGCAGGTCGGCCGTTAGCACCGGGGGCTCCGTGAGGGTGATTTCAAAGTCGGCCGTGCAGCCGTCCTGGTCTACCGCGCTCACCGGGTAGCTGCCGGCGGCGAATCCCCCCCTTTCGTTTTGCGGCTGGAAACCGTCGCCGAAGTCATAGCGGAAGGGTGCCCGCCCGTTCGCCAGCTCGATGGTGATCCGGCCGCTGGCTTCCCCGTTGCAAATGGGCTCGCTGAAGGTGGAGGCCCCGGCCAGTAGTTCCAGCTGGAGTTCATCAACGAAGATGTCCTGCGCCACCTCACACCCCTCGGCGTCGCGGGCCCGCACCGCCACGGTGCTCACGGCAAGGTTGCTGATCCGGTTATCCGAGGAGAAGGGGCCACCGTTGAAGCTGTATTCATAGGGCGCCGCCCCCCCCGAAAGGATGGTGAATTCCAGGGCGCCGTTCGTTCCCCCGGCGCAGTCGGGCCGCGTGATGAGGGTATCGAATACGAAGGCCGCCGATCCTTCCACGAGGTAGGTGTAGACCGCCTCGCAGCCGGATCCGTCGGTCAGGGTTACGCTGTATTCTCCCACGTCCAGGTTGCTGATCGAGGGGGTGGTGGCCCCGGTGCTCCAGGCGTAAGCCAGGGTGGCGCCCGGCACGCTGCTGCTGCCGGTGAAGTCGATGGCCCCGTCCATGGCCCCGGCGCAGGTGACGTTGGAAATTGCCGCCTGCCCGCTGAACTGGTCTTCGCAGCAGACCACCTCCACCTCACTCATGGTCAGGTACTCGATGCAGTTGCGGGAGCTGGTGATGGCCAGGGTCACGGCGGGGCTGCCGGCCTCGGAGAAGATGATGTCGTGGGGTCCGGCACCGCTGGCAAAACGGGGGGTGGCCGTGGGTCCGAAGTCCCAGTCCCACGACTCGATGCCGTCGACCGAGGTAGACCGGTCCAGGAAGGTCACCGCCTCACCCACGCAGGCTTCGGTGGTGCTGTAGGTCAGGTTGGGCTCCGGGCCGAGGAAGGTACCGGTGCCGCCGAAGTCGATCTCGAATCCGTCGCCCGAGCCGGTGAAGTTCATGATCACCAGGGCGTAGGACTTGCCGGCCTCCATGTCGATGAAGCGGACGTAGTTGTTGTCGCCCGGCGAACAGCCGCAGTTTTCGGTCACGTCGGATTCCCGGTTGCCGAGTCCGGTAGGCCCGAAGCAGGGGATGCTGCTGTTCGGGTCGCCGCCGTTCTCCCCGGAGAACATCTGTCGCAGTACCTCCCGGCGGCCGCAGTTCTCGAGCCCGTCGGTGAGTTCGTAGAGTACGAAGTCGATGTCCTCATTGAAGGCCGAACCCAGGGGGGTGATGTCGAAGGTGAGGGTACCCGGCTGGTCGCAGGTCCACTTGTACCAGGCGGAGTTGCTTTCGCCGGGAGGGCCCTGGCAGGCAACGTTGCCCGACAACAGGTCGTCGTTGCGGTTGCCGCGTCCCTGCAGGAAGTCGACCGCGAAGGAAGAGGTGTCACAGAGTACCACCGCGGTTTCGCAGTCGCCACTGGGGCTGGGCGGGGCGTCGAACTGCTCGGTGCAGAGTTCGAAGGTGCCGGAACGGTCCGCCCGGGCGCCGACCAGGATGTAGTAAGTAGCCCCGCGCTGCAGCTGGTTGTAAATCAGGGATCCGCTGTTCGGGGTATTGTTGCCGGCTACGAAGGTGGAGCGGCAGGCCACGCCGTTGGGGTTGCTGCAGTCCCCTTCGAAGAGGGCGAACTGGGGGGCGGTGAGGCTCCCGCGCCGGTTGCCGCTCTCGTTGCCGATGACCTGGATGGCCACGGAATTGCGCTGGGCCACGAAGCTGAACCAGACGTCCTTGATCTGGTCGCGCTCGTCGATACAGATGGGATAGCCCTCCGGCTGCAGCGACGGGGTGGCGTCCACCGTGGTGAAGGCCTCGGGGCCGGAGCAGTAGCTCAGCGTCATCGGCAGGCGAATCGCCGAACCACAGTCGTCGTTGGCGGGTTGCGCCAGTACGGCACCGGCGGCAAGTAGCCCCAGCAGCAGGAAGTAAATACGATTCATAGTGTCAAAGCTAGCCCTATCATAACTTTTTCAAGGACGCTCTAGGTACGCCCTGGCGCTGGTAAACTGTCCCGACCCTAACAAACCTTTAACTAGTAACTTGCCGGCCGTGAAAGCCTGGATCCCCAACTTCGTAACCCTCCTCAACCTGTTCTGCGGCTGTGCGGCCCTCGTCTGCGTGCTCGACCTGCAGTTCATCCCGGCTTTCTGGTTCCTGTTCGCGGCCGGCTGGTTCGACTTCGCCGACGGACTGGTGGCCCGCTCCCTCAACGTCAGCAGCGACCACGGCAAGGAACTCGACAGCCTGGCCGACATGGTCAGCTTCGGGGTGGTACCGGCGGTGATCTACTATGTATTGCTGCAGTTGCCGACGGACCCGGCACCCGCCCCCGTGGCCGACTGGCCCCTCGCCCTGAAAGCCCCCATCGGCTGGTCGTGGTACGCCGCCCCGGCCCTCATCGTGGCCCTGTTCAGCGCCCTGCGGCTGGCCAAATTCAACCTGGATACCCGGCAGACGGATAACTTTATCGGCGTGGCCACCCCCACCAGCACGGTCTACGCCGTAGGCCTCATGCTCATCGTGGCCACCGACCAGAACTGGGCGCCCTACGTGCTCAACCCCCTCGTCCTTTACCCCTCCATTCTGGTGATGAGCTACCTGCTGGTGAGCGAACATCCGATGTTTTCCTTCAAGCTCCACGGCTTCGGGTGGGCGGGAAATGAGACGCGGTATATCTTTGCGCTCCTGGCAATCTGCCTGCTGATCTTACTGTGGACCTCGGCCTTCCCCTTTATCGTCGTGGTCTACATCATCCTTAACCTGGCGTACCCCCCACCCCCCGCCAAGCCGACTACTCTATGAAGTTCCAAGCTCACATCAACATCATGCCCAAGGCCGAACTCCTCGACCCCCAGGGCAAAGTCGTTGTCAAGAACCTCCCCAACCTGGGCCTCAAAGGGGTAAGCGACGTCCGCATCGGCAAGCACGTCACCATGGAGCTCCACGCCGACAGCGAACAGGAAGCCCACGACAAGGTCGAACTCGCCTGCTCGAAACTGCTCGCCAACGTGATCATGGAGAGCTATGATTTTGTGGTGGAAGAGGTTTAGGGAAGTTCTTTAGTACGTTAGTTCTTTAGTACGTTAGTTGCTGGCATTTATCCCTCGCTGCGCTCAGGTGGGTGCGGCGGTGTGTCTTCTGGGTTCCGATTCTCGCATTTCTGCTTGGGCCCTTCCAATTGGTCAAGGGGTAAAGGGGATAAGGGGTCAATCACGGTGCATTTATCCCTCGCTTCGCTCGGGTGGGTGCGGCAATGCGTTGCCTGACTGCCGCCCATTCTCCTTCGCCTCTCTTCGCTAGGTGCATTGCTACACGGGTCAGAGATCTCATGTTTGCGTCCTGCTACGGTATTCGGGTAAGGGCAGGTATTCTGTTGCGGCGGTGCGCAGGTGCCATGAACCGGCAATAAGTCCGCAACCAGAAACCAGCAACCTCCCAAACAAATATTCCACCAGCACGAAGACCAAATCGTCCGCTGAGCCCTAACCAGCAACCAGCAACCAACCCACCAGACAAACATCCCACCAGCACGAAGACCAAATCGTCCACTGAGCTCCAACCAGAAACCAGACCTCAGACCAGTCGTCGGACGAACCCTGCGCAAGCGGCGGGCATTCGTCCGACGACGGCGCCAACAAGCAACCAGCTCACCAGAAAATTTTCCAACCAGCAAGGAGGAGTAACCGTCCACCGGGCGCCAACCAGCAACCAGCAACCAGACCTCAGACCAGTCGTCGGACGAACCCTGCGCAAGCGGCGGGCATTCGTCCGACGACGGCGCCAACAAGCAACCAGCTCACCAGAAAATCATCCCACCAGCAAGGAAGAGAAACCGTCCACCGGGCGCCAACCAGAAACCAGAAACCAGACCTCAGACCAGTCGTCGGACGAACCCTGCGCAAGCGGCGGGCATTCGTCCGACGACGGGCACCAACCAGCAACCAGCTCACCAGAAAATTTTCCAACCAGCAAGGAGGAGTAACCGTCCACCGGAAGCCAACCAGAAACCAGAAACCAGCTCACCAGCAACCCGCCAACCACCAAACCACCACCCACCCCACCACGTTTCTCCCCCATGAAAACGCAAGAAAACTGGAACGCCCTCACCCCTGAGGAGGAACGCGTGATTGCCCGTAAGGGAACCGAAATGCCTTTCACCGGGGAGTACAACAACTTCAAGCAGGACGGCTTATTCGTCTGCCGGCGCTGCGATGCCCCCCTGTACGACAGCCACGACAAGTTCAGCAGTGGCTGCGGGTGGCCGAGCTTCGACGATGAGATTCCGAATGCCATTCAGCACATCCGCGACGCGGACGGCCGGCGCATCGAAATCCTCTGCAACAACTGCGGCGGCCACCTTGGCCACGTCTTCCACGGCGAGCGGTTCACCGAGAAGAATACCCGCCACTGCGTGAACAGCCTGTCGATCAAATTTATCCCCCGCGAAAAGTACGAGGCCGAGCACGGCTCCCTCGATACCGATGAAGCCTGAAGGGCCACCCTCCTGCTCGGCAGCGGCTGCTTCTGGGGTCGGGAGTACCACCTGCGGCAACTGCCCGGAGTTATCGCCACCCAGGCCGGCTTTGCCGGCGGGCACCTGACGGACCCGACCTACCTGCAGGTCTGCGAAAAGGACACCGGCCACGCTGAGGTGGTCGCCGTGACCTACGACACCCGACTATTGCCTACCCGCGCACTCCTGACCGAGTTTTTCACCCTCCACAACTTCGAGTTCAACCGGGGCCGCGGGCGCGGACAGTACCGCTCGGCCGTCTTCTCCCTGGAGGAGGATGAGCAACTGGCCACCGCCCGGAAAATGCTGGAAACCCTGAGGGACTACGGCTTCCAGCCCACCACCGACGTCGAGCGCCTCCCGGCCTTCTACCGGGCTGAAGCCCGCCACCAGCAGTACTGCAGCGCGCGAGGGCTTACGCCAAAACGTCGCGATGACGACCGCATCCGGGCCCTGTTCGCCCCCCGAAAAAGCTGACGAAAAACCAACCTTTCCCCCGGCAACCAAACGAATGCCTAGGTGTTAGCATGGAGCGAATTTGATCAAGTTCTAAGATATATACCTATGGGCCAGCGCCTTATTTACCTCGACAACAACGCCACCACCCCAACCGACCCCCGGGTAGTGGACGCCATGATACCCTACTTCTACGAGAACCCCGGCAACGCCGCCAGCCGCAACCACCCCTTTGGCTGGGCCGCCGAGCAGGCCGTAGAAACCGCCCGCCAGCAGGTGGCCAACCTCATCAACGTGGATGAGCGCGAGATCATCTTCACCAGCGGCGCCACCGAGTCGGACAACCTGGCCATCAAGGGCGTCTTCGAGATGTACAAGCGCAAGGGCGACCACATCATCACCGTCAAGACCGAGCACAAGGCCGTCCTCGACGCCTGCGGCAAGATCGAGAAGATGGGCGGCAAGGTCACCTACCTCGACGTGAACCGCGAGGGCCTCATCGACCTCGGTGAACTCGAGGCGGCCATCACCGACAAGACCATCCTGGTCTCCGTCATGTGGGCCAACAACGAAACCGGCGTCATCCAGGACATGAAGGCCATCGGCGACATCTGCGCCAAGCACGGCGTACTGTTCATGTCCGACGCCACCCAGGCCGTCGGCAAGATTCCCGTCGACCCCAAGGAAGTAGGCATCCACCTGATGGCCTTCACCAGCCACAAGATGTACGGACCCAAGGGCGTCGGCGCCCTGTTCGTCAACCGCAAGAACCCCCGCGTCAAGGTCACCAGCCAGATGGACGGCGGCGGCCACGAGCGCGGCATGCGCTCCGGCACCCTCAACGTACCCGGCATCGTCGGATTCGGCAAGGCCGCCGAGATCGCCAAGGCCGAAATGCATGAGGACGCCGAGCGGCTGAGCAAGCTGCGCGACAAGCTCGAGCACGCCCTCACCAGCATGCTCGAAGAAAGCTACGTGAACGGCAGCCGCGAAAGCCGCATGCCCCACGTGACCAACATCAGCTTCAAGCACGTAGAGGGTGAAGGCCTCATGATGACCTTCAAC
This sequence comes from Neolewinella marina, assembly GCF_002631205.1. Taxonomy (GTDB): domain Bacteria; phylum Bacteroidota; class Bacteroidia; order Chitinophagales; family Saprospiraceae; genus Neolewinella; species Neolewinella marina. Next base: position 264,256 of record NZ_PDLO01000004.1, read on the forward strand.
CAGAACATCGCCGTTTCTTCCGGTTCGGCCTGTACCTCCGCCAGCCTCGAGCCCAGCTACGTCCTGGTGGCCCTCGGCCTCGGCGACGACCTGGCCCACTCCAGCCTCCGCTTCAGCCTCGGCCGCTTCACCACCGAGGAAGACATCGACGAGACCATCGCCAAGGTGGCCGAAGGCGTCAACCACATGCGCGACCTCAGCCCCATCTGGGAGATGTACAAGGAAGGCATCGACATCGACGCCATCGAGTGGACCGAGCACTAATCCAGCTTCCCCTCGGCAGTCAGATTGGCGGGCATCAACTATGCTGCCCGCCAATCTGTTATACTACGACCGGACAAAAACTCAAATAACAAGATAATGGCATACAGCGAAAAACTCCTCGACCACTTCAAGAACCCGCGCAACGTAGGTACGCTCGATAAGAACAGCACCAACGTGGGCACCGGACTCGTCGGCGCCCCCGAATGTGGCGACGTCATGCGGCTCCAGATTGAGGTCGACCCCGTCACCAAGAAGATCACCGAAGCCAAGTTCAAAACCTTCGGCTGCGGATCGGCCATCGCCAGCTCGAGCCTGGCCACCGAATGGCTGAAAGGCAAGACCGTCGACGAAGCCCTGGCCATCGACAACATGGCCATCGTCGAAGAACTGGCCCTGCCGCCGGTGAAAATCCACTGCTCGGTACTCGCCGAAGACGCCATCAAAGGCGCCATCAAGGACTACCAGACCAAGAACGGCGTACAGACCGTCGAGTCCATCGCCGCTTCCCACTAAATTTCGATTCTATGCTTTTCGTTGCCGATAGCGCGAAGGAAAGGCTGCGCGAAATTCGTGAGGCCAAAAGCCTTCCCGATGACTACTTCCTGCGGGTGTCCATCACCAGCGGGGGTTGCTCCGGTTTGTCGTACCAGCTCGACTTCGACAATGAGTTGAAGCCGAAGGACCAGGTGTTCGAGGACAACGGGGAGACCGTCGTCTGTGACCTCAAGTCCTTTCTCTACCTCTGCAACTCCACCCTGGAGTTCAGCGGCGGACTGAACGGCAAGGGTTTCGCCTTCAACAACCCCAACGCCACCCGCGAATGCGGCTGCGGAGAGAGTTTCGCTGTATAATCCGCTAACTGATCGAGTCGGAAACGGCGCACCGGGTACATCCGGGTGCGCCGTTTCCTTTTCAGCGGGTGAGCACCGAGGCCGCTTCCCGCCGGATGGCCCCCTGGGCCAGGGCCACCGGGTTCTCTTCCTGCTGGGCACTGATCATACGCAGCCGCTCCGCGATCCGGCGGCTGGAGTCGGCCTCCTCCGCCGCGCGGGCGATCTGGAGGCTGATGTTGTCGCGGGCGTGGGTGATGATGGACCAGAGGCTGTCGCTCACGTAGATCTGCTGGGTGATGTTGTACTCCATCTCCTGGCGGATGGCCAGCAGCAGCTCGGCGCGGTATTCCCGGGGCGGCGTGCCGTCGTCCGGGGGCAGGCGCAGCAGCAGGTTCGGCACGGAGATGCGCTCCAGCATCAGGGTGAAGCGCTCGCAGGCCTGCAGCCGCAGGGCCACCGGGTCGATGGGTTCGGCAACCACCGGGGCGGGGGCCGCGGGTGCCGAAGCCTTCCGTTCCAGGGCCGCAATCGCCTCGCGGAAGCGGGTCAGGGTCGTGCCGAGCAACCAGGCCAGGGCCACGACCAGCAGGACCGGCACCGTCCACAAAAGAATGTTAAGCATCACCACGGGTCAGCATTCGCGGGCAACTATGCGGGAAATACCGTTGTTAAGTGCCCAGTAAAGTAATTCATCGATATGAGCGCCGAAGTTAAGTCAACTACCAAAACCACCCCCATCTCCATCACCCCTTCCGCCATGGAACAGCTCAAACGGCTGCGCAATGAACTCGGGGTAAATGAAGAACACCACCTGCGCATCGGCGTGCGGGGCGGGGGCTGCTCCGGTTTTGAGTACCAGCTCGGCTTCGACCTCGCCGAGAGCGACGACCAGAAGTTCACCGTTGGCGACGAACTCGTGCTCATGAAGCCCGGCCACGCCCTCTACCTCCTGGGCATGGAGATCGACTGGGCCACCGGCCTTGAGAACCGGGGCTTCACCTTCAACAACCCGAACGCGAAGGATACCTGCGGCTGCGGTACCTCCTTCAGTGCCTGATATAGGTGTCCGCTTTCGGCTCCCTCCTTCCGCCGCCGCTCGACGAGCGCCGCGGCATCCCGCTTTACTACCGCAAGACTGAGGAAGAAGTCCGTCAGGACGTCTATGAGCGGTACGATGAACTCGTAGCCCGGCAGACCGCCCTTCACCTGGCCGACGCCGTACACGGTGGCTACCCCCTACAGCCCCTTGCCGATTACCTTACCCGCTGGTTGCCCTCAGGCCCCCGGCTGGCCGTGGCCGACGTCGGCTGCAGCGTAGGCCGCCTGGTGGGCGACGTGGCCCTGGCCCACCCCGACTGGGACTGCTACGGCCTCGATTTCAGCTACCAAATGCTGCGGCAGGGCCGCGACTACTGGACGGCGGGCAAGAGCGTATCGGCCAACCTGCTCCGCTTCGGCTACCCCCTGGAATCCTTTACCGGCCACGAACTGCCCAACCTCCACTTTGCCCTGGCCGACGCCGCCGCCCTCCCCTTCCCCGACGGCAGCCTCGACTTGCTCGTCAATACCTTCCTGATCGACCGCCTGCCCGATCCCCGCCGCGCCTTCGCCGAATGGTGGCGGACGGTGAAGCCCGGTGGCCGCGTGGTGATGGTCTCCCCCCTCAATTTCCTGAAAAAGGAGCAGTGGGAGCAGTACCACCCACCGATCAAGATCCTCGATCAACTCCTCCGCCAGGGCTGGCAATTGCTCGACCTGACCGACCCCCTTGACCTGGAGGAACCCATGGACCGCCGGGGCAACGTCGTCCGCTGGCGCACCCTGGCCCTGGTCCTGCAGCGGTAAGCCCCAGCCGCCCCCTCAACCAACTGCTCGCCGGCAGTGTATTCCCTTACCCCCAAGTTGAACCGTCATGTCTGATACTCCCCGCATCCGTTTCTCCCATTTTGTCGAACAGTTCCCCGAACTGAGCCTGCCCATCACCCTGGGCGAGGATACGGTGCGCCGCATCAGCAAGGAGACGCCCCCTCTGCCCACCCGCATGATCGACCAGTTCCTCATCCCCATCGAGCCTACCCAGGTCAATGAGGAGTTTACGGAGTTCGTCGCCTGTCTGCGGCTCCCGGAGGCGGACAACTACGTAGGCATCGTCTACTGGCGGGCCGACCTGGCGCAGTACCACTATACCCTGGTCACCCTCAACCCCAAGACCGAAGAGGTAATCGACCGCCTGATCCTGGCCGGCACGAGCTACGACGGGGCGGAACTCACCCAGACCACGGCCGCCATCACCGAGGCCCTGATGATCTACCAGGTGAGCGGACAGGGGCAGGGCGGACAGAAGTTCGACTACCAGGCCAGCGCCAGCACCGCACGGCGGTTCCAGATCGCCGATTCCGGACGCATCATCGAATTGTAGGTTACTCCACCACCTCTACCCGCTCGCCGCCTTCCGGCTGGTGGTTCCCGTAGCCGATCACCCGGAAGTTGGCCGGGGCGATACCCGCCTCACGCAGGTAATTGCGGATGGTGACGGCCCGCTCTTCGCTCAGCAACTGCGCGGCCCGCGGGTCGGTACCCGGTACGGTATGCACCCGGATCTCCACTACCCGCGTGGCGGTCCTCACCCTTCCGGCGAGGGCCTCCAGGGCGGCATAGCCGGCGGAATTCGGGTAGGCGGTATTCGGGATGAAGGTGATGCCTGATCGGGCGGCCTGGCTTCCGGAGGGTGCGACTACGGGTGCTGCGGGCGACTTCCCGGTCAGGGTCGGGCGGGCCGGGGCCTGCTGCCGCGGCTGAGGAGTGGCATTCATTTCTCTTAGCTGTGCCCGCAGGGCTTCCAGTTCCCGCTGCTGCCGCGCGTATTCGGCGTCCAGCTCGGTGGTGGCGGGCTGCGGTTGGGGGGCGGCACCGCGTACGTCGTATTCCCAGGGGCGGCGGCTGTCGGCCGGGGGCCGCTGGTCGGGGTAGAGCCCGGAGCGCACCGTGGAGCGCAGGGCATCCGTATTGATGTACTCGGTGGTATCCGGTTCTCCCGGGCGGTCGCTCCAGCCCAGGTCGAGGTATTCTCCCCGCTGCCGTTCCCGCAGCCGGTCTTCCTGCTGCCGCCGGAATTTGGCCTTCATCCGCTCCAGTTCCGCGAGTTCGCGGGCGTAGCGGGCGCGGAAGCTCGCCGAGGTGTCCGCGGGTGGCAGGGTATCCGCGGCCAGCCACTGCACGTCGTCGGTTTCTTCTTCCGCGCTGGCCGGTCCGGCATTGCCGCCGGTGTACCGCAGCCGCCGCAGCTGGTCCAGCCGCCGCAGTTCCCGCTGCCGTTCTTCCAGGGTCCGCTGCAGGTAGGCTTCCCGGTTTTCGGTGGTGATGTCCCGCAGGCTGGCCAGGCTACCGGCCGGCTTCACGTCGGTGAGGGCAGGGACGTTACTTTCCGGAAAGGCCACCTCTCCCTCGCGTACCACTACGGCGTAGCGGTGGAGCACGTCGGGGCGTACCGTCACTTCCACTCCCGAACTCAGAGGCACCTGCACGGTAGCCGTCCCCGCCGGGGGCGGAGTGCCCAGGGTACCGTAGCTGATCCGCCCGGGGGGGCAGAGCGCCTGCAGCGGCAGGCCGGGAGCGACTAGTCGTTCGTCCTGTCCGAGATCGTCGGTGGTGGCTACCACGATCTCGTCGGTGGCGGCCAACTGCAGGTAACGGCTGGGTATATCTACGGATTGCGGCGGGGTGCCCCGATCGACCTGGCGGTACCACTGCCCCGCCCCGCGGCGGAAGTAAAGGGTACGACCGTCGGCGGCCCACTGGGGTTTGGTTTCGTGGTCGGAGGTGTTCACCCAGGCCAGGGGCTTGGCGGTAGTCCAGCTGCCGGCGGTGGCCCGCCGCAGGTAAAGGTCCCGGGAGGCGTTGGCGGGGTTCGGGCGGGCGTACACGAGTTCCTGGGAGGTGGCGTTGAAGGCGATCTCCCGCAGTTCGGTGACGTCCTGGGGCAATGGCCAGCGGGCGATGCTGCGCCAGCTGCGGCCGGCGCGCTCCAGGAGCTCAATGGCGGGCTCCCCCTGCCCTTCCCGCAGCACGGCCAGTCGGTTCCCGTCCACGCTGCTGCCGAGTAGTCGGTCGTCGCCGAAGGAGTTGACGGGGGATCCGGGATTGAGGGCCCGCCCCCAGCTGCCGTTGGCGTTGCGCTGGCGGAACCAGATGTCGGCCCGGTCGTCGATACCCTGGTTGCGGGGGTGGTCCGGGCGGGTGAAGTAGAGGATTTGCCCCGAGTCGGTCAGTACCGGATCGCGTTCGCGGACGTCTTCCGGTCCGATACGGCCCTGAGCGGTCAGGCCCGTCGTGCACAGGATGAGGACGAGTACGATCAAATACGGAACCGAGCGGTAGCTAAGCATAGCCCTTGGCGAAGAACAATAAAGATACGGCCCCGGCCGGCAGCATGACGGCGGAAGGAGAAATTGTTGGCTGGATTTCCCGGATTTCACCACGAAAACCCGGCACCCGCGCGCCGGCGCCCGTGGTTTACACGTTGAAATCGATGTCTACCTCCGGGGTGGTGGGGTGCGACTGGCAGGTGAGGATGTAGCCTTCCTCCACCTCGGAATCGTCCAGGGCGTAGCAGACTTCCATCTTCACGCCGCCCTTGTCGACGCGGGCCATACAGGTGGAGCAGGCACCCGCCAGACAGCTGTAGGGTGGGGTTTTGCCGGCCTGGAGGAGACCGTCGAGGATGGTCTGACCGGGCTCCAGGTCGATGGTGAGCAGCTCCTTGTCGAGCTTCACGTTCACCGTGCCGCCCAAGCTCTTGGCGGTGGTCTTGCCGTTGTTGCTGTTGGCCGAAACGAAGCGCTCGACGTGGATCAGCTTCTCGTCGATACCGTGGCCGAGGAGGGCGGCTTCCACGTTGTCGATCATCTGTCCGGGGCCGCAAACGTAGTAGCGGCAGGTCAGCCCGTCGGTGGGGTGGCGTTGGAGGAAATCGACGATGGCGCGGCGGTCGATGCGGCCGGTAGCCCCTTCCCAGCGGGTGTGGCTGCGCTTGAAGAGGCCCTTGAGGCCCTTGGTGGGGTACTTCTTGGGTTGGGAAAGGGTGTGCTCGACGGTCAGCTGTCCGTTGTAGCGGCGCTGCAGCTCGTCGAGTTGCTCCTTAAAGATGATGTTGTCCTCATCGCGGTTGCCGTAGAAGAGGATGACCTCGGATTTGGGCTCCTTCTCCAGTACCGACCGCAGGATGGACATCAGGGGGGTGATGCCGCTGCCGGCCCCGAAGAGGTAGTAGCGGCGGCGGGCCGAGGGATCCACGTCCGCCAGGAAACGGCCCATGGGAGGCATCACGTCCACGGTATCGCCGGGCTTGAGGGAATTGGCGATGTGGTTGCTCACGATGCCGTTGCGCACCTGCTTGACGGTCACGGCCAGCTCGTCTTCGTGGGGGGCCGAACACATGCTGTAGGCGCGACGCTCTTCCTTGCCGTCGATGACGAAGCGCAGGGTGAGGTACTGGCCGGCGCGGTAGTTGAAGGCCGTCCGGTCGTGCTCGGGGAGTTCAAAGTAGACACTTACCGCCTGGTCGGTTTCCGGCTGGAGGCGGTTAACGCGGAGGGGGTAGAATTGGGGAGTGGTCATGTATCAGTTGTAATCGCTGTGGTTCAGTAGGGCGGTGGCCGATCCGGAAGGGATGCCGTATAACGGTACTACTGAAAGGGCCTTCTAGTTCAATTGGAAGCGTACGACAACGCCGCCGCTGGCCGCCGTCTGGGGGAAACCCAGGGGGTTGAAGGGGGTGGTTTTACGGTAGTCGAAGAAGGCGCGCAGGCTCAGTCGCTGGTTCAGCTGGTACTCCACGGAGGGGGCCAGGGTGAAGATGCGGGCGCCTTCGATAATTTCGCGGGTGGGCGGCAGCAGTCGGCTGGCGTAGGATTTTTCATCCCGCAGGCTGAAGTTGAACTGGATGTCCATGTCGCTGACGTTGAGGCGCCCGCCGCTGCGGCTGTTCCCGCCGCCGGGCCGGCCGCCGTTGGTTGTGGGGGCGGGTTCGCGGGTGCGCTGGCGCCCCTGGAGGAAGCCGATCTGCACGTCCTGCAGCACGATCCCGAAGCCGCCGATCACCTGCTTGCCCACGCTTTCGGAGAGCAGCTTGCTCACGACGTTGATGCTGCGGGTCTCGTTGCTGGTGTAGGCGAAGTTGACCGACAGTCCGTTCACCAGCTCGGCGTCGATGCTGAGCAGGGGGGCAAAGGACTTCGCCTCCGAGAGGTTGGGGATCTCGATGCGGGGGAAGAAATTCAGGCTGACGGTGTCGTAGCCGGAAAGCTGGGGGTTCACCTGACGCTCCACCGCGTCGAGGTAGTCGAGGCTGGTGCCGTAGCTGGAGATGGTGAAGGTCGACTGGAAGCCGTGGGTGATGTTGACCCGGCGGAAGATGTTGCTCAGGTCGCCCATACGGTCCAGGCCGCTCCAGGTCAGTCGCCAGTTCGGGGCCCCGGTGATATCGAAGGGATCCAGACTCACCGAGTTCGCGTCTTCGCCGCGGTAGGCCGCCAGGAAGGCCGGCAGCAGTACTTCCTGCTGGTTGGGGCCGTAGCCGAAGGCGTAGCCCTGGGCGGCCAGGTCGGGATCGGCGTGGGGGGTGCTGCCCCCGCGGCGGCGGCTGATGATGCGGCGGTTGGCCTCGAAGGCCGCGAAGAGGTTGTTCAGGTTGGTGGTGTCCTGGTTAAAGAGGCTCAGGGCACCGCCGTTGCTGAAGGTGAGGGATCCGTCGCGCACGGGAACGCTGTGGGTGAACGGCTCATTAGGGCCTTTTTCCAGCACCTTGAAGGTTTCGGTGTAGTTCTCGGTGAAGCTGCGGTCCATGGTCAGTTCCAGGCGGAAATCGGCGAAGGGCTCCACGATGGCGTTGGCGTCCCACTGCTTGGTGTAGTTCTGGATGACGTCCTGGCTCAGGAAGGGGTTGGTGCTGATGTAGCCGTTCGTTCCCAGCTCATTGAGAAAGTCGGCGTCGGTCGCGTACTGTTCCTCGCTGAGTGTCCGGATTTCGGGCTGGAGGCCGGCCACGAATCCCCATCCGGGGGCGGTGAAGCCGTCGCTAAGTCCGAAGAAATTGGGCTCCGGCAGGAAGCCGGGGATCACCGTGGTGAAGTCCTCACTGTAGGTGAAGCGGGCCCGCCGCAGGGCCAGCAGGGGCCGGATGAAGGCACTGCCGTTGCCGCTGCCGGCGCTTTCGTTGGCGGCGGGGCGACCGGTCTGCCGCACCGGCCGGCGCTGGCGCCCTACCTGGTTGGCGGCCCGCAGCAGCGGAATCTGGTCGTAGAAGCGCTCGAAGTTCAGGTCGGCGGTCACCTGCCGCTGCTGGCTGTTCTGGATGATGTTGCCCAGTCCTTTCTCCTGGATGAGCAGGGGTGCCGCCGCCCAGGTGTAGTTGCCGAGGTATTGGGCCCGCACGTCGACGAAGTCGAGGAAGGGCAGGTAGCGCAGCGGCAGCTGGTAGCTGGCGTTGATGGTGTGGTTGTACTGCTTGGGGCGGCCGCCGTCAAGCAGGCTGCGCCAGATGCTGTCGCGGCGGATCTGCTGGGCCTCCTCCTTGGGCAGGATGACGATGTCGTTCTCGTCGGGCTCGTCGATGGTGGCGTTCATGTTGGCGTTGAAGCCGAGGCGCAGGCTGCGCGTCAGGTTCCACTGCACGTCGTAGCTCCGGTTCCAGAGGAAGCGTTTGTTGAAGAAGGTATTGAACTTCTCGTCCACCCCGGCGAAGCGGTAGCTCGTCGTGGCGAAGCTGCGGTTGAGCACGTTGGTGATGCTGATCGTATTCGGCAGCGGGTTCAGGTTGAACTCGCTGAGCAGCCGCAGGTACTTGCTCTCGATCCCCTTGAAGGGCTCGAAGCTCTTGGGCTGGGGGCGGCTGTAGGTGTAGTCCAGGGCACCGGTGTGGTCGTTTACGACCTCCGACTGGATGTAGGGGTCGCTGTGCTCGTTCTTGGTATAGCCGTAGCTGACCGAGAAGTTGGCCGGATCCAGGGGACTCGGCTTCTCCCGGCGGGTGGCCGGCGCGATGCTGATGTTGTTCAGGTTCACGGCGGTGATCTTGTCGATCTCCTGGGCCTGCTCCCGGATGCTGTCGCGCACGACCGGGCTTTCGGCGGCCTTCAGCTTGTCCTTCAGGGGGATGTCGTAGTCGTAGGGGTCGTACTCGGGGGTGCTCACCTGTTTGCTGTGCTGGAGGTAGACCGGCAGGTTGACGCCCCAGCGGGTGGGCAGAAAGCGGTTGAAGCTCAGGGTGGTGGCCAGGTCGTAGCCGGCCGTCTGGAAGCGGTTCCGCTCCACGACGCTGTTGTCCAGGGCACCGAAGCCCACGCTGCTGTAGTTCACCGCCGCGGTGAGGTTGCCCAGGTCGGCCAGCTGCACGTCGGCACGGGCGATGGCGGCCACGCCCCCCCGCTCGTCGAGGCCCTCCAGGCGGAGTTCGTTCACCCATACCTCGGCGCTGATGCCGTCGTTGTCGAGGTCCTTCTCGTTGCGGATGCCGATCATGAAGACCTTCACGAAGCCGAGGTTCGGGTTACCCTTAATGCGCAGGGTATGGTTGATGCCGTCGCCGGGGGAGTAGCGCTGCTCGTAGGTGGCGTCGGTGGCCACGTTGCTGTTGTTCCGCTCCAGCTTGAGTTCCCGCAGGAGCTCCAGGGGGAGGTTGACCTCGTTCTGGGGCAGCCAGACGGAGTCGGCGTAGGCCGTTCCGTTGGGGTTCAGCCCGTCCAGGCCCAGGGTGTCCGACATGGCCAGGGGCACCTCGTATTCGTAGTAGTTCTGTTCGAAGTCGGAGCCCAGCCGCAGGAAGAGGCGCAGCTCCCCGTCCTCGGGCCGGTCGATGCGGCTTTCGCCGGTGGCTTCGGCGTGGACGAACATTTTCAGTTTTTCGTACAGCCGCAGGTCAGTCTCGGTGTACTTGAAGACGGCGCGGCTGTCGCTAGGCTGCAGGTTCTGCACCTTCAGGGCCAGGGACTGCTCGTTCTGGAGGGTAGTGACCAGCCCCAGGCTCTGCTCGCGGCGGATGCCGTTGGGCAGCACGTAGTTGAAGGGCTGGCGGCGGCTGTTCTCCTCGATGTTGACGGCGTCGATGAAGAACTCGGTGTCCTCCTCACCGCCGATGATCGGCCCGGTCTGGAAGGGACGGTTGTAGCGGCGCCAGCTGTTGCGCACCAGCTCAAATTCGGCGAAGCGCAGGGTAACCGGCGCCTCAAACCCTTTCATGAACATCCGCATGAAGCGGATGGAGCGGAAGTCCTGGATGCCCCCCACCGAAGTCTTCTGGTCGGTATTCAGGGGGATGCGGAAGCGGTACCAGATGCGGCCGGTGCCGCCGACGTCCTCGATGCGGTCGGTGACGAAGGGGGTGGCCTCCACGTCCAGTTCCCGGGGGTTGACCCGCGACTGCACGAAGGGGATCTCGTACTGGAAGTAGCTTTCGGATTCGTTGAGGGTGTTGTCCTGGTTCAGGTCCTCGTCGTCGGGCAGGTTGGTGGCCGACTGCCGCAGGTTGTTGTTGGTGTTGTTGTTGGCGGCCGAGTTGCCCTGGGTATTGTTGAAGTTCTTGTAGCGGGTCAGCAGGCTTACGTCCTGGCCGAAGCGGGCCTCATCGTTGAAGTAGTAGAAGTTGTCGTTGGACACGTCCTCGGCCAGCCGCTGCTGCACCTGGGGGTTACCGGCGAAGGCGGCCAGGTAATCGGCGAAGTGCTCCCGCTCACCGTCGTCGTCGAAGCCGTCGAGGCCGACGTCCTGGGCCGCGCGGCTTTCCGGGTCGTTGTCGAAGCCCTGGGTGATCTGCTGGGCTACGGGCACCCGCGACCAGACCGTCCGGTCCACCGGCCGCCGGGGGTTGAGGGGGGTGGGCAGGCCGTTCTCGAAGAACTTGCGGCTGTCCTTGAGGATGTCCTCGCTTACGTTACCGAGGTTGATGTAGAGGGTTCCCTGCTTCTTGTCGGCGTCCGCGGCGGCCTGGCGGCCGTTTTGGGGGTCGAGGAAGGGCGAGAGCATCCAGAATTCGATGAACTCGATGTTGGACGACTGGAAGTCGGGCGTCGTCATTTCCCGCATGATACCGCCCCAGCGGCTGGCCGGGTCGAGCAGTTTCACGGGGGCCAGGGGGTCGCCCTGGTCGGGCAAGGCACCGGCGGTGAGTCCGGGGTAGCCGTTGGGGGTATCAAAGTTGTAGGGCCCGCGTTCGTTCGGGAAGAACGACATATCGAAGGTGAAGAACTGGAACAGCCCCCGGCGTCCGGCGCCGGCGTCGAAGAAGGGGAATACCTCCTGCTGGGGCACCACGCTGGTGTATACGTTGTTGTTGTCCAATCCGTTGCGGGCACTCTGGTCAATGCGGTACCAGCTCAGGTTGGCGCGGTTGGCGCCGGTCACCAGCCCCGTCAGCTGGGCCTCCGGGAAGAGGGGGTTGTTGTTGCCGGCGTCGTTCTGGGGCACGGAGGCGAGGTACCACCGCTGCACCGGGGTCATGAGGTCGATGGGACTGGCCGTGCCCTCGAAGTCGTCGAGGTAAACAATGCCGCCCTTCTCGTCGCGACTCAGGTTGATGGCCTTGCTGTGGCCGGGGTCGAGGATGGCCGTTTCCGCCGTCAGGCTGACGTTGGAGGGGGTGTTGGTGCTGTAGAACGGCAGCTTGTCGAGGGTGCGCGTCAGCCAGCCGGAGGGCTTGTTGTAGGTGGCGTCAAAGCCGTAGATGCGGTTGTTGATGGGGTCTTCCCCGAGGTTGACCTTCTGGGTGAAGGGCCGCTCGAAGAGCTGCATGAAGGTGCCCCCGATGGCGAGGTTGTCGTTCACCTCGTAGTCGGCCCGCAGGCCGAGCATGGTCTTGGTCTGCAGGCTGAAGATCGTATTGTCCTCGAAGCTGACGTTGATGGGCACGCCCGAGCTCAGGATGGCGTCGTTCAGGATGCGCACCCGGCCGGTGCTGTAGTCCACGGTGTAGTCGCGGCCCTCCACCAGCAGGGCACCGCCGGCGGTCACCCGCACCGAGCCGGCCGGGATGTTGAAGGCGCCGAGGCTGATCTCGCTCTGGACGGTAGACTTGTACGAGCCGCGGATGGCGAAGCGGTTCTTCTCGGGGAATTCCCGCGCCTGGAAGAGGGTGGAGTCGTACAGCTCCTGGTAGGTAAAGCGGGGGGCCACCTCGGGCGAAAGCCGTTCGGCCAGGTCGCTGCCGAAGGGCTCGAGCACCGGGAAGTAGATGCGCCCCGTGGAGGGGTTGATGGTGATGCCGGGCACGAAGTCGAAGACGCCGTCGGGCTGGGGGTCGCCCTGGGTGTTCAGCCGGTCGAGGTTAAAGGCCCGGATCAGGGGTACGCCGGGGATGGGGTTGAAGGTGCCGCCGGGCAGGTCAACGGGGACGGGCAGGAAGCGCTGGAAGCCCTGTCCGGGGTTTTCGTACTGGACGTCGAGGCGGAAGTCTTCCTGGTTCACCTGGTAGGCGCCCAGGGAGTAGACGTTCTTCATCATCAGGTCCCAGGCCGGCTCGCTCACCCGCTGGGTGGAGCTCTTGAGGAGTTTGGTGATGAGCACCTGGTTGGAGAAGTTGCTCGTGTCGGAGCTGCTGTTGTCGGTGTTCACCGACAGCTCGCCCACCTTGAAGATCTCGCCGTTGTACTTGTAGCGGTAGGAGACGGCCACCACCTGGTCGGGCTGGACGTTGATGTTCAGCGAGATGAAGCCGAGCTCGGGGTTGACGGTGTACTCCCGGGGGTCGAGTTTGCGGGCCGACACCTTCTCGAAGTCGCGGATCTGCTCCAGCCCGAACTGGGCCGACTGCAGCACTGATACCGTGCGGTCGATGTCGCGCAGGTTTTCCTCCTGGGCCACCAGGCGGCCGTAGAGGTCGTTGGCGCCGTTCTCGGGCAGCGGCCGCCCGTCGCAGATTTCCTGGTAGCGGGGGGTGGGGAACTGGCCCACGGCCCGGGGGTTGGTCAGGCGGGTGGGCTCGCCGAGGTCGGCGAAGGCCACGATGTCGCGGACGTCCAGCACCTCGTTGCGGTCGTTGGTGATCCACACCTCGATGTTTTCGAGGTGGAAGAGGGTCTGGATCTGGGGCAGGTTGCTCAGGGCGTCCTCGTACACCTCACGGTTGTAGTGGCTGAGGAAGAAGTGGCGGTTTTCGTCGTATTCGTCGGCGTAGACCTCGAATTCCTGCAGTTGGCTGCCGCCCTCGATGGTAAGTTTTTCGCGCTGCGACCGCTGCTGGCTGGCGATGGCCGTCAGCCGCAGGTGGCCGAACTGCAGCTCGGTCTTGAGGCCGAACAGCGACTGGGCGCCCTCGATCAGGGTACCCCGCAGGGGCAGGCTCACGTCACCGGCCTCGATCTTGCGGATGATGTCGTCCTCGCCGAAGGCCTCGCTGTTGTAGTCGAGCTTGATCTGGTTGTCGAAGTTGAAGTTGGCCCCGGTGTTGTAGTTGGTGTTCAGCTTGAGCTTGTCGCCGATCTGGCCGGTCACGTTCATCTGGATGTCCATATCGAAATCGAATATGGTATTGCGCCGGAAGCGCTCCACGATGAAGGGGTTGTCCTGGTACTGGTAGTTGAGGCCGAAGCTGAGGTCCACGCTGCCCTGGGGCTGGATACTGATCTCGGTGCCCCCAAAGAGGTTGTTGATCAGGTCGGGGTCCAGCTCGATGTCGGCCAGGGGGTCGCCCACGCTGACGAAGTCCTCGGGGTTGCCCACCCCGGCCAGGTTGTTGAAGTAGCGGCGCTGGTCTTCCCGCTGGCGGTATTCGAAGTATTCCTCGAAGGTTAGGTAGGTGGGCGGGCGGAAGTCGATCTCGCCCAGCCGCTCGCGTACGATGTAGCGGCCGGTGGCCGGGTCGTACTCCACGGTCTTCTCCACGCCGGCGGGGTCGCGCAGGTCGACGGGGTTGCGGTTCGGGTCGGTGATGAAGTCGCGGCGGCGGTCGCGCAGGGGGGGCAGGGTGTCCGTCAGGACCGGTGAAAGGAAGGAAAGGGCAGCTTCGCGGCTGGCCACGGCGTCAGCCTCCGTGCGGTAGGGCACGATGGTGAAACTGAGGGAGACCAGGGCAACACAAAGAGAGAGTAGTGTCTTGTTCATACGATGCAATCCTTCCTGACCCCCGGGTATGAAGCAAGGGCGGCGGGCTTAAAGCGTTTCCCCGCTGGTAGTTACGGGAGGTAGTTAGACAGTCGACGGTGCTAGGAAGAGAGTTCCCGCAGCGCGAGCTTGATCAGGTCTTCCGGAGTAGCCGTTTGGGGGTGGGCCGCCAGTACCCGGTTCAGCGCGCGCTGCACCGCGGGCCGGCCGAAGCCCAGGTTAACCAAGGCAGATAACGCCTCGCTCCGGAGCGTATTGCTTTGCGGCGACAGCATTGTCGGGGATTCTCCAGATTCCTTGATCATCTTGTCCTTGAGGTCCAGGATGATCCGCTGGGCCGTCTTCGGCCCGATGCCCTTCACCTTGCGGATGCTGCTCACGTCCTCGCCGATCACCGCGGCGCGGAGTTCCTCGGCGTTCATGCTCGACAGTACCACCAGGGCCGTGGCCGGGCCCACCCCGCTCACCGAGATCAGCAGGCGGAAGAGGTTGCGCTCCTGCTCCTCGTAAAAGCCGAAGAGCGTCTGCTGGTCCTCCTTGACGTGGAAGTGCGTCAGCAGGGTGACCGTCTCCGCCCCCTCGATCCGGGTGTAGGTGTAGAGGCTGATGTTGATGTGATAACCGATGCCCCCGGCTTCCACCACCACGAAGGAGGGGTTCTTGTGGGCCACGGTGCCTTTAACGTATGCGATCATGCCCGCAAGGTAGCGTTTCGGCCCGTGCTTGCCGTGCTAGCGGAGGATCTGGCCGGTGACCCGCAGCAGCTCGGTTTCGGTATTCTTCAGGTTCAGCAGGGCGTTCAGCAGCTGGAATTCCGCGTTGGCGTAGTTGAGCTGGATCTGGCGGTAGTCGAAGCTGTTGATGGTGCCCCCCCGGAAGCGCTCCTCGGCGATCTCGAGGTTGCGCTCGGCGTTGGCGATGAGGTCCTCGGTGATGCCGACGATGCGGGCCTGGTTCTCGTACAGGGCCAAGGTATTCAGCAGGGCGGTGCGCAGCTGCTGCTGGGCCGACTGGTAGTCGAGCTGGGCGGTGATCTCCTGCAGGCGGGCCGACTGCTCCCGCACCCGGCGGTTGCCGCCGTCGTAGAGCAGGTAGCTGGCCGTGAAGCCCACGTTGCCGGTCAGGGTGCGGGCCGCCACGCCGGGCAGCTCCTGCTCCCGCCCCGGCTGGTCGCCGCCGAATTCGAAGGTCTGGGTGCCCGTCTGCACCGCCACGTCGTAGCCGAAGCCGGCGCCGAAGCCCACCGTGGGCTTGTACTCGCTTTCCACCAGCTGGGTCTGCAGGGCGGCCAGGTCGCGGTTGATGAGGAGGTTCTGCAGGCTGCGGTTGGCCGTCAGCAGCTGGTTTTCCAGGGCGGCGGCGTCGTAGTCGGCGGGGTCGTAGACCAGGTCGTCGGTCAGCTCCACCTCCCGCGTCAGGTCGTCGCTGCCCATCACCTGCAGCAGGTTGCGCACGGCGTTGCGGTAGCTCACCCGCTGGACGGTCAGGGCGGAGGAGTCGGAGAGGTAGGCGTCACGCGCCTGCAGTTCGTCAAAGGTGCCCCCCTGCCCGAATTCCTGGCGCACCTGCTGGTAGTTGATGCGGTCGCGGCTCAGCGTCAGCACCCGTTCGCGCACCTCGATCTGCTCGCGCTGCACCACGGCGTTGTAGTAGGCGTTGATGATGTCCTGCACCGTATTCTCGATCTGCAGCTGCAGCTGGCCGGCGCTCAGGTCGGCCAGGGTCTCCAGCCGCTCCTTGTTGATGGCGATGCGGCCGCCGTTGAAGATCACCCAGTTTACGTTGGCCGAGGGGCCCACCGTATAGCTGGTGGTGTTGCTCTGTACCACGATGCTGGCCGGGTTGCTCTGGTTGCGGTAGCCGACGCCGGGGTTGATGCCCAGGGAGATCGTGGGGTACTTCTGCGTCAGGGCGTAGTCGTTGTTGTTGCGGGCCACCTCCAGTTCGTTGGCGGCGATGCGGATCTGGTAGTTGTTCTCCAGCCCCCGTTGGATGGCATCGCTGAGGGTCAACGTCTCCTGGGCGCGGACGCAGGTGCCAAGGAGGACCGCGAGGAGCAGTAAGGTGTGTTTCATGCCGGGATGGGGTTACAAAAAGCCAAAAATACTATCTTTCAAGTGGTGACCCCCCGTTTCGCATCTGACCGGCCCGTCATCCCCTGGGCCGCGGCTCCCCTGCTGCTCCCCGCCGCGGCTGTCGGTGGCGGCATCGGGGTGGCGGCGGGCCTGGATTATGGGTTCGCCACCGCCTTCGGAGCCCTCAGCGTCGGGGCCTGGCTGTTCGCCCTGGCGTTGCACCTGCGGCCCCGCCCCACCCCCCGGCGGGGCACCCTGTCCTCTCTCTTTCTCCTGCTGGCGCTGTTCGGTTTTGGCGGCTGGTATGCCGCGGAACGACACCCCCTTAACCAGCCTGATCACTTCAGCCACCAGCTCGCCGCCGCCGACCTGGTAACCGGTGAAGTCACCAGCGTGCGCCCCGGCGCCCGCCGCACGGCCGTGGAAGTGGAGGTCAGTGCCCTGGTGGACGAACAGGGTGCCCGACCGGCCAGCGGCAAACTCCTGGCCTACGTGACCGGCGGCGATAGCCTGGAGGTCGGTGACCAGCTCCTCCTCTCCGTCTCCCCCGAGCGCATCCCGCCGCCCCTGAACCCCGAGGTATTCGATTATGGGGCCTATCTGGCCGGCCGTTCGATCTACCACCGCGCCTACGCCGATGCCGGGGAGTGGCTCACCGTGGGGGATGCGCCCCGCCGCTCGCTGGCCACGCTGGCCGACCGCTCCCGCAACGCGTGGTTCTCCACCCTCACGCCCTACCTGCAAAACGACGACCTGGCCGTGGCCGCTGCCCTCATCATGGGCAAACGCGACCTGCTGGGCGCCGAAGTGCGCTCGGCCTACGCGGACACCGGGGCCATCCACGTGCTGGCGGTGTCCGGACTGCACGTCGGCATCCTGGCCCTGATCGTGGTGCAGCTACTGGGGTGGCTTCCCCGCCGGCCGCTGTGGACGGGCCTGCGTACGGTAGTGACCCTGGCGGCGGTCTGGTACTTCGCCCTGGTGACCGGCCTGAGTGCCTCGGTACAGCGGGCGGCCCTGATGGTGAGCATCGTGGTGGTGGGCAAGACCCTGAACCGCAACAACAGCATCTTCAACTTGCTGGCCATCGCCGCGCTGGTCATGCTGCTCATCCAGCCCAAGCAGCTCTTCCAGGTGGGCTTCCAGCTTTCGTTTGCCGCCGTGACGGGGATCGCCCTCTTTGCCCGCCCCTTATCCCGCCTGCTGTACCTGCCGGGGGTCCTTTCCCGGGGCTGGGACGCCATCAGCGTTTCCACGGCCGCCCAGCTGGGCACCCTGCCGTTCGCCCTGTATTACTTCGGGCAATTTCCGGTGTACTTCCTGCTCAGTGGCACCCTGGTGATCGTCTTCGCCTACGCCGTGCTGGGCCTAGGGCTGCTCCACGGCCTGCTGGCGATGGTGGGGGTGGGCGGCGCGGGACTGTGGCTCACCGGCAGCCTATTACAGCTGGTGGTGGGGCTGCAGAACGCCTTCATCTTCTTCTGCCAGCAGCTGCCGGGGGCGACCCTGCGGCTTACCGACTTCAGCCTGGTTTCGGCGGTCGGGCTGCTGCTGCTCATCGCCTGCGGGGCTTACCTGGCCTTCCGCCCCAGCCACCGGGCGCGTTGGGTGGCCCTGGGCCTGGGCGGGACACTGGGGTTGTGCTGGTTGCTCGGGCCGGTGGTGTGGCCTGCCCCACCCCAGTTTACCGTCTACCACTTGCCGCGGACTACCCTCATCGACGTATTCGACGGGCGTTCGGGGCTGGCGATTGGTGATACGGTGGAGGAGGGGCAGCTCGATTACCAGGTGGCTCCGTTGCGGCGCAAGCTGGGGGTGGAATTCACCGCTCCCCTACCCTTCGCCGCGGACACTTCCCGGCGGGGGGCGGCCATCGCCTATCCCCTGCTCCGGCTCCTGGACTGGCGAGTGCTCGTGCTGGACGGGGAGTGGCCGGCCTACCCCGACACGGCGCAGTGGCCGGCGGCGGACCTGCTGCTGGTGCGCAACGGCTACCGCCCCCACCCGCTGCCGCGGGCGCTGGCGACCGCGCCAATCGTCGTGGATGGTTCCAATGCGCCCTACCGGGCCCGTGACTGGCGGCGGGACTACCCTGCCGCCCACCTGACGGCGGAAGAAGGGGCCTACCGCTACCGGAGGCGGTGAGCCTCGTCTAGAGGGTCATTACTTCACGCTCCTTATTCTCGACGATCTCCTCGATCTTTTTGATGAAGCTGTCGGTCCAGCCCTGCACCTTCTCTTCCATGCGCTTGCCGGCGTCCTCGGGGTAGCCGTTCTTGACTTCCTTGCGGATGCTGTCCATGGCGTCGCGGCGGGCGTTCCGGATGGAGATCTTGGCTTCTTCCCCTTCCGACTTCACCACCTTGGCCAGCTGGCGGCGGCGCTCCTCGGTCAGGGGCGGAATGTTGATGCGGATCAGCTGACCGTCGTTCTGGGGCGTCACGCCGAGGTTGGCCTCGAAGATGGCCTTCTCGATGTTGGGCAGGTTCGACTTGTCGAAGGGCTGGATGGTGAGGGTGCGGGAGTCGGCGGCGCTGATGTTGGCCGTCTGGTTGATGGGGGTGGGTGCCCCGTAGTAGGAGACCATGATGCCGTGGAGCATGGCGGGGCTGGCTTTGCCGGTGCGGACTTTTACGAGTTCGCGCTCCAGGTGGTCAACACCTTCTTCCATGAGCATCTTCGTTTCTTCCAGCTGGTCGCTTAACAGGTCTTCCATTGTTGAGGTATAGTTTTTGCAAAAGTAAGGAATCGGGCTTACCGAAATCAGTCGCGGCGCCCCATGTACCGCAGAATGAGCCAGAAGAGGATGGCCAGGGCCGAAAGCGCCGCCACCACGTAGGTCATGGCGGCCCACCACAGGGCGTCCTTGGCCCCTTCCTGGAGGCGGCCGGTAGCCGTACCGCTGCTTTCCAGCCACGCCAGGGCGCGGTTGCTGGCGTCAAACTCAACCGGCAAGGTAAGTACGCTGAACAGGGCCGTCACCCCGAACACCCCGATGGTAACCAGCAGGAGGGTTTCCCCGAACCCGCCGGCGATACCGGCCACGGCCAGCATCAGCAGTATGCTCTGCAGGCGGGAGGCGATCTGTACCGCGGGCACCATCTTGCTGCGAAACTGCAGCCAGGCGTAGCCCCGGGCGTGCTGGACGGCGTGGCCGCATTCGTGGCTCGCCACCGCGGCGGCGGCCACGCTGCGCCCCTCGTAGACCTCGGGGCTGAGGCTCACGGTCTTCGTAGCCGGGTTGTAGTGGTCGGTGAGCATGCCCTGGCCGGCCACGATCTTGACGTCGTGGATGTCGTAGTGGTCCAGCATCCGGCGGGCCACCTGGGCGCCGCTCAGGCCACTGGGCATGGGTACCTGGCTGTAATGGTTGAACTTGCTTTTCAGCCGGTTGCTGACCAGTCCGCCGATGGCGGCGAAGACCAGGGTGATGATGATGTAGATGCCGTATCCGCCGGTGAGCATGGTCGTTTAGCTTGGTTAACCGACCGGGGTGAGCCGGTCCTTGCCGAAGTAGCCGTGCAGCACTTCGGGTAATAGAATCCCGTCGGCGGATTGGTTGTTCTCCAGCAGGGCCGCAATGATGCGCGGCAGGGCCAGGGCGCTGCCGTTGAGGGTGTGCAGCAGCTCGGTGCCGCGCTCGGTGCGGTAGCGCAGCTTGAGGCGGTTGCTCTGGTAGGTTTCGAAGTTGGAGACCGAGCTCACTTCGAGCCAGCGTTCCTGGGCCGCGCTCCACACCTCGAAGTCGTAGGTCATGGCCGAGGTGAAGCCCATATCACCGCCGCAGAGGCGCAGGATGCGGAAGGGCAGTTGGAGTTCCTTCAGCAGGCCGGCTACGTGCTCCACCATCTCGTCCAGCTTGGTATAGCTCTCTTCGGGGCGGGCCAGCTGCACGATCTCCACCTTGTCGAACTGGTGGACGCGGTTGAGGCCCCGCACGTGGGCGCCGTAGCTGCCGGCTTCCCGGCGGAAGCAGGGGGTGTAGCCCGTCAGGCGGATGGGCAGTTGGTCGGCGTCGAGCAATTCCCCACGGTAAAGGTTGGTGAGGGGTACCTCGGCGGTGGGGATCAGGTAGAGGTCGTCGGCGGAGACGTAGTACATCTGCCCCTCCTTGTCGGGCAGCTGCCCCGTGGCGCGGGCGGTGTCTTCGTTCACCAGCAGGGGCGGGGCGTATTCGGTGTAGCCGGCGCTGCTGTTCCGGTCGAGGAAGTAGTTGACAAGCGCGCGCTGCAGGCGGGCACCCTGACCGGTGAAGACGGGGAAGCCACTGCCCGTCGTCCGCACGCCCAGCTCCAGGTCGAAGATGCCGTAGGTGGTGGCCAGCTCCCAGTGGGGGTGGGCCCCTTCGCCGAGGGTGGGCAGCTCCCCTTCGTGGGCGCGGTACACCTCGTTGTCCTCCGCGCTGCGGCCGGCCGGCACCCGCTCGTGGGGTACGTTCGGCAGCTGCAGCAGCTCCTCCTCCAGTTGGCTGACGGCCTGCTCGAGCTCCTCCTCCAGGGGGCCGGTCTGCTCCTTGATCTCGTTCACCCGCTGCCGCTTCTCGTTGGCCTCGTCCTTGCGACCGCTCTTGAACAGCTCGCCGATCGATTTCGACAGGCTGTTGCGCTCGGCCAGGAGGTTGTCCAGCCGCGACTGCAGTTCCTTGCGGCGGTCGTCCAGGGCAACCACGCGGTCGACGCTCTCCGCGGCGTCGAGGTTGCGTTTGTTCAGTCCCGCAAGGACGCGCTGGCGCTCGTCGCGCAGGGTGGATACGAGTAGCATAGAAGGTATCTTTTGTGAGGGTCAAAGGTAATTAACGTGGCCCGACATCCATCGGCCCGCGTTCCGGGGTGGAAGGAGTAAACCTTTATGTACCGCCGGTTGTATTAAGTTGCGAATCTATTACCGCCTTTCGTACGCAATTCGAAATTTGGTCGTAGGTTTGCGCGGCAAGCGATTCCGCGCGCTGACCTTGGTAGTGGCATTTCTGCCCTCCCCCGCCGGTCAACCTTCACATTTTCCGACACTCTGGCCCTCTGTTCACGCTTCCGTTCGGGAAGCCGGCCCGCAACAATCGGTTTCCACCAATTTCCCCTTTACGTACCATACCTATAGATGTTTAGCATAGCGCAATTACAGGGCATGCTGGTCCCCGAACTCCGGGACTACGCCGAGAAACTAGGCCTTAAATCCTACAAGAGACTCAACAAGCAGGACCTCATCCTGAGCCTGCTCGAGCAGCAGGCCGTCAAGGGGACCGGGGCCGCCAGCGAGCCGCCCGCCGCCTCCGACACCGACCGTGTACCCAACCGCCGCGCCGCCGCCGCAGCCGCCGCCGCCCGCGACAACAGCAACGACGACGACAGCGACTCCGACCAGGAAGAAAAATCCGGCCGCAGCCGCGGACGCCGCAGCAACCGCTCCTCCGACGGCAACGACGAGCCCAAGCGCCCCGCCCGGGGCCGCGGCGGACGCTCCTCCGGCAACAACAACGGCACCGATAAGGAAGACAAGGACGACAGCAAGGACGACGAAAAGTCCGGCGGCCGTACCCGCCAGCGCGGACGCCGCAGCGTACGCGAGGAATCCAAGCAAAAGGACGACTCCAACCGGGGACGTGGTGGCAACAAACCCGATAACCGCGACGACGCCAAGGACAAGGGCGACGATAACCGCGGCGGACGCGGGCGCGGCCGGGGCAACGACAGCGACGACGAAGGGGGCAACAGCGATCAGCAGCAACGCTACGACCGCTACGAACGCCGTGGCCGTACCGAAGAGCGCGACGACAACCGCGGTGGCGGACGGAATGAACGCAACGAACGCGGCAACCGCGGCGGTAACCGCAACGACAGCAACGAACGCAGCGGCGGCAACGAAAACCGCGGCAACCGCAGCGACTCCGGCCAGGAGAACCGGGGCCGCGGAGGCGACAACCGCCGCAACCAGCCCGAATTCAAACTCGACGGCATCATCAGCGCCACCGGCATCCTGGAAATGATGCCCGACGGCTACGGCTTCATGCGCTCGCCCGACTACAACTACATGACCAGCCCGGATGACGTCTACGTCAGCCAGCAGCAGATCAAGTCCTACGGACTCCGCACCGGCGACACCCTGCGCGGACCGGTCAAGCCCCCCAAGGAAGGCGAGAAGTACTTCGCCCTGCTCGACGTGGAGAAGATCAACGGCTTCGACCCGAAGGACGTGCGCGACCGCGTACCCTTCGACTACCTCACGGCCCAGTTCCCCACCGAGAAGTTCACCCTCTCCGGCTCCGTCGGCGGTCGCGACTACGGCATGCGCCTGGTCGACCTCTTCGCGCCCATCGGCAAGGGACAGCGTGGCCTCATCGTCGCCCAGCCCAAATCCGGTAAGACCTTCCTGCTCAAAGACGTGGCCAACGCCATCGCCAAGAACCACCCCGAAACCTACCTCATCGTGCTGCTCGTCGACGAGCGCCCGGAGGAAGTAACGGACATGAAGCGCAGCGTGAAGGCCGAGGTTATCAGCTCCACCTTCGACGAGCCCGCCGAAAACCACGTCCGCGTGGCCAACGTCGTCCTCGAGAAGTCGAAGCGCCTGGTAGAAAGCGGCCACGACGTCTGCATCCTGCTCGACTCCATCACCCGCCTGGCCCGCGCCTACAACACCGTACAGCCCAGCAGCGGCAAGGTGCTCTCGGGTGGTGTGGAAGCCAACGCCCTGCAGAAGCCCAAGAAGTTCTTCGGCGCCGCCCGTAACATCGACGGCGGCGGATCGCTGACCATCCTGGCTACCGCCCTCATCGACACCGGCTCCAAAATGGACCAGGTCATCTTCGAGGAGTTCAAGGGTACCGGCAACATGGAACTGCAGCTCGACCGCCAGCTGGCCAACAAGCGCATGTACCCCAGCATCGACTTCACCCGCTCCAGCACCCGCCGCGACGACCTCCTGCTCGATCGCGACGTACTCCAGCGGATGTTCATCCTACGCAACCACCTGGCCGACATGAAGCCCGAGGAAGCCTTCCAGTTCCTCATGCGCCACATGAAGAATACTACCAGCAACGAGGAATTCCTGGCTACCATGAACTCCTAGCCGGCGCTAATTTCACGGCCCACCGAACGGGGGATCCGGGTGGTCGTCTGCAAAGACGGGCTTCCGGTTCCCCCGTTTTTTTTAGGGTGGCACCTTCCCACTTAGTATTTCGTCCTTCAACCTTCGTACTTCCCCATGACCACCGTACACACCCTGACCCAGAACCCCGTCCAGGAAAATACCTACCTCGTCTACGACAACGACACCAAGGAGGCCATCATCTTCGATCCGGGGGCCTTCACCCCGGCCGAGGAAAAGGAATTAACCGCCACCATCGACCGGCTGGGCCTGCGGCCCGTCAAGCTGATCAACACCCACTGCCACTTTGATCACGTTTTCGGTAATGCTTACGTGGTCGGCAAGTACGGACTCCAACTGGGCATCCACCCTCTCGAGCAACCCATTCTGGAATCCGCCCCGATGATCGTCCAGGCCTACGGCATGCCGCCGATGACGCCCTCCCCCGCCCCGGACTACTTCATCCACGAAGGGGAAACCGTCACCCTGGGGTCGGCCACCTTCGAGGTGCTCTTCTGCCCCGGCCACTCCCCCGGCAGCATCTGCTTCTACAACCGCCAGGAAGACTACATCATCGCCGGCGACGTCCTTTTCCGCCGCTCCATCGGCCGCACCGACCTCCCCATGGGCGACCACGATACCCTCATCGGCTCCATCCTCACCAAACTCATGCCCCTGCCGGACGATACGGTGGTCTACCCCGGCCACGGCCCCACCACCACCATCGGCGAGGAACGGCGGGAAAACCCCTTCCTGTAGAAACCAGCAACCAGTAACCAGAAACCAGCCCCCTACCCCCCATCATCCAGCCCAAACACCTCCTCGGTAGACTCCAGCGGCACCTCGTCGGTCAGGTCACGGGCAAAGCGGCACCACTCGCATTCGGGTTTCCCACAACCGGTGAACTGTTGTTCCTGGATGGCCTCCCAGGTGTCGCGGAGGATCTTGCGCAGGGCGTCGGTATCCTTCGTCAGTAGTTCAACGGTCTCTTCGGTTTGTTGGCCATCGGGATTGGTGAGCAGGTAGCTGATGCGCCCCTCCCGTACGCGGTGGAGGGTACCCGGGCGGTTGTCGTAGAGCAGTTTGTAGAAGGTCAGCTGCCGCCAGTAGTCGCCGCCGTAGGGATTGCTCTTGGAGGGGCGGCGCAGTTTACTGCTGCCTCCGGTGCTCGTCTTGTAGTCCACCACCCGCACGTAGGCGTCGCTGATCACGTCCACCCGGTCGATGATG
Organism: Neolewinella marina; assembly: GCF_002631205.1. Classification (GTDB taxonomy): domain Bacteria; phylum Bacteroidota; class Bacteroidia; order Chitinophagales; family Saprospiraceae; genus Neolewinella; species Neolewinella marina. The sequence goes on from NZ_PDLO01000004.1 coordinate 288,827, forward strand.
CCCGTCAGGGGGATGCCGTCCACTTCGGCGTTCCGGATCAGGTACTCGATCTCCACGTCATTCACCCAGCTGGAGCGGTACGTATCGTAGTAGCTCGCCAGTTCCCGGCGCCCGCGCTCCAGGCGGCTCTCGTAGCCCGTGCGCGACAGCATGCCGCGGCGTTTGGCCAGGGCGATCTCGAAGTTGTAGACCAGTTCCTCCCGGCTGGGGAAGGCCCGGTCCGGGTCGCGCTTCATGCGCAGGAAGTAGTCCTGCAGGGCCTCGTGGAGGGCCGAGCCGTAGACCGTCCGCTCCCGCTCCCGGTCGGGCACCCGCAGCAGCTTTTCGTAGTAGAAGCGCAGGGGGCAATCCAGGTAGGCGTACAGGGCACTCACGCTGAGGCGGAAATCGGCCAGCAGGTGGGCAATGGCGCTGCGCTCTAGCAGGGGGAAGCGGGCCGGGTCCTTCGGGCTCAGCTGCAGCAGGGCCAGTTCCTCCAGGGTGGCCGCGTCCAGACTGGCCTCCCGCCGGGTCACGCCCCCGCCCTCAATCAATTCATCGACGAAGGCGACGTGTTGCTGCAGTTTGTCCTTCGGGCTGAGCTCGGCGCAGGAGAGCACCACCTCCGAGCGGGCGCGGGTGAGGGCCACGAAGAAGAGCCGACGCCGGGCTTCTTCCTCGTCTTCCGCCCCGGCGTAGGTCAGGGTATCGGGGAGCTTGAAGCGGCTGCGCGAGCGACCGCCACCGGGGCCCCAGTTCTTTTCCGAGCAGTCCAGCATCCACACCTTCTCGAATTCCAGCCCTTTGGCGCTGTGGGCCGTCACCAACAGTACGGCGTCGGCCTGCTCGAGGTGGGAGCGCAGGGGCAGGTCGATGCGGTTGCCGTCCATCTGGTCCAGGGTGTCGAGCAGGTCGCGCAGGGCCAGGCGGGGGCGGCGGGCGATCTCGCGCACCACGAAGTCGGTAAAGGTGGCCAGGTGCTGCAGCAGCTCGGCGCGGTTCGGGTCGCGGAGGACGCCGGCCAGCAGTCCGGATCCGTTCAGGACGTACTCCACGAATTCGGCCAGCGGCAGGCTGCCAATCAGGCCGATGGCTTCCTCCAGCCATTCCGCTACCCGGCGGATGTCGTCGGTGCCCTCCACCCCGTAGGGGTAGAGTTCCGACTGCCGGAGATACTCTCGCCAGTCGGGGAAGCGGCCGCGGTCGTCCACGGCGTCCAGGCGGCCGAGGTTGATGAGCGACAGGTCATGAGGACGCAGGCCGAAGCAGCGGAAGTGGAGGATGCGGAAGATCAGGTACTCCCCGGTGCCGGGGCGTTCGTGCTCGGCCAGCAGGTAGCGGAGCAGGTCGCGCAGCTGGCGTACCGGGCGGCCGTCCAGTACGTTGGGCCGCCGCTTGCTGCGGTAGGGGATGCCGGCCCGTTCCAGGAGGTGGCGCAGCAGGTCGGCCTGGCTGTGCTTGGCGTAGATGACGGCCATCTCCGACCAGGGCACGCCGGCATCATGCCAGTGCTTGAGCTGACCGACGAGGTAGCCAGTTTCCTGGCGGTGGTCGGAGAAGCTGAGGTAGCTCACGCCGGCGGGCAGGGCACCCGCGTCCGCGCCCCCGCAGAAGTTGCTGTTGAGCCGCTTGTCGATGCCGCGGTGGGGCAGGCGGTCACCGATGCGGAGGTTGTTGCGGTTGATGACCGCCTCGGCGCCGTTCAGGATGGGCTGGATGCTGCGGTAGTTCTCCGTCAGGGTCACCACGGTGAGGTCCGGGGCGTAGCGGTTGTGGAAATCGACCATGGCGTTCAGGCGGGCACCCTGGAATTCGTAGATCGCCTGGTCGTCGTCGCCCACGATGAAGATGTTGGGGTTCTCCCAGTAATCGGTGAGGTGGCGGATGATGCGCTCCTGGCTGCCGTTGGTGTCCTGGAACTCATCGACCAGCAGGTAGCGGTAGCGCTCCTGGTAGCTGCGCAGGAGGCTGGGGTGGTCGTGAAAGGCCCGCAGCACCCAGCCGATCATGTCGCCGTAGTCGTAGCGGCGCTGCCGGCGCAGGGCCTCCTGGTAGCGGGGGAAGAGGCGGACGGCGGAGGCCAGCTTCGCCATGCGGCCGCGCTCCTCTTCGATCAGCCCGGTCTTGGGGTCCCCGGCCTGCTTGTCCTTGTACTTGCGCTGGTAGATGAAGTCGGGGTGAGACTCCAGACCGTCCACGTAGGCGGTGATACGCTGCTCGAGCTCGTCCTCGGTCCAGTTCTCGGCCTTCATCTGGGCGAAGAGGTCCTGGAGGTGATCTTCGTAGTGGTAGGTTTCATGGTAGCCCAGCCGCAGGGGGTCGGTTTGCGGCAGGCCGTCGAGCAGCTCGCGGATGATGCGGATGCGTTCCAGCTCCGAGAGAGGCTCCAGTCCGGGGCGGCCGAAGTAGTGGAGGTTGTGCTGGATCACCTGGCTGCAGAAGCTGTGGAAGGTGAAGATGCTCACCCGGTGGGCCTCCGGGCCGATGAAGCTCAGCAGCCGCTCCCGCATGGCCTTCACGCCGGCGTCGGTGAAGGTGAGGCAGAGGATGTTCTGGGCCCCCGCGTCGGTGCGCAGCAGGATGTTGCCGATGCGGGCGGCCAGCAGGTGGGTCTTGCCGGTGCCGGGGCCGGCCAGCACCATGACGGGTCCCTCGACGGCCTCTACGGCCTCCCGCTGCCGGTCGTTGAGGCGGTCGAGCTCCGCGCGGAAGGTGGCGTTGTAGTCGTAAAGCTTGCGTGAGGGCATGAAGAAAGTAAACCGCCGGCCCGCCGCCTAGTTGACGAAGAGCGCCGAGATGCTCGCGTTGTCGTGGGTATTCCGGATGGCCGTGGCGAAGAGGTCGGCCGAGCCCAGCACCTTGATCTTGTCGCTTTTCTGCCGCAGGGGGATGGTGTCCGACACGATGAGCTCGGTGAGCTGGCTGTTGTTGATGTTTTCGTAGGCGTTGCCGCTCAGCATCGGGTGGGTGGCGATGGCGCGCACGCTCAGGGCCCCCTTCTCCATGATGAGGTCGGCGGCCCGGCAGAGGGTACCGGCGGTGTCCACGAGGTCGTCCACCAGGATGACGTCGGCGCCGGTCACGTCGCCGATCAGGGTCATGCCGCTGATCTCGTTGGCCCGCTTGCGGTACTTGTCGCAGATGACCATATCCCGCTCGAAGTACTTGGCGTAGGCACGCGCCCGCTTCACGCCGCCCATGTCCGGACTGGCGAAGATGACGTTGCTCATGTCCTGCTCCTTGAAGTAGGGGATGAAGATGGCCTGGCTCTGCAGGTGATCCACGGGGATGTCGAAGAAGCCCTGGATCTGGTCGGCGTGGAAGTCGAGCGTCATGATGCGGTCCACCCCGGCGGCCTCCAGCAGGTTGGCGATGAGCTTGGCGCTAATGGGTACCCGGGGGCGATCCTTGCGGTCCTGGCGGGCGTAGCCGAAGTAGGGAATGACGGCGCAGACGTAGCCGGCCGAAGCCCGCCGCGCCGCGTCGATGGTCAGAAGCATCTCCATCAGGTTGTCGCTGGGCTGGAAGGTGCTGCCGATGATGAATACGTACTCCCCCCGTACCGACTCCTCAATGATGGGCTGCATCTCCCCGTCGCTGAAGCGCGCCACTCGGAACTGGCCAAGTTCGTGGCCGTAGGCTTCGGATATCTGCTCGGAGAGGTACTGGCTGGTCGTGATGGACAGCAGGGTGACCTTCTCGTTCATGGGGGTCAGGCGCGGCTTGTGAGACATAGGAAAGGACGAAATATGAAGTAGGAAGTATAAAGTACGAAGGTCGGGGATGTTTGTTGGAAACCAGCAGAACCGGTAGGGTTTCTATCCCCTTCTTGCCGTTTACCCCGAGCGCTGATCCCGTTACGAGGTGGTTGAGATGCTGCTTCGCAGTGGGCGTTTAACTCATGCACTTTCCGCTCAGCTCTTCGTTGGCAAGCCTGGCTCACACTCAATCCAGGCGTGGATTTCCGGGCCCCAAGCTTGTTTTGCCGCGTTTACTGCCATGGCTTGAACGAAGATAGCTGCGACTTGAATCTTCAGTCCGCATCGTGCCAGGTACAATCCCGAGCAAAAGGCCTAACACCTTCGTACTTCCTACTTCATCCTTTGTAGTTCGTACTTATCAACAGAACCGGTGGAGTTGCAGCGCGAGTCCCGAGCGAAAGGCCTAACACCTTCGTACTTCCTACTTCATCCTTTGTAGTTCGTACTTATCAACAGAACCGGTGGGGTTGCAGCGCGATTCCCGAGCGAAAGGCCTAACATCTTCGTACTTCCTACTTCATCCTTTGTAGTTCGTACTTATCAACAGAACCAGTGGAGTTGCAGCGCGATTCCCGAGCGAAAGGCCTAACACCTTCGTACTTCCTACTTCGTCCTTTGTAGTTCGTACTTATCAACAGAACCGGTGGAGGTGCAGCGCAATTCCCGAGCAAAAGGCCTTTCCACCTTCGTACTTCCTACTTCATCCTTTGTAGTTCGTACTTATCAACAGAACCGGTGGGGTTGCAGCACGAGTCCCGGGCAAAAGGCCTTTCCACCTTCGTACTTCCTACTTCGTCCTTTGTAGTTCGTACTTACTTGAGTCTCTCAATCAGCCGCCCAGCCACCCGCAAAAAGTCCATCTCGGTGATGATCCCCACCAGCTCGTTGTCCTTGACCACCGGCAGACAGCCCAGTTTGCCGCCGCGCATCAGGTGCATGGCCTCCTTGATGGTGGTTTGGGGGCTCACGGTGGTCGGGTTCCGGATCATCAGGTCGCCTACCGTGCGGTAGTCGTTCATGTCGTTGTTGATGCGGCCCTTCTGGATGTAGTAGCGCAGCAGTTTGCGGGTGGTGATCAGGCCGCAGAGGTGGCCGTGCTCGTCTTCCACGGGCAGGTAGCGGAGCTTGCGCCAGTCCATGAGGTCAGCCACCAGCTCGAGGAGGTCGGCTTCCCGGACGGTGAACAGGTCCGTTTCCATGAATTCCTCCACCCGCAGTCCCACGGGGCGGTAGTGCTTCAGGTCCTCCACCTTGGGGATGGGCCATTTGTGGACCGGGTCCTGCTCCAGCTGGCACTTCACCATCTGTGAGGTAAGGATGGTGACGGCCTCGTCGCGGTTCACCCGCTCGGTGAGGGAGGTGAAGGATTTCAGCAGCCAGCGGGCGCCGTTCTGGTGGACCTCCGCCCGCTCCTGGATCACGCTGAGGTACCGCTCGATGTCGGGCTGGTCGATGCCGCGGGCCTGCAGCCCCTTGTACGCCAGCGGCAGCAGCTCGTGGAGGATCAGGTCGCGGCAGCTCACCTTGCGGTTGTTGAACCAGGTGAACTGGGTGTCGATGCCGAATTTCGCGGCCTTGGAGAAGTTGTCCTTCACGTCGGCGAAGCTCAGGTGCTCGCGGATGTCCTTGTACTCGTGGGCCATGCCCATCATCAGGCCAAGCCAGAAGGCGGCGTTGGCCGTCTGGTCCAGCACCGTGGGCCCGGCGGGCAGCACCCGGTTCTCGATGCGCAGGTGGGGCATCCCGTTCTCACTGATGCCGTAGCAGGGCCGGTTCCAGCGGTACACCGTGCCGTTGTGGACCTGGAGGGCGCGGAGTTTGGGGATCTTCTTCTGCCCTACGAGTTCCAGGCTGTCTTCGTCGATCTCGGTGCCCAGCAGCACCCGGAAGCGGGCAATGTCCTCCTTGTAGATCTCCATGATGCTCTGGTCCAGCCACCGCGTGCCGAAGCTCACCCGGGGTTCGGACTGCCGCATGTGCTCCTTGCTGGTCCTTACGTCCAGCGACTGCTGGAACAGGGCGATGCGCGATTCGTGCCAGAGCCGCTTGCCGAAGACCAGGGGGGAGTTGGCCGCCATGGCCAAGGTGGGCGCGGCGATGGCCTGGGCGATGTTGTAGAGGGGCACGAAGGTGTCCGGCGTCACCTGCAGGTGTACCTGGTAGCTGGTGTTGCAGGCCTCCAGCAAGGGGCTGTCGTGGTGGATGTGCAGCTCGTCGATTCCCTGGAGGTTCAGCTCGAAGCCGCGCTCGTTCTTCTGCTGGGCCTTGATGGCCTCGATCAGCGCCAGGTAGCGGGGCTTGGGCGTCAGGTTCTCGAGCGCAAGGTCGAACTTGCGCAGGGTGGGCAGGATGCCGGTGAGCACGATGTGGGCGCTGCTGGCCTTGGCGGCGGCCTTCACGATCTTCAGCTGCTCCATATTCTCCTCCTCCATGCGCCGCAGGGCGTCGCCGCCGAAGGTGCGGGGCGTGAAGTTCGTCTCCAGGTTGAAGCGGGCGATCTCGGTGGTGGCCCAGGGGTATTGCTTGAGCCGCTTCAGGACGTTGATGTTCTTCGGGGAGGGCTTCAGGGTCTTGCGATCCACGAGGCACATCTCCTGCTCGGCGCCGATGCGGATGGTGTCCGTCTCGAACCACTGGTGCTTGAGCATGTACTCCAGGGCCTGTACATCCTGCAGCAGGTGGTGGGTGAAAGCCGAGTGGCTTTCGGCGGTTGGTACGTTGACTTTCTCTTCTCCCATGGCTGATCCGGTTGGCTCTAAGGTACACTTCGGCGAACACAGGGCGCGGCCGCAGGTGCAGGAGAATCCGGAAAAGCCGGGAAAATTGGGCTTCGCTTAGGTCTACACTGCCACCGGAGGTAGCTGGGGCTTCACTATCTTCGCCCCCCCAAAATTTATCCCATGGCCACCGAAATCGACTTCAAAGCCCTTACCGCCCACGCCAAGGAAAACGGCTTCATCTACCAGAGCAGCGAAATCTACGATGGCCTGGCCGCCGCCTACGACTACGGCCCCAACGGCGTGCTGCTGAAGAACAACCTGAAGGAGTACTGGTGGCGCAGCATGGTGCAGCTCAACGACAACATCGTGGGCATCGACGCGGCCATCTTCATGCACCCCAAGACCTGGAAGGCCTCGGGCCACGTCGACGCCTTCAATGACCCCCTGATCGATAACAAGGACTCCAAGAAGCGCTTCCGCGCCGACGTCCTCATCGAGGACTACATGGACAAGATCGAGGGCAAGATCAACAAGGAGATCGCCAAGGCCCAGAAGCGCTTCGGCGACGACTTCGACGAGGCCCAGTTCCGCGCCACCAACCCCAACGTACAGCGCTACACCCGGGAGTACGACGAGGTAGCCACCCGCCTGGCCACCGCCATGACCGACGGCGACATGGCCGGCCTCAAGCAGATCATCGAGGACCTCGGCATCAGCGAACCCGATACCGGCAGCAAGAACTGGACCGACGTGCGGCAGTTCAACCTGATGTTCTCCACCCAGCTCGGCAACATCGCCGGCGAGGAAGGCAAGCTGTACCTGCGCCCGGAAACCGCCCAGGGCATTTTCGTCAACTTCACCAACGTCCAGAAGACCACCCGCCAAAAGCTGCCCTTCGGCATCGCCCAGATCGGCAAGGCTTTCCGCAACGAGATCGTCGCCCGCCAGTTCATCTTCCGCATGCGGGAGTTCGAGCAGATGGAGATGCAGTTCTTCGTCCAGCCCGGCAGCCAAAAGGACTGGTACGAAAAGTGGAAGGAGGCCCGCCTGAAATGGCACCTGGCCCTCCACCCCCAGGAGAAGCTGCGCTTCCACGACCACGACAACCTGGCCCACTACGCCGACGCCGCCGTGGACATCCAGTTTGAATTCCCCTTCGGCTTCAAGGAACTCGAAGGCATCCACAGCCGCACCGACTTCGACCTCGGCGCCCACCAGGAGCTCTCCGGCAAGAAGATGCAGTACTTCGACCCCGAAACCAAGGAAAGCTACGTACCCTACGTGGTCGAAACCTCCATCGGCGCCGACCGCCTCTTCCTGGCCACCCTCACCCACGCCCTGCGCGAGGAGCAGGTACCCGGCCAGGATGACCCCAACAACACCCGCACCGTACTGGCCCTCCACCCGGCCATCGCCCCCGTCAAGGCCGCCATCATGCCCCTGAAGCGCAACGACGACCGGCTGGTGGGTATGGCCAAGGAGATCTTCAACGACCTCCGCTTCCGCTTTGAGGTGCAGTACGACGACACCGGTTCCATCGGCAAGCTTTACCGCCGGCAGGACGCCGTAGGTACCCCCTTCTGCATCACCGTCGACTTCGACAGCCTGGAAGACGGCACCGTCACCGTCCGCGACCGCGATACCCTCGAGCAGGTGCGGGTGAAGAAGGAAGACCTCGCCGGCCTCATCGGCCCGAAAGTGGATATGGGTAACCTGCTGCGCTCGGCTCAGTAGGGGCTATTGTCAAGTAGGGTTCACCGCTGATTTCTCCGCCACTGGCGCAGGAGAGGCAACCGCGGATTTCGCGGATTCGGGTTCGCTGATTTACACAGATGTTGCCGCTCACTTTGCTCGCGGACGGGCGCAGATTTTTCGCTTGCAGCGGTTCTGGCTCAGGCCCACCATTCTTTTATCGCCTGCCAATTGACGTGGATCTGGTACGCAACGAACAGAAAGGGGGATCGCCCTTGAGATCGCCCGGTCGGCGAAGCGCAAAAGGGCGATCAGAAGGCTGCACTGTTTGAGCGACCTAGGGTTAGAGGTTGGAAAACGCATGGGGGGCTATCCTCTGACTAGCTCCGGAGTGCAGATCGTTTTGCGAGTTTGCAGCATTCCGTCCTTTTGGGTTACGCCGACCGAAAAAGGCGAGGTCAAAGGCATGCTTTTTTGGTCCTTTTGTAGCTAGACAAAAGGACGAAGGGTTATCAAGGATTTCCGCGATGTAACTGGTTTCCCCGAAGGTGGATATAACCTACAACGTCCCAGCCGCCTCCCGGAAGACCGTAGCCAGCACCACCTGCCCCGCGGCCCGCAGGGTCCGCTTGTCGATGACGTCCAGGTTGTCGTCGCCGGTGTGCCAGTGGGGTACGAAGCCGCTCTCGGTATCCTTGCGGTGGTTGATGATGTCTATGGTGGGGATGCCAGCCATGGTATTCAGGAAGAAATGGTCATCGGTGACCGCCCCTCCCCTTTCGTTGACGTAGTAGCTCTCGTAGCCCATGCTCTTGGCCAGCCGCCACACCTTGCCCACGATTTCGGGGGCGTACTTTTCCGAGTAGCCTTCCACGGCGAAGGTGGCGTCGCGGGCCCCCACCATGTCCAGCAGAATGCCGAAGCGCGGTTTGGGGGCGGGCACGTTCCTCGAGTAGTGCTGGGCACCCAGTCCCCAGCTGTTGCGGTTGCCGCCGTTAGCCTGCCCGTAGTCCTCCGCGTCGAGCAGCACGATGTCGACTCCGATGCCGGGATCACTCATGCCCAGTTGGCGGGCGATCTCGAGCAGTACCCCTACCCCGCTGGCGCCATCATCGGCACCGTTCACTACGGCGTTGGGGTCGTCCTCCAGGGGGCTGTCGGCCATGGGGCGGGTATCCCAGTGGGCGGCCAGCAGGATGCGGTCTTCCCGCTCGGGGGCGTAGCGGGCGATGATGTTGGTGGCGTTCAGTTCGGTGCCGTCGTAGGCCCGGGCGGTGAAATCCTGGCGGCTGACTTCCGCCCCGAATTCCTCCAGCTTGCTGATGAGCCACTCCCGGGTGTGCCGGTGGGCTTCGCTGTTGACCACGCGGGGGCCGAAGTTCACCTGCTGCTCCACGAAGGCGTAGGCGCTGTCGCGGTCAAACTTCGGGACGGGCTTGGCTTCCCGGGGCGGGGCCGCGGGTGCCACGTCCTGGACGGGGGGGCCGGCGTCGTTGGTACAGGACGCGGTGAACAGCAGTAAAAGGAAGCCGGAAAGGAAAAGGTAAGTCTTCAATGGCAGGGGGTTCAGGGGCCGCGGGGGGGTTATTTAGTGAGCACCTGCTCGGCGTCTTCCAGCAGGTACATCAGTTGGTTGATGTTGTCGTTGTTCAGGCGCAGCTTGCCCCGCAGGGTGATTCGCTCGGTACGGTATTTGACGGGTTCCTTCGCCTGGACTTCCATGACGGTTTCGGGACCCGCGCCCCCGCAAAAGAAACACATATTGTAGGGGTAGGCGCTGAAGACGAATTCGTTGTGGCTCTTGTAGCCCTCCACGGGAACGATGTAGCCGCTGATCTCGATGACCTTGCCCTCGAGGGCCTTGACGTCCTTGCCGAAGACGGGCACGTCGACCTTGAAGCCGAGGAGTTCGTCGTATTTCTTCTCGTAGGTGACCTTGGACAGGTCGTCCCAGACGGCGGCCGCGGCCGACTGTCCGACAGCTACCGCGGAAAAGGCCAAAAAGCAAAGGAGTACCAGGAAGCGCATGGTCGGGGAATTTAGGGCTAAGATACTCCTAACGCGGGGCGACCGATTTTGGCTGTCAACGAAGCGTTAAGGCTACCAGCCCCCGCCGGCACCGCCGCCGCCGAAGCCGCCGCCACCGAAGCCGCCAAATCCTCCGCCACCGCCGCCGAAGCCGCCGCCGCCACCCCCGCCGCCGCCGAAGCCACCGGGCAGGATGAACCAACCGCCGCCGCGCCGCCCGCGTGGGCTACGGCGCCCGTCGTAGTGGCCGCCGCGCCAGTAGCCACCGTCGCCGTCGTCATCGTCGTCGTGGCGGTTGCCGAAGCGGTTCAGCAGCATGAAGATGACGAAGATGAAGATGAATACGAAGATCGGGTGGACGCCCGGCTGTTCTTCCGGCACCTGGTCGGCGGTGTACTCGCCACGGCCGGCGTCCATGATGGCCTGGGCGGCACCGGAGATGCCGGCGTAGTAGTCGCCCCGACGGAAGGCCGGCGTCATGATGTTGCGGATGATGCGGCCGGCGCGGGCGTCGTTGAGGAAGCCCTCCACCCCGTAGCCGGTCTGGATGTAGATCTTGCGGTCGTCACGGGCAACGTAGATCAGCACGCCGTTGTCCTTGTCCTCGGAGCCGCCGATCCCCCACCCTTCGGCGATGGCCAGGCTGCGGTCGAAGACGGGCTGCCCCTGGAGGGAAGCCTCGGTCACTACCGCGATCTGGGTAGAGGTCTCCTTGGCGTAATCATTGAGCTGGCGGGTGAGTTCGGCCTGCTGGGCGGCCGTCATCAGGCCCGCGAAGTCGTTGACCAACTGGTTGGTGCTGCGCGGGATTTCGGGCTGGGCCACCAGGCTCCAGGCGGTGAACAGCAGCACGACCAACGCCGTCCAGCGGGGCAGACTAAACAGGGGGCGTTGGCGGGATAGGTTCACGGCAGGGGGTTTACGGGCTCCCGGGGGGGAGCGATTGGGGTCTAGTTGTAGCTGATTTCGTCGGGCAACTCATTCACGTCGTCGCTCTGGTAGGGGAAGTACTCCTTGAGGTTGCGCCCGATCTGCTGCACGGCCAGCTCGATGCCGGTGGCAAAATCGCCGCGGCGGAAGTGCTGCTGCATCAGGTCGCGCTCCTCATCCCAGAAGTCGCGGGGCACCACCCGGTTGATCCCCTCGTCGCCGACGATGGCGAACTCCCGGCGGTCCACGGCCAGCAGGATGAGCACGGCGTTCCGGTCCTGGGTCTGGTCCATGCCCAGCTCACCGAAAAGGCGTTTGGCCACCTCCAGGGCGGGTTTGCGAGCGCCGACTTCGACGTGCACGCGAATTTCCCCGGAGGTGGCCGTTTCCGCTTCCCGGATGGCCGCAACGATGCGGTCCTCCTCGTCTTTATTGAAGAACCTTACCATTAAAATTCTACCGTCGGGGCGTTTTGGGCGCCGGCTTCGGCCTGGAACTGGGGCTTCTCCTCAAAGCCGAAGACGCTGGCGAACAGGGCACCGGGGAAGCGGCGGATCTGCTTGTTGTACTCGGTGGCCTCCTCGTTGAAGCGGCTGCGGGCTACGGCGATGCGGTTCTCGGTACCGGCCAGTTCGTCCTGGAGGGCCTGGAACTGCTGGTTGGTCTGCAGCTGGGGGTAAGCCTCGGCGGTGGCCAGCAGGCGACCCAGTCCGGAAGAGATCTGGGCCTGGGCGGCCTGGAACTGCTCCAGCATTTCGGGGGTCAGGTTGTCGGCGTCGATGTTGATGGAGGTGGCCTTGGCGCGGGCCTCGATGACCGATTCCAGCGTTCCGCGTTCGAATTCCGCGGCTCCCTTCACGGTATTCACCAGGTTCGGGATGAGGTCGGAGCGACGCTGGTACTGGGTTTCCACGTCAGACCAGACCCGCTCGACGTCTTCCTCGGCGTTCACGAATCCGTTGTAGCTCGTGCACCCCGCGATCAGCAGGATGGCCAGAATGCCTACGATAAGGGCCAGGGTGGAAAATGATCTCATGATTTAGTCGATTTTAGAAAGTCCGCCAGTATAACATCGGCGGCGGCGGGAATGGTGATGTGTTCGTCGAGGTGGTTGAGTAATTCGTCGTTTTCTACCCCGCGCGACTTGAGGTAAACATCCAGTTTTCGGAGCAGTTCGCGGCGGATGTGCTCCCGCAACCACGCCCCGCGCTGGCGGCGACGGCGGTCGGCCAGGGCGGGCCCCAGGCGCTCGCGGTAGGCTTCCAGGCGGTCGGCCACTTCCGGAATCCCCGCTCCGGTCAGGGCGCTGGCGGTGGCCACTTCCACCGTCCATCCGTCGGGGCGGGCCGGGGCCAGGTGAAGGCCGCGGCGCAGTTCGGCGGCGGCCAGGCGCGCCTCCCGGGGCAGGGCGTCGGCCTTATTGACCACCAGGTGGTCGGCCAGCTCCAGGATGCCGCGCTTGATGCCCTGCAGGTCGTCGCCGGCGGCGGGCTGGGCCAGGAGCAGGAAGGCGTCGGTCATGCCGTGCACCTGCCATTCGGCCTGCCCCACCCCTACCGTTTCCACGATCAGGTAGTCGTAGCCGGCGGCCTCGCAGAGCAGCACCGCGGCCCGGCTGGCGGGTCCCACGCCCCCCAGCTCCCCGGCGTTCGGGCTCGGGCGGATGTAGACGGCCTCCTCCCGGGTCAACAACTCCATGCGGGTCTTGTCGCCCAGGATGCTTCCGCCGCTCAGGCTGCTCGTGGGATCGATGGCCAGCACGGCCAGCCGGTGGCCGCGGCGGACGAGCTCCAGCCCAAAGGCTTCGATGAAGGTGGACTTGCCCACCCCCGGCGTACCGCTGATGCCCAGCCGGAAGGTGGGTTTCGGTGGGCGGCATCGTTCCGCCAGGGCGATCAGCTGGGCGGCCGCGGCCTGGTCTTCCGGCCGGTTGCTCTCCACCAGGGTGATGGCCCGGCCCAGGGCGCGGCGGTGGCGCGGCGACTGCAGGTCGGCAAAGAGGGTGGCGGGATCCATGGGCGCCAAGATAGTATTCCGCAGACGGCTAGCTCAGCTCGCAGACCCGGCGCAGGGCCCCGATCTGCTCGGGGTTGCCCACCACAATGAAGCTGGCGTTCGGTTCCAGAATGGTGTCCGGCCCGGGATTCACCAGGTATTTGCCGCTGCCGAGCCGGTGGCCGATGATGTTGACCCCGGTGTTGGCCCGCAGGTGGAGGTCGGCGATCGGCTTGCCCCGGTAGCGCTCCGGCAACTGGTCGTACCTCAGTTCCTCGAAGCCGATGTCGCCCGACAGCTCGTTCGTGATGAAGCTGAAAAACTCGATGGCGCCGGGCTTCGAGATCAGGGTGGCCATGTAAAAGCCCCCGATCTGCTCGGGCATAATGACGTGGGTGGCGCCGGCCTTGATCATCTTCTGCCGCGCCCGCGCTTCCTTGGCGCGGCTCACGATGCGGAGGCGGGGGTTGAGGTCCTTGGAGGAAAGGACGATGAAGAGGTTGTCGCTGTCGTCGTTCAGCGCCGTGATGAGGGAGCTGGCCCGCTCGATCCCGGCCGCGAAGAGGGTATCGTCGTGGGTGGCGTCGCCCACCACGTAGAGCGTCTGGTCGTCGGCCTCCAGCAGGGGCTGCAACTTCTCCCCCTCCTCTTCGATGACCACGTAAGGGTGGTTGTGCTGCCGCAGGTGGTTCACGATCTCCTGCCCGTACTTGCCGTACCCGCAGACGATGGTGTGGCCCTCCAGTTTGCCGATTTTCGCCTTCACCCGGTTGTACTGCATGGTTTCAAAGAGTCTTCCGTCAAATACAAAGTAAGAGAAAGCGGCCAACACGTAGCCCACCACCCCGATATTGACGATCACCAGGGCGGAAACGAATACCCGCCCGCCGTCCGACAGCGGCCTCACCTCCCCGAAGCCCACCGTGGAGATGGTGATCACGGTCATGTAGAAGGCCTCCAGGGCGGTGTACCCCTCGATCAGCATCAGCCCTCCGGTACCGATCACCACGATGATGACCAGCAACACCAGGGCGAGCCGCAGGTCCAGCGCGGTATTCGACAGGGTGAGGCGGGTGAGGGGGCTGGAAGGCATACCGTTGCAATTTACACATCCGGCGGCCGACGGCCGTTACCGCACCTGTCCGCTCCCCCTGACCAGCCACTTGTAGCTCGTCAGGGCCTCCAGCCCCATAGGGCCACGGGCGTGGAGTTTCTGGGTACTGATGCCGATCTCGGCCCCCAACTCAAACTGTCCGCCATCAGTGAAGGCGGTGCTGCTGTTCACGTAGACCACCGCGGCGTCCACTTCCCGCAGGTAACGCTCCTGGTTCACCTCGTCGTCGCCGATGATGGTCTCGCTGTGGCGGCTGCCGTGGCGTTCCACGTGGTCGATGGCCGCGTCGATGTCGGCCACGGTCTTCACCGACAGGGCCATCCGCAGGAACTCCGTGCCGAAGGAATCCTCGTTGGCGTGCTTCAGGAGCTCGGCCGGATAATGACCCGTGAGGGCCGCGTGGGCTTCAGTATCGGCGTACACCTCACACTGGTGTTCGCTTCCAAGGGTTTCCAGCAGTTCGGGCAGGCGGTCCAGTTGCTGGCGGTGGATCAGCAGGCAGTCGAGGGCGTTGCAGACGCTCACCCGGCGGGCCTTGGCGTTGGTAATGATGGCCCGGGCCCAGTCCGGATTGGCGTTGGCGTCCACGTAGGCGTGGCAGATGCCGGCGCCGGTTTCGATGACGGGTACGGTGGCGTTGGCCCGCACGTGGTCGATCAGTCCCTGGCTGCCCCGGGGGATGATCACGTCGACCAGCCCGTCGGCGGTCAGGATCGGTTGTAGGGCTTCCCGTTCGGCCGGGGCCAGGTAGCAGGCCAGGGGCAGGCCGGTGTCGGCCAGGGCCCGGTCGATGAGCTCCTTGATGGCCCGGTTGCTGTCGGCCGCGTCGCGGCTGCCCTTCAGCACGGTGGCGTTGCCGGCCTTCAGGTTGAGGGCGAAGACGTCGAAGGTGACGTTGGGCCGCGATTCGAACACGATGCCCACCACCCCGATCGGTACGCTTACGCGGCTCAGCTGGAGGCCGTTGGCCAATTCCCGGTTTTCGAGTACCCGGCCCACGGGGGAAGGGAGGGCCGCTACCCGGCGCAGATCGGCGGCGATTGCCCGCAGCCGCTCTTCGTTCAGCAGCAGGCGGTCGTACTTCGGGTTGGCGGGGTCCATCCGGTCCAGGTCGCGGGCGTTGGCCGTCAGGAGGTCTTCCATATGCGCCTCGGTCAGCTCGGCCAGCCGGTGGAGGCAGCCGTTGAGGCGGTCGGCGGGCAGGCGGTTCAGGCGGGCGGCGGCGGTGCGCAGGTTCCCGAGTTCCGTTCGGATAGCAGTGGTTTCGTCGGTGACCATCATGGTGGTTTAGCTTGTGGTATCGCTTTCCGTCTGGGTGGCTACGGACCAGCTGTTCCCAAAAGGATCAGTAAATGCACCCCGCCGGTCGGGGTCGCCGGGGCGTTCCCGGGGAGCGTCGATGGCGGTACAACCCGCGGCCAGGGCCTTGGCGTAGAGGCGGTCTACGTCGGAAACGTAAAGGTGGCTCAGGGGCTGGTTCGGCGGGAACTGCTCGGTAGCCTCCGCGAGCATGAGCACGGAGTCGTCCAGCCGCACCTCGGCGTGGACCACCCGCCCCTCGTGGGTGTAGCGGCGCAGCCGCTCCGCACCGAACACCCGCTCCAGGAAATCGATGTAGGCGTCCGCGCCCTTCACGACGTGGTAGGGGGAGAAGCTGTTGTAGCCCGTCGGCTTGAAGGGAGTGGACATGGTGGCGGTGGCGTTGGTGTGCTCCCGCAAAATACGGCCGGCCGCAGGCTTGGCGCAGTTTGGGCCTGCTTTCCGGGGGGCTTATTTACGATTTGCGGCCTAGTGGTCCGACCACTAACCGGTCGGACCACTTAAGTCGTCCGACCAGTTTCCATTGGACCACTTAGTCGTCCAACCAAAAATCCTTGGACCAGCCCCCACCCTAACCTTCCCCCCGCCCGTGCGTTACTGCTGCATAACCCCGAAAGACATGCGACTAGAGCACATTGGCATCGCCGTGAGCAACCTCGAAGAAAGTGAAGCCCTACTGGAAAAACTGCTCGGCCGGGGTTCTTACAAGCGGGAAACCGTAGCCGAACAGTCGGTAACCACCAGTTTCTACCGGGGCGGAGCGGGGGAAGCCAAGCTGGAGCTCGTCGCCCCCGAGGGCGCCACGGGGCCCATCCAGAAGTACCTCGACAAGCGCGGCCCCGGCATCCACCACCTGGCCTTTGAGGTGGACGATATCCACGCGGAGATGCGGCGGCTGCGGCGGGACGGCTTCGAGCTGCTGCAGGAGGTTCCCACCCCGGGGGCTGACAACAAGCTCGTCTGCTTCCTCCACCCCAAAAGCACCAACGGCGTCCTCGTGGAAATCTGCCAAAGCCGGCGCGAATGATCAACGAGAAACGGCTGCTCCTAATCCTCGCTACGGTACAGTTCTGCCACATCATCGACTTCATGATCATCATGCCGCTGGGCAAGACGATCATGCAGGCTTTCGACATCACCCCCGGACAGTTCGCCTGGGTGGTATCGGCCTACGCCCTGGCCGCCTTCGCCGGCAACCTGGTGAGCACCGTGGTGATCGACCGCTTCGACCGCCGCACCGCCCTGCTGTTTCTCTTCACCTGCTTCACGGCCGGCACCCTGGCCTGCGCCTTCGCGCCCACCTACGGCTTTTTGCTGGCGGCCCGCTTCGGTACCGGCCTCTTCGGCGGCACCCTGGGTGCCCTGGTGCTGGCCATCGTGGGCGACGTCATTCCACTGGCCCGCCGCGCCTCGGCCATGGGCTGGGTCATGACGGCCTTCAGCGCCGCCTCCGTGGTCGGCGTACCCGCCGGCATCTGGATCGCGGCGGAGTACAGCTGGCACGCCCCTTTCTACGCCACGGCGGCCCTGGCGGCCATCTTCGTTACCGTGGCCTTCTTCTTCGTACCGCCCATGCGGGGCCACCTGCGGCGGGAAACGGTGGTGGCCGATGAAGCCCTCGACGAGGTGAGCCGGGAACCGGAAGCCCAGCTGCTGCAGCCGCGTTCGGTGGGCAGCAAGATCGCCGCCCCCTTCCGGGCCATCTTCTCCAACCCCAACCAGCGGGCCGCCCTCCTCTTCACCCTCACCCTCATGCTGGGCCACTTCACCATCATCCCCTTCATCGCGCCCTACATGCAGATCAACGTGGGCTTCGCCGACAAGCAGGTCAGCCTCATCTACCTCATCGGCGGGGGGCTCACCGTGGTGCTGCTGCCGCTGTTCGGGCGACTGGCCGACCGCTTCGGGCGCATGCAGGTATTCACCGCCTCCTCCTTCCTGGCCCTGTTCAGCATCTACGCCCTGACGAACCTCGACACCAACTCCATCCCCGTAGCCCTGCTCGTCACCAGCTCTTTCTTCGTCGTGGCCAGCGGCCGCAACGTACCCGCCACCACCATGGTCACCAGCGTGGTACGGCCCGAAAACCGCGGCGGCTTCATGAGCATCCGCCAGTCGGTGAACGAGATGGCCCTCTTTTTCAGCAGCGTGGTGGCCGGATTCATCATCACCGAAGGGCCCGACGGCAAGCTGCAGCACTACGAACTGCTGGGCTACTTCACCATCGTCATGAGTGTGGTGGCGGTGTACACGGCCAGCCGGATCCGGGCGGTGGCGTAGGCGCATTCGCCGCCAATTCCCGTACTTGCACCCATGAGCACACGCATTGCCATTTTCGTCAGCGGCGGCGGATCGAACGCCCGGGTAATGATCGACCGCTTCCAGGCCCACCCGGAAGACGGCGTCGAGGTCGTACTGCTCGTGAGCAACAAGGCTACCGCCGGCGCCCTTACCGTGGCGGCGGAGCGCGGGGTGCCCAGTCTGGTCGTAAAGCGAAGCGAGTGGACGGCGGGCACCGAGCTGCTCGAGGCCCTGGAAGCCTATTCGGTCGACTTCATCGTCCTGGCCGGATTCCTCTGGCTCATCCCCGCCTACCTCGTGCAGGCCTACCCGAACCGCATCGTCAACATCCATCCCGCCCTCCTCCCCCAATACGGTGGCAAGGGCATGTACGGCCACCACGTCCACGCAGCCGTCAAGGCGGCCGGCGAAACCGAAAGCGGCATCACCATCCACTACGTCAACGAGAACTACGACGAGGGCAACATCATCTACCAGGCCGCCGTCCGCCTCGACGCCGACGACACGCCGGAAAAGATCGCCGAACGGGTGCTGCGGCTAGAGCACGCGAATTACTGGCGGGTGGTGCGGCAACTGGTACAACGCGGTCTCAGACCGCAACAGTAACAAGCGGTCTCAGACCGCGGCAGTACAACGCGGTCTCAGACCGCGCAAGCAGAATGCGGCCTCCGGCCGCGCTGGATCGGCTAATGCAAGAGGGTCGAACAGCTTGATGCAGCGCTGCCGGAGGCAGCCTTTTTCTTGCGCTGCCGGGAGGCAGCATTGTACTGCCGCTGCCGGAGGCAGCATCGTACTACCGCCGGTCGGCAGCAGCATACTGCCCGATCCCCATATCCAGCAACAGCAGCAGCACCGCCGGGGCCAGGAACCAGTAGAAGTAGCTGTCGTAGGTGCTGAACTCCTGGGTCTCGAATTCCTGCTTCTCGATGCGGTCGACCTGGGCGCGGAGGGCCTGGGCCAGGTTCTCGCTGTCGCCCCCGAGGGCGAAGTAGGCACCGCCGCCACTCCGGGCAATTTCCTGGAGGGTGGATGGGTCGGCACTGGTGGTGGCCGGACCGCCGCCCGCCTCGCGGATGTAATCGTTGCGCCCGTTGTTGAGCTGGATGGGCATCAGGGTGCCGTCGGACTGCCCGACGCCTACCGTATACACCAGCAGACCAGCGTCGTGGGCCCGGGCGGCCGCGGCGGCGGCCTCTCCGGCGTGATCCTCCCCGTCGGAGACGATGATGAGGGCGCGGTGGTTGGCACTTTCCTCATCGAAGGCCGCCTCGGCGGTGGTGATGGCCTCGGCCAGGTTAGTGCCCTGGGCGCTGAGCTGGTAGGGGGCGGCGGTGCTCACCACGCTCTTCACGAAGGCGTAGTCGGTGGTCAGGGGAGCGGCCATGACGGCCGTGCAGGTGAAGAGCTCCACCCCGATGTTGTTCCCCGTCAGTTCATCCACCAGGGTATTGGTGAAGAAGCGCGCCCGCTCCATGCGGCTCGGCTTCACGTCCTCGGCCCGCATCGAGTTGCTGATGTCGAGGGCCACGATCAGGTCGATGCCCCGCCGCTGGATCTCTTCCCGCTGGGCCGACCACTGGGGGTTGGCCAGGGCCACCACCAACAGGGGCAGGCTCAGGACGAGCAGGCCAAACTTCGTCCACGGCAACCGCCGGTTCACCCCCGGCGCCAGGAAGGGGATGAGTTCCCGGTCGGCGAAGCGGTCCAGGGCCGCGCGCCGCTGCCGCCAGTACCAGACGAAAACGATCAGCACGATCGGCACCAGAAGCAGCAGCCAGAAGTAATCGGGGTGTTCTACGCGGAACATAGGCGGGATTGGAAAAAAATTACCGTGGCCCAAGGTAAGGACCGGCGGGCGGCCTACCGCAGTTTGATGTCCTTGATGATCTTCATGATGTCCGGGGTCATCTCCTTCGGCATCTCGAAGGTGTCGCGGCGGTAGTCCGACCAGGCTTTCTCCTCCTTAACCTGGGCCTTGATCTCCTTGGCCAGGGGGCGCAGCAGGTGCTGGAGGTCGGGGAAGCGCTCCAGGAGCAATTTGATCACCCGCTCGCTTTCGTCCATACTGTTGCTCGGGAAGAGGTCGACCTGACAGGCGATCTCGATGCGGCGGCGCTGCCGGCTGTAGAACCACTCCTGGATCTCCTCGGCGTCGATGGCCCCGCGGGAGTCGGCCGACCAAATCAGCACGTTGTACAGTTCGGCGACCTTCAGGGCGGGCACCCCCTCGCTGAGGCGGAAGAGCAGCTCGGTGACGCCTTCCTCCGGCAGCAATTCGAGCAGTTCACTGAGGGCCTTGAACAGCCGCTCATCGAAGGACACCTGCTCGTAGCCGGGCTTGCCCTCGATGTACATCAGGTCGTACACTGCGGCCAGTTGCCGGCGGGCGGCGGCGCGGCGACCGCCACCGGAGGGGGAAGGGAGGGAGGATGAGGTCATGCGTGAGGACTTAGGGGATCGTCCTTAACACGGTATACCGCAGCAGGGTTTCCAGCAGCAGCAGTCCGAATCCGAGCCAGAGGAAGCGGGCGAACTGTTCCTCATAGCGGCGGAAGACCGTCGTTTCGATTTCCGTCTTCTCCAGCTCGTCGATGTAGGCGTAGATCGACTCCAGCTCCTCGGTGTCCCGGGCCCGGAAGTAGCGGCCGTTGGTCTCCTCGGCGATGTAGGCCAGCAGCTCGTCGTCCACCGTGCCCCGGGTGGGTTTGAAGCGGTAGCGCCCCCCGCCGATGGGCGCCGAGGGCATTAGGGTTTCCTCCCCGCTGCCCACCCCGATGGTGTACACCCGGATGCCGAACTGCCGGGCGATCTCGGCGGCCACTTCTGGCTTGTGGCGGTCGCCGGCGTTGTTCTCCCCGTCGGTGAGCAGGATGATGATCTTGGAGGCGGCCTCGCTGTCTTTCAGGCGGTTGATGGCCGTTTCCAGGCCGAGACCGATGGCCGTTCCGTCCGTGATCTCGCCCATCTCGAGTTCGCTGATGAAGCGGTCGATGATTTCCTTGTCGACCGTCAGTGGTGCTTTGGTGTAGGCCTCCCCGGCGTAGGCCACCAGTCCGATGCGGTCGTACTCTCGCCGGCTCACGAAGTCGCGGGCCACCTGCTTGGCCACTTCCAGGCGGTTGGGGTCGAAGTCCTGGGCGCCCATACTGGTGGAGAGGTCCATGGTCAGCACGATGTCGATGCCCTCGGCGGTCACCGATTCCTCGCTCAGGTCCAGCCGCGGCCGGGCCAGGGCCACGATCATCAGCACCAGGGCCGCCACCCGCAGCAGGGGCAGGAAGGGGCGCAGGGTACTGCGCCAGCTGCTCAGTCCGTCCACCGAGCGGGTACTCGGCAGCCGCAGGCTCACCAGGCGTTCGCCGCCGCGCTTCTGGTTCCAGAGGTACAGCAGTACCGGCACCGCCGCGAAGGGCAGCAGCCAGGGGTAGACGAAGGTAAATTGGTTCCACCAGCCCATTACACCTGCGGTTTGGGGGGTGAGGCCACGGCTTCCTCCTCCGTTTCCGGCCGGGGCTGGGTGGCTACGATGAAGGTGCGTACCCGGTCCAGGCTGCGGGGGTGAAGCTCCGCGGCGGGGGTGGCCTTGGCGAACTTGACGAGGTCCGAGAGTTGCAGCAGTTCGTTGAGTTCCCCGGCACGCTCGCGGTCCAGTTCCTCCCGGCGGTCCAGGGCGGAGGTGATCTGCCGCGTCGTCATTTCCAGGGCGGGTACGCCGAAGCGTTCTTCCAGGTAGGCGCGCAGGATATGGGTCAGTTCCACGTAGTAGCGGTCGGTCCGTCCCGCTTGCCACAGCTGTTGCCGTTCCAGTTCATCCAGGGCTTCCAGGGCGCGCACGTGGGCGGGCGGCGGGGGCGGGGCCGCGGGTGCCAGGGCGGGTTGGCGGCGGCGGTAGGCCCGGATCCCGAAGAAGAGTCCGGCGGCGGCCAGCAGGGCGAACAGCCACCAGAAATCCCAGAGGTTCCGCGGTTCCTCGATGATGGGCTTGATGGGCAGGATGTCGTCTTCGGCCGCGACGATGGCGCCGCGCACGGTCAGCAGCAGGTCGGTGGTGTAGACCGTATCCCGGCGGCCGGCCGGCGTCTCGAAGTAGACGGGCAGCGGCGGGATGGCCACCTGCCCCGTATCGAAGCTGGTGATCAGGAAGCGCTGCTCCAGCAGCAGTTCCGGGGTTTCGGCCAGGGTCTGCAGCCCACCGTCACGGATCACTTCCGCGGCGGGCAGGCCGTCGATGAGGGTGGTCGCGACGGGGAATACGGTGGTGCCCGGCGGGGCCGATACGTTCACCGTCAGGTTGATCTGGTCGCCGATCACGATCTCCTTGCGCGCCAGCTCCGCCCGGGCGTTGACGGTGCGGTTCGTCGACTGCTGGGCGGTGGCGGAGAATCCCCACAGCAGGAGCAGGACCCAGAAGTAGTGGCGGCTGACTGGCATGTCGCGAAGGTACAATGCGGGGGGAGTTTCCCGGTGGAGGCCCGCCTACCCTTTGAGCAGCTCTTCCAGGTAGTGGCGCTTCACCCCGAAGCGCTGCTTCAGCGCTTCCCATTGCACCCGCGCGCCGCCGCCCGCCTGCCCTTCGGACTTCACGGCGGTGATCATCACGTTCTTGGCGGTATGCTCCAGCGGGATGAACTCGAAGATCCTGGTGGCGTAGCCCCGGCCCTGGAGGTAGAGGGCCCGCAACCCGTCGGTAAGCATGGCGGCCTGCCGTTCGAGCATGATGCCGCTGTCGAGCAGGGGGCGCAGGTCGTCGGGTACCTCCATATCGCGGCGCACCTGCTTCTGGCAGCAGGGGGCCACGATCATGATCTCGGCCCCGGCGGTGATGCCCCGGAAGAGGGCGTCGTCGGTGGCCGTATCGCAGGCGTGGAGGGCGATGAGGACGTCGAGGCGGTCGGGGTGGTAGCTGTCGATGTACCCCTCCACGAAGTTCAGCCGGTCGAAACCATTCTCGGCCGCGATCTGCCGCCCCTTCTCCACCAGGGCGGGCCGCAGTTCCACGCCGGTTACGTTGACTTCCAGGCCCAGGGTGTTGGTCAGGTGGTCGTAGAGGACGAAGGTGAGGTAGCCGCTGCCCGAGCCCATATCGACGAGGTGGGCACCGGCGGGCAGGGGGTGGTGGTGGACGAGGTTGTCGACGATCTCGACGAACTTGTTGATCTGCTTGTACTTGCGCCGGCCGGCGGCGGTCACCTGCCCGTCCGCCGTGGTGATGCCCAGGGCGTGGAGGTAGGGGCGGTCGGCGGGGATGTCGCGGTACTTTTGTCGGTTGTGCGCCAGTACCGGCGTTTCGTGGCGGGCGGGCTCCCCCCGCAGCCGGGCGTTACCCTTGCGGCTCTGCAGCAGGGAGAGCTGCTCGTCGAGGGTGAAGAGGTCGCCGTTGTAGTAGGTGGTGGCCAGTTGGTCGGTCAGGTAGGCCAGGCCGGCCTCGGGGGCGTAGTTCTTGGCCTCCTCCCGGTCGGCGTAGCGGTGGGTGACCTGCAGGACGGTCTCCCCCTTCAGCTCCACGGGGCGGGCGTAGAGGTTACGCGGGGTGGCGGGATCCTTGCGGCGGGGCTTGCTCAGGGTGAGCTTCGCGAGGCGGCCGGCGTGGAGGGCGCGGCCGGCGGCGGACCAGAACGTATCAATGGCTTCGGACATGCCGCAAAGGTAAGGTGGGCGGGCGCCGGAGCCTCAGGGGAGAAAATGTTGTTTATTTTCCGTTTTAAAATATTTGCTTTTAAACGGCTCACGGCCTATTTTACCTGGTCCATCCACTCACCAAACACACTACCGCCATGACCATCCAGCAGATCGCCGACCGCCTCGTAGAGCTCAGCCGTAACCGCCAGTCCACCCAGGCCTACCGCGAACTTTTCGCCCAGAACGCCAGCAGCCACGAGATGCCCGGGGTGCCCGACGGAACGGTATCCGGCCTGGAAAACCTCATCGCCAAGAGCGAGGCCTTTGACCAGATGCACCGGGAGATTCACGAGCTTACCGTGACCGAGCCGCTGGTCTACCAGCACTTCTTCACCGTCGGCATGGGCATCGACGTGACCAAGAGCGACGGCACCCGCAGCCAGGAGCACGAAATTTGTGTCTACCAGGTGAAGGACGGCAAGATCGTCGACGAGCGTTTCGTCTACTCCATGCCCGGCTAGCCCCGGCTGCCCACCCCCCGCGCGGCGCGATCCAGGATTTTTATCCCTATTGCGCATTAAATCTCAACTGCTTACCTTTGCGGTCGTTTTTGCGGGTGTGGTGAAATTGGTATACACGCTAGATTTAGGATCTAGTGCCGCAAGGCGTGAAGGTTCGAGTCCTTTCACCCGCACATCATTCCGCCTCCTGGCGCGATTGACGGCCTGCCCCCCGGTAGGCCTTTCTTTTAAAGTATAAGCAAATGGCTGAAGTAACGTACGAGAAGACCGGGCCGGTCACGGGTCGCATCCAACTCTTTTTCCCCAAGGAAGAATTGAGTAAGAAGCTCAATGAAGAGCTGAAAAAGGAAAGCAAGCGGGTCAACATTAAAGGATTCCGCAAAGGCAAGACCCCCATTTCGGCCCTCCGCAAGCTGATGGGCAACCAGGTCTTTGGCCCCCTGCTCGACCGCAGCATCCAGGAGGAGCTGTTCGGATACATCGAGGAGAATGACCTGAAGTTGATCTTCAGCCCCCTGCCCGACGAAAGCGAGGAAGTGGAGCAGATCAGCGCCAACAACATCAAGGACCTGCGTCTGTCGTACGACCTCGGCCTGGAGCCCGAATTCGAGCTGCAGCTGCCCGAGCAGTCGTTCACCAAGTACGTGCTCGACACCAACGAGGAGTTCGTCGACGAGCTGGTCAGCAACCTGCGCAAGCAGCGGGGCGAAACCAAGGAGATCGAGGAAGGCCCCATTGAGGCCGAGGACATCCTCGACGTAACCATCCAGGAAGTGGACGGCGAGCTGACCAACGACACCAAGCTGTACGTGGACAACCTCCAGGACGGCGTGAAGGAGCAGCTCATCGGCCAGTCCGTAGGCACCAGCATCACCCTCGACGACCTGAGCCAGGTAGAGTCCAACGCCAGCGACAGTCACGTACGCAAGTACCTGCTGGAACTGAGCGACGAGCAGAAGGACCTGGACCTCAGCGGCAAGACCTTCACCATCACGGTGAACAAGATCAGCCGCCTGGTCCCCGCCGAACTGAATGAGGAGTTCTTCATCCAGTTCGACCCCGAGGGCAACGTCACCAACGAGGAGCAGCTGCGCGAGCGGCTGGCCGAGGAGAATGCCAAGGGGTTCAACGCCCAGGGCGTCTCGATGGCCAACTTCGAAATCCAGCGCGCCCTCGTGGAAGGTAACGACTTCGAGGTACCCGTGGAGCTGATGAAGAAACTCAGCAAGGACGACAGCGAATCCAACTTTGAGCTCTTCGAGCGCGGCGTCCGCTGGATGCTGATCCGCAACAAGGTGGCCGCCGAGAAGGAAATCGAGCTGCAGTACGAAGACGTACGCGCCGAGGCCCTGGAGTCGCTGATGCGCATGCTGGGTGGCCAGCGCCCCGCCTTCCTCAACGACGAGTTCCTGGACAACTACATCCAGAACATGCTCAAGGACGAGAAGCAGCGCGAGGAACTGAGCAACAACGCCATGGAGAAGAAGGTGATGGCCGCCATCCGCGAGGACGTCAGCCTGGTCGAGCAGCCCCTCTCGGTGGAGGAGTTCAACGAAACGATCAAGGCATTCAACGAAGCCAACACCCCGCCCTCCGCCGAGGAGGAATAGGCCCTCAACCCTAGCGACCCTGGTACCGTTTACGGGGAGAATCCTTCGACAAAATCAGAATACTATGACTCCCCAAGTCCCCCAGGATGAATTCATGAAGTACGCTACCCGCCATATGGGTATGAGTACCATGCACCTGGAAAAGTACGCCCAGACCATCGGTGGCATGGCCACCCCCCAGGTGATGGGCTTCTCCCCCAACGTAATCGAGGAGCGGCAGATGAACGTTGCCGCC
Source organism: Neolewinella marina (assembly GCF_002631205.1). Taxonomy (GTDB): domain Bacteria; phylum Bacteroidota; class Bacteroidia; order Chitinophagales; family Saprospiraceae; genus Neolewinella; species Neolewinella marina. The sequence continues at coordinate 314,652 of NZ_PDLO01000004.1, forward strand.
CTGGACGTCTTCAGCCGCCTGATGATGGACCGCATCATCTTCATGGGCGTGGCCGTTACTGATTACGTGGCCAACGTGGTCCAGGCGCAGCTACTGTTCCTGGAGTCCGTTGACCCGAAGCGCGACGTACAGATGTTCATCAACAGCCCCGGCGGCAGCGTCATCGCGGGCATGGGCATGTACGACACCATGCAGTACGTCACCCCCGACGTGGCCACCATCTGTACCGGACTGGCCGCCTCGATGGGATCCGTCCTGCTGGCCGCCGGCGAGAAGGGCAAAAGGTCCATCCTGCCCCACGCCCGGGTGATGATCCACCAGCCCAGCGGTGGCATGCAGGGTCAGTTCTCCGACATGGAGATCAACTACCGGCTGATCTCGAAGCTGCGTGAGGAGCTTTATACTATCTTGGCCAAGCATACGGGCCGTACCTTTGAAGAGATCGAAAAGGACAGCGACCGCGACAACTGGATGACGGCTCCGGAAGCGGTCAGCTACGGCCTGGTCGACGAGGTGCTGAACCGGGAAAAGAGCGAAGCCAAATAAGTCCCTCGCCCCTTTCCCCTACCAATCAACTCACCCGGCGGGCCGAACAGACGCAATGTCTTCCGGCCCGCCGTTTTTTTACCGATACACCTACTTATACATCCCCCCTTACATGATGCGAGGTAAACGACAAGATTTCCGCTGTTCCTTCTGCGGCCGCGACAAAAGCGACGCCCTGGTCCTCGTGGCCGGGCTGGACGCCCACATCTGCGAAGTCTGCGTGGAGCAGGCCCAGGAGATTGTCGCCGAGGAGCTCTACGGCGGCGTCAACCCCGAAGCCCCGGAAAGCCAGCCCCAGGTAAAGGCCCCCAAGTTTGAGTTCAAGCTTCCGAAGAACATCATCCCCAGCCAGATCAAGGAGCACCTGGACAAGTACGTGATCGGCCAGGAGGAAGCCAAGAAGATCCTCTCCGTCGCCGTCTATAACCACTACAAGCGGCTGTCGCACCCCGCCACCACCGACGATGAGGTGCAGATCGAAAAGAGCAACATCCTGCTCGTAGGCCGCACCGGTACCGGCAAGACCCTGCTGGCCAAGACCATCGCCAAGCTGCTGCAGGTGCCCTTCGCCATCGTCGACGCCACGGTATTCACCGAGGCCGGCTACGTAGGCGAGGACGTGGAAAGCATCCTGTCGCGCCTCCTCCAGGTCTGCGACTACAACGTGGCCGCCGCCGAGCACGGCATCGTCTACATCGACGAGATGGACAAGGTGGCCCGCAAGAGCGACAACCCCAGCATCACCCGCGACGTGAGCGGCGAGGGCGTCCAGCAGGCCATGCTGAAGATGCTCGAAGGCACCGACGTGAACGTGCCCCCCCAGGGCGGCCGCAAGCACCCGGAGCAGAAGCTCGTCAAGGTGAACACCCAGAACATCCTCTTCATCTGCGGCGGCGCCTTCGACGGCATCGAAAAGATCATCGCCCGGCGGACCAACACCAAGGTCATCGGCTACGGCAACGCCAACAAGCGGCAGATCAAGGAGGAGGATATGCTGCAGTACATCACCCACCGCGACGTGAAGCGCTACGGCATGATTCCCGAGCTCATCGGCCGCCTGCCCATCATCTCCTTCCTGCGCCCCCTCGACCTCGACGCCATGAAGCGCATCCTGGTAGAGCCCCGCAACAGCCTGCTGCGGCAGTACCAGCACCTCTTCCGCCTGGAAGGGATCAACCTAACCTTCACCGACGACGTCATCGCCTACATCGCCGAAACGGCCCTCGAGTACGAACTCGGCGCCCGCGGCCTGCGCTCCATCTGTGAAGCCATCATGACGGACGCCATGTTCGACCTGCCCGGCCGCAAGGACGTGAAGCACTACACCATCGACACCGTTTACGCCAAGTCCAAGCTGGAAGGCGGTATGCTGGAAGTGCTGCGCGCCGCGGCCTGATTTTTTCACCGCAGATCCCGCGGATTCCGGGCTCCGGCTGTTGTGCAGGAAACCCGCCGCGCGATCTGCGGTAAAAAATACCCCTACCTATGGCCATTGATGCCAAAAATCTCCGCGTCGACTACCAGGCCGACGAACTGCTGGAAAAGGACGCCCCCGACCAGCCCTTCCCCCTCTTCGACCGCTGGTTCCGGGAAGCCCAGGACAGCGACTGCCCCGAACCCAACGCCATGGTCGTGGCCACCGTCACCGCCCAGGGCCACCCCGCCGCCCGGGTGGTGCTGCTCAAGGAAGTGGACGAGCGCGGCTTCGTCTTCTACACCAACTACGACAGCCGCAAGGGACAGGAGATCGACGCCCACCCCCACGTGGCCCTCGTCTTCAACTGGCTGGAACTCCAGCGGCAGGTCCGCATCGAAGGCCGGGTGGAACGCCTCGACGATGCCACCGCCACCGCCTACTTCCAGAGCCGCCCCAAGAAGAGCCAGATCGGCGCCTGGGCCAGCCCCCAGAGCGACGTCATCCCCGACCGCGACTTCCTCGAACGGCGGCGGCAGGAACTCGAAGAACAATACCGGGACACCGACACCCTGCCCAAGCCCGACCACTGGGGGGGCTACGTCGTGATCCCCGAAATGATCGAATTCTGGCAGGGCCGCAGCAGCCGCCTCCACGACCGACTGGCCTACCACCGGCCCGCCGAAGCGGAGGAATGGCAGCGCGAACGCCTGGCCCCCTAAACTTCTCTCCATGCAAACGGACGCCCACTGGGTTCAGCTTCAGACCGACATTGCCCGCTACCACACCCCCCTCCACGAAGCCGCCACCACGGTGGTGGACGAGAAGGTGAGCAACTACCCCATCTTCGTGGCCTACGCCGGCGAAGACCTGGAAAGCCTGCCCGGGATCTACGTGATGGACGTACCCACCCCCCGCGACCTCGTCTGGACCATCAACCTCACCACCCTGGAAGAACTGGTGGCCAAGCAGGTGGTGACCCCCGACAAGGTCGACCCGTTCCGCAACGTCTACAAGGACAAGCCCGACAGCTTCTGCTTCCTCATCATCGACGAGGCCGGCGGTCGCTTCGGCTTCGTCAAGCAGCACGTCGGCAAGGCCTGACCGTCTTTCACCCCATCCCCCCTATTCCGACTATGATTTCCGAAGCCGCCATTAACCGTACCCTCGACCGCCTCGAATCCGGCGACGAAGCGTACGAACAACAGATCCAGGACTTTGCCGAGAGCCAGCCCGAGCTCATGGAGTACCTCACCAACGAGGACGTAGAGGCCTTCACCGAAGGGGAACGGGAGCTGCTGCTCTTCGCCGCCCTGGTCATCTTCCAGTCGATTGACGACGAGCAATCCGGACTGCCCGAGGTGACCGGCGACGCCATCGCCACCGCCGAGGAACGCAACTACGAGATCATGGCCGGCAGCAAGGGGGCCACCCTCCGCGATCGCTTCACCCCCTTCTTCGAGCAGAGCGAGGAGGAGGAGCTGCTGGCCTTCGTCGAGGACCTCACCCTCTCCGAAGAGGAAGGCGACGCCATTTCCCCCGAGGCGCGGGAGCCCTTCTTCGTGACCCTCAAGACGGTCATCGACACCCTCACCTAGCGGCCAGCTCCCGGTTGCGGGCCTCACGGGCCCGGTCGACGGTCAGCAGGATCAGCAGTCCCCCCACGCCCAGTCCGGAAATGGTATAGATCGAGCTGGCGTAACCGAAGTATTCCGCCAGCTGGAAACCCAGTACCGGCGTGAGCACGAAGGCCAGGGAGTAGCTCGCCGAGAGCAGCCCGAGGTATTCGCCGCGGCGGGAGGGCGGAGCGTGCCTGGCCACGTAGGTCCCCGTGAACGGCATCAGCAGGATCTCCCCGAAGGTGATCAGGGCCATCCACACCAGCAGCAGACCGTAGCCCACCACCGCGGCCACCGGCAGCAGGAAGTAGCCCGCCGCGATGAGCGCGCTGCCGGTGAGCATGACGAACAGCGGCCGGTAGCGGCGGTCGGCCAGGTACACCAGCGGCATCTCCACCAGCACGATCAGCACGCCGCTCACCGTGAGCAGCAGTCCGAATTGTCCCTCGGTGTAGCCGTTGGCGGTGAGGTGGACGGGCACCGTACTGAAGAGCTGAAAGAAGCACATGATCACCAGGGTATTGGCCAGTACCATCTGCACCAGCCACGGTTGGCGGTAGCCGGGTCGCGTTTCCGGGCGGGGGGCCTTTTCTGCCGCGGACGCGGGTGCCGGGGAAGGGAGGGGACGGGCCGTTTCGTCGGCCGGCAAGGCCACCAGAAAGAGGATGGCCGCCATCCAGTAGGTGATGCCGTCGGCCCAGAAAAGGCTCTCGTAGCCGTAGGTCGCGATGAGCAGTCCACCCAGGGCCGGCCCCACCGAGAAGCCCAGGTTGGCGGCCAGCCGCTGCAGTCCGTACGACTGCGTCAGGTGCTCCGGCGGGGCGTAGACGGCAATGGCCGCCCGGTTCGCCGGGCGGAAGGCATCGGCGGTCAGCGAAGTCAGGAAGACCAGGCCGCAGAGCGGCCAGAAGGAAGTCACCTGCCCGATGAGGATGTGCAGCAGGCCGGCAATAATCAGGCTGAACACCATGATGTGCCAGGAGCCGTAGCGGTCGTTCAGCAGTCCGCCCAGGTAGTTGCCGGCGATGCCACCGACGCCGAAGGCCCCCATCACCCAGCCGGCGTCGGTAGCCGTATAGCCCATGGAGTTCACCAGGTAAACCGAAAGAAAGGCGACCACCATGGCGCCGCTCCGATTGACCACCATGACCAGGGACAGAAGCCAGACTTTGCGGGGCAATCCAGAGAAAGAACGGACGTACAGCCGACCAATACGGGGCAGGGTGGAAAGCATCGTCTGGGGTTGAGAGTGGAGATAACGACCCGTTTGCACTACAAGTTCCGGGAATGGACTTTAGTTTTGTCCATTCAAAGCCCTATTCCACCGCATGGCTGGCAGGAGAGAAAAGTTCGTCATCAGTAGCATTCGCCGGCTCCTCAACGGAACGGCGCGCATGTCGCGGCGCCAGGCCGGCGCCATCGGCTACTACCTGCTGAGCAAGCCCCGGCGGGCGGCCGACGAGCCCCTGAGCACCGCCTTCATGCAACAGGCCAAAAAATACACCGTCGACGCCCAGGGCAATACCCTCCAGTGTTTCCACTGGCCCGGCAAGGGGCCCAGCGTGCTCCTCCTCCACGGTTGGGAAAGCCATACCGGCCGCTGGTTCGAGTTTTTCGAGCCCCTCCGCAAGGCCGACTACTCCATCTACGCCTTCGACGCCCCGGCCCACGGCAAAAGCCGCGGCCGCCGCTTCAGCGCCCTGATCTACGCCGAGGCCCTGGCCACCTACCTGGAGCACCACGACTTTGCCCCCGAATACTGGATCGCCCACTCGGCCGGCGGCATGGCCGCCATCCTCTACCTGGCCGAGATGGAGAACAAGTACGAACCCCGGCAGCTCGTCAGCCTGGCCGTACCCGGGGAGCTGGAGCACTTCATCGACAAGTTCTGCTCCTTCGTCGGGGTACACGACAAGGTCAAACAGGGGATCGACTACCAGTTCCGCCGCAAGCTCGACATGAGCTTCACCGACATCTCCTTCGTCAACTACGTGAAGAAACTGCAGGTGCCGGGGCTGATCATCCACGACGAATGCGACGACCTGGCCCCCATCAGCGGCGCCGAGCAGATGCACCGCAACTGGGCCGGCTCCAGCCTGATCACCACCCGCGACTGCGGCCACAGCCTGGTGGGCGAACTCGTACCGGCCATGGTGCTGGAATACCTGCGCCGCTGCCAGGTGCCTCATTAGGGTGGTAAACGCGTAAGGCATCAACCATGAGCGGTCGGGCGCGGTTGATACGGTAGCGACAAACCCAACACTATGGCCATTTCCTCTACCGTCGGAATCGATGACTTTTCCATCTACCTCCCCCAGCTCTACCTCCCGATCGAAAAGCTGGCGGAAAAGCGGAATATCCCCTATAGTAAGTTGAAAGACGGACTCGGCCTGGAGCAGATGGCCCTGGCCGACGCCCGGGAGGATACCGCCACCATGGCCGCCAACGCGGTGCTGGACCTGATGCACAAGAATGACCTGGACCCCTGCACCGTGGGTCGCATCTACCTGGGCACCGAGAGCGCCCTCGACGGCGCCAAACCGACGGCCACCTACGTGCTGGAAATGCTCAGCGACCACTTCGCCGACGCCTACGGCCCCAACTGTTTCCTGCACTGCGACGTGGTCGACCTCACCTTCGCCTGCATCGGTGGTGTTGATGCCCTGCAGAATTGCCTGGAATGGACGGCGGCCCGGGAAGACCGCATCGGAATCGTCGTAGCCAGCGATCGGGCCAAGTACGAAATGGGCAGTACGGGCGAGTACACCCAGGGCGCCGGCGCGGTAGCCATGCTGGTCCGCCAGTCGCCCCGCCTGCTGGCCATCGACCCCGACTTCGGCGTGGCCACCCGCCCCACCCACGACTTCTTCAAACCCAAGCGCAAGGTCAGCAAGCAGGACATCATCCGGGAGGTGATCGACCTCCTCCCCGACCTTTCCGCCGAAGACTATTCCCTGGGTGAGCTGGAAGACAAGCTGACCAACGGCTCCACCACCACCGGCGTCCTCGATTGCAACGAACGCTTCCTGACCATCCACAAGGACACCCCCGTCTTCGATGGCCCCTACAGCAACGAATCCTACCAGGCCCGGATCCGCGAGGCATTGATGGACTACCGCCGCCGCCGCGGACAGCAGCCCGGCCGCCTCAGCGAAGAATACGCCGCCCTGGCCTTCCACCTCCCCTACGCCTACCAGGCCCGGCGGATGTTCTCCGAGATCTATATGGAGGAGCTTAAGGCGCAGCGCCAATGGGAAGCCTTCACGGAACGCAACCAGCTCGACGTACCCTGCGCCGACGACTACGAGGACCGCGAGCAATACCTGAACAAGTGCGGGGAGTTCCTGCGGTCGGTAACCAAGACCGAAGATTACCGCCGGTTCGTGGAATCCCACCTCGCCCCCGGCGACTGGGCCAGCTCCCGCGTCGGCAACCTCTACTCCGGCAGCGTATTCCTGAGCCTGATGGCCATCCTGGAAGCCGCCCACCACTCGGACGAGGACCTCAGCGGCCAGGACCTGCTGGTACTGGCCTACGGCAGCGGCTCCAAGGCCAAGGTATTCGGGGCCACCGTACAGCCCGGTTGGCGGGAAGTGACGGCCGGCTTCGACCTGCAGTTGCGCCTCAACAACCGACAGGAAATCGACTACGATACCTACGAGAAACTGCACCGCTGCATCCTCCCCGACAACGTCACCGAGCACGAACAGGGAACCTTCTTCCTGGCCGACGTACACGACAGCCACGACGAAACCGAAGGGGTGCGCCACTACGGCTACGCCGCCAACGTACTGGCATAAAAAAAGCCGGGGAACTCCCCGACTTCAAAATACTTTCAAAAAACTATTCCTGAGTTTGCCTTCATCAAACGAGAGGCGAACGCCTTCGATGGCGCAAACATAGGGATTTCACCGATTTGAGACAACAATTAGCTTACGAAAAGCGGTGATTTCTCTCCTTTTGTAAGTATATAAGTTACACTAAGTCCCCCACATTTATTTTAACGGCCAAAACGGGAGGCCCAGCCACCTATTCCAGCCGATCAATCACTCGCAGGCTGTCCTGCAGCAGACTGTCCCTGCGCAGGCTGTCCTGCAGCAGGCTGTCGCGCAGCAGGGTATCAAAGCGGATTTCGAAGGGGAACAGGGGGCGCAGCGGCAGCGGTTTGGACAGCTGAGGCGGGGGTGGTTCACCCGGTCGCCCGGGACGCGGCGGTCGCCCCGCAATGCGGCGCATCTTGCGGGCGCGGTCCAGCAGCAGGGAGTCCGCCCGGGCGGTGGCCGCCTCCTGTACCTTCCGCTCGCAATCCCTCAGCAGGTTGGCCCGGATCGCGGCGACCTGCTCGGCGGCCCGTTCCTCGATGAGGACACGGGGGTTGATGGCTTCCTCACGGCAGCCCGCCAGCCAGAGGCACAGCAGCAGGGGCAGGTACCTGATCATTGGCCGGTAATTTGGGGCAAGCGTGCCCGCAGGCGGGTTTCCTCCTCCAGCCGCCGCTGCACGATGCTGTCCGTGGCGATGGCTACCCGGTCCTCGAAGCTCTGTTGGCAAAGGCTGTCGAGCAGCGGCCGCAGGGAGTCGATCCGCGCCGCCGCGATGGCCTGGAAGGCGTCGCGCTGTTCCGGCGTCAGTTGCACCCGTACGGCCTTCTCCGGCTCGCAGGCGGAAACCAGCAGTCCGACCAGAAACAGGATGGGGGGCAGGAGCTTCACGGCACAAACTTACGGATGCTTTACCGTTCCCGGGCGGAAGCATCCTACCTTCGTGGCACAATCAAGCCCTACCGCATGGACCCCCTTCGCATTGGAATTACGGTTGGCGATGTTAACGGCATCGGCCCCGAGGTGATCGTCAAGGCCCTCACCCGGCGCGGCATCCTGGAGCTGGTAACCCCCGTGATTTACGCCTCCGAAGCGGTCTTTGCCGCCTACCGGACGGAGGACGACGACTTCGCCCTCCAGTCGATCACCGACCCGGAGTCGGCCGAAGACGGGACCATCAGCCTGGTTTCCTGCTGGGAGGAGGCGGTAGAACTCACCCCCGGCCAGCCCACCGCCGCCGGCGGGCGGGCCGCCGCCCGGTCGCTGGAGCGCGCCGTGGCCGACCTGAAGGAGGGCAAGCTCGACGCCCTGGTCACCGCCCCCATCAACAAGTCGGTGATGCCCAAGGACGACTTCCCCTACCCCGGCCACACCGAGATGCTCACCCAGCGGCTCGGCGCGGAGGAAAGCCTGATGTTCCTGGTCAGCGACGACCTCCGCGTAGGCGTGGTTACCAATCACATTCCCGTCTCCCAGGTGGCCACCCAGGTCACCCAGGCCCGCATCCTGGAGAAGATCAACATCATGGACGCCAGCCTGCGGGCCGACTTCGGCATCGAAAAGCCCCTGATCGGCGTCCTGGCCCTCAACCCCCACGCGGGCGACGAGGGGCGCATCGGCACCGAAGACGACAAGGTGGTCCGCCCCGCCGTAGAGCAGGCCAAGGAAGCCGGCATCATGGCCCTGGGCCCCTACCCCGCCGATGGATTCTTCGGCAGCGGCAAGTTCCGGAAGTTTGACGCCGTCCTGGCCATGTACCACGACCAGGGGCTGGTCCCCTTCAAGGCCCTCAGTTTCGGCAAGGGCGTGAACTTCACCGCCGGGCTCCCCGCCATCCGTACCTCCCCCGATCACGGCACCGCCTACGACCTGGTGGGCCAGGACCAGGCCAGTCCGGATTCCTTCCTCGCGGCCCTCTTCCTCGCCCGGGAAACCTACCTGAACCGCGAACGCCATGCGGAGGATACCGCCAATCCCCTGGAAAGCCGCATGCACCTGGTGTACAAGCGCAAGGCCCGCGCCGGCAAATCCGGCGGCGGCAAGTCCGACCGCAAGGGGGGCCGCGGCGGGAAGCGCTAAAGATTAACCTCCGAAGCTCCAACAATCCCGGGGCGGCGCGATTTAGTACGGGAAGCCCTTCCGCCCATGCGCCGCTACCGCCTCCCGGTCCTGATCTTCTTTGCCGTATACGCCGCGGTGGCGGTCTACGGCTGCTTCCGCCTCAACTTCACCTTCGACTTCCAGCAGTTCTTCCCACGGGGAGATGAGGACCTGGAGTTCTTCCTGGAGTTCATCGACGAGTTTGAGGGAGACGACAACTTTCTTCTCGTAGCCCTGGAGCGGGAACCCACCGTTTTCGACAGCAGCTTCCTGGCCCAGGTGCACGACTTCAGCCTCGCCGCCCGCGAACTGCCGGGGGTGGAGGCCGCCCAGTCGCTCACCTCCTTCGGATACCCCATCAAGACCCCCTTCGTGGTCACCACCATCCCGGCCATCCACCTCGACGATCCGGGGCGCTACGCCGCCGACAGCGCCCGCATCATGGCCGACGAGCGCTTCGTGGGTAACCTCATCAACCGCCGCGGTACGGCCCTGGTCACCGTACTGAAAACACCCAGCCTTATCTCTCTGGATCAGAGCCGCGCCCTGATCCGGGGGCTCGACAGCCTGGTGGCCACCTACGACTTCCCCGACTACCACTACCTGGGGCCCGCTTATTTCCAGAAGGAGCTGGTGGCCATGCAGATCCGGGAAGTGATCGTCTCCGCCCTGATTTCCGGCCTGCTGGTCTCCTTCGTCATGTTCCTGCTGTTCCGCCGCCCCCTCGGCATCGCGGTGGCCCTGGTGAGTATCGCCCTGGGACTGCTGCTGTTCATGGGCACCCTGGGATTGCTCGGGCGGGAGCTCAACGCCATCGCGGCCCTCTATCCGGTGCTGATGATCATCGTGGGCACCTCCGACGTGATCCACATCATGTCGAAATACATCGACGAGCTGCGCAAGGGGTTGCCCAAGGAAGCCGCGATCCGGGTAGCCATCAAGGAGATCGGCCTGGCCACCCTGCTCACCTCCCTCACCACGGCGGTGGGATTCGCTACCCTGCTCACGAGCCGCATCGACCCCATCCGCGACTTCGGGCTCAACGCCGCCCTCGGGGTCATGATCGCCTTCTTCACCGTCATCCTCTTCACCACCTCCCTGCTGAGCTACCTCTCCGTCGACCAGATCGTCAAGCTCGGGCGGCAGCAGGCCTTCTGGGACCGACTACTGGAGAAGACCTACCAGTTCACCCAGCGCCACGCCACGGCCATCAAGATTGGCGCGGTGGTGGTCGTGGGCCTCTGCCTCTGGGGCATTTCCCTGATTACCACCAATTACCGCATCGAGTCCACCCTGCCCAAGAACCGGAAGGTCACCGAGGACTTCCGCTTCTTCGAGCGGGAGCTGAGTGGCTTCCGCCCCTTTGAGCTGGCCATCCTGACGCGTGACAGCAGCGCGGTGACCGACTTCGACAACCTGCAGGACATTGGCCGGATCGAGGACTACGTCCGCCAGTTCCCCTTCGTCCAGGGCACCGCCAGCATCACCGCCGTCTACCGCAGCATCAACCAGGCCTTCAACAACAACCGCCCCGACGCCTATACCCTGCCCGCCACCGAGGCCCGCTACCGGGAGTACCGCGCCCTGGCCGAGCGGGTGCCCGCCGTGAACCTGAACCTGCTGGTGAGCCGCGACCGGCAGAAGGCCCGCATCACCAGCCGGCTCGACGACATCGGCGCCGACAGCATCAAGGTATTCCTGGACAATACCCACGCCTGGATCAACGCCAACGTGGATACCTCCCGCATCGAGGTGCGCAGTACGGGCACCGGCCTCATCATCGACAAGAACGCCGAATACATCCGCCGCAACCTGCTGCAGGGGCTCGGCCTGGCCATCGTGATCGTCTGCCTGCTGATGGCGCTCCTCTTCCGCAACTGGCGGATGCTGGTGATCAGCCTGATCCCCAACCTGCTGCCCCTCCTCATCGCCGGAGCCATGCTGGGCTTCCTGGGCATCGAGCTGGAGGCCGGCGTGAGCATCGTATTCGCCATCATCTTTGGCATCGCCGTGGACGATACGATTCACTTCCTGTCCAAGTACAAGCTGGCGCGGCGGCGCGGCGTACCGGCCCCGGAGGCCATCCACCTCACCTTCCGGGAGACGGGCAAGGCCATCGTGCTTACTTCGGTCGTCCTCTTCTTCGGCTTCCTGGTCATGCTGTTCAGCATCAGTCCGCCCAGCGTCACCATCGGCCTGCTCATCAGCCTTACCCTGGCCAGCGCCTTGATCAGTGACCTGCTGCTGATCCCCTTGCTGCTGCGGTGGCTGGACCGGAGCGAGTAACCTGATTATTTCTTCTCAGCTACCATGATGTACTGGTAGTCGAGGGCCGTATTGTCGGTGGAGATTACCTGGAAGCCCGCGGATTCCAGCATGCCGGCCAGGGTCGACAGACCGATGCGGTCGCTGGGGTCGGGGCCCAGGGCGGTATCCTGCTGTTTCCAGTCCACGATGACCACCCGACCGCCGGGGCGCAGGGCGGGGAGGAGCTTGCGCAGGTAGTCCTCCTGGTTTTCGATGAGGTAGAGGGTATTGACGAAGAGGACGATGTCCACCTCATTGTCCGCCAGAAGGGGGTCATCGGCCAGGGCCAGCCGGGGTTCCAGCCGGGGCTGCAGGTTGGCGGGCAGCTCGGTCATCCGCACCGTGTCCAGGTAGTCGATCCAGCGCTGGTCGATCTCGACGGCGATCACGCGAACGGCCAGGGGGGCCAGGCGGCGGGCAAAGAAGCCCTCCCCCGCCCCGATGTCGGCGATCACCTTCTCCTCGATGTCGCCGAGCACCTCGATCACCACCCCGGGCTTTTGCCATACGTGGCGCTCCCGGTCGTCCTCCCCGGCACCGGGGGCGGCGTAGACGTCCTCGGTGGGGGGCGTGGGCCCTTCCGTCTCCTGGCAGGAAACCATCAAACACAGTAGCAGGAAAAGGGAAAGGCGCATGTATCGAAAGCTGGCGGCGGCCAAGATACGGACCACCACCTTACAGGCCGGCGGTGCAGAGGTCGCGCATCAGGTCGTAGATCAGGCGGTTCACCACGCTGGTGCGCAGGTCGTGGTTGTTCACGGCTACGCTGTAGGCCAGGCGGCGACCGTCCGGGCGGTCCACGTAACCGGCGTAGGTACGCACGGCGTTCACCGTGCCGCTCTTGCCCCTCACCCGCCCTTCGGCTACCGTACCGCGCAGTACGTTGCGCATGCTGCCGCTGCGGCCGGCCAGGGGGATGCTCTCCACCCAGCGCTCCTGCCCGGCCTGGTCGACCAGGAAGGCGGTCATGAAGGCCGGGGAAAAGAAGTTGCGGGGGTCCAGTCCGCTGCCGTCGCGCAGGTTCACCCCCCGGGTATCGAGGCCGCGGCTTTCCAGCCAGTCCATGACCACCTCGGTGGAGGCCAGCTCCTCGCGGGGCCGTCCGTTGGCCTTGTTCATTTCCCGCAGCAGGCCCTCGGCGTAGAGGTTGACGCTGTTCATGTTCGTGCGGTCGACGATCTCACTGAGGTAAGGCGAAAGTTGCTCGTCCAGCATCTCCCCCACGGTGTAGCCGCCGACGGTCAGGTGGGTAGCCGGAGGGCCGGTCACCACGATGCCCACCGCTTCCAGGCGGTCGTTGAGCATCTGGGCTGCCAGCAGGGCGGGGTCGGGCAGGGAACCGCGGATCCGGAAGCTGCCCGTACCCGCCGGAATGCTGCCCCGGATGAAGTGGTGGTAGTTGAAGGGGGCCCCGAAAATGTAGGCCTGGTCGCCGCTGCCCCGGGGGCCGCTGGTAAGCTCATTCGTGAATTTCAGGCCGGGGACGGCGGGTTCCACGCGCAGCACTGGCGGCGTACTGCCCTCGTCGGGGCGCTGGGTGAAGGTGAGCTCGTAGCTGTTCTCGTTCAGGTTCAGGCCGTAGGCTCCCGCGCCGTAGTAGTTGCCCAGGTCGGCCCAGGGCCAGCCCCTACCGGTGCCGTCGGAACCGTAGCGGCTGCCGTCGCCGATGACCGCCCCCGTGATGCGGCGGATGCCGCGCTCCCGTATGGCCCGGGCCCAGCTTTCTACCACCTCTTCCAGTTCAGCGGCCCCGTCCATCCGGCTGCTGCCCAGGGTGGGGTCGCCGCCCCCGACGATGTAGAGGTTGCCGCGCAGTATCCCGTCCTCAATGGGCCCCGAGGCGATGAGGCGGGTCTCGAAGCGGTAGTCGCTCCCCAGGATGTCCATGGCGGCCGCCGTGGTGATCAGCTTCTGGGTGGAGGCCGGGATGCAGGCCACGCGGGCATTGTGGGAGGCGAGTTGCCGCCCGTCGTCAACAAGGCGGACGTCCACGGCCACCAGGGCGTTCTCCAGCACCTGCGTTCCCGCAAAACGATCCACAACCTGCTGCACGGATGACTGTCCGGACAGGGCGACGGAAAACAGCAGGCAACACAGGAAAAGGCGCAGGACCATAGCGGGGTTTTTGGGGTGGCGGGTACGCGGGTGCAGGGTAATCAACGCAAGAGCAGGATCCGGTGGGTGAGGTGGCCGAAGCGCCCACTGACGCGGAGGTAGTAGGCCCCAGCGGGCAACGCACCCAGGTCTAAGCGTTGCCGGGGGGCGCGGAGTTCACTCCACTCGGCCATTCGGTGGCCGGTGGCGCTGAAGAGGCTGGCGCTGACCGTCTCCCCGGCCCAGCGCCCCTCCAGTTCGAGGGTCAGCTGGCCGCTGGTGGGATTGGGGAAGAGGTGGATGCGGCGGCCACCGTCAACAGTAAGGGTGCTGCTCGTGGTATCGAGTGCAATGTCGCGGGCGGGCCCGGGGAAGCTGCCACAGGCGTTGACGGACACCACCCGCCAGAAAAAGCTGGCCGGCAGGGCGTCCCGGGCCACGGTAAGCTGGCGGCCGGCGGTGGTGGCCACGTAAACGGTATCCGCAAAATTGGCCGTGGTCGATACCTGCAGGGTGTAGGCGCGGGCCGTTTCCAGGGGGCGCCAGCGGAAGGTCACGGTCTCCGGCTCCACCCGGGCCGCGAGGGGCGTTACCGGTTCCGGCACGGGCAGTACCTCCAGGGAGTGTACCGCCCGCCGCTCGCTGCCGTCGGCGGCGATCACCACGAAGGTGAGGTCCGCGGTACCGGGGCCCACCAGCGTCCAGGCGCTGAACAGAACTTCAATCGTCCGGGTAGCGGCATCGTAGCGGAAGGTGTAGTTGTCCAGCTCCAGTCCGTCGGCCTCCACCCGCAGGGAGGGCTTTGCCGTGTAGCCGTCGCCGACCCGCAGCCGGGCCGTACCCCCGAAGTTGGCGCAGGACAGGATCGGGGGCGTCAGCAGGGAAACGCTGAGGTCGCGGTCGTCCCGCCGGTCTTCGCATACCCGCAGGCGGAAGTCGGTGATGGCTCCCCCGTCCTCGGCGGCCTCGTCGGTAACCACGAGTTGCCAGGTACCGCGGGCCGACTCCTCCGCGAAGGCCGCAAAGTCACCTACCGGGCGAACGCGCAGGTAATCCCCGACACTGCCGTCCTCGCAGTGCTCACTGAACTCCGCGGCCGTGGTTGCCGCCCCGGCGGCGAAGACCACGTACAGGTCGGTGGCCGGGCAGGCTCCACCGAGCAGGGGATCCAGCAGGGGGACGCTGGTACCCGCGGGGCTCACCAGCCGCAGCGACAGGTCGCCCACGAAACTGTGTTCCACCCCGACGATCACTTCCAGGAAGGAGAGGTCCAGGTCTTCGCTCACCTCGAGGGTGGCCTTCACCTCCCCGGGCTGGGCCGCCGGAATGGGCACGGGCAGGGAGCCGGCCGTACGGAGCAGGCAGCTGCGGTCCGCCGTGGTGAAGTTACGCGGTGCGGACCAGGCGCCCGGGCCACAATCGTTCCCGCCGCGCACCCGCCAGTAGTAACGGGTGCCGCCGGCGAGGGGGAAGTCGGGGACGAAGGAGGTGGTAGCCAGCCCGCGCAGGTCGGCTACGAGTCCCGTAAAGTCAGCGTCCTGGGAGATCTGCAGGTCGTAGGTCACCGCCCCCGCCGCGGTCCGCCAGCCGAGTTCGAGGAAGGGGTCCACCCCGCTGCTCTGCTGTTCGGGCCGTAGGAGGGTTACCGCCGGCGGGGCGTCCGCCACCAGGGTAAGGGTGAGGGTGAGGGTGTCCGAAAAACCGCGCCCCCCTACGGCCACTACGGTGATCGGGTAGCTTCCGGCCGCGGCGTCGGTGGGGTCGGCCCGCAGGGTGACGGTATTCCCTCCGGCGGAGGTGGCGGGCAGGGTGAGCTGCAGGTCCGGGTGGGCGGCGGCGGTGAGTTGGGTGCCCACGGGAAAGGCTTCGCCCAGGGTGAGGGTGAACTCGCTGATGCTCCCGGTGCAGCTGCGGAGGCAGGCCGGACTGGCCACCAGGGCAGTGGCGAGGGCGGCTTCGTCGAGCCCCTCCAGGGTTAGGGTGCCGGTACCGCAGGGGTCGAGCCAGGGGGCCAGGCTCGTCGCCGCGGTGCCGCCACCCAAGAAGCTGCGGGCGAAGGAGCCGAAGATGTCCTCGGCCTGGTTCCCGCAGGCGGCGGAACCGCCGAAGAGCTGTCCGCGGATCCGCCCGGCGGCGTCAAAGAGGGGCGCGCCCGAGGAGCCCGTTTCGGTTGAGCCCACGTCCCAGTAGGCGACGCGGAGAAAATCACCGTCCGCCTTGGCCTCTCCCAGGATGTTGGACCGGGTGACGGGCTGGTCGGAGATGGAAATGCGCTTCTCGTCCAGGTTTGGGTGGTGGACGGTAGCGACCCGTCCGGTGGGGGGAGACAGCGCGGCCGACCAGCCCGCGAAGAAAGCCCGGGCGCGGGGGTTGACGGGCTCGTCAAGCTCGATCAGTGTCATGTCAGTGGCTGAGTAGCTGGCCAGCAGCCGAGCTCCGGTATTGAACACCTCGAGGTGTCCGTCGCCGGCCGAACCGCTGTCGTTCGATCCCGGCGGGCGGCACTGGTCGTTTTCGAAGTTCCAGTAGGTGACCAGGGTGGGCGCGGTGGCGGCATTCACTCCGCAGTGGTTGGCGGTAAGGAAGAGGGGGCGGCCGTCCTGGTTGGTGTTGTTGACCAGAAAGCCGGTGCAGCGCTCCCGCCCTTCCAGGGTGTAGGCGGCCACGCTGCGGATCGCGTCGCGGAAGGCTTCCACCTGGGGGTAACCATCGGCCGCACCGCAGGCTACGTCGAGGTGGCAGTCGTCGCTGAGCAGGTCCATCACCCCTTCAAAATCGTGGTTGACCGAGGAAATGACCAGGTCCAGTTGTCGCTTGCCCTCCGGCGGCAGGAGTACCTCTACTTGCAGCTCGTCGCCGCGCAGCAGGGGCGACCAGAACTGGGCGTGTTCCGCGTTGTCGGCGGCGGTGAAGGGGCCGAAGCGGTTGGCCCGCGTGGTCAGGTAGAGGCGGGCGCCGGGGGGCAGGGCGAAGCGGGTGAAGCCGAGGTTCAGCGATTTGGCGCCGGGACTGCGGACGCTCCACCGCCACGCCAGGCTGTCCGGGCCGGCGCTCGACCACTGTCCGTCGCGGGCGGGCCGCACGTCCACCGGCAGGGTGACGGCGAAGGTCTCGGGGCGGTCCGGGCGGCGCAGCGCCAGCTCGGAGGCCAGCAGGCGATCGTTGTCCTGGGCGGGCAGTTCGAGCACCGGCGCCTGCGCTACGGCGGGCCCGGGTAACCTGCCCTGGGCAAACAGGCAGGTGAGGAAAAACGGGAGGGCCAGCAATGCGGTGAGGGCGCTGCGCAACATGGGAGGGGGTTGTTTAGCCAAGGTAAGGTGGAAAATCGGTGACAATAAATTGAAGCCGTGCTTTGTAGGTTAAGCGGCAAAGCCTTACCTTTGCCCGACTTTTGCAGAACCTCCGGCCCGGTAACGAGTGCCTTAAAAAATAATACAGCATGAAAAGGACTTTCCAACCCTCCAAGCGTAAGCGTGTCAACAAGCACGGATTCCGCTCGCGCATGTCTACCAAGAACGGCCGCAAGGTTTTGGCCCGCCGTCGCGCCAAAGGTCGCTACAAGCTGACCGTCAGCGACGACACCTACAAGAAGTAACTCATACCACCGGAGTAACTCCCGGAAGGTTGCAAAATTATCAGCCCTGACTGCTCACCGCGGTCAGGGCTTTTTGTCGATCCCGCCGGGGTGGCGGCCGCCTTGCTATCTTTCCCCCATGCGCGTACTTATCCAACGGGTCAGTGAGGCCTCGGTTACCATTGCGGACTCCGTTTCCGGACAGATCGGCCCCGGCCTGCTCATTCTGCTGGGCGTCGAGGACGCCGATACCGACGAGGACATCGACTGGCTCTGTGGCAAGATCAGCCGGCTGCGCATCTTCTCGGACGCGGAGGGCAAGATGAACCTGAGCGTGACGGACATCGACGGGGGGCTGCTGGTCGTGTCCCAGTTTACCCTCTTCGCCAGCACCAAGAAGGGCAACCGGCCGGGCTTCACCCGCAGCGCCGGCCCGGCGGTGGCCATCCCCCTTTACGAGCGCTTCGTGGCCCGGTTGTCGGCCGAGGCCGGCCGGCCGGTCGCTACCGGGGAGTTCGGCGCCGACATGCAGGTGGCCCTGGTGAACGACGGGCCGGTGACCATCTGGATGGATTCCCGGGACCGGGAATAGGCTGGTCCATGATTTTTTTGTTGGACGACTTAGTGGTCCATGCTGAAATGGTCGGACGACTTAAGTGGTCCGACGACTAACCGGTCGGACCACTTAAGTCGTCCGACCACTCACCCAGGGGCCAGCCCCTCCACCCGGCTCAGGAACAGGCCCTGCGGCGGCGCCTGCCCCACCGAAATCCGCTCGCCCGAAGCGAGGGCGTCCGCCAGTTCGTCGGGGGAAAGCTCGCCCTGCCCCACCCGCAGCAGCTGGTAGACCAGAATGCGGATCATCCCGCGCAGGAAGCGATCGGCCACGAAGCGAAAGCGGTACCGCCCCTCCCCTTCCCGGTGGAAACTCGCCTCCCGCAGCTCGCAGGTCGTGGTGTTGTGGCGGTCGGGGGTGAGACAGAAGGCCCGGAAGTCGTGGGGGCCGGTGAGCATCCGCAAGGCCATTTCCATCGCCCAGGTATCGAACTCCCCCAGCTCCAGGTAGCTACTGACGGGGGCGAGAAAGGGATCGGCCCGCGTGTGGAAGTAATAGTCGTAGGTGCGCCCCGTAGCGTCGTAGCGGACGTGGGCGCCGGGCGCCACGGGCCATACCCGGTAGAGGACGATATCGTCGGGAAGCAGCTTGTTCATGATGAACAGCCAGTTGTCGCGCAGCGGAGCCTCCACGTCGAAGTGGAGGTAGTAGTCGGAAGCGTGGACGCCCGCGTCGGTACGGCCACAGCCCACCACCTTCGGCGGATCCCCCGCCGCGGGGCCCTTGCCGGATTGCCCCTGCACCCGCGCCAGCGCCGCCTCGATGGTCCCCTGCACGGTGACCGTATCGCCCGACTGCCGCTGCCAGCCCCGGTAATGGGTGCCGCGGTAGGCGAGTTGGACGAAGTAGCGGTGCATACAGTTGGGGATTAGCGGCAGAAGGTAACCGATTCCCGCCACAAGGAGGAAAACCCTCCGCCCCTACCGGCCCAGCCGTATAAGACATGCACCAGAGATTGGTATATAATTTTATTTGAAACCGATTTAATACGTATTTATATTGTATTACACAAATAATTATGTCATTGATTTGGACTTTCGCAGCCAAGGGCTTCCGCCTCCTCACGACCTCAAAAAACGGACACAAACCCAATTAAATGGGTGATAAAGCTGGCAACCGCAACTCACTCATCCTGCCCGGGGAATTCCTCCACCCTTCCGCACGGGGCCGTAACAGCTTGACAATCACCCACCTGTTACGTATATTCATCATGACCTTATAATCCCCCGGCACCACTCCCTGATCACTTTCCGCTGCTATCATTGCGGATGAATCCGTGGTTCCGGTTCACCACACACCAACTCAGACCATGAGGCACTCGTACCTACTCGTGGTGGCAATGCTATTGCCACTGTTCACCTACGCCCAAAGCGGAAATTCCACCGACGGCGTCTCCTCGGAATTCTTCGATGTCATCTTTACCGAAACCGCTTACAGCACCTGGGACGACCGGGGCAGCGGGGCGGACCGCGACGTCACCTTCTGGCAACCCGTCGCAAAGCCCGGCTACTTCGTCTTTGGTGATATGGTGACCGACAAATACATGTCGCGGATATATACCGCCAGTAACGGAGGCAGTTACGCCTCCCTGTCCGCGGACGACAAGAAACTGATGCCCTTCACCATTGCCTTGCGGCCCAAACCCGGGTATGAGAACCTGCTGAAGGTTCCCACCGGTTTCCAGGAAGTGTGGAACGATGCCGGCAGCGGGGCAAACCGCGACGGACGGGTATTCCGCATCCTCTGCCCGGGCACCTCCGTGGCCCTGGGTATGATCGCGACCAACGGCAGCAGTCCGGAACCCCGCAAAAACGATTGTCGCTGCATCGAGAAAACGGCCTTCAGCAAGACCAAAAACAAGACCGTACAATTGATCATGCCTGCCGCCCCCCAGTCCATCGCCCCCACTGGGATACGCGCCTACTGGGACGATGCCGGCAGCGGCGCGGACCGGGACATTGCGGTCTTCCAGATCGGCGTAAAGCAAGGCATCAAGGGCGGGCAGGATGAACTTGTGATCCCCCCCTCCACCTTCCTGGCCAGCAACAGCGGCAGCCGGTTCCCGGACGACAAGGCCTATGCCCTGGTGCTCCAGTTCCAGACCGACCTGACGCAGCCCGTCGAGCTGCCCACCTTCCCCGAGCTGACGGGCCCCCAGCCCATTAACTTCGGCAGCAATTTCGTCACCACCAACACCTATCAAGTGCCCTGCTTCAGCGTGGTGGACAACAGCTACAACTCACTGCTGGAGCAGTTCCGGGAATCGCCGGTGTACACGGTACACCGCACCACCCGCTACGAGCTGGTCGACCAGAGTACCACCGGTCAGAACACGGACGGCGTCCTGACCTTCGCCTACACCGTGGGCATTACCAACGAGGAGAACCACGCCGCGTCGCTCGGCCTTACCCGGGGCTTTTCGGTCACGGCCGGAGTATCCGGCGGGGTACCCGGCGTCGGAGAGGCGAGTGTAGAGGTGACCAGCTCGATCGAAATTTCCGCGTCCTACTCCTGGGGCGGGTCGGTAGCCACTACGGAAGAAAAGACCTACGGGGCGGAACTGCCCCTGCGCCCCTATCAGACGTACGGAGCGATCTACCAGGCCATCGACGACTACGTCATCAAGCGGAAGGACGGCACGGAAGTAGGCGGCGCCAATTTCCGTAACGGATCCAAGAACTACCACCTCGTGGCCTGGCCGAGCCAGGACCCCAATGCCGCGAAACCGGCGCCCGCCGCTCCCATTGCGGGCAGGGCCACCCCGGCCATTCCCGGAGGGACCACCCTGGAGGTAGGCAAGCAGTATTTTTCTCCCAACCGGCAGTACTACATGATCCACCAGCCCGACGGAAACTTCGTCATCTACAACAGCAGCAACAACCACTTCGTCTGGGGCTCCTACAACAACCTGGGCGCACCACTCGACCCCGCTGGCCGCTACGTCATGCAATCTGATGGAAACCTCAGCTTCCTGAATCCCAACAATGAGCAGTTGTGGTCTACGCGGACGCGGGTGGCTGGATCCGGACTCCAGCTTTCCGACAACGGAAAATTGGAAATCGTCTCCCCCGCCAACCAGGTCATCTGGCGCACCAACTGATTCTGCAGCACCAGACTTCGGACCTTTGCCGGGGCCGCGGACGATCGTCCGCGGCCCCGGCTGGTTTTGGGCATGTGGGCTCCGGGGCGGACATTTTCCCTAAAGACGGCCACCCGACCCCTCGCTGCCGCACTTTCCCGCCCCGCCGTAGTTTGCACGACTACCCATCCCACTCCCCTATGCACGTAGCCATCCTCGGCAACGGTATCGCCGGAATCACCGCCGCCCGCTGGTTGCGCAAGCTCAGCGACGACGTCCGCATCACCGTAATCTCCGCCGAATCCGATTACTTCTTCTCCCGCACCGCCCTGATGTACGTCTACATGGGCCACCAGCGCTGGGAAGACCTCATGCCCTATGAGCCCTTCTTCTGGTCCAAAAACCGGATCGAACTGCGGCGGGGCTACGTGGAAGGCGTGGACGTGGCCGCTAAAACCCTGCATTTTTCCGGCGGCGATAGCCTGGCCTACGACAAGCTCGTGCTGGCCACCGGCAGCGCCTGGAACACCTTTGGCTGGCCCGGACAGGACCTGCAACGGGTGGGCGGACTGGTAAGCGTCCAGGACCTGGAATACCTGGAAAAGGTCACCCCCGAGATCCAGTCGGCCGTAGTCGTCGGTGGCGGCCTCATCGGCATCGAACTGGCCGAGATGCTCCACAGCCGCCACATCCCCGTTACCCTGCTGGTGCGGGAATCCAGCTACTGGAGCAACGTCCTGCCCCGGGAGGAAAGCGAAATGGTCAGCCGCCACATCCAGAGCCGGGGCATCGAGGTGCTGCACGATACGGAGCTACAGGAGATACACGACGACGGGGGCGGGGCCGCGGGTGCCATAACCACGAAGTCGGGCCGGCGCATCGAGTGCCAGTACGTGGGCCTCACCGCCGGGGTACACCCCAACATCGGCTTCCTGGCGGGGAACGACGCCGTGGAAACCGGCAAGGGCATCCTGGTGGATCAGTACCTGCGCACCTCCGCCCCCGACGTCTACGCCATCGGCGACTGCGCCGAACTGCGGCAGCCCCGTCCGGGCCGCAAGGCAATCGAGGCCATCTGGTACACCGGCCGCATGATGGGGGAAACGGTAGCCTATACCCTGCTGGGGCGCCCGGTGGCGTACGACCCCGGCATCTGGTTCAACTCCGCCAAGTTCGTCGACCTGGAGTACCAGGTGTACGGCGAGGTGCCCGCCCACGGCCGGGAGGGACTGGCCACCCTCTACTGGGAGCATCCCGACGGTGAAAAATCGGTACGCATCAACTACGAGAAAGACGGCGGGGCCGTCCGGGGCTTCAACCTCATGGGCATCCGCTACCGGCAGGAAGTCTGCGAGAAATGGATCGCCAACCGCGCCCCGATCGAGGAGGTGCTGCAGAACCTGGGCATGGCCAACTTCGACCCGGAGTTGTACGCCGAATACGAGGCCGATATCGTAGCCCTTTACAACCAGCAGACCGGCAGTAACCTCCGGCTGCAAAAGAAACGCGGCCTCGACGCCGTCCTCCGCTTCCTCAATTTCAAGACCCGCACTCCCCGTGCCATTGCCCGTCCCGATGCCCAGTAAACGTACCCCCAAGACCACCCTGCAGTACGTAGGCTTGGCCCTCTTCGCCGTCGCCCTGCTCGTCTTTACGGCCATGCTCGGGCTGGAAAACTACCGGATCGGCGAAGAGGAGTTCCTGTCTACCGTAGCCCCCGCCCCGGAAGGAGTCGTCACCGGAGTATCCGCCGGCTCCTCCAGTGGGGAGAGCTCGAACGACCCGGCGCCGGCTCCCGAAGCGGACCCCAAGGCCCGCCTGGTCTACGAGGTCAGGGGCGCCGCCTTCCAGGCCGCCGGTCAGGAGCTGGGGCTGTTTGACCAGACCTTCGGCAGCAGCTTCAGCTTCCAGGACAAGATCGAGGAGGTCTATACCGCCGCCCGCCGCCGGGCCGACGAGCGGGTCGATCAGCTGATGGCCGAAGCGGCCCTCCCCGACGGCGTTTCGGAGTGGGACCTGCGGCTTTCGGATCCGATCTACTTCAAATCCAGCCTGCTCTCGGTGGCCACCGCCGCCGAGCGGGGACCGGTGAAGGACAATCCCCTGCTCTTCCTCGGGCTCACCATCGGGCTCGGGTTGCTGGGCGGACTGCTCTACATTATCCCGAAGTTCCGCGGCAAACCCGGGATCAAGCACGACCACATCTACCACTCCCAGCTCACCAAGGGACTGAACCTGGGCTGGCGCAGCGTCTTCCTGGCGGTGGCCACCCTGGGCATCATCGGTTACGGGGTGAGGTACATGGCCAGCGACTGGTTCTGGCCGGGGGTGACGGTGGTGGTGGCCCTGCTCATCATCGGGCTGGTGCTCTTCGCCGAGCATTCCTGGCGCAACCGTCCGGCCCGCGCGGCCGACCCCGCCGGATTATCGGCCTACCTCGGCATCCTGGCCGGTACCTACCTCATCGGCTTCTATATCCTGCTGTACTGGGCCCCGGAGCACGTCACGGCCTGGATCACCATGGTGAATCCCGTGAAGCAGGGCCTCTTCGGGGGGATGGCCAGTCAGTGGTTCCTCTACGGACTGCTGTACACCCTCATCATCCTGGTCATGGGTGTGCGCATGCTGGCCAAGTACCGCCACAACAGGTATCAGGTCGTGCGGACCTTCTCCGTCATGTTCTTCCAGCTGGCCTTCGCCTTCCTGATCCCCGAGATCCTCGGTGCGCTGAACAAGCCGCAGCAGGACCTGAAGAATATCTGGCCGCTGGACTACGACTTCTTCTTCAGCTGGCAGCTGGAGGAATTCCAGAGCGCCGGGGCCCTGGGCACCTTCATGCTGGTATGGGGCATCTTTCTGGTCATCGTGGGCGTCCCCCTGATGGTCCACCTCGTCGGCAAGCGGTGGTACTGCAGCTGGGTGTGCGGCTGCGGCGGCCTCGCCGAGACCATGGGCGACCCCTGGCGGCAGCTCAGCGACAAGAGCCTCCGCGCCTGGAAGTTCGAGCGGTGGATCATCCACGGGGTGCTGGTGGCGGCCATCGGCATGACGGCCCTGACGCTCTACTCCTACTTCACCGGCGCCGACAGCCTGCTCGGTTTTCAGACCTGGAAGGTGCAGAAGTGGTACGGCTTCCTCATCGGCGCGGGCTTCGCCGGGGTGGTGGGCACCGGCTTCTACCCCCTGATGGGCAACCGGGTGTGGTGCCGCTTCGGCTGCCCCCTGGCGGCCTACCTCGGACTGGTACAGCGCTTCCAGAGCCGCTTCCGCATCACCACCAACGGCGGACAGTGCATCAGCTGCGGCAACTGCTCCACCTACTGCGAGATGGGCATCGACGTACGCGCCTACGCCCAGAAGGGGCAGGACATCGTGCGGGCCAGCTGCGTAGGCTGTGGCGTCTGCGCGGCGGTATGCCCCCGGGGGGTACTGCGCCTCGAAAACTCCAGCGTCGACGCCGGCTACCGGACGGTGCCGGAGCGGGTGATCCACGTCTCCGAGGAGGAAGGGGCCTACCTGAAGTTCTGACCAGCGGCCCCCTCCCGGCTCAGCAGGTGCACGGCGCAGGGGTCGCCCCCAAGTTCGCGCTCCTCCAAGAATACGAAGCCCAGCCGGCGGTAGAAGCGGATCGCAGCCGTATTCGTCACCAGCGGATCGACGAGGATGCCCACAACCTTGAGGTCCCGAAAGCAGCGCGCGATGACCTCCTCCATGATGAGCGTGCCGTAGCCCCGGCCCAGGTCCTCCGCTTTGCCGATCCAGAGGTCGATGGCGCGGTGGTGGTCCGCCACCTGCCCCCAGTAGTGGCTCTCTTCCCGGGCCGGGTCGATGATCTGGACAAAGGCGATGGGCCGGTCCCGGAGTTCGGCGATCAGTTGTTCCCGCCACGGGTGGTGGGTGCCCAGGTCCGTTTCCCAATCCCACTCCTCACCACCCGTGGCGGCTGCCACGTGGGGTTGGGCCGACCAGTGCTGCAGCAGGGGGATATCCTGGGGGGTAGCGGGGCGCAGGTGTAGCATGAGGGGGGGATTTACTGCTGATTAGACATCTGATGTTGTCCGGGGGGACATCCGATGTCCTCGAGGGGGCTGAGTCGAGAAAAACGGATGAAAATGGGCAAAACCATGGCACAATGCTCCTATTCGGGGCATTTCACTCCGAATTTGGGGTTTTTTAGCACATTCAACATCCGATGTTCTCCGCTGAAAATGGCTGAGGACATCCGATGTGTACCCCAAAAAAAAGCCCCCGCACCAACATCGGTACGGGGGCTTTCCTTATTCAGCGGGGGGCAGGCTACTGCTGCTTCCACGCGCGGCTGGCGAAGGCATCGTCCAGCGGGGTTTCGAAGACGTGGTTGTAGTAGTTGCTCATGGTCTTGACGCCGGCGGCGGCCACTACTCCGGCTACGTGGCGCTCGGTGTAGCCGGCGCTGAGGAATTCCTCCACGTCGGATTCCGAGGGGCGGCCCCGCTTGGCGATGAAGGCCTTGCTGAAGCGGCTCAGGGCACCCAGCTTCGCGTCGGGCACCTCGGTGTTGTTGCGGATGGCGTCGGTCACCTCGGTGGGCACCTTCGACATCTTGTCGGCAATGAAGCTGTGGGCGGCCAGACAGTACTCACAGCCGTTCTCGTAGCTGATCGACATGAAGATCACCTCCTGCTCTTGGGGCGTGAAGCCGGCGTGCTGGCGGAAGGAGTTGTAGGCGTGGGTGTAGGCATCCAGCAGGGCGGGGTTGTTGGCCATGCCGGCGTACATATTGGGCACCATGCCCATGCTCTTTTTCGCCTGCTCCAGGATGGGGCGGGCTACCGGGTCGGCGGATTCAATGGTCTGGGGCTGGAAGGTCAGATTTTGCAGTGTATTCATGGGAAAGGTTGTTAAAGGGGTTAATAACTAAGCAACCGCTTAGTTAAGGGGTAAAAAAATTTAGAGTTGCTCGAAGGAGACTTCGATGTAGTCGTTCAGTTGGTTACGGTCGAAGACCTTGCTGCCGGCGGTGAGGCCCTGCAGGGCGACCATCAGGTAGTTCACCCGGCGGTCCAGGGTACTTGCGTCCGCCCGGGGTGCGGCGGCGGCCAGTTTCACCTTCAGCACCCGCCGCAGGTGGTCGACGAAGGGGGTGATCTCCGCCTGGATCGCGGGATCGGCTTCCGCAGCCAGTTCCCCCAGGGTGTTGTGGAGCAGGCAGCCGTTCCGCTGCCGGTGGGCCAGGGCGAAATCCAGGAAATCGTGGAAGTAGGCCTTGATGGCCGCTACGCCGTCGGGCGAGGCTTCCAACTTGTCCACCAGCCGCAGCATCTTGGCCTGGTAGTGCCGCAGGCTGGCCAGCAGCACCCCCCGCTTGTTCCGGAAACTGGCGTAGATGGAGAATTGGTTGATGCCCATCTCCTTCTCCAGCATCCGCACGGAAGTACCGCCGTAGCCGTGCCGCCAGAAGACGTGCATGGCCTTCTCGACGACCTCTTCCTCCTTGTATTGCTTGCTGCGGGGCATGGTATTCTAAGCGTGTGCTTAGATAACGGCGGGCGGGACTTTTAGTTCACCATACCCAAAGGTTCAGGCCTCCCGCAGCGCCGCGATATCCATCTTCTTCATCAGCTGGAAGGCCGCGACTACCCGGGGCGCCCGCTCCGGATCACCGAGCAGCGCCGGCAGCTCCGCGGGCACTACTTGCCAGCTTACGCCGAACTTGTCCTTCAGCCACCCGCAGTTCCCCTCCGATCCGCCATCCGCCGTCAACCGCTCCCAGTAGTGGTCGATCTCTTGCTGGGTTTCGCAGCTGATGACGAAGGAGACCGCCTCGTTGAAACCGAACTGCGGTCCGCCGTTCAGCCCCATGAACGGGCTGCCGTTCAGCTCGAAGGTGACGACCGCCCCCTGGTCAGCAACGATGCGGGAATCGGGAAATACGGAGGTATAGAGCCGCGCGGCTTCTGCGGCCCGCCCGTCGAACCACAGGCAAGGATAGGGGGAGTTGGTCATCGAAGCGAAGGTTGGTAAAGCATAAAAAAGAAGGTACTGCATTTTCGTGCAGTACCTCCTCTTGTCGGCTCACATGTCCCGCGGCGCTGGCTAGACCGGGATCATCTTCGCTACCTCCATCCGATCGAAGTTGCGGTGCTGGGCGATGGCCTTGATGAATGCCTGCGGCTTCCCGTCCACGAAGACGGCCTTGTCGTCCTTTTTGTGGTCGCCGACGTGGGTGGCGTCCAGGAGTTTCACGGCAGCTCCGTCCGCGGCAATGGCCTTGCAGTGCTTGAAAGCTTCATTGACGAACTTCTTGTACTTGGCCTGCTTCAGCAGGGCGTCGACCGACTTTTGGCCACCCGGGATGTACACGGCATCGAAGAGCACGCTTTCCGTGGTCATAATGGCCGCGAACACCTCATGGTCGTGCCCCTTGGTACATTTGATGGTGCCGCCGTGGGGAGCGACGATCTTCACCATGGCGTTTTCCTTTTCCAGGGCATCCCGCATGGGGCCGAAGTCGTCGGCGTCGAAGCCATCGGCCGCCAGTACTGCGATTTGCCGGGTGGCAATCGAGTTTGACGGAAGGTGGGTTTGACTCAGAGCATCCGATTTTTCCAGGTACACCTGTTTCTCTCTGGGCTGCATCTTTTCCACCTCATCGTCCGGCCCGATGGCCTGGTTGACGGGCGGATCTACGCTGTCGGGCACTTCCAGGCCCAGTCCGTCGGCCACCTGCTTGGCGAGTGCCTCGTCGATCTGGGAGATCATAAACAGCATGCGCTGCTGGACGTGGGGGTAGGTACACTTGCCCAGTTCGAAGGTATAGGCATCGGCCACGTGGGCCTTTTCCCAGTCATTCAGGCTGCGGTAGAACAGGGCAGGCTGGGAGAAATAGTCGACGAAGCTTTCGCTGCGGGCCCGAATCTTGTGTCCGTCGATCCGCTCGGTGAAGGATTCAAAGGCGCCATCGGCGATGCTCGTCAGAAAGGGGCAGCCGCCGCCCAGGGTGTTGGGGAAGTAGGCGGTTTTCCCCTTGGGGATCTGCATCTGCATATGTCCGTCCCGCTGGTTGTTGTGGACGGCGGCGATCGACTGGTTGATCGGGATCTGCTCGAAGTTCACGCTGCCCAGCCGGCTCAGCTGGGTATCGCGGTAGGAGAAGAGCCTCCCCTGCAGCAGGGGATCGTTGCTGAAGTCCAGTCCGGGCACCAAATGGGTAGGCAGGAAGGCTACCTGCTCGGTTTCCGCGAAGAAGTTGTCGGGGTTCCGGTTCAGGGTCATCTTGCCCACGATCTTCACCGGCACCATCTCCTCGGGGATCAACTTGGTAGCGTCGAGCAGGTCGAAGGGGAACTTGTGCTCGTCCGCCTCGGGGATGATTTGCAGGCCCAGTTCCCACTCGGGGAACTGACCGGCATCAATGGCATCCCATAGGTCGCGGCGGTGGAAATCGGGGTCGGCGCCGTTGATCTTGACGGCTTCGTCCCAGGTGACGGAATGCACCCCCAGCTTCGGCTTCCAGTGAAAGCGGACGAAGTGGGCCACGCCCTCGGCGTTGATCATGCGGAAGGTGTGGATGCCGAAGCCCTCCATCATCCGGAAGCTGCGCGGGATGGCCCGGTCGCTCATCACCCAGATGTGGTTGTGCAGCGTCTCGGGGGACAAGGAAACGAAGTCGTAAAACGTATCGTGGGCAGACTGCGCCTGGGGGATTTCGCGGTCGGGCTCGGGCTTGACGGAGTGGATCAGGTCGGGAAACTTCATCGCGTCCTGGATGAAAAAAATGGGCATGTTGTTGCCCACCAGGTCCCAGACGCCTTCCTCGGTGTAGAACTTGACGGCGAAACCGCGGACGTCGCGCGCCAGGTCCGGGGAGCCCTTGGAGCCGGCTACGGTAGAGAAGCGGACGAAGACGGGCGTCTTGCGGGAGGTATCATTGAAGATGCCGGCCTTGGTGAACTCCGGGATCGCCTCGTAGAGCTCGAACACCCCGTGGGCCGCGCTGCCCCGGGCGTGGACGATCCGCTCCGGAATGCGCTCGTGGTCGAAGTGGTTGATCTTTTCCCGCAGCAGGAAATCCTCTAGGAGGGTGCCGCCGCGGATGCCGGACTTCAGGGAGTTGTTGGTGTCGTTCACCTTGAGCCCCATATTCGTGGTCAGGGGCTGGTCGGTGGGGTCCTTGCGGTAGGGTTCCAGCGCCTCGTTCTTGGCGGAGTTCGGGGCGGCGGGGGGTGTTTTCTTTTTGCTCATGCCAGGCGGGTTTAGGTGTGGTCCGCAATGGATCAAAACCCTGGCTTTCGCCCCCCTGTTCGGGTAGCGGCGACGGATAAGTTCCGGGCGGCGGCGCGCGGGTGCCGGGGAAATGCGGTTCGGCCAACCTGCCCCTGGCGGGCGGGGTCTTTTTCTTGACACAAACCTTTCCTTCGGGCATTGAACCATGCCGGCGGCCTATCCCTTTTAGAGGGTATACTTTAAACCGACCGCGGCTGCTTCGCCGGCCCACCCCGATAATTTCCAGTAAACATGGCAGAGACCAATAACTCTAACATCCAGAAAGAGGCCAATAGCCACGGCCAGTCCCACAACATGCACAACAACCCGGACAACGGGAAGGTGTGGGAAGTCAATGAATCCAGCAGAAGTTGCCCCTTCCTCAGCGGCGCCCACTCCACGGCCAGCGCCGGTACCTCCAACCGCGACTGGTGGCCCAACGCCCTGAACCTCCACATCCTGCGGCAGAACAGCAACCTGACGGATCCCATGGATCCCGACTTCGACTACGCCGAGGCCTTCCAGAGCCTCGACCTGGAGGCCCTGAAGCAGGACTTGCGCGACCTGATGACCGACTCCCAGGACTGGTGGCCGGCCGACTTCGGTCACTACGGCCCCTTTTTCATCCGCATGGCCTGGCACAGTGCCGGCACCTACCGCATCGCCGACGGCCGCGGTGGCGCCAGCTCCGGCAGCCAGCGCTTCGCCCCCCTGAACAGCTGGCCCGACAACGCCAACCTCGACAAGGCCCGCCTGCTGCTGTGGCCCATCAAGAAGAAGTACGGCAAGAAGATCAGCTGGGCCGACCTCATGGTCCTCACCGGCAACATCGCCCTGGAGACCATGGGAGTGGAGCCCTTCGGCTTCGCCGGCGGCCGCGAGGACGTCTGGGAGCCCGAGTCCGACATCTATTGGGGCAAGGAGTCCGAGTGGCTCGGCGATGAGCGCTACACCGGCAACCGCCAGCTGGAAAGCCCCCTGGCCGCCGTGCAGATGGGCCTCATCTACGTGAACCCCGAAGGCCCCAACAGTGAGCCCGACCCCCTGAAGTCGGCCCACGACATCCGTGAGACCTTCGGCCGCATGGCCATGAACGACGAGGAGACCGTCGCCCTGATCGCCGGTGGCCACACCTTCGGCAAGACCCACGGCGCGGCCGACCCGGAAAAATACGTTGCCGCGGAACCCGCGGGCGCGCCCATCGAAGCCATGGGTACCGGCTGGCACAACAGCTACGAAAGCGGCCACGGCCCCCACACCATCACCAGCGGACTGGAGGTGACCTGGACCCGCACGCCCACCCAGTGGAGCAACGACTACTTCGAATTCCTCTTCAAGTTCGACTGGGAACTCTACAAGAGCCCCGGCGGCGCCTGGCAGTGGCGGCCGAAGAACGGCGAAGGACAGGACCTCGTCCCCGATGCCCACATCCCCGGCAAGAAGCACCACCCGTCGATGCTCACCTCCGACCTCGCCCTGCGGGTCGACCCCAAGTACCGCGAGATCGCCGAGCGCTTCCGCGACGACAACGAAGCCTTCAAGCAGGCCTTCGCCCGCGCCTGGTACAAGCTCGTCCACCGCGACATGGGCCCCCTGAGCCGCTACCTCGGCCCGGACGTGCCCCAGGAGAAGCTCCTCTGGCAGGATCCCCTGCCCGAGCGCGACTACGACCTGATCGACGACAACGACGTAGCCACCCTGAAGGGCAAGATCGCCGATACCGGACTGTCGGTCCAGGAACTGGCCTACACGGCCTGGTCCTCGGCGGCCACCTTCCGCGGCTCCGACAAGCGCGGCGGTGCCAACGGTGCCCGCATCCGCTTCGCCCCCCAGCGCCACTGGGAGGTGAACAAGCCCCAGCAGCTCAACAAGGTGCTCGAGGCCCTGGAAGGCGTGCAGCAGGCCTTCAACGACGGACAATCGGGCAACAAGCAGGTTTCCCTGGCCGACCTCATCGTCCTGGGCGGTAACGTCGCCATCGAGCGGGCCGCCAAGCAGGCCGGCAAGGACATCACCGTGCCCTTCACCCCCGGCCGCGTCGACGCCCTGGAGGAGCAGACCGACGTGGAAAGCTTCGAAGCCCTGGAGCCCTACGCCGACGGATTCCGCAACTACATCAACCGCCGCAACCCGATCAACGCCACCGGCGAGGAACTGCTCGTGGACCGCGCCCAGCTGCTCACCCTGACCGCCCCCGAAATGACGGTGCTGGTCGGCGGCATGCGCGCCCTGGGACTGAACCACGACGACTCCAAGCACGGCGTCTTCACCGACCGCCCCGGCACCCTCACCCAGGACTTCTTCAGCAACGTCCTCGACCTGGGCACCAAGTGGTCGGCCGCCGACAGCGAAGAGACCACCTTCGAAGGCAAGGACCGCCGCACCGGTGAAACCCACTTCACCGGCACCCGCGCCGACCTGATCTTCGGCTCCAACTCGGAGCTGCGCGCCCTCGCCGAGGTCTACGCCGCCGACGACGCCACCGACAAGTTCGTCAACGACTTCGTCAAGGCCTGGACCAAGGTCATGGACGCCGACCGCTTCGACGTGAAGTAATCGGGCACCTACCGCAAACATTAGAGGCGATCTCCTTTGGGGGTCGCCTCTTTTTTTTGAGGTCGAGGCGCTGCGCGCCGAGGAATTTTCAGAAACCACGGAGGCACTGAGGGTCACTGAGGAGCGTCCTTTCGCTTCTCAATTCTCCCTACCCGCCAGGACCTCGCGGTGTGCCCAGCGCAGCGGCGCACCCGCGAGCGTCCGTATCGCAGCCGCCCGCCGAGGCATTTACCATTTACCACGTACAAAATACCATGTACCATTTGCGGGGCAGCTCCCAAGGTCGAGGCGTTGCGCGCCGAGATATTTTCAGAAACCACGGAGGCACTGAGGGTCACTGAGGAGCGTCCTTTCGCTTCTCAATTCTCCCTACCCGCCAGGACCTCGCGGTGTGCCCAGCGCAGCGGCGCACCCGCGAGCGTCCGTACCGCAGCTTCCCGCCGGGCCACAGGCCCGACCACCCGGCCGCTACTCCAGCGCGCGCTCGTAGGCCTCCAGACAATCGTCCAGGGTTTCGCCGCGGGTGTGGACGCATTCGCAGAATTCCAGGCAGGCCTCGGGGTCGTCGCTGCCCGCGCAGCGGGGGCGGCATTCGGTGATGCGGTTCATGGGCATCATAGTGTAGCGCATGGCGTAAACGACGGAGGCGAACACCAGCACCACTGTGGCGATCACCCCCAGCACGAACTTCCAGGGGAAGCGCCACGTCATCTCCTTCGCGGGCAGGAGGGCGGTGGCCGGCCCGTGGTTCCAGGGGAAGATGAGCCGGAACTTGTGGTAGTCCCAGCAAAGCAGGTAGAGGTTGGCCAGGATCATTAGGGGGGCGGTAAGCAAGGAGCCCTGGAAGCGCACCGCGAAGGAAAGGATGCAGATGTTGACGATGATCGGCAGGTAGAGGATGGCCCCCAGGGTGGCCGTGCGGGGGATCAGCAGCAGAATGGCCGCGGTCACCTGTGCCACCCCGATGAAGGTGTAGTAGTAGCCCGTGTGAAAGAGGGCCTCCAGGTAGCTGCCGAGGGGGTGAAGGTTGTGGAGGTCGGTGAAGCGCTCCCCGGTGATCTTCACGTAGCCCGCGGGCAGGAATCCGGCCGCCAGCGCCACCCGGTTGAAGAGGGCAAAGAGGCCCAGCCAGCGGTTTTGGCGGGCGCAGTGGTGGAGGCGGTCCAGGTAAGCGGCGAAGGACATAGGCGGACGGGAATGACCAGCAAGATAGAGGGCTTCCCCTTTTAAAGCGATTTCCCGGGCCCCACGAGCCTTACTGGCGAAGGACATTCCTTACTCCTCAGGATCCCACCCGCCCAGCAGGTTCTCCAGCGACCGGTAATGCTCCGCCTCTTCCGGGGTCAGTTGGTGGGCCCAGTCCACGCGTTCGGCGGGACGGGCGCCCGGGCCATGGCTGCCGTACTCGGCGTAGTAGGCGGTCTTTTCCTTCTCCGGGCTGCGCCAGTTGTCCCAGCCCGCGGGGTGGACTACTTCCCCGAGTTGGCAGTCCAGGAACACGGTGCGGGCGTAGGGCCGCCACGGCCGTCCCAGGTAGACGCTGCCCACCGGGGCGCTGCCCTCGATGGTGCAGTTCCGGAAGACGAAGCCCGTGGGGGTGCCCTCCTCGGTGGAGGCGGCGGTGAGGTAGCCCGGCGACTTGCAGAAGATGCGGCAGTCGTCGAATACCGCGGTCGACCAGCCGAAGATGAAGTCCACCGTGCCCTCTATGTAGCAGTTTTTGTAGTACTGCCGGCTCCCGCGGCCGTGGGGGTAGAGGGTATCCTGGTTGCCCAGGAAGCGGCAGTTCTCGAACCGGGCGCGGTCGCCGTCGATGCGCACCGCCACGGCCTGCCCTACGGGGCCGGCGGCGTTCTCAAAGGTGATGTTCTCGGCCGAGAAGCCGTCGCCGAAGATGAAGAAGGAGGAGGAGCCCGAAGTGCCCATCTCTTCCCCGAAGCGATTCGGCTTCCGGGCGTAGTCGTCGTAGGTGAGGATGGTGTGGGCCACGTCCTCCCCGACGAAGCTGACGTTCGTGGCGGTGGGCGGCAGTACCAGCTTTTCCCGGTAGGTGCCCCGGCGAATGAGGATCCAGGTGCGGTTGCTTCTGAGGGCCGGCACCGCGTCGATGGCGTCCTGCACGTGGAGGAAATCGCCGCCGCCCGCGGCGTCCACTACGAAGTCGTACTGGCGGATGGTGTCTTGCCCGGTCAGCGGAAGGCAGCAGAGGAGGAAAAGGACGAGGAGGGGCATGTTCGTGGTATTGATTCCGGAGGAACCACAGGATAGGCCTTCCCCGGTCGGCGGGGGCTTCCGGATTTGTCCAGGGCTATTCCTTTTTTCACCCGGTCGGGGGCTAGGAGCACTTCATCTTCACGGGATCCCAGTCGACCACCCGGCGGTCGAAGTAGCTCAGGTTGGCGGCCAGGGAGGGGGCGGCGGCGCGGAAACCGAAGGCGCCATCCTCGACCACCTTCCCGTCGTTGCGGATGGCCTCGAACCAGTTGGCGAAGTGGTGGACGTGGTCGCTGTAGCCTTCCGGACTGCGGTAGGTCCACTCCGCGGGACCGACCACGGTAGGCGGTACGGGCGGGTACTGGCTGCGGTACCACCCCTCGAACTCCTTGCGGGTAGCCTGGGGGAAGGTATTGTAGGTATCCCATCCGCCGTAGCCCGGGGCGGCGGGCAGGGTCTTGCGGCGCAGGGTGAGGCTGTTGCCGCCGACTTCGAGGCTGCCCTCGGTGCCGACGAAGCGGGTACGGGAGCCGCCGCCGCCGCCGTCCACGAAGTTGACGCGGAGCTGCATGTTGAAGGCGGGGTGGCCTTCCTGCTCCCCGTAGTCGCAGC
The DNA here is from genome assembly GCF_002631205.1 of Neolewinella marina. Classification (GTDB taxonomy): domain Bacteria; phylum Bacteroidota; class Bacteroidia; order Chitinophagales; family Saprospiraceae; genus Neolewinella; species Neolewinella marina. The sequence goes on from NZ_PDLO01000004.1 coordinate 349,448, forward strand.
TGGCGATGAAGACGTCAGGCACGTCGCGTCCGTCGTTCCAGTAGCGCAGTCCGCCGGTAGCGTAAATGCGCTCGGGCCCCAGGGAATCCAGGATGCGGTGGCTGCCCGAGAAGAGGTGGACGAACAGGTCGCCCGCCACCCCGGTGCCGTAATCGCGGTAATTGCGCCAGCGGAAGAAGCGCTCGGCGTCGAAGGGGCGATCGCCGGTATCCTTGAGGAAGGTTTCCCAGTCCACCGTGGCCGGTGAGGCATCGCGGGGGATGGAGTACTGCCAGGCGCCGAGGGCACTGAAGCGGTCGTAGAAGGTTTCCACCAGCACGAGTTGGCCGAGGTCGCCGCGGCGGTAGATCTCCCGGGCCTGCTCGGTGAGGATGGAGCTTACCCGCTGGCTGCCCACGATGAGGACGCCGGGGTTGCGGCGCTCGGCGTCCAGCACGGCTTGCCCTTCCTCCAGCTGCTGCACGATGGGCTTTTCGCAGTAGACGTGCTTGCCGGCGTCGAGGGCGGCGATGGTGATGGTGTCGTGCCAGTGGTCGGGGGTAGCTACGATAACGGCGTCCACGTCGGGTCGCGCCAGGATCTCGCGGTAGTCGCGGGTGAGGAAGATGTCGGAGCCGTACACCTCCCGCGCCCGCTCCAGGTGGCCGTCGTAGAGGTCGCAGCCGGCCACCAGCTGCACGCCGGGGGTCTGCAGGGCCGCATCGAGGTCACTGAATCCCTGGATGCCCAGTCCGATGCAGGCCAGGTTGATCCGGTCGTTCGCGCCCGTGGGTACCCGGGGGGCCACCAGCGTCTGGGCCGCGGCGGATTCGGAGAGCAGCGGGGCCGCGAGTAGTCCGGCGGAAAGCTGGCGGAGGAAACGGCGACGGGAACGGGTGGGCATACGCGAACGGGGTTTTCTGGATGATCGATTCGCAAGAAACGGCACCGGGGGGAAATGGACGAGGCTGGCGCCGACATCAGTCGTCGCCGCGGCGCGCCTTCCCTTCCTCGCTGAGGAGCATCCCGGTACTCCGTTTGAGCTGCTTGATGTGTTCCACCCGACGGAAGCGGAGGGCGCTCCAGTCGGCGTCGATGGCTACCTGGCGGACGGGCTCCATGCCGTGTTCGCCCAGGGCGGTCCAGCCGGTATCGCGGGTGATGTCGCTCTGGTACTTTTTGGAGGACTTCTTGGGGTAGCAGAACCAGCAAACCGCGTCGCCGGCCAGTCGGGGGACCACGGATTCCGCGGCTGCGTTCACGGCATCCCGCGTCCGCGCAAAAACCAGCACGAAAGGAACCTCCTCCGCCGCCTCCGGATCGGTGACGAAGGTAGTTTCCCCCGCCATTGCCTGTATCTCCGCGGCGAAGGACTCGGGGTGATCGACGACCAGCACCGGGGACTGGCCTTTGAAGTTGAGTTTCTTGAAGAGGGGCGTCATGGGGGGAAGATACCGGTCAGCGGCCGACGCCTGCAACCCCGCCCCCCCGCCCTCGTCTTTTTGGGGAAGCATCCTTAACTTCCACTATGCGGCAACTGTACCCTACCCTCCTCCTGCTCATCCTTTCCTTCTCGCTGGCGGCCCAGATCGACCTCACCCCCGAGGAATGGCGGCAGGACCTCCGCCACCTGCAAAAGACCGCCCATGAGGAATACCCCTTCCTGTTCAAGAAGGTCAGCGCCGAAGATTTCGACGCCGCGGTGGAAGAACTGCACGCCGAGATCCCCCAGCTCGAAGACCACGAGGTCATCGTGGGGCTGGCCCGCATCGTGGCCCTCTTCGGCTACGGCCATACGAACATCTGGCTCTCGGGCTGGGGGCCGGATAACCCCTTCGGCTTCCGGGAGCTGCCGTATAACCTGTACTGGTTCTCCGACGGCCTCTACGTCCAGGGCGCCCACCGGGCCTTTGCCGAGGCCGTAGGCGCCCGCGTCACCCACGTGGCCGGCGTACCCGTAGAGGAGGCCCTGGAGGCCGTGCGGCCGGTGGTTTCGGTGGAGAACGAGCAATTCTTCCGGGCCACCGCCCCCCTGCAACTGGCCAATCCCGCCGTGCTCCACGCCCAGGGGATCACCGCCGAACTGCAGGATTCGGTAACCCTGACCCTGGAACGGGAAGGGGAGCCTTTCCAGGTCACCTTCGCGCCGGTGGACACCACCCGCCACCACGTGCACTACGGGCTGGCGGTGGAAGACGAGCAGTGGCTCGACGCCCGCGACAACACCACCACCCCGCTGTGGCTCCGGCACCTGGACCGCCCCTACTTCCACGAGTACCTGCCCGACAGCCGGACGGTGTACGTCCGCCAGAGCAAGGTGAGGGACGACAGCACCCAGCTGTTGCCCGACTTCTACGGTGAGGTGTTCGACTTCATCGAGGAGAACGAAGTGGACCGCCTCGTGATCGACCTGCGGCTGAACGGCGGCGGCAACAACTACAAGAACAAGGACGTGATCCGCGGCATCATCCAGACCGAGAAGATCGACCAGCCCGGCAAGCTGTTCGCCATCATCGGTCGGCGCACCTTCTCCGCCGCCCAGAACCTGGTGAACGAACTGGACAACTACACCAACGTCATTTTCGTCGGGGAGCCCACCTCGGAGAACGTCAACTTCTACGGCGACAATCGTCCGGTAGAGCTACCCAACAGCAAGATCGAGGCGCGCCTCTCCTTCGCCTGGTGGCAGGACAAGCCCCAATGGGAAAACGACGACTGGCAAGCCCCCCACATCGCCGTGGATATGTCCTTCGCCGACTACCGCGAGAACCGCGACCCGGCCCTGGAAGCCATCCTCAACTACGACGGCGACGTAGCCCTGGCCGATCCCATCGACTACCTGGCGGAACTGTACCGCGCCGGCAAACTGGAAGAAGTGCGCGCCGAAGCCCACCGCCTGGTGAAAGATCCGCGCTACCGCTACTACCCCTTCGAACGCCGCCTCAATCAGACGGGCTACCTCCTGCTCGGCCAGCACAAAGCCGGGGAAGCCGTGATGGTCTTCCAGCTCAACGCCGAACTCTTCCCCGACTCACCCAACGCCTGGGACAGCCTCGCCGAAGGCCACTGGAAAGCCGGCAACACCGAAAAGGCCGTGGAATACTACCAAAAAGCGATGGCCATGGACCCCGAGGGACCTACTGGGGAGAATGCTCGGGCTATGCTGGGGGAGATACGGGGGAGTGAGTAAAGGGATCAAGGGGTTAAGGAGCTAAGGGGTAAAGGGGGTGGCATTTTCGCTTGCTTCGCTCGCGGGTTAGAGGAGTTAGACCTCGCTGCGCTCGGGGGTTAGAGGGGTTAGAGGTGTGACAGTGTCGCTCGCTTCGCTCGCGGCTCGTTGGTTCGCGAGCTTTGCTCGCGGTGTGCGCCCCCGGTTCGCGAGCTGTGCTCGCGGTCATCATCCTCCTAAACACGCAGTGACCCGGAGCTTAGCTCCGGAACGGAACCCATCAGGACGCAATAGCGCTTACGCGGATAGACTCAATAGTCCGCGGCTGGCCATCCACGATGGTGTGGAGGGGGTCGGCGCCGTTCTCCAGGGCTTTGCGGGTGGTGGATTTGATGACCACGCGGTCTTCGGCGGAGATCAGTACCAGCGCCTTGCCGGTAGCGAAGTGGAGGACGATAGATTCCACGCTGCGGACGTCGGGGGCTGTCGGGGATTGGCCGGCGTGGCCCTCGTTGACCTGCACTTCCTCCAGGGGACCGGGCTCAGAGAGGGCGGCGTAGCGCACGCCGAGGGGCTTGGTCACGCTTTCGTATTCGGCGCGGGCCTCGCTGGGCGCATCCTGGGGGGTGACTTCCTCGATGGCATAGGTGCGCAGGGTCAGGTTCAGGTGGCCGCGACCGGGCAGCTCGGGAGGCGTGAACCAGCCGTTGGCGAGGTGCAGCAGGGCCACCTCGGTATCCGACCGCAGCTCCACCACGAAGTCTTCGTAGACTGAGATTTCTTCGGTTTCAATTTGCGCCGCGCGCAGGTGCAGGGAAATGAATTCCATGCCAATGAGCCCCTTGAGGGCCTGTAGTTTCTGATAGGGATAGCCGTGGTCGGCGGACTGGGTTTCCATGGGTTCCGGGTTGGTGATGGTTAGAACAGCAGGAGGTGGGGTGAGCGGACAGGGGTGGTGAAAAAATCTTGGTTTGGGGGCAAGGGGTTAAGGAGTTAAGGGGGCAAGGGGCTAAGGGGTCAAGGGGTCAATAGCGTTGCATTTTTCGCTCGCTTCGCTCGCGGCTCGGCTCGTGAGCTGTGCTCGCGGTTCTGGTTCGCGAGCTTCGCTCGCGGTCATGACACTAGCCCGGAGCACAGCTCCGGAACCATTGTGTTCGCGGTCATGGCTATAGTTCGCAGCACAGCTCAAGAACCAGAAGTGCTCGCGGCTGTCGTCCGCCATCGGTCGCGGTGCTCCCGCTGGCTAAGTACTCCTAAACACGCGGTGGCCCGGAGCACAGCTCCGGAACCGATCAAGAATTTCAGAATTTTAACCTGCATATCGCCCACCGTGTCAAACAAATGCCCAACGGAGAAGATTATACCCGAAATAAAGGTCGGTGGAATTCACTGCCGATCAAACACTTTGTACCATGGCTAAGCAATCTGATGATTCTAAAAAGTCCCCTGGCAAAACCGACAAACCCGGCAGCGGCAGCAGCAGCAAGAGCGGCAACGTAACCGGCGGCGGCTCCAAGGGTGGCGACAAGTCGGGCGGCGGCAAGTCCTCCGACAAGAAGGACAGCAAGAAGTAGTCCCTTCACTAATCACCCATTCCCGCAGGGGAAAAGGAACCGGAAGCGAACCCTCGCTTTCGGTTTCTTCGTTTTGGGAGATTGGGTTTGGAACGGCGCGGGCAGATTTTTGGCGGTCCCGGCGTAACGAGCTGTTGCTGTGGCGAATAGAGGGGAGTCAACCCCCATTCCTGGGGGGAAGACGCACACTACATTCCGCAACACCCAATCCATTCTCCCATGTTGTACGCAGTACTCCCGGCGGACAGGCACTTCCTTGCCCGCCTCCTCCTTCCCATGCTGTTGACCGTCTGTTTGAGCGCCCTGGCGGTGGGGCAGGCCGGTCCCCTCGTGCTCGACTTCGAGGCCCATACCGGCCTGCTCAACTCGGCGCCCCTGGGCAGCTCGCAGGTGGTCACCTTCGGCACCCCGAGCGTCTCCCTGGTCAACCTGCCGCCCCTGAACAACCAGCCGCTGGGGCCGGTGAACGTCTTCAGTCGCGACGACGCCCCCTCCGGCACCCAGGCGGCCACCAACTGCTCGGAGGGAATTGGCTGTGAATTTCCCTCCCAATCGGTGCTCTTCGAATTCAGCGAACCCACCGGCGGCGTCTCCTTCGCGATCCAGGGTTTCGACTCCGAAGGCCGCTTCCTCATCTACGGCTACGGGGCGGACGGACAGGTAGAGCTGCTGGCCACCCCACCGGCCAGTCCCGCCTACCAGACCGTACGCCTGCCCCCCGCCCTGGGCTACATCATCGACCTGGAGACGGCAAGCGCCCTGCGCACCTTCTTCATCGACGACCTGACGGTCTTCCCCGCGGCCGACCCCGGCGGCTTCGACTGCGGCACCGGGGAAGAACTCCTGCTGCGGCTGGAACAGGACCCCGTATTCCGCGACCAGTACGAGCGCATCAACCGGCTGACGGATGAGTACCTCCGGAACCTGCGCGCCGACGACATATTGGGCTTCGGCGGGGAAGTGATCACCATACCCGTGGTGGTCCACGTGGTCTACAACACCGCCGCCGAGAACATCTCCGACGCCCAGGTCCAGAGCCAGATCGACGCCCTCAACGACCTCTTCCGGGCCACCAACGCCGGCGTGGGCAGCGTGCCCTCCGCCTTCTCCTCCCAGGTGGCCGACCTGCAGATCCAGTTCGCCCTGGCCCAGCGGGACCCCGACTGCGAGCCCACCAACGGGATCACCCGCACGGCCACCACCGTCACCGCCTTCACCAAGGACCCCACGGCCTCCACCGCTACCGTCCGCAACCCCGTGAAGTTCTCCAGCACGGGCGGCACGGAGGGCTGGCCCTCGGATGAATACCTGAATATCTGGGTCTGCGACATCGCCGGCACCACCCTCGGCTACGCCGCCTGGCCGGCCGACTTCGCCACCCGCCCCGCCGAGGACGGCATCGTGATGGACTACACGGCCTTCGGCACCACGGGCACGGTCTCGCCCACCTACAACCTGGGCCGCGTCTGCGCCCACGAGATCGGCCACTGGCTCAACCTCCGCCACATCTGGGGCGACGACTCAGCCCTGGCCGACATCTGCTCGGGTACCGACGAGGTGGACGACACCCCCAACCAGGGCAGTTTCAACGCCAGCTGCCCCGCCTTCCCGTCCACCTCCTGCGGCAATGGCCCCGACGGCGACATGTTCATGAACCACATGGACTACACCACCGACGCCTGCCGCACCATGTTCACCGTGGGGCAGCACGTGCGGGCCGCCGCTACCCTCTTCGGCGTACGGGCGGACCTCATCGGCTCCGACGGCCTGCAGCCGCCCCCTGAGTCGCCGGCCGAACCCGACCTCTGGTCGGCCGACACCCACGACGATACCGGCGCCGAGCCCAACCCCTCCACCGAGGCCATGTACCACAGCGCCGACATCTGGGTGCGCAACTCCGACGACGGCTTCCTGAACCAGGAGCACCAGAACCCCGTCTACCGCCCCGGCGGGGAACCCAACTACGTCTACGTAAGGGTCCGCAACCGCGGCTGCGGCGGCAGTGCCTCCGGCACCAACCACCTCTACTGGGCCAAGGCCGGCTCCGGCGTGAGCTGGCCCGCCCCCTGGGACGGCAACGTCATCACCCCCGCCCTGATGGGTGCCCCCATCGGCAGCCAGCCGGTGACCGTGGACGGCGGGGAGTTCACCATCCTGCAGTACGAATGGGTGGTGCCCAACCCGGACGACTACGCGAGCATTCCCGGCGACAAGTCCCACTTCTGCCTCCTGGCCCGCACCGAGGAACCCGGTGGCATGACCTTCCCCGAGACGGGCAACCTTTACGCCAACGTGCAGAACAACAACAACATCGTGTGGAAGAACGTCTCCGTCGGCGATGAGGACCCCGCCACGGGGGGATTCGTAGCGCAGGTGCTGGTGGGCAACTACGGTGAGGAGTTCTCGCTTGCCAGCCTGCAGTTCAGTCTGCCCCAGCGGGAAGTCCGCTCCCTGTTCGACTACGGCATAGTGACCCTGGAGATGGGTGAGCTCTTCGGCGTATGGGAAGACAACGGCATGGAAGGCCAGGACGTCATCGTGAGCGGCCCCACCACCGTGGAACTGCTCTCCCCGCGTGCCACCTTGATGAACCTGCCCCTGGAACCCGGCCAGCTCTTCCCGGTGGAGGTGAGGTTTCTGCCCCACCCCAATCCGCCCAACGCCGTCTTCACCCTGAACATGACCCAGGCGGACGCCCAGACGCTGGAGCCCTTCGGCGGCAACCAGTTACGCTTCCGCACGGCGGCCGATGGACTGCGGCTCCCCGGTGACCCCGACCCCGGCGGCGACGGCGAGGCCCCGGTGGTGATGGTCGACTGCCCCCAGGAAGTAGCCCAGTTCTGTGAGTTCCCGATCACGGTAAGGGTGGACATGAACGGCGTGGCGGCCCCCGACGATTTCCTCGGCAACTTCACCGCCACCCTGACCTACGATCCCACCCAGATGGAGTACCTGGGCGAGAGCAGCATCCTCTCCGACTTCACCGGCTTCATCAACGACGGCAACCCCGGAGTGATCGTCTTCAACGGCGCCCACACGGCGGGGCACGGCGGCGACGTGCCCATCTTCACGGCCCGCTTCCGGGCCCTGGCACCCGCGGGCACCGCCATCCACCCTGACCTGGAAACCCGCGTGCTGGCGGCGGCCCACACCTTTGCCGACCTGCTGCCCAACGCCCGCACCGAGAATTGTGACTTCGTGGTGGCCGACAACCAGCTGCTCGGCGACGTCAACGGCGACGGGCTGATCAACTCCACGGACGCGGCCCTGGTCCTGGCCCACAGCGTCGGCAACGCCCTGCCCCCAGTGGCCGCCAACCGCATCCTGGGCGGCATCGGTGACGTGGACGCCGACGGACTGACCGACTCCCGCGACGCCCTCTTCATCCTGACCTACGACGTGGGCCTGCCCGTCGACCTGCCCCTCGGCACGGCCACCGCCTGTCTGGAAGAAACCGCCGGCATGGGTAACCCCGACGCCCCGATCGAGGTGCCCGTGGACGCCACCCCCGAAGTGGACGCCGACGGCTACCGCGTGCCCCTGACGGTGGACATGCGCCTGAGCGGGGAACGCCTCGGCAGCTACCTGATGGAAGTGAGCTGGGACGCCCAACGCTACCGCTTCGACGGCCTGGAGGCGGGTTCCACGGCCGGATTCGAACGCCCCACGGCTAACCTGGAACGCACCGCCGACGGCCACCTGCGGCTGGCCCACGCCAACCCCCTCGGAGCCGACGGGCAGGTGCACCTCGCCAGCCTCCGCCTGCGGCCCCTCGACCCCGACGACGCCGCGCCGCCCCAGCCCACGGTGGTCCTCCACGACCTGACCGCGGCCGGCACCTTCCGCCGCCTCTCGGGCAAACCCGGAGAACCCACCACCGCTACCCGGTCGACCGACACTGGCAAGCTCTCCCTGGCGGCCTACCCCAACCCCTTCGACCGCGGCACCCGCATCGTGCTCCAGCTGAAGGAGCCCGGCCCCCTGCTGCTGGAGGTCTTCAACGGACAGGGACAACGGGTAGCCGAAGTGGCCCGCGGCCCCTACCCCGCCGGCACCCACACCTTCCTCTGGAACCCCGCCGCCGGCAGCGGCCTGCCCACGGGCGTCTACCTGCTGCGGGCCACCCTGGGCACCCATACCCTCACGGAGCGACTGCTCCGCGTCCGGTAACACCCTTCTCCCCGGTTTCCCCTTTTGGGATGCACCCCGCGGCTTTGGTCGTGGGGTGTTTTTTTGGGCAAGGTGAATCAGGGTTGGTGAAAAAAGTAATACACCAATCCGAAGTCGAACCCTTTGAGGAATGCCATCCCAGGGTTGCTGCGGTCCGCCCGCCAGCAACTAAACCCAACACCGGCGCGCCGCAATTTGGTGGGTTGGAAGCAGGCAACCTACCTTAAGAAGCCCGAGTCCACCCACCATGAAATTTACCTTCCTGATTGCCATGCTACCGGCGCTGTGGATGGCTTCCTGTAGCCACCCGGCCGATGCACAGCAGGCGGTCGCTGAGCGTACCCAACTGGACCTGCGCCTGGGCGACAGCTTGCAACTGGTGCGGGAGGACTACGCTGATTTGGAATCCTGGCAGGCACTGGATCGTGTATATCGGCTGCGGGATGTGGTGGCTAGCCAGGGCGATTCGGTGTCCGCCCCTACCAAAACGGAAATCTACCAGCACCTGGCCGTCATGCACTACGAGCGGGGCTACGAAGATTCGGTCATCCACTACACCGCCCTCGCCAACCGTCATCTCGGAGAAGACCCGCCCCCCCTCCTGCTCGCCCGACAGCTGCTTTGCGAGGCTTTCCTGAAGTATACGGAGTGGGAATGGCTGGAGATGGACATGGTGGCCGCGCTGGGGATGGCGGTGCTACTGGATCACGGGCTCGCGGATGATGGTCTGTACCCACAATTGCTGCTGACGCAGGCATACGCCCGCTGGAAATACGCCAACGCCTGGCTGGAAGGGGGGGATTTCGACAAGGTGGCGGGTGATGTGGAAAGCCTCGTTCGTCAAGCCATCCGACACTATCGCGCGGCGGGAGGGGCCCGCGAACGACACGCCTGGGAAGACTGGTCCCTGATGGCCGCTCGCCTACCCCACCGGTCGGAAACCGACTTGCGGGCCGCCCTGGACACCCTGGCCCGGACGGGCAATCCGGCCGAACCCGTCTACGCTTATCCGCACCGCCTCCTGGCCTACTGGCATTTCCGCCGGGGCGCCCCGGACAGTATGCGCTACCACTACGAGCGCTTGCTGGAGCAGGCTCCGTTCTATCGCTTGGAGAACCCCCGGGAAGCCAACTACATCCTCAAGCTCAACTCCCTCGATCGCGGAGACTACCGCCGGGCCCTTGCGTTGTCCATAGATGATTTGCGGCTCTCCAACTGCGCCCAGCCAGCGGCTCGGCTCAGCGTTGCCGTTGGCGATACGTCCTTTTCCGAGCGCTACATCTGCCCCTACCTCGACCTGGAGCTGGTGAAGGTGTACCTGGGGCGCTACCGGGCGGAGGCCGATACGGCCGACCTCCACCGCGCCTTTGCCCTGGCGCAGGTTACCATGGACCGCTACGCCGGGTCCTTCCCCTCCCAGCGGGACGAGGGGGTCATCAACAAGCTGGTGGAACTGGGCGACGTGCTGCTGGACGTATGCCTCGAGACGGCCCTGGAAATGCAACGGCAGCAACCCGTCGTGGCCCGGGACGCCATCTTTCGCGCGATGGAACTCAGTCAGGGCTTGCTCCTCCTCCGGGACCTGGTCACCATCGGGGAGGTGGACAACCAGCACCAGTGGCGTTCCCTGCATGCCAGCCTGGAAAACTACAAACGGGCGTACCGCAGGGATTTCTCCTTGCCGGTCGCCGAGCTGCGGGAGTTCCGGAAGCTGGACACCCGCTACCGGCGGGAAAAGAAGAAGGTCCAACCGACCCTTACAGCCCTCTCAGACTTCGCCGCGACCCCCAAGCTGTCGGCGGTGCGCGCCCACCTTAAACCGGGACAGGCCCTGCTCTTGTCGACCGAGCTGAACGACCAGATCCTGCTGCTTTGCGTGGATCCGGATACCGCCTTCACGTATCAGGTCCCGACCTCCATAGTCCCCCGCCTCGACACCTTCCGGCAGATGCTAACGGGTGAGCTCACCTGCTCGCCCGGCGAGTACGCTGACGTTGCCTACCAGATTTACGCCCCCCTGTTGGCCCCGCTGGAAGGGTTGTCCGCCCAGCCTGCGGAACTGCTGTTCGTCCCCTCGCCCCTACTATCGGAAGTTCCCCTGTCGGCGCTTACCGTAGCTCCCGGCCGGCAGGAGGAGGCGTTCACCGATCTCCGGTACGTAGTGGATAACTACGTCGTGCGCTACCTCCCGAGCTGGCGCGTGGAATTGCTGCACGCAGCAAAGCGGAAAGATTTCCGGATGGACGTGGCGGATATCGGGGTTTGGACACACCCCCAACTGGTCGGCTATGCGGCGGGCCTGACGCAGGACCTGCAGCGTGCGGGCGGCGGCGGTTGGTCCGTGGCTACGGTCGCCCCCCAGACCAGCGCCTTTGTCTCCCAGGCCCCGGCACTCGACATCATCCACCTCACCGTCCACGCCCGCGGAAACACCCGGCAACTGCACGAAAACTACCTCCACCTGAACGACCGCGATAGTCTGAACGGGATCGTCGTAGCCCAATTACCCCTCCGCGCCGGACTGGTCGTACTGGCGGCCTGCGCCACCTCCAGCGGCTTCCAGCAGGCCGGCGAGGGCACCTTCAGTCTGCGGCGCAGCTTCCACCTCGCTGGGGTCCCGGACGTCATCAGCTCGCTCTACGACATTCCGGCGGCGGCCACCGTGGCCGTACTCAAAAGCTTCTACGACCAACTCGCCATGGGCAGTCCGCCCGCAACGGCCCTGGCACAGGCCCAGCGCAGCTGCCGGGCGGGGGCGCTGTCGCAGCGCTACGCCAATCCCCGGTACTGGGCTGGGTTGATTGCTGGTTAGGGGCGTTTTGTTGGTTTGACTTGGGGATTTAGGGTTGCGCCTGATGGTTTTGGTGGTGGGGTGGATATTGAAGGCGCCAATAAATCCCCTCAAGTACACCTGTTATCAAAGTCAATATATTGGAGCCTGATTGTCTACATATCTCCCAATCCAATACGTTGGGCCAGCAAATGACCATGACCGAAACGCAACAACTGATTCAACTCCTCACCCGCTTCCGGGATGAACGCGACTGGCAGCAATTTCACAATGCCAAGGACCTTGCTGTCGCGCTCAATATTGAGTCCGCAGAGTTGTTGGAGTTGTTTCTATGGAAAAGCCCCGAGGAAGCTGACCGAAGTAAAGTGGCAGAGGAACTTGCAGACGTCATAGCATATGCTCTCCTGCTTGCTGATAAGTACGGCCTCGACATTTCAGAGATAGTCAAGGACAAGGTCAAGCAAAATGGAGAGAAATATCCAGTCAACAAGGCCAAGGGTTCCGCCAGAAAGTACGACGAGTTATGACCGCCCCTTATTCCTTTGATATTGCGCAGTACGACTTCAACAGTTCAATACGGGAAGAGTTACTATCCAAAAGGGAAGCCAGTGACTTGTGGCCCCTTGTCTACATCCTTAGTAATGGAGACAAAAAGCAGGCCTACGTAGGAGAAACGGCAGACGTATTGTCACGTCTGGACACCCACCAGAAGCACGAGAAAAAGCAAAAGTTAACAACGGTCCACCTGATTTCAAGTAGCTTTTTCAACAAGTCCGCAACCCTTGATATTGAATCTAATCTCATTCAGTACATGGCTGCAGACGGGCAGTTTGAATTGATGAATGGCAACCTGGGAATTGCCAATCATACCTACTATCAAAAACAGGCATATTGGAGCGTTTTCACTTCAATCTGGGACAACCTGCAAGGTGCTGGCTTGGCGAAGCACTCTCTGGACCATATTGACAATTCCGACCTGTTCAAGTACTCACCGTACAAGTCTTTGTCCCGGGAACAGAGCGCCGGATTGGTCAAAATCCTGCGATCCCTCGCCTTTGACGACGGCAGAAATATTGTCATCCAGGGCGGGGCTGGAACTGGGAAAACAATCCTTGCCGTCTTCCTATTCAAACTGCTAAACTCCTCTTTACAGGACTTGAATTTTAAAGAGTTCGGGGAGCAAGAAACTGAAATCGGCGAACTTGTTGATCTGATCAAGTCGCAGTATGGTGACCTCAGCATGGGGCTCGTTGTTCCCATGTCATCGTTTCGAAAAACCCTGCAGAACATCTTCTCCGGCGTTGGCGGATTGAGCCCTAACATGGTAATTGGTCCCGCCGATGTCGCAAATCGCCGGTACGATTTACTGATTGTAGATGAAGCCCACCGGTTACGGCAGCGGGTAAACCTGGGAGCTTATTTTCGAAGCTTCGACAAGGCAAGCGAAAAGCTGGGCCTGGACAAGATGAAGCACACCGAACTTGACTGGGTATTGCAGCAGTCTGACCGGGCCTTATTCTTCTACGATACTGATCAATCCATCAAGCCGTCAGACGTCAGCGCTGCAGCGTTCGAGTCTCTCAAAAGTAATCCGACCACTAAAATTCACTCACTGCAATCGCAATTCCGTGCGCAAGGAGGCAATGATTACGTGGCATTTATTGATGGCTTGTTACAGAAGCAACTACCCGATGACCACCCTAAGTTCCTCCACAAAAATTACGAATTGAAGCTTTTCGATTCATTGGCGGATATGGTTGCCAGAATCCAAGACAAGAATGAGGACCACGGACTTTCCCGGTTGATTGCTGGATACAGTTGGCCATGGCTATCCAAAAGTCCCAAGAACAAGAAATATCAGCCATACGATATTGAAGAGGATGGTTTGCGCCTGCGGTGGAATTCTACAAACATCGACTGGATCAATACTCCGGATTCCATTGAGGAGGTAGGATGCATTCATACCACCCAGGGATACGACCTCAACTTTACCGGTATCATTTTCGGGAATGAAGTTGGTTTCGATCCGGAAACCCAGGAGATCGTTGTTCGCGCAGAACACTACCACGATCGTAATGGAAAAGCAACGATCAAATGTCCCGAGAGGCTGAAGAGTTACATTCTTAACATCTACAAAACAATCCTGCTTCGCGGCATCCGGGGCACTTACATTTATGTCTGCGACCCTGCTTTGCGGGAGTATATGTCCAGGTACATTCCGTTGGCTACGTCCGAAGCCCCCATTGAAAAAACCATTCATCCCCTTCCTGCTCATCAGGTTGTCCCATTTGAAAACAGTGTTCCCCTGTATAGCATGCAAGCCGCCGCGGGAGGATTCGGTCTGGTTGAAGTGGTTGAGAAGGAAGACTGGATCACTGTGCCCATCCGATATGCCCTGGACTCCGACTGTTTTGCCTGCCGGGTGGTGGGAGAATCTATGAATCGGGTCATCCCGAATGGCAGTGTTTGTTTATTTCGCCGGTATAAAGGTGGATCCCGGAGCGGAAAAATTTTTCTGGTTGAACTGAATGCCTTTACAGACGCGGAGGCGGGATCTGCCTATACGGTTAAGGAATACCGGAGTGAAAAGGTCCGGAACGACGAGAACTGGCAGCACCGCAGAATTTCGCTCTACCCCCGTTCGCATGACCCCTCCTTTCTACCCCTTGAGTTGACCGAAGAATCTGCTTCTGAAATGCGGGTGATTGGGGAGTTTATTGCTGTGTTGGGACAGTAAGGAGTCTTGGGAAGCCCCCGTACGATATCCACGGTAGCACGTGATTCACCGTCCGACGGGCGCGAACCAAAAACTCACCAACTAGATAGCAGCATGCCGACTCAAGTCGGCGCTACGAAACTTCGGACGAACCTTGCGCAAGCGGCAGGCATTCGTCAGACGACGGGCGCCAACCAGAAACCAGTCAACCAGAAAATCATACCACCAGCAAGGAGGAAAAACCGTCCACCGGACGCCAACCAGCAACCAGCAACCAGCAACCAGCAACCATCCCACCAGCAAGGAGGACAACCCGCCCACCGGGCCCCAACCAGCAACCAGCAACCAAATAACCAGAAAACCACCCCACCAGCAAAGAGGACAACCCGCCCACCGGACGCTAACCAGAAATCAGTACCCAGCTTACCAGCAACCAGCAAGGAGGACAACCCGCCCCCCGGGCCCCAACCAGCAACCAGCCAACCAGCAACCACCTACTCAGCCTCCCCGTCCGTCCAGCAACAAGAGCAAAACTCAGGATCCCACGGGCACTCCTCGGGCAGGAAATGGCAGAACTCCTGCTGGATCCAGCCGTCTTCGCCGGGGTCTTGGAAGGGTTCGTGCATGATGCGCAGCAGCTCGGGGTAGAGGCGGCGGGGCGAGATGCCCGCAGGTACGGTGGGGATGATGCGGTAGGCGGTCCAGACGTCGAGGATCTGGGACACCAGGGCGCGCAGCTGGGCGTCGGTGAGGCGGGGGGCCGGGGGGAAGGCTTCCGGGAGCAGTCCGATCTCCCGGTACATTGAGCCCTCCCCTTCGCCGTAGAAGAATTGGTGGAGTTCGGCCTGGTAGGTGGCGAAGTCCTTGATCGGCCGTCCCGCTTCGTTCAGGGAGTAGTGGTCGGTGGTCGTTCCGCAGCGGTTCTGCCGTTCGCGGGTGATGGCGCGTAGGTCGGCCAGGAGTTGGGTGAGGTATCTTTCCACAAGGCGTATAGGTGTTAGGTGTAGCAGCAAACGGCCGGTGCACCGCGGACGATTTTCCGGCTAATCACGTGGAAATTAGGCTAAAAAGTTGATATTCCAACGGTTAGCCCTGGCTTCCCGCGGGGTTCCCCGGCACCCGCGCGCCGCCGGCTACTCCTTCAGGGCCCGTTTCAGCAGCAGTACCTCCTCGATATTTTCCAGGTTGAGCACCCCGCTGATGCGCCCCAGGGGATCGCGGACGCAGCAGATGGGCGTCTGCTTGGTCTGCAGCTGCACGTAGGCTTCCTGCAGGGGGGTATCGCCCGACAGCTCCAGCAGATCGGGACGGCGGGCGGCCTCCCCTACCCGTCCGTGTTTCCCGAATTCCTTCAGTCCCCGGATCAGGTCGTCGCGCGTCAGGATACCCGCCGGCTCCCCCTCGTCGAGCACCACGAAGTCGCGCTCCTGCCCGTCCAGCAAAATGGAAGCGGCGTGGTCGAGGGTCTCGTACACGTTCAGGGCGGTGTACTGCCGCATGACGGCGTCCTCCACCCGGAAGCCCTCCAGCAGGGCCTGCTGCCCCACGGCCCGGTTCTCGCCCCCGGCCCCGAGGTAGATGAACAGTCCGACGAAGACGAGCAGGAAGTTGCCGAAGAAGCCCAGGAAGACGAACACCATGGCCAGCACCTGTCCCAGGCGGGCGGCGATGTGGGTGGCCCGGGCCCGGTCGTACTTCATGCTCAGCAGCGCCCGCAGTACGCGGCCGCCGTCCATCGGAAAGGCCGGAATGAGGTTAAAGACCACCAGCAGGATATTGACGCTCAGCAGCCCGATGAGGAAGTTGCGCCCGCTGGGCACGGTGACCGACTCCAGCGCCTCGGCATCCGGAATCCCCCCCGTAGCCGCCAGGATCACGGCCAGCAGGGCGGCGATGACCACGTTGACCGCCGGGCCGGCCAGGGCCACCACCAGCTCCTCCCGGGGCTCCTCGGGGATGCGCTCGAGGTTGGCCACCCCGCCGATCGGCAGCAGGATGATGTTGCGGGTGTTCACCCCGTAACGCCGCGCGGCCAGGGCGTGCCCCAGCTCGTGCAGCACCACGCAGCCGAAGAGCGCCAGGATGAAGGCCACGCCCACCAGTCCGCCGCTCACCTCGCCGGTCTCGGAGAGGTAGCTGAGGAATACCCACCCGAGGAGGATGAGGAAGGTCCAGTGCAGCTTTAGGTCGATGCCGGCGATGCGGCCGAGGCGGAAGGTCCAGGTCATGGTTGGGGAGTGGTTGATTGGGGAACGGTGGGGGGTGGGGCTGGGTTCCGTGGGGGTGGTTTTGGGACACCGAGTCCGACCCTCAGTCGTCGGACGAACCCTCCGCAGGCTCCGGGAATTCGTCCGACGACGAGGGCCAGGCCTCGTCCGACGAGTTCCGGCGATAGCCGGCTCGTCGGACGAGTTGCCGGGGGGACCAAGACGCTTCCTACTGCGCGACCTGATGTCGCGTTTTACCTTTGCGCCATGCTACGTCAACTCTTCCTCCTCCTGATCACCTTTCTGCCACAAGTGCTGCCCGCCTGGGGCGCCAACGGCCACCGCATCGTGGCCCACATCGCCTACGAGAACCTCAACGACCAGGCCCGGCAGCGGGTCGACGCGGCGCTGGGCAACAACTACCTCTCACAGGTGAGCACCTGGCCCGACTACATCAGGGCGGAGTCCGGCTGGGACTTCACCCACTCCTGGCACTACATGACCGTGCAGCCCGACGAGACGGTGGACGACGTAGCCCGCAAGACCGCCGAGGACCCCGGCATCTTCGACGTGCGCGAGGCCATCCACTTTTTCACCAGCGTCCTGGCCGGAGAAGCCGCCGAGCGCGACCGCCTCACCGAGATGCTGGCCAAGCACAAGGTCCTCCCCCTGGCCGGCTCCCTGGACGCTACGGCCCTGGCCTTCCTGGTCCACTTCATCGCCGACGTCCACATGCCCCTCCACGTGGGCAAGAATCGCGACCTGGGCGGCAACCGCATCACCGTCCTCTACTTCGGCGACCGCTACAACCTCCACTCGGTCTGGGACACCCAGATCATCGAGCAGGAGCGGCTGAGCTTCACGGAGTTCGCGGCCTACACCGCCATTCACACCCGCGAGCGGCAGGCCGAATGGGCCGACGACGCACCCGAGGAGTGGATGCGGGAATCCATCGTCCTGCGCGAACGCATCTATAACACCCTCTACGACCGCACGGACCGCGAATCGGGGCTCCCCAACCTGGGGTATGACTACCAGCACGACTTCCTGCCGGTGGTGGAGGAGCGGCTCGGCGCGGCTGGGTATCGGGTGGCTGCGGTGTTGAACCGGGTACTGGGGGCTTAGGGTTTGGTTCGCGGCCTGAGGCCGCTTTTTACTATCGCGGTCTGAGACCGCTTTTTACTGGCGCGGTCTGAGACCGCATTGTGCTGGCGCGGTCTGAGGCCGCTTTGTGCTGGCGCGGTCTGAGACCGCTTTGTGCTGGCGCGGTCTGAGACCGCGTTGTACGGGTTAGGCGGGTATCAGTTCGTTTAGTCTGGCGAGGAACTTGTCGGCTACGAGGCGGAAGCCGTGGTCGTTGGGGTGGATCTCGTCGTGCCAGAACTGGGGATCCTGGGGTACGGTGCCCCGGAGGTTGATGTAGTGGACGTTCTCGTAGACCTCACTCAGCTCGGCGATGGATTCGTTGAAGCGGTCCATGATGGAGCGGATGAGGGCCTTGCGGTCCTGGTCCAGGCTCAGCCCCCCGGATTCGATCATGGGCCGGCCGATCCACTTCCCGTCGGGCCGGGGCATGATGTAGTCGTAGCCGTGCACCACGATGGGCAGGTCGGGGTACTCGCGGGTCAGGATGTCCAGCATCCCCTCGTAGTAGGTGCGGATCACCTTGATCTCGGTGAGCCAACTCGTCTTGAGGAAGGAGGCGATGTCGTCGGCGCTGCCCTTGCGCACCATATTGGGGAACATTTCGAAGAAGTCGTTGCCGCCCCCACTCACCACGAAGGCTTTCGGCTGGTATTTTTCGATGGCGTCCAGGTATTCGCCCATGTGGTACATATTGCGCAGCACGTCCCCGGCCCCGCCCAGGCTCTTCACGGCGTAGCGGGGGTCCTCGATGAGGTAGTCCACCACGTCCTTCACTTCCTTGGAGATGGTGAGGCCCAGCTGCTTCAGCCGGGGGTACTGGAACCAGGAGTCGCCCTCCGTCACGATGATCACCCGGTTGGCGTCGCCGCGCCGCTGCTCGAAGAGTCGGTCGCGGTCCCGCTGGGCCAGGGAGTTCGCTTTGCCGATCAGCTTTTCGACGATGTTGATCAGCGGCGCGCCCTCCAGCTGGTCCGCGGCCAGGGCCTTCTCGTTCTTCACCACCTGGATGTGGCTTTTCAGGCGGTACTCCCCCGAAAAGGGGCCGGTGGGGAGGAATTCAAAGTAGAAGTCCAGCGCCCGGGCGCGGGTGGCTTCGTTTTCCAGCAGCGCTTCCAGCTCCTGGATGGTGATCGGGTTTTTCATAGTGGGCAATCAGGTTGGCAGGAGGAAGTTGCGCTTTTTGAGGTCCTCCAGGATGTGTTTGATCAGTACCCCCCGGTTGGCGGGGGCGATGGTTCCGTCCGCGTCGATCTGCAGTCCCCCTTCGTACGACTCCTCGTTCTTCCCGGCGTGGTGCAGGGCCACCACCTTCCAGTGCTTGTTGAAGACCGGCGAGCCGCTGGAGCCTTCCCGCGTATCCGTGGTGTAAAAGAGGTATTTCCCCCAGATGCTGATGACGTCATCCGGCAGGGCCATTTTCATGTAGTTGCCCCGGGGGTGCTGGATCACCGTCACCTTCTCGTGGAGGAGGGGGTCGAAGAAGTCCTCCAGCCGCACCCGTCCCCAGCTGTCCAGGGGCGTTTGCGCATCGTCGGCCACCTTCACCACCGTATAGTCCAGCTCATCCTCGTGGCTGGTTACGAATACGGAGGGGTCCAGGCGGTAGTGGGATTCCTGGAGCACGTTGTTGTCCTTGTCCGTCTTGTAGTTGAAGGTCAGCCGCGTCTGGGCGGCCGTGGCGGCGTCCGGGATGACGTGGTTGTTGGTCATCAGCAATCCGCCCCCCAGCAGGAATCCCGTACCGCTTTCACCGGCGGAGGTCTCGATCTTGCATACCGTTTTCGACTGTTCCATGGCCCCCTGCACCCAGCCGAGGATGTCGATCAGGTCGTCGCTCTTGATCACCTTTTCCAGCCCTTTCCGGTTCGGCACCAGGATGTCAAACGCACGGTGTTCCCCCCTTTGCGGGGCCGCGGGTGCCAGGGCGGGTCGGTCCAGGCCAAGGCCCGATGTCCGCAGTTTTTCCGCCAGTTCCCGGTTCACCCCTTCCACGATGCGGCGGTAATCCGCGGGGTCGATCTTGCCGCGGGTATGTTCCGCCCGTCGGCTATCCAGGGTGTGGATCTCGTCGGCCAGGTTTTCCCTCAGGGTTTTGGTGGAGAGGTCCGGAAAATCCTCCTCGATTTTTTTCGGCAGGGTTTTGAGGGTTTCCATTTCCAGCACCGAGTTGAGGGCGGCGGCGGAGGTGAGGGGTTCGGCTTCCTCCACTTCGGTGAAGAGCCGCGCCAGCTCCTCCCGCTCCGGGTAGTCCTGGATGGCGAGTTGCACGAGGTCGGTGACCTTCCTGCGCTTGTTGGCTTCCCGCAGGATCTGGTGCCAGTTGGAGGTGGCCTTGTCGCTGAAGGCGATCGACCCGGGGGGTAGACCGGCCATCTCCACCATCATCCGGCCGTCCTCCTTTTCGGGGTAGAGTTCGACGAGGTGGCCCCGCAGTTCGGTGAGTTTCGTGTTCCAGCTTGGCATGGCGTCAGTTCGTTAATCCGTATTTCGACAGGACGTCAACCAGTTCCTCCACCTTTTTTCGCTCGATCACCCGGTTGAGGAGGTTGGCCGACTCGTCGTAGACGCGGCCGCCCCCGAACCAGGAATTGGGATTGATGAGGATATCATCGGAGCAGGTCTTCAGGTCGTCGATGTCCATATGATTGTCCATGAAGACCTTGATCTCGTCCAGGGTCAGCTGGTTGAAGCGTTCCCGCTTGATCCGCTCCACGATCAGGTTGAGGTGGGAGCCCGAGGCGGCGTTCTCCTTGCGCAGGTCCTCCGGCGAGTGGTACATCACGTCGTTCTCGTAGAGCAGCGGGTGGTTGACGAAGGGTTCGATGAGGTAGTTCCCGTGGCGGCCCTGGAAGTAGCGGTACTCCCCCAGAAACGCCCGGATCTGGTTCCGGAAGTCGGGGTCGGAGGAGTCCACCGTAACGAATACGAAATCGTAGAAGAGGGAGCCCTCCGCATCGTACTCCATGATGGTGAAGGGG
This sequence comes from Neolewinella marina, assembly GCF_002631205.1. Taxonomy (GTDB): domain Bacteria; phylum Bacteroidota; class Bacteroidia; order Chitinophagales; family Saprospiraceae; genus Neolewinella; species Neolewinella marina. The sequence goes on from NZ_PDLO01000004.1 coordinate 370,178, forward strand.
TGGTAGATGGTCGGATAGATCTCCGGCTCCACTTGCAGCTGATCGGGGTGGTCCACCACCAGGTAGCCCTTGGGGATGCCCCGCATGGAGTAGAAGCGCCGGGCCCAGCTGGCGTCCATCCGTTTCCAGGGGGCGGTGAGCAGGGCCAGGCGTTGGCCTTCCTTCAGCTGGTAATGCTGCCACACCTCCTCGTGGATCAGCACGGGGATGCCCAGGGAAGCGTTATTCCCCGAGCTGATGCTGGCGATCCGCCAGTCCTCCAGGGTGGGCGGGATCTGCAGGGTACCGATGCCGCCGAGGATTTTCTGCGATTTTCCGGGGGGACTGTAGTGGGTCCACCTGTCGGATACGTATTCCTTGTGGGTATCCGGCAGGTTCTTGTAGTGCTGGGCCTGGGGGTGGTAGTAGAGGCCGGGCACGCGGGCCACGTGCTCCGAGAGCGTGTACTGGGGAAACCGGAACTTCCGGTCCCAGCTGTCTTCCACCTCCTTCAGGGCCGTGTGCCAGAAGTAATCGTCGGAGTACATGGTCTCCACGAACCGCGTCGGGTCGCCGGCCTCGGCGACGGTTTCGTTCACCAGATCGCTCTGGGCGTAGTTCTCCAGGGTTTCGATTACCCGGGCGGTGGTATAGGCGGTTTGCAGGGACATGGGTGGGCCTATTTGGGTGAAAGGAGTTGTTGCAGTACCGAGACGATCTTGTCCTTGACGCGCTCCTCGTTCTCCGTGAGCAGTTTCAGGACGTTGGCGGTATTAACCTGGGCGGGATTGGTTTCCACCACCGTCATACTCACCTCGGCCAGGCAGCTGTCCTCCAGCAGCGGGATCGGCGGCGAGTACAGCTGCTGTTCGCTCAGGTCGTGCGCTCCGAAGCCGACCGACTGTACCACCAGCGGCTTCAGGGGGCGGTCGATGAGTTCACCGCCCCGCACGAAATGCAGCGTGAGCTGGATGGTGTAGTCAAATACGTCGCTCCACTTGCTGGGCTTCGCCTTGGCGTAGTGCAGGTCCAGACGGGTAAGCTGGTAGGCGAAGGTCTGCGTACCACGGAGGTGCAGGGGTTTGAATTCTATGCGGCGGGCTACCTCCTTGTTACTCCCCGGGTAGATGAAACTGGAGCAGGTGATGACCGGCAGCCGGAAGCTGCCCCCCTGGAGGTTGGTGGCCCGCTGCTCGTCCTGGTACACGAAGCGGGCCTGCCGCCGCGCCAGCTGGTCCTGGAGGAAGCGGTAGCCCATAGCCACCCCCTGCTCGATGGCCGCGGCCGGCACGGTGAAGGATTCCCGGGTGCCGCCGCTGTTGGGGATGACCACCTCCGACGGTTCAAAAACAATGGTATCGAAGGCCCGGCGAAAGGTGATTTTTTCGCCATCCGGACGGTAGGCAACGAAGCGGTTATCGGCTTGGAAGAACATCTGGGTGTTTCAGGTTTGCACCACCCTGGCGGTGCGCCAAATGGGGGCAAACCGTTCCTGCTGGTGCTGGAAACTAAATATAGGCTCCAAGGCGTAGCGGTGCCAGGGTTTCTGAGGGGGCGGCGGTACGAATATGTCCTACCGGCGGGTCCCCTCCACCACGCCGGGTACGACGGCTCCCGACTCGGGGTAATCGTAGCCCAGCAGCCGGGCCACGGTACGGGCGATCTGGTCCTGGTGGAGCTGTTGATCGTCGGTCACTTCGCCCCGGGCCGGGGTATCGGGCCCGATCACGGCCAGCCAGATGGCGTCCGATCCGGGGGTGCCGGTGCCGTGGCCTTTCCACTCCTCCATGGGGCTTTCGCCCCGGCCGTGGTCGGTGGTGATGACCAGGGTGGTCTTCCCCGCGTACTGGGGGTCGGACTGGAGGAAGGTCCAGAGGTCGCGCCACATGGCGTCGGTGGCGTGGGCGGCGTCGAGGTAGCGGTTGTAGCTGCCGTCGTGGGCGAAGTCGTCCGTTTCCCCGTAGCTGATGAAGGCTACCCGGGGGTGGTCCTTGCGCAGGGTCTCCATGAGGTAGTTGTGGGTGAACATGTCGGGCCGTACGCTGCCCCAGAGCCGGGGGGCCTGCTCCTGCAGCTGGTTCAGGAAGCGCTCCCGCTCGGTGAGGTCATCGCCGGTGGCGCGGTCGTAGCCGCTATTGACGGGGATGCCGCTCCGCCGTTCGTTGACGATGTAGTCGAAGACGTCCCAGCTGCCGAAGGCGGCTACCCGGCCGGCCAGTCCTTCCTGTTGGTTGAGCCACTCCAGTACGGTCACGTTCGGGTTCCATTCCTTGTCGTTGCTGTCGATGTCGGGGTCGGCGCGGCCCGTCAGGATCTCGTTGTAGCCGGGGTAGGAGAACCAGTAGGGGTTGCGGCAATTCACCTGGTTGCCGTGCCACCGGTTCCCGAACACCACGCCTTGGGGGGCCAGGGTATCCCAGAAGAAGGGCATCAGGCGCCGGCGACGGGCTTCCGGCGTTTCTGCCAGGTAGCTTTCCGCCATGCGGTCGCGGTCGTGTGTTAGGTCCTCGTTAGCGATCATGGAGTCTACCGCCCCACCGAAGAGCTCCTGCCAGCGGAGGCCGTCCATGGTGATGAGGATCACGTTCTCCGTGGCGGTGGATTGGGCCACCAGGGTGAACGGCAGCAGGAGTAGGCAGATCAGGGGTAATCGCATAGCGAAGGGAGTTGTGGCGGGGTGACTTAGCAAAGCGGCCGTAGTGGCCTGTCCGAAGTTACCACCGCGGCGTGAGATCGGCCGGCGCTTCCTGCCTTCCCCGGCACCCGCGCGCCGCCGCCCGTGAAACTTCCCCAACCTCCATTCGGTTACCTTAGGCATATGGCAAACGAATGGAACGTAGGACAGAAAGAGTCCGGACTGAAGCAGGAAACGGAATACGCCGTCATCGTGGGCGTGGTGCAGCGCGGGCAGACCGAGGAGCAGGTCACCGAGTACCTGGATGAGCTGGAATTTCTGGCGCTGACCGCGGGTGCCGTGACGGTAAAGCGGTTCCTCCAGAAGCTCGACCACCCCGACAACCGCACCTTCGTGGGTAGCGGCAAGGCCAAGGAGATCGCCGACTACGTGGACCAGCACGAGGACGTGTCGATGGTCATCTTCGACGACGACCTCAGTGGCAAGCAGGTGAATATCCTGGAGGAAGAGATGAAGGTGAAGATCATCGACCGCTCCACCCTCATCCTCGACATCTTCGCCCGCCGCGCCCAGACGGCCCAGGCCAAGACCCAGGTGGAGCTGGCCCAGATGCAGTACCTCCTGCCCCGGCTGCGCGGCCTCTGGACCCACCTTGAGCGGCAGCGCGGGGGTATCGGCATGCGCGGTCCCGGTGAAACGGAGATCGAGACCGACCGCCGGATCGTGCGCGACAAGATCAGCAAGCTGAAGAAGGACCTGGAGAAAATCGACAAGCAGGCCGAAACCCGCCGCAAGGGCCGCGACGCCATGGTGCGGGTGGCCCTGGTGGGCTACACCAACGTGGGCAAGTCTACCCTGATGAACCTGCTGACCAAGAGTGACGTCTTCGCCGAGGACAAGCTATTCGCCACCCTCGACACCACGGTGCGCAAGGTGGCCTACGAGGGCATCCCCTTCCTGCTGACGGACACCGTAGGGTTCATCCGCAAGCTGCCCCACCACCTCATCGAATCCTTCCGCTCCACCCTTGACGAGGTGAAGGAGAGCGACATCCTGCTGCACGTGGTCGACGTGGCCCACCCCCAGTACGACGACCAGATCCGCACCGTCCAGGAACTGCTCAAGGAGATGGACTGCCAGAACAAGCCCACCCTGCTCGTCTTCAACAAGATCGACCTCTTCCGCGAGCGGAACTACGACATGTACCTCGACGCCGCCGGACGGGAGGAAGTGGAATCCGATCTGACCCAGGGCCTGCAGGCGGAATTCGGACAGGAAGCCCTGCTCATCAGCGCTCACTCGAAGGAGAACCTCGATGTCCTCCGCAAGCGACTGACGGAGATGGTGAAGGAGGAGTACCAGCAGACTTACCCTTATATAGCTAAGCAGTGGTAGGGGTTTAGTACGGCAGTACAGCAGTACAGTAGTACGGCAGTACAGCAGTCGTTCAGTACTGCCGTACTGCACTCCTGCTTGCTCGAAACTTTTGAGGACTTATATGATAAAAACAAATGGGCCGTGCTGATCTGGTGATCGGCACGGCCCGTTTTCAGTTCGGGGGGGCAAGTCCGATTACTGGATGACCACGTTCTGGGTGAAGCGGTGTGGTATCAGGGGGATAGAATGGTGAGCACATGGCTATTTCTCTCTATCACGGAACCCGCGCCCGCCGGCAACCTGCCGGTGACGGGGGGGGCAGCAAAATTTATAGTTTACCGCCGGGAGTGAAACAATCCGGGGGGGCCTAGACCTTTACGCAGACCAACCCGCCAAACCCTTTTCGCATGAAGACCGACCCTGCAATTCTGGATAAATACGCCCACCTCCTCGTCAACTACTGCGTGAGCCTGCAGCCGGGGGAGCGGCTGTTCGTCAACTCCACCACCCTGGCCGAGCCCCTGCTCGACGCCATCTACCGCGAAGCGCTGAAGGTGGGGGGCCATTGCGAATTCACCCTCGCCACCCGGGGGCAGGCGGAGGCCCTGCGGGAGTACGGCAGTCCGGAGCAGGCGGCCTACGTCCCCACCCTGCAGGAGCGGGCCATGAATGAGTTCGAGGCCTACATCTACGTCAGCGCCCCCTTCAACCTGCGGGAGCCGGAGCCGGCCGCGGAACTCAAGGCGGCCCGCCGCGCGGCCTTCAAGCCGATGCACGATACTTACTTCGCCCGCACCGCCGACCGTCGTCTCAAACGTACCATGTGCATCTTCCCCACCCCGGCCCTGGCCGCCGAGGCGGGCATGACGGAGGAGGAGTACGCCGACTTCGTGTTCCGGGCCTGCAAGCTCGACCAGCCCGACCCCCGCGCCGCCTGGCTGGCGGTACGCCAGCGGCAGCAACGGGTGGTGGACCACCTCAACAGCTGCACCGAGTTCCGCTACGTGAACGACCGCAGCGACATCCGCTTTACCACCAAGGGGCGGACCTGGATCAACAGCGACGGGCAGACCAACATGCCCAGCGGGGAGGTGTACACCAGTCCGGAGGAAGACAGCGTCAACGGCCACATCTTCTTCGACTACCCGGCCATCCGGAACGGGGAGGAAGTCCGCGGCGTCACCCTGGAGGTGGAGCACGGCGAGATACAGTCGTGGCGGGCCGAGAGCGGACAGCGGGTGCTCGACGAAACCTTCGAGATCCCCGGCACCCGCCGCTTCGGGGAGGCAGCCATCGGGACCAACTACGACATTGATCGCTTCAGCAAGCAGATCCTCTTCGACGAGAAGATCGGCGGCACCGTCCACATGGCCGTAGGCCAGAGCTACGCCCAGGCCGGGGGCAAGAACGAGAGCAGCGTGCACTGGGACATGATTGCCAACATGCGCGACGGCGGCCGCGTCTACGCCGACGGGGAGGTGGTCTACGCCGATGGCCGCTTCGTGGACCGCCTCTGGCAGTAGGGCCGGGCAATAATTCCGGGCGCAGCAGGTTCGTATAGGATCTAATTTTATACTTCGCCAGGGCGGCGGCGGCCCGCGGATCGTACCGGCCCCTACCTTATTGGTAAAAGAGTTACCTTTGGTTTTACCCTATGCCTTCCATTTTGCCTGCAGGAAAACCCCTTTGTTGACTGAATTAACCCTAAACCGTGAACGAGAACATCGCCTTTCTAGAGCTTAAGTACGGGAATATATACGGCGGATATCCTAACTTCTACGCAATCAGCGAAATCGCTCTCCTGGTCTTCGAACGGGGATCCAACAAAATCTTCCTCGAGAGCTGGATCAATCAAGCCAACGTTGATATCGTAGACGTTTACGCCGAAACCGATGAGCTCGGTCACACCGTCCGCCGCGTACGGGAAGTGCTCAACATGCGCACCAACCGCCGCTACCCCTACCACGACGATTTCCGCCTCAGCGAGCACGACCTGCAGTTTGCCTTCCGCAACCTCCGCTCGACGAAGAACGCCATCCGCAACTTCCTCAACAAGAACCTGAACAAGTACCGCTTTCAGGATATGATCGTCTTCGACGGTCGCCGCGACATCTTCCTCTGCGAACGCAGCGGCGTACGGTTCAACTACACCAACATCATCGACATCCAGAAGGACCTGAACCGGGAAACCGACTACCTCTTCAGCCTCAACAAGCTGGCCCGGGTCATTAACTTCAACACCGACCGCTCCTACCTGCGGTCCAACAACCTGGAGTACTGGCTGCACCCCATCGCGGCGCGGCAGATCATCCCCGGCACGGCCGCCTTCGACGCCGCCCGCCTGCTGATGGTCTTCAACGAGTACACCATGTACCACGACGACTTCCTCATCAAGGCCGCCATCCTGCTCAACAAGGTGACCAAGCGCAAGGAGGAAAAGGCCGCCCAGCTCGAAGCCGAAAAGGAGGACAACGGGAACGGGGAGGATTAGGTGGAGGATTTACCATTTACGATTTACAAAGTACCATGTACCATTTGCGGGGCAGCACGCTACGCTCATAGGTCGAGGCACTCTGGGCCGATGTTTCTTCACCACTGAGGCGCAGAAGTACACTGAGGAACGTACCATGTACAATTTACAAAGTACCATTTTGCGGGGCCGCTAGCAACGCTCGGCCAGGCCGGCATGTCATCAGTTGTTGAGCGACGCAGGAGCGAATCACCTGATGTCTCAGCCGGCGTAAGTCTCCGTGGCCCTCAGTAGCTCTGTGGTAGCCCCCCCCCTAAAGCAACATCTCCACCCCGAGCACCTCGGAGTGTCCACAGGACCTCCGAGCGTGCGGCGCCCATCAAAACAACAGAATAATCCCCAGCATCAAAATGACGCTCACGGCCAGGCCGGTGAGGAAGATGTTGTAGGCGATCTTCAGGAGGCGGTACTTGCGGTCGATGTCTCGTCCCAGGCCGTGGAGGTCGCTGATGAGGTTGCCGTAGAGGGCATCGGGACTCAGGAGGGTATGCTCCATGCGGCGGGCGAACTCCTGGCGGCCCATCTTGCTGATGGTCCCGTAGAAGGCCAGGTTGTCGTCCTCGTCGTTGCGGGAGTAGGGCCGGGAGGAGATGATCGCGTAAACCAGGCTGGCCAGGGCGCAGATGATGAACACCGCTACGGGCAGCAGGACCTCGGGGCGCGTCTGGGGCCAATCGCCGTAGCTGACGAAAGTGATGAGCACGCCGATGAGGAGGGCGTTTACGCTGACCATGATGGCGGCCTTCTGGTCGGCCATCCGCTTGAGCTGGATCTGGTTGCGGAAGATGGTGCGGAAGTAGGTCTGGGTGGCCTGGCGGGTGGGTCCCTGCTCGAGGTCGTGGAGGAGTACGGGTACGTCGCTGTCGTCGCCCGTGGGGGCGGGGGGCAGCAGCCCGGGTTTCTTCTTTTCGAGGCGGTCGACCAGCTTCTGGAGGTCGAGCAGGACGGCGCTGTGGGTGTGCTGGTAGCGGCGGCGCAGTTCGCCGTCGCGGAAGCGGGCCTGCCGCAGTTCTTCCAGGTACTGGGCCAGGGCGTCGGTGCGGTTCATGCGGCGGCGGGGGCCGAGGCCGCTGTCGAGGGCGTAGCGGTTCTCCAGCCACATCAGCTCGGCGCCTTCCGGTCCGCTCAGCAACCGCTGGGCCAGCTGGGCGTCGTAGAGCACGTCGGCTACTTCACTGCGCAGTCCGGAGCTGCCCTCGGGCAGGACGGAGGCCAGGGTAAGCTGGAGATTGAGGTAGTCGGGCCCCGTCCACTCGCGAAACTCCTGGGCTACTTCTTTCCAGCTGCGGAGCTCGCTGCCGTTGCCCCAGTAACGGCAGGCCTCCAGGAAGGCCACCGTACGGGCCAAGTGGGGCAGGTCCGGGGAGACGCCCGGCCGGCGCAGGGCGATTTCCAGGGAATGTGCCGCCAGGGCCAGGGCCCAGCTGTCGTTGTGCAATACCAGGGCCCGGGGCAAACGTTCATACGTCATCAGCATGAACCGCTCCGCCTGGTCCGCCAGATTACTCAGGTGCAGGGCGGTGAAGCGGCCGTTTTTCATAATGTGAACGTTGACGGTGGGTGAAGTGCGGGTAAAGTAAGGTAAGGCCGGACGTAGCCTGAACCAAATTCACAACGCTCCTTTTTGTAGGGGCATTGCACCTGCTGCCGAGCCATCGGACTGGCCGGCGCCTGGATCTTTAGCTACCTCTCTATGCAAAAGGCATTACTTCCGTTACTGTTCGCCTGCCTGGCCACCGGCTGCAACAGCCTGCTCGAGGATTTTACCGACCTGAAGGCCCTGGAACAGCACGCCGAGTACGCTATCCCCCTGGTAGACAGCCGCCTGGACCTGAGCGGACTGGTGGGGCAGGTCGACGAACGATTTGTCCTCACTATTGACCCGGACGGCCTCCTGAGATTCAACTACACCGACACCGTACCCTCGGTGGACAGCGAGCCGGTCTTCGCGGCGCTGCAGGCGGTGGCCCGCGGGCTCCCGCTGCCCATCACGATGCGGCGGCAGGAACTCGACTTCCCGCTGCCCAACGACGCCTCCATCGACCTGCTGCGGCTGCGGGCAGGAAAGCTCTCCTACAGCCTGCCCAACCCCTACCCCCACCCGGTGACCGTCCGCCTCACCCTGCCTAACTTGCAGCGGAATGGCGTGGCCTTCACGGTGAGTGGAGAATTGCCGGCGCGCGCGGGTTCCGGGGCCAACCCCACCCTCACCAACGCGGCCGCGCCACTTGATCTGGCGGGCTACGAACTCCGCTTCCCCGACGAAACCCTGGTCATCGACTACGCCATCGATGCGCCCGACGGCACCCCCCTCGATCCCGGCCGCGGCACCATTGCCGTGCTCAGCGACCTGGACTTTTCCTTCCTCGAAGGCTACTTCGGGCGGACGCCCTACTCCGGGGTGGACGACCGGCTGGAGATCGACTTCTTTGAGAACTACCGCAGTGGCGAAGTAACCTTCGAGAACCCCCGCATCCTGGTGAGCGTGCGCAACAGCGTGGGCGTCCCGGCCCGGGCGGTGGTGGAGGAGCTTACCGTAGAGACCCTGGACGGGCGCGTGATTCCCGTGGAGGGGGAGATCGTGGAGGAGGGCTTTGACTTCAACTACCCCCGGGAGCCGGGCCAGAACAGCTACACCACCTACGAGATCGACAAGACCAACAGCGACCTGCTGGAGTTGCTGGCCGCCCGCCCGGTGGCCCTGAACTACCGCATCAGCGCCCTGATCAATCCGGAAGCCGACCCCCGCAAGGTGGGCTTCCTGTCGGATACCAGCTCCTACTCCGCCACCGTCACCGCGGAGCTGCCGCTGTACGGCTCTGCGGCCAACTTTGAGGTGGTCGACACCTTTGACGTCAACCTCGGGGATCGGTACGGAGACATCACCGCTGCCAGTCTGCGCATCACCACCGACAGCGAGTGGCCCCTCGACCTGCTGCTGTCCGGCACATTCACCGATTCCCTGGGCCTGCCCCTGCTCGACCTTACGGACGGGGAGCTGCTGATCGTGAAGGCCAGTCCGGTCGACGCCGGCGGCACCCCGACGGGGAGTGTGCAGTCCACCCACGACGTAACCTTCTCCGCCGACCGGCTGGAGCTGCTGCGGCGGGCCAGCCACCTGGTCCTCAGTGCCGCCTTTGCCACCCTCGACGGGGGCAGCCGGCCGGTGCGGATCACCAACCAACAGAAGCTCCGCGTGCGCATCGGGGCCCGCCTAACCGTAGACAAGCCATGAGCCTACTCCACCGAACGCTGTTCGCCCTCGCCCTGCTGCCGGCCCTGCTCAGCGCCCAGAACCTGACCGCCCCCCTGCTGTCGGGCAGCTGGCAGTCGACCTACCACAACCCCGCCATGCTCCACTTCCTGCCGGGAGAGGTCACGGTGGGCCTGCCCGGCGTGGCCAATGACCTGCAGCTGGAGAATATCCATTACAACGATCTCTTCGTGGACTCCGGTAGCGGTGGCCGCCGCATCCTCAGCCTCGCCGCCCTGGCGGCCCTGACGGACGACCGCAACGAGGTACAGGATGTGTTCTCTATCGAAACCCTCGGGGTGGCCCTTCGCCGGGGCCCGTTCTCGCTGAGCGCCTACCACCGCCTGCGGGTGGAGGGAGAGGCCGAATACCGCGGCGCGCTGGTCGACCTGTTCGTGCTGGGCAATGCCCCCTTCATCGGTACCACCCTGGAAATTTCGCCCCGGGGCCGCGTCGTCAGCTTCCAGGAGCTGGGGCTTGGACTGAGCTACGCGATCAACGACGTCATCTCCCTTGGCGGCCGCCTGAAGTACCTCGCCGGCACCTCCACCGTATCCACCGCGCCCGGCGGCAGCCTCCGCCTCACCACCGGGAGCGAGAACTACGCCCTCACCCTCGAGCAGGACCTGACCCTGCGTACCGTGGGGGCCCTGGAATACAACGGCCAGCTTAACGAAGTGGAACTCATCTACGAACCCAATCGGCTTTCACCCGGAGAGCTCTTCAGCGGCAATACGGGACTGGGGATGGACCTGGGCGTGGCCGCCGATCTCGGCCGCCTGCGCCTCAACTTCTCGGCCACCGATCTCGGCGCCCGCATTTCGTGGAAGGAGGAAGTGACGACCCTGCGCTTTTCCGGGAAGGATACCTTTACCGGGCTGGACGTCCTCGAGGATTTGCTCCGGGACTCCATCTCCCTCGATGAGGCCCTGGACAGCCTGGTGCTGACCTTCGATCCGGAAACAAACGCCGATCCCTACCGCACGGAACTATCGCCCCGCTACTACCTGGGCGGGGAGTACGACCTCACTTCCCGCCTCACGGCCGGCGCCCTGCTGGTGGTGGAGGAGCGGCTGGGCAGCACCACCGCGGCCGTGGCGGTCACGGGGCGCTACGCGGCCACCGACTGGCTGCGGGTGGGCCTGAACGTGAACCACCGCGCGGGCTTGCGCACCAACGTAGGGATGCACCTCTACGCCACGCCGGGGCGCTTTCAGTTTTTTGCCTCCTCCGACAAGCTGTTCACGCTCTTGGGTACGGGCAGTCCGGCCCTGTCCGGCATCAGGCTGGGGGCTGGGCTGACGTTTGGATCTCGGGCTGATGCCCCCGCTTCAGCTCGTCCCGGATCTCGGTAAGCAACTGAATGTCCTTGGGGGTGGGTACGGTCTTGTCGCCGGTGTCTTCCGCGCGGTCGCGCAGGGAGTTGATGAGCCGGATGATGATGAACAGCGTAAAGGCCACGATCAGGAAATCGATCATGGCCTCCAGAAACAGGCCGTAGCCGATCACCACCCCAGGGTCGATCACCTCTCCTTCGGCGTCAAGTTCCGGTCGCCGGATCACCCAGGCCAGGTCGGCCAGTTCGATGCCCGTGGTCAGGTAGCCGAGGGGCGGCGTGATGATCTGCTTGACCAGGACGTCGACGATCTTGTTGAAGGCGGCACCGATGACGACCCCGATGGCCAGGTCGATCATGTTACCCTTGACGGCAAATTTTTTAAACTCGGCAATGAATCCGGCCATGAATTTCTGGTTTTTGGTGGGAGCTTTCCTGGCCGTTAACCGCTCCGGCGGCCGATTTGTTAGAGCTTGTTTGGGTTTTGCTTTTGTAACCGAAAGCGAGTCACTTTTTGTTTGGTCGAGGCGCTGAAAGTGGATCGTAGCCGGGTTACGAAGCCATTTTCAGCAACGAAGGCCACGCGAAAAGGGACCGTTTGCAGGTCGAACAGTAAGGCCCAAACAAGCTCTTAGCGGTACAGGCTCACGACCGTCAGCGTAAGCGCGGCGGCAAAAACGAGGAGATGGAAAAACTCCGCCCGGGCTTCGGGGCGCCGCGCCAGCCACAGGCCCAGCAGGATGCCGAGGGGCGGCAGGACCGCCTGGGCGTCCGCCGCGTCCACTACGCCCCCGAGCAGGCCCACCAGCGGCGAAAAGAGCAGGACCCAGAAGGCGAAGGCGTTGTTCTTGGCCCCTTCAATGCTGAGCAGGGCACGGCTGCCCGTCCCGCTGAGCAGGGCCACCAGCAGGCCCAGGGCCAGGATACCGAGGCCGATGAGGTCGTAGCGCGAAGCCGGGGCAAAGTTGCCGAAGCCAAAGCCGGCCAGTTCCCCGTTGGCGAATGCCGGCCAGCCGCCGCTCAGGTAGGCGACCGTCCCCCCCAGAAAGAAGGCGATGAAGGTGCCCACCAGCAACTGGAAGATGGTCCGCAGATTGGCCGTACCGAGGATGCTGATGCCCACGATAAAGGCCGGCAGGAACAGCAGGTAGGTGGGTTGCAGCAGGGCTGCCAATCCCAGCCACCAGCCGGCGTTGAAACGGCCCACCTCCGGCGAACGCCCCTTGTAGGTGCTGCCAATCCCCCCCATGGCCAGCAGCAGGAAGGTGTGCCCCAGGGCCGCCGGGGTGAAGGCGTGAAAGGCCGGCACTACGCCCCACAGCAGTACCAGGACCAGGCCGGGGAACTGGGTGGTTGTCCGGGAGAAACGGAAGCGGTCGCTGATGTTGTTGGCCACGATGCCCGCCAGGGCCAGCAACAGCGGGGGCAGGAGGGCGGTAAGCCAGAAGTTGCCGGCCACCAGCCGGGTGATGAGTTCCGAAAAGTAGGTCCCTTCCTCCACCACCGGCGGGGTACCCAGCAGCAGCACCGGCAATTGCAGCAGCAGGGCGTAGCCGAACAGCAGCAGGCTGGCAAAGGATTGGTTGGTGCGGAAGAGGGAGAGCATAGGCTATCGGAGCTGCCGTTCGGTCTCGGTGATCAGGTCGGAGGCCAGGGTGTAGGTTTCATCGAGATCGGCGGCCGTATCCTGCCCGGCGTAAAGGGCCATTTCGCAGCGGCCCAGCAGGCGGTCGTAGCGGTCGGTCAGCTCCGCATCGGCGCCGGCGTTCCGCAGGACTTCCGCGATATTTCGGCGGTTCAGCTCGCGAACCGGCAGGTTGAAGCGGTCGCGGAGGTAGCCCAGCAGGGCGCTCTCCACGGCGTCGTAAAAGGGTCGGGGCTCCACCCGCTCCAGGTACTGCCGCGCCTCCCGCAACCGGGCGGTGGCTTCCTTGCCGGCACGCTCACGCAGCAGCAGGGCGGGGTCGCGGTTGGCCTGTTGCTCCCGGTAGCGATTCCAGCCGATGAGGCCGCCGCCCAGGAGGAGGGGCAGCAGCATCAGCCCCCAGAACAGCGGGGTGCGGGCCAGGTTGCCGTCATAGCGCCGGCCCGGGGGCAGGGTGGTCGGGGCCGGGCGCAGGGTGAGGGGCGCTTCGGCCTCGGCGGTGGTGGTATCGATGGTGTAGGTCTGCTGTCCGCTGCCGGCGGTTACCGTCACGGAGTAGGTCTCGGGAGTGAGGGATACATAGTCGGCTTCGTCGGTATCGAAGTAAGTCACTGTGGGGGCCACCGGGAAGATACCGGCCCGCTTGGGCACCAGCTGGTACTCGAAGGTCTTGCGGCCGAACATCCCGGAGGGGCTGTCCAGGAATTCCTCCTCGATCACCCGGGGGTCGTAGATGTTCCAGTCGGCCTCGTCGACCGGCACCGGCGCCTCGAACCGCTGGATGTCCCCCTGGCCGGTCACCCGTACCAGGAGCCGCAGGGCGTCGTCGGTACTCAGGCGGTCGCGGTCGATCTGTACTTCAGCGCGGTAGGTGCCTACTCCTCCGCTGAAGTCGGCCGGCCGCGGGTGGGGCAGTTCACTTACCAGGATGCGGAGGGTATCGGAGTTCACGGGGATCTGCTCGGTGTAGCGGCGGGAGAAGCTGCTGCTCGTGCGGGTGCGTACCGCGCCGATCACCATCCGGTAGGGATCGATGGTGAGGGTTCCACTCTTGATCGGGAAGAGGGCCAGGCTGGCCAGGGTGCGGCGCTGGTATTCGCGGCCGTTCTCCACCACCGTTACCGGCGAGGCGTCGAAGCGGCGGCGGGGCCGGGCGAAGAAGCCGTCGAGGTCCGGCTCCCGTACCATGTTGCGGGAGATCGGATTGACCGAGGCGTAGAGGTTCAGGTTCAGGATGATCTGCTGCCCCACGTAGGCTTGGTCGGTGCTCACCTCCGCCCGCAGGAAGTTCTCGGGGGTGGAGCCCGCCGTGCCGTTGCCGGCCTCCAGGACGGTGACGGTTTCGGAGTTGGTCCGGTAGGTTCGTCCGGCGGCCCGCACGGTGGCTGGGCCGATGGTGAGCTCCCCCGTCCGCTTGGGTTGCAGCATCCAGGAGAAGGTCATCTGGCTGGTGGCCACCCCGTTGATGATGGTGGTACCGATGGACCGGCTCGGGCCCTGCAGTACGTCAAAATCGCGGAAGGGCGGCGGCTCCAGGTTCTCGCCTTGGGCGTTGCGCAGGGTGAGGTGGTACTCCAGGGTGCTGTTGCGCAGCATCCGTTTCTTGCTCACCTCGGCGGTGAAGCTGATGTCCTGTCCCTGGGCAACGGCCGTAGCGGCGCTGCCCAGCAGGATCAAGAAGAAAAGCAGTAGGCGTATCGTCATCACCAGTCTTTGGTTCCGGTACAACCCTCCTGGTTCGCCTGTCGCAGGCGGCTCAGGGTGCGCTTTTCCTCTTCGGCGGCGATCCCGAGCTGGCGTTCGGCTTCCTCGCGGCTCATCTGGGGCTGGTCGGGGTTGGCCCGGGATTGTCCGGGGGTACCGGGTTCCCGCTGCTGCTCCTCGGAGTCTTCGCCGTCTTCCGACTGCTGCCCCGGTTCGGGTTGCTGTTGCTGGTCGCCGTTTTCGCCGCCCTGCCCTTGCTGCTGTTGTTGTTGCTGCTGCTGGTCGCCTTCCTGTTCCTGGTCGTCCTGCTGCTGTTGCTCCTGTTGTTGCTGGAGCTCGCGGATGGCCTTGGTGAGGTTGTACTTGGTTTCGGCGTCTTCGGGGTTGATGCGCAGGCTCTGCTTGTAGCTTTCCACCGCCTGCTGGAAATTCTGCTGGCGGTAGTAGCTGTCGCCCAGGTTGCGGTAGGCCCGCGAGCGGATTTCCGGATCGTCGGAGAGGCCGGCGGCTTCCTCGTAGCGCTTGGCGGCTTCGGCGTAGTCGCCCCGCTCGTAGAGGGTGTTCCCCAGGTTGTAGTTGCCTTGGGCGCTGTTGGCCTCCTGCAGGGCATCGCTGTAGGCGCGCTCCGCCTCGGTGAAGTCACCCTCCTTGTACGCCCGGTCGCCGCGGCGCAGGTCCCGATGGCCGTTCTGGCTCAGGGCGGGGACGCTGGTGCAGAGCAAGAGGAGGAAGGCAATGTAGGCCCGGTAGTGCATGGCAACAAAGTTACGGATTGCCGGCGGCAGACATCGGATGTTGTTCTTGCGCCAAAACTGAGGACATCGGATGTCTGAAATTTTGTCAGGCCCAGGAATTGTTGGATTTTTCTGAACGCACCCGTGTATTTCACCAAGATTTTATGAAATAAGATAAGAAATGACCCAAATATTCACCGACAACATCCGATGTCTGACAAGGTGGCAGGAGGACAACATCCGATGTCTATTATCCCTCATCCGGCACCCGCCGCTCCTTGCGCGTGGCCGGCTTCTCGAGGAAGGCCTGGATGAGGGACAACAGCTCCCGCGGCCGCTCGGCGTGGATCCAGTGGCCGGCATCCGCTACGGTGGCGAGCTCGGCGAGGGGGAAGAGGGCCTGGATACCGTCCCAATCCTCGTCGTGGACGTAGCCGCTCTTGCCGCCCCGCACGAAGAGGGCCTGCCCCGGGAAGTGCTGGCCGAGGGTCCCCACGGGGGCGATGAGGTTGTCGTAATCACGGTGCAACACCTCCAGGTTCATGCGCCAGCGGAAGCCCTCCTCGTTGTCGCGGGCCAGGTTCTTGAGAAGGAACTGCCGCACGCCGGCGTCTTCCATATGGGGCCGCATGCGCTCGTCGGCCTCGCGGCGGTCTTCGAGGCTGGCGGGGTCCAGGGCGTGGAGGGCGGCGAAGACGTCGTCGTGCCCCCGCCCGTACTGCCGGGGTGCCATGTCCACCACGATGAGTTTTTCCACGAGGGCGGGATAGGTCAGAGCCGTCTGCATGGCCACCTTGCCGCCCATGCTGTGGCCGAGGAGGTGGCAGCGGTCGACGGACTGCTCCTCCAGGAAGGCGGCGAGGTCGTGGGCCATCAGCGGGTAGCTCATCTCATCGGCGTGGGGCGAGCGGCCGTGGTTGCGCAGGTCCACCAGGATGACACGGTAGTGGCCGGCCCACTGCCGGGCCAGGGTCTGCCAGTTGTCGAGGTTGCCGAAGAGGCCGTGGAGGATGACGAGGGGAAAGCCTTCGCCGTAGGTTTTGTAGTTCAGTTGCATGGGTTTATGGTATGCTCGCGACGGCGCGCGCCGGGGTATTATGTAGTTATTCGAATGACGCCGGCGGGCCCGGTGAGGTTCGCGCCGGCGGAGGGTATCTGTCGTTCGGGGGGCAGAGAGGGGTTCCCCGGCACCCGCGACCGCGCCCTACTCCTGGGTAGGCTCCTCCTCGCCGGTCGGCTGCTGTCCGTTGTCGTGGGCCGCCCGCCGTACGTTAATGGCCCGATCTAGGCCGGCGCCGCCGCGGATCCAAATATCCTGCTGGGGGAAGGGGATCTCGATGCCTTTCTCACGGAAAGCCTTGTCGATGGCGAAGCGCAGGTCGCTCTTGGTGTCCTCGATGCGCATGAAATCCCGCGACCAGAACAAGATCTCGAAGTCGAGGGAGGAGCTCCCGAAATTGAGGAAACGGACCACCGGCTTGGGCATGGCCAGCACCCGGGGGTGGTCATCGGCCACCCGGCCCAGCACCTCCTTGACCAGGGCGGTATCCGAACCGTAGGCCACGCCCACGCCCACGTGGAAACGGGCCTTGCGCTCCACGTGGCTCCAGTTGACCACGTTCTCTCCGATGAGCTTGGAGTTCGGGACGAAGATGATGATGTCGTCCCGGGTTTCGATGGTGGCCGTCCGCGCGCCGATCTTGCGCACGGTGCCCACCTGGTGGTCGGAGACTTCCACCACGTCGCCCACCATCACGCCGCGCTCGAACAGGATGATGATGCCGCAGATGAGGTCGTTGAAGGTCTGCTGCAACCCGATACCGATGCCGACCAAGAGGGCCGCCGCCCCCGTCCACAACACCACCAGATCGAAGCCCGCGGCCTGCAGCACCAGCAGCACGCCCACCACGTAGACGAAGTAGGTGATGAGGCGGTTGATGGCGTACTGGCTGCCGGAATCCACCTTGGAGCGGCGGTAGTAGGTGCCCAGGATGAGGTTGGTGACGGCCATCAGCAGCAGCCGCAGGAAGAGGAAGACCGCGACGGCGAACACCACGTTGCCCACGGTGATGGTAGAGGTAACCACCTCCTCGCTGCGCTCCACCTCGGTAAAGGCGTACAGCACGTAGCGCGCCAGCCCCGTATCCTGCAGCACCACCAGGATGGCCAGGGTATACATGAAGGGGCGCACCGCGCGGAAGCGGTTGGCGGCGGCCTCCTCCTCGGAGAGCGACTGGGCCGTGGCGTCGTTGGACCGGTGCATGCGGTGGTAGCGCTGCACGAGGAGTTCCTCGATGAGAATGTCCAGTACGTTGGCCACGATGAAGGCCAGCAGGGCCTTGACCAGCGTACTGATGCGGATGGTCAGGTACACCGGCGGCCCGTCGCTGGTGGAAGCCTGCTGGATGGCCTCGTCGACGAAGGTGATGTCGATGTTGAGGATCCGCAGGATCACGATCACCAGCAGGCTGAAAAAGGAGAAACGGGTGACGTTGCGCACCCGGCTGCGGTTCTTTTCCGACACTTCCTCCCGCCCGTAGTACCAGGGCAGCAGGTGGCGCACGATTAGGTAGTTGGTACCCATCAGCAGCACGGTGGCCGCCAGGATCAGCAGCAGTTGGTGGGCCGTGACGCTGAACCCGCCCATCTCCAGTAAAAGTATTTCCCGTAGTCTGTCCATGCTCGGTGAAAGTAACCCTTCTTTCCGCCCGCGGTTGCAACCCCCGGCCCGCCTTTCCGTTCGGGCAAGACAACCTACCCACTAGCAATGCAGGAAATCAAGGGCCGTTACGTCGACCTCGACGCCCGGGAAATTTACGGCGCGGTAATGACTATCGGCGACGACGGCCGCATCGCCTCCATCGAGCGGGACCCGCAGCGCGACAAACGCGGGTGGTACATCCTGCCCGGCTTCGTCGACGCCCACGTCCACATCGAATCCTCCATGCTGCTGCCGGTGGAGTTCGCCAAACTGGCGGTGGTCCACGGTACGGTGGCCACGGTGAGCGACCCCCACGAGATCGCCAACGTGATGGGCCTGGCCGGGGTAGAGTACATGATCGAAAACGCCCGACATACGCCCCTGAGCATCAATTTCGGGGCCCCTTCCTGCGTGCCGGCTACGGGGGCGGAAACCGCGGGTGCCGTGCTCGACGCCAATAGCGTGGCGGGTTTGATTCAGCGGCCCGACATCCGCTACCTGAGCGAGGTGATGAATTATCCCGGTGTCCTCCAGCAGGACCCCGAGGTGATGGCCAAGATCGCCGCCACCCACGCCGCCGGTAAGGTGGTCGACGGCCACGCGCCGGGTCTCCGCGGCGAGCAGGCCGCCGCCTACGCCGCCGCGGGCATCACCACCGACCATGAGTGCTTTACCGCCGCCGAGGCCCGCGACAAGCTCGCCGCCGGCATGAAGATCCTCATCCGCGAAGGCAGCGCCGCCCGCAACTACGCCGCCCTGGAGGAGCTGATCGATGAGTTCCCGGACCGGCTCATGTTCTGCACCGACGACAGCCACCCCGACGCCCTGCTGGCCGGCCACATCAACCGCCTGGTCATCCGCGCCGTGCGCGGGGGCCACGACCTGTTCAACGTGCTGCGCATCGCCTGCCGCAACCCGGTGGACCATTACGGACTCGACATCGGCCGCCTGCGGGTGGGCGACCGGGCCGACTTCATCCAGGTCGACGACCTGCGCCACTTCGGCATCATGGCCACCTGGATCAACGGGGTGCAGGTAGCCGAGGCCGGCGCCCACCGGCTGCCCGACTTCCGCCCCGAGCCGATCAACAACTTCCACTGTACGCCCAAGCAACCGGCAGACTTCCGCGCCGCCCCCGGCCCGGCGGGGGGCAAGATCCGCGTGATCGGCGTCACCGACGGCGAACTGGTCACCGAAGCCCTGGAGATGACGCCCGTGGTGGACGCGGAAGGCCGCCCCGTGGCCGCCCCGGAACGCGACCTGCTCAAGATCGCAGTGGTGAACCGCTACGCCGACGCCCCGCCGGCGGTGGGCTTCGTCCACGGCATGAAGCTGCAGCGCGGTGCCATCGCCAGCAGCGTGGCCCACGACAGCCACAACATCGTGGTAGTGGGCGTCGACGACGAGAGCATCTGCCGCATGGTCAACGCCGTGATCGCCGAGAAGGGCGGTATCGCCGCCGGCCGCGATGAGTACCTCGAAGTCCTCCCCCTGCCCGTGGCCGGCATCATGAGCGCGGAGCGCGGCCCCTATGTCGCGGCCCGCTACGCCGAGATCAGCGGCTTCGTGCGGCGCAAGCTGCGCTGCGGACTCGAGGCGCCGTTCATGACGCTGTCCTTCCTGGCCCTGCTGGTCATCCCCAGCCTGAAGTTGAGCGACCGCGGGCTGTTTGACGGGGAGCGGTTCCGGGCGGTGGACCTGTGGGTGTAGGAGCTTGCCGGTTGGCGGAATTTTGCGCCCCGGCAAACCGCGGCGGAGCTTTCTGCCGTAGGTGAGGTACTCACCTTAATCACCTGCCATGACCCACCCCCTGCCCCACTTCGCTCCGGCGGAAAACGAAGGATTCGACCCCGAGCGCGATCTCCGGGAATCGGTCTCGACCCGGGTGCACGCGCTCTGGCAGACGAAGCGGCAGCTGCGCGCCGTCATGGAGCGCAGAAAACTGCCGAACACCTACGAGACGTGGCGACGGATCAAACTGGTCTATGACCCTGCGGCAAAGCGGCAGCAGTATATCCTGGATTACGGTACGGCGAAGGAACTCTTGCTGCTTTAAAACAGCTTCATACCGGGAGGGGTAACGCCGGCCAGCCGCAGGTAGACGGAGACCTGCCCGCGGTGGTGGGTCTGGTGCTCGAAGGCCTTGTCGAGGGCGGTAGCTCGGTCCATATCGAACTGGCCGAAGAGCTGGACATCCTCGCCCATGCGCTGGGCGTCGAGGTTGCGGATGCCGTTGATCACGTAGTCGTAGCTATCCGACACCTTCTGGGTCAGGCTTTCTTTCGTGATGTCCTCATCCATGCCGGAATCCTCCGGTTTGGAGGGCATTTCCTGGGCGGTTCCGGGCGCCCCGAAGCCGTAGTTGGCCTCGGCGATGTGGGTCATCAGTTCGGCAAAGGAGCGGATCTCGGGGGTGGGCCGGAGGTCCAGCTGGTCCGCCGGCATGGCCTCCAGGTATTCCAGGGTGAAGGCCTTGGCGCGCTCCCAGTCGGCGACGAGGGCGTCCGCGGAGTGCTGGGCCCCGAGGGGGGCGAAGGCGAAGAGCAGGAGGAGAAGGGTAAGGTTTTTCATGGTCCGGTAGTGTTGTATGGTCAAACACTAAAATAGTCCCTTTCGCACGGACCCGCCGGAAAACAAAAAAGCCCGATCACTAGCTGATCGGACTTTACGGAAAAACGATGTGGTCGCTGAGAGACTCGAACTCCCGACCCCCTCGGTGTAAACGAGGTGCTCTGAACCAACTGAGCTAAGCGACCCGGTGTGCAGCGATTCCATCCACCATCGTAGGTGTGACCGCTAAGGGAGCGCAAATATACAGTTGCCGTTTTGAATCCTGCAAGGGCCGGGGGAAAGTTTTCCTAATTTCGGCCGCCCATAAGTTTTCCGGTATGCGTTTCTGCTTGTTTGTCCCCTCTTCCATCCTACGGCGATCATTGGCCGGCCTGTTCCTGCTGTTGGCCACCGCCCTGGCGGGGCAGGACACCCTGGCCTTCGGCGTCATCGACCTGCCCGGGGCCGAGGTGAGGGCCAGCTACCGGAGCGTAAGCCCCCTGGCCCAGGTCTTCACCATTGAGGAGGTACGCAAGCTGCCGGCCACCTTCTACGACCCGGCCCGCCTCATCGCCCTGCTGCCGGGGGTAGTACAGACCAACGACCAGGCCAATCACCTCAGCGTGCGCGGCAACACCCCCAACGCCAACCTGTGGCGGCTGAACGGACTGGCCATCGCCAACCCCAACCACACCAGCAATGCGGGCACCTTCTACGACTACCCCACCCTCAGCGGCGGCGGCGTGAACGCCCTGAGCGCCCAGGTACTCGACCACTCGGCCTTCCTCGCGGGGGGGCTACCCGCCCGCTACGGACAGGCCACCGGGGGCACCCTGGACCTGCGCCTCCGCCCCGGCAACCCCGAGCGGCGGCAGCACCAACTGCAGGGCAGCTTCATCGGTTTCGACGCGGCCACCGAGGGGCCGGTCGGGCAATCGGGCTTCACCTACCTGGTGAATGGTCGCTACAGTTTTACCGGCCTACTGGCCGACGCCGGGGTGGACTTCGGCGGGGAGACCATCCGCTTCGCCGACCTGAACGCCCACCTCCACCGGCGCACGGACCGCGGGGAGGTAAGCCTGTTCGCCGTTGCCGGCCGCAGCACCAATCTTTTCAATCCCGATCCGGAGGAAGAACTCACCGAGCAGAAGGAGCTCTTTGATATCGACTACGCCAACGACCTCCTCATCGTCGGGGGATCCTTCGACCAGCAGTACGCCTTCGGCAAGCTTACGGTGGGCTCGGCCTACTCGGTGACCGACGCCGATCGCAGCCAGGCCTTCACGGAGGCTGGGCCCCTGGTCCAGGAAAGCGCCGCCCGCCTGCAGCGCCACAGCACCCGCGCCGAACTGGAGCGCGTGGTCTCCCCCGCCGCCAGCCTGTCGGTCGGCGTGGAAGCGGTGAACGACTACTACACCCTCGAGCAGTTCGTGGAGGGCGCCACCCCCTCCCGGACCACCGACCACCCCCAGGTGCGCAGCTTCGCTCCCTACCTGTCCGTCCACTGGGTAGCCGGGGAGAGTGAGTTGGACGTGGCAGCCCGCCCGGTCTGGTACTACGACGCGGCCCTGGTCGACGACTGGGTTTTCGAGCCCCGCCTCCGCTACCAACACCGGTGGAGCGAACAGCGCATCGTAGCCGTAGCCGAGCGACTGAGCCGCACGCCCTACGCCGGCCTGATCCTGAAAGGCGAGGACCTGGAAGCCTTCGTGCCCGTTACCAATCAGGCGGGCCTTTCCTACGGCCGCACCCTGGGCAAGCTGAACGCCCTGGTGACCGCCTACCTGCAGCATACCGGCCGGGAGTACGCCGCCGAGGCCGACGGCTTCCTGCTCAGCGCCAACAATTTCCTGGAGTTCGACCCCGCCTTTGCCTTCACCGAGACCACCGCCACCCGCCGCTACGGGGTGGAACTGGAGGCCGGCGGCGCGCAGGTGCCGGGATGGTTCTACCGCGGCAGCCTCTCCCTGTTCCGCGCCGAGACGGAGCAGCGCGACGGGAGCTGGGCCAAAGACCGCTACAGCAGCGACTACGTAGCCAAACTGACCCTCGGCCGGGAATGGGCGGGACGGGACCGCCGCAACCGCCCGCGCACCTACGGCCTCAACCTGGCCCTGATCACCCACGGCGGCGAACGCACGGGCCGCATCGTGGCCCCCGGCACCGGGGTGTCGCCCTACTTCACGCCCCCCGATTACCGCGACGGATTCATCAACACCAATGGCACCTACTTCCGCCCCGATCTGCGCCTCTACCGTACCCGCGAACGCACCCGTACCACCACCACCCTCTCCCTCGACCTGCAAAACGTGGCCGGAATAACCAACACCGCCGCCCGGTATTACGATTCATACCTGAACGAAGGTGCCGAACGCACCGCCCTGGGACTGATCCCGGTGCTCGGCTACCGGATTTGGTGGCGGTAACGCCCTTGCCCCGGCACCCGCGGCCGCGCCCCTGCATTCACTGACCATTTAAAATTACCAATCGATGAAGTTTCTATACCTGTTCAGCTTTCTCCTCCTCCTGACGTCCTGCGGCAACGCCGAAAGCGAAGCCGCCGACAACGCCGAGGAACGCGCCCTGGCCGCCGCCCAGGAAGCCGCCTACAGCTCCATGATGGACGGCCACGACCGCGTGATGGAAATGATGGGCCAGATCACCCAGGCCCAGCGCACCATCACCGAGCAGCTGACCACCGGCGGTCACGGCGACGACTACCGCGAACTCCTGCTTGCCGCCAACGAGCAGCTGGAAGACGCCGACGACGCCATGATGGACTGGATGAATGGCCACCGCCCGCTCGACGAACTGCGCAGCAACCTGAAGGAAGACGAGATCATGAACTTCATCCGCGAGCGCACCCGGGGCATCGCCGAGGTGGAAGCCGACATCAAGACCAGCCTCGCCAACGCCGAGCAGATCCTCTCCAACGAGGACCACGAGCACGGGGAAGGCATGGACCACAACCACTAGGTCGTCCGTGAAGAACCAGCGCATCCGCCCCCGCTTCGACCTCTCCGGGCGCGTGGCCATCGTCACCGGCTCCTCCAAGGGCATCGGTGAAGCCATGGCCCGCGGCCTGGCGGAGTTCGGCGCGAAAGTGATCGTGAGCTCCCGCAGCCAGGAATCCGTGGAGGCCGTGGCCGAAGCGTACCGTGCGGACGGGCTCGAGGCCACGGCCATCGCCTGCCACGTGGGCGACCCCGACGACCGCCAACGCCTGGTGGAGCGCACCCTGGCCACCTACGGCCGCCTCGACATCCTGATCAACAACGCGGCCACCAATCCCTACTTCGGCCCCGTGGAAGGACTCTCCACCGCCGCCTACCAGAAGACGCTGGACGTGAACCTGACCGCCGCCCTGGAACTGAGCAACCTGGCCCTGCCCCACCTGCGGGCCGCGGGCCACGGCTCGGTGATCCACATCAGTTCGGTGGAGGGGCTGCACGCCAACCCGAACTTCGCGGCCTACAACATTTCCAAGGCGGGCCTCATCATGCTCGGCAAGAGCCAGGCCCGGGAGTGGGCCGCCGACAACGTGAGAGTAAACGTGATCTGCCCCGGACTCGTCAAGACCAAGCTCAGCCGCGCCCTCTGGGAAAACGAACCCCTGGCGGAGCAGATGCGGCAGACCATCCCCCTGAACCGCATGGCCACCCCCGACGAAATCGCCGGACTGGCCGTCTGGCTGGCCAGCGATGCGGCCAGCTACGTGACGGGGGGCACCTTCGTGGCCGACGGGGGAATGCTGGGCTAAAGGTCCAGCACCTTGCGGCGCAGCACGAAATTCTTGCCGAGGTACACCTTGCGGACCATCTCGTCGGCGGCCAGCTCCTCGGCGGTACCGGCCTTGAGGATATCGCCCTCGAACATGAGGTAGGCGCGGTCGGTGATGCTGAGGGTTTCCTGGACGTTGTGGTCGGTGATGAGGATGCCGATGTTCTTGGTCTTCAGCTTGGCCACGATGTACTGGATGTCCTCCACCGCGATGGGGTCGATGCCGGCGAAGGGCTCGTCGAGCAGGATGAAACTCGGGTCGGTGGCCAGGGCGCGGGCGATCTCGGTGCGCCGCCGCTCGCCGCCGCTGAGGGTATCGCCGTTGCTGCGGCGCACCTTGTGGAGGCTGAACTCGTCCAGCAGGCTCTCCAGTTTCTCGGCCCGCTCGTGCTTGTTGAGGTTGGTCATTTCCAGGACGGCGGAGATGTTGTCCTCCACGCTCAGCTTGCGGAACACCGAGGGCTCCTGGGGCAGGTAGCCGATGCCCCGCTGGGCGCGCTTGTACATCGGCAGGTCGGTAATGTCGTCGTCGTCCAGGTACACCCTGCCTTCGTTGGGCTTGATGAACCCCACGGTCATGTAGAAGGTGGTGGTCTTGCCGGCGCCGTTCGGCCCCAGCAAGCCGACGATGTCGCCGCGGTCGACGTGAATGCTCACGCCCTTGACCACGGTGCGGCTGCCGTACTTCTTGACCAGGTTTTCGCTCTTTAGTCTCATGCTTGTTGGCTAGGAAGGGGGGAAGGTAAGGGTAAGGGGCCGGCTCAGTTGCCCGCCGGTAACAGATCAATGGTCAGTTCCCGGCTTTTATTCTCCCGGACAACGGTCATCCGCAGCCGGTCGCCGGGGCGGGCGCGGCCGATGATCTCCGTCAGGTCCGGCAGGTCGCGGACGGGCCTCCCGTCCACGGCCACGATGAGGTCGTTCACCCGCAGTCCGGCGGTTTCGGCCGCGCCACCGGGGAAGATGGCATCCACGATTACTCCTTCCGTGCGGTCGCGCAGTCCGAGGCGTTGCTGGTCGGCGGGCATCAGGGATGAGATCTCCACCCCCATGATGGCCCGGCGGTAGCTGCCGTACTGGATGATGTCGTCCACGATGCGTTTCACCAGCTCGCTCGGGATGGCGAAGCTGTAGCCCTGGAAGCGGCCGGTGCGGGAGGCGATGGCGGTATTGATGCCCAGGAGGCGCCCTTCGGTATCGACCAGGGGGCCGCCACTGTTGCCGGGGTTCACGGCGGCGTCGGTCTGGATGAAGCTCTCGATGGCGTCCGGGTCACGGAGCAGGCTCAGGTTGCGGCCCTTGGCGCTCACGATGCCGGCGGTGACGGTGCTGACGAGCCCCAGGGGACTGCCCACCGCCAGCACCCACTGCCCGGGTTCGGCGGCGTCGCTGTCGGCCAGCTCCAGGAAAGGCAGGTTTCTGGCGTCGATTTTCAGCACGGCCAGGTCGGTCTTCGGCTCGGTGCCCACTACGGTGGCGGGGAAGCGGCGGCGGTCGGCGGTAGTCACGGTGATGTTGTCCGCGGCCTGCACCACGTGGTAGTTGGTCACGATGTAGCCATCGGCGGAGTAGATCACGCCGGATCCTTCCCCTCCGAGGGTACCGCTGGATTCCTCCCGCCCGAAGAGCGCCTTGACGGTGGCCCGGTCGCGGCCCTCCACGCGGGCGTCTACGTGCACCACCGTGGGCGTGGCGCGACGGGCGGCCAGCCGCAGGTCGACGGCCGCGGCGGGCAGATCAGGCAGGGGGGCGGTCTCCGCTACGGGGGCCGCGGCCGGGTAGTATTCCCCCGGGCTGCGCCGCACGGGATGGACGTCGGCCGGCGGCGCGGGCCGCAGCAGCATCACCACCAGCAGGGCGGCCACGAGGCCGCCGGCGAGGGCAGACAGGGTGAAGGGAATAAATTTCATGGTCGTCGGTCAAACGGGGCACGAAGGCCCCCGCTCGGGGAGTTATCAGTTAACAGATGATACCCCCAATTTGGTTATCCTATGCCACGGTTTGCGGCAACTAAGCTATTTTAACGGCTGTTACCTGCATCCTAGCCCTGCCCTTTCCACCTTGACCATTCACGAGCTTACCAAATTGCTGCAACCCGAAACGCCCCTCGAGGCCCGCTTCCTGGAGGATGAGGAGTTCCGGCGGGGGCTGCTGTGGGGACTGCCGCGCTACGGCCACCCGGAAGGCACCATCTGGCGCCACATCATCGAGGTGAACGAGAACATCGACGCCCTGCCCGTTGACGCCGCCACCCGGCGCAAGCTGCGCACCGTGTGTTGGGTCCATGACACCTTCAAGCACGTCGAGGACCGCGGCAACCCCCGCGACTGGTCGAAGCACCACTCGGTCTACGCCCGCGAATTTCTCTCGCGCTACGTCAACGATCCCCTGCTGCTCAACGTGGTCGAGCTCCACGATGAGGCCTACTACTGCTGGCGCCTGGCCCACCTGTTCAGCAACTACGCCGAGTGCGAACGGCGCATGCGCCGCCTGCGGGAGCGCGTGGGCGAGTACTGGCAGCTGTACTATCTCTTCTTCAAGTGCGACACCTGCACCGGCGACAAGAATCCCGCCCCCCTCATCTGGTTCGAGGAGCACATGGAAGACATCGAGGTGGTGGAGTTCGAGCGGGGCGAGGCGGCGATTTAGCGGGTTTCCTGAAGTACGAAGTATCAAGCGCGAAGTACAAAGTACGAAGGTCACGATCTCCTGGGCTCACACTTGATAGCTCTGGGGGGCAGAATGTCAAGTCCAGCTTAATTTTTGCCGCCGGCGATTTCAATTTTGCGGGTAGTCCAGCGGCCGTCGGCCAGCTTCAGTTGCAGCAGGTAGGTGCCCGCCGCCAGATCGCCCGTCCGCAGCGTGAAGGCCTTGCCCGCTTCTCCGGCCTTTACGGCCGCTACCTCTACCCCCCGGGCGTCCAGCAACCGCCATTCCACGACGGTTTCCTCGCTTTCCGTATGCAGGGTATCGGCCGGGGCGGCCGGATTGGGGTACACTCCGACCCGAGATTCGGCGCGGGCCGGCTCGCCGGTGCTGACGGTGCCGTCGTCGCTGAGCCAGTCGAAGGCCGGCAGGGCACGGCCGCTGTAGTCGAACCAGGAGGCATTCTCGTAGGAGGACCCTTGCCCCCAGGCGTCGCACATCCGGCTGGTGATCCAGGCCGGCTCCCAGTAAAAGACGGCCGTCCCCCCGGCGGCGCAGACCGTCCGGCTGAGGTCGCCCAGGAATGCCCGCTGTCCGGCCGGGGTAGCCGGGTAGTCGACCACCTCCCCGTTGCCGGCCAGGAAGTTGTGGTAGCTGTCTGCGCCGCCCGCGTTGTCGTGGCTGAAACCCGTTTCGAAGATCATGACCTCCTTGCCGTAGGTCCGCGTCAGGTGATCCACCAGCTCGCCGATCTCCTCCACCGTGGTGCGGGGGTTGAAGAAGGGGTAGTAGGAGACGCCCAGGATGTCGTAGTCGGTCACCCCGGCCGCGGCGAATTCCCCGGCTCCGGCGCGGGCGTAGCTTTCCGTCAGGTGGATGGCCGATCGGATAGCGGTGCCCGCCGCGGCATTGAAGTCGCGCACGGCCCGCAGTCCGGCGTTGAATTTTGCGGCATCGACGGTCCACTCGAAGCCGTTGGTGGGCACGGTGGCGTCCACGAATCCGTTGTTTGTCTCGTTACCGACGGCCAGGATGGCAGGGGCGGTGCCCTGGGCGTGGAACCGTTCCAGGGTGCGGTAGGTATACGCGTAGATGCTGTCGATGAGCAGCTGCCCGCTCAGTCCGTCCCAGGCCCGGGGCCGCTGCTGTTTGCCGGGGTCCACGAAGTAGTCGCCGTAGTGGAGGGCCAGGTTCAGGGCCATCCCGCTGCTGTCGGCGCGGCGGGCGGCCAGCAGTACGTCGTCGAGGCCACCGCTGCGGATGGGCTGTCCGCACTTGCCGGGGGTGTTTTCGGGGGTGTGCCAGAGCCGCAGGCGGACCATCTCCGCGCCGCGATCGGCGAAGTAGCGGAAGGGATCCACCGGATTGCCGGCTACGTCGTGGTAGCTGCCGCCACCCGCCTCGATGGCGTTCACGTAAGATAGGTCGACGCCCTGTTGACACTGTCCGCTCAGCAGGGTGGAAATAAACAGCAAGGGAAAGAAGAGCGTAAAGGCTTTCATCATGAGAGGGTTTTCGGGGCGCCGGGCGCGGGTGCCGGGCGAATCATCAATGGCGAAGGTAGGTGGTACCGGAATAGGATTTTCCCCCGCGGAAGCCAACGACGCGGTACAGGCCGGCCGGCAGGTGGGCGGGCAATACCACTTCCCGGCTTTCTCCGTCCAGGGTGAACAGCGGGCGGCCCAGGGCATCGTACACCCTCACCTGCTCCAGGGCGGGCGACAGCTGCAGGGGGCCGGTGGTCGGATTCGGAAATAGCCCCAGCCGGTCGGGGATTGGGGCGGGCAGGCTGGTGGTTTGTTCCGGGGTATGCGGCAGGTAGTGGGTGTGGTCGGCTGCCAGGTCGTAGTAGCGATCTTTCCGGCCGGAGGGCCAGTCGATCACCAGGCTGTCAATGCGGCTCGCCGCGGCGAGCCCGAAGCGGACGGTAGCCGCGTGCTGGCTGGCGTAGCCGCCGCCCGCCCGTACCTCTCCCCGGTACATTCTACCTCCCGCCCAGCAGGTTACCCGGGCACCCACGGGGGTGGGTTCACCCGGCGCGACCGTCACCGCCACGGCGGCGTAGTGGTGGTCATTGACGGTGTTGTTCAGGAAGAGCTGGCTGGGCTGCCCGCTGTTGCCGACGAAGAGGTCGGGGCGCCCGTCGCCGTTAAAGTCGGCCGTGGCCGTCCCGTAGGCGCTGCGGCCGCTGTTCACGGCCGCCTGGGGCGGGGCGGCAGGGTCGAAGGAGCCGTCACCCCGGTTGCGGTAGAGGAGGTTGTTGAAGCGCCGGCCGCCCACCGTGAAGGCGGTTTCATTGGCCACGTAGAGGTCGGGGTGACCGTCCAGGTCGTAGTCCAGCCAGGCGGTGCCCCACCCCATGCCGAGATCGTTGACGCGGGCGTCGAAGCCCACCTCCCGGAAGGTGCCGTCGCCCCGGTTCTCGAGCAGGAAGTTTTCGTAGAGGTTGGTGACGTAGAGGTCGTAATCGCCGTCGCCGTCGAAGTCCGCCGCATCCACGCCCATGCCGTCGCCGACCACCCCGGCACCGCTGCCGGTACTCACGTCGGTGAAGGCGCCGCCGTCGTTGCGCAGCAGGACGTTCGGCTGGTGGCCGTCGTGGACCAGGTAGAGGTCGGGGTCGCCGTCGAGGTCGTAGTCGAAGGCCAGGGTGCCCATGCTCAGGCCCGTTTGGGCGGCACCCGCGGCCGCGCCCTCCTCGGCGAACGCCAGTCCCCCCAGGTTGCGGTACAGGCGGTTGGGGGCGTTGAGGCAGGACAGGTAGATATCGAGCCGCCCATCGCCGTCGTAGTCGAGCAGGGAGGCGGACACCACTCGGGCGGTGAGGTCAATACCGGAGGCGGGGGTGACGTCCGTAAAGGAGAGGCCACCGTCGTTGCGGAAGATGCGGGTGGGCCCGTCGTAGTTGCCGAGTACCACGTCCTCGTCGCCGTCCTGGTCCAGGTCGCTCCACAGGGCCGTATGGGTGGGCCCGGCCGTGGCCAGGGGGGTGCGGTGACCGGCTTCGGTGAAGCGGGCGTGGCCGTCGTTCAGGTAG
Source organism: Neolewinella marina (assembly GCF_002631205.1). Taxonomy (GTDB): domain Bacteria; phylum Bacteroidota; class Bacteroidia; order Chitinophagales; family Saprospiraceae; genus Neolewinella; species Neolewinella marina. Next base: position 400,085 of record NZ_PDLO01000004.1, read on the forward strand.
AGGTGATTGGGGCCATCGAGGACGCTCAGGAAAAGGTCCGCATGGCCGTCACCGTTGGCGTCACAGACCGCTACTCCCCGCACCCGGCCGCTCACGGCGATGCCGGAAGCGTCGGTGGCATCGCGGAAGGGTTCCTGGGCCAGGAGGAGCGGGCCACCCAGCAGGCAGCAGAGGGGAAGGAGGCGCATGGGGGTAAAACGAAAAACGGGCACGCCTCTTGCGAAACGTGCCCGTATGAATACTGTATTCAAGCTTAGTCGAAGCTGTAGGCCAGCGTATTTACGTTGAAGCGGACGGTGTAGGTACCGGCCGCGACGGGGATGTCGGATCCCTTGAAGGTGGCCGTACCGGCGGGGAAGTCAGATCCACCCCAGTCGTACACCCAGTCGTCATTGGCGCGGAACTTTGCACTTCCGTCGGTGAGGGTAATCTCTCCGGTTACTTCGCCCATCACCTCGGGGTTGAGGACCAGGTCGGTGTCGCTATCCCAGCCATTGGGGGTGGCGTCGCCGATGATGCCGATGGTGGCCGGCGTGAAGGTGTAGGCACCGGTCACGGCGTTCAGGGTCACCAGGTAGATGCCGGCCGTGACGGGGATATCGGCGCCGCCCTGGGTGCCGGTTCCGGCGGGGAAGTCGCCGGCGCCCCAGTTGACGTCCCACTTGCCGTCGGCGCGGAACTTGGCGCTGCCGGTGCCGAGGCCGATGATGGCCGACCAGGTGCCGTCGCCGTTATCGGTCAGGGGGGTATCCTTGTCCCAGCCACCGGGGGTGGCGTCGCCTACAATACCGACGCTGCCGATGCCGGCGTCCGCCTGGAAGGAGTAGGTCAGGTTGTTGATGTCGAGGGTCACCTTGTACTTGCCGGCCAGGACGGGGATGTCGCCGCCGTTCTCAATCGCGGTGCCGTTGGGGAATTCGGTGCCGCCCCAGCTGAGGTCCCAGTTGTCGTTGGCGCGGAACTTGACCACGCCGTCCGTCAGCTCGATGTCGATGGTGTAGACGCCGTTGCCTTCGTCGGTCATGTCGATGTCGGAGTCCCAGCCGTTGGGGGTGGCGCTGCCGAGGATGCCCACGCTTTCGGGACCGACGGGCCGCAGGAAGTTAAGCGTGTAGGCCAGGCTGCGGTCGTTGAAGGTGATGCTGTAGAAGCCTTCGGCTTCGGTGTCGGGGTAGACGATGTTGCTGCCGTAGCGCTCGGCGATGCCGTCGTTCTCGTTGTCGCCGTAGTTGACGCCCTGGAAGTCGGGCATCTCGGCCATCTTGAACTGGTCGCCGGGGGTCAGCAGCACCTCGTCGAGCACCCAGCGGTTGTCGCCCACAAGGGTGAACTGGTACTCGCTGCCTTCAAAGTTGTTGAAGGTGCCGAGCAGGTAGAGGCTCTGGGTATTGGAGGCGTAGCTGACGGCCGGGGTTACGCTGTAGCTCAGCGTCTGGTCGTTGAAGCGGATGTTGACCAGGCCGGAGTAGCCGCAGTCGGTATCGCCGTTGCCGCCGTCGGCAAAGTTCGACACCATGAATCCGTTACACTGGGCGTCGCCCCAGTCCTCGTCGCACCAGTCAGCGCAGTTCTTCAGCTTCCAGGCACCGCCCTGAAGGTCGACGTTCTGGATTTCCCAGATGTTGTCGGATACCAGGGTGAGGGCGTCGGCGCCCCAGCCGTTGAAGGCCCCGGCGATGAAGATCGCGTCGTGGTTGGCCGGGAAGGGCAGGTTGCTGATCTCGAAGGTGAAGTTGGTTTCGGCCGTCTGCCCCTTCTGGTCGGTGACGCTGATGTCGAGGTTGTAGACGCCCACGGGCAGGTCGGCGGCGCCGAAGGTGGAGCCCTCGATGACGAGGGAGTCCTGGATGCCGCTCAGGTCCTTGGACTGGCTGGTGATCACGTTCAGCGCCGAATCCAGCAGGGTGACCGTGGCGGACTGCAGCGGGGAGACGGTGCCGTCGGCAAAGATTACGCGGACGTCAAAGTTGCCGGCGACCACCCGGCCGTTGGCGGAGGGGAAGGACGAGAGAATGGAGGGGGGAAAGTCGGTATTGGCGGCGATGTCGAAGTCCTCGCGCTCACAGCCCGTAGCCAGGGCGAGCAGGAAGAACATCGGAAGCCAGGAGAGTAGTTGCTTCGTAAACTGCATGATGCGTTGGTTAGTAGCCTTCGTTCTGGCTCAGGTTAGGGTTGGAGAGAATTTCGGAGGACGGGACCGGGTACAGGTTGTAGATGGCCGAAGTGGTGCGTCCCTCGGGTACCCCGCCCTTCCAGGGCCAGATACCGTTGACGGAGAAGGCGTCAAAGCGGATGCGGTCGGTGCGGCGGTGGGCCTCCCAGTAGAGCTCGCGGCCGCGCTCGGCCAGGATGAAGTCGAGCGTCAGCTCGGCGTCGGTGATGTTGCCGGCGTCGCTGTCGTAGGCGCGCTCCCGCAGTTCGTTGACGAGCTGCACGGCCCGGTCGCGGCTGCCGCCGCCGCCCCGCAGTACGGATTCGGCGTACATCAGGTACACGTCGCCCAGGCGGAAGAAGGGGAAGTCGGTGTCGGGGAAGCGGGGGTCAACGCCGGGTACGCCTTCGCTGCTCACATTGGTGTACTTGGGGATGGCGTAGCCCTGGTTGAATTCCGAGATGTTGTTGATCTCCAGCGTCTGTCCATCGGTGTAGAAAAGGGCGCGCTCGTCGGCGTCGCCGGTCACGTCGGGGAAGAGGGCCACCAGGTCCTTGGTGGCGCGCAGGCCGAACCAGCCGCCGTCGATGCCGTAGTCGGCGGGGTCCATGCTGCCGCCCACGGGGGCGTGGGTGAGGTAGGTGAGTCCACCGTAGCCCTGGGTAAAGCGGCCGTCGAAGGGGATGGCCCAGATCAGCTCGTCGGAGGTGTGGTTGTCGGCCTTGAACAGGTCGGCGTACTCCTCCTCGAGGCTGTACACCCCGCTGTCGATGATCCGCTCGAGGGCGGCCACGGCGTCGGCGTGGCGGTCCTGTCCGGCGTACACTTCGGCGTTCTGGTAAAGCTTGGCCTGCAGCATCAGCACGGCGCCCTGGTCCACGCGGCCGTATTCGGCGGCGCCGATGGCGGGCAGCTGGCCTTCGATGGCCTGCAGTTCACTGATGAGGAAGTCGAATACCTCGGCGCGGCTGCGCACGGTGGGGGGGTCGCCGCCGAGGGGGTTCTCCTCGGTGTAGAAGATCACGTCGCCGAACATGTCGATGGCGTGCCAGTAAGAGAGGGCGCGCAGGAAGCGGGCCTCGGCGCGGAAGCCTTCCACGGTGGGGCGGAAACCTTCGCGGATGCCGCGCTCGTCGAGCTTGGCGGGGGTGGTTTCCCGCAGGAACTCATTGGCCTGGCTCACCTGGAAGAAGATGCGGTAGTACATCGCGCGGATGAACTGGTTGTCGCTGGTCCAGGTCTGGTACACCAGCTCGGGCAGGCCGGCGTCGCCCCAGGCGATCACCGCGGTTTCGGTGGGCAGCTCCTGCAGCTGCCAGAACTGCCGCAGGTAGTTGGAGAATCCCTCGTCAAGGCTGGCGATGTCGGAAGCTCCGGCGGGGCCCTGCTGTCCGGTGACGGCCAGGCCGGCGTAGACGCGGGCGAGGAAGGATTCGTAGTTCTCCTCCTGGCTCAGCACGGCGTTGGGGTCGGCCTTGTCCTGGGGGAGCAGCTCAAGGTCGGTACAGGCCGAAACGGCGAGTCCGAGGAAAAGCAGCAAAAGTGCTCGGTATTGCATGATTTTTATGGTTGGCGCCCCGGCCAGGGGCCGGGGCGGTGGTTTTATAAAGGGGGGGAAGGATTACAGGCCGACGCGGGCACCGATGGTGTAGATGCGGGCGCGGGGGAAGGGGGAGTTATCGATGCCGTTGCCTTCGGGGTCGTTGCCGCTGTAGTTGGTGAGCAGGAAGAGGTTCTGGGCGGTGGCGTAAACCCGCAGGTTCAGGGCGTCGCCCGCCACCTGGCCGAAGTCGTAGCTGGCCGAGAGGTTGTCGAGCCGCAGGAAGCTGCCGTCCTCCAGGTAGTAGTCGCTGAAGTACTGCGGGCGATCGAAGCGGGTGTAGACGGCGCTGGCGTGGACGTTGCTCACGTAGTTGGCGCCCAGGTCGATGCGGGAGAAGTTTCCGCCGTTGGAGGCCGCGTTGTTGTACACGTAGTTGCCGAGGTTGCCGCGCAGGGTCACGCCCACGTTCAACTTGCCGTAGCGGGCGTTGGCGGTGAAGCCGAGCAGCACGTCGGGCATGGGGGCCTCGTTGATGGTCAGGTCCTGGTCGTTGAGTACGCCGTCGCCGTTGAGGTCCTCGTAGATGTCGAGGTTATTGGCGATGCCGTCTTCGTTGTAGTCGACGCCGTCGCGCAGGGGCCGCCCGTCCTCGTCGTACTTCTGCTGGTAGAGGTAGAAGGAGTAGGGGGTGGCGCCGACGCGCAGGAGCTGTACGGTATTGCCAACGCCACCGGCGATGCCGCCGGTCTGGATGTCGGCACTGCCGCTGCCGTCCAGGCGGGTGATCTCCGTCTGCTGGAAGGTGAAGTTGCCCGTAAGGTCGAGGCCGAACTTCTCCTGGTCTACGAGTACGCCGTTCAGGGTAAGCTCCACGCCCTGGTTCTCGAGGGCGCCGATGTTGGTGGTTACGCGGTCGGACAGGTTGGTGCCGGCCGGTACGTTGACGGTGAACAGCAGGTCGTCGGTGGTCTTCTGGTAGTACTCCAGGATACCGCTCAGGCGGTTGTTGAAGAAGCCGAAGTCGAGGCCGACGTTGAGGCTGGCGGTTTCCTCCCACTTCAGGTTGGCGTCGTAGGCGTTCGGGCGGATGGTGGGCACGAAGCGGTCGCCGAACTGGTACTGGGTGCGCTGGTCGCTGTACTGGTAGACGGGCAGGTAGAGGTAGTCGCCGAAGTCCTGGTTACCGGTCACGCCGTAGCCGATGCGCAGCTTCAGGTCGGAGAAGGTGCCGGCCAGTCCGGCGGCGAAGTCCTCCTGCAGGATGCGCCAGGCCAGGGCGGCGGAGGGGAAGAGGCCCCAGCGGTTGCTGGGCCCGAAGCGGCTGGAGCCGTCGCGCCGCAGCGAGGCGGTGAAGAGGTAGCGCTCGTCGATGTTGTAGTTGAGGCGGCCGAAGAAGGAGATCAGCCGGTTCTCCACCACGCTGTTGTAGGCGAAGATGTCCTCGGCCACGCCGGGGTTGGCGGTGCCGAAGGCGTCGGTCGAGAGGTTTTGTCCCTGGATGGAGGGGCCCTCGAAGTTGAAGTCCTGGTAGGAGTAGCCCACCTGCAGGCTGGCGCGCTGGTTGCCGAAGTCGGTGGCGTAGGTCAGGTAGGTATCGAACAGCTTGCTGGTGCGCAGGGCGTTGTTGATGTTGAACTCCCCGGAGTATCCGTTGGTGGCCAGGGTGGCGAAGGTGGTGGGTACGAAGCGGTTGTTCTGTCCGCTGTTCACGTCGAAGCCAACCACGGCCTTGTAGCTCAGGCCGGGGATGAGGTCGTCGAATTTGTACTCCAGGTCGAGGTTACCGATGCCGCGGTAGGTCCGGCCGGTGTTGCTGATCTGCTCGGTGGCGCTCACGGGGTTGCGGGGGGCCAGGGAGTTGCCGTACTCGAAGAAGCCGGCGTAGGCCGTGTTCGCCGGGTCGTAGATGGGCTGGGTGGGGTCGAAGTCCAGGGCCGCGTTGATGACGCCCGGGTCGAAGATGTTGTTCGAGTTGGCCCCTTTCAGGCTGGCGCCCACGATTAGCTTTTCGTCGAACAGCTCCTGGGTGAAGTTCACGTTCAGGCTGATGCGCTCGGTTTCGGCGCCGCGGATGACGCCCTCCAGCTGCTGGTAGCCGGCGGAGACGCGGTAGGTGTTGGTCTGCCCTCCGCCGCTGATGCTCAGGTTCTGCTGGGTGCCGTAGCCGGTCTGGGTCAGTTCGTCGAACCAGTTGGTGTTGGCCGTGCCCAGGGTGCTCAGGCGGGCCGGGGCGGCAAAGGTGACCACGTTGCGGAAGTCCTCGGCGTTGAGGTTCTGCTGGCGGTTGATTACGTTGGAGACGGTGCCCTCGGCGCGGTAGCTGATGGAGGGGGTACCCGCCTTGCCCTTCTTGGTGGTGATGAGGATGACGCCGTTGGCGCCCCGCGAGCCGTAGATGGCCGCCGCGGAGGCGTCCTTCAGTACCGTCATCGAGGCGATGTCGTCGGGGTTGAGGAAGTTGAGCGGACTGCGGCCGCCGGTGACGCCGTCGTTCGACAGGGGCACGCCGTCAATGACGTAGAGCGGGTCGTTGCTGGCGTTGATGGAGGTACCGCCTCGAATGCGTACCGTGGGGCCTTCGCCCGGGTTGCCGCTGCCGCTGCTGATGTTGACGCCGGCCACCTTGCCCGCGATCAGGTTGGTGGGCGATACGATGGCGCCCTTGTTGAAGGTCTCCTCCTCGATGGTGCTCACCGAGCCGGTGAGGTCCTCCTTCTTCACCGAGCCGTAGCCGACCACGACCACCTCGCTGAGGAGTTCGCCGGCCTGGAGGGCCAGGTCGATGGTAGTGCGGCCGTTGATGGCCTCGTTCACCGTGGCGTAGCCCGTGTAGCTGTACTGCAGCTCGTTCACCCCGGCGGGTACGTTCAGGGTGTAGTTGCCGTCGAAGTCGGTGATGGTACCCGTAGAGGTGCCCACGGCCAAAATGCTGGCGCCGATGAGGGGGTCGCCGGTTTCCTGGTCGGTGATGGTTCCCGTGACGGTGGTTTGGGCAACGAGAAAGGATGCGCCGCACAGAAATGCCATTAAAAACAGCAGGCGGGCCTGAGTAAATACTCGCTTCATAATTGGTTTTACTTGATGATCGAACGGGGTGCTCCGCTGAAATTGGGGCGCAAATGTCGTCAAAATTCCGGCACTACCGAATGTGATCCGCCTCACATACAATAGTTTGGCATGCGAATGGCCAAATTCGTCGTGCGCGGACGGCGGATTTTCAAATTTATTTACGTCCCAGCCGGTCGATCCGCTGCTTCAGTTCCGCGGCGGTACCGATTTCCCGCAGACTGCCCAGCGACAGGCAGAAAGCGATCACCCAGGCACTGAAGAGGAGCGCGAAGAGGAAGTAGTAGCAGAAGGCCTGCAGCATGACGTTGCGGGCGTCGAGCTGGCTGCCGTCGGTGTAGATGACCCAGTCCAGGAAGGCAAAAAAGTAGTGGCCCACCACCGTATCCAGGAGGTAGCCGGCCGGCAGGGCAATGAGCAGCAGCAGGAGCAGTAGGCCGTAGCTGTGCAGCAGGTTGGTGTACACCAGGCGAAAGAGCTTGCCGGGTGCGAGATCTGTGGTGTAGCGCCCCACCCCCAGCATGACCAGGAAGGGGAAGGTGAGGAAGGTAAGCAGGGCCACTTCCCGCCCGCCCGGGGCCAGGGTGAGGGCCAGGATTCCGCTGACCGCCAGCAGCCGCAGTTCCCGTTTCCAATAAAGGAGCGGCGAGCGCAGGTCCGAATGCCGGGCCGCGGTGCCCAGCCCCAGCCGGAACATCCCGTAGAAGCCCACAGCGACCAGGACCGAGAAGGTCCATCCCCTGCCCCGCCCTACGGAGGACGTCAGTTCGTGGAAGTTCTCCAATTCAGCAAATAGATAGCCCGCGAAGCGGTAGCGTTCCGCCGGCTCCGGGCCGAAGGCGAAAGACAGGACGACGTAGCCCACGGACAGGGCCAGCGCCCCCACCAATAACCCACCGATGCCCTGGCGGAAAACGGTAAAGGTGGCGGCCAGCAGCTCACCCACCGACCGGATCCGCCCCAGCGCCAGGGGGCCATGGTGGCCACCCCGCAGCCTCCCCTCCCCTCCTGAAGTGGAGGTCGGGGGGCGCCGTGCCACCGCCCGGGGAAAGATGACGTAGTACCAGAGGACGAAGGCAAAGCAGCAGAGGATGAACAGGAAGCGCAGCAGGGGTGGCAGGTCGGTCTGCCGGGTCACGAAGCCTTCCAGCACTCCGGCGATGATGAACAGGGGCACGGTGCCCAACAGTATCCTGCCCCCCGCCCGGGCCGAACGCCCGAAGGCCTGCCACCGCGTGAGGGTGCCGGGGAAGAGGAGTCCGCCGCCCATGGCCAGTCCCGCCCCGCCGGCCAGGACGAAGCTGCTGATCTCGAGGGCCCCGTGAATCCAGATGGTCAGCAGGCTCTCGCGGAACACCGCCGCGTCGCGGCCCACGGCTACCAGGGTGGTGAATATGGGCTCCAGCGCTCCGCCGCCCGCCGTCAGCAGCCAGCTGGCCACCCGGGCCGCCCAGGTCGTCGCCGCGCCCGCCTCCAGGGAAACGTTGCCGCCCTGCGCCAGAAAGAAATACTGGAAGACGCCCACCATCACGCCGGTGCGGATGAGCATGACGATGCTGCCGACGCCAAAAAAGGCGCCCGCCAGAAAGGTGAGCCCGGCCACCAGCAGGTTGTTGAGGGTAATGTGAAGCGCCATCCCGGCGGGGTCGCGCGCCTTGTAGACCGCCATGGGGTCGCCCCCGGCGATGTTGGCCTCCGTCATGCGCACGTAGTCCGCCCCGAGGATCATCTCGGCGAAGGCGGGGTCCATGCGGTAGCTGACCACCCCGATGAGCAGGGCCAGCAGGAAGGTGAGCAGGGCCAGGAGGAGGGAGCGACGCTGGGCGTATACCTCGCGGGGCAGCGCGTCGGTCCAGAAGGAGAAAAACGCCCAGCCTTCGCCGGGTCGGCCCCGCTGCAGCTGCAGGAAGGTGCGCCGCGCCAGTCCGTTCAGGTAGATGCGTACGGACCGGTTGGGGTAAAAAGTGCGGGAGATCGACAGGTCATCGGTAGTGTGGACGTACAGCTCGCCGAGCCGGGTAGGATCCTGGTTGCTGCGCTCCAGGGTGGCCTCGTAGCGCGCCCACTTGTCCTTGTTCTTCGCGATGAAGTCGGTCTCCCGCATAGGATTAATTCTGTCCGCTCAGCTTGATGGCCTGCTGGACGTCGATGCGCTGGCCGTCGTTCATGGCCACCACGAAGGCATCCTTGACGCCCATCTGCTTGAGGCGGTCGCGCAGGTTGGCGGCGTTCTGGTAGGTGCGGAAGCGGCTTACGACCACTTTCTGGAGGCCGTTCTGGTCCGTGAGGTCCAGGGCATCACCGGTGGCCATGTTGGGGTCCACGCGGTTCTGGGCGTAGGCCCCGAGCTGTACCTGGAAGATGACGCCCTTTACCTGGGGCTGGTCGGTGATCACCTCGTCGGGGCGCTGGTTGGCTTCCAGGGTAGCGATCTCCTGGCGGAGCTGCTGGATTTCCTGGTAGGCCTGCTCGGCGGAAGCCTCGGCGGTGGAGAGCTGGTTCTGCAGGTTGCCGGCTTCGCTTTCGTAGCTGGACAACTGCTGGCGCATGCCCACCAGTTCCGACTGGCTGCGTTCACAGTCCTCGACCAGGTCGCGCAGGGCGGCGGGGTTCTGGCGGTATTCGGCGGCGCGGGCGTTCCAGTCGGTGCCGTCCTCCCCGATCACCGGGGCTACCTTGGGGGAACAGCCGACCAGCAGGACGACGGAGAGCAGAAGGAGATAATTCAGTTGTTGCATATGCGATATGGATTTGGGTTACAAGGTAGGGTGAGCCGCGATTAGTAAGGTAACCGATCGGCCAGGCCGTCACGGGGGTGTAGCATTTTATTTAGACTGGGTACAGATAGCCCACTTTATGTATCTTTGTGGCGTTACGAAGCTGACCAACCCAACTGAACATGCCCTTTCACGTACCCGCCGCCGCTTCCCTCTTTGAGGCCGGTCAATCCGGCACCATCGACCGCTTTACCAACGAATATCTCGCCGGTAAGCTACTGGATATTGGCGTACGGCCGGGCTCCCGCCTGCGCGTTGTCCGCAAATCCCCCTTCGGCGGCAGTTGGTACGTCAAGATAGACCGTCAATGCCTCGCATTGCGGAAGAAAGAGCTCGCATGCATAATGGTCAAGTAAAGGCCACTCCCGTCGTTGGTCTGGTTGGAAACCCGAACAGCGGGAAGTCTTCCCTATTTAATATCCTCACCGGTCTGCGGCAACGCATCGGCAACTTCCCCGGCGTCACGGTGGAGAAAAAGGCCGGCATGCTCAGCCTGCCGGGACTGCCCACGGTAGAGCTGATCGACTTCCCCGGGGCCTACAGCTGCTACCCGACCAGCCTCGACGAGCGGCTGGTGGTGCAGGAGCTGACCAACCCCGAGGGCGACCTCTTCCCCGACGCCATCCTCTACGTGGCCGACATCACGAAGCTGGACAAGCACCTGCTGCTCTTCACCCAGCTGCGCGACCTCGACCTGCCCATGATCCTGGTGCTGAACATGGCCGACCTCATGGACGCCGACGGCCTCACCGTCGACATCCCACGCCTCAGCAAGGCGCTCGAGGTGCCGGTGGTACCCGTGAGCAGCCGCGACCACCGCGGCATCGCCGAACTGAAGGAGGCCATCACCGACCTGCTGCGCGACCCCAACCGCTTCCGGCCGCGCCAGGCCTTCTTCGAGCCCGGGGCCAACACCCGCGACGTACTGGCCGAGCTGCGCCGCGAGCTGCCCGCCCGCAACGACTACCACGCCCTGCTGCTCACCCACCACGCCCCCTGGCTGAAGCACATCCCCGACGCCACCCGCCACCAGGTGCAGGAGGCCCGGGTGCGCCACGGCTTCCACAGCCTGCGTTCCCAGGTGGAGGAGACCATGGAGCGCTACAACACCTTCGAGCCCATCGTGAGGGGCAGCGTGCGCCACGCCGGCGACACCTCTTCCCGCAGCGACCGGATCGACAACGTGGTTACCCACCCCATCTTCGGGCCCATCCTCTTCATCGCCCTGATGCTGCTGCTGTTCCAGGCCCTGTTCGCCTGGGCGAGCGTGCCGATGGACCTCATCGAATTCACCTTCGGCACCCTCGGCGAATCGATCCGCACCACCCTGCCCGCCGGCTGGTTCACCGACCTGCTGGTCGACGGCATCGTGGCCGGACTGGGCGGCGTGCTGGTGTTCCTGCCGCAGATCGCCATCCTCTTCTTCTTCATCGCCATCCTGGAGGAGGTGGGGTACCTGGCCCGGGCGGCCTACCTTTTCGACAGCCTGATGCAGCGGTTCGGGCTCAACGGGCGGTCGGTGGTGGCCCTGATCAGCGGCCACGCCTGTGCAATCCCCGCCATCATGAGCACCCGGACGATCTCCAACTGGAAGGAGCGGTTGCTGACCATCCTGGTCACTCCCCTCACCTCCTGTTCGGCCCGCATCCCGGTGTACGTCATCCTCATTTCCTTCGCCGTCCCTCCGGTGGTGTACTTCAACGGACTGATCAGCCTGCAGGGGCTGGCCTTCGCGGGCCTCTACTTCCTGGGCATCCTGGGGGCCATGCTTTCGGCCCTGGCCTTCAAGGTGATCCTGCGCACCCCCGAGCGCAGCTTCCTCATGCTGGAGCTGCCCGAGTACCGCATCCCCGTGTGGCGCAACGTGGGGACTACCGTCTGGCAGAAGTCGAAGACCTTCGTTCTGGAGGCCGGCAAGATCATCATGATCATCAGCGTCATCCTGTGGGCGGCTTCCACCTACGGCCCCCCGGCGGATATGGCCGCCGCCGAGGCCCAGGTGACGGAGCGGGCGCGGGCGCAGGAGCTGAGTGAGGAGCAAGCGGCCGACCTCCTCGCCTCCGAGCGGCTGGAAGCCTCCTACGCCGGCCACCTCGGCAAGGCCATCGAGCCGGTCATCCGCCCCCTGGGCTACGACTGGAAGATCGGCATCGCCCTGCTGACCAGCTTCGCCGCCCGGGAGGTATTCGTGGGCACCATGGCCACCATCTACAGCATCGGCAGCACCGACGACGAATTCCGCATCCGCGAACGGCTGGCCGAGGAGCGCAACCCGGTGACCAACGAGCCGGTCTACAACCCCGCCACGGCTTGGAGCCTGCTCATCTTTTACGTCTTCGCCATGATGTGCATGTCGACCCTGGCCGTGACGAAGCGGGAGACCAATTCCTGGAAGTGGCCCATCGTGCAGTTCGTCTTCATGACCGCCATCGCCTACTTCGGCGCCATGGCCGTGTATCAATCCCTGTCCTGATCCTGCGGGAAGCGCCGCAACCGGTTTACCTTTACGGTCTGATCACTCGGATTTGCGTCACTTCATCCTCATAGGCTGGTTGCTGGTGGCCGGGGGCCTGCTTCCCGGCCAGGCGCCGGCCGACGACCCCGTGGAGGCCACCGCGGTCCGCGATACCACCGCCAACCCCTTCGACCTTTACCCCAGCAGTCCGGAGGCGGCAGCGGAGGTGGCCCGCCCCGGCCCGGCAGCCGATAGCCCCGCCCCATCCTCACCGGGCGGTGAGCCAGTGGTGTTTGTCCACCTGCTGCTGGTGGTGATGGTGACGAGCTTGTGGGTGCTCTTCCGCGACCTGCTGAAGCAGTGCATCGCGGCCATCCTGAACGACAGCATGATGACCCAGCTGTTCCGGCGGCGGTCCGGCGGTCAGATTTCCGCACTTTGGCTCTGTTACCTGTTCTTTTTATTGTCGGCCGGCTTCTACCTCTACCTGCTGGCCACGGGCTTCGGGGTGGCCCTGCCGGGGGGCGTCTGGACCGGCTGGCTCATCACCTCCCTCATCGTGGCGGGGGTGGTGGGGCTGAAGTTTTTCGTCCTCCTGTTGCTGGGCCGCATCTTCCCCCTGCGCAAGGAATTGAGCCGCTACACCTTCGTGTTGATGGTGTTTTCCATCCTTTCCGGCATTGTACTGGTTCCCCTGAACCTGCTGGCGAGCTACGCCCCTCCCGCCTACCGCGAATACTTCCTCTGGGCCGGACTGGGGGTGCTCGCCCTGATCTATCTGGTGCATTTGGTGCGCGGTCTATTCATTGCTAATCACTACGTTGGCAATCGACCGCTCCATTTTTTGTTATATATTTGCACCATTGAAATAGCACCTCTCCTCTTGGTATACCGCTATTTATCGACTGCTGTGATCTGAGTGGATAAACCCTAACTGAAGAAAAAACTAACCCACACTTTATGGCGGCTGACTGTCAATCCTCTCAGGAATCGTACAAACCCATTCGGACCATTCTGGTGTCCCAGCCGGAGCCCGAGCGCAGCCCCTTTGCCAAGCTGGAGGAGAAGTACGGGTTACAAATCGACTGGCGGCCCTTCATTGAGGTCAAGGGACTTTCGGAAAAGGAATTCCGCAAGGAGCGCATCCGCCCCGACGAGTACACGGCCGTCATCTTCACCTCGAAGCTGGCCATTGAGCACTTCTTCCGCCTCTGCAAGGCCTTGCGCATCGAGATGAGCCAGGAGACGAAGTACTACTGCATGACGGAGGCCATCGCCAACTACCTGCAGAAGTTTATCGTCTACCGCAAGCGGAAGGTATTCTACGGCCAGCGCACCATCCAGGACCTGGCCCCCACCCTGAAGAAGCACCGCAGCAAGGAGAAGTTCCTGCTGCCCACCGGCAACCTCGGTTCGGAGTTCGTCTCCGAATACCTGGAGCAGAACAACTTCGACTGGACGCCGGCCCTCATGTACCGCACGGTAGCGGCCGACCTGAGCGACCTGGAGGACGTCTACTACGACGTCATCATCTTCTACAGCCCGCTGGGCATCGACTCCCTCTACGAGAACTTTCCCGACTTCAAGCAGAAGGATACCCGCCTGGCGGTGGCCGGTCGCAAGACCACGGCCGCGGTCGAGCGTGCCGGACTGACGGTCAACATCGCCCCCAACCCGCCCGAAGTGCCCAGCATGGGCATGGCCCTGGAGAACTACCTGAAGAAGTCGAATAAGCAGCAGTAGATGAACGACACCCTCGATGGTGCCGACTACCTGCAGCGAATCCGCCGGCGGCTGCAGCGGGGCGACCTGCCCGGTTACGCCGCCCAGGAAATGATGGGCCACGCCCTGCGCAAGGTCCATACCGAAGCGCCGCCCACCGCCCGCCCCGCCTCGGTGCTGGCCCTGTTCTACCCCGTGGGCTTACGGCTGCACCTGCTCTTTATTCAGCGTACCAGTCCGCCCGGCGACCGCCACGGTGGCCAGGTTTCCTTCCCCGGCGGCGCCGCCCACCCCGAAGATGAAAGCCCGGCGGCTACCGCCCTGCGGGAAACCCGGGAGGAGGTAGGCGTCAATCCTTCCGCCGTTCAGCTGCTGGGCGAACTCACTCCCCTTTACATCCCCGTAAGCAACTACCTGGTCAACCCGTTCGTGGCCTGGACGCCCCAACGCCCCGACTTTACCCTGCAGGCCAGTGAGGTGGAACGGGTGCTGGAACTTCCCTTTACGGGCTTCTACGCCGAGCGGGCGGTGGACTTCCGCGACAAGAAGCTGTTCAACGGCATGATCCTGAAAGAGGTGCCCCATTGGGTGGTCGCGGGCGAAGAGGTGTGGGGGGCCACGGCGATGATGGTGGGGGAACTGGTGGAGCTGGGCCGGGGGTAGTGTTTAGTCCGTTAGTCTTTTAGGGCTTTAGGCTTTAGGGGGTAGCCGCTTTCCCCGCTAGGCGAAACCCCGGAACACCTCCGCCAGCTGCATGAACTCGGCCTCGATCATGGCCCACCACTTCTGCTGCTCGCTGTGGTGATCTTCCTCGGGCACGTTGTCGATCTCCTCGCGGAGCTCCTGTACTACCTCGAAGAAGAGGCGGGGCTCACGGATCAGCAAGGCACGCATGGCACTTTTAAGTTCTTCGCGGGAGAGGTGGGCGGGTTCCATGGCAGGGTGGATTGGTACTCCCCTAAAGTAGGGCGGAAGTGGCAATGTTTACGGCCTTGCATCAACGGGATTTGGCACCCGCGCTCCGGCGCCCTACAGGTCGACGTCGTGGCGGTAGCCCTCCGCGTGGCGGGGGATGGCGTGGGTAGCCCGGAACACGAAGCCCCCGATGACCCCGAACACGAAGCCCCCGATGTGGGCCCACCAGGCGATGCCCGTACCGGCGCTGTCCTGCAGGCTGGCGAAGCCCGCCGACGACTGCTGGTAAAACCAGAAGCCCAGGAAGAGAAAGGCCGGCACGCTGATGCGGAAAAAGAACAGGTAGCCCCGCACCCGCGACCGCGGGAAGAGCACGATGTAGGCCCCCATGACCGCCGAGAGCGCCCCGCTGGCCCCCACCGCCGGAATGGGGCTGCCCCAGTTGAAGTAGAGGTGACAGAGCCCGGCCGCGAGCCCCCCGAGGAAGTAGAAGATGAGGAAACGCGCGCTGCCCACCGTGGCCTCGATGTTGTCGGCGAAGATCCACATGTAGAGCATGTTGCCGATGAGGTGGAGCCAGCTGCCGTGGAGGAACATGCTGGTGATGAGGGTCTCCAGTCCCTCCCCCGCCGCGATCCGCTCCGGAATGGTGCCCCACTGGTAAACGAAGGCCTCGCCCACCTGCGGCCCGAGGCTGTACTGGTAGGCGAAGATGAGCACGTTGAGGGCGATGAGGCCGTAGGCGAAGTGGGGGCGGTGACCGCCGCGCACCTGATCATCACCGGTGGGAAAGAACATGGGCGGGAGGTAAGGGATGTACGATTTACGAATGCCGATTGGCGGCCGCTACTCCAGCAAGCGGACCTTCAGGCGGTAGGGCCCGGGATCAGGAACGGAAGCGTCCGGATAAGGTTCCAGTTCCAGCAGTTGCAGGGGGCCCTGATCCGTGGTAATGGCGTTGCCGTCGATGGTCACCGTATCCTCCGTGAGGGCCCCGTCGCGCAGCACCTGGACGGATACCACGGCCCGGCCGGCCTGGATGCACTGTACGCCGCGGGGGCAGCGGCTGTCCTCCAGCACCTTTACGAAGGTGAAGAAATCGGGGGCGCGGCGGTCGGCGCGCAGGTGCTCCCCGGCGCTGAGGGTGAGGGCTTCGTCGGGGGTAGCCAGGTGGGTACCCTCGGCCAGCCGGCGCTGGCAGCCCAGCAGGAGCAGCAGGGTACCGAGGGCCAGGAGGAGGTGGTGGTGGATCATCGGGCGTCGTAGGTCATTTTCACCAGCCGCAGGCGGTTGCGGTGTTCGCTGGGCAGCACCAGTTCGTTGGCGGCCACCTGAATGCCATCGCGGAAACGGAGGCGAAGGTTCAGGTCGCGGGTGTGAAAAAGCGTATTGCGGTCGAATTCCCCGCGAGTATTGAGGACGTACTCGCTGACGGTATTCTCGAAGCGGATCTCGTCGTTGAACAGCAGGCGCAGGCGGCTGGGGGTTTCCATCAGGAAGAAGCTGGAGTAGATACCGTTGTCGTCCTGGCTGTACTGCTTCTTGTGCATGATGTTGCTCCAGTGGGGGCTGCCGTCGGGGTTGACGGAGAAGACGACGATCTCGTCGAGGTGGTAGTCCACCAGCGGCCGGCCGCCGTAGGTGTTCAGCAGCTGGTTCTGGAGGGCGCCGCCCCGGCGCTGCAGCCGGCGGTCGCGCTCGGTGATCATGACCATGCCCCCGTCGCGGCGCAGCATGGCCTCGCGTACGGTCAGTTCGTTGATGCCGGGATTCCGCTTGTTGAACTTGCGGCCCTCGACGTTCTTGACCAGGTTGAGGGGGAACTCCTGGAAGCGGGGGCGGAGCTCGTCGCGGGGGTTTTCGGGGTTGATCCAGAGGTAGAAGTAGCCCTCGGCGCGGATAAAGTCCTTGGTGGAGTACAGTCCGCCCGCCACCAGCCGGCGGTTCAGGTTGTCGTACTTGAAGAAGACGTCGTAGGTGAGGCTGTCGCCCAGGTTGACGTCGATCATGCCGCGCTCGCCCCCGTCGGCCCGGTGGGTGTACACCTCGTAGCGGTGCTTGCGGCGGCGGCTCTTGAAGTTGTCGCGCTCGACAATGAAGTACATGTCGCCGGTGTTGGAGATCTCGGCCTGGAGGAAGTCGTCGTTGAAGAAGAACTTCTCCGGTTCCAGCTCGCGGTCGTAGAGCAGCCGCATGCTGTCGAGGTCGATGCCCAGGTAGCGGGCCTTGCTCTGCTGGTCGATCATGAGCAGCAGGAGCTTGCTGTCGTCCTCCGAGTGGTAGATCTCATCCTCTGGGGTAGTCACGAACATGCCGAAGTCGACCAGGGTCACGCTGTCCTGCAGGTTCCCGGCAGGGTTGTAGCGGTCGAGTTGCAGGTGGTTGCGGCCCTTGTCGCGGAAGAGGTAAAGGAGGTGGAATCCGGTGCCGTCCTGGACGGGCAGGGCGTCGAGCATGCGGATGTTGCGGCCACGCAGCTCGAGGTCCTTTTCCCAGCTCTGGTTCATGCTGCGGCCGTAGGCGGTGAGCAGGTGCTTGTTCTCGCGATCCTGCAGCAGCAGTACCTGCCCCCCCAGCTTGCCCACTAGGGTGTACTTCGTATCGTTGCGCATGGGGATCTCTTCGCTTACCGTCAGTACCTGGGCGCGGACGCAGGTGCCGAGGAAGAGGAGAAAGCAGCAAAGCACGAGGGTTGGGAAGCGCATGGCGAATGATCAGGTATTCAATATAGGAAGACGAAATTTAGCCCGCTGGGGTTTTAGCACAGGGCTTGCCAAAGGACATGTCCCCACCAAGGCTCGGGTGACCTTAAATTGCGGTATGATTGTCATGCGGCGGCTCTTGTTCTTCCTCTGGCTCGGCGGGTGCTCCACCGTGGTTTCCGGCCAGGACTTTGGCTGGTGGAACACTACCCACAATTGGGACGGGGTGTCGAACTGGCGGAGGTACCTCACCCTGTCGCCCGCCTACCTGGGCCCGAACGCCCTGCCGGTGCCGCGGGTAGCCAACGCCCGCCTGGAGGGCAGCACCCGGATCACCCTGGCCGGTGAGGGCCACTTCAGCAGCGGCGATCGCACCGGCAACGGATTCCTGGAGGTAGACCAACCCCTGTTTTCGGAGCGGGTGGCCCTGCGGGTATGGTACATCCCCGTGGAATACTACCATATGGACGCCACGACCCGCGATGCTCGCGCGGCCCGCGACTACGACGGCCGGGGCTGGGCCGGGGGTGATGTGTACGTAGGGACCCAGATCCAGCTGCTGCGCGACGCCCGGGGGTGGCCCGATCTCCTCTTCACCACCAACCTCAAGACAGCCTCGGGCACCCACCTTTCCGCGGCCCGCCACACCAATGCCCCGGCCTACTACTTCGACCTGTCGGCGGGCAAAACCTTCCCCCTGAGCCGGGGGGGAAACCACTCGGTTCGCCCCCACGCCATGGTGGGCTTCTACGTGTGGCAGACCTTCAAGGACGACTACCTCCAGAACGACGCCTTTTTGTACGGGCTGGGAGCCGACCTCACCCTGGGGCAGATCATGGTCACCCCCGCCCTGGGTGGTTACTCCGGCTACCTCAACAACGGCGACCGCCCGGTAGTGGCCCGCCTGAGCCTCGAGAGCCACCGGGGAAAAATGGTGGAATACCTGGCGCGGCTGCAGCAGGGGCTGCGGGATTTCCCCTACACCTCCGTGCGGCTCGGAATCGTACTCCGCCCCTTCGCCGGCCCAGCGGAAACGCCCCCGGCCAACCGCGAGAAATAATTGCCGGGAGCGTATTGCAGAAGCCGATTCAGCAGCGGTAATTTAGTAGCCGGCCATTGTAACCCTGAATACCCTACCCTATGGATACCGTACATCCGCTGACCTTCACGGTCGAAAAGGACCACCACCGCATCCGCGTCGAGCGGGAATTCGCCGCCCCCCGCCAGGTGGTATGGGCCGCCTGGACCGAAGCCGACCTCATCGACCAGTGGTGGGCCCCGGCCCCCTGGAAAGCCCAGAGCAAGACCATGGATGTACACTCCGGGGGTAGCCACCACTACGCCATGCGCGGCCCCGGTGGGGAGGTTCACTGGGGGCGTACCGACTATACCGACGTGGAGCTCCACCAGTACATCCGCGGGCGGGACGGATTCAGCGACGAAGCCGGGAACCTTAATACCGACCTCCCGCAATCCGACTGGAACATCACCTTCCGGAAGAACAGCGAGGCGTCCACCACCGTCATCGTGGAAATCACCTACCCCTCCCGGCAGGACCTGGAGACCATTCTGGAAATGGGATTCCAGGAAGGCCTGACCACGGCCCTGGACCAGCTGGAGTCCCTGCTGCGGCAGTCATATCGCTGATTCCTGAGACCTCCGTTTTCGGCACGAAAGGCTTACCTTCAACCGATACAATCCGCGTATACACTGAAGCATGGCCAATTACAATATTGACGCCGACAAGGCGCTCACCTACGACGCCATTGTCGTGGGTTCCGGCATTTCCGGAGGCTGGGCGGCGAAGGAGCTGACCGAAAAGGGGCTCAAGACGCTCGTCCTGGAACGGGGACGCATCGTCAAGCACGTCGAGGACTACCCCACCATGAACCTGGACCCCTGGGACATGGAGCTCCGCGGCGGCCTCACCCTCCAGGAGCAGGACAAGCATTACAAGAGCATCCGCTCCGGCTTCGTCGGCAAGGACATCGAGCACTTCCACGCCAACGACCGGGAGAACCCCTACACGGAAGTGAAGCCCTTCCTCTGGGTGCGCGCCCACCAGATGGGCGGCCGCTCCCTGCTGTGGGGTAAGCAGACCTACCGCTGGAGCGACCTCGACTTCGAGGCCAACGCCCGGGACGGCCACGGGGTGGACTGGCCCATCCGATACCGCGACCTCGAGCCCTGGTACACCTACGTGGAGAAGTTCGCCGGTATCAGCGGCGCGCCCCTCGGACTGAAGCAGCTGCCCGACAGCCACTTCCTCCCGCCCATGGAAATGAACGTGGTGGAAAAGGCGGTGCGGGAACGCATCGAAAAGAACCACCCCGGCCGCAACATGATCATCGGGCGGGTGGCCCACCTCACGGTGCCCCACAACGGCCGCGGGCAGTGCCAGTACCGCAACCGTTGCAGCCGCGGCTGCCCCTACGGCGCCTACTTCAGCTCCAACTCCACCACCCTGCCCGCGGCCAACGCCACCGGCAAGCTGACCATCCGCCCCTTCTCCATCGTGCAGGAGGTCATCTACGACGACGTCAAGGGCAAGGCCACCGGCGTGCGGGTGATCGACGCGGAAACCAGCGAAGTGATCGACTACAAGGCCCGGGTGATCTTCCTGAACGCTTCGGCGCTGTCGACCACCCAGATCATGCTGAACTCCAAATCAAGCCGCTTCGAGAACGGCCTCGGCAACGACAGCGGCGAACTGGGCCACAACCTGATGGACCACACCTACCGGGTGGGGGCCATGGGCACCGTGGAAGGCTTCGACGACCGCTACTACAAGGGGCGGCGGCCGAACGGAATCTACATCCCCCGCTACTGGAACATCGACGCGGCGAGCAAGTCCGACAAGTTCGTCCGCGGATTCGGCTACCAGGGCGGCGCGGGCCGCGGTGGCTCCCGCGCGGCGGCCAACCTGCCGGAGTACGGGGCGGACTTCAAGGACAAGCTGGTCCAGCCCGGACCGTGGGAGTTCTTCATCACCGGATTCTCGGAAAGCCTGCCCCAGCACAGCAACAAGGTGATGCTGAACCCCGACGTCCTCGACAAATGGGGGCAACCCACCCTGAGCATCGACGCCGAGTGGGGCCCCAACGAACACGCCCTGAACCAGCAGGCCGAGGAAGACGCCGTGGAAATGCTCGAGCGCGCCGGCCTGAAGGACGTCATGGGCTTCAACAACAACCACGAGATGGGCTACGGCATCCACGAGATGGGCACCGCCCGCATGGGACGCGACCCCAAAACCTCCGTCCTGAACGGTTTCAACCAGGTACACGGGGCGGCCAACGTCTTCGTCACCGACGGGGCCTGTATGACCTCCTCTTCCTGCGTGAACCCTTCCCTGACCTACATGGCCCTGACGGCCCGCGCCGCCGACCACGCCGTTTCCGAACTCAACAAACAAAACATCTGATGCTGAACCGCCGAGAAGTACTACGCCGCATCAGCTGGCTGGCGGGGGGCGCCCCACTAGCGATCGGGGCAGCCCCCGCCGTCCTGGGCCTGATCCAGGGCTGCAGCCGGGAAGCCGGACTGGACTGGACCCCGGCCTTCTTCAGCGAGGAGGAAGCCCGCTTCATCACCTCCTACGTAGACACCCTGCTGCCGACCACGGATACCCCCGGTGGACTCGACGTCGGCGTCGACCGCTTCATCGACAAGGTGATGGCCGCCACCGCCCGCCGGGAGGAAGGCAAGCCGACGCCCATGCAGACGGGCATCCTCGAATTCGATACCAACGCCCGCACCCGCTTCGGTAAGGTGTTCCACGAACTGGAGGCCGACCAGCGCGGACAGCTGTTCAGCGAGGCGGAAAAATCGCCCCGCTACCAACCCGCCGTCTGGGGCACGGCCGTCGGAGAGCAGCCCCCCATTGGCTTCTACCGCTCCCTGAAGTCGATGGCGCTGTGGGGCTACCTCAGCAGCGAGGAAATAGGCACCCAGGTGCTGAACTACGACCCCGTCCCCGGCGAATACAACGGCGACATCCCCCTGAGCAGCGTGGGGGGGCGGGCCTGGAGCCTGTAGTGGCCGGACACTCGGAAGTTCGGGCACTGCGTGCGGGAACATTCCGAGGTCCTAACCGGGCAACTGTTGGACCTCACAGTGTCCCCAGCGCAGCGGAGGACCTGGGAGTGTCCGGACACTCGCTTACCTTTGGCACCTACATACCCCTGCCCGATGCGATTGCTCCTTTTCCTGCTGTTCCTGGCACCCGCGCTCCGCGCCCAGATTACCTCGCCCGACGAATTTCTGCCACACGCGCTCGGCGAGACCTTCACCCCCCACTGGATGCTGGTCGACTATTACCAACTCGTAGCCGAGGAGAGCCCCCGCGTGACCCTGCAGCAGTATGGCACCACCAATGAAGACCGCCCCCTGCTGCTCGCCACGGTGAGCACGCCGGAAAACCTGGCCCGCATCGAGGCCATCCGCGAAAACAACCTGCGCCGCGCCGGATTGCTGCCCGGCGATACCGACCCCGCCCTGGACGATATCGCCATCGTTTGGCTGTCGTTCAGCGTCCACGGCAACGAGGCCACCGGATCGGAAGCCAGCATGGGCGTGCTCTACGACCTGGCCGACCCGAACAACGCCCGCAGCACCGAATGGCTGAAGAACGTGGTCGTCCTCCTCGACCCCAGTGAGAACCCCGACGGCTACAACCGCTACACGAACTGGTTCCGGCAGGTAGCCAGCAAGCACCTCGACGTCGACTACGCCAGCCGCGAGCACCAGGAGCCCTGGCCCGGCGGGCGCACCAACCACTACCTCTTCGACCTGAACCGGGACTGGGCCTGGCAAACGCAGAAGGAAAGCCGCCACCGCATCGTGCAGTACCAGCAGTGGATGCCCCACATCCACGCCGACCTCCACGAGCAGGGCTACACCTCCCCCTACTACTTCGCACCGGCGGCCCGCCCCTTCCACGAGTACATCACCGACTGGCAGGGTGACTTCCAGACCGAGATCGGGCAGAACCACGCCCGCTACTTCGACGAAAACGGCTGGCTGTACTTCACCCGGGAGCGCTTCGACCTCCTCTACCCCAGCTACGGCGATACCTACCCCACCTTCAACGGTGCCATCGGCATGACCTACGAGCAGGGCGGCGGCAGCCGCGGCGGACGGGCCATCGAGCTGCCCACCGGCGACACCCTTACCCTCTACGACCGGGTGGCCCACCACCGCACCACCGCCCTGAGCACGGTGGAGATCGCCGCCCGCGAGGCCGACCGCCTCACCCGGCAGTTCGCAGACTACTTCTCCGGTGCCGCCGACAACCCCCAGGGCCCCTACAAAACCTACGTGGTCAGCGCCGACAACCCCGCCGGCAAGCTGAGCGCCCTCACCCAGCTGCTCGACCGCAACGGCATCCGGTACAGCCGGGCCACGGCGGAGCGTAACTTCGACGGCTACCGCTACAGCTCCGGTGAAGATGGCAAATTCAAGGTGCAGCCCGGCGACCTGGTGGTTTCGGCCTACCAGCCCCGCTCGGTCCTCACCCAGGTCCTCTTCGACCCCACCGCCTTCGTGGAGGATTCGGTGACCTACGACATCACCGCCTGGTCGGTACCCCTGGCCTACGGACTGGAGACATTCGCCACCACCAACCGCCTGAACGTGGCCACCGAGCCCTACGCCCGCCCCGCCTACCAGGACCCCCTGGCCGGAGTGGACGTGGCCGCCACCTACGCCTTCGCCCTGCCCTGGGAGGGGATGAGCAGCGCCCGCTTCCTCGCCGCCCTGCTGAAGGCCGGCATCCAGGTGAGAGCCTCGGAGATGGATTTCACCTTCGGCAACACCAGCTACCCGGCCGGCACCCTGGTCATCAACCGCGGCGACAACCGCGCCCACCCCGACTTTGCCGCTACCCTGCGGCGGATCGCCCGGGAGCAGGAGGCGGCGCTCGAGGTACTGGAAACCGGCTTCAGCACCTCCGTGGGGGGTGACCTCGGCGGCAGCAACTACGCCCTCATCGGCAAGCCTAAGGTGGCTACCCTGTCGGGTGAGGGAGTCTACTCCAACGAGTTCGGCCAGGTGTGGTACTACTTTGAGCAGGACCTCGATTACCCCCTGAGCATCTTCCACCGGGAGGACGTGATGGAGATCTTTGAAGGCGATTACGACATCCTGGTGCTGCCCGAAGGGCGGCTCAACCTCACCGACGCCGAGAAGGAGGCCATGGCCGGCTGGGTCCGCGGCGGCGGCAAGCTCATCGCCATCGGGGAGGCCAACGGCAGCCTGGCGGGCGCGGCCGGCTTCGGCCTGAAGCGCAAGGAAGCCGCGGAAGACACCCTCTCCGCCGAGGCCCGCCGCGAAAAGCGCCTCCAGCCCTACGCCGAGCAGGAGCGCCGCTTCATCGAAGGCTTCATTCCCGGCGCCATCGTAACGGTGGAGATGGACGATACCCATCCGCTCAGCTTTGGCATCGGCGACGCCTACGCTTCCCTGAAGACCAGCGACGACGCCTACGATTACCTGGAAAACGGCTGGACGGTTGGCCGCGTACGCCAGGAGCCGCGGGTGTCCGGCTTCGTGGGCAACCAGGCCTACGAAAAGATCCAGGAGACCCTCAACTTCGGCGTGGAACCACTCGGGCGCGGACAGGTGATTTACCTGGTCGACAACCCCCTGTACCGGGCGTTCTGGGAGAACGGGAAGTTTCTCTTTGCCAATGCCCTATTTCAGGTGCAGTAATCCACAATAAGCCCGACCGGCGGCACGTTTTTGCCCGCCTTCAGCGTTGGTACCGGGTTAAGCTTTGTTAAAACCCCGCCCCACGGACAGCGCTCCGGGGCGCGGGCCTGTTTACCTGACTACCGCCGTTGAAACCAACTTATGCCACAATCGCCTCGCGAAAAGCTTACGGATACCGCCGCCCGCTGGGGCCGGGACGCCGTGCACTACCTCCGCTCCCAACCCTTGCGTAAACTCATCCTGCTCGGTGCCGGCGTGCCCCTGGCCCTCGGCTTCGTGCTCTTCATCTTTCTGGTCCTCGGCATCCTCACCGGTGGCTACGGCCACCTGCCCACCCGCGGGGAACTGGCCCAGATCGAAACCGACGACGCCTCCTCGATCTTCGCTGAAGACGGGGCCCTCCTCGGCAAGTACTACACCATCAACCGGGTGAGCGTGCCCCTCGACGCGATCAGCCCCTACGTCACCCAGGCCCTGATCGCTACGGAGGACGCCCGCTTCTTCGAGCACCAGGGCATCGACCTGCGCGCCCTGGTACGGGTGGCCGTCCGCACCGTCCTGATGGGCGACCGCAGCGGCGGCGGGGGCAGCACCATCAGCCAGCAGCTCGCCAAACAGCTTTATCCCCGTCAGCAATACGACCGCCTGGGCATGCTGAAGGTGAAGCTGCGCGAGATGATCATCGCCAGCCGACTCGAGGACGTCTACTCCAAACAGGAGCTGCTGAACCTCTACCTCAACACCGTACCCTTCGGGGAGGAGGCCTACGGCATCGAGGTGGCCGCCGGCCGCTTCTTCAACAAGCACGCCTCGGAACTTAACCTCCAGGAGGCCGCCATCCTGGTGGGACTGCTGAAGGCGAACACCACCTATAGCCCCCGCGCCCACCCCGAAAAGAGCGTGGGCCGCCGCAACGTCGTCCTCTCGCTCATGGCCAGGAACGGCTCGATCACCGAGGAAGAAGCCCAACGGGCGGCAGCCCTGCCCCTGGAGCTGCGCT
This sequence comes from Neolewinella marina, assembly GCF_002631205.1. Lineage (GTDB taxonomy): Bacteria > Bacteroidota > Bacteroidia > Chitinophagales > Saprospiraceae > Neolewinella > Neolewinella marina. The sequence continues at coordinate 425,128 of NZ_PDLO01000004.1, forward strand.
ACACCCGCGACAACGACCGCGTGGGGTCGGCGGCCCACTTCCGCCAGCGGCTGCGCGCCGATGTACAGTCGGCCCTGGCCGACCTCCAACACCCCGACGGACGGCCCTACGATCCCGATCGCGACGGGCTCCGCATCTTCGTCTCCATCGATTCACGGCTGCAGCGGATGGCCGAGGAGAGCGTCCGCGAACAGCTGCCACGCATCCAGCAAAACCTCGCCGACGACTGGAAATCGCGGCAACAGGCCCCCTGGGAAGAAGCCTTCACCTCCGCCCTGCGCCGCAGCGACCGCTACACCCAGCTGAAAGCGGAAGGGATGAGTGAAGTCCAGATCCTCGAGGAGATGCGCAAGCCCCGCCACATGACCGTCTACGACTGGCGGCAGGGTGCCCCGGTGGATACCCTGATGCGGCCGGTGGACAGCCTCCGCCACTACTTCACCCTGCTGAACGCCGGGCTGCTGGCCACCGACCCGGCCACCGGCGTGGTCCGCGCCTGGGTGGGTGGGGTGGATTACCGCTCCGTCCAGTTCGACCACGTCAGCAGCCGGCGGCAGGTCGGTTCCACCATCAAGCCCGTAGTCTACGCCACGGCCCTGGCCCAGGGCGTGCTGCCGTGTGAGTACACCTCCGCTGAGCAGGCCACCTACGTTGACTATAACGACTACAGCCCCGGCAACCCCAACAACGAGTATACCGGGGCCTACTCCATGCGGGGTGGCCTGGCCAAATCCGTCAACACCGTTGCCGTAAGCCTGGCGGTCCGCAGCGGGCTTCCCTCCCTGGCCCAGCAGATCAACCGCATGGGCGTAGCGCACGAGGTACAGCCCATCCCCAGCATCGCCCTGGGCACGGTGGAGGCCAGCCTGGCCGAGATGAACCTGGTCTACAGCGCCTTCGCCAACCAGGGCCGCCGCCCGGAGCGGCTGCACTATCTGGACCGCATCGAGGACGCCAACGGCAAGGTGCTCGTCTCCTTCGAGCGCCCCCGGGAATCCCAGCCGGTGCTCGACGAGCGGGTCGCCCAGATCGCCACCTACCTCATGGCCGGCGTAGTGAACAGTGGCACCGGCGCTCGCCTGCGGTCTACCTACGGCATCCAGGGGGCCCTGGCCGGCAAGACCGGCACCACCCAGAACCAGTCGGACGGCTGGTTCCTCGGTTTCACCCCCAAACTGGTCATCGGCAGCTGGGTGGGCGCCGAATACCCCGCCGTCCACTTCCGCACCCTCAGCCGCGGATCGGCCACCGCTACGGCCCTGCCCATCTGGGGGACTTTCCTGCGGAAGGTGCAGCGGAGCCCTCAGCTGAAAGCCTACCACGGAGGCTCCTTCCCGGAGCTCGACGAGATGACGCTGGCCGAACTGGACTGCCCCGACTACCTGGAGGAGATGCCCATCTTCGCCGACCTCAACCTGAGCGAGGAAATTGCCCGGGCCCTGGAGCAGTTCGACCCCGAAGTGATCCGCGAAAAGGTGGAAGACAAGCGGCAGCGCAGCAACGAGTCCGCCACCGAATACGCGGCCCGCATCGCCGAGGAACTCCTCAAGGACGACCGCCGCGAGGAGCGCCGGCAGGAGCGCAAGCAATCGTGGATCAAGCGGCTGTTCGGCAAGGACAAGGACTGATCACCCCTCAGCGCCGGGCTACCGCCCCGAAACCAAGGCTGGCCCCCGAACGCCCGGAGAATTCTATCGAACTCCCCGGCCCAAGCTTCCGTTGGAACAGGAAAACAACACTATGTCATTCGTAAACAAAGTGCTCGAATCCGTTCGGGACATCGACCTCACGCCCATTGAAAAGTTTGCTTCCAGTACCTACCACCAGGCCGAGAGTAGCCTGAAAAGCGCCGAAGGCTACGCCGCCGGCACCCTGGGAGCCGCGAAACCCTACTTCAGCCGTACCTCCGGCGAGCCCGACTACGTACGGGGCTTCCTGGCTGGCATGATCGGCGGACTCGTCGGCACCGGCATCAAAATGCTGGTGGACCGTAGCCTGCCCACCGCCCAGCCCGAAGAGGAGCACGACGCCCGCCTGCAGATCGTGGAGGGTGGTGAGGAAATGACCAACACCAACCTGAACCGCAACCAGGAGGAGAACGCCCAGCAGGCCATCAACCTGGCCTTCGGCGCCCTCGTAGGCGGTATCTACGGCGTCATCGTGGAAGCCGCCCCCGCCGCCCAGGCCCCCGCCGGAATTCCCTTCGGCGCCGCCCTCTGGACCGCCGCCCACAAGATCGCCCTGCCCGCCCTCGGCCTGGCCCCCAGCCCCCTGAAGGAGCCCCTGAGCCTGCAGGCCGGACAACTCGGCAGCCACATGGCCTACGGCGCTACCGTAGAGATGGTGCGCCGCAGCGTCCGCCACGTAATGGACGAGGAAGATTTGCTGTAACCGGCCGGCGCAGCGACCTTTGCGCCCGTGCTATACCTCATACCTACCCCCATCGGCAACCGGGAAGACATCACTGCCCGCGCCCAGCGGCTGCTGGGTGAGGTCGACCTGATCCTCGCCGAAGATACCCGCACCTCGCGCCCGCTGCTGCAGCACTACGGCATCGAGACGCCCCTGCGGGCCTATCACGCCCACAATGAGCACGCGCTGGTAGAACAGCTCGTCACCGAACTCAAGAACGGTTCCACCTACGCCCTGATCACTGACGCCGGCACCCCCGGCATCAGCGATCCGGGCTTTTTGTTGGTAAGGGCCTGCCGCGAAGCCGGTATCCAAGTGAGTTGCCTGCCCGGCCCGGTGGCCTTTGTACCCGCGCTCGCCGCCAGCGGCATCCCCTGCGACCGCTTCCACTTCGAGGGCTTCCTGCCCAAGAAGAAGGGCCGGCAAACCCGCCTGCTCTACCTGGCCGAACTGCCCAACACCTTCGTCCTCTACGAAAGCCCCCACCGCATCGCCAAGCTGCTGGGGCAGCTCGAGGAGCACTGCGGACCCGACCGCCAGGCCTGCGTGGCCCGCGAGATCTCCAAGCGCTTCGAAGAAATCACCACCGCCCCCCTTTCCGAACTCCGCGCCGACTACGCCGCCCGCCCCAAGGTGAAGGGCGAGATCGTGGTAGTCGTTGCCGGCACCCCCTAGTCCCGCTTATGGTTTCCACTCCCCTCCTCGCTTTCGGCATCACCCACCTCACCGACGCCCGCTACTTCGCGGCCTGGGATGCCCGCTACCTCTGCTTCCCCCTCGGCCCGGCCGGCCTTTCCACCGACTACTTCCTGGCCATCCGCGAATGGGTGGAAGGCCCCGTTTGCGTAGCCGAACTGGGCGCGGACGCGGGTGCCGAATACTCCGCCGAAGCCCTTAGCGACGGCGGCATCTCCCACGTGCTTATCGACTACGGCAGCCCTGCCACCGGGTTTACCGCAGCCGGCATCACGGTGCTGACCCGCCTCCCGGTAGCCGGCTACCATTCCCTCGACGACCTGCAAGAACGCATGGCAGAAACATCCGGTGCCCTCATTCTCGACTTCACCGACGGTGGCATCACCTACTCCGATCTGGTGAATGGCTCCCCCTTCCCCCTCTCCGAACTGTCCGCCCTGATCGGCGACGGCGAAGTCTTCCTCCACCTCGACCTGTCCGCCTCCCAGGCGGAGGCCACCGCCACCGCCAACTACGGCCTGGCCCTGCGCGGCAGCAGCGAAGAAAAGGTAGGATATAAGAGCTTCGACGACCTGGATGAGATACTGGAGGCCCTGGAGTAGGCCGAGGCCTTACCTCAGGTCGAGGCCTTTTGGGCCGAGTGGTCCATACCTGCCGCGCATACTCTTTGGTAACTCGCCCTGCAAGGGCTCGACCTTGCATCAGGCCGAGGCCTTGTAGGCCGAGTGGTTTTTACTTGTCGCGCATACTTCCTGATAACTCGCCCTGCAAGGGCTCGACCTCGTCTCAGGTCGAGGCCTTGTAGGCCGAGTGCTCTTTACTTGCCGCGCATATTTCCTGATAACTCGCCCTGCAAGGGCTCGACCTCGTCTCAGGTCGAGGCCTTTTAGGCCAAGTGGTCCATACCTGCTGCGCATACTCTTTGATAACTCGCCCCGCAGGGGCTCGACCTGGAGCTCGACCTTATCAGGCATTCCACCGCGCGAAGTCCTTGGCAAAATAGCTGATGATCACGTCGGCCCCGGCCCGGCGGATGCAGGTGAGTGCCTCGGTGGCGGCCTGCTCGTAGTTCAGCCAGCCCTTGTCGGCCGCGGCCAGCAGCATGGCGCACTCTCCGCTCACGTGGTAGGCGGCGATGGGCAGGGGGTGGGCTTCGTGGAGCCGCCAGATGATGTCGAGGTAATTGAGGGCGGGCTTCACCATCAGGTAGTCGGCGCCTTCGGCGGCGTCGAGGGCCCCTTCCCGCAGGGCCTCACGGGCGTTGGCGGGGTCCATCTGGTAGGTCTTCTTGTCGGCGGGCACGTCGGCCAGCTGCCGGGGCGCGCTGTCGAGGGCGTCGCGGAAGGGGCCGTAGAACGCACTGGCGTACTTGGCCGTGTACGACATGATGGCGGTATCGGTGAGGCCCTCCTGGTCGAGCGCCCGCCGGATGCTGCCGACGCGGCCATCCATCATATCGCTGGGCCCGATAATGTCGAAGCCCGACTGGGCCTGGGCAACGGCCATGGCGTCGAGCAGTTTCAGGCTTTCGTCGTTGTGGATTTTGCCGTCGATCACCACCCCGTCGTGGCCGTCACTGCTGTAGGGGTCCAGGGCCGCGTCGGAGATCAGGCAGACCTCCGGGAAGCGGTCCTTGATGGCGCGGGCGGCGTGGAGGTAGAAGTTCTGCTCGGCGGTGGCGTAGGTGCCGGTTTTGTCCTTGTGCTCCTCGGGCACCGCCGGGAACATCATGAAGCTGTTCAGCCCCACCGCGGTGCACTGCTCGATTTCCCGCAGCACCTCATCGATGCCCAGGCGGTAGCTGCCGGGCAGGCTGGCGATGGGCAGCCGGGCCTTCGCCTCGGGCATCAGAAAGATGGGCTGCACGAGGTGGCCGGCGGTGAGCTCCGTTTCCCGCACCAGGTTGCGGACGGCGGCGGAAGAACGGTTGCGGCGGGGGCGGGAGAGCATAGAGCGGTTGGATGAGTTCGTGGAGGGGGAAGTCTGCAAAGGAAATGCCGGCGAGGAGATCCGGATTGCTATCAACGACTGAAGGGGAAGAAAGATGAGTGAACCGGCGCGGATCGGGGCAGCCCGGCCCATTCTTGACGGAAAGCTGTCCGTCAGCGGCCCACGTACCAGGCGAACGTACGGCACTCCGCGATCAGTTCGTCGTAGAATTCGGTATCGGCGTAGTCGTCCCTCAGGATGCTGAAGTAGGTGAAGGGCCGCTCCCCCCCGGGCCGGCCCAGGGCGTAATGCTGGTTGCGCTCCGCCTTGGCGGCGTAGTAGGCGGCCAGGGCGGCGGCTTCCCGGTCCGGCGCCCGCCGCAGGGCCCGCTCGAAATAGTAGAGGGGCTGGTCCATGCTGAAGTGCTCCAGGTTGCCCAGGGGGGCGTTGACGTGGGAAAACACACTGGTGGGGGTGCGGGCCGCAGCGGCCCGGGCGGCGCTGCTGCCGGAGCGGAATACGTCGGCGAAGGCCCAGTTGTAGCTGAAGTACGACAGGTTATAGAGCGCCAGTCCGATGTTGAAGTAGTTGCGGGCCGCAAGGGTATCGTTGGTGCTGCGGTCGGCCTCCTCCTCCAGTTCATCGAGCCGCTGCAGCAGCTGCACCTTGTTGTAGGTGGCGGCGTCGGCTGGCGGGTTATAGTGGACGCGGTCGCGCAGCTGCCGCTCGAAGGGGGCGAAGCGGCCGTAGGCCTCGAGGCTTTCGGTGGGAATGCGGCGGTAGATCTCCAAGGCGGCCTTCCACTGTCCGCGTTGCAGGTAGTGGTTGCCGATCAGGTTCTGGATGTCGACCCGGGGGGCACTGCCCATCCGGTCGGCGAAGAGGGCCCGGTCGAAGCGGTTGAGGCTGTCGGCCAGCCGCTCCAGGGTGAGCAGGGATTCGATACCCGGATTTTTGGCAATCGCGCCGAAACCGTACCGCAGCAGGTTGGCCTTGGCCTGCTGTCCCGACTGCCGGTAGACGGCCTCTAGCTTGCGGTGGACCAACTCGCGGAAGTCGGGGTACCGCTGACGGATGTCGGCGTCGGTCAGCAGATTGTAGTAGCGCAGCTCCACGGAGTCGGTCACCCGGCTCAGCTGGAGTACGTCGATTACGTGGTGGAGAATGCCGATCTGCTGTCGGAGGCTGTCGCTGTCGGTGGCGCCGGCAAGGCTGCTCAGGGTCCGTTCGGCGTAGAAGTAGTCGCCCGCCAGCAACTCGAGTACCCCCCGCGCGAACTGCCAGAATTCGGAGTGGTCGGTCTTTCCCTCCTCCACTATCCGGTTGACGAAGGTTTGCATGGCGACCACCCGGTCCGTGGCTCCCCGACTGGGTCCGCCGTCGCGCAGGTTCCCGCCGAGCAGTTCCCGTTCCAGCTCCTGCAGTTCACGCATGGCCAGCAATACCAGGGCTTCGTTGCCGGGTTCGTAGCCGTAGATGTGGCGCATCTCTTCCAGCACCACGGCCCGCCCGTTGTGGGCCCGCAGCACGTGCAGCATGGCGCGCTCATGGTCGTTCTGGCAGAGGAGCAGGGCCTGCTTCCACTGCTCGTCGGTCTGGATGCGGAAGCTGTGGTAAGCACTTTCCCGCTTGGAGGGGCTGCGCTCGAAAATGCGACTGAAGAGGTAGGCGGACTGGGGGTAATCGCCCAGCGCCTGCAGGGCTCCGGCCCGGTGGCCCTCGATCCAGTCGTTGAGGAGGCTGGGGTCGGCGTCCACCTTGGGCATCAGGTAGTCGTAAAGCTCGAGTACGTAGGCGTGTTCTCCCAGGTAGTGGGCCAGGCGGATGAGCTGGTAGGCGTAGCGGAGGCGGACGTAGTGGCTCTCCAGGCGGGGGAAGCGCTGCAGTCCGGTTTCCAGCAGGGCTTCCATGTCGGCGCGGGAAATGTTGCGGCGCTGGAAGGCGTTGGCGGGACTGGTTACGAAGGGCTCTACCCGCTTGGCGTAGATGAGGTAGTCCACTACTTCCCGGCAGTTGTCATCCAGGAGGTGGCGGGCAAAGGCGTTGGGCTGCAGGGCCGGGGGCAGGTCGTCGGAGTCCGCGTCCTTGACGTCGAGCAGGCGGCGGAGGGTTTCGAGCTGGTTCAGGTTATCGCCGTAGACGATGGCTTCAATGTCCGCCGCGTCCACCTGGTCGCAGAAGCGTTCGTGCCATTCCGCGACGTTGTCCGCCCGCTGCTGGTTGCCGGGTTGGCCGAGCTCCTCCCGGTAGACGGCACCGAAGTGGAGGAAAAAAGGCGCCAGCTGGGAATTGAAGTCCACCACCCGGGGATTCAGAAAATGGAAACCCTCCGCCTCCGCGGGGGGGCGGCACTGGGCGGGCGTGCCACCGGCGGGCAGCGCGTACAGGAGGAACAGGAGGAAGAGGCAGCCGTACTTCATGGTGGGGAGCGCAAATTACGGTGGTCCCGCGTTTAGTGGTCGGACGACTATAGTGGTCCGACCATTAAGTCGTCGGACCACTAAGTCGTCCGACCAAAAATCCATGGACCACTAAGTCGTCCAACCAAAAAATCATGGACCAACCCTAACTTGTCCACCCCAGCTTCCCCATGAGAACCTACCTGACCCTGCTCCTTTGCTGTTTTCTTGGCACCTGCGTCCGCGCCCAGGGAGATACTAGGGTTGGCCTTGTCCTCAGCGGTGGAGGTGCAAAGGGCTACGCCCACATCGGGGCCCTGCGCGTAATCGAGGAAAGCGGCGTGCGGGTCGACTACATCGGCGGCACGAGTATGGGAGCTGTGGTGGGCGGCCTCTACGCCGCGGGCTACAGCGCCGACCAGCTGGAGGAACTGCTGCGCAGCATCGACATCATGGCTGAACTGCAGGACGCCGTCGAGCGGGAAGACCGCACCATCTACGAAAAGCTGAACAACGAAAAGTACCTGCTATCGATCTCCATGCAGGACTTCAGCATCCAGCTGCCCACGGCCCTCTCCGACGGGCAGCGGGTGCACGACCTCTTCGCCAACTGGACGGCCGAGGTGGGCCACGTGCGCGATTTCAGCAAACTCCCCATCCCCTACCTGGCCGTAGCCACCGACATCGAGACCGGCGACGCCGTGGTGCTGGAAAAGGGGATGCTGGCCGAGGCCATGCGCGCCAGCGCCGCCCTGCCCGGCGTGCTGAGCCCTTACGAGCTCGACGGCCACCTGCTCACCGACGGGGGCGTGTCGAACAACTACCCCGCCGAGGAGATCAAGGCCAAGGGCATGGACTACGTCCTGGGCGTAAGCGTAGAATCCGACCCCCTGAAGGCGAGCGAGATCAGCAGCGTGGCCGACCTCATCCTGCAGATCGCCTTCTTCCAGGCCAACCGGCGCAACCTGGAGCAGTACGAGGTAACCGACCTGGACATCAAGCCCGACCTTAAGGGCTTCAACGTACTCAGCTTCAGCGACATCGACACCCTGATCAACGCCGGCTACCGCGCCGCCCTCGACCTGAAGCCCACCCTGGATTCCCTGGCGGCCCTGCAACGCAACAAGAAAAGCACCCGCGACACCACCCCGGCCCGCGTCCCCCAGTACCTGAACGTGGGCCGCGTCACCATCACGGGCAACGACGAGCTTTCCGACCGCCAGGTACTCAGCTACTTCGACGACCAGCTGCCGGGCCGCATCAGTTGGGAAGACTTCCGGCAGGGCCTGGTGGACCTCCACGTCACCGGCCGCTACGCCAACATCAACTACCGCTGGGAATACCTCCTGGGGGGCTCCCGCGACGAGATCGCCCTGGAGCTCGTCTTCGAGCAGGTACCCGCCTTCGGCCAGCAACTCCGCCTCGGCCTTCACTACGACCCCGTGTACCGGGCCAACCTGCTGCTCAACCTGACGGTCTACGATCAGCTCATCGACAACAGCATCACCAGCCTGGACCTCATCGCGGGCAACCGGCTGCGCTACCGCTTCGATTACCGCGTGAACCGCATCAACGGCTCGGCCTTCGGACTGCGCAGCCGGCTGGATTACGCCGACGTTGGCTTTGACGTGGAGGACGTAGAGAACGAGAACCTGGGCATCGTGCTTAACCGGGTCGACTTCCGCTTCAGCGACTGGAACGCCGAGGCCTACTGGGACGTACGCCAGACCAAGAACAGCTTCACCGGCCTGGCCACCGAGATCAAGTACTACGCCACCGAATCCGACCAACTGGCCTCGGCCGATACCTCCAGCCTCTTCTCCCTTGGCCACAACTTCTATCTGGTACCCAAGCTGTACTTCATCTACGACAAGCTCGACCGCCCCCACTTCCCGCTGCGGGGCTTCACCATCGACGCCGAGGCCCGCGCCATCCGCGACCTGTCCGACCAGGCGCCGGGCTGGGCCTATAACCTGGACGTGGACTTCCTCGGCATGGTGCCCCTCACGACCAAGAGCTCACTGGGCATCGAGGCGAGCGCCGGCACCTTCCTCAGCCGCTCCACCCTGCCCTACCGCTACTATCTGGGGGGCGTGAACCGCCAGCTGCTCAACAACTTCAAGCCCTTCCCCAGCCTCGATTTCGGCCAGGCCTCCGGCAACGGACTCCTCCTGTGCGAGGTGTTCTGGCGGCAGCGGCTCTTCTCCAACCACTACTTCCACCTGGGGGCACGCGGTGCCTACATCGGCAACCCCTACGACGTGCCGAGCTCGGTCGACGATTCTTGGATCGCGGCCGGCGTGATTGGCTACGGACTCAGCACCCCCCTCGGCCCCGTCGAGCTCACCTACGCCCAGGGCTCCCAGGGGGGCGGGCTCTACTTTTACCTGGGCCACTGGTTCTGACCCACTACCTTACCACCATGAAAGATTTCCAGGGAAAAGTGGTGGTGATCACCGGCGCCGGTTCCGGTATCGGGCGGGAAATGGCCCTGCAGCTGGCCGGCTGCGGCGCTGTGCTGGCCCTCAATGACGTCAAGGAAGCCGAATTGGAAGAAACCTGGGCCGCCCTCCCCGATTTAGCGCGGGGGCTGCGGCGCACTTTCGACGTGGGCGAACGGCTGGCCGTGCAGGACTTCGCCAACGCCGTGAAGGATCAGCTGGGCCGGGTGGACGTGGTCGTCAACAACGCCGGCTTCAGCGTCCGCCCCCAGCCCGTCATCTACAGCCGGGTGGAGGACTACGAGCGCACCCTCAAGGTCAACCTCTGGGGTGTCATTTACGGCTCGCTGGCCTTCCTGCCCTACCTGCGCGAGCAGTCGGACAGCAGCCTGGTCAACGTGAGCAGCGTCTTCGGCCTGTACGCCTTCCCGGGTACGGGGCCCTACAACGTGAGCAAGTTTGGCGTCCGCGGCTTCACCGAAACCCTGCGGGTGGAGATGGGCGACCGGATGCACGTCTGCTGCGTACACCCCGGCGGCATCGCCACTAATATCCACCGCAACGTGGAGATCGACGACCCAGCGGAGCGGGAGCGGTTTATCCGCACCTTCGACAAACGGGCCCACACCACCGCGGCCGAGGCCGCCCAGCAGATCATTCGGGGCATCGAGCGGCGGGATCCGCGGGTGCTCATCGGCCGCGACGCCTACTGGGTCGACAAGATCACCCGCCTGCTGCCCGCCCGCTACGAGCGGTTGCTGACGCGGTGGCTGGACCGGGATCGGTTTTTGTCGCGGGAGGGGTAGAAGACATCGGATGTTGTCCTTGCGCCAACCTGTCAGACATCGGATGTCTGACATTGTGTCACTCCGCAAAAATGCTGGGGATCACCAAGGCAACACCACCCATTTTCTTAAATTTGAGACATTTACTTCCTTTCACGTCAAATTTCTCCTCCACAACATCCGATGTCTGACAAAGTGACACCCTCCCAACATCCGATGTCTGCCACCCCTACCCCAGCCCCAAATAATACCGGCACCGCTCCCGCACCACGCACTCCCCACACCGCGGCCGCGAGTAGGTGCACACCCGCTGCCCGTGACGAAACAGCAGCTTGTGAAAGTTCAGGAGCTCATCGGCGTCGCGGGGAAGGATCTCCAGGAGCGCACCGTGGGCCTTGGCCTGACTGATCTTCGCTGGCAGGATCCCGAAGCGGGTGCTCACCCGGTGCACGTGGGTATCCACGGGCAGGACGGGCTTCCGTAAGGAGAACAACAGCACGAAGGTGGCCGTCTTGAACCCCACCCCCGGCAATTCCATCAGCAGAGACTGGGCCTCCTCCACCGGCATATCGGCGAGGAAGTCCAGGTTCAACGCGCCGTAGGTATCCTGGATGTGCATCAGGATTTCCTTGATGCGGGGGGCCTTGATCTCCGGCCAGCGGCTCGTCTGGATGCACTGCTCAATGCCCTCCACCGGGGCACCCGCGACCCCGCCCCAGTCGCCGTAGGTCTCCAGCAACTTGTCGTAAGCAGCCTTTTCGTCGGCGTAGTTGGTGCGCTGGCTCAGGATGGTGGCCACCAGCTGGTCGATGGCCGACTTGCGGCTGTACCGCGTCTGGCGACCGTAGGCCGTCTGCAGGGTGTGGATGAGGTACTCCAGCTGGGTTTGGGTGGGGGTATCGGGCATGGCGGCGGGGGCGGGCTTACCCCCTAAAGGTTGACCGGGCGCCCCGGGGTTCGGTGCTAGCGGCGGGAGTGACCCATTATCCGGTGCTGGATCAGGTCCTGTAGGTCATCGCCCTCCTGCCGGTGCTCACGCACATAGTCAGCCGAGACATTGTGGATCTTCAGCGCCAGCAGGGTTTCAAAGGGAATCGTACCGTACCCGAGCCCCTCATACGAGCGGATGAAGGAGGGCGTGATGCCGTGAATGCTGGCGGCCAACAGGTCCTCCCCCGAAAGGTCGGCGTAGCCCAGCTTCCGCAGCTCTTCAATCTGCTCGGGGTCCACCCCGTGGATCTGGTAGGCCATCAGGTCCTCCAACCGGTCGGCTTCCAGGCCCGCCGCGCGAATTTCCCGGGCGGTAGCCGCGCTTACCCCGTGAATCCTGGCGCCGACCACGTCCTCGATCGACAGGTCAGCAAAGCCCAGCCCCCGAATCTCCCGCACGTAGTCCGCATCAATACCGTGGATCGACAACTGCAGCAACTGGTCGAACGACAGGTCCCGGAACCCCAGGTCACCCATCTGTCCCACCAGGGCGGGGTCCAGGTCGTGAATCCGGGCCTGGATCAGGTTTTCGAGGGTCAGTTCGTCGTAACCGGCGTCGGCCATGCTGCGCACGTACTGGCGATCAATGCCGAAGATGCGCAGCTGTATGACCTGGTCCAGCCGCGGGCGCTCGAAGCCGGCCGCGCTCAGGTCAGCCAACACCTCGCTGAGGGTCGCCTGATTGATGTTGAAAACGGCCATTTGCAGCAGTTCCTCCCGGGTCGGACTGAAGTTTTCCTGTTTCAGGTAGTCCAGATATCCCGCGGTCAGGTCGCTCAGGAAGAAGTGGAACAACTCCCGGTCCGCATAGGCGCCGTAGCCCGCGTCGGCCAGGGCGCTTTCAAAGGCCGGGTTGGGCACGAAGGTGTAGGTCCCCCTGCCCCGGTCGCCCTCGAAGGTGCCGGTGAATTCCAGGGTACCGGCTTCCCGCGATGCTTTGAAGGTGCCGGTAGTACCCCGGGGCAAGTCGCCGAGTTGGTCGGCGGAGAAGCAGCGGCTGTTAGTCGAGTGGTAATTTTCGTCGCCCGCCGACTCTTCTATCAGGGTGAAGCACACCTCACCCCCGCTCACGTAGGCCGTCCAGCGGTAGCCCAGCTCCCCTACCGATGGTGCGGGCGGGGCCGGGGGGGCGGGTGGAGCTGGCGGTGCGGGGGGTGCCGGCGGAGCTGGAGGCGCGGGCGGAGCCGGGGGCGCCGGTGCCGGCCGTTCGGTGGGGGCGGGCGCTTCCTGGGCTACCGCGTTGAGGGAGGTCAACGAGAGCAGTAAAAGGAGGGGCAGGGCCAGGCCTTTCCAGCCGGCGCGGGGAGAAGATTTCTTGCTTTTCATCATTTGAATGCGTTGTTCCAGAAAATGGCGGTTATAGCCGGCTACCAAGCGGGGGTCGTGGCGGGGCGCGGCCACCTGCAGCAGGCTGAGTTGGTAGCCGACGGGGTCGTCGCCGCGGCGCAGGACTTCATCGTCGGTCAGGTATTCCAGGTTATTTTCCACGGCCCGCCGGTACGCCCAGGCGCAGGGGTTCCACCACTGCACTACCACCGCCAGCTGGGCCAGGAGGAGGTCCAGGGAGTGCCGCCCCCGCACGTGCACGCATTCGTGCTCGAGGATGCGGTCGCGGGTGGCTGCGTCGTATTTTTCGGGGTTCAGCACCACGCGGTTCCAGAAGGAATAAGGGGCCGCGCACTGCGTCGTTTCGAGCACCTCCACACCGCCCAGCCGGTAGGTTGGCGGCCGGCGCAGTACCCGACCTACGCTCAGCAGTTGGTACAAAAACTGCATCCCGAATACCACAACCCCCAGCCAGTAGAGCCCGAGCAACAGCTTTCCGCGGTCTAGCGGGGCTGAAGGGGGCGCGGACGCGGGTGCCGGGTCCGGCGCGTAAGTAGCCGTGCCCGCCGGTGCCCAGTAGCTGGCCAGGTCATTTGGCGCGGTGACGGTCGGCCAGGACGTAGTCATCGGAGCGGGTGTCACCCCGGCGGTCGGGGCGGAGCGGAGACTCAGGCTCGCCGGAACCGTTACGAGGGGCAGCAGGAAACTGGCCGCCAGTCCGCCGAGCAACAGCCAGCGGTTCAGCCGGAAGAAGGTTTCCCGTCGCAGGGCCAGGTAGTAGTAAAGGTAGCAGGCGGCCAGCAGCAGGCCGGCGTGGAGTAGGTAGTGCATCCCTATTTTTCTTTGATCAGACGAACCAGTCGCTCAAGCTCCGCCGCGTCGAGCTGCTGCTCCCGGGCGAAGTAGTTCACGAGCTTCATGGGGGAATTGTCGAAGAAGCGGCGCACCACGTCGTCCACCGCCTTCTTCTGGTACTCCTCCTCCGCAATGACGGGGAAGAAGCGGTAAGCGTTGCCGACCTTCTCGTGGGAAACGAAACCTTTTTCCTCCAGAATCTTCACCATCGTCGATACCGTGTTGTAGTGGGGCTTCGGTTCCGGCAGCTCATCGATGATCTCCCGGACGAATGCCCGCTTCAGCTTCCACAGTACTTCCATCAGTTGCGCCTCGCGGCGGGCCAGTCGTTGCATGTCTACTAATTGATTAGTACAAGTATACTACTAATCCATTAGTATTGCAAATTTCTCTTCCCTCCCCCCTCTAGATTGACAACATCGGATGTCTGACATTCTGTCACCACGCCTACAACCGATTGACTCATAGTAAAATGGTCCAAAAGGGGATCTACTCATTGGTTCCGGAGCGCACGATGGGTCATTAACGGTGATTTTCAGGCCGGAACGGCAAAACTGGACACGAATCCGCACAACCCACCCCCCTCCGACAACATCCGATGTCTGACAATTTGTCGCGGCGTCAAGACAAAGAAACCCGAAAGCGGGTCACTCCGTCCTCTTCGGTGCGGAGGCGATAGCTGGCCCCGTGGGCTTCCAGGATCTCGCGGGAGAGGGTGAGGCCCACGCCCTGCCCGCTGCTCTTGGTACTGAAGAAGGGGGTGAACAGCCGGTCGGCCACCTCAGCGGGGATGCCAGGACCGTCGTCGGCAATTACGAAGCCGGCGGGGTGAAGCTGGCTGCTGATCCGGATGTGCCCGCCCCGGCCGATGCTCTCCCGGGCGTTGGTGAGGGCGTTGATGAGGACCTGCTCCAGCTGGGCGCGGTCCGCGCTGACCCACACGGGGCGGTCGGCGAGGGCCAGGGAAAGCGCGATCTCCTGCTCCTCCAGCAGCGGCTGCATCACCTCGGCGGCGCCCCGCAGTACGGCGTTGAGGTCGATGCGCTCCCGGGCGGGCGCGGGCAGGCGGACTACCCGGGCGAAGTTGCGCATGAAGGCCGTGAGGTGCTCGGCCCGCAGGATGACGGGGGGCAGGTGTTCGCGGCTCAGCTCGGCGAGGTCGGGCTCGTCGGCGCGGGCTACCTCCAGCAGGGTTTTCAGCAGGGAGACGATGGCGGCGTTGGAGTTGTTGACCTCGTGGGCCATCATGCGGATGACCTTGCCGTAGGCCTCCTTTTCGGCCTGGAGGAGGTCGGCGGTCACGTCCTGGAGGATGATGAACCCGCGCTCGAAACCCCTGTCCACGAAGGTGGCGTACTCCACGTGCAGCCGCCGGTTGTCGGGGGTGGTGAAGACGGCCTGCTCCCCCACCCCGAGGGCCAGGGCGGGCCGCAGGACGGTGGCCTCGAATTCGGGGCTCGACTTGCGCCGCTCCTGCACCCAGGGGTTTTCCGACTCAATATTCCCGTCGTAGTCCAGCACGAGGAGGCCTACCCCGGCGGCTTCCACCAGCCGGTCGAGGAACTCCTCCCGCTGGCGGCCGGCTACCCGCTCGAGCCGCAGCTGCTCGATCATGCGGTTGTAGACCTCACCGAGGCGGTCCATTTCCGGACTGCCGGTGGACCGCATTTTTACGGAGAAGTCCTGGTCGGCCAGGGCCCCCACCCCCCGGCTCAGCAGCTGCAGGGGGGCCACCAGCACTTCGTAGAGGCGGTACCCCAGGTAGGCCGAGAGCAGCAGGACCATTTCCACCAGCAGCAGCACCGGTCCGCGGCCCACCACCTGGTAAATGAGCACCCCGATGACGAGGTGGAGGGTACCGAGGTAGGCGAGGTATTTGGCGGCGGCGGACACGCGGGTCAAGTTAGGCGTTGGCGTTGGGAATGCCGTACTTCTCCAGCCGGC
Organism: Neolewinella marina; assembly: GCF_002631205.1. Classification (GTDB taxonomy): domain Bacteria; phylum Bacteroidota; class Bacteroidia; order Chitinophagales; family Saprospiraceae; genus Neolewinella; species Neolewinella marina. The sequence goes on from NZ_PDLO01000004.1 coordinate 440,905, forward strand.
GGTAGAGGGCCGCGCGCGTCAGCCCAAGCTCCCGGGCCGTGGCCGTGATTTCGCCAGCGTTGCGGCCGAGGGCCGCGCGGATCATGCGTACCTCCATCTGCTCCAGGGTGACGCCCGAGGGGGCGAAGTGGGTAGTCGCCTCGGTCCCGCCCGCCTGCCGCTCGAGTTCGGCCACTCCGATGGAGTCGCCGGCCGCCAGGATGGCCGTCCGCTCCACGAGGTTCTGCAACTGCCGCACGTTGCCGGGGAAGGGTTGCCGCCGCAGCCAGTTGAGGGCCGCGGCTTCCAGCCGCAGGGCCGGCCGTTCGTAGCGGCGGCGGGCGCTCTCCAGAAAGTGCTCGGCCAGGGGGGCGATGTCTTCCGGCCGCTCCCGCAGGGGCGGCAGGTGGAGGTGAATGAGGTTGATGCGGTAGAGAAGATCCTCCCGGAAGGTTCCGGCGGTCACCATGGCGTCGAGGTTGCGGCTGGTGGCGCTGATGACGCGCACATTGGTGGGGCGGGGCCGGCTTTCGCCCAGCCGTTCGTACTGCCGTTCCTGCAGTACGCGCAGCAGTTTGACCTGGGCGGCGGGCGCCAGGTCGCCGATCTCGTCGAGAAAGAGGGTGCCGCCGGCGGCCAGTTCGAAGCGCCCCGCCCGATCGGTCCGGGCGTCGGTGAAGGCTCCTGCCTTGTGGCCGAAGAGTTCGGATTCGAAGAGCTGCTCGGGGACCCCGCCGAGGTTCACGGCCACGAAGGGCCCGCCCGCCCGGCGGCTGGCGGCGTGGATGGCTTCCCCAATGAGTTCCTTGCCGGTGCCGCTCTCGCCGGTGATGAGCACGGCGGCTTCGGTAGCGGCTACCCGGCGCGCCTGGCCGATGACGTCGCTGAGGGCGGCCGAGGAACCAATGAGGGAACCGAAGGGCTCGGCTTCCTCCGCGGGAACCCCGGCACCCGCGTCCGCGCCCCGCTCCAGTTGGGTACGGATGGCGTTGAGCAGCTCCTTGTTGTCCCAGGGCTTGGCGATAAAGTCGCGGGCCCCGGCCTTCATGCCCTCCACGGCCAGTTGTACCGTAGCCCAGCCCGTCATCTGGATGACCGGCAGTCGGGGAAATTCGGCCAGCAGTTCCTGCAGCAGTTGCATGCCCGCCCGCCCGCTGGTTTCGACGGTGAAGTTGAGGTCGAGCAGTACCAGGTCGGGGCGGAACTCCCCCACCGTCGCCACCGCCTCCCGGGGGCCGTAGATGCTCCGCACGGCGTAACCCGCCCGCTTCAGCAGCAGTTCCAGGCTCTGGCAGACCGTGCGGTCGTCGTCGATGATGAGGATGCGGGAGGAGATAGGAATTACGATTGAGCGGTTATCTAAACTTCGGACGGAGTGGCTTGGCTGGCCTACTCCTCGTGGAGGACGTGGGCCGGGTGGAGTCCCGCCGCCTGCCGGCTGGGCAGGAAGGCACAGGCCGTAACGATGAGTAGAATGGTGAGGACAGAAGCCATGATTCCGAGGTAAAAGTACTTAGCCGGGATCGGCAGCAGCTCCAGCAGGGGCAGCTGGACGGCGAAGAAGGTGCCGAGCAGCAGTCCGGCCGCCGTAACGACGAGCACTTCCCCCACGAACTGGGCCGTCACTTCCCCGGGGGTGGCCCCGAGGGCCTTGCGCAGGCCGATCTCGGCGCGGCGGTGGCTGATCTGGGTGAAGAGGACGCCGAAAAGCCCCAGGGCGATGTTGATGAGCAGGAACCCAGAGATGACCAGCATGATGATCAGGGGGATGACCACGGGGCGGTTGGCCTTGATGCGGTCTTCGGCCATGCTCCAGATGACCACGTCGGTGTTCTTGGTCAGGTCCACCAGTCTGCGGTAGAGGGGTTCCTGCACGGCGGCGGTGCGGCCGGGATGGGTACGCACGATGAGCATTTCGAAGGGCTCCCCACCGCGGTCCTGGTCGGCGTGGGAGAAGAAGGTCAGCGGCTGGTTCTCCGCGAAGTTGCTCTGGTACTTGAAGGCGTCCACCACCCCCACGACGCGGTGCAGGCCGTTAATGGGCAGCAGGGTATCGACGAGGGTTTCGGCCTGGGGGAAGTATTCGTCCTTGAAGGCGCCGTTGACGACGATGGGGGGATACTTGGCGTGCTGGTCCGCCTCGGTATACCACCCCCCTTCACGGAAGTCGAGTTCGGCGGTTTCGGCGAAGTGCTCGTCGGCGAACATCATCAGGGTGGTGATGAGGAAGCCGTATTCGTCGTTGCTCGTCCGCCAGGTGCCTCCGCCGAAGGGGTTGACGGGGCCAATCCAGGTGACGGCGGCCACGTCCGGCAGCTCGAGGAGTTCCGTACGGATGCGCCGGTGGGCTTCCACTACGGCCGCCGAGTCAAGCTGGTCGTCGAGGTCGACCCGCACGCCGAGGCTGTGCTCGTAGCTGAAGCCCAGGGGGGAGCGGTAGCGGTCGTAGTTGTAAATCGTGAAGGTGTAGACGCCGAACAGCACGACGAAGGCCAGCAGGATCTCCACGAAGATCAGGACGTTGGCGCGGCGCTTGTTCCACATCAGCTTCAGGAGGTGAGAGAGCATGACGGTATCTTTTGAAGGGTGGTTAATGGGATTATCCCCGCAGGGCGGCGGCTACGTTGGTCCGGCTGACGCGGTAGGCGGGCAGCAGCCCGGAGAGGAGGCCGAAGAGCAGGATCACCAGCAGGTAGTAGAAGACCACCTGGTAGGACAGCGACAGGCGGGTGATCCCCAGCAGGTCATTGGCGTTGACGTAGGAAATGAGCAGGATGGCCAGCAGCAGTCCGATGGCCCCGCCGATGACCGTGATCACCAGGTTTTCGAAGATGAACTGGTAGAGAATATCCCGCGGCTCGGCCCCGAAGGCTTTGCGCACCCCGATCTCGGAGCGCCGCTCGAATACGCGGCTCACGTTCAGGTTGATGAGGTTGATGAGGGGCAGGGCCACGAAGAGGAGCACCAGGATGGATAGCGGGATGAACAGCACCCGAAGGGCCTTCTGGGGGTCCTGCTCCTGCACGGTGGCCATCGCGTAGCCCTCAATGACGGTGGCGCTCGACACCCGCAGGCCGTTGTAGTCGCTTTCCGGGGGGAACTGGAAGTTCTGGGAGATGAATTCGATCTCGTCCTTGATGGCCTGCCGCCCCCGGGGGGAGGTCGCCTCGAAGATGGCGCTGAAGCCTCCGTCGATCTCGTTGCTGGCCAGGGCCCGCGCGTCGGCGGTGGTGACCGGCAGGTAGATATCCCCGCCGAACATGGGGCTGTCGGCCAGCGGCCGGCTCACGATGCCCGCCACGGTGAAGGTGCGCCGGCCCAGGGCCATTTCCCGGCCGATGAGGTCCGGCCCCAGCTCGCCGAAGTAGATGCGGGCCGCCTTGTCGGTCAGGACCACCTTCTGGGCGGCAGCCTCGATGTCGGCCTCATTGAAGGGGGCTCCGTAGAGAAAATCGAAGTCGAGCACCCGCCAGTAGTCGGCGTTGGTGTAGTAGCTGGAGAAGGTGAACTTGCGGCCGTCGATGAAGCCGTCGGTGAAGTCGCCGTCGCTGTAGATGGCCACCCGTTCGGCGGACTCCAGGTCCACCAGGTTATCCATGATGAAGCGGTAGCTCATGGGGCCGATGGAGTTGGAAACTACGTTCTGGGCGATCTCCTCGGTGGTATCGTAGCGCACTTCCCCGCCGGCCAGGGTAAGGGTGTCGATGACCAGCATGGTATCCGGTTCGGTCCGGCTGCGTTCGGCGTAGGGCGATACCACCAGGTAGTCCCGCTTGGTCAGCGGCTGGTTCTTGCCCAGGCCGGCGTCGAACAGGGAGGTGAGCACCATCAGAATCATCAGGGTGAAGCTGATGCCGAACAGGCTGATGAAGGTGTAGAACGGCTTGCGACGCAGCACCTTCAGGGCGAGGGTTAGGTAGTTGTGGAGCATTGGGCGATGTACGATTTACGAGGTGCGATTTTGGTGAGGTAGGGTATACGATTGGGCTGCCGCTGCTATCTGCGCGCGTGGCCGCAAATCGCAAATCAACTCACCCTTTCTCCGTCGCTGAGCCGTACCAGGCGGTGGGTTTTACGGGCCATGCGCTCGTCGTGGGTCACCATCACGATGGTGGTGCCGAGGTCCTGGTTGAGGCGGAGGAGGATCTGCATGATCTCGTCGCCCATGTGGCTGTCGAGGTTTCCGGTGGGCTCGTCGGCCAGGAGGATGTTGGGCCGGCCGACGATGGCCCGGGCGATGGCCACCCGCTGCTTCTGCCCCCCCGACAACTGGTTCGGAAAGTGGTAAGCGCGGTTGCTCAGTCCCACATGCTCCAGGGCGTCCAGCGACCGCCGTTTGCGTTCCTTGCTGCCCACCTTCCGGTACAGCAGGGGCAGCTCCACGTTGTCGACCACCGAGAGGTCGTTGATCAGGTGGAAACTCTGAAAGATGAAGCCGAGCTGCTCGTTGCGGAAGCGGGCCATCCGGCGGCCGTTGTAGTGGGTCACCTCCTGCCCGGCCAGTACCACCTGCCCCTCGCTGGGCTCGTCGATCAGGCCCATGATGTTCAGCAGGGTCGACTTGCCGCAGCCCGAGGGGCCCATGATGCTCAGGAATTCCCCGGCCGGTACCGTCAGGTTGAGGTGCTGGAGGGCGAGGGTCTCTATGGTGTCCGTGCGGTAGGACTTGGAGATGTTGGAGAGTTGGATCATGAGTTGCTGGTTCTCTGGTTGCTGGTTTCTGGTTGGCTGGTTTCTGGTTGGTTGGTTAGTGGGCTTCGTAGAGGGGCCGGTCGTTGATGAAATCCCAGAGGGTGAGGCGTTCCAGGCTGGCGTAGGTGAGCCAGTAGGCGCGCAGGGATTCGGCGTAGGCGCGGGTATTGAGGTCGCGGTTCTGCTGGGCGAAGGTGAGGTCGGTGAGGGGGATGGCGCCCAGGGTATAGCTTTCCTGGCTGATGCGGAAGCGTTCCTCGGCCAGGTCGCGGATGCGGGTGGCGAGCTGCAGTTCCTGGCGGACCGTGGTCCACTGGTCGAGCAGCTGGGTGAGGCGGCCGGCGAGTTCGTTTTCCAGGCGCTGGCCGAGGGTGCGGGCCAGATCGACGTCGGTTTGTGCCCGCCGGTTAAGGGCCTGCCGTTCGCCCCAGTCAAGCAGGGGCACGGCGAAGGTTAGGCTGACCACCCTTTCGTTCTGGGGGTCGCGGTAGATGGGGTTCAGTTCGTCGGCGTTGCGGATCAGTCCGATGCTGGCGTTGAAGTCGAGGCGGGGCCCCAGGTTGCGGCGGATGCGGTCGGCTTCCCGTTCGGCTTCCAGCACCCGCTGTTGCAGTTGCAGCAGTTCGGGACGGTTGGCCAGGTGGGCCAGGGCGGTGGCGGCGGAGATGTCTACCCCGGCCCGGGCGTCGGGGGTTTCCGGGCGGAGGAGCTCGCCGTGGTACGGTTGTCCCAGGTACTGGAAGATGTTGGCCGAGGCGCGGCCCACGAGGCGTTCGGCCCGCAGGAGGTTCTGTTCGGCACTGGCCTGTTCGAGTTCGAGCTGCACCAGGTCGCCGCGGTTGATCTTGCCCAGCCCGTAGCGTTCGGTGGCGATGGTGTAGAGGGTGGCGTTGGCGGCCAGGTTGGTTTCGGCGATGCGGCGTTCCTGGTCGGCGTTCACCAGGTCGAAGAAGAGGGCCGTAGCGTCCAGGGCGGCGTCGGCGCGGGCGGCGCGCAGGGCGGCTTCCGTTACGCTTACCTGCAGGGGCAGCAGGCGGCGGTCCCACTTCCAGGGGTTGAAGGCCAGCAGGGGTTGCTGGAAGGTGAGCCGCACGGGGGAGCCATTGTAGCGCTTCGTTTCCTGGGCGAAATTGTCGGTGCGCTGCAGCCGCGTTTCCAGTCCGAAGAGTCCGCCGGTAGCGGCGATGCGCTGGGTAGCGAGCAGGGAGACGGAGGAGTTGTTGAGCTCGATCTCGCGGAAGGCGATGGTGCCGTCGTCCTGGGTCACCTCGGTGGAGGTGCGGAAGTAGTTGGGCAGGGTGGCGGCCAGGTCGAGGCGGGGCAGCAGTCCGGCTTCAAAGGCCTCCAGGTCGAGGGCGGCGGCGCGTTGTTGCTGTTCGGCAATGAGTACCTGCTCGGCGCGTTCGGTGGCGGCGTGCTGCAGTTCGGCCAGCGTCAGGGTTTCCTGGGCGCGGACGCGGGTGCCGAGGAACAGGGCGAGCAGCAGGAGCCACATGGCCAGGAGGTTCAGTTTTTCGGCGACGATCATCCTTCCTCCAGTTTGAATTGGTTCACGTCCTTCAGGGCCTCGGGGTCGGAGATCACGATGCGGTCGCCGGGGTTCAGTCCGCCGGTGATTTCGACGTAATCGCCGTTGCGGGCGCCGATCTCCACTTCCCGCCGTACGGCGTTCTGTCCGTTGACCACGAAGACCGACTGATCGCGGCCCCCGCGGAATACGGGTCCGTTCTTCACCCTCAGGGTTTCGTCGATGCGGCTGGTGATGACGGAGAGTTCGCTGCGCAGGTTGGGCCGCAGGTCGGGGTGGCTGGGGTTGTCCAGGTCGACGCGGAAGCTGACCAGATTTTCGGACACTTCGGGAAGGATGGCGGCCACGGTTCCGGAGATGCGGCCGGTGGGCAGTCGCAGTTCTACGGGCAGGCCCACGGCGAGCTGGTCGGCGAAGCGGTCGGAGCAGGTGGCTTCCACCCGGTAGCGGCCCAGGTTAGCGACCCGCGCCAGGGCGGTGCCTTCGGTGACCTGCTGGCCGATGTTTTCGTTCACCCAGGTGACTACGCCGGCGCGGGGGGCGCGGACTTCCGTCTCCCGGAGGCGGCGGCTGAGCTGGCTCACCTCCTTCTCTTCCATGCCCACCTCCAGCTGCAGCTGCCGCTTGCGGCCGGCGAGGCTATTGCGGGCGTAGTCGAGCTGATTGTCCAGCTTTTTGGATTCGAGTTCGCTGATGCGGACGGCCAGGTCGGCGGCTTCCACCTCCTCCTGGGTGGCACCGCCCACCTCCAGCAGGCGGCGGGCGTCGGCCAGGGCGGCGCGGGCGGCGGCGAGTTCCAGTTTCTTGATGTCGGCGTTGTAGGAGAGTTCCTTCAGGTCGCGCTCGTACTCCAGGCCGAGCAGGCCGATGCTGTTCTCCTTCACGGCCAGCTGGTCGCGGCGGCCGTCGAGCTGCAGCTGTACGTAGTCGCGGTCCAGCCGCATGAGCAGGTCGCCGGCCTCCACTTCGGTACCTGCCGTGAGCAGCACCTCGTCGATGGTGGTGGCCACGGGGGCGTTGATCTGCTCCTCGAAGGCGGGCAGCACCAGGGCGGTGGCGTTGATGGTGTTGACCACCTCACCCCGCTCCACGGTAGCGAAGCGCAGGGTATCCTTGGCCGCGGAGGGCCGGAGCAGCTTCAGGCTGAACCACAGCAGGGTGGCCAGGATAACGAGCAAGCCGCCCCACTTCAGCCACTGGTAGCGGCGGCGGCGGTTCACTTCACGGGTGTCCAGGGTGCGATCCATGCCCCGTGGGAAGCATACTCCGTGCCAGAAAAATCACATTCTGACAATCAATGAATTACACCTTCACATGCGCCCAATGTGTTCGATACCGGACACCCTCCCGTCCGTTAGCGGACGCCGGGCTCGGTCTTCAGTTCCAGCAGCTGGGCGAAGTCGAGAAAGTCGAGCACCGACTCGTGGGTAGCCTCCAGTTTCACCGGTGGTGCGACGCCGGCGTCGTAGGCTTCCTTCCAGCGCAAGACGCAGAGGCACCATAGGTCGCCGGGTTTTAGGCCGGGGAAGTCGTACTGAGGAATGGGGGTCGTCAGGTCGTTGCCCCGCGAGCGGGTGAAGGTCAGGAACTCCTCCGTCATCACGGCGCACACCACGTGGCGGCCGCTGTCGAGGTGGCCGGTGCGGCAGTAGCCGTCGCGGTAGAAGCCGGTCGGGGGGTCGGTACAGCAGGGGACGAGTTCGGTGCCGAGTACGTTCTTCACGGGAATTGGGGGGAGGGTGATTGACATAATACCCCAAACCGGGCTGGGGGTTCGGCCCTGGCACCCGCGCTCCGCCGCCCCAAAAATTCTTGTAGGTACCGCGACCCAAAGCCGGGATCGCTTGTTACATGCCTTCATGGCCAGCAACGAAGAAAAGCAGAAGTTCGACCTGTACCTCCTGTGGCGGGTGCTGGCCCTGGCCAAGCCTTATAAGGGGGTTGCCATTCTGGCCGTCACCCTGGCCGTGGTGCTGGCGCCGCTGTCGATCGCCCGCCCGCGGCTGATCCAGAAGATGGTCGATGACTACATCTTCGCCGGCGACACCCAGGGGCTTACCTTCTGGGCCCTGGTCATTGCCGGGCTGCTCGTGGTGGAGGCCCTCTGCCGCTACGCCTTCGTCTACAGCTCCAACTGGCTGGGGCAATCGGTGATCCGCGACCTGCGCGTCCGCGTCTTCAGCCACATCAACAGCCTGCGCCTCAGCTACTTTGACAAGACGGCCATCGGCACCTCCACTACGCGGACGATCAACGACATCCAGTCGATCAACAGCATCTTCGCCGAGGGCGTCATCACCATCCTGGCCGACCTCATGTCGATCTTTGCCGTGCTGGCCATCATGCTGACCACCAGCTGGCGGCTCACCCTTATCTGCCTGACCACCATGCCCTTCCTGATGCTGGCCAGCTACCTCTTCAAGGAGGCCGTCAAGCGCAGCTACCAGCAGGTGCGCTCCCAGATCCAGAAGATGAACGGCTTCCTGCAGGAGCGCATCACTGGTATGCGGATCGTTCAGATCTTCAACGCCGAGCACTCCGAGGCCCGCAAATTTGCCGGCATCAACGCCGAATACCGCAAGGCCAACATCGACGCCATCCTTTACTACGCGATCTTCTTCCCTACGGTCGACATCATCGCCGCGGCCAGTCTGGCCCTGATGGTGTGGTGGGGTGCCCAGGACGTGGCCCGCGCCGGTGGCGTGACCCTCGGGGCCCTGGTAGCCTTCCCGATCTACATCAACATGCTCTTCCGCCCGATCCGGGTGCTGGCCGACAAGTTCAACACCCTACAGATGGGGCTGGTAGCTTCCGAACGGGTGTTCAAGGTGGTGGACCGCGACGACCAGATCGAAAATACCGGCACCCTGGCCCCCGCCAAACTGGAAGGCGAGGTGGAGTTCCGCAACGTCTGGTTTGCCTACACGGGGGTGGAGTGGATCCTGAAGGACCTCAGCTTCCAGCTCCACAAGGGGCAGACACTGGCCATCGTGGGCAGCACCGGCAGTGGCAAGACCACCATCACCAACGTGATCAACCGCTTCTACGAATACCAGATGGGCGAGATCCTCATCGACGGTCACGACCTGCGCGACTACGAGCTCACCGCCCTGCGCAGCCGCATGGCCATGGTGCTGCAGGACGTCTTCCTGTTCACCGGCTCGGTCATGGAGAACATCACCCTGCGCGACCCGTCCATCAGCCGCGAGCGGGTCATCGAATCGGCGAAGCTCATCGGCGCCCACGAGTTCATCGAGCGGCTGCCCGGCGGCTACGACTACGACGTGATGGAGCGGGGGGCCACCCTGAGCATGGGGCAGCGGCAGCTGATCTCTTTCGTGCGGGCCCTGGTGTTCGACCCCGACATCCTGATCCTCGACGAGGCCACCAGCAGCGTGGACCCGGAAACCGAGGGGGTCATTCAGCACGCCATTGAAAAACTGATCGACCGCCGCACCAGTATCGTCATCGCCCACCGCCTGAGTACCATCCGCAACGCGAACAACATCATGGTGCTCGAAAAGGGGGAGATCAGGGAGTTCGGTCCCCACGACACCCTGCTGCAGATCGAGGACGGCCGCTACCGGGAGCTCTACGAGATGCAGTTCCTGGAAACGGCGGAATAGGGGTTTCAGCTAGTTTAGCGTATTTTGGGGTTTTTCCGTCAAATGATAGCTTTACTAGCATAAGTAAGAAACATGAAGAACCCCTTTGTTTTTGATTTCTCTAATCTCCGCGGAGACTTTTTCGGTGGTCTGACCGCCGGTATCGTCGCCCTGCCGCTGGCCCTGGCCTTCGGTGCGCAGACGGCCCTGGGCCCCATGTCCGGCCTCTACGGTGCCATCGCCATCGCCATCGTTGCCGCCATGTTCGGGGGCACGAACACCCAGGTAAGTGGCCCTACCGCACCCATGACGGTCGTTTCTTCGGCCATCATCGCCAACGCCCTGGTAGAGTCGGGTGCCGAGACCGTGGCGGAGGCCCTGCCCATCATTCTGGCCACCTTTTTCCTGGCCGGCCTGATCGAAATGCTCTTCGGGGTCATCAAGCTGGGCAGGTACATAAAATACATACCGTATCCGGTGGTTTCCGGCTTCATGAGCGGGATCGGGGTGATCATCATCATCACCCAGATATTCCCGGCCCTGGGCTACAGCGCCGCCAACGACCAGGAGCTGATCGCCATGCAGATGCCCCACGCCGAGGAGGTGATCCTGGAGGAAATCATCCGCGAAGAGGAGGCCGACGGCGCCCTGAAGGGCGTGATGGACGCTTCGGTCATCGAGGAAACCAGTCGCCGCTTCTCCGAAGTGGACCAGCAGGATATCGAGGCCCGGGCCGTGCGCCTGGCCAGTCGCAGTGCAGGCGGCACCGTGGGTACGATCTCCAACCTCCACCGCCCCTTCTCGACCCCGGGCGGCATCAACTGGCTGAATCTCTTTCTTGCCCTAGCCACCATCGCCATCATCTACGGCTTCAAGCGCATCACGACCATCGTGCCGTCCAGCCTGGTGGCCCTGATCATCATGACCATCGTGGCCTACTTCTTCATGCCCGGACAGGTGCCGGTGATCGGGGAGGTACAGGAGGGACTGCCGCCCTTCTACTTCGGCTTTTTTAGTGAATACTTCGGCTCGGGCATGCTGCTGCGGATCATCGAATTCGCCTTCACCCTGGCGGCGCTGGGTGCGATCGACTCCCTGCTCACCTCCGTAGTGGCCGACAACATCACCAAGACCAAGCACGACCCCGACCAGGAACTCATTGGCCAGGGCCTCGGCAACATGGCCGCCTCCTTCATCGGCGGTCTGCCCGGCGCGGGCGCTACGATGCGTACGGTGATCAACGTACAGTCGGGTGGTAAAACGAAGATCTCCGGTATGATCGCTGGTTTCTTCCTCCTGCTGGTACTGCTGGGCCTGAGCGGCATCGTCCGTTACATCCCCATGGGCGTACTGGCCGGCATTCTCATTACCGTCGGAATTGGTATCATCGACTACAAGGGCTTCCGCCACCTGCGCAGCGTGCCCAAGGGCGACGCCGTCGTTATGATCCTGGTACTGCTGCTGACGGTCTTCGTTGGCCTGCTCGAAGCTGTCGCCATCGGTATGGTGCTGGCCGCCGTGCTCTTCATGAAGAAGACCGCCGATTCGGTAGAAGAAGGAGCTACCTCTTCCTCCCTCTCCGAATTCAGCCGCGAAAAGCCCTGGGCCGACGAGGGTGACCTCATCCAGCGTTTGGGCGACCGGGTGTTCATCAAGCACCTGGAAGGACCGCTGTTCTTCGGCTTCGTGTCCAGTTTCCAGACCATGGTGCAGAACCTGCCCACGGTGGAGGTGGTCATCATCCGCCTGGGCCGCGTGCCCTACATCGATCAGTCGGGGCTCTACGCCCTGGAGGATGCCATTATGGACATGCACAGCCGCGGCATTGCCGTGGTCTTCACCGGCATGAACGAGCAGGTGCACGACATGATGGAACGGATCAACCTGATTCCCGGCCTCGTTCCCTACGAGCATTGCTTCCCCACCTTCGCCGACGCCCGGCGGTGGCTCGGAAAGCGCCTCGAAGAGGGTAACCTGGCCACCGTTTCCGACGACCAGCGCAACAGCAAGCCGGCCATCGGAGAAAACATCGACGAGATGTAAGGCATCCGCCTTTCCAAAAACGGAAACACCCCAGTCGCACACGGTGCGGCTGGGGTGTTTTGCTTTGCGGACTTGCTTACTTACTCAGCAGGTCATCGTACCGCTGGCGGTCGTTCAGGATTGCGATGGCTTCCTGTACTTCCTTGTCATTGCGGAGGCCCATCTGTACCTGTCCGCGCTGGTAGTAGTAGCGGCCGGCGATCTCCTTCTCGATGATGTCGATGATCTCCTCCTTCAGGCCGGCGATGGCGGCGGCCTGCTCCCGGTCCACCCGCTCCTGGATGGCGGCCAGGTCGGCGGTAATGTCGTAGCCCTCCTCAGCGGCCCGTTCGGCGGCTTCCTCCAGCAGCTGCTCGGCCTTGGAGGTAAAGCTGAAGTCGGCCCGGTTCAGGAAGGCCTCGAAGCGGTCCCAGTCCTGGAAATGGAAGTCGGCCACCGAATCGATGGTCGGATGGTCGCGCACCCATTCGTTGACGAAATCGAAGATGATGTACTCTTCCAGCAGTCCCTGGGCCACGTTGTTCTTGCCGAGGACGTCGACTTCAATGTCCGGGGCCACGCCGCCGCTGCCCAGTACGGTGCGGCCGCCGCGGGTCTTGAACTCGGGCCGCTGGGCGTCGGGGATGTCGTAGGGTTTGCCGTCGCGGTATTCGATGGCCTGGATGCAGCGCTGGCTGGGTATGTAGTATTTGGCGGTGGTGATCTTCACCCGGCTGCCATAGCCGGTCTCCATGATGTTCTGTACCAGCCCCTTGCCAAAGCTGCGCTGGCCGATGAGCACCCCACGGTCGAGGTCCTGCAGGGCGCCGGAGACGATCTCCGAGGCCGAGGCCGACCGGCCGTTGATGAGCACCGCTACGGGCAGCTCGGTATCCAGGGGGTTGCCGGTGGTGGAGTAGCTGCGGTTCCAGTCGCGCACCTTGCCCTTGGTGGTCACGATCAGTTCGTCCTTGGGCACGAAGATATTGACGATGTCGACCGCCTCGTTGAGCAGGCCGCCGCCGTTGTTGCGCAGGTCCAGGACTACCCCTTTCAGGTCGGGGTTTTCGGCGCGCAGTTTGGTTACCGCCTCGCGTACGTTGCGGGCGGCGTTCTGGGTGAAGGTGGTCAGGGCCACGTAGCCTACCTGATTCTCGAGCATGCCGGCGTAGGGCACGTTGGGGATGTCGACGTCGCCGCGGGTGAGTTTCAGTTTCTTGAGTCCTTCGCCGGGGCGGTCCACGGTCAGTTCCATCACGGTGCCGGGGAAGCCGCGCATGATCTCCTCCAGCTGTTCGCGGTTGTAGCCTACGGTTTCCCGGCCGTCGATTTCCATCAGTCGGTCGCCGGTTTTCAGTCCGGCCTCGTCGGCAGGCTGGTCGCGGTACAGCATCAGGATGGTGGGCAGCCCGTCGATGTACTCGATTTCGGCGCCGATGCCCTGGTACTGTCCGCTCTGTCGCAGCCGGGCGGTTTCCACGTCGGTTTCGCTGATGTAGTTGGTATAGGGATCCAGGGAGCCCACCATGGCCTCGATGCCGGTGCGCATCAGCTTGTTGGGCTCGATTTCGTCGACGTAGTAGGTGTTCACTTCCTTGTACACATTGGTGTACACCTCGATGGCCTTCATGATCTCGAAGAACTTGTCGTTCACCGGGCTCACGGAGGCGGCCGTCAGGCCAAGAAATACCACCGCCGCGAGGGCGGTGTACAGGGCGCGTTTGCGTAAAGACATGGCGGTGTCGTTTGGGACTCAACGAGATAACGCGGTGGGGAAAGGATAGATTGATTTACGACTTGACGAATTTTGATTTAGGAGTGGGCTTTGCACGGCGTTGCGTTTGGACATCGGATGCTGAGGGAATATGCGATTCTCGATTCTTGATTCTTGATTCTCGATGTGGCTACCGCACGGCTTTGCTCGCCGCCGCTCGTCGGAATTACTTACCACGGAAGGCACTGAGGGACACGGAGGGCTTTGGTTATTCCCGCCATAGTTCTCTGCGCCTCCGTGGTGGAAATAAATCGGGTCTGGAGACCCTCAACCCGGGTGCGGCGTGGACATCGGATGTTGTTGGAAGCTGAGGGGATATGCGATACTCGATTCTCGATTTGGCTACCGCACAGCTCAGCTCGCTACACTCGTCGGAATTACCCACCACAGAAGGCACGGAGGGACACGGAGATTCTTGGGGAATTCCTTCATGGCGCTCTGTGTACCTCCGTGCTTCCGTGGTGGAAATAAATCGGGTCTGGAGACCCTCCACCCGGGTGGGCACGAGCGTAGCGAGCAGAGCCGCCAATTATAAATGGTAAATTTTCCCGGCCCTGGAAGGGACGGCTCCGAATTAGCGGGGTCAATTCCGAGGAATGGGCCTCGCGGGCATAAGGTGTGATGCCCCCGGCGGCGATACCATAACGTCGCGTTCAAATAGGACGTTAAGAGATATGCGATACTCGATTCTCGATACTTGATTCTCGATTTGGCTACCGCACGCCTTTGCTCGCTACGCTCGTGGTCGGGTCTGGAGACCCTCCGCCCGAGTGGGCACGAGCAAAGCGAGCAGAGCCGCAAATCGGAAATGGTACTTTGTACTTCGTAAATGGTAAATTTTACCGGCCCTGGAAGGGACGGCCCCCGAATTAGCGGGGTCAATTCCGAGGAATGGGCCTCGCGGGGATAAGGTGTGATTCCCCCGGCGGCGGCGATACCATAACGTCGCGTTCAAATCGGATGTTAGGAGATATGCGATTCTCGATTCTCGATACTTGATTCTCGATTAGCTGCGCTGCTGCCTTCGGCGGTTGGCTACCGCACGGCTCTGCTCGCTACGCTCGTTATCGGGTCTGGAGACCCTCAACCCGGGTGTGCACGAGCGGAGCGAGCAGAGCCGCAAATTGTAAATGGTAATTCTGTACTTCGTAAATGGTAAATTCTTCCCCCCTCCCTCCAGCGTACTAGCAGCCCTGTTCGCCAAGCACCCGCACCTTGAGGGTGGCGCCGGACTGGCGGTTGCGGATGGTGACGGTGCCGGATACTTCCCAGAGCTCGCTGTCGACCTGCCGCTCGCGGGTAACGGTGGTGGTGACCTCGAATTCGTCGTTGGCGTGGACGAAGGTAACAGGGCCGCTTTCATTGCCATCATCCTCGCTGACGGTTTCCAGGGTTTGTAACTGGCCGTCGAAGTGGCCCTCCGCGGGCCCCTCCCCGTAGTTGAAGCCGTAGAGGTACTGCTCCTCGGCCGCCCCTTCCGGCCAGAGCAGGAAGGTGCACCCTTCCACGTCGCGGAATTCCTCCAAAGTAAGCAGGCGGTAGGTGATGTCGCCGGAGACTACGGGCTGGGGACGGGTGCCGGGGGCGGGTTCGGTGACGCCCGCGGCGTCGGGTTCCGGAGTGGACGGGCTTTCCTCCGAACCACAAGCGGTGAACAGCAGGAAGGGGAAGAGTAGTGACAGGATAACTTTCATGGGTCTACGGTTTTAGGTGGGGGCGGGCGTAGGCCTTGCGGACGGGCTGCTCCACCCGGTAATAGGTATCGAGGCCGGCGACCGTCAGCGTCTGCAGGCTCGCGTGGTCCACGTGACCGGATTCCGCCACGGCGTGGTCCGGCACGATGATTTCCTGTACGCGGCCAACGATGAAGAGGGTTCCGTTGGCGCGGATTTGGTGCTCCTCCTCGAGGGTCAGCCCGATCTTGATTGCGCTCTCCTTTACGTAGGGGGCCCGGCATTGGTCGGTATACTCCGGCGTAAGTCCGGTAGCCGCGAACTCCGATTCCGTGATCGCATAGTTGGCGCTCGATTGGTGGGCCGGGTCAAGGATTTCCGGGTGCAGGGTATTCAGGGTGAACCAGCCGGTGGCCTTCAGGTGGTGGTAGCTGTGGCGGGGCACCGTGAGCGGGCGCAGGATGAAGCCCAGCAACGGCGGACTGGCCCCCACGTGCACTACCGAACTGAAGACGGCCAGGTTCTCCGTACCCTTGTGCCCCCGGGTCCCCATCAGGTGCACTCCCCGCGGCCCGGGCAGGGTGTTCAGCAGGTCGCGGCGGTAGGCGGCGGGGCGGGCCATGATATCCTGGAGGGTTAGGAGCATGTTGGATTTCTGGTTGCTGGTTTTCTGGTTGCTGGTGAGCTGGTTGCTGCCCGGTGGGTGTTGGGGCCTCCTCACTGGCGGGGTGTTCGTTTGGTTGGCTGGTTGCTGGTTTGCCTAGTTGCTGGTTTTCTGGTTGCTGGGGAGCTGGTTGGTACCCGGTGGGCGTTGGGGCCTCCTCACTGGCGGGTGTTCGTTTGGTTGGCTGGTTGCTGGTGAGCTGGTTGCGGCCCGGTGGGCGATGGGGCCTCCCCACTGGCGGGGTGTTCGTTTTGTGGGCTGGTTGCTGGTTGAATGGTTGCTGGTTGGGACTAGAACCTGCGGTTCGCGGCCAGCCGTTTGGTGAAGAATCTGTCCTGGAAGCGCTTGGGGGTGAGGCGGAGCAGTTTGGCGATCCACCTTTTACGCATGATGAGGACGCCGGGTTCGGGGGTTTTGTCGGTGAGGGCGCGGTAGATGGCCTCGGCGACCACTTCGGGTTCTACGCCGCCCGCTTCGGCGGCTTCGGTGTAGGGGCCGAGTTTGGGCAGGATGTGGCTGTAGCGGTTGTCTTCGAAGGCTTCGGTTTGCTCGCGCCCCTTGGACCAGATGGGGGTCTTGACCGGGCCGGGGGCTACGCTGATCACGTCGATGCCGGAGCCGAGGAGCTCGCGGCGGAGGCCGTCGGTGAGGGCTTCCACGGCGAACTTGGAGGCGGAGTAGAAGGTCATGAAGGGGGAGGTCAGGTAGCCGCTGACGCTGCTGATGTTGACGATGCGCGACTGGAAGCCGGCCTCCCGGGCGGCGTGGAGCAGGGGCAGGGTTTCCTGGATGACGGCTACCAGTCCGAAGACGTTCACCTCGAACTGCCGGCGGTACTCGGCCTCGCTGACGGTCTCCACGGGGCCGGAGATGGCCACCCCGGCGTTGTTCACCACCCCCACCAGCCGGTGACCGTCGTCGAGGATGCGCTGCACCCCGGCGCGGATGGCAGGGCGGTCGGTAACGTCGAAATTCAGGGCCGTGAAGCCCGGCATCTGGGTGAGTTCCCCGGGACCCGCGCCCCGCCGCACGGAACCGTAAACGTGAAAGCCGCGCTCCAGCAGGTAGCGGGCGGTGGTGAGGCCGATGCCGGAGGAAACGCCGGTGACGAGAATGCTGTCTTTCATAGATGTGGTTGGCCGCCCGACCGTCGGGGGGAGGTACACCGTCCAACGGGATTGGGGCCGACTAGTTAACGGGAAGGGCCAAAAATAGCGGTACGGGCGCGACCCGCGGGTGCCGGGCTGCAACCGATGGCCAATACGCGGACAATTCGACCCGCACGTGTACCTTAAGGCTATGATACGGACCTATCTCCTGAAAGCGGGTTTGCCGCTGGCCTGCGCCATCCTGCTGTTGCTGGCCTTCGGTGGGGCGGACAGCCCTCCCCCACCCCCCAACATCGTCATCATCTACGCCGACGATATGGGCTATGGCGACCTGGGCTGCCAGAACTCCGACTCCAAAATTCCCACCCCCTACCTCGACCAGCTGGCCGCGGAAGGCATGCGCTTCACGGACGCCCACAGCTCCTCGGGCATCTGCTCGCCGAGCCGCTTCGCCCTCCTGACCGGCACCTACCACTGGCGGCGGCAGCACGATATCGTCAACTCCTTCGGGCCGCCCTTCTTCCGGGAAGGCGACGTCACCCTGCCCCAGCTGCTGAACGAAGGGGGCTACACCACCGCCTGCATCGGCAAGTGGCACCTGGGCTGGGACTGGAACTTCACCCAGCCGCCCTCCGGGGAGGCCATGCAGTGGGGCAAGCTGCGGGAGGTGTACCGCCCCGAAGACATCGATTGGGAACGGCCCGTTGGTGGCGGACCGCTGGCCCGGGGCTTCGACTACTACTTCGGCGACGGGACCATCAACTTCCCCCCCTACACCTGGATCGAGAACGACCGGGTACTGGAAACGCCCACCGCCATGATGGACCCCGACTCCGTGGGCTACGACACCAAGGAGGGCCGCTGGGAATTCCGGCCGGGCCCGAAGCTGGAGGACTGGAACCCCTACACGGTGCTGCCCACCCTGACCGAAAAGGCGGTGGACTGGATCGCCTCCCGCGACGAAAATGAACCGTTCTTTCTCTACTTCGCCCTGCCCTCCCCCCACGCGCCCATAATCCCCAACGATGCCTTCGACGGCAGCTCGGAAGCCGGGGCCTACGGCGACTTCGTGGTGCAGACCGACTGGGTAGCCGGGCAGCTCATCGACGCCCTGGCCGAGCGCGGACTGGACGAGAACACCATCGTGGTCTTCAGCTCGGACAATGGCCCCGAAGCCTACGCCTGGGAGCGGGCCAGGACCTACGGCCACTACAGCATGGGGGAATTCCGCGGACTGAAACGCGACGTATGGGAAGGCGGCCACCACGTGCCCATGATCGTGAAGTGGCCGGGGCGGGTAGCGCCGGGCACGGTATCGGACGCCCTGATCTCCCAGATCGACCTGATGGCTACCCTGACCGCCGCCGCCGGGGTGCCGCTGCCATCGGGGGCCGGCCCGGACAGCCGGGACTTCACGCCGGTACTGGCCGGACAATCGCCCGCAGCGCCCATCCGGGAGGTGCTCGTGCACAATACCTACGCCTCCAAATGGGGCATCCGGAAGGGCGACTGGCTCTACATCGACGACGCGAGCGGGGGCCACCGGAATCCGCCGGACTTCTTCAGCACCCTGACCGGGCACGAGGAATTCGACACCCCCGGCATCCTCTTCAACATGCGGCAGGATCCGGCCCAACGGGTGAATCACTACGCCCGGCACCCGGAAATGGTGGCGGAACTGGAGGACTTGCTCGCGAAGGAAAAGCAGCCCCCCGGCGCCAATCGCTAGCTCACCGAAAGCTCCATCAGGTAGGAGCAGAGCAGGGCGCCGTAGGTGCCCAGGGCGTAGCCGATGACCGCCATGATGGCCCCCACCGGTGCCAGTACGGGGTTGAAGGCGCTGGCCACCACGGGTGCGCTGGCGGCTCCGCCCACGTTGGCCTGGCTGCCTACGGCTACGAAGAAGAAGGGCGCCTTGATGAGGTAGGCCGTGACGAGCAGTACGGTGATGTGCACCAGCATCCAGATGAGGCCGATGGCGAAGAGGCCGAGGTTGTCGAGCACGTCGCCGATGTTCATCTGCATGCCGATGGTGGCCACCAGGATGTAGATGAAGATGCCGCCCCACTTGCTGGCCCCTACCCCCTCGAGCCGCCTGGCCCGGGTGAAGCTGAACAGGAAGCCGAAGGTGGTGGCCAGCACTACCATCCAGAAGAATCCGCTGGTGAGGGTATTCAGCCGCAGGGCTTCCAGGGTGGCTTCGAAGCGACCGAAGAAGGGCGCCAGCAGGTCGGCCCCGAAGTGGGCCAGGGCTACCCCGCCGAAGGCCACGCCGAGCAGTTTGTAGAGGTCCACGCTGGTGGGGATGCGCCGCACCTGGTCGGCGTAGTCTTCCATCTTGCGCACCAGCTCGTCGATGGCGCTGTTGTCGGCCCCGATGAAGCGGTCGATGCGTTTGGCCCGCCCGGCCCCGAAGAGGAGGAAGGCCAGCCAGATGTTGGCCACGAGCACGTCGACCACGATCATCTGTCCGAAGATGCCCGGCGGCACCTCGTTGATGATCTGCATGGCCGCCTGGTTGGCCCCGCCGCCGATCCAGGAACCGGCGATGGTGCTCAGTCCCCGCCAGAGCAGGTCGGGATCCAGGTTGATCAGCCCCGGAAAGAAATAGGTAACGATGAGCAGCGCCGCCGGCCCGCCCAGCACGATGCCCACGGTAGCCGCCAGGAACATGACGATGGCCCGGTACCCCAGGTTGATGATGCCGGGAATATCGATGTTGAGGCAGAGCAGGATGAGGCTCGCCGGCAGCAGGTAGCGGCTCGCCATGAAGTACAGCTGGCTGTGGCCGGTGTAGGCGCTGAAGTCAGCCGGATCCAGTCCCTGCGCCTCAATGTAGCGGTTGATCTCCCCGAACGACAGCCCGTTGGGCAGCGTCACTCCCCGTTGGGCCAGCGCGTCGATCACCCCGTATTCGTACCAGTCGTAGGCGATGATGCCCAGCGGCCAGTTCAGCAAGGCCGGCAGGAAGTAGCACAGCAGCAGCGCCGGCACGTAGGTATAGAAGGTCTTCCAGAAAGGCCGCTCACTGTTGGCCGTGGTGAAGACCAGCGCGAGGATGACGAGGAGGATGCCGAAGACTACTGCGTCGTTGGTGATTAGGGGTTCCAATTAGTAAGGTAGATAGAGGAGTTAGAGAGGGGTTAGAGGGTGCCATTTTCCCCTCGCTTCGCTCGGGTCGGGTTCACAAGGGATTAAGGGGCCAGGGGGCTAAGGGGTCAATTGCGGTTCAATTATCCCTCGCTTCGCTCGGGCAGGTACGTTTCAATCACCCCTCGCTTCGCTCGGGTCGGGACTACTCCACCAAGCATCGCAAAGCTCGTGCGGTACCTTGACCAATGCCGGAAGCTACGCAAAAGGTGAGCAGATCGCCAGGGCTAAAGATATCGCAGAAGGAGAGATCGCAAAATTCACACAGGATTTGTGCCACAGCCAACAGGATTTCAGCAATGAACCGTATTGCCCTTCCAGAAAGGAACATCTACACACCAACCAAACCGAGGCGTATACGTGTCGCACCTGCCCGAGCGAAGCGAGGGACACATGTCTCACTATTGACCCATTAACTCCTTGACCCATTGACCAATCGCCCCCGGCCCGAGCAAAGCGAGGGACAAATGCGATCCCCTCTAACCCCTCTAACCCCTCTACCTCCTCTAACTGAGGTACTTCGCCACAATAGGAAACCGGCGCCCCATCCCAAAGGCCTTCTTGCTCACCCGCAGCACCGGGGCCGTCTGGTGGCGTTTGAATTCGTTGATGTTGACCAGGCGGAGGGCTTTCTGCACCAGCAGCGGGTCGGCGCCCTGTTCGATGATGTCCTGGGGGCTTTTGTGGAGCTCGATGTACTGGTAGAGTATGGCGTCGAGTTCCGGGTAGGGGGGCAGGCTGTCGCTGTCGAGCTGGTCGGGGCGGAGTTCGGCGCTCGGGGGTTTGGTGATGATGTTGTCGGGGATCACCTCACCGTCCTTGTTGATGAAGCGCGCCAGTTCGAAGCATTCGGTCTTGTAGACGTCGCCGATTACGCTCAGTCCGCCGGCCATATCGCCGTAGAGGGTGCCGTAGCCCACGGCCATCTCGCTCTTGTTGCTGGTGTTGAGGAGGATGTTGCCGAACTTGTTGCTGAAGGCCATCAGGATCATGCCGCGGATGCGGGCCTGTAGGTTTTCTTCGGCGAGTCCCGACTGGTACCCGAGGAAGTGGGGCCCCAGCAGGTCCATATACTTGTGGTAGACGCTCTCGATGGGCACGATATCGTACTGGCACCCCAGGTTCTGGGCCAGCTGGCGGGCGTCGTTTACGCTGTGGTCGCTGCTGTGCTGACTGGGCATGAGTACGCAGCGGACGTTCTCCGGGCCGAGGGCGCGGGCGGCCAGCACGGCTACCAGGGCCGAGTCGATGCCGCCGCTCAGGCCCAGCAGGGCGCGCTTGAAGCCCAGTTTCTGGAAGTACTGCCGGATGCCCATCACCAGGGCGTCGTGGATCAGTGTCATCTTGTCGCGGGGGCGTTCGCCCGACATCTCCTGTCCGTCCTCCACCTCGTCGGTGTTGTATACCCGCAGGCATTCCTCGAAGTAGGGCATCTCGTCCACTACCTCGCCGTGCTGGTTGATGACCAGCGAGCCGCCGTCGAAGATCAGTTCGGTTTGGGCGCCGACGTGGTTCACGTAGTACATCGGCATATTGTACAGGTCCACGTTGGCCTGCAGCACCATCACCCGTTCGGGGGCGTGGTCGTAGGAGAAGGGGGAGGCCGAGATGTTGATGATGAAGTCCGGCTGGTGCTCCATGAGCAGGTCCATCGGATTGATCTTGTACAGGGGGTTCTCGTTGCCTACGTTCCAGCTGTCCTCACAGACGATCATGGCGAAGGTCTTGTCCTGGTAGCGCACCACGTTCCACTCCGCGGCGGGCTCGAAGTAGCGGTACTCGTCGAAGATGTCGTAGGTGGGCAGCAGCGTCTTGTGCTGCACCTGCTGGATGCGGCCGTTCGCCAGGAAGTAGGCGCTGTTGTAGAGGTCCTTGCCCTCCACTACGGGGTTCCGGGTGGGCGACCCCACGATGATGGCGATGCCGTCGGCGGCCTTGGCTAACTGCTCGACCACGAGGTGGGCCTGGTCGATGAAGTCGTCGAACTCCAGGAAGTCGCGCGGCGGGTAGCCTACCGTGGCCAGTTCCGGGAACACCACGATGTCCGCTCCCTGCTTTTTGGCGCGCTCGGTGTAGTCGAGCATCTTTTTCAGGTTGGCATCGAAGTTTCCTACGTGTACGTTGATCTGGGCCAGGGCGATATTCATGGGGCGGAAGTTAGTGTATTGGTAAATACCTGCACTTCCGGCCTTGTTCGGCGGCGGCGCGCGGGTGCCGGTTTCACGCAGAATGCCTCATCCATCCCCGCCCGCCCCGCGAGCGAGGCAAGCGGTAAATCATAAATCTCAACCGCGCCGCCGAAAGAACCGCAGCAGTTCCTTCACGTAATCCTCGGTGGTTTCCACGCTGAGGGTATCGGCGCCGCTTTGCTGGAAGGCGGTTTTGAAGTAGTCCATATTCTCGTGGTACCAGCCGGCGTAGCGGTCGCGGATGCGCTTGCTGTCGGTGTCGATCCAGTGGGTTTCCCCGCTTTCGGCGTCCTGGGCGCGCAGCAGTCCCACGGGGGGCAGCTCCCGTTCGCGGGGGTCGAAGAGGTGGAGGCCCACCAGGTCGTGACGGCGGGCGGCCAGCCGCAGCGAGCGTTCGTAGCCGGTGGCCAGGTAGTCGGACACGAGGAAGCAGATGCTGCGCTTCTTGACCATATTGGTGAAGAAGTCGAGGGCCATGCCGATGTCGGTGCCGCTGCCCTCGGGACGGGTGTCGATGAGTTCGCGGATGATGCGCAGGATGTGTCCCCTACCCTTCTTGGGGGGCAGGAACTTCTCCACCCGGTCGCTGAAGAGCAGCAGCCCCACCTTGTCGTTGTTGTTGACGGCCGAGAAGGCCAGCACCGCGCAGATCTCGGTGATGAGCTCATTTTTGGGCTGCTTTACGGTGCCGAAGAAACTCGACTTCGAGATGTCGACCAGCAGCATCACCGTCAGCTCCCGCTCCTCCTCGAACACCTTCACGTAGGGCTCCCCGGAGCGGGCCGTCACGTTCCAGTCGATGTTGCGCACGTCGTCGCCATACTGGTAGTTGCGCACCTCCGAGAACGACATGCCCCTGCCCTTGAAGGCTGAGTGGTATTCGCCGGAAAAGATCTGGCTGCTCAGTCCCTTCGTCTTGATCTCGATGCGGCGTACGCGCTTTAGGAGTTCTGTGGTTTCCAAGTTAGAGGAGGTAGGGGGGTTAGAGGAGGTAGAGGGGTTAGAGAGGAGGTAGAGTAGTTAGAGGGGCTGGCATTTGTTCCTTGCTTCGCTGGGGCAAGGGGTCAAGGGTACAAGGGGTCAAGGGGTCAATCGTCTGACATTTATCCCTTGCTTCGCTCGGGCCGGTTCAAGGGTTTAGCATTTGTTCCTTGCTTTGCTCGGGCGGGGGCAATTTACGGCTCAATTTCGACGGCGGCGCGCGGGTGCCGTGGCGGTCGGAAATCCCGGCGCAACCGATCGGGGCAGTGGCCTCCTTTCATAGCAATAAAGCTATATTTGTATAAATCCACCGGGTACAGGAATCGGAGTTGGCACTTGCCTATTTTCCGGCACCCGCGTCCGCGCAAAAAAATGGCAATGATGTACCCGAAACTGGCGGCCTCAATCCAGGCGATGCTCACGGAAACCGACCGGATCGACGCTGAACGCCGGGCGCGGCTGTCCCGACTGGCCGATTACGTAAGGGACCGCCGGGGGGAGGGCACCGTGCGGCTGAACTTCATCTGTACCCACAACTCCCGCCGCAGCCACCTGGCCATGGTGTGGGCGGCGGTGGCGGCCGAGTGGTTCGGGATCTCCGGGGTGGAGACCTACTCCGGCGGCACGGAGGCCACGGCCTTCAATCCCCGCGCCGTGGCCGCCCTGGAAAGGATCGGCTTCCGGGTGGATGACCCTGGCGGGGACAACCCCCATTACGGGGTGCACTACGCGGAGGACCGCCCCGCCCTGCTGTGCTACTCGAAGACCTACGATGACCCGGCGAATCCGACCGGCGACTTCGCCGCCGTGATGACCTGCTCGGAGGCCGACGCGAACTGTCCCTTTATCCCCGGCGCCTCCCTGCGGCTGCCCCTCACCTACGAAGACCCCAAGGCGGCCGACGGAAGCCCCGCCGAAGCCGAGACCTACGACGCCCGCACCCGGCAGATCGGCCGGGAGATATTGTATGCCTTTTCCTTGCTGGGGGAAGAGGGGTAGGGAGAGGTAAAATTTACCGTTTACCATATACGAAATACCATTTCCGATTTGCGGCTCTGCTCGCTTTGCTCGTGCGCACCGGGTGGAGGGTTTCCAGACCCGACTTGTTTTCACCACGGAGGCACGGAGGTCCACAGAGCGCCGTGGAGGGAGCCCCCCAATAATCTCTGTGTTCCTCCGTGCCTTCTGTGGTAAGTAATTGCGACGAGCGTGGTGAGCTGAGCCGTGCGGCAGCTAAATCGAGAATCAAGTATCGAGAATCGAGTATCGCATATCTCCTAACGTCCGATTTGAACGCGACGTTATGGTATTGCCGCCGCGGGGAATTCCCACCTAATGCCCGCGAGGCCCATTCCTCGGTTCCCTCGCAATTGACCACGCTAATTTGTGGCCGTCCCTTCCAGGGCCGGTAAAATTTACCATTTACGAAGTACAAAGTACCATTTCCAATTGGCGGCTCTGCTCACTGCGTTCGTACGCACCCGGGTGGAGGGTCTCCAGACCCGACCACGAGCGGAGCGAGCAAAGCCGTGCGGTAGCTAACCGCCGAAGGCAGCAGCGCAGCTAATCAAGTATCGAGAATCGAGAATCACATATCTCCGTACGTCCACTATGAAGGAGACTCGGTTTTACTGCTATTATGGAAGGTATCACTCCTTATCCCCGCGAGGCCCATTCCTCGGTTCCCTCGCAATTGACCACGCTAATTTGTGGCCGTCCCTTCCAGGGCCGGTAAAATTTACCATTTACCATTTCCAAAGTACCATGGACAATTTGTGCCTCTGCTCACTACGCTCGTGCATACCGGGCGGAGGGTCTCCAGACCCGATTTATTTTCACCACGGAGGCACAGAGAACTATGGCCGGAATAAACAAAACCCTCTGTGTTCCTCCGTGCCTTCTGTGGTAAGTAATTGCGACGAGCGCAGCGAGCTGAGCCTTGGGGGGTGTATGTCCATACCTGAAATAGCTTGACACAATCGTACACATCGATTATGTCATCAAATTCAGAACAGCCCACCCTGAAGCAGAAGTACACGCGGCGCTTCAGCGAGCCCTTCAAACGCCGCT
>NZ_PDLO01000005.1 GCF_002631205.1 Neolewinella marina
GCTCCACCCGTTAGGTCATTCAACTGCAGGGCACCTCCGGACTGTCCCTGGCCGGGTGCAAAAGAGGCACCGGAATTAAGGGTCGCATTGTAATTCCCAGCCCTATCATTCGCGGTCGTACCTGAGGTTTCGTCAAATTTCCAGTAGGCGATGAGTCCATCGGTGGAAGGGGCCTGGGCCAGAACGGCCAGGGGGAGAGCCCACAAAAGCAGGCTCACACGGATTGCGTGAATGTTCATGTATGTGTCTTATAACCTGTGAAAAACCATAACACTTGCCCGCTGCCCCGCATCAAGTGGGGCAAGAGCAATTAGTAGCTGCCCGCCAAGCGGCGGAACAACTCCTCTCCCCCAACCGCTACTTAGCCTCATAACCGCCGGGGACACCACTATAACCTGTGTAACAACCTAAAATTTTCCGTTAAGAAAATTTTTTTCAGGTTTCCCACAATAAAAAACACCCCGCTCCAAGTACAGGAGCGGGGTGTTGCTCCGGCCATGCCGGATGAAGTTGGTAATCCAGCCTACGCCAGGCTCTTGCGGCAGTACTCCAGGCAGCGGGCCACTTCCTGTACGGCGTTGGACCCGGCAGGAATGTCGTACTCGAGTTCGATGGTGGCGGGGAAGTTCATCCGGCTGCGGCTCATCATCGACAGCACTTCCGCGATGGGCGTATCGCCCTCGCCCCACACCAGGTTCTTCTGGCCGTTGGCGGGGGTGGTGCGGTCCTTGGTGTGCATGCTGGCAATACTGGCGTGTTTGCTGCGAATAATTTCCCGGGGGTCATAGCCCGCCGCCACGTAGTGACCGATGTCGAGGTTCAGGGCGTTACCGGCACTTTGTCGCAGGGCGGTATCCCAGAAGTCAGGGGTTTGCTGGGTATGGCCGTGGTAGGCTACCCGGACGCCGTGCTTGCGGCCCATCTCTCCCAGTTTTGCCGTGTGGGCGTCGTCACCGGGGTGTTCCAGGGTGACGTGGTTTGCGCCGAGGGCCTTGGCGGCTTCCATGCCCCAGTTGATTTCCGCGTCGGTGTTGTCCTGGCCAAAGGCCGCGGGTTTGAAGGCGTAAATGTCGACGCCAGCATCTTCATACATCCGCCGCAGCTGGCGGAACTTCTCCATGCCGACCTTGCCACGCCAATCGGCGATTTCCTTGCGGTAGCTCTGCAGCTGGGCCTGCAGGTCGGCCAGCTCCCCTTCCTCGTCGGCGGTCAGGGTTTCATTACGCTGTTTCCCCCGCAGGGTCCACATCTTGCGCATGCTGACCGGGTTGGCCGGGGCGCCGGCGAAGGTTTCGGCGGGGTCGCCCATCAGCTCCACGGCACTGATGCCGGCGTCGGTGATGTAGCCCAAGGTAGCTTCGGCGCTCTGGTCGGGCATGGTGCGGAAGGAATAGGTAATGGTACCGATCTGCACCCCGTTGATGCGGGAATCGGGCTTGTTGTACCGCCGCAGGATGGCGGGGGCCGCCTGCACGGCCGGGCCGGCGAGGAGGAGTCCGCCGGCGAGGGCGGTGGAAGTCCGCAGGAAGTTGCGGCGGTTGAGTGCTTTGTCTTGCATGACTGAAGGGTTGGTGCCGAAACGGTAGCGGTTACCGCGACAGGCGATTGGAATTCTTGAATTCGATGCTTTGGAGCTGGACCAGGATCTGGCCGGGTTTCACTTCCGGGTTACGGACGACGAAATACAGGTCGTGCAGGCCACCCTGTCCGTCGATCGGTACGGTATACCGCGGCTGGAACTTCTCGCGTACGGTACCCCAGCCGGGTTCCGGGCCCTTCTTGCCGCCGGCTTCCCATTCGGCCTTCAGCTTGCCCAGTTCCGCCCCGAAATCGATGTTCTGGACAGTGATTTGCCCGGTGGAGCCGATCAGCTCACCTTCCGGTCCGCCGGAGCGCACTTCGATGACGCCGCCCGCCGCGCCGGAGCGACCGCTGGCCTCGGCCTTGATTTCAATTTCGGAAATGCCGGTCAGGTCCAGCTTGCGGTAGGCCACGTAGCCGCCGTCTTCCACCACGTTGAAGGAGCGGCCCGGGGTGGTGAGCAGCTGGGTGCCTTCGGTTTCGTCCGACTTCTCGACGTCCAGCACCGGATTGCGCAGGGCGATGATCTTCTCGGCCGTCAGCGGCTTCAGCTTGCCGGTGCCCCGGTCGGTGTAGGCCGCGCGCAGCAGGTAACCGCCCTTGCCGTTTTGCCGTTCGGGCACCTCGGTCACGTAGGTACCGGCCAGGGGTACGGTCCGCGCATCGGGGGCGGGGTTGTTCAGGCTCAGGATGTAATCCACCATCATGCCGGCGTCCCGCTCCGACAGGTCGGGGTGGGCGCTCATGGCGTGGTCGCCCCATAGGCCGACGCTGCCTTCAATGATGCGCTTAACGATGACGGGCTTCATGCTGGGGTCGCCGGCGTACTTCTCAGCCACGGCCTGGTAGCTGGGCCCGACGGAGGATACGTCCACCCGGTGGCAGGAGAGACAGTCGCTTTCGTTGATCAGCTCCTTGCCGCGGGCGTAGATCACCCACTCGTCGCTGCTCACGTGGTTCTGGGCAATCTCGATGGGATCATAGCCTTCGGGGGCGTAGTCGAAGTTTACGGCTACGGCCTCGGCGGGAATCTGTCCGCCCTCCAGCGACCCATCCTCCGGGTCCGCCACGCGGATGTCGTACTTCAGTTTGCTGCCGGGAAAGAAGAAGGAGCGGTTGCCCTCCTCGATGACGATGTCCACTTCGGGCGGGGCGTTACCGGCCAGGATTTCAAAGCTCTGTTGGTCGGAATTGCCCGCCGCGTCGGTGACCGACAGGGTAGCCGTATAGGTTCCTTCCTTGTCCAGGGTAACGGTGGGGTTCGCTTCGTCGAAGGATTCGGAGTAGCCGTTGTCGGAGGTGACCGTCCACCGGTATTCCAGCTCATCCTCGTCGTAGTCCACCGTCCCGTCGGCGGAGAGCTGCACCGTCAGCGGCAGGGCGCCGGCGGTCTGGTCGGCGCTGGCGGCTACTACGGGCGGACGGTTGCCGCCGTTGTACTCGATGCGCTTGATCTGAGCGTTTTCGTTGCCCCGGAACCAGGCCGAGCCGTATTCCAGTACGTACAACCGCCCGTCGGGGCTGAACTGCATATCGATCGCACTGGAAAAGTTCTCTTCGGGCAGGAAGGGTTCCATGCCTGCGTAGTTGCCGTCCTCGTCCATTTCGATGGCCATGATCCAGCCGCGCATGAACTCCACGGCCAGCCACTTGCCCTCGTAGTAGCTGGGGAAGCGGTAGTCGGAGGCCGGGAAGTCGGCCTGGCGGTAGACGGGTCCGCCGGTGGCGCTGCGGCCCGAGCTGCCCATCAGGGGGAATTCCTCGGAGTAGCTGTAGGGGTACCAGATGAAGGCCGGTACGGGTTCCGGCAGTTCGGTCAGTCCCGTGTTGTTCGGGGAGTTGTTGACGACATGGTTGACGTCGAAGTTTCCGCTGACCGAATCGGTGGCGTAGTCGTAGTCGCCGTAGGGCTTGTTATCGCCGATGAAGTAGGGCCAGCCGTGGAAGCCGGCGGATTTGGCCTGGTTGAACTCGTCGTAGCCGCGCGGGCCGTAACGGGTATCTTCGGAGGCGTCGGGGCCCACTTCGCCCCAGTAGATGTAGCCGGTCTTGCTGTCCACGCTCACCCGCCAGGGGTTGCGGTGGCCCATGGTGTAGATCTCGGGGCGGGCGCCCTCGGTGCCTTCGGGGAAGAGGTTCCCCTCCGGGATGGTGTAGCTGCCGTCGGCTTCGGGGTGGATGCGCAGGATCTTGCCGCGCAGGTCGTTGGTGTTGCCGGCGGTGCGCTGGTCGTCGGAGGTTTCGTGACCGGGGCGCTCGTCCAGGTTGGAGGTGCCGATGGGCGGATTGGCCGTGTTGTTGCCGGTGGTCAGGTAAAGGTTGCCGGCCGCGTCAAAGGTGATGCCGCCGCCGGTGTGGCAGCAGACTTCCCGCTGGGCGGGGTACTCCAGGACGACCT
This sequence comes from Neolewinella marina, assembly GCF_002631205.1. GTDB lineage: Bacteria > Bacteroidota > Bacteroidia > Chitinophagales > Saprospiraceae > Neolewinella > Neolewinella marina. The sequence continues at coordinate 3,980 of NZ_PDLO01000005.1, forward strand.
TCTCGGAGCCCATCAACAGGGAATCCCCATTGAACTCGTAGCGCGACAGCACGTGCTTGGGCTCGGCGGGGTCAGCGTAGAGCATATATACCCAACTGTTTTCCGCGAAATTGGGGTCGGCGGCTACGCCCATCAGTCCCTCCTCGGCGGGGCGCGACTGCCCCTCCTTGTTGGTGTACATGATGTTGACGGGTACGTGGCCCACGGTCCGCATCTCCCGCTCGGCCACGTTAAAGGTCTTCACGCCACCCTTGCGCTCCACGACCATTACTTCCTCCTCGCTCAGAAAAGTAAAGGCCATCGGCTCATCGAGCGACCCCGGATCGGTCAGCACCGTGGTGGTGAAGCGGTTTTCTTCGGGCTTGCTGCCGTCGTCGGTGGCGGCAGCCGGACCATCGGCATCACAGGAAAAAAGGCCGGCCGCCAACAGGGTGGCAACGAGCAGCCCGCGCAACGGTACGCCTTGGCAATGGATTGCGGAAAAAGTCATAATAGCTGGATCAACGGTTATTGGGGAGGGGGGCGACGGGCGCCGTACAGCCGACCAAGATACTCATTGACGCCCGATTGTCACCGCTTTCCCCCGGCACCCGCGCGCCGCCGTCCCAAAAAGTAAATTAAATAATCCTTAAAGCTTGTCATAACAACTATGCTTAGTTGCGCCGTATGCCCAATACCGGTATCTTAGGAAGGAACACGGCACCGGCTTTCCACCCCGGCGTCTCTTGCCTTAAACCTTCAATCGATCTGCTATGAACGCGTATACTTTTACTCCCTGCTTCGTCCTGTTTCTTCTACTCTGCGGCGGCTGGCCGGGGGCGGTATTCGCCCAGACCGACCTACCAGACATGACCATGGACCTGGAGGAAGAGGAGCAAATGAAGCTGAAACAGGGGGCCCTGCTGAGCTTCCAGTTCATCAAACCCGACGAGGAGCCTTCCTTCCAGGACCTGCAGCCCACCGACAACAGCCAGGTGCACTACCTGAAGGGCGAGCGGGGCGTCCACGAGAAGCGTGACCTGCTGCTCCGCCTGAGCTACGACACCTCGGCCACCTTCAATCCTTCCGACCGGGTGGATGAGGAAATCTCGGCCGACTACGTCATCATCGAAACCGGCAAACCCATCCAGGACAACTGGTTGAAGCCGGGTACCATCTTCGGCTTTCACCACATCCTGCTGAAGCCCGAAGTGGACCGGGAAGAATTCGAGGAGTTCATCCACGAGATCTGGTCCCCCACCCGCTCCGACGCCCTGCCCGATTCAAAGCTCATCTTCCTGAAGGCCGTCAGCGGCGCCCGGGAGGGGGAGTACGGCTACATCTGGCTGATCGATTCGGAGGAAACCCGCGACTTCTACTTTCCCGAATCCGAGGTACCCTCCAAGATGTACACCGAATTCGAAAAGGGGTGGAACTGGATCAACGACGACGAAAACCTGGGCCGCTTCCTGGCCGGACCCGAAGACCAGGAGTTCACCGATTACCTGGTGATCAAGTAGGCCCTCACCTTCCGCGACGGCACCACCGGATTGCAGCAGTACCCACGGGACTGACGCCCTCCGCGTGCCCTGACCCGACCGCGGGAGGGACCAAAGCTCTCAATCAGGGTAGAGGCAGGGTTCAATGTAGGATATACGCTTGATCGGCAGCGGCCCGGGGATTATCCTTATCCCATCGTGGGTTGCTCACCTGTGCCCTGCCGGGGGGCAACCCGCGACGATTATTCTACTAGTTTTTCCATGTGAACCGCATGGCCAGCACCGGTGAACAGTCCGCGGGATTGGGCACCGGTGTTTTCACCTCCCCTGCATGCTCCTCCGCCACCGTTTCTGGTTCTTCGTTCTCTTCCTGATCAGCGGCCGCGCCCTGACCGCCCAGCAGGTTCCGCCCAACATCATCTTCATCCTGACCGACGACCTCGGCTACGGAGACCTGGGGAGCTTTTACCAGCGAGAACGTGGCGGCGCGCGCCGGTTCCATACCCCCCGGCTGGACCAACTGGCGGCAACCGGCATGATGCTGACCGACCACTACGTCAGCGGCCCGGTTTGTGCCCCGTCGCGGGCCTCCTTCCTGCTGGGGCTGCACCAGGGCCACGCCCCGATCCGGAACAACCAGTTTGACAAGGCGCTCCCCGCCGGACTCAACGTAGCCTCCTTGCTGCGCCGCGCCGGCTACCGGACCATCCACGTCGGGAAGTACGGACTGGCGGGGAAGCGTGGATCGGAACTGCCGGGGCACCCCCTGCGCCGCGGGTTTACCGACTTCTACGGCTTCCTCCACCACGTAGACGGCCACGAGCACTACCCCCGCAACGGAACGACGGAGAAGCATTCCCTGGTGGTAGACGGCTATGACCCCATCACCACAGGCACGGAAAAGACCTACACCACCGACCTCTTCACCGCCCGCGCCAAAGCCTACCTGATCGAGCAGCGGCAGAACCATCCCGACCAGCCACTCTTCCTCTACCTGGCCTACGACACCCCCCACAGCAAGTTGCAGTTGCCCACCGGCCCCTACCCCGCCGGCTACGGGCTGGAGGGCGGACTCGTGTACACCGGCCCCGACGATCCCCGCACGCCCCACGTGAATACGGCCCGGGGGGAGATCGACAGCTACGTACACCCCGATTACCGGGACCAGGACTGGCCCCACGAAGAGAAGGTGTTTGCCACCATGGTGCGCCGGATCGACACCGCGGTGGGCGACCTGATGCAGCTGCTGGTGGACCTCGACATAGACGAGAATACCCTGGTGGTCTTCAGCTCCGATAACGGCCCCCACAACGTCAATGGGCAGGATCCGACCTGGTTCCGCTCCTATGGCCCCTTCACGGGGATCAAGCGCGACCTGTACGAGGGCGGCATTCGGGTACCGACCATCGCCCGCTGGCCCGGCCACATTGCGCCGGGGTCGGTATCCGCCGCACCGGTGGGCAACTGGGACTGGCTGTCCACCTTCGCCGAAGTGGCCGGAGCGGCGGTACCGGCGTACACCGATGGCGCGTCCCTGCTGCCCATCCTTTCCGGTGAGGGGGCGGGCCTGGGCCGGGAATACCTCTACTGGGAGTACTTCCACGGGGGCAAGACGCCGGACTATGCGGATTTCGCGCCCCCGGCCCGCGACCGGCGGAGGGGAGAGATGCAGTCGGTCCGCATCGGCAACTTCAAGGGCGTACGCTTCAACGTTACCGAGGCCGATGCCCCCTTTGAAATTTACCACCTGGGCGCCGACTCCACGGAAGCCACCGATCTGGCCCGGCAAAAACCGGCCCTCCAGGCCTGGATGCAGGCCATCAGCCGCCGTTCCCGCATCGCCGACCCCGCGGCTGCGCGCCCCTACGACGCCGCGCTGGTACCGGCCCTGCCCCCGCCTCCGGGCCTGCTAGCCGGGGCCACCCGCCGGGAATACGACACCAGCGGTTACTGGATACCCGGGCAGCCAGCCTACACGAAGCAGGGCCACCTCCCCAGTGCCGGCCCCACGGAGGATGCCCGGGCCGGGCTGCCAGTTGACCGGGGGCAGGAGTGGGCCGCCTACCTCCGCGTCCCGGAGGACGGCACCTACACCTTCGAGCTGACCGCAAACGGTTCCACTTACGTGCGGCTGCACGACATCCACCTGCTGCACCAGGCGGAGGCGTCCCGGTCGCGCCGCGACACCGCCACCGTACACCTCGCGGCGGGCCTCCACCCGATCACCATCCGCCACGAAGCGCCCCCGGGCGGACAGCCGGTACTGGATTTACGCTGGACCCTCCCTGACGGACATTCGGAGCCCTTGCCCGGTGAGCGCCTGTACCGTACGCCCGACCTGATTGACCCCCGACATTTTCGCTGATTGAACCCCAAACCCATGTATTTGCTGCGCCTTTGTCTCTCCCTGTTCGTATGTGCCCTCCTGACGGGCTGTGTGCCCCGGGTCACCGGCAGTGCTCCGCCTCCCGCCGCCCGGGCAACTCCACCGAACGTAGTGCTCATCGTGGCTGATGACCTGGGCTGGGCTGACCTCGGGTTCATGGGAAACGATCTTTACCACACGCCTAACCTGGACCGCCTGAGCGAACAAAGCGTGGCCTTCACCGACGCCTACGCCGCAGCATCAAACTGCGCACCGAGCCGGGCCGCCATGATGACGGGGCGCTACGCCGTCTATAACGGAGTGTACACCGTGAGTCCCTCGGACCGGGGCGACGAGCGTACCCGGCGGCTCATCCCGGTGACCAATCAGGACTTTCCGGCCGACTCCCTGGAACTGCTGCCCGCCTACCTGAAGCGCCACGGCTACCGCACGGCCAACCTCGGCAAGTGGCACCTGGGGCAGGACCCTACTACCCAGGGTTTCGACGTCAACGTGGCGGGCGGAGCCATGGGCAACCCCCAGGGTTCTTACTTCAGCCCCTATCGCCTGCCCTCCATTGAGCAGGGGCCCGAAGGGGAGTACCTCACCAACCGGCTGGGGGACGAGGCCATCCGGTTCCTCCGAGAGAGCAGCACTGCCCCCTTCTTCCTGTACCTCCCCTTCTACTCCGTCCATACCCCCATCCAGGCCCCGGACACCACCGTGGCCCGTTACCTGGCCCGGGGTGACCTGGCGGACAAACAGCAGGCGACCTACGCCGCCATGGTGGAGACGCTGGACCGTAACGTGGGCCACCTCCTCGACGAGATCGACCGACTCGGGGTAGCCGAAAATACCATTGTGATCTTCACCTCCGACAATGGGGGGGTAGACAAGATCAGCGACCAGGCCCCGCTGCGGGCGGGCAAGGGCGCCTACTACGAGGGAGGCACCCGGGTGCCCCTGCTGGTCCGCTGGCCGGGCAAGATTCAACCGCGAAGGGACACCACCCCGGTAGTGAACCTCGACTTCTACCCCACCCTGGCTTCCCTCACCGGCCTGCCCCAACCACGGCAGCGGCTCGACGGCAGCGACCTGAGCGACCTGCTGCTGCACGGCAAGCCCCTGGCCGACCGTACCCTCTACTGGCACTTCCCGATCTACCTGCAGCGCTACCGGAAAACGGGGGCCGAAAGTCGCGACCCGCTGTTCCGGACACGGCCGGGTACTACCCTGCGGCGGGGCAAGTGGAAGCTCCACGAATACTTTGAGGACGGCGGAGTGGAGCTGTACGACCTTGAAGCCGATCCCGGGGAGGCCCATAACCTCGCCGGACAACAGCCCGAGGTGACGGAACGGCTATTGGCGGATATGCGCGACTGGCGCCGCCGCACGGCCGCACCGGTACCCCGGCAGGCGAACGCGGCCTACGATCCGGCCTACGAGCGGGAAGCCTTGCGGGAATCGACGGAGGTCACCGTGGCCATCAATACCGACCGGGGCCACGCGCTGGATCGGGGCAGCAGCGGATTCAACGTCCGCATTGCCGACAAGGTCTGGAGCTACACCCACCCCGACTTCCGCGAGGCGGTACGGCAGATGCAGCCCGGCTGGCTGCGGTTCTTCAGCGGCACCATGGGCGACGCCTTCAACGCCGCCACCGGCTTGTACGACAAGGATTACGCCCTGATGATGGACAAACAGAAGCAGTACTTCACGGGCTACACCTACACCGCCATGAAGGGACCCCACCTGATCTCCGACCTGAACGACCTGCTGGGGGAAAGCGGCGCCAAACTGGTGGTGACGATCAATGGCTTTACCGAAAGCCCGGAGGTGACGCGGGAACTGGCCCGATTCTGCAAGAACCACCACATCGAGGTGGTCGCCTGGCAATTCTGCAACGAACCCTACTTCTACGTGCCGGCCCGCGACCGCTACTGGTGGAACGACGGCTACGACTACGCCCGCAAGATGAAGCCCCACGCCGACGCCATCCGCGAGGTATTTCCCGAGGCCCAGATCGCCCTGAATTTCACCTGGGACGGTATCTGGGATTTCGCCAAGCAGATCAACCGCTACCAGCGCGAGCACGGTGCCTACTGGAACGTCTTCAGCAAACACTCCTACGCCCCCCACGTCGGCAAAACGGAAGACTTCCCCGCCGCCTACCGCCGCGCGAACACCGTGCTGCCCAAAGTTACCTCCCCCGCGGCAATGCAGGAGATCGAAGCCTATACCGAACCCGGCATCCCCCTGCTCATCACCGAATTCGGCGTGTGGAACCGGGGACTGGGCGGCGTACAGTCCGCCGTCTACGTGGCGGAATACACCCTGCGACAGCTCGCCCACCCCAACGCCTGGTACATAGGCAGCCACGAAATCAGCAGCCGCGCCCGCCCCGCCAACGACCGCAAGGAAGAATTGCTGGCCGCCTGGGCCGCCGGCCGCGCCATCGAAACCGATTCCCTGCGCACCGGGGTACACCTTACGCCCCACGGGAAAGCCCTGCGGCTGGTCCACGAAGCCACCAACCGGACGGACTTCACCTGGGAAACCGCCCTGGACAACGCTCCCGTCGTGCCGGGCATGGACGGAACTACCGAAACCGGATCCTTCGCGCGGGCCTTCCGCGGTACCGGCGACCTTGATTTCGTGCTGGTCACCAACCGCTCCTCCGACCGCCGCCCCCTGACCATACTGATCGACGGCCGACCCCTTTCGGGTACCGTGCAGCGCCGGTACTTCAGCAGCCAGGAGGCGTCTGCGAACGACATCTCGGTAGTGGATGATCAACTCCCCGCGGCGGAGCTCGACCTCCTGCCCAACAGCGTAGCCCTGATTTCGTGGTCAAACGACCGGGCTACTCCCCCACCCCCGACCCGCATCTACCGGATCGCGCACGGAAAAGGACAGGTGGAGCTGTCCTGGGCCCCGGTAGAGGAAGCCACCGCCTACCGGATCACCTATGGTCCGGCCGGCGGTGAGCCCACCACGGTAGAGGCGGCCGCTCCCCGCACCACCCTTACCCTGGATGGCCTGGAAGCGGACAAAAGCTACACTTTCACCGCGACCGCCCGGAATGCGCACGGCACGGCACCCGCGTCCCCGCCCGCCACCAACCGCCAGGAACGGCCGGGGCAACCCTCCTTCTTCCTGACGACTACCCGGGATACGACCATCACCCTGCAGTGGCGCAGCGTGGCCAACGCCGACGGGTACCGGGTAGACATCACCGACTTGGACACCGGCACCACCGAATCCGTGGACGCCGGACGGGCATTCGGCTACCGCTTCGATCGCGGGGTGTACGACCGGGCCTACCGCATCACCGTAACCGCCTACAACGGCTGGGGCGCCGGAAAGGCCTCCGCGCCGGTAACGCTCACCCCCTGCCGCGACCTGCCGCTGCCCGCCCGCAACATCTCGGCTACCGAGCGGGCGGACGGCTCGGTACTCCTGCGCTGGATCAGTCAGGACACCAACGCCCGCTTTCGGGTGTACCGGGGCCAACAACCCTACGATTACCAACCGCTGGCCGAGGGAATCACCGACACCACCTACGTGGACCGGTCCCGGGAACCCGGGCGGGAATACTTCTACACCGTGAAGGCCTACAACCAGGCCGGTGAATCCAACCATTTCCCCAACGTAGCCACCGTGATCGAGTACAACACCGAGGTGAACCTGTCGGTAGCGGAAGTGCAGGAGTCAGACAGCGGAGCCACCACCCTGACCGTGGCGGTGGAGGGCCTCGTCATCGACGGGAAGTCACCCGCCGGAGTGGCCCTGAGCGACGTCTCCTACCTCAACGTGGAAGAAACACTCTTCCCGGCCACCACCCGCCAACCGGAGCGGGGGCAGTTTACCGTCCAGCTCCCGGCCGCCAGCCTCAAGCCGGGTAAAACCTACGCCCTGCGCGCCTACATCGACGGCCCCAACGGGCGGGTGTACAGCGATCCGCCCTACCGCACCCTTACGGTGGGCCGGCGATAGGCAAATTTTGGGGCGCGTACGCGGGTGCCGAGGGGGAAGCCTGAGAGCCCCTACCCCGCCACCTGGTCCAGCCCGGCTACGTACTGGGAGGGGGTATGGCCGAACTCCTTCTGGAAACACTTCGAAAAGTATTTCGGGGTGTTGAAGCCGGTCATGTAAGCCACTTCCGACACCTGGAACTTGCGCTGCTGGAGGAGCAGGGCCGCCTTCTTGAGCCGGAAGCGCTTGATGAAGTTGGCGGGCGCTTCCTGCAGCAACCGTTCCATATGGCGGTAGAGGGTGGGCCGGCTCATGGACAACTCCGCGGCCAGGAACTCAACGCTCAGGTCACTGGAGGCGTAGTGCTCCTCCATCAGCTGGTTGAGGCGCTGGAGAAACTGCTCGTCGGCGGAGAGGCAGTCGTCCGGCTCGCTGGGTTCGATGGTGTAGACCCGCGGCTGATCGTCGGTCAAGGCAGCGAGCTTCCGGCGTTCGGCGACGAGGCTTTTGATCCGCCACCGGAGCAACTCGCCGCTGAAGGGCTTTTCAATGATGTCGGTTACTCCCGCCTGCAGGGCATCCAGCCGCAGGTTCACGCTGGTGCGGCCAGTCAGGATCAGGAAGGGGGTGGTACCCGTCCGGGCATCTCCGCGTACGGCGGTGAGCAACTCCAGTCCGCTGAGTCCCGGCATATGGAGGTCGCTCAGGATCAGATCGGGCTGGGCTTCGAGGGCGAGTTCCAGGCCCCGCTGCCCGTTGGGGGCTTCCAATACCTGAAAGGACTCGCAGAGGGTTTCCCGGATCAGCTCCCGTATCCCGGCATTGTCCTCCACCACCAGCACGGTACCCAGCGGTTCGCGGTCGGATCCGGTGGGCGCCGCGACCAGGGATTCCACGGGGGAAATGCCGTCGAGGTGCCCCATGGAGGCGTAAAACTGCCTACCGACGGGCAGGGCCACGCTCACCTCGGTGAATTTCCCTTCCTCGCTTTCCAGTTGGATGGTGCCGTGGTGCAGGTTCACCAGCCGGGCCACCAGTTCCAACCCGATGCCGGTCCCTTCGATGGACGAAGCATTGGCGTGCTCGGATCGGTAGAAGCGGTCGAAAATCCGTTGCAGTTCCTCCCGGGCGATGCCGATGCCTGAATCCCGGACGGACAACAGAAGCTTGGGGGCGACTTCGGTCGACAGGCCGACCTTCAGCTCCACGGAACCCCCTTCGGGGGTATACTTGATGGCGTTGTTGAGCAGGTTCAACAGGATGATTTCGAGCACATTGCTATCGAAGTAGATTTCACCCGTGCCTTCCGGGAAATGCCGGCGCAGGTCGATGCCCCGGATCTGGGCCAGGTCGTGCACCCGGTCGAAGACACTCTCAAGGAAGGGCCCGGGGGCGTGTGCCCTGACCCAAAGCTGGAACCCGCCGTCCTCGGTGCGCCGCATTTTCATCACCCGGTCGGACAGCTGCTTGAGGCGGACCGCATTCTGGTAGATCCGCTGGACGGCCACCTGGTCCACCTCCTTACCCTGCATCACCCTTTCCAGGGGCCCGAGGATGAGGGTGAGCCGGTTGCGCATCTCGTGGGAGATGTCCGACAGGTAGATCATCTGCCGGTTCTGCCGGCGGATGGTGGCGAGGTTGCGGGCCAGCTTGCGCCGCAGCCGCATCCAGTTGTTCCAGATCAGCCAGCCGGCCACGAGCAGCAACAGGACTACGGCGGCATACACCGTGAGCGCGGTCTGGGTCAGCAGGGGGTGACTGAGCACGCGGAAGGAGAAGCGGGCGGGCTCGTCGTTCCAGTAGCCATCGGCGTCGCTGTTGCGGACCTCGAGGACATAATCCCCCGCGGGCAATTGGTGGTAGGTGATCGTCCGGATTCCGGGATCGCCGATGTTCCAGTCGTCTTCCAGGCCGGCGATGCGGTAGGCAAAGCGGATCTGGTCGGGTGCGGCCAGGTCCAGGGAGGTGACCGCAACCTCAAATCCGTTGTGGCGGTGGTCGAGGCGGGCGGGAAAGTGGCTGAGGACCTCCGTTTCCTCCTCCGGGTCGCCGATCGACCGGAAGCCGGCCAGCCGCACGGGGTTGAAGGCGCGGGCCTCGGCGGTGGGCCCGGAGCTCACCTCGGTGATGCCTACCTGGTTGCCGAAGAACAGGTGCCCCCGGCCATCGGTGCCTACACTCTGGAAGGAGAATTCCCGGTTGATGAACTGGTCTTCCGAGCTGTAGGCCCAGAAGGGGACCAGCTCGCCGGGCAGGTGATGGGCCAGGCCGGAGCTGGTGCTGAGCCACAGTTCCCCGTTCCCGGTTTCGCCGATGGAGCAAACCGTCAGGTCCGGAAGGCCGGATTCCCTTCCGTAGGACAAAAACCGGTCATTCTCTTCGTCGAAGCGGGCTACGCCGCCGCCCCGGGTGGCCGCCCAGATGACGCCGTTGCGGTCTTCGTAGAGTTGCAGGATCCCATCCGAGCGCAGTCCTGACCCCCGGCGCTTGTCGTAGGTTACAATGGGTCCCGCGGGTAAGGTTACCCGCTTGATACCCCCGCCCCGGGTGCCGATCCAGATGCGGTTGCCGCGGTCCCGGATCATACTGAAAATGGGGTCCCTGCCCAGCTCCTGCGTGAGTTGCTCGAAGGCGGGCGGGGAGGCCGAAGCCCCTGGGGCAGAGATCCGGTGCAGCCCGTCCTGCCAGGTCCCCACCCACCATTCCCCGTCGGTCACCTCTACCATGGAGGTCGCGTAGGACCCCACGCGCAACCATTCCCGCAGGGAATCTCCGAGCAGTTCCCCCCTTTCCAGGTCAAGGGAAACCACGGCGTTGCTCGCGGCCACCCATAGTGCGGTATCGGCCGTCCGGAGCCCGAGGATAGTGGTGGTGGGCAACTGCCCCGGGAACGTTTGCCGCTCGAAGCTTCCCGCCGCGGGGTTGAAGGCAAAAAGCCCGCCATTGTTGGTGGTAACCCACAGGGGTTGCCCCCCGCCGGCGGACCGGATGGCGGTAACCTGATTGGATTCCGGGCCGCCCGGAGTGGCGGCAATCATGTGGTGGCCGAACCGCCCCCGGGGGCTGGTAATCTTCCCTACGCCCCGCAGGCTGCCTACCCACAGGCACCCCTGCCGGTCGGCCAGGAGGGCGGTGAGCTGGTTGTTCTCGAAAAATTCGTGGCCGGGGCGGAAGGCCGCGAATTCCGCTTTGCTTCCCCTGCCCCGGTGGTAGAGGCGTTGGGCCGTGGCTACCCATTCCTCCCCGGATTTCCCTTTCACCGCCGCGATCACCGGGGCGCCCTCCATCCGCTGCGGCGTGGGCGATTGGCGCTCGCCCCCCCCGCCCCGGGACAACAGTTGCAGGCTTTCCCGGTCGAAGGTGGCGGTCGCGTTCCCGGTGAGGATCACCCGGTCGTCAAGGGTATCAAACCCGATGGAAACGGACTGGGGATCGGCAAATCCGAGAAAGCCGATATCGATGGGGGCCACCGCCTCCGGCAGGCTGTCGAAAGGGGCGTCGCCGGGGAAATGCAGCAGTCCCAGGGTACCGATCACCGCCCAGGCGCGGCCCCGCTCGTCGAAGGAAACTTTGCGGACATAGTTGCGGTGAAAGAAGGACCGGAAGACCCCGGTCAGCGGATCGAAAAGGGAAATGCCGCTTTCGGTAGTGACCCAGATCCTGCCGCGTGGCCCCTCCGCGATGCTGCTGATGGTGTTGTTGATCAGGGCCGTGGAGTCGGTCTGGTCGGCTACGTAGTGGACGGCCTCGTAGCCGTCGTAGCGGAACAAGCCGCTGCGGGTCCCGACCCAGAGGTAGCCCTGCTGGTCCTGGTGCAGGGCCGTCACGACCTGTTTTGGCAGCTCCGGAACCGCCGTAATAGTGGCCGTCGGCTGGGCGGCCAGGGTAACGGTCAGAATGGCGGCTACCGCACCCAGCAGCCACTGCCGCCAGTTTCGCCCGCTCCAACCGCGTGGACTATCGCCAGACTCCCGGGAATTATGCATTCAGATCGACATTCAATTGGCCCCCTGCTCCGGGCAGACCCCGCTGACAGCGTGGGACGGTAACAGGCTAAAGATAAAAAACCATTAGCCGGGGAGAAACCCCAGGGCGTACCAAACAGCCTTCCGTCGCGGTTTCCGACTACGGCTTGAGCGGCCAGAGGGGGTGGAGGGTGCGGGCTTCGCGCATGATGTCCTCCATTTCCGCTACTACGGCGGGGTGTTGGGCACTCACGTCTTCCGACTCTCCTAGATCATCGGGCAGGTGGTAGAGTTCTACTGGGCCTTCCGGTTTCATCCGTACGGCCTTCCATTCCCCCTTGCGCACGGCCTGGTTCGAGCTTTCCCGCTCGTGGAATTCCCAGTACAGGAAATCGTGCTTCTGCTGATTGCTGGTATCGCCGGTCAGCAGGGGGGCCAGGGAGAGTCCGTCGGTGGAATAGTCTCCGAGGTCGGCATCCGCCAGGTCGGCCACCGTGGGCAGAATGTCCCAGAAAGAAGACAAGTGATCGCTCACCGCCGGCTGCCGGATGCCCCGGGGCCAGTAGGCGATAAAGGGCACACGGATCCCCCCTTCGTAGAGGTCGCGCTTCTGCCCCCGCAGTGGTCCGGCGCTGGCAAATCGCTCGGGTACCGCGCCGCCCTCGGCGTGGGGGCCGTTGTCGCTGCTGAAGAGGATGAGGGTGTTCTCCGCCAGCCCCCGCGCTTCGAGGGCCTCGCGGATGCGGCGGACGTCGCGGTCCATGCGGACCACCATACTTGCGTAGGCGGCAAAGGGGTGTTCCTGGCTGGCGTAGGCGCCGTAGCCGGGCCCGTATTCGGCCGAGTAGCCGCCCCCCTGGGTGCCCTTCGTAAAGGGGCTTTTCTCAAATTGGCCGGCAAACCGCTGGAACAGGCTGTCCTCCGGCACCAGCATTTCCGCGTGGGGGGTGGTGTAGGCCAGATAAACAAAGAAAGGTTCGTCGTCCGCGGAATTGGTGATGAACCTGATGGCCTCCTCGGTATAGAGGTCCCCGCTGAAGGCCCCGCGGGCACCCCCCTGGTTGCCGGGTACGGCCGTCCGGCGACCGTTGACGTATACGCTATCGGGGTACTGGTAGTGGGCGTAGGCTTGGTTGAGCACTCCGTAGCTGTAGTCGAAGCCCTTTTTGAGGGGCTCCCCCGTGGTTCCGTCCATTCCCATGCCCCACTTGCCGATGGCTGCCGTGCGGTAACCGGCGCCCTGGAGTACCTCCCCGAGGGTGAGGTCATCGGGGCGCAAAGGTAGTTCAGCCCCGAAGCCCCGCGGTCCGGTTTCGTAGTTGCCGCGGACGTAAGAGGTGCCCGTATGGCGGCCGGTCATGAGGGATACCCGCGACGGCGCGCAGACCGTACTGCCGGCGTAGTGCTGGGTAAACCGGATGCCGCCCGCTGCCAGTTCGTCCAGGGTAGGCGTTTGAAAGTGGGTCTGCCCGTAGCTGCTCAGGTCACCGTAGCCCAGGTCATCCGCCAGGATGTACATGATATTCGGTGGCGTGGCGGCGGGCGGGGCATCCGAAGTAGCATGACAGCCCGCCAGCAGCAATACCACGGGTAAAAAGTAAAAACAACGCCGGAACGGGAGGGGGAGGAAAGTCACGAAATCTGCGGTTGGGGTGAAAGCTGGACGGACGATCGCCCCTTATTTGCCCTGGTAAGCCTCCTGGGCGAAGGTGAACACGGAGGAGGGGTAGCGGGCCTCGCGCAGGCGCTCCTTCATGTCCGCGACTACCTCGGGGTGCTGGCTGGCCAGGTCGGTAGTCTCCCCGGGGTCCACCGACAGGTCATACAGTTCCACCGGTCCATCCATACCCATCTCATTTACGTTATACCGCACGGCCTTCCACTTGCCACTACGGATGGCCTGACGGCCGTTGCGCTCGTGGAATTCCCAGTAGAGTTGCTCATGTTGGGGCTGTTCCCCCTCCCCGAGTAGGGTCGGCACCATGGAAATGCCATCGGTCTGCAGCGGGCGGGGCGCGCCGGTGAGCTCGGAGAAGGTTGGGAAGAAATCCCAGAAAGCGGATACGTGGTCGTTGTCGACTCCGGCGGCGATGTGGCCCGGCCAGACGGCGATCATGGGTACCCGGATACCGCCTTCGTAGAGGTCGCGCTTGTACCCGCGCAGGGGTCCGTTGCTGTCGAAGAAGTCGGGGTCAGCCCCGCCTTCCCGGTGGGGTCCGTTGTCGGAGGTGAAAATGATGATGGTGTTTTCGGCGATGCCCAGCTCTTCCACCTTACGGGTAATTTCTCCCACCTGGCGGTCGAGGATATCCATCATGGCCACGAAGGCGGCGTGGGGAGTTTCCTGGGAGGAATAGGGCCCCTCGCGGTAGGCCTCGTCGCCGGGCTCCGCGCCTTCGTAGGGCTCGGACTCCTCGATCTGTCCCCGGAACCTGGCCAGGATGGAATCGGGAGCGATGAGCTCCGCGTGGGGGATGATGCTGGGGACGAAAAGGAAGAAAGAGGTATCGGCGTGGTCTTCCAGGAAGGCCATGGTCTGGTCATGGATCAGGTCCGGGGCGTAGCTGCCCTCCATTTCGCCCGCATTCTGAGGCAGGGCAATGGTGTCCCGGTTGTGCCACAGGTGGCGGGGATAGTAGTTGTGGCCGAGCCGCTGGCAGTTGTACCCCATGAATTCATTGAACCCCTGGAAGACCGGGTCGCCCTCGGATCCGGGGAAACCAAGTCCCCACTTGCCGAAAGCCCCGGTCACGTACGCCGCCTGCTGGAGGGATTCTGCCAGGGTGAAGATGCTGTCGGGCAGGGGGTACTGCCCCTCGGGCTTTATTTCGTGGTTCCCGCGGATGAAGGTGTGGCCGGTATGCTGCCCCGTCATCAGGGCCGACCGGGAAGGGGCGCAGACCGTCGCTCCCGAATAGTGCTGGGTGAACCGCATGCCCCGCGCCGCCAGCCGGTCGATATTGGGGGTGGAGAAGTGCTGTTGTCCGTAGCTGCTCAGGTCGCCGTAGCCCAGGTCGTCGGCCAGGATGAAGATGATGTTGGGGCGCTGGGGCTTATTCGCCGCGGCGGCCGATGGGCCACCGTCGCGGCCGCAGCCCATCCCCAGCATCAGGATGAGGGTAGCAAGGCAGACGTGTTGTAGCAGGGTCATAATTGGTCTTTTCATAGGACAGGCCGGGGCCATGCGGACCCACCGCCGTAGCGGCCCCGGGCGGCGGCAGCGACAGCTGCTCACCGGCCAGGGCCCGGGCGGAAAGGTCGTTTATTGGGGCGTATTGGGAAAATCAGCTCAGGTTCCCTAGCGGTAACCGTTGTTGGTGGGGTCGGTTTCCAGCAGGTTGGGGTTCAGCTGGATTTCCTCCAGGGGGATGGGCAGGAGGACGTGTTTCGGCATGATGTTGTCGCCCGGGTTGTTCCAGGGGCGGTGTTCGGTGGACTTGACGGTCTCCAGCAGGATGCCCCAGCGGATGAGGTCCATGCGGCGGTGACCTTCGGCGGCCAGTTCCCACTTGCGCTCGTCGTACATGGCCTTGCGGAACTCATCCTGGCTCATGCCGCTCCATGGCTTGTCGGGCTCGAAGGCCCGGGCGCGCACGGCGTTGACGTACTCGTAGGCGCCTTCCGGACCGTTGAGTTCGTTCTCGGCTTCGGCGGCCATCAGGTAGATGTCGGCCAGGCGGAAGACGATGTAGTTCTCGGGGTGGTTGCCCCGGGGGGAGTTCTCCTGGTCGAGGTTCCAGTTCTTGCGGTAGTAGGGGAAGCTCAGTTCGTATCCCCGGTACTCGGTAACGATGGTGGCAGTGTACCGCATATCACCCTCCTCCCAGTTCGTGGAGTCGGCGATTTCGGGCAGGGGGACGGCCCAGCCGTAGCCGGTCATGCCCTCGCCGTAGGAGGCCAGCAGGTCGCTGTACAGCTCCACGCGGGTGGGCGTTCCGGGGCCATCGGGGCGGTCGTTGCGGTTGGCGGGTTCATCCCGGATCCGGGGGTTGTAGTCGTCGGTACGGGAGGTATTGCCGTCGCCGAATACCGGATCCTTGGTGAAGTCGACAGCGAAGATGTGCTCATCGTTGTACTGGTTGGCGGGGTCGCTCTGGTCAAATACGTCAGCGAAGTTGTCCAGCAGCCGGTGGGGGGAATTCTCGATGATGTCGCGCGATTCCTCCAGGGCGGCCTGCCACTCCTGGTCAAAGAGGTGGTACTTGGCCTTCAGGGCCGCGGCGGCCCACTTGCTGGCGCGGCCCAGGTCGCCCCCGGAGTAGGAGGCGGGCAGCAACCCGTAGGCCCGCTCCAGGTCGGCCTTCATCTCGCTGCGGATCAGCTCGCGGTCGGTGCGGGTAATGGCGGACAGCTCCTCGGTGGAGGGCAGCTCGCGGAAGTAGGGCACGTCACCCCACAGGTTGGTCAGGTGATAGTAGGCCAGGGCACGCAGGAACAGCAGTTCCCCCAGGGCCTGGTCGCGGGCTCCCTCCGTCAGGTTCTCGCTGCTTTCGATGCTGTTGATGAACAGCGCCGTGTTGCGGGCCATCTCGTAGAGGGAGTTCCAGGTGTCCTGCCCGTCGGCTACCCCCTCGTCGATGAGGTAGTTGTGGATCAGGCCGTTGACGTTCCGGCTGGGCCCTACCACGTCCGCGCCGTTTACGTAGTAGTTGTCCAGGCCACGGGTACGGTACAGGCTTGTCCGGTAGAGGATGCGGTACACCCCGTTTACGGCCAGCTCCGCTTCGGCGTCGTTGTTGAAGAAATTATCGGTGGTGATGCCGTCGCGGAATTCCTCGTTGAGGAACTCGGTGCAGCCGGCCAGCGGGATCAGGATAACCGCCAGCAACAGGGAAAGGGAAAAGGGGATATGACGTTTCATGATTTTCTGTTGTCTTGGGTTAGAAGGAGGTGTTCAGGCCGACGGTGAAGGACCGGGCGTAGGGGTATTCTCCGGTGGAGACGCCCTGCTCCAGTCCCGAGCCGTAGTTGCTCACCTCGGGATCGCCGAACGACCAGTTCGTGATCAGGAAGAGGTTGTTGCCGGTCACGTACACCTTGAGGTCGCGGACCACGCTGCCGATGCCCATATCGGCTACGGGAAGGTCGTAGGTCAGGCTTACCGTTTTTAACCGCAGGAAGGAGGCATCCTCGATTCCCAGGGTATTGTTGGGGTTGAACAGGCTGGTGGAGGTGCCGGCCCGCGGAATGTCGCTGTCTTCGTTCACCCCTTCGCGCCAGCGATTGACCACCGCGGGAAGGAGGGTCTGGTCGCCCCGCCCGAACAGGCCGGTCTGGGCCACGCCGTTGTAGCCGTCGTTGCCGTAGGAACCCTGGAAGAAGACGTCCAGGGTAAGGTCGTTGAACTGGAAGGTATTCCGGATGCCGCCGTAGAAGTCGGGCTGGGGATTACCGATCACCACGTAGTCGAGGTCGTTGATCACGCCGTTGCCGTCCTGGTCCAGGTAGCGGGGACCGCCGATGAAGGCGCGCCCCTCGAAGCCGTCGGCCGCGATGGTTTCCGCGTCCTTGTAGGTGCCCAGGTAAACGGCGCCCACGTAAACGGGGGCGGGCTGCCCGGGAATGAGGCGAATACCCGCTCCGCCCTGGTTGGTGGGCTGCCGCAGGTTGATGAACTCATCGCCCCCCAGGTCAAGCACCTCGTTGCGGTTGGCTGATAGGGAAAGCTGAGTTTCCCAACTGAAGTTGCGGTTGGAGACGTTGAAGCTGCGCACCGCCAGTTCTACCCCCCGGTTGCGGATGGAGCCGACGTTCTGCAGCTGGCTGCCGCCGGCCGTACCGGGCAGGTCGCGATTCAGCAGCAGGTCCTCGGTGGTCTTGTTGTAGTAGTCCGCTTCCACGAACACCCGGTCTTCCCACAGGCCCAGCTCAAAGCCGAGGTCGAACTGACGGGTGGTCTCCCAGGTCAGGTTCCGGCTCGGCAGGCTGCCGATCAGGACCCCGTTGACCAGGGTCTCGTTGAAGTAGGCGTTGACGTTGTTGAAGCGGGCGATGGAGTTGTAGATGGGTACCCCCTGCTCGCCCACCTCGCCGAAGCTGCCGCGGATTTTCAGCCGCGAGACGAGGTTCGATTCACTCAGGAAATCTTCGTTGTGGACGTTCCAGGCCGCGCCCACCGAGGGGAAAAAGGCGTACTTGTTGCCCGGCTCGAAGACCGACGAGCCGTCGCGGCGGCCGGTCAGCGAGATCAGGTACTTGCTGCTAAAGCTGTAGTTCAGGCGGGCGAAATAGGACACGAAGGTGCGCCGCGAATAGCCGGAGCTCAGCTGGTAGGTGGCCGGGTCGGAGCCGAACGACAGGTTGTTGAACTGCACAACGTCGTTGGGGAAGCGCTCGGCGCTGGCGTTGAAGCCCTCGCTTTCGTTGCGCTGCAGGGAGAAGCCACCCAGCAGGTTGAAGCCGTGGTTGCCGACGTCGAAGGAGTAGGTAGCCGTGTTCTCATTCAGCAGGTCGTTGCTCTGCACCGTATTGATGCTGGCGTAGCCGCCTCGGTTGTCGATGAGTCGCTCCGGCAGGGCGCCGGGCAGGTAGAAGTTGCGCTTGTAGGAGCTGATCTCGGCCCCCAGGCTCGTCTTCAGCAGCAGTCCCTCCAGGGGCTCCACCTGCAGGTAGGCGTTGGCCAGGAGGTCGTTGTCGTAGCGGCCGTCAACGCGCAGTTCCTGGTCCGCTACGGGGTTGCGCTGCAGGGAGGCACTAACGGGGTTGACGGCGGTGTACTCCCCGTTCTCGTCGTACACCTCCCGCGTGGGCAGCACGTGGCCGACAATGTCCGAGTAGTTGATCTTGTTGTTGTCGCGGTTGGTGCGCGAGAGGTTCACCCGCACCCCGGTGGTGAATTTCTCGCCGATGCTGAAGTCGAGGTTCGTGCGCAGGGAGTAGCGCTGGAAGCCTGAGCTTTTGATGACGCCGTCCTGGTCAAAGCGGTTCATCGACACGTAGTAGTTCGTCTTGCCGGTATTGCCGCGGATCGACAGGTCGGTGTTCACGATCTGCCCGGGCTGGGTCACCAGGCCCAGCCAGTCGGTGCTGGGCGCGCTGGCCGGATCGTCGAAGATCAACGGCAGGGTCGGGTCGGTCGCTCCGAAGCCGTCGGGCCCGGGAACGAACTGGGCGGCTTCGTTGACGTAGTTGGCGTACTCCTCACCGGTGAGCAGCTCGACCTGGTTGGTCACGTGCTGGGAGGTGTAGTACTGGTTTACGGATACCACTGGCCGCTCCGTTTGCAGGCCGGCTCCGGTCTTGGTCGTCACCAGCACAACGCCGGAGGCACCCCGCGTTCCGTAGATCGCCAGAGCGGTGGCGTCCTTGAGCACCTCGATGGAGGCAATGTCGTTGACGTTCAGTGTATTCAAATCGAAGTCCGACCCGGCAATGAAGCCGTCGATCACGAAGAGGGGGTTGTTGTTGCCGTTCACCGAGTTCGTACCCCGGATGCGGATGGTAGTCCCGTTGCCCGGAGCTCCGTTATTGGAGGTAATGGCCACCCCCGTAGCCCGCCCCTGCAGGGCCTGGTCGAGGCGGGAGACGGGCTGGTTCTCCAGGATGTCCCCCTTGATCTGGGAAACGGAAGACACGAGGTCCCGCTTTTTGGTTACCCCGTAGCCAACGACGACCACCTCATCGATCAGTTGGGCGTTTTCCGACATCGTTACGTCGATGCGCGTCTGGTTGCCTACGGGAATCCGCTGGGTGGAGAATCCGAGAAAGGAAAACACCAGGGTATCCCCGGACGTGGCGTTTACCGAAAATTCGCCGTCCAGGCCGGTAACGGTTCCGTCGCCCCCGGGGGACACGGTGACGTATACGCCCGTCAGGGGGAAGTTGTCGGTGTCCTCCACCACCCCGCTGATGGTTTGCTGGCCGTAGACGCAGGCCGCCGCGCACACCAGTGCCGTAAGGAATTTGAGTTTCAACATGACCGAAAGTTTGACTAAGTTTTATACCGAGAGCGAATGAAATTCTGACATTTCATCGTCTGGCAAAACTAACGGTCGGTTTCAGCCACAGCGGTTCCGTTCATCTCTATGAGGGGGCACAAATCGTTCACCGCGAAAAGACCCCGCTTTCCTGGCCCCTGGGGGACGGCAGCAGGGGATTCTACTGTCTCATTCGGGGGGCCGGGAGGATTCACGCGCCGTACACGGCACCCGCGGACCCCGCCGCCCTTACATGGCCTTCTCCAGTTCCTTCTCGGCCTTGACTTCGTCTACCCGCTTGGCCAGGGCTTCGAGTACGTCCTGGGCCTGGGTGAGGTTGAAGACCCGCTCCTTGATGAGGGAGAGCCGGCGCGGTGTCTGCTTCAATTGCAGTCCGCGCAGCTTGCCCTCCTCGGCGATGATGCTGCTGAGGGCGCGGAAGATGGCCGAATCGTAGTAGAGCGACTGGGCGTCCTCCACGAAGAAGCACATGAGCTTGTCGTTTTTAAGTACCACGCGGTCGAAGCCGAGCTGCCGGCACAGCCACCGGAGCCGCAGTCCGTCGAAGAGCTCGTTGACCTGGTCGGGGATGGGTCCGAAGCGGTCCTTGAGGCCGTTGGCGTAGGCCTCCAGTCCGGCCTCATCCTCCAGGTTATCGAGGTCCTGGTACAGCCGCAGCCGTTCCTGGGTAGATTCCACGTAGTCCGTCGGGATGTGCATCTCGGTGTCCGTCTCAATGGTCACCTCCCGCACGAAGTCGCTGCCTTCGGTCATGGTATCGGCGAATACGTCGCGGAATTCCCCCTGCTTCAGCTCGCGCACGGCTTCCTCCAGGATGCGCTGGTAGGTTTCGTAGCCGATGTCGGCGATGAAGCCCGACTGCTCGCCACCCAGCAGGTTGCCGGCGCCCCGGATGTCGAGGTCCTTCATGGCGATGTTGAAGCCGCTGCCCAGGTCGCTGAACTCTTCCAGGGTACGCAGCCGCTTGCGGGCGTCGGGGGTCAGGACGCTGAGCGCGGGTGCAATGAGGTAGCAGTAGGCCTTCTTGTTCGAGCGTCCTACCCGACCCCGGAGCTGGTGGAGGTCACTAAGGCCAAACTGGTGGGCGTTGTTGATGATGATGGTGTTCGCATTGGCGATGTCCAGCCCGGTTTCGATGATGTTGGTGGACACCAGCACGTCGTACTTGCGGTCGATGAACTCGATCAGCGTTTGTTCCAGTTCCTTGGGGTCCATCTGCCCGTGGGCGGCGGCAAACTGCACGTCGGGGCACAGTCGGCGGAGCATGGTAACGATGTCGGTGAGGCTCTTCACGCGGTTGTGGACGAAGAAGACCTGTCCGCCGCGGTACACCTCATTCTCGATGGCCTCCTTGATCACGTCTTCATTGAACTGCCGCACCTCGGTGTGGATGGGCTGGCGGTTCGGCGGGGGGGTGCGGATCACCGACAGGTCGCGGGCGTTCATGAGGCTGAACTGCATGGTCCGCGGGATGGGCGTGGCGGTGAGGGTGAGGGTGTCTACGTTGACCTGGATGGCCCGCAGTTTCTCCTTGGCCTTCACGCCGAACTTCTGCTCCTCGTCGATGATGAGCAGTCCGAGGTCCTTGAACTCGGCCCGCTTGCTCAGGATAGCGTGGGTGCCAATGAGTACGTCGAGCTTGCCCTCCTTGAGGCGCTTGAAGATCTCCGTTTTCTGTTTGGCGGTGCGGAAGCGGTTGATGTAGTCGACGGAGACGCCGAATTCGTCGAGGCGTTCCTTGAAGGTGCGGAAGTGCTGGAGGGCCAGGATGGTGGTGGGCACGAGTACCGCCACCTGCTTGCCATCGGCGGCGGCCTTGAAGGTGGCGCGCAGGGCGATTTCCGTCTTGCCGAAGCCCACGTCGCCGCAAATCAGCCGGTCCATCGGGTGGGGCTTCATCATATCGCCCTTCACGTCGTTGGTGGCCTTGAGCTGGTCGGGAGTATCCTCGTAGATGAAGCTGGCTTCCAGCTCGTTCTGCAGGTAGCCGTCGGGGGGAAAGGCGTGGCCGGGGGTGGCCTTGCGCTTGGCGTAGAGCTTGATGAGCTCGCCGGCCATGTCCTTCATTTTCTTTTTGGTCCGCGACTTCAGGTTCTTCCAGTGGTCGCCGCCGATCTTGTCCAGCCGCGGCAGCTGTCCGTCCTTGCCGCTGTACTTCGAGAGCTTGTGGAGGGAGTTGATGCCGACGTAGAGTATGTCGTTGTTCTTGTACACCATGCGTACCGACTCCTGCACCTTGCCGTTGATCTCCAGCTTTTCCAGTCCGGAGAAGCGGCCGACCCCGTGGTCGATGTGTACCACCAGGTCGCCGGGCGTCAGGTCGCGGAGCAGGCGCAGGTTCAGGGCCTGGTCGCGGGTGAAGCCGCGGCGCAGCTTGTAGCGGTGGAAACGCTCGAAGATCTGATGGTCGGTATAGCAGGCCGCCTCCAGTTCGGAGTCGATGAAGCCGGCGTGGATGGACACCGGCACCGGCTCGAAGCGCACGTCGGCGTTCAGGTCGCGGAAGATCGAGTAGAAGCGCTCGATCTGCTTGGGGTTGTCGGTGAAGATGTAGTTGGTCAGTCCGGAGGAGGTATTCTCCAGCAGGTTGCGGATCAGCAGTTCGAAGTTCTTGTTGAAGCTGGGTTGCGGCTTGGCGCGGCAGTCAATGGCGTGGTCGATCTTGACCGGCTGCTTGTAGTCGCTGAAGAAGACGATGGGCTTGCCGCTCACGTCGTCCATGACCTCGCCTGGGCGGATGAAGGCGCGGTCGTCGAAGAGCTGCTTGAGCTCCTCATCATCGATCAGGGTGAGGTTCTTGCCAAACTCCTCGGCCTTGCGGAAGGCCTCCCCTAGGCGGTCGAGCAGCAGCTGGAAATCCTTGAGCCAGATGGTGGTATTCTCCGGCAGAACGTTAAAAATGCTCGTCTTCTGGTTGCGCTCGAACTTGGTGTTGATGTTCGGGACGATGCTCACGTAGCTGACGCTCTCCACCGAAAGCTGGTGGAGGGGGTCGAAGGTGCGAATGCTCTCTACCTCGTCGTCGAAGAGCTCGATTCGGTAGGGGTACTCGTTGCCGTAGCTGAAGATGTCGATGATGCCCCCCCGGATGCTGAACTGTCCGGGCTCGTAGACGAACTCCTCCCGCTTGAAGCCGTACTCCACCAGCACCTCGATGATGGTGTCGACGTCGATGTCCTCCCCCTTGGTGATTTCAATGCGGCTGGCGGTGAGCACGTTTGGTGCCACCACCTGCTCGAAGAGGGCTTCGGGGTAGGTGACCACGATCTCCCCCTTCGACTGGCTGTGGGTGAGGTAGTTGATGGTCTCCGTCCGCATGAGGACGTTGGTGGTGTCCAGCACGTCGAAGTAGAGGGGCCGCCGGAAGCTGTCGGGCAGCAGGCGGACCTGCTTTTTGGGCAGCAGGGCGGCGATGGAGTTCTGGATGTAGGCGGCTTCCTCCTTGTCGGTGGCTACCACCAGGAAGTGGCCGCCCGCCTTGTGGTAGCAACCCGCCAGCAGGAAGCTTTCCAGGGCTCCGGCCAGGCCGCGCAGCTGGACACGCGGGGCATCATCGCCGTTGGGCCGGGTAAAGGAAAGGATCTTCGCTACCCGGTCGCTTTCGGCGTAACGCTGCACTAACTGCTCGGTCGGATTCAAAAGAAAAGGAGTTTGGGAAAGGTACACCCCATTAACCGCCGCGGGCGGACCTGGGTTTTACGGAATTCAGAGCCGGGGGGCCAAACGCAGGCGTGGCAGACCGGATTGCTCCGATCTGCCACGCCTGAATTGCCGGGCGGTTGTCCCGCCGGGGAAAGGACCGGGCCTAGTAGCTCCAGAGGTCCTGCTCGTAGTTGAAGATCTCCTGCTTGATGCGCTCGGATTCGATCAGCTGCTCGCGGCCGCTGCGCTCGGGGCGGTCGATCCGCTCGTCGAGGACGTTGCTGGCCTTGGTGATGTAGCTGTTGAAGAAGCGGTATTCGAAGACGTCCTCCCAGCTGCGGTTGGCCGCGTCGTTGCCGTAGGCGAAGGCGCTTTCGTTGGCCAGCAGCTGGCGGGCTTCGGGGTAGTAGACCCAGAACATGGGCCGCTCGATGGTGCGGCTGTTCTCGGTGGTTTCCTGGATCATCGGGGCGATGCCGAGGATGCGCACCTTCATGGTGCTGCTCTCCTTGTCGAAGAACCACATTTCCTGGATGCGGTACCGCATTACGCTGGTGGGGTCGAAGAGGCGCTCCTCGTACACCTCCACCTGCTCGTAGGTGTTGGGGTCGGTGACCAGTACGGTATCGATACCGCCGGCCATCTGCTGCAGGGTCTGCTGGTCCATCAGCATGGAGAAGTTGTCTCCGCCAATGGGGTCAAACACCCGCAGATCGCCGTTCTGGGCGGCTTCCAGCAGGATGGTGATCAGGGGCCGCTGGGGGTTGATGAAGGGCAGGTTGATCTTTTCCTGGACGTCGATGACGCGCCAGATGCGCCGCTTCCACATGATGTCGGCCTCACGCAGGTTCTCGTAGGGCAGTACGCGGCGCTCGCGGATGGAGGTGCCGTCGACGATGTCGTTGAGGGGCGGTTTGAACTCTTCCCCTTGCATAAGGACATTGTCGTCACCGGCGCCGGGGAGCGTAAAGGTGCTGGGCTGCTGCTCGGGGTTATTGGGGGTCTGGGCGGAAGCCACGGCGGAAACCGCGACGAGGAGCAACAGAACCATCTTATAAGCTGCCTTCATGTGGGAGGAGGTAGTTTGAAAATTAATCATACTGACTTATGCACAACGTTGTTCGCCGGGGCTATGGTATGCCGTCTACCAAAAACGGGCCGGTAACAGCAAGAACTGCTACCGGCCCGCCGGGGTTGGTCGGCCAGGGGCCGAAAGGGGTTACCGGATCGTGAACGACATGGTACCGAGGTCGCGGGGAGCGCTGTCGCCCGGGCACTTGGCCTTGATGTTCTTGAACAGGTAGTTGTCTCCGGGCTTGGCACGGCCTACGAGGGCGGCGGCCTGTCCGGCAAAGGCTCCTCCGGGGTTGGAGGCTACCAGGGCGTCTTCCCGGGCGGGAACGTACAGCATCTGGAAGCCGGCAATCTCACAGCGGGCGTCAAAGTCGAAGTTCTTCAGCTCCGCGAAGAGGCCCCGCTGGGCCCGGAAGGTAGAGTTGGCAATGTCGCCACCCTGCTCGCCACCCATGGTGGGTACCGGATCGGGGATGGGCTTGACGCGGAAGGGGAAGGTACCCAGCGTCTGGCCGTTGGCGGTTACCGTTACGTTGGTCGTACCGTTGCCGGTGGGGCGTACCCCGCGGACCACGTAGCTGTTGCCCGATCCGGTGCCGGTGATGGCGTCGCCGAAGCTCACGCGGACGTCGTTGGAGGCCACGCCGGCGGCGGCTACGGTGAGGGGGTTATCTACGCCCATGTAGAAGACGTTCATCTTGTCGGCGGATACCGCTACGGAGCGGGTACCGATCTCGTAGGTGAACTCACCGTCCTGCTCCACGACCTCACCAGTGAGGGGGTTCTTGACGGCTACGTAGGTACGGATGGTCTTGGGACCGGGGGCGCCACTGGCCACCAGGCTGAAGTCGGCCGTACCGTCGGCCTTGATCGGCAGGTTCTGGCCGTTCACCCGCAGGGTGATGTTCTCGGGCTGGAGGGAGCTGGAGTAGCTGCCTACGGACACCTTGGCGTTCAGGCGCTCACCGCCGATGACGTAGCTCTTGTCGGCCTGGAAGACGGGGAAGAACTTGTCGAAGACGATCTGCTTGCCGCCGGCCATCTGCACGATGTCGTTGACGAGGTTGGCTTCGGACACCTTCAGGTCGGACTGGATCTGCGACATCAGGGGCAGTACCGCGGCCAGGGGCATGTGACCAAACTTGTGGTCGGCCCAACTTACCTTCTTGTTGTTGGAGGTGCGCCAGGTATCGTCGTCGATGCTGAAGGGCATATTCTCGGCCACGCTGGCGATGCGGGCCTGCCGCTGCGCCTCGTTGAGCTGCAGGGTCTCCCCGTGCTCGTTGAGCAGGTTGCTGTAGATATCGATCAGCCGCTGACGGGTTTCGATGATGCGCTGCTTCAGCTCTTCACCGGCACCGACGCCTTCCCGGATCTGCCCGTCGGGGCCCTGCACCAGCAGGCGGGTGGTCACGTCCTTGTTCTTCTTGCCCTTGGGGGCCAGGACGCCGTGGCTTTCGATGTAGTCGCCCTCGGTGGTGACTTCTCCGTCGTTGTTGCCGGAAACGTCGATGAGGGTGTCGCGCAGGTCGCCAACGTAGGTGTTGAAGGAAGCTACCTCCCGGCGGATGTCCTCGATGGCGGGTTGAAGCACCCGGTACTTGGCCTTCGATTCGTCCTTGAGGAGGTCGTTGAGGCTGGCGACGGTTTCTTCGATCTGTTCGTCTACGGTGGCGATACTGTTCTTGTTGCCCTGGTCGAGGGTCTGAAAGGCATCCATCACCTCAGCGGAGACGTTGAGGGCCAGCAGTGCCATCAATACCAAGTACATGATATTGATCATCAACTGCCGGGGTTCCTTTGGAATTGACATACAATGTGTTGATTGGGACCGCCGAGGCGGGGGCGGTCAGGGGTTTAGAATGTTGGGATTATACTTTGGCCGTCGGGGCGCGCATGGCACTGATCATGTTCCCGTACACATTGTTCAGGGTGGTCAGGTTGCCGTTGAGCTCCTGGAGGTTCTTCTTGTAGACCTTGGTCTCGTCGGAAGTAGCGGCCAGGTCGGCCATGGCCTCGTTCAGCTTGGCGTAAAAGTTACCCATCTGCTTGATCTGGGCGGAGGTACCGCTGAAGTCGGCGTCCTGCAGGGCCTTCAGGCTGCTCATGCTCTTCGACATGGTCTGCAGTTCCACCAGCATTCCACCGAGCTGCTCTTCCACGACTTCGCCGTTCAGGGCGGCCACCTGGGGGGTGGTGGTGGTTACGGCACCGGGGGTGAGGGGCTGTACGTCGCCGTCGTAGCTCGACAGGCCGGGGTAGAGTTTGTCCCAGTAGTAGTCGGGGTCGGGCCCCAGGATTCCGATCAGGAGGAAGAGACCGGCTTCTACCCCTAGTCCCAGGGTCAGCAGGTCAATGGTTACGCCACCGATGGTAGGCATTTCCCAGGACTGGATTTTGTAAAGCGCTCCAAGCATGACGACGGCCGCGCCGACACCGATGATGAAGTTCTTGATGTACTTGAACGTGGGGGATTTAAAAAAGCCCATAGGAGTAGTATGGATTAGGAATAACGGGAGAGAAAAGGGAGGCGAGCCGACTGCGGCAGCCGCACCAGTGTAATTAACGGGGTTTTAACAGCGTGAACATAGCCCTTATTGCTTAGGCGTTAAAAAAAGGTACGGCCGGTCAGCCCGCAGCCGTTCGAGCTTCGGGGCGATGTACCGCCGGCAAAAGGGGCGCCCGGGATCACTGCGGTAATAGTCCCGGTATTCAGGGGCCGAAGCCCGGAAGCCGGCAAAGGGCAGCACCCGAGTCACCAGCGGCCGCTCGTACGTCCGGCCCAGTTCCCCGAGCACCATTGTACAGAGGTCAAACTGCGCGGTATTGAAGGAATACACCGCCGAACGGTACCGCCCCCGCAATCCGTGATCGCTGGTCGCGGCGTGGGTAGTCAGGTGTACCGCAAGCAGTTCCGCCAGGGCAATCCGCCCCGGATCGAAGTGGACAATCACCGCCTCCGAGAAGGCAGCGTGGGGCGGGCGGGAAGCGATCCACCCCTGTTCCACGCCCACCACGCCGGCCAGGGAGACGAAGACGCCCTCCGTACACCAGTGGCAGCCGCCACCCAGGCCAATGCGTTGTAGATCAGACACCCCGGGTAAACACCCTCGGGGAAAGTATGGATGTCAGGCCACCGCCTTTTGCCGGCTCTTCCAGATGAGTCTTTTGCCCTCGCGTCGTACGGCCGACGCCGACCGGCCAAACAGGATGGCCAGCCGCTCGGCGTCGTTGGTGTAGCACATGGCCTCGATGAGCAGGGCCCGCTCCTCCCCCATCCACGGCTCAAAGGCCCGGGGCAGCCGCTGCCGGGCGCGCTGGATGTACGCCGGCAGCTTTTCCGTGGCCTTGCGGAGCCCAAGGGCGGCGACTTCCGCGCCCAGTTCCTCGGCTTTCCCGGCTTCCAGCTTGTCAAAGGGGTCGGTGTCGAAGAAATCCTCCTCCTCCCAGCCGCTTTCTCCCGCCGCCCGCAGCTCGGTTGCCCGGACAGGTTCGGCTTCGGCCTGTTCCTGCAAGGCGGCCACGATGGCCCGCCGGGGAAACACTCCCCGGTATTTGCGGAAGGCGGGAAGACAACGGATACGGGGATCGACGATGCTCGCACTGCCGATGAGCACCTTGGAAAGCTGGGCCACCGTCGGCTCGTAGCCCAGGTCCCGCAGGTCGTCGCGGAGGCTGGCTACCTCGGCGGGGGTGATGACCGACGTCGCTGATTCCCGGTCGGCCAGGCTGCGCAGCATGTGCCCAAGCGCCCGGCGCACGTCCGGGTCGTAAAGGCAACTGCCATTGGGAGCAGGAAGGTTGGTTCCGGGGTCCACCCCGCTGTACAGGGCGTGAAGGTGGGTAGTGAGTTCGGTTCTGTTCATGACGCAAGTGATTTGGGTTCGTCCCAAACTTGCCGCCATCCTTCCGGTATACTCGTCCTTTATCCGTTTACTTGCGATTATATGCGTTTAAAAACGGCTACGTTTGGTCTTGGTCAGGGTTTTATGGTGCCCTGCACCCCGTCGTCCATCGTTTTACCCACGACCACCGAGGCGGCCATCTTGGCGAAAGCGACCACCTTGCCGTGCTGGGTATCCCAGTAGTAGCCCTCCCGGGGCTTGAAGTGGATCAGGCTCAGGTTGGGGTCCAGCGGTCCTTCCTGGAACCACACCTTGGAGAGGGGCGACCATAGTTCTTCCGCTTTCTGCCGGTCGTAGAGGACCACGGCCTCCCCGAAGAGGCTGAGATACTCCTCGTTGTTCTGGCTGCTGTAGATCAACTGGGCGGCGGAGTCGCGCTGCAGGTCGGCGTTCCGGTCGCTGTCCTTGGCGCTGTAGAACCAGATCGAGCCATCCTCCTCCACCTGCTGGGTAGCCATGGGGGTACTGCTGAAGGGCTTTTCGCCCAGGTTGGTGCAGAACATGCAGGTCCGCACGTCACCGGTAATTTTCTTGATCTTCTCGATGGCCTCGCGGCTGAAGAGGTTTTCGGTCTTGCCCATGGTGTCTTTTTGTAAGCCGAACGTAGGCGCCACAGCCGCGGTTCGGGCAACTTCTGCATCGGGGCGCGGCCGCGGGTGCCGGCTATTCGCCGAGAAATCCCTGCACCCGCGTCCGCGCATTGTTCCTCACGTTCAGCCAGAACAGGTTGTAGTCGGCCACGTGGTAATTGCGGGTGGTGAAGAGAACGTCGCCAAAGAAGCGGGGCCGGTTGGTAAAGAGGGCCGCGCCGCGGATTTCAGCTCCGACCAGATTGGGGATGGGGCCGGCATTGTAGTTATAGAGGACGCTGCCCTCGTTCAGGCTGGCCGGGGCTAGGCCCGCAGCGGTCGTCCACGTCAGCGGGTTCACCACCGCCACTTCCGGATCGTCCGTCCCGGGCGGGGGCTCGAAATCTTCCCGGTAGGTCCGCCAGCTCACGAAGCAGCCGGTCTGCTCCGGCGATGTACAGACGGGAATATCCGGGAACTCCGCCCGGCGAACGGGCATCCCTACCAGATAGGCCGCAACGAGCTGGTCGCGGAGGGGCCGGCCGACGAAGCGATCCGCCAGTAACCGAATCGCGTGCAGGGTGCCCTGGCTGTGGCCGGCGATGATGATGGGACGCCCCTGGTTGTAGTAGCGGAGGTAGTGATCGAAGGCGGCCAGTACATCTGCGTAGGCCGTGTCCAGGGCCTGCTGCTTGACTCCACTGCCCTCCCGGTAAAAGACCCCCAGGTGAGCCTGTCGGTAGCGGGGGGCATAGACCTTCGCCGCCCCGTTGAAGACGCTGGCCTGGTTCAGGATGGTGGACCCATCCACCTTCCGGTTCAGGTCCTGGTCGGACAAGCTGGCGTTCCAGTAGCGGTTGTCCCGCCGGGTAGCGGTATAAATCGTGGGGTGGACAAAAAAGACATCCGCCCGGGCGGTGGACTGCGCATCGCGGAGGCTGTCGCCGGGAGTGCGATCGGCAAAATCATCGGTAAAGGGCAGGGCCGCCCAGTGTTGGGTGAGCCGGTAATCGGGAGGGGGAGGAACGGTAAATTCACCCGCCCGGGGCAAAGCGGGTTGGGAGGCACAGGCGGAGAGTAAAAACAGCAGACCGCCCAGTGCCAGGCCGATCGTCCTTATTGACTTACGTGGCTGCCCTGCGACAGGTAGACGCCAATAAGCGCCAGAATTGCCAGGAGAAAAATGGTCATGGTTTGATTGGGATAGTTGTTGGTACAACCCTGAATTTTTACCAGAAGTTTGCACTACGACCGAATTGGGTGGAGGGCCCGTTCCAGCAGCTCGGGCACCCGGGCTACTTCCTCCGCGGTGTTGTAGAGGGGGGCGGGGGCCAGGCGGAGTACACCACCGGCGCTGCCCTCGAGATTGTCCTGACGGTAATCACAGATCAGGCCGAGGGCCGACAGCTCCCGCTCCAGGTCGGGGCGGTGTCCGGGTACGTAGACGGATACCTGGGCGCCGCGCTGCTCCGGGTCGCTGCCGGTCAGCAGCTTCACGCCGGACAGCGCCTGCAGTTCGGCGTACAGGCGGGCGGTCAGTTCCCGGCTCCGGGCCCTGAGGGCCTCCATCCCGCCGGCGCGGGCGAAGAGGGGCAGGCTGGCCAGCAGGGGCGCCAGCCCGAGGACGGGGGCGGTCGACAACTGCCAGCCCGCGGCTCCGGAAGCGGGGTGGAATTCCGGCTTCATCAGGAAGCGGTCGCTCTCCCGGTGCCCCCACCAACCGGCGAAGCGGGGCAGGTCGGGGCGGTCGGCGTAGCGCTCGTGGACGAAGAGGCCACCGGGGGCTCCGGGCCCGCCGTTGAGGTATTTATAATTGCACCAAACGGCGAAGTCGCAGTCCCAGTCGTGGAGGGAAAGGGGCACGTTCCCGGCGGCGTGAGCCAGGTCGAAGCCCACGGTGGCCCCTACCCCGCGGCCGGCGGCGGCGATGGCGGGCAGGTCGAAGAATTGTCCGGTGTAGTACTGGATGCCGCTCCACAGCACGAGGGCCAGTTCGTCGCCGGCGGACTCGATGGCGGCCACGATCTCCGCGGTATCGATGGTCGTCTGCCCGGGGCGGGGGCCCACCTCGATCAGGTCGTGTTCGGGGTCCAGCCCGTGGTAGCGCAGCTGGGAGTGTACGGCATGCTGGTCGCTGGGGAAGGCACCGCGCTCCATGATGATCTTGCGCCGCTGGCCCTGGGGGCGGAAGAAGGTCACCATCATCAGGTGGAGGTTCACCGTCAGGGCATTGGCGGCCACCACCTCATCCGGGCGGGCGCCGACGATGGCGGCAAGCCCCTCCTGCAGGCGGCGGTGGTAGCCCAGCCAGCCGCCTTCGGGGCCGCCCCACCAGCCTTCCACGCCGCGGTCGCGCCAGCTGTCGAGTTCCCGTTGCAGAAAGTCCGCCGCCGCCCGGGGCTGGAGGCCGAGGCTGTTGCCGCAGAAGTAGAGGTGGGGGTGGCCGTCGGGGCCTTCGGGGATGTGAAACTCGTGACGTAGCATGGCAATCAGGTGTGAAGGGCGCCCTCCGCGGCAAGGCGGCCGCTGCGCAGGGCCGCGTCAAGGGATCCGTTAAGTTGTTGGTCGCCGGCCAGAAAGATGCGTTCGGCGAGCCGGCTCTGGGTAGCATCGTAGCGGTAGGCTACGGGGTTCACTTCCGGCAGGGCCTGCGGAATGTCGTAGCGGCGGATGAAGCTGAGGGCATCGTTCGGCAGGCGGGTATGCCGCAGCAGGTCCTGCTCCACCTGGGCGATGGAGTCGGAATCCGGGCGTTCCTTCAGGCTCACGCTGATGAGCGAGCCGCCCTGCTGGTGCAACTTGTAGGTAGGGGCCACCTCGTCCACCACGCTGAAGGTGTTGATGGTACTGGTGGGGTCGGCCACCAGATTGATCAGCCGGTTTTCCTTCTGCCGGCGGTTGCTGTAGAAGTAGAGGTTGGTGGTCGACTTCCAGCGCTGGGGCTCTCCGGCCAGCTGGGGGAAGAGCGGGCCGGGGGGGCAGGCCACGATGATGGCCCGGGCGGTCAGGCTGCTGCCGTCGTCGAGGCGCACGCGGTCTCCTTCCACGGCGGTTACCCGGCTGTTGGTGCGGATCTCGGTGCGCTGGAGGCGGGCCGCCAGCTGGCGGGGTACCGCCTGTATGCCTTCGGCGGGCAGCACGGCGCTGCCCTGGGCAAACATCTTGAGGACGAAGCGGAACAGGGCCGCCGGCGTCTCCAGCTGCTGCTCCAGGAAGATGCCCCCGAAGAAGGGGCGGAAGAACCGCTCCACGATTTGCTCACTGAAACCGTAATCCCAGAGGTAGTCCATCGTGGGCCGGGAGGTGTGATCGGCGAAGCAGTCTTCGGCCGTGATCCGCCGTACGCTGATGCCGAGCTGGGCCAGGCGGATCTTGTCGTTCAGGGTGCCCACCGGCGAGAGCAGGGAGCGGAACAGCTGGGCGGGCTCCCGCAGGGGATCGGCAAAGCGGAAATGCTGTTGTCGGGTGTGGACGTGGCCGCCCGGACGGAAAGGCTGAACGTTCAGGGCCTCCAGGTCGAGGTAGCGCTTCACCTCCGGGTAATCGGTAAGCAGCACCTGAAAGCCGCGGTCGAGCCGGAACCCGTCTACCAGATCGGTGCGCATCCGCCCTCCCGGCTCGTCCTCGCTTTCCAGGATGAGGGGGGCGTGGCCGGCGGCTTCCAGGGTGAGCGCGGCAACGAGGCCGGCTACGCCGCCCCCGATGATGACGAATCTGGTATCGGTCAAGACTGGGTATTTTGGGGTGTAAAGATGGTAAACTATGGCGAAGGGGCACCTCTCCCCTCCCCTCCCCGCCGCTCCGCCAGCAGGTATACGTAGCGGAGGAAGACCCCGTAGGCGGCCACCGTACAGATGATGAGTCCCTCCCGTCCGTCGCGGAACCCGCCCTGGATCACGTAGTGGCGGAAGAAGCGAAAGACGGGCTTCACCAGCAGGTGGAACAGCCCCACCCGGGGCGTCGACGCCCCCTGGTCCATGGCTTTCCAGCGGGCGTACCGCCGGTTTTTGTCCAGGAAGTGGTCCACGCTCTTGAAGGTAAAGTGTTGGAAGCGCCCCCGCAGGCTGCCCACCCGCAAATTCCGGACTTCAATTTCCTCGTGGACCTGCTGCTGGTTGTAGCGGGCCCGGTCGCGGTGGAAGAAACGTACCACCCGGTCGTTGCCCCATCCGCTGTAGCGGATAGGGCGGCCCATGAAGTAGTTGTCGCGGCCTATCCAGTAGGCGTCCACCAAGTCTGGGGCGGCCAGCAGGTCATCAATCTCCCGCCGAAGCTCGGGGGTTACCACCTCGTCGGCGTCCAGCAGCAGTACCCACTCGTGGCGGGCCCGGGCGATGGCCCAGTTCTTCTGGTCGGCCGGACCGGTGTAGGCGCGCTGGGTCAGGCGGACGTCGGGGCGGGCCGCCAGCCATTCCGCCGTGCCATCGGTACTGAAGCTGTCGACCACGTGCAGGTCGTCGCTCCACCCCTCGACGCTTTCCAGGGACCGCCCGATGATGTCGATCTCATTGAAGGTCGTATAGATGATGGAAAGCGGGCGGCGCATCAGCAGCTCAACTGCCCCTCGCTCACCCGGCCATAGGCCACGAAGTGGGGGTTGCGGAGAATTTCCTTGTTGTAGACCAGCTCCTTGCCCGTGTCGTCGTTGACGAGGCGGCCGCCGGCTTCCGCCAGAATGGCGTGGGCTGCGGCGGTGTCCCACTCCATGGTCGGTGCGAGGCGGGGGTACAGGTGGGCGGCACCCCGGGCCAGTTCCAGGATCTTCAGGGAGCTGCCGCGGCTCACGATTTCCGGTTCGTTCAGTTGATCCATGAAGGCCTGGGTCTTGTCGTTCAGGTGGCTGCGGCTGGCCACCACCCGCAGGTTGGGATCCTGGAGGGTGAAGGAGGCCGCGTGGATCTGACCACTGCCGTCCTGCCAGGCGCCGCGACCCTGGGCAGCGTAGTACAGCTCGTCGGTGGCCGGTACGTAGACGGCCCCGAGTACGGGGCGGCCGTTTTCCACCAGGGCGACGTTGACGGTAAATTCGCCGTTCCGCTTGATGAATTCCTTGGTGCCGTCCAGGGGGTCCACCAGCCAGAAGCGGGTGTACTGCTGCCGCTCACTGTAGGGGATGTCCTTGCCTTCCTCGGACACGACGGGGGCTTGGAGGATCAGTTCCTTCAGCCCCTCCACGATCACTGCATTGGCGGCCTTGTCGGCCTTGGTCAATGGGCTGTCGTCGTCCTTTTGTTCGACGCCGAAATCGTTGCTGTTGTAGATCTCGAGGATGGCGGCTCCGGCGCGGCGGGTAATCTGGCCGACTTCCCCGGCCAGCTTCAAGTAGTCAATTTCCATGGCGCAAAGGTAAGGATAAGCCCCCGACGGACTACCGGATCAGCGATGCAGGGCCCAGCTCAGGAAGTCCCCCACTACTTCTCCCCAGGTTTCCGGTTCGTGGCGGCCGCCCTCCACCTCTACGTAGGCCATGTCGCGGCCCACCTCCAGCCCCTTCTCCCGCAGCAGGGCCATGAGCTGGAGGGTATCGTCGATGGAGTCGATCACGCCGTTCTGGTTGCGGTCCTCCGTCTCGTCGGCGGTGCCCGCCATGAACCAGAAGCGGTTGGAGATGGTCTTTTTCTTCCGTTTGGCCACGTAATCGTGCACGATGCGGTGGGCGTCGGGGAGCTTGGGGTTAAACGCCTTGTGGCGGTACCAGAGGGAGCCGCTGAACACCCCGGCGGTGCGGAAGTGCTGGGGATTGCGCCAGGCCAGGTCGAAGGCGTTCAGACCGCCCAGGCTGAACCCCGCGATGCTGCGCCGCTCCGGGCCGTGGTAGAGGTTGTAGTGGTCTTCGAGCCAGGGGATCAGTTCCAGGGTGATGAACTTCTCGTAGGCCGGGGCGGCGGCCCCGTTGCCCGCGTGATCGCGGCGCCCCGCGGTGCCGTACTCCTGCATCCGGTCGCCGGCGTGTACCCCCACCACCAGGGTGGCCGGCAGGTTGCCCTTGCGGTAGAGCTTGCTCAGCCGCTTCTTCAGGTTCATTTTCTCCAGGTCCTGCCCGTCGTTGAAGATCACCAGGGAAAGTAGTCGCCAGGGCGGCACGGAGGGCCGGTACACGTCCAGCCGCACCTCCCGGCCCAGGTGGGTACTGTGGAGGGTATAGGTACGCCGCAGCAGGCCCCTGCGGCGGGACAGCAGGCTGCCCGCCAGCTGCCGGAAGAAGGAAAGCGGTTTCACCCCCCAAAGGTAGCAGTATTGCCGCGGTTTGCTACCTTGAAGCCCGCCAGCCCCCGACGCCCATGCACGAAGCCTATACCGAGTTCTACAGCCACCACCTCGGCCACCACGTCAAGATGCTCACCTTCGGCACCCACGGCTACCCGCTGGTGATCTTCCCCACCACCCTGGGGAGCTACTACGAAGCCAAGGACCGCGGCCTGATCGACTCCGTGCGCTGGTTCGTGGAGCGGGGCTTCATCCAGGTGTTCTGCCCCGACAGCATCAACGATGCCAGCTGGTACGCCAACATCCACCCCCGCCACAAGCTGGAAAGGCACATACAGTACGACAGGTTCCTCTACGAGGAGTTCGTTCCCCAGATCCGCTGGAACACCCCCTCCGGGCGCATCGCCTGCGCGGGCATCAGCTTCGGGGGCTTCAGCGCCACCAACTTCGCCTTCCGCCACCCGGAGTACGTCAGCCACCTCTTCAACCTCAGCGGGGCCTTCGACATCAAGTCCTTCCTGCGGGGCTACTACGACGACAACGCCTACTTCAACAACCCGATGGACTTCATCGAGGGGGCCAGCGACCCGAACCTCTGGAACATGAAGATCATCCTCGGCACCAGCAACTGGGACATCTGCCTGGACGCCAACCTCAAGTTCTCGGAAAAACTGCGCCGCAAGCGCATCGACCACTGGCTGGACGTGCGCGGCAACGTGGAGCACGACTGGCCCCTGTGGCTGGAGATGCTGCCCCACTACGTGAGTATGATCTAGGGCACCGGAGTGCGGGTGCCGTAATCCGTCCATAAATCCCCCCTCCCCATGGACCTATCCACCCACCTGCTGGACAGCTACCGCAGCCGATTCGCCTACTACCGCCAGCTCGGGCAGGCGGCCATGGCCCAGCTCAGCTTCCCCGAACTGCAACGCGACGACGCGGCCCGCTCCAACAGCATCGCGGTGATCGTCAAGCACCTCGCCGGGAATATGCGGAGCCGGTGGACGGACTTCCTCCACACGGACGGCGAAAAACCCTGGCGGCAACGGGATACCGAGTTCGTCGACGATTTTCGGGACCGCGACGCCCTCCAGGCCGCCTGGGACGAGGGGTGGCGGGTGCTGGAAACCGCCCTGGCGGAACTGCGCCCCGAACTACTCGGGGAGGTGGTCTACATCCGCAACGAAGGGCATACGGTGATTGAAGCCCTCAACCGACAACTGGCCCACTACAGCTACCACGTGGGGCAGATCGTGCTGCTGGCCAAGCAGATCCGGGGCACGGACTGGCGGTCGCTCTCCATCCCCCGGGGTGAATCCGAGCGGTACAACGTCGAGCGGTTTGGCCGCGATGCGGAAGACGGGTCAACGGAGTAGTAAACCCTCAGGACACCCCGAAGAACTCGATCTGCACCATGTCCTCGACGTTGATGCCTAGCAGGGGGGCGGCACGGCCCAGGTTGACGGCAATTTCCAGCAGCCCATCGGAATCGAAGCGGCAGAGGGGCTCACCCTCGGGCACGTCGTGGTAGCGGAAGCTCAGGCCGTCCAGGGGGGGCATCCGCTTGACCAGCAACTGGAAGCCGCGCCCCTCCCCCACCTCCTCGAAGAGTTTGCGGGTGATGTTGGTGGTCACGTTGTCGAAGCGGTCGATGAAGACCACCGACCCCCGGATGTAGTTGGGCCCGATCACCGGCTGGAAAGCGAGCCGCTCGGTATAGCGGGTGGCGGGCACCCCGATCTCATGAAAGGGCTTGCGGCGGGCCAGGTGGCTCACCGCCCGGGCGTAAATCGTACTCAGGGAGGTATCCTTGTCGTAATCGTCGAGCACGTAGGTCTGCTCCGGCACCGCTCCGAAGATCAGGGAGAAAATGCCGTTGTCCGGAGCAATGAAGTAGTGGCCCTCGTGGTAGGCGGCCAGGAAGCGGCCCCGCGGCTGATAAAAGTCGTAGACGCTCAGCAGGTGGATGGTCCCCTTGGGGTAGTGGTCCCACACCTTGTTGAAGATGAAGGCCGCGCGGACGATGTCGTAGGTGGGGATGTCGTGGCTGATGTCCACGATCTGCAGGTCCGGCTGAACGGACAACAACTGGGCCTTGAGCCGCGGCAGGTGGAAGTCGCGGCCCCCGAAGTCAGTCGTCAGGGTAAGCAGGGTATGGTTCGCGGTGGCCAAATACGCAGGGGTTTGCCACAAAGTAAGAGCATCGGAAGGAATTGCCCCCGGTTCCGGGCCATGGTTCCGGAGCTTTGCTGCGGGTCACGCCCGGAGAATTACTTCCGCCGGATGCTCCTAGGGCAATCTCCGCGAACACACACAACTCCTGCCCCGGTTATACGCATAGTCTTTCTCCTGCTCACGAACCCGACGTCAGATCCATGCCCCACCGCCCCCCCTTCCTGCTGGCCCTGCTCCTGCTGCTGTTCACGGCACCCGCGGCCGCGCAAATTGAACTGGAACAGGGCAACCTGGAAGTCCTCACCGACGACCACCCCGTGTGGTCCCGCCCCGGCGTCCGCTACCGCAGCCAGAGCCGGGGCGTGGCGATCCGCTACGAAACCCAGCCGCAGTTCGCCTGGAAAGCCGGCGAGGGCCTGAAGGGCGGCAAGCAGACAGTGACCCACCTGGAGCAGTTCACCTTCAAGTTCAAGATCCCCCTGCTGAATACCCCCCAGAACAAACTGCTCCTGGGCTACGAATGGGATACGGAGAAGTACTTCTTCAGCGACCCCTACCGAGGTTTTGAGCGACAGCCCACCCTCTTCCAGTTGCTCGACGAACGACGCCTCAAGGCCAACAAGCTCTCGGCCTACTTCACCCACAGCTGGGACGAGCGCTTCTACACCTCCGCCCGGTTGCGGATGTCGCTGAACGGCGACTACCAGGGGCTGATCGACTTCGGCAGCATCTACCGCACCTACAGCGCTGCCGCGGTGTACGGCAAGAAGGTGAGCCCCGACGAGGAGTGGGCCGTGGGCATCACCTACAGCAACAACAAGGCCCGGCAGATCGCCCTGCCCTTTTTCGTCTATAACCGCACCTTCAACCCTCACTGGGGCATACAGACGGCCCTGCCCGGACAGGCCTACCTGCGCCGCAACGTAGGAAAGGAGCTGATGAACACCTTCCTGCTAGGCGCCACCTTCGACAGCCGCTACTACGCCCTGAATACCGAGGACCGGGGCAACTTCTCGGAGCTCGGGCAGTTCTTCCTGCGCAACAACGGCGTGCGCGCTATGCTGCAGTACGAGCACAACCTCAGCGCCTGGGTCTGGGCCTTCGGTCAGGCGGGCTACTACCTGCCCGTGAATACCCGTTTCAACCCCGCTTCGGACATCGACCTGGACCTGGAAACCACGGTGGAGGCCCGCCCCTTCTTCCGGGTCGGCGTATTCCTGGCCCCTCCCAAGGAATTCATCAAATAAAAAGAACCCCGCCGGCCGGGGCCGACGGGGTTCTCCTGAAGCGGGTGGAGTGCGGTGGTTACCGCAGCATCACCTTGCGGGCGGTGGTACCCTCGTCGAGCCTTAGCTGAACGATGTACTGACCCTTCGGAAGGTCACCCCGTTCGACGTTGTAGGAAGACTGGTTCAGCCCGGTGAATCGGGCCACGTTGCGGCCATTGATGTCGAAAACGTCGATCTGGCGGATGCGCAGGTTCTCGGCCACGCTCACCGTGAAGCCACCGGTGGTGGGATTGGGGTAGAGGTCGAGGCCTACTGCGGCGTTGCTCATCACCTCTTCGATGCTGGTAGACGCGTCACCCAGTTTCAGGCCGATGTAGGCGCGGGGCAGGAAGTGAGCCATGATGGTGTCGATCACCAGGTTAGCGGCGGCCGGATTGTTGTAGTTGGGGTTGGTCTGGGCCTCGCCAGCCACGATGACGTTCACGTCGCGGGTATCGTTGGGAAAGGCTGCGTTGTAGCCGGCGACCAGCTGGGAAAGGCGGTCGGTATTGAAGTAGTTGTACGGCGCTCCGACGACCCGGCTGTACCGGAAGGGGAACATGTTATCGCGGGAGTACTGGAAGACGTCGTTGGTCGCCGTCGGGATGGGGGACTTCACCTGCATCTGCTTGTACTGGGCGTTGATCTGGTTAATCTTCGTGGCCAGGGGGCCGAACTTGGCATCGAGGGTAAGCGCGTTGGCGGCCTCCAGGTCCGCATTCAATCCAAGGGCATTGGCCCGCCGGATGAACAGGTTGGAGCCGGCCACGTCGACTACCGGTTGGTTGGTCGTGGGCACGATAACCGTACCGGCGTAGTAGGGCGCGAAGGGGTCGGTCAGGCTGTGGTAAGCCAGGATCATGGGCTCATTTGGCTTGCCCTCCATCCAGATGCTGTCGCCAAGGGCCCCGGCGATATTTACCGCCATGGCTACGTCCGAGCTGTATCCGACATGGTTGGGGATGTTGATCTGCGCCTGGGTCGTACCCTGGGGATTGGACAGTACGGCGGGGTCCACCAGAAGGTTACCGTCCTCGTCATAGAACTGGGGGTTCGTGGCGATCTCCTCGATCCGGTCCAGGGTAGCGTGGGCCATGACGACGTATCCGCCCGAACCCGTTCCCATGTAGACAATCCGGCTGGTATCGATGCGGTAGGGGTTGCCGTCCTCCGCAACGGTTTTGCGCAGGTAGCGCGCCAGGGCGTGGGCATCCTGGGAAGCACGGTAAACCGCTTGCAGCAGGGTGCCGGTGCGTACGTCTTGGTTGTCGGCGGTGGGTAACCAGCCCTTGCGGTAATCGGCGGAGATGCCAACGTAGCCGCGGGATACCACCCGCCGCATCAGGTTAACGTTGATGGAATCCTTGGTGTCACCGTAGGCGCTGAAGTTGAGCACCTGGGGCAGGAAGTTGCCGGTGTGCCAGGTCACTACTACGGGCCGCAACTGGGCGGTATCATTCACCGGCTGGTATACGTCCATCTTCAGGTCCGTGGGGGTGGGGGTTCCCGTGAGGATCGAGATATTATTGGCGTAGGTAACGGTTTCCGGAGCACTGACGTTAAACATCGCGTCCAGGTAGCGTGTCTGGGCCTGCATGGCCAGCGTGCCACTAAGGCATAATAGGGTTAGGAGGGTAAAGTTTCTATGCATGTCGAGTTGATTAAAGCGCTATGGGATTACCGGTTGTTCCAGTCGTAGGTTGCCGTAAGGTATGCCAGGCGGCCGATATTGGGGCCTCCGTATACTTGGTAGACTTCCCGATTGAGCAAGTTACTAGCCCCGAATTTAATGTTGGTGTTAATCTTCGGGATATCGAAATTGATCTGGGCATCGAGCAGGCCGTACGATTCGATCAGGCCGGTAAACTGGGGCGATCCCTCGAAGAGGTAGCCCTCGATCCATTTGTAGGCGACACTGAAGCCTAAGCCGGGAACCGGATTACCGAACAGGTTCAGCGGCACGTCCCGGCCGCTCACGCCCACGTTGTACTTGTGCTCCGGCGTATTGAAGGCCGGAATGATGGGGTCCTCCGTGGCGGTATTGAGCTTGTTCCAGCTGTAGTTGCCATTCAGGGTGTAGAATCGGGCGAAATAGTAGTTCCCGCCGATGCTGAACCCCTGGGTGGTTACGCGGTCACGGGCGTTGGCCGATACCCGGTAGGGCTGGGCCCCGGTGATGAGGGCGCCATTCGTTTGCACGTCCACGCCAATGTTGTACCCGATGAAGTCCTCGTAAAAGCTGTAGTAATAGGTAGCGTCGAGGTAGACTTTTTCCAAGACGGTCGTCCGGTAACCGGCCTCGAAGGTGCGCACCTTTTCGGGGCGAATGGGGTCGATGTCGAAGTATTCGAGCTGGCTTTGGTCGCCGGTATTCGAAAAGTTGATCAGGCTGGGTACCGTGACCAGATCGGTGATGCCGTCGATGTTGCCGAGCAGGATCGCCCGGCCTACGTTGTAGAACAGGTACTGGTCGTTAAGCGTGGGATTTCGGATAGCGGAGCTGAAGCTCAGGCGTGCGGTGGAAGTGGGGGTAGGGGTGTAAACCAGGCTGGCGGCGGGACTGAAGAGCAGGTCGAAGTTTTGATTTTTATCGGCCCGCAGGCTGGCGCTCACTTTGTACCGGTTGTTCAGGTGCAGGGTACCGCCGCCGTAAGCACCGACTTCCCAGGTATCGATGTTGCGGCCAAAGGTGTCAAGCAGGATGGTTCCCTTGCTGTTCGGGGTATAGAGCCGGCCGTTGGCCCCGACGGTGAGTTCCAGCCGGCTGTCGGCGTTGGGCTGCCAAACGTCGGCGAAAGTTTTTTCTCCATGCAGGTGAAACAGGGCCGACTTGTCAAAGAACCGGGTGCCTCCCTCACTCGCCAGGGTGGTCGTGATGCTGTCGAAGGCCCGCTGGAAGCGCTCGGTGCCGACCTCGTAGCGGTCGTAGGTGTCGAAGCCCCGGGCCTGCTCGGCGACGGTTCGCGTTTCCGCGTGGTATTCCTGCAGCAGGTCGCGGATGTCTTCCCGGGCGAAGTACTCGGCCCGCCGGGCATCCTGCTCGGTCAGGGAACAATCCACGGGGAAGCACTGGGGAAAGTCGTCCCTCTCCCGGAAGCGCTTGACGATGGTACCCTGCCAGTAGGCGGCGTAGCTGGAGGCCCATTCCGAATCGGATTTACTAGCCTCCTGCAGCCGCAGGGCGGTGAAGTAGGGGTCATAGCTGTTGCCGGCGTCTTCGTGGGTAGCGTAGGCGCGGAGGAAGAAGTCGTCGCGGTTGCGCAGTTCGATGCGGTGCTGGAAAAACTTGATGTCGCGCAGGCTGAATCGGTTATCGCCCTGGTAGACCGTGGTGCCGGTGCTGAAGTTGCTGGCGAGCAGCAGCTCCGTGCTCTCGAGGCCGCGGGAGGGGTTCAGGCGGAAGTGGAAGGCGGCGCCGGCCTTCAGGTTTTCGGAATCGTAGTCAACGAGGTCCTCTTCCCGGTAGCCCGCCCGGCGGATGATGCCGAGGCCGGGGAGGTTACGTGCCCGGGAATAATTGAAGATGGAGTTGGCCTCGTCGCCGTAGCGGTTGACGGCGTCGTAGCCACCAGGGTTATCGGCGGGAAGATCGGTGTTGTAGACCGGATCGTAGTTGTCGGCCACCCAGTCGTCAGCGCGAAAGGCTTCCAGGTTGATCTTGTAGGCGAACCACTCCTCCCCCTCGGCATTGGCGAGGGCGTGGGCGTAGCGGAAGCCGCCCTTGATCAGGTTGCGTTCGGCCACCTTGAGCTGGGCGGAGAGCCCCTGCTGCAGGAAGGGGTCTTTCGTCTCCATGGCGATGACGCCGTTGAAGGCGTTCGGTCCGTAAAAGGCCGA
This sequence comes from Neolewinella marina, assembly GCF_002631205.1. GTDB lineage: Bacteria > Bacteroidota > Bacteroidia > Chitinophagales > Saprospiraceae > Neolewinella > Neolewinella marina. The sequence continues at coordinate 46,377 of NZ_PDLO01000005.1, forward strand.
AGAGGCACCCACCACGAGGTTCACGCGGTTGACGTCGAGCTCCGAGGCCCCCAGGAAGTTGCCGAGGGAGAAGTTGAGTCCCGGGCTCTGGTTGTCCACCCCGTCGATGATCTGCAGGGACCGCACCGGGTTGGTGGAGTTGAAGCCGCGGGTATTGATGATCTTGAAGCCGAGGCTGGCGGCGGTCAGGTCCACGTCCTTGAGGCTGCCGAGGCCGTCGTAGAAGTCGGCGGCCGGCGTCTCCTTGATTCCGATAGCGTCAAGGGTTTCCACGGTCAGGGCGGCCTGCTGCTGCTTTTCGCTGATCCTGCGGCCGCGCACTTCCACCACGTCGGTGGTTATCGCATTATCGCCAAGGCGAATGGTAAGGTCCTGTTCCGTGCTGCTTACTTCTATTTCGGTAGGGGCATAGCCGGTGTAGGAAAACTGCAGGATAATGGGCAGGCCGCTGACGGTGAGCTGCCAGCTGCCGTCGATGTCGGATACCGTGCCGTTGGCCGTACCCTTTACCAGTACGGTGGCACCGATGAGGGGATCTCCGTTGGAGGCATCGATAATGAGACCGTTCAGGGTGACCTGGGCAGTAAGGAAGTTGCTGATTGCCAGGCAGCAAACGGCAATTAGGGTCGTTAACCTCATCTTGGATACTTGGCTTGGGGGGGCAAATGATCGGACTAAAAGCTAAAAAGTGAACCTGGGTTCAGCATGCAATTTACGGAAATTCCACCACCGCGGGCCGTTTTCCCGTTTTCGCGGCGGCGCGCGGGTGCCAATGTCCCCGGGCAAAACTAAATCCCTTACCTTTGCGCGTCCTTAATTATGCAGGAGCTCAAGCAACAAATTGACAAGGCCCGTCTGCCCCACCACGTGGGGGTCATTATGGACGGCAACGGCCGCTGGGCCAAGGGGAAGGGTAAGCCCCGCGTGTTCGGTCACCACAGCGCCGTGGAGGCCGTGCGGGCCACCGTGGAAGGCTGCGCCGAACTGGGCGTCCGCTACCTCACCCTCTACGCCTTCAGCACCGAGAACTGGGACCGCCCCGAAATGGAGGTTGGTGCCCTGATGAAACTGCTGGTGGACACCATCGGCAGCGAGATGCAGATGATGCTCGACAACGGCATCCGCCTGGCCACCATCGGTGATACCGCAGGCCTGCCCGAGGCCACCCGCGACGCCCTGGCCTTCGGCATCGAACAGACCAGTCACGGGGAGGGCATGACCCTCATCCTGGCGCTGAACTACAGCGGCAAGTGGGACCTGGCGCGCGCCGCCCGCCAGCTGGCCCTGGAAGTGGAAGCCGGCCGCATGGAGGCCGCCGCGGTCGACGAAGCCGCCCTCAGCGCCCGCCTGAGCACCCACGCCTACCCCGACCCGGAACTCATCATCCGGACCAGCGGCGAGCACCGGCTGAGCAACTTTTTCCTCTGGCAGGCGGCCTACGCGGAATTCTACTTCAGCCCCGTATTTTGGCCCGAATTCCGCAAGCCCGACCTCTACGCCGCCATTGTCGACTTCCAGCAAAGGGAACGACGTTTCGGCAAAACCAGCGAACAATTGAAGCAGGCGACCAACCCCTGAACGTTAGTTTCTATCCTTACCCCGACGGCCGGCTCCCCCGCCGGCAAACCGTACTAGCATGAGATTTAGCCTTTTCCTTCTTTGCCTTGCCTGCTTTGGCTGTTGGTCCACCCTCGCCGCCCAGGCCGACAGCCTCGGCCAGCCCGTCTTCAACTACAGCGAGCCCCAGGAGTACGAAATCGGCGGCATCAAGATCGAAGGCGCCTTCTTCGCCGAAGAGAACGCCATCATCGGCGTGACCGGCCTCAGCGTCGGCCAGGAAATCCGCATTCCCGGGCCCGACATCCCCCGCGCCATCCGCAACCTCTGGCGGTTGCGCCTCTTCACCAACGTCTCCATCGAGGAGGAAAAGACCATCGGCGACGTCATCTTCCTCACCATCCGCGTGGAAGAGCGGCCCCGCTTCCTGCGCCACAGCTTCACCGGCGCCAAGCAGAGCAGCCACGAAGACCTCAACGAGGAAGTCAATAAATACATCGTCCGCGGCGGCATCGTCACCGAAGACGCCAAGGTGAACGCCGCCGAGGCCATCCGCGGCTACTACGTGGAAAAAGGCTACCTCGACGCCGCCGTTTCCGTAGAGGAGATCCCCGACACCACCCGGCCGAACTCCGTCCGCCTCCTCTTCGACATCAACCGCAACGAACGCGTCAAGATCGCCGACATCAACTTCATCGGCAACGAAGCCGTCAAGGACAAGAAGCTGCGCAAGCAGATGAAGGAGACCAGCGAGAAGAGCCGCCTCTTCAAGAGCTCCAAGTTCCGGCCCACCGAATACGAAACCGACAAGGAAGCCGTCATCACCTACTACAACAATATGGGCTACCGCGACGCCCGTATCGTGGACGACAGCTTGTACCGCAACGAGGACGGCGACCTGGTCATCGACATCAACCTCAACGAAGGCAACCAGTACTACTTCCGCAACATCACCTGGAAGGGCAACTCCATCTACGACGACGCCACCCTCGACCGGGTGCTCGGGATCACCCGCGGTGACGTCTACAACGAGGAGGAACTCCAGACCCGCCTGAGCTTCAGCCAGGACAACGCCGACGTCTCCTCCCTTTACATGGACAACGGCTACCTCTTCTTCAACGTCGACCCCATCGAGGTGGCCATCGAGGGCGATTCCATCGACCTGGAGATGCGCATCTTCGAAGGCCCCCAGGCCACCATCGACAAGGTGGTCATCAACGGCAACGACCGCACCCACGAGCACGTCATCCGCCGGGAACTCTTCACCCGCCCCGGACAGAAGTTCAGCCGCTCCGACATCATCCGCTCCCAACGGCAGATCATCGGTCTGGGCTACTTCAACCAGGAGACCCTGGGCATTGAAACCCCCGTCAACCCCGACCGCGGCACCGTAGACATCATTTACACCGTGGAGGAGAAACCCAGCGACCAGCTCGAACTGAGCGCCGGCTGGGGCGGCCGCCGCGGGGTCATCGGCACCCTGGGCGTCACCTTCAACAACTTCAGCCTCCGCAACGTCTTCAACCGCGAAGCCTGGCACCCCCTGCCCCAGGGCGACGGACAGCGGCTCTCGCTGCGGGCCCAGACCAACGGCCGCTTCTACCAGAGCTACAACGCCAGCCTGACCGAGCCCTGGCTCGGCGGCAAGCGGCCCACCTCGCTGTCGGTCTCCGCCTTCTACAACAAGTACGACTTCGGCACCAGCACCGTGCCGCGCAAGCTGATCATCCAGCAGGCCGCCGTCAGCCTCGGCACCCGCCTGCGCTGGCCCGACGATAACTTCGTGTTCCGCACCGGCCTGAACCTGCAGACCCTCACCCTGGACAACTGGGGCGAGCTCTTCACCACCGACCAGAACGAGCAGGTCACCACCGGCAACTACAACAACTTCAGCCTGCAGTTCTCGCTGTCGCGCAACACCGCCACCGACCCCATCTACCCCAAGCAGGGCTCGAACATCGAACTCTCCGTCCAGGCGACCCCGCCCTACCGCAACTTGGGCATCCGCGACAACCCCAACCTCCTGGAGGATGTCGAAGAGCGCTTCCGCTACGTGGAGTACCACAAGTGGCGCCTCAATACCGAATGGTACACCCCCATCACCCAGAAGCTGATCCTCAAGACCCAGGCCAAGATCGGCTACCTCGGCAGCTACGACGACGCGGTGGGCGTGAGCCCCTTCGAACGCTTCCAGCTCGGGGGCGACGGGGTGAACAACCAGCAGTTCGCCTTCGCCGGCGTCGACATCATCAGCCTGCGGGGCTACGAGATCGAGGACCTGCCCAACAACTTCATCACCACGGAAACCGGCGGCACCCGCAAGATCGCCACCCCGATCTTCAGCAAGTACACGGTGGAGCTCCGCTACCCCCTCTCGCTCAACCCCTCGAGCACGATCTTTGTCCTCGCCTTCGCCCAGGGGGGTAATGCCTGGCGCACCGCCCGCGACTTCAACCCCTTCGACCTGAAGCGCAGCGTCGGCCTCGGCGCCCGCGTCTTCCTGCCCATGTTCGGCACCCTCGGTTTCGACTGGGGCTACGGATTCGACAAGAACAAGGACCTCACCGAAAAGGGCAACCTGAGCACCTTCAACATCATCCTCGGCTTCGAACCGGAATAACCACCGGCCAGCCGTCCCCGACCCGCAGTGGGCCAGCATCCTTCCCGGAGCTGGCCCACTGTGCGTTTGAGCACCTACCACCCACAACATATACCGTTGGCAATGCCTAATTTAGGTGGATAAACCGCCGGCCAATCCTTATATTTGTGTCTGCAATAGTTGTCACAGCAACCAAAATAGACGATCATGACTCAATCCGCCCCAACCGTTACCCCCGAAACCTCCACCGATGCCTTTCCCATGAACGGCACGGACTACTTCGAGATGCTGGTCGGCAACGCCCGGCAGTCGGCCCACTTCTACCAAACCGCCATGGGTTTTCAGCCGCTGGCCTACGCCGGCCTGTCTACTGGACTGAAGGACCGTGAGTCCTACGTACTGGTTCAGGACAAGATCCGCCTGGTGCTCACCACCCCCCTGAAGCCCAACACCGACATCGGCCAGCTGATCGACCGCCACGGCGACACCGTCCGCACCGTTGCCCTCTGGGTGGACGATGCCCGCGCGGCCTACGATACCGCCATCGGACGCGGCGCCGAATCCCACTTTGAACCCCGGGAAGAGAAGGACGAGCAGGGCCACGTGATCCGCTCGGCCGTGAAGAGCTACGGCCACGTCGTCCACGTATTCGTCGAGCGCTCGGCCTACGACGGGGTATTCCTACCCGGCTTCGTGGCCTGGGAGCCCGACTACCGCCCCGAACCCGTCGGCCTCAAGTTCGTGGACCACATGGTGGCCAACGTGGACGAGGGACAGATGAACAAGTGGGTACAGTGGTACGCCGACGTCCTCGGCTTCAAGCAGCTGATCAGCTTCGACGACAAGGACATCAGCACCAAGTACACCGCCCTGATGAGCAAGGTGATGTCGAACGGCAACGGACGTATCAAGTTCCCCATCAACGAGCCCGCCCCCGGACTCAAGAAGTCGCAAATCGAGGAGTACCTCGAATTCCACGGCGGCCCCGGCATCCAGCACATCGCCGTCGCCACCGACAACATCGTGGATACCGTCACCAAGCTGCGCGACCGCGGCGTGGAATTCCTGCGGGTACCGGCCACCTACTACGACGACCTGCTGGACCGCGTCGGCAAGATCGACGAATCCGTCGACCCCCTGCGCGAACTCGGCATCCTGGTCGACCGCGACGACGAAGGCTACCTCCTGCAGATCTTCACCCGCCCCATCGGCAGCCGCCCCACGGTCTTCTACGAGATCATCCAGCGCAAAGGCGCCACCAGCTTCGGCAAGGGCAACTTCAAGGCCCTCTTTGAAGCTATTGAGCGGGAACAGGAATTGCGCGGTACGCTGTAGCGTCAAGGGGCTAAGGGGTAAAGGGGCTAAGGGGTAAAGGGTGTGGCAGTTGCCCCTTGCTTCGCTCGGGTAGGGGCGGCAAGGAGTTAAGGGGTCAAGGAGCTAAGGGGTAAAGGGGTGTGGCCGTCGCCCCTCGCTTCGCTCGGGTAGGGGCGGCAAGGAGTTGCATGCTCCTGACCCGGCCCGAGCGAAGCGAGGGATAAATGTTACGCCATTGACCCCTTGCCCCCTTAGCCCCTTTACCCCTTAGCCAGGCCCGAGCAAAGCGAGGGATTAATGTTACGCCCTTGACCCCTTGACCCCTTTACCCCTTGACCCCTTAGCCAGTCCCGAGCAAAGCGAGGGATAATTGCTACTATTGACCCCTTAACTCCCTGTCCCCTTGCCCCCCTGACACCCTTGACCCCTTGACCTATGCTCCTCAAAACCCGCGGCATCATCTTCCGGTCCACCAAGTACGGGGAGTCGTCCCTGATCCTGGAGGTATACACCGAGGAGCGCGGCATAAGGAAATACATCGTGAGCGGGGTACGCAAGGCCCGGAGTTCCACTCCCGCCAGCAAATTGCAGCTGATGAACCTGGTGGAGCTGATCGCTTACGAGCGGCCCGGCAAGGAGCTGACTCGCCTGAAGGAGGTGCGCGCGGCCCACATCTACACCCGCATCCCCTTTGAGGTGGAGCGGGGCACCATCGGGCTCTTCATGCTGGAAGTGGCCCGCAACAGCATCCGGGAGTCGGAGGAGAACCCCATTCTCTTTGACTTTCTCTACGACGCCTTCGTCTTTCTGGACACCACGCCGGGCCCTACCGTCCACCTTCACCTTCACTTCCTGCTGGAGCTGACCGCCCACCTGGGCTTCCTGCCCTCGGGGGAATACTCCGCGGATACTCCCCTCTTCGACCTCAAGGAAGGGCAGTTCATTGGCGGCTTCCCTGGACACCCGGAGTACCTGGACGAAAAGCGGGCCGCCCTCATGTACCGCCTCCTCCACGCCGACCGGGCGGGGCTGGCCGACATCCGCACCACCCGCGAGGAGCGTTCCGGGCTGTTGACCGACCTGCTGCGCTACTACCGCCACCACATCGAGGGCATGCGGGAAATCAACTCCCTGGGTATCCTGCGCGACGTGATGGCCACCCGCAAGTAAGTTTATCTTTGCCGCCATGCGGAATCGTCTACCCTACGCCATCGGCTGTTTTGTGCTTGCGGCCCTTACGGCCTGGCTGATGTACACCCGCGCCGCCAGCGAGGAGCTCTGGGGGTACCTTCCCCTGCTGCTGTACCTCCTGACCTGGGCCGGTACGGTGTTGGTGGCCAGCCGGTCGGCCACGGCACCCGCGCGCCGCCGCCTGCTGCTCTCTACGGCCACGGGCCTGCTGCTCGGCCTCGGCTTCCCGGGCTACCTGCCCGCCCCCGTCCTGCTTTTCGTAGCCTGGGTGCCCCTGCTGTTGCTGCAGCGGGAGACCGAAAGTACGCGGACGGTGTTCTGGCACGGCTACAATGCCTTCCTGCTCTACAACATCATAGCCACCTTCTGGGTGACCAATACCGCCTTCTTTGCCGGACTGTTCGCCGTCACCGTCAACAGCCTGCTGATGTGCATACCCTGGCTGCTGTTCCACTGGACCAGCCGCGTTTCCCCAAGGGTGAGCTACCTGGCCCTGATCGCGGCCTGGGTGAGCTTTGAGCACTTCCACTACAACTGGTCGCTGAACTGGCCCTGGCTCACCCTCGGCAACGGGTTCGCCCAATTCCCCAGCCTAGTGCAGTGGTACGAGATCACCGGCGTCCTGGGCGGCACCGTTTGGATCCTGGTCGTCAACTGGCTGGTCCTGCGCTTCTACCTTTCCCGCCCGCCGCGCCCCGTGCCCGTCAGCCTTCTGCTGGCCCTCGTCCTGCCCATCGCGGCCTCCCTGTGGCGGTACCAAACCTACGAAACCCCGGCCGGCGGGGGCTCGATCACCGTCAGTGCCATCCAGCCCAACTTCGAGCCCCACTACGAAAAGTTCAGTGGCTCGGCGGAGGAGCAGTTGGGGGTACTGCTCGACCTGAGCACCCGGGCGATCGCCGAAGTGGACGGTCCCGTGGATTATCTCCTCCTCCCCGAGACGACCTTCAGCCGCGTCGAGGAGGGCGATCCCCTGGCGGAACCCACCCTGGCTACCTTTCTGCGCGACCTGCCCCCGAACAGGGTCCGCCACCTCGTCACGGGCGTCAGCGCCTACCACCGCTTCGCTCCCGGGGAGGCGGTCACCGACGCCGTACGTTACTACCCGGCGGCCGGCGGCGGGGAGATCGCCCTGGAAGCCCTGAACGGGGCCGTGCAGGTGGAACTGCCCGACCGCGACGTACAGACCTACCGCAAGGGCGTCTTCGTGCCCGGCGCGGAAAGTTTTCCCTTCCGCAAGGTGCTGTTCTTCCTGGAGCCCCTGGTGAACAGCCTCGGCGGCAGCGTGGCGGGGCTGGGCACCCAGACTGACCGCACCCCTTTCACCGGAGAATCGGCCGCGGTGGCCCCGGTGATTTGCTACGAAAGCGTTTTCGGCGAGTACTTCACCGGCTACGTCCGGGAGGGAGCCCAGGCCGCCTTCGTCATGACCAACGACGGTTGGTGGGACGACACCCCCGGTCACCTCCAGCACCTGTGGTTCTCCAGCCTCCGCGCCATCGAAACCCGTCGGGCGGTGGTACGCTCCGCCAACCTCGGGGCCTGCGCCTTCATCGACCCCCGGGGCAAGATCATGAGCCGCACCTACTACGACGAGCGCGGCTACCTGAATGGCACCCTGCCGCTGAACGATGCCCTGACGCCCTACGTCCGCTACGGCGACATCCTGGCCCGGGTAGCCGCCCTGCTGGCCGTCATGGCCCTGCTTTCCAACCTGGCCCGTACGCTAAGGCGGCGCGGCGGAGCGTTGCAGCCCTGATGCGCGTGCTCCTCCTGACGGCTGTCCTGTTTGCTTTGCTGCCCACCCGGGCGCGGACGCAGGTGCCGCCAGCCTGGACCTTGAAGGTTCACACTACCGATTTCACCTTCAGCGACCGGCTGCCCTCCTCCTTTCCCGATTCCGCCGCCATCGTCGATTACCTGGGAGAATGGCAGCAGCAACAGCTGGAGAGCGCCCGCTGGGAAGCCTCCGTCGACAGCCTCTATCCCACCGCCCCCGGCCGGCTCACCGCCGTACTACATCGTGGGCCAGAGTACCGCTGGTCCGTACTGCGACTACCTGAGGACCCCGACGTGGAACGCTGGGCCCGCCGCGCCGGCTACCGCCCGCGCCGCTTCGCCGGGGGGCAGCCCCTTTCGCCCCGCGGGTGGGGCGCGGTGCGGGACACCCTCATCGCCCGGGCCGCCGCCGAGGGCTATCCCTTTACCTCGGTGGGGCTGACCGACATCGAATGGGTGGCCCCCGGGGCCCTGTCCGCCACCCTGGACGTGCGCCCCGGCCCCCTGATCCGGGTGGGTGATGTGCGCATCCCCGAAGGCGTCAGGGTGCGCAGCGTATTCCTGGAGCGCTACCTCGGATTGGTGCCCGGCGAAGTGTACAGTCAGCGGCGGGTGCGCCGCCTGAAGAGTCGCCTGGCCCAACTGCCCTACCTCACGGTAGCCGGTACGCCCACCGTCAGCTTTCGCGACAGCCTGGCCTACATCGACCTGCCCCTGGACCGCCGGCCCGCCAGCCGCTTCGATTTCGTGATCGGCGTGCTGCCCAACAGCAACCAGACCGGCCGGTTGCTCATCACCGGCGAACTCAACGGCGAACTCTACAACGGCTTCGGACAGGGCGAACGCATCGCCGCCCGCTTTGAACAACTCAAGCCCCAGACCCAGGAACTCCAACTGGCCGTCGATTACCCTTTCCTGCTCGGTCTGCCCTTCGGGGTAGAGGGCGAGCTGGACCTTTACCGCCGCGACACTTCCTTCCTCAACCTGGGCTGGCACCTGGCCGCCACCTACCTGCGGGAGGGCAACGACCGGCTGTCGGCCTTCTGGGAGCAGCGGCGCACCCTGGTGCCCGGCCTCGACAGCGCCAAGTTGGTGAATGGACAATTGCCCGACACCCTGGGCGTGAGCCGCTCCTTCTTCGGCCTCCAGTTGCGGCGCAACCGCACCGACCGCCGCTTCAGTCCCCGCAACGGCTATACGGTGGACGTGAGCGCCGCGGCGGGGTTCCGGCGGTTGCGGGACGTAAACTTCGCGCCCGGGGAAGCCACCGACAGCCTCACCGCCCGCAGTACCCAGTACCAGCTGGGCGCCGCCCTCGATTACTACTTCACTCCCCTCACCGGCACCGTCGCCTACCTGGGCTTCCGGGGGCGGGCCCTGGTTACCAACCGGTCGGTGCTGGCCAACGAGCAGTTCCGCATCGGGGGGGCGCGGCTGTTGCGGGGCTTCGATGAGCAGCAACTGTTCGCTACCGATTACCAGGTCCTCACCGCGGAGTTCCGGCTGCTGCTCGGGGAGCGCGCCTATCTGTTCGCCTTCGCTGACGCGGCCCGCCTCAATCCGCGGACAGCCGCCCGCCCCCGGCTGCCGACCGATTATCCCCTGGGATTCGGCACGGGGGTCACCTTCGACACCCGGGCCGGGCTGTTTGCGCTTAGCCTGGCCCTGGGGCGCCGCAACGGGGTACCCGTCGATCTTGGTGCTCCAAAGGTGCACCTGGGGTACGTCAGTTTATTCTAGGCTCAGTACGCGTCGGTAATCCAATTATAGGGCTCACGGCTCACCCAGCGGCCGCGGGTGAAGTCCGGGAAATCCTGTGGCTCACCGTTGTTCTCGATGGACATTTCCGACAGCGGCGTCACGGCACTCCAGGCCGCCGCATCGTAGACGTCCATGGGGGGAGCGACGTTCTGTTTGGCGGACTCAACGAAGGCGTTGAGGACAAAGAAGTCGATCCCGCCGTGTCCGGCCTCGCTGGCGTAGTCGCCGTACTTCTTCCACAGGGGGTGGTCATACTTCTCGAGCCAGGGCTTCATATCCTCCCAGCCATGGCCTTCGGTGGTGCCTTCAACGTGGATCCGCTGGGTGTGGTAATCGAAGTCGGCTACCCCCTGGGCGCCCTGCACCCGGAAATCGAGGGAGTAGGGCCGCGGGGTATTCACGTTGTGAGTTACCAGGATGGTTTCTCCGTTCGCCGTATCAATGGTGGAGGTGATGACGTCCCCCTGCTTGAACTTGAGCTTGGCGTTGGGGTGGTCTTTCCCGCCGGTATCGACGATGTATTTGTGCAGGCCAACCCCCTTGGTAGCGTGGGAGGTCAGCGACATGAAGCGGTTGCCACGATTGATGTCCGTCATGGCGGCAATAGGCCCCAGTCCGTGGGTGGGGTAAACGTCGGCGTTGCGGTAGAGGGAGTGCTGCGTCCGCCACTTGGCTTCCGAGATGCCCTTGTCGCCGAATTCCGCTCCCTTGCCATAGGCCGTTTTCCCGTCGTTGAACATCACGTGTCGCAGGTCGTGCTGGTAGCCGCAGCGGAAGTGAAGCAGCTCGCCGAAAACGTTCTGCCGTACCATGTTGAGGACGGCCAGCACGTCGCGGCGGTAGTTGACGTTTTCCAGAATCATCAGGTGACTGCCGGTTTCCTCATGGGTATTCACCAGGTCCCAGCACTCTTCGAGGGTATTGGCGGCCGATACTTCCAGTCCGGTGAACTTGCCCGACTTCATGGAGTCGACCGCCATGCGGGTGTGCCAGAGCCAGGGGGTGGCGATCACTACGGCGTCCAGGTCTTGCAGCTCCAGCATATTGCGGTAGTCGTAATCGCTGCTGCCGAACACCTTCACCGCCGGTCGGCCGGCGTCGGCGATGGCCTTTTGGGCAATGGTGATCCGCGCGGGGTCCACGTCACAGATGGCGGTAACGTTCACGTCGTCCCGCCGCAGCAGGTTGTTCAGGTGGCCGGTACCGCGCAATCCGACGCCGATCAGCCCGACGTTCACCTTATCGGCCGCGGCCGTAGCACCAAAGGATACACCCGGGGCCAGCAGTATGCCCATGCTACCGATTGCGGTGGTCTGCAAAAATTTTCTTCTGTCCGTCATGCAAGCTCTTCGTTAATGATTCTGGACCTCCGCCCCCGGTCGGGACAAAGGGAAGCGGAAGATAGGAAAATGACGAAGGAAAGGGACGGGGAAGCATCCACTTCCCGCCCGGCCAGGTGGTCACCAAAAGAAAAGCAGGCAGGCGACCGTTCGGGTGCGCACTGCCTGCTTCGTTATTCAGGGGTTACCGGGTGATCAGAAGGTCACGACCAGGGGCAAGCGGGCCTGGGGTTCCCGCAGTTGGGTCAGGTCGCGGATCAGTTCGAAGTGGCGGTAGGAGTTGGCCCCGAGGCGGTCCTTGAGCACCTTGCTCACTACGCGGTTGTCGTCGGATTCGCCCATCAGTTCCTCGATCAGGGTTTCCCAGTAGGGCTTCATCTTGGGGTAGTGGGCGATGGAGTAATCGTCTTCCATACCGGCCAGGTTGGCGGCCGAAGCGATGGCCTCCTCCAGCCCGCCGAGGCGGTCGACCAGTCCGATCTCCAGGGCACGGGTACCGGAGTAGACGCGGCCACCGGCGATCTCCCGCACGCGTTCCTCGGGAATATTCCGGCCCTCGGCAACGCGGTTCAGGAAGGTCTGATAGATAGCCTGGGTGCGCTGGTTGAGCAGCCGGCGCTCGTCCTCGCCCATTTCACGGAAGGGGCTGAAGGCGTTGGCGTTGGCGGCCGTATTCACGGTATCGAAGCTGATGCCGATCTTGTCTTCCATCAGTTCGCGGATCACCGGGAAGGTGAGGAATACCCCGATGGAACCGGTAATGGTGGTGGGTTCGGCGAATACGCTGTCGGCCGCGGCACTGATGTAGTATCCTCCGCTGGCGGCGTAGTCGCCCATGCTCACCACGACGGGTTTGCCGGCCGCCTTCAATTTTTCCACGGCGTACCAGATGTTTTCGGAGCTGCTGGCGCTGCCGCCGCCGCTGTTGACGCGCAGGACCACGGCGCGGACATCGTCGTCCTCGGCCAGTTTTTCGATCTCGTTCACGTACTTCCGGTCGCCGATGCTGCCCAGATCGCCGTCGCCGTCGACGATGCCGCCCTCGGCCACCAGGATGGCCACCTCGTCGTCGCCTCCGTCGAGCCGCTCCAGCCGGGCAGAGTAATAATCGGAGAGGTCAATGAGGTTCAATTTCTCGTCGTACTCGAAGCCGACCTTGTCGTGCAGCAGCTCGTCGATTTCCGTGCGGTGGCGGATGCCATCAATCAGTCCGGCCGTGACGGCTTCCTCTCCCTTCCAGCCGGTCATGTTGCCGGCGGCGGCGTGGAGGCTGGCGGTCGATACCTGGCGGGAATCGCTGATGTCGGCCAGCATCACCGAGAACAGATCGTTCAGAAATTCCTTCGTCTGTTCGCGGTTCTCCGGGCTGATCTCGGTGCGGCGCAGGGGCTCGGTGGCGCTCTTGTAGTCGCCGGCGTAGAAGATCTCGAACTTGATGCCGGCCTGGTCCAGGGCGTTCTTGAAGAAGGGAATGTCGGCACCCAGCCCCCGGAAATCGACCACGCCGAGGGGACCGAGGTAGACTTCGTCCGCTACGCTACCCAGGTAGTAGGCGCTCTGGGTGTAGTAGGGGGAGTAGGCCACGACGAACTTGCCCGAATCCTTGAAGTCGCGGATCGCCTCCCTCAGGGTACGCAGAGTGGTGAAGGGCACGCCGCTGGGCTCCTTGCCCAGGTAGATTCCCTTGATATCGTCGTCCTCGGCGGCGTGCTCGATGGCCCGGATGATGTCGTGAAGGCCCAGCTTCTCCTCTCCGTTCAGGGAAGCAAAGATGTCGCTTTCGGCCACGTTTCCGGTAAGTTCCGGTAGCCCGTCCAGCTCGATGGTCAGGATGGAGTTCTGTTCGACGGTCGGTTTGTCCTGGCTGTTGGCGGCCAGGCTGCCCACAACGGCCGAGCCCACGAGGACGAGCGCCACGAGGGCCAGCAAGGTACCCAGGCAAGAACCGAGGAGGAGCTTCAGAAAATTAGGCATACCAGGGAATTAAAGGTTATTCGGGGGGTTAATGCTGCAATAAACGAAAGGGAGCCCGGCCGGCCCGTTGCTTTTCGATTAACGGACCGATAAAGTGGACGGAGCGCGACCATCCCGCTCCCCTACCCCGACAAAAAGTCGCCCTACTGCTACCTTTGCGGCCATGACCCCGGACGCCCGCGCCCTGCGCATCGACGATTACGACTACGCCCTGCCCGACGAACGCATCGCCCGCTACCCCCTGCCCGACCGGGCCCGGGCCAAGCTGCTGCACTACCGGGCGGGCGAGATGGAATCCCTCCACTTCGCGGACCTGCCCGACCTCCTCCCCGCGGGCACCCTGGTGATCGGCAACCAGACGCGGGTCATCCACGCGCGGCTCCACTTCACCCTGGCCGACGAGCGCCCCCTGGAGATCTTCTGCCTTGAGCCCCTGGAACCGGCCGACTACGCACTCAGCCTCGGCAGCACCACCGGGGTGAGCTGGAAGTGCCTCGTGGGCGGCAACCGCCGCTGGAAGTCCGGCGAGATCGACGCCCGAGTCAACGTGGGCGGTACCGACTGTCGACTCACCGCCCGCCGGGGGAAACGGCTCGATAACGCCTTCCGCATCGAATTCTCCTGGCAGGCCGACCGCCCCCTCAGCTTCGGTGAGGTGCTGGAAGCCGCCGGTTCCATCCCCCTGCCCCCCTACCTGGGCCGCCCGGCGGAAGCGGAGGACCGCGACCGCTACCAGACGGTCTTCGCCGAACGGGAAGGATCGGTAGCCGCCCCCACCGCGGGACTACACTTTACCCCCGGAGTCATGGAACGGCTGCGTGAGCGGGGCTCCGACTTCCGCACCCTCACCCTCCACGTGGGGGCGGGCACCTTCAAGCCGGTCACTTCCGACACCCTCGGCGACCACGTCATGCACCGGGAATACTTCAGCGTCGACCGGGAACTGGTGAGGGCCCTCCACGCCCAGAAGGCCGCGGGTCGGCCGGTGGTCAGCGTGGGTACCACCAGCATGCGGTGCCTGGAAAGCCTGTACTACTTCGGCGCTCGCCTGCTGGCTGGAGACCCGGCGGGAGATTCCCTCGACCAATGGGTGGGCAGTGATCCCCGCCTCACGTCGGCCACCGTGGCACCCGCGCTCGCCGCCCTCCTGCAATGGATGGAGGTAGAGGGCCGCGAAAACTTCAGCGGCTACACCCAGCTGCTGCTCACGCCCGCGGTACGGCCCCGGGTGGTCGACGGCCTCATCACCAACTTCCACCAGCCGCGGTCTACCCTGCTGCTGCTGGTGGCCTCCCTGGTGGGCGAAGACTGGCGGCGGATCTACGATTTTGCCCTGGGGGGCGATTTCCGTTTTCTGAGCTACGGCGACAGCAGCCTACTGTGGCGGCGGGGCGCTGGTGCGGAGTAAGGTAACGAGCCGCTCGGCTGAGTCGGCCTTCATGCGCAGGATGAGGGTATCCAGCGTCAGCTTCTCCACGGCCACCACCCGTTCCGGATTGGTGGGTTGGGTGGTATCCTGTGCGAACAGATAGCCATCGTCGTACCGCCACGTACCCGCCTCCTGGTAGCGCAGGGTGGAGGTGAACTCGTAGCGCTTGTCGGGGCGGAAGTCGAAGGTGATCTCCCGGGGGTCGAGTTTCAGGCTGTCGCCGTCCTCGGTGACCAGGCTCCCGCGCCATTCGCCGTACAGCAGGTCATCTTCCCGTTCGCAGTGGAGGAAAAGCAGGGATAACAGGAAGAGAAAGGACAGTCGCAGCAAGCGGAGGGGGGGCATTAGTGGGTCACGCCGATGTTGAACATCGACTCAATTACGATAAAGGCGACGGCTCCGGCGGCGAAACCGATCAGGGCCAGCCAGGCAATTTTCTTGAAGTACCAGATGAAGTCGATCCGCTCCATGCCCATCGCAGCCACGCCGGCGGCGGAACCGATGATGAGCATACTGCCGCCGGTACCGGCGCTGTAGGCGATGAAGTGCCAAAGGCGGGCGTCCATGGGGTAGTTTTGCAGGTCGTACATGCCCATAGAGGCGGCAACCAGCGGTACGTTGTCGATGATGGCCGAGAGGAAGCCAAGGATGATAATGACCACGTCCTCACTGGGGATCACGGCGCGCAGGCTTTCGGCTACGGCCCGCAGGGCACCTACTCCGTTGACCACCACGGTTTCCAGGGCGGCAACGGCCATGAGGATACCGAGGAAGAACAGGATGGAAGACATCTCGATCCGGCTCAGGGCCTTGTGGGCCGAGTACTGCACCTTGCGCTCTTCGGTAAAGTCTTCCTCGGGGTGGATGTACTCCGATACCAGCCAGACGACGCCGAGGCTGAGCATCATACCCAGGTAGGGAGGCAGGTGGGTGATGGTCTTGAAGATGGGGACGAAAACGATCATGCCCAGACCGAGGAAAAGCATCGTTTTGCTGGACAGCAGGCGGCCTTTTTCCTCATCATCTTCGTCCAGCTCCACCATGTTGATCTCACCCTGGAAGGGTTTCATGAAGCTGGCCACGGCGAACGGCAGTACAAAGCAAATCAGCGAGGGCACGATGAGGAACTCCATCAGTCCGGCCGTACTCACCCGCTTGCCGATCCACAGCATGGTGGTCGTCACGTCGCCGATGGGCGACCAGGCGCCGCCGGCGTTGGCGGCGATCACGATGAGGGCTACGTACCAGATGCGTTGCTCGCGGTCCGGCACCAGCTTCCGCAGCAGGGTAACCAGTACGATGGTGGCGGTCAGGTTGTCGATGATGGCCGAGAGGATGAAACCCAGTCCGCCGACGATCCACAGCAGGCGGCGCTTGGAGCGGGTTTTCACCCAGCCTTTAAGGATGTCGAAGCCCCTGTGGAGGTCGACGATCTCCACGATGGTCATGGCGCCAATCAGGAAGATGAGGATCTCAGCGGTTTTACCGAGGTGGTGCAGCAGGGCCCCTACGAATCCTTCCTCCGCTTCCTCGTGGGCTCCGGCGTGGCCCACCTCCATGGCGTCCCCACTGATGCTGTTAAACATGCTGAAGACCTCCCCTTCGGTATTGACGATGTCGAGAGCGCCGGCGTTGAAGCCAAGGCTGAGCAGGGCCCAGCAGATGGCACCCATCAGCAGGGCGGGAACCGTTTTGTCAAGGCGGAGGGGATGTTCGAAGACGATTACGATGTAACCGATGACAAAACAGGCGACTACTGCTGCGATCATGGTGGGGGTACTTTACGGTAGGATGTTCTCTCCTGCGGGCAATTATACGAATAGTACACAACTACCACCCCCGAAAAACAGTTTGTAGAACATGAAACCGGAACAAGGGAATGACCTGACGCGCCTGCTGCTCCTGGGCGGAGCGATGCTCCTGGGCTTGCTTTTACTGCTCCGAATTTATCCGCCCATGGCATTTATGGCCTTCGCCATCGGGGTCACCATCGGTTTCTTCCTACTGGGCCAACAAGTCACTACCCTCTTCCGCCGCCGGGGCGGAGCCGACGGGGACGAATCCGATTTCGCCCGCCGTGTATCGGAACGGCTGGCCGACTGCCGCCGCCGGGAGGAGAATTTCCGCGACGAAGGGGAGCGCATCCTTAAAAGCATTGCCACCCTGAGGGACGACCTCGCCCGCAATCCCGGCGCGGACGAAGCCGAGGTAGCCAAGGCCCAGGCCATCATCAAGGAACTGGAAGCCGAGTTCAGCCTCCGCCACGCCAAGGCCAGCTTCTTCTCCGAATGCGCCGCCCGGCTGCGGGAGCTGCTCGACCGCCACCGGCTGGTGGAAAGCATGGCCGCCCGCCGCCGCGAACTGCGGGAACTGCGGCGCACCAACTTCGACGACGAAGCCGTAGTGGAGGAAACCCGCTTCAGCATCGAGCAGGACAGCATCCAATTGGATACCATCGTGGAACTGAGCAACAGCGCCTCCGGCAGCAGCAAAACCGAGCAGGCCGAAGCCCTCCGGGAGCGGCTGGAACGGCTGCGCAGCACCCTGGGCCGCCGGGAATCACCGCAGGGAGAAGGGTCTTGATTGATTTTTCTGTGAAATTTCTTGGGATTTTCCCGCGACTAAGTATCTTTGCCACCGCAAAAGCCGGAACGCCGGTATAACCGCACGCAGGGCTTCCCCTTACGTCGGTCAATTGCAAACCTTTATGGCCCGTTCGTCTATCGGCTAGGACGCCAGGTTTTCATCCTGGTAAGAGGGGTTCGATTCCCCTACGGGCTACTTTGATCTATTGTTTACCTTCTGCGGATGCACCGCCGGCCCCCGAGGTCGCTTAAGTGGCATCCCGCAATCGGCAACTTTTCCGGCCCGTTCGTCTATCGGTTAGGACGCCAGGTTTTCATCCTGGTAAGAGGGGTTCGATTCCCCTACGGGCTACTAGTAATTTACCATTTACGGATTTACCACTTACCATTTTGCCGTCCATCCCGGAGCTACCTCCCGCGACCGCAAATCGCACTTTGTAAATGGTACCTGGTAAATTGTAAATCCCCTCCCCCCAGCGCCTTTCGGCGCTCTACCGGGATCCTCTCCACTACGATTTTAAGGATTTACCATTTAGCCGTCGCCCCGGAGCCACCTCCCACGACCGCAAATCGCACATTGTAAATGGTACCTGGTAAATTGTAAATCCTCCTAGTCCCATTCCGGCAAAGGTATCGGCCGGAAGCCGTGGGATCCGTATATCCACACTTCGCCCGCCCCGATTTGCTGCAGGGCCGCGTAGGTCTTGGCAAATCCCCCGGTGATATGCTCCGGCCGGTGGGCATCGGAATTGACCTGCAGGCGGATGCCCCGGCGCAGGGCCCGCTCCACGATCCACCCGCTCGGGTAAGTATCCTCCCACTCCCCCAGGTACAGGCCGCGGGTATTCACTTCCAGGATGCAGCCCGCTCCCTGTATGGCTTCGAGGGTTTCCTCCACGGCCCGCTCGTACCAGGGTTCCCGCTCGCTCCAGTAGGCTTCCCCCACGTTCCGCTTCTTGATGCGGTCCAGGTGGGCCACGATGTCCGGCGGATGGGTGGCCACCATCTCCCGCACCAGGCCATAGTACCGCTCCACCATCCTGCGGGCGTCGCCGCCGAATATCGTGCGGATCCCCTCGGCGAAGACGGGCTCCGGCCGCTGAAAGCTCCAGGGCGTCCCGTCGGGCAGGTAGTCCACGTAATGCACCGCTCCTACCGTAAAGTCCAGCCCGGCCGCCCGGATGTGGGGGCTGTTCACGTTCATCACCCCGGGGATGTAATCTACTTCCAGGCTTTTGTACAGTTGAATGCGACCGGCGTACTCCCGCTGCAGGCCGGCGATGACGGAACTGTAGTCAGCCAGATCCTCCATCAGCATACACCCGGCCGCCGCCAGGGGGATCGGCGCGTGGTCACTGAAGGTATAGGCGGAGACGCCCTGTTGGACGGCTTCCCGTACGTAGTCGAGCGGCTCCCCGATGCCATCGCTGAAGCGGGTATGGGCGTGGTGGTTGGTTGTCATGGGTCAGAAAAGAGAGGTTAACAAAAGGCTATAGGGCAATGCCAATTTTAGTTCCGCGTTCGGCTATCAAGGTTAATTTATATTTCATAAACGCTGCCCTGCGACGTAAAAACCGCCAGCCTGAACCCGTGCGACGGAATTCAGACCGTACATTGTGAATTCGCGATGTGCAAATCCACCAACTTAAAAGCCCTGTATGAAGATCAGACATCTACTCCTTTTGCTTTGTTTTGCCGCTTCCACCATTGCTTCCGCCCAGCGGAACTGTGGATCGATGGAGTACCTCGAAGAACAGATCCGGCAGAACCCCGCCCGTGAGCTGCAACTGCAGCAACTCGAGCGGTTCACCGAAAACTACGATCCCGTACGGGCCAAGGCCATGGCGGGGGGCGTTCTGACCATCCCGGTGATTGTCCACGTGGTGTACGAAAACAGCACCGAAAACATCTCCGACGCCCAGATCGCCAGCCAGATCACCGTGCTGAACGACGACTTCCGCCGCCTCAACGGCGACCGTACCAACACGCCGGCGGACTTCGCGGACGTGGCGGCCGACACCGAAATCGAATTCTGCCTGACCAACGTCATCCGCAAGTCCACCACCCGGTCCAGCTTCGGCACCAACGACGACGTGAAATCCTCCAGCACCGGAGGCTCTGACGCCATCACCCCCCGCCAGGCGCTGAACATCTGGATCTGCGAGATCGGCGGTGGCATCCTGGGTTACGCCCAGTTCCCCGGCGGCGCCGAGGCCACCGACGGCGTGGTACTGGACTACCGCTACGTAGGCACCACCGGAACCGCTACGGCTCCCTTCAACCTTGGCCGGACGGCCACCCACGAAGTGGGCCACTGGCTGAACCTGCGCCACATCTGGGGCGACGGCGGCTGTAACGTGGACGATTTCGTCGAGGATACCCCCCTGGCCGGCGGCCCCAACTACACCGGTGGGGCCTGCACCTACCCCGGCCCGAACAGCTGCTCCCCCCGCGGCAAGAAGGGATCGACGGAGGACCTGCCCGACATGTTCCAGAATTATATGGACTACTCCGACGACGGTTGTATGAACCTCTTCACCATTGGACAGAAGGACCGCATGTGGGCTGCCGTGAACGCCTCCCGCCCGGAACTGCTGTCGGCCGCCTGCGACGGCACCCCTCCGCCCCCCACCCCCCAGGAGATCTGCGACAACGGCATCGACGATGATGGCGACGGGCTCACCGACTGTGAAGACCCCGATTGCTCGGCCTACGCCGCCTGTGCCCCGCCGGCCGGTGAATGCCTGCCCCCCACCGGCCTGACAAGCCGCAGTGGAAAGGGAGGCCGCGAACTGACCATGTCCTGGACCGCCGCCACCGAAGCACTGAGCTACTACGTGGAGGTATACGAAAACGGTGTACTCTACGCTTCGGGCACCATCAACGGGACCTCTGCCACGGTAAGCACCGACAAGAGCCGGTCCTACACCTGGAAGGTGCGCTCGAACTGCGCCAACGGAGTAGTTTCCGCCTTCGCCGAAGCGAACGCCAGTGCCCGCCTCACCGCCAGCAGCCTGACCCGGGAACTGAGCGTCTACCCCAACCCGAGCGCCCGGGGCACCGTAACGGTCACCTGGGACCTCAACCCCGCCGCTACCCTCCTCACTCCGGCCACCCTGGTGGAAACCCAGTCGCAAGCGGTGGAGGTGCAACTGCGGGACCTGACGGGCCGCGTGCTCCGCCAGCTGACGGTCACCGAC
Organism: Neolewinella marina; assembly: GCF_002631205.1. Lineage (GTDB taxonomy): Bacteria > Bacteroidota > Bacteroidia > Chitinophagales > Saprospiraceae > Neolewinella > Neolewinella marina. Next base: position 67,106 of record NZ_PDLO01000005.1, read on the forward strand.
CAGGGCCGTACCGACCTCGACGTCTCTGACCTGAGCGCCGGCGTTTACCTGATCAACGTCCGGAACGCCGAGGGATATTCCGTCAGCACTAAACTGGTAAAACAGTAGGCTGAGGCAAATTCCCTCAACCGAAAAGCCCGGTGGTGCAGCTGCACCACCGGGCTTTCTTATTGTCGGCAAGGCGAAAAGTCTTCCTATCCGCGGAGTTCACGGCGCTGGACGAAAGGCTGGTCGTAGACCCGCTCGCCGGTCACCCGGTAGATGGCGTTGGCCAGGGCACCGATCACCGGGGGCAGGGAGGGCTCTCCGAGACCGGTGGGGGCGGTATCGCTTTCCACGAAGTGGGTGTGGATGGCCCGGGGCGCCTCGATGTGGCGGATCAGGCGATAGGTATCGAAGTTCTGCTGGTCGGGCTTTCCATCCGTGAAGGTAAGCGCACCGAAGAGGGCGTGGCCGACCCCATCGATGATGCCTCCCTCGATCTGGTTGTGGGCACCTTCCGGGTTGACGACAATGCCGCAGTCTACGGCGCAGTGGACCTCGTTCACCCGTGGCTCACCCGCTTCCAGCCGGGCCTCCAGCACCTGGGCCACGTAGGAGTTGTGGCAGTAGTAGGCGGCAACCCCCCGGGGGTCGTTGCCCGTTTTCCAGCCGGACTTGTCGCGGACCAGCTTCAGCACGCCGGCGTAGCGCTCGGGGTCGTAGTCGTTGTCTTCCCCGACCGGGTCGTTGATGGCGCGGTCGAAAAGCTCCAGGCGGAATTCGATGGGATCCTTGCCCGCCGCCTCGGCCACCTCATCCAGGAAGGCCTGCTCGGCCCCGGCGATGAAGTTGGAGCGGGGCGCGCGCCAGGCGCCGGTGGATACGTTGGACTCGGTGGAGATGTTCTCGGCGAGGTAGTTGTCTACCGTGCCCGCCGGGTAGCGGTTGGCAAAAACGGGGCTTTCCCCGGCTCCGGTGCCCCGCACGTGGAAGGCGATCAGGCGGCCTTCCTCGTCGAGGCCGGCGCGGTAGCGCACCAGGTATTCGGGGCGGTAGGTGCCCTGGGTCATGTCGTCTTCCCGGCTGTAGACCAGCTTCACGGGTACGCCGCCGGCGGCCCGGCTGATCAGGGCCGCTTCCACGCCGAAGTTGCCGTACAGCCGCCGGCCGAAGCCGCCGCCCATGCGGGTCATCATGATGTCAATGTTGTCCTCGGGCATGTCGAGTACGGCGCTGACCGTCTTGCGCAGGAATTCCGGCGTCTGGATGGGCCCCACTAGTTCGGCGCGCTCGTCGGTGACGTGGGCGAAGAAATTCATCGGTTCCATCGTGTTGTGGGGCAGGAAGGGCGCCGAATAGGTTCGGTCTATGATGGTAGCCGCCCGGGCAAAGGCCGCTTCCGGGTTGCCGTCGCGGCGCGCCTCCTCCGCCTTGCCGTCCATCAGTGCCAAGCGCATGCTCTCCTGTTGGTCGGCCGTGGATTCCGGGGGGCTGGTCTGCTCCCATTCGATGTTGAGTTTCTTCTTGGCGTCGAGTACCCGCCAGGAGTTGTCGCCGACCACGGCCACGAGTTGGGGGAAGGCGTTGACGTCGGACCACTGCAGTTCCACCCCTTCGGGGGCGGCGTTGATGGTCACTACGTCGTGGATGCCGGGCAGGGCGCGCACGGCGGCGTCATCGACCGACTTCAGTTTCATACCAAAGGCCGGGGGGTGAACGATGGCGGCGTACTTCATCCCCTCCCGTTGCAGGTCGAGGCCGAAGAGGGGCTGTCCGGTGACGATCTTGCGGGCGTCCACGTTCTTGGTGGCGTGGCCGATGATCTTGAAGTCGGCGGGATCCTTCAGGGTGACTTCCTCGGGCAGGGGCAGGGTGGCGGCCAGGGAGGCCACTTCGCCGTAGCCGACCTTGCGGTCGCTGTCGTCGTGGTAGATCACTCCGTTTTCGGTGCGCAGGCTGGCCGCGTCCACGTCCAGCTGCTGGGCCGCGGCCTGCAGCAGCAGGTAGCGGGCCGTGGCGCCGGTCTTGCGGAGGGGCTCCCAGCCGTGGCGGATGGACTGGCTGCCGCCGGCGAGTTGCCGCTGGTAGTTGTCGGTATCCAGGCCGGCCTGTTCCACCACTACGTTCTTCCAGTCGACGTCCAGCTCCTCGGCCACCAGCATGGGCATGGAGGTCTTGACGTTCTGGCCGATCTCCGGGTTGGGCGACATGATGGTCACTACCCCGTTGTCGCCGATCTTGAGGAAGGCATTAACGGTGACCCATTTCTCGGGCATCTGCAGTTCCGGGCTGGCCTTGCGGGCCTTTTCGTTCTCGCAGGAGGTCAGCCAGCTGAAACCGAGCAGCATACCACCACCGGCGGCGGCGGAGACTTTCAGGAAGGAGCGGCGGGAGGGTTTATTCCGGGACATCTTAGCTTAATTTTTGGGCGGCGGATTTCACCGCGGCGTGGATACGGGTATAGGTACCGCAGCGACAGATGTTGCCGCTCATCCCGGCGCGGATCTCCGCGTCGTCGGGGTTGGGAATTCCGTCCAGCAGGGCGGCGGCGCTCATGATCTGTCCCGCCTGACAGTAACCGCACTGGGGGACGTCGTGCTCCAGCCAGGCCAGCTGTACGGGGTGGTCACCGTCGGCGCTGAGGCCTTCGATGGTGGTGATGGACTGTCCGTCGATCTGACCCACCGGCAAGGAGCAGGAACGCATCGCCGCGCCATCCACGTGGACGGTGCAGGCACCACAGGCCGCGATGCCGCAGCCGTACTTGGTTCCGACCAGTCCGAGTTCATCGCGAAGTACCCACAGCAGGGGCATTTCGGGCTCGGCTTCCACGGTGCGGGTCTGCCCGTTGACGGTAAGGTTGAAAGTTGCCATGATAGAGATTTTGTAACCGATTAAAGGTAAGGGAAAAATAGCAGCCTGTCTTCCGCTCACCACCGGGCACCGATCCGGGGGGCGGCGTGTCTTGTTCAACCACTATCAATGCCCGCCACCCGCCACCACACCCGTTCCCTCTGGCGCTTGCTGCTGCCCCTCCTCCTGCTGCTGTTATACCTCAGTGGCGGCTGCTCCCGCCTGCGGGAGCAGCTGGAATTCTGGGTGGAACGCACCTTTACGGAGGCCAGTCCCCGGGAGGCCTTTCTCCGCAGCCGGCCCTTCGACTCAGCTACCCTGGCCCGGTGGGACTCCGCTTACCAGCGCGTCTTCCGGGATACCTTAAGGATTGAATTACCCCACCGGGAAGTCTTCCGGGCCACCGGGGACCCGGGCCTTTCCGCCCATGCACTGCACCTGCGCCTGCCGCCCGGAAGAAGACTCACCGTCCGCACCGAAGGCGGCATACCCTTCGGAGAACTGTTCCGAATGCCTCCCGCGGAAGAACCCCATTGGCTCGCCGGTTGGGATACGCTTTCCGGCTACCTGTCCTACGAAACCGCCGGCCCCGCAGCGGAAGATCTCCTCCTGGTGGTGCAGTCGCTTCCCAAGGCTACCGAACCCTTTACCCTGACCCTGGAGAGTGAGCCCGCCCTCCTGTTTCCGGTGGCGGGCCGCGACGCGGACAACATTGGCAGTTTCTGGGGCGACCGCCGCGACGGGGGGCGGCGGCGCCACGAAGGGAACGACATTTTCGCTCCCCGGGGCACCCCCGTGGTGGCGGCAGCCAAGGGGCGGGTAGCGCGGGTGCAGGACGGCGGACTGGGGGGCAAGACCATCTGGCTGCGGGACCGGGACCGGCGCCTCAACTATTATTACGCCCACCTCGACACCCAACTGGTCCGCCGCGGGCAGCGCGTAAGCCGGGGTGACACCATCGCGCGGGTAGGCAACACTGGCAACGCCCGCACTACCCCACCCCACCTCCACTTCGGGATCTACGGGAACGGCGCTTACGACCCTTTCCCCTACCTCGGACCGTCGGATGCTTCACCCGCTGATCCCCGCAGATTACCCGGCACGGTCACTGAGGTGCCCCGGCGGGGTACCCACTACCTGCGCCTTACCCCCTCCCGCAACGGGACGGTGATCCGGCAACTCGATGGCGGTGAATCAATTACGGAAGTGGCGACGACGGGGGCCTTCCACCGGGTGGTTACCGTGGCGGGAGAAACGGGCTACGTGAACTTTGACTAAAAAAAATACGCCCACCCCCGGTGGGGATGGGCGTACAAGTATAAAACCGAGATTTGTTCAAAGTGTCAAAATGTAGCCTATAAAATCTAACGCAAAGAACGGGGATATTCTTTGATAGTTAGTTCACATTGGTTAAAAAAGGGTCGAAAAGGGACATTTATTTCAAAGTTTGTTTGATTCTGCTGAGGGATTGGGGCCTTACCCCGATGTAGTTGGCTACGATTCCGGAGGGGATCCGCTTAATCAGCTCCGGGTACCGTTCCCTAAAAAAGAGGTACCGGTCCGTCGCCTTGAGGGGGAGCATCAGGGATTTTTCCTGCATCATTTCGATGAGCCGGCTGATGAACAGGCCCTGCATCAGGAGGCGGTTTTTGTCTTTTTGTTTGATTTCCCGCATCACGTGTTGGTCGATGACGCCGACCCGGCAATCCGTGATGCATTCACAGGTGAAATGGGACAACTGATCGTAGAGGGTGGCGTAGACGCAGGCCACGAACTCCCCCGGCCCAGCCACCAGGCGGGTAGAGATGTTGCCTTCCTCGTCGGTGACGTACAACCTCAGGTAGCCCGACAGCACGAAGAGGATCGGGGGCAGGTTGTCGCCCTCGCCGAAAATGGTGGTCTTTGCCGGGTAGCTCTGCTGGCCGCAAAAACTGACGAACTTATCTGCGGATGCCGGGTCAACCCCATTGCGTACCAGGGTATCGACGATCGGTCTGAGGGATTCCGATTGCATGTGAGTGTCTCCTAATCTGTCCAGCGATAGCTGGACCTAGCCTTTAACGGCATCCAAGTTACGCAATGACAGCAACACCACATTCTCCACGTGGCTGGTATGGGGGAACATATCCACCGGGCGGGCCCGCAGGATCTCGTAGCGCTCATCCAGCAGGGCCAGGTCACGGGCCTGGGTGGCGGGGTTGCAGCTCACGTATACAATCCGGGGTACTTCCATCTCCAGCAGCATATTCACCACTTTGGGGTGCATACCGGCCCGGGGCGGGTCGGTGATGAGCACGTCGGGCTTGCCATGGTCGGCGGCGAAGGCGTCGGTAAGGATGTCCTGCACCTGGCCGGCGTAGAAGGTCGCATTACCGACATTATTCAGTCGGGCGTTTTCGCGGGCATCGTCGATGGCGGCGGCAATTTCCTCGATTCCGACCACCTTGCGGCAGCGATCGGCCACGTACAAAGCGATGGACCCCAGGCCGGTATAGAGGTCGTAAACGTTCTCCTCCCCGGTCAGGCCGGCGAAGTCGCGGGCGATGGCGTAGAGGCGCTCGGCCTGGCGGGTGTTGGTCTGGAAAAACGACTTGGGCCCGATGCGGAAAGCCACGTGGTCCAGCCGTTCGGTGATGTACTCCTGCCCCGCGTAGTGGACCATTTCCAGGTCCATGAGGTATTCGTTCACCTTCGGATTGATGCAGTAGAACAGGCTAGTGATCTCGCTGCCGAAGCGCTCCAGGGCCGCGTCGAGGAAGCGGCGGATGGTGGGTTGGTCGTCGGAGAAGAAGGCGATCACTACCATGCACTCGTCGGTGGTGGTGGTGCGGACCATCATCTGTCGGAGCAGGCCGTGGCGTTCGCGCATGTCGAAGAAGGGCACTGCGAGCTCGGTGGCCAGAGCCCGCAAGCCGTTCCTCAGTTCGTTGCTGGGCCCGTGCTGGAGGTGGCATTCCTCGATCTGGATGAGCTTGTCGTAGGCCCCGGCCTTGTGGAAGCCGATCACGGGCTCCTCGTTGTCGATGTCGGTACCGATCTCTTCCGTGGTCAGCCAGCGGCGGTTGGCGCAGCCGAATTCCAGCTTGTTGCGGTAGAAGCGGATGTCCTCGCTGCCGAGGATGGGCTCCCACTCCTTCACCTCTACCTTGCCCAGGCGGCGGAAGGCGTCGTGCACCATCCGCTCCTTCTCCCGCAGCTGGCCCGCATAGGCGAAGTGTTGCCATTTGCACCCGCCGCATACCCCAAAGTGCTGGCAGAAGGGTTCCACCCGTTCACTGCTCCGCTGGTGAAAGTGGAGGGGGGCGGCGAACAGCACCTTTTTCTTTTTCCGGAAAGGGCGGACGTCCACCACGTCGCCCGGGGCCACGTCTTCCACGAAGACGGTGAGCCCCTCCTCGGTTTTGCCCACGCAGAATCCCTTATCGGCCAGGCCGGTGATGGTGACCTGATCAATGCGGGCGGGGAAACGGTTCTTTCTGCGACGTGCCATAGGGGAAGGGTTGGTAAGGGGCACTGCCACCCGCCGGAAGGCGCACCACCCGCGTGCCGGACGGGGAGGATGGGTTTTTGGGCGGGCAAAGGTACGCCCTCCCGCAGCATTCCCTAAACAATGAACTGCCGCAGGTAATCGTGGCTCTGCCGCAGGGAGCGCAGCCGCAGTTCCTCACTGCCTTCGTAGGCCCGGTCCTCCACTTCCACGCAGACGGGCCCGTGGTAGCCGGCGTCGGTGAGGTGACCGAAAAACTGGCCCCAGTCCACGTCGCCCAGGCCGGGCAGTTTCGGGGTGTGCCACTGCCCAGGGTGGGAGAATACCCCGTGGCGGTCCAGTTTGTCGCGGTCGATGCGCAGGTCCTTTGCGTGGACGTGCACCATGCGCTCGGGGTAGTCGCGGAACGGCCGGGTGTAGTCCATCTGCATCAGCACCAGGTGGCTCGGGTCGTAATTGAGTCCCCAGGCCGGGCTGGGGATATCGGTCCACATCCGCTCCCAAACGGCCGGGCTGACGGCGAGGTTGTTGCCGCCGGGCCATTCGTCGGCCGTGAAGCGCATCGGGCAGTTTTCGATGCCGATGCGGACGTCCTTTTCGGCGGCGTGGTCCACCAGGGGGCGCCAGGTGGCCAGGAAGTCGTCCCACTGGGCTTCGATGGTGCGGTCCTTGTCGCGGCCCACGAAGGTCGTAACGGTATTGATCCCCAGGGCCGCACTGGCGTCAATGAGGCGGTGGAGGTGGTCCACGGCGGCCTGCCGGCTTTCGGGGGCTCCGCCCAGGGGGTTGGGGTAATAGCCCAGGGAGGAGATGAACACCCCGTACTTCTCCTGAAGGGCCCGGACCTCGGCGATGCCTGCTTCATCCAGGCGGGACACGTCGACGTGGGTGACGCCGGCGTAGCGGCGCTCGGCCTTGCCCGGGGGCCAGCACATGGCTTCCACGCAATCGTAGCCGATATCGGCGGCGGTGCGCAGTACTTCTTCGAGGGTATAATCGGGCAGGATGGCGGTTACAAAACCCAGTTGCATAGTTACTATTTCGTTTGACCGAGGGCAACCAAGTTAGCAAAAAGGCGGTAGGCCCCGGGCACGCCGGCCGGCAGCTCGCGGAAGAAACTGTAGCCGGTGTAGACGTAGTGACCGGAACCGTAATTGGCCACCAGCAACCCGCCCTTGCGCTCGGGTTCGTCGGGGTCGTGGCAGCTGATCAGGGGGGTATACTCCGGGGCCCATTCGTCGGGGAAATACAGCCCGCGCTCCTGCACCCAGCCTTCAAAGTCGGCCGCGGTGATCTTGTTGGGGAAATTCAGGGCAGGGTGGTCCGGGGCGAGGATGCGCACGGGGGCATCTTCTACCGTGACCCGGTCGCGGCTCAGCTGCAGGGGATAGGGGCCGAGGTCCTTTTCGTCGATCTTCAGGCGGCGGTTGGTATTGTACTGCACGATGAGGGTACCACCCTGGCGGACGTAGTTCAGCAACCGGGGCTGATATACCGGCATCCGGTCGAGGGTATTGTAGGCCCGCACCCCTACTACGATGGCGTCATAGCGGCTCAGGTCGCCCATGGATGCCTCGGCGTCGTCGATGATGTTAACGTCCAGCCCGATGGCGTTCAGCGCTTCCGGGATGGCGTCGCCGGCCCCGGGAAGGTAACCCACCGTGCGCCCGGCGGTAGCCAGCTCCACGCGGGCCACGGCCGCGCCGCCGTCCAGGGCGGCCCGCTGGGTGGGGATGTGGGCGTGATCGATGGTGACCAACCGTCGGGAATACGACTGACCGGGAAACTGGTCCAGCGACAGCCGGGGCGTCACCCGCCCCTGCGACTGTCCGGCCGGGGGGGTGAGCCGGAAGGTGTAGAAGCGTTCCTGCCCCCGGCGGTCCAGCTTCACGTCGTGGGCACTGGGTTCGGTGGACCAGCCCTCGGGCACCTGCAGCCGCAGCTGGCCGGTCAGGGTGGGCGCCGCGGCGGTCACCTTCACCGTCACCGGTGCGGATTCGTCGCTGGAAAAGAGGTAGCTGGACTCCCCCACTTGCACGAAGGCGGGGGGCAGCAACTCGAAAGGCTGGAATTGCTCTCCGTCAACCGGGTCGGTGTAATGGTGACGGACGGGCCGGGTGACGGAGATTTCCTGACCACCAATCTCCAGGGTGAAGGTCACCTCCAGGGCATCATCCGATTCCGGCTTGCCGCGCTGCTGCTGGTCCTTTACGGTGTACATGCCCAGTTCCCATTCCTCGTCCAGCCAGTAGGGGCTGCTGGTCCGCCCCTCAGGCACGACGTAGTGGAGGGTGGTGGTGAAGGGCTCGGCCCGCGCCAGGGAAGCGGCCACCGTGGTATCTCCGGCGGCGGACCGCAGCGTGCGCAGGGTGACGGCCACCTCGCTGCGGTTCGTCGCTTCCACGGCAATGGCCACGCTGTCGCCGGCCGCCGCGTAGGGCTCCTCCGTGGTGGGACTGAGGTAGAGCCCCAGGGCGCCCACGATGATGTTGTCAAGTTCGGCAAGCTTCTTGGCTTTCCAGTAGTCGTCCTCCAGTCCCCGGATGGCGCTGCGGACCTTCAGCAGCTGGGGGATGGAGGCGGCCGGGTTATCGAAGTCAAACCCGGCTTCCAGGGTTTCGATCTCCCGGGCCACGGCCTGTCCGCCGCGGATGCGGTCCCAGCCGGTGTCGATCCCTTCGAAGGGGTTGTTTTCCTTGCCGGTGGCGTTGCCCTTCAGCAGTTCGAGCTTCTCCTGTTGGTTGTCGCGGCTGCCGGCGCTGCCGAATCCCTGGCTCTTGTGCTGGCTGCGGCTGCGGGCGGCGATTTCGGCGACGCTTTCCCCCCGCTTGGGCAGGTAGGTGCCGATGTTGACGGTAATAACGTCAGTGCTGTCGACGTAGTCGGGCAACTCAGTATCCCCCCAGCTGTAGGCATTCCAGTAGAGCCGGCGGGGCTGCCAGGGCTCCACGTACTCCAGTTGTTCGGGGAAGGCGGAGGGGTCGCCGGCCAGGTCGAAGGCTTCGCGGCCGATGAGGGCCGAGGCCGTGTGGTGGCCGTGGGTGGAGCCCGGGGCGCGGGGGTCGAAGCGCAGGATGATGACGTCGGGGCGCCACTTGCGGATCACCCAGACGGCGTCGGAGAGTACCTGTTGCTTGTCCCAGATCGTAAAGGTTTCGTCGGGGTGCTTGGAGTAGCCGAAATCGTTGGCGCGGCTGAAGAACTGCTGTCCCCCGTCGATGCGGCGGGCGGCCAGTAGTTCCTGGGTACGGGTGAGGCCGAGCAGCTCACTAATGTCCGGCGCGATGAGGTTCTGGCCGCCGTCGCCGCGGGTGAGGCTGAGGTAGGCCGTTTCCACCTGGTTGACGTTCGCCAGGTAGGCGATCATGCGGGTATTCTCGTCGTCGGGGTGGGCGGCGATGTAGAGGGCCGAACCCAGCACCCCGAGTTTCTGAATGGCGGCGTGGAGCTCGCCGGAGGCGGGGCGGGGCGGGGCCTGGGCGAACAGGGGGCCCAGGCTAAACAGGGCGGCGGCCAGTAGGATTACAATTCTCACGCGGCGGGGGGATTGGACAGGAAAACAATAAAGACAGCTATACGGTAAAGGTAGTTGATGCTGCACCAATTCTACCGAGCCCTGAACGACGGCCGCGGCTTGCCGGAATACTGGCGACGGAGTGCCGCCAGCCGGCGGGCCATGGACTGCCAGATCAGCCGCCACGCCTACGGCAGCCACCGCCGGCAGTACCTGCTGCTGCTCGAGCCTCCCGGCACCCAACCCGCCGACCCCCTGCCCTGGGCCTTCTATTTCCACGGTGGCGGCTGGACCTTCGGTACCCCGGAATCCTTTTCCCCCGCCGCCCGCCCCTGGCTGGCGGCCGGTTACCGGGTGGTACTGCCGAGCTACCGGCGTCCACCCCGCCACTGGCTGTCCGACATTGCCGCGGATTGCCGGGACGCCCTGGCCTTCACCGCCGACCTGGCCCGGCGCAGCGGCCGCCCCCTTTCCACCCCCCAGGTTGGAGGCATCAGTGCCGGTGGCCACCTCGCCGCCCTGCTGGCCCTGCACCCCGACTGGTGGACGCAGGCCGGTTGGAGCACCGGACCGGAAAAAGCCTTGCTGTGCGCCGCGCCGCTGGACCTGGGGCTGCTACGCCCCGCCATGCTTTTCCGCCGATACAATACTCTGAGCCCCCTCGGCAACCTCACGGCCGCCGCCCGCACCCGGTGGCTGTTGCTGCACGGCACCCACGATGGACTGGTGGCCTACCGGCATTCGGAGCGGTTCGAAGCAGCCCTGACGGCAGCGGGGGCAGAGGCGCGCCTGTTTACCCTGGAAAAAGGAGGCCACCTCGATGCCGGGCGGTGGACCTACGACGACCGCCACCCTACCGCGGAGCTTATTGCGGGCTTTGTCCGTCCAGCCGGTTCAGTCCCTCCCGGGCCAGGGTGAAGTCGGGCGCCATCCGCAGCGCGGTTTCGTAGTCGCGGCGGGCGGCGTCAAGGTTTCCGAGGCGTTCACTGGCGTAGCCCCGGTAGAAGAAGGCGCGGATGTGAATCGGGTCGTTCTTGATGGTGATGTTGAACTCATCGTAGGCCCGCTCCACGCTGTCAAGTTCCATGAGCAGCAGCCCGGCGTTGAAGTTGCCAGCCACGTACTGCCGGTCGATGGTACTGGCGCGGCGGTATTCGGCGATGGCCCGCGGCAGGTCGCCCCGGTCGCGGTAGAAGTCGGCCCTGGCGTGGATGGCGATCACGTCCCGCGGGTCGATGGCCACGGCGGCGTCGAAGTAGGCCTCGGCGCGCGGACTTTCCCGGGCGGCCATCAGTTCCCCCAGCAGCAGGTAGGCGTCGGTCATGTCGGGGTCGATCTGGGTGGCTTCCTCGGCGGCGTTGATCGCCCGGAGGGTATCGCCGGTTTCCTCGAATACCTGGCTGAGCAGGTAGTAGGCTTCCGGGTTGCGGGGGTCGAGGCGGACGGCCTCATTCAGGGAGGCCAGGGCGTCGTCGTATTGCTTGAGGATCAGCTGGGTTTCCGCCAGCCGCAGTTGGGTTTCCAGCCGGTCGGGGTCGAGGCGGGCGGCCCGTTCCAGGGTGCGCAGGGCCAGCCGGCTACGGTAGTAGTCGAGGTAGATGTCCGCCAGCTCGTAATGGTAGTCGACGTTGGTGCTGTCCAGGGTAAGGGCCCGGGTGAGGTCGTCGATGGCTCCGTCGTAGTTCTCCAGGTCGTAGAACATGCTGGCGCGCTGGCGGTACAGCTCCGGATCGTCGGGCTGGCGGGCAATGGCGGCCGAGAGCCGTTCGATGCCGGGATCACCGTTCGGGGGCGCCGCAGCTTCCTCGGGGGTTTCCGGTCCGCAGGCGAGCAGTCCGAGGAACAGCAGGGGAAGGCAGTAACGCAACATTGGTTTTCTTTGTGGGGGCTATAACGCCTCAGTTCCCGAATATCCTATGCCGGAGCCCACTCCCCTCATTGAATGCGTCGTCAACGTCAGTGAAGGCCGCAATGCCGCCACCCTCGAAGCCATCGCCACCGCCATCTCCGCCGTGGAGGATTGCTACCTGCTGCACCGCGACGTAGGTCCGGGGGCCCACCGCACCGTATTCACCTTTGCCGGTCCGCCGGAGGCCGTGTTTGCCGGTGCCCTGGCCGTGTACGAAGTAGCCGCGGCACGTATCGATATGCGGGAGCACCGGGGTACCCATCCCCGCAGCGGGGCGGTTGACGTTTGCCCCTTCGTCCCGATTTCGGGGATAAGCCTGGAGGAGGTGGCGGCGCGGACGCGGGTGCTGGGGCAGTTACTGGCCGAACGCTTCGACTTGCCCGTATTCCTGTACGCCGCGAGCGCCACGTCCCCCGACCGCTTCGGTCTGGAGCAGGTCCGCCGGGGGGAGTACGAAGGCCTCGCCGCCAAATTGCAGTTGCCGGAGTGGCAGCCCGACTTCGGGCCGTCGATTCCTCATCCGCGCCTCGGCGCCACGGTCATGGGAGCGCGGCCCTTCCTGATCGCCTGGAACATCAACCTGGCGCCGGAAGCCACCCTGGCCCAGGCCCGGCAACTGGCGGGGAGACTGCGCGGCAGCGGAACCAAGGGGCGGCCCGGACTTTTCCCCGGGCTGAAGGCCATCGGCTGGCACATCGAGGAGTACGGCCGGTGTCAGGTGAGTTGCAATGTAGTGGACCCCGATAACACGGCCTTGGCCCGGGTGTACCTCACGGCCGTCAGCCTGGCCGACGGGATGAGGATCCGGGTAACCGGCTCGGAGCTCATCGGGCTCATTCCGGAACGGCACCTGCGCGCCGCCGCCCGCGGATTCTGTTTCGAAGGCGGGTACGAAGAGGAAATGGAAACGGCCGTAACGGTACTTGGACTCGACGACCTGGGCCCATTTAACTGGCGGAAGCGTGTGTTGGAAGCGGTATATCGTGACGCTGCTCAAACAGACCGTCGGAGCCAATAAAGTAGGACCGGCCGTCGCGCATGCGGATGCACAGGCCCCGGCGACCGCCGAAATCAATGCACTGGAAGCGGGAGCTGGGGTCAACCAGGGCTCCAGACCACCGCGCCGAAGGCGTAACGTCGACGAAGGAGCAGTCCGCCATTTCCTTGGTGGGCAACTTCAGGCGGCTACCGACCAGGCCACGCGTCCGCACCTTGAGGTGCTTCTTGCTGACCTTGATGCGCAGCCGTGAGCTGTACACGCCGTACCACCCCAGGGCCACGAACAGGGCGATGAGGCCGGTAACGGTGGTGTCGTAAACGGTAACCCCATTGAAAATAGTGACGACCACCCGGTAAAGGACGAGGGAGGACATCAGCAGGAGGAGGGCAATGATGCCGGGGTTGCGGAAGCGCTGCTCTTCTTTGAAATAGGTTTTGGCCATGGTGAGATTAGGTCTGGTAGACAGACATAACGTCACCGGATAAACTTTAGTTTACCTCAGGTTTACAATGAGTTAACATTGGGCTAATTTTTCACCACCCGCTGTTGTTCAGATCCCCACTGGATCAAATATACGCCAATAGGCAGGGAGTCCGCTTCCACTACGGCCTGCCGCCCCTCCACGGTAATGCGGAGCTGCTGGCTCACTTCCCGTCCCTGGAGGTCGAACATCCGGGGTTGTCCAGGCAGGTCGGCGGATGTGCGGACGGTGAGCCGGGAGGTGAAAGGATTGGGGAAGGTGAGTAGCTCACTTTCGGGGGCTTCCCAAAGGGCGGTGACGACGGCGGAATAGTCGACCGTGCCGTCAAAATCGACCTGGGCGAGGCGGTAGAAGTTCGTCCCGGCAGCGGGCGTCGCATCCAGGTAACTGAAAGCGGCGTAGCGGTTGCTGGTACCATTGCCGGCCACTTCGTCCAGCGCTTCCCATTCCGTTCCATCTACGGACCGCTCCACGCGGAAGTAGTCGTTCTCGGTTTCCGAGGCTACTTCCCACTGCAGTTCCACGCCGGTAACGCGGGCGACGGCGCGGAAGTCGAGCCAGTCGACGGGGGCGGCGGCGTCGGAAACAACCAGGAAGAGGCTGTTCTGACTGAGCTGCAAACAGTTACCCGTCTGGATGCCGGAGAGGGTACTGCCGGGGAAGGTGGTGGGGTCGACCGTAGTCGTTTCGTAATCCACCCCGTACACCTCGTAGTCGCCAGCGTTTAGCGTGCGAAAATCGGCGGTAGGCGACTGGGCCACGATGTCGTCGGTAGCAGCCGTAGTGGCCAGGTAGGTATAGGCGTGGTTGGTGGCCAGGGGGGTACCCTGATAAAGGACGGGACCGGCCGGATCCACCGTAAGCGTATAGCTTAGGCCTCCTGAGGCAATACTGGAGTTGGGGATAGCCACAAAAATGAAATACTTCTGGCCGCCGGTCACCTCAAAAGTGATGGTGGGCCGGTTGGCACCAGTGGTCGTCCCACTCGAGGCAACCCAGTTATCGCAAATGGCCTGGGTAATCGACGTACCCCGGAAGATGGAGAAGGTGTAGGTATTCTGGGGTATGGAGGGAGGATTTGACAGATTGGTCTTGCTGAGGGTGACCGCTCCACTCTGCGCCGGCTGGAAAGTATACAGGTCATACTTCACGTTGGTGTTCATTGCCGCACAGGTTTCCGGCGTCTCGGGACCTGCCGAATTATCGGCCCGGAAATTTTTGGTAGTAGGGTCGCTGCTTTGCAAAACTCCACTGAATGAGGTCACCTCATTTCCCGTGAGCGGGTACACCGGCAGCTGGGCTTCCGGGGTGCCGGCTTCGGCCGCAAGGATTATTTCCTCGGAACCAACGTTGTTGGTGACCGTTTGGCAAGCTCCACCCTGGGCGGAAATGAGGAAAGGAAGGAAGAGGGCACCAGCCATTAGTAGCCGGCGCAGGTTGTGTCGTTTGTTCATAGTAGAGTAAAGGCAAGTCACATACGTGCCGCGCAATAGCGGACACCCATCCCACCGCACACCGGGTACGCGATGGGGCTACAAATTACACATTAGTACACTTATTTCCGACCGGGGTTTGGCGGGCAAACGTTAAAGACTGCCAATGGCATACTCAAAAACAGCTACCTTCCCCCCTATGCGCATCATTTTCCACCTTGTTTTCCTGGCCACCCTCACCCTCCACGGCTGTCGGCAGTCCGCTCCCCTGCCCGACACTTCCGTCGTTTCCGGTGACGGCAGCCCCTGGCTCACCGGCTTTGAGAAGCCGGCCACCAACCCGATCATGCGGGCCGACAGCAGCTATGCATTCGAGGATCCCCTGACCGGGAAAACGGTCAAATGGCAGCGGGCCGACGTATTCAACCCGGGTGCCGTGGTAAGGGGCGACAGCGTCTATCTCTTCTTTCGCGCCGAGGACAACCCCCGGGCCATTCTCGGACGCCGCACCAGTCGCATCGGCCTGGCCGCCAGCGCCGACGGCATCAACTTCACCCGCTACCCAGACCCGGTCCTCTACCCCGCCCCCGACAACAACCGCGAATTCGAAGACCCGGGTGGCTGCGAAGATCCCCGCGTGGTGGCCCTGGAAGACGGCCACTACCTCATGCTCTACACCGGCTGGAACCAGGAAGTGGCCCGCCTCTGCTCGGCTACCTCCACCGACCTGGTGAACTGGACCAAGCACGGGCCGGTCTTCCAGGACGCCTATGGCGGCAAGTTCCACGACACCTGGTCGAAATCCGGCTCGGTCGTCTGTAAACTGAATGAAGAGGGGCAACTCGAGGCCGTGCCCATCAACGGAAAATACTGGATGTACTGGGGCGACGCAGTGGTGGGACTGGCCTACAGCGACGATCTGCTCGACTGGACGCCCGTACTTAACGCCGACAGCACCCTCTACGACCCCCTCCCGCGGCGTCCGGGCACCTTCGATAGCGGACTCAGCGAACCCGGCCCGCCGGCCCTGCTCACCGACGCGGGTATCCTGGTCCTCTACAACGGGAAGAACGAGGAGGTGGACTCCCTGCGCTCAATGGACATGGGCCCGGGGGCCTACTGCGGCGGTCAGGCCCTCTTCAGCGCCGAAGACCCGACGAAATTGCTGGACCGTATGGATGAGCCCTTCATTTGTCCTTCCATGCCCCACGAGATGACCGGACAGTACTCCTCCGGCACCACCTTCATCGAGGGACTGGTGTACTTCAAGGGCAAGTGGTACCTGTACTACGGCACGGCGGACTCCATGGTCGGCGTGGCCGTCCGCGACTAGGCCGCTTCCGCGGTCGCGGAGCTGGTGGCCTTCTCGCCTTCCGAAATGCGGGCCGCGGCGTACTTCTTGAAGATGTGGCGCTGCATGTAGCGGCCGATGCTGGCTACGGCACGCAGGCGCTGCCAGTGCTCGGAAGGGACGCCGAAGTAGGCGTAGACCGCCCCGTTGTTCCGAAACTTGACGAAGAGGGTATTGGCGGCCCGCAGGTAGCCCATCTCCGAGAGCATCTGGGAGTCGACCTTTTGCATTACGATGGGAAGTGCCATAACCGGATGATTTTCAGCTTACTGTTGTAAGTTGAAAACACCCAAGGCTAGCAAAAAGTTGTTGTTTTAAAACTTTTTGTTGGTTTTAAACCAAGCTTATTTGCTCCCGAAAAAGCTCCGTACCCGGTCGCAGATGTACTGCTGGGTGGCTTCGTCGAGTTCGCTGTGCATGGGCAGGGAGATGACCTCCTTGCAGAGGGTATCGGTGACGGGCAGAAAGTCGATCTTGTTGGCCGCCGTTCCCCGGAAGGCGCCCTGGTCGTAGAGGGGCACGGGGTAGTAGATCATGCTGGGGATGCCGGCTTCCTGGAGGTACTGCTGGAGGGCATCGCGGCGCCCGTCGGTCACGCGCAGGGTATACTGGTGGTAAACGTGGGTGCTGCTCGGCAGACGGGCGGGGGGGAGCAGGCCCTCGATTCCGGCGAGTTGCTGGTCGTAGTAGCGGGCGGCGCTCTGGCGGCTGGCGTTGTAGTCGTCGAGGCGGGGCAGCTTGCAGTTCAGGATGGCGGCCTGTACGGAGTCGAGTCGGCTGTTGCAGCCCACGACGTCGTGGTAGTAGCGGCGGTTTTGTCCGTGGTTGGCTACGGTGCGCAGGCGGGCCGCCAGTGCATCGTCGTCGGTATTGATGGCGCCCCCATCGCCGTAGGCTCCCAGGTTCTTGCTGGGGTAGAAGCTGGTACACCCGATGTCGCCGAGGGTACCCGTGCGCCCCACCCTTCCGTCGGAGAAGGTGTAGGCCGCCCCGATGGCCTGGGCGTTGTCTTCCACGATTCGCAGGTCGTGCCGTTCGGCCAACCGGCGGATGGGCTCCATATCACAGCTCTGTCCGAAGAGATGGACGGGGATGATGGCGCGGGTCCGCGGCGTGATGGCCGGCTCGATGAGTTCCGCGGTCACGTTGAAGGTGAAGGGATCAACGTCTACCATCACCGGGCTGAGTCCCAGCAGCGCGATCACCTCAGCGGAAGCCACGTAGGTGAAGGCCGGTACGATCACCTCGTCGCCGGGTTTCAGGCCGAGGGCCATCAGCGCGATCTGCAGGGCGTCGGTTCCGTTGGCACACGGGATGACGTGCTTGCAGCCGAGGTAGTTCTCCAAACCCGATTGGAAATCCTTCACCGCCGGTCCGTTGATAAAGGCTCCTCCGCGAATCACCTCCAACACTGCCTGGTCAACTTCTTCCTGCATCGCTTCGTACTGGGTCCGGAGATCGACCATTTGGATGTTGGTGGGGGGAGTGGAAGTCATCTGGGAGAGGGGAGTTGGTTCTTTAGGGGGGGAATAGTTCTTTAGGCCGCCGTTAGTTCTTTAGGCGGCCCGGGGGGGGCGAACTGTCTCTATTAACTCCTATCAAGGCCTACGGTTTTACCGGGACCGACCACCTTGCCATCTCCCTGGGAATCGCTAGAAGCCCATTTCGACAATCTCCACGCCTTCGGTATCGAAGAGGGAGTGGTCGATGTTGTTGCCCGATTTGATGTCGGTGAAGTGGGTCTCGTAGGTGGTCTTGCCGTCCTCGGTGGTGGACTGGATGGGGAATCCATCGGCCAGGTCCTGGAGGCCGGGGGGTACCGACATCTTCTTGGCGCCCGGGCCTCCCATGACACTGGAGATGCGGCCGAATACATCCTCGGTACTCAGGTCGAGGTCCTTGGTGACCCAGGACCGGGTGGTGGTGTTTTCCTTGGTGTTTTCCACAATGACGAGTTCGCAGTCGTAGCCGTCGATGGTGCGGCGCTCACCGGTTCTTTCGATGCGCAGGTGGTCGGTGGATTCGTCGACGGATTTGGCGAAGAGGCTACCCAGTTTCGGAACCTTCATCCGGTAGGCCTGGGTTTCTCCCTTCTTGTCGGTGGTGATCATGGTGGTCTTGCCGTCGGAACCGTCGAAGATCATGCGGACGGGCCCCTCACCCGTGTCCGCCATGCGCATGGCCACCTTGTCGCCGGTTGCGCCGAGTTCCACGCTGTTCTCCTCCGACTTGTTGCGCTTCTGCTCGGTGACGACCATCGTCAGGCTGAAGGCGGTACCGGTCTGCACCGGCGCAGTAAGTAGACGGGTGGATTCCGGGGCGGCGGGGAGGTCAGGGGCGGCGTAGGCCAGGGTCGGTTGACCAGCCGCGGGGGCGGACAGGATTCCTAATAAAAGGGCGGATAAAATTAGGCGGTTCATCATGGCGTTTCGTGGTTGGTTGGTGCGCCGCTTAATGCGATCACTTTCCATCCCGTTACACGGCACGCCTGCTTTCTGGAATCGGGTGGGCTATTCCCGGACGCCCCGCCCGCCAAACTTCCAATCCGAAGCGAGGGTTATACCCGTAGGTATTGTATTCTTCTCTATTTACCCCAATGAAAACCCCATGAAACAGTCCGCTGCCCTGAAGGGAGAGCTTTCCCGCATCCTCTTCCTGGTTTTTCTCAGCCTGGTCTTTCTGGCCCTGTTTTTCCTGCCCAGCCTGGCCCAGCTTTTCTAGCCCCGGTTGGCCGGGTGGAAGGATAAAATCGTTTCCCGCAGGAAATCCGTATCCAGGTGGGTATAGATTTCGGTGGTGAGGATCGACTCATGGCCGAGTAATTCCTGCACCGCCCGCAGGTCCGCCCCGCCCTCAATGAGGTGGGTAGCGAAGGAGTGGCGGAAGGTATGGGGGCTCACCCGCTTGTCGATCCCCGCTTCCGCCGCGTATTTCTTCACCGCCGTAAAGACCGACACCCGGCTCAGCGCTCCGCCCCGACGGTTCAAAAAGACGGTATTTTCGTCTTTGATTTCGGGCAGCTGATCCCGCACGTGCCGCATATAGATCTCCAGGTGTTTCACCGCTGCGGGCCCGATCGGCACCAGTCGCTCCTTGTTCCCCTTACCCGTTACCCGCAGAAATTCCTGGTCCAGGTAGAGGTCGGAGAGCCGCAGGCCGGTGGCTTCGCTTACCCGCAATCCACAGGCGTAAAGCGTTTCCAGCAGGGCGCGGTCGCGCAGTCCGTGGTCGGTGCTCAGGTCGATGGCGGCGAGCAGGGCGCGGATCTCCTCGTAGGACAGCACTTCGGGAATCTTACGGCCGAGTTTCGGGGCGCGCAGCAATTCGGTGGGGTCGCGGTCGATCACCCGCTCGTCCAACAGGAAGGCGAAGAAGGTTTTCAGGGCCGACACCAGCCGGGCCTGGGAGCGGGGGGCCAGTCCGAGTTCCGCCAGGTGCTGCAGGAAGCCGTCGAGGTGCAGGCACTCAATCTCCCCCACTCCCGGGCTCCATCCGCGCAGGTCGAGGTAGGCGGGCAGTTTCTCCAGGTCGCTGCGGTAGGCCTTCAGGGTGTGTTCGCTGTAGCCGCGGGTGAGCTTCAGGTAGGCTTCGAAGGAGCGGAAGAGGGGCAACCAGCGGTTCTGCATAAGTAATTCTTGGGGGCGGCGGCGCGCGGGTTCCGGGGAAGGACTTGGCACCCGCGTCCGCGCCTACTGGGCCAGCAGAAAGCCGCCTTCGGGCTGCCGTTCAATGATGAGGCCACGGAAATCCTCGCGGAAGGCGGCTACCTCCAGTCCCTCGAATTCCTCCCGCGCGTGGGTGGTCGTGAGCACCACCACGGGGCAGCCCGCGTTGTTGGCCGCCCGGGCACCGGTGACGCTGTCCTCGAAGATGAGGCACTCGCTCAGCGGCACCCCGATGCCTTCCGCGGCCTGGTGGAAGACTTCCGGATCGGGCTTGCCGTTCTTCACCATGCCCGAATGCACCACGTGACCGAAGAGGGAGCGGAGCCCCAGGCCGTCGATGACGAAGAAGGCGTTCTCCTCCGGCCCCGCGGTGCCCACCGCCATAGGCACATCCTGGGCGTAGGCGTGCTTGATGAACTCCAGGGCGCCACCGACCGTGTTGGCCTCCAACTCGGGCGCGAAGATTTCCCGGTAGGCGGCCTCCTTGTCACGGGAAATGGCCAGCCGCTCGTCGGGGGAATAGCGGTCCCCGAAGAGGCGCTCCAGGATCTCGGTGTTCACCCCGTGGATCTCCTCCTTCACCCGCTCGATGGTGTAGTCGAGTCCCAGCTCCCCCAGCTTGCGCTGCCAGGCCCGGTGGTGGACCATCATATTGTCCACCAGGGTACCGTCGAGGTCAAAGAGAATGCCGGAGAAAGGGATGGGGGTCATATGGATTTACGATTTTTGATTGCGATTGGCTGTTGCCCGCTGGCGGGTACATTTTCCCAGAGCGAGCAAAATTACGCTGTTTTGGGCGGGACCCGGGTTGCCCAGGGCGAGGCGCTGCGCGCCGAGGGAATTTACCAAGCAGAAGGCGCCATGTACCATTTGCGGAGCAGCGCAACGGGAAGCATTCAGCCCTTCCGGGCGTACATGGCCGGCCGGACCAATCCCCAGCGGGCGAGGCGGTGGACGATGGATACGCGGAGGACGCCCAGGCCGTACTTGCTGCTGCGCAGGAAGTTGATGCTGCTCGCCTCTTCGAAGTACTTGGTGGGGCAGGTAACCTCGGCGATGGGGAAGCGGTGGAAGATGATCTGTGAGAGCATCTCGTTGTCGAAGACGAAGTCGTCGTCGTTGGCTTCGAAATTGATGGTCTCAAGCACCTCGCGGCTGAAGGCCCGGTAGCCGGTGTGGTATTCGCTGAGCTTGTAGTTGACCAGGAAATTCTGGACGGCCGTCAGGAAGCGGTTGGCGACGTATTTGTACAGGGGCATGCCCCCACGCAGGGCGCCCATGCCCAGAATACGGGAGCCGAGTACCACGGGGTAGACGCCCTCGCCGATGATGTTACACATGGCGGGGATGAGCTTGGGGGTGTACTGGTAATCGGGGTGCAGCATCACCACGATGTCGGCGCCCACCTCCAGGGCCTTGCGGTAGAGGCTTTTCTGGTTGCCGCCGTAGCCGCGGTTGCGGGGGTGGGTGATCACGTACTCCACGCCCAGCTGCCGGGCCAGGGCGGAGGTTTCGTCGGCGCTGGCGTCGTCGCAGAGGATGACCTCGTCGACCAGGTCGCGGGGCACCTCCCGGTAGGTGCGTTCCAGGGTGAGGGCGGCGTTATAGGCCGGCATCACCACTACTACCTTCTTGTCCTTGTACATGGGGCCCAAAAGTAGGCAACATCCCCTACCCCTGGGAGGTCGGCCTCACCTGCAGTTCGTTGATGTGGACGCTGTCGGGCTGGCTGATAGCGTAGTGGATGGCGTTGGCGATGTCTTCGCTGGCGAGGAACTTCAGGTCCTTGAAGAACCCCTGGATGTCGTTCATGAGCTCGTCGTCGGTGATGGTCTCCGTCAGTTCGGTTTCCACCGCGCCGGGCTCGATGCAGGTCACGCGTATCCCGTGCTTGGGGGCGAGTTCCTGCCGCAGTCCGTCGCTTAGGGCCCGCACGGCGAATTTAGTGGCGGAGTAAACGGCGCTGCCCACCATGACCTCCCGACCGGCCACGCTGGAGATGTTGACGATGTGGCCCTGCTTGCGCTCCACCATGTCGGGGAGGGTTTCGGCCAGGCAGTGGAGTACGCCGTTTACGTTGACGTCGACCATCTTGAGCCACTCGTCCACGTGGAGGTTCTTCATGTAGCTGAGGGGCATGATGCCGGCGTTGTTGACCAGGATGTCGCAGGGGCCGAAGGTGGCCCTGGTCTGCTCTACCAGCTGCTTGACGTCCTTGGCCTTGGTGACGTCGGTTTCCACAACGAGGGCTTCGCCGCCGGCCTTTTCAATTTCCCGCTTCAGTTCGTTGAGGCGGGAGGCCCGGCGGGCTGCCAGCACGACCTTTACGCCGTCTGCGGCCAGTTTCTTCGCGGTGGCTTCCCCGATGCCGCTGCTGGCCCCAGTGATGATGGCTACTTTTCCCTGTAATTGCATAGTTCCTTTTTCGGTGCAACTCCGAAAATGGGGATACGGTTCCGGAAATCGACCGGATTCACCCACCGCGTAGGCGGCCTACCCCTTTGGGGTGCGGAGATGGGCGGGACGGTCCACGATGACGATCTCGCTAATCCGGGTGGTCGGGGGCACCGCGGCGGTATCGATCCGCGCCCCCCCGGCGGAGAAATCCCTCAGACCAAAGGCCTTATTGGTCGAGTAGGCGTAGGTCATGCCTCCGGCTTCGGCGCCCCGAACCTCCAGCTTGGGGTAGGCCAGCAACAGTCGGTCGAAAGTATGCCCCACTCGAATCCCCCCTTCGGTGGCCGCCGCGGCGTTGGAGACGTGAATGTCCCCTACCCGGCTGGAATCATCCTCCGCTACTTCGAGGTAGCCCAGCCGCTCCCCCCGGCGGCCACGGATGTAGTAGACGGTGGCGGCCCCGGCGGTAGTTTCCCGGGTACCCCGCTCCAGCCGGTCGGCGGCCTCGCTGAGGGGCATGCCGGGGGTGATGCCGTAGATGGTGGACTTCCGGATGCCGTAGCGCGGCGGGTCCAGCGGCACGGAATCGGTCAGCACGGCGACGGTTTCCGTCCCTGGTCCGTTCAGGGGGTCCGGGTCGGTACAGCCCGCAAGCAGCAGGAGAAGCCACAGAGCGGTGAGTGCAAACGGCTTGCGCATGGTTACCCGGGTATTGAGCCAACGTACAACCCCTGGCAGCCATTTAGTGTTTATCCGTCTTCCTTCGTAATTTTGCCCCCATGTCCACCATCGGTACCGTTTCCTTCTACACCCTGGGTTGCAAGCTCAACTACAGTGAGACTTCCGCCATCGGCCGGCAGTTCGAGGGGGTGGGCTACCGCGAGGTACCCTTCGCGGAGGGGGCCGACGTGGTGGTGATCAATACCTGCTCGGTGACGGAGTTCGCCGACCGCAAGTGCCGCAACGTCGTCCGCCGGGCCCTGAAGAAGAACGCCGACGCCAAGGTGGTGGTAGTAGGCTGCTACGCCCAACTGAAACCCGAAGAGATCGCCGACATCGAGGGCGTCGACCTGGTACTCGGGGCGGCGGAGAAGTTCCGCATCCTCGATTTCATCGACGGCATCGGGATGGGCAGCGGCAAGGGCATGGTCCGGGCCGGCGAGGTGAAGGAGGCCGACAGTTTCATCTCCAGTTTCAGCTTCGGCGACCGCACCCGCTCCTTTCTGAAGGTGCAGGACGGCTGCGACTACAAGTGTACCTTCTGCACCATCCCCCTGGCCCGGGGCGCCAGCCGCAGCAGCACCGTGGAGCAGATCGTGGGCGACGCCGAGGCCATCGCCGCCCGCGGCGTCAAGGAGATCGTCCTCACGGGCGTCAACATCGGCGACTTCGGCAACGGCACCCAGGTGATCGAAGGCAAGCGGCCCCGCAAGGAAGCACTGTTCGTCGACCTGGCCCGCGCCCTGGATGAGGTGGAGGGCATCAGCCGCTTCCGCATCTCCAGCATCGAGCCCAACCTGTGCACCGACGAGGTGATCGACTTCGTCGCCAACAGCCAACGCTTCGCGCCCCACTTCCACATGCCCCTGCAGAGCGGCAACAACAAGCAACTGGCCCAGATGCGTCGCCGCTACCGCCGCGAGCTCTTCGCCGAGCGGGTGGCCCACATCCGCAGCGTCATGCCCCACTGCTGCATCGGCGTCGACCTCATCGTCGGCTTCCCCGGGGAAACGGAGGAGGACTTCCTGGAAACCTACCGCTTCGTACAGGAACTGGACGTTACTTACCTCCACGTCTTCACCTACAGCGAGCGGGCCAATACCCCGGCCGCGGACATGGAAGGGGCCGTGCCCCTGGCCGAACGCCGCCGCCGCAACAAGATGCTGCAGATCCTGAGCGACAAGAAGCGCCGCGCCTTCTACGAGCGCCACCTCGGACAAACCCGCCCCGTACTGCTGGAAAAGGGCAAGGAGGAAGGACTCCTCCAGGGCTTCACCGACAACTACATCAAGGTTTCCTTCCCGGCCGACGACAGCTGGATCAACCACCTCGTCGACCTCGAACTCGACCCCAACTCCCCACCCGAAGGCAGCGGTACCGAAATGACCCTGCCCGGGCGCCTGCTGGTGGAAGGCTAGGGCAGCTGGCGGGCGCCAGCCTGAAAACCTCATACTAGTTGTCGGACGAACCCTGCGCAAGCTGCGGGCATTCGTCCGACGAAGGGCGCCAACCAGCCAACCAGCAACCAGCAACCCATAAAACCAGCAACCAGAACAGCATCTCCACTCGGCGAGTGGAGGGTCCGCCCAACCAGCAACCAGCTAACCAGAAACCAGCCACCAGCAACCAAAAAACCCCAGACCAGTCGTCGGACGAACCCGGCGCAAGCTGCGGGAATTCGTCAGACGACGGGCGGCAACCAGCACCCAGCCTACCAGAACATCATCTCCACTCGGCGAGTGGAGGGTCCGCCTAACCAGCAACCGGCCAACCAGCAACCCATAAAACCAGCAACCAGAACAGCCTCTCCACTCGGCGAGTGGAGGGTCCGCCCAACCAGCAACCAGAAAACCGAAAACCTCAGACCAGTCGTCGGACGAACCCGGCGCAAGCTGCGGGAATTCGTCAGACGACGGGCAGCACCCAGCCAACCAGCAACCGGCCAACCAGCAACCCATAAAACCAGCAAACAGAACAGCCTCTCCACTCGGCGAGTGGAGGGTCCGCCCAACCAGAAACCAGCAACCAAAATCAACCCTTCCCCCCAAACCCTTACCTTCATCGCAACCGCCCGCGCCATGAAGCCCCTGCTCCTTGCCCTGTTCCTTTGCACCTGCGCCCCCGCCCTACTCAGCGGACAGCGCGCCGCGGAGCTCATCGAGCAAGTGGCAAACGCAGTAGGCCTGGAGGCGATGCAGACGCTGAAGGACGTAGAATATTCCTACCACGCCGGCAATACCGAGAGCCTGGAACGCTACATCTTCGACGGAGAGGTGAGCTACGGACGTACGCGAACCGACGACGGACGGACGGTAGAGCAATACCACAATGGACGCACGACCACCGTGATCGTGGACGGGCAGCTTACGCGGGAACCTGCGGAAGTGAGCCAGGCGCTCTTCCGCCGCAAGACCAACTATTACTGGCTGATGATGATGCACAAGCTCCGCGACCCGGGCGTGGAGCATGATTACATCGGCACCCGGGTCATCGAGGGGATCCCTTATGAGTTGGTGGACATGACCTTCGGGGAAGGGGTGGGCTTGGCGCAGGACCGCTACCGGCTGTTCGTGAATCCCTACACCTACCTGGTCGACCGCTTTCTGTACACCGTCGCGGCCGCCGACCGCCTGACGCCGACGCTGATGCAGGTGACCTACGACTGCTTCCCGGAGGGCGTAAGGCTGCCGGTGGTGAGCCGGAGTCATCCCGTCCGCGACTGGGAGGGGGAACCGACCACGGAGGGGGAATGGCGGGTAAGCCACCGCAAGGGCTTCCGCTTCAACAACGGGTTTACGCCGGAGACCATCCGGCAGTAGGCTAGCGCACCAGCTGCAACATGAAGTCGCCCTGCGTCCGCATGCTTATGCCGTAGTCGGCGTCGGATTCCGTGACGTCCATTTCGGTGAGCAGGCTGATTTGCCGCTGCTGGACGAAATCGAGTACCAGGCACGATTGGGGGTCAGTGAAGTAGCCAGTGCCATTGGGATTGCGCAGGCCGGAGAGCAGCAGCGAGCCGTCGCGGTAGCTCCACTTCCCGCTGCCAATGCCTTGGTCGCGGTACTGCTGGCGGTCGGAATCGGTCTCTACGGTCATGGTGTAGGCCCCACTGGAGGTCCACCGGCCGTCGTCTTCCAGGAAGATCATGAGGTCGCTGTCGGAAATGGCACTGATGCCCTTTTCGTTGATGGGGTTGCCGGAAAAGGTTCCGGTGACGCGAAAGTCACCGCTGAATTCCCGCACGTCCCAGCTGCCGACGAAGTCGGACTCGGTCAGTACGTATTCACCGGGTTCGTCCTTCTCGCAGGCCGACAGGCCGAGCAGGGAGAGGAGAAAGAGAAGGGGTAGACTTTTACTCATATACACACGGTTGGGGTCAGCCGGGGCCCTGCGGGTCAACGAGGGTCGGCTAAATGCTCTGGTGTGGTGTTCTTAGTGTGAAAAATGGGTACGCCCGCCGTAATAACTTTTTCCGGCTTATCTGTGGTATCTGACGGCAAGAAAAAGCCCCCGTCACATTTATTTGTAACGGGGGCTTCGTCGATCGGTTCGGTTATGACGATCCTCAGGCGGTCAGCTCCTGGCGGATTTTGTTGAGGGCGCTGCCGGCGCGTACCCAGTCGATCTGGGCCTGGTTGTAGGTGTGGGCTACCTCGAAGGAATCCTTCGTTCCATCGGCGTGCTCCAGTACTACGGTCAGGTTGCGGTTGGGGGCCATGGCGGCGAAGTCGGTGATGCTCACCTTGTCGTCCTGCCGGACCTTCTCGTAGTCGTCGGGGTTGACGAAGGTCAGGGCCAGCATGCCCTGCTTCTTGAGGTTGGTCTCGTGGATGCGGGCGAAGCTCTTCACCAGCACGGCGTGGACGCCCAGGAAGCGGGGTTCCATGGCGGCGTGTTCGCGGCTGGAGCCCTCGCCGTAGTTCTCTTCTCCAACCACGATCTGGCCGATACCATTATCGCGGTAGGTGGTGGCGCTGTCGGGCACGGCCATGTACTCGTCGGTGACGTAGTTGAGCACCGAGTTGGTCTTCTCATTGTAGGCGTTGATGGCGCCGATGAGGCAGTTCTGGCTGATGTTCTCCAGGTGACCGCGGTAGGTGAGCCAGGGGCCGGCCATGGAGATGTGGTCGGTGGTACACTTGCCCTTGGCCTTGATGAGTACGCGCATGTCCTGGACCTGCTCCGTACGGATGGGCTTGAAGGGTTCGAGCAGTTGCAGGCGATCGCTGCTGGGGTCGACGCTCACCTCGATGCCGCTGCCGTCGGCGGCGGGTTCCTGGTAGCCGGCGTCTTCCACGGCGAAGCCCTTGGGGGGCAGCTCCACGCCGGTGGGCGGGTCGAGCTTCACCTCTTCGCCCCGCTCGTTGGTCAGGGTATCGGTGAGGGGGTTGAACTTCATGCTGCCGCTGATGGACATGGCGGTGACGATCTCCGGACTGGCCACGAAGCCGCGGGTCTGGGGGTTGCCGTCGTTGCGCTTGGCGAAGTTGCGGTTAAAGCTGGTGATGATGGAGTTGGCGCGGTTGGGATCGTCGGTGTGGCGGGCCCACTGACCGATGCAGGGTCCACAGGCGTTGGCCAGCACTACGCCGCCGATCTCCTCGAAGGCGTCGAGGATGCCGTCGCGCTGTACGGTGAAGCGGATCTGCTCCGAGCCGGGGGTAACGGTGAATTCAGACTTCACCTTCAGTCCCTTTTGCTTGGCCTGGCGGGCCAGGCTGGCGGCGCGGTCCAGGTCTTCGTAGCTGGAGTTGGTACAGCTGCCGATGAGGCCGACCTCGAGGACGGGGGGGAATTCAAACTTGTCGACGGCCGCGGCGAACTCACTGATCGGGAAGGCGCGGTCCGGGGTGTAGGGTCCGTTGATGTGGGGCTCCAGGGTGTTCAGGTCGATCTCGATCACCCGGTCGAAGTACTGCTCGGGGTTGGCGTACACCTCGGCGTCGCCGGTGAGGTGCTCGGCCACCTGGTCGGCCAGGGCGGCCACGTCGGCGCGGTCGGTGGCCTTCAGGTAGCGGCTCATACTCTCGTCGTAGCCGAAGGTGGAGGTGGTGGCGCCAATCTCGGCACCCATGTTGCAGATGGTGCCCTTACCGGTACAGCTCATGCTGCGGGCGCCCTCGCCGAAGTATTCGACGATGGCTCCGGTACCGCCCTTGACGGTCAGGATACCGGCCACCTTCAGGATGACGTCCTTGGGGCTGGTCCAGCCGCTGAGCTTGCCGGTCAGCTTCACGCCGATCACCTTGGGCATCTTGAGCTCCCAGGGCATGCCGGCCATGACGTCGACGGCGTCGGCACCACCTACGCCGATGGCTACCATTCCGAGTCCGCCGGCGTTGGGGGTGTGGCTGTCGGTACCGATCATCATGCCGCCGGGGAAGGCGTAGTTCTCCAGTACAATCTGGTGGATGATGCCGGCGCCGGGCTTCCAGAAGCCAATGCCGTACTTGTCGGAAACGGTGGAGAGGAAGTCGTATACCTCCTTGTTCTGGTCGTTGGCGCGGGCCAGGTCCTCCTCGGCGCCGGTCTCGGCCAGGATGAGGTGGTCACAGTGGACGGTGGAGGGCACGGCTACCTTGTCGCGGCCGGCCATCATGAACTGCAGCAGGGCCATCTGGGCCGTAGCGTCCTGCATGGCTACCCGGTCGGGCTGGAAAAAGACGTAGTCCTTGCCCCGGCCGTACTGCTGCAGGGGGCTCTCGGGGTGCAGGTGGGTGTAGAGGATCTTTTCGGTGAGCGTCAGGGGCTTGCCCAGCTTGGTCCGGGCCTCGGCGACCTTACCGGGCAGGTCTTCGTATACTTTTTTGATCAGGTCAATATCAAATGCCATAGTCAGCTGTAGTTTTTAGATTCGACTTCGTCTTTTCGTACTTACTGGGTGAACGCCTCACCGCCGGAAAAAGTCGACAAATGTAAGGGGATTACGCCAACTAGTACATCGGGCAGCCACAGTTGCCGGTCCGGCACCCGGCCAGCAGCAACAAGCAGATCAACCAAAAGAGTACGGTAGCCAGGCGCATGGGTTCACTTTTGTGCCCAAAATACTACTCCGGGCGCGGACGCGGGTGCCGGGGAAACCGTACCTCCCCCACGACTACCTCGTCCACGTCGCTCGCGGCCAGGTGAGCGGCGTAGCCCGCCCCCAGGTCGAGCTCCCGCACGGCATAACAGTTTCCATCCACCCCGATGCGGTCGGGCAGGCAATCGATGCCCGCCGGGTCCAGGGAGAACCCCCGCCCGTCGGCCTTCATCACGGCTTCCTTGCGGGTCCAAAGGCGAAAGAAGGTGGCGGTCGCATCCGGCAGTCCTGACAGGAGGGCGTACTCCTCTTCCGTAAAGACCCGGCGGAACTCCGCGAGCTGGATCTCTCCTACCCGCTCCACGTCCACGCCCAGGCGGCCCATTCCGGCGGCGGCGGCACAAACGACCAGCCCTGCAGTGTGGGAGATGTTGAAGTCAAGGTCGGGCCGGCCGGCCAGAAACGGCCGGCGGTAGGCGTCGGTCACCAGCGTCGACTGATCCGGTGGTTCTCCCATTACTTCCCGGACGGTGTAGTTCATCAGCAGTTTACCCAGCAGCCCCGCTTGCCGGTCCTGCCAGCGGCGATACCGCCGCAGGTCATCCCGCATCTCCGGCGGCAGGGAGCGACAGAGCCGTTCATATTCCTTTTCCGACAGCCGTTCCTCGTTCCGCGCGTAGGCGAGGGAGATCATGGGGTGGAATTACTGGAGACCAGTCCGGGCGGCGTAGCAACAGTGCCTGAATGGTTGGCGATGTACGCTTCGATGAGCCGGGCGGTTTCGGCCACCGCCGGCTCCTGGAATATTTCGGCGTGCCCGGCGGGAACGTCCTGAATGGTCAGCTGGTCACCGGAAATGCGCCGCCAGCTTTCGATGACGAAGGAATGGCTGGACCATTGCCGCAGCTCCTGGCTCCGCAACAAGCAGATGGGGTGGCCGTATTCGGGCGCCCGGTAGCGCCGGAATGCGGCAACCAGCCCGTCCTTGAGCCGGCGCGCCCGCAATCGCAGCCGCAGGTTTTCACTGAGCAGCTGCTCCGTCAGCAACTCCATGGCCAGCTGCTCCCCGACGTCCGTCCACCGCCCGAGCCGAAGGTGGCCCCAGTACCAGCGCAGCGACCCGGGTTGGCGCCATTTCCATTTTCCTTTTTGATCCAGGACGCCGGGGGGATCGATGTCGGCGCCAATTATGATGGGTGCCGGTCGGCCGGCCTCCACCAGAAGTCGCCCAATAGCCACGCAGATGACCCCGCTGTAACAGTACCCTAGGAGAATGAGCGGATCCGGGGCGCCCACCTTGTCAATTTCAGCCAGGTAGTGGGCCGCCATTTCCTCGATGCTGCCGTCGAGCTCGGAGCGGCCATCGATGCCATTGGGCTGCAGGGCATAGACCGGCCGCTGAGGATGCAGGTGGTGGGTCAGCGACTGGTACATCAGCACGTATCCCAATCCGCCGTGAAAGCAAAATAGGGGCGGCAGGTTTCCGCTCACCCGCTGGGGTACGAGGTTGTTCCATTCGGAGGCTGCTTCACCGTCGTCGAGGAAGCGCGCCAATTGACGGATGGTCGGGTGCAGGAGCAAGCTGGCGGGTGAAATGTTTTTGCCGGTAGCCCGCTCCAGCCGGGCAAAGAGCCGCAGGGCCGCCAGGGAAGTGCCGCCACAGTGGAAGAAATTGTCGTCGATCCCTACAGTATCAACGGGGAGGAGTTGTTCCCAGAGACCCGCCAGCCGCAGCTGGGTCCCGTTAGTTGGGGCGGCGTAGGGTGGGCGTACCACGTCGTCGGGTGCGGGCACCGTGGGGTCGGTTGGCGGCGGGGGCAACTCCCCTACGGGGGGCAGGCTTTGGTCGGTCTGTCTGGCCACCCAGCTGATCAGGGACAGGTATCCTTCCAGCAACCACTGGGGCAGGGCCTCCGCTATCCCTTCCCGGTAGCGGATCGTAACCTCCCAGGCTTCACGCGGCAGCACCATGCAGGTAACGGGGTAAAGCGAAGTGAGGTCGCCGGCGAATTCCGTTACCCGCAGTCCCCCGCCGCTCAGTTCGGTCCAGGGGTAATTCTGCACGGCCAGCAGGGAATTGAAGGGCAATCCGTCCGTCCCGCTCCACTCCGCGATCTCGTCCAGACCAACGTACTGCTCAGCGGTGTCCCGCGCGCTTTCTTCCTGGATGCGTTGGAAGAAATTAGCCTGATTCAAGTCAACCACCTTCGGCAGGATGCGGGCGAACATGCCGGCCACCTGGTCCATGTCGGCGACCTCCGGCGGGCGGCCGTTGACCGAGATCCCGAAGCATACGTGGCCGGTCTGCAGGTAGCGGCCGAGCAGCATCGCCCACAGCCCCTGCAACACGGCGTTTTGGGTGACCTGTTGCCGTTTGCAGTATGCTACGAACCCTTGCTGAAAATCCGGATCAAGGCTTCTGGAGAGGCTACGTTGCTGACCCTCCGCAGCCGGCAGCAGGCTGGGCTTATCCAGCAGGGAGAGGCGCTCCCGCCAGTATTGCTCGCGGAGACCCTCATCCCGTGACTGCAGGTGCCGGAAATAGGGCTTATGGTCCGGAATGGGCGGCAACCGGGCTGTAGTTCCGCCGGTAGCAGCCTCGTAGTGCGCCAGAAAGTCCCGGAGGATTACCCCGGAAGACCAGCCATCGAGGAGGAGGTGGTGGCTGGTCCAACAGCAGAAATGGGCTTCCGGCCCCAGCCTGGCGAGCAGCAGGCGGGAGGTAGGCGTTTGGGTGAGGTCCATGCCACGGCGGCGGTCTTCGGCCAGGTAGTCGGTCATGTGCTGCCGCTGCCGGGATTCGGGCAGCCCGCTCCAGTCGAGGTGGTTGATCGATCCTTCTACTGCCGGATGAACCACCCACACCGGTTTGGATACCTTCTCCCAGTGTACCGAAGCCCGCAGGGCCTGGTGACGGTCCAGCGTTGCCCGCCAGGCTGCGGCGAAGGCCTCCGGGTTGAGGGGGCCCGCCAACCGGAAGCGGGTCTGGATCAGCCCCTGGTCGGCATTAGGGGCCGACAGGTGATGAAACAGCAGGGCACGCTGCAGGTGTTGCAGGGGATAAATCGCCTCAATCTTCGCCTTGGCGGTTTGCATGCTTACAGGTTTAGCTCTCCGAGCAGCCCTTCCAGATCGGTATCGCTCAGGCCCGCATCCGGAAAATCGGAGGGCGTCAGCACCGGCTCGTTGATGGACCCGCAGTGATGGATCAGCTCGGACAGCGACTGCCCGAGGAAGGCCAGTAAAGTAACGATGGTTTGCGGGTCGTGGAGGTCGCGACTGTAGGACCATTGGATATGCAGCCGCCCGTCTTCGACCACGCTGTTGATCTCCCAAACCCGATTGACTTCCCCCGCGGGGTGCCGCAGCCCCTGGCTGAGGAATTCCGCGCGGCCCGCCGGACCGCCAGCATCGGAAGATCGCTGCCCCAGGTAGTTGCAGAAAACGGCGGGCGATTGTTCCAGACCCTCCTTACGGGCCAGGTACCTCAGCACCCCGTAGCCGATGCCGTTGCCCGGTACCGCCCGGAGTTGCTCCTTGGCAGTGACGATGGCCTCACGGTGGCCGCCTCCTTCGGCCAGCGCAAAAGTGAGGGGGTAGGATGCCGTAAACCACCCCGTCGTTTCCTGTATCGGCAGGCCGCTGTCCAGGGGCTCCCGCCCGTGGCGTTCCAGGTTCACGCAGTGCTGCCCACTTCCCGTGTACTCCCGGAGCGTCAGCAGCAGCGCGGCCAGGAGGAGTTCTTCGGGGCGGGTGCCGTAAGCCGCGTTGGCCGACTGCAGGAAGGCCCGGGTAACAGGCTCGTCCAGTACGGCCGCCTCAGTAGCGATGGTGGCCTGGCGGACGGGCAGTGTCCCGGGGTGATCCACGGGCAGTTGAGTATCCACTTGCTGCTGCCAGAACGCCAGCCCCCGGTCGAATTTACCCTCCGCAGCCCAATCTTCCAGTTGTCGCGGCCACCGGTGAAAGGCAGCTCCGCGAGATCGGGGAAGCTTGTCTGAAGTCACCAGTCCATCGGCCAGGTCCTTCAGGATGGCCTCCCACGACACCATATCAATGACCAGGTGGTGGGCCAGCAAGACCAGTGATGGCGGGCCGCCCTGCTCCCCCGCCAGCCAGAAGACGCGAAAGAGCAGGTCGTCCTCCAGGTTCCACTCCGCCTGTACCCCGGACAGACTTGCCCAGGCTTCCTCCTCCGTTCCGGAGAGATTGCTGAACACCCTCCCCCGGCGATGGGGCCGGATGACGCTGCGCCACTCCCCGCCTTCGCGAATGAAATTCTGGCGGAGGGCTTCATTGTGCTCCACGATCGCTTCCGCCACGGCGATCACGGCATCGGGGAGCACCCCGGGATCCAGCGGCAACCGCCAGGCGTGATTCCAGTGGTGGGGGGCGGTCCGGTGCTCCTCGAAGAACCAGTACTGAATGGGGGTGAGCGGCAGCGCCCCGGTGAAGGTGGGTGCTTCCGGTTCCGGAGGGCCATCCGCGGTGTGCCGGGCCACGGCCGCCAGTTCCCGCACGGTTTGCCGGTCGAAGATGGCGGTGGGCGGAAATTCCAGTCCCGCTCGCCGGGCCCGCGACAGCAACTGGATGCTCAGGATCGAATCGCCCCCGAGGGAAAAGAAATTGTCGGTTACTCCAATGGCGGGCGTGCCCAACACCTCTTTCCAGATGTCCAGCAGCCGCCGCTCCGCTTCCGTTTCCGGCGGGCTGGTGCCGGGGTCGTTCGCGAGGAGCTCTCCCGGATCGCCGGTCGTCAACGCCTGCAGGTCCACCTTGCCATTCGGCAGGCGGGGGAAGGCTTCGAGGCGGAAAAAGCGGGTGGGCACCATATAGGAAGGCATCCGCTGTTGGAGGTTCCGTTGAAGGGTGCTGGCGTCCAGGTCGGCTTCGGCCAGGAGGTAGGCCACCAGCCTTCTTCCGTCGGCCACGGCAACTTCCGCGTCGCGGATGCCGGCCTCCCGGAGCAGTTGGCTGCGGATTTCCCCCAGTTCAACGCGGTAGCCGCGGACCTTTACCTGTTGGTCCTGTCGGCCCTGGAACAGCAGCCTCCCGTCCGCCCGCCAGGTGGCGCGGTCGCCGGTGCGGTATACCCGTACCGAGGTTCCGTCCGGCAGTACCAATGCACTGAATTTTTCGTCCGTAAGGGCGGGGCGCCGCCAGTACCCGGCCGCTACCCCCTCGCCGGCAATGCAGAGTTCTCCGGCTACGCCAAGGGGGGCCAGGCGACCGTTGGGCAGGGTCAGGAAGACCCGGGTAAACGGAATAGGCTGACCGATGGGTACGCTGCCGTGGGCATCCGCCGGCGTGAGGCGATGGGCGGTGGCCCACACCGTGGCCTCCGTGGGTCCGTACTCGTTGTACAACTCCGTGGACGGCAGGGTGGCGAAGTGGCCCTCTACCATTCCCGGGCTACACGCCTCGCCGGCCACGATAACGGTTCGCAGCTGCTGGAGTTGGTTGCCCTCCGTTTGCTCCAGCAATTGCCCGTACAGCGACGGGAGCAACAAGGTATGGGTGATGCCCTCCCCGTCGATCAGGCGCGCCAGTCCCCGCATATCCTGTTCGGCCCTTTCCGGGGCGATCACGAGCTTGCCGCCCCCCGCCAGGGTCCAGAAGATGCCCGCGACGGAGCTGTCGAATGAGAAGGAGGAAAGCAGCAAGAAGGCCGTGGGCGGTGTGCCGTACACCTCCGCGCGGGCCCCGTTGCTGAAGACCAGGTTGCGGTGGCTGATCACCACCCCTTTGGGCTGCCCTGAACTGCCGGATGTATAGATGAGGTAGGCCGGATCCTCGAAATCGGGGGTGGGGAATTCCGGAACGGAGTCTGCCGGTTCTGCGCCGGGCTCGTCCATCCGGACCAACTCTATACTGCCTACCGCATCGGGATCGGCCAGCGGCCCATGGGTCACCAGCCAGCGGGCACCACTGTCCTCCAGCATATAGCGCAGGCGATCAACGGGATAGGTGGGGTCGAGGGGAAGGTAGGCGCCCCCGGCCTTGAGGATGCCGTAGAGGCCAATCACGGTGTCCACGCTGCGAGGGGTGTGCAGCCCGACCACCTCCCCGGGCCGCAACCCGCGGCGCAGCAAGCCAGCGGCCAGTGCGGTAGCCCGGTGTACCAGCTCACCATAAGTGAGGCGTTCACTGCCACAGGTGACGGCGGTTGCGTCGGGTTGTGAAGCAGCCGCGGCGGTGATCTGCTGGTCCAGCGAAAGAAGAGATCGGGGGGCGGCCTCCGGGAAGGGATGGGCCAGCAGAAGTTCCAGCTCCGCAGGGGGGAGTAGGTCAATTTCGCTCAGCCGGAGCCCGGGCTGCTCGGTCACCTGCTGAAGAATGTAATCGAAGTGACCCAGCATCCGGTCTACCCGGTCGGCGTCAAACAGATCCGTAGCGTATTCGAAGGTGGCGGAGAAGCAATTTGCGGTGTCGGCGATGAAGAGGGTCAGGTCGAACTTCGTCACCCCGATATCCAGCGATTCGCTCACGGCCCTCGTCCGCGCCCCGAACTCCAGATCTTCCGGCAACTTGTGCAGGATGAACATTGCCTGAAAGAGGGGATTGGCCCCCGGGTGGCGGACGGGATTGACCTCCCGCACGATGGATTCGAAGGGAGCGTTCTTGTGTTGGAAGGCTTCAAGCATCGTATCCCGGACCCGCCGGACCAGCTCGGAAAAGGGCAGGTTTTCCTCCAGTATAGCCCGGACCACTACCGACTCGTTGAAGAAGCCGATCACCCGTTCCAGCTCGAGGGAGTCTCGGTTGGAAACCGGGGTACCCACCAACAGGTCTTCCTGCCCACTGTAGCGGTACAACATCAACAGGTAGGCGGCCAGCAGGTAATTGTAGGGAGTGGTTTCCAGTTCGCGGCACCTTTGCCGGATCCGCTCACTGAGTGCGGGGCTCAGCGGCGCGGTGGTGAACGCCCCCCGGTAGCTTAGTTGCCGGGGCCGGGGCCGGTCGGTCGGCAATTCCAATAGCGCGGGCGCTCCCGCCAGTTGTTCTTTCCAGTAGGCAACGGAGTCGGGGGATTCGATCGACCGTTGCCGTACCGCGTAGGTGCCGTACGACAGTTGAGGGGCCGGAGCGGCTACAACCCCCTCGGGTTCCCGGTAGGCCCGGGCCACCTCCTCCAGCAGGATGCGCATGGACCACTTGTCGGTCACGATATGGTGCTGGGTGACGATAAGCACGTGCGACTCCTCGCCCGTGCCGACCAGCAGTACCCGGGTAAGGGGACCGCCTTGCAGGTCAAAGGGTTGCCGGGCCCGCTCAATCCCCAGGGCGATCGCAGCTTCCGTATCCCCCGGCATTTCCCGGTACTCCCACGCCAGGAGGGTTTCGGAGCCTACGTATTGCCGGGGCCCCTCCCCGGCCAGGGCGAAGGTGGTGCGCATCATCCCGTGGCGGGAGGCCACCTGCCGGAAGGCGGTTTCCAGTCGGGTTGCATCCAGGGGGCCTTCGACCAGGTAGCGTTCCGCGTAGTTGTAGAAGGGATTGTCCGGGTTGGTCTGGGTCAGGAACCAGAGTCGCTCCTGTCCGCGCGACAGGGGGTAGACTCCGCCCGGATCGTCCGCTGGAGTCTTTTCCGTCACGGGAGTGGCCGCGGGTTTCTTGCGGTTGAGCCATTTATTTAGCAGGGATGGTGAGGACATAGGCAATTACTACAGTACATTTTTGACCCATTCCACCATCCAGTAAACGGGAATATTAACATCAAAGAGCCGCTCCACGAACCAGTACAGGGCAATTACGATCAGCAGCGCCGAGCCGCCATACAATAACCAGAGATACAGCCGGGTATTGCGCAGCAGGTACAGCAACGGAAATACCAGGCAAATGATCAGTACCTGGGCCAATTCCACGCCTACGTTGAACCCCAACAGCGACCAGGCCATGTATTCGCCCTGCAGCCCCACCTCGCCGAGTACGCTGGCGAAGCCGAAACCGTGGAACAGTCCGAAGACGAAGGCGATGATCATCCCGTCGTTCCGGAAGAGCGGACGAATATTGTGGGCGGCGGCCAGTCCGATCGACAGGGCGATCAGGGATTCCACCAGGTAGCCCGGCAGGTTCACGACGCCCGTTGCCGCCAGGCTCAGGGTGATGGTGTGGGCAAGGGTGAAAAAGGTGACGATCTTGATGACGTACAGGAAAGCCGGCCGGAAGGCGGGCACGGGTTCCCAGGCGCCCGCCCGCCAGGCCGGGCCATGGCCCTCGGCTTCGGCACCCGCGTCCGCGCCTCGGTTGCCCCGGCGCCGAACCACCGCGGGCAACAGCAGGGCAATGAGGAAAAGGATGTGATCCAGCCCGATGTAGATGTGGTACATCCCGCTGACGATCATGGCCCGCAGGCCTTTCCAGTAGGAAACGTCGCTCAGGTCGAGCACCTTCGGCCCCTCGTCGCCGGGCCCGAACCGCAGGCTGATCATGGCCTCGTTGTTGTGGATGCCCGCCTTCCAGTTGTACTCGATCAGGGCAAAGCTCCGGTGGGTGGGGTCCAGATCGAAGACCGGATTAAAGCGGACGTGGAGGGAGTCGGGCACCGTTGGGGTATTGTGCAGGAGAAAGCCCTGCCCCACCACGTAGCCCTCCCGCAGCTCCAGGGTGAACACCTCGTCGGTCCACTCCACCGGGTGCTCACCCAGGCGGGAGCTCACCGAGAGGCGCTCCCGCAGGTAGCTGCGGATCCGTGGCAGCAGGGGGGTGAGGGATTGGGCGGTCATGCCCGGTTCCAGGCCCAGGTCGAGGGCCTTGTTGAGGTCGTCCGCGGTAAGCTGCACCGACCCGTGGATGGAGTCCTGCAGGATGCGGAAATAGACGTAGCTCTGGTTGGCCACGTGGGCTTCCCCCACCCGCGGCAGGAGCAGCGACAGGAGGAAGACGGCGGCGACAAGCAGGTGGCGCGGGCGCGGGTGCCGGGCGGATACGGGAATGGATGCAACATTCATGCGGTGTGGTGCAGGTTACGATACGATGAAATACACTTCAAGGGATTTCAGGCCGATGCGAAACTGCATCGGGGGGCAAGGCTTGATAAATTCGGAAAAAATCGACTAACTTCCTTGCAGATATAAGACCGGGTGATTCAGTAGGTGGGCGCTGGGTATCACCCTGGAATATATTCAAATCCTTTTTGCGAAGGGGCATCTCCCCGGAATTTTCGCCGGAGGGTTGCCACCACTTTGATCATGCACACTACACCTACCACACTCATCCTGCCCGCCCGCGCGGTGGAGCTGATCGTACGCTACTACGGGGCCGACGAGATCCTGGGCCGGCTCGTGGAGCGGCTTGAAGGCACCATGTCCACCTATGCTCCGGAACGCTCGGTCACCCCCGCCCGCAGTGGATTCCACTACCTCCACCCCCGCCCCGGACTGGTGGAGTGGATGCCGATCCACGAGCTGGGTCGCGACGTCACCATCA
Source organism: Neolewinella marina (assembly GCF_002631205.1). GTDB lineage: Bacteria > Bacteroidota > Bacteroidia > Chitinophagales > Saprospiraceae > Neolewinella > Neolewinella marina. Next base: position 105,349 of record NZ_PDLO01000005.1, read on the forward strand.
AGGTAGTCGGCTACCACCCGGAAAATCCCGCGGCCTACCGCCTGCCCACCATCGTATCCACCATCTCGGCCTACGATACGGCTACCGGCCACCTCAGCTGCCTGATGGACGGGGTGCTGCCCACGGCCATGCGGACGGCGGCGGCCACCGTAGTGGCCTCACGCCACCTAGCCCGGCCCGACAGCCAATGCCTGGGGCTGATCGGCTGCGGAGCCCAGGCCGTAGCCCACGCGCACGCCCTGAGCCGCTACTTCCCGCTGAAGACCATCCTGGCCTATGACACCGACCCCGTCGCGGCGGCCTCCCTGGCCGACCGTTGCCGGGCCTTTGGCCTTGACGTCCCCGTTTCCACAAGTCCAATCGCCACGGTGGTCGCCCGGGCGGACATACTGGTCACGGCCACCTCCATCGATATAGGGGCCGGACCGCTTTTCGACGCTGGTCTCTGTCACCAGCCCCACCTCCACATCAACGCCATCGGCTCGGATTTCCCCGGCAAGACGGAGCTGCCTCTCCCGTGGTTGCGGCGCGCCTACGTGTGCCCCGACTTCCCCGTTCAGGCACGCATCGAGGGGGAGTGCCAGCAGTTGCGCCCGGAGGAAATCGGGGAAAACATCGTCGCGGTGTGCAAGCAGCCCGCCGCCTACACCCACCTCCGGGATGCCCTTACGGTGTACGACTCCACGGGGTGGTCGCTGCAGGACCAGGTGGTATTGCGACTCTTCGCCGAGCGCGCCGAAGCACTGGGGCTGGGGCAACGCATCGAGATCGAGAATATGGCCGGTCAGGCCAACAACCCCTACGACTTCCTGACCTCCGCCGCCCCCCCGTCCCCCGCCGTTAGTCACTCCCACCCCCACCCCCATGAACTACCAGCCTGAGGCCCTGGCTTCCTTCGCTCCGCCGCGGGACTACCTGGACTACCAGCAGGAGGTCATCGACTTCGCCCGCCGCGAGCTGGGGGGGGACGTGGTGGCCCGTGACGCAGACAGCGATTTCGCCCGCGACCTGTGGCAGAAGTGCGCCGACTTCGGCATCCAGGGCATGGCCGCACCGGCCGCCTACGGCGGTCCGAGCGCCGAGATCGACGTCTTCCGGTCGGTGGTGGCCATGGAGGGTTTGGGCTATGCCTGTCCCGATACCGGGCTGGTGCTGGCCCTGAACGCCCAGATGTGGTCCGTGCAGGTCACCATCAGCCTCTTCGGGACCGAGGCGCAGCGGGCCCGCTACCTGCCCGGACTGGTGAGCGGCGCACAGATCGGCTGCCACGGCCTGACCGAGGCGGAGAGTGGCTCCGACGTATTCGCCCTCCAGACTACCGCCGAGCGGGTGGAGGGCGGCTACCGGCTCAACGGCGGCAAGCGGCTCGTCACCCTGGCGCCGGTGGCGGACCTGGCGGTTGTCTTCGCCTCCACGGCTCCGGAGCGGGGGAAGTGGGGCATCAGCGCCTTCCTGGTCGAGCGGAATACCCCAGGCTATACGGCCAGCCCGAACCGCCGCAAGATGGGCCTGCGTACCGCCCCCTTCGGGGAGCTCACCTTTGAAGATTGCTTCGTGCCGGAGGATAACCTGATCGGGCGGGAGGGCAGCGGCTTCAGCATCTGCAACCACTCCCTGGAGTTCGACCGCTGCTGCATCCTTTCGGGCCAGCTCGGCACCATGCGGCGGCAGCTGGAGGAGGCCGTCCGGTTTGCCCGCGACCGCCGGCAATTCGGCCACCCGGTGGGGGCCTTCCAGTCGGTATCCAACCGGATCGCCGACATGCGGCTGCGCCTCGAGATCTCCCGCCTCCTGCTCTACCGCGTCGCGGCCATGAAGCAGCGGGGAGAAGCCGCCACGGCGGAATCCAGCATGCTAAAACTGTACCTGAGCGAAGCATTCGTCGCCTCCAGTATGGACGCCATCCGCATCGGAGGCGGCAATGCCTACCTTACCGACTTCGGCACCGAACGCGACCTGCGCGACGCGGTCGGTGGGGTGCTCTACGCCGGCACATCGGACATTCACCGCAACATCATCGCCAAATTATCGGGCCTCTAGCCACCTATGCACCACCTGCTGTTCCAACCGATCGACCACCACGCCCGCCAACAGCCGGAACGGATCGCCTTTCGCTGCGGTAGCGAGGCACTGAGCTACGCCGCCTTCGCCCGCCGCACCAACCAGCTGGCCAACCTGCTCATCGAGCGCGGGGTGGAAAGGGGCGAACGCGTCGGCATCTACCTCAACCGTTGCCTTGAATCCGCGGTGGCCGTCCACGGCATCCTCAAGGCGGGCGCCGCCTATGTCCCCCTGGATCCGGAAGCCCCGGCCGACCGAACGCGGCGGCTGATCCGCGATGGGGACATCCGATGCCTGATCACGGCACCCGCGCTCCGCCGCAAACTCCCCGGCCTGGTTAATGAGGCAGGCCCCCTTGAATGGCTGGTTGGCTACGCCGCAGCGGACCTGGAGGGGGTGCCCTGGACGGCGCTGGAAGCAGAGAGCGACGCCCCGCCGCAACTGCGCATCCTCGGCGACGACCTGGCCTACATCATGTATACGAGCGGAACGACCGGGGAACCCAAGGGCATCATGCATACCCACCGTTCCGGACTGGCGTACGCCCGCCTCTCGGCCCAGCTCTATGGCGTCCGCCCCGACGACGTGATCGGCAACCACTGCGCCCTGCACTACGACATCTCCACCTTCGGCTACTTCACCGCCCCCCTGACCGGTGCCACCACGGTCATCATTTCCGATGCCCACACCAAGTTTCCCACCAGCCTGCTGCAGCTCATCGAAGCGGAGAAAATCACGATCTGGTATTCGGTGCCCCTGGCGCTGCTCCAGCTCCTGCGCTCCCCCACCCTGTCCGAACGCGACCTCACGGCCCTGCGGTGGATCCTCTTCGGCGGCGAAGTCTTTGCCCCCCGCCACCTGCGCGACTTCATGCGGCACGCCCCCGGGGCCCGGGCGAGCAACGTTTACGGACCCGCGGAAGTCAACCAGTGCACCTTCTACCACCTCTACGCTCCCCCCGAAACCGACGCCCCCCTGCCCCTGGGGTGGGTGTGGCCGGACAGTGAAGCCCTGGTCGTCGACGCCCACGACCGGCCCGTGGCCACCGGCGAGATCGGGCAGCTCCTCATCCGCAGCGCCACCATGATGAAGGCGTACTGGAAGCAGCCGGAGCTTACGGAGCGCAGCTTCTATCACCGCGAGCGCATCCCCGGGAACCGGGAAACCTTCTACCGCACGGGAGACCTGGTGGTCAGCGACTCCGCCGGCCGGCTGCACTTTATGGGGCGGATGGACCGGCAGGTGAAGGTGAGGGGGCACCGGGTGGAACTGGAAGAAACCGAGGCTGCCCTGGCCGCCCTGCCGGGGGTCCACGAGGCCGCGGTGTACGCCCGCAGCATCGGCGACAACGAACTGACCGTCGAAGCACTGGTCGTACCCGACCCCGGTGCCCCGGCCACCCCCGACGGCTGGTCGGCCCAGCTGGCCAAACTACTCCCGCCCCAAGGCCTGCCCACCGCCATCAAAGTCGTGGAGGCCCTGCCCCGCAATGACGCGGGAAAAATTGACCGCCTGGCCATTCGGGCCGCCACCCAACGGATCATCGCCTGAACCATGGAAGAACGCATACTGACCTTCATCAAAAACGACCTCCTGGACGACGGGCAACTGGACCTGACGCCGGAAGACGACGTGCTCACCACCGGGCTGGTGAGCTCCCTGGCCGTCTTCCGCCTCATCGATTTTCTGGAGCAGACCTTCCGGGTGCGCATCCCCGCGGAGGAGATGACCATCGAAAATTTCATCTCCGTAGCGGCCATGAGCAATTACGTACGCAGCCGGCAAACCGAACAACAGGTATGAACCCCGCCCATCTGACCACCGCCCAACTCATGCTCTGGACCGGGCAACAGCTGGCACCCCGTTCCCCCCAGTACAATTCCGTCTTCACCTTTGAACTGCACGGGCCACTGGATACCGACCGCTTCCGGCGCAGCTTCGGGCGGCTGGTGGAGGAGTGCGACAATCTCCGCACCGTTTTCTCCACCACCGGCGGGGAGGTACGGCAGCAGGTACTGGCGGAAGCCCCTCGCCCGCTGGAGTTCATCCGGTGGTCCCAGTCCCCGGCATCCCTGGAGGCATGGGTGGCCGAGCGGGGCAGTCAACTGCTCGACCTTGCCGTCTGCTGCTACGACGCCGTGCTGGTGGAACTGGCCCCCGACCATCACCTCTTCTTCCTGAACCAGCACCACCTCATCGTCGACGCATGGGGCGTATCGGTGCAGTACCGCCGCCTGTCAGAGCTGTATGCGGCTGGCGCAGGTGCCGTGGAAGGCAATCAACCGCCCGGCTTCCGCGACTACCGCCGGGAACTGCCGGAAGGCCCCATAGCCGAGGTTCCCGACTACTGGAGCGGGCGGGGCGCGGTCGTACCGCCGCAGCTTTTCGGCCGCGACAATACCGGGGGGGAGTCCCGCAGTCCGCGGGTGTCGGTCACCCTACCCGACCACCTGATGCGGGGTCTGGATGCCCTGGCGGCCCACCCCCGCGTGCGCCACTGGACCTGGAACATGACGGCCTTCAGCGTGCTGAGCGCTCTGCTGACGGCCTACGTTTACCGGTTGACCAGGCAGCGCGAATTGGCCCTGGGTACCCCAGCCGCCCACCGGGCCACCCCGGCCGAGCGGGACTTGCCGGGCATGCTCATCGAAATGCTACCCCTCTACGGTGAAGTGCGCTCCGGCGACAGCTTCCTGCAACTTATCGAGCGGCAGAAAGAGTCGGTGAACGCCTTTCTGAGGGCCGCCCGCCCGGGGGTGATCCGCCCGGAACTCGCGGCGGGCTACAACGTCGTACTCAACTACATCACGGCCACCTTCGGCGACTTCGCCCCCGACGTAAGTTGCCGTACCCGCTGGCACTCCCCCGGACACGCCGACCCCGGCCATCACCTGCGGCTGCAGGTCCATAACTTTGACGGCGGGGAGGGGCTCACGCTGGAATTCGACCTCAACGTCGCCGTATTCACCTCCGCCGATCGCGAGCGGGTACCCGCCCAGTTCCTGCGGCTGCTGGAAGGCTGCCTGGAAGACCCTGAACGCAGCGTCGACGCGGTTGACCTCCTGGACGACGCCGAAAAAGCAGCCCTGTGCCGCCTTTCCCGGGGGGCGGAGGGTGACGCCCCAGCAGAGGATGTTCTCCACCTTTTCGAGGCCCGCGCCGCCGCGGCACCCGGGGCGATTGCCCTGGCTTACCCAGGCGGCCGCATGACCTACGGGGAACTGGACGCGGCCGCCGGAAGATTGGCCGGCTTCCTGGACCGGAAGCTGGCGGCGGAAGGACAAATCATTGCCATTCACCTGCCCCGCTGCGCCGACCTGCTGGTGGCCATTCTGGGATGCTGGAAGGCCGGTCATACCTACCTGCCCCTGCCGGCCGACATCCCGGACGGTCGCCTGGACCACATCCTGCGGGAAACGGAGGCCGCCCTCATCATCACCGACGCCGCCCACGGCCGCCGCGTGGGGGACCGGGGGGTAACGGTACTTCACCTCGACGAAGACCGCCCCTTACTGGAGCGTCACGCGCCGCTGGCACCCGCGCGCCGCCGCACCGCCCCAGCCTACGTGATGTACACCTCCGGCTCCACCGGGGTACCGAAGGGGGTGGTGATCGGCCACGCGGCCCTGGCCAATTACATCGACTACGCCCGGCGGCGCTACGTAAAGGGCCCCGCGCCGGTATTTCCGCTGTTCACCACCATCGGCTTTGACCTGACGGTCACCTCCCTCTTCACGCCCCTCGTGTGCGGGGGGCGGCTGGAAATCTATCCTGAACCTCCCCCCGGTACGCCGGACCTGGCCGTGGTGCAGGTCATGGAGGACGACCGCTGCGACGTCGTCAAGCTCACGCCCTCTCACCTGGCCCTGCTGCGGGGGCAAGACTTCCGTTCCCACCGCCTCCGCACCCTGATCGTGGGCGGGGAGCAGTTCGCCGCCGACCTGGCGCGGGAGATACGCGAGGCCATCCCCCCCGCGGCCGAAATCATCAACGAGTACGGCCCCACCGAAGCCACGGTAGGCTGTATCGTGCAGGCGCTGTCCGGCGCCACCCCCCTGACCGGAGCCGCGGTACCCATCGGCCGGCCCATCCCGAATACGGAAGCCTGGATACTGGACGGCAGCGGCGGGCTTGTGCTCCCCGGCACCCCCGGAGACTTGTACCTGGGCGGAGTCTGCCTCGCCGAAGGCTACTGGAAGCGGGAGGATCTCACCGCCGACCGCTTCCTGCCCCACCCCTTCGCGGCCCACGGAAGGCTCTACCGGACCGGCGACCGCGCCCGGTGGAACGCGGCCGGGGAGCTGGAATTTCTGGGGCGCCAGGACCGGCAGGTCAAGTGGCGGGGCTACCGCATCGAACTGGACGAAGTGGAAAACCTGCTGGCCGGCCATCCGGCAATCATGTCCGCGGCCGTGGAACTGGTGGAACCCATCGGCGACGCGGACAGTCCTCCCGACCGTTTCTGTACCCGCTGCGGACTGCCCGCCAACTACCCCAGCGCCTCCTTCGATGCCGAGGGGGTATGCCAACTCTGCCGCGGTTTTGCCGACTACGAGGAAAAAGCCAGGGCCTACTTCCGGACGCCGGAAGACTTCCGGGCGCTGTTCGCCGACCGCCCCGTGGACCGGGGAGCTCCCTACGACTGCATCATGCTGCTCAGTGGCGGCAAGGACAGTACCTATGTCTTGGGGCAACTGGTGGATATGGGCCTCACCGTACTGGCCTTCACCCTCGACAACGGGTACATTTCCGACCAGGCCATCGACAACATCCGGCGGGTAACCCACGAACTCGGGGTCGACGTCCACTTCGGAAGCACGCCGGCGATGAATGAGATATTCGTCGACAGCCTGCAGCGCCACTGTAACGTGTGCAACGGCTGCTTCAAGACCATTTACACCCTCAGCACCCAGCTGGCGCTGGAAAAGGGGATACCGTACATCGTTACCGGGCTGTCGCGGGGACAGTTCTTCGAGACCCGCCTGACCGAGGAGCTCTTCTGGCAGGATGGGATGGGTGATTCCAAGGACATCGACGCGGCCATCCTGGAGGCCCGCAAGGCCTATCACCGGGCCGACGACGCCGTGAGCCGGCTGCTGGACACCTCGGCCTTCGCCGACGACCGGGTGTTTGAGCGGGTCCAATTCCTGGACTTTTACCGCTATACCGACGTCACCCTGGAGGAGATGTACGCCTACCTCGACCGGCGGCTGCCCTGGGTACGGCCCACGGATACGGGGCGCTCCACCAACTGCCTCATCAACCAGGTGGGCATTCACGTACACAAAAAGGAAAAGGGGTACAACAACTACGCCTTCCCCTACAGCTGGGATGTGCGCATCGGTCACAAGGACCGGGCGGCGGCCCTGGAAGAGATCAATGAGGAGGTGGACGTGGCGGCCGTGGAGCGCATCATGCAGGAGATCGGTTATTTCGCCCCCGCGGACTCCTACGACCGCCACCAACTGCTGGCTTGCTATACCGCCGCGGAGCCCCTGGATCCGGAAGACCTGCGGGCCCACCTCCGGCATTTCCTGCCTGATTACAGCCTGCCGCAGCGCTTCATCCGCCTGGAAGAGATGCCCCTGACCCCTGCCGGCAAGGTGGACCGCCGGGCCCTGGCCGAAGTGGCCAGTGCCCAGGGTGCCCCCACAACTGACGTTGCCCCGCCCGAGGGAGAAATCGAAGCCCTGCTCGCCGAAATCTGGGGGGAGGTGCTTGGGCGGGAGCGGATCGGGCGCCACGAGCGGTTCATCGACCTGGGGGGACACAGCCTCACGGCCATTCGCCTGGCCGCGCGCATCAGCGACACCTTCGAACTCGAGGTACCCCTCCACCGGGTTTTTGAGCTGCCCACCATTGCGCAGCAGGCGTCCTACCTGGAAGAGACCATGCTCCGGTTGTTGGCGGAATCGGAAACCACCGCCCCGGAGCAGTCCGTAGATACCACCGCATGAGAAACTGTCTGCTCACCCTGCTGTCGACCTTTCTGGTGGCCTCCTGCTTCGGCCAGCGGGTGGCGGGTCGCGTGGTGGCGGCAGACCGGAGCCCCATTATCGGGGCCTACGTCATCCACCTCAATTCGGAGCACCACACCCACAGCAACGAGTTGGGCTACTTCGAACTCGAAGGCGTGGCGGCCGGCGATTCCCTGCGGGTAACCTTCCTGGGGTACCGGACCCGCGTCGTACCGGTGCCCGCTGACAACCGGGAACTGGAGGTGGTACTCAACGAATCGTTCTTCGACCTCAAGGCCGTCACCGTCCGGCCCGACCTGCGTTCCCTCAACGTGGCCACGGACATCGACGCCCGGCTGCGGCCGGTGAATTCCGCCCAGGACATCCTGCGCCGCGTACCCGGCCTCATCATCGGGCAGCACGCCGGCGGCGGCAAGGCGGAACAGATCTTCTTGCGCGGCTTCGACATCGACCACGGCACCGACGTGGCGCTCTCCGTGGAGGGTATGCCCGTCAATATGGTCAGCCACGCCCACGGGCAGGGGTACGCCGACCTCCACTTCCTCATCCCGGAAACCATCGAGAAAATCGACTACGGCAAGGGCCCCTACTACGCCGATCACGGCAACTTCGCCACGGCGGGCTACGTCAACTTCTCCCTGAAGGAAAAGCTGGACGGCTCGCTGCTGACGGCCGAGGCCGGATCATTCAACACCCTGCGTACGGTGGGCCTGTTCGACCTGCTGGACGGGCCCGGCAGCCACGCCTACCTGGCGACGGAGTACCTGCTCTCCGACGGGCCCTTTGTCTCCAGCCAGCACTTCAGCCGCCTGAACCTCATGGGCCGCTACACGGCCGACCTGCCCTCGGGCAGCAAGGTGTCGGTGCTGGCCTCCCACTTCGCCAGCAAATGGGACGCCTCCGGGCAGATCCCCCGGCGGGCCGTGGCCGACGGCAGCATCGGGCGCTTCGGGGCCATCGACGATACGGAGGGTGGATTTACCGGCCGCACCAACCTGGCCGGACAATTCCTGCGGGTGGTTGACCGGAATACCTTTGTCAAGACGGAAGTCTACTTCAGCCGCTATACCTTCGACCTGTACTCCAACTTCACCTTCTTCCTGATCGATCCCCTGAACGGCGACCAGATCCGGCAGTCGGAGGACCGCGCCCTTGCGGGCGTGCATTCGGAACTGCAGCACGCCTTCCGCACCGCCGCCGGCGAGGCCACCCTGAAAGCCGGACTCGGCCTGCGCTACGACGACAACAACGAGGTGGCCCTGAGCCGCACCAAAAATCGGGAAACGCTGCTCGAACGGCTGCAGTACGGCGACATCGACGAGACCAACCTCTTTGCCTACGCCGCGGCGGACTTCGAGATCGGTGACCTGCTGGTCCACCCCGCCCTGCGCCTGGACCACTTCACCTTCAACTACGTGGACAAGCTGCAGCCGACCTACGACCGGCAGGAGCAGCGCAAAACGGCGGTGAGCCCGAAACTCAACTTCCTCTACACCGTCAACGACCGCACCCAGGTCTTTCTCAAAACCGGCATCGGTTTCCACGCCAATGACAGCCGGGTGGTGCTGGACCGGGGCGCGGATGCCATCCTGCCCGCCGCTTACGGCGCCGACCTGGGCGGGATCTTCCGCCCCTCGCCACGGCTGCACCTCAATGCGGCCCTGTGGTACCTCTTCCTTGAGCAGGAGTTCGTCTACGTCGGCGACGCCGGCATCGTGGAACCCAGCGGGGAGAGCCGCCGACTGGGGCTCGACCTGGGCCTCCGCTACCAGCTCACCGACTGGTTGTTCGCCGACGCGGACCTCAACTACGCCCTGGCGCGCAGCGTCGGAGCACCCGAAGGAGCGAACTACATCCCCCTGGCCCCCAGCCTGACGGGTACCGGCGGACTGAACGTGCTGCAGGACCGTGTTTCGGGCGGCGTCCGCTACCGCTTCGTCAAGGACCGGCCGGCCAACGAGGACAACTCCATCGTAGCCGACGGCTATTTTTTGCTGGATGCCAACGTGAATTATACCCTCCGCCGGCTATCCCTCGGGCTCGCCGGCGAGAACCTCCTCGGTGCCGAATGGAATGAGACGCAGTTCGCCACCCTCTCCCGCCTCCGGATGGAACCCGAGGCGGTGGAGGAGATCCATTTCACTCCGGGGGCCCCGCGCTCCGTACGGGCCGTAGTGCGGTACCGCTTCTAGCCCACCACTTCCCCGGGAAAACTTTTTTTGGGGTTGCCGGATTCTTCCCCTGATATTCCGCCTGACATGCACACCTTACTCACCCCCCTGGACTGGGGACTCGGGCACGCCTCCCGCAGTCTGGCCCTGGCCCGCCGCCTGGAGGCGGAGGGGCAGCGCGTGAGCTGGGCCAGCAGCGGCCCGGCGGCGGAGATGCTCCGGCGGGAGCTGCCCGGGCAGACGGTCCACGAGCTGCCCGCCTACCGCGTCAGCTACCCCAGCAAGAACATGTACTGGAACGTGGCGCGGCAGGCCTGGCGGTGGCGCGCCACCATCCGCGCCGAGCAGCGGGCCACGGCGGAGTTGGTGGAGCGGCTCGACGTCGACCGGATCATTTCCGACAGCCGCTTCGGGTGCCACCACCGGGAAGTACCCTCGGTCTTCCTTACCCACCAGCTGCAGCCGATCACCCATTTCGCGCCGGCCACGGCCGTCTACCGCTGGCAGCTCGGCCACTTCGACGAATACTGGGTGCCCGACGATCCCGAACCCGGCCGGTTGAGTGGAAAGCTCTCCGACCCCGCCGGCTACGAGAACGTACACTTCATCGGGCCCCTGCCCCATCTGAGCCCCTCGCCCGGCACCCCGCCGTTTGACGTACTGGTGGTGCTCTCCGGGCCGGAGCCCATGCGGTCCAGGCTGGAAGCCATCCTGCTGCCGCAGCTGGCGGCTCTGCCGGTATCGGTGCGGGTGGTGAGGGGATTGCCGGCGGCCACCGCTACGCTGGCGGGTGACTACCCCTTCGAAATCGAGAATTTCGCGGACACGGCCCGCCTTTCCTCCCTGCTGACGGCGGCCCGCTACGTGGTGGCCCGCTCCGGCTACTCCACCCTGATGGACCTGCGGGGGCTGGACAAGAAGGCCATCCTCATCCCCACTCCGGGGCAAACCGAGCAGCTGTACCTGGCCCAGCGGGCCCAGCTCCAGGGGTGGGCCGTGGCGGTGATGGACCAGGAGCGGCTGGACCTGCGGCGTTCGCTGGAGCGGCTGACGGGAGCGCCCCTCGGTTAGGAGAGCTGACCCAGGGCTTCCTTCATCGCGCGGTACTGCTCGCGGGCCGTCACCACCTTGGGGGGGGCGGCGCGCACCGAACAGTCCTCGATGGGGCAGTGCTCGCAGGTGGTGTTGACCACTACCCGGGGGATGGCCGGGTCGTCCACGAAGGCGATCTCCTCCCGCACCCGGTCGTTGATGAGCAGGCCCAGGGTTACGCTTACGTTTTTGCCCGGGCGGGGGTGGTCGGTACGCGCCAGGGTGAGGCAGAGGTATTCGTCGTCGGTGCCGTAGTAGCGGCTGCGCTGGGCCTCGATCCGCAGGTTTCCCCCGGGTTCGGCCGCCATCCGCTGGAGGAGGTTGATGCTGATCCACCGGCGGCAGTAGTGCTCGAGCAGTCCGCTCTCGTGGGGGTGGTGGCGGCGGCTGAGGTGGAGCTCCTTATCGATGACGAAGTCGTCCGTCCCCGCGTCGTGGGCGAAGCGGAGGAAGAACAGCTCCGGCAGTCCGAGAAACTGGGGGATCACGTTGGTGAGCCGGTGGTAGAACATCTCCGGCGTGGCGTTGAACCGCTGCATCAGCTCTAGGAAGGCGGCGGGCTCCCACCGCGGGCGCTGAAAAAAGCCGCGCAGGGCCTCGGTGAAGGGCCGCAGCGGCAGGTGGAGGGCCACGCTGAAGTAGGTGGCCTTGCTGTGGTTGAGCACCTCGCTGAAGACGCGCCCCCGCAGGATGCTGCTGGTGTTGGCCCGCTCCTTGAGCTTTAGGTAGTTGAAGGCGATTTCCTTGCCGAACTGGAAGCTGCGCTGTACGGGGCTCAGCTTGCCGTTGAGCAGCAGGCGGCCGCTTTCGGGGAGGTAGACCGACCGCAGGCCGGCGAGGGCCGGCTGGTCGTCGAGCCCGTGGGGCACGATCTCGTAGCCGTAACGGTCCTCGAGTAGCTCGGCCAGCACCCGCGGCGGCAGGGGCCGGATGGTGGGGAGGTTGAACTGCTCGGCGAAGGCGTCCACCGCCCGCTCCAGCTCGGGAAAGTAGTTGGCGTTGAGCTCCAGGTAGGAGCGCAGGGCCGCGAAGTAGAAGTTCTCCTCCCTGAGGGCGTAGCTGCGGCTGATCTCGAGCAGGGTACTGATGAAGGCTCCGACCTGCAGGGGGGCGGCGGCGATGATCTCGGCCACCTTGCTCAGCTCGATGCCGAAGAGCTCCAGGGGCAGTTCGTTCAGGAAGTTGGACTGCAGCAGCTGGCTTACCGGTGCGAGTTCCCGCCCGAGTTCGCCGTTGGTCAGCTCGGCCGCGGTGGTGCCCAGGGCGGCGGCCAGTTGCTCGACCTTGTCGCGCTTGGGGAATTTTTTGCCCTTCTCAATTTCGTTGAGGTAGGACAGGGAGATGCCCGCCTCTTTGGACAACTGGTCGAAGCTGAAACCCTGCTGCAGGCGCAGTTGCTTGACTTTCAGGCCGAAGATGATGCGCTCGTTGGCGGTTTTGGCGTTCATTGCGGGCAATTTACGGCGGGGCAGGCGAAAATTCGCTCAGGACCGTGAATGGCCGGCGGCGCGCGGGGAGCCTATTCCCACTCCAGGGACTCCACGATACGGAAGATGTCCTCCTTCACGTAGGCGATGACCGGAGCGAGGCTATCGGGGTTCACCTGGGTATCGAAGTAGAGGGCGCCGCGCAGGAAGTGGCGGGTGGTGTCGGTGAGGAAAAACTGGAAGGGGCTGGCGGCCGGCCCGGCGATGTCGAAGGCCACGCCGTGTACGTCGGCCGAGTCGCGGTGAATCACGATCTCCTCAATGTCGCTGGCGCGCTGGTTGTGGACGCCCACCAGCTGGAAGGCCTCGTCGCGCAGCTCCTCCCACTGGGCGTAGGAGCTTACGGGGTAATAGCTGAAGTGGATGCTGCCGTTGAGGGCCGGGGGCAGCCGCAGGTCGAACCAGCAGGGGTCGGCGGGGGCCTCGTCGAAGAAGGTAGTTTCCTGTACTACCTCGGTGCTGGCGGGCCGGTCGAAGGTGAAGTGGCAATAGTCGGCGGCCAGCGGCACGTAGGCGCGCTCGGGGTAGTCGACGCGGGGATAGGAGCGGGGTTTGGGCACCGGCGGAACGTCTTCGCCGCAGGCGGTGACCAACAAAAAAACGGGGAGGCAACAGAGCATCAGGATTCGCATGCGATCCTAACGCCCGTTACCGCCCCGGGGATTGCCATGGCAGCGGATTACTTCCAGCCACTGCAGATGATGCCAACGTCGGTCTTCTTGACGATCTGCTGGCGTTCGGTGTCGCCTTTCTGGACGGAGATCACGTAGCGGCCCTTGGGCAGCTTCTCCAGAGAAAGGTGGATGGTGTAGCCGTTGTGGTCGTCGATGCGCTGGGCAAAGTGTACGGCCTCGGTTTCGTAATCCAACAGGCGGATCAGGGTACGCTCCTTTTCCAGGTTGGCAACGGTGAGCTCAATACGGTCGTCGTAGACGACACTGCGCGTAATGAGGGGTTCGGCGTCCGGGTTCGGCAGTTCGATGGCGGGGGCGCCGGTACTGAGGATAAGGGACAATAGCAGGGTGAACATGACTAAGGGATTTTGATGAGGAACTGACAATGAGGCGTTTGCCTTGAATGACGGTAAGATGGGAGCAGCGTTGCACCCCCCTCAACTTTTCCCGATATTCCAAGGCGGAATCTCGACGAACCGCGTCCGCCCGGCACTCGTTTTTGGCCCCGGCACCCGCGGCCGCGCCGACAAAGGCCACGTCGGGCGCACCTTGGACCGCTTTGCGCGTTCCGGGGGGTATGGAAGCCGCGCTGCCCGACCTCGACCGATACTCTCCCCACCAGAAGCTGCAACTGCTGGAGCGACTGCTCAATGACCTGAGCGCCCGGGGCGTCCTGCCCCCCAGTACCCTGATGATGATGGCCGCCGACGTGATGGAACTGGAATACCGGGAGGACGACGACCTGCTGTGCTTCCAGTGCCTGGACCACGAAATGGACGGCGAATGAAGCGGGGAGAAATCTGGCTGATCAACCTGGATCCGACCGTCGGAGCGGAAATCGCCAAAAAGCGCCCCGCCCTGATCGTGAGCGCCGACGGGGCCGGCAAACTCCCCCTGCGCATCGTGGCCCCCATCACGAACTGGAAGCAACACTACCAGCTGGTGCCCTGGATGGTACGCCTGCCCGGCGACGACCGCACCGGGCTGGACAAGGACAGCAGCGCCGACTGCTTCCAGGTGCGCAGCATCAGCGAGAAACGCATGATCCTCAAGATCGGCGAGGTCAGCGAAGCCCAACTGGCCGAGGCCGCCGCGGCGCTGGAGACCGTGCTGGGCATTGCCGACTGAACCCCTACCCTACCCCTATCCCGCTATGGAACGCCTCGAAAAAACCCCCGACCTGCTGGAACAGCTGCGCGCCTTCGACCTCTTCGACGACGTGAGCGACGATGCCCTGCGGTGGCTGATCGAGCGGTCGGACTACGTGATGTACCCCAAGGACACCCACATCTTCCGGCCCGGGCAACCCGCCGACCATATGCAGGTGCTGCTGAGCGGCGGCTACGTGATCCAACGGGAGAACAAAGGGCGCAAGCAGGACCTTGGCATCTGGAAGGCGCCCCTGGTAGCCGGCGTACTGCCCTTCAGCCGTATGAAGGAGACCCCCGCCGACGGCATCTGCCTGGAAGATACCTACGCCCTGCAGCTGCACCGCGACTGCTTCGTGGAGATGGTGAACACCAGCTACGCCCTGACGCAGGCCCTGGTGACCGTGATGACCAACCGGGTGCGCGACTTCCAGCAGATGCGGCTGATGGACGAAAAGCTCATGGCCCTGGGCAAGATGAGCGCCGGCCTGGCCCACGAGCTGAACAACCCGGCCGCGGCCATGGTCCGCAGCAGCCGCGAACTGCACCGCCACCTGGTGCAGACGCCGGAGCGCTTCAAGGCCGCCATCACCATGCGGGTGGAAGAAGCGGCGGTGGACCGGATCAACGAGATCCTCTTTGAACGGGTGAAAGCCGCGCCCGGCGAACCCGAACTCGGGCTCATGGAAAGGGAAGAGCGCAGCGATGACCTCCACGACTGGCTGGAGGACCACGACGTCGGGGAGGTGGATACCCTGGTGGACACCTTCGTCGACTGGCACTTCACCGTGGACCACCTCGCGCAAATCGCCGAAGTAATTCCGCGGGAGGCCCTCTCCCCCGTCCTGCAGTGGATAGAGACCAACCTGACCACCGAGTCGCTGGTCACCGAAATCCAGGCGGCCAGCAACCGCATCGCCGAGTTGGTGCAGTCGATCAAGGTTTACAGCCACATGGACCAGGAGCCCAGCCTGGAGCCGGTGGACGTCCACGAGGGCATCCGCTCCACCGTGACGATGCTGAACCACGTGCTGAAGAAAAAGAACGTGACCCTGACCAAGGAACTGGGCGAAAACATCCCCCGGGTGAAGGCCCTGGCCGGGGAGCTCAACCAGGTGTGGACCAACCTGCTGAGCAACGCCCTGGACGCCCTGGGCGACGCCGGCGGCAAGCTCATCATCCGTACCTTTCAACAGCGCGACTGCGTGTGCGTGGAAGTGGAAGACGACGGCCCCGGCATTCCCGAGGACATCCAGAGCCGCATCTTCGAGCCCTTCTTCACCACCAAGGGCGTGGGTGAGGGTACGGGCATGGGGCTGGACATCGTGCGCCGGGTGATCGACCACCACAACGGCTCGGTGAGCGTGACCAGCGAGCCGGGGCAGACCGTTTTCCGGGTTTGTTTCCCGGTGGAGTAGCCCATTTGCCGCCCCCCCGCGTTAGCAGTGGCGGACATTGATCAACGATTATACTCATCTTACCATGGCCAGAGACCGGAAACCCATCATCCTGTCGGTCGACGACGACCAGCAGGTCCTGCGCTCCCTCAAGCGCGACCTGCGCAGCCAGTACCAGGACGACTACCGCATCATCAGCACCACCCAAGTGGAAGAGGCTCTGCAGGCAGTGGAGGACCTCAAGAAAAAAGGGGAAACCATCGCCCTCTTCCTCTCCGACCAGCGGATGCCGGACATGCTCGGCGTAGACTTCCTGGAAAAGGCCAAGCCCCACTACCCCAACGCCAAGCGGGTATTGCTGACGGCCTACAGCGATACCGACGCCGCCATCAAAGCCATCAACGAGGTGCAGCTTGACTACTACCTGCTCAAGCCCTGGGACCCGCCGGAAGAAAAGCTCTACCCCATCCTGACCGAGCTGCTCGAAGACTGGAAGCTCACCCACCGCCCCGCCTTCGAGGGCATCCGGGTGGTGGGCTACCAGTACTCCCCCAAGTCGCACAACGTGAAGGACTGGCTGGCGGCCAACCTGCTGCCCTACGAGTGGATCGACGCCCGCAGTCCGCAGGGCGAGGAACTGGTGGAGCTCCACCGCTGCAAGGTGACCGAACTTCCCCTGGTCATCCTGGAGGACGGCACGGCCTTCAGCGACCCCGGACTGGATGAGGTGGCCGAGGCCCTGGGCATGAGCGCCACGGTGCAGGAAGACCTCTACGACGTGGTCATCATCGGCGGCGGCCCCTCTGGCATGGCCGCGGCGGTCTACGGCGGCTCGGAAGGCTTGAAGACGTTGGTCATCGAAAAGCGGGCACCGGGCGGACAGGCCGGCAGCAGCAGCCGCATCGAGAACTACCTGGGCTTCCCCAGCGGGCTATCGGGCTCGGAGCTCACCCGCCGCGCCATGGCCCAGACCCTTCGCTTCGGGGTGGAGGTGGTGAGCCCCCGGGAAGTGACCGGCATCGAGATCCGCGACAACTACAAAATCCTGACCCTGGACGACGACAGCCGGGTGCGCACCAAGTCCGTCATCCTCACCACCGGCGTGCAGTACCGCATGCTGGAGGCCGAGGGCGCCGACAAGTTCAACGGGGCTGGGGTGTACTACGGGGCGGCCACCACCGAGGCCCGCGCCTGCGAGAACCACAACGTATTCGTGGTCGGCGGCGGCAACAGCGCCGGGCAGGGGGCGGTATACCTCTCCAAGTTCGCCGAACGGGTGACCATCCTGGTGCGGAAACCCGACCTCACCGCCAGTATGTCGAGCTACCTCATCGAGCAGATCGAGTCGATCGACAACATCACCGTCCAGGGCTACCGGGAGGTGGTGAAGGTCTGCGGCGACGATGACCGAGTACAGCGGCTGGTCCTGCAGAACCTGGAGGACGACAGCACCGAGGAGGTGAAGGCCGACGCCCTCTTCATCTTCATCGGGGCCCGCCCCCGCACCGAGTGGCTGGAGCGGGGGCAGATCATGACCGACCAGCGCGGCTTCGTGATCACCGGCCGCGACCTGCTGGCTACCCCCGAACGCAGCAAGAGCTGGCCCCTGGAACGTAACCCCTACCTGCTGGAGACCTGCCAGCCCGGCATCTTCGCCGCCGGCGACGTGCGCAGCGGGGCCATGAACCGCGTGGCCTCCGCCGTGGGCGAGGGGGCCATGGCCATCAAGTTCGTGCACGAGTATTTGGGGGGATTCTGAAGGAGAGAAGCGGAGTACAACTTGTACTTTAGCTTGTCACAGTTGCCTCCTATCACACCTGGCGGCGGTTGACCGCGGCATTGAACTAAGTGCATCTTATCCGAATAAATCAGCTGGAACGGTCTCATATGAGGGTTGAAACAGCATTGTTTTGATATACCCTTGACATTGGTTACATCCCGCGGATATATAAGGTATCAGTAGCCATTTTGATTATTACCCGGACTGTACGAAAGTCCGTTTGACAGGGGGCAAACCATCAGACCACCTAGAGCATGGTGTTTTATTGCTCGTTGCAACCGTTAAGACAACTCGCATTGTATCCGGGTCTGCATACCGTTGAGCAATCGCCACAGGGACTACCGCAACTGCACTCTGCGCTACCGCAGGGGGCGGGAAGAGGGTCGCATTTGTCGCAAGAACACGAACATCCTCCGGCGGACTTTGCTAAATCTGCGTCAATTCTAGAAATACTTAATCCGTAACCCTCCACCGGGGTCAATCTATCTACATAGTTTTTCGTATGCTCAAAAACTTTCACGAAGAGATTTGCCGCAAAGTCACTTTCCAAATCTTGCACGATCAACTGGTGATTTAGGAACGTCAAACGCACGCTGGAAATACTGCCAGGGAACTCTATTTCGTCATATAGCCCGAAGTCGAACTGGAGATACTCAATATGGCCTTTTGGAGTCTCCATTTCGAATGTCATGACTAAATGTAGATCGCCATTCGGCTTCACCCTATTTTCTGCGAACACGACCTTTCCTTTAGCAGTAAAGGGTTCGCGTAATTCTGAACCGTAGGTTTGGCCTTCGTCAATTTTATAATCAGCAACTAATCTATCCGCATTAAACTGCGTGTCAGTAATCTTTGGAGCCATCGCTTCTGATTCAGAACAGGAATTAATACAAAACAATAAGGTAGACGAAACCAACAACATGTAAATGTATTTGCTCATGACCCGGGTGTTTTCTTCATTAAATGAGAAGGCGACTAATCAGATACCTTCCAGTTCAGCGGACTGCATATGTAATATAAGACTTTTCACGTATAGCAACAAGAATTCTTGTTGCAATTTTTCTCATGCGCAGTAGACTCCTCTCGACCTGGTTTGGGCCTGTAGCGGTTTGAGCATTCACGGATTTCGGGCCGACCAAGCAAGAATACTAGGAAATACGCAAACTGCTGAAGGAGGCTTGACCGCACCTATGCCGGTTTCATATAAAACCGGTTTTGGGTACTGATGCATTAAGGCGGCAGCATTTCAGTAAATACTGTCTCATCTACTGAGACCCGCCCGGGGCATCTTCGCCGCCGGCGACGTGCGCAGCGGAGCCATGAACCGCGTGGCCAGCGCCGTGGGCGAGGGGGCCATGGCGATTAAGTTCGTGCACGAGTATTTGGGGGGATTTTAGGGGTGCCGCCGCGGGCTGCAGCGGAGCTCACCTATTGTTCTTTGCCCAGCGCGCTGTGACCGCCAGGTGGATGTAGTCGATGCACAACAGGTGCCGCACCTTCACCCCGATGGCCGCCCTGTAGGTCTACTCCGCACGGCTTGACCTGTGCGCCTGGGGGGTTAGCGTAGGTATGCTGCCAGCCAATTCTGCTTAGGTATATGGTGTTTTGTCAGTAGGATACTCTCCCCATAAAAAACGCCTGACACACTTTATGCAACACTTCCTAATTGAGCGGAAAGGCTATTTACATTTGGTTTTCAGATTAACTAGTTCTGGCATTAGATCGACTACATATGACTGCACCAATGACTCCCCTATTGACATAGTCTCAATGGTTCTAATAGGTAGGTATTCAGGATTCAAAGTGACTATTTCTTCTTTCTCAATATTGCCGTTAACGCGTCTGACTTGCGTTTGGTAAACGATACTATCTCTATTCATGGAAATAGTGCAGTTGCTTTCGCTTAAGCTGCCAAAGTGGTCCCAGTTTGGGCTGACTATGCACTCACCTTGTTTCAAAATCAGATAAGGTATCCATTCAGATGTACCCAGAACGCTAACCTCTTTATACAATACATCGTTTTTAACTTTGAACCGTTCTTCCGATTCGGAGTGAACACATTTCTTTTCGGCGGATATTCTTTTCGTCGATAAAAGGAAACCAGACCTATTAACACGTTTGGTAGATAGTTTAAAGTCGACGATAGAATCATCACTACGTCTAACCTCAACCGTCGTGATTACCATAAAATCTGTCGAAGAAGTCTCAGACAGGCACCCTAGTGTAAGCAGAGTCAGAAGCCCCACTATGACAGTTTTGCTAATTTGATTTGACATGCTTACGTAGTTTAGCGTCAAGCTTTTTCTTAGCAGCAGACACTGGTCCGGCTCCTCTTATACTTGAAAGCTGTTTAATGAAAACGGAAAATCTTTTTTGCGAAGGAGCTCCGTTCAGATAATCCCTGTGATCATCAACCCCCAGCCAATTATTTTCTTGATGCTTGCTTTGAATACGCAAAGCGTCTTCTACACATCCGGACCTACACTGATCGGCAAAGTCCGTGGCAAATTGATCAAGATGGGTAAATGTTTCATGTCCCAGCGTAACCGCGACTTCATCGACAGATTTATCTTTCGTCCCAATACGAACACTGAAATCTGCAGTTGTTCCATCTATCTGAGCAGGAAAAGTGCTACCTCCGCTGACGTTTGAGTCAAAGGTGTAGCTCAGGTCCGACTCTGCAAATCGGCCATTCTTCTCAAATGTGACATCGCCGATTGCGTCTCCCTCTTCTGCAAACTCGGATAAAAAATTGAAGCCTTCTTCTGTTTGAGCAAATGCCTGAAGGGCCTCTTGGGTGCCGGCATCAAGCTGGTTATAATCTACACGGTCATACTCGCCGGTTTCCTGATTATACTGAAACCAATTGAGGCGCTTTCCATCAGGATCGATATAAAGTATAGGGTTGTTAGCAACGTAAGCATAAGGGCTAACCGGTGCGTAATCAGAAGCAAGAGGGTCAACTTGGCCCCAGTTGGCAATGGCCGGATCATACCACCTGGCCCCATAATCATACAAACCCAGCTCCTCATTTAGCTCCTTGCCATTATATCGGTAACGGTTTTCCCCTTCTTCAGCGCCCTGCGACCACACTCCGTCCATGGCCAGTCCGAATGGGTAATAGTGGTTTTCCTGGACGATGTCGCTGCTGTCCACCAGGCCGTCTTCACCCAAATCTCCAAACACAATCCGATTGTTCCCCAGCTGATCGGTGAGGTAGTAATAGTAGGTGGCCAGTCGAGGCTCGGTGCAAGGAACGGTATTGACCAGCAGTTCCGTGCCCTTTGGCACGGTCCATCCGATGCCCAAAGTTACCGTTTCCTGACCCAGAAAGCGGTAGTTCCCGCCGCCGGTCAGACTGGCATCGGAACTCAAGTGCTCGGCGCGAAACGTTTCATCCATTCCCTGCAAGTTAGCGGTAGTTACGTGAAGCGTGGGCACGCACGGCGGAGCTAGGGTATCCAGGGGACGCGCGAAGCCTTGGGTGGGCTCGGTCGCTTTTCGCCCCAAACTAGCCCTCTTCAGGACCGCGAAAGGGGCAAGCGGATTAACCGCTGGGCCCCTTCTGCGTTCAGAAAAAACGGGACAGCCCCCCGACTAATGATTACCGATGAAGCGCCCAATACTCGCGCCACGTCCATCCCGCCTTAAAGCGGCCCGGCGTGGCGCTACTCATTGGGCGCTAGGTAGATAAAGACTACTGTCAACAATCTCCGTTGTTTTAATCCAGTCCACTCTTCCCCCGGTATCGGAAAATTTAATCATAAATTCTTTAGCTTTCCCGAAAAGTAGCATAGGTCCTTCACTTTCTACTAGCTGTTTCCTGCTAACGAGAGCTGCATAAACGTGTCCATTTTGAAAATCTGAAAAGAAAATTGTGTACAGACAACTGTCCAAATTTATAGGTTTAAGAAAGGTAAATTTGCCGATATCATGTTCCCAAGGATCATCGTATTGGTGCTGTAAATTGTAGACATATTGCTCTTCGCAACTATTACCCTTGTAAATTTCATTTACAATATTGAGGTAATCTATACTATCACAATCGATTAGGGCACTAAAGCCCATGTATGCAGGCCATATTATACGATCTGACAAACATATATCCACACTAGTGAGAGCGGGTTCATCATTTTGAAGCAACTTGACAATTTCTGCCTTAGATACTGCAGAGGCCGAGCTTTTGTCAAATTGGCCTCGGTCAGCGTCACGGCACTGGAAAATCGAAAGTACTCCAAACACTAAGAGAAAAGTTACCTGCATCTTAATAACCACGATATATCTTTTTGCGGGCAGGACTCTCTCGACCAATGCGTATATCGTAGATATGATAGGGATTATATTTTGATGTATAGTAATTAACTCGTAATCTAAATCCGAGCTCACCTCTTATCTTGTTCATAAAGCTTACGGTTCTGCCCGGGCGATAATCAGAGGATCCGTCAGATTTGTGAAGAAAGTCACTATATCCACCCCCGGCA
Organism: Neolewinella marina; assembly: GCF_002631205.1. Taxonomy (GTDB): domain Bacteria; phylum Bacteroidota; class Bacteroidia; order Chitinophagales; family Saprospiraceae; genus Neolewinella; species Neolewinella marina. The sequence continues at coordinate 127,618 of NZ_PDLO01000005.1, forward strand.
TGTTTCGCACCAGTACGAGTATGGACAAGCTCATGGAGAAATCGCATTCCTCCAGATACGTTCAGCGGTTCTAAGCCAACATCCACACCGCTTTTTCGGTAACTCTCGACTTCGTCGAAATTCATCTGTACCTCATTTGTTCCCGGTATCACTCCAGTATTTGCATCAGGATTTTCCTCGCTTCTGTATGCGTTGACAACTGTGACGACTTCCTCATCGTCAATAACATTCTGTACGAACTCAGCGGCAGTCTTGCTACCACCCCCTTCATCTGTTTTATCCCCTAGTTGTAGTTCTGTTCCCGCTATGCTGACGCCGCGTCCAGTAATGGAAGCTACATCCACCAAAAATCTCACCAAGTTCACTCTAGCATTCTCATCGTAATTGCCGCTTTCATCCTTTTTGAGAAATTCTGAAATATCAATTCGCATACCATCCGGATCAACAAAGTTGATCGGATTGTTAGCAACGTAATTATATGGGGACATTGAGGCATAACTATCCGCTAATGGATCGACCGTAGTCCATCTAGAAATCGCCGGATCATACCACCTAGCCCCGTAGTCATATAGTCCCAGTTCCTCGATGAGCTCCTTGCCATTATAGCGGTAACGGTTTTCCCCATCTTTTGCGCCCTGCGACCACGCTCCGTCCATGGCCAGTCCGAATGGGTAATAGTGGTTTTCATGGACGATGTCGCTGCTGTCCACCAGGCCATCATCACCCAAATCTCCAAACACAACCCGATTATTTCCCAAATGATCGGTGATGTAGTAATAGTAGGTGGCTAGTCGAGGCTCGGTGCAGGGAACGGTATTGACCAGCAGTTCCGTGCCCTTTGGTACGGTCCATCCAATGCCCAAAGTTACCGTTTCCTGCCCCAGAAAGCGGTAGTTCCCGCCGCTGGTCAGACTAGCATCGGAACTCAGGTGCTCGGCGCGAAACGTTTCATCCATTCCCTGCAAGTTAGCGGTAGTCAGGTGAAGCGTGGGCACGCACGGCGGAGCTAGGCTAGCCGGGGGACGCGCGAAGCCGAGGGCTGGCTTCCCTCACTCCGGCCGTGGAGGATACAGGTGGTGATTTGGGAGATTTTTACCTCCACTTCCCTACGGCGTGTGATAGCATCCGGTACTGATTGCTACGCCGGGCCACAGGCCCGACAGCCCGCTCCGGGACCCTCTGCGCCTCAGTGGTTTCCTTCGGCCTACATCGGTGATGTCCGGGACCCTCGGAGGTCGTGCGGCTGCGCCGGGCGACGCTCCGAGGTCCTAGAGGACACCCGTCGTGATTTGGGAGATTTTTACCTCCTCTTCCCTACGGCGTGTGATAGCAGCCGGTACTGATTGCTACGCCGGGCCACAGGCCCGACGGCCCAATCCGTGACCCTCGGTGTCTCAGTGGTTTGTTCTGGCCGATAGCGGTGATGTCCGGGACCCTCGGAGGTCGTGCGGCTGCGCCGGGCGACACTCCGAGGTGCTGGAGGACACCCATCGTGATTTGGGAGATGTCTACCTCCACTTCGCTACGGCGCGTGATAGCACCCGGTACTGATTGCTACGCCGGGCCACAGGCCCGACGGCCCGCTCCGGGACCCTCTGCGCCTCGGTGGTTTCCTTCGGCGTTACGCGGTGATGTCCGGGACCCTCAGAGGTCGAGCGGCTGCGCCGGACGACGCTTCAAGGACTTGGAGGACACCCGTCGTGATTTGGGAGATTTTTACCTCCACTTCGCTACGGCGTGTGATAGCATCCGGTACTGATTGCTACGCCGGGCCACAGGCCCGACGGCCCGCTCCGGGACCCGCGGAGGTCGTGCAGCTGTGATAATGAGGGGAGAAGTGACGATCACGAGGATGATGTCGCGCAGGCGGTCCGGCTCCTCGCGGGCGCGGGCGGCCGCTTGTGCAACCTCCCGGGTGGGTGGCCAAGCGTGGGAATAAAACAAAGAAAGGCCGGTATTGCTACCGGCCTTTCCTGGGGAATGGTGTCGATTGGTTAACGTGATTTGACCACCCTGGTATTTGCCTGGAAGCCGTTGCCGGTTACCTGAAGGACATACACACCGACGGCAAGTTGCTGCACGTCAAGGTCCACGGCGGTAAGGCCTTCCCTGAGCGCTAATGTCCTGGTCAGGATAACCCGACCCTGCATATCCACAAGTTCTAAATGGGCGCTCGTGGCGGTCAGAGCCGTTACCGCCACGGCTATGTTTGCCGTAAACGGGTTCGGGTAGGCCTGCAGTTGCAGGTGATTCACGCTACCTTTCGACGCTACGGCAACTACGTCGCTGTACGATTCTGCTCCGTCAAAATCCACCTGCTTCAGGCGGTAGTAGGCGGTGCCCGCGAGCGGCGACTTATCGACGTAGGTGTATTCGACGGGTACCCGGCTGTTCCCTTGTCCCTGCACCGTTCCAAGGGCCGTAAACCTGCGTCCGTCACTGCTGCGCTCAACGATAAACCTGTCGTTGTCCTCTTCAGAGATTGTTACCCACCTCAGGGTTACGCCAGTCTTTTCTACCGCAGCGGTGAAGTAAAGTAGTTCAACCGGGAGCGCTGCGCCCGATGGCTCTTCACCGTAGGCGGTCAACGTAATCGGCGAATCAGTGACAACATTGAAATTATCCGTTGTTCTTATCGTAAAGCTGTGAAACCCTGCTACCGGAGTTGCACCAGACTTAACCACGATATTTCCGTTCGAAAGAATTTCGGCCCACGAGGGCAGGGTACCCGAAAGCAGGCTTGCCGCTACAATACCTCCGTCATTGTCCGACCCCGTAGCCAGGACGTCTCCACTCTTGTACTGGGTAGAATATTTAGGCGCCGCCACGAGGTACTCCGCTGAACAGTTTATGGTAATCTGCACATTGCTCGATGAAGTCGTATTGGTCCCACCACAGTTATTTGCAATCGTCCAGGTAAGCGTGTGCACCCCGGATGGCAGACCGGTCAGAGTTGCTTTGGGATCGTTGATGTTTGAGAAGGAAGCGCCGGCGGGCGTTCCGCCCACTATGGACCAACTTCCCACACCGGGAGAAGCATAGTTGGCATTAAGCTGCACCGGCCCGCAAACGGTTTGCGCGGATCCGGCATTGGCGGCTGGTGCGGTCGCGGTTGCTGTTGCCGTAACTGCCGTCTCGAGCCGTGTCGGAGATGTGAAACACCCTCCGGATACTTCCGCATAGAACGTGCGGTCATTAAGGGCAGTAGCCCCCGTAATACCATAGGAGGTTGTTCGGGATACGACTCCTCCCGTTCCGGTAAAGCTGGTTCCGATGGCTACCCCGTTGCTGTTGCGAATGGTGTAGGTGTAGCCGGCGTTTGCCTGCGTTGCTACGCTTATCGTAACCACGTCGCCGGGACAGGGAGCAGGTTTGTCGATGGTTACTGCCCGGTTCAGCGCGGGTCCTTCCGTGACGGTTACGGTAGCCGTAACCGTGGTTTCGGATGCGCAGCTGCCAGCGCTTGTTTTAATCAGCAGACCGTAGGTAGTGGTAGCATTCACTTTCAATCCACTGGCCAGCGTAATGGCGGCGGTACTGCTGGCGGTCACCTCGGCTCCCACCAGCGCTTTAGTATGCTTGTTGATCAACTGGTATACGTAGCCAGCAGTTGGGCCATTCACCGTCAAATTGGTGGTCACCTGTGAGCAGCCCGAGGTCGTACTGGCGACCAGGGACGTTGGTTGCACCGGTGCAGCGGACACCGTGACGCTCTTGTTACCGCCAATACCCGTGGTGACGCAATCGCTGCCTACGTCAGTAGCCCGGACGGACAGGGTAGTAGTCGAGCCCGTTAGCAGGTCGCTGGTCAGGGTAATCGCTCCACCCGTTCCGATTACCGAAGCTCCGGTTGGCGTACCGTTGTTCGTAATTCTGTAGGCAACGCCCCTTTCAGAACCGGAAAGGGTCACTGAGACCGTGCTGTTATAGCAAACTGAAGCGCGGTTCAGGGTAGTGGTAAAAGCATTTGACGGAGCCCTGCATTGTACGACGGTAGAAACTGATTTACTTGGGCAACCTCCGCCGGTGGTGAAGGTGGCCGTGATCACGGCCCCCGTATAGATCTCCAGCGGACTGATCCCCTTCAGCTCCCACACGCCGGATTCGGTGGTGAAAACCGGGGCAAACCTGGTTCCGTTGATGTCCACGTTTACACTATACGTAGTAGTGGCGTTACTCGCCGGGGCGGTGCCACTGATAGTGACCAGCTGCGCACCACCATCAGGTTCAGTGACGGAAGCTATGGTGAAGGTGGCGCTAGGAGGCAAAGTAGCCGTCGCGGTAGCGGTGACCGACGCGGACATTACGCTGGTCGCTCTGTTTACTGCTTTCGCCCGGGCAGTCACGGGTGTTCCAGGATTAATACCGGTGCCACTGTTTAAAGAAATTACATCTACCGTCCATACACCCACCGAAGAGGTGGTAGCGGTAAGGTTCGTTGATGTATTATTGGTAAAGATGGTCACTACGCTCCCTGCCTCGGCCGTCCCGGACAACGTTTTAATGTTCCCGCAGTAAGGGCCTTCATTAATGACCGGCGCGGCGGTGATTGCCTTCACGGTGGCAATGTTTGATGCCGCAGACATGAACAAGCCACCTGCGTTACAGGAAGGAGCTTCTACCCGGACGTTGATCACATCGTTGGGGGACAACTGAATACCAGAAGTGTTTATCGTCCAGTTGTTTACCACGGGGTTCGTACCGGTCTGGGTAAATGTACTTGTCCGATAAGTAGTTTGCACAGCATTAACCAACAGGATAACGCTAACCTCAGTACCTACTGACGCGATGGTTCCCGAAACGGAAGCCAACTGAGCGGGCAACTCAGAAAGCGTATTGTACACTATTCCATTCGTTCCGGTAGCGCTTGCGATTGTTGCGGTGTTGCTATTGACGGGCGAGGTGTTGCCCTGGCTATAGCAAAGCTGATTAGATCGTATGGATTCGCAACCAATGGCATTGTTGGAAGCATCCAGGGGAGTCACGGTTACGATGTAGTTCACGGACTTCGTCAAGGTGACGTTTCCAGTTACATTAGTCATTCCGGCAGGAGCCGTTGGGAGTGCGGTGGCTCCGGTAGCCGATGTAAAAATGTAAGAACCTTCTAAGGCGTAAGTATGGATGCCATTCACCACCGTAACCGTATAAATGGTAACCCGCTGCCGGCCAATGTAAGCGGTGGTACCAGTCATGTATCTGGACCCTTGGGTGGTAGTATTACCCGTAAGGGTAGCCGCGGAGGTTGTCAGACAAACCCCGGGCGTAGTAACCGTAACTTCGTTCGACAATCGGGATACCGACTTGTTCGTAGCCGTAACGGTTGCGGTAAGCTTGTCCGTAGCTTTTAGCACGGTGGATGCCAGGCCCGTCAGGGTCCAGTTTCCGTTTGACTGTACGGTAGCCGTGCCAATTTGTGTACCATTTCTGAAAACGGTGATGGTAGAGCCCGTTGCTTCAACTGATGTACCGGATATGGAGGTATTGCCGGCGAATACCGGGCCGCTGACCGCGGGTGCAGTGGCCTGTATGAGCGCAAAGGCGCCTGCCTGGATCTGGTTCAGGCTGGTTGGCGGAAAAGTACTGACTATTGCCGTCCAGGCTTTCCAGGCATCAAAGCCGTAGGCGGCATAATCAACGCCACCGACGTCGGATACCGTACCATCCAGGCCGGACTGCGAACTGGTGATGGTTATTCCAGAAAAACGCAGTGGCGTGTTGGCAGTGATCGCCCCGCCAAAACCCGTTAGCGGCACGTAAAAGTCATAAAAGTAATCGGCATTACTACCGCCCGTCGAGGCGGCAACTGCCCGCTGGGAGAACTGGTCTACTGAACCGGTAAAGATCTTTCTGCTGGGAGACGTCCTGTGATCGTAGATGCTTACATCAAAATTAGAAGCAAAAACGACTTCGAATTCGAACCCGGGATTGGTGATGTTGGAAGGCTGCGACGCGGTGGGTGACGCAAATACGCCATCGGAATCAATCAGCACACTATAGCCCTTGGAGGCGGTCGAGGAACCACCTAACCTAACCCGGAACATCACCTGCTTACCATTGTAGTAAGCTGCAATCGGCGAACCGGTAGACCCCGTGTAGGACGCTGGTGGCGCCAAGTCGGTATGCCCGCCTGCACTACCCGTGGTCAGGTCACCCAATCGTTCGTTGGCGAGGGCGGGAAACGGACGGTAGGTAACCTCACTAAAGCCAGCACCTTCATCACGGGTGGTGGCGAATCCTGCTGGTACTCTTGGAGCAGAAACGTAGCCATCGCCGTTCGGGTCGAGGACCAGGTTGCCGCCGCTGGTGGCCGGCCGGTAGATAAGCCCGGGGGTCTGAGCAAAGACGGTACTGTGGAGGGCGAACAGGCAGATTAGCGTAAACGCAGCACGCCACAGTTGGGTGAGTAAAGCTATCTTCATGAGAATTAAAATTAACGCGACACCAGGGACTAACCGACTCCTAATCAGAACTTTACGGTGGGCTGGACACGGGATTAATGACTAAGGGTAGATGAACTCCTTTCATCATAAATCCTGTTCCCGACTCACTAGAATTGAAGCAGATCTACTGATCGAGATCTTCGCCGGCGTAGATGGTTGTTGACGAAACCCGGAGGAACCCATTGGGGAACGGTTGGACGCACACAGTCTCCAAAGCGGTTCAGGAGACCTATTAGCTTGTCAGCCTGGAAATCTCCTTCGCTACCGAGTCTGGAACATGTATATCCGGTACGCCCATTAAGTAAAATTGCCCTTCAGTCCCGGATGGCCACCGCAAGGGGTTAGCAACAGAAAGGCAAGATAGAGGTAGTGTTTTAGGTTGGTGTTAATCCATGGCTACTGCGCAGCAGACGCAGCTGATGCAAGACGTCCGTTGGCGCATTAACATTGTCCTAACCCGGGCAGCAGAAACGTTAAAGTTGGTGGCGCTCAGAACGGGGTATTGACAAACCCTTTGATAACGAGCCCTTTACGACGATACGCTTACGAACGGTGCTCCAACTTTTTTTGGGCAACAAAAAGTTGGATCGTCAAGGATTCAAGGAGACCGAGGGTGGTCGCAGCGTGGGCGGGCATGCACGAACTGCTCGTTGCCGACGCCACCGTCTCCGGCGTGATTCCAGCGCCCAGCAGTTGCTCCCAGAGCCGGAACAAGAAACTGAACTTCACAATGGAACCCTTTCTCACGCAAGGCACAAACCAAGCCCTGTTCAAACGAGAAATCGCCCTTTTCCCTTCCGTAGAGTCCGGAGAACGGGCTCGCCCCACCGCGACTGCCGGCAGATAAGGGGGAAGTGACTGTGCGGATAGGGCTAGCGGTGAGACGCAGGGGGGCGTCCTTTCCAACACTCAGCGCACCGCCTCCCAGAGCGCGTACAGCGCCAGCAGGACCTTCAGCAGCAGGGAGATGAACTCCAGCCAGGGCTTCTTCTCGGCCAGTTTGTTGGTCTTTTCGTTGGGGGTAAGGGGGTAGGTGACGATCACGACGATGATGTCGCGGAGGCGGTCCGGTTCCTCGGGAGGCGCGGGCAGGCCCTTGCGGTCGGGATTGCCTACATTACCGGGGTCGGTGCGATCCAGGCCGCTGTCGTTTGGGGTTTTGGTGTTATGGGCTGACATGCTTTGATATTGAGACGTGTGTTTCCCTTAAGCGGCCTAAGAACTTGATTGGATCCTGCCGTTCGGTCTGCAAGCGGTGCTAGTTCACCCAAGCGACGTTGGTGAAATAAGCAAACCATCCCGCGCATTCGACCAGCAAAGCAGCATCCAAACAAGCTCTTACAAAGCTAACCGATAGTGACCACTTTTACAAACAATTTGTTTTAAACACAACAAGTTTGAGCGCCCAGAAAGTTTCTTTTTCCAACGCCGCCGGCCAGCAGCTTTCCGCCCGCCTGGAGCTGCCCGTGAACCGCCATCCCTACGCCTTCGCGCTGTTTGCCCACTGCTTCACCTGCGGGCAGACGCTGACGGCCATCCACGACATCAGCCGGGAGCTCAACCTCCAGGGCATCGGCGTGCTGCGCTTCGATTTCACCGGCATCGGAGAGAGCGAGGGCGACTTCGTCGACACCACCTTCGCTACCAACATCAGCGACCTGGAGGCCGCCGCCGCCTGGCTGGCGGAGCACCACACGGCCCCCGCCCTGCTGGTGGGCCACAGCCTGGGGGGCGCCGCCGCCCTGTGCGCGGCCGCCCGCATCGAATCGGTGCGGGCCGTGGCTACCATCGGCTCCCCCTTCGCCCCCGACCACGTATCCCGCCACTTCGCCGAGCAACTGGACGACATCCGCGCGGAGGGCCACGCCACCGTCGACGTCGGCGGCCGCCCCTTCCGCATTTCACGGCAGTTCGTAGAAGATCTTGGGGAGCACCGGCTGGAAGAAACCATCGCCGAGCTGGACGCGGCCCTGCTGTTCCTCCACTCGCCCCAGGACCGCACCGTCTCCATCGACGAGGCCGCCAAACTCTACCGGGCGGCCCGACACCCCAAGAGCTTCGTGAGCCTGGACGGGGCTGATCACCTGCTGTCCGACCCGGCCGACAGCCACTACGCCGGACAGGTGATCGCCGGCTGGTCGAAGCGCTACCTGCCGGTACCCGCCGAGGCCCCCCTGCGCAGCGACCACAACGTGGCCGTCCGCCTGGGCGCCGAGGGCTACACCACCGAAATTATGGTGCGCCAGCACCAGCTCACGGCCGACGAGCCGGAGAAGGTAGGCGGCAACGACTTCGGCCCCGGCCCCTATGAGCTCGTCAGCGCCGGCCTGGGGGCCTGCACGGCCATGACGATACAGATGTACGCCCGCCGCAAGAAGTGGGTGGTGGAGGAGGTGGAGGTCCATCTGAACCACAAAAAGGACTACGCCACCGACCTGGTGGAATCCGACACCAAACCCACCAAGATCGACCACTTCGAGCGGGTGATTTCCCTGAAGGGCAACCTTACGGACGAGCAAAAGGCCCGGCTCCTCGAGATCGCCGACCGCTGCCCCGTCCACCGTACCCTCCACGAAACGGTGGAAATCACGACGGTACTTCAGAAAGAGGAGTAGCTACTACTTGCCACTTACGGCCTCTAGATACCCCGCCACGTAGGTGAAGGGGGCGTTCCAGTTCAGGCAGATCTCGTTGCTGGCGTAGCTCGGCGTCTGGTCGGCCCAGCTCTGCATGGGGGCGGCGCCGGGTTTGTATTTGGTGTCGGCGCGGTCCTGCTGGGCGGTATTCGGGCCGCCGGAGAGCAGTCCGGGCACCGGGGCGTCGATGCCGTCGGCCGCACTCGGCCGGTGGTGAATGAACTGGGGCGAACGCGTACCGAAGCCCGTGAGGTAACAAACGCCATTGGGGTTGTGGCCCAGCAGGTAGTTCATGGCGTCGCGCATGGCGGCCACGTATTCGGGGCGGGCCTCCTGCCGGTGGGCGGCGGCGAGGAGCATGGCGGCGTTGGCCACGTCGGAGTTGCTGCCCCAGCCGAAGGCATCGATGGGCTGGAAGTAGGCCGTGCGGTCGGTATCATCTACCAGGCTGTCGGCCAGGGTGATGATTTGCTCCCGCAATCCGGCGAGGAACTCCTGGGGCACCCGGTCGGGGTGGCGCAGCAGGGTGAAGGCGGCCAGGTTGGCCATGTAGGAGGTCCAGCCCACGCCGGGGGCGAAGCGGACGCGGGGCGGGTTGGCCTGGAGGTCGTTGTAGAACTCCTGCTCACCGGTGGTGGCGAAGAGTTCGGCGGCGGCCCAGGCGCGCTCGTCGTCGGCGTTACCGTCGCCGTACTCCCCGGTGCTGACGTCGTCCGGGTTGATGAAGAAGGCCCCGGTGTTGGCGGTGCCCCAGGCCCAGGCGCGGCGGGCGGCCGCGAGCAGTTGGTCGGCGTAGGCGGGGTCGTAGTCGCGGAAGACGCGGGCGGCCTGGGCGGTCGCGCCGGCAAAGTCGAAGGTAGCCGTGGTGCTCTTGCCCACCACGAAGCGGGTCTTGGTCGCCGCCTCGGGCATAACCATGCCGGCGAACTTCAGGGTGGTGAGCTTGTGGAACAGTCCGCCGTCGTCGTCCTGCATGGTCAGCAGCCAGTCGAGCTCGTACTTGATCTCGTCGAGGTAGTCGCTCTTTCCGTTGCTGCTTTCGGGGATGTTGAGGCTGCCGTCGGGGGCGGGGTCGCCCACGTCTTCGTAGAGGGCCAGCAGCTGCCCTACGGGGAAGGCCCCGTTGACGACGTACTTATTGTAGTCGCCGGCGTCGTACCAGCCGCCCGGACTGCTCAGGGTGCCCCCGCCCGCACGGCCGGAGGAGGGGTGGTACTGTACCGCGGTATCGGGGTGGCCGGCGGCCCGGGCGTATTCCCCGGCGTGGGTCTCTGGCAGCGCCTGACTGGCCCGCTGGTGGTACAGTCCGCGTACGGAGCCCAGAAAGGCCTCCCGCAGCGCCTGCTTCGCCACCCGGAAGGGATGGGAGTAGCCAACCCCGGGAATGAAGATGCGGTACTCCCCCACCGGCAGGGGATCGATCCGGGTGGGCCGGGCCACCACGCCGGCCAGGGCGGTCCAGTCGAGGGTATCGCCGAGGACGCCTTCGTGCACGGTGGAATCGCCCGACAGGGTGGTCACGAAGTAGGCCGTGGATGCCCCCCCGGTCAGCGGGCCCGCGCCGGCACTGGTGTCGGCGTAGGTGAAGCGGATGGGCTGGTCGGGGTAGTAGCCTACCTGGTTGAGCTGGATTTTGGCCGTGGTCTCGTCGGCGTAGCTCGGCGGCGCATCAGCGGCAGGGTCGGTGCAGGCAATCAGCAACAGCAGTAGGCAGGCGGTCAGGTAATAAGGCATGCGAAGGGGGTTACACACAAACGATGAAGGGAAGGTCCGTATATTTTCCGGATGTTGAAATACCTGCTGGGTAGCCCTTCCCGCTAGGCGCCGGAGCGCCGGTGCAAGGGGTCTGTTACGAAGCCTACCCCGTCATCATCGTTTACTTTCTCTGGCCCCGTCGTTGGCCTCGAGGAGGGTGCCACCAGGGCCCGAGCCTCAGCGGAACCTTCCCACTACCGGATTTACTGCCGTTCCTCCCGAAACAGGGAGGTCTGGTCGCGGTACTGATCCATACGGTCGACATCTACGTTGTCGTACTTACGTTGCAACAGCCATCGCGGGCGGGAAAGCGTGGATTCCCAGGCGTACAGGATCTTGAACATGTCCTTGACGCGTTCGGGGTGGGTATTTGCCAGGTTGTTATTTTCACCAACATCTTCCGGCAGATAGTAGAGTTCGGCGGGGCGGTCGGCGTACCGCAGCAATTTCCAGTCTCCATCGCGGACGGCGGCCCGTACATCCCGTTTCCAGAAGAGCTGCTGGTGGGGGCGGCCCGACTGGCTGCCGCTCAGGTAGGGCAGCAGGTTCACCCCGTCTATATCCGACAGCGTATCCGCTCTTCCCCCGGCAGCGGCAAAGAAGGTAGGCAGAAGGTCTAGCGTGCTGATGGGCTGCTCGTAGCGCCCCCCTTCCGGGAGCCGGTCCGGCCAACTCAACAAGAAGGGTACACGAATGCCACCTTCGAGGTGATTGGACTTGGTGCCGCTCAGGGGATAATTGCTGGAAGCGTTCTTGTCCGTAGGTCCTCCATTATCGTTGGTGAATACCACGATGGTGTTTTCCGTGAGCCCCAGTTCCTCCAGGGTATTGAGGATCTGTCCACAGGCCCGGTCCAGGGCCAGGGTCATGGCGGCCACCGTCTGCCGGTCACCCTCCAGCTGGGGGAATTTGGCCAGGTCCTCCGGCGTGGCGTCCATGGGGGTGTGTACGGCGTTGAATGCCACGAAGGCGAAGAAGGGAGTGTCGCGGTTGCGGCGGATGAAGTCACTGGCGGCCGCGCCCAGGGCGTCGGTGAGGTAACCCGCGTGCTCTTCGTAGCCGGCAAAGTCGCGCTCCAGGCGGTTCATCCCCTGCTGCTCAGGATTGGGATAGGGGAAGTAGCTGCGGGCGCCCCCCCGGAATCCGTAGAATTCATGGAACCCGCGCTCGACCGGATGAAAGCGGTCCGCCCCCCCGAGGTGCCACTTTCCGAAGTAAGCGGTTTGGTAGCCCTGCTCCTGGAGGTAATCGCCCACGGTGGGCAGGTCGGTGGGCAGGCCCATTTCTTCATTATCGACGGCAGACACCGGGCTCATGAAGCCGGGGACGTTGTTTTCCTCGTAGCCGAAGCGCTGCTGGTACTGCCCGGACAGGATACCGGCGCGCGAGGGGCCGCAGGTGGCGTCCGACACGTAGGCCTGGGTGAAGCGGATGCCCGCCCGCGCCAGCCGGTCCAGGTTGGGCGTCACCATGGTCTTGCTGCCCTGGAATCCGAAGTCGGCATAGCCAGCGTCGTCGGAAAACAACAGGACGATGTTTGGTCGCGATTGCGTTCGGGCCGTGGCGCAGAGGCAGCAGCACAGGAGGAGGAAGAGCAGGTTGCGCATGATCATTTTCGTTTGCGGTTTCATTTGGTGGTAATCGGCGTGGCGTCGCCCACGTTGAGCGTCTGCTGTCCGGCAGGCAGTTCGGCGGTCACCCTTTCCCCGGTGGGCCAACGTACCTCTACCCGGGCCGGGCCCGCGAAGTTGCCGAGGCCGAAGTGGACGTTGGAGTCGAACTGGGTTCCGTATGCCGCCGCGCTGTTGCCGATGCGGACCGTGCGGGTATGCTCCGCGGTGAGGGATACTACGGCCCCCAGGGGGGATGCGGCCCCGGAGGGTGAGTGGCCCACCCGAATGGTGGCGCCCCGCCCCGCCCCGGCGGATTGGTTTTCGAACAGCTGCCACTGCCCGCGTTCGTTGCCCACGATGACGTCCACCTTCCCGTCGGCGTTGTAGTCCACGGCCGCCCCGCCCATACCGATGCTGCCCAGGTCGGTAGTGTTCACGCCGTGGTAGGGGACGGCGGCGAAGGTTCCATCCTGCCGGTTGCGCAGGAGGGTGGCGGCGAGGGGGGAGATCAGGTTGCCGCGGGGCAGTGCCAGGATGTCGACGTGACCGTCGTTGTCGAAGTCGGCCACGACGGCACCCGCTAGATTGGCTAGCCCCGCCGCCCCGGCCCGGTCGGTGGCGTCAACGTAGCGGCCGTCCCGGTTTTCCAGCAGAAGGCTGTACCGGGGGGCCGGATGAGGGTAAGCCGGGTATTCGCGGACGCCGTGGATGACGCCCGTGGCCGCACTCCAGGTGTCGACCGCCAGCCGCCACGTGCCGTTGCCGATGAAGCCCAGGTAGCCCCCCTGCTCGCTGAGCTGCTCGGGGAAGCCCAGGGCATCGCTGTTGACGATCTCGAAGCTGCGGCCGGTGTGGGTCTCCCCCCGGAAATTGTGGGCGTAGCCGGTTTCCCCGAGGTAGAAGGCGGTGTGCGGCCAAGTGGTGTGGTAGTTCTCCAGTTTCAGGACGACGTCGGCCGGCAGGGGCTCGGAAACGAAGCGCCCGCGGCTGCTGTAGAATCCCCAGATCCGGGTGGCGGGGTCGTAGAAGGTTTCCCCGGCCTCGAAGGGTTGCATGCGGGTGAGGAAGAGGTCGAAGTCGCCGTCGTTGTCGTAGTCGAGTTCTACGGCCGAGCTGATGTCCCCGATACTTTCGGGCAGCACGGTCGCCGTCACCTCCCGGAATTGAAAATCCCCCGCGTTGCGGAAGGCCCGCGGTTGCCCCGCCCCGTAGAGGAGGAGGTCCTGACTACCATCGCCGTCGAAGTCGGTGACGAGGGTTTTCTGCCCGTCGCCGCCCACGGGGGGCAGGGTGTCACCCAACACGAGGCGGCCCTGCCGGTCGTTGCGGTAAAGGTAGTTTTCCGAGGCGCCTTTGCGGCTGCGGTCTGGGAAGGCAAAATTGATCAGGTCGAGCCAGCCGTCGCCGTCTAGGTCGGTGAACTTGACCGTCCTGCCACGCATGGTTTCCAGGGGATCGGGGAAGTCGTCCAGGGGGTGGAATTTCCGGTCGCGGTCGACGGTAAACAGCTTGGCGTTGCGAGCGTTGCTGCCCGATCCCCCTCCGCGCGACAGCACCAGGTCGAGCCGTCCGTCGCGGTCGAAGTCCGCGACGGTGACACCGTGGATGTCGCCCATCAGTAGGTCGTAGGGTTTGGCGTAGCGGCCCTTGTTGTTCCACAGAATGCGGATGCCGTAGCCGTGGTCGTTGAGGATGAGGTCGGGCCAGCCGTCCTGGTCGAGGTCGGCCACCGTGGGGGCGTCCCACTTGCGCAGGTCCTTCAGGTCCTGGGGGAAGGCCCCTTCGGCGGCGGCGAAGCGCGGCCCGGGGGCGGGCGACTGGGCGGCAATCGGAGGCGGGCCACTCAGCAGCAGGGCCAGCAGGAGGGCCAGGGCGCGGCAGCTTTGGCGGGGGGAATTCATGATCGGATTAGCTTTTGTTCGATTTCCTCTATGCTCAGGTTCTTGGTTTCCGGCAACGTCCGCAGGAGTATCAGCCAGCCTACGCTGACCATGACGGCGTACGTCATGAAGATGGAAGCGCCCCCGAGGTTGGCCAGTTGCCAGGGAAAGAATTGCTGTACGACATAATTCACCAGGCTGGAGATCAGGGCGAACAGGGGGATGGCCACCCCCCGGACTGAGATGGGAAATATTTCTGAAAGGAGCACCCACATCACAGGGCCGATGGAAAAATGGAAGGCGGCGATGAAGCTCAGGATGCCGGTGAGGATGAGTACCGCGTTCAGTTCCGCGGCTTGCTGCAGCAGGATCCCGGTATGCGCCCTGGCCGCCTGCTCTCCGATGGCCTCCTGTACGGCGGCCTTGAAGGCAATGTCGCTGGTAAAGGTGTGGTCAACCAGGCCCGCCAAAGCTTCCGCATTGGGAATGTCCCTCAGCTCCTGCAGGGCATCGACGGAAAGCCGGTAAGTGGCATCGTGGAACCCGTAAGCGCACAGGATCAGGCTGGCAATGATCCACAACAACCCCCAGATCACCAGCGGGCGTCGCCCCAACCGGTCGATCAGGAGGATCGCCAGCACGGTAAAAACGATGCTCGTCAGTCCGACCCAGATGGCCTGGGCGAAGGCCGCATCCATCCCGAAGCCGAGCTGCTCGAAAATGGTAGGAGCGTAGAACAGCACGGCGTTGATGCCGGTAGCTTGCTGAACGATGGCCACGGTGAAGGCAATCAGGAACACCAGCCGCATTCGGGGGCCGAAGATCCTTTTCAGTTGGTCCATCACGCCGTTGGAGACCACCGTTTGCCGCAGGCTGTCTTCCATCCGATGCACCGCCTCCGGTATTTCCTCCACGGGGAGCAGACGGCGTAGCACGTCCATGGCTTCTCCGCGCCGGCCGCGATAGATCAGCCAGGCGGGGCTGTTGGGGATATAGGAGAGCAGGGCCAGCCACAGCAGGGCAGGGAGGATTTCAGATCCCAGCATCCACCGCCAGGTGTAGGTGGTGATGCCCAGTGTATCTAGCCACTCCGCTCCCGAATTACTGGCGAGCAGGATCAGGTAGTTGGTGAAGTAGGCCGTGGAAAGCCCCAGCACGATGTTGATCTGGAGTATGGCTACCAGCTTGCCCCGGTAGTCCGGGGGCGCTATCTCACCGATGTACATGGAGGCCACCGTGATGGAACTGAAGGCCAGCCCCCCCAGAAAGCGGGACGCTACCAGTGCCCAGAACGTGGGCGCCAATGCGGAACTGACGGCCGACACAAGGTAGAGGGCGGCAATGATCTGCAGGGTCTTCTTCCGGCCCAGGAGGTTACTGGCCAGGCCGGTGAGCGGCAGGGCCACGACAACGCCCAGGCCAGGTGCGCCCACGGCCATTCCGAGTTCCAGATCGGACAGGTTGAACTCCCGGGCGATAAAATTGACCGTTCCGGAGATTAGCGCGGCATCCAGGCCAAAAACAAAGCCACCCAGGGCCACGATCGCGGCGAAGGCAAACGCATTTCTCCGGTAAGGATTCATAAGTATTGTAATCTAAGGGTACAAGCAGATAAAGCAGTGAGGCGCCATTATTCAACCGGTCGGATACGGATGTCATCGATCAGCAGCCGCGCAGGACGAAGGTCAGGCAGGCTGCTCTGGCGGATCTCGATCCGGAATTGGTCCGCGGCACTGGAAGGCGTGGTTTTGCGGAAGCACTTTTCGAGTTCTACCCATTTCCTGCGTTCGATTCCTTCCAGGGGTACCGGAATCACGACCTCCGGGTCCTCAAGCCCGAGATGAAGTGTTTCCGGGGCCCGTCCCTGGTCGAGCCATACCTTTACCGAGAGGGTATATTCGCCCGCGGGTAAGTCCACCGCGCCTTCCGGAGAAAGCGCAACGACCTTGTCGACCGTGAGGGTTTCGTTCTTTTCCAGCCCCCGGAATTCGAGGCTGTTGACGCCCGTGGCGTACTCTCCCTCGATGATGGACAGGTATTTTGCCGAGGCGGTATCCAGTAGCCAAAACTTCTGATATTCGTTGGGAACGGAACTTTCCGGTACCAAGTCCAGGGGGCGCGGCTTGTCTTGGTACAGAATAGGGCCTTCAAATCCGTAGAACGCCCGGTCCAGCAAGTTGTCGTCGGGTTTCTGCCACACCCGTACATAGTCGATTTCGAAATCCACCGGCAGTTCCGCGGCGTGGGGGAGCCCCAGCCAGCTGAAGGCCTCTGAGTCGAGCCATATTTCCATGGGGTTGTTCAGCACCCAGTCGGTACCCAGTTCATCCTGGGTAACGTGGTAGGTCAGTCGGCCGTCGCGGTAAATTTTCAGGTAGTCTTCCCCCCATTCCGCTCCGTAAACGTGGAAGTCATCCGAGGTGCGGTAGGGCAGGTTCTTCTCGTCGTAGCCAAACGCCTGGGTTGGCCGCACGGCGGGCGGGCTCCAGTCGTGTACGGCCGTACGTACGGAATTAGACAGTATGCTGCCGTCGATTTTTGGCGCTCCCATCTGTTCGTACACGTCAAGCTCCTGCTCGTAACCGATGGCCCAGAAAGCTGCGGTGATCGCCGCGTGGCCGGCCTTTGACCGCACTTCCATATAGCCATTGAGAAAGCGCTTTTTGGTGACCACCCCGGCGGTGGTTACCGGCAGGGGCTGGCCCTCAAACGCTCCGTAGGGATCTGACCCGCTCTCGCTATACCCCCCCTGGTCAAAGGGGTAATCCGGTTCCCACTGGGTACGCAGTTTCAGTTTGCCGTCTTCTACGATCACGTTGTGGGGAGCGAACTGGGCCGGGGCGCGCCCTTTCCAGATGTAGTAGCGGCCGTCCTGCCCCTCGATGAACCATTTGGTGGTGTCCAGCTCACTGCCGTCGAATTCATCGCTGACCTCGGGGTTGAGCACCCAGCCCCCCTGGTTGTTGGGGTCGGAGAAGGGCATGGGCGGGCGCGGTTCGTCCCCCTGGGCGGACAGCACCGCGGTGAGCAGCAGGCAGCCAACAAGGGCAAGGATATTCCGGAGCATAAACGGGTTGTTCAATTTGAAGTTTCTGGTTTTCATAAAGATTGGGGTTATCGGGGACGCCAGATGACGGGCAGGAAAACGGTCATCTCGGCGGTACCGCGATTGCTCCACGCGAAGTAGGGCACGAGGGTGGACGATACGCTCTCCCAGGGGTCAGCGCTTTCTACCCTCTGGTACATCCCCCCTGACGGCCGACGTCTGATGGTCAGGTCCGTCTTCAGCACCGTCACCCCCCCGAGGAAGTCCGGGCGGTGTTCCGGAACCAGCGGCGCATTCTGATCCAAGTGGACGTCCAGAATAGAGGTCCCCTCTGGCAGGTCGGGGGATTCCACGCAGTAGACGACCGGGCCGCGGGCCACGGCTACCTGGTTGCGGACTTCCTCGATCCGGGGGTGGCCCTCGAGCAGCACGGGGGGCATGGGCATTTCGAGCCGGACCGTATCGCCGGCCTTCCACGCTCGTTCGATCCTTGCGAAGGTGCCCCGCCGCGTAGCCGTCGGGGTTTCCCCATTGACGGAAAGCGTGGCGCCCTCGGCCCATTCCGGAATCCGGAACAGCAATTCAAAGGGACCGGGCTTACAGCTTTCGATGGTAAGCTTGACCGTTCCCTCCCAGGGGTAATTCGTTTCCTGGCGGAGAACGATTTTACTGCCATCCACCAGGGTGGTGTCCAACTGGTTCCCCCCGTAAAGATTAACGGTCAGTCCATTATTGGTCAGGCTGTAGGCCCAGGAGGACGATTTGGCGACCGTCCGCACGAGGTTCGGGGGGCAGCAGAAGCATTCCAGGTAGGGCTCACGGTCCGGCGTTTCGGTGGCGTTCTCATGGTCGTTATAGGAGCGTGCCCCCTTGACCATCCGCAGGGGATTGGCGTAGAAGTAATTCTTACCCTCGATGCTGATGCCTGACAGGCCGCTGTTCAGCAGTACTTTTTCCATGACGTCAGCGTAGCGGGATTCCCCCCGCAATCCGAGCATTCGGTAGCTGAACATGGCGTTGCAGAGATTGGCGCAGGTTTCGTTGTAGGCGGTCAGGTTCGGCATCATGTAATCGTCGATGAAGCCCTCCTCGATCTTGTCCCGGTTGCTGGAAGCTCCGTAGTGGGTCTGGCCGACGGCCCCCGTCACGTACATCTTCCGCTGGGTAACGTTCTCCCAAAGGCGCTCAAGGGCCTCTATCAGGGCCTGCTCCCCGGTTTCGGCGTAGACGTCGGCCGCCCCCGCATAGTAGTAGAGGGCCAGTACGGCGTGGCCAACTGCTTCGTTGGATTCCGTCAGGGGGGTGCGCTCCTGCACCATATCGCCGATGGGATAGCCCTCGGTGGTGGGGTGGTGCACGACGGGGTACTTCCCCCGCCGCTTGATGAATCGTTCGGCGAGGTGGAGGTACCGCACATCCGCGGTAACCCGGTAGAGCTCCACCAGGCCCATGATCTGCGTCTGGTTGAAGCCGAACCGGCCGTACTGCTTCGTTTCCGGGAAGAAGATGGTGTAGAGCAGGTCGGCGTGGCGAACCGCGATGTCCAGGAAGTTGCGCCGGCCGGTGACTTGGTAGTGGGTGCAGGCGCTGATGAGCAGGTGACCGGTGTTGTACATCTCGTGGTACTTCCGGTTCTCATAGCGGTCGACTTCCGGCCGCAGCTGCACCTGGGTCTGCAGGTATCCGTCGGGCTCCTGCGCTTGCCGGATGATGTCGATGTAGCCATCGATGCGCCCCATCAACTCCTCGTTGCCGTTCAGGGCGTAGAGGAGGGTGCCGGCCTCCAGCCACTTGTAGAAGTCACCATCGTGCCAGTACATCCCCTTGTGCGCTCCTTTCATCTGGCCGGCGGCGATCTTGAAGTTATTCAGGGCATGCCCGATGTCGCCGCACAAGAGCGACTCCATATAGGGCAACATCGCCTTTTCACACGTCTGCAGCTTGTCCGCCCAAAACCCTTCCGTCCAACGGCACCCGCCGATTCCCACGGGCGTCAGTTTCTGGTAGGGTGAATGGTGGCGGCTGACCGGAGTGGGCGTAGCAGCGGTGGAGGAGTGGGCGGAATCAACGGAAGGGTGCATGATCGGAATTTATATAGCTGTTGGCGGAAAGGTAGAGCTGCCCCGGGGAGCTGTGCCCCCCTAGTACCCCGGGTTCTGGACCATGGAAGGTGCCTTCTCGATTTCTTCCCGGGGAATGGGCAGGAAGTACTCCCGCGGGTGGAAGGGACGGGTAACCACGGTATAGACTTCGTGGGAGAGGGTGCCGTCCGCTTTCTTGGTCCACCGCAGGCCCTGGATATCGAAACCGAGGCGGTCAGCTTCCATCCAGCGGCGCTCATCAAAGAAATTGTGCATCTCGAAGGCCAGTTCCACGCGGCGTTCCCGCTTGATGGCCTCGAGCAGGGCCGGACCGCTAGCCGTGATTTCCGGCACGAGGGCCCGGGCGGCAACGCGGTTGAGGTAGCGGCGGGCTTCGTCTTCGTTACCGAGATGGTACTGGGCTTCTGCGTAGTTGAGGTAGATCTCCGCCAGGCGGTAGAGAATGAAGGGGCGGCCGCCGGAAATGCCCCCGTTTACCTCTACGCTTTCGTCCTGGAATTTTCTGATGTTGTATCCCGTTTTGGACGAGTGGGCGGTATTGCCCAGGCCTTCCGGGGAATCCAGTCCATGGGGGTATGTTTCGGGGCTTTCGGAGAGGAAATACTCCACGTTGCGGCCCCGGAACTCTGCTCCGTTAAACAGCAGGTTGGCGTAGTACCGCATTTCCCGGTTCTCGTGCGGATGGCTGGGGTCGTAGCCTCCTTCGCCAGTGGTCCTACCGTCTGCCATACGGTATTCCTGGGCGTAGTTATGGGTTGGTGAAGACAGGGCCCATCCGTCGTAGCCGTTGGGCGACTGGGTCTTGTCCCACAGAGAGTTGGGGTCGGTACCGAAGTCAAAGAACTCGGGACCGTAGGGGCGGGCGAAGATGATGTCGGCGTTCGGGCGCAGGAAATGATTCTGGTAGGCCCGGGCGTCCGGGGTGGCGATCAGCTCCCGATCGCCCATGAGGTCGATGACGGCCTTTGCGGCATCGGCGGCGTCCTGCCACTTCGTAGGCTTGGTGTAATCGATCATCCATCCGCTCGGCTCGTTGGCCGGATCATGGAGGGGGCTGGCGGCGTAGAGAAGGGTACGGGATTTGACCGCCAGGGCGGCTACGCTGGTGGCCCGGCCGAATTCCGCATCGGGCCGGCTTTCGGGCAGGACGGCGGCGGCCTCGTCCAGTTCCCGGACGATAAAGTCGACGCATTCCTCGTAGCTGTTTCGCGCCAGGTTGAAATCGTCGTTCAGGCCCAGGGCCCGTTCCATGATGGGTACACCACCGTAGAATTTGATCAGTTTGGCGTAGAGGTTGGCCCGCAGGAACTTCATTTCGGCCTTCAGCACGTTCACGCGGTCGGGAGCAATGGCCATGGCCTCGCTATCGTCGACCCGGTCGAGGAACTCATTGATCATGCGGACATAGTCCCAGTACGTTTCCCATTTTCCGTTCAGAATACCCACATTGTTCGGGTTCCACCCGGCGCGGTAACGGAAGAGGTCGAGGTCACGGAAATTGAACTTCGCTTCGAAGGAGCCAGCCTCCAGGTTGAAACGGCGGCCCCACCACTCGCTTTTATTCACCCCCCAGCTTTCCGTACTGTTGTAGGCGGTGAACACCAGCCGTTCCAGTTGCTCCGGGTCGCTGTACACCAGGTCTTCGGCAAAGGCATCCCGGGCTACGGTATTGAGTACATCGTCCTGGCAGCTTGTAAGGCAAGCCAGCAACAAGACGATCAAGAGGTATTTAGATTGCATGATGAGGGTAGCTTTGATAAGGAATGATTGACTGAAGGTCGCCGGATCAGAAATTCAGGTTCAGGCCCAGGGAGTAGGACTTCAGCGAGGGATAGGTTGACTGGCGGAAGTTGTTGTAGCCCGCGGCTTCGGGATCCAGTCCGAGGTCGTAGACTTCCGAGAACATGGTCAGCAGGTTCAGCCCGCGGGCGGAGATGCGCAGGTTGCCCAGCTTGATTTTTTCCTTCGGGAAAGTGTAGCCGAGTTCGACCTCCTTAAGCCGCAGGAAGGAAGCATCCTTCAACCACAGGTCCGCCCCCTGGAAGTTGTCGGGATTGCTGCGGTTACCGCTGTAGGGATCGTCCTGGGCAAAGGCCCGGGGAAATGGTGCGTTGGGATTCTCGGGGGTCCAGCGATCGGTGAAAAGGTAGGCGGGACGGGAGCCGGACTGGTCGAAGAAAACCAAAATCTGCGCCTTGGCCTGCCCCTGGAAGAGGAAGTTAAAGTCGAGCCCCTTGTACTGCAGTCCGCCGTTGACGCCGTACTGGATTTCCGGGACGTTAGAAGCGTAAAGGCGAATCCGGTCGGCATCGCTGATGGTTCCATCGCCGTTCGTATCTACGTAAATCGGCTCACCGGGCACCGTGCCCTCCAGTTTGACCTCCGTGGCCGCAACCTGGGCATCGTCGCGGAAGATGCCCCGGGTGGGGTAAACGATATAGGAATCCATCGGAAACCCTTCGCGGCGCAATTGATCGGGGACGTCGGCAGCCTCGTCGAGGAAGACCACCTTGTTGCGGGCCAGGGTCAGGTTGGAGCCCAGCTGGAAGTCTACGGCACCTACCCGGTCCTTCCACCCCAGCTGAAACTCCCAGCCGAAGTTGTCGACTTTGCCCAGGTTCTCCTGGGGCAGCGTCAGGCCGGCCACGTCGGGGATGGAGGCATTCCGGGTAATGAGGATGTCCTCCCGCTTTTGGTAGAAATAGTTGACGTCGCCGGTAAACTTGTAATCGAAAAGGGCGAAGTTCAGGCCGACATTCCGCATCTCGGCAGTTTCCCAGGTGATGTCCGGATTGGGAACATTGGCACTTGTATATCCATTGTACCGCACGCCTTCGGTGCCGAAGAAGTAGTAGTTAGGCCGTGCGGTATTGGTGGGACCGCCGTAATCGTACCGCGTGAGGAACTGGAAGGGAGGAATTTGGTCGTTGCCGAGCAGGGCCCACGAGCCCCGCAACTTCAGCGCGTCCAGCCAGCCACTGGTCGCAGCCAGGAAACCCTCACGGTTCAGGGCCCAGGCGGCGGCCACCCCGGGGAAGGTACCAAAGCGTTTGCCCGGCCCGAAGTTGCTCGACCCGTCGTGGCGCAGGGTCAGGTCGATGAAGTACTTTTTGTCGAAATCGTAGGAAAGCGACCCAAAGTAGTTCAGGCGGGCCCACTCCCGGGAACCCCCGGTAGAGATCTGCCCTTCGTCGCTGCCGGCAAACAGTTCCGGGTGGTTATCGCTTGGAAATCCCCGCCGTTCGGCCCGGAAGCTCCGCTCCTCGGAAGTGAACTGCTCCATCCCAATGAACCCACCTACGCTGTGGCTGCCAAAGGACCGGTTGTACCGCAGGGTGGAGTTCAGCATGACCTCATCAAACTGCCAGGAGGTTTCGCTGAGGCTGCGCTCCGCCCCCTGCTGGGAAAAGCCCGGCTGGGAGATATACTCGTTGGTGCCTTCCTGGAAGGTGAAGACCTCCCAGGGGGTGTACCAAGCCTTGGTGTTGGTCACCCAACGGCGGATGCCGGCGAAGCCCTGTACGCTGAGCCCCTCGGTCAGGCCGTCCAGGTCGATATCATAGCTCAACCGCGACCGCAGGTTGCTGCTGACCCGGTCCACGAAGCCCGACGCACTGCTCGACATAATGGCCGGGTTGGCCCCGTTTTCGCCCCCCCAGCCGATCAGGCCATTGGGATAGATGCCCACCTCCGTCGGCTCGTTCACGTAGATGTGCTTGTAGATGAAAGCATCATCTACCCCCGGCTCGGTGCGGTTGCCGAACTGGCCGGATACATCCACCCCGAGGTTAACCTTGGGGTGGACGGTGATGTCGACGTTGCTCCTGAGCTGGTACTGCTCGAAGCCCAGGTCGCGTGACTCGTAAAGGCCGGTTTGCTTCAGCTGGTCTCCGCTGACGAAATACTTTACGTTCTCCGAGCCACCGGAGAGGCTGACGGAATTGCGGTATTCCGGAGCGTAGTCGGCAAACGTTAGGTCTGCCCAGTCGGTACTGGGAAACCGCACCGGATCACTGCCGGAGGTGTAGCCGCGGATCTGGTCTTCGGTGAAGGGGGCCACCGTTCCGTTCCGCGCCGCGACCTCATTCTGGTAGATGGCGTACTGCCCCGAAGTCATCAGGTCGGGAGCGTTGGAAAAGGTGGACAAGCTCACGTTGCTGCTTACGTTGATGCGTGGGGCCCCGGTTACACCGCGTTTGGTGGTAACGAGAATAACGCCGTTCGCGGCTCGGGCGCCGTAGATGGCCGCGGCGCCGTCCTTCAGCACGGAAATCGACTCGATGTCCTGGGGAGACAGATGGGAAAAGGAGGCCGCCGGGATGTTGTCAATCAGAATCAGCGGGGAGTTGTTGTTGAGGGTCGACTTGCCCCGGATGAGGATGCTTACGTCATTCGTGGACCCCGGATAGCCACCGCGGTCAGAAACGATGAGGCCGGGGATGCGCCCGGAGAGCGACTTGGCCAGGTCCCGGTTGGGGGTTCTTTCCAGCACCTCCCCGTCCAGGGAAGCAACCGATCCGGTCAGTTCGCCTTTCTTCCGGGTGGTGTACCCTACTACCACGACCTCCTCCAGTACCTGATCGTCGGACGACAATTCAAGGTCGATCAGGGAACGCCCGTTGATCGGCACTTCCCTGGTTTTATACCCCGTATAGGAGAAGATCAGGGTATCCCGGCCATCGGGAACGGTGATGGAGTAGCTGCCGTCTAAGTCGGTCACCGTACCAACCAGCCCCGCGCCCTCGGTCCCCTTTACGATTACGTTCACCCCGATGAGTGGACCGCTGGCATCGGTTACCGTGCCGGTAATGGTTCGGTCGATCCCCGCACCGGTCGCGAAAAGCCCGGGACTGATACTGATAAGCAGGAAAAGTAGGATGAGGCGGAAGGTAGCCGCTGTACCGCGGCCGCCATTACTCGGTTGTTGCTGGTGGTGTTGCATGGTCTAGATCGACATTAAAGTGCAGAAAGATGTGTGTCCACGCTACCCAATCACTGAAAGCACAGCCTCCCGTTAATTATGGATTAGCGACCCCCTATTTCCAGGAGCACTAGCAAAGAAAATACCTCACCCTACCCAAAACTGACCACATTTTAACCAGCCCGAACCCAAATTTATCCCATTTCGGTCCTTGGCTGATTATCCCACTAGGGTGTAGGCCGATTTGGCTCGGACGGATGAGAAATGGGCTTCCAGCCCCCGGAAATCACCCGCAGCGATCAGCGCCTTATCCAGTAGGGAACTGCCCATGCCCACCCCTACGGCACCGGCGGCAAGGAAGGATTGGATGTTGCCCAGATCGACCCCGCCGGTTGGCAGCAGCTTCACTTCGTTCAGGGGGCCCAGCACGTCTTTCAGGTACTGCACTCCGAGCTGCCCGGCCGGAAAGACCTTAACGGCGGGGGCCCCCAGCGTCCACGCCCGGTAAATTTCCGTCGGGGTGTACGCCCCGGGAAACACCGGAACGCCGGCGGCCACGCAGCGGCTAATGACGGCTTCGGCCAGGACGGGCGTTACGATGAACATGGCACCCGCGTCCAGCGCCCGGTCGAGGTCGGCTTCCGTACATACCGTTCCCGCCCCTACATTCAGGGTGGGCTGCTGCTCCCGCAGGCGGGCAATCGAGGCGGTGGGGTCGGGGGAGTTTATGGTGATTTCCAGGGTGGTCAAGCCCGCCGCGGCGTAGGCCTCACCGATTCGCAAGACGGTATCCGTGGCGTAACCGCGGGCAATCCCGACCACCGGGGCGGCGTGGAAGCGTTTCCAGAAGATGGTATTATCCGTTGACATAGGCGGCAAGCATGGTTCGCTGTCCCGCCAACAGTGCGGCGTCGAGCGCGGGTTCCGAAAAACAGTGAATACAAGCCAGCCCGACAATCTCCTCCAGGGCCAGCCGGTACAGGGTCAGGAAGGGTTCGCCAGCAGCCAGGAAAACCTGGCTACCCGGGCGGTGCAGCGAGCGGAGTTCGTCCCCGATCAGGAGCCCACTCAGGAAAAAGAAGTTGTCGGTCGGGTCGGAGTGGGACAGGAGCTGACGGGCCCGTACGGTGAACAGCCGGGCGGTGAGGCCCTGGTCGACGGCCGCCCGCACCCCCTCCTGGAAAGCCTCCGCCCGGAAGGCCCCGCCGGGAGGCTTGCAGATGGCTTGCCGCAGCAGACTGTGTTCGGTAAGGAGGGCAAAAAGTTCCCCCGTCAAATAGGTGGTAAAGGCGGTAAAGGCACCGGTTTCGTATTGAAGGTGCTTGGAGTGGGTACCAGGAAGTAGCAATACCCCCCGGTCGTACCCCGCCAAGCCCCCAGCCAGGCCGAGGGCCTGGGTTTCCTCCCCCCGCATGACGTCCAGTGCATCTCGCACGCCGGAAATCAGGACGGCCGGCCGGTTATCCGGCAGGGTGAGGGCTTCCCACTCCAGGTCGGGGTGGTCCAGGGTAAGGGGGAGGGTTGCGTAGGGCAATTCCCGAAGTCCGATATTCGACGACGCCATGCCGCTGATCACCACGGGGTGTTCTGCAGCACCGGGGAGTGCCCTGATGCGCTCAGCCAGGTAGGTAGCCAGGTAGCGTTCGCGCTCCGCCGAGCTGCTATCGGGGCGGGCCAGGAAGAGGGCTTTCACCCCCTCCCCCACCGTCTGTTCGGCCAGGATTTCCAAATTATCGGTGGTCACCAGGCGGAGGCGAAAATTGGTGGTGCCCCAGTCGCAACTGATGAAGTGGGTAGGCAGTTTCATGCCGGACTCAGGGCGGTGGATACGCGCTTTTTAACGAGGTAATCGTCCAGGGCGTAGGTGGAGCAGTCTACTCCGATACCGCTGTTCTTGACCCCTCCGTGTGGCAGGTAGATGGCGTATTTGACGCCGTTGAGCTGGACTTCACCGAATTCAAGTCCCTCGGAAAAAAGATCCAGGTCCTCCTGGCGGTTGGAGAAGACGTAGGAGGCCAGCCCGGCCTCGGTGTCGTTGGCCAGCGCGAGCACCTCTCTCGGGTCGGAGAAGGCGGTGACCAGGGCCACCGGTCCGAAGATTTCCCGCTGGAGTACGGGGGCCCGCGGGTCGTCCAGCTTCACCAGGGTGGGCGGGTAGTAAAACCCGGGCCCGTCTGGCAGTTCGCCGCCGCTGACCAGCTCCCCTCCCTGGGCGAGGGCCTCCCGCACGATGCCGTCTACCTTTTCCACCGCAGCGCGGTTGACCAGGGGGCCCATGTCGGGGTCCTCCTCCGGGCCAAAGCCCAGTTTGGTATCGGCGAAGGCGGCGGTCATCCCTTCGATGAAGGAATCCAGGTGGCTTTCGTGAATGAAGAAGCGGTTGGGGGCCACGCAAATCTGGCCGGCGTTGCCCACCTTCAGGGCCACCCCCAGCCCGACGGCGGCGTCCAGGTTGGCGTCCTCACAAACGATGAAGGGGGCGTTGCCTCCACACTCCATGCTGTAGCGCTTCAGGGAAGTGGCGCTGCTCTGGCGGATAAGGTGCTGGGCGGTCTGGGTGGAGCCGATCATGGTGATGAGGCGAGGCACCGTGCTTTCGCAGAGGGGCACACCGACCTCCGCCACGTCGCCGCAGATGATGTTGATCACCCCCGCCGGGAAACCGATCTCGTCGCAGATTTCCCCCAGGATATAGGCCGACAGCGGTGAAAGCTCCGAGGGCTTGAGGATGATGGAGCAGCCGGCCGCCAGGGCGGGGCCGAGCTTAAAGCCCAGGTTGAGGAGGGGGAAGTTGTAGGCCAGGAAAGCCACGACCACGCCCAACGGCTGCTCGATGATGCGGTGGTGGTGGGTGCCCTCCCGGTCGGGGATCTCCACCGGCTGCCGCTTTTCCATCTCCGTGGCGTAGAAGCGCAGGGAATCGGTGATGCTGTCCAGGTCTTCCGCGGTGCCGGCCCACACCTTGCCCATCTCGTGCATGATGCTCTGCCGCAGCAGGTCGCGTTTGTCGTCGATGGCGCGGCGCAGGCGGTCCATCCACTGCTGCCGTTCGCCCAGGGGCAGGGCGGACCAGTAGCGGAAGCCGCGTTCGGCAGCCGCGAGGGCCCGGCGGGTGTCGGCGGCCCCGGCCCAGGCGATGGTGGCTACGGTGGATTCGTCCGCGGGGCAGATGACGGGCCGGGTAGCGCCGGCGGCGGCTTCCACGAGCTGGCCGTCGATGTAAAGTCTTTTGTGTCCGAATTGCATAGTCAGGGTTGCGGGTTGCGGTCAGACCGAAATACCGGTTTTTTTGGGTTGCGCGTAGTGGTTGAGGATGTCTTCGTCGACCTCGATGCCCAGCCCCGGGCCCTCGGGCACGGCGATGAAGCCATTGCACATGCTGATGGCCGGCAGGGTGAGCCGCTCGCGGATGCCGTTGCTCGTGCGGTCGTACTCAATGTAGCAATCCGGGGGGAACAGCCGGCCCGGCGTGGGCTCCAGGTTGGCGATGAAGTGGAGGGCGGTATGGAAGGCAATGCCCGTGCCCCAGGTGTGGGGTACGATCTCCACCCCGTAGGTGGCGGCCAGGGCCGCCACTCGCTTGGCCTCGGTGAGCCCGCCGGCCGAACAGATGTCGATCTGCAGGATGTCCACGCATTCGTTCTTCAACAGCTGGTGGTGGCCGAAGCGGAGGTATTCGCATTCTCCCCCGGAGATGGGGATGGAGGTCTTGCACCGCAGGTCGCGGTAGTGGTTGTACTGCTCGGGGCTGACCGGCTCCTCGAACCAGCCGATGTCGAAGCGTTCGATCTTCTGGCAAAGTTCGGCGGCCTCCCGCAAGGAGTAGGCGTGGTTGGCGTCGACCATCAGCCGGGTATCGGGACCGATGGCCTGGCGGACGGCCCGGACGTTCTCCATGTCTTGCCGCAGCGACAGCCCCACCTTCATCTTAATGGCCTGGAAACCCTGTTCGACGTAGCCGACGGCCTCCCGGGCCAGCCGCCCGGCGAGGTTGTCGCCGTCGGAGAAGTATAACCCGGTGGCGTAGGGTTTGATCCGGCGGCGGTGGCGGCCGCCCAGCAGGGCGCTCACCGGTTGGTTGAGCAGCTTGCCCTTGATGTCCCACAGGGCAATGTCGAGGGCGCTGATGCTGGCCACCAGCACGCCGCGGCGGGCGTAGTCGAGGGTCTTGCGGTACATCTCGAACCAGAGGGTTTCCTGCTCAATGGGGTTGCGGCCGATGAGCAACGGCTTGAGCAGGTTGATGCCCGCGGCCAGCACGTCGGCCGGGCCGTAGCCCTCCCCCCACCCCACCGTGCCGCAGTCGGTCGTCACCTTGACCACGCAAATCCTCCGCTCGGAATAGGCCCACTGGGAAAAGTAAAAGGTCTCCTCCAACCGATCGGACAACAGGAAGGTCTCGATACTGGCAATCTTCACGCTCATAATGTTATAGGTGGCTTTTCGACTCAAGTGTTGACGGCAACCGGCCCGGCGGGCGGTTACGGCTATTCCCCGGATCCCGCGCCCCGCCGGCGCGAAATGTTACTGGAATAACTTGCGGACAAATCTACCGGGGGAGGCCCGGCGGGGGTAAACCGATATTACCGGCCACCGGCACTATTTTACCTTACCAGCTACGGGGGCCCGCGCCGGTCCCCGGGGCCAGGCCGTTAAAATACGGTCATCGAAGGGCAAGAGCAGCCCAGTTTTCGCCCGCTGCGGTGCGGAGCTTTGTGCAGCAAGCCTTACCGGGGCAGGTCGGCCGCCGCCGCCCTGCCCGCAAAGTCGATACCCCCCATGCGCAGCCTGATCCTTCCCCTCCTGCTCTCCCTCTGCACCCTGCCCGCCGCCGCCCAGGAAGGCGGCATCCTCAACCTGAGCCAGAGCACCCACGTTACCTTCCGCAACGTCGACATCGGCGACTGCCAGTGGACCGACGGCTTTTGGGCCGACAAGGTGGCCGTGGCCGAACACACCATGATTCCCCACATGGGTACCCTGCTGAAGGGCGACGTTGGCCACGCCCTGAACAACTTCAAGATCGCGGCCGGGCTGATGGAAGGGGAAGCCGGGGGAACGTGGTGGCACGATGGAGACTTTTACAAGTGGATGGAAGCGGTGGTCTACCTCTACGCCCTCAACCACGATGAACGCCTGCTGGAGGAACTGGACGGGATCATCGACATCATCGCCCGCGCCCAACAGCCCGACGGCTACCTCTCCACCCACACCCAGATCAAGGACACCCCCCGCTATTCCCTGATCAACCACCACGAAATGTACAACAGTGGCCACCTGCTGACGGCCGCAAGCATCCACCACCGGGTAACGGGGCAGACCAACTTCCTGGACATCGCCACCCGCCACGCGGACTTCCTCTACGGCAAGTTCCAGCCCACGCCCGACAGCCTCAAGTCCTTCGGCTTCAACCCCTCCCAGATCATGGGACTGGTGGAACTCTACCGCACCGTCCACGACCGCCGCTACCTGGAACTGGCGCAGACCTTCGTCGACAACCGGGGCTACCAGGTGGAGGGCCGGGAGGAAGTGATGCCAGACGACCCTACCGTACCCGTCTTCTTCCGCGGCGACCAGCACCAGAACCGCACCCCCCTGCGCGACGAGACCGAAGCCGTGGGCCACGCCGTCCTGGGCATGTACCTCTGGTCGGGGGCCGCCGACGTCTACGCAGAAACCGGCGAGCAGGCCATCCTCGACGCCCTGGAGCGCATCTGGGACAGTGCCACCAACCGCAAGATGTACGTCACCGGGGCCCTGGGGCAGACCCACTACGGGGCGTCAATGAAGTTCGACCTGGTCCACGAGGGTTTCATCGAGGACTACATGATGCCGAATGCCACGGCCTACAACGAGACCTGCGCCAACATCTCCAACGCCATGTTCAACTGGCGGATGCTGGGGTTGAAGGGGGAAGCCAAGTACGCCGACGTGATCGAGCGCGTCCTCTACAACAGCGCCCTCTCCGGCATCAGCCTGGAGGGAAAGGACTACTTCTACGCCAACCCCCTGCGCATGAACAAGGGGGTGCGCGACTACTCCGGTACGGAGTCCGCCTGCCGTGAGCCCTACATCGATTGCTTCTGCTGCCCGCCCAACCTGGTGCGCACCATCGCCAAGTCGTCGGGCTGGGCCTACAGCCTCAGCGACAACGGCCTGGCCGTGAACCTCTACGGCGGCAACCGCCTGGACACCGAACTTACCGACGGGTCTGCGATCCGCCTGACCCAGGAAACCAATTATCCCTGGGACAGCCACGTGCGGCTGACGGTCCACGAAAGCAAGGCCGACCCCTTCGCCCTGCTGCTGCGCATCCCGGGATGGGCCGAGGGGGCCACGATCCGGGTGAACGGACAGCCCCTCGACCAGCCGGCTACCCCCGGCAGCTACGCTACCGTAGAGCGGGCCTGGAAAGCGGGCGACGTCGTGGAGCTGGAGCTTCCCATGGAGGTCAGCCTGGTGGAGGGCCACCCCCTGATCGAGGAGGTGCGCAACCAGGTGGCGGTCACCCGCGGCCCGGTAGTCTACTGCATGGAATCGCCCGACCTGCCGGAGGACGTGCAGATCCTGGACGTTTACCTGCCTGGCAACCAGCCCTTCGCGGCCGTCCACGAGCCCGACTTCCTCGGCGGGGTCACCACCATCCGCGCCAACGTACTGCTGCGGAACGACGAGGAAGAGGGCATGTACCGCAAGGTCAGCAAGCCCGCCTTCACCACCTACCCCACCCGCTTCATACCCTACTTTGCCTGGAGCAACCGCGGCACCGCGGAGATGACCGTCTTCCTGCCCGTTCTCTGGGACGCCTCCCGGTAACCCCACTCCTTTGATGAAATGACTTACAAGCGCCTTCGATCCATGCGACTCTTACCCCTGTTCCTGTTTGCCCTGCTGTTCGGCTGCCAATCTGAAACGGCGACCACCGGGTCCGACGCCGCCGCCGACGCCCGCCCCAACTTCCTGTTCATCGCCGTTGATGACCTGCGCCCGGAACTCGGGGCCTACGGTTCGGAGATCGCCGTGACGCCTAATCTGGACGCCCTGGCCGGCCGCGGCCTGCTCTTCAACCGTGCCTACTGCCAACAGGCGATCTGCGGTCCCTCCCGGGCCAGCCTGATGACCGGCACCCGGCCGGAAACCAATGGGGTGACCGAGAACTACGCCTACTTCCGCGAGACCTCCCCGGACATCCTCACCCTGCCGCAGTACCTGCGGCAGCACGGCTACGAGACCGTCTACAGCGGTAAGATTTTCCACGGCCGCTTCACCGATGAGGAGCTGTCGTGGAGCCGCAAGCCCACCAAACCGGAAGTGCCGGCCCCCAACAACCCCGGGGGCTACGCCCTGAAGGAAAACCAGGAGCTGTACGAGCGCAACCAAGCCGAGATGCGGGAGAAGTACGGCAGCAACACCTACGGCCTCGGACTGGGCCCGGCCTACGAGATGGCCGACGTACCCGACCAGGCCTACCCCGACGGCTACCACACCGATCAGGCCATCGCCACCCTCGGGGACCTGGTGGGGGAAGGACAGAAGCCCTTCTTCCTCGGACTGGGGTTCCACCACCCCCACCTGAACTGGACCACCCCCAAGAAGTACTGGGACCTCTACGACAGGGAAGACATCCGCGCCGCCGCAGTAGCCGACGCCCCGGAGGGAGGGGCCGCAATGGGGCTCCACGCCTCCTTTGAGCTGCGCGTCCGCGACGGCATCCCCGATTCCGGTCCCATCGACGAGGAACTGGCCATCACCCTCAAGCACGCCTACCTGGCCAGCGTGAGCTACGTCGATGCCCAGATCGGACGGATGATGGAAGCCCTGGAGGCCTCCGGTGAACTAAACAACACCGTAGTGGTGGTCTGGGGCGACCACGGCTGGCACCTCGGCGACCTCGGCATCTGGGGCAAGGCCACGAACTACGAGATCGCCACCCGCGTCCCCCTGATGATCCACACCCCTACCATGCCGGAAGCCTCCCGCGGCGCGAAGACCGACGCCCTGGTGGAGCTGGTGGACCTCTTCCCCACCCTGGTGGAGCTGGCCGGACTGGAGCAGCCCGAACAACTGGAGGGACAAAGCTTCGTGCCCCTGCTGGCCGACCCAAACCGGGAATGGAAGCCGGCGGCCTTCAGCCAGTACCCCAACCCCGCCCTGCGGGAGTGGGCCGCCAACCCCCTCTCCGAGGGCATGCGGGAGACTTACTTCGGCCCCCTCATCGAGGAAGTCGAAGACCGCATCATCGAGCAGCAGGGCGAGAAGTGGGACCGTGACCTCTTCGAAAACCACCTGATGGGCTACACCATACGCACCGACCGCTACCGCCTGGTGGCCTGGAAAGACCGCCGACAGCCGGACGCCGAGCCCCTCTACGTCGAACTCTACGACCACCAGGAGGACCCCGACGAAACCCGCAACGTGGCCGAAGCCCGCCCCGAGCTCACCACTACCCTACTCCGGCAGCTCGACCGCGGATGGCAGGGCAACATGGCCCCCGATAACCCCTCCCCCCGGACAAAATGAAACCCACGGACAGGTTGCACGACTCAGCCCGCCAGCTCACTGTGAGCATGCCCTAGCCGCAAACGGAACAGTCGACCCGGCTGCGCGGGCACCATCCCTGCTCGGCCATCCCCGAGTGCATTAAGGAGAAAACTGCCGCTGCTGCAGGGCTGCCCGGGATTCAGGCCAGACCCAGAAAGTAAAGGACCCCCACCCCGATCAAACCCGACATACCCATGACGAGGGACTGGACGGTGTACGTACGGTAGAGTACTGGGACGGGGACGTCGTGCAAGCGGTTCAGGAGCCAAAAGAAGCTGGAATTGGCGTGGAATACGCAAAAAGCACCACACCCCACGAGTGCTGCCGTAACCTCCACGGAGTAGGGCAGTACCGGCTGCATGGGCCCCACGATTGAGGCAGCCCCGATCAGGGACACTGTAATGGAACCCGTGGCCGTAGTCAGGATGGCCGAAACCATGAACGGCAGGAAAAAGCCGATCCAGGGCAGCAGGGTGAAGGCCTCCGCGAGGGAGTCCTGAATGCCCACCGCCCGGATGAGGTAACCGAATGCGCCCCCGGCGCCGGTGATCATGATGACCAGGGCAGACTTCACGATGGCCTGTTCCACGAGGTTCCCAAGGGAGGGTCCAGGTTGACGGCGGTTCCGGTACTGCCACGCGGCCACCCCCGCCCCGATCAGTACGGCAATCATCGGGGTACTGAGGAAAATCAGCCACTCATCAACCCAATCACCGCCCAGGTCGGGCCGAAAGGAGCCGGCGGCCATCAGTAGGATCGGCACGACGATGGGCAGCAGGTCGAACCAGGCGCCCCTCAGCCGGTCTCCGGGGGGCGCTACCAGTTGTTCCGCGGACTGCTCCGCCTCGATGCGGTCGTCGTGGGCGATCCAGACGTTCCGGCAACCGTAGGTGGCCCATAGTACCCCGCCCGCCAGGCAGCAGAGGCCCACGAAAGCGTTGATCAGGATCATCCGCCCCAGATCGGCCTCCAAGATGGAAGCGACGGCTAGGGGGCCGGGGGTCGGGGGCAGCAGGGTGTGGGATACGGTGAGCCCAGCCGTCAGGGCCAGGCCGATCACCAGCACCGGTCGGCGGCTGCGGGCCGCGATTGCTTCCGTCACGGGCTGGAGTACGATGTATGCCACGTCGACGAACACCGGAATTGACACGATGTAGCCGGTCAGGCCCATAGCCCACGGCAGAAACCGCTCCCCGAACAGCCGCACCACGGCGGTGGATATGCGCAGCGCACCCCCCGTTTCCCGTAGCACCTCCCCGACGAAAGCCCCCAGGATTACCACCACGGCGATCCACTGCAGGGTGTTGCCGAAGCCTTCGGCCAGCAGATCGACGGTCTCCCGCCCGCCAAGACCGGAGCAGACCCCCAGGGCCAGCCCGGCCAGGAGCAGGGTGATGAAGGGGTGCCAGCCCCAGCGGGAAATGCCCACGATGAGGAGCAGCAGTACGACGAAGAGGACGATGAGGGGGTACATAAGCAAGGAAGTTGCGATGCGGAATCCCCCTACCGGGTAGCGAAACGCCGGGAAAGCGTGCTTCCCCGGCGTTTTGAAATTCCGATCATGTTACAAGCAATTCTTAGCGGGCGATGACGAGCTTGCGGACTACCGACCCCGCGGGGGAATCCACACGGATGAGGTAGACCCCGCTGCCGGCGGAAAAGCGGCCCGTGTCGATAATCAGCCGATCCCCACCCTCCACCGAGGCGACGTAGACCCGCTGACCCGCCAGGGTGGAAATGGTCAGTTCATGGACGCCGGTTCCGGACAGGGCCACCGTTAGCTCATTCTTCCGCAGGGGGTTGGGGTACACCGCTACCTGCAGCGACGGGGCGGCGGTTGCAATGGTAGCGGGTTTTCCGGCGCCAGCCGTAGCTTGCGCATCGACGAATCCCCAATTGAAGATTTCCCAGTCGCCCACCGCGTCGGCGTTGGCCCGCAGGCGGAGGTCGGTGTGCCGGGGGTCCACCGTAGCGTATAGGTCATTGGCCTGGGTGCGGAAGGACACGCGGTAGGGAGCCTGTGGTTCCCAGCTCAGGCGTTCGTCTTGCGTAATCTGGCGGGAATTCGCCTTGAAGATGTTTGCGTCCTGTTTGAAGACCTGGAGGATCTTGTCGTGGGAGGTGGCGCGCAGGGCGATGTATCCCTCCCCGGCGTCCACTACCTTAAAGGTCTCGGCGTCTTCCGGTTGGGCGGCGTTGGCCTCGATCACCTTTGCCTGCTGGCTCAGCCGGAGGTAGTAGCCCGAGTGGGCCTGCAGCCAGATGTGCTGTCCGAGCGGTACGGGGTTCAGTACGGTCACCTCCACCGTGTCGGTGAGGCCCCCGTCGGCGGTGGTAGCCACCACGGCAGTGTATCCGGCCGCTACGGCGTGGACGAGGCCGGCGGTATCCACGGTGGCCACCCCGGGGTCGAGGGAGGCGTAGGTCACGGTTGGGTCGCTGGCATCGGCCGGCGCCACCGTGGTAGTCAGGCGGGTGGTATCCCCGACGGTGAGCTGCAGGGAATCGGGGAACACCCCTACCCCCGTGATGGCCACCCAGGGCGTACCGGCGCTGATTTCGATCTCGTCAAAGTAAACCGTACTGCTGCCGGCGTCGGTATCCGTGGGGCGCACCAGCAGGCGGAGGCGGTCCTTGGGCCCGGAGTTGGCGTCGCGGGTGAAGGGGATGTCCACCGTTACCCACTGCCCCGTGGGCAGCTCCGTAATTTCCAGGGAAGTCAGTTCCTGGAAGGGCTCCTCCAGGATGGGCCGGAAAAGAGTCTGGCTGCTGCCCGCTTCCACCCACACCCGCAGGCGGAGGTTGTGGATGCCGGTGCCGAGCTTCAGGGTACCGAAGGGGGCAAAGGCCACGCCATTGTTGCCCAGGGTGCCAGCGTGGGTGAACTTCAGCGACTTGTTGCCTGCATAGGCCCGCTCGTTGGTCAGGCGGTAGTTCGCTTGGGCGAAGGCGGGGATGAACCAATCCTGGGAAGTACCGTCGCCTAGCTGAATGGGCCCTTCGAAGTCGTAAACGGTCGTCAGGGGAACGTAGGGGGTCACCTCTACCGCGGCCGTGGCCGTAAAACCTCCTTCCTCGGTCGTGGCCGTGATGACTGTGGTACCCGGGCCCACGCCCAGGACCGTACCCGCGGCGTCGACGGTGGCCACCGTCGTGTCGTTTGAGGTCCAGTAAATTTGGGGGCGGGTAGCGTCGGCGGGTTTCACCTCCGCGACCAGGGTGACCGACTGCCCTACTTCGATGCGGGCAGAATCCGGGGCGATGGTCAGGCCGGCGACCGGCCGGTAGACGCTGAAACGGATGTCGTCGATATAGACGGTGCTGCTGTCGGCGTCGGTATCGCCGGGCCGCAGGAGCAGCCGCAGGCGGTCCTTCTCCCCGGAGGGCAGCTCGCGGGTGAAGGGCAGGGTAACGGTGGTCCAGGTGTTGGTGGGCAGTCCGGAAATGTCGATGCCGGGCAGCTCCACCCAGGGGTCTTCCAGGATGGGGCGGATGAGGGTGCGCGTGCTGCCTTCGGCCACCCAGATCCTGGCCGTCATCACCTGACTGCCGGCCTCCAGGTTCAGGGAACCGAAGGGGGCGAAGGCCACCGCATTACTGGTTAGGGCCCCGGAGTGGGTGAACCTGAGGGACCGCTGCCCGGAAAAGGGCTTTTCCGTGGTGATGGCGTAGTAGTCCTGGGCAAAACCCGGGATGAACCAGTCTTCGTAACTGCCGTCCTGCAGTTCCACGGGGCCTTCAAAGTCGTACACCCGGCCAGTATTGGGGTTGGGTTCCTCGCGTTCCCACACCCTGACGTATTCCACCTCGTAGTCGACGGGCAGGTTGGCCGGGTCGGGCTCGCCCCACCAGGGGAAGATCTCCGAATCCACCCAGATGTGCTGCCCCCCGACAAGGGGCCACCGCTTGGAGTCGATGCCGTTCTCCTCCACCCACTGCCGGGAGGTAGAGGCGATGAGCTGTCCGTCGGCGTAGAGGCGGACGGTATCCGAGCCCCACTCGGCGCCGAAGACGTGGAAGCCGTCGGAGAAGCTGAAGGGCAGCTCGTGGGTTTCCGTCCAGACCTTGTTCGGGTTGGGGATGGTCCAATCGTGGATGGTGGACCACATCAGGTTCTGCCGGCGGCCCTTGCCCACGGCCTCGAAGACGTCGAGCTCGGAGAGTACCCCCTTGGCGCCCGTGGTCCAGAAGGCCCCGGTGACGAACTCCACGGGTAGGCGGCACTTGATTTCCATATACCCTTCAAAGAGGGTTTCCTTGGTGCTGATGCCGCCGGTGGTCCAGCGGTATTCATCGGTACCGGGGTTCACCCACTCTCGGTCGGGTTCGTAGCGGGTCTGGATCTTGAGCATCCCGTCCTCCAGCCGCACGTTGTCGGTGGAGTACTGCCAGGGGGCGCGGCCCACGAAGTTGGAGCGGTACTCGCCGTCGCGGCCCTGGATCAGCCACTTGTTCTCGTCGAGGGTGTCGCCCTCGAACTCGTCGCTCAGGGCCTCGTTGAGGGTCCACGCCTTGAGGTTGAGGGGGTCGGTGTGGGGGTAGACCGCGCCGTCCCCGGCTTTGTGGGAGGCGTAGTCGAAGGTGCGCTCGTAGTCTGCGAAGACCGGCTCGGCGGTGTTGCCGGCAAGGTCTTCCCCGTACCAAAGGATGCGGTGGGGGTGGCCGCCGTTGCGGTCGTGGTCAAACCAGCTGGGTTTGACGTCGTAGAAGTCCCGCGACCATTCCGCCCCTTGGCGTTCGAGCTGGAACTTAACGGCTTCGGCCGTGGTACTGCCC
Source organism: Neolewinella marina (assembly GCF_002631205.1). Taxonomy (GTDB): domain Bacteria; phylum Bacteroidota; class Bacteroidia; order Chitinophagales; family Saprospiraceae; genus Neolewinella; species Neolewinella marina. The sequence continues at coordinate 165,328 of NZ_PDLO01000005.1, forward strand.
ACCGCGCCGGTAAGTTCCACCTCGGGGTTTACCTGGCCGTCAAACAGCCGCCAGGGCCCGTTGCCGCCCTTCTTGGTCATCCGGTAGGGGTAGGATACCACGGCGGCATTGTGAAAGCCATCCTGGGGGCGGAGCACGTAGATGGGCTCCCCGGGGCGGGCGTCGCGGCCGGCGATGAGGGCATCGAGGAAGTCCACCCCGTCGAGGCGTTTTCCTGCGGGGATCTCACCACCGGCGGCCTTCACCAGGGTGGGATAAAGGTCCAGGGCGCTCAGGGTGTAGTCGTAGGTGGCGGGGGTGGTGATGCGGGCGGGCCAGTGGACGAAAAAGGGCACCCGGTGACCGCCCTCGTCGACGCTGCCCTTCTGGTCGTCCAGGGGATAATTCACCGCCCCCTTGGTCCAGCGGTAGCCGCCGTTGTCGCTCAGAAAGATGATGAGGGTATTGTCGAGTTCGCCCGTCGCCCGCAGTTTGTCGACCACCCGCCCGATGTTGGCGTCCATATTGGCCACCATGGTGGCGTAGACGATGCGTTCGCGGACCAGTTCCTCGATCATGGCAGCTTGCTCAGCGGCGGGCAACTGGGTCACCGGGGGGCTTTCCCGCAGGTAGGGACTGTTGCGGACCAGCTCCTCGAAGTCGGGGTTGGCAGCCTTGAAGGCGGCGATCTCCTCCTCTGGGGCCTGCAGGGGGGTGTGGGGGGCGTTATAGGCCAGGTAGAGGAAGAAGGGGTCGTCCTCGGACGCCTTGCGGTCGATGAAGTCGATCGCCTGGTCGGTAAGGACGTCGGTGAGGTACTCCTCCAGTCCGAATTCCTTGCGGTCTACGTAGTCGCGGTTTCGCCGCAGGGGGTCCTGGTATTCGTTGGTGGTGTGGTTGTCCTTGGGTTCGTTGTAGCGCGCCGGGTCGTTGTATTCGGGGTCGGTGGGGCGGTACTTGTACCACACCTGGTCGTATGCGCTGCGGAAGTAGCTCTTGCCGCCGCCGAGGAAGCCGAAGAATTCGTCAAACCCCCGATCCTGGGGCTGATATTGCCCCTGAGCAAAGCCCAGGTGCCATTTCCCTACGGCCATGGTGTGGTAGGAGGCCTGGTCGATGAGCCGGGAGAAGTAGGTTTCCGACTCGGGAATGCCCAGGGGGGTGGTGATGTCGTTGGGCAGGTTGTACTGGGCCCCGATGCGGTGGGGGTAGACCCCCGAAAGGATGGCCGCCCGGCTGGGTCCGCAGAAGGGGTGGGCCACGTGGGCGTTGGTGGCCACGATGCCCGCGGCGGCCAGGGCGTCGAGGCGGGGGGTGGGAATGATGCCCAGGTCGGCCGGGTAATCCGCGGCGCGGTTGAATCCCACGTCGCCGTAGCCCAAGTCGTCCGCCATGATGACCAGGATGTTCGGCCGTTCACCACCGCCGCCGGTCTGGGCGCCCGCCGGGGACAGGAAGGACAGCCCCAGCAGCAGCAGAATAAAATACCGTAATGGGTAGAATTGAGGTTGCATAGTGTGTTTTTGCATGATCCTCCAAAACTATCATGGCCCCCGACCGGAGGCTGGTTGATATTTACCGATCGCTTCACGGATTTTAACCTGCTGGCCGGTGACCGTATTTTAATCCCCGAGGGCGGGTTACCTTAGGGACCCCATCAATAATTGGTTAGTCGCCCCATCATGAAGCTACAGTACAAGACCACCGACAGCGATCCCCTTAGTTCTATCTCCGTGCGTCGCATCCAGCAGCCCTACATCGGACAAAACTGGCATTTCCACGAAGAATACGAACTGATCTATTTCCTGGAAGGGCAGGGGATGCGCATCGTTGGCGACCACATGTCCAATTTCAAGGCTGGGGAACTGGTATTGGTAGGGCAATGGCTACCACACCTGTGGCGGAATGATGACCTGAATACCGGGGGCCTGAGTGCGGACTTCATCGTCGTGAAGTTTAAATCCCAATTGAAGGGTATTGACCTGTTTGCCCTGCCGGAGCTCTCGACCATGAAAATGTTGCTACACCGCTCCGCGAACGGCATGCTGTTCTCCACCAGCTGCCTGCCCGCCATCCACCCCCTGATGCTGCAGCTGGCCGGGGCCGGCTCCGTGGACCGCATAGTCCACTTCCTCCGCATCATGGACGTCCTCAGCCGGCAGACGGACTATGAGTTTCTCGCCAGTCACGATTTTACCCTGCCCACGGAGGTCACCAAGGAAAGCCGCCTGCAATCGGTAATCAATTACATTTTTGAGCGGTATACCCAGGAAATTACCCTGGACGACATATCGGACGTAGCCTGCCTTACGCCCCCGGCCTTCTGCCGCTTCTTCAAGAACCGGACCAACAAGACCTTCTTTCATTTCCTGAATGAATTCCGGATCAACAAGGCTTGTCAACTCCTCATTGGCAACGAGCGGCAGATCAAGGAAATCTGCTTTGACGTAGGCTTCCAGTCGCTGACCAACTTCAACCGCATCTTCAGGAAGGCCAAGGGTATTACCCCCAGCCAGTACCGCAGCCGCTACCGCAAGATGCACGCGTAGGGACTTCCCTGCCCCTCACCTCCGCTGCGGACATCCAGCCCGGAGAAGGTCCGTATATTTTCCGGATGTTGAAATACCTGCTGCCCCTCTGCGCCCTGCTGCTGCACGCCTGCGGTAGTGCCCCGGCACCCCCCGCCGAAGCCGCCGCCACCCCGGACGCCCCGCCGAATATCGTGCTCATCTTCACCGACGACATGGGCTACGCCGACATCGGCGCCTACGGCGGCGACCACGTCAGCACCCCCCACCTCGACCGGCTGGCCGCCGAGGGCGTCCGCTTCACCGACTTCCGGGTAGCCCAGGCCGTCTGCACCGCCAGCCGGGCCGCCCTGCTCACCGGCTGCTACCCCAACCGCGTAGGGCTGAGGGGCGCGCTGGACCACACCGCGAAGGCCGGACTGGCCCCCGAGGAAACCACCCTGGCCGAAGTGCTGAAGGGCCGCGGCTACCGCACCGCCATGGTGGGCAAGTGGCACCTGGGGCACCGCCCGCCCTACCTGCCCACCGACCAGGGCTTCGACAGCTACCTCGGCATCCCCTACAGCCACGACATGTGGGCCAGCCACCCCGAAGCCTGGGCCAAGCGCTACTTCCCGGAACGGGTGCCCCTGCTGGAGGGTCACCGGCTGGTAGACAGCCTCTCCGACTTCACCACCCTGAACCGGATGTACAATGAGGAAGCCACCCGCCAGATCGCGGCTCACGATCCGGCCAGCGGCCCCCTCTTCCTCTACCTGGCCCACTCCCTGCCCCACGTGCCGCTGGCCGAAGACCCCGACTACCTGACGCCCACCGGCCAGGGGCTGTACGCCGACGTAATCGCCGAGATCGACGCCGGCGTGGGGGAAATCCGCCAGGCCCTGGCCGACCGGGGCATGGCCGACAACACCCTCCTCATCTTCTCCAGCGACAACGGGCCCTGGCTCAGCTACGGCGACCACGCCGGTCGCACCCCCTTCCGAGAGGGTAAGGCCAGCAGCTTCGAAGGCGGGGTGCGCGTACCCCTCATCACCCACTGGCCCGGCCACACCCCCACCGGCACCGTGAGCCAGGCCAACCTGATGACCACCGACCTGCTGCCCAGTCTGGCCCGCCTGGTGGGCGCCCCCCTGCCCGACCGCCCCCTGGACGGCCACGAGCGCCTCAGCGACTTCCTGGGGCACACCGAACGGCCCTCCCCCACCCCCTACGCCATCTACTGGCTCGACGACCTGGAGGCGGTGGTGAGCGCCAACGGCCGCTACAAGCTTCACTTCCCCCACACCTACCCCACCGTCGGGGAGCAGCCCCCCGCCACCGGCGGGCAACCGGTCAAGTACCGCCGCGACTCCATCGGGCTGTCGCTCTTCGACCTGCGCCAGGACCCCGGGGAGACCACCGACGTGGCCGCCGCCCACCCCGCCGTGGTGGAACGGCTGACCGCCTTCGCCGACCAGCTCAAGGCCGAGTTGGCGGGCTCCGCCCCCTGATTCCCCCGGCACCCGCGCGCCGCCGCCCCCGGGCCACGTTTTCTTTGTCCGCCGTGTCCTACCTTTAAAGCAGAAGCCTCCGATGCTGAGCATGAAGGAAAAGGAAATGATCGAGGGGTCCCTGCGGGGCGAAGAGCGCTGCCAGCGGGCCCTGTTCGAGCGGTACGCTCCCCTGCTGATGGGCGTCTGCCAACGCTACTGCCGTACCCAGGCCGAGGCGGAGGACGTGCTGCAGGACACCTTCGTGCGCCTCTTCGCCAAGCTGAACCACTACGGTTTCCAGGGGTCGTTCGCCGGCTGGGCCCGCCGCCTCTGCGTGAACGTGGCCCTGAAGACCTACCAGCGCAAACGCTTCAGCCTGGAGCAGACGGGGCTCGACGACGTACCCGAACACGGCGGCGCCCCCACGGCCTACACCGACCTGGGGGAGCAGGAGCTGCTCGACCTCATTCGCCAGCTGCCCGACGGCTACCGCATCGTCTTCAACCTCTACGCCATCGAGGGCTACAGCCACAAGGAGATCGGCCAGCAACTCGGCATCCAGGAGGCCAGCTCCCGCAGCCAGCTGCTCAAGGCCCGCAAGCTGCTCCAGCAACAGATCGAACGCCGCCAACGCATCGCCATATGAACCCGCTCGACGACCTTTTCCGGGAGGGCCTCGGCGACCGCAAGGCCGAAGTACCCGCCGACCTCTGGCAAAAGATCGCCGCCCGCAAGGAAGCCATTCCCGCCGGGGAGGCCCTGGACCACCTCTTCGCCGACCGCCTCGCCCGCCGCCAGGCCCCCGTGCCCGCGGGAATGTGGGACCGCATCGCCGCCGCCCGCCGCCGCACCCCCTGGCCGGCCTACGCACTGGCTACTTTCCTGTTGGTACTGGCAGCCTTGACGCTGTTCCTCTGGGCGCGCCCGCAGGTGCCGCAGCCGGAACCAACAGCCCTCCGCAACGCAAACTCCGCCGCCTTCCCCCTGACCGCGCCGGCCGCCAACGCCGCGACCACCAACGCCAAGGCCGGGGTGGTATCAAGCTCCGAAATGCCGCCGCCGCCGGATCGGCCGTACCCTGCCGTTTCTCCAGCCCACACTGCCCCTACTCCGACCCGCACGGCTGCCCCCGTAGTGGCCAGTACGACATTGGATGTGCCGCCGCCCGCCCTGGCAACTGCAGTTTCCGCCCTGCCCGTGACCCTGTCTCTGGTGGTCGTGGCGCCGCTGCCCCTGCCGGAGTTGTCGGCACACCCAACCACCCCGGGCTTCCGGGCGCTGGGCAGCAACCGCCTCCGGGGAGAAGTACTGCTCGGAGCCGCTTACGCCCACCAGCGGTTCACCCTGCGGGAGGGGGAAAGCCGGGCCGTGCGCGACGCCCGCGAGGTAAGCGAATTCCCCGAACTCAGCTACCAGCTGACCGCCCGCCTGCAGTACCGCCTGGGCCAGCGGTGGTCGCTGCATTCGGGACTGACCTACGCCGAGATCCGCAACCAGCTGGAATACGACGCCCTCCGCAATGGCGTGATGACCCTGGTGCGCCGCAACAACCACCTGCGGCTGCTGGAGGTGCCCGTACTGGCCGGCTACGACCTGAGCCGCGGCCGCCTGCGGCTGAGCCTGAACGCCGGGCCGGTAGCCAACCTGTTCACCGCCGTGGGCGGACAGTACCTCGACCCCAACCAGGGCGAACCCCGCGACCTGGCCAGCAGCGGCCACTACCGCGGCAACGTAGGCCTGGGCTGGACGGCCTCCCTGACGACCACCTACACCCTGGGCGCCAGCCACGCTACCCAGCTGCTGCTGGAACCCTTCTTCAAGTCCTACCCCCGCTCCTTCACCCACCCCGGTGCGCCCCTTGGCGAACACTACTGGATGGCGGGGCTCCAGCTGGGACTGCGGCGGGCCTTCTAGGGCGGAAGCGGAGTGAGACCTTCGTACTTTCCACTTTGTCCTTTTGACTTCGTACTTCCTATTGACAAGGCCCTACTGGCTTCCCCATCATCTCTTCGTACATTTAGCGCTATAACCCTTGCTTATGCCCGTAGCCGCGCCCTCCCGTTCCTTCCCGCCGTCCGATAAGTCCGACTGGCTGGACCGCGTCGCCAAGGAACTGAAGAACGACCTGAGCCAACTCGACGCCGAAGTGAACGAGCGGATCAAGCTCTCTCCGCTCTACACCGCCGAAGAAGTGACCGCCCGTCCGCCGCTGGACCGCCCCGCCGGCTGGGCCATCGGGGCCTACCTCAACTCCGGCACGAACGAGGAGATCCACGCCTCCGCCCTCACCGCCCTCGAGCAGGGGGCCGAGGCCCTGCTGTACCGCCTCTTCCACCAGCCGGACGCCGCCGAGGTGGCCCAATTGCTCGAAGGCGTCCGCCTGGACATGGTCTCACTCCACTGCGCCCTGCGCTACCCGGGGCAGGACCCCGCCGAGCTCTTCCGCGACCTGGTGAAGTACCTGCGCCGCGAGGGATACGACCTCAGCCAGATTGAGGGCTCCGTCGACTTCGACCCCCTGCTCGACTGGAGCGAGCCGCCCTTCCCCCCGCTGATCCGCCTGCTCGACTTCGTAAGCCAGTGGATGCCCCGCTTCAAGGTGCTGCAGGTGAACGCCGCCGGCTTCAACAACGGACCGGCCTCGGCCGACAGCGAGCTGGCCCTGGCCATCGCCAAGGGCGCCGAATACCTCCAGCAGGTGCGCGACCGCGGCTACTCCGCCGAAATCGTGAACGACCACCTCCAGTTCGCCTTCACGGTGGGCACCTCCTACTACGTCGACATCGCCAAGCTGCGCGCCCTGCGCATCCTGTGGGCCAACGTGCTCAAGGGATTCGGGATCGAAGACGCCCCCCCGGCATTCATCGCCGCCCACACCGACGTGGCCACCCTGAGCGACGACCGCGACCACAACCTCCTGAAGCTCACCACCCAGGCCCTCAGCGCCGTGACCGGTGGCGCCGACCAGCTCTTCCTGGCCCCCGCCGAAGGCGCCGCCGCCGAACGGCAGACCAGCGAGTTCAGTCACCGCATGGCCCTCAACATCCAGCACCTCCTCCGCCTGGAAGCCGGCCTGGAGCAGTACGCCGACCCCGCCGCCGGCAGCTACTACCTCGAAAAACTCACCGAGGAACTCGTGAACGCCGCCTGGGAACGCTTCCTGGTGATCGAGCAGCAGGGCGGGTTTGCTGAGGCTACTGAGGTTTGACAAGGGGATAGGGGGTCAGGGAGTCAAGGGGTTAAGGCCGCCCGGCTTTCTACACCCATCGGCTATACGGCGCTTGTCCCCTTCTCGGCTTTGGGCTTCGTGTGATAGCGAGCCAACCACCGCTTAATCACCGGACGTTTGCAGGTGGTGGCTCCTACGGGGTTGAGGGCTTCCAAGCCCGATTCGTTAGTCAACCACCGAGGCACAGAGCGTCACGGAGGAGACGGTCTGCCAGCTCTGTGTAACTCCCTGTATCTGATTACGTGTCCCTACCTGCCCCCCGCATCACGGTAATACACGCCGGGCCATAGGCCCGACGGCCCGGCTAAGGCAGCTTGCCGACTAAAGTCGGCGCTACAAAGCGACCCCCACACGAAGCAATCTCCGTGCGGGGGTCTTTCCAATTTAACTGGGGTCCAGGCCTTAGCCTGCTGAATGCCGGTCCATTGGCGGTAACCGCGGCTAGTCGGCGGTCACCGAGCCGATGGGGGTAAGGGTGATTTCCCGGGCGGCGATGTCGATGCCGGCCTGGGTGGCATTGTCGTGGGTGTGAGTACCGAAGTCAGTGGGGTTGACTCCGGTAGCGCCTCCGGGCAGGTCGTAGCGTTCGCCGACCATGGCGGCGCCGTAGCCGAGGTCGGTCATGGAACCGGCGGTGATGCGGCTGAGGGGGTTTTCGCCCAGGTTCAGGAAGCCGGTCATCAGTTCATTCCGCAGTACCGATTCCCGCCAGTGGCCCAGTCGGGTGCCACGGCCTCCGATATTTTCCACGGGTAACTCGTAAGTGCCGCCTTCCGCGTTCCAGAACACGTTGGCTTTACGACCGGCGAAGTAGGGGTTGGTACCTTCCTGGCGTACCAGGTCGCGTTCGCGGTAATCCCATAGCGTACCAACGCCCAGTACGTGGCCCATTTCGTGGACGATCACCTCCTCGAAGAGGTCGAGCTCTTCCAGGAAAGCGAGGTCGTCTACATCGAAGAACATCACGCCCGAAAGGGGCAGTCCATCGGCGGTCCGTACGAAGCGGGGGCCGGCCTGGCCGAGGATACCCCCGGGTCCGTCAATGGGGGCCAGGGCTACCTCGATCACGATATCGTCCAGGGTCCCTTCCGCGGCGGGGGGGAAACCATTAAAGGCCGAGGGAATGGTGGCGGTAATGGAGGGCACGTCCTTGATGATGATGCGCTCCCAGCGGGCGGCGGCGGCTTCGAAGACGGCAACCTGCTCGTCGGTGGTGGGGACAATGAACTTCAGGTCGATGTTGAACCTGCCCCGGTCATTGCCGGCGGCCCGGGTAGCCCTTCCATCCTTGGCCTTGGCGCCATCCTCTTCGACGGCGCTTCCCTTGATGGTCACCCAATCAGCGGGGGTGGGAGCCAGCTGAATGATCTGTTGCGGAAGGGCCTCCGACTGGGGGGCGATGCTTTCCTGGACATCTTCCGTACAAGCCGTGAACAGCAGGGGAAGGGCTAAGGCCGGCAGGGCCCGCAGCACGCGGCGCGCGGCGGAAGAAGGTGATTTTTTAATCGTCATAGTGTATTCGCTTGGGGTAGTTAGGTAACTATTGTTACGGGTGAAAATTCACAGCGATCCGGGCAGCAGGCCCGTGAAATCGCTGTTGAACCAATATTTAGGATGGCAACATACCCTACCCAGAGATAAAACCCTAATATGTTGGAAATCCATGCCCGCAAGGGGGGGGTGGCCGACATTTTTAAAGGTCGAGGCCGTGCCAGCCGAGCCGCAAAATCTACCGACACCTGCGGGGTGGCGGGTCTCCAGGCCCGATCAATATTTAACCAGGAAGACACAGAGCGTCACGAAGGAGACGGTCTACCAGCTCCGTGATCCTCCGTGCCTCCGTGGTTTTCGAAAGCGGTGCACGTTAAGGCCGAGCAAGATAAAGGGCCACAGGCCCGACCACCCTCCAAGACCTCGCGGTGTGCCCAGCACAACGGCGCACCCGCGAGCGTCCGTATTCACCTCACGCCGGGCCACAGGCCCGACGGCCCGGCAGGACCTCGATGTGTGCCCAGCGCAGCGGCGCACCCGCGAGCGTCCGTATTCATCTCACGCCGAACCACAGGCCCGACGGCCCGAAAGGACCCCGCGGTGTGCCCAGCGCAGCGGCGCACCCGCGAGGGTCCGCATTCAACTTCGGGTCGAGAAAAGAAAGATCTAATCCGCTACCTTAGGCCCAAATCCAGGCAATCCCTTACTCTCCTATGCCCGTTACCCATGAATCCTGGGGCCAGTGCCCCGCCGGCCCCGTGACCCGCTACCTGCTCACCAACGCCGCGGGCAATACCGTGGCCGTCCTCAACTACGGGGGCATCGTACAGTCCATCGTCGTGGACGGGGCCGAGATGGTGCTGGGCTGCGACGATCTCCAGGGCTACCTCGACCCCAACCCCAGCTACGGGGCCATCGTGGGGCGTTACGCCAACCGCATCGCGGATGCCCGCTTCACCCTCGACGGCCGGACCTACGAGCTGGTGGCCAACGAGAACGGCAACCAGCTGCACGGCGGCCCCGAAGGCTTCAACCGCCAGCTGTGGGAGGCCGAGCCATTGGCCACGGACACCACCGCCAGCGTGAAACTGCGGCGCCGCAGTCCCGACGGCGAGATGGGCTACCCCGGCAACCTGGACGTGACGGTCACTTACACCTGGACCGACGACAACGTCCTGCGCATCGACTATGCGGCTACCACCGACCGCGACACGGTGCTCAACCTCACCAACCATACCTACTTCAACATCGGCCAGACGGACACCGTCCTGGACCAGCAGCTGCAGCTCCACGCCGACCGCTTCACCCCGGTGGACGGGCGGCAGATTCCCACGGGAGAACTCCCTGCGGTGGAGGGTACCCCCTTCGACTTCCGGGCGGGCAAGCCCGTCGGCCGGGACATCCGCGCCGACCACCCCCAACTGCGGGCCGCCAACGGATTCGACCACAACTTCGTGATCAGCGGCTACGACGGCAGCCTGCGGGAGTGCGCCGTGGTGACCGACCCCGCCACCGGTCGCCGGTTGCGCTGCCTGACCACCGAGCCGGGCGTACAGCTCTTCACCACCAACTTCCCCACCGGCAAGTACCAGATGCGCGGCGGGGCCCCTACCCCCACCTACGGCGGCCTCTGCCTGGAGACCCAGCACTTCCCCGACGCCCCCAACCAGGAGAACTTTGTCACTCCGCTGCTGAAAGTAGGCAACACCTTCAACTCCACGACCGAATATCGCTTTGAATAGATAGTGCCAACCCCACGCCGCTATGACCCGAGAACTCAAGCACGTGATCGTCTACGGTGCCTTCGGCCTGCTGCTGGGGACGAAGATCGTCGAGGTGTTGCTGACACGCTCCGACACCGGCATCATCGATTGGTGGCTGCTGCTCATCGGGTTGGGCGCGGCGCTGGTGCACTACCTACCCACCCGCGACAATACCCCCGAGGAGGATGACCCGCCCCATCAATCAACCACCCCCGAGGACGAAGACCACGACACCCTGGTGCTCCGTGATCATCCCGACCCTGAACGAGGCGGCCAACCTCAGCGCCACCCTGCACCGGCTCCGCGCGGTGCCCGCGACCCCTACCTTTGAGGTCATCGTCTCCGATGGCGGCAGCACCGATGGCACGCCGGAGCTGGCGCGCCGCCTCGGCGCCCGGGTAATCTCCGGCACCCGCGGCCGCGCCCGACAGATGAACGCGGGAGCCGCGGCCGCCCGGGGTGAATACCTCTACTTCCTGCACGCCGATACCCTGCCGCCGGCGGACTGGCAGGAGCTCCTGAATCGGGACGACTTCGGTTTACCCAGCAGTTTCCGGCTGCGGTTCGCCGGCCAGGAGCAAATGCCCTGGCTGCGGCTCTACAGTTACTTCACCCGCTTTGACGTGGACGCCTTCCGCTTTGGCGACCAATCGCTGTGGGTATCGCGCCATGATTTTCAGGCCGTCGGCGGCTTCCCGGACGACTGGCAGTTGCTGGAGGACAACCACATGGTAAGGCGGCTGCGCCGCTACCGGGGTGGCTTCCGCATCCTGGCCGCCAGCGTAGTGACCTCGCCGCGCAAGTACCAACGCTACGGATTCGTGTATACCCAGCTGGTATACACCCTGCTCTATACCCTGTACCGCCTGGGTGCGGGGCAAGCGCGACTGGCGGGGCTGTACCGTCGATTACTCGATTAGTTCCAGCAGCCCGCGCAGCGGCACCGCGGCCTGGTGGCGGCGGTAGTTCAGGTCGTAGCGCAGTTCCTGCAGCGCCTTCTCGATGCGGAAGGTATCGAGCAGCACCTCGAGGTCGCGATCGTCGGCCGGTAGCAGGCGGGTGCCCTGGGTGGCCTTGCGGTAGGAGGTGAGGTATTCGGCGCAGAGGTAGCGGCTGGCGGTCTGCAGCCAGTCGGCCAGCTGGTTGCGGGTTTCGCTGCGGATGCCGGGGGCGTCCTCTTCGTAGACCAGTCCGGCGGCGTAGCTGATGCTGCGCATCATGTTGGCCAGGTCCTTGGCGGGGCTGCGGCGCAGGCGGCGCTGGCTGTAGCTGCGGTCGGGGTCGCCGTCGAAGTTCTGGATCATGAACTTGTCGTCGCAGATGATGAGCTGCTCCAGGGTGAAATCGCCGTGGATGCGGATCTTGTCCGACTCGATCTTGTGGTCGTAGATCCGCTTCAGCCGCTTGTGGACTTCCTTTTCCCGGTCGATGAGTTCCTGGGCCAGTTCGGCGGCCTCCCCTTCCAGTTCACCGTTCACGTTCTTCATCAGGTCGATGGTGGCGCGCACGTCGCCCTTCAGTCCGGCGTAGACGCTGCGCTGGTAGTGGAGGGAGAGGGCCTCGCGGCGGAAGCCGGGCTCGTCGACGTCGGCCAGCACGGTGTGGTAGGCGGCGGTGGCCCGCCCCAGTTCCGCCAGTTTGATGACGAAGCTCGGCCCCAGGATGTCCTGGATGGTGCTGGGCATGTCCTTGTAGCGGATGGTGTCGGTCACGTTCACCTCCTCGGGGTGGGCGTCCTCGGCGTCCTTGTTCAGCTGGAGGCGGTTGATGATCTTTTCGGAGAAGCGGCGCAGGTTATTCAGCACGTACTCCCAGGCGTTGCCCTCGCTCTCGCGGCGCTCCTCGAAGATGGCCAGGGTGGCGTTGAGCCGTTGGGTGGGGGTGAAGTGGAGGGTACCTAGCACGTTCGGGGCGGAGGCGTAGCCGCGGCGGTTCAGCATCTGCTTCACCTCCAGGTCAGGCACGTCGTTGCCGTCGACGCGGCGGTAGTACTTGATGTTGTAGTCGCGGCTCTGGAGCAGCATGTACTCGGTACCGGAGTGGACCATATTGGCGTCCTGCCGGCTGGCCGAGGCCATGCTTTCCTGGGCCAGGAAGCGGAAGTCCTTCATCTCGCCGTACTCCTTGAGTCCGCTGATGAGGCCGCGGCGGTAGTCCTCGTCGTAGAGGGCATCGATCAGCACCACGTCGCGGTCGCCGTTGTCGATGATGGCCAGGACTTCTTCCTGGGTCTTGTAGTCGATGTCCTCCCGGTACTTGTGGAAGGCCAGCGGCAACTGCAACAGTTCGGGCAGGCCTTCCAGGAAGGTGACCTCAAGCAGCATCCAGCCGAAGTGGCGTTCGGAGGTGGCTTGCAGGCGATAATCGTAGATCTTCACCTGGTCGAGCTGGGCGGCGCGGGCGCCCATCCAGGACACGGCGCGCAGGTAGTTGGGCAGCACGCTGTGCTCCAGGGCGCGCAGGTTGCTCTTGTTGAAGAAGTTCTTCAGCTCATCCACGCGCAGGGTGGCCCGGCTCAGTTCGCGGTTGTCGACCAGGGGGCCGGCGGAGGTTTCGATCTCGAGCCAGTAGTAGCCGTGGCCGGCCAGGGTGACCTGGTAGAGGTCGCGGCCGATCTCGTTGAAGTAGGTGCGGCCGAAGGCCTCGCGGACCTTGCTGCCCTCGTACTCGCTCAGGTCGAGCTTGACGGCCTGGGGGTGGCGGCTCAGGTTGACGACCACCACCACCCGCTCGCCCTCAAACTCGCGGATGAAGGCCAGGATGCGGCCGTTGTCGGGCTTCAGCCACTCGATGGTGCCGCGGCCGAAGACCTTGAACGACTTGCGCTTCGAGAGCAGTTTCTTGGTCCAGTTCAGCAGGCTGTTGGGGTTCTGTTGCTGGCGGCGCACGTTCACCCAGCGGTAGCTGTACTCGGTGTCGCGGATGACGGGCAGGTAGAGGCTGTGGGGGTTGGCCTCGGAGAAGCCGGCGTTCTCGTTGTTGTTCCACTGCATGGGGGTGCGCACCCCGTCGCGGTCGCCGAGGTAGTAGTTGTCGCCCATGCCGATCTCGTCGCCGTAGTAGAGCACGGGGGTGCCCGGCAGGCTCATCAGCAGCACGTTGAGCAGCTCGATCTTCTTGCGGTCGTTGTCCATCAGCGGGGCCAGGCGGCGGCGGATGCCCAGGTTGATGCGGGCGGTGCGGTCGCTGGCGTAGACGTTGTACATGAAGTCGCGCTCCTCGTCGGTGACCATCTCCAGAGTGAGCTCGTCGTGGTTGCGCAGGAAGGTGGCCCACTGGCAGTTCTCGGGGATGGCCGGCGTCTGGTCGAAGATGTCGGTGATCGGGTGGCGGTCCTCCATCTTGATGCTCATGTACATGCGGGGCATGAGCGGGAAGTGGTAGTTCATGTGGCACTCGTCGCCGTCGCCGAAGTAGCTGGCGCTCTCCTCGGGCCACATATTGGCCTCGGCCAGGAAAAGTACGTTGTCGTAGTTGTCGTCGACGTGCTTGCGCAACTTTTTGAGGAATTCGTGGGTCTCGGGGAGGTTCTCGCCGTTGGTGCCCTCCCGCTCGAAGAGGTAGGGGATGGCGTCGAGGCGGAAGCCGTCGATGCCCATGCTCATCCAGAAGTCCAGCACCTTGAAGATCTCCCGCTGTACGTCGGGGCTGTCGTAGTTCAGGTCGGGCTGGTGGTGGAAGAAGCGGTGCCAGTAGTACTGCTTGGCCACGGGGTCCCAGGTCCAGTTGCTCGTCTCCGTATCGGTGAAGATGATGCGTACGTCGGGGTACTTCTCATCCGTGTCGCTCCACACGTAGTAGTCGCGCTCGGGGCTGCCCTTCGGGGCGCGGCGGGCCCGCTGGAACCACTCGTGCTGGTCGGAGGTGTGGTTGATGACCAGCTCGGTGATCACCTGCAGGTTGCGGGCGTGGGCGGCGTCGAGGAAGCGCTTGAAGTCCTCCATCCGGCCGTAAGGCGGGCTCACGTTGTAGTAGTCGGAGATGTCGTAGCCGTCGTCGCGCAGGGGGCTGGGGTAAAAGGGCAGCGTCCAGATGGCCGTCACCCCGAGTTCCTCCAGGTAGTCCAGCTTCTGCTCCAGGCCGGCGAAGTCGCCGATGCCGTCGCCGTTGGCGTCAAAGAAGCCTTTGATGTTGAGTTCGTAAATGATGGCATCCTTGTACCAAAGGGGTTCGCGGCGGTAGTTGGTGGTCATAGAAGGAGGATAACGATTTCAGGGTGCGGCTTAGAGAACGGAAGGTAGGCCAATTTGTGCATTGCTAGGCGGGTCCGCGGGTGCCCCGGCACACCGAAAGCCGCCGACCGTGGCCCCGGCCTGGGTCGCTGCACTGGTGCCTGCCGGTTCCTTGGCCGACCAGCATTTCCTACGCCGGTTTTCCTCTACTACCCGACCGGTCTTGGGGTCGGAACAGCACGGCCTGGTTTGGGGTCCGCGATTTTGCGCTTGGTGGTTGAGAGTGTTGTTGCATGCTTCCGCCCTTCATCGGGAGGAGCGGGTTGTCAACGGATGCGGCTTGTCCATGCTTTCCTTAGGCGGGACGGGTAGATGGTATTTATTAGGGAGAACATAAGAACATAGCCTCAAATAGATCATCCCTCATCCCTTGTGTTTTTGTCAATATTAATCCATTTTTTCCATTCAACTTCCTCCCCTTGATCCTCCACGCTTCATTATTGAAAAATAACGTTTCTTCACTATTAATTTTTATAGCAAGCGCTAGTACGTTTGTATTTGCATTCTCAAGTATGTATTGATAATGCTCACCAAGATAATGTATCGCCAATGACTTTAAACCTTCAATTTGATAGGCTCCATATCCAGTATCGTTAACATTGAATCCTTTTTTTTATTTACTGTAACCGTTGCATGGGGTAGCGGCTCACCTCGCGCATCAGTTAGTTTTATGCTAAAACTATGCTTGGAACCGTCAGTTCTTTCGACAGAGTAGACGATGCCAGAACGCAAAGAGTCGTTACTTGTCAATATTATCTCCTTTGAACCTTGTAAGCGCCAACTCCCACTGCTTTCAGCATCTGATAGCTCGACGCTCAGATCATATCTGAAGCCTCCATTTTCCTTGAGAAAAAGAGTTTGATTATTCAATGATGTAGTATCAGAATAGTAGTACCCTGCAACACTACCTGTGGATTTGCACCCTACTACAACTTCTAGGATTAACCAAAAAGTCATTTCCTTAGTCATAAGCTATTTATAGCTTAGTTTCCAGTCACGATAATATTCAGGTGTAGGCTTTTCATTCTTGAATGCCTGTGACGTCCTTGCCCTTAGCTGCATTTCTATCGTGGCGCTATTGGTGGTTGGGGTGATCACTCCATCCTGGTTAAGGTCCGAAAAGGTAACCCGAAAATGCCGAGTCGATCGCGGAGGCCACCGGCGGACCATAATCGCAGGTCCGCACGGGAAGTTCATTCAGGGTAACCGAAAAGCAGTGAGGTACCCTGGCGCAACTCCAAGGTCGGCCGGCATCCGGTTCGCAGCCGGATCCAGCCGCGCGGCAGTCTGTAGATGTACGTTCGTGCCTATTCACCCATCCAGTGATCGTTTCGGACAACACACTGGCCCCGACAGTCTTTGCATTGGTAGCATTGGATGCCGTGGTAGGTGTGGCCGTAGCGGATTGTCTTTCCACTTGTGTAGCCTGGGCAGGTGAGCATCCTATTTACGTTTAGTCACCCTCAAACTGGCAACCCCACTCAGGCCGCCGCTTTTTCAATTCTCGGACCAATACTTCTGATACACCGCCAAGTTTTTAACTTAGCTCGTGGTCCAAAATGGTCGAGGTGTTATAACCCCTCGATGGCCCGCCGACCTGCACCTACCCCATTGGCGGTACTACGCGGGATCAATCCTCAACTGAAACTACCTGCCCCGGCAGCTGGCAGGCTGCAGCCCGTAGCTGCCCTACACCGATCCATACAACTCATTCCCAATGCCTGCCAGCGCCTCCACCAGTCTCAGCAGATCGCGGTTCTTGGTTTTGTGGTTGACGATACAGATGCGAATGCAATACATCCCGCGCAGCACCGTAGCGCTCGGACTGGCAATGCCACGCTCGTGGAGCCGCAGCAACAGTTCCCGGTTGAGGGCATTGCTTTCCTCCTCCGTCATACCCGGGCGTATGTACCGCAGACAGACGATGGACATCGAGACCGGGGCCACCACCTCAAGGCAATCCGTGGCTGCCGCGAGCCTGCTCACGTATTCCGCCTGCCGATTATTTTGGGCGATGAGCCGGGCGTAGCCTTCCACCCCATTCTCCTTGAGCGACATCCACACCTTGAGGGCCTTGAAATTGCGGGAGAGCTCGAAGCCGTAATTATTGAGTGGGTCGGGACCACCGGCCAGCCCGCGATGGCTCGATTGCAGATAGCTTGGGGTGAGGGCAAAACTCCGGCGGTGCAAGTCCCGGTCGCGAATGAGCACGCAGCCCACTTCGTAAGGCAGGTACATCCACTTGTGCAGGTCGAAGGCAATGCTGTCTGCGCGCTCCATGTACCTCAGCCGTTCGCGGTAGGTCGGATCGAGGCGGCATAGCGCGCCGTAGGCGCCGTCGACGTGAAACCACAGCCCGAACCGTTGGCAGACGTTAAATATCTCCTCCATTGGATCGATGGCCCCGGTATTCACGGTCCCCGCGGTGGCCACCACGCAGATGGGCCGGTGTCCGGCGGCGATATCCTCCTCAATGGCCTGGATGAGGGCCTCGTGGTCCATCTCGTAACGATCATTGACGGGCACGCGGCGCAGGTAACGGTTGCCAATGCCGAGGATTTCCACGGCCTTCTGTACGCAGCTGTGCGTTTCGGTGGAGCAGTAGACCGTCGTCCGGGGCATATCCACTGCGAAGCCCTCCTCGCGAAAATCCGGGCCGAGCTGGCTGTTGCGCGCCACCGTAAGGGCGGTGATGTTGGCCATCGAGCCTCCGCTGACGAGCATACCGGAAGCCGAAGCCGGAAAACCCATCAGCTCCTTACACCAATCGACCGCCTGGGCGTCCACGTACATCGGCATGTGTTCGCCGATGGTGACGTTGGGGTTCAGGGCCGAGGCCAGCATATCGGCCAGCAGGCCGGTCACCGTGCCCGTCCCCTGCACCCAGGCGTAGAAGGCGGGGTGGATGTTCTTCTTGTTGTACGGCACTACGTCGCGGATGAACTCCGCGTAAATATCCCCGAGCGGTTGGCCGGTTTGGGGAAGGGGGGCGCGCATCCTCTCCTTGACTGCGTCGGGAATTTGCTGCCAGCTGACCTCATCCCCCACCCCTTCTAGGTAGTTCATCATGTCGGCGAGCATGCGCTGACCGAGGGCGGTGGCGGCGGGCCAGTCGGCAGGGTCGAAGTCGTATTCGGTAGGGAGCGGGGTCATAAGGCGGATGTGGAAAAGCAA
This sequence comes from Neolewinella marina, assembly GCF_002631205.1. Classification (GTDB taxonomy): domain Bacteria; phylum Bacteroidota; class Bacteroidia; order Chitinophagales; family Saprospiraceae; genus Neolewinella; species Neolewinella marina. Next base: position 183,196 of record NZ_PDLO01000005.1, read on the forward strand.
TGGGCATTAGGTACGCACCATTCAGGGCGCAGCCGGGAGCAATCGGGGGAAGGGGGCGGCCAAGATACGGGTGCGAACCCCTGCCTGGATTACCCAAGCGCCTTATTGACTTCCCGTCAGGCGCACTGCTCATCGCCGTTGGTGGGATGGCCATGGCCAGACGGAGATACAAATACCCACCGTAAAATGTGATGGCCCGGCACCGAACCCGGGTGGCTTTCCCCTAATTTACCGGAACCCGCGCGCCGCCGCCGCCCAAAACTCCTCCCCATGCAGCCATTGCCCCTCCCCCCCCTGGGAACCCGCCAAGCGAACCCTCCACCATTTTCTGCAGGTCGTGGGGAAGGTGCGCAAGGCGCGGATGCCCGCCCGCAACCACTGGTGGAACCTGACGCTGTACGTCGATCCATGGGGACTGACCACCCGCGGGATGCCCCTGGACGACGATGGCGGGCAGCTCGAGATTCGGCTCGACTTGGTCGACCACCGTCTAGAGGTGATCACGAGTTACGACGCCAGCGAAAGCTTCCGGCTGGAGGAGGGGCTCAGCGTTGCCGATTTTTACCACCGCCTGAATGCCCTGCTCGACCGCGTGGGCGCCGCCACCCCGATCCTGGCCCGGCCCTTCGACCTGGAGACCACCCGCCCCTTCGCCGAGCTTACCGACGTGGCCGACTACGACCCGGCGGCCGTGGCCACCTTCTTCCACGCCCTGCGGTGGGTGGATGGGGTACTGAAGGAATTTGCCGCTAACTTTTACGGAAAGACCTGTCCGGTGCAACTCTACTGGCACCATTTCGACCTGGTGGTTACCCGCTTTTCCGGTCGCCCCGCCCCGCCCATGCCACCCACCGCCCCGGCCCTGGAACGGGACGCCTACAGCCACGAGGTAATCAGCTTTGGCTTCTGGCCGGGCGACGAGAACGTGCGGGAAGCGGCCTTTTACTCCTACACCTACCCCGCGCCGGAGGGGCTCACCGACGAACCGCTACGGCCGGCCGCGGCCCGCTGGATAGACAGCAACGGCAATCCCCAGGCCTTCCTGCCCTGGGCCGACGTAGTGGAAGCCGACCACCCCCGCGAGGCCCTCCTCGATTTCCTGCAGAGTGCATATATCGCCGGTGCGCGGCGGGCGGGCTGGGACGTGGACGAGCTGCAGTACGAGAGCTTTGACGGGTAGGGAGGGACCGCGGGAGCCGACACAACCATAAGGTCGGGATTCAACAAACTACAACACACCTGCCCTGGTGTGTTGCCTCAATCGATGCCGACCTGGGATGACTTAGCCATCCCAGGTCAGGAAATCGAGATCCCCTCCCTCCATCGCGCCATCGTGGTGAAGGAAAAGGGTACGCAGGTGCAACAGAATCTGGACTCAACAAGCGGCATCACTACGATCCGGAACGAATTCACCTCTCCTTGAACTTCCTTATTCCAGTCCCTGCCTTCAAAAAAGCGGGCCCTTCTTCATGCTGGTAGCGTGCTGAATTTCCGGACTGCCCGGTTAGCTGAAAAGCAACCTTGAACTTATAAACCGGCTGGCCATAGCGGAAGGCAAGAGAAAAAGTACAATTAGTTCGGTAGATTTAGAACCATACGAACATTGGCAGCGTTTCCCTTTTATTAGACTCAACTTATGAGCATCATTCCCACTACGTTATGAGAAACTTCCCCCTGCTTCTGCTGTGCCTGCTCGGTGCCGCCACCCTCATTGGCCAACGCCCGGTAACGCCCGGTATTAAGGGCAGTATCCGGGGCATTATCGTGGACGCTTCTTCTTCCACGCCGGTAGAGTACGCCACCATTGTGCTGCTTTCCGCCGACGGCAGCAAACAGATTACCGGTACCATATCCGAGGCCAGCGGGGCTTTCCGGATCGCCGACGTAGCGGCCGGAAGCTATCAGTTACAGGTCAGTTTCATTGGCTACGAGGCACAGACCCTACCCGAGGTGACCAACACCTCGAAGAATCCCGACCTCGATCTCGGCACCATCGCGCTGGGTACCGATGCCATTATGCTGGAAGGGGTGGAAGTGATCGGCGAAGCCGCCCTGATTGAGAACCGCATCGACAAGCTCGTTTACAACGCCGAAAAAGACGCCACCAACTCGGGTGGAGATGCCAGCGACGTACTGCGTAAAGTTCCGCTCCTGAGTGTCGACCTGGAAGGCAATGTCAGCCTGCGCGGCTCCTCAAACCTGCGCATCCTGGTCAACGGGCGGCCCTCTACCATTTTCGCCACTAGCGTGGCCGATGCCCTGAAGAGTATTCCCAGCGATCAGATCAAATCGGTGGAAGTGATCACCACCCCTTCTGCCCGCTACGACGGAGAAGGCTCGGGCGGAATCATCAACATCATCACCAAAAAGAAGGACGCACAGGGCTTCACCGGCACCGTAAATTCTAGCGTCGGTACCCGGCAGAATAACGCCGGCCTGAACCTCAACGCGCTCATGGGCCGCTTCGGCGTCAACGGTGGCGTCAACGGCTTCTGGAGCTGGAAACGCGATGCCGAACTGACCTTCCTGCGCACCGACCTGCTGGACGGACAGCCCATTCGGAGCCTTGCGCAGTCGGGAACCAATGGCACGAAGATCCTGGGCCTCAACGGCAACATTGGCGCCTTTTACGATTTCAACGCATACAACAGCCTCAACCTGAGTGGCCGCTACAATCGCTTCAGCCGTTCGAATGACGGCACGACGCTTGGCCTGATCGATAACTTCGGAAGCAGCGAAAACGTAAGCTTTGATCGCTTCAACGACAGCGGTAACGACAACAGTGGCTTCGACGCCACCCTCGATTACCGCAGGACCTTCGCCGAGGAGGAGGGCCGTGAGGTGGTCCTTGCCTTCCAGGTCAGCGGTCAGGACAGCCGGACCGACAATACGGTCGACCAAAACGGGGGACTGCCGATCTATCAGCGTGATCTTATCAACTCCAACGAGGGAACCAACCTGGAATACACCGGCCAGCTCGATTACATCCACCCCTGGTCGGAACGAGTCAAAATGGAGACCGGCGTGAAAGCCGTACTCCGCCGTATCGACAGCGACTACCGCACCCAGGTGAAGGACAACGACGAGGGCCAGTTTCGGGACGACCCCAACTTGACCGACCTGTTCCTTTACGACCAGGATGTATACGCCGCCTACCTGAGTTTCAACTTCAACTTGGGGGACAAGTGGGGACTCGTCGCCGGAGCCCGCTACGAATCGACCGAGATCGGCGGTGATTTCCATAGTGAAAACCCTTCATTCCAAAACAGCTACTCCAACTTCTTGCCGAGCATTATCCTCAGCTGGAAACTCAGCCCCTTCAGCAACCTCAAGGCCAGCTACCTCGAGCGCATTCAGCGCCCCAGTCTGTACTACGTTAATCCCTTCACGTCCATCTCGGACCCCAACAGTCTGCAGATCGGCAATCCCGATCTGATGCCTGAGCTCGTCAACCAGTACGAAGTCGCTTACAACACCTACATCAAGGGCGTCGTCCTCAACGCATCCATCTACCTGCGGCAGACCAACGACCTCATCGAAAGCTACTTGCAGGTGGGCGACGACGGCATCGCCAGCACTACGACCTTTCTCAACATCGGCAGCAGCGATACGTACGGAGCCAACGTCTTCACTTCCTTTACCCTTTTCAAAAAACTGCAGCTGCGCGGTAGCCTCAACTACGGTCGCTATAACGGTACGGGTATCGTGAGGGGCGAGGAACTTCAACGCTCAGCTGACGTCATCAGCGGCAACGCCGGCGGCAGCTACAGCTTCACCGATAAGCTGCGGCTGGACTTCTTCGCCTTCGGGCGTGGGCCCCAGCAGACCCTCCAGGGCAATACCCCAGGTTTCAGCATGTTCGGCGTGGGTGCCAATTGGGAAATTTCCGAGCGTACCGCGGTGGGTATTCGCATCATCGAGCCCTTCAGTGAAAATAAAGTATTCGGTAGCAACCTGAGCGGGCCAGACTTTAATCAAACATCTGAATTTATTCTCCCCTTCCGCAGCTTCGGCATTAACCTGACGCATAAGTTCGGCGCCATCGACTTCAAGGCCCAGAACCGGCGTCCCCGCGTGAGCAACGAGGACCAGAAAGAAGGAGGCGACAACCAGCAGTACTAAGCACTTGATTCCGTCGGGTACGCGGGTGCCATGAAGACTTGAAAAGCCAGCACTTTCTGCACCCCGCCCCACCCCTTTTCTACGAATCGACTTAATCCCCAACTGTGGCTGAGTAGGATTTCCCCAAACTACCAAAGACCACGGTAGAACGTCACTACCTCCTCCGGGCCAGGAAACTACCCGCTTTTCAACCTGCAGCTGGGCAGAGGAGAGAGACAGAAAACTGCTAGTTCTTTATTAACCGAATCAAAAGAACATTCAAGGATTTGCCTTGCAATACATCAACATATGGACCGCCATTACCCTGAGGAAGCTTTATCAACCGACACCATTGCAAGATGGCACGTCCGCGCAATACGCTTCTTCCTATTCCTCTTTTTCTGGTTCGCGGTCAACATGCTGGCTTCTGCTCAGCCCCCCCTCCGCGTAACATTGATCTCTGACGCTACCTCGGCTACGGACCCCAGCATCGACAGTCTCCTTACTACTGAGCTAACGGCACTGCTGGAATCGCGCTACGCCCTGGAGCTTACTACCCTGTACACGGGCGGGGAAGAGAATTCGATCAAAACTGTCCTCCCGCAAGCCTATCAAGCGGCCGATGTAGTGATCGGCAGCGGGCTGGCGACCAGCAGCTTCCTGCTCGGACTGGAGACTTACCCGAAGCCCACCATTGCCGCCGTTGTACTTACTTCTGACGACCGGGGAGGTCCTGAGGGGACGGGAATCGAAAATTTTACCTTTGTGCAGTCGCCTTTCAACATCCACCGTGATCTGACGGCCCTGGAAGGAATTGCTGATTTGGATCGCCTCACCGTGTTGACTACCGCCGCCTTCCGACCCTCGATCGGCAAGGTCATCGATAGCTACCTGCCTGAACGAGCGGACTACGTAGTTGCCCGATCCTCCGCAACGGCAATTCTAAGCGAAATCGGTGCGGATGTGCCGGCGGTTTATATTACTCCGCTGGCCGGTCAGGTTTCCCTGGCAGAACAACAAGTATTGCTCGACAGCCTGACGGCACGAGGGGTGGCCACATTCGCGATGCTCGATCAACCGCTCCTCGACCTCGGGGTACTGGCCGCCTACTCCTCCACCGAAAACCTGGAACAGCTCCCCCGCCGGGTCGCCCTCGATGTATTGCGCATCATGGACGGCGTACCCACCGCAAGGCTCAGCACCGACCTTACGACCTACACTTCCGAGCTGATCATTAACATGGCTACCGCCCGCCGGAGCGGCGTGTACCCCAACTGGGAGACCATGGCCGGCGCCACCCTGCTCAATCCCAACGACCTTACTGAGGCCAAGGTCCTTACCCTGCAGGGTGCCGTGCTCGAAGGGCTTGCCAATAACCTGGGATACAACTTGTCCACCTACGATGTAGCGCTCGCCCGTTCGGACCTGGATATCGCCCGCAGTGACCTGCTTCCGCAGTTTAAAGCGGCAACCACCGTGACGCGCCTCGACGGGCAAACTGTTGCCAGTTCGTTCGGCCAGCAGGGTCAGTATAACTGGACGGCCAACAGCACCATCGATCAGGTGATCCTCTCCGAGCCCGTCTTGGCTAACATCGCCATTAACCGCTTCCTGCTTGAGGGCCAACAGGCGGCACTGGAGCAATCGCAGCTCGACGTCGTACTCAACGTTGCCACCGCCTACCTAAACGTATTACAGTCAAAGGTTTTTGCCGATCTGCAGGTCCAGAACCTGGCGGTCACCCGCGCGAACCTGAACGCCGCCCAAACCAAAAGCCAGGTGGGGGCCGTGGGGGCCACCGACGTGTACCGCTGGGAAAGCGAACTGGCCCTCAACAACATCGAGATCAACCAGGCAAACGCACAACTTGCTCAAGCCCGCTACAACCTCAACCAACTGCTCAACCGGCCCATTAACGACGAATTCCGGATACCCGAATTTACCGGCCAGGATTCCCTGCTTGGGCTCATGGGACAGACCATCCTACCCCTGCTCAATACCCCCCGTGACCTGGATCGACTGGCTAATTTTCTGGCCGAGGAAGCCCGCCGGAACCTCCCCGCCCTGGAACAACTTGACGCCGCCATCCGGGCCCAGGAGCGGCAACTGCTTTCCGCAAAGCGCGCATTTTACCTTCCCACCGTCGCGATCAACGGCCAGTATAACTACCGCGTAGCCAACTACGGCACCGTACCGCTACCGGAGGACCTCGGTTTTGACTTCGGGGGGGAGGATCGGCCCCGCAGCACCTATACCGTAGCGCTGCAGGTAGCGATTCCCATCTTTCAGGGCGGTCGGCGCAAGTTTCAGGCCGAGCGCGCCCGGGTGGCCGTGCTTCAGGTGCAGACGCAACGAAAGGACCTGGAAAATCAATTGTTGCAACGCCTCTACTCCGACGTAGAAAACATGGTGGCCAGCTACCGCAACCTGAACCTGGCCCGTGAGGCCGCCGAAACGTCCATCAAAAATTTTCGGATCATCGAAGACCTCTACCGTGCCGGTGCCACCAACGTGACCAGCCTGGTTGATGCGCAGAACGTGACCCTCCAGTCCAACATCAACGCCACCAACGCCGGCTATCAATTCGTGGCTGACTTCATTGCCCTCCAGCGCTCCACCGGCAGCTACCAGTTCTTGTCCAGTCCAGCCGAGCAGACCGATTTACTGCGCCGCTTTATGGAATTCAACTAAAGAATCAACTTCCCATGAAATATCTATCCCTGCTCTTGCTGCCCCTGTTGTTACTCACCGCCTGCGGTGGCAGGGAAGAAGCGAAGATCGAAACCCGCACCCGCGCCATTCGCTACGGAGTAGTGACGACCGACGACGGAAATACAACGCAGACCTATACCGGCGTTGCCACGGCGGCGGGTGAAACTCCCCTCTCCTTCCGCGTCTCTGGCACCATTCGGACGTTGCCCGTCAAATTAGGTGAGCAGGTCAAGAAGGGGCAACTGATCGCCACTATCGATCCCGCCGACCTGCAGGTGCAGAGCAGCCAGTCCAGGGCCCAGTACGAAGCCAGCCAGGCACAAGTACAGAGTGCTGAAACCCAGTTGGTCGCAGCCCGTGCCGCCTACGAACGCACTACCCGGCTATACGAAAGTAACAGCGTGTCGCTCAGCGACTTCGAGCAGGCCCGTAGTCAGTTCCAGAACGCCCAGGCGCAGGTCGAGGCAGCCAAGAGTCAGCTCAACGCGAGCGGAGCCCAGGTACGCGCGGCTCAGAACCAAGTCAGCTACACCCGGCTGACGGCCCCCTTTGACGGCGTGATCACGACGCTTAATGCGGAAGCCAACGAATTCGCCGGCTCCGGCAAGGTCATTGTGACCCTCAGCACCGAAACGGACCCCGAAGTGCAAGTAAATCTGCCAGAGAGCCGCATCGGCGCCGTCTACACCGGCATGAAAGTTGACATTGACTTTTCCGCCTTGCCGGGTCAGCAGCACCGTGGCGAGGTCGTGGAGGTTGCCTATGCCTCCGGCGATGCGCCCAGCTACCCCGTCAAGATCAGGATTTTCGACGCCCCCGCCACCATTCGTCCAGGCATGGCCGCCAGCGTCCAGTTCACCTTCGCGGACAGCAGGGCCGCGGGCAACTTGTTACTGACTCCCATTGAGTCCGTCACTGAAGGACCGACCGACAAGTTTGTCTATCTGCTTACCCCCAGTGATAGCGGGAATACCTACGTCGCCTACAAGAAAACCATCACTATCGGCGAACTCCACCAGCGGGGATTCGAGGTAAAAACCGGCCTCAAGGCGGGCGATAAGGTCGCAACTGCCGGACTCAAGCAGCTCCTCGACGGCATGGAAGTCCGTCTGCTGGAATAGGCCCACTTCCCCCCTACTCCCATTTCCATCACCCCGATCGTTATCGGGGCCTTTCCCGCCTAAGCTTTACCAATGAATATCTCCAAACTTGCCCTCTCCCATAACCGTGTTACGATTCTGGTCGTGCTCATGGTTGCCATCATGGGTTTGGTCGGCTACAATAACCTGAGCCGCAACGCCATGCCGCCCTTCACCATCCGCGTGGCCAGTGTAGTAACTCCCTTTGCCGGGGCGAGCGCCGAGCGGGTGGAGGAGTTAGTTACGGAGCGGATCGAACGCGTCGCCCAGGAGCTGGCCGCCGTTAAGCGTATCAGTAGCGAAAGTCGCACCGGGCTCAGTGTGGTCAGCGTAGAACTCGAGCCCAGCGTATCCAAAGAAAACATGCAGCCCGTCTTCGACCGGCTGCGCAGAAAGCTGGAAGAACTGCAACCCACCCTACCCGACGGCGTGGGCCAGATCAACGTAAAGGACGACGGACTCGGCGTGGTGTACGGCATCCAACTCGGGCTGGCCGGTGGCGGCTATTCCCTCAGTGAACTAGAGGACCAGGCGACAGATATTCGGGACGATCTGATCAAGCTTTCCGACGCCGCAGAGGTAGAGATCAGTGGACTGCGTCAGGAACGGATATTCGTCGAGTTCGACAACGCCCGACTGGCCCGCTACGGATTAAGTGCCAATGAGTTGCAGCGGAATATCTCTGCCACCAACATCGTTTTTCCCGGCGGCGACGTCACCCTGGGCGACCAGCGCGTAACCCTGGAGCCCACGGGCAACTTCGAGAATCTCAGCGACCTCGAAAATGTGATTATCAATTTAAATGGCGGCCAGACCGCCAAGCTGGGCGAGATCGCGACCATTAACCGGGGTTATACCGATCCGCCCGAGCGACTGGTGCGCATCGATGGTGAGCAGGGCCTCGTCGTGGGTATCGCAGTGAAGGAGGGAGCCAACCTTATCGAGCTGGGGGAGGAGGTTGATGCAAAAGTGATTGCCTACAATCAGACGCTCCCCGTAGGGATGAAGCTGGAGCGGATTGCCAGTCAGGATGCCTACGTACAGCAGAGCGTCAGTGGCTTCCTAAGCAACGTGCTTCAATCGGTCGCGATCGTACTGGTGGTTATGTTTCTCTTCCTGGGATGGCGTACCGGCCTCGTAGTCGCCAGCCTCATCCCCCTGGCCATCATCATGACGCTGCTGCTGATGAATCTCTTCGACGTGGGCCTCAACCAGGTCACCCTGGCCGCCCTCATCATGGCCCTGGGACTACTGGTTGATAACGCCATCGTCATTTCGGAAGCCATGATGGTGCGTATGGAGGAAGGATTAGCACCCAAGGAATCCGCCTACGCGGCGACCTCCGAGCTGGCCATTCCCCTGCTCATTTCTTCCCTCACCACCTCGGCCGCTTTCCTTTCCTTCTTTTTGGCGGAAAACACCATGGGTGAGATGATGGGGCCGCTCTTTGTGGTCATCACCTTCGCGCTGTTGAGCAGCTGGATCATGGCGATGACCGTCGTAACCATGCTCGGCGTTGCCCTCATTCGGGTGAAGACTCGTCGACCTGGCGATAGCTTCCCCACCGAGGAAGCGGTAAAAGATATGCCCCCGCAGCAGCAGGACATCTTCGGCAAGCTCAACAACTACTACGGTAACATCATTTACCGAGCACTCAAGGCCCCCTGGCTCGTACTGGCTCTGATCATGGGAATGTTCATCGGCTCGCTGCTGCTCTTTACCCAGATCCCCTTCATCTTCTTTCCCGACAGCGACCGCAACCTGATCACGATGAACGTGAACCTGCCGCTGGGTACCGACATCAACCGCACCTCCGAGATCGTGGCAGATATCGAGCGCTTCATTAACGAGAACCTCCTGGTAGTAAAGGATGAAGCGGAGGCCGACGGGATCACGGACTTTACCACCTTCATCAGTGAGGGACCCGACTCTTACGACCTCGGTTACCAGCCCGGCGAGGCCAACTCAGGTTACGCCCACCTACTGATGAATACCAGCCGGTACGAGGCCAATCAGGATATGATCGATAAGCTGGAGGGCTACACCTACGAGAATTTTCCCGAAGCGGACATCACCGTTGGTCCACTTGGCGGCGGGGGCGGGGGCGGCAGCGACGTGGCCGTACGCATCAGCGGACCGCAGGTCGACGTGCTCTACGCCATCTCCGACGATGTCAAGCGGGTACTGAATCAGCTGCCCGAAGCCACCAACATCAGCGACGACTGGGGTCCCAAGAGTAAAAAGGTCGTGATTGACATAGACCAGGAACGGGCCGACCGGGCCGGAGTCACCAACCAGGACATCGCGGTGAGCCTACGCACCAGCCTGTCGGGCTTCAACGCCGGTTCCTTTCGCGAAGACGAAGACGCTTTGCCCATCATCATGCGCGGCATCGGGGCGGAGAAGTACCAGGTCCAGGACCTGAAGGGCCTGAATGTATTTGCCCAGGGCTCCGGGGAGAACGTCCCCCTGACACAGGTGGCTGACGTGGAAGTCGCCTGGCAGTACGCCAAGATCAAGCGGCGGGATCTATACCGCACCATGACCATCAGCGCTGACGCGCGGGAAGGTTTTACGGCGACCAACGTTACTTCGGAACTCAGGCCGAAACTCGATGAGTTGCGCAAGAATTGGCCGGCCGGCTACACCTATGAACTCGGGGGAGAAAGTGAGCAAAGCAGCGAAGCCATGATGGCCGTAGCCAGGAACCTGCCCCTGGCGGGCTTCATTATCGTGCTGTTGCTGATGCTGCAATTCAATAGCTTCCGCAAGACCTTCATTGTACTCGCTACCATTCCCCTGGGCATCATTGGGGTGATTCTTGGGCTCCTGCTCTTCCGCTCCTATTTTGGATTCATGGCCTTCCTGGGCATTATCTCTCTGGCGGGTATCCTGATCAACAACGCCATAGTGCTGATCGACCGCATTCAGATCGAGGAGGCGGAAGGCAAAACGGAATTCCGGGCCATCGTTGATGCCTGTAAGCAACGGTTCCGGCCTATTCTCCTGACCACCTTCACCACGGCGCTCGGTCTTATTCCACTTTATCTCGGTGGTGGATTGATGTGGGAGCCCATGGCGGTGTCCATCATGGTTGGGCTATTGTTCGCTACGGTAATTACCCTGCTGTTCGTACCCGTTACCTATAAGTTGCTATTCGGAATCAAAGAAGCAAAATCAGAACCCGATGCAGACCTTGTATAATGGATTATTCCCATCTCATTGGAACCTATTCTCATATTCCAATATCCCGCCCTATGAAGTCTACTCCATCAACTAACCCTGGGATTAATCAATCGGGGCTACGCATACCGGCTACCCAAACGACGGACTTCCTTTTAATCCCTCCAGCCTCATATTTATCTCGTCATATGCAATCCGAGCCAATAGTATTGAGCCCGGAGGCAGGACGCTTGCGTTGGGAAAACTTTTACTGCCATTCATTCAGCTCAGTTCAGTTCACCTGCAGCACTGGTATCTGAACGCTCACCACTTTTCCTGACAGCAACAGGAAGGGCAACACTCCCCCTTCTCCTCCCATCGCCGCCAACTTCAACGCATCAGCCATGTTTACAAATAAAATCGAACCAAACGAACCATATAGTTTTGTTCCCAGTAAATATCCTCAGCAGATGATCAAAGACATCAAGAACAAGGTAGAAGAGATTGGCATCTTCTTTGAGAAGACGGGGTTGACGCCTATGGAAGCCAGGGTATTTGCGCTGCTCCTCCTGGCCGACCCTCCCGCGATGGAGTTTTTTGCAATTCAGGAGTTTCTGGATGCCAGTAAAAGTACCATCAGCAATGCGTTAAAGCGGCTGATGAATGAGGGGAGGGTCGATTACATTACCAAGCCCGGGGACCGTAAGCGCTACTTCCGGGTCAGTTCCCAAAAATGGTTAGAGCAGATACAGGAAAGCTTCGCAACCATTACTCCCTTCGTTTCAACAATGAAAAAGGTGCTGGCGCTTCGCGAGCAAACGGATAGCCCCGAGTTCAACAAGGATCTCCGCCACATACAGGATTACTTTCTCTACCTCGAAGAGGAACTGCCCCGTATCCAGGCGAAATGGAACAAGCGGCAGCAGGCAAATTCCTAACCTGGTGGTCGCTGGCGAACGCCTACCACCTGCATTGTCTCTCGCTTCCCCACCAACTCCACCGGTGCGTACTCCCGGGTGTCGTAGTGCGCTTCTACCCGCAAAAGGGAAGCCAGGGCTGGAGAAATGAGTAATTGCTCCCCTAATGCATTGCACTTACTCTGGATGCGCGCGGCAGTATTTAGCACGTCGCCGTGGTACGCCAGTTCCCGCTTTAGCACTCCCACCTCGGCAACCGTAGTTCTGCCGGCGTGGGCTCCTGCCTTGAAGTAAGGCTCGATTCCATATTTGTCCCGGTAATGCTCCGCCCGCTGCGCCAGGGTGCCAACGAATTGGAAGTACGCCTCAATACAATTGTTGCGATGCAGCCCTGCGGCCAGTTTCCAGCACAGAATTACCTCGTCGCCTACGTATTGGTATATCTCGGCGTCGTGGCGTACAACAGCCTCGGTAATATCGGCGAAGCAGTCCTGGATGAGGTTACTGAATCTGACGTGGCCGAGTTCTTCCGCAATGGTTGTTGATGATTTGAGATCGATGAATAAAAAGATCCGTTCTTCCTCCCGTGGGTGATGGTACCGCCCGCGCAGCATATTCCAGAGAATGCCCTTGCCCATTTTCTGGCTCATCTGCTGAAACAAGGTTATCGAAGTACTCACCACCGATAAATACACCAGAAAGACCAGCATCAACTTGCTGAAAAAAAACTGCCGGAACTCCAGCTCACCAGGAGGCATCGAGCTGAATAAGGGATACAGGATAATCGCTATAGCAAACAGCGCGAATGCCAGCAGTAGGTGCAATAAGGATTTGAGGGCCACCCACCGCCTGAACGACAACCGTCTGAATCGTCGCCACTTCATCAGCAACTCAATCAGAAAAGTTCCGGTACCAATAATAAACCCCATTATAAAGGTCAGCCCAGGTGCGGCCAGTTCCACGGCAACACTACCCAGCTGATCCGGCCAGCCGTAGTTGCGCAAAAAACCTAACAGCAAGAAAGCCACCGTCCAGGCTCCGACAAGCTGCAACCAAAAAACCAGCTTGTTCGGAATGGCGATCATGGCAAGGCAATATATTGTTCCTTCTGCAACTCAACGACTTAGTTCATGCTCCTCTCCCCCATCCTCACCGGCGCCAGCGGCATGGTCGGCCGGGCCGTCCTGCTGGAATGCCTCGACCACCCCGACGTGGAGAAGGTACTGATGATCAACCGCCACCCCGTGGAAGTACGGCACCCGAAGCTGCGGGAGCTGATCCTGGCCGACTTCTCCGACCTGGAGTGCGCCAGCGAGCGACTGCAGGACTACAACGCCTGCTTCTTCTGCGCCGGGGTGTCCTCCGCGGGCAAGGGGGAAGAGGAATATACGCGGCTCACCTACGACCTGGTCACCTCCTTCGCCCAGGCCCTCCACGACCGCCAGCCCGACCTGGTCTTCACCTACGTTTCCGGCATGGGCACCGACCCCCACGGGCGGCAGATGTGGGCGCGGGTGAAGGGGCGCACCGAAAACAAGCTGCTGCATATGGGCTTCCGCGACGCCTATATGTTCCGCCTGGGTATGCTGCTGCCCGAGCGCGATCTGCCCATGAAGACGGCCTGGATATCAGTTATGTACCGCCTGCTGAAACCGCTGTTTCCCCTGCTCCGCCGGTTCAGCTGGGCCACTACCGATCGGAAGCTCGGGCGCGCCATGATCCGGGTGGCACGGGAACCCCAGCCGAAAAAGATCCTGGAGAGCGCCGACATCAACCGGCTGGGAGCGGACGGCGACTGACCTCGCTCACCGCCCGCACCCCGATCACCGGCAGGTTTTCCCGCTTGCCGGCCAGCTCCACCGGCGGGTGCTCGTGGAGGGTATAGGCGCCGTTCAGTTGCAGCCGGTCGGCCAGGGCCGGGGAGATCAGCAACCGTTCGTTCAGTTCGTTGCACTTGCCCTGGATGCGGGCCGCGGTGTTGAGCACGTCCCCGTGGTAGGCCAGCTCCCGCTTGAGTACCCCCACCTCGGCCACGGTGGTGCGGCCCGCGTGCCCCCCGGCCTTGAAGAAGGGCTGTAGCCCGTAGGTTTTGCGGTAGTGGTCCGCGCGCCGCTCCAGGGTTTCCACGAAGTGGAAGTAGGCCGCGATGCAGTTGTTGTGGCGGGTGCCCTCGGCCACCTTCCAGCACAGGATCACCTCGTCGCCCACGTATTGATAAATCTCGGCCCGGTGGCGGATGACCGATTCGGTGAGGTCGGCGAAGCAGTCCTGGATCAGCCGGCTGAAGGCTACGTGCCCCAGCTGCTCGGCGATGGTGGTCGAGGACCGCAGGTCGATGAACAGGAAGATCCGCTCCTCCTCCCGCGGGTGGTGATAGCGGCCCAGGAGCAGCTTCCAGAGAATGCCCGGCCCCAGCTTCTGCTGCATCCGCTGGAAGAGGGTGATGAGAAAGCTGATCACGACGAAGTACACGAGCACCAGGAACATCAGCTTGCTGAACAGGAACTCTCCGAAGCTCACCTCCTGGGAGACGTTGGAGTTGAGCTCCGGGTAAAGGACGGTGGCGATGGCGAAGAGCCCCATGGCCAGCAGCAGGTTCAGTCCCGACTTGATGGCCGCCCACCGCAGGAAGGACAGCCGCTGGAAGGTCTGCCGGTTCAGCAACCGCTCGATGAGGTAAAAGCCGGTTCCCAGAATGAAGCCCACCGCCAGGTCGAACCGGGGCTCGATGAGGTGCTCCGGATTAAACGCCAGGTTCTCCCGCCAGCCGTAGTGCCGGATGAAGCCGAAAAGGGATACGGCCACCGTCCAGGTGATCACCAACTGGATCCAGGAGAGAAACTTGAACTGGTTTGCTATTGCCACACGGTAAAGTTAGGCATTCGCCAACCCGCGGCTATTCCCCACTCAGCAGTCCCGCCAGTTCCCTCACCCCCAGCAGCCGCAGGGCAAATGCCAGCCCCGAACCCAACAGGCCAACCACCGTGAACTGCAGGGCCCAGGGCAGGGCCGTCAGGCTGACCACCAGTACCGCCGCCACGGGCATCAGGCCGGCCAGCAGGAGCAGTCCCGCCCAGTGGACGGTCCGCCCCGCCAGTCCCAGCCAGCGGTGGGCCAGCACGGCCTGGGTCACGGCCACGAACGACTGGGTGAGCAGGGTAACCGCCGCAGCGCCCACCGCACCGTAGCGGGGCAGCACCCAGAAGTTGCCGGCCACGTTCAGCACGATACCCGCTACGAACACGTAGTTCATCCGCCCGATGAAGCCGGTAGCCCCCAGCAAGGCCCCGTAGGCGTAGTTGAGACACTGGGCCACGAAGGTGAGCGACAGGTAGAACAGGATGGCCGCCGTGCGGGGCTCGGCGAAGTCGTACAGCAGGTACACGATCGGCCGGGCGAAGGCCGCCACCGCCCCACTCACGACCAGCGCGCCACCCACCAGCAGGTGTACGCTGAGACGCAGCAGCCCCCCCAGTGGTTCCCCCCGGGCGTGGAGGCGGGCGTACATGGGCAGCAGCAGTCCGGCCAGCAGCCAGCCCACGGTGTTGATGGCATCGAGGAGGCGGTAGCCGGCCGCGTAGTGGCCCGCCAGGTAGGCTCCGTCGGGCAGCAACCGCTCGATCATCACCGCGTCGGTACGACTGTAGGCCGTCTGCAGCAGGATGGCGATGGCAAAGGGGGCGCCGCCGCGCAGGAGCAATGCCAGGGTGGCCCGGTCGAACCGAGGCCGGAAGCGGTCGAGTTGTCGCCGCAGGAAGTAGCCCACGCCCCCGGCCGTCAGGGCCCAGCACAGCACCTGCGTTCCCGCAAACAATTCAATCGAAAGTGCCCCGGGAGCGAAAAGCAGCACTCCCCCGATGATGGCGATCATGAGCACCTTGTCGAGGATGCTGAAGGTACTGTCGAGAGCGTAGCGGCCGAGCCCGGCCAGGCTGGACCTCAGGTAAAGCACCAGGCTGTTGAGCAGTTGGCCCGCCCCGACCAGCAACAACAGTCCAATCTCCGCCCCCCGGTACCCCAGGGCATACCCCGCCACCAGCAACAGCAGGAAGAACACCCCGCCCAGAATGGTCTTCAGCGCCAGGAAGTAGGGGAAGTACTTGGACAGCAAGTGCCGGTGCCCGCTCAGCGTGCGGCTGTTGTAGAGCTGCAACCCGAAGTCCGCGGCCACCTGCAGGATCATGCCCAGCCCCAGCAACGAGAAGTACAGTCCGTACTCCGCCTCCGGCAACCGGTTCTGGACGACCCGCTCAATCCCGAACAGATAAACACCCTTCACCGTGAGGTTGAGCAGCAGGACGAAGAGGGCATTGCGGAAAAAGGAGGAAAGCATTGGTGGTACAATAGTACGGTAGTACGGCAGTATAGCAGTACGGCGGTACGGCAGTACGTTCAGGCCGTTTCACTTGCGGCCATCGGCGCTTGGTCGATCCTGTTTTTTTTCGGGGGGTGAATTATGCGTTCGGGTTGGAATGGTTCCCGAGCTCCGCTCGGGTCACCGATCCATGAAGAATGGTTTGTTGTGCCGCGGGCAGGGCGTATGAGCCGGGGGTACCGCGGGCAGAGTATGAGCCGGGCAGCAGTTGTGTTTGTGGTGCCGCGAGCAGAACTCTCGAACCGGGGATGCTATGAAACACCCAAAAGCATTTATTACATTCAGGCCTAATTAGGATCAACAAACATTCAGTTCCGAGTGGGTAGTGACAAGCAATCCCATGAATCCTTCACGCCAGATGAATGCCCCAAGATCTCTACCTCACTCACCCGAGCGAAGCGAGGGTAAAACGAAACGCACGAACCCGAGCGAAGCGAGGGATAAATGCCCTCTCTAACCCCTCTAACCCGAGCGAAGCGAGGTCTAACCTTTCTAGATTCAATGCTAAAAGTCATCATCATCAACGGCCCCAACCTAAACCTCCTCGGCCGCCGGCAGCCCGAAATCTACGGGGAGGACACCTTCGAAGACTTCATGCTTCACCTGAAGGGCAAGTTCGTGGACTCCGATGTGGAACTCAGCTACTTCCAGAGCAACCACGAGGGAGAACTGCTCGACAAGCTGCACGAGGTCGGCTGGGACTACGACGGCATCGTGCTGAACGCCGGGGCCTACACCCACACCAGTGTAGCTTTGGCCGATGCGGTGGCCGCCATCAGCACCCCGGTGATCGAGGTACACATCAGCAACGTACACAAGCGGGAGGCCTTCCGCCACCACAGCTACCTGTCGCCCTACTGCGAAGGGGTGATCGTGGGCCTGGGGCTGCGGGGCTACGAACTGGCCGTGCAGTATTTCATCTAGCCTGCAACGTCTTGCCGCGTCAGGCGTTTTATCCTTCAATCAACCAACCAGAATTACATGTCCCTATCCGATCGCTTTAGCAAATCCAGCAACCCCCTACTCAGCGAGGATCGTCTGGCCAAAGCGTCCGCGCGCCCGCTCGATGGTGGGTTCATCCAGCGCGCCGAAGACAACGTGATGACCGTCGACGGCGCCGTCAACAAGACCTTCGTACTCGGCGTCCTCCTGCTGGCCACCGCGGTATACTCCTTCTTCTTCCCCAGCCAGCTGTTCGTCTGGGGCGGGGCCATTGGCGGACTCGTCCTGGTCCTCGTCATGGCCTTCAAGCCCAAGATGTCGGGCACCCTGGCACCGATCTACGCCCTGCTGGAAGGCCTGTTCGTGGGCTCGGTCACCGCGGTGTACGCCGCCGGGTTCGGCACGGGACTGGTCTTCAACGCCATCCTGGCCACGATCGCCCTGCTGTTCATGATGCTGTTCGTGTACAAGGCGGGCATCATCACCGTGAATGAGAAGTTCCGCTCGGGCATGATGATGGCCATCGGCGCGATCTTCCTGGTGTACATGATCAACCTCGGCCTGAGCTTCTTCGGCATGAGCATCCCCTTCCTCCACGAAGGCGGCCTGATCGGCATCGGCATCAGTGTAGTGATCATCGGAGTGGCCACCCTGAGCCTGCTGCTCGACTTCGACAACATCGAGCGCGGCGCGGCCATGCAGGCTCCCAAGTACATGGAGTGGTTCAGCGCCGTGGGCCTGATCGTCACCCTGGTGTGGCTCTACATCGAGATCCTGCGACTGCTGTCGGTGATGAACCGCGACTAAGCATCGCATACAAGCTATAAAAGCAGCAGGGGAAAACGGACGCGTCCGTTTTCCCCTGCTTGCATTTACAGCCTAGTTGATCTAGTGAGTATAAAGTGAGGCTGCTGTATTCATCATCAAAACCACTCCCAGAACGGGGGGCGGCGTCGATGCGCTGCCTTCGATTGAATTTTTTTTCGGATCATTTATTCGCGGTCCCGACTCCGCAGTGGCCGATCAGTTCCCCGTAGACCCGGATCCCTTCTTCTACTTCATCTACGTAGATGAACTCGTTGGCCGTATGGCTGCGGGCGCTGTCTCCGGGGCCGATCTTCAGGGTGGGAAAGGGCATGAGGGCCTGGTCGCTCAGGGTCGGAGAGCCGTAATCCTTGGCTGCCGGGCGGGCGCGGCGGGCGGCGGCCAGCAGGAAGTGATCGGCGGGGATGCGGCTTGACTGCAGGCGCAGGCTGCGGGGCTTCAACTGGGCATGCTGACAAACCGACTGCAGTTCGGCCACGGCTTCCTGGTTGCTGTAGGCTTCGTTCACCCGCAGGTCGATCACGAAGTTGCAGCGGTCCGGCACCACGTTGTGCTGGGTGCCCGCCGAGATCACCGTCACCGTAGCGGTGGTGGGTCCCAGCCGTTCGCTCGGACGGGTGAAGGAGTAGTCGCGGATGGCGGCGATGTCTTCGATGGCCCGGTAGAGGGCGTTCACCCCTTCGCGGCGGGCGGCGTGGCCACTCTGTCCGCTGGTTTCTCCGTCGATTACCACCAGTCCGCGCTCGGCTACCGCCAGGTCCAGCCGGGTAGGCTCCCCGACAATGCCGGAGTCGATGGGCGGCAGCTGGGGCAGCAGGGCGGCAATGCCGTCCGGGCCGCTGATCTCCTCCTCGGCCGTCGCGGCCAGCACCAGGTTCACCGGCAGGGCGGGGTCGTTCTCCCAGCGCAGGAAGGCGGCAATGAGTCCCACCAGCGCGCCGCCGGCGTCGTTGCTGCCCAGTCCGTAAAGCTTGCCGTCTGCGATGGCCGGGTCGTGGGGGTCGCGGGTGTAGCCGGCCGCGGGCTTCACCGTATCGTGGTGGCTGTTGAGCAGCACCGTGGGGCGGCCCTCCCGCCAGTTGCGGCTGACGGCCCAGACGTTATTCCTCAGCCGCCGGGGTTCTACCTCCCGCTGCCGCAGGAAGTCCTCCAGGATCGTGGCCGTCGCCTTCTCCTCCCGGCTCAGGGATGGGGTGGCAATGAGTCGTTGCAGCAGGTCGATGAAGTCGGCGGTAGGGAGCATAGGCGGTAAATCAGGAACCGAAGGTAAGCACTTCGTTCCCGGACCACCCATACTACTCGGCCTCCATTCCCCCGAACAACAGCAACAGTCCGACCATGAAGCCGCAAACGAGGTTGGACTCCTGCTGGAGGTCGAGGCGGAACTCGGGGCCGGCCTCCAGCAGGAGGTTCCGACACAGCAGGGTCTGGGCACCGGCGCCCAGCCGCAGGTAGGGATGGCCATCGGATTCGCCGCCATTGGAGTAGCTGGTATTGAATCCCCGGGAGTAGTACCCGGCCCCCGCTTCCCCATAGCCGGAAAACCGCCGCTCAGGGGCGACGTAGTAGCGGGTGTTTACGCCCAGGTTAATGTCAGTAGTACTAAAAGAAGACTTGGATCCGCTGCTGCCTCCACTATCGAAGGTGGTACGGTCGTAGCTTAGGCCAAGGTCTCCCCCCACCGACCACCGGTCGCTGGGAAAGTAATGTCCGCCGATCCGGATGGTGGAAATGAAGGAGTTGTCGGCAAAGCCGAAGTTGACCGCTTGTGCCCCTACGATCAAGCCCCCTTCGGTATATTTCTCAGAATGGTCAATCTCTCTGTCCTCGGTAGCGAAATCCGTGAAGTGGTACTCCACGTTAGCCCCGATCCCCACCCGGTTGTTGCCGTCCTGGATGGCATAGCTGATATTGGGCGTGAACCGGATGGTGGGCCCGATCGGAACGTGCACCCCGGCGGAGGCAATCACGGTAGAGAAGGCGTCGAATTCGTCGCTGTCGTACACAATGCCCGTCTGTAGCTGGCCGTAGACCTGCAGGTTGGGTTCATTATAGAGATAGCCGCGGGCCCAGGGACAGAGCATCAGGTGGTCTACCCCGTTGCCGTTCTCGCCGAAGCTGAAGTCGGCCCGGTAGGAGCCGCCGACGGCTACCTGGTCCCGGACGGCTATGCCGTAGGAGCCGCCAATGCTTGCGACGGTTGTATTGATATCAGGAATTTCCTGAAGCAGGAGGCCGGTAATGGGCTGGACACGGCCCGGAAGGCGTTCGGTGTCGGATGCGGTGATTACGGAAGTCAAGATTTGGGTCTTCTTCTTCAGCTGCCCATTGGCGGTGGCGGACAGGCTGAGCACCAGCAGCAGGATAAGGTAGCGCATGACGGAAGGTGTTGGTGAGTGGATGTGTACCCTCTTGATGGCCCGCCATCCCGATTCGTTACGGTGGCAGCGGCGGCGGCACGCGGGTGCCGTTACCCGCCCCGGCAGATAATTGTGGGCCCGGCGTTCACATCCCGCCCCCTTTGCTGTTGTGTGGTATAACATGGCACCCGCGTACCCGCCCCTTTCGGTGGCCCGCGGTGGCCCGTTACTCACTCAAATCCACCAATCATGATGAAATCAATTTTTACCGCCCTTTTCGCTTTCGCCCTCGTCGCCTGCGCCGAAACGGCCGAAGCCGTCGAAGTCCCCGCCGCCGTACAGAGCGCCTTCCAGGCCGCCTACCCCGGTGCGACCGACGTGGAGTGGGAAGAAGACGACGACCACTACGAGGTGGAGTTTAACCTGAACGGCGAAGAGATGGAAGCCGAATTCTCCGCCACCGGCGAACAGCTGGAGCTGGAGGATTAATCCTGGTCGGAGGAGGTGCTGGCGATCCATTGCCGCACCACCTCCTCCAAAATTTCCATGGTCACGGCCCCGTTGGCCAGCACCAGGCGGTGAAAGGCCGCCAGGTCGAAGCGATCCCCCAACCGCTCCTCCGCCTCCCGGCGCAGGGCCCGGATCTTGAGTTCCCCCATTTTGTACGATACCGCCTGCCCCGGCCAGCCGATGTAGCGGTCGATTTCCGTATTGACTTCCCGCAGCGATAGCGCTGTGTGTTCAGCCATGTACGCCACCGCCCGCTCGCGCGACCAGCCGAAGTAGTGGATGCCGGGGTCCACCACCAGCCGGCAGGCCCGCCACATTTCGTACGTAAGGCGCCCGAAGTCGTCGTAAGCCGTCTCGTACATTCCCATTTCCTTGCCCAGGTATTCCGCGTAGAGCGCCCAGCCCTCCCCGAAGGCGGAGAGGTAAAGCGATTTGCGGAAATCCGACTGCCCCTCCCCTTCCGCGGCCAGCATCATCTGGGTATGGTGGCCGGGCACCCCCTCGTGGAGGGCCAGGGCCGTGAGGGTGTAGAGGGGACGGCTCGGCAGGTCGTAGGTATTTACCCAGAAGGCTCCGGCACGGCGGTGAGCGTAGGAGCCCGGACTGTACCGCCCCCCCGTGTAGTTGGGCGCCAGGGCCGCCGGTACCGGGGTAACGGTCAGCGGCATGCGGGGCAGCCGGTCGAAATAGCGGGGCAGTTCGCCTTCAATGCGCTTGGTGATCCAGGCGGCCCGCTCCAGCAAGGCTTCCGGCGTAAAGGCGTAAAACCGGGGGTCGCTGCGCAGGAAGTCCAGAAATTCGGCGAAGGAACCTGCAAAGCCCACCCGCTCCATCACCCCTTCCATTTCCGCCCGGATCCGGGCCACCTCCCGCTCCCCGGTGGCGAATACCGCTTCCGGGGTCGCCTCGTCGTCGGTAGTGAAGTAGCGGATCAGGTGGCGGTAGTACTCCCGCCCGCCGCTGATGGAGGAGACTCCGGGCGCGGCCGGCAGTTGCGGCAGGTACTCCTCCTCAAGGAAATCGGCCAGCTCCCGGTAGGCGGGATAGACCACGGCACTTACCAGGGAGTCCACGCGATCGCCACCCGGAGCGTAGTGGAC
Organism: Neolewinella marina; assembly: GCF_002631205.1. Classification (GTDB taxonomy): domain Bacteria; phylum Bacteroidota; class Bacteroidia; order Chitinophagales; family Saprospiraceae; genus Neolewinella; species Neolewinella marina. Next base: position 205,339 of record NZ_PDLO01000005.1, read on the forward strand.
TACCGGCCGGTGAAATACGCTTGCGGCCGGGGGCACCGCGAGGGTTCGCTCGATCAGCTCCAGCACCAGGGTGACGACCCGCCGGGGATTCGTTTTGCCCTCCGCAAGCCCCCGCGACAGGGCCGCCCGCTGGTGGCGGAAATAGGCTGGCAGGGCCGCCAGCTCAGCAGTATAGCGTTCCAGCTCTACCTCATTTTCCACCCGCCGGTTGCCGTAGCGGTAGACAATGTCGGTCAGGAATCCCCCTTCGGCGTTGAGGGGGAAGCGGTGGGTACCGAAATCGAGGCGGTAGATCCGGTCGGCCAGGACGAAGCGAAGCAACTCCGCATCGATCCGCTGGGCGGCACTCAGGTCGGTCAGTTCCCCCAGCCGGTCGGCAAAGCCACCCAGCTCCGCCGCCTGTTCCTCTAGCTCCTCCTCGCCGGCCATCCCCCATACGTTCAGGCTGTCGTAGGGCCGGTAGCTGGTGAATTCCTGAATCAAGGCCTTCAGGGCCACGGAATCCGCCTGGGCGTGCAGGGCCGGGGGCAGGGAAAACAGGACGGAAAAGGCAAGCAGGTACGGGAGGCGCATCAGCAAAATTTGTGGCAGAAGATAGCCCGCCGGCCCCGACCCGCGCGGTTCACACCCCGAACTGGGTTAGGTGGTGGTCCAGGTGCTTCTGGAACATCACGCTCCACTCCCCGGCCGTAAGGGGGCCGAAGGAGACATTCTCCTTGCCTTCGTAGGCGGATTCCCCGGCCGCGGACACCCGCCGCAGGTTGGCCACCAGCCGCTCCTTTTCCTGGCTGAAATCGCGCTCGTCGGTAATGAGGAACTGGGGGGCCGTCCGGCTGTTCCGCGGATAGGGCCTGGGTCCCACCACCGCGGGTTTCACCACGGTCTTCAGGAGCAGCCGGGTGAACCAGTTGTTCTTCACCGGCAGGGCGCCCGTTTCCATATCGTAGGCCACGTTGAGGTGGGCCAGCATCTGGGCGACGTTCATCTTGCCCCACTGCGGTTGGGTTTCCGGGGTGAGGCGATTGATGCGGGCCAGGTTTTGCTCCAGGGTTTCGGGAGCGAAGGTGGAGGGGTAGGTCATGGTGGCGACGGCAGGTTTCCTCCAAAATAAGCACCGCCGGCGATCCGGTCAGGGTTTGAGCAGGAAATCCGCTCCGTTCCGCTTGGCGTGGGCGTAGTCCTCCGGCACGAAGCGGTAGTACCAGGCCCCCTTGCGCGAACTGTTCGTATCCTTTTCGTTCAGCCGCTGGAGGTACTCCATTTTCCGCAGCCGCCGCCGAAAATTGCCGGCGTCGATACTGGTACCGAAGATGGCTTCGTAGAGCGACTGCAACTGCGTCAGGGTGAATTTTTCGGGCAGCAGTTCAAAGCCGACGGGCTCGTGGGTGGCCCGGTGCCGGAGCCGGTTCAGGGCCGCTGCGACCATTTCGTTGTGGTCGAAGATCAGCGGGGGTACGTCGGTGATCGGCACCCAGTGGGCCGCGAATTCCGTTGACAACTGCAGCTGGGCCTTTTCCTGGTCCACTAGGGCGTAGTAGCCGACGGAGATGGTGCGCTCGGCTTCGTCGCGGTCCACCTCACCGAAAGCCTTAAACTGTTCGAGGTACACTTCCTTCAGTCCGGTGCGCTGCTCCAGTACCCGGGCGGCGGCTTCGTCGAGCGACTCATTGGCCTGCAGGAAGCCCCCCATCAGGGACCACTTGCCACGGCGGGGTTCAATGTCCCGACGCACCAGCAGAAGGTTGAGTTTGCCGTCCCGAAAACCAAATATGGTGCAGTCGACGGCCAGCAGGGGCCGGTAGGCGTAATCGTAAGTCTTCACGGATCAAAAGTACAAATAATTGTCTCACAGACAATTACGGAAGGGTCATTTTTGGCCCCGTATCACCGAAATTACGGCGTCCATTTGGTCGTTCGGCACCGTAAGGCTGAGGGTATAGTGGGCGATCTTCCATTCGTTGTTCCCGGTGCGGCGCACGATGCCGGTGCCCCGGCAGGTGCCCATCCAGGTATCGAGCAATTCGTCGAAGTAGGCCAGGTTGTTGTCTTCGTCGTAGAAGACGTGGCGTTCGGTGGCGGTGAAGTCCCAGGCCTTCCCGGCGGCGAAGTAGGGGGCGGCAAAGGCGGCAAACTCCTCCCGGGTCCAGTGTTCTCCGGGGTCGGTCCCGATGTAGATGGCGTCGGCGGTCATGCGGCCGAAGTAGGCGGCACTGTCGGCGCGGGCGGCGGCCCGGTGCCAGTCGTCGGCGAGTTGCTCGATCCGGGCGACGGCCGCCAGGGAATCCACGGGAGCACAGCCTTCAGCGCGCCGGGTATCCACGATGTTGAGGATGCGCCAGCCGCCGTCGTTGATCAGCTGGAAGGCATTGGTGCCGCAGTGGTGTACCTCGCCATTAAGGACGAAGGTGTAGGGCGTCCAGGCGGTGGCCAGGGCGCCGTCGGTCCGCAGACTGGTGAAGTGGAGCTGCTCGTCCAGGGCCCCGGGTTGGGCGTTGACGATACCGCTCATCCACCGCCCAATGTCACCAATTTGCAGGGTGGTGGCTCCCGCCGCGTCGGTGGTGACCGAGTGCAGGCTGGCGCCGGGCAGGAACAGTTCCCCCATCCCCGAGGTATCCGCCCGCCGCATGCCGTCGAAGAGCCGTTGCAGGGTGGCCTGGGGGGTATCCTGGGCCTTGAGGCTGAGGATGGGCAGGAGCAATAAAGCCAGCAAAAGGTGGGGCAGGCGCATGGTCGGGGCGGATGAGCACCAAGGATACGACCAAAATTTCAAAAACGCCAGGCCGGTCCGGGCGTCGGTGCGCGGGTGCCGCATGCGGTCGCGAGTGCCGGGGTGATGGGCTCCTTACTGCGGTATGCGCTCGGCGCCCAATTGCTTCAGAATACCCAGTTCGTCGGAACTGCCCCAGCGTTCTTTCAGTTTCCCATCTTCGAAGCGGCCGATCTGGACGCCGCGGGCGGAAAATTGCTTGCCGGTGGGCGCCAGGCCCATGAATTCCCCCTGGTGAGTACCGGATACAGTGTAGGCGAAACTGACGTTGTCGGCGTCGGTAACCACGTGCTCCACCTCGATGTGGAGGTCCGGAAAGGCGCGGCGCATCATGCTGAAGAAATCGATGAATCCCTGGGGGCCGGGGCCCTGCATGGGGGCGGGGTCGTGGTCCTTTACGTCCTGGGCTACGAGATCGCGGATCTTTTCCAGTTGGCCGGTATTTACGGCTTCGCCGAATTGCTGTTGTACTTCGAGGTTGGTCATGGGTGTCGGTAATCGGGGTTGTGCCGGGGTCGGCGGTTGCTAGCTAAAGGATGTAGCTACAACAGATGTTCGGCCCGCAGCTGCAATGGCAGTTGCCGATACCGCAGGCGACAAATCGCCGCTGGGAAATGCGTCCGGCGTGCTATTACCTTGCAGTCATGACCGCTACCACCGCCCCCCTGGTTTTCTCCGGCTACGACGTGTCGGAAGAAACGCTCCTCCGGCTGTACGAAGAGTTGCTGCGCCCGCGCCTCATCGAGGAAAAGATGCTCCGCCAACTGCGGGGGGGCGTCATTTCGAAGTGGTTCTCCGGCATCGGGCAGGAAGCCATCAGCGTCGGCTGTACCCTGGCCCTCGAGCCCGAGGAATACCTCTTCACCATGCACCGCAACCTGGGCGTCTTCACCAGCCGCCGGGTGCCGCTGGAACGGCTCTTCGCCCAGTGGCAGGGCAAGGCCGCCGGCTACACCAAGGGGCGCGACCGCAGCTTCCACTTTGGCACCCCCGACCACCATATCGTGGGTATGATTAGTCACCTCGGACCCCAACTGGCCCTGGCCGCCGGGGTGGCCCTCTGGCACAAGCTGCGGGGCGAGCCTCGGGTGAGCCTCGCCTTCACCGGCGACGGCGGCACCAGCGAGGGCGACTTCCACGAAGCCCTGAACCTCGCCGCGGTGTGGAAACTTCCGGTTCTCTTCGTCATCGAGAACAACGGCTACGGCCTGTCCACCCCCGTCAGCGAGCAGTACGCCTGCGACAGCCTGGCCGACCGCGGCGTGGGCTACGGGATGCGTTCCCTGAGCATCGACGGCAACAACATCCTGGAGGTGTACTCTACCGTCCGCCAGCTCGCCGAGGAAATGCGGGACAACCCCGAGCCCGTCCTGCTGGAATGCCGCACCTTCCGCGTCCGCGGTCACGAAGAAGCCAGCGGAGTGAAGTACGTCCCACCGGAGCTGATCGAAGCCTGGACGGCCCGCGATCCGGTGACCAATTTCGCGGACTACCTCCGCCAGCAGGGCCTGCTGGACAACGCCCACCAGGAAACCCTGGAAGCGGGCATCCAGCAGGAGATCGAGACGGCCCTCGCCGCCGCGGCGGAATTTTCGCCGGTGACCGCCCACACCGCCACGGAAGTTGATGATCTCTTTGCACCCGCGGCCACGCCCGTACCCCACCCCGGAGCCACCGTGGAACGCCGCTTCGTCGACGCCATCAGCGAAGGACTGCGGGAAGCGATGCGGGCCTATCCGGAACTGGTCCTCATGGGCCAGGACATTGCCGACTACGGCGGAGTCTTCAAGATCACGGAGGGCTTTGTGGAAGAGTTTGGCCGGGAGCGCGTCCGCAATACCCCCCTCTGCGAAAGCGGAGTGATCGGCGCCGCCCTGGGCTACGCCATCCCCGGCGGCAAGGCCATGGTAGAGATGCAATTTGGCGACTTCGTCAGCTGCGGCTTCAACCAGATCGTCAACAACCTCGCTAAGCTTCACTACCGCTGGGGACAGGCAGCCGACGTCGTCGTGCGACTGCCGGTGGGCGGCGGCGTCGGGGCCGGCCCCTTCCACAGCCAGACGATGGAGAGCTGGTTCACGGCCGTGTCCGGACTGAAGATCGTCTACCCCAGCACCCCCGAGGACGCGAAGTCACTGCTGCTGGCCGCCCTGGCCGACCCCAACCCCGTCCTCTACTTCGAGCACAAGGCCCTCTACCGCTCTCTCACCGGGCCGGTAACCGAAGGCTTCACCCCGGGTGAACTCGGCCGGGCGTGGACCGTACGTGAGGGCCACGACCTGAGCATCATCACCTACGGCGCCGGCGTCCACTGGGCCACGGACACCGTGCGGGAACTGGGGGTCGACGCCGAAATCATCGACCTGCGCAGCCTGGCTCCGCTCGACTACGACGCCATCCGGGCCACGGTACGCAAAACCAGCCGCGTGCTGGTACTCCACGAAGCCTCCCTGACCGGCGGTTTCGGGGGCGAACTGGCTGCGTGGATCGGCGAGCACTGCTTCGAAGACCTGGATGCGCCGGTGCGCCGCCTGGGTAGCCTGGATACTCCCGTGCCCTTCGCCGCGGCCCTGGAAGCCAACTACCTGCCCAAGGGCCGCCTGGCCGACGCCATCCGTTCCCTGCTGGCGTACTGAGCCGGATGCGGGGCAAATTTCCCGCAGCGGTTCCGCGTGTGCGCCACAGCGACTACCTTCGCGGCGACAAAAAAATGCCGCTTATGAAGTTCGCCGAAATCATTGCCGTTTCCGGTCTCCCGGGTCTCTACACCGTCGTCACCGAGCGCAAGGGTGGCATCATCGTGGAGCAGATCGAAACCAAGAAGCGGCACTTCGCCCCCGCCCGCAAGCACCAGTTTGCCCCCCTGGAGAGCATGGCCATCTACACCCAGGACGGCGACGCCGAGCCGCTGCGCAAGGTCTTCGGCCGCATGCAGGAGCAGCAGGAGGACAATCCCGCCCCCGCCCCCAACGAATCCAGCGACCGGCTCTTCGACTACCTGGAGGACGTACTGCCCACCTACGACAAGGAGCGGGTACACGCCAGCGACGTCAAGCGGCTGCTGAAGTGGTACCACTTCATGCTCGCCAACCAGCTCTTCGAAGGGCTCGACGAGGAGGAATAATTACCCCTTAGCCTAGTCGAAGCGGAACAGCTGGTAGCGGTCGATCGTCTGCTGCAGCTGGGTGCCCAGGTTCTCGGTTCCGTTGAACCCGAGTTCGTCCATTCCGGCGGCCCAGCGGCGGTAGTCCCGCGGCCCGAATTCCCGCAGGCGGGCGAACTTGCCCCCGGTTACCGCTAGACTAAAGTCGCGGAAACTCGTCCAGGCCGTCTCGTAGCTGCGCACGCAATCTCCGGCTACCCGGGCGGTGGGGCCTCCCCAATCGCCTGAGCAGTCCAGCCCAAAGAAATTGTTGTAATCCCGCGCCCCGGCGGCCTTCCCGGCCTTGCTGTACAACAGCCCCGTAGCCAGCGTGATGCTGACCGGAATGCCGAATTTCTCCTGTTCCGCCTCCGCCACGTGACGGAAACGGGTAATGAAGGCCGCTACCTCCTGGTCGGGAAGCTGCGTCAGGGCCTCCAGGCGACTGGCCTCCCCACCGCCGAAGAAATTAAACCGGGAGAAGAAGCCCCCCGACGACTGACGGTTGCCCTGGTCCTGGGTGAGGAAGGTTGGCGGCTCCCCCTCCGCGGTCGATTCTACCGGCGGCACGGGGGCCGTAGCGGGCACGGGTTCGTAGTCGGGGTGGCCCAGGCGGAGGTTAAAGTTTACCTGCTTCTGGGTGAGGAGAATGAGGGCGCAGCCGATAAGGCCAAGCCGGAGCCAGTGCCTGGCGGCGAAGGCCGTCAGACGGGTCAGTGAGATAGTCATTAGTGCAACCTTTAGCGTAACGTGTTCTACAAAGTTAGGCGGCCCGACTATTTAAAACAAATTGTTGTTTAGTTTTTTTCTTCCAACATCCCGCTGCTAAGCCCCGGTACTCCAGGTTGTACGGCGAGGTACTCTCCTCCGGGGCCGGCCAGGATACGGGTGGCGGTCCGCGCCGCGGTGGGTAGCCGCGACAGGGTCCGGACCTTGCGCGCCGGCGGTGACCACAGCCAGCCTTCCCCGTGACTGGTGGAGGTACCCAGGAGCCGGGGGGCGTACCAGGAGAGCTGCTCCGCAGGGGGGGTATCCACCCAGTACTGGAACTGCCCGTAGTTGGTAAAGACGGCCAATCGGTTCTTGTCGGGGAAGTGCAGGATTACGGCGTTGCGGTCGACGAAGATGGCGCTGGGCGGTGCCGCGATACCGAGTTGGAGGCGGAGGTTGTTGGTTTGCTGATCGATGCGGCCGGAATCGTCGAGGCGCAGCAGGCGGTAGTCCCAGTTGTCGAACACCCAGATGCCGTTGTCGTAGCTGCGGGCGATGGCCCCGGGCTGCTGGATATTGGGGTTAGCGAACAGGTCGATGCGGTCCAATTCACTCAGCGTCCGGTCGAGTACGACCGCCGTGCCGTATTCGCGGTAGTAGACCAGGATTTGGAAGGGGTTGGTTACGTCCACGTAGTCCGGGCTACCCAGGCTGCTGTCGTAAAAGCTGTAGGTATTTACCCCAAGCGGGTTTCCGGTGACCAGGCGGTCGTCTTCCAGCAAGAAGTAGGGCTTGCCGACCGGGTCCACGTATAAATCGGCCACCGCCGGGTCCCCCTGTGCGAAAGCGGGGATGGTAAGGCAGCACAACCACAACGGGAGTATCCAGCGCAAGATCATACCCCTTTAACGCTTCCGGCGGAGGTTTCGTCCTGAGCGGGATGCCACTTTGCCGGTTTACCTTGTGGCCGCCCCGTACCCTACCTATGCTCCACCTGCTCCGAATCCTGCCGCTGCTGTTCCTTTCCCAACTCGCCCTGGCGCAGTTGGACAGTGTCGATTACCGGCGGTTTCAGTTGGGGGTGGTGGCCGGTCAGGCCTACCAGGAAGTGGATTTCACCCCGAACGCCAGCGTGACCACCTATCCCGGCCAGCGCGCGGGGGTGGCGCTGCGCTACTTCGACCGCCAGCTGGTCGGATTCCAGGCGGAGCTCGCCTACGACCGCGCCGGCTGGCGGGAAGACCTCGGCACCGCCGGCGCCTACGAACGGCAGACCGACTACGCCGAGCTCCTCATCCTGACCCAGTTCAGCGTCGGCCGCGGGGTGGTACAGCCCCTGTTCCAGATTGGCCCCTACCTGTCTGCCCCCCTGGCCGAGCGGGAGTCCCTGCCCCCGGGATACGACCCGGCTACTCAGCCCGCCAACACCTACTACGGCCGCGAGCTGCCCTTCCGCATCAACTACGGGCTGGTGGCCGGGCTGGGCCTCAACCTGGAGATTGGCCCCCTCACCCTGCAGGTGGACGGCCGCTACCGACAGGGGTTCAGCAACCTGATCAAACCCGGGGAAAGCCAGGCCTCCACCAGCATCCGCCGGGGCTACGGTGGGCAGGCGGCGCTGTTTTACGCCCTGTAGGATGTGAACCGACGGGGGGGGAAGGCACTTATACCAGCACACCATAACATCCGACCGTGCCAATCCTGCAAGACAATAATTACGAAAGCCTGTCCTACGCTATCGAAGACCTCAAAAGCAAGGGCTATACCGCCGACTTCAACCAGAAATCGGAGTCGCTGGAATGCAAGCAAAACCAGAACAACTACCGCCCCGAGGACTTCACCATCACCCACGCCTACCGCTTCGAGGGGATGAGCAACCCGGACGACAACTCCGTCCTCTACGGTATCGAAGCCGCCGACGGAACCAAGGGCCTGCTGGTCGATGCCTACGGGGTCTACGCGGACAGCCTCTCGGAGGATATGATCGAGAAGTTTCGGGTGGAATACGAGGATCCTGATGAGGTGTAACGGTACGGCAGTACAACAGTACGGCAGTACGCAGTTGGCGGGTCAGTATTTATGAACGGGCAGCCATCATGAAGCTGTAACACAAGGACACATTCAATGACCCTCTTCTGGCACCGCCGCGACCTCCGCTTTCCGGACAACGCCGGCCTCTACCACGCCCTGAAGAGGAATGAGGAGGTAGTACCCGTTTTTATATTCGACCGCAATATCCTGGATAAACTGCCCAGCCGCTCCGATGCCCGGGTGACCTTTATCCAGCGTAGCGTAGCCCGTTTGGCGGAATGGTATCGCGACTATGGGAGTACGCTGCTGACCTTTTACGGGGACCCGGTAGAGATCTGGAAGCAACTGCGCGACGAATACCGCCCCAACGCCGTATACACGAACCGCGACTACGAACCCTACGCCCTGGAACGCGACCAGGCGGTAGCCGACCTGCTGGCCGAACGCAAGATTCCCTTTCGGACCTACAAGGACCACGTCATCTTTGAAAGTGAGGAAGTGGAGAAACAGGCCGGGGGATCCTATACCGTCTTCACCCCCTATATGCGCAGCTGGCTGCGCCGCCTCGACAGCCGCCTGATCCGCCGGGGGGAAGCCGACGTCAGTTTTTACCTGGCCCCCTACCCCACCGAGCGCTACGCCGGAAGTCTGCACCAATCCCCTACGCAGCACCCCGTACCCACCCTCGAGGAAATGGGCTTCTCCCCTACCGAAACCTACCTGCCCCCGCCCGATCCGCCGCGGGAATTGCTGGAAGCCTACGGCCGAAACCGCGACTTCCCCGCCGTGGAGGGTACTACCCGCTGGGGGATTCACCTGCGCCACGGCACGGTGAGCGTCCGCCAAAAGGCGCGGGAGGCCCGGGCCACCAACGATACCCTGCTAAAGGAACTCATCTGGCGCGACTTCTACTCCAACGTCCTCCAGGCCCACCCCCGGGTGGCGTACGGGAGTTTCCGGCCGGAGTACGACGCCATCCCCTGGCGGAACGACGAGGAAGAATTTGCCGCCTGGTGCGCCGGCCGGACCGGGGTACCCATCGTAGATGCGGGCATGCGGCAACTGAACGAAACCGGCTTCATGCACAACCGCGTCCGGATGATCGTAGCGAGCTACCTGACCAAACACCTGCTGATCGACTGGCGGTGGGGGGAGGCCTACTTCGCCGATAAATTGCTGGATTACGAACTGGCCAGCAACAACGGAGGCTGGCAGTGGGCGGCCGGCAGCGGGGTGGACGCCCAGCCCTATTTCCGCATCTTCAACTACGAAAGCCAACAGCGCAAATTCGACCCGGAGTACCGCTACGTAAAGCGTTGGGTGTCGGAATTCGGCACTCCGGATTATCCGGACGAGCCCCTGGTGGAGCACAAGTTCGGCCGCGAACGCGCGTTACGGGTGTACAAACAAGCCCTGCAGGCGGTCCGGAACCACTGACCCGCCGGCAAAATGGGGTGTGCATGGGGTTGACAAACCCCCTCGTCTTGCTATATTTTCGCGGTTTAACTACCCAGTCGATGAAAGTTGTTTTGATCCACGCCATTCTGGCGCTTGCCCTGCTATTGCCGTCAGCAAGTCACGGTCAGAAACGACTGAATCTGTTCACCGAATGCGATTGCAACAAAACGTTGCTGAAGCAGGAGCTGAACTACGTCAACCACACCATCGACCCGGTCAACGCCCAGGTAAACCTCTTCATCGTCACCAACTACCTGAGCAACGGCGGCCGCGTTTACGACCTCCAGTTCAAGGGGCAGCAGGAGCTGGCCGGCAACAGCCTCAACTTCAAGGTGTCCACCACGGCCGTCATGACGGGGCTGGAACGCGACGAATACCTCAACAAGCGCATCGAGCTCGGCCTCGCCGGCTTCCTGGCGGGCACCGACTACGCCGACCTGGTAGACCTGACCGCCGAGGCCCCCCCCGCCCCCGAGGAGGCCTCCGACGAGGATTCGGAAATGGTAGACAACTGGAACAACTGGATCTTCGAGGCCAACGCGAGCTTCAGCGCCGACGTGGAGAGCCAGCGCAGTCGCAACGACCTCCGGCTGGGCTTCGAGGCAGACCGCACCACCCCCGACTGGCGACTGCGGTTCAGCCCCAACTTCTACTACCGCATCGAGAAGATCAACAAGGACGGCGGCCAGCTCACCTCCATCCGCCGCGACCAATGGTACGAGGCCAAGGCCATCAAGAGCATCGGCAATCACTGGTCGGTGGGACTGTTCAACAGCATGAACTCCTCGACCTACCAGAACATCGACTTCGGCATCCGTCTCTCGCCGGCCATCGAGTACAACATCTACGACTACAACCAGGTGCCCTTCAAGGAATTCACCATCGCCTACCGCCTCGGCTGGGTACGCAACGTGTATACCGAGGAGACCATTTTCCTGAAAACCGAGGAGAGCCTGGCGCGCCAGAGCCTCGACATCAACCTGCGGCTGCGGCAGCGGTGGGGCTCCATCTTCGCCGGCGTCGCCGCCGGGAACTACATGAACGACTTCAAGAAGAACCGGCTGTCCATGGACGCCCGCGCCAACGTGCGCCTCATCAAAGGGTTATCGTTCAACGTCGGGGGGAGCTACAACATCATCAACGACCAGATCAGCCTGGCCAAGGGAGAGGCCAGCATCGAGGACATCCTGCTCGGACAGGCCCAGCTGGCCACCAACTACAGCGCCGACATCCGCTTCGGATTCAGCTATACCTTCGGATCCCTCTACAACAACGTGATCAACACCCGGCTCTAGGCGGACGGGCCTAACCGAATTTCACGGCACCCGCGAACTCCCGCCGAAAGGTGTCGAACTGCTTGCGGGAAGCCACGAACCGCAAGCGCCGGCCGAAAATGCCCGCGCCGCGCAGCCGCACGGAACAGACCTTCAGGAACAGAAAGCGGCTTTCCCGGATCTCCTCCACGTCCTGCAGCAGGTTGTAGCGGGCGGTGCGGAAGTAATCGGTCACGTAGAGGAATTCCCCGTCCGTCTCGATCCGCTTCAGGGGCCAGAAGGCCAGCCAGAAGGTGCCCACCCCCGTCAGCAGCAGGAAAAGCACGCCGTAGCGCAGCGATTGCAGGGGTACCCCGCCGAAGTAATGCTCGGGTGCGAACCAGGCTACCAGCGTCACGCCCACCATGACGGTGGTCCAGAAAACCGGCAGGAACAGCTTGAGAAAAAGCGTGGTGTTGGAGGATAAGCGAAGCAAGGGGTAGCGTTTTCGGGACGCAAAGGTAAGGGCGCTACCACGGAGAACCCGGCCCGGGCACGGCCAAACGCAAATTGCTACCCTGCCGTGACATCCGCCCCGTCAGCGGCGCAGGTAATAGTAGGCCAGCAACAGGATCACCCCCACGGTAATGCTCACGTCGGCCACGTTAAAGATCGGCCGGAAAAACAGGAAGGAATTGCCCCCAACGAAGGGCACCCAGTCGGGGTATACCCCGTACACCAGTGGCAGGTACAGCATGTCCACCACCCGGCCGTGGAAGAGCGACTCGTAGCCGCCGCCGGGGGGCAGGAAACGGGCCACGCCGGTGTGGGGGGCCGACTCGGAGAACAACACCCCGTAGAAGATGCTGTCGATGATGTTGCCCAGGGCGCCGGCCTCGATGAAGGCGAAGGCGGCCACCAAAAGGCGGCTGGCGCGCTGCCGGAGCAGTTGCCACAAGTAGTAGGCAAGCAGGATCACGGCCCCGAAGCGGAACAGACTCAGGAGGAGCTTGCCCGTTCGGCCGCCGAAGCTGAGGCCGAAGGCCATGCCGTTGTTCTCCACGAAGTGGATGAGGGCGTAACGGCTGCCCAGAATACCAAACTCTTCACCGTAATGCAGGTGGGTTTTCACCCAGAACTTGAGCCCTTGGTCGAGCAGCAACACCGTAAGGAGAACCAGGAATACAATGGCCTTACGGTTCATGCACCCGGCCGCGCCTAGCGGTTTTGCTTCGCGTGGATGCTCAGGGTAGTGTGGGGCACAATGCGCAGCCGCTCGGCGCTGATGAGCTCTCCGGTCACCCGGCAGATGCCGTACACCTTGTTCTGGATGCGCAGCAGGGCGTTCTCCAGGTGCTGGATCAGCTGCTGCTGCCGGCTGGCCAGACGGTGGAGTTCTTCGTTGGCCATGGTACCGGTGCCGTCGTCGAGGCCGCGCAGTTTGCCGTCCTCGCTGTTGGTCTGCTCGGTCATCTGGTCCAGGTAGAACTGGAGCTGCTTGCGGGCCTCGGCCAGCTTGGCATCGATGATGGCTTTGAATTCCGCCAGCTCTTCATCGCTGTAGCGGGTTTGTGATTGTGCTTGCATGATGTTGTGCTTTAAGGTGTGTGTAAGAGAGCGTCAAAGGTATACGCAATGCGCGCACAAATATACTGCCCTTACGCAGGACCTCATCAATCTTTGTTGATAAATTATAGTTAACAAACAAAATACGGAACAATACGGCCCAGGCGCTCTTTTCCTTTCGCTACGCTTTGTCGCCTACCGGTCAACCCCCTCTGCCATGTCGCCCCGTCGCCTCACCTTCACCACCACCGTCCCCCGGTCACTGGCCGAGACCTGGGACTTCTTCAGTCGCCCGGAAAACCTGGAAAAGCTCACCCCGCCGGATGTCCACTTCGAGATCCGTTCCCCGGTCGCGGGCGTGGAGATGTACGAAGGCATGATCATCCAGTACCGGGTGACGCCCTTCCGGGGGTTTACCACCGACTGGGTAACGGAGATCACCCACATCGCCCACCACCGTCACTTCATCGACGACCAGCGGGTGGGCCCCTTCGCCCTCTGGCACCACCAGCACCACTTTCGGGCCCTGGACGACCACACTACCGAGATGCACGATATACTCCACTACCAGGTACCGCTGGGTCCGCTCGGCTCCCTGGCCAACCGACTGCTCGTCCGCCGGCAGGTGGAGGGCATCTTCCGGGCCCGGGAGGCGGCCATCCGGCGGTTGTTTCCTTAAAGGGGGGGGGCTATTCCACGTACTCCTGCCGCTTGATCACTAGTACCCAGTCGCCCTCCTCTACGCGGTAGCCGTAGTCGTAGCAGAAGTGATAGAGGGTGCCGTTGCGGGTCACGTATTCATTGGTGAAGTAGCGGAACTTGAAGCCGCGGTCGATCATTCGATCGCGGCGCACGTTCGCTTTCCCGTCCGGGTTCAACTCCGCCAGTACGTTGCGGTTGTTGCGCAGGATATTGTTGACGCTGCGCTGGAACGACAGTTCCCCGGCGCGGGCGCGGTTGTGGTGGCTGGCCCGGCAGGGGGCCGAACAGTACTTCTTGTCGGAGCGGCCCGTGTATTCCTCCCCGCATTCAGGACAGATACGCTTCATGACGTTAATGTAAGAAATTGCCGGTCGTTTACCAGCAAGTAATTCCCTCCGGTATCGTACAGGTGGGGGGCGGGGAACGCGGGTGCAAAGACCGCTTCAAAATAGCCCCGGGCGGCGGTGCGGTCCGGTAGACTGGCCGCCAGCCGGTTGTAGATCAGGGCGCCGCCGGGCCGCAGGGAATCGCGCAGCAGCTGCACGAAACCGGCCCCGTCGAGGTGGCCCGGCACGGTGGCGTCCTGGAAGACGTCCACGCAGATGAGGTCGAAGCGCCGCTCGTCCGCCTGCAGGAAGGCCAGGGCGTCCGCCTGTACCACCTCCACGGGGGAGGACAACGCCGGCAGGCTGTACTCACTGGCCAGCTCGATGATCACCGGGTCGATCTCTACGGCCACGTAGGAATACTCCAGCCCCACGTGGCGCTCCAGCAACTCGGGGATGCTGCCCAGCCCCAGGCCAAGTACCAGCACCGAGGCCCGCTCGGGGAGCCGGTCGAAGTCGAAGACCTCGAAGATCTTGCGGAAGTTCAGGTAGTAGTCCCCGAAGCTGTAAATGGCATCCTCGGCCACCAGCTGCAGCCGGCCGTGCACGAGGCAGACCTCCAGGTAGGCGTTGTAGTCGCTGGCCGTCACCTCCAGCGATTGCTCCCAGAGGTAGCTCAGCCAGTAGCGGAAGCGGGAATAGGGTTGGGGGCGGGCCATGAGGTAGCGGGGGGAGCGGTAGGGAGTGGTCCGACCACTGGGCGTTGGACGAGCTGTGGAAAACGTAGTTTCAACAAAAGTACCACCCCGGCACCGATGGGCCCGCCCCGCCCCGAAATTTCGTCGGTGGCAGGAAGTAGAGGTATCATCGAACTCAAGGCAGAAGATGTACCTTTACCCCCTCAACCGCAACCCCCTTCCCGCGTTAACCCACGAAAGTCCGCCCCGCTATGAGTATCGTCGAAATGAAAGTCCCCGTCATTGGAGAATCGGTCACCGAGGTCACGCTCTCCGAGTGGTTAAAGGGCGACGGCGATTTCGTGGAGCTCGACGAGCCGATCTGTGAGTTCGAGTCCGACAAGGCCACCCTGGAGTTCCCGGCCGAAGCCTCCGGCAAACTGATCTACGTCGCCGCTGAAGGCGATGACCTCAAGATCGGAGCCCTGGTCGCCAAGATCGACACCAGCGTCAGCGAGGAATCCGACGACGATGCGCCGGCCGCTCCCGCCCCGGCCGCCCAGCCGCAGGAGCAACCCCAGCAGCAGGCCAGCGCCTCCCCGGAGAAGCAGGCTACCTACGCCAGCGGCACCCCCAGCCCCGCCGCGGCCAAGATCCTGCGGGAAAAAGACATCGACCCCACCGCCATCAACGGCAGTGGTCGCGACGGTCGCATCACCAAGGAGGACGCCCAGTCGGCCACCAAACCCGCTGCCGCCCCGCCGGCCGCCGCCACCAAGGTGACCGACACCAGCAAGAAGACCGCCGCCCCCTCCACCGGCCAGGAATCCTTCTCCCGCAGCACCCGCACGGAAAAGATGAGCCGCATGCGCCGCACCATCGCCTCCCGCCTGGTCAGCGCCAAGAACGAAACCGCCATGCTCACCACCTTCAATGAGGTGGACCTGAGTGAAGTCATGGAACTGCGGAAAAAGGTGCAGGACAAGTTCGTGGCCAAGTACGGCGTCAAGCTCGGCTTCATGTCCATCTTCGCCAAGGCCTGCGCCCAGGTGCTCATGGAGATGCCCGACGTGAACGCCCACATCAGCGACGACGAGAAGGAGCTGACCTACCACGATTTCGTCGACATCAGCTTCGCGGTATCCACCCCCACCGGACTGGTGGTGCCCCCCATCCACAACATCGAGTCGCTGCACTTCGCCGACATCGAAAAGAAACTGAAGGAACTGGCCGCCAAGGCCCGCGACAACAAGTTGAGCATCGAGGAAATGACCGGCGGCACCTTCACCATCACCAACGGCGGTGTCTTCGGCAGCATGATGAGTACGCCCATCATCAACAAGCCGCAGTCGGCCATCCTGGGCATGCACAACATCATCGAGCGGCCCATCGCGGTCAACGGCCAGGTGGTCATCCGCCCCATGATGTACATCGCCCTCAGCTACGACCACCGCGTCATCGACGGCAGCTCCTCGGTCACCTTCCTGGTGAAGGTCAAGGAACTGCTGGAAGATCCCACCCTGCTGCTGATGGGGCTCTAGGCATCCGCCAGAGCGAACCTCCACAAACGAAGCGAGGGCTGATGCTCCGGGTAGCGACCCGGCATCAGCCCTCGTTCTGTTTGGGGGGGTGGGGTTAGTAAATTTCGATGTCCCCGTAGGAGACGGCAATCTTGATGGTGCCGTTGCCGGTGCCGGACTTGCGGCCCTTTACGGATTCGGAGCTGCCCTCGCTGCGCACGTCGCGGTTGTCCAGGGAGGAAGTCGGGGCATCGATGTCCCCGTAGCGGGCGCTCAGGTCGAGGGTGTAGCCGGCGGAATCGTCGACGTTAATCTGCACGTCGGAGTAGGCTACCCGCACGTCCACCCGTTCGAACCCGGCGGCCAGCCGTTCCACCTCGAGGTCGCCGTAGCTGCCCTCCATTTCCAGGCGGCGGGTCACGGTACCCAGGTTGAAGTCGGTGTAGTTGCCCTTCAGGTAGGCGGCGGCGGTCTGCTCCACCGAGAGCTCGTTGTAGCTGCCGGTCAGGTGTACGGCCTCGGCGGATTCCACTTCCACCTCGTCGTAGCCCACGTCCAGATGGAGCACGCCCACCGTTCCGAAGCGCACCTCACTGTAGCGGCCGTCGTAGCGCAGGTCGCCGGCATTGCGGACGGTGCCCTCGCTGTAGCGCAGCTTGAGGGTACTGTTCGCGCCCAGCCGCTCGATACGGGCCGAGCCGTAGCTGACGTCGACCATGCTGCGGGCGCTGAGCCGGCCGGCGACCAGGTCGCCGTAGCCCACGTCCAGGTCGGTTTCCCCGGTCAGGTTGGGCAGTTCCACGTCGCAGTAGCGGGCGTCGACCTCGAGTTTGACGGTCGCCGGCAGGTTGACGGTGTAGTAGATCTTGAAGTCGTTGGAGCCTCCGCTGTTGGTGATGAAGCTCCACCAGCTGCCGCTGCTGCGTTTGGAGTTGATGGTGGTGACGCCAGAGACCATGTTGTTGCCGCCGCTCAGAGCCACGTCGATGCGATTGAGCACCTCCTGGAATTCGTCCTTGTCGGCGGCTTCGACCTGGATGAGCACGTCGATTTTGACGCGGGGCTGGGACCAGGTCACGACCTTGATCTCACCGTAGCGGTTGTCGAGGCGCACCTGCCCGTCGCTGCGGATGGGGAAGGATTCCGAGATCTTTTTCTCGAATACCGTGCCCGGTCGCGCCAGGGCAATGCCGGGCAGCGCGAGCAGCAGCAAAAACAGCAGGGTAAGGTTAACTTTCATGGGAAGGAATATTGGTGGTGGACGCCGGTTCGGCGGGGGCATTGGGATTGGGAAAGTGCTGCTGGATGCGCAGCAGGATATCGAGCTTGGTGCGGTAGGTAGCGATGAGCTGGTTGACCAGCACGTGGCGCTGGGATACCGGCACCTCCAGCAATTCGCGGCGAAGCTGCTCGGTGGCCTCGTCGATTTGCTGCAGGTCGTGCCGCAGCTGGGGGTCGTCGTTGAGCTGGCTCACCTTGGTGAACTCGCTGGCGATGCGCTGGCGGTAAAAGCGCTCGGCTTCGGCCAGTTCGGGGTTCATGGCTTCGAGTTGCTCGGCCACCTGCATTTCCTGTCCCGCCCGGTAACCCGTGCGGGTGCCGAAGGTGTAGGCCAGGAACAACAGCAGGAAGGAGGCGGCTACGGCCATGAGGTAGCCCAGGAAGCGACGCCGCCGCCGCGGGCGCCGCTGCAGCGTCTTGACGGATGCCGCGGCCGGGGCGAACAGGGCCTCGGCAAGCCGGGGGGGCGGCGTGGCGGTTTCGAAGGCCTCGCGGTTCTTGACGATGAACTCCGCGAGGGGGTCCTGCCGCTCTCCGTCTCCCCCACCGTCGTTGGTCAGGGAAGTCTGGATGCGGTTCCACAGGCCGGCGGGCGGTGTATCACCGTCGAAGTCACCGCGGTTTTCCCGGATGAATCGTTCGAGCTGGTCGTGGTTCATGATGGTTTATTTTCGATTAACAACTGCGCCAGGCGCTTGCGGGCCCGGCTGTACTGTGATTTGGAGGTACCGGGGCTGATGCCCAGGATCTGGGCGATCTCCTCGTGGTCGTACCCCTCGAACAGGTAAAGGGTCAGCACCACCCGGTAGCCTTCGCTGAGGTGGTCCATGGCCCGCTTGATGCGCTCCACGGTGTAGCCGTTTTCTTCCGAGTACACCGGCTCATCCACAACGGCGGCCGCTTCGTGGCGGCCGGGGTCGAGGTCGATGGTGAGCAGTCGACGCTTTTTCAAATGGTCGATACATCGGTTCACCACCACCCTTTTTATCCAGGCGCTGATCGATGCTTCGAAGTTGAAGGTGTCGATGCGGGAGAAGATGGTCACGAAGGCCACCTGCAACACGTCTTCCGCGTCGTGGCTGTGCTTGAGCATTCTCAGGCAGAGGTTGTACATCGGCTTGGCGTAGTGACTGTATAACTGCCGTTGGGCATTGCGGTCCTTACGCTGACATCCGAGAACGATCTCGCGGTGGGTATCGCGGTATTCGGCGGCGGTCGGCATGGTTATTCGGGTTGGGTGAGCTCCCACGGTTAATGTGCATTTGTACCCTAGGGACGAAGCGCCCTCCGGGGGGTTGCACCGATATGTGACAAGATCAGTATTTCCGCGTCTCAATCAGCAGTACCCCGGACAATTACGGGTTACGTGGCGGGAGGGAGGCCTCCGGAATGTCATTACTCCAGCATATAACCGGCTTTCACACCCGGTAAGCCGGGATATAACGAACATCGGCCGCCCAGATTGACATCAAACAGCATACTCCACTCCTAAAATTAAAACTATATGCGTAATCTTTTACTCCTTACCATATTGCTCCTAACGGCAACCACCGCCAGGAGCCAGGTCAGGGGGGTAAGCTATACCATCGCCCCGTCGGTCAGTTACAACTGGTTCGGCAGCGAATCGGGCCTCGACGACGCCTTCATGTTCGGCGGGCGCTTCGGCTTCGGTTTCGGCGAGTATGTCGAACTCCGCGCCACTTACCTGCAAACCATCGACCAGCAAACCAACTTTGCCGGTCTCGACCTCAATATCGACTCCACCTTCGCCAACAAGGGCGTGGACCTGCGCCGCTACGGCGCCGAGATGAAGCTTAACGTCGGGCGGGGCACCCTGCTGCCCTACCTGCTTTTGGGGGGAGGTATCCAGGATACCCAGCGGGAAGGACTCGAGCGGGCCGAGAACGTTTTCGGCACCGCCGGCTTCGGCCTCACCCTGAGCGCCGCCGACCGCTATACCTTCGGGGTAGAAGGCAAGTACATCGCCTATTCCGGCAATGCCGTCCGCAACCTCTTCGATGAAGTGGAGCGGCAGGCCAACAACCTCGACCTCGACAACTTCGACGCCGATCAGGTGGGCACCTACAGCGTAGCCGCCAACCTGCAGTTCTACCTCGGCGGTCGCCGTCCGGGACAGCTCAGCGACATCGACCAGAAGTACCTGGAAAACTTCCAGGGCGGCATCTCCGGCCTCTCCGTACCCGTGGAACTGGGCTTCGCCAAGGTCAATTGGGACGACGGGCTCATGTACCGCGACGCCTACTACGCCGGTGGTACCGCCGGGTTCAGCTTTGGCCCCCTCATCAGTCTGCGCGGCTTCTACTACCGCGGCATGACGGAAGAGGACATCAACTTTGACTTCGACGACATCGCCCTCTACGGCGGCGACTTCCGCTTCAACCTCAGCCAGGCCTCCTCGGGCCTCGTCCCCTACCTCTCCATCGGCGGCGGCTACATCGACCTGGCCGACGGCTACAACGACAACCTGGAACCCGACGAAACCCCCGCTTCCAGCCAGGGCTTTGCCTCCGGTGGCGGTGGCGTCAACCTGAAGTTCGGCGAACGCGTCCGCCTGAATGGAGGCGTGCGCGCCCTGCTCACCAGTGCCTCCGACCTGGAGGACCTGAACAGCACCGAGCAGCTCACCACCAGCATCATGTACACCACCGGACTCGGCTTCACCCTGGGTGGTCGGGACCGCAAGAATCCCGACGTGGTCCGCACCTCCACCCTGGAGGAACGGCTGGACAACCAGCAGCAGGATTTCGAGCGCCGCGCCGACAGCATCCGCCTCGAGAACCAGCTTGAACTCGCCGCCCTGCGCAGCCGCTACCAGGACACCATCGCCCGCCTGGACGAAGAGCTCCTCGACGCCCTGAACGCCGGCGATGTCGAAACCGCCGCCATCATCAAGGAAGAACAGGCCGAAGCCCTGGCCATCGTGGAAGAGGTAGAGGACCGTCAGCTGGAACTCGCCCTGCGCGATGACCAGCTCAAGTTCGCACGCCAGCAGCAGGAACGCGCCGAGATCGACGCCGCCCTGGGCATCCAGCCCCAGCCGGCTACTGCCGCAGCTCCCCGCGCCCCGGCGGCCAGCCGCAACGAAAGCGTGATCATCCTCCAATCGGAGCAGATCGACCGCCTGATCGACGCCATTGGCCAGCGCAACGCGGCCAGTCCCGGCTCTCCCGACCTGCGCAGCGAGCAGATCTCCGAGATCAACCGCCGCATCGAACGCCTGGAGGACCGGATGAACCAGCCCATGGGACGCATGCGCATCCGCAGCGGGGAACCGATGCCCGACGACGAGCGCATCGAGATCATCGAGCGCCGGATCGAGCGCACCCGCGACGGCGCGGAAATGAGCCCCGAAGCCCGCATCCGCATGCTCGAGCAGCGCCTAGACTCCACCCGCCGGGCCACTTCCGGTGGCGGTACCGCAGGAGCCGACACCCAGGAGCGCATCAACAACCTGGAGCAGCAGCTCGAGCAGCGCCGCAATGATGCAGCCAGCAACAACCTGACCGCCCGGGAGCGCATCGACGAACTCGAGCGGCGGCTCATCGACCGCATCGAGAACATCCAGGAGAACCGCGACGACGACGATTACCGCCAGGAAATGGTTCGCGACCTGACCGACTACCAGAGTGAGATGATGAACGAGATCCGCCAGCTGCGCCGCGACCTCGACGCCGCCAATCGCGAAAATGCCCGCCTGCAACGCGCCCAGGCCGAAGCCCAGGAGCGCATTGACCTCGAACGGGACCAGCTGCGCGCCGAGCGCCGCGCCGCCCGCCGGGACGCCCGCGAGGAATCGGTCACCTACCGCGACACCCTGGGTAATGTCGTTACCCGGCCCGGTACCGTAGGACTGGAAGACATCACCGTCAACACCGGCGGCGTCTTCCTCGCCGACGACAACGCCGAGGGCTTCTTCTCCAACTTTACCTACACCGGAATGTCGGGTACCGCCGGCTTCAACTTCGGCGACGCTACCGGACTGGGCCTTGGCCTGCGGTGGCACTACAAATTAGGTCCCGACCAGCGGGCGGAATTCATGCCGGAAGCTTATTTTGGCATTGGCAGTCCCACTACCTTCGGTATCTTCGGAAACCTGGTGTACCCCATCATCGCCGAGCGTTCGGAGTCGACGGGGCTGATCCCCTACGCCGGTATGGGCATCGGGGCCATGCAGATCAAGGACAGCGAGAACAGCGACCAGCTCAACTTCCGCCCCGCCATCAACCTGTTGGTGGGCACCTACCTGCCGGTAGGCAATGGCCGGGTCTTCGCCGACTTCTCTACCCGCAACTTCTTCAGCGTGAACCAGCTTACGGGCGGTTATCGCTTCAACTTTTAGTGTTCTAATTACCATTGGATCCTCCGTAGGCTTCGGCCTGCGGAGGATTTTTTTTGCTATACCTCGTCGCGGTGCTTGTCCAGCTTGAGCAGTACGGCCAGCATCATGGTAAAGCTGAGCAGGGAGGACCCCCCCTTGGAGATGAAGGGCAGCGGAATCCCGATCACCGGGATCAGCCCCATGGTCATGCCGATATTGACCAGGAAGTGGACCAGCAGGATGCCGGCCACCCCGTAGGCGTAGGCGCGGGCGAAGGTGCGGCGCTGCCGCTCGGCGAGGACGGTGATGCGCCACAGGAGAACGAAAAAGAGGACAATGAGGGTGCCGGCACCCACGAAGCCCTGCTCCTCCCCCACCGCGGAGAAGATGAAGTCGGTCTGCTGCTCCGGCACGTAATCGAAGCGGGTCATGGTACCCTGCTGCAGCCCCCGCCCCGTCACGCCCCCGGCCGCGATGGCCAGCTTGGACTGGAGGAGGTTGTAGTAGGATCCCCGAGGGTCGGCATCCTCGGGGTGGAGCCACACCACCAACCGCTCGTGTTGGTGGGAAGGCAGCAGCTGGTTGGTGTACACGTAGTTGCTGGCGGAGGTAAGGGCCAGGCCCCACAGCAGGAAAAGCAGGCTGACGCCCACCAGCCGGGTATTGCGCTGTAGCAGATGATAGATCGAAGCCGCCAGTAGCGCGGCGGCCAACGCGCCGATCACCGGCCACCCAAACCCGGCCTGGAGGGCAAAGAAGGCCCCGGCACCCGCGGTCACCGCCCCACCTCCCCACAGCAGCGACCGACGCGGCAGGGAAAAGGCGAAAAGGGCCAGACACAGCGACAACAGGGCCACCAGCAGTCCCTCCAGGGAAAAGATGATGCCCAGCACGACCATGAGGGCCGTGAAGCCCCCCAGAATGAAAATGAGCGGATTGAGGCCCTCGCGGTACATCACGAGCAGGAAGCCGGCGAACACCAGGGTAGAGCCCATATCGGGTTGGCCGAGGATGATCACCGCCGGGATCAGCCAGATGAGGGTGGCGTACACTACGGCCCGCAAGCTCTCGAGCTTGCCGCTGTACTGGCTCATGAAGGCGGCCATGGCAAGGCAGGCGCCGAACTTGGCCAACTCACTGGGCTGGAAGGTGAGCCCGCCGACGCTGAACCAGGATCGGGCACCGTTGATCTCCTTGCCGGCCACCAGCACCAGAATGAGCAGCAACACGGTAACGGCGTAGATGGGATAGGCCCCGACGATCCACACCTTGCGGTCGATGAGGTAGTTCGTAACCACCCAGGCTCCGGCCGAGATGAGCACCCAGATAAACTGCTTGCCGACGGGGGAAGCCAGGCGGTCGACCAGGCTGGAAGTGTAGCCCTCGGGGGGCGCCCCGACCGAATTTACCATCAGCAGGCCCGTGGACACGAGGAAGATGTACAGGATGATGGTGGTCACATCCGTACGCGCCCGCTTCAGCGAAATTCTGGCCATGATAGCTTTAATACATCTCGAGCAGCTCCCGCTCGTCTACCTCGGCCTTGACCAGGTAGACGCCTTCGTATTCCCGGCTGAGTCGCTGCCGGAGCCGCTCCGCTTCCTGCCGGGTAAAGAAGGCCCCGGCGCGGAGTTTGTAATAGGGTTTGTTGTGCACCCAGTCCACCGTGACGCTCGGGTAATTCACCTTGAACTCCCGTTCGGTGGTCTCGAGTTTCTGCCGGTCCGTAGTGGCCAGCAGCTGCACGCGCCAGCCGTCGATCTTGTCGTTGCGCTCACACACCGCGGCGAACAGGTCCAGCACGCGGCTGACGTCGGGGTCGGGGGTGATGGCCAGCATCCGCTGGGCCGAGGCCGTGGCCGTAGTCAGGAAGAGGGCGAGCAGACAGACGATGGTGCGCATGGCGGATGGTGCTTATTCGATGATGGCAAGGCCGGAGGAGGTGCCCAGGCGGTCGGCTCCGGCATCCACCAGGGCCTGGGCCTCGGCCTGGGTGCGGATGCCACCGCTCGCCTTGATCTTGATCTCCGGATGTAAGTTAGCCCGCAGGAAGCGAACCTGGTCAACGGTCACTCCGCCCTGTACGCCGGAGCAGGTCTTCACGAAGTCGGGGCGGACGACGTTGCAGATCTCCACCAGTCGGTCGGCTTCCTCTTCGGTAAGAACACCCATTTCCAGGATCAGTTTGCACACCTTGCCCTTCAGGCGGACGGTGGTGGCCATCTGTTCGATCTCCGTCTTGATGTAGTTCCAGTCGCCGGACTTGACGGCGGCGACGTTGATCACGATGTCCAGCTCGTCGGCCCCCTCCTCGATCGAGCGCCGGGCTTCGGCTACCTTGATCGGGGTTTCACAGTATCCGTAGGGAAAGCCGATCACGGTGGCGATGCGCACCTCGGAATCGTTCAGCTCGGTACGGGCCCGGGAGACGAAGTAGGGCGGGATGCACACGGCCCGGAACCCATGGTTCACCGCTTCCCCGCAGAGCCGCCGAATGTCGTCGGCGGTGGCCTGGGGACTCAGAAAAGTATGGTCGATGATCGTGTTCAAGCCGGGAGGGGGTCTGGTGTTAGTAAGCCGTTCGGAAACGGGGGGCAAATATACGTCGCCTACCGCCCATGGCAGTGCTTGAACTTCTTGCCGCTCCCGCAGGGACAGGGGTCGTTGCGGCCGATCTTGGCCGAATCACGCTGGAAGGTTTCTACCTTTTCCGGCTGGCTGGCCGCCTCGGCGGCCTGACGGGCGGCCGCCGCGGCGGGCTCCGGCTCGCTGCTGCGGTTCACCTGGGTGGGCGGTGCCACCACCCTGCGGGGGGCGCGGGCCTCCTGGATGTCGGTAGGCTGGGCAATGACCAGGTCGCCCTTGGCCAGGTAGCTGGTGGTCTTCTCGTTGATGCGGCTGATGAGCTCCTCGAAGAGGTTGTAGGACTCCATCTTGTACACCACCAGGGGGTCCTTCTGCTCGAAGGAGGCCATGTTGGTGGAGGTCTTCAGTTCGTCCATGGAGCGCAGGTGCTCCTTCCAGTTCTCGTCGATGATGGCCAGGGTGACGGCCTTCTCGATGTCCGACTTGATGCTCTTGCCGTCCGTCTCCAGGGCCCGCTCGATGTCGGCCGTAATCTGCAGGGGGTGGGTGCTGCCGTCGGTGAAGGGAATCACGATGCGGCGGTAGCGGCCGGGCTGCTCCTCGTCGACCTTGCGGATATGGGGCATGACGCGCTCGATGAGGGTGCGCATCTTGCCTTCGTAGAAGGCGCGGAACTCCCGCAGCAGGTCGTCGGCCAGGTCATTGGCCTTCTTCTGCTTGAAATCCTCGGCCTTCACCTCCGGCTCGAAGCCGAGCAGGCGCTGGGTGGCCAGGCGGAAGGTTTCGAAGCTGCCGTTCTGCTTGTGGGCGTAGACGATGTCGTCGATGAGACCCTCGAAGGAGTTGTTCAGGTCCAGGCTCAGCCGCTGCCCGCTCAGGGCGTTGTCGCGTTTGCGGTAGATGGCCTCCCGCTGGATGTTCATCACGTCGTCGTACTCCAGCAGCCGCTTGCGGATGCCGAAGTTGTTCTCCTCCACCTTCTTCTGGGCGTTCTCGATCGATTTGGTCACGATGCCGGCCTGGATCACGTCGCCTTCCTTGTGGCCGGCGCGGTCCATCCATTTGGCGATGCGGTCGCTCTGGAAGTAGCGCATGAGCTTGTCTTCCAGGCTGATGTAGAACTGGCTGGAGCCGGGGTCACCCTGGCGTCCGGCACGACCGCGCAGCTGGCGGTCGACGCGGCGGCTGTCGTGGCGCTCGGTGCCCACGATGGCCAGGCCACCGGCCTTCTTCACCTCGTCGCTGATCTTGATGTCGGTACCCCGGCCGGCCATGTTGGTGGCGATGGTCACCTTGCCCGGGCGGCCGGCTTCGGCCACGATGTCGGCTTCTCGCTGGTGCTGCTTGGCGTTCAGCACGTTGTGGTCGATGCCGCGCAACTTCAGCATGCGGCTCAGCTTCTCGCTGATGTCCACCGCGGTGGTACCCACCAGGACGGGGCGGCCGGCGTTGCTGAGGTCGACGATGTCGTCGATGACGGCGTTGAATTTCTCCCGGTCGGTCTTGTAGATCAGGTCGTTGCGATCGTCGCGCTGGATGGGGCGGTTGGTGGGGATGACCACCACGTCCAGCTTGTATATCTCCCAGAATTCCCCGGCTTCGGTTTCGGCCGTACCCGTCATGCCCGACAGTTTGTGGTACATGCGGAAGTAGTTCTGCAGGGTCACCGTGGCGTAGGTCTGGGTGAGTTCCCCCACCTTGACGTTCTCCTTGGCTTCCAGGGCCTGGTGGAGGCCGTCGGAGTAGCGGCGGCCTTCCATCATCCGGCCGGTCTGCTCGTCGACGATCTTCACCTGGCCATCCATCACTACGTACTCGCTGTCGCGCTCGAAGAGGGCGTAGGCCTTCAGCAGCTGGGAGATGGCGTGGAGGCGGTTCGACTTCACGCCGAAGTCCTGGGCCAGCTTGTTCTTGGCCAGGGCCTTCTCCTCCTTGCTCAGGTCCTTGCGGTTGTCCACCTCGGCCATGCTGGTGGCCAGGTCGTTCAGGATGAAGAAGTTTGGGTCTTCGTTGTACTTGCTCAGGAATTCGGTGCCCTTGTCGGTCAGGTCCACCTGGCGGTTCTTCTCGTCGATGGTGAAGTACAGCTCGGCGTCCACCTCCGGCATCCGCTTGTTGTTCTCGGCCATGTAGGTGTTCTCCGTCTTCTGCAGGAGTACCCGGGCACCTTCCGTGGAGAGGAACTTGATCAGCGGGCGGCTCTTGGGGTAGGCGCGGTAGGCCCGGAAAAGGGCGAGGCCGGCCTCGCCTTCCTCGCTACCGTGGTAGCCCTCCTTGAAGAGCCGCTTGGCCTCGGTGAGGAACTTGTGGGCCGTCTTCTGCTGCTGTTCGATCAGCCGCTCGATAGCGGGTTTCAGTTCCAGGTAGTCCTGGTCTTCGGTGTTGGTGGTCACCGGGCCGGAGATGATCAGGGGGGTACGGGCGTCGTCGATGAGCACCGAGTCCACCTCGTCGATCATGGCGAAGTGGTGGTTGCGCTGCACCTTGTCGGCCGTGGCCCGCACCATGTTGTCGCGCAGGTAGTCGAAGCCGAATTCGTTGTTGGTGCCGTAGGTGATGTCGGCGGCGTAGGCCTTCACCCGCTGGGGGCTGTGGGGGCGGTAGAGGTCGATACAGTCGATGCTGAGCTTCAGGAACTGCATCACCGGTCCGATCCACTCCGCGTCACGCTGGGCCAGGTAGTTGTTCACGGTCACCACGTGTACGCCGCGGCCGCTCAGGCCGTTCAGGTAGGCGGGCAGGGTGGCCACCAGGGTCTTACCCTCACCGGTTTGCATCTCGGCGATCTTGCCGTCGTGGAGTACCTGTCCGCCGATCAGCTGTACGTCGTAGTGGACCATGTTCCACTCGATCTCGCCGCCGGCGGCGATCCATTTGTTCTGGTAGACGGCCTGTCCGTTCTCGTCGATCGAGACGTAGTCCTTGCTGGCGGCCAGCTCCCGGTCGGCGTCGGTGGCGGTCACCACCAGTGGGCCTTCCGTAAAGCGGCGGGCGGCCTCCTTCACGGTAGCGAAGGCCCCGGGTAGGATTTCCTTCAGCACCACCTCCAGTTCCTCGTTGCGCTGGTCGCCCAGGCGGTCGACCTCCTTGTAAATCTCGTCCTTGCGGTGGAAGTCCTCTTCGGCCTCCGCCTCGGCACGCAGCCGCTTGATCTCCGCGTCGATCTCCGCCAGGTATTCAGCGATGCGGGCGCGGAAGTCATCCGTCCGCTGCCGCAGCGCGTCGTTGGACAGCGTCGCCAGGCCCTTGTAAATTTCGTTGATTTCATCGACGACGGGCTGATAAGCAGCAACGTCGCGGTCCTGTTTCGAACCGAACAATTTCTTTAGGGCCTTGAACATAGTAAGCTATCTTTTCTAAATTGGAAGGGCGGGTCCGCGGGTTCCGGGCCAAGCCCGGGGGCTAAGATACCGCAAGCCGCCAGCCTGGACAGGCATAATCCGCGCCAATGGGGGTGAAGCGACATTCTGTCACGGGGTCATACTAACGAACTGACCGTGAAGGTGGTTGAACTAGAGCAATCCGGCCCGGGCCCGCTCGAGCAGTTGTTTGCGCTCATCCAGCGAGAGGGTAACGGGCAGCTGGGCGATGCCGATGAGGCGCCGGATGATCTCCACGTAGCAGAAGCTCCGGGTGAGAGAGGCGTCGAAACCTGACGGTTTGTCGTAGTCGGTGTCGATTTGCAGCAGCCGCTTCTCGGGCGCGCGGCTCATCAGCAGATGGGCCATCAGTACGCCCACGTCGAATTCCGGTCGCCCGAGGTGGGCGAATTCCGCGTCAATGACGAATACCCTGCGTTCGGCTCGGAGGAAGCTGCCCGGGTAGAAATCGCCGTGCACCAGACAGGTTCCCCGGCCCAGGTACCGTTGCCCCAGCTCCCGCGCCGCGGCGCGCAAACGCTCGTCGTGCTGGAAGGGCAGGGCCACCTTGGCCAGTCCGGGGTAGATCGCGTCCAGAGGGAAGCCGTTGTCCGGCCGAAACGGCAGGTCAAAGATGTGCTGGTGGTTCAGCTCCTTGAGCGCGCGGTTGTCTTCGAATTCCGGGATGTGGAGGTGGTGCAGCCGGCTGGCGAACTGCAACAGGGTGCTGAGCTGCGACCGGGAGATGTCTTCCTCCTCCTGGTACAGGCTGGTCAGGTCTGGCACTACGCCCAGGTCCTCCAGGATTAAGACGTAATTGCGGGCGTCGGCGCGCAGGATCTCGGGCATCCGCCCCACCAGGAAGTGATCGCCGGCGATGGCCTGGTAAAAATGCCGCTCGACCAGAATGCGGGCCACCGGTGCCTCGATGTCCGGAAAGCGGGCCACCCAGGGTCGACTTTGCTTGACGATAAACTGCCGGCGGTTGGTGATCACCCGCAGGGTGACGTTCATGTTGCCCTCCCCGGCCGGCGTAACGTGGAGGATTTCCTCTCCGGGAATCAGAAAATCCGACTCGGTCAGATAGGCGCTTACCCGTTCCGGTTTGGCCACCGTCAGGAAGTGGGCGCTGCCGGTGAGCCGCCGGAATCGTTCAAAGGGAGTTTCCGCCATACCGCAATGATACGTCAGCGCCCCCGGCCAGGGTTCAATAAAAAAAGAGCCCCGGTGCAGCACCGGGACTCCCGTAACAGGTTGCAAAAAAAGGAAAGGAGGACATTCCGCGCCCTCCTTCCGTAAATACTCACTCAAAACATGTTAAGCCGGTGCCCGCGGGGGGCTGATCCTGGTCGTTGCGACCGTTGCAAAAGTACGCAATTGCCCCGTATTTCGCAATCAAAAAGATTAGATTATTCGCCTTTATCTCCATCTGTAAATATTTTGATTACGCTTCTCCCACCTCTGTCGGCGGGCTTACTTTTGCCCGGACACATCACTAATTCCCCCACTCCATGTCCCTTCCCCAGGTAGCCGTTTTGGGTGCCGGCTGGCTCGGCCTCTCCCTCATTGCAGACTTGTCCTCCGACCGGGGCGTCCGGGGCAGCTACCGTCGCGAGGCGGGCCGCGAAGCCGTGATTCGGGCGGGCGGCGAGCCCTTCATGATCGACCTGCCGGAGTTGGCCGCCCCCCTCGAGGCCTTTTTGGCAGGAGCCAGCAGTCTGGTGATTACCCTTCCCCCCGGCGGACGGAGGCACGGCGAGGCCACCACCGGCCAATACCTGGCGGCCCTTGCACCCCTGCGTGATTTCCTGCGCGATGACCTGCACGTGGTGTACACCAGCAGTACCGGGGTGTACGGTCGGTCGGTAGGTGGCCCGGTTACCGAGGAGACACCCGTGGACCCCGATACTCATTCGGCCAGCGCCGTAGTGGCCGCTGAACGGTGGCTGGCCGATCACTGCTCCACCCTGAGCGTACTGCGGCTGGGTGGGTTGTACGGCCCCGGCCGCGATCCGGTCGACTTTTTCCGCCTGCGGGACGCCATACCCGCTGGTGACGCCCCGGTCAATATGCTTTCCCGGCACGAAGCACTCAGTGCCCTGCGTTTTATCCTCGACACCCGGGCTACCGGGACCTACAACGTCTGCGGCGCGGAACACCCCAGCAAGCGGGAATTTTACGGTAATTTGTTTCGCTCCGCCGGCCGTGCCCCCAAGCCCTTCCTTCCCGGCGGGGCCGGTGGCAAACGCATCGATTCATCTAAACTCCGCCGGCTCGGCTGGCGCACGATATGAAGTACCTCACCCTCCTCCCCCTGCTGCTGTCCCTTTCTCTTTCCGCCCAGGAAAGCGAGGGGATCGTCTTCGCCGAGCAACCCTTCGAAGACCTCCTGGCCCGCGCCCGGGCCGAGGACAAACTCATCTTTATCGACGCCTACACCACCTGGTGCGGCCCCTGCAAGATGATGACCGCCAAGGTATTCCCGGACCCGGAGGTAGGAAAAGTCTACAACGACCGCTTCATCAACGCCAAGTTCAACATGGAACGCGGCGAGGGCATCGACCTGGCCCGCCGCTACTCGGTGGCGGTGTACCCTACCTACCTTTTCGTCAACGGTGAGGGCGAACTGGTGCACCGGGGCATTGGCTACATCCCCAAACCCGCCCTGCTCGAACTGGCCGACGTGGCCGTCTCCGACCTGAGTCTCGGGGCCCTGGAGAACCGCTACCAATCCGGCGACCGCGACCCGGAGTTCATGGCCACCTTCGCCCAGGCCCTGGCGGCCAGCAACGAAGAGGAGCGGGCCGACCGGCTGGTGAGCGACTTCCTCGATACCCAAAAAGACTGGACCACGCCGTCCAACCTCCGCCTGCTCGTCACCAGCCCCGGCCAGGTCGGGAGCCAGCGCATGAACTTCCTCATCGAGCACGCCACCCTCGCGGAAACCACCCTCGAAGCCGGCATCGCCACCCAGACGATCCAGCGCGCCCTGGTCAACGATTACCACCGGCGAAACCGCAAGCGCAGCCTCGTGGCCCCCGAGGAGATTGCCGGCTACTACGCCGAAAACGCCGGAGAGCTGGCCGATCAGCTCCATTCGGCCTACGCCCTGATCTACTACGAGCGCACCGGCGATATGGAAAGCTACCTGCCCCGGGCGATGGAACATTATTCCACCTACCCCAGCGAGGATTACACCGAACTAAACAGCCTCGCGTGGACTTTCTTTGAAGAGAGTGACGATCCCAAGCAGCTGGCCCAGGCCATCGAATGGGCGGAAAAATCCGTAGCCTTGCGTACCTACTACCCCAACCTGGATACCCTGGCCTGGCTCTACCACAAGACCGGGCAGCAGGACAAGGCAGAGGCTACGGCAACCCGCGCTATCGAGTACGCCAAGGCCGATTCCCTGGATTACACCGCCACCCTCAAGATCTTTCAGTAGCCTCCGGCGAAGCCAGGATTCGTCTCCCAGCGGCCCGCCGGTAACCGCAAACCAACGACCCGATGCGCTTCGCCTTCCTGCTTCTCCTCTTCTGCACCTCCCTGACCGCCCAGGACGCCATCGACAGCTCCGGGCACATCATCACCTGTTTCACCCGCGACACCGCGGTCGGGGCCTTCCAGCCCCCCCGCGCGGAATTCGTCGACGGGTCGGCGCCCATCACCACCACCTTTAACCTGGTGTTCACCGACAGCGTCCCCGAAGCGGCCCGCGCCAGCATGCAGTTCGCGGCCGACATCTGGGGCAGCTACCTGCAGTCCGACGTGCCCATCCGCGTAGAGGTCGACTGGCGCGACGAAAAGGACGATCGCCTGCTGGCCAGCGCCGGTCCGAGCACGATCTACCGCGCCTTCCCCGGGGCGGTGGACCCCGACGTCTGGTACCCCGTGGCCCTGGCGGAAGCCATCGTGGGGGAAGACCTGAACGAAACCACCGAAGCGGACATCAACGTCGTGGTGAACAGCACCGCAAACTGGAACTTCAGCACCGACGGCCGGGTGCCCCGCAACCGCATTGACCTCTCCACCGTCTTCCTCCACGAACTGGGCCATGGCCTGGGCTTCCTGAGCAGCGTAGACAGTACCAGCGACACTTCGGTGAGCATCGGCTTCAACAACCGCTTCATCATCTACGACCTGTTCCTGGAGACGCCCCCCGGCCGTTCGCTCGTTGACGCGACCCTCTTCCCAAGTCCCAGTCCGGAATTGTTGGCGGCCGTAATCGAACGGCTCGACTTCGTGGGCGACAGCGCGGTAGCCAAGAACAACGGCGAGCCCGTGCCCCTTTTTGCGCCGGAGACCTTCGACGTGGGCAGCAGCGTCAGCCACCTCGACGAAAACACCTACCGGGCCGGCCGCCCCAATGCCCTGATGACCCCCTCGGTAGCGGCGGGTGAGGCCGTCCACGACCCCGGACCGGTTACCCTGGGCATCCTCTTTGATCTTGGTTGGCCGCTCCGCTTCGACCTGAGCACCTCCGTACCGGAAGTGGTGGCCGGCCGCCTGGGCATCTACCCCAATCCGGCCACCGACCTGGTCCGGCTGTCGCTGGAGGAGGTACTCTCCCCCACCGTGGCCATCCTCTACGGAGCGGACGGGCGTGAGGTACGCCGCCAGGATATTTCCGGCAGCGCAGGCCGGGAAGCGCAGCTGGCGGTCAACGACCTGCCGCCGGGCCTCTACACCCTCTTTGTTCCCGACGGCAACCGGGCGTTCAGCGGCCGGTTGATGGTCCGTTAAAACAGGGCGGCCCGTATTCCTGTCAGGAATACGGGCCGCTTCATTTTTGGCAACTGCCGGAGATTTACCGGGCGTAGGCCACCGACCGGGTTTCCCGGATCACCATCACCTTGATCTGGCCGGGGTACTGCATCGTTTCCTGGATTTCCTGGCTGATCTTGAAGCTCAGTTCGTCGGCGTGCTGGTCGCTCACCTTGTCGGCTTCGACCATGACGCGGAGCTCGCGGCCCGCCTGCATGGCGAAGGCGGAGTTCACCCCTTCGTTCTTCTTGGCGATGTCCTCCAGTTCCTTGATCCGGTTGATGTAGCCTTCCAGGATCTCCCGCCGGGCGCCGGGCCGGGCGCCGCTGATGGCGTCGCAGGCCTGGACGATGGGGGAAATGATGTTGTTCATCTCGATCTCGTCGTGGTGGGCGCCGATGGCGTTGACCACGATGGGGTTCTCGTTCAGCTTCTCGGCCAGCTGCATCCCGTAGAGGGCGTGGCTGAGCTCGCTGTCCTCGTCGGCTACCTTGCCGATGTCGTGGAGCAGTCCGGCCCGCTTGGCCAGTTTCACCTGTTTCTTGTTCAGGCCCATTTCGGCGGCCATAACGGCGCAGAGGTGGGCGGTTTCCACGCTGTGCTTGAGCAGGTTCTGTCCGTAGCTGCTGCGGTACCGCATCCGGCCCACCATGCGGATCAGCTCGGCAGGCAGTCCGTGGATGTCCAGCTCGATGACCGTCTTCTGTCCGATCTCCTTGATGCCCTGCTCGAGTTCCTTGCGGGTCTTGTTGACCACCTCCTCGATGCGGGCGGGGTGGATGCGGCCGTCGCTGACGAGCCGCTTGAGCGACAGGCGGGCGACTTCCCGGCGGATGGGGTCAAAGCTGCTGATGACGATGGTTTCCGGGGTATCGTCGACCACCAGCTCGGCGCCGGTAGCGGCCTCGATGGCCCGGATGTTGCGGCCCTCACGGCCGATGATTTGTCCCTTGACGTTGTCGTTGTCGAGGCTGAAGACCGATACCGTGTTCTCGATGGTCATCTCGGCGCACATCCGCTGGATGGTGTTGATGACCACCTTGCGGGCGTCCTTGGCGGCGTCTTCCTTGGCTTCGGACAGCAGTTCGCGGCGGAGGCTCAGGGCTTCGTTTTCCGATTTGGCGCGTACGTCCTCCAGCAGCCGCTGCTTGGCTTCCGACTGGCTCAGGCCGGCGATGCGTTCCAGCTCGGCGGTGAAGCGCTCGTGCTGGGACTCGAGTTCCTCCTGCTTTTCGCGGGTGCGCTCGATCTCGAGGTCGAGTTCCTGCTTGCGGGATTCGATTTCCTCCTCCCGCTTCTTCAGTCCTTCCTTGGCCTTGAGCACCTCGTCGAGTTCGGCCTTGAAGCCGGCGCGCTCCTCGCGCATGGCGGCCTGCTCCTCCTTGAGGGCTTCGCGTTTCTCGCGGAGTTCGATGAGCTCTTCGGCCTTTTCCTGCTTGAACTCTTCCTTGTAGCGGGCGAATTTCTCGCGGCTTTCCGCGATCTTCTGCTTCTTGAAGGCTTCCTGTTTGTCGCGGTATTCGGCGAAGGTCTTTTCGGCCTTCAGTTCGGCGTCGGCCTGGATCTTCTCGGCTTTCAGCCGGGCGTCGGCCAGGAGTTTTTCGGCTTCCAGCTGGTGGGCATTGTCCTGCTCCTTGGCCTTGCCGCCAAAGATGAAGTAGGCGATCGCTGCGCCTACGAGGAGCCCGATGGCGAGCCCGATGATGATTTCCATTGTCAAATTAAGTTGTAGAAGTGAAGCTCGCTAGAGCATCCCCTCAACTAAGTCGTTCAGCTTCGCGAGCCGCTGGGTCAGTTCCGCGTCGCTGCCGGGGTCGGCTTGCTCGCGGGCGCTGCGCAATTCGCTGGCGTAGGTCAGCAGGGTCATGACCAGGCAATCCTGCTTGTCCCGGTCGCGGTACTTAATCTGAAAGTCGTTGAAGCGATCGTTGATTTCCTTGACGAGGGCGCGCAACCCTTCTTCCTCGGCTTCCGCGACGCGGATGGGATAGGGGCGGCCCGCAATGACCACGCTGATCGGTTTATTATCCTGGGCTGTATCTGCTGCTGCCATGACTTAGTTACGGTGAAGCCAGTCGAGGCAACGGTCGATCTCGCGGAGGCAAAACTGGATGGCCTCCCTTTGGTCGTCGTTGTCGGCTGGTGCTTTCCCGGCAGCGACGGGCTGCTGGGTCTGCGCTAGCTTGTCCTTCAACGCGCTCACGACGCCGAGCTGGCGGTCGAGTTCCCGTTTCAGGTTTTCGTTTTCGGTAACGGTCGCCTCGTGCTGCACCCGTTGGCGCTCTACTTTGGCGGCGAGTTGCCGGAGTTTTATTTCAAGGCCGTCAATTTGGTTTGCCGGTTTCATAATCGTGTGGTGGATAGGTAGTTGAAGGGCCTGGGTTACACCACTGCCGGCAGACCGCCGGAAGGGTGGGAACGCCCGGTCTCCTTCCGCTTGTGTTCCGGGGTAAAGTTATGAATTAACGGCGAACCTCCGCCCCCAGTTGCTTGCCCAGTACGGCCTCCACGCTGCGCATCACCTTTTCCACCTCCTTGTCGGTCAGCGTGCGGGCGTCGCTCTCCAGCAGGAAGCTCACGGCGTAGCTCTTCTTGCCGGCCCCCATCTGCTCCTCGTTGCGGTAAACGTCGAAGAGGTTGATGTCGGTGATGAGCTGCTTTCCGGCCTTGCGGGCCAGCCGCTCGATGTCGGCGAAGGCCACCTCCCGGTTTACCACCAGGGCCAGGTCGCGGCGCACGGTGGGGTATTTACCCGGGGTGGTCACCGCCTGCGGCTTGCGGGGCAGTACGCGCAGCAGGTTGTCCCAGTGGAAATCCGCGAAGAACACCCCGCCCTTCACGTCGGCCTGCTCGAGACGGGCACCCGCGACCGCGCCGAAATCCACCAGCACCAGGGGCCCCTTGTGGTAGCGCAGGCCGTAGCGGTAATCCCCCTCCGGGGCGTCGGCCGTACGGTAGTTGTCGATGCCGAGCCGCTGCAGCACCAGGTGGACGGCCGCCTTCAGGGTGTAGAAGTCGGCGCGGTCGTCCGAGGCGTCGTGCCACGACTCCGGCTGCCGCCGCCCGGTCAGGGTCAGGGTCAGGTGGTTCGTTTCCCGGTAGTCGTCGCCCTCGAGGCGGTAGCTGCGGCCGAATTCGAAGAGGCGCAGGTCGCGCTGGCTGAAGTTGTGGTTGTGGCGCACGGCCTCCAGGGCACCGAAGAGGAGGTCGGGGCGCATGACGTCCAGGTGGACGTTGCTGGTATTGTTGATGCGCACCAGGTCGTCGCGGTCGCCGTAGTGGCGGCCTTCGGCCAGGCTCAGCGCCATCATTTCCAGGTAGCCGTTGGCGGCCAGCAGGTCGCCCACCAGTTCGCGCAGGGCGTTAGGGTCGGGCCGGGGGGCCACCACCATGGCCGTAGTGATCGTGGCCGGCTCGGGAATCTTGTTGAAACCGTAGACGCGCAGGATCTCCTCGATCACGTCTACTTCCCGGGTCACGTCGAACTTGTTGGTTGGTACGGCCACGGTGAATCCGGTGCCGTCGTCGGCCACGATCTCCATGTCCATACTGCCCAGGATGTTGCGGATGGTCGACTCGCCCAGCTCCACCCCGATTAGCTCGTTGATGCGTCGGTAGCGTACGGTGACTCGCCGCGGTTCGATGGGCGTGGGGTAGAGGTCGAGCAGTTTACTGGCTACGCGGCCACCGGCCAGGGACTCCAGTAGCAGAGAGGCCCGCTTGAGGGCGTAGACCACCACGTTGGGGTCGCTGCCCTTCTCGAAGATGCGGGCCGCGTCGGTGCGCAGGCCGTGGCGCATGCTGCTGCGGCGGGTGGTGCCGGGGTCGAAGTGGGCGGACTCGAGAAAGATGCGGGTGGTCGAGTCGCTCACCCCGCTGCTGGCGCCCCCGAATACGCCGGCAATGCACAGGGGTTGGTCGTTGGCGTCGCAGATCATGAGGTCGTCGGCCGAGAGCTTGCGGTCCTCCTCGTCCAGCGACTGGAATTCGGTTCCCTCCGGGAGCTTCCGCACCACGATGCCGTTGCCCCCCAGCTTGTCGACGTCGAAGGCGTGCAGGGGTTGCCCCAGTTCGTGGAGCACGTAGTTGGTCACGTCGACCACGTTGTTGATGGGCCGGACGCCGATGGCGTTCAGGCGGGCGCGGAGCCAGTCGGGACTGGGCTCCACCTTCAGGTTTTCGATGAGCAGGCCGGCGTAGCGGGGGGCCTGGGTGGGGTCTTCTATCCGGACGCTGAACGCGGGTGCCTCACCCTCCGTAAAGGCCGCGACGTCGGGCTTCTCCACCTTGACCTTGCGGCCTTCTTCCACGCTCAGGGCGGCGGCCAGGTCGAAGGCCACGCCAAGGTGGTTGGTCGCGTCGGAGCGGTTGGGCGTCAGGCCGATTTCGTAGACGTAGTCGGTCTCCAGTTCAAATACCTCGGCGGCCGCGGTGCCGGCGGGGTAGGCCTTGTCCAGAACGAGGATGCCGTCGTGGCTGGTGCCCAGACCGAGTTCGTCCTCGGCACAGATCATGCCTTCGCTTACTTCCCCGCGGATCTTGCCCTTCTTGATGGTCAGGGGTTCGCCTTCGGTGGGGTAAAGGGTGGTGCCTACGGTGGCGACCATCACGTGCTGGCCGGCGGCCACGTTGGGGGCTCCGCAGACGATGGACACGGGCTCCGCCCCGCCTACGTCGACGCTGGTGAGCGACAGGCGGTCGGCGCCGGGGTGCTTACCGCAGGTGAGCACCTGGCCTACGACCACGCCTTCGAGGCCGCCGGGGACCGATTCCACCTTTTCCATTCCTTCCACCTCCAGTCCGGTGCCGGTGAGAACCTCGGCAATCCGCGCCGGGGGCAGGTCGATATCGAGGTATTCCTTGAGCCAGTTGAGCGATACTTTCATAGCGCGCAAAGGTAGGGAAGTAATTAAATGTTAAACTCCAAACCCACCCGCCCCGGTGGGGCCCCTTCCCATTAATATTGTTCTCCTGCTTAACCTTGCGGACCGAACACCGTTCCTACCTTGTAGATTGACTCCCCCGCCCGGAATGAAAACCTTCCTTGCCCTGCTGTTCCCCCTCCTGCCCTGCTGCCCCCTGGCGGCCCAGCAAGGGAGTCCGCTGCGGGTGGAACCGGCGGAAATCAGCAAGCAGATCGTGGTGGATAACCTCGACGAAGGATTTGAGGACGTCACCTCGGTAGTGGTGACCAACAACAGCGGCCGCACCATCCAGCTGATGCGGGAGACGGTCAGCCGCCCCCGGCCCCGGGCCTGGACCTACCGGGCCCTGGACCGCGTAAGTCGCGCCACGCCCTACGTCGTTTCCGAGGCCGAGCAGCACAACGGCCGCCACATCAGCCTGGGCCCCGGGCAGTCGGCCACCTTCTACGTGGTCATGCGGCCCGACGGCGTCACCGGGTCGGGCTCCACCGAGATTCGGTTTACCGACCTCACCCTGCCCGGCACCGTACTGGCTACGGCTTCCATCACCACCACGGTGACCCAGCAGGCGCAGACGCCGCCGACGGCCATCGAGACCCGCCCGACGCCCACTACCGTCCGGCTCTACCCGAACCCGGCGGTCGATAAATTTTTCGTGGAGGCGCCCCGCGGCGTCCGCATCGGCCGGGTGGAGGTCACCAATACCCTGGGCCGTCAGATCCGCTCCTTCACCGGCGAGGCCGGCAGCGAGGGCTACGACATCGAGCACCTGCCCGACGGGCTGTACCTGATCTCCATTTTTGACGATGGGGGCAAGAAACTCAAGACCCTCCGCTTGCTGCACCGGCAGTTCGGGGCCTAGTCGCTCCAATAAAAAAGCCCCCCGACGCCAAGGCATCGGGGGGCTTTTTTATTGGGACCATCACCGGGGGCTAGCCCTCCAGTGCGGCAATGTATTTATCGGCCTGGGCGGCTTCGGTGCTGTTGCCGAACTCCGCCTTAAGGCGGCGGAAGGCCGCGAGGGCCTCCTCGTTCCGGCCCTGCTCGCGCAGCAGCAGACCAAGTTTGTTGAGGTAGTAGCCTCCGGTAAGGAAGTTCTTGCCCGACTCGTCCACGGCTTCCCGGTAGGAGCTGATGGCGGCGTCGAAGTCGCCGAGCTCGCTCTGCAGGTCACCCATCACGCCCATCTTCATGGCGGGCAGCAGCTCCCCTTCGGCGTCGAAGTCCTGGAGGTAATCCAGGGCGGCTTCGTACTGCCCGAGGTTCAGGTAGCTGACGGCAACGTAGTAGTTGGCCAGGTTACCGGCTTTGGTGCTGGAGTACTGGTCGGCGATGTCCAGGAAACCGGGGTACCCCTGTCCGGGGTTGGTCAGGGCCAGGCTGAAGCTGTCCTGCTCGAACTGGTACTGGGCCTGCTGCATCTGCTCGGCGGCGTTGCGCTCAGCGGGTCGCTGGATGAAGGTATGATACAGGAGGGCACCGGCAACGATCGCGATGAGGGCCACCACGGCGATGATGATGGGCTTGCGGTTGCGTTCGAAGAAATCGAGACCCTGGTCCCGTACTTCCACGATGTCGACGAGGGTATCGTCTTCCTGTACGCGCACTTGCTCATCACCCGTGGGGCGTCCGCCGCGGGGAGTGCCGGTTGGACGGCGTCCTATATTATTCTTTCTTGCCATAATAAGTGTAAATACGAGCCGCTGCACCCGAGCGCAGCTGGAAAAGTCGCGCAAAGATACGGTAATCCAGCGGAATCCAACCGGATCATTCGCCGGCGATTTCGTCGGCCATCAACGGGAATGGTGAAGGTGAGCTACGCCTAGGTGAGGAAGGGGTACGGCTGGGAGTAGTTGTCGGTGTATAGGTCCGCGGGGTCCGGGTAGGGACTGTCGGCGGCGAACTGGGCCGCTTCGGCGATCTCTGCCTTGACGGCGTCCTTGATGGCCTTGATCTCGGCCTCGGTGGCTACTTCGTTATCCAGGATCAGCTTTTCGGTGACCTTGATGGGGTCGCGGTCCTGGTAGGTTTTCACCTCGTCCTTTTCGCGGTAGCGGGCGGGGTCCGATACGGAGTGGCCCTTGTAGCGGTAGGTCTTGATTTCGAGGTAGTAGGGCCCTTTGCCGGAGCGGATGTGCTCGGCGGCGC
This sequence comes from Neolewinella marina, assembly GCF_002631205.1. Lineage (GTDB taxonomy): Bacteria > Bacteroidota > Bacteroidia > Chitinophagales > Saprospiraceae > Neolewinella > Neolewinella marina. The sequence goes on from NZ_PDLO01000005.1 coordinate 244,897, forward strand.
GGGATACGGCCTCGTGGACGGCTTCGGGGTCCATGCCGTCGACGCTTTCGCTCGGCATGTCGAAGCTGGCGCCCAGCTTGCTCAGGTCGGTTACGTTGCTGGTCCGCTCCACGCTGGTGCCCATGGCGTAGCCGTTGTTCTCGCAGATGTAGAGGGCGGGGACCTTCCAGGTCATGGCCATGTTCCAGCTTTCCCAGAGGGCACCCTGACGGGCTGCACCGTCGCCGAACATGACGACGCAGAGGTTCTTGGTCTTTTTGTACTTCTCGGCCAGGGCGATGCCGGTGCCGATGGGGATCTGGGCCCCTACGATGCCGTTGCCGCCGTAGTAGTTGTGCTCGCGGCTGAAGAAGTGCATGGAGCCTCCCTTGCCCTTCACTACGCCGGTGGCCTTGCCGTAGAGTTCGGCCATGGCGGCCTTGGTGTCTACTCCCCGACCGATGGCGGTGCCGTGCTGGCGGTAGGCCGTCACAATTCCGTCATCTTTGGTGATGGCGCTTTCGATGCCGGCGGCGACGGCTTCCTGGCCGATGTAGACGTGGCAGAAACCGCGGACGTCCTGCTGGCCGTAGGCCATCAGGGCGCGCTCCTCGAAGCGGCGGATGCGCAACATGAGGGTGTACCATTCCAGGTACTGCTCCTTGCTGTATTTCAATCCTTTAGGTACGCCGTTTTTCTTAGCGGTCGTAGATGCTGCCTTCGGGTCGGCGGTCTTTTTCTGCGCTGTGTCCATACTGAGATAGCGAATTTTCGCTCTTTTCGGGGGTTATACCTGCCTAATATAGCCCACGGCGGGTAATCGGGTTAGGGCTCTATAAGTAACTGCCCGCCGTGGGCCATAGTTTAGGTATCGTAGTTGTTAACGGTGGCTGGCGCCGATGATGTAGGGGGCACCGGCCTGCCGCAGTGCGCGCTGCAGGTCTGGGATGGTCTGGTCGCGCAGGCGCACGATCTCCGGCATCAGCGTCTCCAGGCGGTCGGCGGCGATGCCGAGGCTCCGCCGGTGGTTGCCCGTAGGCCCGTAGGTGGTGGTAAGGCCGCGGTATCCGGTAGAGAAGAAGTCGCTGATCGTGGGGTCGTTTCGCTCCCCTACCTCGTCGCGGCTCGGGCTGCCGTTCACCTTCCGGTTGAGTTCGGTGAGCCGCTGCTGCAGTTGGTAAATCTTGCCGTCGAGTTCACCCGGTTCGGTGGCGGCCCGCTTGAGGGCAACCTCCATGGCGGCCACCTGCTCATTGGCCTGGTCCATGAACTCCTGCACGGCCGCGAGCTGGTCCTGTACGGCGCGTACTTCCTGGCGGTAGGCCTGGTATTCGGCCGGATCGGGGCCCTCGATGGTGGGCTCGTGGAGGGGCTTGACGCGGAAGCTGACGGGGCCCGCCAACTGGCGCACCTCACCGTTTTCCTCTTTCGACAGGGTTACGGAGTACTCACCGGGAGCGGCCAGGGGGCCACTCGACCAACGGCCGCCACCTTCGCCGGTCTGCCCGGGGCGTACGGCGCGGAAGCTGGGGTAACGCAGGTCCCAGGCCGTGCGGTGGAGGCCTTCCTTGGCTTCCCCCTCAATCTTGCGGACGACCTGCCCGTCGGCGTCATAGACCGTCAGCCAGATGGTGGGGGCGGTTTCGTTTTTCTCCGCGTCCAGGGCTTCGTAGCCGGGGAAGGGGATGTTTTTGCCGGCCTTGGCCAGCTCCTTCTCCCGCTCCTTGCGTTGCTTCTCCTTGCTGGTGAAGCCCTCACTGAGGTGGTAGGTGAATACGGCCCCGAAGTCAGGATTGTCGGCGGCGTATACGTTGGCGCCCACGCCGGGGTCATTGTCGCGGGGGCTGTACCACCAGGCGTCGCGGGGCTGGAAGAGGTAGGCTTCCTGCGCCAGGTTGGCGTCGGTCATTTCGCGCAGGGGGCTGTAGTCGTCCAGCACCCAGAAGCTGCGGCCGAAGCTGGCGCCCACCAGGTCGTTCTCCCGCTTCTGGATGGCCAGGTCGCGGAAGGGGATGGTGGGGGTGCCGGCGAGTTTCTTCCATTCCCCTCCCCCGTTCAGGGAGGCGTAGATGCCGTTTTCGGTGCCGATGAACAGCAGGTCCTTCTTCTTGAAGTCCTGTACCAGTCGCCAGACCAGGGTGCGGTCGGGGAGGCTGCTGCCCAGGTTCGTCCAGCTCTTGCCCAGGTCGGTGCTCTTGAAGAGGTAGGGCTTGAAGTCGCCTTCCTTGTGGTTGTCGAGGCTGACGTAGACGGTATTGGCATCGTAGAGGTCGGCCTTTGCGTCGTTGATGAAGGCGCGCTCGGGCACGCCGGGCATGGCCTTCACCATGATTTTCGTCCAGCTGTCGCCGCCGTCCTGGGTCACCTGCAGGATACCGTCGTCGGTGCCGGCCCAGATGAGGCCCTCGCGGACGGGGGATTCCGACAGGGAGGTGATGGTATTGTAGTTCGACATGGCCTTCACATCCCAGGCGTTGTCCCAGCTCTGGGTACCGCCCATGATGGGCAGGGCGAGGCGCTCCTCGTTGCGGGTCAGGTCGCCGCTGATGGGCTGCCAGTCGTCGCCGCGGTTGTCGCTGCGCCATACGCGGTAGCTGGCGAAGTACAGCCGCTTGGGGTCGTGGGGGCTCACCACGATGGGGGCGTCCCAGTTGAAGCGCTCGTGGGGGTCACCTTCCCGGGGCTGAGGCTGTACGAGTACGGGTTCGCCGGTCTTGAGGTCGACGCGGTGCAGGCCACCCTGCTGGGTTTCGGCGTAGATGATGTCGGGGTTACCGGGTTCGGTGGCCGACTGGTGGCCGTCGGCGAAGAGCGTCTTGTACCAGTCGCCGTTCAGGATGCCGGCATCGCTGTCGGTACGGCTCGGGCCGCCGTGGCTGCCGTTGTCCTGGGTACCGCCGAAGATGTGGTAGAATGGCTCGCGGTCGTCGACGGCCACCTTGTAGTACTGGGTGATGGGCATGTTGTCGATGAAGCGCCAGTTCTCGGCCAGGTCGAAGCTTTCGTAGAGGCCGGCGTCGGTGCCGATAAGCAGGTAGTCGGGGTCATCTTCCCGGAACACCAGGGCGTGGTTGTCGGAGTGCTTGCGCTCCTCGCGGAGTTCGCGGAAGTTCTTGCCACCGTCGTCGGTCACCAGTACGCGGACGTTCATCAGGTACAGCCGGTCGAAGGCGTGGGGGCTGGCGTAGAGCTCCTGGTAGTAGTGGGGGCCGGTGCCGCCGCTGACGGTGTTGCTCATCTTTTCCCAGTTGGCGCCCTGGTTCTCGGAGCGCCACACGCCGCCGCTGGTGCGGTCGAGGGTGATGGCCGCGTAGACCACGTCGGGGTTCTGGGGGCTGATAGCGATGCCGATCTTGCCCATGTTGGAGGTGGGCAGCCCGGTGGTGAGCTTCTGCCAGGTCTTGCCGCCGTCGCGGCTGCGGTGGATGCCCGAACCGGGTCCGCCGCCGAGGTAGGCCGCTACGGTGCGGTGGCGCTGCCAAGTGGCGGCGTAGATCACGTCGGGGTTGCGGGGGTCGACCATGATGTCGGTCACCCCGGTCCACTCGTCGTCGCCGAGGGTGCGTTGCCAGCTTTCCCCGCCGTCGGTGGTCATATAGAACCCGCGCTGGCCACCTTTGGACCAGAGGGGCCCCTGGGCGGCTACCCAGACGACATCGGAGTTGTCGGGGTGGACGATGATCTCGGAGATGTGCTCCGAGTCCTTCAATCCCATGTTTTTCCAGGTCTTGCCGGCGTCGTCGCTGCGGTAGAGCCCGTCGCCGTAGCCTACGTGGCGGCCGCCGACGTTCTCGCCGGTACCGAGCCAGATGCGGGCGCTGTTGCTGGGGTCCACGGTGACGGCGCCGGTAGAGTAGCTGGGGTAGTCGTCGAAGATGGGGTCCCAGGTAATGCCGGAATTCTCGGTTTTCCACAGTCCGCCGGAGCCCACGGCCACGTACCAGGTGTGTTCGTCCGTGGGGTCGACGGCAATGTCGGCGATGCGGCCGGAGACGAAGGCGGGGCCCACGTTGCGGAGGGGCATGCCGGTAATTTCTTCCGGTTTGTCGGAAGTGTCCTGGGCGACAAGCAGGCCGCCGAACAGGAAAAGGAGGGGAAAAAGCAGGCGTTTGGTCATGGCAGTATTTTACTGGCTTTAAAATACTACACGGCCCGGCATCTGCAAGTCAGGGGGCGGCGGCGCGCGGGTTCCGGTCCGCAGCGATTGGCCTTCCCAACCCGGTCAGATCCGGTTCACCCGGTACTCCTCCCCGATCGGTTTGCCGTCCAGGAATTCCGCCACGTGGCGCAGCCCGCGCTCCGAAAGCTCATAGAAGGTCAGCTCCGTCAGGCTGGCGGCGTGGGGGGTGATGAGCACGTTCGGGTGGGCCACCAGCTGGCGGACGGTGGCGGCATCGCCGCTCACCATCAGGTCGCTGGCGTAGCCGGCCAGGTGCCCGCTTTGCAGGGCCGCCAGCAGGGCGGGGCCGTCGACCAGTTCGCCGCGGGCGGTATTGATGAGGTAGCTGCCGGCCTTCATTTGCCTGAGGGCATCGGCGCCGATCATACCACGGGTACCGTCGGTGAGTGGCAGGTGGAGGCTTACTACGTCGCACTCCGCCAGCAGTTCGGGCAGTTCCCGGTAGCCCTGGGCCCGGTCACCCGGTTGGCGTGAGCTGTGGCGGACCGACATTCCCAGGGCACCCGCGCCCGCCGCCACCCGCTGGCCGATGTCGCCCTTGCCCACGATGCCCAGCGTAAGGCCGCGCAGTTCGGGGGCCGCGTACTCCAGACGGTAGTCCCAGTTTCCGGCCTTCACTTCGTTGACGAGGCGGTACATGCCGCGCACCAGCAGCAGCATCAGCCCCAGGGTGTGCTCGGCTACGGTGGCCGCGTTGAGGCCGGGCACGTTGAGCACCTGCACGCCCCGCTGGGTGGCGTAGTCCACGTCAATGTTGTTCACCCCTACTCCGTTGCGTACGATGACCTTCAGCCCGGGGCAGCGGTCGATCAGGGCCCGGTCCACCTGTTCCTTCCCGCGCACGACGATGGCCCGGACGGCGGTGAAGTCGGCGGGGTGGTCACCGGCGGGAATGACCTCGAAGCGCTCGGTGGGCAGTTCCTTCAGCGCGCGCTCGTCGACGGGCTCCAGCAAATAAACGAGGTGCTTCATGCCTTGGGGGGATGGTAGAGGGTAGCGTTCTCGGCCTTGTAGCCGCGGAAATCGTTGCGGCCGGAGACGTAAAGTCCCTCGGCGTAGAGCTCGTCCTCAAATATTTTCGGATCGATCTCGTCGCCGGGGAAGGAGGTCAACTCGATCAGGTTACCGGCCGGGTCACGAATGAAGGCCTGCATCGCCCCGTCGGGCAGCCGCCGCACCTTGCCCCAGGGCTCGGTATCGATGCGCCCCTGGGCCTTCATGCGCCAGAACATCTCGCTGAAGTCGTTGACCCGTACGCAGAGGTGGCCGCGGAACGACCGGCTGTCCTCCCACTCGCTCAGGTGCAGCTGGGTGGAGTCGGTAATGCGGAAAAAGGCCGTGGGGTAGTCAAAGACGAAGGCGGGAATGGGCTCCAGCCCCATCTCCTCCTCGTAGAAGCGGGCGGCCTCTTCGAGGTTATCGACGATTAGGGTTACGTGGTTGATTTCTGCGATCATGCTTCAAGGGGTGAAGGAGTGAATTAGTGAAGGAGTGGATTGGGCGGGCCATTTATCCCTCGCTTCGCTCGGGTGGGTGCGTGGCCTTGTCAGGGGGTTAAGGGGCCAAGGGGGGAAGGG
>NZ_PDLO01000006.1 GCF_002631205.1 Neolewinella marina
CCCATTGACCCCCTTGCCGCCCATTCACCCCTTCAGTCCTTCACCCCGTGAGCCCTTGCCGCCCCCACCCGAGCGAAGCGAGGGGCGATTTGCCGCCCATTCACCCCTTCAGTCCTTCACCCATTGACCGCCTTGCCGCCCATTCACCCCTTCAGTCCTTCACCCATTGACCCATTGACCCATTGACCCATTGACCCCCTTGCCGCCCATTCACCCCTTCAGTCCTTCACCCATTCAATCCTTGCCAAAAAGAAAAGGGCCAAAGCACAAAGCCTTGACCCTTCCATATCGATTCGGAGTAAACTCCAGCGGTTAGTTGTTCGACTGCATCTTCTGCTTGACTTCGATGATCTCGTAGCCTTCGATGACGTCGCCTTCCTTGATGTCGTTGAAGTTCTTGATGTTGAGACCGCATTCCATACCGGCGCGGACTTCCTTGACATCGTCCTTGAAGCGCTTGAGGCTCGCCAGTTCGCCGGTCTGTCCCTCCTTGAGGGGGAAGATGACGATACCGTCGCGGATCACGCGGATCAGGGTGTTGCGGGTGATCTTGCCTTCGTCGACGTAGCAGCCGGCGATGGTACCCACCTTCGAGATCTTAAAGACTTCGCGGACGGACACCTGGCAGACGGTGTTCTCTTCGCGGGTCGGCTCCAGCATGCCTTCAATGGCGCTGCTGATCTCGTCGATGGCTTCGTAGATGATCGAGTAGGTCTTGATCTCCACGCCTTCGCGTTCGGCCAGTTTGCGGGCCGAGGAGCTCGGGCGCACCTGGAAGCCGACGATGATGGCGTCCGAGGCGGTAGCCAGCAGGATGTCCGAGTCGATGATCTGGCCGACGGCCTTGTGGATCACGTTGACCTGGACGGTCTCCTGGGAGAGCTTGATCAGGGAGTCTGAAAGGGCCTCTACGGAACCGTCCACGTCGCCTTTGACGATGAGGTTGAGTTCCTTGAAGGTACCCAGGGCCAGACGGCGGCCGATTTCGTCGAGCGAGACGCGCTTGGCGGCCCGGTTGGCCTGTTCGCGGCTGATCTGGGCGCGGCGGCTGGCCAGCTGACGGGCTTCCTGCTCGCTGGGCATCACCTTGAGGATTTCTCCCGCCTGGGGTGCACCGTCGAGTCCGAGGAGCAGCACCGGCGAGCCGGGGCCTACTTCCTTCACCCGCTTGTTGCGTTCGTTGAACATGGCCCGGACGCGTCCGCTGGCCTCGCCGGCCACCAGGATGTCCTGTACGCGGAGGGTACCGTGCTGGACCAGGATCTTGGTTACGTAGCCGCGGCCTTTCTCCAGCGAGGCCTCCAGTACGGTGGCCACCGCGGGGCGGTCGGGGTTGGCGGTCAGTTCGAGCATTTCGGCTTCGAGCAGCACCTTTTCCAGCAGGTCGTCGATGCCCACGCCATTGAGGGCGGAGATCTCCTGCGACTGGTACTTGCCGCCCCATTCCTCGACCTGGTAGCCCATGGAGGCGAGTTCGGTCTTGATCTTGTCGGGGTTGGCACCAGGGCGGTCGATCTTGTTGATGGCGAAGATCATCGGTACCCCGGCGGCTTCGGCGTGACTGATGGCCTCCTTGGTCTGGGGCATCACGCTGTCGTCGGCGGCGATGATGATGATGGCAATGTCGGTAACCTTGGCACCACGGGCACGCATGGCCGTAAAGGCTTCGTGACCCGGCGTATCCAGGAAGGTGATCTCCTTGCCGTTGGGCAGCTTCACTTCGTAGGCACCGATGTGCTGGGTGATGCCACCGGCTTCGCCGGCGATCACGTTCGAGTCGCGGATGCGGTCGAGCAGCGAGGTCTTACCGTGGTCTACGTGACCCATAACGGTGACGATCGGCGGGCGGGACTCCATGTCCTCGGGATCGTCCTCGTACTCTTCCTCCTCCTCTTCGGATTCGTCGACGTTGATGAATTCCACCTCGTGGTTGAATTCCTCGGCTACGAGTTCGATGATTTCGGCGTCGAGGCGCTGGTTGATCGAGACGATCACGCCGGCGTTCATACAGGCGGTGATGACTTCACCGATGCCGACGTCCATCATGTTGGCCAACTCCTGGGCGGTCACGAATTCCGTGACCTGCAGCTTGTCGTTGGTCTGATCGTCCATCATCGCCTCCTGCTTCTCGCGGATGCGGTCGCGGTTGTCGCGGCGCTGGCGCTGACGTTTCTTCTTGCCGCCGCCGCCCTGCAGGCGGGCCATGGTGGCCTTGATCTTGTCTTCGATGTCCTTGGCCGAGACTTCGCGGGGCTCGTCGCTGCGTCCACCGGTGCCGGTACGGCCACGGTCGGTGCGGCCACCCCGTGCGCCGCCGGTCTGGGGCGGTCCGGTGGTGATCTTCTTGCGCTTGCGCTTCTTGCGCCCGTCGTCGGTGGTGCGTTTCTCCGGCTTCTTGATCTCGATCTTGCCCAACACCTTCAGGCCGCGGAGCTTGGGCTCGGCGGTTTTGTGCAGGTCGGGCTTCTCGCCGGCCTGACGGGTCTGGGGCGCGGGTTGCTCGGCGGCCGTCGGCTTGGCCGGGGCGGCGGGCTTGTCCGCGGGCTTCGGCGCCGGGGCCGGTTGCTCGGCGGGGGCGCGCTTGGCCTCGGGCCGCTGCTGGGCGGCGGGCGGCGTTTTCTTGGCCGGCTTGGGGGCCTCCTTCTTCGCCGGGCGGCGCTTGGTGGCTTCCAGGTCGATCTTACCCATGACCTTCAGTCCGGGTACCTCACGCTTCTGCTCGGTGGGGGGAGTCGTCGTCGGCTTCTTTTCCTCCTGGGGCGGGGTCGCGGGTGCCGGGGTGGGGGGCTGGGGAGCTTTGGCCACTGGTTTTGGTTGCTGCACGGGCGGGGGAGCGGGGGTAGTTACCGGCCGCGGGGGCGGCGGCGGCGGGGGTGGCGTAGCACGGACCGTCGGAGGCGGGGGCGGCGGTGGGGCCGTGGGCCGGGTGCCGAACTCCATCTTCCTTGCCTTCTCCTTATCCGAAATTGCCTTGGCGAATTCCTGACGCACGGCGGACTCCATCTCGGAACTGACTTGCGCGATCGGTTTATTCTCGATCTCGAAGCCCTTACCGGTCAGGAACTCGACGATTGTCGAGGTGGCCACGTTCAATTCCTTCGCTACTTTAATTAGTCGTTTACTCATTCGATCGTTTAAGCACGTCATTATTTTACCGCAGAGTGCTACCGCGGGGCCATTCAGAACTACCCTAAAAAGCCGGATTTCCCCCTTGGCCTGGCGCTGCGTCGGGAGATAACTTTCGGAACACTATCCGAATGCAACGCAAAGATAAGCTAATCAAGGTACAAAAGCGGTAGGTTACCGTCCTTGCAACGTGTTTGGGTAAACGCAGGAGCGCAAACATAGTTTGAGTTGCCATGGGTGTCCGCGTATTTTATCCGCAGCGGACCCCAAAACGAGTGTCGGCGTCGGGCCGCTCAGTACCGAATTTCGTTTCGCCGCACGGCGGCCACCGAGCGGGCGATGAGTTCGCGGAGTACCTCCCGGTCGACATCCGCCAGCCGTTTCAGGTAGAGGCAGCTCTTTCCGTGCTTGTGGGGGCCGAGTTGTTGCAGCAGTTCCTCTTCCCGCTTCAGTCCGCTCATCACGTAGAGGGTGAGGTTTTGCTTGCGGGGGCTGAAGCCGGTGACCATCCACTCCCCCTCCCGGCCGCTGGCGTAGCGGTAGCGGTAGGTGCCGAAGCCGACGATGCTGTCCCCCCACATGCAGGGTGGCTCCCCGGTTACCTCGGCCATCAGATTCATCACGGCATAGGCGTCCGCCCGCTTTTGGGGGTCCTCCACGGTGTCGAGAAAATCGCCGGGGGATGCGGAAGTGGGGGTGGTTTTGTTTTCGGCCATGACGGGGAAATGTTGTCGGGTGGTGGGCGTAGCCGGCCGCAGTTGCTCCGGTGCTCTGCTAAATTTACGTACTTTTCGCCCCCGACCAAATCCGCAAAATGACACAACGATTCAGGCCACTGCTATTCCTGGCCGCCCTCTGCTGGGGAATTACCCTGGCCGCCCAGACGACCTATCCTTATAATGGTGTCTACGACGAGCCGGAAGGCTTCTACGCCTTCACCGGTGCTACGGTACACGTGAGCCCGGACCGCACCGTCGAGAACGCCACCCTCACCATCCGCAACGGCAAGGTGGAAAGCGTTACCGCGGGCGGTGCCGTACCCCGCGGGGCCGTGGCGGTCGACCTGACCGGCAAGCACGTCTACCCCAGCTTCATCGAGGTGTACGGCGATTACGGCATGCCCGAAAACGAGGGCAGCGGACGGCGCAGCCGCCGCGACGGCCCCCAGATGGAAAGCAACACCGAAGGTGCCTATTCGTGGAACCAGGCCATGCGCCCGGAAACCGACGCCGCCCGGCTGTTCACCATTGACGAAAAGGAAGCCAAGGCCCTGCGGGAAGCCGGCTTCGGTACGGTATCCACCCACCACCACGACGGCATCAGCCGCGGATCGGCGGCCGTGGTCACCCTGGCCGAAGACAGCGAGAACGAGGTGATCCTGAAGCGCAACGCCGCCCACCACCTTTCCTTCGACAAGGGAAGCTCGAGCCAGGACTACCCCAACTCCCGCATGGGAACCATGGCCCTGCTGCGGCAGACCTACCTCGACGCCGAGTGGTACGCCAAGCAAAACCGGGAAGAAACCAACCTGAGCCTCGAAGCCTGGCGCAACCTCCAGGACCTGCCGCAGATCTTCGCGGTCGACAGCTGGCAGGATGCCCTGCGCGCCGACCAGGTGGGGGATGAATTCGGCAAACAGTACATCATCCGCGGAAGCGGCGACGAATACCAGCGCCTGCAGCCGCTGAAGGCCTCGGGAGCCACCTTCATCCTGCCCCTCAAGTTCCCGGACACCTACGACGTCAGCGATCCCTTCGCGGCCGACCTGGTGAGCCTGGCCCAGCTGCGCCACTGGGAGCGGGCCCCCGGCAACGTAGCCGCCGTGGACAGCGCCGGCATCCCCTTTGTCCTGACCGCCCACGGACACGACAAACCCGCCGATTTCCACGAAGCCCTGCGCAAGGCCGTTGCGGCGGGTGCCAAAGCCGACCGCGTCCTGGCGGCCCTGACCACCGGTCCGGCCAAACTGCTCGGCATCGGCGACCGGGTAGGTACCCTGGAAAAGGGTAAACTGGCCAACTTCATCGTCACGGACAAGGATCCCTTTCAGGAGAAGGCCACCCTCTACCAGAACTGGGTGCAGGGCCACGCTTACGAACTCAAGGACCTCAAAACCCTCGACCTGGCCGACGCCTACGACATCAGCATCGGCAGCAACCGATTCGTAGGTGAGGTATCCGGCGACCCCGGCAGCCGGAAGATGAAGATCTCCCCCGCCGGCGATACCACCTCAACCGAAGTGAGCCTGGCCGAAAGCGGCGGCGTACTTACCCTGCGCTTCCGCCCCGGCAAGGAAGGCGGCTTCTACCGGATCAACGCCACCCCCCGGGGCGAAGGCTACGCCGGTACCGGCCGCGGTCCCGCGGGAGAGCTGGTCACCTTCACCGCCACCCCCCGCCCCGCCTCGGCGCAGCAGCGGGCCGACAAGGAGAAAAAGGAAGCGGAAAAGGCCGAGCAAAAGTCCTACGCCAGCCGCCTCACCTACCCCAACATCGCCTACGGCTTGCCGCAGCACCCTACCACGAAGAAGGTGCTCTTCCGCAACGCCACCGTCTGGACCAACGAGGCCGACGGCATCCTGGAAGAGACCGACGTACTGATCGAGAACGGAAAGATCAGCCGGGTCGGTAAAGGGCTGTCGGACCGCGGCGCCGAAGTGATCGACGCCACGGGCATGCACCTCACCAGCGGCATCATCGACGAGCACAGCCACATCGCCCTGCTCGACGTGAACGAGGGTACCCAGTCGAGCACCGCCGAGGTGCGGATGTCGGACGTAGTCGACGCCGTCGACGAGAACATCTACCGTCAACTGGCCGGCGGCGTGACCACCAGCCAGCTGTTGCACGGGTCGGCCAACCCCATCGGCGGCCAGTCCGCCCTGATCAAACTCCGCTGGGGCGCTACCCCCGAGGAGATGATGTTCCAGGGGGCCGACCCCTTCATCAAGTTTGCCTTGGGTGAAAACGTGAAGCAGTCCAACTGGGGCGACGCCAACCGCATCCGTTACCCCCAGACCCGCATGGGCGTGGAGCAGATCTTTGAGAACTACTTCAGCCGCGCCGCCGAATACGGCCGCGCCCGGGAAGCCGGGGAGGACGTACGCCGCGACCTGGAACTGGAAGCCCTCCTGGAAATCCTGGAGGGTGAGCGCTTCATCACCTCCCACAGCTACCAGCAGGGGGAGATCAACATGCTCATGGAACTGGCCGAGCGCCACGGCTTCCGGGTAAACACCTTCACCCACATCCTGGAAGGCTATAAGGTAGCCGACAAGATGGCCGACCACGGGGCCGCGGGATCTACCTTCTCCGACTGGTGGGCCTACAAGTTCGAAGTCAACGAAGCAATCCCCTACAACGGAGCCTTGATGCACGAGCAGGGGGTATTGACCGGCTTCAACTCCGACGACGCCGAGATGGCCCGCCGCCTCAACCAGGAAGCGGCCAAGGCCGTGCTCTTCGGCGGAGTGAGCGAAGAGGAAGCCTGGAAGTTCGTTACCCTCAACCCCGCCAAGATGCTGCACATCGACGACCGCGTCGGCAGCGTCAAGGCCGGCAAGGACGCCGACCTCGTACTCTGGAACGACAACCCCCTGAGCATCTACGCCCGGGCGGAACGCACCTACATTGACGGCAAGGAATACTTCAACCGGGCGGAGAACGAAGCCCGGCGCGAAGCCCTGCTCCGGGAACGCAACGCATTGATCCAGGCCAGCCTGGACGCCAAAAACAAGGGTGGTAAAACGCAGGAACCCCGCGGCAACAGCCGCCGCCTGCTGCACTGCGACAGTGAAAACCACTAAAAAAAATCCGATGAAACTTACCATAAAGTACCCCCTGGCCCTGCTTCTCGGGCTGCTGCTTTGCACCGGCGTCCGCGCCCAGAACCCGACGCCCGCCCCCGACCAGCGCGAACCGCTGGCGGTAACCGGCGCTACCGTCCACGTAGGTGACGGCACCGTCATCGAAAACGCCACCCTGCTGGTGCGCGGCGGCAAGATCGAGCGCGTCGGCGCCAACCTGCCCGCCCCCGCCGGCTACCGCACCGTCGACGCCACCGGCAAGGAGGTCTACCCCGGCATGATCGCCCTGAACAGCCAGCTGGGCCTGACCGAGATCGGCGCCGTACGGGCCACCAACGACCAGCGGGAAGTAGGCACCTTCAATCCGAACGCCCGCGCCCTGATCGCCTTCAATACCGACTCCCAGGTCATCCCCACCGTGCGCAGCCGCGGCGTACTGCTGGCCCAGGCCACCCCCGAGGGAAGCCTCGTGAGCGGCCGCAGCAGCATCATGCAGCTCGACGGCTGGAACTTCGAGGACGCGGCCGTCCGGGCCGACGACGGCATTCACGTCAACTGGCCCAACCGCAACAGCTACAACTGGCAAACCGGAGACCTGCGCCCCAACGAGCGCTACGACGAACAGGTGCGCGAACTGGAAACCTTCCTCCAGCAGGCCATCGGCTACTGCCAGCGCAGTGGGGAAGGCACTGACCGCCTGCTGAAGTTCGAGGCCTTCTGTGAGGCCGTCAACGGCGAGAGCAACGTCTACCTCCACGCCGACGAGGCCCGCGACATCCAGGCCGGTGTCCTCCTCTTCAAGCGGATGGGCGCCAAACCCGTGATTGTGGGCGGCTACCAGGCCTACCTCGTGGCCGACTTCCTGAAGCAGGAGGAGGTACCCGTGATCCTGAGCAGCACCCAGGCCCTGCCCGCCGGTCAGGATGAGGCCATCGACCAGCCTTACCGCAACCCCGCCCTGCTGGCGGCGGCCGGCGTCGACTTCGCCATCAGCCACGAGGGCTACTGGCAGCAGCGGAACCTGCCCTTCGTGGCCGGACAGGCCGTCGGCTTCGGACTCGACTACGAAAAGGCGATCGAGGCCATCACCCTGGCCCCGGCCCGCATCGTGGGCATCGCCGACGACTACGGCAGCATTGCCGCGGGCAAATCCGCCACCTTCGTGATCGTCAGCGGCGACCTGCTCGATATGCGCAGCAGCGAAGTGGAGGAGGCCTTCATCGACGGCCGCTCCATCGACCTGAGCAACAAGCAATCGGAGCTCTACCTGAAGTTCAAGGAGAAGTACAACCGGCAGACCCGCTAGTACGCGCCTGCCCCGCCACCCGGAAGCCCGTCGTCTGATTCAGGCGGCGGGCTTCCGGTTTTGGTCGACCGGGGGAGGACGTACTTCTAGTTTGTCACAGCCAGCCGCGGATTGCGATCCGCTCCTTCCTAATTTAGTCGCCCAAGCCAATCCCCCCTGCATGACCCGCTACCTTACCCTACTGTTGATTTTGCTGGGGACCGCGGTCCAGGCCCAGGTGCTCACGGGGCGGGTGACCGACGAGGCCACCGGCGAACCCCTGCCCTACGCCTCCATCTACCTGCAGCAGACCGGCACCGGGGCCACCACCAACTCCGAAGGGCGCTACGAACTGAAGCTCCGGCCCGGCAACAACACCATCGTCTTCCAGTACCTCGGCTACCAGACCCGGGTGGAGCAGGTGGAAAGCAGTCGCGGCAGCCTGGACATCCAGCTGCGCACCGAAGCCCTCGAACTGGAGGAGGTGCAGGTATTGAGCGGCGGCGAAGACCTGAGCTACAGCGTCATCCGGCGGGCCATTGCCAAGGCCGACTACCACCGCAACCAGGTGGACCGCTACACCGCCGACGTATACCTGAAGGGCATCGGGAAGGTGGACAAGATCCCCGGAGTAATCCGCAAGCTCGCCCCGAAAGAGGACCGCGCCGAGATCGACGAATTCGTGGGCCGCAGCTTCACCAGTGAAACCACCAGTCGCGTCACCTACGAGCGGCCGAACACCTTTACTGAAGAGGTACTGTCGCGCTACGTCGTCGGGGAGGAGGACTTTGAGGTGAGCGGCTACGTCTTTTCCAGTTTCTACGAGCCCGAGGTGGCCGGGGTCGTCAGTCCCCTCTCCCCCAAGGCCTTCGCCTACTACAAATTCGAGCACGACGGCATCTTCGCCGACCAGGGCGAACTGATCAACAAGATCCGGGTGATCCCCCGCAGCCGCGGTGAAGGGGTGTTCGAGGGCGACATCTATATCGTGCAGGACGACTGGTCGCTGCACAGCCTCGACCTGCGCACCTACCATACCGGCTTCGCTATCGACATCAAGATCAACTACAATGAGGTCGACGACCATATCTGGTTGCCGACGACCACGGCGATCTCGGCCCAGGGCGGACTGCTCGGCATCAAGCTCAGCGTGAGCTACATCGCCTCCACCAGCAACTACGACCTCGTCCTCAACCCCGACCTCGGCGGCTACGTGGAAGTGATCGACGAGAAGACCCAGCCGGAGGCCGCCGCCGTGACCCGCCGCGAAAACCGACTCAGCGGCTACGAATCCACCCTGGCGGAAGGGGGAGAGATCACCCGCAAGGAACTGCGCCGCCTGATGCGGGACTACGAAGAAGAGGAGCAGGAAAAACAGGAAGCCCCCGAGGTGGTGGCCAACTACACCTTCATCGACGACAGCGTGCAGACCATCCGCGACTCCGCGGCCTGGGAAGCCGTCCGCCCCATACCCCTCACGGCGGAGGAGATCGCCGGCTACCGCTACCAGGACAGCGTGGCCCGGGCCGCAAAACTCGACAGCCTCGCCGTGGCCCGCGGAGAAAAGCCGGCCAGCAAGCAGAACAAACAGCGAAAACCCTTGCCCCCATTTCTACGGTTCGACGTTGCGCCGGACATCGTCTTCAATCCCGTAGAGGGCTACGCCGTGGGGGGGCAGCTGACGAAAAACCTGCGCCGGAAGGTGGGTGAGGATTCCGCGGCTCACCACGTCAAGTTCGGGGAACTCAGCCTGCGGTCCCGCTACGGCTTCGCCTGGCAGCGCCTCAGCTGGGAAGCCGGCTACCAGAACTGGAGCAACCAGCAGAGCAAAGGGCGGTACCGGATCAGCGGCGGCCGCTACCTGAGCCAGTTTGATGCCTCCCCGGCCATCGATCCCATCATCAATACCTTCACCGCCCTGCTCTACGGCGACAACTACGTCCGCCTCTACGAGCGGGCCTACGGGCAATTTGACTACCGCAAGCGGTTCAGCGACGCCTTCCGCCTGAGCGCCGGCTTCCGCTACGAAGACCGCCGCGCCGTTTCCAACCAGACGAACCACCGCTGGTGGAGGCAGGACGACTTCGCCTACGCCAGCAATAACCCCTTCAACGAGGAAAGGGGGGAGGTCACCGACGTGGCCGACGCGGCGATCGTCACCGTGGAAGGGGCATGGCGCCCGGGACTCAAATACACGGTCCGAAACGGCAAGCGTAGCCTGGTGGCCCACTCCGCGCCCACCCTGGGGCTGCTGGTGGAAAGCGGGCTTCCCTCGGTGGGCAACAGCCGGTCGGACTACACCCGGCTGGAGGGCAGCTACCGCCACCGGTTTGCGGCGGGGCCGCGGGGTGCCGTGCACCTGCTGCTGCGCGCCGGTACCTTCCTGGACCGCACCTACGTGGATTTTCCCGACTTCCGCCACTTTGCCACCTCAGAGATCCTGCTCACCCGCCTGGATCCCATCGGCAGCTACCGGCTGCTGCCCTACTACCGCAACAGCACCGCCGGAGAGTATGCCGAGGCCTACGTCCACTACCAGTTCCGCAAGTTGCTCCTGACCCGCATCTGGGAGCTCCACCTCATGGGTCTCAAGGAAGACCTCTTCGTGAATTACCTCCATACCCCCACCTCGGATCACTACACCGAAGTAGGCTACTCCCTGGATAACCTCCTGCGGGTCCTCCGGCTGGAGTTCGTGGCCGCCTTCCGCGACGGGCGCTACGACGATTTCGGCGTACGCCTCAGCATCACCACCACCTTCCTGGGGGAGGGGGACAACGATGGAGGAGGAGCCGATTTCTAGTTTAGGCCAGCGCTAGACGGCCAGGAAGTCCCGGATGATCCGCTCGCCCGCCGCCGCGGATTTTTCGGGGTGGAACTGGGCGGCGTAGAAGTTGTCGCGCCGCATCATGGCGGCGAAGTCGACCCCGCAGTAGTTCGTGGTGGCCACCGTATCCGGGCCGGGTTCCACGTAGTAGCTGTGGACGTAGTAGCAGTGCTGCCCATCAATCTCGGGGGAAAGCCAGCCGGCGCGGTCGTTCAGGCGGATTTCGTTCCAGCCCATATGGGGCACCTTTTCGCCGGGGCCGGGGCGGAACTGCCGTACCTGTTCCGGGAAGATGCCGAGGCAGTCCACGTCGCCCTCCTCGCTGTGGCTGCAGAGCAACTGCATGCCCACGCAGACGCCGAAGACGGGTTGGGTGAGGGAGCGGATCACGTCGGCCAGGCCGCTTTCGTTCAGGTGGGCCATCGTCGAGGCCGCATGGCCTACGCCGGGGAAGATCACCTTGTCGGCCGCGCGGATGCGGTCGTGGTCACTGGTCAGTTCGTGGGCTACGCCGATGCGCTCGAGGGCGTAGAGGACGGAGCGGATATTGCCGGCGTTGTAGTTGATGACTGCTACCATAACGCAAAAGTACAATGCCGCCCCCGGCTGGATAGGCGCGCGGCGACATACCCCGCCGCGCGCCTTTCCGGTCCGGTGAATTATCCGCCGATAACGCCCAGTTCCTTGCCGACCTCTACGAAGGCCTGGATGGCCTGGTCGAGGTGCTCCCGCTCGTGGGCGGCGGAGAGTTGAACGCGGATCCGAGCCTTGCCCTGGGGTACTACGGGGTAGAAGAAACCGATGACGTAGATGCCCTTCTCCAGCAGGCGGGCGGCGTACTGCTGGGCCAGGGGGGCTTCGTACAGCATGACCGGCACGATCGGGTGGTCGCCGGGGATGATGTCGAAGCCGGCTTCGGTCATGGCCTGGCGGAAGTACTTCGTGTTCTCCGTCAGCTTGTCCCTCAGCTCGGTGGAGGCGCTGAGCATGTCGAGCGCGCGGATGGAGGCGCCTACGATGGCCGGGGCCAGGGTGTTGGAGAAGAGGTAGGGGCGGGAGTGCTGCCGCAGCAGGTCCACGATCTCCTGCCGGGCGGCGGTGAATCCGCCGGAGGCACCACCGAGGGCTTTTCCGTAGGTGCCCGTGATGATGTCCACCCGGTCCATCACGCCGCGGTATTCGTGTACGCCGCGGCCCGTTTTGCCGATGAAGCCGGTGGAGTGGCATTCGTCGATCATCACCAGGGCCTCGTACTTGTCCGCCAGGTCACAGATCTTGTCCAGCTGGGCGATGGTGCCGTCCATGGAGAAGGAGCCGTCGGTAACGATGAGCTTGCGGCGACTGCCTTCGGCGGCCTTGAGCTGCTCCTCCAGGTCGGCCATGTCGTTGTGGGCGTAGCGGAACCGCTTGGCCTTGCACAGGCGGATGCCGTCGATGATGGAAGCGTGGTTCAGCGCGTCGGAGATGACGGCGTCCTCGGCGGTCAGCAGGGGCTCGAAGAGGCCACCGTTGGCGTCGAAGGCCGCCGCGTAGAGGATGCAGTCCTCCATGCCCAGGAAGTCGGCCGTCTTGCGTTCCAGCTCCTTGTGGATGTCCTGGGTGCCGCAGATGAAGCGCACGGAAGACAGTCCGAATCCGTGGCTGTCCAGGGTGGCGTGGGAGGCCTTCAGCAGTTCGGGGTGGGAGGAAAGGCCGAGGTAGTTGTTGGCGCAGAAATTCAGGACATCCGGGTTCTCCCGGGTGTCGATCTCGGCTCCCTGGGGCGTCGTAATGACCCGCTCTTCCTTATACAGGCCGGCGGCCTTGATGTCGGAGAGCTGTTCGCGCAGGGCGTCTTTTAGATTGTACATGGGGGGTGTCTTATTTGATTATTGGCGACTGAGGATACGAAAAACTTCGCAACGGATCACTGGGCTACGCCGGCGTCCGAGGCGGCCCGTTGCTGGAGGTGCTCCAGCATGGTGGTGCAGATCCGGTCCAGGTCGTAAGCGGGCTTCCACCCCCAGTCGGCCCGGGCCGGGGCGTCGTCGATGCGGTCGGGCCAGCCGGCGGCGATGTCCTGCCGGAAATCAGGCGCGTACTCCATGGTGAAGTCCGGGCGGATCCTGCGGATCGCCGCCGCCACCTCGGCCGGGGCAAAGCTGCAGCCGGCCAGGTTGTAGCTCGTGCGGATCTTCACCGCTTCTTTCGGGGCCTCCATCAGCTCGATGGTGGCCCGGATGGCGTCGTCCATGTAGATCATGGGCAGGGTGGTCTCCGCCGCGAGGAAGCAGGTATACGGCTCCCCCGCCACGGCGGAATGGAAGACCTCCACGGCGTAGTCCGTCGTGCCGCCACCGGGAGCCGACTGGTAGCCGATGATTCCGGGATAACGGAGGGAGCGCACGTCGAGGCCGTAGCGCTCGAAGTAGTACTGCGCCCAGTTTTCTCCCGCCGCCTTGCTGATGCCGTAGACGGTGGTGGGGTTGAGTACGCTGTGGTTGGGGGTGCAGGATAGGTCGGCGTTGTGGCCGAACACGGCAATGGTACTGGGGTAGAACACCTTGTCCACTCCCTCCGTGCGGGCCACTTCCAGCACGTTGAGCAGGGCATCCATGTTGACCTTCCAGGTGCGCATGGGGTCGAGCTCACCGCGGGCGGAGAGGATGGCGCCCAGGTGGTAGATCTGGGTAACGCCCTCCCGGCGCACGAGCTGCCGCAGGTTTTCCTCGTCCATGGCGTCCAGCAACTCGAAGCGGCCCGGTTCGCCGGCCGGAGCGGGGCGGACATCGGTGGAAATCACTTTTTCGTTGCCGTAGCGCTCCCGGAGGGCGCGGGTAAGGACGGTTCCCAACTGGCCGTTGGCACCGGTAATCAGAACGGTTGGAGACATAGCAAAGCGTTGATTTCCGAAACGGAAATTTTCGCCCAAGATAGCCATCTGCCGTATTTTGATTTTTCAGGGATGCATTGAGGAGGGAAAATCCCTGTAAAATTGGATAAAACCGCGTTTCTTAGTGCCACACCGTGTGAAATCAACCCCGAACAAGAAAATCAATGGCAGAAGTCTCTTCCACCCCCTCCCGGTACACCGCCGCTGACCTGGACGCCACCGACATTGCAATCCTGAGGATCCTCCAGTCCGACGCCAAAAAGACGGCCAAGGAAATCGCCGCCGGACTCCAGCTTACGGCCAGTCCGATCTACGAGCGCATCAAGCGGCTGGAGGAACGCGGCTTCATCCGCAAATACGTGGCCATCCTCGACAAGGCCCGCTTCAACCTGCCCGTCACCTCCTTCTGCCAGGTCAGCATGCGCTACCACGACGAGAAATTCATCGAGAAATTCGAGGAGCAGATCCAGGCCCTCGAGGAGGTGCAGGAGTGCTACCACATGGGCGGGGAGGTGGACTTCATCCTGAAGATCCACAGCAAGAGCCTCGAGGACTACCACGAGTTCATCAAGTTCAAGCTGTCCAAAATCGAGAACATCGGGGTGCTCACCTCCTCTTTCGTGCTCAAGGAGATCACCAGCAGCGTGGCGTTGCCGATTTAGGTCTGGGGGCGCCCGGAGCGCGGGTGCCGGGGAAGGTCGTTCGGCCGCGGGCCGTAATCCGGGTAGGCAATTCCGTAACCGGGGTAGGATTTTGGTGGTGTAACCGAATTACTTTTGGGGCGATTATCTACCCTTACGCCGCCCCCATGCGCTATTCCCTTTTGCAGGCAATCTGTTGCTTGCTCATCCTTTCGGGTGGATTGTCCGCCCAGCGCGCCGACAGTACGGCCGTACACCGGCAGCTCTCCGGGATGATCAGCGCTACCCACAATGGGATTTCCATCATTCCCTCCTTTTCCCTGGACAAGCCGGCCCTCATCGTCAACCTCAAGATGGGTAGCCGCCGGTTCACCTTCGAGCCCGATCTGCGCTTCGCCCTGGAGGGCAAGCCCTGGTCCATGCTCTTCTGGGGGCGCTACCAGGCCGTACAGGGTGAGCGCTTCTCCCTGCGGCTGGGGGCCCACCCGGCCATCAACTTCCGCACCGTCATGGCCGAGGTCGGGGGCGAGTGGCGGGAGGTGATCGAGACCCGCCGCTACGTAGCCTCCGAGGTGGTGCCCAGCCTGCGCATCAGCGACCGCTTCAGCCTGGGCATGTACTACCTCCACGGCCGGGGCTTCGACGCGGGGATCAAGACCAGCAACTTCGTACAACTGAATGCGGCCTGGACGGGCATCGCCCTGGTGCGGGACTGGCAGCTTCACCTTTTTCCCCAATTCTATTACCTGCGCACCGATGCCCTTGACGGCACCTACGTGGCGGGCGCGTGGCGGATCAACCAGCCCGGCCTGCCCTTCTCCCTGAGCGGACTCGTGAACCGGAGCATCCAAACGGAAATCTCCCCGGAGCGCAAATGGATCTGGAACGTGGTGGTCGAGTACCGTTTCGGCGGGGAGTACCGGCGGGTGGATCAGCCGGTGAACCTGCGGTAGCGGGCACTGCCTCCTGCTATTACCGGCCGAGGTGGACCAGCAGCACGCTGACGTCCGCCGGGCTGACGCCGCTGATGCGGCTGGCCTGGCCGATGGTGACCGGCTTGAGCTGGTTCAGTTTCTGGCGGGCCTCCTTGGACAGGCTGGTAAGCTGCTCGTAGTCGAAGGACTTGCCGAGTTTGATGCCTTCCAGGCGGCTCATCTTCTCTACGGCCTGCCGCTCGCGCTCGATGTAGCCTTCGTACTTGAGGGTGACTTCGGCGAGGTTGACGGTTTCGGCGTCGTAGGCGGAGAGAAACTCCCGCAGGGCGGGCACGGCGCCGGCCAGTCCCTCCAGGCTCACGCCGGGGCGGGCCAGGATGGAATCGAGCTTCACGCCCTGCTTGAGGGGGGCGGTGCCCGCTTCCTCGAGGTAACCGTTGATCTGGTCTGGGGTGATGCTGTGCTGCCGTAGTTCGGCGGAGATGGCGGCTACGCCGGCGACCTTCTCCTGCACCCGCGCCTGCCGCCCCTCCATATTGCGGACGCCGAGGGCGGCGGCCAGGGGAGTGAGACGGAGGTCGGCGTCGTCCTGCCGCAGCAGGATGCGGTACTCGGCGCGACTGGTGAACATGCGGTAGGGCTCCTCGGTGCCCTTGTTGATGAGGTCGTCGATAAGGACGCCGATGTAGGCATCGCTGCGCCGCAGGATGAAGGGGTCGCGCTCCTGGACGGCGAGGGCGGCGTTCATGCCGGCGATCAGGCCCTGGCAGCCGGCCTCCTCGTAACCCGTGGTACCATTGATCTGTCCGGCGAAGAAAAGGCCGGGTACCAGCCGCGTCTCCAGGGTGGGGCCGAGCTGGGTGGGGGGGAAGAAGTCGTACTCGATGGCGTAGCCGGGGCGGAACATCTTCATGTTCTCGAAGCCGCGCACCTTGCGCAGGGCCTTATACTGTACGTCCTCGGGCAGGCTGGAGCTGAAGCCGTTGACGTAGATCTCGCAGGTGTTGCGCCCTTCGGGCTCGACGAACAGCTGGTGCTGGTCGCGGCCGGCGAAGCGGTCGATCTTGTCCTCGATGCTGGGGCAGTATCGGGGGCCGAGGCCGCGGATGCGCCCGTTGAACATGGGGCTGCGGTCGAATCCTTCGCGGAGGGTCTCGTGCACCTCCGGGCTGGTGTAGGTGACGTGGCAGGGCAGCTGGTTGGTCAGCGGCGGGGTGTCGGTGTAGCTGAAACGGCCCGGGTTCTCGTCGCCGTCCTGGACGGTCATGACGCTGTAGTCGAGGGTGCGGCCATCCAGGCGGGCGGGGGTGCCGGTCTTCATGCGGCCGGCCTCGAAGCCCAGTTCCTGCAGCTGCTCGGTGAGCCCCTTGGCCGAACGTTCGCCGGCGCGACCACCGCCGAACTGTTTTTCGCCGATGTGGATGGTGCCGTTCAGGAAGGTGCCGTTGGTGAGCACCACGGAGCGGGCGGGGATTTCCATGCCCAGTCCGGTATACACCCCGCGGGCCCGGCCATCCTTGACCAGGATGCCGGTGACCATCTCCTGCCAGAAGTCGATGTTGGGGTGGGCCTCCAGCTTTTCCCGCCAGTTGAGGGCGAAGGCCATCCGGTCGCTCTGGGCGCGGGGGCTCCACATGGCGGGGCCCTTGCTGCGGTTGAGCAGGCGGAACTGCACCATGGTCTCGTCGGTGACGATGCCGGAATAGCCGCCGAGGGCGTCGATCTCGCGTACGATCTGTCCCTTGCCTACGCCGCCCATGGCGGGGTTGCAGCTCATCTGGGCGATGGTCTGCATATTCATGGTAGCCAGCAGCACCTTCGCGCCGAGGTTGGCGGCCGCTACGGCAGCCTCACAACCGGCGTGACCGGCACCGACTACAATTACGTCGTAGGTAGGAAACATATCAATTACTTTAGGACGTTCTGCAAACGCCTTACGAATCCGCAAAGTTACGGAGGACCAGGAGGTTGTACTATACGGTGGCCCCGAATCCTTTATATAGAAGCCTCCGGCGGCGGCTTGTTGTGTGGAATAAGTCTAAATAGCGTCGCCCAGTTAACATCTAAAATGCATAGGTGGCCTAGATGTTAGCGAATGCGTAACTTTGCGGCCATTCATAAAGGCAGGCAGGATTTGCCGGCTTTTTCTCCCATCGGTCGCCCCCGGTGACCGGGTCATTTGTACAACCGCACGCTTTCGCGTATGAAAATCTTAAAGAGACCGGCCGGCCTGATTCTCCTCTTGCTGGCCGCGATTTCGTTCCAGTCGCAGGACGGAGTGGCTGGCAGCAACCTGCTGTTCTACGGCCTTGCCGCCCTGGCCCTGATCATCTTCTTCTACATTGTCGTCAGCGTGGCCGATAACTTCATGGTTATCGAGTCCAGGCAGATGGGCATCAAGGACAGCAGCATGATGGGCCTCTTCCCCTCCTTCCGGGAGATCTTCCGGCCCAAGAAGCCCGAATACCTCGAGAAGGCCCACGTGTACACCCTGACCAAGGGGTACGACATTCCCATGGAAGGGGAGGCCAGCCCGGTCATCCGCGAGCCGCAGGTGACCCGCTTTGCCGTTTCCCCGCCCGACTTTTTCGGTCTGATGCCCATTCCGAAGGTACTGGTGGAGGAAGGCGATACCGTCAAGGCCGGTGATCCCATCTTCTACGACAAGAAACTGAGCCGCATCAAGTTCGTCGCTCCCGTGAGCGGTGAGGTGATCGGCGTCAACCGGGGCCTGAAGCGGTCCATCTCCGAGATCGTCATCCTGGCGGACAAGGAGCAGCAGAGCCGCAGCTACACCCTGCCAGCGGCCGACGCCCCGCGGGAGGAGCTCGTGGAGTTCCTGCTGGAAAGCGGCGTATGGCCCGTCATCCGCCAGCGCCCCTACAACCGCGTGGCCGACCCCGACGTGGTGCCGCGCGACATCTTCATCTCCACCTTTGATTCCGCCCCCCTGGCGCCGGACCTGACCCTGAGCGTACGGGGCCGCATGGACGTCTTCCAGGCCGGTATCGACGTGGTGCGCCGCCTCACCGACGGTCTGGTGTACCTGGGCCTGGACGGCCGCCGCGAAACGGAGTCGCCCTTTACGGCGGTATCCGGTGCCGAGAAGCGCTACTTCCGCGGTGCCCACCCCGCCGGCAACGTTGGCGTACAGATCCACCACATTCACCCCTGCGGTGCCGGCGACAACACCGTCTGGACCCTGGGCGTCGATGAGGTACTGCTGATCGGTGAGCTGTTCCAGAACGGCCGCTACGACACTTCTCGCCTGGTGGCCCTGACGGGAAGCTCCTTCAGCGAGCCCTGCTACGTAAAGACCTACGCCGGAGCCAACATCGGCGAACTGATCGCCGGTGAGCAGGTGGAAGACAACGCCCGCATCATCAGCGGCGACGTACTGTCGGGCATCCAGAAGAGCACCGACGGGTTCATGACCTTCTTCGAGAACCAGGTTACGGCCATTCCCGAAGGCAACGAGGCCGAAATGTTCGGCTGGCTGGTACCCGTGAAGCCCCGGGCTTCCATCTCCCCCACCATCCCCGTGCTGAGCGACCGCATCGAGATCACCACCAACACCCACGGTGAGAAGCGGGCCTTCGTGGTCAACAACGACTACGAGCAGGTCATGCCGATGGACATCTACCTTACCCAGCTCATGAAGTCGATCCTGGTCAACGACCTGGAAAGCATGGAGGGACTGGGCATTTACGAACTGGTTCCGGAAGACGTTGCCCTGGCGGAATTCGCCTGCGTCTCCAAGCAGCCCCTGCAGCAGATATTGCGTCAGGGTCACGACACCATGATTGAGCAAGGTTAACCATAGAAAATGACGGACTGTTAGCACCCGCCAGGTCCGCACACATAAAGCTTCCCATGAAAGCACTTCACGATTTTGTAACCAAGTTCGAGCCGGATCACAGCAAGTCGCCCTTCCTGCACACGACCTACGACGCTTTCTATACCTTCCTGTTCCAGCCGCCCACCGTTACCAAGGGAGGCGTGCACGTACGCGACGGTATGGACCTCAAGCGACTGATGGTCTGGGTAGTACTGGCCCTGCAGCTGCTCTACGTCTTCGGAACCTGGAACATCGGTCACCAGCACTTCCTGGCCCTCGGCAAACACGCCGGCCTGCTGGAAGGCTTCCACCTGAAGCTCGTCTACGGACTGATCCAGATCATCCCCATCTTCGTGGTCACCCACGTGGTAGGCCTGGGTATTGAATTCCTCTATGCGGCCAAGAAGGGCCACTCGGTGGAGGAGGGCTTCCTGGTTTCCGGTGCCCTGATCCCCCTGATCATGCCGCCGGACATCCCCCTGTGGATCCTGGCCGTCTCGGTAGCCTTCGCCGTTATCCTCGGCAAGGAAGCCTTCGGCGGAACCGGTATGAACATCTGGAACATCGCCCTGCTTTCGCGGGTCTTCATCTTCTTCGCCTACCCCACCACCATCTCCGGTGACGAAGTATGGGTAAGCGGTATCGAGAAGGTGGACGTTGGCCTGTACGCCAGCGAGGCCTACAACTGGGCCCACCACGTCTTCGACTGGATCTTTGCCGGCTTCGGCTGGTCGACCTTCGGCGTGGGCGGAGAACTCGTAGCCGACGGCTGGACGGGCGCCACCCCCCTGGGCATCGCCGCCAAGGAAGGCTGGGAAGGCGTAGAGGCCGTCTACGACCAGAGCAGCATCTTCTGGGGCACTATTCCCGGCTCCATCGGTGAGTCGAGCGTACCCCTGATCCTGATTGGCATGGCCTTCATCATGTTTGCCCGCGTGGCCGACTACCGCGTCATCGTAGGCGGACTGATCGGCTTTATGGTGGCCGGCCTGATGCTGAACGCCATCGCTCCCGCCGAGCTGACCCCCGACACCCCGGGTATCTTCAAGTTCATGGCCATCCACCCCCTGCGGCAGATGATCATGGGCAGCTTCCTGTTCGCCATCACCTTCATGGCTACCGACCCCGTCAGCAGCGCGGATACCCCCACCGGCAAGTGGATCTACGGATTCCTGATCGCCTTCATCGGCCTCATCATCCGGGTACTCAACCCCGCCTACCCCGAGGGCTGGATGCTGTCCATCCTGCTGCTGAACACCTTTGCTCCCCTCATCGACCACTACGTCTACCAGGCCAACATCAAGCGCCGGGCCAAGCGTACGGCCGCCATGGCCAAGACGCGCGACGAGCTCATCACCAAGCGCAATGAGGAGGTGGAAATCTTCACCCCCCAGAACGCCGAGGGCTACCGCCCCGTCGGAAACGTTGGCAACTACTAAAATAAACCTCACTCAATCATGAGTACGAAATACATCTACACCTTCGGCGTCATCATGACGGTAGTGGTTGCCCTGCTGCTGGCCGGCTTCCGGACCGTCACCGCCGAGGCCGCCGCCCGCAACGAAGACATCTTCAACAAGCGGGAGATCCTGGCTACCCTGGCCGAACCCCTGGCCGAGGCCGGGTCGCCCATCGAGACCCTGACCGATGCCGAGGTGCTGGCCATCTTCGACGAGCAGGTGGAGCAGATCGTCGTCAACCCCGCCGGTGAGCAGGTGGCCGACGTGGAGTTCAGCGCCATCGACCTGGCCAAGGAATACAAGAAGCCCGAGGCCCAGCGCCTCTACCCCATCAACATCTTCAACATCGACGGCGAGCGCTACTACGTCTTCAGCGTGCGCGGCAACGGACTGTGGGATGCGATCTGGGGCAACATCGCCCTGGCTTCCGACCTGAACACCGTTACCGGTGCCAGCTTCGACCACGCCGGTGAAACCCCCGGTCTCGGTGCCGAGATCAAGGACAACGCCGGCTGGAAGTCGCAGTTCAAGGGCAAGAAAATCTACAACGGCGACGAGTTCGTGAGCATCCTCGTCCGCAAGGGCGGTGCCATCGACCAGGAGCACGAGGTAGACGGCCTCAGCGGCGCCACCGTAACCGCCGACGGCGTAACCAAGATGCTGTACAACGGCCTCAAGGCCTACCAGCCCTTTATTGAAGAGCAGCGTGCGGAAGCGGGTGCTACCAGCATGAACCTAAAGTAAATCCGACCATGGCAGAATCTACTGAACTGAGAACCGGCGTCGTCGCAGACCCCAAGAAGCCGGTCGCAGAAAAAGAACCCCTCTTCGGCAAGAAGGAGAAGATCCTCATTACCGATCCCCTGCTGGACAACAACCCCATCACCATCCAGGTGCTCGGTGTCTGTTCGGCCCTGGCCGTTACCTCCCTGGTCTACCCCTCGCTGGTGATGGCCGTGGCGGTGGTCTTCGTATGTGCTTTCTCGAGCCTGCTGACCTCCCTGATGCGGAACATCATTCCGAAGGCGGTCCGCCTGATCGTCCAGCTGGTGATCATCGCCACCCTGGTGACCCTGGTGAACGAAGCCCTGAAGGTGCTCGCCTTCCCCGTTTACAAGCAGCTGTCGGTCTACATCGGCCTGATCATCACCAACTGTATCGTCATGGGCCGCCTGGAGGCCTTTGCCATGGCCAACAAGCCCTGGCGTGCCTTCCTCGACGGCGTGGGTAACGGACTCGGCTACGGCCTGATCCTGGTGGCCGTCGGTGTGGTACGCGAGCTCTTCGGCAAGGGCAGCCTGTTTGCCGGTTCGCCGATCGCGATGAACATCATCGGCCCCAGCGGCGACACCACCCAGTACTGGATCAACACCGCCGCCGACAGCGGAATCGGCAGCTTCTTCGGCTGGTACGCCAACAACAACCTGATGGTACTGCCCGCCGCGGCCATGTTCGTGATCGCGGTCTTCATCTGGATCCAGCGGAGCTACAACTCCAAACTGGTCGACGTTTCCTAAGCGGGGGCTTTTGCCTGCTACCCCCCCTTCCTCAACTTTCTAAATTCCTCCCCCCATGGGCGAATTTCTCAATATCTTCATCAAGTCGGCCTTCATCGAGAACATGGTGCTGGCCTACTTCCTCGGAATGTGCTCCTTCCTGGCCGTTTCGAAGACGCTCTCCACGGCCACCGGTCTGGGCCTCGCCGTCATCTTCGTACTCGGCATCACGATGCCCATCAACTGGGTCATCAACGAGTACGTACTGATCCCGGCCGAGCTCGAGTTCCTGCGCTTCATCCTCTTCATCGCCGTTATCGCCTCCACCGTACAGCTGGTGGAGATGGTGGTGGAGAAGTTCAGCCCCGGCCTCTACGCCGCCCTCGGTATCTTCCTTCCCCTCATCACCGTTAACTGCGCCATCCTCGGAGGCAGCCTCTTCATGGTGAGCCGGGAGTACAACCTCACGGAGTCCATCGCTTTCGGCCTCGGTGGCGGTCTGGGCTGGTTCCTGGCCATCATCGCCCTGGCGGCCATCCGTGAGCGCATCCGCTACAGCAACGTGCCCCCCGCCCTGCGCGGCCTCGGTATGGCCTTTTTGATCACCGGACTGATGGGTATTGCCTTCCTCAGCCTCACCGGAATCGACCCCACCGTCTTTGCCGGCTGGAGCGGAACGGTTGCCGAATAGCGCGTTTTTACCCCAAACTGATGAACCGTCGGCCTCGCGGCTGGCTTACCCATAAAATACGGTCTCATGATAACCATTGGATTAGCGGTTGTAGTTTTCACCATCATCGTGCTGGCCCTCATCACGATGCTGCTGGTGGCGCGCCGCAGACTCGTTCCCCAGGGAGAGGTCAGCATCATCGTGAATGGTGACAAGGACAACCCCCTGCGGGTGCAGCCGGGCAACACCCTGCTTACCGCCCTCTCGGACAAGAGCGTCTTCCTGCCCTCCGCCTGTGGCGGTGGCGGCACCTGCGCCATGTGCGAATGCCACATCACCAAGGGTGGCGGCGACGTACTGCCCACCGAACTCAACCACCTCACCCGCCGTGAAGTGGCCGAGAACAAGCGCCTGGCCTGCCAGGTGAAGGTCCGCCAGGATATGGAGATCCAGATCCCCGAGGAGATCTTCGGCATCAAGAAGTGGGAGTGTACCGTCGACCGGAACTACAACGTGGCCACCTTCATCAAGGAGTTCGTGGTGCGGCTGCCGGAAGGCGAGACCCTCGACTTCGAATCGGGCGGCTACATACAGGTGGACGTGCCCAAGTGTGAGGTCCACTTCAAGGACTTCGACATCACCCCCCACCCGGTATTCCACAAGGGAGCCCCGGCCGACAAGTTCAAGCCCGACTGGGACAAGTTCGGTATGTGGGACTTCGTCATGAAGAACGACGAAGAGCAGTTCCGCGCCTACTCCATGGCCAACCACCCGGCCGAGGGCGACATCATCATGCTCAACATCCGGATTGCCCCCCCGCCCTTCGACCGGCAGAAGAACGCCTACATGGACGTCAACCCCGGGGTTTGCTCCAGCTACGTCTTCAACCAGAAGCCCGGCGACAAGGTGACCATTTCCGGTCCCTACGGTGAGTTCTTCATCAAGCCCACCAACAAGGAGATGGTCTACATCGGCGGTGGTGCCGGTATGGCCCCCCTGCGCAGCCACCTATTCCACCTCTTCCACACCATGAAGACCGACCGGAAGGTGAGCTACTGGTACGGCGGACGCTCCAAGGCCGAGCTCTTCTACACCGAGGAGTTCCGCGCCATCGAGGAGGAATTCCCGAACTTCAAGTACCACATCGCCCTGAGCGACGCCCTGCCCGAAGACAACTGGAACGGCATGACCGGCTTCATCCACCAGGCCGTCCTCGATAACTACCTGAAGGATCACCCCGAACCCGAAGAGATCGAGTACTACCTCTGCGGACCGCCGCTGATGCTGCAGGCCGTACAGAATATGCTCGACGAACTCGGCGTACCCGAGGAGAACATCGCCTTCGACGACTTCGGCAGCTAGTACAACGCGGTCTCCCGACCGCGCCAGTACATCGCTGCCTCCCGGCAGCGCCAGTACGATGCGGTCTCAGACCGCGCAAGCAAAAAGCTGCCTCCGGCAGCGCTGAAACGCCCACCTGGATGATCCCGGTGGGCGTTTTGTATTCTGGGCGGTGGTGCATGTGGTCTCACAAGTCCGGTCGGCTCGTTCGCTGCGCTGCCGGAGGCAGCATTGTGCTTTCGCTGCCTGAGGCAGCGTTGTACTTGCGCCCCGATGGCTATCGGGGAGGCAGCCTCCTACTTGGCCAGCCCCAAATGCTTCACGCTGTAGTAAAAGATAGCCCCGTAACCCAGCGCAAGCAGGCTGTGGAAGACGATAAAGGTGGTATTCTCGACGTAGATGCCGCCCACAACGGCCAGCAGGAAGTAGAGCGCCAGAACGCCTTCCCCCAGGGTGATCCAGTTGAAGCTGCCCGAAAGGTATTTGCGGGCCCGGAGCTTGTCGGTCACCGAGTTGATGTTGAACTTGGGGGTGCGCACGAAGGGGCTCTTCTTGCCGCGGTAGCCCTGCAGCACCGCCACTGAGTTGTGGAGGGAAAGCCCCATGCTCAAGGCCAGGAAGAGGGGGAAGAGGAAGAGGAACTTCAGGAGGGACTTCACGAAGCTCGGCTCCTTGTTGGCCAGGCTCTGGACGTTGGCGGCGTAGTACACCCCGATCACCGAGAGGAGCCCCCCGAGGAAGAAGGCGAAGAAATTCTTGTTGAAGCCGAGCTCGGCCAGTTCCCCCAGCAAAAAGAGCAGGGGCACGCTGAAGACCCCACAGAGGAAGACAAAAAGGAAGATGGAACTGGCCAGCAGGTGGGCCGAGGCGTGCACCTTGTGGCGGAAGGGGAGGCCGCTGGACCATACGGCCGGCAGCATCTTCCGCGCGGTTTCCGCGCCGCCCTTCATCCAGCGGTGCTGCTGGCTCTTGAAGCTGTTCATTTCCACGGGCAATTCCGCCGGGCTGCCCACCCGCTCCAGGTAGCGGATCCGGTAGCCCGCCAGCTGACTGCGGATGCTCAGGTCGAGGTCCTCGGTCAGCGTATCGGGTTGCCAGCCGCCGCCGGCTTCGATGGCCTCCCGCCGCCAGACGCCGGCCGTGCCGTTGAACTGCAGCAGGTGGCCTCCCTTCATGCGCCCCACCTGCTCCACGGTGAAGTGGACGTTGAGCTGCAGCGCCTGCAGGCGGGTGATGAGGCTGTAATCTTCGTTCAGGTGCTCCCAGCGGGTCTGTACCACGCCCACCCTCTCGTCGGCGAAGTGGGGAATGGTGCGGCAGAGGAAGTCGGGGGCCGGAACGAAGTCGGCGTCGAAAATGGCCAGAAATTCCCCCCGGGCTTCTGACATCGCGTCGCGGAGGGCACCGGCCTTGAATCCCTGGCG
Source organism: Neolewinella marina (assembly GCF_002631205.1). GTDB lineage: Bacteria > Bacteroidota > Bacteroidia > Chitinophagales > Saprospiraceae > Neolewinella > Neolewinella marina. Next base: position 25,721 of record NZ_PDLO01000006.1, read on the forward strand.
GCGGGGCCGGATGATCTGCTCGATCTGGTAGCCGCGGGCGCGGTATTCCCTCACCTTCTCGGCCACCAGTTCCACGGTTTCGTCGGTGCTGTCGTCCAGGATGTGGATCTCGTAGCGGTCCTTCGGATAGTCGAAGGCGGCCACGGCGTCGATGAGGCGGCCGATGACGTAGTACTCGTTGTAGATCGGGAGTTGTACCGTGACGAAGGGGTAGTAGGGCGGCGCGGGCGCGGGTGCCAGGGCAAGTTGCCCCGTGCAGTGGGAAGGGCCTTCCTCCCCGGCGAAGGCCAGGGCGGCTTCCTTACGTACGACGGCCTGTTGGGTGGCCGCCAGGCGGGCGAAGGATACCGGGTGTTCCAGGGTGGGGTCTTCGTCCCGCTTGTAATGGTACAGCAGGTTGAACTGCAGCAGGCAGTAGGTGGTGATGTACAGCAGGCTGATCGTGTAGATACCCAGAACCACAAAAGCAAGCACGGTCATGATCAGATCAGTTTGAAGATGGTCCAGAGTATCTTGTGTCCGGCCAGCAGGGTGCCGCGTACCGTTCCCGACACCTTGGAAACCCCGATGCGGCGGCGGTAGCGGACGGGCACCTCGGTACACCGCATACCGGCCTTGGCGGCCCGTACCTGCATCTCCACCGTCCAGCCGAAGTCGGGATCCCGCATCCCCAGTTGGCGGAGTGCGGGGTAGCGGATGGCCCGGAACGGACCCAGGTCCGTAAACTCATAACCGTAAAACACCCGAATAAGATTCGTCGCCAGCCAGTTGCCGAACACCTGGGGGACGGTCATGCTACCGGATTCGGACTCGCCCCGCGCCCGCGAGCCGATCACCAGATCGTAGCCCTCCTGCAGGATGGGGGCGATCAGGGTGGGCATTTCCTCGGGGTAGTCGCTGTGGTCGCCGTCAATGAACACCACGATGTCGGGCCACTCGTCGGCGGGCCGGTCGGCGATGCGGCGCATCCCCCTCAGGCAGGCGGAGCCATAGCCCGCCCGGCTCTCGTGGACGATAGTGGCACCCGCGGCCGCGCCCACCTCGGCGGTACGGTCGCTGCTGTTGTTGTCGCACACGATGATGTCGCGCACCAGCGCGCGGGGGATGGCCTCCACGACCAGCCCGATGCTCGCCTCTTCGTTGTAGGCGGGAATGATGACGTCGATAACGGGGGTGGTGGCGGGCAAATTTGGGCTTTCGGCAAAGATACGTTGCCCGCTACGCCCCGGATTGTTTAGCTCAGGCCGCCGTCCACGCTGATCACCTGTCCGGTGATGTAGCTGCTCAGGTCGGAGCCGAGGAAGATGCAGGCGTTGGCGATCTCCTCGGGCTTGCCGAAGCGCTTCAGGGGGATGTTGGAGAGGTAGTCCTCCCGTACCTTTTCCGGCAGCTCGTCGGTCATGTCGGTTTCGATGAAGCCGGGGGCGATCACGTTACAGCGCACGTTGCGGCTGCCCATTTCCTTGGCGATCGACTTGCTGAAGCCGATGATGCCGGCCTTGCTGGCCGCGTAGTTCGCCTGGCCGGCGTTGCCCTGGATGCCGACGATGCTCGACATGTTGATGATGCTGCCGCCGCCGCGCATCATGGTGCGCATGGCGTGCTTGGTCAGGTTGAAGACCGACTTGAGGTTGTTGTCCATGACCGTATCCCACTGCTCTTCGTTCATGCGCAGCATCAGGGTATCGCGGGTTACCCCGGCGTTGTTGATCAGGATGTGGAGGCCACCCATGTCGGCCACTACGGTCTTGATGAGTGCTTCGGCCTGGGCGTAGTCGGCGGCGTCGCTCTGGTAGGCTTTGACGTTTTCGCCGAGCTCCTCAACCAGGGCGTTGGCCGGGGCGGCGGAGCTGCGGTAGGTGAAGGCAACCCGCGCACCGGCGGCGGTAAGGGAACGAACCAGGGCGGCACCGATGCCGCGGGATCCTCCGGTGATGAGGGCTACTTTTCCGTCGAGTAAGCTCATGGGGCGTATCTTTTTTTGGTGGCCGCCAAAGGTAGGGTAAACTTAAACTCCCGCCCCGGCCTTTTAGTAGCTCACCAACCACTGCAGCCATGTTCGGAGATATGATGAAGCAAATGGAAGAGATGCAGGCCAAGATGCAGGAGCAGCTGGCCCAGCAGACCTTCGAAGCCGAGGCCGGCGGCGGCGCGGTGCGCGTTACCTGCGACGGCACCCGTACGATCCAGAACGTGAGCATCGACCCCGAGCAGGTCGACCCCTCCGACCTGGAAGCCCTGGAGGACCTGCTGGTAGTAGCCACCAACCGCGCCCTGGAGCAGGCGGCCGCCTACGAGGCCAAGCAGGCCGGCGGCATGATGGACAACATGCTCCCCGGGGGGCTCGGCAGCCTTCTTGGCGGATAAGTCTTACTTTTCAGGGCCAAAGGCCAGTTGATTTTTTATGGAAGAACTTGCGGGGATCATCATACTCGGAATTTTCGCCCAGTGGCTTGCCTGGCGCGTAAAGATTCCCGCGATCCTGCCACTCATCGTTATCGGTCTGCTGGTGGGGCCCCTTTCTACGCTCTTTACCGCCGACGGCAGCAAGCTCATCAGCCCCATCTTCGAAGTGGCGGGGGAAGACGCGGTGGGCCGTGGCCTCTTTCCGGGGGAGTCGCTGTTCTACTTCGTCAGCCTGGCCATCGGGGTCATCCTCTTTGAAGGGGGACTTACGCTGCAGTTCCGCGAGGTAAGGGAAACCCAGCGGTCCATCCTCCGGCTCATTTCCGTGGGCAGCCTCATCACCTTCGTTGGCGCGGGGTTGGCGGCCCACTACATCATGGACCTGGGCTGGAGCATCAGCTTCCTCTTTGCCGCCCTGATCATCGTGACGGGCCCTACCGTCATCGCGCCCATCCTGCAGAACATACCGCTGAACCGCAACGTCAGCACCGTGCTGAAGTGGGAGGGCATCCTCATCGACCCCCTGGGCGCCCTGGTGGCCGTACTGGTCTTCGAGTTCATCAGTTCCACCGACCACGGCTTCGGCTTTACCACCGAGGCGCTGCGCACCTTCGTGCAGATCGTGATCTACGGCGGCACCCTCGGCTTCCTGGCGGGCTACGGCCTGTTCCACATCATCAAGCGGGAGCTGGTACCCCACTACCTGCTCAACGTCTTCATCCTGGCCTACGTGCTGTTCATTTTCGTGCTCAGCGACCAGCTGGCCCACGAGTCGGGACTGCTCGCCGTGGTGGTGATGGGCCTGGTGCTGGCCAACAAGGACGTGCCCCGCATCAAGGAAATCCTTTCGTTCAAAGAGTCGCTGAGCGTACTGCTCATCTCCATCCTCTTCATCCTGCTGGCGGCCAATATGAACATGGCGGAGTTGCGGCTGCTCACCGAAGACTGGCGCCCCCTGGCCCTTTTCGGCTGCGTGATCCTGGTGCTGCGCCCCCTGAGCGTGTTTATCAGTACGGCCCGCGGCAACCTGAGCACCAACGAAAAGCTCTTCATCAGCTGGGTAGGGCCCCGCGGCATCGTGGCGGCGGGTATCGCTTCCCTGTTCGGCCTGAAGCTGGCCGCCGACGGGGTGCCCGGCGCGGAGTACATCACCCCCCTGGTCTTCATGATCGTGCTGGGCACCGTACTCATCAACGCCACCACCGCCCGCCTGGTGGCCCGACTGCTGAACGTCATCCAGGACACCTCCAGCGGGGTGCTGGTACTCGGTGCCAATGACTTCGCCATCACCATCAGTGAATACCTGAAGGAGCAGGGGCGGGAGGTCTTCCTCGTCGACAGCAACAGCAGCAACATCCGCCGGGCCCGGGAGAAGGGGCTGCGCGGCATCGTCGGGAACATCTATAACTCCGACCTGAGCGACGAGTACGACCTGCTCGACGTGGGCTATATGCTGGCCCTTACCGGCAGCAACGACGTGAACGACTACGCCATCCACCGTTACGAGGACATCTTCGGTGAGCGGGGTGCCTACCGCCTCATCACCGCCGACGAGATGAAGGAATCCGGGGCCACGGCCGAAGACGAGCACATCTTCAGCCACACCGACGACTTCATCAACCTCAGCGAAGCCCACCGGGAGTCCGCTGTCATCCACGAGCACAAGCTCTACAGCCAGCGGGAGCTACTGGACCTGCTGCTCATCGCCGCGGAGGAGAAGTACTCCATCCCCCTCTTCATCAAGGCCCCGGACGGCGGGCTCACCGTCATTCCCTACGACCCGGAAACCCTCGACGTGGACGACGGGGAATACCACCTCGTTTACCTTGGCGTGAAGCTTCCGGATGTAAAATCGAGCCGCCCCCGCGTAACGGAAGAGCAGGGCAAGTTATAAATCAGTATCTTCGTTATTTAAGTTTTTGAAGAACCGCCGCCCGGAAGCACCAAACCAACTCCGGCCGCCGTTCCTGGATTACCTAGTACCTATTCTGGAGTTTAGCCTTATGCAATACCTACTCATGTTAGTCCTTATGGGCTGCGCCTCGGTGTCTTTTGCACAAGACCCCGCGGACATCTTCCATAAGACGGTCGACGTGGACAACGTCAACCGCATCTCCTTCGACGTCTATCCGAAGGACCAGGTCGAGTTTCGATCCTGGCCCGGAGACGACCTCCTCATCGAGACCACCGTGCAGATCAAGAATGTCAAACAGGACATTCTCGACTTCTACATGCGCCAAAAGCGGTACGTCCTCAAGCCCCAGGTCACCGGCGACCAGATGCAACTGGTCAGCTACGACAAGAACCGTCGCGTGGTCAAGGGCACCGAAGGCAGCGCCTTCGAGGAAGTGGTGATCGTCGTCTACCTGCCCGAAGACTTCTCTCCGGCCGGTAACCGGCAGTACACCCGCGTCAGCCGTTGAACGGGGCCGGCGGGAGTGCGTAACTTTGCCCTCCATGCCGACCACCATAGAAATCAAGCTACCCCCCGCCGAACTGCAGAACGCAGCCGCCCTGCGCCGTGCGGTGAGCCGGCAGGGTAAGATCCCCGAAGCGGACATTGCCGACGTCACCGTCAACCGCCGCAGCATCGACGCCCGTGGGGCCAACCCCGTGTACCGCCTGCGCGTGGACGTCTGGCGCTCCGGCGAGGAGATCGCCCCGGAGTCCCCCCCGGATTTTAACCTCCGCGACGTGGCCGAGGCACCCCCCGTAGCCATCGTAGGCTGCGGCCCCGCTGGCATGTTCGCCGCCCTGGAACTGATCGAACTGGGCCTGCGCCCCATCATTCTGGAGCGCGGACTGGACGTGCGGCAGCGCCGCCGCAGCCTGCGGGCCATCCAGCAGGACGGCACGGTGGACCCCGACAGCAACTACTGCTTCGGCGAGGGCGGGGCGGGAACCTATAGCGACGGCAAGCTCTACACCCGCAGCCTGAAGCGGGGCAACTACCTGAAAGCCCTGCAGGCCCTGGTGGCCCACGGCGCCCAGGAAAACATCCTGATCGACGCACATCCCCACATCGGCTCCAACAAGCTGCCGGGAGTGGTAGCCAATATGCGGCAGACCATCCTCGACCACGGCGGTGAGATTCGCTTCGGCCACCGCGTGGACGACCTGGAATTCACCGACGACGTGCAGGCCCTGATCGTCACCGGGGCCGACGGACAGTCCTACCGCCTCACCGCCGCGGCCTACATCCTGGCCACCGGCCATTCGGCCCGCGACATCTACGCCCTGCTGCACCGCCGCGGCCTGCAACTGGAGGCCAAGCCCTTTGCCCTCGGCGTACGCATCGAACACCCCCAGCCACTGATCGACCGGATCCAGTACGGGCAGGAGCAGCGGGAGGAAAACCTGCCGGCCAGCAGCTATAAACTGGTGACCCAGGTGCGCGACCGGGGGGTATTCAGCTTCTGTATGTGCCCGGGCGGACTGGTGGTGCCCGCGGCCACCGCCCCCGGCGAGATCGTGGTCAACGGCATGAGCCTCTCCCGCCGCGACAGCCCCTTCGCCAACTCCGGCACGGTGGTGGCCGTGGAACTGGAAGACCTGGCGCCCTTTGCCGACCACGGCGTGTTCGCCGGCCTGGCCCTGCAGCAGTCGGTCGAACGGGCCATGTTCGATAGCGGCGACGGCAGCCAGCGGGCCCCGGCCCAGCGGCTGACCGACTTCGTGAAGGGGCGCCTCTCCCGCGACCTGTCCGACACCAGCTACATCCCCGGGCTGCACTCCGCCCCCCTCCACCACCTCCTCCCCGCCTGCATCTACCAGCGGTTGCAGGAGGGCGTGCAGGCCTTCGGCCGGAAAATGCGGGGCTACTACACCGAAGAGGCCAACGTGATCGGGACCGAGAGCCGGACTTCCTCCCCCGTACGCATCCCCCGCGACCGGCAGACCTACCAGCATCCCCAGGCGGCTTCCCTCTTTCCTTGCGGAGAGGGGGCGGGCTTCGCCGGCGGTATCCTCAGCGCGGCGATGGACGGGCAGAACGTAGCCCGCGCCGTGGCCGCAAAGGTGAAGTCGTAGTGCGGCGGGCAGCCCGGCTGGGCGGTGCGCTGCTGCTGACGCTGGGCGTTGCCTACCTGGGGTTTGGGGTGGACCGCACCGACTTCTGGTCGCTCTTCACCGCTTTCACGGTGGCCTTCGCCGGTTACCTGCTCATCATTCGCTACGGAGATGGCCACGGAATACGACGCTGGGTTGCCCTGGGCATACTGCTGCGGGTCGCTCTGCTCTTCGCCTTTCCCCGGCTGAGCGACGACGTCTATCGCTTCATCTGGGATGGCCACCTGATCCTGGCCGGGGAAAACCCTTTCGCTCACCCCCCGGTCCACTACGGGGAGGGAGAAGTGCCGGGAGCGGACGGGGCCCTGCTGCAGCGGCTCAATTCTCCGGAATACCACTCAATCTATCCGCCGGTAGCCCAGGCGGTGTTTACCGTGGCTGCCTGGGTAAGTCCCGGCAGCTGGTACGGGGCGGCGGTGGTCATGAAGGTGTTTCTGCTGCTGGCCGAGCTGGGCACCCTGTGGCTGTTGCTGCGGCTACTGGGAAGTTTCGGGCTGCCCCGTTCACGCCTCTTGTTGTACTGGCTCAACCCCCTGATCCTGGTCGAGATCGTGGGCAACCTCCACTTCGAGGGCCTCATGCTGGGTTTCCTGCTGCTTTCGCTGTACGCCCTTACGCGGAGCCGGTACGGCGCGGCCGCGGGTGCCATGGCCCTGTCAATCGCCAGCAAACTCCTGCCCCTCATGCTGCTCCCCTTTCTGCTGCGGCGCCTTTGGGGGCGGTCGTTCTGGGTGTTTTTCCTGACGGTGGGGGCGGTTACGCTGGCCCTTTTCCTGCCTTTACTGCTCGGCAGCGGGTTCCTAAGCGGGTTTGGCAACAGCCTGGACCTTTACTTCCGCAAGTTTGAATTCAACGCCAGCCTGTACTACCTGCTGCGCAGCTACGGATTCTACGAGGTGGGGTACAACCAGATCGCCCGCTTCGGACCCCTGCTGGCCCGGGTAGCGGCCCTCACTATCCTGCTGGTTGCCCTAGCCGACCGGCGTACGGACTGGCGCTCCCTGCCGGGGTCGTGGCTGGGAGCCTTCATGATCTACCTGCTCTGCGCCACCACCGTCCACCCCTGGTACCTGGCCGCCCCGATCGTACTGAGCTGTTTTACGCCCTGGCGATTTCCGTTGTTGTGGTCTTACCTGATTATGCTAACTTACACCAGTTACACCACCGTCCCCTACCGGGAAAACCTCTGGCTGGTGGGGGTGGAGTACCTGCTGGTGGCTGCCTTCTTCCTCTTAGAGAGGAGGTGGCACCAAAAAGAAAGGCCCGCGCGAGTATCGCACGGGCCCCGATTGTAGCTTTCAGACTACCGGAATAACTGGAATTTAGTGCGCCAAATGCGCAAGGGATATAGTACAAACCTTCAAAACGCGGCGGTGGGAAAACCAACAATCCCAGGCGCCAAATAAGTGAACACGCTTTTTGGAAAAACTCGAGGGCGATGTTGCACCATCTCCTCGATATGACAAAGATAGGCGGGGGGGGAGGGGGTAGACCACCCCACGATCGTGGGGTGCGGCAAAGAATTATTGTTAAAATTTCGTTGGGGCGTACTACTCCCTGACGGGCTGCAGCGACATTCCGGCGGCTACCTCGAGCATTTTGGCGTAGGCGGCTTCGTATTCGTTGGGAATGTCGCCGTCCAGGATTGCTTCGCGGACGCTGTCCTTGATGGCCCCTACTTCCCGGCTGGGGGGGATGCCGAAGGTTTCCATGATGAGCTCGCCCGAGATGGGGGGCTGCCAGTTGCGCAGGTGGTCCTTTTCCTCGATCTCCCGCATGCGCTCGCGCAGCTGCTCGTAGTTTTCGAGGTAGCGCTGCACCTTTTTGGCATTCTTGCTGGTGATGTCGCTTTCGCAGAGGGTCATCAGGTCCTCGATGTCCTCGGCGGCGTCGAAGAGGATGCGGCGCACGGCCGAATCACTGATCTCTTCCTGGGTCAGGGAGATGGGCCGCTGGTGGAGGGCCACCAGTTTCTGTACGTACTTCAGCCGGTCGTTCGGCAGCCGCAGGCGTCGGAAGATTTTGGGCACCATGCGCTCGCCGACCGCGTCGTGGGCGTGGAAGGTCCAGCCCGCCTCGGGTTCCCAGCGCTTGGTGCGGGCCTTGCCGATGTCGTGCAGCAGGGCTGCCCACCGCAGCCAGAGGTCGTCGCTGCGTTCGGCCAGGTTGTCGACCACCTTGGTGGTGTGGATGAAGTTGTCCTTGTGCTTGCGGCCGTTGCGGCTTTCGACTCCGCGCAGGGCGGCGAGTTCGGGCAGGATGTAGGGGAGCAGCCCGCTTTCGTCGAGCAGCCGCAGGCCGATGCTCGGTTTGGCGGTCAGGAGAATCTTGTTCAGTTCGGTGGCGATGCGCTCCCAGCTGATGATCTTGATCCGCTCGCGGTTTTCCTTGATGGCGCGGAAGGTGACCGGGTCGATCCGGAAGCCCAGCTGGTTGGAGAAGCGGATGGCCCGCAGCATCCGCAGGGGGTCGTCGCTGAAGGTCTTGCCCGGCTCCAGGGGGGTGACGATCCGCTTCGCTTCCAGGTCTTCCAGCCCGTTGAAGGGATCAATGATGCTGCCGTAGTCGTGGTCGTTCAGGCTGATCGCCAGGGCGTTGATGGTGAAGTCGCGGCGGTTCTGGTCGTCGGTCAGGGTACCGGATTCGACGGTGGGCTTGCGGCTGTCGGAGCGGTAGCTCTCCTTGCGCGCGCCTACGAACTCGATCTCCATGTCGTGGTGCTTCAGGGCGGCGGTACCGAAGCGCTTATATACGGTTACGCGGCTGCGGGGGTGAAGATTGTCGGCTACCCGACGAGCCAGTTCAATACCGCTGCCCACGCAGACGATGTCGAGGTCCTTGCTGGGGCGGCCCAGCAGGCGGTCGCGCACGTAGCCGCCCACCACGTAAGTGGGGAAGCCCAGGGCCGCGGCGGCCTGCCCGATCACTTCAAAAATCTTGCGTTCGTCTTCCCGGATCTGAAATATCATATCGGCCGCGAAGATAAGACTTAACACCAGTCCACTATAAGTAGACTGCTCCCGCCTACCTATGCGGGTAAAAGCCATGCACCCACCCTACTATGCTTATCTCCTGTTGGCCCTTGCCCTGTTGACCGGCACCCGCGGCCGCGCCCAGGATACCATCATCCGCCAGAATTTCGAAGCCGCCGCGCCCCGCCCCTTGTCCTACACTTCTCCCACGCCCCCCTACGGCAGCGGCGGCCTTCCCACCTGGAATGTCGTCACCGGCAGCGGGGCCATCGCCGAGGCCGCGGAGGGTACCCACTTCTGGGCGGTAAGGGACGCGGACAACCCCACGGCCGCCGCCCCCCGCCTGGAAATCACCTTCGACGCCGATACGATCTGCTCCCTGACCAGCGCCCGTTTCGTCTTCGCCTACCGGGTAGAGGGCTACGATGGCGGCGATGATTTCGGCTACCTGCTTTACCTCGACGGTATTCCGGAGGAGGAGGTCATCCTGGTCGACGGCCGCAACGGCGGGGGCGTTTCCACCGACGGCTGGGTATACGATACCGTCCCCATTCCCGGTACGGCCCATACCGCCCGGCTGCTGCTCTTCTTCGACCAGAACGGCGACGACGTGGCCGGCATCGACGACGTGCAGCTGCTGGCCACGGGCAACGACGGCAGCTGCCGCCCGGTATGCGGACTGCGCCTCGGGGAACCCCTGGCGAGCTGCGAGGGCATGAGCCCCGACGCGGACGAGTTGTTCTTGCAGATTCCCTATGCTGGAGCCGAAGCCGGCGCCCGGGTATACAGCAGCACTGGCCGGATCGGTGGCGACGACCCCGGCCGGGTGCCCGATGGCACCATTACCCTGAGCGGCCTGCCGGAGGGAGAAGTCCACGTACTGCAGGTCAGCGGCGGCGACTGCGACCTGACCCTCCCGCTGGAGTACCCGGCCGACTGGTGTGCGCCCAGCGACCTGGTCATCAACGAAGTGCTCGCCGACCCCGGCGAGGACATCAACGGGGACGGCTACATCAACGGCGGCGACGAATTCGTGGAGCTTTTCAATCGGGGGAGCACGGACTACGCCCTGGGCCAGTACACCCTCCAAGACGCTTCCCAGTCCGGCCCCCGCTACACCTTCGCCCCCGATGCCCTGCTGGGGCCGGGACAATCCTTTCTGGTGGTCGCCAGTAGCGGAGCGCCCGACGCCGACTGCGCCTACGGCGTGGCCAGCGGTTTCCTGGGACTTAACAACGACGGGCCGGAGACCGTCACCCTCCGCGACCCCGACGGGCGGGTGGTTGCCCAGTGGTCGGTCGACGATGCCCCCGCCGGCGAATCCCTGGTGCTCTCCCCCGACGGAAACCTGGACGGTGGCTATCTACCGCATACCTCCGTGGACGGCAACCGATCCTCGGCCTGCCTCACCGCCGCCCGCCTGCCGGTGAAGCTGGAGTCGTTTACGGTTACCCCCCTGGCCGCGGCGGTGCGGCTGGACTGGATCACGCGAGAAGAAATCCACCATGAGGCGTTCCTGGTGGAGCGCAGCAAGGCCGGCCGCCGGTATACCGTACTGGGCCGGTTGACGACCGGCAACGGCCATTACGTTTTCTTCGATTATGCGCCCTTCCCCGGTCAGAATATATACCGTCTGCGGCAGATCGACACCGACGGCGGCGAGACGGTCTACGGGCCACGGCTGGTAAGGCTCGACAGCGGAACGGTTCGCGTTTACCCCAACCCGACCACTGCTACCCTGACGTTAAGCGGAACGGTGGGGCCGGAGGTGCAATCCACCATCCACCGCTCCGACGGCCGGCGCGTCCTTTCCTTTCGGGGGGCGCAGGCCAATGTGCGCAGTCTGCCGGCGGGGGTGTATTACCTGCGCATCCGCGGGGAGGCCTCCTCGGAGTCGGTCCGCTTTATAAAGGAGTAGATCATTTCCTGGATCCGGGGGCGGATCGACAGTTCGTAGATGGCCCGGCGGTCGCGGCCCGGATGCACGCGGTTGCTGAGGAAGATGTAGAGCAGGTCGTACTCCGGGTCGGCCCAGACGAAGGTGCCCGTGTAGCCGCTGTGCCCGAAGCTGGAGGGGGAGGCGGACTCGGCCACCGAACTGGTGGCGGCGTCGTATTTCAACAGCGGCTTATCGAAACCCAATCCGCGGCGGTTTCCTTCTTCGGGGTACTGGTAGCGGGTGAATTCCGCCACCGCCTCCTCCGTCAGGTAGCGACGGCCCTCGTAGGTGCCGCCGTTCATCAGCATCTGGTAAAGTTTGGCAAGGTCTTCGGCGGTAGAGAAGAGGCCGGCATTGGCGCTCACGCCATCCATCATGGCGGCCCCTTCGTCGTGTACCACCCCGTGGAGGGTATCCATGCGGAAAAACGTGTCTACTTCGGTGGGAACGATCCGGTCGAGGGGGATGCCGCGGTCCAGGGGGCGGTAGCCCAGGTCATCGGCCCCGAGGGGGTCGTAGAAGTTTTCCCTCAGGTACTGCCGGTAATCCTGGCCGGTGGTCCGCTCCACGTAGCCGGGGAGGAGGTAGAACAGGAGTCCGGAGTAGACGTAATCGCCGGGGGGCTTCAGCGGCGACTTGCGGATGGCGCGGTAGATGTTCTTTTCGCGGTACTTCCGGTGGAGCCAGAGGTCGTCCGTCAGCCGGATGGGGAAGCGGGCGGTGCTGTCGCGGCGCATCGTCCGCGCGCGGAAGCGATAGTCGTTGGTACGGGTGGCCTGCCAGTCCTTCTTCCAGGGATAGCGGCCGTTTCCGCGCAGGGTGGATTGCCAGTAGGGGACCCACGGCAACAGGCCGGCGCGGTGGGCGAGCACGGACCGCAGGGGGATGGCCTGCTTGTCGGTGCCCTTCAGCTCCTCGAACAGCCAGCCCAGGGGGGCGTCCAGGTTCAGGCGGTTTTCCCCGTACTGCTGCATCAGCACCAGCAGGGCGGAGGAGGTTTTGGTGACCGAGGCGAGGTCGTAGACGTCATCGGGGCGGGTGGGCCGCTGCCGTTCGTAGGTGTGGTGGCCGGCGGTGACGTGGAGCAGGGGTTCTCCCCGGTGCCATACCAGCACCTGGGCGCCGGGGAAGGCGCCAGCGTCGATGCCCTCCTCCAGTACCGAGCGGATGGAATCTTTCAGGGCATCCTGGGCCGTGAGCGGCAGGGTGAGCAGCAGGAGCAGCGGAGTAAGGAGAAAGCGCATGGGCGGGGATTGGGCGGGTACGCGGGTGCGGTGCAAAGTACCGCTTTACAGCGGAGTCCAGTGGGTGGCCATGGTGGCCAGCAGTTCGGAATCGTTGCGGTAGAGGGCGTGGAGGAATCCGGTGGTCTGTCCGTCGGGGGCGGTCCGTGCCGTGAGGGTGTCCCCGTAGCGGGCTTCGCGGTGGTAGGAGATGTCCGCGTGGCGGGGGAGGTGGCTGGAGAGGAAGTCGAGGCCCAGGGGCTCCAGCATCAGTTCGGGGAAGGCGGGATTGGTGAGGTGGTTGTTGAAGTCGAGGTGGGAGAAGGCTACCTGGCAGTGGCGCTCCGCGGTGGGCGTTGCCGGGGGTACCAGCTTACCGCCGGGGCGGGGCAGGTGGGTGGCCGGGTCCGGCAGGGTGCCGAGCCGGTGTACCACCTCGTCGGGGATGGGGCGGATGCGGCGGGTTTCCAGGTGCATGACCGACCAGGTAGAGGTGGAGCGGATCAGGGGGCGGCCGTCCCCGTCGAGGAGGTAGAAGTCGCGGTAGGTGATCAGCCGGCGGTCGATGTGGGTGGGCAGGGTGGTGACGGAAACTTCCTCTCCGAGGCGGGGCCAGCGGTCGGCCTCGATCACCTGCCGGTGCATCACCCAGGTGAGGCCGTGGGCCGCCGTGAGGTCGCTGCTGGATACCCCCAGGCGGTCCGTATTCTGCATGGCGGCCTCCTGGAACAGCCGGATCAGGTGGGGCAGGGTCAGCCGCCGGTGGGGCCCGACGGTGGACGCCGCGATGCGGGCCGTGACCGTTTCCCGGAGGGGTGATTCTTGGAGCACGCTAACAACTTTTTGTTTATTTTTGCCAAACTCAAAACACAGCGTATGGCACTGAGGGCCGTAACCCGCCGACCCGTCTACATAGCTTCCTTCGCACCGGCGCCGGTGGCGGAGGGGGTGGACGACGGCGCGGAAGATACTCCGGCGCCTGCATTCCGGCTGCGCGACCGTTTCCCGGCGGCGGGGGAGGAGGCCCACGGCGGGGTTTCGGACGGCTACTGCTTCCGCATCACCTTCGCGGCGGGGCGGCTGGACCAGACGCTGGAGCTCCTGCGCACCTTCCTGCAGGAGGAGGGTTACGCCGATGTACCCCTGCCGGCCGACGCCGAGGAGCTACGGAAATTTCGCCTGCCCCCCAAGCTGCGCCACCAGCTTTCGCTCTTTGGCGAAGACGGCTACGTCCACAACCCCGTCCGGGTGCTCTTTCCCCCGCCGGGGGGCAAGCGCGGGGCCCTGATCCTGGAGGTTTGCAACGAATCGGCCCCCGGTCACCTGCTGCGGTTCCACCGCCGCGGTTAGGGGATAGGGGCAAAATATCAAGGTTTTCCTGAGGGTTTGCCCCAAAAGTTATCTAGGTAAGGGTTTAATGTCCTAAAATTGCACCCCGTAACATATCGTCCTGAACAAAAAGCGTTTGTAGGCGATAAACCGGTAGGTGTTTCCACGCGCGGCGGGGAGGCTGCCTCTATAATCTGTCATTAATCCAAACGTCAAACCCGCAAATATGCTCAAGCAGTTACTTCTAGTTTTCGCGGCACTCTCCTGTATCAATTTATATGGCCAGGGAGAACCGGCCAGCACAGAATCGCCCGAAAGCCCCTACCCTTGGGAATTTGGTATCCAGCTGGGAACCTCTGCCCTCGGTGGCGATATGATTGAAGACAACCTGGTTTTCCTCAATCAGGCCCACTTCGGTGGTGGTGTTTACCTGAGCCGCCGGCTGGGAGCAGCTGCAGCCCTGCGCGCGGCCGTCATGTACGGTTCGCTCCACAGCGACGATGCCAAGAGCGAAGACCCCAACATGGTCAGCCGGGGCTACACCTCCGAAGCTACCGTGATCGAGCCCAGCCTGAGCCTGGTGCTTGAGCCCTTCTACGGCACCCGCTTCTCCGACGACTTCCTGTTCAAGGGTGGTCTTTCCCCCTACATCTCCGGCGGTGTCGGTTACGGTATCTGGGGTGATGTAACCACCACCTACGGCAGCGACGCCGGCGACGCCGACGTACAGGCCGACATGGCCGCTGAAGCCGACGATTCCGGTGGACTCGTGTTCCCCCTGGGTGTTGGTCTGCGCTACCACTTCTCGCCCAAGTCCTCGATTGGCCTCGATTACAGCGTGCGCCTGACGAGCTCGGACCTCATCGACGGCGTTTCCGCCTCCGGTGACCCCGACAACGACGACTCCTACGCTTTCTTCGGCCTGACCTACTCCGTAGGCTTCGGTGCCCGTGATGCCGACAAAGACGGTGTGAAGGACCTGGTGGACGAATGCCCCACCGAGGCCGGCCCCGCCGCTACCAACGGCTGCCCTGATCGCGACGGTGACGGTGTTGCCGACAAGGACGACCGCTGCCCCGATGAGGCCGGCGTTGCCAACCTCGCCGGTTGCCCCGATGGCGACAGCGACGGCGTAGCCGACCGCGACGACGACTGCCCCACCGAGCCCGGAACCGCTGCCACCAACGGCTGCCCCGATGGCGACGGTGACGGTGTTGCCGACAAAGACGACGAGTGCCCCACTGAAGCCGGTCTGGCCAGCCTGAACGGCTGCCCCGATGGCGACGGCGACGGAATTGCCGACAAAGACGATGAGTGCCCCAGCGAAGCCGGCCCCGCCGCTACCAACGGCTGCCCCGACCGCGACGGTGACGGAATCGCCGACAAGGACGACGAGTGCCCCGATGAGGCCGGTGTTGCCGAGCGCAACGGTTGCCCGCTGCCCAACGAGCGCCCCGAGAACCTGCAGGAGCGGATCGCCCGCTACGGCAAGATCCTCGAAGGCCAGGACTTCAAGCACATCCGCATCGACAGCGTGAACGGTACCATCGAGATCGACCGTATCTACTTCCCCACTGACGTATCGAGCCTGAACCGCCCCGACCGCCTGATCATCCAGGAGATCGACCGCTTCATGAGCCTGCCCGGCGCTGAGAACTTCAGCATCCGCTACGAAGGCCACGCTGACCGCCGTGCTTCCGACGAGTACAACATGAACCTGTCGCAGCGTCGTGCTGAGTCGGCCAAGCAGTACACCCTCCGCCAGGAAGGTGCCAAGGAGGCCAACCTGAGCACCATCGGATTCGGTGAAAACCAGCCCGTAGGTGAGACCCTCCGCGAGAACCGCGTGGTGATCCCCGTAGCTACCGAGCCTACGGTGATGATGCCCAATAACTAGTCCGGTTTACTCCGGTAAACCCCGACCACAGGGGGTGCTTCCGACAGGAGGCACCCCCTGTTTTTTCGTGGCGGGCCGTAACCGGAGACAGAAAATTCCCCAAGCCTCCGCACTTTTGTGGAAAGTCGGCGTTGCAAAGAGCTGATTAGCAGCTACAAAGGAGGGGGGCTTTCTCGACAGTAGCTTCGTAGCCCGTTCGTGGCTCACCTTTGCGTATCAATTTGTTACACCCGGCCGCCGGGCATGACCATTGTTTACGGGGGATTTATGTGCGTTTAGTTCAGTTTAAGTAAAAGTTGTTTGGAAAATGTCTGAGTACAAGGTGATCATCGCGGGGCAGCTCGAGTTCGGCTCGGAACGGGCCTACAACCAGGTTATGGAGCAGTACGCCCATCGCATGGAGAATTATTACAAGAATGATATTCTCCTCAAGCCCGAAGCCATCTTCAAGGAAGATGAACTTACCCTGGACGTGCCCCGCACGGTAATGCCCAGCACCGAACGCCTCTGGCTCAATACCCTCAATCTCCTCGAACGGGTGGTCACCTTCAGTATCGCCGGCAGCCTCAACCTGTGGCGGCTGGATGCCGGGGTGATGATCGACCACTACAAGCTGGAACCGAAGAGCGACCGCACCACGGTACAGCTCTTTAACCGCGGTCGGGAAATGGTCGACCAGCGCGACAACGAGCAGGAAGCCCTGAAGATGATGACCAAGGTCGTTACCCGCTTCGAACGCCACGCCCAGGCCTACGAGCGCCGCGGATTCGTGAACTACCGGCTGGGCAACGACAAGGACGCCCTCTACGACTACACCAAAAGCATTTCCATCAACCCCCTGATGCCGGAGAGCTACTACGGCCGGGGGCTGGTGCACATCCGCCAGAACAATACGGCGGAGGCCGCCGCCGACTTCGAGGCGGTAACCAAAAACAGCATCCCCCACCAGGCCATCTACTGGATGGCTCAGGTGGCCCTCGGCGACGCCTACCTGGAACTCGGCCGCCTGGCCGATGCCATGCGGATCTACGGCATGTTCACGAAGCGCAAGCAGCGCATCGCCAGCCTCGACCGCTACGACCGCCGGGTGGCTTTCCAGCTCGGACAGCTCTACGCCCGCGCCGGAAGGCCCAAGGACGCCGCCAACGCTTTCGAACGGGCGCTGGAATCCCAACCCGACCACAAGGCCCCTTCGGAGGAAAAGATCAAGCAGGAACTGGGTAAACTGCGGGCCGCCTCGAGCGAGGCCTGAGCTGTTTAAGGCGCACTATCCGCCCCGGCCAACCGTTGTAGGAGTATACGTTAACTCCGTCGACCATGCCCGCGCGCTTTACTTTCCTTCTGTTGTGGCTGCTCGCGTGCCTGTTGGCCGTCCCCCTGGGCGCCCAGGCTCCGGCCCGCCCCATGAAGAAGAGCGAGCTGAAGGAGCTGGCGGCTACCCAGTCGCTGCTCAGCCTGCGGAAGTACCCCGAAGCCCAGGAAAAGCTCGACCGCCTGCTCCGCCGCCACGGCGGGGTGGCCGACCTGCACTACCTCCAGGCCGAGATCGGCCGGGGCGAAAAGGACTACCCCAAAGCACTGGCCGCCCTCGAGCGGGGGATCGCCCTGGAGGGCCCCGCCGCCTCGATCGCCTACCGGGAGCTGGCGGAGGTGCACGCCCAGATGGGCAATTACACCGAAGCGCTGGATGCCTACGAAAGCTATCTGGCCGCCCTGCAGCGGGCGGGCCGCAGCCCTGATCAACTGAAAGCCGTAGAAGAGCGGGTAGCCGAGGCCCGGGTGGCCGCCGAGCTGGCCGCTAACCCCTTAGCCTTCACCCCGGAACCCCTGGGGCCCGGCGTCAATACCCCGGATCACCTGGAGTACTTCCCCAGCCTGAGCGTCGACGGTCAGCGCATGATCTTTACCCGAAGGGTCAACAAGCAGCAGGAGGATTTCTACCAGAGCAACCGCCTGCCCGACGGCAGCTGGGACCGGGCTACCCCCCTGGATGGCGTCAATACCCCCCTGAACGAGGGTGCCCAGACCATCACCGCCGATGGCCGCTACCTGGTCTTCACCGGCTGCGGGCGCCGCGACGGAGCGGGTTCCTGCGACCTCTACTTCAGCGAACGGCAGGGCGACCGCTGGACCGAAGCCCAAAATATGGGCGCTACCATCAATACCCGGGCCTCCGAGAGCCAGCCGAGCCTGTCGCAGGACGGCCGCCTGCTGTTTTTCGCCAGCAACCGGGCCGGGGGGATGGGCAACGACGACATCTACGTGGCCGGCCGCAATCCCGACGGCAGCTGGAGCCGGCCGGTGAACCTGGGGCCCTCCATCAATACTTCCGGCAACGACCGCTACCCCTTCTGGGCGGCGGACAACCGCACCCTCTACTTCACCTCCACCGGCCGCCGCGGCATGGGTGGGGCCGACCTGTTCAAGACCTCCGTCGACGAGAACAACATGTGGGAGCAGCCGACCAACCTGGGCTATCCCCTCAATACCGCCGGCGAGGAAACCAACCTGTTCATTGCCCTCGACGGCAAAACCGCCTTCTTCAGCAAGGGGGTGGGCGACGACATCGATATCTACACCTTCGAGATGCCGGAAAAGATCCGCCCCGCCCCGGCCACCTACGTGCAGGTGAGCGTGGTCGATGACCAGACGGACCAGCCCCTGGTGGCCAACGTCCGCCTGCAGACGCAGGACAAGAAGGGGCTGGTCTCTTCCAGC
Organism: Neolewinella marina; assembly: GCF_002631205.1. GTDB lineage: Bacteria > Bacteroidota > Bacteroidia > Chitinophagales > Saprospiraceae > Neolewinella > Neolewinella marina. The sequence continues at coordinate 44,273 of NZ_PDLO01000006.1, forward strand.
CAGACCGACCGCCACGGCTGCTACCTCACGGTACTGCCTACGGGGCGGGATTACGGGTTCACCGTTGAAAAGGAGGGCTACCTCTTCTATTCCGACCGCTTTGAACTCACGGGAGAGCATACCGTCAGCGAGCCTTTTCTGCTCAAGATCCGCCTGCAGCCCCTCCTGGAGGAGGACGTATCGGAAGCCGCCGAGGCCGACGGGGCCATCGTCCTGAAGAACGTGTTTTTTGAAACCGCCAGCGATGAACTGCTGGAGTTGTCGACGGAGGAACTCGACCGGCTGGTGGCCCTGCTGAACAGCCAGCCGCAACTCGGCGTGGAGATTGCCGGTCATACGGACGACGTGGGGTCCGAAGCGGCCAACCAGCGGCTCAGCGAACGGCGGGCCGCCTCCGTCAAGACTTACCTAGAGAGCCAGGGCATCGCGCCGGACCGCATCCGCTCCGTAGGGTACGGGGAGAGCCGCCCCGTGGCCCCCAACGACACCGAAGCAGGCCGCGCCCGCAACCGGCGCACGACCTTCCGGCTGCTCTTCTAGAAGTCCGTATTTTTGCGCCATGTCCGCCGAAGCACAGCTCACGGAGGCCCCGCAATCGAGATCCTACCTGGCCCTGGCCATCAGTGGGTTGTTTCATCCCTTGCTGGTGCCTACCTACATTTTCCTGATCCTCGCCGGGGTCAACCCCTACCTGTTCGGGACCTCCGACCTCGGGGAGCCCCGGGCCATGAGTAACCTGATCCTCATCTTCCTCGACACCTTCGTCATCCCGGTGGTGGCCGTGGTGATCATGGCCAAGCTCAACATGATCAACAGCGTGATGATGCACGAGAAGTCGGAGCGGATCGGCCCGCTGCTGCTCGTCATGGTGCTGTACTTCTGGATCTATTACAACTTCAGCCAGAGCAACCAGACCCCCACCATCTTCTCCTCCTTCCTGCTGGGCGTCATCATCGCCCTGGTGGCGGGCTTCGTTATCAACCTGCTCGACAAGATCAGTCTCCACGCCACGGGGATGGGTGGATTGGTGGCCGTAGCGGTGATTATGCTGGCCCTCTTCGGTCCGAACGGCATCGAGGTAGGAGCGGCTACGATCGGCCTGCCCGTCCTGCTGGTGCTTACGGTGATCATCGCCGGCGCGGTGGGCACGGCGCGGCTGGCCCTCGGGGCCCACGACCGCATGCAGCTCTACGCGGGTTACCTCCTGGGCTTCGTGTCCCAGTTCGTGGCCCTTAAATTCTACTTCTGATGCTGCGGAGGACCGAAATTGACCCCAATGAACCGCTGGGAGAATCCCCCCGCGTGATCGGCCACTACGTTGGTGAGGAGCCCGGCCCCCTGGTGGTTGCCATCGGCGGCATCCACGGCAACGAGCCCGCCGGGGTAGCGGCCCTGGAGCAACTCTTCGACCTGCTGCGGGAGGAGCCCCTGGTGAACCCCGGATTTACCTTCCGCGGGGAGCTGCTTGCCCTGCGCGGCAACCTGGAAGCCCTGCGACTGGGTAAGCGCTACGTAGATACCGACCTGAATCGCATCTGGCGGCCCGTAGTCCGCGGCACCGACGACAGCTACCCCAACGTCGAGGCCCGCGAGCTGGACGGTATGCTGGCCGCCATCGACAATGCGCTGGTGGATTCCTCCGTACAGGAGATCGTCCTGCTGGACCTGCACACCACCACGGCCACCGGCGGGGTTTTCGCCATTACCGGCGACGATGCCCCCAGCCTTTCACTGGCCGCCGAACTGGGCGTGCCCGTCGTCAAGGGAATGCTGAGCGGACTGCAGGGCACCACCCTGAGCTACTTCCGCTCCGGACAGTACGACCTGGAGCGCCCCTGCCGGGCCGTCACCTTCGAGGCGGGCGCCCACACCGAGGCGGAGTCCGTAGACCGCGCCCTGGCCGCCACGGTCAACCTGCTGCGGTCGGTGGGCTGCGTTCGTACCGAGGACGTCAGTACCCACCACGAAGAAACCCTGCGGGCCGCCAACCCCGGAGTTCCCCCGCTGCTGGAGCTGGTGTACGTGCACCGGCTGGAACCCGACCACGGCTTCGTCATGCGGCCCGGCTACTCCAACTTTACCCCCGTGAAGGAGGGGACCATCCTGGGTGAGGACCACAACGGCCCCATCGGCGCGCCCTGCAGCGGCTACGTCCTTATGCCCCTCTACCAGGAGCAGGGCGGGGAGGGCTTCTTCATTGTGCAGCGCTACGACAGCTCCGCCAGCTACTAACCCTTCCCCTTCATGAGCAGACGACAAGTCGGCCTCTTTTTCGGCTCCTTCAATCCTGTCCACGTCGGACATATGATCCTGGCCAACTTCATGGCCACCCGCACCTCCCTGGATGAGGTCTGGTTCGTGGTCAGTCCCCATAACCCTTTCAAGAAGCGCGGCAGCCTGGCCCGCGACCACGACCGCTTCCACCTGGTGGAACTGGCCATCGGCGATACCCCCCGCCTGAGGGCAAGCCGGGTGGAATTCGACCTGCCGAAGCCGTCGTACACCATCGATACCCTGGCAGTGCTGCGCGAGAAGTACCCCACCTACGACTTTTCCCTCATCATGGGCAGCGACAACCTGGCGTCCCTGCCCAAGTGGAAGAACCACGAGCTGATCCTGCGCGATTTCGCCATCCAGCTCTATCCCCGCCCTGGATTCCCCGGTGGAGAATTGCTGGAGCACCCCCGCGTCACCCTGTACGACGCCCCCCTGATGCATCTCTCGGCCACCTACGTACGCGACGCGATCCGCACCGGGGAGAGCATCCGTTACCTCGTTCCCCCCGCCGTGGAGGAGGAATTGCTGAAATCGGGACTCTACCGCTAAAATGTCAGCGACATTTTGACAGTAGAGGGGTAGTGGAATGAATCTTGTCCTGCTACCCCGGGACTGACCCGTAACGAAATAAACAGCTATGCAAAAAGGTAACATATCCGTACAGACGGAAAACATCTTCCCCATCATCAAGAAGTTTCTCTACTCCGACCAGGAGATCTTCTTGCGGGAGTTGGTATCCAACGCCACCGACGCCACCAGCAAACTTGCCACCCTGGCCCGGAAGGGAGAGGCCAAGGGCGACTACACCGACAAGACGATCGACATCCTGATCGACAAGGAGGCCGGTACCCTGACCATCCGCGACCGCGGCATCGGCATGACCGAGGAGGAGGTCAAGAAGTACCTCAACCAGGTTGCCCTCTCCTCCGCCCAGGAATTCGTCGACAAATACCAGGACGACGCTTCCATCATCGGCCACTTCGGTCTGGGCTTCTACTCCGCCTTCATGGTCGCCGACAAGGTGGAGGTCGTAACCAAGAGCTACCAGGAAGGCGCGGCCGCCGTGCGCTGGATCTGTGAGGGTGACCCGAGCTACGAAATCGGGGAGGCCGAGCGCGAGATGCAGGGTACTGACGTGATCCTGCACGTCAGCGAAGACAGCAAGCAGTACCTCGAGGAAGATGAGATCGAAGGCCTGCTGCTCAAGTACTGCCGCTTCCTGCCCTACCCCATCCGCTTCGGTACCAAAACCGAGACCACCTACGAGGAGGTCGAAGGAACCGGGGAGGAAGGCGAGGAGAAGCCGGAACCCAAGAAGATCGAAACGGAGGTCGACAACATCATCAACAACACCGACCCCCTCTGGAAGAAGGCCCCCGCTGACCTGACGGACGAGGACTACAAGTCCTTCTACCGTGAGCTCTACCCCATGGGTGAGCCCCCCATGTTCTGGATCCACCTGAACATCGACTACCCCTTCAACCTCACCGGTATCCTCTACTTCCCGAAGGTTTCCGGCAAACTGGAACTGCAGCGCAACAAGATCCAGCTGTACAGCAACCAGGTGTACGTGACGGACAACGTCTCCGACATCGTACCTGAGTTCCTCACGCTGCTCCACGGGGTGATCGACTCCCCCGACATTCCGCTGAACGTGTCGCGCAGCTACTTGCAGGCCGACACCAACGTGAAGAAGATCACCGGCTACATCACCAAGAAGGTGGCCGAGAAGCTCAACAGCCTCTTCAAGGAAGACCGGGAAGCCTACGAGGCCAAGTGGCCGGACCTGGGCGTATTCGTGAAGTACGGCATGGTTTCGGAGGAGAAGTTCTACGACCGGGCCACCAAGTTCGCCCTGCTGGAGAATACCGAAGGCAAGTTCTTCACCCTGGAAGAGTACCGCGAGCGGATCAAGGAAAACCAGACCGACAAGTACGACCGCCTGGTGGCGATCTACACCGCCGACGCCGACCGGCAGCATACGCTGATTGAGTCGGTGCGCGACCGCGGGTACGATGTCCTCAAGTTCGAGCACGCCATCGACGCCCCCACCATCCAGACCCTGGAGCAGAAGGAGGAGAAACTGAACTTCGTCCGGGTGGATTCCGCCACCCCCGACCAGCTGGTCCAGAAGGACGAGGAGCAGGAAATCTTCCTCAGCGAGGAGGAGCAGGAGACCGTAAAGCAGGTCTTCACCGCCGCCGTCGGCAACGCCGGTTCCGTGGAACTCAAGCCCCTCAGTGCCCAGGACGCCCCCGTGCAGATCGTAAGGAACGAGTTCATGCGGCGGATGAAGGAGATGCAGATGATGCAGGGCATGGATCCCTCCATGTTCCCGGATTCCTACCAGGTGGTGGTCAACGCCAACAACCCCCTGGTCAAGGAGCGCCTGCTGGAGGTGGAAGATGAGTCGGCCCGCGCCGAAAACGCCGCCTACCTCTACCAGCTCGCCAAGCTGAGCCAGCAGATGCTGAGCGGCGCCGAGTTGAAGGCCTTCATCGACCGTTCGCTGAAGATGATGTAGGCTAGCTCACAAGTTTAGCTTTCCCTGTGGTCCGCGGAGGACCGCCCCGATGCGCGGGGCGGCTCCGCGGATCGCTTTTTGGGGCAGGCCCATCCGCAACAGCCGGTCGTTCACGGCGGCCGGGTCCGGATGTTCCAGCGTCAGGGATTCCAGGGCGAGGCCCAGGTCGGGAAGGCGGTCCGCGGGGTGGGTTCCGGAGGCGCTCCAGTCGATGACGAAGGGCACTACGTCGACGGCGGGGTGGGTGCCCGGATCGGAGAGGCGCCAGCGGAGCAGTTGACCGTCGGCCAGCCGACGCGAGCCGCTTTGCAGGGCTTCCCCGGAGTATTGCACGGCACCCGCGTGTACCGCCCAGCGGCTGATGACGGAAATGCCTCCCGCCAGGTCGATGCCCATCCACCGCGGTGGCGGGATATCGGTGTCCGGGTCCACGGCCAGCAGTTCCAGGTAGGAGCGCAGCCCCAGGCGGAGCAGGGCATTGTGGGTGCCCCGTTCCGGATGGCGGCCCCCGGGGGTAGGGGGCAGGCCGGCGGCGGTGAAGCTTGCGATGGCCCGCGACAGATCGGGCACGGTGTACACCAGGTGATCCAACATTTGCCAAAGGTATGCACTAACTTTGCCCCGCTTTCGGGCAGGACTACCCCCTATAACCACTTGAGTATGCGTTGTTTTTTGTGTCTTGTATTTTTCTGGATGGGTGCCGCTGTCCTCTTCGGGCAGCAGAGCGGAAACCCGGCCCAGGCCGGTGACCGCGACCTGCAGACCCAGTTTGAAACCATGCTGGATTTGTCCAACCGCTACCGGGAGGGCAGCCGGGAATTCAAGGTTGTACCCCGCGACTACCTAGATGCATTCATGAGTAACGTCAGCGACTCCATCGCCACCTACACCACCCAGATTGAGGCCCTGGAGGCGCAGCAGGCTGAACAGCAGGCGCGCATCGACGCCACCTCCGGGGAGGTAGCCGACCGCGACGCCCTCATTGCCGACCTGAAGGACGAGCGCGACACCGTGGGGCTGCTGGGCATGCAGCTCGACAAGGGGACCTACAGCATCATCATGTGGTCGCTGGTGATCGGTCTGCTGATCGCCCTGCTGGTGGCCCTGGGCGGTACCCGCATTGCCGCCGGCAACAACTCGGCCCTGAAGCGGGAGCGCGACAAGCTGGCCGAGGAGCTGGAGCAGAGCCGCAAGAGCCGGCTGACCGTAGAGCAGGACCTGCGCCGGCAGCTGCAGGACGAGATCAACAAGCGCCTGCCATGATCCCCGCTTCGGCAAGGCGGCCGACAGGGAGCCCGACCCCGGACGGCCCGCGGAAATATTAAGAATTCGAACACAATAGTTCTTCAACCGATTCGGTTAAACTAGCCGTAGGTCGATGACAGGCTCCGGGTACCACCGTGCCCGGAACCGCCGACCCCGTTTACGTAAACTCTTTGGACTACCACCGCAACATGAAGATATTGCTCAAGACGCTGCCCTACCTCTGCCTGGTACTCCTGGTGGCGAGCTGCAATCGCAACAACGATCGCTCCCGCACCACGAACTGGAAGTACAACGACGAGAAGTGGGGAGGCTACGAAAGAAACAAGGACTTCGAAGGGCAGGAAACCCCGCCCAACATGGTCCTCATCCCCGGGGGAACCTTCGTGATGGGCTTCACCGAGGAGGACGTACCCTACGACTGGGATAATATCCCGCGTCGGGTGACCGTGTCCAGCTTCTACATGGACCAGACCGAGATCAGCAACGAGGACTACCTGCTGTACCTGCACTGGACGGAGGACGTGTACAGCGCCTACCCCGAAGTGCTGCAGGCCGCTCTGCCCGATACGCTGGTCTGGCGCGACGAACTGTCGTTCAACGAGCCTTACGTAACCGGCTACCTGCGCCACCCCGCCTACGCCCAGCACCCCGTAGTGGGCGTCAGTTGGGTACAGGCCCGGGAGTACAGCCGCTGGCGTACCGATCGGGTGAACGAGGCCATCCTCATTGACCGCGGCATCCAGGAGTACCGCCCCGACCAGGAAGGCTCCGACGTATTCGTCACCGATGCTTACCTCGCCGGACAGTACGAAGGGGTAGAGCGCAAGGGCCTCAAGGACATGAAAACCGGCGACACCCGCCCGGTACGTCTCGAGGACGGCATCCTGCAGCCCGACTTCCGCCTGCCCACCGAGGCCGAGTGGGAGTACGCCGCCCTGGCCCTGGAAGGCCTGCAGGCCAACGAGAAGGACGAGAACTACACCGACCGCCGGATCTACCCCTGGAGCGGCACCAGCCTGCGCTACCAGCGCCACGACCGCAACCAGGGCAAGATGTACGCCAACTTCAAGCGGGCCGGTGGTGACTACAGCGGTATCGCCGGGAAGCCGAACGACGAGAACATGATCACCAGCAACGTCTTCGACAACTTCCCCAACGACTTCGGCCTCTACAACATGGCCGGCAACGTCAACGAGTGGGTGCTGGACCTCTACCGCCCCCTGACCACCCAGACGCTGGTGGACGTGGAGAACCACGACCTGAACAGCTTCCGGGGTAACGACTACATGAACGTCAAGCGCGACCAGGACGGCCGCGCCGCCGAGAAGGACAGCCTCGGACGCCTCATTTACGTACCCGTAGAGGATGAGGACGTAGCCGACCGCGACAACTACAACCGCGGCCGCGTCTACGACTACCTCGACGGTGACGAGGAAAGCGGCGCCGACTACGCCACCAACCAGCATACCCTGATCAGCGACAAGTCGCGGGTCTACAAGGGAGGCAGCTGGGCCGACCGCGCCTACTGGCTGAGCCCCGGCACCCGCCGCTACCTCGACCAGGACCGCGCCTCCCGCACCATTGGCTTCCGCTGCGCGATGGTTCGCGTGGGCAACAGCCAGGGCGTCGACAAGGGCCAGATCAACCGTTTCGGCATCAGCCCCGGCAAGGACAAGAACCGCCGCCGCTCCCGCCGCTAAGTCCGGCTAAACACCTATAATTCCGGAATGCCCCGTCCCATGTATTTGGACGGGGCATTTCCTTTTCCGCTCTTAGCTTTGTGGGATGAAGCTGACCTACGCTGAACTTCCGGAACTTTACCGGCTATACCTCCAGCACCCACAGGTGAGCATCGACAGTCGTCGGGTGCCGGATGGGGGACTCTTCATTGCCCTGCGCGGCCGGACCGACGGCAACCAGTACGCCGCCGCCGCCCTGGCGGCCGGTGCCGCCTACGCCATCGTAGACGACCCGGAGGTCGCCGCCGCCGGCGACGACCGCTACCTACTGGTGGAAGACGGGCTGAAGGCCCTGCAGCAGCTGGCCGGCAGGCACCGCGCGGCCTTCCGCATGCCGGTTTTTGCCATCACCGGGAGCAACGGCAAAACGACGACCAAGGAACTCATCGCGGCGGTAATGTCGCAGCAGTACCGCGTCCACGCCACCCCCGGCAACTACAACAACCACATCGGGTTGCCGCTGACCATCCTGTCCATGCCCCCGGGCACGGAGTTCCTCATCCTGGAGATGGGGGCCAACCACCGGGGAGAGATTGCCGAACTCTGCGCCATTGGTCGGCCCACCCACGGCCTGATCACCAACATCGGCACGGCCCACCTGGAAGGATTCGGGGGGCAGGAAGGCATCCGCCTCGGGAAGGGGGAGCTGTATGATTTCCTCCGCACCAACGGGGGCGTCGTCTTCGTCAATAATGATGAGCCGCAGCTGGCCGACATGGCCCAGGGAATGAGCCGCATCATTCCCTACTTCAGCAGTGAGGAGCCCTCGCTTTCGGTTGCCGGTCTGGAAATTAAGACCCTGGCTACCCACCCCAACCTGCGGGTGGCCTTCTTCAGTGAGGCCCGCGAGCTGGTGGAAACCGATACCCAGCTGGCGGGGAAGCACAACTTGCAAAACGTCAAGTCTGCCATTGCCGTAGGGCGCTACTTCAAGGTGCCGGGCGCCGGCATCTGCGCGGCCCTGTCGGGGTACCGCCCCGCTAATCACCGCAGCCAGTGGCTGACCCACCGGGGCGTGACCTTCTACTGGGACGCCTACAACGCCAACCCCAGCAGTGTAGGGGCCGCCTTGAGCAGCTTCTCCGCCGACAGTGCGCCCTCGGACAGCGTGGTTGTCCTCGGGGAGATGCTGGAACTGGGTGAGGCCGCCCCCGCCGCCCACCGCCAGGTCGCCCTCCAGGCGGGGCAGGTGGCGCGGACCGTGTTGCTGGTGGGCCGAGAGATGGCCGAGGTGGCCCGGGAGTTCGACCGCCCCCATTTTGCCGACAGCGGCCAGCTTGCCGAGTGGTTCTGGCAACAGGAATGGGCCGGCAAGAAGGTCTTCGTGAAGGGCAGCCGGGGCAACCGCCTGGAGCGGTTGCTGGACTAGGCCTCCACCGGCCGGGCCAGCTGCCGGGCCGCGCTCCGGTTGACGCTGGGCAGCGGTTCCCCGATGTAGTACAGGGTATCGCCGGGGCTCACCGACAGGGGCCGGTCGCCCGCCGGAATGAAGGTGATGTCGCCGTGCTCCGTACACCGCAGGTACAGGGGGATGGCCCGTTCCTCCCGCAACTGGGCGATCAGGTTGGGCAGTTCGTCGGGGTCCAGCAGTTGGATGGCGTTGACGGTGCCGAAATTCCGGGCGGCCCGGTTGAAGAGCAGGTAGCTGACGTAGTGGCCGAAGAGGGCCTCCGGGCCAAAGCGCTGGGCCTGGATTTCCTTGCGGGTCACCAGGCGGTAGGCCCCCCGGATGCCTTCGCGGCTGCGGTAGTTGTTGAGGAGGTAGAAATTGTCCTCGTCGTTGCCGGTGAGCGCCAGCACGTAGCCGATGTCGGTCAGGTCGAGCTTGCTGTCGAGCAGGTCGGAATTGAACTGCACCTGTATGGTGGTCAGGTGTTGCTCCTGGGCAATGTCCCGCTCGGCGCGGTTGCCGGTGACCAGGGTGACGTCGCGGCCGCTCTCTACCAGGGAATGGGCCAGCTGGCGGGCGCCCTCCGACGCGCCGAAGATGACCACCCCGCTGCCCTTGGGCAGGCTCACCTTCAGCTTTCGGGCCAGGAATCCGGCCAGGGTAGCGTTCAGGAGGACCGTCCCCAGCACGATCAGAAAGACCAGCGGCGTGATGTACTCGGCGTGGGTGATGCCTTCTTCCGCCAGTTCGATGCCGAACAGGGAGGCCACCCCCGCCGCTACGATACCCCGGGGGCCGACCCAGCTGATGAAGGCCTTGTCGCGCCAGCCGAGTTCGGAGGTGCGCAGGCTCCAGAAGACGCCGAGGGGGCGGGCCAGAAATACGACGATGAGGAAGACAACGAGGCTTTCCTGGTTCAGGACGAGCCGGATCTGCTCTACCGTCATGTTGGCCGACAGCAGGATGAACAACAGGGAGATCAGCAGCAGGGTAAGGCTCTCCTTGAAGTCGAGGATGTCGTGGAGGTAAGGCACCTCGCGGTTGGCAAGGTAGGCACCCATCACCACCGTGGTCAGCAGCCCGCTCTCGTGGGCGATGGCGTCGGAGAGCAGAAAGGCGCCGACCACGAAGCCGAGGGTGACGATGTTCAGGAGGAACTTCGGGATATACAGCCGGGAGATAAGGATGAACAGCAGCCGGCCCAGTACGAAGCCCAGGCCGATACCGACCAGTCCGGACTGCAGGAACTTGATCAGGGAGTTGTATACCGTGGCCTGGGGGTCGTAGTACGCCAGGATGAAGTTGTAGAAAAGGACGGCCAGGAAGGCGCCCAGGGGGTCGATGACGATGCTCTCCCACTTCAGCACGGTGGCCACCTGCCGCTTCACGTTGATCTGCCGCATGATGGGGGCGATGACGGTAGGCCCCGTGACCACGATGAGGGTAGAGAAGAGGAAGGCGATCTGCCAGTTGAGGCCCAGGACGTAGTGGGCGGCCAGGCCGGCGATCACCGTAGTGGTGAGTGCCCCGTAGGTGGTCAGGCGCAGGATACTGTCGGCCAGGCCCCGGATTTCCTTGAGCTTGAGCGTCAGGCCGCCCTCGAAAAGGATGAGGCCGATGGACAGGGAGACGAAGCTGTAGAGGAGGTTGCCCGGGAAGAGCCCCGTACCCGCATCGCTGTCGAAGCGGGGGCTCAGCAGCCGGTGGCCGGTGTACAGCTCCCAGCCGGGACCAATGAGAATGCCGGCCAGAATGAGGGGAAGAATGGCCGGTACCCTAAGTCGCCAGGCGATCCACTGGGCGACAACGCCGATAATGATCAGGCTTCCGATTTCGTACATAGCAGTAAATCGCCCCAAACCGGAAGTTGTTTATCGTCCCCTTGGGGTATCTTCGCCCACCAACCCTTTACAACCTTCCGCCCTTGACCCGCCAAGAATTTGATGATTCGCTGTCCGCTGCCAGCCCCCCCGCCGACGCTGGCTTGCCGCTTTCTTCGCTGTGGTGGATCAGCCGGAACCAGTGGCAAAAGGCCCATGACCTCATCGACCAGGCGCCGGGCTCCGACTGCGCCTGGGTACACGCCCACCTCCACCGCATCGAGGGCGACGACGCCAACGCCAGCTACTGGTACCGCCGCGCCGGCCGGGAAAAACCCAACTACGGCCTGGTAAAGGAGCGGGAAGTACTGCTGGAACATTTCCTGAGCCGCTAGGCCAGGCCGCCCCGCCCCCAAACCCATCCTATGCGCTTGCTCCTCGTATTGCTCTCCCTGGTGTGCTTCTCCTACTGCGCCCGACCGGTCGCCGGCTTCTCCGCCGGACCCACCACCGTAGTCGCCGCCGACACCGTGCGCTTCAGCAACGACTCGGAGCGGGCGGTGAGGTACCACTGGGACTTCGGCAACGGCACGACGAGCACGGCCGCAGAACCCACCGTACGCTACTTCCGTTCCGGCGACTACCAGGTCGTGCTCACGGCCACCAACGAAAAAGGAAAATCCCGATCAACCACCCAAACCATCAACGTGACGCCACCCAAAGAATGCCTCATCCGCATTGAGACCCCCCTCGGTAACATGCTTGCCCGCCTTTCCGACCAGACGCCCCAGCACCAGGACAACTTCGTGAAGCTGGTCGAGGAGGATTTCTACGATGGCCTGCTCTTTCACCGGGTGATCGAAGGGTTCATGATCCAGGGTGGTGACCCCACCAGCAAGAACGCCGGCCCCAACGACCGGCTCGGCACCGGCGGCCCCGGCTACCAGGTACCGGCGGAATTCGACCCCTCCCTGGCCCACGTCAAGGGAGCGATCGCCGCGGCCCGCACCAATAACCCCGAGAAGAAAAGCTCGGGCTCCCAGTTCTACATCGTCCACGGGCGGCCCGTTACCGAAGCCGAACTGAACCGCCAGGAAGGGCAGACCGGCGTCCGCTATCCCAGCGACGTGCGCGAGCGCTACCTGGAAGTAGGGGGCGTACCCTTCCTCGATCAGAACTACACCGTCTTCGGTCAGGTCATCGAAGGCCTGGACGTGATCGACAAGATCGCCGCCACGGCTACCGGTGCCGGCGACCGCCCCATCGAGGACGTTTCGATGAAGATTACCCTGGTCCGCTAGCCCCCGCCCGGGCCCTCCGGGAAGTGGTCCGTTAGCCGACAAGTAACTATCTTACCAGCCATGGGACAAATGAACGGAAGCAACAGCACTACCATTCTCGGCGTCGATGTGGGCGCCACCGGATTCAAGGGCGGACTGGTCGACGTGAAGACCGGAACCATGCTCACCGAAAGGCACCGGTTCGACACTCCCCAGCCGGCCACGCCGTCGGCCATGGCCTATACCTTTCGCAGCCTGATCGACCACTTCGACTACAGCGGGGTGGTAGGGGTCGGCTTCCCGGCCGTCGTCCACCGCAACGTGGCCGGCAGCGCCTCCAACATCGACAAGGCCTGGATCGGCACCTCCATCTCGGAGACCTTCGGCCGCATGCGCGACGTATCCATCTACGCCCTGAACGACGCCGACGCCGCGGGCATCGCCACCATGAACTTCGGTACCGGCCGCTCCCACAAGGAAGAGGGTACGGTGGTCATGATCACCATCGGTACCGGGCTGGGCGGCGCGATGTTCCTCGACGGGCAGCTGGTGCCCAATTTCGAGCTTGGCCAGCTCTACCTCAAGGGCATGGATATCGTGGCGGAGAAGTACATCTCCAACAAGATCCGGAAGGACAACGACATGGACTGGAAGACCTTCGGCAAGCGGCTGAACAAGTACCTCACCTTCGTCAATTCCATCCTGAACCCCGACCTGATCATCCTCGGCGGGGGCGGAAGCAAGTACTTCTCAGACTACAAGAAGTACATCAAGGTGAAGTGCACCGTCAAGCCCGCCGAAATGCGCAATACCGCCGGCACGGTGGGCGCGGCCGTCTACGCCTACCAGCGGCACCACCGGAAGGTTGCGGCGGTCTAAATCGACCAGCTCGCCCCGTCCTTGCCATCCTTGACCGTGATACCGGCCGCGGACAGGGCGTCGCGTAGCTTGTCCGAGAGGGCCCAATCCTTGTCGGCCCGCGCCTGCTGCCGCAGGTCCAGCACGATCTGCATCACCTTATCGAGGGCTTCCTGTTCGGCTCCGGCCCCGGCGGCTTCGTCGCGCAGGCCCAGTACGTCGAAAAGCAGGGTGCCCAGCCTTTCCTTGAAGGAGGCCAGGGTGTCGGCGCTCACTTCGTCGAGGGAGAGCTGTCCGCCCTTCAGCGCGTTGATGCGGGTCACCAGTTCGAAGATGCGGGCGACGGCCTTCGGGGTATTGAAGTCGTCGTCCATTTCCGCATAGGCGGCCTCGAGGCCCGCCATCAGTTCCTTTCCGACGGTTCCGTTCTGGGCGCTTCCGCCGGCTTCCAGTTCACTCAGGGACTGCCAGGCATCCATCAGTCGGCCGTAGCCCTTTTTGGCGGCCTGCAGGGCCTCGTCGCTGAGGTCCATCGTACTGCGGTAGTGGGTCTGCAGCATGAAGAAGCGGATGACCATCGGGCTGTAACCTTCGGATACGTGCTTGCTTTCGCCGGAGAAGAGTTGTTCGGGGGTGATGGTGTTGCCGTCCGACTTCGACATTTTCTTGCCGTTCATCAGCAGCATGTTGGTATGCAGCCAGTAGCGGGCTCCGCCGTGGTGGCAGGCCCCCACGTTCTGGGCAATCTCGTTCTCGTGGTGGGGGAACTTCAGGTCGTTGCCGCCACCGTGGATGTCGAACTGCTCACCGAGGTACTTGGTGCTCATGGCCGAGCACTCGAGGTGCCAGCCGGGGAATCCGGGGCCCCAGGGGCTGTCCCAGCGCAGGATGTGGTCGTCGGAGGCCCGCATCCAGATGGCGAAGTCGGAGGGGTTGCGCTTTTCGTCCTGGGCCTTCAGTTCGCGGCTTTCGGCCATGAGCTCATCGATGCGGCGGCCGGAGAGTTCCCCGTAGCGGTCGTCGTTGGCGTTGTTGTAGGCCTCGACGTCGAAGTACACCGATCCGTTCACCTCGTAGGCGTAGCCGTTCTTCAGGATCTCCCGCACCATCTCGATCTGCTCGATGATGTGGCCGGTGGCCCGGGGTTCGATGCTGGGGGGCAGCGCATTGAAGGTGCGCATCATATCGTGAAACTGGTTGCTGAACTTCTGGGCTACCTCCATGGGTTCCAGCTGCTCCAGGCGGGCGCCCTTGCTCATGCGGTCCTCCCCGTCGTCGGTGAGGTGGCCTACGTCGGTGATGTTGCGCACGTAGCGCACCCGGTAGCCCTTGGCCATCAGGTAGCGGTAGATGATGTCGAAGCTCACGAAAGTGCGGCAGTTGCCCAGGTGAACGGGGTTGTACACGGTAGGGCCGCAAACGTAGAGGCCCACGTGTCCCTCTACCAGGGGCTTGAAGGATTCCTTGCGCCGGGTCAGGCTGTTGTAGAGGGTGAGGTTGCTGGGCATGTGCATTCAGTTTCGGGGGGCAAAATTAAGGGATTCTTGGTAGTCGGGCTGGACCGGGGTGAAGTGGTCGGACGACTAAGTCGTCCGACCACTAAGTCGTCCGACCATTTTTCATTGGACCACTTAGTCGTCCAACCGAAATTCGTCGGACCACTATAGTGGTCCGACCACTAATCACTGGACGAAACCTCCATCTCCCACAGAAACCGGCTGGCGTAGCTGCGGTAGGGCCGCCAGGGCTCCGCGGCCTCGATCATGGCCCGCAGCAGGGCCTTGCCCTTCAGGTGGTGGAGGTCGAAGAGGCGGATCAGGTTGCGGCGCACCACGAGATCGTCGAGGGGCAGGAGGTCCGGGCGGTGGAGAACGAACATCAGCACCATCTCCACCGTCCATTTCCCCACCCCCTTGATCTGGGTGAGGAGGTGGATGATCTCCTCGTCGGAGTAGGCGGACCAGTCCTGGTTGATGAGCTTGTGCTCCAGCCAGAACTCGGCCACGTTATGGAGGTAGGCGGCCTTGGAACGGCTCATGCCCACGGCCCGCAGGTCGGCGACCGAGAGGTCGAGCAAAGGGCGGGGGTGGGGGTAGCCATCGGGGAAAACGTCCAGGAAACGTCCGAAGATGGTAGCCGCCGCCCGGCCGCTGAGCTGCTGGAAGGTGATGGAGCGCAGCAGCCCGAAGTAGACGTCTCCGTCGAAATCGGGCCGCTCCTTAAGCGTATGCCGCGCCACGATGGGCGCGATCCGCGGCTCGCGGCTGAGGTGTTCAATAATGGCGGGGTCGGTCATGGGATTGGGATAACAAAAAAGGGTCCCCGACGGTCGACCGCCGGGGACCCCCGCACACGGGCAGGCGCCCCGGGCGCTAGCTCTGGGGACTGGTGCCTTCGTAATGCTTGCGGGTATCGGCTTCGGTGACGGGCTCACCGTCCCGGCTGCTGGCCTCGACGATGCGGCCCACGAAGAGCAGGTGATCTCCGGGGGTGGTCAGGGCGTCCTCGACCTTGCACTCCAGGGTAGCAATGCCGCAGTCGAGTACGGGCGCGCCGGTCTTGCCCTCCTTGTAGGAAATGCCGTTCACCGACTGCTCGCTGTAGTCTACCTCGTGCTGCTCGGCAAACTGTTTGATGAGGGGCTCGTCCTGCTTGCCCAGCACGCTGAGGGAGAAGGACTGGGCCCGCTCGATGGTCTCGTGGAGGTCGCTGTCCTTCTGGACGGCAATGGTGATGAGGGGCGGGTGGAAGCTCGACTGCATCGCCCAGCTCACGGTGGAGGCCGTGACCCAGTCTTCCTCGCGGGAGGAAAGGTCCTCGCCCCCCTTGCGGGCGGCGACGATGTAGAATCCGTAGGATAATTGTTTCAGGGCTTTGTCCAGTTGAGCGTTGGCTACTTCATTGGCCATGGGGTATAATGTTTTTAGTTTACAATGCGCTCTTGCAACGGGCTGTCGATCAGTGTTGTTCAGGGCATTTGTCCGCTGCCCCACGGAGAATGTACCGGTCTGGGTACGGCCGAATTCCGGGCTGCGGCGTTATACTGCTTCCGTGGTGAACCTTGCACCCGCGGCCCCGCCCCCTATGAAGAATCTGCTCCTTTTCCTGCTGTTGCCCCTGCTCTTGACCACCGGCTGCCTGGACGATGACGACCAGCTGGACCCCCTGCGGGAGGGCGAACTTGCGCTGGCGTACCGCGCCGAATACGGTGGCCAGCCCCTGGACATTCAGCGGAAGGTATACGGCTACCCCACGGGCGACAGCCTGAAGGTGTTGCTGTTCCAGTACTACGTCTCCGACCTGGAGCTGCTGCCGGCCGACGGTGGGGAGTCCATCCGCCTGGAGGAGATCGACCTCATCCGCAGGCGCTCGGCCGCCGGTGACCCCACCGTGGAGCGCACCTACCTGGTCCCCGCCGGCGACTACCGCGGCTTGCGCTTCGGGCTGGGCGTAAAGCCGGAACTGAACGCCATGAACCCCAGCAAATTTGCCGCGAACTACGTGCTGAACGAAGCCGAATTCTGGGGGCCGACCACCCGCTATGTCTTCGCCAAGATCGAGGCCAACGCCATGCTGGAAGACGATGGCCGCTTCGATACCGGCCTGAGCTACCACATGGGCAGCGACGCCCTGTACACCACCGTGACCCTCGACCGCCGGTTTACCGTTGGGAGCGGGCGGACGCCCCGGCTGACCGTGGTGGCCGACGTACTCAAGGCGCTCAGCGGCAACGGAGAAACCTTCGACATCACCGCCCCCGGCAAACAGACCGTCCACGGCGGCAACCAGGACGTGGCCGTCGGCATCTGGAACCGGCTGGCCACCCAGTTCGCCCTGCGGGTGGAGTAGGTGGGGCGGTGGTGGACCATACTCCCCCTGCTCTGGCTGGCCTGCACCCCGGAACCCACCGATCCGGCGGCCTTCGCCGCTATCCTGTACCCCGCCGATAACCCCTCCACCGCTGCGGGCGTGGCCCTGGGGGAAAGGCTGTTCTTCGACCCCATCCTGTCGGCCGACTCCACCATCAGCTGCGCGAGTTGCCACCAACCCGGACGGGCATTTTCCGACGGACTTCCCCTCAGCATCGGCATCGATGGGCTGGCGGGAAACCGCAATACCCCCGGCCTGACGAACGTGGGCTACTACCACCTCCCGCTGTTCTGGGACGGCCGCGCCACCAACCTGGAGGAGCAGGCCCTCCACCCCGTCGGTACGGCCCACGAGATGGGAGGCAGCTGGCCGGAGGTGATCGGGCATTTGTCCGGGACGGAAGATTACCCCCACTGGTTCCTGGAGGCATTTGGGACGTCCGATATCGATTCCACCCTCGTGGGGCGGGCCCTGGCCCAGTACCAGCGCACCCTCGTCTCCCGTGACAGCAAGTACGACCGCGTTCTGCGGGGGGAGGCCAGTTACACGTCGGCCGAAGCCCTGGGCCACGCCCTCTTTTTCGACCTGGGCGACGATCCGGGGGGAGACCACGCTGGCCTGCCCACCGCCGAATGCGCCCACTGCCACACCCCGCCCCACTTCACCAACCAGCGCTTCGAGAACAACGGACTGGACGAAGCCCCTGACCTGGATGCCTTCCCCGACGCCGGCCGCGGGGCCGTGAGCGGCAACCCCTTCGACAACGGCAAGTTCCGCACCCCGGGCCTGCGCAACGTGGCCCTCACCGCCCCCTACATGCACGACGGCCGCTTCGCCACCCTGGAGGAGGTCATCGACCACTACGATTCCGGCGGCCGGTATGCGGAAAACCGCAGCGCCAACGTTCATGCCCTGGGGCTTTCCCCCGGACAAAAGGCCGCCCTGGTCGCCTTCCTGCACACCCTTACCGATACTTCATTTGTTGGGTCGAGGCAGGACTTCCGGCGCCGGCGCGCGGGTGCCGGGTCCGAATAAACAGCCAAGCGAAGATGATCCGTTCCCTCTCCATTCTCGGTACCCTGCTTCTCCTGACGGCCCTGGGCTGTCAGGAAGAGCCGACGGGCGGTGGGGGCACCATCGACGAAGGGGCGATCACCGGCCCTGCCAGCCCCACCCCTTACGCCCTGGAGGTGCCGGACTACTTCCCGGCCCCCGTTGACGACCCCGAGAACCCGATGTCGGAAGAGGGGGTGGAGCTGGGCCGCCACCTCTTCTACGATGCTATCATTTTCAGCACGGAGGGAAATATGTCCTGCGCCAGCTGCCACAAGCAGGAACTGGCCTTCACCGACGGCTTCGGGCGGGCCATCGGGGTGAGGGGAGAGCCCGGTCTCCGCAGTTCCATGTCGCTGGTCAACCTGGCCTTCAATCCCAACGGCTTCAACTGGGACGGCGGCGAGCAGAAACTGTGGGAGCAGGCCATCCACCCGGTGGAGGACATGCTGGAACTGGATAACGACTGGGAAGAGGTGATCCGCAAGCTGCGGGAGCACGAAGACTACCCGGCCCGGTTCCGGGCGGCCTTCGGCATCGACCGCAAGGCCGAAATTTCTCGGGAACTCACCGTCAAGGCCCTGGCGCAGTTTCAGCGCACCATCATCTCCGCCGACAGCAAGTTCGACCGGGTATTCTACCGGAACACCGACTTTTTCACCGAGGAAGAGCAACTGGGGGCCGACAGCCTGTTCTTCGTCGAGAACGTACCCCCCGGGACCCTCCACCCCGGCTGCGGCCACTGCCACAACGCCCCCCAGTTCGGCGACAACCAGTTCAAGAACAACGGCATCACGGACGTTGGCAGCATCTACGACTTCGTCGACAAGGGCCGCGGCGACATCACCGGCAACCCCTTTGACAACGGTAAGTTCCGCACGCCCACCCTGCGCAACATCGCCCTCACGGCCCCCTACATGCACGACGGCCGTTTCGCCACCCTCGAGGAAGTGATCGACGACTATGCCGCCGGTGGCCACGGAGTGGAGAACGAGGACCCCAACATCACCGGCTTCACGCTGACCGACCGGGAAAAGCGGGCCCTGCTGGCCTTTTTGCATACCCTCACCGACGAGTCGCTGCTGACCGACGAGCGGTTCTCGGCGCCGGAGTAGGGGGCGGCCCATTGAATGTATCGGCTCGGAATGGAATGCTTATTTA
This sequence comes from Neolewinella marina, assembly GCF_002631205.1. Lineage (GTDB taxonomy): Bacteria > Bacteroidota > Bacteroidia > Chitinophagales > Saprospiraceae > Neolewinella > Neolewinella marina. The sequence continues at coordinate 63,511 of NZ_PDLO01000006.1, forward strand.
TTAGATGTGAGACAATATGGCCGCGCCTCCGTCGTCTTCATCTGTACGCTACTTGGTGAATGGCCGCAGGCCTTAAGCAGCGGCCGGGTTGCAACGGGATTTTATACCCTGGAATCCTTGGCAAGACTGATGATCCGGATTGTTCCGGAGAACGGATTGCCTTCGGCGCTATCCAATATTAGGCCTTAGTATTTCTTTCCGGCGCAAGCCTATTTCTCATTTTCAAATCCTCTCATGAAACACCTCTACCCCTTGTGGGGCTTCTGTTTATTTCTCTTTGCCCTGCTCCCCTTGGACGAAATCAACGGACAACACACCATTGAATTTGAGTATACGGCCACCCACGTTCCCGGTGCTTCCGGTACCTTGGGATCGTACAATACCTTGAATGGGAAAAACAAATATTTTTATGCGGGATACTCTGACGACTATTATTTAGAATGGGATGGTCACCGGTGGGTGTTGCGAGTTGCACAGTTTATGCCCTTTATCACCGGCTACGTGGTAGCGACCAGTAACGCCGATGTGGGGCTTGACCCGCCGGACCTGGCCTCCGGAACCTGGCGGACCGAAAACGGCTTCACCCTCACCAAACTGACCAGAAGCGGTACGGTATCCTCCGGTCCGGCATTGAATGTTGACGCCACGGTCGACCGCCACGTCAGCTGCAACGGTGGCTCCGACGGTGGGCTTACCGCGACGGCTTCGGGCGGCACCAGTCCCTACCTGTATATATGGTCCACTGGAGCGATTACGCCCAGTATCACGGGCCTTGCGGCAGGTACCTACACCGTCACCGTTACGGACGCGAGTGCGTCCACCGCCACGGCCTCGGCCACCATCACGGAACCACCCGTCCTCACGGCCTCGGCGGCAGTCGACGCCAACGTCAGCTGCAATAGCGGCACCGACGGTGCCCTCACCGCTTCCGGCACGGGTGGCACTACTCCCTACACCTACCAGTGGTCGAACGGCGCTACGACGGCCAGCATGGTTGGTCTCCAGGCGGGTACCTACACCGCCACCATCACGGACGCCAACGGCTGTACCGCCACGGCGTCGGCCACGGTCACGGAACCCGCCGTCCTCACGGCTTCTGCGGTAGTCGACGCCAACGTAAGCTGCAATAGCGGTACCGACGGCGCCCTCACCGCTTCCGGCACTGGCGGCACTACCCCCTACACCTACCAGTGGTCGAACGGCGCTACCACGGCCAGCATGGTTGGTCTCCAGGTGGGTACCTACACCGCCACCATCACTGACGCCAACGGCTGTACCTCCACTGCCTCGGCTACGATCACCCAGCCCACCGTCCTTAAAGCCACGGCAGTAGTCGACGCCAACGTCAGCTGCAACGGCGGCTCCAACGGTGCCCTCACCGCTTCCGGCACCGGCGGCACTACCCCCTATATTTACCAGTGGTCAAACGGCGCCATCACCGCCACCACGACCGGCCTGCCCGCCGGCACATACAACGCCACCATCACGGACGCCAACGGCTGTACCTCCACTGCCTCGGCCACGATCACCCAGCCCACTGTCCTTAAAGCCACGGCGGTAGTCGACGCCAACGTCAGCTGCAATAGCGGTACCGACGGTGCCCTCACCGCTTCCGGTACGGGTGGCACTACTCCCTACACCTACCAGTGGTCGAATGGCGCTACGACGGCCAGCATGGTTGGTCTTCAGGCGGGCACCTACACCGCCACCATCACGGACGCCAACGGCTGTACTTCTATGGCCTCGGCCACGATCACCCAGCCCACCGTCCTTAAAGCGACCGCGGCAGTCGATGCCAACGTCAGCTGCAACGGCGGCGTCAACGGTGCGGCCACGGTATCCGGCACGGGGGGCACCACCCCCTACACCTACCAGTGGTCGAATGGTGCCATTACGGCCACCACGACCGGCCTGCCCGCCGGCACTTACAACGCTACCATCACGGATGCGAATGGTTGTACTTCGATGGCCTCGGCCACGATCAACCAGCCCACAGTCCTTAAAGCCACGGCAATAGTCGACGCCAATGTCAGCTGCAATGGCGGTACCGACGGTGCCCTCACCGCTTCCGGTACGGGCGGCACTACTCCCTACACCTACCAGTGGTCGAATGGTGCCACCACGGCCAGCATGGTTAATCTTCAGGCGGGTACCTATACGGTGACCATTACCGATGGCAACGGTTGTTCCGCTACGGCTTCGGCCACGGTCACCGAGCCTAAAGTGCTGGAGACAAAGGTGTCGGTAGACGTAAATGTGAGCTGCGCGGGTGGAGCGAATGGCAAGGCCATGGTATCCACCGTTTCCGGCGGGACGGCACCCTACACCTACCTCTGGTCGAACGGGGCCACCACTTCTACCGTGACCGGCCTGTCGGCGGGTACCTACACGGTCACGACTACCGACGCCAACGGTTGTACGGCCACATCTGAAGCCAAGATCACCGAGCCGGCCCCCCTGTCCACCGCCACCACGGTTACCAACGTAAGTTGTAACGGAGGCAGCGACGGCACCGTCGACCTCAGCGTCAGTGGAGGCGTAGCCCCCTACACCTTCAACTGGTCGAATACGGCTACCACGGAGGATATGGTCGGCCTGTCAGCCGGCACCTACGAAGTGACCGTCACCGACGCCAAAGGCTGTACCACCACGGCCTCGGCCATCATCACCGAGCCCACCGTCCTCACGGCCACCGCGGTAGTCGACGCCAACGTGAGTTGCCACGGCGCTGGCGATGCTGCGGTTTCCGCCTCCGCAACGGGTGGTGTGGCTCCTTACCAGTACGCCTGGTCTACCGGAGCAATTACGGCTGCCATCGAAAACCTGGGCCACGGTACCTATACCGTCACCATCACCGACGCTAACGGCTGCACGGCTTCGGCTTCGGCTACCGTCACCCGCCCCGCGGAGTTGAAGGCCACGGCGGTAGTCGACGCCAACGCCAGCTGCAACGGCGGCTCCGACGGTGCCCTCACGGCTTCCGGCACGGGCGGCACGACCCCCTACGCTTACCAGTGGTCAAACGGTGCCACCACGGCCAGCATGGTTAATCTGCAGGCGGGTACCTATACGGTGACCATCACCGATGGCAACGGTTGTACCGCTACGGCTTCCGCCACGATCACGGAACCCGCGCTTCTGTCCGCCACCGCCACCGTTGATGCCCACGTAAGCTGCCACGGCGCCGGCGATGGTGCGGTTTCCGCCTCCGCGACGGGGGGTGTAGCTCCTTACGAGTACGCCTGGTCTACCGGAGCAACTACGGCTGCCATCGAAAACCTGGGCTTCGGTACCTATACCGTGACCATCACCGACGCAAACGGCTGCACGGCCACGGCTTCGGCTACCGTCACCCGCCCCGCGGAGTTGAAAGCCGCCGCGGTAGTTGACGCCAACGTCAGCTGCAACGGTGAAACGGATGGAGCCACCTCGGTTTCCGTCACCGGTGGCACGACCCCCTACACCTACCTCTGGTCGGACGGGGCCACGACCGCTGCGATGACTGGCCTGCCCGCCGGAACCTACACGGTGACGATCACCGACGCGAACGACTGCACGGCCACCGCATCAGTAGAGGTGACCGAACCTGCCCCCCTGACCCTGTCGCTGTCCGCCACCACGGACCTCGGCGCCCAGGAAGGCACCGCGACGGTAACCGCTGCGGGTGGTACCGCCCCCTACACTTACCTGTGGAACGATGAAAATGCACAGTCTACCGCCACGGCTACCGCACTGCGGGCCGCCACCTACGACGTGCAGGTGACGGACGCCAACGGTTGCACGGTCAGCGAAAGTGTCGTAGTCGACCTGCTGGGAGAAGCTTGTGAGCGCGCCATCGCCATCGACAGCCTCCTCGGAGCAGGACTGGATGCGTTCACCTACAGCCGGTCGTTCGACCGCACGGAATACGTCAACCATACCACGGCCGGAGAAAACCTGGCCTCCTGCTTCGGCGACAACGACGTGCTCTACCAGCCGGTCTGGTTCACCTTCACCGGCGACGGCAACATCTACCACATCCGTACCACCAACTGCGCAGATGACGCGGCAGCTGCCGATACCCGGGGCGCCCTGTTCGAAGGCAGCTGCAGCCAGGAATCCCCGCTGCTGTGCCGAGACGATGAGTCGGAGGAAGCGGCCAACTTTCTCATCGAAATCCAGACGGAGGAGGGCAAATCCTACTCCTTGATGGTCGACGCCGCTACGGCGGACGGTGCCCCCTTCTGCCTGGAAGTGCAGCAGGTAGCTACCACCTCGGTGGGTTCCGCGCCCGTACGGACCATCGCCGTCTACCCCAACCCCACCACGGGGCAGGTAACCTTTGACGGGATCGCTCCCCGGGAGGTGACGGTACTGGACGCCTTCGGCCGCATCGTTGAAAAGCAGCAGCGCCCCGGCCACCAGCTGGACCTGAGCCGGCTGCCCAGCGGGGTGTACCACCTCCTGATCACGGACGACCAGCGGCAGGTCTTCTCTTCCCGCGTGATCCGCCAGTAAGACGGCGGGTAGATTGGAAAGCCGGCAGGGGTCATTGCGACTTCTGCCGGCTTTTTCATTTGCGGAAGTGCCATTTTGCTACCTTCCCGTATGCAAGACCTCCGCTACCCCCTCACCTTCACCTTCAAGATCGGCACCCTGGCCAACGACTTTACCGCTACCGACGCCACGGGGCGGGTGGTGGCCTACGTGCGGCAGAAGATGCTGCGGCTGAAGGAGGACATTGAAATCTTTGGCGACGAGCGCAGGAGCCGGGTACTCTACAATATCCGGGCGGACCGCTGGCTGGATTGGTCGGCCGCTTACGCCTTCTACGATGCCCGGGGCACCTCCTTTGGCAAGGTCGCCCGCAAGGGCTGGCGCTCGCTGTGGAAGGCGGAATACGAGATCGTCGACCACCACGACCAGCCCCGCTACACCATAAGGGAGGAGAACGGCTGGGTGAAGGTGATCGATTCCCTGGTCGGCGAGGTGCCGGTGCTGGGGTTGTTGACCGGCTACCTCTTCCACCCCAGCTACCTGGTCACCGACCATCGGGGGCGGGAAGTAGCCCGCCTGAGCAAGCAGCCCTCCTTTTTCGGCCGCAAGTTCCGGGTAGATAAACTCGCTCCGGTGGAAGAAGTCGACGACGACCGCATCATGCTCGGACTAATGATGATGATCCTGCTGGAACGGCGGCGGGGCTGACCCCTTTCGCCAGGCAACCGCTTCAAGAACTGCCGGAGCGCCCAAGTGCGCCGGGAAGTTTAGCTTTAGGGCATGCCCGTTTCGGATGGGCTTCCAACCCTCAACGCCCCAGCATGCGCCTCCTGTTTTTCGTTCTGGCTTTCCACCTGTCCGTAGCCGGCTTACTTGCCCAGCACGGCCACGCTCATCCCCACCCCCACGCATCGGGCCGCTCCATCGACTTCCCGGATACCAAGAACTACCTCACCCTGGTCTGCGATTTTCACCAGCATACGGTCTTCAGCGACGGCAGCGTGTGGCCCGACATCCGCATCCAGGAGGCCCAACGCGACAGTGTCGACGCCGTAGCGATGACCGAACACCTGGAGTACCAGCCCCACCAGGACGACATCCCCCACCCCGACCGGAACCGCAGCCACGTGCTGGCCACCGAGTACGCGGAAGCCACGGGGATCATCGTGATCCAGGGCGCCGAGATCACCCGCGACCTGCCCCCGGGCCACGCCAATGCCCTGTTCATCAACGACGCCAACGCCCTGCTGCACGAGGACAGCCTTTCAGGCTTCACCGCGGCCCGGGAACAGGGGGCTTTCATCTTCTGGAACCACCCCAATTGGATCGCCCAGCGGCCCGACGGGGTAGCCGAACTTACGCCCTTCCACGACTACCTCATCGCCAACGACCTGCTGCACGGCATCGAGGTGGTCAATGAGTTCACCATCAGCAAGGAGGCCCTGCAAATCGCCCTGGACCACGACCTCACCATCATGGGCACCTCGGACATCCACGGCCTGATCGACTACCAGTTCGGCGTAGCCGAGGGCGGCCACCGACCCGTTACCCTCGTCCTGGCCCGGGAACGCACCGCGGAGGCCATCCGTGAGGCCCTCTTCGCCGGCCGCACCGTGGCCTGGTTCGAGAATACACTAGTGGGTAAGACGGAAAACGTAAGCGCCGTAGTCGAAGGCAGCCTGCAGGTGACGCGCGCCACTTACCGCGGCAAATCCTCCGTGGCCGCCGTGACCATCCGCAACGACAGCGATGCCGACTTTACGGTGGAAAACCTGAGCGGCTACTCCCTGCAGAGTGACCTGGGCGTACTTCACCTGCCCCCCCACGCGGAAACCACCCTGGAGGTGATGACACTGGAACGCCTCCCGGAGTTTGAGCTGCGCCTGCGGGTGCTGAACGCGGTCACCGGCCCCGAAGAGCGGCTGGAGGTGACTTTGCCGGTTGCCCCGGAATAGGGGTGGGGCAAGCCCTGTTTAGGTAGCTATTGCAGGTTGCCTTACCAGGGAGGTTCCCCTCACGTCTCGTCCACCGCGAAAAGCACGTTTCTCACCACCGACCGGGAGTCCGCCGAGCCGCCCAGCGACCCCGACAGTATGCCCACCGCGGCCAGGAACACCACCAGCCGCAGGTGGGCCCCGGTGGAGGAACCGTCGCGATCCGAAGTCCAGGTACTCATCAGGGGATCCGGGAAAACGAAGATCACCACTCCGTACATCAGGACAGCGAAGAGGACGAACAGGCAGCACAGCGTCAGCACCAGGGCCAGGTAGGTAGCGCCGGCCGTGACGACGTTGCTCTCGGAGGTATTGCCCTTGCGGGTGGGGACCAGGCGGAAGGAAAAGGCCTGGTACAGCACGAAGGTGGCCGCCAGGAAGCTGGCCGCGACGAAGACTGCGAGTTGGGCGGTGGAGGCGGAGGCAGCAAAGTCCCACGTCTCCGCCCCGAAGATCAGCAGTACGATCACCGAGAAGGCCGTAGCGATCATCCGGGGCAGCCGGGTGGCGATGCGGATGGGATTGGCGCGTACCGCTCCCCGGAAGATGCGGGGCAGGTTACTGAGGATTTGCTGCAGGACGAAGCCCCACTTCCCCCCGGTGGAGTAGCGGTCGTTGGCCTCTTGCGGCAGGTTGACCGCCATCTTGTGGAACTGCCCGTCCGTGAAGTGATGCATGTGGTCCAGGTCCGCCGGCCGGTCGATGCGGGAGAGGTAGTTGTCCGGGGCCGACTGGTAGGGGAGGTTCAGCAGCCGGCCAAAGCAGTGCAGCATCAGTTTGCCCAGGCGTTCGGCGAGGAGGGCTTCGTCCTGGGGTTCCTCCGTGCCGTGGTCCGCCAGCCGCCGGGTGGAGATGATGGCCACGTTGGTGAGTTGGGAGGGCAGCGCCAGCAGATATGACAGGGAGGCGGCGGCTATTTCTACTTCCGTAACGATCAGGAGAAAGGCAAGTCGGCGTTCCGTCTTCTCGTTGATCCCGAACTGCACAAAGTCGAGCGCCCGGTAGCCATTCTCCCGGGGCGTAATCGGTGGCCCGTCGAAGGTAAGGGAAGTGATTTCCAGCCTCGGTTCCTTCTCCAGGACCCGCGAGAAGTGAGCGGTGGCCCCTTGGGTGAGGCGGCTCAACCCGCGGTCGTCCCGCCCCGCGACGTCCATCTTCATAATGCCGACTACTATGGGGCGCTGGGTCATGCGGGGAAGATCGGGTATTTGTGGGGATGGGGCCGGGGGGGAGTGGGCTGTGGATGGTCTTACGTTGCCGCAGGCGGGAGAATCTGCGTGATCCGCGAGCAGCGCGAGCGATAGAATCTGCGAAAAAGTATCCGCGCAATCTGCGGTAATCCACTCCTCCAGAACCGCTTCAACAGCACAGGGACTTTCCACGGATCCAGCCGAAGCCGTACCAAGGACGCCGCAGGCGGCAGAATCCGCGTGCATCTGCGAAAACGAATTCGCGCAATCCGCGGTAGATGTTCTCCATTCGTCCTTTGCCTTGATGCAAAAGGACCAACTACGAGGCCGGGGGTGGCGTAACCTGCTCTGTCCTTTGCCTTGATGCAAAAGGACCAACTACGAGGCCAGGGGTGGCGTAACCTGCTCTGTCCTTTTGCCTTGATGCAAAAGGACCAACTACGAGGCCAGGGGTGGGGCCCCCTGGGCGAAGTTTTGATATCGCCTTTATCGGTCGTCGAAACCCAAAAGGGCGGAATGCTGCAAACTCGCTGCACTATCCGCTCTTCGGCCTAGGCCAGTCGGTATCTCCCTATTCGTTTGTCAATCCAAATCTCTAGCACGCTCAAACAGTGCAGCCTTCTGGTCGCCCTTTTGCGCTCCGCCACCCGGGCGATCTCAAGGGCGGTACCCACTACTTTTCAGTGGCCACCTTTGATCCGTGCTGCGTGGTATGCAACGAGAGGTGGGTATGCCTGGCGTTCACGTCGCTGCAGGCGGCAGAATCCGCGTAATCCGCGAGCAGCGCAAGCGATAGAATCTGCGAAAATCTGTGAAACCGAATCTGTGTAATCGGCGGTAACCCACCTTTTCAGAGCCGCTTCTGCAGCACAAGACATTGCCACGGAGTCAGTCGAAGCTGCACCAAAGACAGGCGGTAGAATCCGCGCAATCCGCGGTAGCTCAAAACCTATACCCTCACCGGCCCGGCCAGGTCGGCCACCGGCCCGGCGTGTAGGGCGCACCCTGCATTTCCAGTTGCTGTTCCAGGGCGCGGACGTCGGCGTCGATGGACTTCAGCTCCTCCAGGAGGGGACCGAATTCCGCGGCCGCCACCCGGTAGCTTTCCCGGTAGGTTTCCGTGGGGTCGCTGGTCACGTTCCACATGCCGTACTCCAGGGCCCCCACGCGGCCGGCCACGGAGGGGGCGGTCTCCATCTGCAGGTTGCTGCGGGTACGGTCGCCGTAAAGGGCTTCGGTGAAGTCGGCCAACCGTTCGCGCAGCGCGTGGAGGGTGGTCAGGGCCGCTTCGGGGCTGCCGGTGGTTTCCAGGGCGGCCTTCTCCAGGGCGCCAAGGCGCTGGTCGAGGTTGCGGCGGATGTCGCCGGCGGCACTCACGGCCTTGCTCAGGTCCATGATCTGGCGGACGAAGGCGTCGTAGGCGTCCCAGTCCTCGGTGGGCAGGGTAGCCTGGTCGAGATACTTCACACGGAACGTTTGGGGCTCACCCCACTGCTTGAATTCACCGTCGAAGAACTGGCTCATCGACACGCTGTAGTTGCCGGGGGGCACGAGGGCGCCCATCGAAGGACTGCCGAAGAGGGCATCGGGGGCCGGGGTGTAGCGGTTGTTGACGGGGTCCGGGCTGGGGTAGCGCAGGTCCCAGTGGAAGCGGTGCAGTCCCTTACTCGCCTTGCGCTTCAGCTGCCGCACCACCTCGCCGGCTTCGTTGCGGATGGTGAAGAGCAGGTAAGGGTCTTGCTGCCGCTCCTCCATGCGCAGGGAATCGACCGGAGGATAGTACACCGAGGCCTTACGGGCCATGATTTCCCGCTCGCGGTCCTGCCGCTGCTCCTTCAGGGTCTTGGGGGCTTCCTTCAGGTAGTAGGTGATGCCCACGCCGAAGGGAGGATTGTCCGAGCGGAAGTAGCTGCTGCCCAAGTGGCCCTTGTCGCGCAGGCCAAGGGGAGCCCGTTCCACGTACAGCCAGGGGTCGCGGGTAGACATGACCATAGCGTCACGTTCGAAGGCCGCAGCGTCGAGGTTGCGCAGGGGGGTGTAGTCGTCGAGTACGTAGAAGCCCCGGCCAAAGGTGCCGAGCACCACGTCGTTCTCTTGCCGCTGGATCTCGATGTCGCGGACGGCCACGGTGGGCAGGCCGTTCTTCAGCTGTACCCAGTTTTGACCGCCATCGCGGGAGAAGAAGGCCCCGAATTCCGTGCCGCAGAACAGCAGGTTGGGATCCTCGTGGTCCTCGGCGATGGTGTACACGCTGCCACGCTCGGGCAGGGTGGCGGAGAGGGAGGTCCAGCTCGCACCCCCGTCGCTGGTCTTGAGGAGGTAGGGCTTGAAGTCGCCGTAGCGGTGGTCGTTGTAGGCTACGTAGGCCACGTTGCGGTCGTGGAGGCCGGCGATCACCTGGTTGACGTAGCTCATTTCCGGAATGCCGGGGAGGTTGTCGAACTTCTGCCAGGTCTGTCCGCCGTCGGTGGTCTTGTGCAGCAGGCCGTCGTCGGTGCCCACCCAGAGCAGGTTCTCGTCCAGGGCACTCTCGGCGATGGTGGTGGTCTGCCCGAAGATGGAGGTGGAGGTATTCTTGGCGATGGCGTCCACGCTCCACACCTGGTCCATGACGGGCAGGGTGTTGCGGTCGATGCCGCGGCTGAGGTCCGGACTGATCACCCGCCAACTGTTGCCTCGGTTGTCGGTGCGGAACACCTTGTTGGCGCCGTAATACAGCCGGGTGGGCTGGTGGCTCGAGATGGTCAGGGGGGCGTCCCAGTTCCAGCGCAGGGGCTCGTCGTCGGCGCCCTCGGTGGGCTGGATGAAGAGGTATTCCCCGCTGCGGCGGTCGAAGCGGCGCAGGCTGCCGTACTGGGCCTGGGCGTAGATGACGTTCGGGTCGGTGGGGTCTACCTGGGTTTCAAAGCCGTCGCCCGTGCTGGTGATGTACCAGTCGCTGTTCACGATGCCGTTCACGCTGGTGTTCTTGTTGGGGCCTCCCAGGCTGAGGTTGTCCTGGGTGCCGCCGTGGACGTGGTAGAAGGGGCCCGACTGGTCGGTGGCCACCTTGTAGAACTGGGTTACCGGCAGGTTGGGCTTGAAGTGCCAGGTGGTGGCGAAGTCCCAGGTTTCGTAGATGCCGCCGTCGCAGCCCACCAGCAGGTGATCGGTGTTGGCGGGGTCGATCCAGATGGCGTGGTTGTCGATGTGCTTGTTGAGTTCCCCGAGGTTGCGGACGGTCTTGCCGGCGTCGTCGCTCACCTGGTACCAGGTGTCGGTGATGAAGATGCGGTCCACGTTCACCGGGTCGCAGGACAATTCCTGGTAGTAGTTGCCGCTGGAGAAGTAGTCGTTCTGCTTGTTCCAGCTGGCGCCGCCGTTGTCCGAGCGGTAGATGCCGCCCTTGCCGTCGGGGGCTTCGACTACGGCGTAGACCACGTTGGGGTTCACCGGCGAGACGTCGATGCCGATGCGGCCGACGTCGCCGCCGGGCAGGCCGCCCTTCAGCTGGGTCCAGGTCTTGCCGCCATCGGTAGTCTTGTAGAGGCCGGATTCGGGGCCGCCGCCCAGGTAGGTGTACACTTTGCGCTGCCGCTGGTGGAAGGCGGCGTAGAGGACATCCGGGTTGCGGGGATCCATGCGGAGGTCGTTGCAGCCGGTATAGTCGCTGACGTGCTTGACGCGCTCCCAGTTGTCGCCGCCGTCGGTGGATTTATAGACCCCGCGCTCGCCGCCGTTGCTCCACAGGGGGCCGTAGGCGGCTACCCACACGACGTCGGAATTGGTAGGGTCCACGATCACGTTGGCGATGTGCTGGCTTTCCTTCAGTCCCTTGTGCTGCCAGGTCTTGCCGCCGTCGGGCGACATGTACACCCCGTCGCCGTAGCCCACCGAGCGCTGGTTGTGGTTCTCGCCGGTGCCCACCCAGACGGTTTGCCGGTTGTTCGGGTCCAGCGACACGCAGCCGATGGAGTAGGAGCCCTGTCCGTCGAAGATCGGCTCGTAGGTCGTGCCGTGGTTGTTGGTCTTCCACACGCCGCCGCTGGCCGTGGCCACGTAGTACTGGTCGGGATTGTCGGGGTTCACCGCGAAGTCGGCAATGCGGCCCGATGTCACCGCCGGACCGATGCTGCGCCACTGCAGGGCGTTGTAGGTAGCCGGCTGGAGGTGGATGGGGGTTTCTGCTTTGGCGGTGTCGGCCGGGGTGGCCTTCTTCCGGCGCTGGGCTTGAGCGTCGGGCAGGTAGATCAAGCAGCAAATAAACAGCAGGAAGAGTTGGCGCATGGTTATTGATTTGGCGGGGGTATAAACATAGGAAGAAGGCGGGGAAATTGGGCGGCGGCAATAGCCGTCAGGGCGCGGGTGCCGTACTACTACCCACCTTTATTCCACGATTTGGCCTGTGCCCGGCCCCCGCCCTATATTGGTGGTAGCAAGCCCTGTACACGCGTTTTATGCAGTCTGACCGGGATAAACCACGACATTGATGAGTACCCCCCAGCCCCTGATCCAAACCGTAGAAGAATACCTGGAAAACCCAGTCACCACCGACTTTACAGCCGCCATCGCCAGATCAGAAGCCTTACTGGGCGAACTCCAACACGCCATGCGCGAACCGGAGGCCGACCGCCGCCGCCTCGGCGCCCTGATCGGCCGGGTCAAGGGGACGGCCAAACGCCTGGCCGCGGTGGAACCCATCGACTGGGTAGCGGTGGGCGCGGGTCACCTCGCCATCGGGCACCGCCCCGGGGCGGACCTGGTAAGTAGTCTGAAACTCCAGGGGGCCACCCACGTCCTCACCCTGCTGTCGGAACCGGAGGGCGGGCGTAAGGTGGAGTCGTTCTGCCGAGAACACGACCTGGCCTGGTTGTGGCTACCCATGACCTCGGCCCGCCCCCCGGGGGAGGAACGCTACGCGGAGATCGCCCGCCTGTTCAATGATTTGGCGGCGGTCCTCAACAACGGAGGCCGAATTTACCTACACTGTTCCGCCGGCATTCACCGGACGGGCATGATTTCCGTAGCCCTGCTCCGCTTTCTTGGTCTGGACGCGCCGGCGGCCATGGAAAAGTTGCGGGCCCTGCGCCCGACCACCTACGAGGGGGCGGGGGACCACCGGTTGGCGTGGGCCCATTCGGCCTGGGAGGGCCTGCGCGGAGCTTGTGCCGTCGTTACACCTCTGGCGTAAGGGAAGGCACACGCCCCGGGGCAGATGCTACCGCCCTACCGCAACGGCTTCACCATAATATCCTTGTAGTACACCCGGCTGTCCGGATCGTGGCCCTGGATGGCGAAGGTGCCGCTGGAGAGCTTCCGGCCGCGCTCCCCTTCGGGGCGGTCGACGTTGGCGGGTTCGGTGTATTCTACTACGGTTTTGCCGTTCAGTTTCACGGTGACGGTTTTATCCTTCACGATGATGTGCTGGGTGTACCATTCGTTGTCCTTCATGTGTACTTCCCGCACGTCGTCGAAGCTGTACAGGCTGCCGGTGCGCCGCCAGTCCGATTGGGAGTTGTTGACCTGCACCTCGTAGCCCTTGGAGGGCCAGCCTTCTTCCTGGTATTCGGTATGGAAGAAGATGCCGGAGTTGGAGCCGGGGGTCGTCATCACCTGGGCCTTGAATTCGAAATCCTTGAAGTTGTGGTCCATCACCGGGCCTTCGTAGAACAGGTGGGCCCGGGGTCCGTGGGCCACGAGCTTCTTGTCTTCCACGCTGAAGGTGGCGGGGTTTTCGCTGGCCCGCCACCCGGTGAGGCTCTTGCCGTCGAAGAGGGAAATCCAGCCGTCGGTATTGTCAGAGGCTGTGGTCGCGGCGGTTTTTGGGGTGTTGCAGGCCGTGGCGAGGAAGAGCAGTAGGCAGCAGGAAATGAATAACCTCATGGGTATTGACCTTGGGGGTGTTGTTGGAAAAGAAAGGTTGAACCCCTGGATATTGGGGGCGTAGCTCGCCGGGGTCCTTTATCCTGGCTAATATAGTGCACGACCCGACTTGCTGCTCCGGTAGGACTTTTTAATCCTTTGCCCGGCACCGGCGGCTTACCCTGGCACCTGCGCGCCGGCGGCTGCGCCACGGTTAGCTAAGCAAGCAGTGGGGTGGCCGGCAGTAGCTCCACCCCCCCATTCCATCATTCAACCTTGGTGATCGTAGCCTGTCGGGCGATGATGCTCCATCCGGAATCGGAAGGCATCCAGACGTGGGTGAACCTCCGGTGTACGGTTTTCCCCGCGTGGGGCTGATGGCCCTGGGGCTTGATCACTTCCCCGCCCATCACGATGGCCACGTCATTGATAAAGGTGATCTTCTCGATCTCCCTGGTGAAGGAGAGGTAGTTGAGTCCTCCCGTCCGGAGGTAATGCTTCGTCCCCTCTACGGTACCCACCACGTTGGCGGGGGTGTTGATGACCATGTGCGGCGACCACAATCTGCCGAACAGGGCTGCCGTATCGCCCTGTAGTACGGATTGTCGCTCCAGGTTTTCCAATTGCCGGATCTCCTGCTCCCGCTGATCCTGAGCAAAAAGCGGCGTACCGAGGCCGGTGATCAACAGACAGCAGAGGGGTAAGCGCCAGTGTGTTTTCATGGGAATTGAGGGATTGATCCGTCTGGGCCGGGTGGTAGGGTTGCTGACCTGATGGCTACCGGGGGCGGCGGTCTTCTAAGTTACGTCGCGGGGGAGTGGCGGGTGGAAAATGTTTGGGGGTGATGGCGCGGCCTGAGGCTGCATCTTGCTGTCGCGGCCTGAGGCCGCTTTTTACTATCGCGGTCTGAGACCGCTTTGTACTGGGAGTTCGTACCTTTGCGGCCTTAAAATCAAAGATTTATGCTTTCAGTACAGGATCTGACCGTACAATTCGGCAAGCGGGTACTCTTCAATGAGGTGAACCTGAATTTCGTACGCGGCAATTGCTACGGCATCATCGGGGCCAATGGCGCCGGGAAGTCGACTTTTTTGAAGGTGCTGTCGGGTGAGCTCACCCCCAACCGCGGCTCGGCCAGCCTGGAGCCCGGCAACCGGATGGCCGTACTGAGCCAGAACCACTTCGGCTACGAGGACAAGCAGGTGCTGGACGTGGTCAAGATGGGCTACGAGGAGCTCTACGCCATCGAGCAGGAGAAGAACGCCATCTATATGAAGCCCGACGCCACCGACGCCGACGGGATGCGCGCCGCCGAACTGGAAAACCAGTACGGTGAGATGGGTGGTTGGACGGCCGATTCCGACGCCGCCGAACTGCTTTCGAATATGGGCATCACCGAAGACCTCCACTACAAGCTCATGGAGGAGCTCAGCGGCCCCGAGAAGGTGAAAGTACTGCTGGCCCAGGCCCTGTTCGGCAACCCCGACATCCTGCTGCTGGACGAACCGACGAACGACCTCGACGCCCACACCGTCCACTGGCTGGCCGACTTCCTCGCCGACTTCCCCAATACGGTGATCGTAGTGAGCCACGACCGGTACTTCCTCGACATGGTGTGTACCCACATCGTGGACATCGACCGCCAGCAGGCCTCCATCTACACCGGCAACTACAGCTTCTGGTACCAGTCCAGCCAGCTGGCCGCCCAGCAGCTCGCCAACAAGAACAAGAAGATGGAGCAGAAGAAGGCCGAGATGATGGAGTTCATCCAGCGCTTCAGCGCCAACGCCTCCAAATCCAAGCAGGCCACCAGCCGCAAGAAGGCCCTGGAGAAGCTCGACTTCACCGAGATCAAGCCCTCCAGCCGCCGCTACCCCTTCATCGCCTTCCAGCCCGAGCGGGAGCCCGGCGACCAGATCCTGAAGGTGAGTAACCTCAGCAAGACCTCCCCCGACGGCACCGTGCTGTTCAAGAACGTGAGCTTCACGATGAACAGTCCCGACAAGATCGCCCTGGTAGGCCGGGAAGCCGCCGCCCTGACCGCCTTCTACGAGGTGCTGGCCGGCATAGAGAAGCCCGACACCGGTACCATCGAGTGGGGGCAGACCATCACCCCCCAGTACCTGCCCAACGAGAACAACGACTTCTTCACCGAGGAGGTCGGACAGCTCGACCTGGTGGAGTGGCTGCGGCAGTACAGCCAGAACAAGGACGAGCAGTTCATCCGCGGCTTCCTGGGCCGCATGCTCTTCGGCGGCGAGGAGGTGCACAAGCAGGTGAAGGTGCTCAGCGGGGGCGAAAAGGTGCGCTGCATGATGTCGAAGGCCATGCTTAACCACCCCAACTTCCTGCTGCTCGACGAGCCCACCAACCACCTCGACCTGGAAAGCATCACCGCCCTGAACAACGCCCTGAAAGACTTCAAGGGCAACCTGATCATGAGCAGCCACGACCACGAGCTGGTGAATACCGTCGCCAACCGCATCATCGAGATCAGCTCCCGCGGCATGATCGACTCCCTGCTTACTTACGAGGAGTTCCTGGAATCCGAGGAGATCGAGAAGAAGCGCGAAAGCATCTACCCGGTGATGGCCTAAGGCCGAGGCCTTTCCCTATCGTGAGCTCTGCTCGCGGCCATCGGTAGGGATCCAGACACTACGAGGTGCCAGCACGCTCGTAGGTCCTGATGCTTGTTGCCCGTGACTGACGACCTCGTAGGGTGCCCGCCGCAGGCCCGCACCTGCGAGGGTCGGGTGTCTGGTACGGTTTTTCCCGGCCATACCGTACCTTCCCACCATGCCCTTTTTCGATCATTTCATCACCATCGACTGGAGCGCCCGCAACAGTCCCAGCCCCGCCAAGCCCTCCAAGGACGCCATCTGGATCGCGGAGGCCACCGCCCGGGGGCGCATCCGGTGTACCTATTTCCGTACCCGCCACGCCTGTCATGAATACCTGCTGCAGCGGCTGATCCGGCTGCGGAAGAAGCGGGTGCTGGTGGGGTGGGACTTCTCCTTCGGCTACCCCAAGGGGCTGGCCAAGGCCCTGCGGCTGAAGCAGAAACCCGCCTGGCGCGCGATCTGGGACCTGATCAGCGAGCTCGTCGAGGACGGGCCCGACAACGGTAACAACCGCTTCTGCGTGGGCGCCCGCCTGA
This sequence comes from Neolewinella marina, assembly GCF_002631205.1. Lineage (GTDB taxonomy): Bacteria > Bacteroidota > Bacteroidia > Chitinophagales > Saprospiraceae > Neolewinella > Neolewinella marina. The sequence goes on from NZ_PDLO01000006.1 coordinate 80,169, forward strand.
ACGAGCGCATCATGGCGCCCAGCGGACCGTTCTGGGGCGTACCCGTGGGGCAGAGCGGCATCTTCCTGGGATCGAAATGCGACTTCGACTATCCCGTTCCCACCCGCAAAGGCCCGCTGCCCGAGCGGCGTCACGTGGAAACCCTGAACCTGCGCCTGCAGCCCGCCTGGAAACTGGCCTACACCGGCAGCGTGGGCAGCCAGGCCCTGCTCGGCATCCCCTGCGTACGTTTCCTGCGCGACCACGAAAAGCTCCGTACCGTCTCCCGCGTCTGGCCCTTTGAGGAAGTTGCCGGGGGCGCGGACGCGGGTGCCGTGATCGTGCACGCCGAGGTGTACCCCAGTCTGCTGACCATCCCTCGGCAGAAGGGGCAGATCCTCGACCGCGAGCAGGTGAGGCGCCACGTCGCCTGGCTGCAGGAGGAGCAGCGGGCCGGCACCCTGGGCCGCTACCTCGACCGCCCCTGGGGCCCCGGCAGCAAGCTGCACAAGCGGGTGACCGGACACGAAGGCTGGGTGCTGGGACTGGTGGATGAATCGGTGCCCGCCTTTCCGCGGGGAAAGCTGTAGCCTACCCGAAATACCGCCTACTCCCTTGAACGACAGTTACCTTTGTGGCGTTAGGGCTCGGCTTTGGCGGGGAGCGAAAATGCGTAAGGGCATTATTCGTATCTTTGCGGCCCTCAAACTAACCCGTTCCGGACACGCCGGCACAACCCTAGTATGTTCCCGCCCCGGCGGGACGCCATAAACGAGTTCTATGACAGAACGCAAGATTAAATCCGCACTCATCTCCGTCTACCACAAGGAAGGACTGGGCCCCATCATCGACGGCCTGGCCAAGATCGGAGCCACGATCTACAGCACCGGTGGCACCGAAACCTTCATCCGCGACCGCGGGGTGGACGTGACCCCGGTGGAGGAACTGACGGGCTACCCCTCCATCCTGGACGGGCGCGTGAAGACCCTCCACCCCAAGGTACACGGCGGCATCTTGGCGCGCCGGGAGGACAACCACCTGATGCAGCTCGCCCAGCTGGAGATCCCCGAGATCGACCTGGTCGTGGTAGACCTCTACCCCTTTGAGGAGACGGTGGCCAACACCGAGGAAGAAGACCTCATCATCGAGAAGATCGACATCGGCGGCATTGCCCTGATCCGGGCGGCGGCCAAAAACTACCGCGACGTCATGATCGTACCCAGCCGCGAAGACTACGGTACCCTGCAGGAAATCCTGGAAAAGCGCGAGGGCGTCTCCACCCTGGACGAGCGCCGCAAGCTGGCCCGCCGGGGCTTTGCCGTGAGCAGCCACTACGACACGGCCATCTTCAGCTACTTCAACGCCGACGGGGAACTGCCCGCCTTCAAGAAGAGCGAGATGAAGGCCAACCCCCTGCGCTACGGCGAGAACCCCCACCAGGAGGCCACCTACTTCGGCCGCCTGAAGGAGATGTTCACCAAGCTGAACGGCAAGGACCTGAGCTTCAACAACCTCGTCGACATCGACGCGGCCGTGGCCATCATGCGGGAGTTCGAAGACGCCGACCCGGCCTTCGTGATCCTGAAGCACACCAACGCCTGCGGCGTGGCCGTACGGCCCACCCAGCTGGAGGCCTGGAAAGACGCCCTGGCCGGCGACCCCGTTTCGGCCTTCGGTGGCATCCTGATCACCAACCAGCCGCTGGAACTGTCGGTCGCCCAGGAGATTGACCACCTCTTCTACGAGGTGCTCATCGCCCCGGACTTCACCGACTCCGCCCTGGAGCTCCTCAGCAAGAAAAAGAACCGCGTACTGCTGCAGTACCACCACCTGCGGCAGCAGCCCCTGAGCTTCAAGAGCCTCCTCAACGGCGTCATCGTGCAGGATACCGACCTGCAGACGGAGAGCGCCGACCAGTTCACCGTGGTCACCGAGCGGCAGCCTACCGGCCGGGAGACCGCCGACCTGGTCTTCGCCAACAAGTGCGCCAAGCACCTGAAGTCGAACACCATCGCCCTGGTCCGCGACAACCAGCTCATCGGCATGGGCTGCGGGCAGACCAGCCGCGTGGACGCCCTCAAGCAGGCGATCACCAAGGCCAAGAACTTCGGCTTCGACCTCAAGGGGGCCGTCATGGCTTCCGACGCCTTCTTCCCCTTCTCGGACTGCGTGGAGATCGCGGCCGCGGCCGGCATCACCGCCGTGGTACAGCCCGGGGGCTCGATTCGCGACAAGGACAGCATCGCCGCAGCAAATACGGCCGATGTAGCCATGGTGACGACGGGTGTTCGGCATTTCCGCCACTAATCCAAAGCATCTATGCGGGAATTTAACTTCCACTTAAGAACCCCCAGCTATCCTTTCTGCGTCTTATAGCCGACTTTAAGATGGGTACACCGAATCGAAGACTCATCGTCGACGTGGGCAACTCCGGCCTGAAGGCCGCCTGCTTCGAAGGTGACGAACTGCTGCCCCCCGTGGCCCGGCTTCCGGCCGGCGACTGGGGCGCGATCGATGCGATGGCAACCAACCTTGGGGTGAATTACATCATCTATTCCACCGTGGCAAACGTGCCATCCGAACGGTGGACGGATAAGTGGAAACAGCAGGGACGCCAAGTGTATGCCCTCGACCGCAGTAAACCACTGCCCTTCGCCTCCGACTACCGGACGCCGGAGACCCTCGGACAGGACCGCATCGCGGCCGTGGCCGGGACCCTCGGCACCTGCACCACGGCGCGGCTGGTGGTCGATGCGGGCAGCTGCGTGACCTACGACCTGGTAGATGCTACCGACCGCTACCGCGGCGGCAACATCAGCCCGGGCGTAAACATGCGGCTGCGCGCCATGCACGAGCAAACCGCCCGCCTGCCCCTCGTCAGCCCCGGTAAACCGGAAGGCGCGGTGGGCCGGAGCACGGGTGAGGCCCTGCAGCACGGCGGCCTGCTGGGGGTGGTGTACGAAGCCGAAGGCCTCTACCACCGACTGCTGGCCGACCACGGCGACCTGCAGCTCGTACTTACGGGCGGCGACGCCCCGCTGCTGCTGCCCTACTTTTCCGTTCCCTGTGTACACTCCCCCAATTTGGTCCTGCGTGGACTCAATCAAATACTGTCAGCTTATGTCAACGCGTCTTAATTCTTCAAGTCTGCTCTCCCTTGCGCTGCTGCTGGGGCTGCTCGCCACCGGCGGCGTGGCTTTCGCCCAGGTGAGTTCGAGCACCGACTTCGTTGACATCCGCCCCAAGCAGAACAGTCCCCTGAGCCGCTTCGGCCTGGGCGACCCCATGGACCAGGTGCACGCCGCCGCGGCGGGCATGGGGGGCTTGCAAACGACCTACCAGGACGCCTACCACCTGAACCTGCTGAACCCGGCCAGCCTGGCCAGCCTGCAGGCCACCAGCTTCGAGATCGGCCTCTACGGCCGGGCCTCCAGCCTCCAGGACGAAAGCGGATCGGCCTCGACCTACCAGGGGAACCTGCGGTACCTGGCCCTGGGCTTCCCCCTGCGCAACCCCATCAACCTGAGCCTGGAGCGGCAGCTCAACTCCTGGAACGGCGGCATGGCCTTCAGCCTGGCGCCCACCACCCTGGTCGGCTACGACCTGGAGCTCAAGGGATTCGACGAAGACGCCGGCCCCACCTCCAACAGCCTGAAGGGGACGGGCGGCGCCTACCGCTTCACCTGGTCGACCGCCCTGCGGTACCGCGGCCTGAGCGGCGGGGTCAACGTGAACTACAACTTCGGCAAGCTGACCAACAGCCGCATCCTGATCTTCGACAGCATCCCCGAGGCCCTGGCCACGGAGTTCCTGGACGAGATCAGCCTGAGCGGCTTCAACCTCGGCTACGGGGTGCAGTACGCCTTCAACTTCACCGACCTCGACGAGGAAGGGGAGAAGGTGGCCAACGGCAAGCGCATCATCGTCGGAGCCAACGGCCGCCTCGGCGGCACGGTGGATTCGGAGTCGAGCCTGCTGTTCCGCAAGTTCAGCCCCGGTGCCAACGTATCCGTCCGGGACACCGTGCGCTACGCCGAGGGCATCGCCGGTGAGGTGGACCTGCCGGCCAGTTACAACTTCGGGCTTGCCTACGAAGACGTGAACCGCCTCTACGTGGGTGCCGAGTACGGTCGTGAGGCCTACGGCAGCTACCGCAACACCGCCGAGCCGGAGACCCTGGCCGACGTAACGCGCATGGCCGTCGGGGTGGAGTACATACCGAACGCCACCTCCTACAACAACTACTGGAAGCGGGTGCGCTACCGCCTCGGTGCCCGCATGGAAGACGATCCGCGGGTCATCAACGGGGTGCAGGCACGGCGCAACGCCATCACCCTCGGAGCGGGTTTACCGATACAATTGCCCCGACAGCAGGTCTCTTTTCTTGATGTTGCCGTCGAATATGGTAAATTTGGGGTCCCTGACATCCTGGATGAGGCCTATGTACAACTTACGCTGGGATTCAGTCTGAACGACAACTCCTGGTTCTTTAAACGCAAACTCAATTAAACCAAATATGCAAACGATCATCCGCACCCTCGCGCTGATGCTGGTATTCTGCGGCTCCGTTTCCGTGGCCACCGCCCAGTGTGTGACCTGGGTGGACTCTCCGCAGAAGGAGCAGGCCGAAAATGCCCACGTAGCTTACCGTAACCTCGTAAAGAGCATGACGGCCGAGGACCTGGCCGCCCTGCCCGAGGCGGAATTTAACGATGCATTCAAAAACTGGAAGAAGGCGTACGACATCGCTCCCGCCGCCGACGGCAACCGTCCCTTCCACTACCGGGATGGTCGTATGTTCTACAAGGCACTCCGCCAGAAGGCCACCGACGAGGCCAAGAAGAAGGAGTACACCGATATGATCTTCAAGCTGTACGACCAGGAGCTGGAGTGCTACCCCAAGTACGAAGCCTTCCTGCTGGGCCGCAAGGGCTCCGACATGTTCTACCTGTCCGGATACAGCGAGGACGCCATCACCGTGCTCGAGAAAGCCATTGAGTCGGGCGGCAACGAGACCGAGTACGTGGTTCTGGCCCCCCTCGGCAAGCTGCTGAACTACTACTTCAAGGAGGACGTCATTGACAACGCCCGCGTTCGGGAGCTGTACGACAAGGCCGTCAAGGTAGCCGACTACAACATCGAGAACAACGCCACCTACTCCACCTACTACCAGGCCGGCAAGGACAACCTGGAGTCGGACATCCTGGAGTTCGCCGACGAGATCTTCGACTGTGCCTACTTCAAGGACCTGCTGCTCCCCAAAGTGGAGGAGAACCGCGACAGCCTCGACATCCTGAAGTACATCGTGACCAAGCTGAAGGCCCAGGGCTGTGACAGTACCGACGCCGACGTAGCCCGCGTACAGGGCATCTACGACGCCCTCTACGCCGAAAAGGCCGAGGAGTACGAAGCCGAGCGGATCCGTCTGAACCCCGCCTACGGTGCCTCGGTAGCCTACGAGGAGGGTCGCTTCAGCGAAGCCGTGAACCTCTACGAGCAGGCCATTGACAAGACCGACGACAACGAGAGAAAGGCCCAGTACGCCTACCAAATTGCCCAGATCCAGCTTGGCAAACTCGGTCAGTACGGCAGCGCCCGGCAGAACGCCAACCGCGCCGCCCAGTACAACTCCGGCTGGGGCAAGCCCTACATCCTGATCGGCGACATCTACGGCCGGATGAGCAGCGGCTGCGGCGACGCCTGGGAACAGCGCCTCGCGGTGCTGGCCGCCATCGACAAGTACAACTACGCCAAGAGCATCGACTCTGAAGTAGCCAGCGACGCCAACCGCCGCATCGCCAACTACCGCAGCTCGATGCCCATCCGCTCCGAAGCCTTCCAGCGCGGACTGGAAGAAGGCGCCCGCCTCTCCGTAGGCTGTGGAATCGGGGAAACCGTTACCCTGCGGTTCTAAGCGAACCAACGCCTCTTGCCGCGATGCCCGTCCGACAACCCGTCGGCCGGGCATCGTCGTTTTGGGCCCCGGCACCCGCGCTCCGCCGCAAAAGCGGTAAATAGTCGATAAATTGAGGAGACTCGTCGAGGACGGAAAACCATGCGCCCCCGGCGGGCCTTTTTACACCCGAACAGGATCGTTATCTTTGGTAACGGCCCCAATAAATGATACCGGATTATGGATGCACCGCAGATGAAACCGAAGTCTTTTTGGCAGCGCCCCGAGGGGGTGACCGGCCTGCTTTTCCTGGTAGCCCTGGTGGGTGTACTGGGCTTTGTGCTGGTTTCCTTCGGCTCGGCCATCCTGAGCTTCATCAGTACCACCATCGGACTGGTGGTGGCGGGCCTGATCCTGCTGGCCATCCTGTACATGGTCTTCGACCCGAAGATGCGTAACCTCGTCTTCTACATGTACAAGAGCGTGATGCGGGCCATCACCGGGCTGTTCGTGCAGATCGACCCCATCGGGATCCTGAAGACCTACGTGGATGAGCTGCAGGGCAACCTGCGCAAGATGAACAAGCAGATCAGCCAGCTGCGCGCCCAGATGCACAAGCTCAAGGAGGTGATCGTGAACAACGAGCGCGAGATCAGCAGCAACCTGAAGATCGCCGGCAAGGCCAAGGAAACGAACAAGCGCAACGTGATGATCCTGAAGAGCCGCCGCGCCGGCCGCCTGAAGGACAGCAACATCAAGCTGGAGGAGCTCTACAAGAAAATGGAGGTGCTGTACCGCGTGCTCACCAAGATGTACGAAAACAGCGCCATCCTGGCCGAGGACATCCAGGACCAGGTAGCCGTAAAGGAGCAGGAGCGCAAGGCCATCCACGCCAGCCACGGCGCCATGCAGTCGGCCATGAGCATCATCCAGGGCGACCCCGACCAGCGCGCCATGTTCGATATGGCCATGGAGAACATCACCGAGGACGTAGCCAATAAGGTGGGGGAGATGGAGCGCTTTATGGAGGTATCGGCCAACTTCATGGACTCGGTCGACCTGCAGAACGGCGTCTTCGAGGAGGAAGGCCTCAACATGCTGGAGGAGTGGGAAAAGGAGTCGAACTCCCTCCTGCTCGGCGAGGAGAAGTCGAGCCTACTGCTGCAGGCCAACAACGACAGCGAGGTGCTGGACCTGGATGCTCCCATGCCGGAACGCGCTAAGAAAACGGGTGGGGCGAATCAGTATGATTCTTTTTTTAATTAGAGGCTGGTTGCTGGTTGCTGGTTGGCGTCCGGTGGATGGGTTTTCCTCCTTGCTGGTGGGATGATTTTCTGGTTATTTGGTTGCTGGTTCCTGGTTGGCGTCCGGTGGACGGGTTCTCCTCCTTGCTGGTGGAATGATTTTCTGGTTATTTGGTTGCTGGTTGCTGGTTGCTGGTTGGTGGCCGTCGTCTGACGAATTCCCGCAGCTTGCGCCGGGTTCGTCCGACGACTGGTCTGAGGTTTTCGGGTTGCTGGTTGCTGGTTGGCGTCCGGTGGACGGGTTCTCCTCCTTGCTGGTAGAATGATTTTCTGGTTATTTGGTTGCTGGTTGCTGGTTTCTGGTTGGCGTCCGGTGGACGGGTTCTCCTCCTTGCTGGTGGAATGATTTTCTGGTTATTTGGTTGCTGGTTGCTGGTTGCTGGCTGGTCCTCATAGCTGGTTTTAATTGCTGGTCAGCTGGTTGCTGGTTGGCGGCCGTCGTCTGACGAATTCCCGCAGCTTGCGCCGAGTTCGTCCGACGACTGGTCTGAGGTTTTCGGGTTGCTGGTTGCTGGTTGGCGTCCGGTGGACGGGTTCTCCTCCTTGCTGGTGGAGTGATTTTCTGGTCATTTGGTTGCTGGTTCGCTGGTTGTTCGGTAACTGGTTGCTGGTAACTGGTTGGCGGGTGTCCGCTTATTGTGTTCTGGTAATCGGTTGCAGATTGGTCTAGAGGCATAGCGATTGGGCGCTTGTCACTATTTGTCCGTTTTTTGGGGGCTGATCGGGGGGCTCAATGAATTTCAGTAATCCAGTTCATGCGAGTGCCCCAACCATCATTCAGTAGAACCTAAAGGGCAAGTCCTAGCAACCAGAAACCAGAAACCAATCCAGCCCCCGGACAAACCTCGAGTAAGACAAAGCATCAGTCGTAAAACGAACCAGCAACCAGCAACCAGACCAACCCCTGGACAAACCTCAAGCAAGACAAAGCATTAGCTGTACGGCGTACCAACAACCAGAAACCTCAGACCAACCACTGTACAAACCTCAAGCAAGACAAAGCATTAGCTGTAAGACGAACCAGCAACCAGCAACCAGCAACCAACTAACCAGCAACCAACTACCCCGTGCGGAGGCTCCCCCCCATCAGCTACGCGATCATTGCCTATATGCTACTGGCCTTTGGCTGGTGGTCCATCCTGTTGCTGCGCAAGAACGAGGAGGCCCACGTGGCGCGGGTGGATAAGCTGGCCATTGAGCTGGCCGTACAGAAGCGTATTGATCAGCCGAGCGACTTCCGCCTGACGGAGAACTACCGGCTGCTGACCGAGCGGTTCGAACGGCAACAGCGCATGATCCTGGGCGAGGCCCTGCTGCTGGTGCTGAGCCTGGCCGGCGGGATCTACCTCCTGTTCCGCAACCTGGGCAAGGAGATCAGCGCCGCCGAGCAGCAGCGCAACTTCCTGCTCAGCATCACCCACGAGCTGAAGTCGCCCCTCGCAGGCATCCGCCTCATTCTGGAAACCTTCCAGCGCCGCCGCGAGCTCAAACCGGAGATCCAGCAGAAGTTGAGCACCAATGCCCTGGCGGAAACCGACCGCCTGACGGCCCTGGTGAATGACCTGCTGCTCAGCGCCAAGCTGGAGAGCATGTACCAGCTGAATCGGGAACCCATTGATTTCGGGGCCCTGGTTCAGGACGCCGCCGATCGGGTGGTGCTGAAGTATAAGGGAGCCAACGTACACGTCGACATCGAGCCCGACATCCCCCTGATCAGCGGCGACAAGCCCGGCCTGACCAGCGTGGTAGTGAACCTGCTGGAAAACGCGGCCAAATACAGCCAGCCCAACCCCGTGATCCACACCACCCTGCAGCGCGGGGGGGAGAGCGAGATCGTCTGGACGGTGATGGACAACGGCAGCGGCATCCCCGACCGGGAAAAGAACCGCGTCTGGAACAAGTTCTACCGGGTCGGTAACGAGGATACCCGCACCACCAAGGGCACCGGCCTGGGCCTTTTCATCGTAAAGCAAATCATCGATAAACACGACGGACAGATCGAACTGACGGACAACCAGCCGCGCGGCACGGTGTTCCGGGTGTATCTCCCCGTCTAACTTACCTTTCATGCAGACCACCCCCCTGACCGAAACCCACCGCAAGCTCAACGCCAAACTCGTCGATTTTGCCGGCTTTGAAATGCCATTGTCCTACACCTCCCTCAAGGAAGAGCACCAGGCCGTACGCGAGGCGGCGGGCATCTTCGACGTCTCCCATATGGGAGAGTTCATCGTGCGGGGCGCCGGAGCGCAGGAGCTGGTGCAGTACGTAACGAGCAACGACGTACGCAAGCTGTCGCCCGGACAGGCCCAGTACAGCTGTCTGCCCCGCCCCGAAGGAGGCATCGTGGACGACCTGCTGGTGTACCACCTCCCCCCTAACCCCCGGCTGGGCATGAGCGCCGAACACCCCAGCTACCTGCTGGTCGTGAACGCCGGCAACATCCAGAAAGACTGGGACTGGATCAATTCCCACAACCGCTTCGGTGCCGAGGTACTCGACATCAGCGACCATACCGCCCTGCTGGCCGTTCAGGGCCCCAAGGCCGCGGAGATTCTGCAGCCCCTGACGGACACCGACCTGGCCGCCATCCCGTACTACCACTTCGTGCGCGGCAGCCTGGCGGGCATCGACAATGTAATCATCTCGGCCACCGGCTATACCGGCTCGGGCGGGTTCGAGCTATACCTCGACGCCGACCACGCCACCAAGGCCTGGGACGCCATCCTGCAGGCGGGCAAACCCCACGGGCTGATCCCCGCCGGCCTTGGGGCCCGCGATACCCTGCGACTGGAAAAGGGCTACTGCCTCTACGGCAACGACATCGACGATACGACCTCGCCCCTGGAGGCCGGCCTGGGCTGGATCACCAAACTGCAGGCAGACGACTTCGTGGGCCGCGACTTCCTGCTCCGCCAGAAGGAGGAGGGCGTCAGCCGCCGGCTGGTGGCCTTCCGGGTACACGATCGCCGCGCACCCCGCCACGGCTACCCCATCCTGAACGAAGCCGGAGAGCGCATCGGAGAAGTCACCAGTGGCACCCACGCCCCCAGCCTGGACTACCCGATGGGGATGGGCTACGTGAAAAACGGTTTCCACCGGGTCGGGACCAAGCTGAAGATCGACCTGGGCCGCAAGACGATGGATGCCGAGGTGGTGAAGCTGTAGGGGACCTGGTCCATGATTTTTTTGTTGGACGACTAAGTGGTCCAATGGGAAGTGGTCGGACCACTTAAGTCGTCCGACCGGTTAGCGGTCGGACGAGTTCCCAAGGGACGAGCTCAGCGTTTTTGCCGATCTTCCAGGAATACCCCCCTGGAAATGATCATCTACAAGTCCAACGGCAGCTGGTTCGGCCACGTCTTCCACCTCACCTCCAGTTATACCATGCGGCGCGTCGTAAGGGCCGTTCTCCTGCTCGGTGTTTACTCCGCCCTGGTGATTGGCGGCATTCGGATCCTGAACCTCCACCGGTACCTGCAGGTCGACAGTACGGTCTTCTCGCTGCTGGCGGTGATCCTGTCCATCTTTCTCGGCTTCCGGACTACCACCGCCTACGACCGCTGGTGGGAGGCCCGCAAGCAATGGGGTGCCCTGGTCAACAACTGCCGGAACCTGGCGATCTACGTCGATAGCATGTGGCCCCCGGCCGATCTTGCCATCCGTCGCTTCATGGCCAAAAGCATTGCCAACTTCTGCCTGGCACTGGCCGAGCACCTGCGGCAGGGTACCCGGCTGGAGCAGTTGGTGGACTTGTCCGAAGAGGAAGTCGGCTACTATACCACCAAGGACCATGTTCCCAACTTCATCGCTCTGCGCATCTACCAGCGCATTGCCGCCGCCCACCGGGAGGGAACCATCAGCGAAGGGGACTACCTGAACATCAAGGCCCAGCACCAGAGCCTGCTCGACATCCTCGGGGCCTGTGAGCGGATCAAGAAGACGCCCATCCCCTTCAGTTATGCCGTCTACCTGAAGGTTTTCGTTACGGCCTACGCCGTCCTGCTGCCGTTCGGATTGTCGGAGCAGTTTGGCTGGGGTACCGTTCCCCTGACCATGCTGATCGCCTTCGCCCTGCTCGGGGTGGAACTGATGGGGGAGGAGATCGAGGACCCCTTCGGGCGGGACTGTAACGACCTGCCAACGGGCGACATCGCCCACACCATCAAGCGGAACGTCTTTGAGATTCTCGAGGACCGGACCCCCGCCGCGGAGCAGCGGCAGGAGGAGTACGACAAGGTTTTCTAGGTGGCCTCGTCGGACCACTAAAGTCGTCCGACCACTAAGCGGCGGACCACCACCGAGCCCCCCCTTGCGTTCGTCGGATATTTCCAAGGCGTGCTCGAAGGATATTGCCAATCCGGGGTGGGGAAGTGATATTGGTACTCTAGCGTTGAAAGTCACTTAATTAGTTGACAATCAACGTGCAACCCCGGCGAATCCCCGCCGTCCTTTGAGTTACCCACCCGTCAATTTTCACCGCCATGTTACGCTCCACCTTTTTCCTCATCCTGCTGGTCATGTGTGCCCTGCCGTTGTCCGCCAAGAAGGGAGAAAGCCTCTTCGACCGGTGGAGCCGCACGGAAGGGAAATCCATCGACATCTACCTGAACCTCGATACCCTGCTGGCGAACCGCAACACCACGAACGTCATGCGCGGTACCGTGGTCGACAGCGGCCTCCACTTAGGCGTTGATATCCACGTGCGCGGTCGGTTCCGCCGCCGCACCTGCGCCCTGCCGCCCATCCTGCTGCAGTTCGACAAGGACCCCCTGGTGCTGGCCGGACTCAATACCCATAACGACTACAAGCTGGTAACCCCCTGCACCGATGATGCTGCCGGACAGGACGCCATCCTGCGCGAAAACCTGGTCTACGAACTTTACCGTACCATCGACCCGGAGGCCAGCTACCGTACCCACCTGCTCACCATCACCTACCACAATACGGCCGACGGCAGCAGCTTCACCAGCTACGGCCTGGTGATCGAGGACACCGACGAACTCGAAGACCGCCTCGAAGCCAGCAACTGCGAAGACTGCTACAACCAGCCGGTGGCCAACTACACCAATGCCGAAACCGTAGCCCTGTTCCAGTACATGGTGGGCAACGCCGACTACAGCACCTCCCTGGCCCGCAACCTGAAGCTGATGCAGGCCGAAGACGGCCGCCTGACCGCCGTGCCCTACGACTTCGACTTCTGCGGGGTGGTGAACCCCACCTACGGCCGACTCATCCACCCCGAGCAGGATAATATGACCGACCGCGTGTGGGTGTGGGAGTTCCAGGCACTGCCCCAGCTGGACCAGGCCGCCAGCGAGTTCGCCCTGCTGGAAGACGAGCTGCTGGCGCAGGTGGAAGCATACACCCCCCTGAGCTACGACAGCCGCCGGGAGATCAAGGTGTACCTGAAGGACTTCTTCCGCGACCTGAAACGCAACCGGATTGGCCGTTAAACGGCTACCTTCGTCCCATGGACGCCACCCGCCTCATTGTCTTTTACATGCCCGTGGGCGTGATGGCCGTCAGCTTGATGGCGGCCATCGGTATTGGCGGACTCTTCTTTCTGAAGCGCAGCGGCGACCGGCGCGCAAACTGCCTCTACGGCGCCTTGCTGCTGGCGGGCGGCTTCACCCAGCTCCACTTTCTGCTGCTCTTCTCCGGACTGACCGTCCACCGCCCGGAACTGGAATTCCTGCCCATCTACTTCACCCTCTGGCTGCCCGTCCTGCTGTTTTTCCACGTCAAGATCAGCCTCTACCCCCGCTACCGCCTGCGGGTGGGCGACCTGAAGCACTTCATCTTCCCCCTGGCCCAGCTGCTTTTTTTCGTGGGCATCTGGCTTGTTCCCGAATTCCGGCGACCGGAGGGGCGGTACTTCTACAGCCCCTTCTACGGTGGTTTCGAGCAGGCCCTCTACCTGGTCATCTGGCCGTCCTACATCATCTTCGCCTACCAGTATTTGCGGCGCAAGCGGGCCCAGCTGGGTCGCCGTTCGCTGCCCCGCCTGCTGTGGTACCTCCGCAAGCTGCTGAAGGGGAGCATGCTTTTTGTCATCGCCTACGCGATCCTGGCAGTGAGCGACTTCGTAAGCTACAATTACTTTTTCGTGGATATGCGGAGCCAGGACTGGTACGCCGCCGCCCAGTCGCTGACCTACACCGTGCTGCTGCTGTGGCTGACCACCTACGGCTTTCAGGTGCTGCTGTGGGGCCGACGGCTCTTGCGGTCGGGGTCGGCAGGGCAACCTTAGGGCGCTGCACGCGGGTTCCCGGGGACTACCGCAATATCCTTACGCCCCCGCTGCGGACCAGTTCTTGCCCCTCGCAGCGGTACACCAGTCGCCAGAGTAACACCCCGGGGCTGACCGGCCGGCCGGAGAAGCTGCCGTCCCAGCGGTCGAAGGGATCGGCGGTGGTGAACATCCGGCCGCCGTTCCGGTCGAAGATCTCGAAGCTGATCAGCTCCTGAACCGCGAAGGGGTTGGAAATGCCGAAGGTTTCGTTGCTTTCCGGCCCGATGCCGTTCGGGGTGAAGGCCCGGGGCAAGTAAATTTCGTTACAGCGCAGGGAATCGGGGTTGATCACGATGAGCGAGAAACTGTCGCGGGCTACGCAGCCGCTAATGTCGTCGGTGATGGCCACCTGATAGGTAATCCGCCCGGCACTGGAGGGGGTGATCACCGGCTCGGCCGCCGCAGGGTCACTCACGCCGGTAGTGGGCGACCAGCTGAAAGCGGTGCCGCAGTTGCTCCTCAGGTCTACCTGGACGCTCTGCCCCAGGAAGATCTGGGCGGGAGGGGAGACGATCTTGTCCGGCGCCCGGTACAGCTGGCTTACCTCCGTAGCCGGCAGGGCCCGGTTGTAGATTCTCACTTCGTCGATGAGGCCCCGGAAGCTTCCCGCGCCGGGGGCGGGACAGGCCGCGCTGCCGATGAGCAGGTCGCCGCCGTGGTCAAGGTTCAGCCGCGCTGAACTGCTCTGGGAAGCGACTTTCACCCGGTTGAGGTAGAGGGTGGCCTCGGTAGCATCCCGGCTCAGGGTGACGTGCTGCCAGCAGGCAGCGTTGTCGATCTGGTGGGTGAGGTTGAGGGTCACATTGCCCTCCTGCAACTCGGCGGTGAGGCGGCGGCTCCCGGGGGCGTAGCGGATGGAGAAGCCATTGCCGTTGGTGCAGTTGCTGTCGCGTTTGGCAATGAGGTACTGCTCGCCGCTGCCTCCGCCCGTGGGTTTGAAATAGAGGCTGACAGTGAAGTCGCTGTCGTCGAAGAGGCGGTTGACGTTGTTGGAGCCCCCACCCGGGATGCGCACGTAATCACCTTCCGCCGTAAGCCATATCGCCTCGCCCTGGGCCCCGCAGTTGTAGTCTACCGCACCCACGGGCACGCCCAGGTTGGTGGCGTCGCCGGTGGCGTCGCCCAGGTTGCCCTCGAAGGGGTAGCTCGCCGTCAGCCCCAGGCCAGGTTGGGCAAGGAGCGAAAGGGGAAAGCTGCAGAGCATTAGGAGGAGCAAACGCATGAGGGAAGGGTAAAGGGAGTGCGAAGTTACGCCAAATAGGGAGGTAGGGGATCGCCCGAGGGTTGCGCTTTCATTTGGGTTTTTTTGACGGTAGGCGAACAAATGACGAAAAAATGAGCTGTATAGGCGTTCTCAATTCATCATCTAAACACATCGCCTTATGACTGGCATTTTAATCTGGATCCTGCTGGGTCTTATCGCTGGCGCCCTTGCCAAGTGGATCATGCCCGGACCCGATCCCGGCGGCTGGGTCGTCACCATCCTCATCGGTATCGTCGGTGCCGTCATCGGCGGCTTCCTCGGTGGAGCCCTCGGCCTGGGTGGTACCGGTGACCTGAGCCTCGGTTCCATCGCGTTGTCCGTCCTTGGTGCCCTGATTTTGCTGTTCCTTTACCGAAAACTGGCTTAGTACAACGAAATTTTTGCAGAAAACGGCCTTTTCGCACTTGCGGAAAGGTCGTTTTTGTTATTTAGATGAAAATATTCACCTCTGTGGCGCTGCGCATCGTTCAAATCACTGACCTCCACCTGCTTTCCCCCGGTGAATTACTCATGGGGCTGGACGTGGAGGCCCGCTTCGAAGCGGTACTTGCGGCCGCTTCCCGCCACGCCCCGGATGCTTTCTGCTTCACCGGAGATTTCTGTGCCAACGAGCCGGTCCGCGCGGTATACGAGCGGCTGCGCCCCCGCTTTGACGCCCTGCCCGCCCCCTACTACCTGACCGCCGGCAACCACGACGACCGCCGCATGATCCGCGAGGTCTTCGATACCCCCGGGCAGGACAATGAGCCGGTCTACGGTCCCGTGGACATACAAGGGCAATGCTGCCTGTTCCTGGATACCAGCCCCGGAACCACCGATGGCGGGCAGCTCGACTGGTTCGCCGAAGCCCTGCGGAAGCACCCCGACGCCCCCGTCTTCATGCACCACCCCCCGATCAAGATGGGCGTCCGCTTCATGGATCAGAAATACCCCCTGCGCGACACCGACCGCCTGGTGGACATCCTGACCGCCGATGGCGTCCGCCGCCGCGTCTTCTGCGGCCACTACCACACCCCCCGAATGGTGAGCCACGAAGCGCTGGACGTTTTCCTCTGTCCCCCCACCAGTTTCTTTATCCAGTCCACCACCCCGGATTTTGCCCTGGCCGACCACGATCCAGGCTACCTCCTGCTGGAATGGGCGGACGGGGGCGACTTCCGCTGCGTGGAATACCAGGTCCGCGACGACGGCCGCGAGGCCGCCCGTGATCAACTTCCCGCCGCCCCACGCGTTAACTAAAATTGTTACGCGGCTTGTGAGATTATGGAAGCGTTCCTATATTTGCGGCCGCTAAAGTCACCGAGACCCATGGTGTAATTGGCAACACAACAGATTTTGGTTCTGTCGTTCAAGGTTCGAGTCCTTGTGGGTCTACCAACAGCGATTAAGCCCGGAGCAACTGCTCCGGGCTTTTTTTGTGCCCGGACCCCTCAGGGGGCTAGCGACCCGGCGGCACCGGGCCCCTTTACGAAGCGGCCGCAGCCGTTGCCGGTTGGTTCGCCGTTGTGGAGGGAGAGGCAGCCGTTGACCACCACGTCGCGCACGCCTGTGGCATATTGGTGGGGATCGGCGAAGGTGGCGTTGTCGCGCACTTCGGCGGGGTCGAAGACCACGATATCGGCGAAGTGGCCCACTTTCAAGTGGCCGCGGCGCGCCAAGCGCAGGTTTTCGGCCGGGAGGGCGGAAAGCCGGCGGATGCCTTCCTCGAGGGGGAAGAGGCCCTTGTCGCGGCTGAAGTGCCCCAGCACTCTGATGAAGGAACCATAGGCGCGGGGGTGGGTGCTCTGCGCCAGGAAGGCGCCTTCGGCACTGTAGGCTCCGGCGTCGGAGCAGAAGCTCATCCAGGGCTGCTGGATTTTCCGGTCGATGTTCTCCTCCGACATCGAGAAGTACACCACCTGGATGCGGCTGCGGTCTTCCCGGATCAGGTCGATCACGGCCCGGGCCGGCGTCACGCCCCGCTCGGTGGCCACCTCGTCCAGCCGGCGACCGGCGTAGCGGCGCAGGTCCTTGTTCTTGAAGCCCACGAAGAGGATGCTCTCGGGGGGATTGCGGAAGCGGATCTCCTCTTCCACCCGGGCGCGGGTGGCGGGGTCGTCCAGTCGGGTCAGCATCTCGTCGATCCCCTCCTTGCGCACCCACTGCGGCAGCTGGACGTGAAGGCCGGTGGAGCTGGCGTTGTAGGTGTACATATCGGCGGTAACCGGGAGGCCCTCGTCGCGAACGCGGTCGATCCAGCGGATGACGCTGTCCATCTTCCACCAGTTGTCGGCGCCCGAGGCCTTGAGGTGGTAGATCTCCGAGCGCACTTTGGCGTCCCGGCAGATGGACATAAATTCCCCTATGGCCTCAAACAGTTCGTCCCCTTCATCGCGGATGTGGGAGACGTACATGCCATCGTAGTCGGCCGCCACCCGGGCCAGTTCGGTCAGTTCCTCGGTGTCGGCGTGCATACTGGGGGAATAGAGCAGGGAGGAGGACAGCCCCATGGCACCTTCCGCCATGGCGTGGGCCAGCAGGCTTTTCATCTCCTCCATTTCCCGGGGGGTGGCCGGGCGGTCGGCGTATCCGATCACGTGGGTTCTGAGCGTCCCGTTCCCGACGAAGGAGGCCACGTTCACCGCCACGCCCCGGTCCTCAAGGTGGGTGAGGTATTCGCCCAGGGTGGTCCAGGGAATGTCGTACTTCAGCTCCTGCTGCCCCTGGCGCATTTCCTGCTTCATGCGGGGGGTCAGGGGCCCCATCGAGCGGCCTTCGCCCATCACTTCCAGGGTGACGCCCTGGCGGAGGTCGCTCTGGGCCCGGCCGTCGATCAGAAGGGATTCGTTGGCCCAGCTGAGCATGTTGATGAAGCCGGGGGCCACGGCCATTCCCCTTGCATCGATCCTGCGCTCCGCCGCCCCCAGCTTCTGCCCGATGGCGGCAATGGAGTCGCCCCGCAGACCGATGTCCGCCACGTAGGGCTCCCCACCCGATCCGTCGTAGACAAGACCGCCCTGGATCACCAGGTCGTAGGCGGGGGTGGGGGACGAACAGCCCACCGCGAGAACGGACAGGCAGGCAAGCAGGAGAGAAAAGCGCATGGGCCAGGGGGAGGTTGGTTCACCCAAGGTAGCCCAACTGACCGGCTCCAGACGGCGGTTCGGGGTGCCGGAGCCGCGAAAAAACGAGCGTCGCCGGCCCTCTGGGTAAAATTTTTATTTTGTCCGATTCCCGGCCAAGCCCGGAATAGTTTCTTTTTCCTGTCACGGGGGCGTAATATTGGCCCCCAGCGCGTAGCCCTCACCTCGCCGGGCGACCACCTATTAATCAAATTGCTATGCAGAAAACTATACTCCTTTTTGGCCTCCTATTGGTGGCCTTCACCACCACCAACGCCCAGGTCATCTACGTGGACGCCGACGCCGCCGGGGGCAACGACGGCACCTCCTGGGCCGACGCCTATTCCGATCTCGGCATAGCCATTGAAAACGCCGCGGCCGGCAGCGCCCTCTGGATCGCCGCCGGGCGCTACATCACTCCCGACACGGCCGCCTTCTTTATTGACCGCGAGCTGTCGCTCTACGGTGGCTTCGCCGGTACGGAAACCTCGATGGAGGAAGCCGACCCCGAAACCAACGTCACCATCCTGAGCGGCGACGTGCTGGGCAATGACAACGGCACCACCTTCGACAGCACCCTGGCCGTCGACAACAACCGGGTGCTCGTCATCATCGACACCAACGACGTGAGCAATTTCACCGTTACCCTGGACGGTCTGACGATCCGTGACGGTGCCATCGCCGCCAACTATTCCAGCGGGTCCCTGCTCCCCTTCGCGGGCGGCGGCATCTACGCCGAGGCGCGCACCAACATTTCCCGGGTCACCTTCACCAAAAACCGTGCCCCGTTCGGCGCGGCCACGGCCCACGTTTTTACCACGTCGTCGCAGTCTTCCTTCGATGACATTTCCAGTGTGGACAACTACTCCAGCATCACGGCGAGCCACTACTTCAACAGCGTCGATACGATCAGCTTCACCAACAGCATGTTCAGCAGCTCGCCCAACGTGGTCGTGGGAGGCGGCTTCATTTCCGCGGCCGCCATGGACGGCCTGACCGTGGACAACTGCAGCTTCAGTGGCCTGAACGGGGGCACCTCCGTCCGCGGCGGCGCCATCAGCACGGCCAGCACCCTGAACATCCGGATCCTGAACAGTGAGTTCAGCGACCTGAGCGCCGACCTGGGCGGCGCGCTTTACCTGCGCAACCCCAACCTGTTCATGGGCGACCGGGAGGTGGACGCCATGGAGTGTCTCATCGACAACTGCACCTTCACCGACGTCAACGCCCAGCGGTGGGGTGGGGCCGTCTTCATCGGCAACATGAGCCACACCATCACCAATTCCACCTTTACGGACGGGGTGGGCGCCCAGACGGGCGGACTCGGCGGGGCCGTCTACGCCCAGAATGGCGACACCCTGGGCTACGCCTACCACATCGACAATACCGACTTTATCCGCAACACCACGCCCGCCAGCAGCGGGGGGGCCATCTTCTACTTCGCGGAGAACGTCCACGTATCCATTACCGACAGCCGCTTCGAGGGCAACATCGCCGCCGGCAACGGCGGGGCCATGTTCCTGCAGGGCGCCGGGGCCGACCGCACTTCGGAGACCCTGGTGGACAACTGTGAGTTCGTGGGCAATACGGCCGGCAGCTTCGCCGCCGCCGCCCTGTTCCTCTTCGAGCACACCACCGTTTCAAACAGCAGCTTCAGCGACCACTCCGCCACCAATGGTACCGTCTACGTAGGCGCGGGAGGCAAGACCTACTCGGTGGTAAATTCCGAGTTCATGGACAACGGATCATCTTCCAATACCGACTTCGCGCGCGGCGCGGGCATCTGGGCCGGACTTTCCGGCGGCGGCGTTCCTGACAGCATCGTAGTGGACAGCTGCACCTTCAGTGGCAACGTCGTGGCTGGAGACGATTTCATCAGTGGCGGCTCGGCCATTTACGTCAGTGGGGACGTGGGGCCCTCGGTACCCAGTTTCCGGGTGATGAACTCCAGCTTCGTCAATAACGCCGCCATCAACGACGCCGACGCGGCCATCGAGGTGATCAACGGCACCAACCTGGAAGTCATCAACTCCGACTTCTTCGCCAACTCCTCCTCCGGATCCGGTGGCGCCATCAACATGTGGCAGCTCCCCGAGCCGGATACCCTGGACGGTGTCCCCTACACCTTCTACGTGCCCAATAACGTCCCCAGTCTGATGGTCGAGCGCAGCCTGTTCGTCAACAACAATGCCGGGGTACAGGGCGGTGCGATCAACCTGTACTCGGGAACCATCGAGATGCGCAACTCCATCATGCTCGGCAACACCGTGGACAACGGGGCCGGCAGCGGCGGGGCGATCCTCATCAACGGCAGTTCCTCCCTGGGTGCTGAGCTGGACAACTTCCTCGTCAACAACACCTTCTACAACAACCGCGACGGTGGCCGCGCCGGCATCGACACCCTGCCCGGTTCGGTAGGTAACGCCGTAGCCGTGTTCCAGCCCGGCAACACCGATCCGCTGACCAACTACGTCAACCTGACCATCCAGAACAACGCTTTCTTCATGGATGCCCCCAACGAAGAGAGCATTGGTCTGGAGCTCAACGTAGGTGACGTGAACGACCCCACCGGCTTCGGCGCCATCAACGTGACCTCCCTGGGCGGCAACTACTTCAGCAGCAGCCTGGCGGCAAACCTGCCCATCGACGAAGTTAGCGGTGAGGACGTGGTGAATACGGATATTGACCTCGAAGAAGTATTCGTGGATCCCTTCGAAGCAGACCCCAGCTCCGATTTCCCGGACGTCAACCTGGTCGACAGCGAAACGAACGTACTGGTGAACGGTGGAACCACCGGCGAACTGGTACCCGAGGTTGACTTCTACAACCGCGCCCGCATCGGCCTGCCCGACATCGGCGCCATCGAACTGGATACCGCCTCCACCAGCGTGGCCGAGCCGATCAGCCAGAGCGGACTGGCCCTGCAGTTCTTCCCCAACCCCACCGTCGACGTGGTCAACATCGTGAACCACGACCCGTCCATCAGCCACTTTACCGTGCTGGTGTCCGACATGCAGGGGCGCTTCGTCGCCGGCCGCCAGTTCGGCGCCGTCAACAACAAGCTGGACGTAAGCAGCCTGCCCAAGGGGGTCTACAACCTGACCCTGCTGATCAACGGCAAGGTATACAGCCAGCAGATCATGCGGCAGTAAGTCGCAACGACACCAGCCTTCTTTCGGGGGGCGGGTCGCCAGCAGGGCGGCCCGCTCCCCTTTTTTTTACGGCGGCTTAGGAATTCCCCGGCACCCGCGGCCGCGGCTAAAATGAACCTCGGGGCCTGTGGATTGTATAAATAGCAGTAACTTTGCCGCATGCAACTGGTACAAAACCGCATCCGCCTCTTAAGGCGAAGGATTTAATACGCTTCCCGCCCCGGCCCGGAAGCCGGCACCCCCGTAGTGCCGATCCCACAGTACCACCCCCCCCTCTCCAATCATTCTGACCTGCCCCAGGGCTCGTCCTTCCTTTTCAGCTATGCAGATCAAGATCCTGGTTGCCCAACCGGAACATACCGTATTCGCACCGGCCATTTGTGCCCTCATTGAAGAATCCGCCAAGGCCCGCGGAACCGGTATCGCCAAGCGCAAACCGGAATACATTGAGGAAAAGATGCTCACCGGCAAGGCCATCCTGGCCCTGGTCGACGGGGAAATCGGTGGCTTCAGCTACATCGAAACCTGGGAGCACGGCAAATACGTGGCCAACTCCGGCCTCATCGTCAACCCCGCCTTCCGCCGCCATGGGTTGGCCCGCCGGATCAAAGCGGCTATCTTCCAGCTGTCGCGGACCAAGTACCCCGAGGCCCGCATCTTTGGCATCACGACCAGTCTGCCGGTGATGAAGATCAACAGCGACCTGGGCTACCGCCCGGTGACCTTCTCGGAACTCACCCAGGACGACGCCTTCTGGGCCGGCTGCAAGACCTGCCCGAACCACGACATCCTGGAGCGCAACCAGCGCCGGATGTGCCTGTGTACTGCCATGATGGCGCCCAGCGCCGTGGAGGCCCGCAAGATGGCGGTCGACCTCTCCGAGATGATCGTGGAGGCCTGAGGCCGGCCAAAGACATATCTTGATTTACGATGGGAAGGAGCGGTTCCGCCCGCGGCTTCCGACTATAAACCAGCACACCTTGAAGAAAATAGTTCTTGCCTATTCGGGCGGATTAGACACCAGCTTTTGCGTTAAATACCTTACCGAACAGGGCTACGAGGTCCACGCCCTGACGGTCGACACCGGCGGATTCTCCGCCGAAGAGCTCGCCGAAATGCGGGAGCGGGCCCTCGCCCTGGGCGCGGCCTCCTACAAAAGCATCGACGTAACCGACGACTACTACCGCGAGTGCCTGCGCTTTCTGGTATACGGTAACTGCCTGCGCTACCAGACCTACCCGATGTCGGTGAGCGCCGAGCGCATGTTCCAGGCCATGACTACGGCCCGCTACGCCGTGGAGATCGACGCCGACGGGGTGGCCCACGGCAGCACCGGAGCCGGCAACGACCAGGTACGCTTCGACCTGGCCTTCGAGCTCAGCGGAAAAGACCTGGAGATCATCACCCCCATCCGCGACCTGAAGCTGTCGCGGCAGGAGGAGGTAGACTATCTGGCCGAACGCGGGCTGCAATGGCCGGAGAAGAAAGGCACCTACAGCATCAACGCCGGACTGTGGGGTACCTCAGTGGGTGGGGCGGAAACCCTCACCAGCCACCAGCCCCTGCCGGAAGACGCCTGGCCCGTGCCGGTTACCGCTACCGAGCCGCGCAAGCTCGACATTCACTTCCGGAAGGGACAGATCACCGGCTTCGACGACCAGGAGTTCGTCGGGCAGGTCGCCGCCATCCGGGCACTGGAAGAACTGGCCGCCCCCTACGGCGTGGGCCGCGACGTCCACGTGGGAGATACCATCATCGGC
This sequence comes from Neolewinella marina, assembly GCF_002631205.1. GTDB lineage: Bacteria > Bacteroidota > Bacteroidia > Chitinophagales > Saprospiraceae > Neolewinella > Neolewinella marina. Next base: position 102,917 of record NZ_PDLO01000006.1, read on the forward strand.
ATCAAGGGCCGGGTGGGCTTCGCCGCCGCCGCCGCCGTCCTCATCATCAAGGCCCACCACCTGCTGGAGAAACACACCCTCGGCAAGTGGCAGCTCTTCTGGAAGGAGCAACTCAGCAACTGGTACGGCATGATGCTGCACGAAGGGCAGTTCCTGGACCCCGTGATGCGGGACGTGGAGGCCTTCCTGGAAAGTTCACAGGACACCGTCAATGGCACCGTCCACCTCACCCTCCACCCCCACCGCTTCACCCTCGACGGCATCACCTCCGACGACGACCTCCTTGGGGCCGGTTTCGGCTCCTACGGGGAGATGAACAAGGGCTGGAGCGGCGACGACGTCCGCGGGTTCACCAAGATCCTGAGCGTACCCGGCCGCATCCGTAACAGCGTACACCAGCAGTCATGAAGCGAGTAGGAATCATCGGCGGCGGGGGCTACACGGCGGGCGAGCTGCTGCGCATCCTGGTACACCACCCGGAGGTGGAGATCGCCTTCGTGGAGAGCAGCAGCCAGGCCGGCAAGGCCGTCCATGAGGTGCATTCCGACCTGGTGGGCGATACGGACCTTCATTTTGTCGGGAACGCGGGTGCCATGCTCAGTGGAAGCGGAGCCGGCGATCAGGGCCCGGTAGATGCCGTCTTCCTCTGCATGGGCCACGGCATGTCGCGGGGGTGGGTGGAATCCCACCGGCTCCGGCAGGGACTTCTGGTCGTTGACCTGAGTACCGACTACCGCCTCGACTCCGACTGGGTGTACGGGCTGCCCGAGATCAACCGGGAAGCCACCCGTGGCGCTACCCGCATCGCCAATCCCGGCTGTTTCGCCACCGCCATCCAGCTGGCCCTGCTGCCCCTGGCCGCCGCCGGCCTGGCCGAAGGGGAGGTGCACGTCAACGGCATCACGGGGAGCACCGGTGCCGGTCAGAGCCCCTCACCGACCACCCACTTCAGCTGGCGCAACGCCAACGTGAGCCTGTACAAGGCCTTTAACCACCAGCACCTCGCCGAGATCTCCCGCAGCGCCCAGCAAGTGGGGCGGCAGGCGGAGGGTGACATTCACTTCCTGCCCGTGCGGGGCCCCTTCGCCCGCGGCATCCTGGTGACTTGCTACCTGGACACCGACCGCTCGGAGGAGGAACTGCGGCAGTTGTTCCGCGACTTCTACGCCGGCGCCGCCTTCACCCACGTCACCGACGAGGGCATCAACCTGAAGCAGGTGGTGAACACCAACAAGGGGCTCGTCCACGTGGAAAAACACGGCAACAAGGTGCTCGTCACCACCGCCATCGACAACCTTCTGAAGGGGGCCAGCGGGCAGGCCGTCCAGAATATGAACCTCGCCCTGGGGCTGGAGGAGCAGGCCGGACTCCGCCTGAAAGCCTCCATGTTCTAGCAAGCGGCAGCCGCCGTTTCCTTTATTCCTATCAATCTCCTGCCATGCAGCTTTACGACGTCTATTCCCTCTATCCCATCGAGCCGGTCCGCGGTGAAGGCAGCTACGTATTTACGGCCGACGGGGAGCGCTACCTGGATTTCTACGGCGGCCACGCCGTCATCAGCGTGGGCCACGCCCACCCCCACTACGTGAAGCTGATCTCGGAGCAGGTAGCCCGGCTGGGCTTCTACAGCAACAGCGTGGAGAACCCCCTGCAACAGGAGCTGGCCGACAAGCTCGGGCGGCTGTCGGGCCTGGACGATTACAGCCTCTTCCTGGTCAGCAGCGGCGCCGAGGCCAACGAGAATGCCCTCAAACTGGCGAGCTTCCGGACCGGCCGCCGGCGGGTGATCGCCTTCCGCGGTGGGTTCCACGGGCGCACCTCCGCGGCCGTCAACGCCACCGACAACGAGGGCATCAAGGCCCCCATCAACCGCAATTACCCGGTTACCTTCCTGGAGCTCAACGACCTGGACGCCCTGGCGCGGGAGCTGAAGAAGGGCGACGTAGCCGCCGTCATCATCGAGGGCATCCAGGGAATCGGGGGCATCCATATCCCGGAGAAGGATTACCTGGAAGCCCTGCCCGGCCTCTGCCACGCCAACGGCACCCTGCTCATCCTGGACGAGGTGCAGTCGGGCTACGGCCGCAGCGGCAAGTTCTTCGCCTTCCAGCACTGCGACGTGCGGCCGGACATCGTGACGGTAGCCAAGGGCATGGGCAACGGATTCCCGATCGGCGGCGTCCTTATTGCACCGGAAATCCCGGCGCAGAAGGGGCAGCTCGGGACCACCTTCGGGGGCAGCCACCTGGCCTGCGCCGCGGGCATCGCCGTCCTCGACATCATGGAAAACGAAGACCTCATCGGCAACGCCGACCGGCAGGGGGAATACCTGCGCCACGCCCTGGAGGAAACGGGGCTGTTCACCAACGTGCGGGGGCAGGGTCTGATGATCGGCCTGGATATGGACGAGCCGATCGGGGAGCTGCGCAAGCGCCTGCTGTTCGAGCACAGGGTGTTTACCGGATCGGCCAAGGACCCCAATACCATCCGCCTGCTTCCGCCGCTGAACGTGACCCGCGAAGCCTGTGAGGTAGTAATCGATGCTTTTCAGGAGGCCCTGGTGGCCGGGGGGCAGTCCGGCAAAAACCATTAACACCCACTCTCCATGGAAAACTTCCTTTCGGTCCACGACGCCGCATCCGTTCACGACCTGATCGGGCTGGCCGCCAAGATCAAGGCCGCCCCCCTGGACTACGACAAGACCGGTCAGCACAAGACCCTTATCAACCTCTTCTTCAACCCCAGCCTGCGCACCCGGCTGAGCACCGAGAAGGCCGGGGTCACCCTGGGCTTCCAGGTGATCACCATGGACATGGCCGGGGGGTGGAAACTCGAATTCGAGGACGGGGTAGTGATGAACCTGGACCGCGCCGAGCACGTCCGGGAAGCCGCCGGCGTCCTCAGCCAGTACTGCGACGTGCTGGCGGTACGCTCCTTCCCCGAGCTGAAGGACCGTGACGCCGACTACGCCGACCGCGTCATCAACGCCTTCGTGAAGTATGCCACCGTTCCGGTGGTCAGCCTGGAATCGGCCATCCGCCACCCCCTGCAGAGCCTGGCCGACTGCCTGACGATCCGCGAGCACCGTCGCTCGGCCCGCCCCCGGGTGGCCCTCACCTGGGCACCCCACCCCCGGCAGCTGCCGCAGGCCGTACCGAACAGCTTCGCCGAGTGGATGATCCACTGGGGTGACGTCGACCTCGTCATTGCCAACCCGGAAGGCTTTGATCTGGCCCCGGAATTCACCCGCGGCGCGGAAGTGGTGCACGACCAGGCCGCCGCCCTGCGCGGGGCGGAGTTCGTCTACGCCAAGAACTGGTCGAGCTACTCCGACTACGGGGCCACGGCCGACCTGCCCGACTGGATCGTGAACGAGGAGAAGATGGCCCTCACCGACGACGCCTTCTTTATGCACTGCCTGCCCGTGCGGCGCAACGTCATCGTTTCCGACGGGGTGCTGAACAGCGACCGTTCGCTGGTGTTGCAGCAAGCAAACAACCGGACCTGGGCGGCGGCGGCCGTACTGGCCGCCCTGACGGACTGAGCGCCGCGCCGCAGGAGTCCGTCCCCGGTGGCTCCGGGGGAAGTGGTACATTGTACGCCGCAAAGTGTAATCTCCTATGGCCCGCCAGCTCCTAGAAACCGAACAGAAAGCCCTCGAAATCAACCTGAACCCGAAGATCTACGGCACCTTCGCCGAGATCGGGGCGGGGCAGGAGGTGGCCCGTCATTTCTTCCAGGTGGGGGCCGCCGCCGGCACCATCGCCAAGACGATGAGTGCCTACGACAAGGTGTACTCCGACCAGATCTACGGGGTGGAGCCCAGCGGGCGCTACGTCTGCGAGAGCCGCATTCACAAGATGCTCGACCACGAGTACGACCTGATGGTGGACCGGCTGCGGCACGACCGCCCGGAGACCAACTTCTTCGTCTTCGCCGATACGGTGGCGGCAATAAACTACACCCGGACCATCCGGGGCAACGGCTGGCTGGGCCTCCGTTTCGAGCTTTCACCGAACGGCGGAGCCAACGACCTGTTGCTCCACGCCCGCATGCTGGACAACGACAACCAGCTGCAGCAGCAGGCCATCGGCATCCTCGGGGTGAACATGATTTACGGGGCCTTCCTCCTCCACGACGACCCGGAGGCCCTGGTGGAAAGTCTGCTCGACGGCCTCAAGGGCCGCATCGCTATTGATATGATGGTGCTGAGCGGGCCCGACTTCTCGGTCGACAACCGCCTGCTCAGCCTCTGGCTGGTGAAGCACGCCCTGACGGACATCACCATGTTCGACCCCCGGGGCCGCAGCATCCACCCCAGCGAATTCCTCTACAAGAAGGCCGTAATGGTGGTGAGGGGCAGCTTCCGGCCCACTACCCTCGTGAACGCCGACATGCTGGAGTCCGGCTACCGGCAGTTCCGCTCCGAGCAGAATATCGACCCCAGCAAAAGCTTCCTGCTGACGGAGCTCACCCTGGACAACCTCCAGCACAGCTCGGAGCTCAACGAGCGGGATTACCTCCACCGGGCTACCCTGCTTAACGCCCTGGGGCAAACGGTCATCATCAGCAACTACCATCGCTACGGCGACCTGATCGAGTACCTGTCGCTCTACAAGGTCTCCCCCCTGGGCATCGTCGTGGGGGTGAACGACCTGCTGCAGCTCATCAGCGAGAAGTACTACGCCAACCAGGACGGACGCCTGCTGGCGGCCTTCGGGGAGATTTTTACCCGCAACGTAAAGCTGTACGTCTATCCCGCCCAGCAGGAAGGGAGTGCCGACCTGATGACGGCCGAGAACGTTCCCATCCCCGAAGGCGTCAAGTTCCTCTACCGCCACCTCCTCGACAGCGGACAAATCGTGGACATCGAGGGCTTCAACGCCAACAACCTCCACATCTACAGCCGCAACGTGCTGGAGATGATCCGGGCCGGCGAGGACGGCTGGGAAAAGATGGTGCCCGATCGCGTGGCCAAGCTGGTGAAGGGAGACTGCCTCTTCGGCTACCCCTCGGAGAAACTGGAGTTCGAGTATTAGACCCGGTGCAATCCCCCCACCCCCGACAACCAAAGGGGAGGGGTAGTTGTACTTACAAGAACCATCATCATCAAGAAAATAACCCTGTATGTACCCCGTCGAGCTTACCATCCCGATGTCCAAAGACCTGACCAACTTCGGGTTTGAGTCCCTGACCACCCCCGAGCAGGTCGATGCCGCCCTGGGCCAGGAAGAAGGAACCGCCCTGCTGGTGGTCAACTCCGTCTGTGGATGCGCCGCGGCCAACGCCCGCCCCGGTGCCAAACTGGCCGTAAAGAACGAGCACAAGCCCGACCGGCTGTACACGGTATTCGCCGGTGTCGACCGCGAAGCAACCGCCCAGGCCCGCGAGCACCTGCTGCCTTATCCCCCCAGCAGCCCCAGCATCGCCCTGTTCAAGGACGGCAAGCTGGTGCACTTCCTGGAGCGCCACCACATCGAAGGCCGCCCCGCCGAAGTCATCGCCCAGAACCTGAAGATGGCCTTCGACCGCTACTGCTCCTAGTAGCCGCCACCGATAAGAAAGGTTTAACGCCCCGTGAATGGACTTTCACGGGGCGTTTTCGTTGACAGGGGACGATCTTTGTGCCCTAAATCAGCTGTTTCTTGCATTACCTCCTCTCCAGCCTGATATTCTTGTTCGTGAATCCTACGCCCCAGCAGGTCAGCGTGGAGATCGTCAGTACCGTGGCCGGCGGCAAGGTGTACCTGGCCGTCTACGATAGCGCCGAGGGGTTCGCACGCGACGCCTACGTAGCCGACGCCCACGCCGCGATGGGCGCCGCCCACCACGAACTGGACCTCCGCCTGCCGGACGCCGGCGACTACGTGCTGGCCGCCTACCAGGACCTCAACGGCAACGGCGAACTGGACCGCAACCTCCTGGGTATTCCCACCGAACCCTACGGTTTTGGCAAGCTACCCCCCAGCAAGTGGCGGGCCCCCGCCTTCGGGGAAGTGATGACGCGGGTCAGCGGGGCGGAGCGGATCAGGATTGAGTTGCGGCATTGGAAGGAGTATTAGTTGCTGGTTGGCTGGTGATGGCCTACGCCGTTGCTGGTTTCTGGTTGGGCTTGACGGCTGTTGCCGTCTGCGCGTTGCTGGTTTCTGGTTACCGCTGGGGCCGTTGCGGGTAGCTGGTTACGGCTGGCGCCATTGCTGGTTGCTGCTACCTTATCTTGGGGTTATGACTACGCCCCTCATCTCCGCCGCCGAACTCGCCGCTTTGTTGCCTGAAAATCCCCTGATCCTGGATTGCCGCTTTGACCTGGCGGATCCGGAGCGGGGCCGCCAGGATTACCTGGAAAATCACATCCTGGGTGCCCGTTACCTCCACCTCAACGACGACCTTTCCGGGCCGGTGGTGGCGGGGCGGACGGGGCGCCATCCCCTGCCGGATCGCCACCTCTTTGCCCGCCTGATGGGTAGGCTGGGGTTGACGCCCTCCCGGCCGGTGGTGGTCTATGACGACAAGGGGGGCGGCATCGCCGCGCGGGCGTGGTGGCTCCTCAAGGACCTGGGCCACGATGCGGTGGCCGTCCTCGACGGCGGCTACGCCGCCTGGCTGGAAATGGGGGGGCGGACCGCCCACGGGCCCGAACCGGAAGACGAGTCCGCCGAACCCTACCCCCTGGCGCCCGTCCCCCGGCTGGGCACCTGCGGCCGCGCCCAAACGGAAGCCCTGCGGCAGGACGAAAGCTACACCCTCATCGATTCCCGTACGCCCGAGCGCTACCGCGGGGAGGTGGAACCCATCGACCCAGTGGCCGGCCACATCCCGGGGGCCATCAACCTGCCCTGGCCGGAGAACCTGGACGGGGACGGGAAATTCAAATCACGGGAAGCCCTGCGCGAACGCTTCGCCCACCTGCAAAAAGAGCCGCAGCAGAATGTCTTCTACTGCGGCTCCGGCGTGACGGCCTGTCACAATATCCTGGCGTACTACTACGCCTTCGGGGAACTCCCGGCCCTGTATCCGGGCAGCTGGAGTGAATACCTCCTCCTGCTAGCTGAATAGTGGGGTGGGGTAGGTGTTCTCGGCCACCAGCATGCTGAAGGCCTCCTGTACCTTGGGCTTGTCTTCCTGGTAGGTGACGCCGTACCACTTATCCTCGCTCACCAGCACCTTGACCTTGGCGCTGCCGTCCTTGATCATGCCGTCGATGAGTTCGGGGATGAGGTATTCGGCGCGGGGGTTGTCTTTGTTCTCGCGGGCAAACTCGGTGAAGCCCGACTCCAGGCGGTCGAAGATGGAGGGGTGGAACCCCCAGAAATTCATGGATACGACGGAGTCGTCGGCCAGCTCGTAGCGGTGGCCGTCCTCGCCGAGGTAGGTGACCTTGTCGTCGGTGCCGCGCTGGATCTTGAGGCGCTCGTTGACGTCGCGCAGGAGGTAGTCCTCGGCCACGACGGTAACGCCGCGGTTGACGGTACCGTGATCCGACAGGGTACGGTGGAGAACGTAACCTACCATGGCGAAGGTTTCGGGGTCGGCTTCGGCCACCAGGAAGGAGGCCATTTTCTGGAAGGCCTCCACGCCGTAGTAGTCGTCGGCGTTGATGACGGCGAAGGGCTCATTTACCACATCTTTGGCTACGAGCATGGCGTGGGAGGTACCCCAGGGCTTTTCCCGCTTCTCGTGGTCGACGTCGTCGGGAACGAAACTGTCCATGCCCTGGAAGGCGTAGGCCACCTCGATCTGGTCCTTGAACTTGCCGTCGAACTTCTCGCGGAAGGGGGCCTCGATGTCCTTGCGGATGACGAAGACCACCTTGCCGAATCCGGCGCGGATGGCGTCGTAAATGGAGTATTCGATGATGCCTTCCTCACTGGGGCCGACGCCGTCGATTTGCTTGAGACCGCCGTAACGGCTGCCCATGCCGGCGGCCAGGATAACTAAAGTGGGTTTGGTAACTGCCATGTGTGAATTTTTCGATAGAGCGGCTAGTGCAGCCTTTTGTTTATCTGGGCCGACCGAAATTTGGTGGCCTCCCGGTAGGTAAGGTAGTATGCGTAGGCGTAGGCACCAAACAGGCTCAGCATGCCGCCCGCGAAGACGTAAAAGCTCAGGCGGGTGGCCACTTCGGCGTACTCCGGATAAAAATTATTGACGATCAGCAGGTTGATGGTCACGATGAGGGCCGTCAATAGCATGCACAGGATGCAGGAGGCGCGGCCGAACTGCAGGATGGGCACCTGCTGGCGGAACAGGGTGGCCCGCAGAAAGCGCACGTACACTTCCCGCTGGGGCTGCATGCGGATCAGTTCCCGCAGTACGTGCTCGGCCGTGGCGTACTCCTGGATGCGGAAGGCGCTGGCGGCCTTGCGGAACAGCTGGTACTCGTACACCTCCTCCTCCCGCCCCGGCACGTAGCGGATGTCGTGGCGGATGCTGGCGTGGATGACCAGGTCGACCATCAGCTGGTGCTGGCGGTAGGCCCCCGTTTCGAAGAGGGCATCCACGTAGTGGACGGTCAGCTCGAAGTTCTCCTCCACGTCGAGCCGCCCGATCTCCTGCTCGCGGGCCTCGTACATCCGGATGATGCGGTGGTAATCGGTCGGGTCAACGGCCCGCAGTTCACGGTAGAGTTGGGAATAGTGGCGCGGCACGGAGGTGAGAGGGTTGGTGGTTTGTCCTTACAATATAAGGGTTAGGGATCGGCTTCCGGAGCTACTATTGGCACAACGCGGGTTTGCTTTTACGGTTCCGGATTGGGCGCCCGCCGCACATTTGGTCGGGAAGGAAATTGTAAATGGAACCTTCCCCTGCCTACCTTCGCGCCATGGCTTCCCCGCAACGCAGCACCTCCCAGTTCGTTCCGTTCATCCTGGTGTCCCTGGTCACCCTGGTCTTCATGATCTGGGCCATGCGGCAGTGCAGCGAGAACGACAGCGACTACGCCATGATCGAGGAGCAGAACACGCGGGAAGACTACCTGGAGCGCCGCGACAGCATCCTGCGCGACAGCATCCGCAAGCTGCAGGCCGCCCAGGCCCAGGCTACCCCAGCCGAATCCCTTCTCTCCGACGCGGAGCAGGAAGCCCTGGCCCGGGAAGCCGCCCTGCTGCGCGCCCGTACCCAACCCCTGCTCGGCGACAGCGCGGGCGTGGGTACCACCCCGGGGCGTACCCCCCGGCAGATCGTGATCCAGAAAGAAACCACGCTGTACAGCACCATCGACGGACTGAACGTGCGCGTGCAGCCTCAGCTCGGGGCCCCCGTCATCGGTCGGCTCAGCCTGTACGAGGCGGTGACCTACATGAACGAAACCACCGATTCCCTCTACCAGATCGACCTGGGCGACATCACGCCCACCGCCCCCTGGGTGAAGGTGAAGATGTCCAACGGGCAGCAGGGCTGGGTGTACGGCGCCGGGGTGGACTACTACAAATACAAACTGGAAGGCGTCCTGAACTAGGCCCGGCCCGCAATCGCGCGACATGAAACTAGCCCAACCCACCACCGCCGCCGCCCTTTCCGAACGGCTCGGCGCCCGGCTCGTGGGCGACGGGGAACTGGCCGTCACGGGCCTCAACGAAATCCACCACGCCGAGGCCGGCGACCTCTGCTTCGTGGATCACCCCCGCTACTACGCCCCCACCCTGGCCTCCGCGGCCTCGGTGATCCTGATCGACCGCGAGCAGGACTGCCCCCCCGGCAAGGCACTGCTCGTCCACCCCGAACCCTTCGCCCTCTACAACCGCCTGGTGTGGGAGGCGCGGCCGCCGGTGCCGTACCAGGCGCAAGAGCCCACCGCCACCGTAGGCGAGGGGACGGTGATCGCCCCCGGCGTGGTGCTGGGGCGCAACGTGAGCATCGGGCGGGACTGCCGCCTGGAGCCCAACTGCGTCATCGGCGACGGCTGCGTCCTCGGCGACCGGGTGACGGTGAGCGCGGGCTGCGTAGTGGGCGGTGAGGCCTTCTACTTCAAGCGGACGGCGGAGGGGCTAATCCCCTGGCGCAGTGGGGGCAGCGTTTGGTTGCAGGACGACGTTTTTCTCGGGCCCTGCTGCACAATTGCCCGCGGTGTCAGTTCCGTAACCGTAATCGGTCGGGGCAGCAAACTCGACGCCCAGGTGCAGATCGGCCACGATTGCAAGGTGGGCAACCACGTGCAGATGGCCGCCCAGGTTGGGGTGGCGGGCAACAGCAACGTCGGCGACTGGTCCGTGCTGCAGGGGCAGGCGGGCGTGGCCCAGAACGTGACCCTCGGGGAACGCACCGTCATAATGGCCCAAAGCGGGGTCGGCCGCGACCTCGAAGGGGGCAAGTCGTGGTTTGGCTCACCGGTGCAGGAGGCCCGCAAGGCCTTCCGCGACCTGGTCAAACTGCGGCGACTGGGAGAATAGTCAGCGGCCGACTTTTGGGGAGTTCGTCACCCGGCATTCGGTCAAGAATGCCGTATAATTGTTACTACAGGGTATGGCTGAGGTTTTAGACATAACGACGGAAGAACAGGCTGCCATCCGCAGCGCCTACGAGGATATGATCGCGAGTCTGCGTACGCCCTTTTCCCAGGAGGACCGCGAGCAGATGGACCGCGCCTTCAAACTGGCGAACTACGCCCACCGCCACCAGCGCCGGAAGTCGGAGGAGCCCTACATCTTCCACCCCATCGCGGTGGCCCGCATCTGCGCCGAGGAGATCGGCCTGGGCCCCACGGCCATCTGCGCCGCCCTGCTCCACGACGTGGTGGAGGATACCCCCGTCACCATCGAGGAGCTGCAGGACGAGTTCGGGGAGCGCATCTCCCAGATGGTCAACGGCCTCACGAAACTCGACAGCGCCTACCAGTCGGAAAGCAAGCAGGCCGAGAACTTCAAGAAGGTACTCAGTACGCTGATCGTCGACGTCCGCATCGTGCTCATCAAGATGGCCGACCGCCTCCACAACATGCGGACCATCAAGAGCATGCCCGAGCACAAGCAGCTCAAGATCGCCGCCGAAACCAGCTACATCTACGCCCCCCTGGCCCACCGCCTGGGACTGTACAACTTCCGCTCGGAGTTCCTGGACCTCTGCATGAAGGTGCTCGAGCGCGACGAATACAACGCCGTGGCCCGCAAGCTGCAGGAAACCAAGGCCGCCCGGGAGAAGTACATCGAAAGCTTCATCGCCCCGCTGCGCTCCAAGCTCGACGAACTGGGCTACCCCTACCGCATCTTCGGCCGGCCGAAGTCGATCTACAGCATCGCCAACAAGATCAAGAAGAAACAGGTACCCTTCGAGCAGATCTACGACCTCTTCGCCGTCCGCGTCATTCTCGACGTGCCCCGCGAAAAGGAAAAGCTCGCCGCCTGGGCTACCTACAGCGCCATCACCGACGCCTACCAGGCCGTGCCCTCCCGCCTCAAGGACTGGATCACCATCCCGAAATCCAACGGCTACGAAAGCCTCCACACCACGGTGGTGGGCCCCGGCGCCCGCTTCGTGGAGGTGCAGATCCGGAGTGAGCGGATGAACGAGATCGCCGAGCGGGGATTCGCCGCCCACTGGAAGTACAAGGGCGTCTCCAACCAGCGCGACGTCTACGAACAGTGGTTCGAGAGCGTCCGCGACATCCTCGAGAACCCGAACAGCGACACGGTACAATTCCTGGGCGACTTCCGCGCCAACAGCTTCTTCAACGAGGAGGTCTACGTGTACACCCCCGACGGCGACATGAAAGCCCTGCCGAAGGGCTCCACGGCCCTTGACTTCGCCTTCAGCGTCCACAGCATGGTGGGTTACCACTGCCAGAGCATCCTCTGCGACGAGCGCATCGTGCCCATGTCGTACGAACTGCGCAACGGCGACCGCCTGAAGGTGAATACCAGCCCCCACCAGAAGCCGAACCCGAACTGGCTCGACATGGTCAAGACGGGAAAGGCCAAGGCCAAGATCCGTCAGGCCCTGAAGGAGGAGAAGCGGCAGCAGGGCGAACTCGCCAAGGAGGCCCTCCACCGCAAGCTCAAGAAACTCCACGTCGAGGACGAAAAGGCCGCCGTGGAAACCATCGCCCGCCACTTTACGGACGGCAGCCACGTGGACCTCTTCTACGAGATCGGCCAGGAAACCCTGCAGATCAACCAGGTGCTGAAGCCCTTCACCGTGGAACACGGCAAGCTGATTCCCGTACCGCCGCCCAGCACCAACAACCAGCCCCACCAGGAGAAGGACCCCGACAGTCGCAGCCGCCGCAGCGGGGCCAACCGGCCCAAGGGGGCTACCCGCCTGCTCATCAACGGGGAGCCGGGCGACCAGCTGGAGTACACCATGGCCAGCTGCTGCAACCCCGTCCAGGGCGACCAGGTGTTCGCTTACCTGACCTCGAACGCCGGACTGAAGATCCACCGCGTGATCTGCCCGAACGCCGAGAACCTCATGGCCAACTACGACTACCGCATCATGAAGGCCGAATGGGTGAGCACCTCGGAGCACAGCTTCGTGGCCGAACTCAAGCTCACCGGCCTGGACAGCGGCAAGGGCGTCATCGAACGCATCAGCCACGAGATCACCCACCTCGACCTCGACATCCGCAGTTTCAACATCGCCGCCGAGAGCGGCACCTTCACCGCACGCATCAGTCTGCTGGTGCGCAATACCGACCAGCTGCGGCTGGCTACCCGGGCCCTGCAAAACTTAGACAACGTCTCAACCGTTTCCCGGGTAGAATAAAGATCTTCCGCCCCTCATCTATGCAATCCAATCCCACCACCGACATTCAGCAGGTAAAGGATATTTTCTCCGAGCACCTACGCGAGCGCAAGGCCCGCCGTACGCCGGAGCGGTTTGCTATTCTGGAGGAGATCTACAACCGCGACGACCACTTCGACGCCGAGTCGCTCTACATCCACATGAAGACCAACAACTACCGCGTCAGCCGCGCTACGGTCTACAATACCCTGGAACTGCTGGTGAGCTGCGACCTGGTCAAGAAGCACCAGTTCGGCAAGAACCTGGCCCAGTACGAGAAGAGCTACGGCTACAAACAGCACGATCACCTCATCTGCAATACCTGCGGGCGGGTAACGGAGTTCTGCGACCCCCGGGTGCAGCAGATCAAGAACATGATGGGTGAGATCCTGAACTTCCGCGTCACCGGCCACAGCCTGAACCTCTTTGGCGAGTGCGCGGGTGCCTGCGAACGCACCCAATAGCCCTCCGAAATACTTAAATTGGCCCGCTTCCCGAACCGGGACGGCCACTTATTTGCTTGAATACTAAAGACTAAATCTTTACTTATGTCCTTCGAAATTACCGGAACGCTCGTCAAGAAGTACGAAACCGAAACCAAAGGCGAGAGCTTTCGCGTGCGCGATTTTGTCATCAAAGCCAACGATGGCGGGCAGTACGACAATTTCGTGAAGTTCCAGACCACCCAGGACCGGACGGCCATCATCGACGATTTCAACGAAGGCGACGAGCTCAAGGTCCACTTCGACCTGCGCGGCCGGCAGTGGCAGGACAAGTACTTTACCAACCTCAACGCCTGGCGGGTGGAGGCCATGTCCACCGGCGGCGCCCCCTCAACTTCCAACCCCGGCGACGTGCCCGGCAACTTCCCCACGGCGGACGACGCCCCGGTGGTCGAAGCCGACGACGACCTGCCCTTCTAATTAACCCCGAAGTCATGACCAGCCAAACCACCCAGCGCATCCGGGTAAGCGCGGAAAGCTTCTACCAGGAGCGGTACTCCCAACCCGAGGAAGGACAGTACGTCCACGCCTACCGGATCCGGATCGAAAACAACAGTCCCCTGCCCATCCAGCTCCTCAGCCGGAGCTGGGACGTAATCGACGCCACCGGCTTCCGCCGCCACGTGGAAGGCGACGGGGTGGTAGGGCAGCAGCCGGTCATTCCCCCGGGCGAATCCTATGAATACAACAGCTGGGTACAGTTCGATACCCCCATCGGGGCCATGGAAGGCAGCTACGTCATGTACCGCAAAACGGACGGGGTGGAAACCTACTTCCACGTCACGGTGCCGCGTTTCCTGCACATCGTACCCGCCGTGCTGAACTAGATCAGTACCGCCTATTCTTCTTCCCCCGACCCGACCTCCAGGCAGAAGTCGTTGACGCCCCCGTCGCCGGGCAGCAGCCGCACTTGGTGGGCATTGAGCAACTCCAGCAGGCCGAGGAAGGTGATGATGGCGTGCAGCCGCGTCCTGCACACCCCGAAAATGTCATCGAAGCCGGGGCGGGCCTTACCGTAGGCCGTCCCGGCTACGAGAGCCATGATCCGCTCCTGCTGCTCCTCAATCGTGTGGGTAAACTGGGCAATTTCGTGGACGACCGGCCGCTGGCTGGCTTCCTCCAGCCGCCCCAGCATCCGCTCGTAGGCCCGTAGCAGTTTGAACAGTGTGACGCTCTCCAGTTCCACGTCCACCAGGGCACGGGTGGCCAGGTCGGCCAGCTCGTCGGTGATGTTGCCGCGGTAATTGCGCAGGCCCCGTTCGCTTTCCAGCTTGCGCAGTTCTTCCAGTACACTCTTGTAGCGCTTGTATTCCAGCAGCCGGTGGACCAGCTCCTCCCGGGGGTCGATCTCGTTGCCCTCCTCGTCGACGGGCTTGCGGGGGATCAGCATCTTGGCCTTGATCCGGCAGAGGGTAGAGGCCACCAGTACGAACTCACTGGCCAGGTCGATATCCATCCGCTCCGCCTGCCGCATATAGTCCAGGAAGTCATTCGTCACCTGGGAGATGGGGATGTCGTAAATGTCCAGCTCGTCGCGCTCAATGAAGAAGAGCAACAGGTCGAAGGGGCCCTCGAATTGGGGAAGCCGGATGTTATAACCCACGGTGAATCAGGATTGCTGGTTGCAAAGGTAAGCAGCCGCCGCTCAGCGGCTTACGGCCGGGGCAGCCCAGGTGGCCCGCAGGGGCAGGACGGGATCAGAAAAGATGGAGAGGATCTTTTCGAGCCACCGCTGGTCCACCGCATCGAAACTGTCGCACTCCGTGCTGTCCACGTCGAAGACCCCGAGCAGGCTGCCGTCCGGTCGGCGTACGGGCAGTACGATCTCCGAGCGGCTGTTCGGGTCGCAGGCGATGTGCTCCCGCCCTTCTTCCAGGGCGTGGGTGTCGGCTACGATCTTGGCGCGGCCACTGGCGGCCACCGTGCCGCAGACGCCGCGGCCAAATTCAATGTGGAGGCAGCCCAGGGTGCCCTGGTAGGGGCCCACGGAGAGCCGGTCGGGACCGGAAACGAGGTAGAAGCCCGTCCAGTAGAAATAGGGCAGGTAGGTCTTCAGTACGCTGTTGATGGTAACCATCACGACCAGCTCATTGGTCTCCCCGGTGAGGGTGGCGGCAATGGCGGCGTAGGCCTGGGCATAGGCCCGCTCCTTCTCCTCCGCGGGGAGGTTTTGCGAAGGGCGAACGAAGTAGGGCATTTCGGCGGTTGCACTCATAGGGTATCCGAACAATCCCGGCGGTGGATCCGGTTGTATTCGTTAGGATAAAACGAATAAAATTAACATGCACAGCCCAAAATTTGAACGCCCCCGCACCATCGTCATCACCGGTGCATCCGCCGGAATCGGCCGGGCCATCGCCCGGGAATTTGCCCGGGAACACGCCCGCATCGGACTGATCGCCCGCAACGAGGAAGGGCTGGAAGCCGCCCGCAAGGAGGTGGAGGCACTGGGCGGAGAAGCCCTGGTGCTCGCCCTGGACATCGCGGATTTTCAGGCCCTCGACCAGGCCGCCAGCAAGATTGAAGAAACCTTCGGGCCGATCGACGTCTGGGTGAACAACGCCATGAACAGCGTCCTCGGCCTGTTTAAGGACATCGAAATGGAGGAATTCAAGCGGGTGACCGAAGTGACCTACCTCGGTACCGTCTACGGCGCCAAGTGCGCCCTGAAGCGGATGCAGCCCCGCAACCGTGGCAGCATCGTGTTCGTGGGCTCGGCCCTGGCCTACCGCGGCATCCCCCTGCAAACGGCCTACTGCGGCGCCAAGCACGCCATTGAGGGCTTCTACGACAGCCTGCGCACCGAGCTGAAGTACGAAAACAGCAACGTGATGACCACCATGGTCCAGTTGCCGGGCGTCAACACCACCCAGTTCAACCTCGTCCGCAACAAGGTGGAGAAAGCCCCCCGGCCCATGGGCACCATCTACCAGCCGGAAGTGGCCGCCCGCGCCATCGTGGCCGCCGCCGATACCAACGACCGCGAATACTACGTGGGCCTGCCGGCGGTGCAGACCATCCTGGGCAACAAGTTCTTCCCGGGCCTCATGGACATCTTCCTCAGCAAGACCGGCGTGAGCGGACAGCAGACCGACCAGCCCGCCACCCACGGCAAGGACTACCTCTTCGAGCCCGTACCCGGCGACCACGGCAGCCACGGCAATTTCGACGACGTGGCCAAGGAGAGCGGCATCGTGGTAAAGGGCTCCACCGTCCGGGCCCTGGCCTCACTGGTGGTCTTCGGCAGCGTCATCGCGGCCACCAGCCTGATCACCTCCTCGCTGGTCAGGCGGTAGGTTGCTATCCCGGAAAAAGAAAAGGGCGCGATGGAAGATCCATCGCGCCCTTTTTCATTCAGAGGGGGTGGCTTACTTCGACCACTCTTCGATGGACTTTTCGTTCATCCGTACGTAGTCCATGTTGCCGGCTTTCTGGGCCAGTTCCTTGGACTTCTTGGCGGCGGCCACGGCTTCCTGCTTGCGGCCGAGGTCGTACAGGATCACGGCTTCGCGGCGCACCATCCAGTAGGCGGGGTTACTGCTCATGCTGATGGCCTTCTGGACGTACTCCAGGGCCTTCTCGTTGTTGGCGCCCGTCTCGCTCAGGAAGGTAGCGGCCTGGAAGTAGTCGTTCACGCTGGGGCCGGCCATCACGCGGTCGATGGTGGCCATCACGCTTTGCTTGGCGTTGGAGGTGATGGGCAGGGTGGCTGCGGTGTTGCCCCACTTCATGACGAGGTCGGCACCGTCCATGGTGTAGTTCTGCAGGTCGATGGTGAAGGTCTCGGTGGCGTCCTGGGTCTTGGTGACCTTGGCTTTCACGGTGGCCGCGGGGTCCATTTCCACGTAGTTGGTCCAGGCGCCGCCGGCGTAAGGGTAGATCATCACTACCCAGGCATCGGCCTGCGGTTTGGTCAGGATGGCGTAGCTGCCGGCGGCAACCGACTTGCCGCCCAGGCGGATGGAGTCGCTGAAGGTGATCTTGGTGGCCTGGTTGGCTCCGGTGCGCCAGATCTCACCGTAGGGTACCAGTCCGTCGGCGGCGAAGAGGGTACGTCCCTTCTGGCCGGGGCGGCTGTACTCCAGGGTCACGTCGGTCAGGCCGACGCTGGTTTTCATGGTCACGCCGGGGGAAGCCGGGGGGCTCTGGATCTGGGCGTGGAGGGTGGTGGCGAAGAGGGCCAGACAAAGGGTTAGTAAGCGTAGTCGCATGTCGAAAGCTATTTGGTTTACGGGTAAAGATAGTCCGTGGCCCGTTCAGGTTCCGGCGGCGGGGCGCGGGTTCCGGGGCCGGACGGAAGGTCAGTGCGTTGATTTCCGCGGGGCGGGGGCGGAAGCGTGGAATTCGTGGGCCACCCGGTGGGCGTAGTTGTCGAGCAGCTCCCGCACCCGGGCCGTGGAGTGGGAAGCCACGATGAGCCCCACGTGCTGCTTCTTGTCCATCCGCCACACGATCTCCGGATCGTTGAAGGAGGAGGTGTCGGGGTGCTCGTAGCGGCAGAGGCTCACGATGATTCCCGACTGGTCGTAGCGGCGCTCCGGTACCCGGTATGGGGTGCCGGCGGCCTTGGCGGATTCCAGCCGGGCCCATTCCGTCCAAAGTCCCACGCCGGTAGCGGCTTCGACCATCTCGGCCAGGTGGGCGCCGCCGACGCGGCTGGCCGTCTCGAGAAAGACGAAGTTGCCCTCCGCCGTCTTGATGAATTCAGTGTGGGAAGCGCTGAACTGCATCCGGAAGGCCTGCATCACGCCCTCGGTCATGCGCCGCAGGATGACGGCCTCCTCGTCGTGGTAGGGTACGCTGACCGAACGGAAGATGCCGCCGCCGTGGGCCACCTCGAAGGGGGTGCTCAGGTAGCGCGACACCTGGCAGAAGGCGATCTCCCCGTCGACCGACAGGGCATCGACGTGGTAGACGTCGCCGGGGCGGAACTGCTCCACCAGGTAGTCCTTGCGGCGCTCGCCCAGGGCGTGTACCTGCTGCCAGAGCTCCTCGGCGGAGTGCACCTTGGTGATGCCGGTGGCGCTGGCCTCCCCCCGCGGCTTGATCAGGCAGGGGTATTCCACGCGGTTGGCGAATTCGGTCAGGGCCACGTCGTTGAACAGGCTGGAAAAGGCAGGGACGGGCACCCCGTGCTCGCGGGCGCGGACGCGCATGGCCAGCTTGTCGCGGAAGTAGCGGGCGGTGGTCTGCCCCATGCCCGGCAGGCGGAACTCCTCGCGCAGGTAAGCGGCCTTCTCCACGTCGAAGTCGTCCAGGGCGACGATGCGGTCGATAGGGCGGCTGCGCATCATCCAGGCGAATCCCTGGGCCAGGTTGGCCAGGGCGGCAGGGGCGTTGCTGTCGTCCTCCAGGTAGAAAAATTCGTCGATCGATTCCCGCGGCCAGGGGTCGTGCTCCAGTTTCTTGACGGTGAGCAGGTAGACGGTGTTGCCCGCGTCCTTAAGGGCCCGCAGGAAGGGCACGCCCTTGAAATAACAGCTGATGCAGAGGAAGGTCATGGCAAAAGGTTGGCGGTGGACTGGGCCGGTGAACTCGAAGTAAACCCACCGGCGGGGGAAAGCCTTTACAGGAATACGCAAGCTAACCAAGAACGCCCTAAAGTAACGCAAGATGGCACTTACCGAATCCACCATGGTCAACATCGGCACCCCCGCCCCCGACTTCAACCTCACCGATACCATGTCCGGCGCCAAGCTGAACTACGACGACGTGAAGGGAAGCAAGGGCACCCTGGTGTACTTCATCTGCAACCACTGCCCCTACGTCATCCACACCATTGAGGAGCTCGTCGACGTGGCCAACGACTACGAGGAGCGGGGCATCGGCGCGGTGGCCATCAGCAGCAACGACGTGGAGAAATACCCGGTGGACAGCCCCGACAACATGGAGGCCTTCGCCCTGAACAACCTCTTCACCTTCCCCTACCTCTACGACGAGACCCAGGAAGTAGCCCGAGCCTACGACGCGGCCTGCACTCCCGACATCTACCTCTTCGACGGACAGGGCAAGCTCTACTACCGCGGCCGCCTCGACGACAGCCGCCCCCGCTCCGGCAAGCCCGTTACCGGCACCGACCTCCGCGCCGCCCTCGACGACCTCCTGGCCGGAAAGCCCAGCCCGGAAAAGCAGTACCCCAGCGCGGGCTGCGGCATCAAGTGGAAGGAATAATAGCGGTTAGCGCCGCATCCGCCGCGGACCATACCACAACCAGAATCCCGACACCGTGAAGACGATGGTGGCCAGGCCCATCACCGTGGAGTAGATCAGCTTGAACAGGTCGCTTACGATGCTGCCGTCGTGAATCTGCTCGATGAAGTCGGCCCGGCGGATGCCCACGCTCAGCACCGCCCCGGTGGCCCCGTCGAGCTGCACCTCACCGTAGTGGTCCTTGAAGAGGAACTTCAGCGATCCCTTGTCGGGGCGGTAATCGATGCGGTCGATGGTGGTGGTGTAGGCCGGTCCGAGGGAATCGGATAGGGTAACCTGGGCGCGCTGCAGCAGCTCCGCGGTGGGCAGCCATTCCGCCAGCTCCGTACTGCTCCCGCGGGCGGTGGCCGGCATGATGTAGCTGCTGTCCTTCTTCCACCCCAGTAGAACACTAGTGACGCCGATCACGAAGAAGAAGACGAACAGGGTGATGCCCGACCAGCGGTGGATGCGGCGGGTCTGACGGAGGATACGGGCCTGACGCTTGCGGCGGGATTTTTTCGGCATGGGCCGGAAGATAGTAAGCTTGCCTCACCAAATTCGCCGGGAAGAGAAACTGGCGAAGAATAGAAAGAGGTAAAAAAAGGAATACAGGGCATCGAAAACCAGTAGCCCCGGCACTTTCCAGAGGGCCACGGCACCCGCGCCCCCGCCCAGAAAGCGGTTAACGGGGGAACGGAGGTAGGTAGCTACCACCGCGAGGGCCCGCAGGCCGTACAGCCCCAGGGCAAGGGAGGCCAGGGGCGTGAGCAGCAGCACCAGACCGCTCAGGTAAAAGAGGCCGTGGCTGGCCGCGATGGCGACCAACAGCAGCTGGTGGCGGCGGCGGTAGTGGAGGCCGACCGACTGGTGGCGGGTCTTCTGGAAAAAATAGCTTTCCCAGTCTGGAGAAGCATCCGAGAGGGTCCAAGATGCGGGGTCCACCACCCGGGCCGTCCGGTCGGCGGTAGCGTGCTGGTTCACCAGCAGGTCGTCGTCTCCGCCGGGCAGGTGGGCGTGGGCGGCCAACCCCCCGGCACGGGCGAAGAAGTCGGCGGTATAGGCCAGGTTGCGACCCACCCCCATGTAGGGCAGCCCCAGGCGGGCCATGCCCTGGTACTGCAGCACCGTCTGGGTGGCCTCGAAGCGCTGCCAGCGGTTGAGCCATCCGGGTGCCCGGCGGTAGGGGGAGCAGCCGAGCACGGTTTCCGCTTCTCCTTTCAGGGGGGCGGTCATGCGGGACAGCCAATCGGGGGAGGCGGGTACGCAGTCGGCGTCGGTGAGCAAGAGCAGGGGGTGGGTGGCCGCGGCGATGCCGGCCGTGAGCGCGTCCTTCTTGCCGGGGCGGGTGGGGCCGGGGCGGAGGAGCCGCAGCTGGGGGGCTTCGCGGCTGAGGTCCTGGACGATGGCGGCCGAGTTGTCGGTGGAGTGGTCATCGACGGCGATTACCTCAAAGGCCGGGTGGCGCTGGGCGAGGATACCCCGCAGACAGTCCTCCAACCGGGTAGCCTCGTTGCGGAAACAGACGATCACGGAAACCGGGCGGTCGTGGGTGGCCGCGCCGGAGCCGCCGCGGAGGGCGGGAAAGAAGATAAAGCACCAGACCAGGAGCTGGACGAAGGTGGCCAGCAGGAGCAGGAAAAGCATCTAGGGTTCGACCACCACGTCGTTCCATTCCGGGTGGCGGCTCACGTAGGAGGCCACGAAGGGGCAGGAGGGGATAGCATCCAGATCGTTGTCGCGGGCGTACTGGAGGGCGGTGGTCACCAGGGCGCTGCCGATGCCCTGGCCGGTCAGGTCTTCCGGTACTTCGGTGTGGACGAGGTCGATCTGGTCGTCGCCTTTCATGCGGTAGATCAGCTCGGATCGCTGGGAACCGCTGACGACTTCGAATCGGCTCTTATCAACATTGTTAACAACGGATTCATGGTTGGTGGACATACTACTTGGATTATACTGATGCCAATGATACGTTGAGCATCCCTAGAGGTTCGTTAAAGTTCCTTGCGCAGGCGGGCCACCGGCAGGCCGAGCTGTTCGCGGTATTTGGCTACGGTACGGCGGGCAATCTCGTAGCCGGCGTCCTTGAGGGCCCGCTGGAGCTTGCTGTCGTTGAGTGGTTTGCGCTTGTCTTCGGCGGAGATGATCTCGGCCAGCACCTTCTTTACCTGGGTGGTGCTCACCTCCTCGCCCTCGTCGTTGGTCATGCCCTCGCTGAAGAACTCCCGCAGGGAGAAGGTGCCGAAGTCGGTCTGGACAAACTTGGAATTCACCACCCGGCTCACGGTACTGATGTCGAGCTCGGTGGGCCCGGCGATGTCCTTCAGGATCATGGGGCGGAGGGTCTTCAGGTCGCCGGTTCGGAAGAACTTGTCCTGGTAGCGGACGATGGCGTGCATCACGCTGTAGAGGGTCTGCTGCCGCTGCTGGATGGCCTCGATGAACCAGTTGGCGGAGTCGATATTCTGGCGGATGAAGCCGGCGGCCTGCTTCTGGGCGGTGGTGAGCTTGCCCGATTCCTTCTGCTTGCGGCGGTATTCGGCCAGTTGCTGCTGGTAGTAATCGTTGATCTTCAGGTCGGGGGCGTTGCGGGCGGTGAGGCTCAGCCGTAGCTCGCCGTCGACCACGGTGACCAGGAAGTCGGGCACCACCACCCGGGCGGCCCGCCCACCGGCGCGGCCGCTGAGGCCACTGGCGGGTTTGGGGTTCAGCTTCAGGATTTCCCCGAGGGCATCGCGGAGCTCATCCTCCTCCACCTCGAGCTTGTCGCGCAGCTTTTCGTAGTGCTTCTTGCTGAAGAGGTCGAAGTGGTCGCGGATGATGGTCTGGGCCAGCACCAGGTCGGCAAAGCGGTGGTCGTCGAGCTCCTCGCCGTTGTCGACCTTGTGGTTGAGCTGCAGCAGCAGGCATTCGCGCAGGTTGCGGGCGGCCAGGCCGGGGGGCTCCAGGGACTGCACCACGCGGAGGACTTCCCGGATCCGGCCGGGTTCCACCTCGATGTCGTAGTTGATCAGGAGGTCGTCGGCGATGGCGCTGGGCAGCCGCTGCAGGTAGCCGTCGTCGTCGAGGTTGCCGATGATCTGTAGGGCAATGGTGCGGTCGAGGGGGGTATCGAACTCCAGGTTGGCGAGTTGCCCCTCGAGGTACTCAAAGAAGGAATTTTCGTCGGCCGTATAACTGCCGGGGGCGTCGTAGGGGTCTTCGTTGTTGCCGTTCTGCTGGTAGTTGGTGGGGTCGTCCTCGATGTACTGCTGGAAGAGTTCCTCCATCTCGAAGGGGTCATCCTTGGCGCCCTCCGTTTCCTGGGCGTCGTGATCGGCGGGGCCGTCCAGGGGGTCGGGGGTGGCTTCTTCCAAGGTAGGATTGCGTTCCAGTTCCTCCTTCACCCGTTGCTCGAGCTCGTACAGGGGGAGCTGCATCAGCTGCATGAGCTGAATCTGCCGGGGGCTAAGCTTCTGGAGCTGCGACTGCTTGAGCGATTGTCCTAGCATGCGGTTGAACTATCGGGTGTAAGTTAGCGGTTAAGATGGGACGCCCCCGACGGGGCACCACTCGGATCGGTGAAAACGTGTTCCCGGTGGAACCTCAGATCAATCTTCTACCCCCTACCATATGTCACAAATTACGTTTCCCGAATTCGAGTACAAGCGGCCGGATCTTGATCAGTTAGAGAAGGCATTTCAGGCCGTACTTGTTGAATTGAAGGAGGCCGAAACCGTAAACGACGCCATCGCCGCCGTCGAGCAGATCGACAGCATCCGCGCCAGCGTATCCACGGCCTATAATATCGGTTACATCCGCTACAGCATCAATACCCGCGACCCCTTCTACCGGGCGGAAAAGGACTGGTTCGACGAGCACCTGCCCCGCACGGAGCAGTGGCGGGTGGATTATTACCGCGCCCTCCTCGACAACCCCCACCGGGAAGCCCTCGAGGCCCACTTCGGCCGCCAGCTCTTCGACTCAGCCACGGTGAGCATCAACACCTTCCGCCCGGAGATCCTCCAGGAGCTGCAGGCGGTCAATAAGCTCAGCAGCGAATTCACCCAGCTCAGGGGCGGGGCCGAAATCGAGGTCGACGGCAAGATCTATAACCTCTCCAGCATTGCCCCCCTGGAGCAGGTGGCCGACCGCGAAAAGCGCAAGCAGGCCAGCACCGCCAAGTGGAACTGGTTCGCCGAACACCGGCAGCGGCTGGAGGACATCTACGCCGAGATGGTCCGCCTGCGCACTACCATGGCCCACAAGCTGGAGTACGAGAACTACGTCGGTCTCGGCTACGCCAACATGAACCGCACCGACTACGGTCCGGAGGAGGTGGCCAACTTCCGGCGGCAGGTCCGCGAGCACATCGTACCCATCGCCCAGCGGCTCTACGAGCAGCAGCGCGAACGCCTGGGCGTGGACCGGCTTCACTACTACGACCTGGCCTTCCGCTTCCCCACCGGCAACCCCACCCCCAAGGGCGACCCCGCGGCCATCGTGGCCCACGCCGAGAAGATGTACCGGGAGCTGAGCCCGGAAACCGGCGAGTTCTTCCGCCTGCTCCAGGACAAGAAGCTGATGGACCTCGAAGCCAAGGACGGCAAGGCCCCCGGCGGCTACTGCACCTACATCAACGAGTACCAGACGCCCTACATCTTCAGCAACTTCAACGGCACGAGCCACGACATTGACGTGCTTACCCATGAGTTCGGCCACGCCTTTCAGGTGTACAGCAGCCGCCACCAGCGGCCGATGGAGTACAACTGGCCCACCTTCGACGCGGCGGAGATCCACAGCATGAGCATGGAGTTTTTCACCTACCCCTGGATGGAAGGCTTCTTCGGGGAGGATACCCAGAAGTACTATTTCAGCCACGTGGCCGGCTCCTTCCGCTTCCTGCCCTACGGCTGCGCGGTAGACGAGTTCCAGCACCGGGTCTACGAAAACCCCGACCTGGACAACGCCGGCCGCAATGCGATCTGGAAGGAAATGGAGGCCGCCTACTTGCCGCACCTCGACTACAGCGACAACGACCACCTCAACGTCGGCACCTTCTGGCAAAGCCAGGGCCACATCTTCAGCGTGCCCTTCTACTACATCGACTACTGCCTGGCGCAGATCTGTGCCTTCCAGTTCCTGCTCAAGGATGAGGCGGACCACGAATCGGCCTGGGCCGACTACGTAAAGCTCTGCGAGGCCGGCGGCTCCCGGTCGTTCCTGGAACTGGTGGAGCTGGCCGGACTGGAAAACCCCTTCGAGGATGGGGTGGTGAAGAAAATCGCGGACCGGGTCCGCGCCCGGCTTGACGCTTAGGGTTCGGCTCTCGCTCTTACTCTTCTTCCAGTTTGCCGTCTGGGCCAGCTGGCTGATCAACCTGGGTACCTACCTGCTGGAAAGCCTGCACTTCACGGGGCTGCAGGTGGGTATGATCTACGCGACCAACGCCATCGCCGCCACCGTGGCCCCGCCGCTCATGGGCTGGCTGGCCGACCGCAGCTATCCCTCCGAGCGGCTGATGGGGGTGCTGAATACGGTGGGCGGACTGAGCCTCATCGCCTGCTACTTCACCGTCAGTTTCCCCTGGTTCTACGGCTGGATGCTGCTCTTCAACCTCTGCTTCATTCCCACCTTCAGCCTGGCGGCGGCCATGTGTTTTTATCACCTGGAGCGGCCGGCGGAGCAGTATCCTCTCATCCGCGTCTGGGGCACGGTATCCTTCATGCTGGTAGGCATTGCCCTGAGCGTCTTTCAGGTGGAGCAGTCGGCCCTGCCCCTGCTGGCGGGCGGCTTCACCGGCCTGCTGCTGGCGGGATATTCCTTTTTCCTGCCGCATACCCCCCCGGAGCCGGGCTTCAACTGGACCACCCTGAAGGGGGAGGAGGTCCACAGCATCTTCCGCGAACGCGGGATGATCGTCCTGCTGATCGCCCTGCTGGCAAGTTGCATCCCCTCCTCATTCTACTACAGCTTCCTTAATCCCTTTCTGAACGAAGTGGGCTGGCCCGCCGCCGCCGCGAAGATGGCCCTGGGACAGCTCTTCGAGATCGGGGTGGTGCTGGCCATGCCGTTCATCTTCCGGCGCTTCCGCTTCCGGAACATCATCTTCTGGGGACTCATGGCCTGGGGACTGCGCTATTTCGCTTTCGGCATCGGCCGTCCCGGCGACCACGAATGGCTCCTCTACGCCGGCATCGTAGTGCAGGGCGTAGCCTTCGCCTGGATCATCATCGCCGCCCAGATCTACGTCAACAACCGGGTACCCACCTACCTGCGCAATACGGCCCAGGGACTGATCTCCTTCGCCAACCTCGGCATCGGCGCCTTCGTGGGCAGCTGGATCGCCGGCGAGGTCGTCAGCGCCAACCTCCTGGCCGACGGATCCCACAACTGGTGGGCCATCTGGCTCGTCCCCGGCTGCGTTGGCGTGGGGGCCGCGGCCTTTTTCTGGCTGGCCTTTCCGCGGGCGGGGCGGCTTTGAGTTTTCGAGTTTTTGGGTTGTTGAGTTGGTGTGGCCTTTACCCCTCGCTTCGCTCGGGCGGGGGCTGCGGGTGGAACTGGCGTGGTGCCGCGAGCTTAGCAGGTGAGCCGGGGGGCTGCGGGTGGAACTGGCGTGGTGCCGCGAGCTTAGCAGGTGAGCCGGGGGGGCTGCGGGTGGAACTGGCGTGGTGCCGTGAGCTTAGCTGGTGAGCCGGGGAAGGAGCGAGCGAAGCTCGCGCAACTCTACCGTACTAACCTACTACCGTACTAAAACACTAAATCTCCACCACCAATCGCAGATTCACCCGTCGCCCCGTCAGTCGGTTCGGTACGGCATACTGCTGCTGGAAGATGGTCTTGATCCAGGTATTGCCGGCCTGGTTGCCCACGTTCATCAGGTTGTAGACCTCCAGGCTAAGGAAGGTGGAACGGGTGAAGCGAAGGGGGGAAGTGGCAACGTTGCGGGAGGTTTCCCGGTCGAAAAGTCGGAGGCTGAAGCCGATGTCGATCCGGTGGTAGGTATCGAAGCGCAGGGTGTTGCGGTAGATCCGGTTCTCGCCCTGGATGCCGAAGGGCAGTCCACCGCCGACGGTCAGGTTTACGTGGGTGCGGAAGTTGGGGTTGTTGCGCAGGTAGTCCTGGAAGAAGAGCGACAGCTGAAAGAGCTGGTCGGTGGGCCGGGGCACGTATTCCTTCGCCTCGTCGATCACCTCGCCGTCCTGTCCGCGGCCGATCACTTCCTTGTGTTCTACTCCGAGTAGTTTTTCGCGGGCGCGCAGCAGGCTCAGGTTCAGCCAGCTGTCGGCTCCGGGCACGAACTCTCCGTTCAGACGGAAGTCCAGTCCGGCCACGTAGCCGCTGGCGTCGTTCAGCCCCGAGTACTGGATGCGGACATTCTCGATCTCGTAGCTGACCAGGTCCCAGAGCGACTTGTAGTAGGCTTCAGTGATGAGGCGGAATTTCTTGGGGTTCCGCTTGCCGTAGTAGAAGTCGCTGGTGATGCCCCCCACGAAGTGGAGGGATTTCTGGCTGCGCAGGTCGGTATTCACGCTGCCGTCCGGGGCGCGCATCTCCCGGTAGAAGGGCTGCTGGACGTAGAGGCCGCCCGCGAGCTTGTAGGTGATGTCGGCCGTACCGCCCAGGGGCTTGTAGAGCAGCTGGGCGCGGGGGCTCACGTCCAGATCGCCGTTCAGGTCCCAGGCCACGGCCCGTACGCCGGCGCTGAGGCGGATGTCGGCGCGGTCCTCCGCCCGCCAGGTGTAGGTGTCCTGGAAGAAGGCGCTGAAGCGATTACTCAGGATCTCGTTTTCGGTCTGCAGCACGCTGAACAGCCGCACGCCGTCCTCGTCGAAGGGCAGGCTGTAGCCGGCCGAGTCCAGCCGCTCCCATTCGTGGATATAGTCGTTCACCCGCTCGTGCTGGGCCTTGAAGCTCCATTGCAGGAAGTGGGCCCGCGTGGTGTTCTCGTCGCCGCCGTTGAGCTCGAGTCCGCCGCGGAGTTCGGCGTTGTAGACCTGGATGTCGAGGAAGTTGCGGACATACTCCTGCTGAATGCCGGTACCGATGGTGCGGGTGATTTCCCCGAAACTTTCGGAGCCCAGGTCGGTATCCAGCTCCCCGAGGGTGTAACGGCCGCCAATGCTGATGCCCTCGTTCTCGTCACTGCGGAAGGCCGAGGTGAGGAACTTGAGGAAGAGGGGATTGTCCAGCCGCTCGGGGATGTAGGTCAGCGACAGTCCCCCCATCTGGGTCAGGAAGTCGTCCCGCTCCGCCCCCTCGAAGGCGCTGAACAGCTGCAGGGTCTCGAAGAATCCGCCGAAGGCCGTGGACCGGCTCACCGGATTGAAGTTGTAGATGCTGCGGTTGTAGTTGCCCAGCAGCCCGAGCTGGAGGGTGCGGCTGAAGTCGTAGGTCAGATAGCCCTGCAGGTCAAAGAAGTTCGGCAGGTATTCGCCGGTGGTTTCCAGGGAGCCGAGGAGGTAACGGGTGGTCTTGTAGCGGGCGCCCAGCAGGTAGCGCAGTCGTTGATAATTGCTGCGGCCGAGTCGCTTGCTGCCCTCCACGTGGGCGGCCCCGCCGAGCAGGCTGGCTTCCACGGAGCCGCGCAGGCTGTCCGGGCGCTTGTATTTGATGTCGAGTACGGAGGAGAGCTTGTCGCCGTAGCGCGCCTCGAAGCCCCCGGAGCTGAAGCTCAGGCTCCGCATCAGTTTGGGGTTGGCAAAGGTGAGGCCCTCCTGCTGCCCCTGGCGGATGAGCTGGGGGCGGTAGATCTCGAAATCGTTGACGTACACCAGGTTCTCGTCGTAGTTGCCGCCGCGCACGTTGTACTGGCTGGTGAGTTCTCCTCCGGCACCGCTGCTTACCCCGAGGGCGATGCTGGGCAGCAGGCTCTCCAGGTTGCCGGTCACCGAGGGCAGCAGCCGCAGCTGGGCGGGGTCCTCGCGGATCATGCCGCCTTCCTCGACCTTGCTTTCGCGCACGACCACCTCCAGGCTGCTTTCCACCGGGACGAGGGCCACGTCGATCTGCTTGCGGGTGGCGGGGGGCAGCTCGCTCACCTTCACTTCCGTTTCCCGGTAGCCGATGCGGCTGAAGACGAGCACGAAGTCGATCCCGGCGGGCACGGTGGCCACGTAGCGGCCCGTCTCGCTGCTTTCCACGGCGCTGGTCGCTCCCCGTACGTAGATGGTCGCGAAGTCTACCGGCAGTTCCGTCACCAGATCGGTCACCTTCCCCGAGATCGTGGCCGTTTCCACCTGGGCGTTCAGGTGGCGCGCCGCGCAGGTGCCGAGCAAGACCAGAAAAGCAAGGAGGGTGGTTCTGAACCGCATAGTAACCGGGGTAAAGGAATGCGAACGCCAAAAGTAAGCGGCTTGGTACCCGTTGCCCGGCACCGGCGCGCCGCCGCCTAGAGCAAATCCTGCAGCAGGCGGGTGGCTTCCCGCATGCCGTCGCCGCCGCCCATTTCCAGCAGGTGGAGGTTGCGCCGCCCCCGCAGCTGGTAGCTCACCGCCGGCCGGGGGTCGATGTAGATGACGGGGGCCTCCTCCGGCGCGACGCCCACCAACCCCGCCGCCGGGTACACCTGCAAGGAGGTGCCCACGATGATGACGGCGTCGGCCGACTGTACCTCCCGGGCCGCGGGCTCGATCATGGGCACCTCCTCGCCGAACCACACGATGTGGGGGCGCAGCTGGACGCCAGATTCGTCGACATCGCCCAGTACCAGGTCACCCGTCCAGGAGCGGGGCTTCCCCTCACCCCGGACGGGCCGCACCTTGGTCAGTTCACCGTGGAGGTGGAGTACCCGGCTGGAGCCGGCCCGCTCGTGGAGGTCATCCACGTTCTGGGTCACGACCGTAACCCGGTAGTGCCGTTCGAGTTCCGCGATGCGCCGGTGGCCGTCGTTGGGCTGGGCGGTCGCCAGCTGGGCGCGGCGCAGGTTGTAGAACCGCAGCACCAGCTCGGGGTCCCGGGCGAAGGCTTCGGGGGTGGCCACGTCTTCCACCCGGTGTTCTTCCCACAGCCCGTTGCTGTCGCGGAAGGTCTTCAGGCCGGACTCGGCGCTGATACCGGCACCGGAAAGGACGACGAGGTGTTTCACGGGGTGGGGCGTTACTTTTTCTTGAACTTGGCCAGGGCCGCCTTGGCGTCGGGCTGCAGTACGAGCTGACCGGTGATGCCGGCGCGTTCGGCCAGCAGCTGGGGCCAGTCCTCGGTACCTTCCCAGAGGCTGCGCTTCAGGCGCTCGGCGGCACCCGGGCTGTAGCTGGCGAGTTTGCGGGCCACGAGGCGGGCTTCGCGGAACAGCTCTTCGGGGCCGGCGTACACCCGCTGGTAGAGGCCTTTTTCGCGGCCCCATTTGGCGTCGTGCCATTCGGTGTCGAGACAGAGCTCACTGGCGGCGGCTACACCCATCTTGCGGATCAGGGCGGGCAGGATCACGAAGGGGCCTATGGCGATGGCCAGCTCACTGAGCTTGACCTCCGAGGCGCGGCAGCCCAGGCAGTAGTCGGCCGCCGCGGCGATGCCCACGCCGCCGCCGATGGCCTTGCCCTGCACGGCCACCACGATGGGCTTGGGGCAGCGGCGCATGGCCAGGATCACGTTGGCGAATCCCATGAAAAACTTGCGGCCACTTTCCTCGTCCTGTATGGCCAGCAGCTCGTCCAGGTTGGCCCCGGCACAGAAGGTGTCGTCGCCGGCGCTGCGGATCATGATCGACTTGACGGCCTCGTTGCTGGCTGCCGCCTCGATGTGCTCCACGAGTTCGGCCAGCAGGCTGGAGGGCATGCTGTTGTGGGAAGGGTGAGAAAAGACGATACGCATCCAGTTCGTGCGTAGCTCGGAGGTAATGCTGCCTGCTTGGTTCATGGGCTGAAGATAATTCGGGATTGGTTTCGGGACCGGGGGCGAATGATACGACTTATTGCGTTGTCAGGTCAGACATCGGATGTTGTCGGGGTGTCAGGTTGTCAGACATCGGATGTCTGACAGGGCGTTTTGTTGTCTATTTCAGAAAAAAAGAGAAAAGGAGGCCAGGAGTGGTAGGATTTGCTGGGGTGTCATTATGTCAGACATCCGATGTCTGTCATAATTTCCGGTAGACAACATCCGATGTCTGACAGCCACAACCATTCGCCCCGCCCAGTTGTAATTTTACCTGCGCCAAACCCTACTGCCCTTTGGTTAAAATTGCCGACATCGAACTGGGAGAATTCCCCCTGCTGCTCGCCCCCATGGAAGACGTGAGTGATCCACCCTTCCGGGCCCTCTGCAAGGCCCAGGGTTGTGATATGATGTACACCGAGTTCATCAGCGTGGAGGGGCTGATCCGGGACGCGGACAAGAGCGTCGCCAAGCTGGACATCTACGATTACGAGCGGCCCATTGGCATCCAGATCTTCGGGGCCAACCTGGAGAGCATGGTGCAGGCCGCCGATATCGTCACCGAGGCCAATCCGGAGGTGCTCGACATCAACTTCGGCTGCCCCGTCAAGAAGGTAGTCTGCAAGGGAGCCGGTGCCGGCATCCTGCAGGATATCCCCAAGATGGTCGAGCTCACCAAGGCCATCGTCGACCGCACGGACCTGCCCGTCACCGTCAAGACCCGCCTGGGCTGGGACGACAACAGCAAATACATCGAGGAGGTGGCCGAGCGGCTGCAGGACGTAGGCATCAAGGCCCTGAGCATCCACGGCCGAACCCGCAAACAGATGTACAAAGGGGAGGCCGACTGGACCCTCATCGGCAAGATCAAGGACAACCCGCGGATCAAGATCCCCATCTTCGGCAACGGCGACATCGACAGCCCCGAAAAGGCCGCCGCCTACCGCGAGCGCTACGGCGTCGACGGCATCATGATCGGCCGGGCTGCCATCGGCTACCCCTGGATATTCCGGGAGATCAAGCACTACTTTGCCACCGGTGAACTCCTGCCGCCCCCGACCGTCGAAGAGCGGGTCGCCGCCGCCCGGGAGCACCTGGAGCGCAGCATTGACTGGAAGGGAGAGATGCTGGGTATCCTGGAAATGCGCCGCCACTACACGAACTATTTCCGGGGGCTGCCCCACATCAAGCAGTACCGCAAGACGCTGGTCAGCGAGTTCGATCCCTCCGTGCTGCACGCCACCCTCGACGAGATCTACGAAGTGTACGGGGCGGTCAGTGCCTGATTAGAGGTCGCGGGCTGAGAAGAAACGGTCCAGGGCCGCCTGACTGGCGTCGCCACTCTGGTAGCCGCCGGTGAAGGCCCGTACCCGCTGCTCCGAGGTGCCGTGGGTGAAGCTTTCCGGAACCACGTAGCCCTGGGACTCCATCTGCAGCCGGTCGTCACCGATGGCTGTAGCGGCCGTGATGGCCTCCTCGATGTCGCCGGGTTCCAGAAGCTGCGATTGCTGGTTGGCGTATTTGGCCCACACTCCCGCGAGGTAATCAGCCTGGAGTTCCAGGCGCACCGACATGGCGTTGGCATCCTCTTCACTCATCCGCTGGCGGGCCTGGCTCACGCGCTGGCTGTAGCCGAGGAGGTTCTGCACGTGGTGGCCCACCTCGTGGGCAACGACGTAGGCCAGGGCGAAGTCGCCCGGCGCGCCGAACCGTTCCCGTAACTGATCGGCGAACGAGAGGTCGATATATACCTGCTGGTCGGCCGGACAGTAGAAGGGCCCCGTAGCGGCGGAGGCGAACCCGCAGGCGCTGCGGTCCTGTCCGCTGAAGAGTACCAGCACCGGTTCCTGGTAGTTTCTGCCGTACTGCTGCTGGAAGATGGTGTTCCAGACGTCCTCGGTTTCGGCCAGGGTGACGGATACGATCCGGGCGTTGGTGTCGTCTTCGGCGATCTGGGCACCGGGGTTGGACCGGGTTTCAGTGGGTGCCGAACCGCCGCCCAGGCCCAGGTACTCCAGCGGGTTGCCTCCCAGGAAGAAGATGATGATCATGATGATGACGGTGCCGATGCCGAAGCTGCCGGCCTTGCCGGCCCCGCCGATGAAGCTGCCGCCGCTGCGACCGCGGCGGTCGTCGATGTTGCTGCTCCCCTTTCTACCCTGAAGTTTCATATTGGTTGACCTTGTATTGGTGAAATGCTAGTTGGGTGTATCCTGCTGGGCGAATACCCGCCGCAGGAGATCGGTGGTACGGGCGGCGACGTTCTTGCGGATGTCCTCCTCCTTCAGCGCCACCTTGAGGAAGAGACCGTCCAGTGCCCGCTGGGTAACGTAGGCCCCGAGGTCGGTTTCCACCTTCTCGCGGGTGAGGGGGAAGTTGTTGTAGGCGCTGGCGGCGTCGAGCCAGACCTTGTTGGCGTCGTATTTGTCGAGGCTGGCGTTGATGACCGGTGCGAATTCCGCGGTCAGGGCCTGCGAAGTAGTGCGGCGAAGGTATTCAGTGGCGGCGTGGTCGTCGCCCTTGAGGATACCCACGGCGTCCTGGATTGACATCTGGCGAATGGCGTCGACGAAGATGGGGGCGGCTTTAGAGGCGGCGTCCTCGGCGCCTTGATTGATTTTTTTGAGGATGACGGCCTCCAGGTTGCTGAAGCCGGGTACGTTCTGCAGGCGGTCGGTGACCTTGCGGACTTCTTCGGGGAGCAGGATGCGGTAGGTGAGGTCGTCGTAGTAGCCGCCGGTCCTGGAGAGTTCTTCAGCCCCCTCCTGGGCGCCGATGCGGAGGGCTTCCTTCAATCCGTTGGCGATGTCGGTGGAGGTCAGGCCGCCGTTGAGGACGGTGGCCAGGGTCTGGTTGATTTGCTGACTGGTACACCCCAGGAAGCAAAGGGGAAGGAAAAGGAATAGGAGGCGCTGCATAGGCTCGGTTTGGTGAGGCCCCTCTATAAGCGGTATTCGGGGTGATTGGTTTGGCCGCCACCCGCTGGCCTTGCTAGAAGTTGAACCCGCTCAGGTCGAAGTTGCCGCCCCGGAAATCGTCGTCGTCGCCAAATTCATCCTCGTCGGGGTCCTCAAAGGTGTGCTGGCCGGCCGGGGCCGCGCCACCCGCGCCCAGGTTGACCTCGACAAAGGCCGCACCGACGCGGCCGCCCAGGGGCGGACTGAGCTTGCGCAGTTTTAGGCGCACGGCGGTGACCGAGTCGAACTGGTTCAGGATGCGGTTGCCCATCCGGAAGGCGAGTGCTTCGAGCAGCCGGGTGGGTTTTTTCATTTCCGCCTGCAGGAGGTAGTAGATGGTGGCGTAGTTGACCGTGCCGCCGAGGTCGTCCTCGGTGGCGGCTTCCCCCACCTGGGTATCCACCTCTACGTCGATACTGAATTCATTGCCCATGAGGTGCTCCTCTTCGAAGAAGCCGTGGGGGGCGTGGAAGCGCACGTCCTCGAGGCCGATTGTTGCCATCATGGACTTACAGGTTGTTGAGTAGGCGTTCGGCCTCCCCGCGGAAGGGGTGGCCAGGGGTATCGGCGATCCGGCTCAGTTCGGCCTTGGCGTCGACCACCTCGCCGGTGCCGAGGCGGGCCACGGCGCGGTAGAAGGCGGACTCGGGGGCCAGGTTGAAGTCGTTCCGGGAGGCCAGGGCACCGAAGTGGGTAGCCGCCTCATCAAAGGACCCTTCGGCCAGCAGGCTCTGCGCCAGGTAAAAGCGGTCGGCCGGCTCGGCATCCGACAAACCGCGGAAGGCCTCCGCGGCCCGGGCGTAGTCGCCGCTTTCGTAGGCCACGTAGGCCACGGCGCGGGCATCATCGGTAGCTTCACCGGATTTGGTGATGGGGTAGGCGATATTTTCGTAGGGTTCTACCGTCCGGGCGGCCAGGAGGGCACTTTCGGTTCCGTCGGGTGCCAGGATGAAGTAGCCGGCCAGGAACAGCAGCAGGGCCGTAGCGGCCACGTAGGTCAGCAGGCGGCGGTGCTTGCGGCGGTGGATGGGAATCACGCGGGCGCCGGCACCCTCCACCGGGGCACGCTCCGCCTCGAGGCGTTGAAGGCGGCTTTTCAGGCGCTGGTGTTCGCTGATGTCGATGGCGTCGAGGGCCAGGCGGGTGGCTTCCATTTCGGATTGCAATTGGGGGTGGGCTTGTAAGTCGCGTTCGAAGACCTGGGGCGTAGGCAAACGGCCCCGCAGATAGTCGTCGATCCGCTCTTGCTGCTCGTCATGGTTCATTCGGTGGCTTTAGGGGTTAACCAGTTGCTTGAGCGATTGTAAACAGCGCATTTTCTTGATGCGGGTCGCTCCGGGCGAAGGCAGTCCCACGGATTGCGTAATGCTCTCAATGGGATAATGGTGAAAATAATAGAGGGTCAAGATCTCGCGACAAGGGCTGCCGAGCTGGTCCATCGCCGACTGCAGCAGTTTGCGGTTGTGTTGCTCCTCGAATCGGTCGATCAGGCTCCAGTCGAGTTCGTCGGCCGGGTTGCTGCCGGACTCATGGTCGGTGGGGGGTTCCCGCCGGCGCTGGTGGTTGCGGCGGTAGACCAGTCGCTTGCCGATGCTGAATAAATAAGTGCGGATCGTACAGCGAAGTTCAGTAAGGCGACCACTGACCACGTTCTTGTAGAATGCGATTACCGAATCCTGGAAACAGTCTACCGCGTCTTCTTCCGTAGCCGACAACTGCCGCTGGGCGTAGGTCACGAACGCATCCCGGTGGTGGAGGTAGAGCTGATCGATCAACTCGTACTGACCACGCTTGATTGCTTCGAATAGTTCGTTGTCCTCGGTTTGCGTCTGCATCCGGTGCCCTTGCGTGTTCATGAGTGGTTCATTTCAAATGTATGGGTTTTGTTAGCGAATTCCCACTGGGGGTGGGCTTTACCCCTTGATTCTCTTTTGGGTGGAGGTTGTTACACCCCCCTCTGGTCCGCGCTTTTTTGGTCGGACGACTTAGTGGTCCGACCAGTAAATCATGGACCACTACCACTACCCCCACCCCCCACCTCGGCAAATTCCCCTTATTTTGCCCGCCGCCCAAAACCGGACCGACATGTCACTCACCCGCCACGCCCTCCGGCACGCGATATTTTTCCTCCTCCTGCTGCTGGTCACGTGGCCACTGGCCGCACAACCCCAGGAAGGCATCGCCAGCTACTACGCCGACCGTTTCCACGACCGGCCCACCAGTACGGGAGAGGCCTACGACAAGGATGACTTCACCGCCGCCAGCAAGGCCTACCCCTACGGAACGGTGCTGGAAGTGACCAACGTGAGCAGCGGCCGCTCCGTAGAGGTGAGGGTCAACGACTGTGGGCCCCACCATCCGGAGCGGATCGTGGACCTCAGTCGGGCCGCGGCCCGGAAGATCGGACTGCTGCGCGCCGGCACCGCCCAGGTGGAAGTAAGGGTGGTGAGCCTCGGCGACCAGGGCCCCACCTGCGACCGCAGCGGCTGGGTGCCGGACAGCCCGGCTGTTGCCCTGGATACGGTACCCGCGCCCGCCGCCACCACGGCTACAAAGAAGGAAGAGCGGCAGAAGCGCCGGGAATTCGCCGCCGACGAGATGCTGTTCGGCGTACAGGTAGGGGCCTTCAGTCAGGAGGAAAACGCCCGCGCCCTGGTGGACTCCCTCCACGAAAAGGGGTTCGCCGACGCCTGGACCGCCCGCGTGGGCAAGGTGCACCGGGTGTTTACCGGCCGTTACTATTTCCAGGACGAGGCCCGCGGACTGCGCGACCGGGTGCGGGAAGCAGGATACCGGGAAGCCACCGTGCGGCGGGTGCAGTAGCTACTTCGCGGAAGCGGCATTGCCCAGGGCCACCAGCACGACCCCACCGACCGACAGCAGCACGCCCAGGACCTTCTGCCAGTTGATGGCATTCTCCTCCACCCCGAACCAGGCAAAGTGGGCCAGCAGGACGGAGACGATGACCTGTCCGGCCACCCCGGCCACGAAGTAGCGGTCCGGACCGATGGCCTCGATGAGGTAGGTAGAGGCAAACAGGGCAATGGCACCGCCCACCCCCGCGCAGAGGGCCCACAGGGGGATATCCGAAAACCGCTGCAGGGCGGAGGGGGATTCCCGAAACAGGAATACCGCCGCAGTGAGGGCGAAGGCCAGGGTAAAGTAGAGAAGGTTGGCCTGGGCCGGCGAGCCGACGCGCTCGGCCAGCAGGGAGTTGACGGTGAGGTAGGTGGAGACCAGGGCCCCGACGGCGAAGGCGCCCGCGATGTAAAGAATCTGCTGCATACCGCAAGCAACCCGAACGCCGGGATCCTTTGTTCGCCCTAGCTGCGCATCGCCTCCACCGGATCCATCCGGGCGGCGAGCAGGGCGGGAACCAGTCCGGCGAAGATGCCCACCACCGCGGAGATCACCACCCCGGCAATGGCGTAGAGCACGCTCAGGCTGATCTGGAAGCCGGGCAGGAAAAGGTTGATGACCGAGGTGATGGCCACCACCATGAGCAGGCCCATGGCCCCGCCGATGACGCAGAGGATGACCGACTCGGTGAGGAACTCCAGCAGGATGATGTACTGCCGCGCGCCGAGGGCCTTCTTCACCCCGATCAGACTGGTGCGCTCCTTGACGCTGACGAACATGATGTTGGCCACGCTGATCGCCCCCACGACGATGGAGAACAGGCCGATCACCAGGCCGATCACGTTGAGCACGCCGAAGATGTTGCCGAGGGCCTCGGTGGTCATGCTGAGCTCGTTGAGGGCGAAGTTGTCGTCCTCCCGGGGCCGCAGCTGGCGGTTGGCGCGCAGGATGCCGCGGATGTCGTCCTGCAGCCGCTCCAGCTCCACTCCGCCGGCCGCCTTCACGCCGATGGTGCCGCCGAACTGGTTGCGGGTCTTGAGGTTGATGAAGCGGGCGGCGTTGTTGTAGGTGACCATGATGGCATCGTCGAAGTCGAGGGGGTTCACCAGGTCGTCGCCGGCCGGCGCCAGGGTGCCGATCACCTGGTACTTGCGGCCTTGCATCTTCACCTCGCGGCCAATGGGGTTCACGGGGCCGAAGAGCTGCTCGGCGATCTCGTGGCCGAGCAGGATGCGGTCGGTGCCGTTGCGGTATTCGGAGGTGGACCAGTAGCGGCCGCGGTCGATCTCGATGCTGAACAGCCGGTCGAGCTCGTAGGTGGTCACGAAGAGGTAGCCGCCCTCCACGGCCTTGCCCTCGTACTTCAGGGTACGGGTGCCGGGCACCGTCCAGTAGCTGACCAGGTTGGCGGTGGCCAGGTTTTCCTTCAGGGCCTCGTAGTCGTCGTGGTCGGGGTAGGGGCGCTGGTAGTACTCCCACCAGTCGTCGCTGTTGTCCTTCCAGGGCCACTTGTCGATGTAGATCACGTCGTCGCCGAGCTTGGCGAGGCTGCCCGAGACTTCCTTTTGCAGGGACTGCACGGCGGAGAGCACCCCGATGATGCAGAAAATACCGATCGAGATGCCGAGCAACGACAGAAAGGTGCGCAGCTTGTTGCCCGTAAGCTGCTGCCACGCCTGGCGGAAGCTTTCCGCGATAACCTTGGAGAGGACCATGCTGTGTTGCTTTGAAGGGCTAAAATAGGGCGGGGCGCGGCCGCGGGTGCCGGGTTTTCGACGAAAGGCCCCGACGCGGGGGCGGACGGCGCATTACTTCCCGTGGCCCAGCCATTTATCGGGAAACTCTTACCTTTGCGCGCTGTTTCGTGTACACAGAGCAATTAATACTATCCCGGGATGAGGACCAAACTTTCGCAATTTAAATTTGAACTCAACGACAAACTCATCGCCAGAACCCCGAGCAAACGGCGCGACGACAGCCGCCTGATGGTGGTGAACCGGGCCACGGGGGAAATCGAGCACAAGCAGTTCTCCGACCTGCTCGAATACTACAGCGAAGGCGATACGCTGGTCTTCAACAACACCAAGGTCTTCCCGGCCCGCCTTTACGGTCTGAAGGAAAAGACCCAGGCCCGCATCGAGGTGTTCCTCCTGCGCGAGCTCAACAGCCAGGCCCGCCTCTGGGACGTACTGGTGGATCCCGCCCGCAAGATCCGCGTGGGCAACAAGCTCTACTTCAACGACAAGCGCGGCAACAACCGCCTGGTGGCCGAGGTGGTCGACAATACCACCAGCCGCGGCCGTACCATCCGCTTCCTCTACGACGGCCCGAACGACGAGTTCACCAAGGAACTCCACGGCCTCGGCAATACCCCCCTGCCCAAGCTGCTGGAGCGGGAAGCCGACAGCCGCGACGCCGAGCGCTACCAGACGGTCTTCGCCAGTGAAGTCGGCGCCGTAGCCGCCCCCGCCGCCGGTCTCCACTTCAGCCGCGAAACCCTCATGCGCATGGAACTGGCCGGCGTGAAGAAGGCCGAAGTAACCCTCCACCTCGGACTGGGCACCTTCCGCGACATTGAGGTGGAAGACCTCTCCAAGCACAAGATGGACGCCGAGTACTACCGCATCGAGCAGCCCGCCGTGGATACCGTGAACGCCACCAAGAAAGACGGCGGACTGGTCTGCGCCGTAGGCACCACCTCCCTGCGCGCCCTGGAAAACAGCGTGAGCGCCGAGCGCCTGCTGGCCACCAGCGAAGGCTGGACCAACAAGTTCATCTTCCCCCCCTACGACTTCCACATCCCCGACCACCTGCTCACCAACTTCCACCTGCCGAAGAGCAGCCTGTTCATCACCACTTGCGCCTTCGGCGGCATCGACCTCATCCTGGAGGCTTACGCCCAGGCCCAGAAGGAGAAGTACAAGTTCTTCGCTTATGGGGACGCTATGCTGATTGTTTGAGCAAGGGGCTAAGGGGTCAAGGGGTCAATGATGTTTCCCTTTATCCCTCGCTTCGCTCGGGTAGGTGCGGCAAAGGCGTGACAGCTGCCTTTCGCTCCCCTCGGCATGCACCAAATGCCGCGTTCTCCTCTCCAAAAGGTTGCTCTGTATTCTAGGAAGATGACACGCTGTGTGCTCCACGAAAGGGATGAGTAATCCAGCTGCCCCCTCGCACCTCCGGGCCGAGAAGTGTAGAACTACGGGTGTCTGACAACCAAACCCAAGCAAAGCGAGGGGCAAAAGAGACGCCCGTGTCGGACCCACCCGAGCAAAGCGAGGGGTGAATGCTACGCCTTGCCGCCCATTCACTCCTTCAGTCCTTGACCCATTCAGCCCTTGACCCCTTGTCAAAAATCCAACCCCAAAGAAACGTGCAGTTTAGCAGGTTGCACATTGCCCGTTTCCACGCCCCAGGCGTAATCGGCGCGTAGGAAGTAGCCGAAGAGGGTAGTGCGTACGCCACCGCCGTAGCCGTAGACGATGGGTTCCCGGAACCTGCGTACCCGCACGCGGACGGGGCTGTAGCCGCTGGCGTTCTGGTCGGGGTATTCGGTGATGTTGACGGGGTTGTCTTCGTCGAAGGGGTTCTTGCCGGCCCAGGCGGTGCCGACGTCGAAGAAGCCTACGATCTGGAAATCGCGGAGGAAGGCGGAGCGCAGGTTGTCGAAGAGGTAGGTGAAGGCCGGTACCCGCAGTTCGGCGTTGGCCAGGGTATAGGTGCCGCCGTTGCGGATATTGATGTCGAATCCGCGGAGGGGATTGGCCAGGTCCTGGAAGACAAACTCGCCGGTCTGGGGGGTGGGGATCGACTGGTTAAAGTTGTTGACGACGCTGTTATCGGCCCCGCCGAGGTAGTAGAGGATCTTTTGTCGGCCGTAGTTGGTGGCGGCGGCCACCCGGAAGGCCAGCACGCTCCGCTTCAGGATGCGCTCGTAGTGGCGGGCGTCGATGCCGACGATGCCGAGCAGACCGGGCTCAAACTGGGAGTCCAGGCCCTCGTCGAAGGAGATATTGAAGCTCTTGAATACGTCGCCGTACACCTTGTACCGGGTACCCATCCGCAGGTTGGTGCCGAGGTTGATGGTGTTGTCGAATACGTATTCCAGCCGCAGGCCCACCCGCTCGGTGCTGAGGGGTTCGGACTGCAGGGCGGCCAGCTCGGTGGATAGGGTCTGGACCCGGTCGCGGCGCAGGGTGGCGTAGGCGCGCAGGCTGCGGAAGATGTCGAGGGGGTACCGCAGTCCGTACTGGGCCATCAGGGTGTTCTCCTCGACCAGGCGGGGACCGTTGAGGAAGGTGGAGGTGTTGTAGATCCCTTCCTGGGCGCGGCGATTGCGGCGGTAGAAGGAGTAGGTGCGGTCCAGGCGGTGCTTGAGGTCCGAGCCGGTGAGGAAGTACTCCGTGCCGTTGAAGCTGGTGGGTACGCGGATGCCGCCGGTGATGGTGTAGTCTTCCAGGAGGTCCATCACGTTGCCCTTGATCAGGATGCCGACGGGCTGCTGGGTGTAGCCATCGGGGTTGGCCGCGAAGACGTTCATCCCGTTGAAGAGAGGCTCATTGTCGACGGTGGTCTTTACGTAGTTCAGCCGGAAGGTGGTACGGTAGGAAGTCACGCGCCCCGGGCGGAACTGGTAGGTGCGGTTGAGCTGGGGTACGGGCCGTTCGCTGCGGAACACGGTACCCGCGCCCGCGGCTGCTTCCTGTTGGCGGCGTTGTTGTCGCGGAGTGCCCACTACGGTGAGGGGCGGACGGGTGCCCGTGGTGTCCGGCGCGGCGCCCGGGGCGGGGCGGTTGTCGCTCACCGGTGGTTCGGCCAGCAGGTCTTCGGCGGGGTCCGGTACGGCCGGGGGTGGGGGCACAGTATCCTGGAAGCGGGTCTGGAACAGCAGCCCCTCGTCGTCGGATTCAATGAGGGGGTTGCGGCGGTTGGGGCGCATGACCCGGTCCGGGGATCCCTTCACTACGTTGGTGAACTGGGGTACGACCTGTCCGGCGGCCCGGTAGCTGCGGCGGCGGTAGGCGGTGGGCGTCAGGCTGACGGTGGTGGTGGTGTCGAAGGTGAAGCGACGCACGGCGGTGGCCCCGTTCACGATGAAGCTTTCTACCCCGACGGGCAGTTTGCTGCTGCCGTCCAGGGTCAGGAGGTTGGTGCCGTAGTTGGTGGTGGCCTCGGTTACGGCGCGTTCCTTGATGACCGGGTAGATGGAGATGGAGTCGATCAGGGCTGTATCGAGTTTCTCCAGGGTCGAGTCGCCGTGCAACACGATCTGGGTGCCGTCCTGGAGGTAAATCCGCTGTTCGTAGTGGTGGATATAGTCTTCCAGGTGGGCCTGGTAGCGGTTGTAGATGCCGTTGGCGTCGCTGAGGTAGGCGAAGTGCTCGCCGTCCACCGGGGCGGGTTGCCGCTCGTTGGCCAGGGGGGTGTTGGTGATGCGTACGAGCTCGCCCGGCTTGTTCTCCAGGTCGTAGTAGAAGAGGTCGTAGCGCCCGATGGGCAGCAGGGTGTCCAGCCGCTGGGGCAGCAGGGAGGTGTCGGGGCGGTTGCTGGCGAAGACCACGCCCTTGCGGCCCCGCACGTTCACCGGGGTGGCGTCGAGGTCGTCCCAGAAGTCGTTGGTGATCTTGACCGCCTGGCGGGAGGCAGGGAAATAGGTGTAGATGTCGGTGAAGCCGTCGGCCATGGCCGAAATGAGGAAGTTGCTGGGGTCGTAGTACTTCAGGCTCAGCACCCGGTCGAGGCGGATGCCCAGGATGTCGGTGGTCGACTTGCCCGTGTTCAGGTCGTAGAGCAGCAGCTTGGGCTGGTCGCGGTGCTCGTACATGATGGCCACCTCCTGGTTGGTCGGCGAGAAATCGATGAGGGGGTAGTTGTAGTCGGTGGCCTGCAGGAGGTTACGCTGCCCGCCCTTGTGGATCACCTCCCGTTCGCCGGTTTCCACGTCCTGGAGATAGACCCGGTACTTGCCGATCTCGTTCAGGACGTAGGCGATCCGGCGGCCGTCGGGGCTCACCTTCAGCTGGGTGACGGGCAGTTGCTTCTTGTTGGGGATGGTCAGCAGGTCGTCGGTGGGCGTCGTGCGGCCGCGGCTGTCTTCGGTGAAGCGGTTGCGGTAGAACTCCAGCCAGTTGTAGAGCACCGTTTCGTAGTTGCTGCCCAGCACGTAGAGGAAGCCGTTCTCCACCGAGCGGTTGATCCGCGTCAGGTAAAGGAGGTTGGATACCGTGGGCTTGCCCAGGTTTTCGGCGATGTAGTACCAGAAGGAGTGGCCGGCCAGCCGGGGGTAGTCGGCGGCCAGGTCGTTGAAGTCCTCATATTCCCCCGTGGCCATCAGGTCGCGCAGCTGGTCGTCGAGCTCGCTGCTCCAGTCCTGCCCGAGGTAGGCCACCAGTCCGGGTTTGAACCAGGGGGGAAGGTTCAGCAGCACGGCGTTCTGTACCACCTCCTGGACGGTGGATCCGTAGAGCAGCTGTTCGATGTAGACGCTGGCCATGGCCTCGCGCACCTGCCGGCGCAGGTCGGTGTGGTCGCCGTTGAAGTAGACAAAGGCCTTGTTGCCGAGGAATTTGGCCTCGGTGCCGGAGATATAGCTGGTATTGGTGCGCAGCGACTGGTTGCCGGTCAGCTCGAAGACCTCCTCGCTGCCGATGTTGCTCTGCTTGACGTCGGTGATGTCTCGGTAGGTGATCAGCTGCACCTTCTCGTTCAGCCGGCTCTCCAGCATCTTCTGGATGTAGGCGAAGTCGTACTCGGCCAGCTGGACCACCGCCTGGCCCACGCCCTGGTTGTTGCCGTACCAGTAGGTGATGAAGTTGTCGGATTCGTACTTCTCCCACTCCTCGAAGTCGTCGTGGTACTGCACCCGGTTCTTGCCGAACTCCACGCGGGAAGTCTGGGCCGAAAGGGCGGTCAGCACGAGGCAGGCCAGGAGGAAAAGGGGTAGACGCATCAAGGTTGACCTTTAAAAGCTTACTTCCGGTTCCGGGCACGGCGGGGTTCCTCACCCGGGTCGGAAGACAATGGTAAGGTCAAGATAACGGAAAACGGAGGGATTGGTTAGCCTACTTCTCCAGGTACTGGGCGACCATCTCCTGCACGACATCCTTGAGGTACATCTTGCGTTCCTTGGCCTGCTCCTTGAGGGTGACCAGGTGCTCCTTGTTGAAGATGAGGGTCACCCGCTTGGTGTCGGGCTTGGCGGGTTCGGTGGGCGCGGCGCGGTCTTCGTCTTCGACGGTACTGCGGATGAGGTAGTCGAGGCCCGTACGGCGGCGGGGCGTCTGCCGGTCGGCGGTGCGGCCGGCGGCGGCGCGGCGCTGGTCGTCGCTCAGGAAGACGTCGAGGTTCTGGGTGAAGTTCTTGCTGGAGATCTTCTTCTTGGCCTTCTTGGTCCGCACGGGTACGCTTACCTCCACGGCCTCCTCGTCCTCCTGCGCGGCGGTGTCGGTACCCGTGAGGTAGTTGTCCTCGAAGAGTCCGGAAAGGTCGTCGGTGAAGCGTTTCTTAGCCATTACGGTTTACTTGACGGGGGTCGTGGCGGGTTCGTCTTTCTTGCGGGGGCGCAGGTGGATGGGATTTTCCGTCCGTGCAATGATTTCCTTGCAGAGCTTCAGATAATCCTTGGCGCCGTGGCTCGAGCGACTGTAGGTGAAGATGTCCTGACGGTTGGCCGGAGCCTCCGCTAGTGAAACGTTATCGCGGATGTAAGTTTCGAAGAGCAGGGGGCCAAAGTACTTTTTTATGGTCTCTACCACATCGCGGTTGAGCACCTTGCGCTGGTCGTACATGGTGGCCAGTACGCCGCTGATGTGCAGCTCCTTGTTGAGGCGCAGCTTCACCTTCTGGATCACCTGCTTGATCTTGGCCAGGCCCTGCATGGCCAGGAACTCCGTCTGCAGGGGGATGATCACCTGCTGGCTGCTCGTCAGGGCGTTCAGGGTGAGCAGGCCGAGGCTCGGGGGGCAGTCGATGATGATGAAGTCGTAGTCTTCGTCGACGGCGGAGAAGAGCTCGCGGAGGATGAATTCCCGTCCCGCCTCGTTGACCAGTTCCATCTCGGCGCTCGACAGGTCGAGGCTAGAAGTGACGACTTCAAAGCCGGGCTTGATCTCGAAGGGCACCAGGTCGGATTCGCCCATCATGCTCTCGTAGATCGTGACCGACTGCCGGGGGATACCGAGGCTGAGCGTCAGGTTGGCCTGGGGATCCAGGTCGACCAGCAGTACGCGCTTGCCCAGTTCAACGAGTCCGGCTCCGATGTTGATGGCGCTGGTGGTTTTTCCGACGCCTCCTTTGTGGTTCAGTAAGCTTAATACAGTTGCCATGCCAGGTGCTTGGTGTGGCCGCGAAGGTAGTGAATTAAAATAGAATTCGGCGGGCCACTATCCGGGGTTCTGTCAGCCCCCTTGCCAGGCCAAAATTGCTGACAATCAGCCGGAAAGCCGCCGCGACCCGTCCCCGCTCGCCTTCGGGAAGTAGGGGAAAATATGTTCAACAAATTGTATTTATAAAATAATTACCCTATTTTCGGTTTGAACCGGTGCGCCATCCCTTCCGATCCCTTGCTCACATTTCGCACCAATGCCGCCGGTAATCCATACTTCCATAGGCAGCCTGCCCCGCCGTGCCCCGGTACCGGACGGACAGGGGACGATCTGCCCGTTAACCCTCCTCCGCCCCCCTTCCACACCCGGGGTGGAAAGGCCACCGGCGTGGGCGGTGGCGCGGCCGGTGGGGGGACGTCAGCGCGGCGGTGGCCGGGTGGGTTCTCCCACCCACTCTGAGGAGCCCTGCATCCGCTACCCAG
Source organism: Neolewinella marina (assembly GCF_002631205.1). GTDB lineage: Bacteria > Bacteroidota > Bacteroidia > Chitinophagales > Saprospiraceae > Neolewinella > Neolewinella marina. Next base: position 147,793 of record NZ_PDLO01000006.1, read on the forward strand.
GACTTGGACCAGGGGCCTTACCCCGGAGCAATACTTTCTTCCAATTCGCAGCTAGAAATCTGCCGATGGAGTCTCCTCAGAAAGTTGTCGTTTTATGGCGCGTACGCAGGTGCCGCATGCAAGGGCGAGGGCCGGGGATCCATCGCCGCATTCGACTTCCGATCCGGGACCGGCATAAAACATCACTTCCCCAACCCTACCGTTTCATTTCCACCCGGATCAGGCGGATGGGTTGGGTGTCGCTCAGGTTCTCCACGGAATGCGGGGCTTCGGGCTCCTTGAACATGGTCATCGGGAAAACCAGGGGTTCCGGAATCTCCCGCGTATCCATGATGATGTTTCCTTCGCCGTCGCGGTCGATGAAGTGGCCGGCCTCTATGATGTAGAGTACACTGGGCCACTGGTGGTGGTGTACCGGCTCCAGTTCGTTTGGCGCCAGGGTTACTTCCAGTACCCTAACCCGGTCGTTTTCCAGCAGGACCTTGTGGTTGCCGGGGGCGGACACCACGGCGTCCTGTTCTTTTGGCCAGTCGGCCGGATTTCCGGTTTTGTACCGCAGCTTTTGTTCCACCGTCGCCTGGGCGGACACGATCGAGCACGGAATGAGGAGTAGAATGGCCACCAAATAACTGGCGAATCGAGGTCATGGCGGTTCGGTTTATGGTTACGCGATTCACATTTCCTTTTCCCATCCTTTATGGCTGGAGTTGGAATGGCCAGGTAACACAACCGCCAGCCTTAATTGGGAGCTATGGTCACGGGAGTGTTGGCTTTCCAAGGAAGTTATAGGAAAGCACCGGCATTGTCAACCGCCCTGTACTCTCCAGGCAGCATTCCATGGACCGTCCGCCCTGATCTACTTCCCCACAAATCTGCCCGCAAGGCGTATACGCCTGCAGGGGCCCAATTAATGACGGGTGTGCACTAGTTGACGGGTGTGCGCCCGGCGCTTGCCCCCCCTGAATCGAGGCCAGGTGATAGGAACCGTACGCCCGTCGCCGTACTGCGCATCCGCCCGCAATAGCACAATTAATGACGGGTGTGCCTTAATTGACGGGTGTGCGCACCCGGGATCAGCATGGCCCAGACCTTCAAAACCGGAGCACAGCCCCCCCTTCAATACCCCACCACCACGCGAATGGTAGCCGCCGGTACACCCTCCATGGTCCACCGCAGCAGGTAGACGCCGGGCGGTAGGTCGGGCAGGGTAATGGAAACGGGGTTGTGGGCGCGGGCCGCAAACCGTTTCGTCCATACCCGGCGCCCCAGTTGGTTGGCCAGCGACAGGGTGAAGGAGTGCTCCGTAGCGGGTACTCGCACCGTGGCCGCACGGTGTACGGGATTGGGGTACGCCTGGAAAGCCGGTGGATCGAAGTCATTGACCACGGCCCGGATGGGGCTCATGTTTTCGGCGCCGTCCGGGGCGCTGCCGCGGATGCGGTAGTAAGTGGTGCCGGAGTGAGGATTCGGGTCCAAGTACTTGCGGCCCTGTACCTGGGTAGCCGACAGGTGGCGAAGGACCACGAACGCGCCTTCCGTATCGAACCGCCGCTCCAGTGTCCAGCGGTATTCAATATTGGTGGACTCCACCTCCCACGTCAGGGTGACCGTCGTACCGTCGTTGCGACGGGCCACCAGATCAGTAATCAACAGGGGCAAGGGAGCGGGGGCCGGCTCAGCAACTGCCGCGCCGCAACTAGAGGAGGTTCCACTCGATGCGGTCAACCGGGCAACTCCGGGGGAGCCTACCTGGCGGCAGGAAACGGTTGAACTGCTGACGGTTGACACCGAAGGTTGTCCTGAAATTTGGTTTGTTAAGCCGAAACAAACCATTAGCAGGAAAGAAGAGAAAAGATGACCGGTCCGCAAGGTCATCCTCCAGTGTTTGTGGCGAAGTCGAAATAGGCAACGGTAGTACCCTTGAGGTTGCCAGTAGTACGGTCGAACTCGTGATGCGTAATCTCTACCTGGCCAGGTGAAATGGAAATTACTTCATCCACTGCATTATTCCCGGCCGTTCCTCCCTCCTCGTACAGCGTTACGTATACATTGGTAAAGCGGTATTCTCTGATTACTTGACTTCCGCTTCCTCCAACACGTGCAAGGACTTTTAAGGTCATCTCCGGGAATGTTTCCACGAGGGCCGCGGCCCTGAAAAGCAGGGGAGAAGCTTTGTCAGAGCTTTTTCCGATCCGAATGGGGCACATGGTCGGTCTCGGGGTGGAAGGACTCCCGCTCGCATGATTCGGAGCAGGGTATTCAATATTCCACGAAAATCCATTGACCGCTATCCAGTTCTTAAAGTCTTGATGTTCCGCCTCACCGGGGATTGTGGGAATGTGGAGGTAATGTTCCAGCTGGGCATGCAGGAAAGCAGATGAGGTGCATAGACAAAGGAGTAATACCCATCGGCTGGGGCGGTGCAGTAGCATAGATACTTGTGTTGTGTTGGACCGAAAGGGCCGGAAAATGAGTGTTTGTTCCGGAATGAAAACAGAAGACGAAATTCCTGTCCTCACAAAAGAAAGTACAGATTTTCAGGTGCCGCCGGTACGGGTGGCGAATGTACGGCATTCCAACACGATGTAGCCGATCGGCGGCACCCGGACCACCCCCCCACGGGCCATTCCCCCCGAACCCGGCACCCGCGCCCGCGCCAAACGGAAGGCTTTGCTATTCCTCTGCCGCCTCCGCTCCGGAACCGGATACGGGATTTGCTGTTCCACAGCCGCCAGGCCGGGGGATTGTCCAGCGGTTTCAGATAAGGCAGCACCATGGAATACTTCATCATCGCCCTCCAGCTCATCGTCGGACTCAGTATCCTGAACGTCTGGCTGGTACAGAACCAGAAAGCCACCCGCTGGCGCGGCGGCAACGCCACCACCCTTGCGGAGGAGTTCCACTCCTACGGCCTGCCCGACTGGTCGCTCTACGTCGTGGGGTTCATCAAGGTCGTCCTGTCGCTCCTGCTCATCGCGGCCATCTGGTACCCGGAGCTGCGGTTCCCCGCCGCCCTCGGTCTGGCGGCCATGCTCACCGGCTCGATACTGATGCACTTCAAGATCAGCGATCCCCTCTACAAGTCCTTCCCGGCGGCGCTATTTCTGGTACTGTGCCTGGTCATCGCCTTCGTGCCCGGCGGGTGAGCCCGGCAGGAGGTTTTGTCGCAGGCCGGCCTGCCTCACCAGCTGCCGGCGTAGTGCAGGGCGAGGTAGAGGTTGAGCACGGCGTACAGGAAGGCAGGCGTGGCCGCCCGCAGGCTGTCGCCAATCTTCATCCGCACTCTGAAGCCGTACACCATCACCAGCCCCAGCCCCGCAGCCAGGCCAGTACGGGCCATAGCCAGTACCCAAGCATCAGGCCCGCGCCCCCCAGCAGCTGCAATACCCCCGTAATGGGGCGCTGGCGATCGTACCCGTAGCGGACGAACTCGCTTTTCATATAAGAAGAAGTCAGGCAGCCCGTCCCGAAGAACAGGAAGGAAAGTCCCGAGAAATAAGTGGCGACGGCAGTCAGGTCCATAGGTAGGCTTTCCCGGTGCACCGGGCGCCGGGTGGCAGCCTAATGCCGAATACCTCCGGTAGGTTGCAGGGGTAAGCCGCCAGACCGCCTCAGTCGTCCACCGCCGCGCCCACCAGCAGGCGGAACTTCCACGCCGTCTGGTCTTTGGAGGTGCCCTGGGTCTGCTTCATCAGGATGCCGATGAGCTGCTCCTGCGGGTCGGCGAAGTACTGGGTGTTGAAGTAGCCGCCCCAGTCGAAGGTGCCCTCGCTGCCGCGTCCACCGCGGCCCTGACCGGTCTCGTCCACCACGCCGAAGGCCAGTCCGTAGTAGGCGCCGGGCTTCAGCAGGTCGCCCACCTGGTTGGCCATGATGCTCTGTACGGTGGTGCGGCTGAGCAGGCGGGTGCCGTTCAGCTCTCCGCCGTTGAGGTACATCTGCAGGAAGGCCGCGTAGTCCTCAGCCGTGCTCGAAAGCCCCGCCCCGCCGGAGAAGAAGCGGCGGGCGCCGGTCACCGGGTAGTCCGGATCGTAGAAGGTGGTGGGGTAGTTCTCCCAGCCGTCGTCCGTGGGCCGCTGGATGGCCACGAGGCGGTCGTGCTTGTCCGGGGGCAGGTAAAACCAGGTGTCGTCCATGCCCAGGGGCTCGAAGATGTGGTTGCGGAAGTACTCATCCAGCGGCTCGCCGGACACCACCTCGATGAAGTAACCGAGCACGTCCAGCCCCTCGCTGTAGGTGTAGGCCGCGCCGGGATCGTGGTGGAGGGGCAGGGTGGCCAGTTTCAGCACGCTCTCCTCGATGGAGACGTCCTCGGTGGTGAAGAGGTCGGTGACCCCCGCGTCCGCGTAGAGCCGCTTGAAGCGCGGGTCGCCGTCGATGACGCCGTAGCCCAGTCCTGAGGTGTGGGTGAGCAGGTGGCGGATGGTGATGGGCTTGTCCGCCGGCCGGGTATCGTAGGTCCCATCTTCGTATAGGGTATCGAGCACCCGGGCGTCCGCGAAGGCCGGGATGTACTTGCTGATCGGGTCGTCCAGCTGGAAGAGCCCCCGCTCCCACAGCATCATCACGGCGGTGGAGGTGATGGCCTTGGTCTGGGAAGCGATGCGGAAGATGGCGTCCCGCTCCAGCTCCCGCCCGTCGGCCGCGGCCGTACCGAAGGCCTTGTGGTAGACGATCTTCCCGTTGCGGGCCACCAGTGCTACCGCCCCGGGGACCTGCCCCTCCGCAATCGCCTCCTCCAGCATGCTGCCAATGCGCGCCAGCCGCGCCTCCGACATCCCCACGCTGGCCGGATCGGCGGTGGTGAGCGGCGGGGACTGCTGTACGGAAGGCGTCTGCGCCAGGAGGCTGATGGCCGTCAGCCAAGAGAGAAGAAGTAGCAGGGGGCGGGGGAGCATGGTGGATTGAACTTGGTCGGACCGAATATACACGGTTTGTCCGGGCCATTTGTGGAAGGAGGCGCAGCAACATCACTGCAGTATATCTCGCCCCGCATTAATACGTATATCCGGAGATATCCCACTTGCGACCAACGGCTATTTCCCCTAAATTGTACAGGGGGATATTAATCAACAGTATCGGTTATGCATACAGATCCCCGTTTTACCCTTGCCGGATATATTATCAACCGCAATACCGGCCAGGGCGTAGCTGACCTGAGGGTCGAGGCCTGGGACAAGGATTTTATCTTTCACGATTTTCTGGGGATTACCTACACCGATTCCCGGGGTCATTTCCACCTGAACTTTAACGACGCCCAATTCAGTGATTTCGGCCTGGAACGCCGTCCCGACGTATTCTTCCGAATTTTCGACGGCACCGTCGTGCTCAAAAACACCATCCATGAGTTGGTCTGCACCCTGGACCCCGGCCAGCATACCGTAAAGATTCACCTGGACCTGCCCGCGGAAAATGGCGAGTCACCTCCACCTACGGTTCCTTTCTCCGGCCCCCTGATCGAGCCCGAGGAGCTGTTCGTGTTCAAGCAGGCACTTTCGAAGACACTGGCATCATTAGGCTCGAGATATACCGCGGACGACCTGAAGGAGTTGCGCATCCCGTTCGACGGCGTGTCGAATCTGCTGGACCTGGCTTCCGCTACCGTATCTGGAGACCAGCAGCAAGGGAAGCGGTTGCGGGAAATGCTGTGGAGTTACGGGGGGAAAGTCGTGCCTACGCAGTTGGGCTGGCGGGTGCTGAGGCAGTACCAGAACGGGCGATATGCCGGAGAATCCTCGAGAAGGGGCAGGAAAAAGGTCGCAACCCCCAGCCTCCCCAAGGACAGCCCCCCGGGGCTGATTAACCTGTTGCGGCTCGAACAGCTGATGATAGCCGCAGCGGTTTCCGCCAGAAGTACGGGAGAGCTGGCCTCCCTGGCCGCCAGCCTGGAACACGCGCTCGCCGCCGCTGACCAGCTGAATACACTCTACGGACTCATGGTGAAGCAAGCGGATCCAACGGAGGTGGCCGATGCCTTTGACACGGCCGTCAGGATATCGTCTTTTGCCTTCCCTCCCATGAACGGATTTACCCCGGGGGAGGGTTGGCAACCCGGAATGGGCTTCGGACCGGGTTTCGGTGGTCCCTGGTACGAGTGGCCGATGCCCACTCCCGGTGAACCATTTCCCTTGCCTGATAGTCCGGATCCTGCAGTGCCCGTCCCCGAAGTCCCGCGGTTGGAAGGTGGCCTGGTGGAGCATTTTGAAGAGTGTTTCATCTTCTCCATCATCCCGGAGATTCACCGGCTGGGAATCGGGTTCCGCGACCTCGTATACGGAGTGGGGACCCACTACGCGATTGACCGGGTAAGCCCCAGCCACGCATGTCCGGGGGAACAAATCACCATTGCCGGGGAGCGCTTTGACGGGGTAGTAGCTGTTCGCTACAAGAACCACCGGGGAAGGACGATTTCCACCACCCCAGACTCGGCTACGAGTGAGCGGATCACCTTCACCCTGGCGGAAGATGCCGTGTCCGGACCGGTATGGCTCGATATCCCCCGTAGGGTCCGGCTCTGCCTGACCGAACATACCGTTGCCATACCCGGAGAAAGGGGCGAACTGATTGTCGGAGCACCCCACGTGGTTTCGTTTTCCGCGGGCCGGGATTGCCTCCCGAGGGGAGAAACCATTACGCTGAACTGGCGGGTATCCCCCTCCGCGGTGGACGTGGAGATCATCCACCGGTTTCGCGGGGCGGTAACCTCCCTGGGGTCGGGACTTGGCGCCGTTGACTCAGTTGCCTTTACTCCGTCCCGGACCGGGATACACGAATTTGAACTGGCGGCCATTAATCCCTTGGGCAGGGGCTGCAATACCGGCGGTCAGGTGATATCGGTCGAGGTCCGCGATCCGGCACCGCCGCCGTTCGAAATCGTGGGGGTGGAACAGACGCAGGCCATTCAGATCTATGACCTCGCGGATCCCACCGCCCCAACCAACAACAGCCTGGAACTCATCCGGGGCATGGATACCGTATTGCGGGTATACGTAAGGGCATTGTCTCCGGCCCCGACGCGGGTAACGGGGAGCATGGAGCTCAGCGGAAACACCTACTCACCCATCAATGCGGATTTCATCGGGCCCAATCCGATCATTACGGCGCCCGAGACTCCAGACCGGACGGACACCAACCACTCGCTGAATTTCCTTATTCCCGCCGCGGATGCCAGGGGGCGGGGAGTAACCGCCCACATCAGGGTGATCAGCGCCACAAATCCCTGTTACAACCCCGTACGCTACCGGGCCGAAATGCTGCACTGGCATGGCCGGGCCGCCTTCCCGGTGACCGTCCGGCGGGTAGCCAATTCCGACGGCACGCAGATGTCCCTGCCCAATGCCACGGCCTTCATCAACCGGGCCTTTTTCAAAATTCCGAGCCCCAAAACGGCTATTACCTTCCACCCGGGCGTACACCAGATCCGGCGGGGCACTACGGAGGACAACTACTGCCACGACGGCGGGTTCTACCAGCTGGCCCTGTCCATCGCCTACGAACACAACGACAATGAGGGCTACCCACCGGCCTCCCATTCCTCCACCTGGATCGGGCTGGTCACTCCGTTCGACTGTACGCCCGACGGGATGATGGCCTGGCCCTCTACTTCCACCTGTCTGAGTATCCAGGACGTGACCACGGCGGCCCACGAGATCATGCATACCGTCGGACTGGGGCATACCGTCACGGGGGAAGGAGAAGGCTGCTGGGACGGACCCGCCCTAACTGGTGGGGCAGATACCCAACCCGTACCCTGCCACCGGCTCCCGGGCCGACCAACGGGGCAGTTGAACCAGGTCCCCTTCGATATTGCCGGCAACCGCGCGGTGAGGCGGGCCTTTGACCTGATGAGCTACCGGGGATGGAACAACCGCTGGCTGAGCCCCGAACTGTGGGTGGAAGGCCGCACCATGATGAACTCCCGGTATTAGCAACAAACCCAAAGAAGTTATGAATACTTACCTATTTATTGAAGGCCTGCTGAGCGAAACCGGTGCATTTACCCTGTACCGGGGATTAGAAACCAGAGAAGCGCTGCGGTCCTCCTCCCACTTTGCCGGAGTGGCTACGCTGGAACTGGATCAGGTGGACGACAACGGCGATTCCCGCTTCGTGGAAAGGCTCCCGCTGGTGTTCAACCACGGCTGTGACCTGAGCAAGAAAGTGATCGGACAAGCGCCCGTCCGCGCCGCAATACCGCTTTTCCCAGGAGCAAGCAAACTCATCGCCCGCTTTCGCGGCATCGAAGTATTCACTTCCCCCATTGGCCGGTCCGGCCCGAAGCTGTCCGGACTTACCGTAAAGTCATTCGGGCATCAGGCTATCCTGGAATTCACCACCGACGTCATGCTGGATGATGTCCAGGTGTTTGCCAGACTCGCGGACGAGCGCCTGGTCAAACCCCGATGGGAAGCAAGGAATGGTGACTTTGTCGTCGACCTGAACAGCCTCAGCGGACAGGGAGAAGTGAGCCTGATCGTGGAAGCCACGCGGGAGATGCGTACCAGCCGGCTGGAGGCCGGTCCGGTCACCACCCCCGCAGCCGAGGCCCGGGGACTGATCCTCGAACCCACCGACCAAAGCAAGTGGCCCTACAAAAAGCGCGGCAGCCTGATTGCCGCGGTATTCGACGAAAATGGTCGCCAGCTGAACTGGGAGCAGTCCGGGCTATCCTGGAAGGTGAATGGGCAAACCCTGAAGGACGACCGCCAGGTAGGGGCCTGGGCCCCCAGTGAACCAGGAGATTACCGGATTCAACTGGTGAAGGGAAGCGAGCAGGAAGAGGAAGTCCTCAGCGAATGCAAGGTGGAAGTCCTGCCGCCTACGGTGGCGCAGCTAAAATATGAAGCCCTGATGGCAGCCGCATTCCAGGACAATTCAACCCCCTCCCTTACCCACCACCCGCAGCACGAAGGGCGGAGTACCTAGCGTGCAGCCGCGCGGGATTGCCCCCGCATTATCTTCAAGATGCGGCCATACAGCAATTCCGAAAGGCTCCAGTGGTACCCGTCGAAATCGGTGGTGTTGGTGAACTGCACCACCACCGCGTCGATATCGCCGTGGTAGCGGGCGATGCTCTGGTAACCAGCCACGAGTCCCGTGTGCTGGAATGCGTAGAGGGAGCCGTAGATCTCCCTTTCCCCCTCCGCGAAGAGGGTGCCGTCGTTCAGCGCGCGCAGGAAAACCCCGACGTCCGCAGCCGTGGCCAGCATGGAGCCGTAGTCCGTCGACTTGATGTCGTGGGGCACCCCGACGTAGTAGCCGCTCATCACGCTGTCCGGGTGCACCTCGTGCAGGGAGCCGTAGGTACGCTCCAGGCCCAGCGGGTCCAGGATCACCTCCCGGATGTAGCGAAACTTGTCGTAGCCCACCACCTTTTCGAGGAGCAGGGAGATCAGCAAGTAGTTGGTGTTCGAGTAGGCAAGGCGTTCGCCGGGCGCGAAGTCGGCCGACTGGTCGAGCACCCGTGCCAGGGCCTCCGCCTCGTTGGTGGGTGGGTCGGTCCAGAAGCCCGGCGTATCCGTGTAGTTGGGGATGCCGCTGCGGTGTTGCACGAGCATCCGCAGGGTGATGCGATCGGCGTTCTCGATGCGCCCCGCGAGCTCGGGGAGGTAGGCAGCCAGGGATTCGTCCAGCGACAGCCGCCCCTCACCCACCAGTTTCGTGACCGCCACCGCGTCGTACAGCTTGCCGATACTGGCAATCTTGAACAGGGCGTGCGGGGTCGCGGGTTCCCGGGTTTCCCGGTTGTGCCAATCCGCCGCGTAGTACTCCGGCTCCCGGTCGGCCTGGTCCACGTACACGATCGTTCCCGCAAATCCGTACTCCGGAGCCGCCGCAACCTGTTCCACCACCGTATCCGGCAGGGGCACCACCCACGCCGCGACCAGCGGCCACGGCACGAAGTACAGGGAAACCAATGTTCCCAGAATCAAACCGGTGAGGATCAGCCTTTTGCTCGTTGGGGTGGGCATGGGGGAAGAAATGATTTGCCTGGGGGGGGCTAAGTGTGAAAAATAGCAGGTTTTTGCAATCTCTCTGGTAAAGGAGGTAGGTGCCGGCGACCCTCCAAACTGATCACGTCGTAATTCCTGATCGACACCGATCCTTATCCAGTGGGGCATCCTTTGCTATGACAGCTATGCTTCCGCAGCCATCGAGGCCGGTTAATCACGACCCAGGCGGACAGTAACAATCCGGTGAAAACCAGTTAAATAGATTGTATATTAAGAAATCTGTCGTGCGGCAACCTGCCGGAACAAACACATCCGCCCGGGAACACCGCCACGATCATTTCCACTTAGAGAAGACAATCACCATGAACATCACATCAATTCCACTCCTTGCAGCCATGCTGCTGCTCGCCCTCGTTTCCTGCAATGAACCGGAAAGGGAAGAAGCCCAGGCCCTGCACATGAACGAGCTCAGAGCGGAAATCCAGGCGATGGAGGACGCATACGCCGAGGCCCAAAACGCCAAAGACCCGGACGGGGTAGTCGTTTACTACGCCGACGACGCGGTCAACATGCCCAACAACCAGCCAGCGGTTAGCGGGAAGGCCGCCATCCTGGACCGGGTCAGGGAAGACATGGCCCGGGATACCGCGGGCACTACCACTACCTTCCAGGTCACGGACATCAAAGCGGCCGGCGACCTACTCGTAGAAGCGGGAACCAGTACCTCAACCGACGCCGCGGGCAACGTCACCACGGGGAAGTACGTCTCCGTCTTCGAAAAACGGGATGGGAAATACGTCTGTATCCGCGACATCTGGAACAACGATGCTCCTGAAGCTGGCAATTAGTAGTTGGTGCGCTTAGGTGTACTTGGGTCCGCTTCGGCTCATGTGGAACGCACTACACCTGCTTTCTGGACGTGAGCGATTTGGCCAGCGGCATGTTCCCGGCGAAGATTGCGAGCGTCCGTAGTTGTAGTTTCTGGGCTCCTCACCTGATACGGGGCTTCGCCAAATATTACTCCCGCTGCAAAAAAAGTAGGCGACGCACTTTCTGAAATACTCTTTAACGAATCCTATTCGAGTTCTAGATTGTAATACGTTCCATTTTCATCGTAACCTTCTAATTCTCCATAATCAACCCACTCTATGTCAATTGACAAATCATTCCCATCTTCGGTGGTAATGTACCCATGGCCATTTTTCCCGGATATATCAATGTTGCCATAAACATAGTTTCCATCCTCATCGTAGCCTTCAATGTCGTAGTTGTAGTTGTATGCACCGGCCCGCCCCGTCCTGTGCTCATATTTATAGCGACTATCTTCGTGATAGTATAATTCTCCAGACGATTGATTTGAATTGTAATCGTCTAAAGAATCGTTTGAGCTCTCTATACAGGAGATAGCGATCAATAGTAACGCTAAGGGGAGTAGGTATTTCATTTGGGGATTTTGAGTTTAATGGATCAAGCGCTTTTGCCGATCGGTAGATTGATTGTGGAGTGTAGCGCAGGTGATCGTTCCGTCACCCCCGCCGCCGCTCGAAAATATGAATAGGTAGTCGAGATTCTTGAGGAATTATTCGGTTCAGATTAGTCAGGTTCTGCGGAGGACTTCCCCCCCATCAGCCAATAACCCCCAGCCAATACCCCCCTCAATACCCCACCACCACCCGGGCCACCGTACCCGGGGCGGCGCCCGATGACCAGTGGAGAAGGTACACGCCGGGGGGCAGGTCGGGAAAGGTGAGCCGCAGGGGATTGGCCGAGGCGGCGGGGAAGCGGCGGGCCCAGACGGTGCGGCCGAAGTGGTCGGACAGCCGCAGGGCGAAGGGGTGGTCCGCATCGGGTAGCTGTACGCTGGCGGCGCGGCGCGTCGGGGTGGGGAACACCCTCAGCTCGGGGCGCTGGAATTCGTTGTCCACCGCCCGGATGCGGCTGTAGATATTGGCTCCGTCGGCGGCTTCCCCCCGGACCCGGTAGTAGGAGGTGCCGGAGTGGGCGTTGGGGTCGAGATACTCCCGCTGCAGGATGAGTGCCCGCGGCAGTTCGCGGACGGTGGTGAATACGGCCTCCACGTCCAGGCGGCGCTCCAGCGTCCAGCGGTATTCGCTGTCGCTTTCTTCGATTTCCCAGCTCAGGGTCACGGTAGTTGCGTTGTCGCGGGTGGCCTCCAGGTCGGTAATGCGCAGGGGGAAGGGGGGCGGGGCTTCGGCGGCGGCGGCCGTACAGATCGAGGAGTTTTCAATGGTTTCCGACAGCGGGGCAATGGAGTAGCCCCCCACCTCGTAGCCGGAAACGCGGCTGTTCTCAACGGCATAGGAGGAGGTTTGCCCGTTGATCAGGCCCGAATACCCCCAGCCGAATAACAGCAGGACACAGTAGAGCAACCTTGTTGCCCCCCGTTTCATCCTCCGGTACCGGTTTCGAAGTCGTAATAGGAAGTATGGGTTGTTCGCACCCTCCCGGTAGCTGGTTCAATCTCGTATACCGTCATTTCAATCCGGGAGGGACTAAGGGCAATCACTTCCTGCCCAGGGTCGGTTCCGGCTCCTCCGGTGTCGTAGAGTGAAAAGATGACGTTGTTCAGCACATACTCCACAAGAACCTGGGAAGGTTTGTCCATGGATGATTGTACCTGTTGGAGCGTTATTTGGTAGTGCACCTCACCCAGAACCGTACTCTTGAAGAGGTAAGGGGAAGATATGTCGACTTCCTTGCCCAACCGGATGGTGCACAAGGATGGCCGCGAGGCATCCCTGGGCCCGGGGGCGGAAGGATCGGATGCGGTGGTCTCCGTATTCCAGGAGAAGTCCTGAATTTCTATCAGATTTTCGTACCCAGCCGTGGTTGACGTCCCTTTGATCCCGGGGATGTCCAGGTATAGTTTGGTGGACTGGGCCGTCAGGGATAATGGCGCAATCAGCACCAACAGGGGGAGACCCCATCGGAGAAAGGCGAGTGGAAACATGGCATGTGTAGTTCAATAGTGCTGAATCGGCTGCTGCCCGCGGGCAGGCAGCCCCACAAAAACTTGTCAGGGTAAGTGACCCACGCCCTGCGGAAAGAAGGGGGAATTCAGCGGTCACTGGTGCGTGTACCTAATATAGGGGGTTTTTTACAATGTGACAACAAGCATGGGGCCGGGGCAGGCCACCCCCCCGGCAACTGGTCATGAGCGGGATGCTTGGCTGAGTATCAGGTTTGCTCGCTGCTGTCGCGGAAGCGTGTTCCCTCACTCCTCCACGTAGAATCCCATCTTGCCCATCTTGTAGTCCCGCATGGCCTCCATGATCTGGGTCTGGTCGTTCATCACGAAGGGTCCGTGGCTCACGACGGGTGCGCCGATGGGTTCGCCGCCGAGCACGAGCACGCGGGCCGGGGTCTGGGCGGTATTGGTCAGGTGGATGCCCGTACCGTCGTTGAGGTAGTGGAGCAGAGTGCGGGCCGGGTTCTCGAAGCCGCTGCTGCCGGCCACCCCGCCGTCGAGGAGGTAGGCGGCCAGGTTATAGGCTTCCGGCACGGGCAGGTCGATGCTCACGCCGGGGGGCAGGGAGAGCTGCCAGGCCAGCACGGCACCGTGGGTTTGCGCGGCACCCGCGAGCCCGCCAAAGTTGCCAGCTACGATCCGCAGGGAAGCCCCGTCGCCCAGGTCTACCCGGGGGATGGTATCCGCCTTCAGGTCCTGGTACCGCGGCTGCACCATCTTGTGTTCAGGGCTCAGGTTCACCCACAGCTGTATGCCCTCCAGGGTGCCGCCCGCTTCCATGAATTCCCGGCTGCCGCGCTCGCTGTGGATAATGCCTCTGCCGGCCGTCATCCACTGTACGTCGCCGGCGCGCAGGTGCCCGGTATTGTCGCGACTGTCCCGGTGCCGGATGCCGCCCTGGTACAAAAACGTCACGGGCTCAAAGCCCCGGTGGGGGTGGGGGCCTACATCCAGGGGGTCACGGCCGCCGGCCTTCACCTCCACCGGCCCGAAGTGGTGCAGCAGCAGGAAGGGGTCGATCTGGTCCACCCGCTGGGTAGGCAGGGGCTGGTAAACCGTAAGGACGCCCATCTGCAGGGGGTGAGCGGGAAGGATATTGGCGACGGTGCGGTAAGTCATAGGGCGTCAGTTGTATATACATTCAAAACGCGAACGGAAGATTTCGGTTGGGTGGTGTAAACACCTTGTTAGAACGCGGCAGAATGCGTAAATTACGGGGAGCTCTTCTACCGCCTGAATCAAACACCACCACCATGCGCTTTCTCTCTCCCCTCCTGCCGTTTTTACTGCTGTTGGGCCTGTTGTCCTGCGACGACCCGGAGGCCGTGCTGCCGGTCACGGGCGTGGATGCGGAAACCCTCGTGGAGGTCTACAACGCCTCGGTGAACGAGACGCCTGAAGCCTTCTGCGCCATTGGTACCGTCTCGGAAGTAAAGTTCCGGGCCCGGCCCGACGGGGAGGAGGTGCTCCACTTCGTATTCCGCGATGAGGAGCAGGAGCGGGCGTTCACCTTCGCCCTGGAGGAGGAGCTGGAGTTCCCGGAGGAGATCGACCGGGCCAAGATTGTCTTCCTGGGCCACCAGATGGTCGTGGCGGACCTGGACAGCGATTTCTACGTCCACCTCTACGTACCGGAAGCGGCCGAGGACAACTGGCTGCCCGGTCTGCCCTACGTGGAGGGCAACGGACTGGGCGTAGCTACGGACGAGGAGCCTATGCTCCAGGACAGCTAGCCCTTCTCGAAACCTTCCATTCCGTCGCGCCAGTTCCAGATCACCAGGATCCAGTCGCGGCCGTCGGCGGAGGTGAAACGGTCCAGTTCCTCGAATCCTACGCGCTCGTGCACCCGCTGCGACCGCGTGTTGCGGGCGTCGATGGCGGTCACGCAGTAGGTGTACCGCAGGTGGTAGCAGGCGCGCAGGTACTTGTACATCCGGTCGGGCAGTCGCAGGCCGCGGGCCTCCTCGGCCACGCAGATCTGTCCCATAATCAAATATTCGCTTTCCCCGAGCAGCTGGCCGCGGTGCATCACGCCGTCCTGCCGCTCGATGAGGTAGGTGAGGGCCGGAATGTCCTGGCTGAAGTCCCGCGTCATGGCCAGGCAGTACCCAAGCACCTTCCGCTCCCGGATGGCGATCACCGAAGCGGCCGCGGCGGTCATGCGCTGCAGCAGGGGCAGGTCGTGGGTGGCCGTGACGAAGCCCTGGGCCGAGGCGGTATCCGCGTCGACGCTGTCGAGCAAGTTGGCCCGCTGGAGGGCGAGGATCTGCTTGAGCTGGTAGTCCTTGCGGGCTAGGGTGATCTTGATGGGCGCTTCCATGGCCGTGGGGGTAAGGATTAAGGGGATAAGGAGTCAAGGGGTGGCGCTGCTCGCCTTCGGCTCGTCGGCCACCGTCGTCCGACGAACCCTTTGCGCCTAGCGCAAAGTTCGTCTGACGACTGGTGGCCTCCCCCCAAAGTTCGTCTGACGACTCGTGCGGAAATAACAAAGGATTGAAGCGCCTTTCGGCTTGGCTTCAATCCTTCGTCTGTTTGGGTGTCGGTCGGTGGGTTTACTTGCCCAGTACGCGTTTGACGGCGGCGACCACGTCCTTGGTGCCGAGTCCGTACTTCTCGAGCAGTTCTTCGGCTTCCCCGGATTCGCCGAAGGTGTCGTCGGTAGCGACGAACTCCTGGCGGGTGGGGTGGTGCTTGGCGAGGCATTCGGCGATGGCGCTGCCGAGTCCGCCGTACTTGTTGTGCTCTTCGCAGGTGACGACGGCGCCGGTCTTCTTGGCACTGGCGATGACGGCCTCCTCATCGAGGGGCTTGATCGTGTGGATGTTGATCAGGTCGACGCTGATGCCTTCCTCGGCGAGCTGGCGGGCGGCCTCGACGGCTTTCCAGACCAGGTGGCCGGTGGCGAAGATGGTCACGTCGCTGCCTTCACTGAGGTGGAGGGCCTTGCCGATCTCGAACTTGGTGTCCTCGGGGATGAAGATGGGCCAGCTCGGGCGACCGAAGCGCAGGTACACCGGTCCGTGGTGGTCGGCGATGGCCTGTACGGCGGCTTTGGTCTGGTTGTAGTCGCAGGGGTTGATGACGGTCATGCCGGGCAGCATCCGCATCATGCCGATGTCCTCCAGGATCTGGTGGGTGGCTCCGTCCTCGCCCAGGGTAAGGCCGGCGTGGCTGGCGCAGATCTTCACGTTCTTGTCGCTGTAGGCGATCGACTGGCGAATCTGGTCGTAGACGCGGCCCGTGCTGAAGTTGGCGAAGGTGGTCGTGACGGGAATCTTGCCCGCGGTGGCCAGACCGGCGGCGACGCCCATCATGTTAGCCTCCGAAATGCCGCACTGGATGAAGCGGTCGGGGTAGGTATTGATGAAGTCCTCCGACTTCATGGAACCGCGCAGGTCGGCGGTCAGCATCACCACGTTGTCGTGCTGGTCACCGGCGGCCTTGAGTCCGGCACCGAAGCCGTCGCGGGTGGCCTTCTTGCCGGTAGATTGTAATTTATCGAGAGATAGCATGCGCTATGATATTCTTGGTTGATGATTGAAAAGCGGGCCGGAAGCGAGCGCCGGCCTAACTGCCTAAAGAACTAACGGCCTAAAGACCTACTCATATCCCTTCAGCAGGAAAGTCCCCCAGCGTCTCCTCCAGCTGGTTCAGGGCAGTTTCGGCCTGTTCCTTGCTCGGGGCCTTGCCGTGCCAGTGGTGGGAGCCCATCATGAAGTCGACGCCCATGCCCATTTCGGTCTTCATGACGATGCAGGTGGGTTGTCCGTTGCGCTTGGTCTGGACCTTCTTCAGGGTGGTGACTACCTCTTCGATGTTGTTGCCGTCCATGTGCTGTACGTCCCAGCCGAAGGCCTTGTATTTGTCTTCGAAGGAGCCCATGTACATCACGTCCTTGGTGGCGCCGTCGATCTGCTGTCCGTTGTCGTCGATGATGAGGACGAGGTTGTCCAGCTTCTTGTCAGGGGCGAAGAGGGCGGCTTCCCAGATCTGCCCTTCCTGGTGCTCACCGTCGCCGGTCAACACGAAAACGGTGCGGTCATCGCCGTTCATCTTCTTGGACAGCGCCATTCCGCAGGCTACGCTGACGCCCTGTCCGAGGGAGCCGGAGGCCACGCGCACCCCGGGCAGTCCCTCGTGGGTGGTGGGGTGGCCCTGCAGGCGGCTGTCGATGGCGCGGAAGGTCTTGAGCTCCTCTACGGGGAAGTATCCCGAGCGGGCCAGTACGCTGTACCAGACCGGGGAGATGTGGCCGTTGGAAAGGAAGAATACGTCTTCACCCTCGGCTTCCATATTGAAAGAAGGGTCGTGCTTCATGACCTCGAAGTAGAGGGCCACCAGTAGGTCGGCGTTGCCGAGGGCGCCACCGGGGTGACCGCTCTGGCAGAGGTACACCTCCCGGATGATGTCGCGCCGGACCTGAGAGGCAATTTTCTTAAGTTCTTGGATGTCTGCCATAAAGGGTAAATGTTTGTATACGCTGCCGTTGCGGCAAGGGAGTCGCGAATTTAGGTATTACTAAGGGATGAGGACCCCTTTTGTTCCCCGCGGCGGCCAATGAATCGCCCGGGTAGGTACGATGGCTAAGGCTTAGGCCGCTCCCTGGGAAGAGCCCTTTACTGCACCTGGCCACATGCCAAGGTGCGGGTCTGAAACCACGGAGGCACGGAGTTTCACGGAGGGGTGGTATTGTTATCTCCGTGTACATCAGTGTGTCTCGGTGGTGTTATGAAATCGGGCCGGGAGGCCCTCAGCCCGGGGTGCGACGAGCACAGCGGGCTGCCCCGCAATTGGTAAATCGACCGTCTCCCGGCCCTGGAAGGGACGGCTTCAAACTAGCGGGGTCAATTCCCAGGAATGGGCCTCGCGGTCATAAGGCCTGTGCCGCCCCCTCAGAAGAGCTCTGTGCTGCACCTGGTCACATTCCGAGGTGCGGATGACGGTCTTTGCGTCCAGCACCTCGCAGATCCCCCGCTGCACTAGGGTGATACTACGAGGTCCTCCGCCCAGTTTCCCGACATCTTCTGGACCTCAGGGTGTGGTGGCCCCTCGGAATAACCGGTTGGGCAAGTATCCGGTATTCCAATGCTCCCAGCAACACTAGCATTCACCCATTCACCCATTCACCCATTCACTCATCCACCCCTTGACCCCGTGACCCCTTCACCCCTTGATCAGGAAAACCCCGCCCCATCCCCCGCTGTTGGTCCTCAGGTAACCCGCCCCCATGCAGAACGGACGCCTGCTCGCCGAGCTCCGGCAACACTACGCTGAATACCTCGACGACTACCTGGCCTGGGTAGCCGACCGGGGCTATCCCGTGGAAGGGGCACTGGTGAACTACCGCAGGGCCCTCATCGCCTGGTACGAAGCGCGGAAACAGACTGACGATCCCTATACCGGAGACGTATTCGAGTACATCACCGTGGTGGCGGAACGCTACTTTACCGGAGAGACCAGCCGCAAGGGCGATTTCCCCCTCGGCAGCGGGCCGCTGGATTACCTGCCCCGGACCGTCCGCCTGGAGGAGCCCGGCCGGGAACTGCTGGCCCGCCTCAACGCGCGGAATGACTGTCGCGAACTGCTGCTCCTGGCCGACTACCACCAGCTGGAACCGGCGGTCATCGCCCGGGTACTCGACCGGGAGGAGGATGCCGAAACCCTGACCGAGGAGATTGCCGCCTGCCGGCGCTCGCTGGAACTGGAATCCCCCGGCGGCTCCCTGCTGTACATTCCGGTCATCACCGTCGCCGGGCGGCAGGACCTGATGGAAACCCTCGGACGCAACACCCCTCCGCCGCCGCCGGTGGATTCCCCGGAACCCGCGGCCGCGCCCCCGAAAGACGTAAGGCTCTCCCCCCGTCACCGCTGGCGCATCGGCACCCCCACGCCGGCGATCGTGGTGGCCGGACTGCTCACGGGCATCCTGCTGTGGCTGGTCTACGACACCTTCTACGCCCGGGCCTCCCCCGAGGGGCTCTACGCCACCTACTTCGCGCCCTACCCGAATCCCTTCGCCGACAGCCCGCCGGCTACCTACGAGGAGCGCGACCTGAACCAGATCCTCTATTACTACGACCGCGGCGACTACCACCGGGCCTACGAGGAACTGCTGCCCACGGCCGACGCCTACCCGGCCGCCCCCCTCTACCTGGGCGTAAGCGCCCTGGCCCTGAACGACCCGGCCCGCGCCGAAGAATGGCTGGCCCGCCTGCCGGCCGACAGCCCCTACCGCGACCCGGCCGACTGGTACGCCGCCCTGGCCGCCCTGGCCCGGGAAGACCACTCCAGGGCACGCTCCCGGCTGACGCGCATCACCCAGGACGCCAACCACCCCTACCGGAGCCAGGCGGCCGACTTGCTCGGGGAATTGTAAATTCCATCCGGAGGCTGTTCCCGGTCCGGGAAGCTCAGACCGCCAAGATTTTTCAATCGCCGGTGCCACTGCCGCCGGCGCAATATCCCCGCCATGACCCTTGACCAACTCGAACGCCGCGTCCGCCTGCTTACTCGCCTGACTACCGTCCTGTTCCTGCTGCTGGCGGGGGTGCTTCTCCTGGCGGCGGGGCCCGTCAGGACCGTCTACCTCGGAGACCTGGCCGCCAGGGTAATCGAAGCCGATACCCTGCGGGCGAAGGTCGTCCTCACCGGCCGGCTGGATGTGGTGGAGCCCGACGGCAGCCTGGCCCTGCTGACGGCCAACTCCGTCCAGATGCCCGGGGTGGTACTCGAGGGGGATACGGTAACTACCCGGGGTGGATCGGCCGGACTCATTTTCTTCTATGAGGGTCACGAGGTCGGCGGATTGATCTACCGCATCGACGACCACCGGGAGGTGCCTTATGCCCTGGGGCACCTGTCGCTGGACCAATACCGCCACGACCAGGTAGCCCTGATGCAGTACGAAGGGCAGGGGGAACGGCAGCGCGCCGGCTTCTACGTGAACGACCGGTCGCCGGCCTTTGACCTCTACGACTACAAGGCGCTGCTCGACTCCGCGGCGCTGCTTCCGGAGGCCGAGCGGCGGGCCGTCCTCCAGCGCTTCAAGACCCGGGCCGATGCGGGAGAATTCGGGGGGCGGCGGGTTGCCCTGGAAAGCAACCGGCGCATGGCTGCCCTGCGACTGAGCGACTGGAAAAGCCAGGAACGCCTCCGGGCGGTGGTGGATTCCGCGGGGGCAGCGCGCATCGAATTCCTCGACGCGGAGGGGAAGGTCATCCGCATCATCTCGGCAACGGAGTAGGGGTAGGGCCCTCTCAGGCGGGCCTGTACCCTAGACCGTAAATCGGACTTCCCTACCTTCGCGCCCATGAAACCGTCTATCCCCAAAGGCACCCGGGATTTCCTGCCCCACGAAGTGCGCCGGCGCAATTACATCTTCGACGTGATCCGTCAGCATTTCCACCGCTACGGCTACCAGCCCATCGAAACGCCGGTGATGGAGAACCTCTCCACCCTCACCGGGAAGTACGGCGAGGAAGGCGACCGCCTGCTGTTCAAGGTGCTCAACAACGGCGATTTCCTGCGCAAGGCCGACACCCAACAGCTGGCTGCCCAGGACAGCGACGCCGTGCTGCCGCAGATCTCCAAGCGTGGACTGCGCTACGACCTCACGGTGCCCTTCGCCCGCTACGTGGTGATGCACCAGAACGACCTGGCCTTCCCCTTCAAGCGCTACGCCATCGCCCCGGTGTGGCGGGCCGACCGGCCGCAGAAGGGACGCTACAACGAGTTCTACCAGTGTGACGCCGACGTCGTGGGCTCCGATTCCCTCCTCTACGAGGCCGAACTCACCCAGCTGCTCGACGAGGTCTTCGCCGCCCTGGGCCTGAAGGCCGTCATCCGCCTGAACAACCGCAAGATCCTGGCCGGCCTGGCCGAGATCGCCGGTCACGCCGACCGCATGATGGACATCACCATCGCCATCGACAAGCTCGATAAGATCGGGGAAGCCGGGGTGGAGAAAGAACTGCTGGAACGGGGCGTGGACGCGGGTGCCGTGGAAGTCATCAAGCAATTCCTCGGAGTGACCAGCCTGGAAAAGGTAGCCCCCCTGCTGCAGGACAGCGAGGTCGGCCGCCAGGGCATCGCCGAGCTGCAGGAGGTCTTCGACCGCGTAGGCAAGCTGACGAACCGCCTCGAATTCGACGTCACCCTGGCCCGCGGCCTCAACTACTACACCGGCTGCATCTACGAGGTGGCCGTGGACACCGACGCCCACCCCGGCATCCGGATGGGCAGCATCGCCGGGGGCGGCCGCTACGCCGACCTGACGGGCATCTTCGGTGGCCGCGACCTTTCCGGCGTGGGCATCAGCTTCGGCGCCGAGCGCATCTACGACGTGCTGGAGGAGCTCGAACTCTTCCCCGCCGACGCCAGCGAGGACCTGGAGTACCTGCTGCTTTGCCTTGACGAGGAAACCCTGGTCCACGGCTTCGACCTCCTGCGGCAGCTTCGCAAGGCGGGCCACAACGCCGACCTCTACCCCGAAGCCGCCAAGCTCGGCAAGATGATGAAGTACGCCGACCAGCGCAACGCCCCCCGGGTGATCATCATCGGCAGCCGCGAAGCGGAAACCGGGCAGTACTCCGTCAAGCACATGAAGACGGGAGAGCAGGAAAAGCTCTCCCTGGAGGAGCTGCTGGAACGTTAGGGCGCTGTCCGAACCCTCCAAAGCAAAGGCCCCCAGTGCATTCCCAAAGGAGCACCGGGGGCCTTTTCGTTTCAATTAAGGGGGCTGCCTACTTGCGGTCGGCCACGCCCTTCTTGCCTTCCAGTTCGATCAGGTCGGCTACGATGTTGACGGCTTCGCGGATGTAGACGTCCTTGCTGACGCTGTCCTTGAAATCGTCGTTGCGGGCGGTCTTGCTTTCGTCGGCCAGGATGGGCTCGAGGTCCACTTCCAGGTTCAGCACGCCGGGGTTCACCACGTCCTCAAAGAGGTCGTCGTACATCTCGGCTTCAGTACGCGCGGCCTGCTGCAGCTCCTCGTACTCGGTGAGGCTTAGGGGGTAGGTGTTGCGGTCGCGCTGCCGCTTCACCCGCTGGGCGTTCTCCTGGATGCGGTTGAAGGTGGGGCTGGCCTCCACGCGGGCGGCGCTGCGGGCCTTCAGGGCATCCAGGTGCTGGATGCGGTAGATGTCCTGGTCGTACTTGGCGGGGTCGATTTCGGACCAGGCCAGGGGAGCGATCTGCTCCTTCTCGCCGGTTTCCAACAGGGAGCGGCTGTCGGGCAGGATGATGTCGGGGGTGACGCCGCGCAGCTGGGTGGAGCCGCCGTTGATGCGGTAGAACTTCTGCATGGTCAGCTTGACGGTGCCCAGGGGCTTCGCATCGTCGTGGCCGGCGATGGTGCGGTCCATATCGATGAAGCGCTGAACGGTGCCCTTGCCGAAGGTGGAGTTGCTGCCTACGATCACGGCACGGCCATAGTCCTGGAGGGCGGCGGCCAGGATCTCGCTGGCGGAAGCCGAGTACTGGTTCACCAGCACCACGAGGGGGCCGTCGTACTGGACGCGGCGGTCCTTGTCCTTCAGTACTTCCTTATTCATACCACGGCCGGCCACCTGTACCACGGGGCCTTCGGGGATGAAGAAGCCGGTCATGTCGACCACGTCGCGCAGGGAGCCCCCGCCGTTATTGCGCAGGTCGAGGATGATGCCGTCGACGTCCTGGTCCTTGAGCTTTTGCAGCTCGGCCTCCACGTCCTTGGCGCTGAACCGGCCGTCGTTATTCTCGAAGTCGGCGTAGAAGCTCGGCAGGGAGATGTAGCCCACCTTTTCGTTGCCCTCCTCACTGTCGAGGATGAGCGACTTGGCGTAGGTCTCGTCGATGATGATCACGTCGCGCTCGATGGAGATCTCCTGGATGACGCCGTCGGGCTTGCGTACCTTCAGGTGGACGGTGGTGCCCTTCTTGCCGCGGATCTTGTCGACCACGTCTTCCAGGGGCATGCCCTTGATGTCGACCATCTCCTGTCCATCCTGGCGGACGCCCATGATGACGTCGTCTTCCTTGAGTTCCTTGCCCTTCCAGGCCGGGCCGCCCACTACGATGGAGCTCACCTTGGTGTACTCATCGTCGGTCTGCAGGGTGGCGCCGATGCCTTCCAGGCGGCCGCTGAAGCGGATGTCGAAGGATTCCTTGTCCTTGGGGCGGAAGTAGCTGGTGTGGGGGTCGAAGACGGCCGTCATGGCGTTCAGGTACTGCCCGCGCTTGATGCTGGGCTTCATTTCCCGCATCCGCTTGAACCAGTCGTCGTAGCGTTCGAGGATCTTGCCGCGGAACTCGGTTTCGAGGCTGTCCAGGGAGGGGTACTCCTGTCCGGTGGTGTCCCGGGCCATTTCCTCCCGCTTATCTACGAGCTGGTTGATCACGTCCCGCTTCATGTAGTCGTGCCAGTACTGCTTCAGTTCGGCGTCGGTAGCGGGCCAGGGGGATTTTTCGTCACTGTCCACGAAGGTACCGTCGGCGTCCAGGTCGAAGGGCTCGGCCAGGATTTCCTGGTACCAGGCCTGGGTCTTGTCGAGGGCGGCCATCCACCGTTCCTGCACCAGGTCGTAGAAGGTGTACTCCCCGGCCTTGCTCTGGTCGTCGATGGCGGTGCGGTAGGGCTCGAAGGCCTTGATGTCCTCCTGGGTAAAGAAAAGGCGGGCCCCGTCCACGTCGTTGAGGTACTGGTCGAAGACGCGCTCGGAGAACGCGTCGTCGATGTCGACCGGCTGGTAGTGGTAGTTCTCCAGATTGGCCAGCATCGTCCGCAGGATTACGGAAGGCGCGTCACCCGGCGGCACCTCGATCTGGTGGGTGGGGCGGGTGGCGGCGATCAGAACGAAGACCAGCAGTAGGGCGGAGAAGAGCAGGGGGGCTCTCGTTTTCATAGATTTTCTTTTAGGAACTCCGCCGCGCTGCCCCGGATTGTTGGGTTCGGACGGAGTGCTAGCTACTAAATGTTCTGCGCGGGCCAGTAGTTTAGTCGGGGCAGACGCAAGGGGTGGTTTAACACCGAATTAATTATCGATTACATTAGAGGCTGCCGGGGCTTTGCCGGTTGGTCCGTTTCCGACCGGTAGCACCAAAGCCCAGACGGCGCCCGAACGCCAAATTACCAATGAAAATTACCGTTTTCCCCATCCTGCTGATCCTTTTGCTGGCATTGCCGGTAGCCGGGCAGGACGCTGGCCCCACCATTACCCTGCAAAGCGAGTCCATCGGACGGGTGGCCGCCCTGCAACAAATGGACCGCTACACCCCGCTGCGGATCTTCTGGCAGGACACCCAGGTAAAGGACGAGCCGCTGCGGCTGTCGTTGCAGCAGGCCACCCCGCGAGAAGCCCTGGAGGCAATCCTGGAGGGCACCGGACTGTCCTTTATCGCCTACCGCGACGTCTATGTGATCGGGCCGGCAACCACCATCGGTACGGAGTTCGACGCGGCCTACTACGCCGCCGTAGCCGAGCAGGTGGATGCGGATGCTGAAGAGGCCGGGGCCCGGGGGCCGGAGACGATCGGCAGCTTTGCCACCCTAGGGGCTACGGGCATGGCTACCGTCTCCGGTACGGTAACCGACGACGACGGCGAGCCCGTCATCGGTGCAACCCTGAGGGTAACGGGAACGGAGCAGGCCACGACCACCGATACGGAAGGCAATTACACCCTGCGCCTGGCCCCCGGCACCTACGAGCTCCTGATCGGCTACGTCGGATACGGGCGGCAGGAGCGCGGGATCCGCGTGCAGGGCGACGGCCGCTTCGACATTGCCCTGCTGCCCTCGGCCACCGACCTGCAACAGGTGGTGGTCACCGAGCAGGCCGCCGACGCCAACGTGGGCCGGGTACAGGCCGGGGTACAGCGGCTCGACCTGGCGCAGCTGGAGCGGCTCCCCACCTTCATGGGCGAATCGGACGTGGTCAAGGCCCTGCTGCTGAACCCCGGCGTGAGCACCATCGGCGAGGGGGCCACGGGCTTCAACGTCCGCGGCGGCGAAATCGACCAAAACCTGCTGCTGCAGGACTACGGCATCCTGCTCAACTCCAGCCACGCCCTGGGCTTCTTCTCCACCTACAACGCCGACCTGCTCAAGAGCGTCGACCTCTACAAGGCCAACATGCCCGCCCGCTTCGGCGGTCGTCTGGCCTCGGTGCTCGACGTACAGCAACGCGACGGCAACTTCGACCACCTCCGCGTGAAGGCGGGACTGGGACCGGTCACCGGCCGCGTCATGCTGGAAGGCCCCATCGTGAAGGACCGCAGCAGCTTCATCGCCGGGGTGCGCAGCAGCTATACCGGCTGGGTACTGCGGCTGGCCAGCCAGGAAAACGTGAAGAACTCCTCGGCCTTCTTCGTCGACGGAAACCTGCGGCTCACCCAGCGCATCGGCGAAACCGGTACCCTGTCGGTGTCGGGCTACGGCTCCGAGGACCAGTTCACCTATAACAATGCCTTCGGCTTCCGCTACCGGACGCTGCTCGGGCAAAGCGAGTACAACCACATCTTCAGCGACCGCTTCTACGGCCGGCTGGGGGTGGCCTACAGCGACTACCAGAGCCGGCAGACCGACCTGGGGACCACCACCGCCGAAATCCTCGACAACGGGGTAGCCTACCTCATCGTCAAGCCCCACCTGACCTACGAGGTGTCGGATGACCTGCAGCTGTCCGGCGGACTCGAGCTCGATCACTACCGCGTCAACCCCGGTGAGCGGCAGCCCGGCGGGGAGGAATCCCTGGTGAGCCCCCGCCAGCTCCCCGAGGAGCAGGGGGTGGAGCTGAGCTTCTTCGGCGAGGCCGACTACCGGGTCTCCGAGCGGTTCAGCGTGATCGCCGGACTGCGCTACACCAACTACCGCTTCCTCGGCGCGGCGACCGTCACGGAATACACCGATGGCATCCCCCGCTCCGGCAACGAGACCGGTACCCGCGAGTACGGGGCCGGAGAAACCGTCGCCGCTTACCAGAGCCTGCAGCCGCGCCTCAGCGCCCGCTACCGGGTAGGGCGCAGCGGGTCGGTCCGCGCCGGCTACGCCCGCACGGCCCAGTTCCTCAACCAGATCTACCTGAGCGCCTCTCCGACGCCGAGCTCCCAGTTCCAGCTCAGCACGGGGTACATTCCGCCCTTCCTGTCGCATAACGTCTCCCTGGGCTACTTCCTCAACCTGAACAACAACAACGTGGAGCTGGGGGTAGAGGGCTACGCCCGCCTCATCGACCAGCTGTGGGACTACCGCGACTTCGCCGACGTGATCGTGAACCCCCAGCTGGAAACCGAAATCCGCATCGGGGAAGGCTGCGCCTACGGCCTGGAGCTCAGCGGCAAGAAGAAGGTCGGCGAGATCAACGGACTGGTGAGCTACACCCTCTCCCGCACCGAACGGCAGGTGGCCGGCATCAACGGGGGAGACTACTACTCCTCGAACTTCGACAAGCCCCACAACTTCGTCCTCACCTTCAACTGGAACCCGAACCAGCGCAATACCCTGACGGCCAACTTCACCTACGGCACCGGCCGGCCGATCACCGCTCCGGTGGGTAACTACCGGGTGGACAACGGGCTGCTGGTCCCGGTCTACACCGCCCGTAACAGCCTGCGGATCCCGGATTACCACCGCCTCGACCTGGCCTACACCCTGGGCAAGGGCTATAACCAGAAACGGACGGTACAGACCAGCTGGACGGTCTCCCTCTACAACGTCTACGCCCGCAAGAACGCCTTCTCGGTCTACTACACCCAGTCGGCCGACCAGACCAACGTGGCCAACCGCCTGGCCGTGCTGGGTACCGTATTCCCCGCCATCACCCTGAATATCGAAACCCGATGAGCCCGGCCCTCCCTTCCCCCTTGCACGGCACCCGCGTCCCCGTCCTCCTGTTGCTGGCCCTTCTCCTGCTGGGCTGCGTCGATGAAATCGACCTCGGACAGGCCGACGCCCTGCCCGAAGGTATCGTGGTACGGGGCAGCCTGGCCGTAACCTCCGACGGCGCCGTCGCGGAAATCAACCTGGAGCGACTCTTCCAGTTCTCCTCCAACCTGCCGAACCAGGTCGTCTCGGCCCGGGTGCTCCTGGAAAATACCGAGGGGCAGTCGCTGCCCATCCCCTACCGCAACGGCGCCTACCGCCTCGACATCGGCCGCAACCACCCGGAGATGACCATCCGGCCGGGGGTGGGATACCGGCTGACGATCTTCACCCAGGACGACGAGGCCTACCAGAGCGACTACGACGTGCTGCAACCGGCCCTGCCGCTGGAATCCGCGGGCCGCTCCTTCGTTTCCCTCCAGACCACCAGCCCCGCCGGCACGCCGGTGACGGTGCCCGGCATCAATTACACGGTGACCACCCCGGTGCGCTACCCCGACGGTGCCCCCGCCCGGCTGCGCTACCAGCTCAGCGTCGACTACGCCCTGACCGACGAGCCGGCCCAGTTCCCCTACACCAACAACGATCCCAAGACCTGCTACGTAAGCCAGACCCTGGCCGGCAACCGACTCTTCCTCCTCGACGGGCGCCAGGCCACGGCCGAGCGGGTGGTGGACTACCCCCTGGCCACGGTGAGGATCAATCATCTCTACGCCGAGGGCAACTACGTAACCATTTACCAGGAGGCCCTCAGTCCGCCCGCCTTCAACTACTTTTCCCAGATCGCGAGCATCGCCGACCAGGACCGGAGCATCTTCGGCAGCCCCCCGGGACCGGTGGCCGGCAACGTCACCGACCTGAACGGACTGACGCCAAACGTATTCGGCTTCTTCTACACGGCCAACCGCACCCTGGCGCGGGTGTCCGTCTCCCCGGAGGAGGCCGGCAACCCCAATACCTACTGCCCCCTGCCCCCGCCCGAGCGGCCGAACGCCCCGCCTACCAGCTGCGACGACTGTATGCGGCTCGACGGCGCCTCCCTGACGCCGCCCCCTTTCTGGTCCTTCTAACCGCCCCGCCCGATGCGCCTGACCTTGTTGCTTGCATTCTTGATTTTCCTGTCCGGACTGACGGCCCAGCCCGCCACCGTCCTCCACCACGACCGCCCCTATCACGCTACGGGGGAGGTGAGCTGGTTCCGCGCCTACCTGCCGGCCCCGGCCCCGCCGACGGTCCGCGTGGAGGTATACGCCCCGGACGGGAGTCGGCTGGACTATTTCTTCCTGAAATCTGACGTTGCCGGCGGCACCGCGGAGGGCTACTACCGCTGGGGCTACGACCTGCCCACGGGCTACTACCGCATCGCCCTGACGGCCCTCTCCGCCGCCGGCGAAGACGTGCCGCTTGGCACCTTTCGCCACCCCGTCTACCGCGTGGACGACCGCAACGCCACCGCGGAAGCGGCAACCAACGACGCGGCGGAGTTTGCTACTGACGACCTGGACCTGCGGGTAGAGGGCGATGCCCTACGGATCGCGGGCGCCCCCGCGGGGACCTACAGCGTGGCCGTGTACCACGATGCGGTGGTGGGTAGCGCTGCCGGAGCAACGGTGAGCTCCGCCCCGGCCCAACCGACCCCGGCCTGCCTCGATACCCTGTTTTACCGTGGGCAGATCCTAGCCGCGACGGACGCTGCCCCAGTGAACGTGAACCTGCTGCCGGTCTTCGACGGAGCCACCTACGCCACCTACTTCAGCAAAACGGACGCGGCGGGCGAATTCCTGCTTAATCTGCCGGCCTTCGCGGGCAGCAAGACGGTACAGGTGAGGAGCATTACCGACCAGGCCCTCAAGGGAAGTCTGTCATCCCCCCGCCTGCCCCGACTGGAGCAGCGGCCGCCCCTCACCGCGGAGGTGATCGAGTACCTGGACCTGAGCCACCGCCGCCGCAAGATCTACCAGCTCTACCGCACGGTGGAAACCCCATTGGAGGTGGAGGTGCGTCCGGAACGGCCACTGCCGCTGCGGGCCAGCAAGAGTTACAACGTCCAGGACTACAAGGCTTTCCCGGACCTCTATACCTTCTTCCGGGAGGTGGCTGGAGAACTGCGGTTCCGCGAGCGCCGCGACGGCTACACCGCCCAGCTGTACAATGCGCCCACCCAGCGGTTCTTCACCGGTACGCCCCTGTTCATCGTCGACGGGCGGCTCACCCGCGATGCCGACTACGTAGCCCGACTTGATCCGGCCGACGTGGCCCGCGTCAGTTTCTACTACGGCAACCGGGAGCTGCGGGAGCAGTTCCCCGCCCTCGGCAGCCAGGGGGTGGTGCAGATCGACCGCCTGCGACCGGCCGCCGACCTGCCCGCCGACGATGCCGCCAATCTGCTCGAACTTCACGGCCTCCAGCCCGCCCTCAACTTCACGCCCCGCAGCGGGGAGGAGGTGCCCCGGCTTTCGCCCCTGCTGCTCTGGCAAACCGGCACTACCGAAGGTGAGCAGACTCTGATCCCCCTGCCCGCCACCGACGACTCGGGCACCTTCCGGGTGGTCGTACTGCTGCGCACCGCCGCGGGAGACGCCCTGCTGGGGGGCACCACCACCTTCACCCGGGAGCCCGGCCGCTGATCGTATCTTCGCCCCGGTGCGGAAGTGGTACTACATCCTGGCGATCATCCTCCTGTTTCCGGCCCTGCTGATCAACCTGGGGCTGCCGGTCTTCATCGACGACGAAGCCATCCGGGCCCTGGTGGCCCAGGAGATGCTGTGGTCTGACAACTTTATCGCCCCGACCCTCCACGCCGACGCCTACCTGAACAAGCCCCCGCTCTGGAACTGGATCCTGGCGGTGAGCTTCGAACTCCACGGTGCCGCGGGGGAGTGGGCGGCCCGGCTGCCGACGGTGATCTCCCTGCTGGGGTTTGGCCTCACCACTTACCTGTTCAGCCGCCCCCACTTCGGCCGCTACCTGGCCTTCGTCCACGCCCTGACGGTCATCACCTGCGGGCGGATGCTGTTCTGGGACAGCATGCTGGCGCTCATCGACGTCTGCTTCAGCTGGGTCATCTACACCCAGATCATGCTGCTGTATTACTACGGCCGGCGGGGTGAGTGGTGGCGGGCCTTCGGCTGGACCTACCTGCTCACCGCCGTGGCCTTCATGCTCAAGGGGCTGCCCGCCATCGTTTTCCAGGGCCTTACGGTCTTCGCGGTGGTGGGGTGGCAGCGCTCCTGGCACGAGCTCTTCCGGCCGGCCCACCTGCTCAGCGGGGTGGGGTGCCTGCTCCTGCTGGGCACCTACTATTACACCTACGGGCAGTACGTCGACCTGGCGCAGGTGGCCCAGCGCCTCTTCGTGGAGAGCGGCAAGCGGACCGCGGTGGCCCACGGAGCCGGGGAAACGCTGCGCCACCTGCTGGCCTTCCCCTTCGAGATGAGCTACCACTTCCTGCCCTGGACGATCCTGCTGGCCTACCTTCTGCGGCGGGGGAGCTGGTCGAGGTTGCTGACCAGCGATTTCGCGGCCTTCTGCCTGCTCGCCTTCGTGGTGCACCTGCCGGTGTACTGGCTCTCGCCGAACGTTTACCCCCGTTACCTCCTGATGCTCTTCCCCCTGCTGTTCGCCAGTTTGCTGTGGTTGCACCGCTCGCACGCGTCCCGGGGGAGCCGTACCTACCTTACCCTGCGCTACCTCTTGCTGGGGGCGATGACGGTGGTGGCGGTAGGCCTGCCCTTCGTTCCCCTCCTGCCGGCGGTAGCCGGAGTGGGCCAGCCGTGGATCAAAAGCCTGGTGGTAGGCGCGGTCGCGGGTGCCGTGGCCGTGGCGGGCTGGCGCGACCGGCGCAACTTCCTCCTGCTCCTGTGCTGCTTCCTTTTGGTATTGCGAGTGGCCTTCGACCTGTTCATCCTGCCGGTTCGCGCCGCCACCGACGAACGCGGACCGGCCGTGCGGAATACGGCGCGGGTGGTGGCGGAACGCCATGCTGACCAGCCGCTGGCCATCTACGGGCATACCCTGATCGAGCCGGCTACCGGCTGGTACCTGACCGAAGCCCTGGGGGCGGTGGTGCCCCGGCATTTTCAGGATTTTGACGCCAGTGCGGCCTACATCGGCAGCCCCCGGCAGTACCCCCAACTGCAGATCATGGCTACCGACTCCCTCTACCTGCGCCACCAGCAGGGGTGGTACCCGGTGGGAGCCCTGCAGCCCCCCGTTCCGGCGGTCCCCACCGACGAGGAACTCCGTGACGGCATGGGCACCGGCCTGCCCATCAGGCGATAGCCGCGGCGGGAAGTCGTACCTTGCGGCCCCAAAGTCCCCTGTTTGTGCAGCTTTCCGTCGTAGTCACCATCCTGAATGAGCGGGAGAATATCGAGCCGCTGATCGACCGCATCCACGCGGCCCTGTCGGGCATGGAGTACGAGATCGTCTACGTGGACGACGGCAGTACCGACGGATCGGTAGCCCTGCTCAAAAGCCTCCCCGACCCCCGGCTGGTGGTGGTGGAGCTCCGCAAGAACTACGGCCAGAGCCTCGCCCTGATGGCCGGCATCGAAGTGGCGCGGGGGGAGTTCATCGCTACCCTCGACGGCGACCTGCAGAACGACCCATCCGATATCCCCCACATGCTGCGGCTGGTGGAGGAGGGCGACTGGGACCTCGTCGTTGGCGAGCGGGTGAACCGGCAGGACGGGCGCATGACCCGCAAGGTCCCCAGCCGCATCGCCAACTGGATCATCCGCCACCTGAGCGGGGTGCACCTGCGCGACTACGGCTGCGCCCTGAAGGTGTTCCGCGCCGACATCGCCAAGGACCTGGGGATCTACGGCGAGCTCCACCGCTTCATATCGGTACTCGCCAGCTTGGAGGGCGCCCGCATTACCCAGGTACCTGTGAAGCACCACGCCCGGCAGTTCGGGGTAAGCAAGTACGGCCTCGGCCGCACCTTCAAGGTGGTGAGCGACCTGCTCCTGATGGTCTTCCTGAAGAAGTACCTGCAGAAGCCCATGCACCTGTTCGCCCAGGCGGGGCTGGCCCTTTTTGCCATCGGGGCCCTCATTAACGTTTATTTGCTGGGCCTGAAACTGCTGGGGCAGGACATCTGGGGCAAACCCCTCCTGATCCTGGGGGCCATGCTGGTGCTGGCCGGGATACAGCTCGTTACGGTGGGCATCGTGGTGGAGGTGTTGATGCGCACCTACTACGAAAGCCAGAAAAAACGTCCGTATAAAATTCGGGAAATCAAACGGTTAGATGGGGAGGAACTGCTGGATGTGTCCCTGCGGCCGACGCCCCGGGAGCGGTCCGCCGACTAGCGCATGCGGTGGCCGAACAGGTCGCGGTTGCCCGGCGGTTTGCTGCGCTTGTCCGGCTTGGTGGTTTTCTGGATGCCGTAACAGCCCGATCTGCGGCTGCAGGAGGTGGAAAAAAGGACCGCAAAGCCTAGCAAAATAAGGAAAGCGGGATAAACACAGCGCTTTTTCATACGTTTGTACGGCTGAACTAGGGAATTGAGGCATGGCGTTACGCGCCCGTCGATAAACTACCTAACGCAACCATCATCAGGCGGTAAACCCAAACCACCCTTTTTTAACTATCCAAATTCCTATCAAATGAACAAAGGAGAACTCGTATCGGCCATCGCCGATAAATCCGGCCTCACCAAGGACCAAGCAGAAAGCGCCCTGAGCGCCACCCTCGCCAGTATCGAGGAAGCACTGAAGAGCGACGACAGCGTAAGCCTGGTTGGCTTTGGCACCTTCTCGGTGAACAACCGGCCCGCCCGCGAGGGACGTAACCCCCGCACCAATGAGACCATCCAGATCGCGGCCAAGAACGTAGTGAAGTTCAAGCCCGGCAAGAAACTCAGCGAGTCGGTCAACTAGACCCCTCACCGAGACCCAAATCTCAACAACGACCCGACCGGCCCCGCGCCGGCCGGGTCGTTTTGCGTCCGGGCCGGGGGTAATCCCAAAACCGTTTGCACCATTTGTGGTTAGGCTGGAAAAGTCCGGTTCCCCGGGCACAACCCCCCTAACCATGTCCACCTTTCTCATCGTCGGCGGCAGTTCCGGCATCGGCCGGGCCCTGGTCGACCAGCTCCTGAACACCGGCCATACCGTCCATGTCTGGGCCCGCGAGGCCCGCGACCTTCCCGCTGCCGTTCAATTTACCGCGGTGGACGTCACCGATGCGGCCGCCGACCTGTCCGCCAACGTCCCCGAAGAACTCCAGGGCCTGGTGTACTGCCCGGGCAACATCGACCTGCGGTCCTTCCGTAGCCTGCGGCCCGACGCTTTTCGCAGCGCCTTCGAGATCAACGTCGTGGGGGCCGTGCGCTGTCTGCAGGCCGCCGAGCGTGCCCTCAAGCGGAGTGGCCGTCCGGCCTCCGTGGTGCTCTTTTCCACCGTGGCCGTGCAGCGTGGCATGCCCTTCCACGCCGCCGTAGCCGCCGCCAAGGGAGCCATCGAGGGGCTCACCCGCAGCCTGGCCGCCGAGTACGCTCCCGCGGTGCGGGTGAACGCCATCGCCCCCTCCCTCACCGATACCCCCCTGGCGGGGAAGTTGCTGGCTACCGACGACAAGCGGGCCGCCGCGGCCGGCCGTCACCCCCTCGACCGGGTGGGCAAGCCGGAAGAAGTAGCCGCCCTGGCCGCCTTCCTGCTGGGCGAACAGGCCGCCTTCGTCACCGGACAGGTCATCGGGATGGACGGCGGGCTCAGCGCGATCTAGTCCGCGCCCCGGATGACCGCCACCCGCCGCTGGAGGTCGGGCACGTTGACGGACTCGAACCAGGGATTGCGGCGCAGGTACATGCCGTTCCGCGGGCTGGGGTGGGGGGCGGGGAAGTACTCTGGCAGGTATTCGGTGTAGTGGCGGACGGTTTCCGTCAGGGTCCGCTTGCGGCGGGGGCCGAGGTAGTGCTGCTGGGCGTAGGCACCGATGAGGAGCTTCAGTTCCAGTTTCGGCATCAGGGCCAACAGGGCATCCTGCCATAGGGGGGCGCACTCCGGCCGCGGGGGCAGGTCACCACCCTTGCCTTTCCCCGGGTAGCAGAGGCCGATGGGTAATACGGCGAAGGTGGTCGAATGGTAGAATTCCGCTTCCGTCACCCCCAGCCAGTCGCGCAGTCGACGGCCGCTGGCATCATCGTAGGCGACGCTGGATTCGTGGGCCAGCCGCCCCGGGGCCTGGCTGATGAGGGCGATACGGGCCTCGGGGTGGATGCGGAAGATAGGGTTGGGACCGAGCGGCAGGGCCGGGGCGCAGACCGTACAGTCGCGCGCCCGCTCCAGGACCGGGTGGGCTACGTTGGGGTGGAATCCCTTGGCCACCCTAGAAGGTGCGGGCGTAGGTGATCAGGATCTGTTCCGTGAAGCTGACGCGCTTGCCCAGTCCGGCGGTGCCGTTCGGGGCCGAGTAGTCGGTGATCCGCACCCGGATGTCGTCGTCGTAGAACAGGTTGGCGAAGAGGGTGAACTGCAGGTGCTCCGTCAGGGCATAGGTGAAGCTGTTTTGCCAGTCCACGTCCACGTTCTGGGGGTTGCGGAGGTAATTGCTGTAGAGACCCAGCTTGGAGGTAAAGGTGATGCGGTCGTCCTCCAGGAAGCTGTTGGCGTAGCCCAGTTGGGCCAGGGCACCGATCTGGGGGTCGATGTTGTCGAATTCGGGGTAGATGCCCAGTTCGTTGGCCTCCCCGCTGACCGGGTTGCCGTGCACACCGCGGCTAGCGATGCTGTCGTTGGCCACGATGATGAACTTCGAGCTCACCGGCGAGAAGAAGATGGATACGTTCTCGTTGGGCTGGTAGTCGATACCCACCGAGAGGGTGGCCGTGGCCGGCGCCAGGAACTTCGAGAGGGGGCTGCGGCCGGTATCCGCGAAGTCCGAAATGAAGTTGCCGGAGTAGATGTCGGGGAACTGGTAGGTGGGGAAGAACTGACTCAGGAAGGTGGCATTCACCGAGTAGAACAGCTTGCCGTCCTCCTTGATGCGGTAGCCGTACTTGCTGCCGAGGCGCAGCTCATCGACCGTTTTCTGAAAGGGGATCTTGGAGGTCAGCCCCTGGGAAACGATGCCCGCCCCGAGGCGCTGGAGACCGAACTGCCAGAGCAGGGTGTTGTCCCAGTCGAGCCGCCCGCGGCGGAACTTGGCGAAGCTGTTGATGGCGCTGCCGAAGCCGAGGCGGTTCTGCCCGGCACCCTGTTTGGGGTTGATCTGCAGCAGCTGGGTGATGTCCAGCCCAATGCCGGCGCCGACGCGCCAGCCTTCCGGGACGGGTTCCTTCTCCTGGGCGGCGAGGGCGCAGGTGCAAAGCAGGAACAGGAGCAGGGGGAGCAGGCGGGTCTTCATGCGGTTGGTGTTGGCGTGCCGCGCGCAGCGCGGCGGTTTCCGGAACGATCGGTACCGCAATAATAAGGCCTGCCGGGGCTTAGGCGCCGCGGTGGGGGGGCAGGCGGGGGCCGGCCACCTCCCGGCGGCTGTGCATTTCGAAGCCTTCGGTGCTCAGTTTGCTGAAGGGAATGGTGTATTCCGACTCCTCGGAGCGCAGGGTGATGCTCACGTTGTTGAGCTGTACCACCTCGCCGCGCTTGCCGTCGATGCTGATCTCGTCGCCCACCCGCAGCTGGTTGCGGTTGTAGAAGCTGGCGAGGATGTTGCTCATGATGTGACGGGAAGCCAGGCCGTACCCGATGGCAAAGGCACCCGCGACCCCCGCCAGGATGATGCTGATGTTGGTCTCCATGAACTCCGTCTGCAACTGGGCCTGCCGCAGGGCGATCAGGATGATGTTGAGCAGGATGAAGTAGAAGACGACGTTGCCGATGAGGTTGTCGGAGGGGATGCCCAGCGAGCGGCAGGCCGAGACGACCATCCGCTTGACGAAATCGGCCAGGAAGATGCCCCCGATCAGGATGAGGAAGGCCACGATGGCGTTGGGCAGGTAGGCCACCAGGTTGCCCATCAGGGCCGAGAGCATATCCATGCCCAGGGCGTTGACGGCCGCCATCGTGAAGACGATCAGGGTGAAGTAGTAGACGAAGGCGGCCAGGATGCGGCTCGGCGAGACGCGCACGGTGGAGCGGCGGAAAAAGTCGATGCTCATCAGCCGTTCCGTAAGCCGGTCCAGGCCGGTGGCCGTTACCAGCCGGCGGACAACCTGGTAAAGCACGCGGGCCACCAGGTAGCCGACGAGGAAAATAAAGGCCGCCTTGAGCAGGGCGGGGATGACCGATAGCAGTTCATAGGCCTGCAGGCGCAGGAGGTCGATGGCTGAATTCATAATATTCGCTTGACGGACGCGCTAGCCGGGTCCGGTCGGTACGGTGGGCGGCTCCCCTAACGGGTCGTCGTCTTCCGAGGCCGAAAAGGTACGGTAGGTTTCGTCAGCGCCAATGCCCTGTCCACCGCTCAGGGCGCTGAGGGTGTCGGCCATGACGGGGCCGAAGAGCTCCACGATGCTGGCGATGAACTCGGCCGTGCGCAATTCCCGCTCCACCCGCTTGCGTACACCGGCGCGCCGCTCCCCGTTGAAGGCGGCCAGGTCCTGGTCCTGCAATGCGAGGAAACTGTTCATGGCGTTAGGCTATGGAGGTGAATTGTTTGTCGTGGATGCGTTTGGCCTTCTCCTTGATGCGCTTGAGCTGCATCTTGACGGCCGATTCATTCTTGCCGAGGAGCTCGGCAATGGCGCGAATCTTGACGCCGTCTTTATATTTCATCAGGAGCAGGGTGCGCTCCGCTTCGGTCAGTTGCTGGAGCACGAACCGCAGTTCGTTGACCTGCATGCTCATGAGGGCCTCGTCTGGGACCTCCTCGGCGGTATCCGGCGGATTCTCCACCTCGCTGGCGAAGAGCTCCCGGCTGCGTTTGCTTTTGCGAATCTTGTCGATGCACAGGTTGTAAGTGATCGAATAGATCCAGGTGGAAAACTTGGCCTGCCCCTCGAATTGCCCGAGACTCAGGAAAATCTTGGTGAAGATCTCCTGGGTTGCGTCCTCCGCTTCTCCGGGGCGGTGCAGCATGGTCATGGCCTTGCTGTACACTTTCCCGGCGTAACGGTCGTAGAGGATCTGGAAGCAGGTAGCGTGCTGGTGGGCGCGGTACGCTTGCACGATATCCAGGTCTTCCATCGACTTATCGCATCCGTATTGCGGTGCTCCGCTGGGCATTCATTGGGCAAGCTACTGGGCAACGGTTCATTCGCGGTTGCCCAAGGTGAGACGGTAAATTACACTAAGCGTCACAAACGACGAAAAATTGCCGGCCGCGGGCCTATTCCTCCACCACCCGGACGGCGGTGCTCACCCCGGCGATGTTGAACATGCCCAGGGCGGACTCCTCGGTGGCCAGGTTGTAGATGTTGCCGGGGGCGTTGGCCACGGGGATCTGGAAAATGCCGTTGGCCCCGTTCTGGAGCTGGTCGCGGGCCACGCCGAGGAAGAAATAGGCCTCCGGGGCGAGCGACCACAGGTCGACCCTCAGGGTGTCGCCGGGTTGGAGGGGTACGAAGGCGCCGCCGTCGTCGCGGGGGTTGACGTTCTGGCGGATGGGGGCGATGAAGACCAGCCCGTCGGTGCGGCTGCCGGCGTCGAAGGTGCCGTCGTAGATGAGGTTGAGCTCAAAGGGGCGGTTCAGCAGGGTATCGTTGAGGTAGCTGCGCGTCAGGTAGACGTCGCCGGTACCCGGAAAATCGCGGGCGTAAAGCTGGGCGTAGCGGCCGTCTTCGAAGCCGAGCTGATTCTCCTCGTAGCGCACCACCAGGGAATCGATCTCCGGTACCCGGCGGATGGTGGCCTGGGAACCGTAGGTGGCATCCTCCAGCTGGATGGCCAGGACAAACTCGGCACCCACGGCCCCGAGGCTATCGGCGGGGCCCGGCGTCCAGACGTAGCGGCCGGAATCCTGGTGGAAGAAGGTGAAGCAACGGTTGTCGGGGGCCGTGCGGCAGACGACTACCTCGGCGTTGGTCAGTCCGGGTGGCAGGCGGTTGTCGTAGTAGTCCTGGCTCAGCGACAGGCGGATCTCCTGGGGCACCGGCTCGTTGGTCAGCCAGGCGTCGACCACCAGCTGGGGATCCTGGAAGTTGGTTTCCAGGTCGATGACGTCGGTGCAGCCGAAGCCCAGGAGGGCCAGGAAAAGGAGGGTAGCCGTGCGCATCATTGGAAGGTGAAGTTGTAGGATACGGAGGGGATAATGCTGCCGACGACTGAAAGCTTGATGGCCTCGGTCTCCACGGGCCCGCCGGCGGGGGCGCGGCCGTCGACCTGGGTACCGTAAACGGTGAAGGGGTTGCGGCGGGCGTAGAGGTTGTAGACGCCGAACACCCACTGCCCCTGCCAGCGGCGGCCGCTCTTGTCCTTGGCGGGGTCCAGGGTGAGGCTGAAGTCGAGGCGGTGGTAGTCCGGAATGCGGAAGTTGTTGCGGGCGTTGCCGCCGTTGTGGGGGATGAAGTAGCCGAGCTGGTAGTAGCCGCTGTTGGCCAGGGTGGTGGGGGTACCGGTGTTGTAGACGAAGGTGGAACTCAGGGTGACGCGGTCGCTGAGTTCGTAGAAGGCGCTCAGGTTGAGGTTGTGGGTCTGGTCGAAGCGGTTGGGGTACCACGCATTATTGTTGATCCCTTCCACCAGCCGCTCGGTGCGGGCCAGGGTATAGCTGAGCCAGCCGGAGGCCCGGCCTTCGGTTTTCTTGAGCTGGAACTCCAGGCCGTAGGCCCTTCCCCGCCCGGCGAG
Organism: Neolewinella marina; assembly: GCF_002631205.1. Lineage (GTDB taxonomy): Bacteria > Bacteroidota > Bacteroidia > Chitinophagales > Saprospiraceae > Neolewinella > Neolewinella marina. The sequence goes on from NZ_PDLO01000006.1 coordinate 186,322, forward strand.
CACCTGCCCCTCCACCAGTTCGTTCAGGATCAGGTCGGCCCCGTCGATGTAGTCGATCAGGTCGTACAGCTGTTTGTAGTAGCCCTCGAGGCTGAGCTCGTAGGCGTTGTCGGAGAAGTTGCGGAAGTAGCCCACGGCGTACTGGTTGGCCCGCTGGGGGTCGATGTTGTTGGTACTGGGCGTCCAAATATCTAGGGGGATGGAGGCCGTGGTGTTGCTCAACAGGTGGATGTACTGTACGGTGCGCTGGTAGCTGGCCTTCACGGAGCTGGTGGGGTTGAGGGTCAGCTGGGCGGCGGCGCGGGGCTCCAGGTAGAGCCAGTCGCTGATGATTTCCCCGCTTTCGCTGCGCCCGACGCCGGAGAGGGGGCGGGGCAGGCCGCGGCGGAGGGGCTCGCCGAAGGTGTAGACGTTGCGCCCGCCGAGGTAGGCAAAGTGGCTCAGGCGGAGGCCGTAGTTGAGCTTGAGGCGGTCGAAAAGGTTGAGCTCGTTCTCCAGGTAGGCGCTGGATTCCACGGCCCACTGCCGGCTCAGGCTGATGTCGATCTCCTCCCCGGCGCTGACGGCCACGGCGTTGGCGGGCTCGAAGCGGTAGTGAATGGCCTGGCCGCCGAAGCGGAGGACGTTGTCGGGCGTCAGGTAGAAGGAGAATTCGGGCTTCAGGCTCAGATTAACGATGCTGGCGTCCCAGTTGAAGGCGTCCTGCTCGGGTTGGTCGCCGAACTTGATGGCGTAGTCGTAGTCGCTGTAGTAGAGCGTCAGGTTGGAGAACAGCTTGTCGGAGAAAAGGTGGTTCCAGCGCAGGGTACCGGTCACGTTGCCCCAGCTGAAACCCTGGTCGCCCCCCGGGCTGAAAATGTCGCGACCGCGGTAGCCGGAGAGAAACACCTGGTCGCGGTCGCTGAAGCGGTAATTGGTCTTTAGCGTCAGGTCATAGAAGTTCAGCCTGGTGTCGGCCAGCTCATCGTTCAGGAAGGGGGCGGCCAGCACGTCGATGTAGCTGCGGCGGCCGGCGAGGAGAAAGGAGGACTTGTCCTTCACCAGGGGGGCTTCCACGCTCAGTCGGCTGAAGATGGTGCCGATGCCGCCCTGCACTTCGAGTTGCTGGTTGTTGCCCTCTTTCATTCGCACGTCCAAGATGGAGGACAACCGTCCGCCGTAGCGGGCCGGGATGCCACCCTTGTACAGCTTGACGCCCTTGACCGCGTCCGGATTGAAGACGGAAAAGAAGCCGAACAGGTGGCTGCTGTTGAAGACCGGCGCCTCGTCCAGGATGACCAGGTTCTGGTCGATGCTCCCGCCCCGGACGTTGAAGCCGGCCGCCCCCTCGCCCACGCTGGTCACGCCGGGCAACAACTGGATGCTGCGCAGTACGTCGACTTCCCCCAGCAGGCTGGGCAGTTTTTCGATGGTGCCCATGTCGAGGCGTTCGACGCTCATCTGGACGGTGCTGACGTTGTCGTCTTCCTCCGTAGCGGTTACGACCACCTCTTCGAGCACGCTGCCGGCTTCGCCGAGGGCAAAGTCACGCGTCTGGTTGCCGTTCAGGGCCAGGGGCACCCGCTGCTCGGCGTAGCCCAGGTAGGTGACCACCAGGGTATAGTCGCCACTGGGTACGGTGAGGGAGTAAAAGCCGTATTCGTTCGTGACGGTACCCTTGCCGGTACCTTCCAGGTAGAGGGTGGCCCCGATCAGGCTTTCGCCGTTGGCAGCGTCGCGGACGTAACCGCGCACGGTGGCATTCTCCTGGGCCAGCAGGAGGAGGGAGCAGGCAAGGCTCAGGCCGGCGGTAAGCAGGTATTTCATAGCTGCTGGGTTAACCGGGAATAGCGCGAAGGGTTAACCCCCGACGCGCTATTCTGACCAATGCCGTCCGCCTTTCGACGGAGGGCTGACATTGACAGCGCTTACTGCCCCTGCTGACTGGTATCGGCCTCCCCTACGGCCCGGAAGTGACCGGCCTCGGTGATGGTCTTTTCCTGGCCGGTATCCGGGTCGGGGTAGGTACGCTCGTGGACCTCGACGCTGAGTTGTTTGCCGACGAGCTTTTCGGTGTCGAGGGTCTTTCCTTCCAGCCCGACGGCCCGCATCAGCTCGGCCAGGACCGGCTGGCTGGGTTCACTGTCGTAGAACCGCTGCTCGACGAATCCTTCATCGGTTTCCATCCGGGCGGCGAAGAAGGGGATGCCCTTGTATTCGCTCTTGCCTTCGGTGATTTCGGTGATGGTCACCACGTGGCGGCCATGCTGCAGGCGGGGCTTCTCGTTTACTTTGACTTTCATGGGGTATGCTTTCCTGTCAAAGTAAATTTTAAAACAATTTGTTCGTTTTTTAATTGCAATGCGGGTTACTGCTGCTGCCGCAGCCACTCCACGAACAGCCGCACTCCGAAGCCGGTGGCCTGTCGGTCCTTGGCGAAGGAGCCCTGCTTGAGGGCTACCCCGGCGATGTCGAAGTGGATGTAGCGTTCGTGGCCGTGGGTGAAGTTTTCCAGGAACTTGAAGGCGTCGGTGGCGCCGTGGAGGGGGTTGCCGCTGAAGTTCTTGACGTCGGCTACGTCGCTTTCCAGTCCCTTGGCGAAGTCGTCCCAGGGCGGAAGGGGCCATACCCTTTCTCCGGCGGCGTCGCCGGCGCGGCGGAATTGCTCCACCAACTCTTCGTTCTTGCTCAGGGTGGCGGCGCAGACGTAGCCAAAGGTGCGTACGGCGCTGCCGGTCAGGGTGGCCACGTCGATCAGGGTGGTGGGGTTGAAGTGCTTGACGGCGTAGCTGAGGCCATCGGCCATCACCAACCGGCCCTCGGCGTCGGTATCGATGATCTCGATGGTCTTGCCAGCGTGGCTTTCGATCACGTCGCTGGGCTTGATGCTCAGGGCGTCGACGCTGTTGTCGGTGGCCGGAACGATGCCGACCAGGTTGACGGGCAGCTGCAGTCGTGCCGCCGCCTCCACCGCGCCGAAGGTGGCCGCCGCGCCGCCCATGTCGCTCTTCATCAGGTGAAGGTTCTGGCTGCCCTTGATGCTCACGCCGCCGGTGTCGAAGGTGATGCCCTTACCGATGATGGCGGTCACTTCCTGGCGGTCAGGGGCACCGCGGTATTCGGAGACGATGAGGACGGCCGGGTCCTCGCTGCCGCGGTTGACGGCCAGCAGGGCGTGGAGGCCTTCGTCGAGGCAGGCTTTCTTGTCCAGCACCTTCACCGCGTAGCCGTAGGCCTTGCCGCTGTCGACGGCCCAGGCAGCCAGGTCCTGGGCCCGTTTTTTATTGGCGGGGGCGTCGACCAGGGCCCGCACCCGGTTCTGCACGCTGGCCAAGGTAAGCTCCCGCTCGGCCTCGGGGGTAGCGGGGCGCAGGGTGGGGACGGTATCGGCCAGGGGGTGGGCGCTGAAGTCTCCCTTGCGCTGGCCGGCGGAGTAGCTGCCCAATTGGAGACCGCCGAGGAAGGCCGCGGCGAGGGCGGGATTCACCTGGTCGGCAACCACCTCCACGGCATCTTTCAGGTGCTTGGCTTCCTGGTGGCTCAGGCGTTGTCCGAGGTGGCGGGCGGCCGCGGGTGCCGCATCCTCAGGAAGGCGGGCCGTGATCCCGGCGGGGGAGAGGGTACGCAGGTAGGAATCGGGGGGAATGGCATCGGTAAGGTCGTCCGCCCCGTTGGCGGGGAGTAGGGTGATCTGGGTCATAGAGCAGTAAGGTCACGGAGGGAGGGGAGGTTCACCCGCCCGGGGGCGGCAAACTATTTACCGCCGAATGGCATTTGCAATAGACCCTGCACCCGCGTTCCCGCAAAAGAAGCTTTATGAAGATCGGCGTCGTTTGTTATCCCACCTACGGAGGTAGTGGCGTCCTGGCCACCGAACTCGGCCTGGGGCTGGCACGCCGGGGGCACGAGATCCACTTCATCACCTACCGGCGGCCGGCGCGGTTGGGCTTCTTCCACGAAAACGTCTTCTACCACGAGGTGGACAGCGGGGCCGACTACCCCCTCTTCGAGTTCGCGCCCTACGAGACCTCCCTGGCTTCCAAGCTGGTCGACGTGGTCGAGAACTACGGCATCGACCTGCTGCACGTCCACTACGCCGTGCCCCACGCCGCCGTGGCCTATATGGCCCGCAAGATCCTCATCAGCCGCGGCCGCTACGTACCCTTCGTGACCACCCTGCACGGGACGGACATCACCCTGGTCGGCTCCAACCCGGCCTTTGCCCCCACCATCACCTTCGCGATCAACAAATCGGACGGGGTAACCGCGGTTTCCGATGCCCTGAAGCAGGCTACCCTCGACAATTTCGAGATCTGTCGGCCCATCCAGGTGATCTACAACTTCATCGACTTCGAGCGCTTCAAGCGGAACAACAAGGACCACTTCAAGCAGGCCATCGCCCCCCAGGGGGAGCGCATCCTGATCCACGTCTCCAACTTCCGGCCCGTGAAGCGGGTCGACGACGTGATCTACATCTTCAAGATCATCAACGACCAGACGCCGAGCAAGCTGCTGCTCATTGGCGACGGGCCGGAGCGCAACAAGTGCGAGGACCTGAGCCGGCGGCTGGGCCTGACCAAGGACATCCGCTTCCTGGGCAAGCAGGACGCGGTGGAGGAACTGCTGGCCGTGGCCGACGTCTTCCTGCTGCCCTCCGCCAGCGAGAGCTTCGGACTGGCCGCCCTGGAGGCCATGGCCTGCGAGGTGCCCGTGGTGTCCAGCAACGTCGGCGGCATCCCGGAAGTGAACCTCGACGGGGTCACCGGCTTCACCTCCGGCGTAGGCATGGTCGACAAGATGGCCGAGGACGTCATGAAGATCTTCGAGAGTGAGGAGACCCTGCAGCGGTTCCGCGCCGCCGCCCTGAAGCAGGCCGAACGCTTCGACATCGACCGTATGATCCCCCAGTACGAAGCCTACTACGAAAAAGTATTGCGGGCCAGCCGGGCCAAGCCCGAGGAACCGGTAATGGACTGCTAGCCCCCCCTCCCCACGCTTATGTACGACATTGCCCGGCGCTTCCGCCTCGACGGCGGTATTGACCAGATCGACCCCTTCGGCGGGGGACACATCAACGACACCTTCCGCGTCCGTAACACCGATCCCGCGGCCCCCGACTACCTCCTGCAGCGGATCAACCACCGCGTATTCCCCGACGTGGCCGGCCTGATGGAAAACATCACCCTGGTCACCGACCACATTCGCCGGCGGATCGCCGCGGCCCCCGCCCCGGCCAACGAGCAGACTACCCTGACCGTCGTCCTCACCCTGGAGGGGGCCCCCTACCTCCGGGAGGAAGACGGCAACTACTGGCGGGTCTTTGAGTTCCTGCAGGGCCTCCACGTCTATGACCTGGTGGCCACCCCCGAACAGGCCTACGAGGGCGCGCGCTCCTACGGCTACTTCCTGCGCTTTCTGGACGACTTTCCGGAGGACCGGCTGACGGAGGTCATTCCCGGATTCCACGACCTGGACCGTCGGCTGCGGGCCTTCGAGGGGGCCGTCGCCACCCCGGTCAACGGGCGGGAACGGGAGTGCGCGGAGTCCATCCGGCAGGTCCGCGATATGGCCGATGAGCTGCTCGTCATCGACCGCCTCGACAAGAGCGGAGAACTCCGCCGCCGGGTCACCCACAACGATACCAAGTTCAACAACGTCCTGCTGACCCCCCAGGACCGCGGGAAGTGCGTCATCGATCTGGATACGGTGATGCCGGGGCTGGTGCACTTCGACTTTGGCGATGCGGTGCGGTCCGGCATCGGTACGGCCACCGAGGACGAGGCGGACCTGAGCCTGGTGACCGTCGACATGGAAAAGTTCCGGGGCTTCGCCACCGGCTACCTGGAAGTGACCCGCGACGTGCTCTCCCCCCTGGAGCTCCGCTACCTGGGGCTGTCGGGCGCCTATATGACCTTCATCATGGGCGTGCGCTTCCTGACCGACTACCTCGCCGGCGACGTCTACTACAAGATCGCTTCCCCCGACCACAACCTCCTGCGGGCCCGGAACCAGCTGCGGCTCACCCGGGAGTTCCTCGACCGGCTGCCGGACCTCAACCAGGTGATCGCCCGCGCCTGACCTAGCCCCCGGCCAGCGCCAGCAGCAACAGGTAGAGCACCGATGGGCAGAGCAGGCACCCCAGGCCGGTATAGAAGGTAGCCGTAAGCGCTCCGTAGGGCACCAGCTTCGGATCCGTTGCCGCCAGGCCGGCCGCCACGCCACTGGTTGTGCCCAACAATCCGCCGAACACCAGGGCGGAGTGAGGGTTGTCGAGCCCCACCCGCCGGGCAATGAGGGGCGTAAGCACCGTAGTGGCGATCGTCTTGACCACCCCCGTGGCGATGCTGATGGCCATTACCTCCGAAGTTGCGCCCAGGGCCGTGCCGGTCACCGGCCCGACGATGTAGGTGCAGGCCCCGGCACCGATGGTGGCCAGGCTCACCGGGTCGGTGTAACCCATGGACCAGGCGATGAGGGTGCCGAGCAAGAAGGATAGCAGGATGCCGACCAGGAGGGCCACCGCTCCCGCCGGCCCGGCGTGACGGATCTGGTCCAGGTCAGCCCCCATGGCGGTGGCCACCACCGCGAAATCGCGGAGCATGGCGCCCCCCAGCAGGGCCATCCCGGCAAAGAGGGGATATTCCGCGATGCCCCGCTCCCCACCCAGAAAGGCCAGGCCGAGGCCCAGCAGGATGGCCAGGGCCACCCCGGGAATGAGTCCCCGCAGCACCCGCCGGGCCACCCAGAAGGAGAACAGCATGATGAGCCCCACGAAGAGGAAGGCGAACACCAGGCCGTTCCGGACCAGCACATCGGTGATGAGCTCACTCATGGTCGGGTGGATTGGGGGCGGCCGATGCGCGACAGCAGGGGGACGAGCAGCAGGGCGGCCACCGTGACCGCCACCCCCGCGATCAGGGCGAGCCAGCCACCGGAGAGGGCCGCCGTAGCGTTCTGCACCGCGGCCATGGCCACGATGATGGGGATGTACATCGAACTCCAGAAGAGGAGGCCGCCGGTGGTGGGGCCGTCCATCCAGCCTCGCCGCTTCAGCCAGGCATTGAGGAAGATGAGCAGGAGCATGGCGAAGCCGACCCCTCCCACGTCGCCGTTGATGCCGATGGCCGCGCCCAGCAGGGTACCGGTCACCTTGCCGGCCAGGAAACAAAAGGCGAGCAGGGCCACCCCGTAGATGGTCATGCGAAGTACTGCTTGAGTTCCTGCTTGGTCACCTTGCCCATGACATTGCGGGGCAGGTCATCCTGGAAAATGTAGCGCCGCGGCAGCTTGTAGCCCGGCAGCCGTTCGCGGAGCCACTCGGTCAGCGACTGGAGGTCGGGTTCGGGACCGGCAACGATGAGGCTGGCGCCGATGACCTCCCCCCATTCCTCGTCCGGCAGCCCCACTACGGCGCATTCCCGCACGGCGGGGTGCTTGCGCAGGACTTCCTCGATTTCGAGGGCGGAGATCTTGTAGCCGCCCGACTTGATGATGTCCACCGAGTTGCGACCCAGGATTCGGTAGGCACCGTCCTCCCAGACGGCAATGTCGCCCGTGCGGAACCACCCGTCGGGGGTGAAGGCCGCCGCGGTGGCCTCGGGGCGGTTCCAGTATTCGCGGAAGACGTTGTCGCCCTTCACCTGGATTTCTCCGGGCTGCCCCTCGGCCACTGGCGCGTCGTCTTCGTCGACCAGGCGGACCTCCACGCCCCGGAGGGGTTGACCGATGTAGCCCGGCCGCCGCTCTCCGGAGTAGGGATTGCTGATGGCCATGCCCATCTCCGTCATGCCGTAGCGCTCGAGCAGGGTATGGTCACTGATCTCCCGCCAGGTCTCCAGCACCGACACTGGCAGGGCGGCGGAGCCCGACACCATGAGGCGGAAATCCCGCAGCGCCCGCGAGATGCGCTGCTGCTGATCGGCGGGCAACTCCCGGTAGTGGGCGATGAGCTTGTAGTAGATCGTCGGCACGGCCATGAAGAGGTTGATCCGGCCGGTAGCGAAGCGGGCAAAGACGGCCTCCGGACTGAACTGCGGCAGGAATTCACAGCAGGCCCCGCTCCAGAGGGCGCAGCACAGCACGTTGACGATGCCGTGGACGTGGTGAAGGGGGAGGATGTTCAGGATGCGGTCGTCCTCCGACCAGCGCCAGGCGTCGACCAAGGAACGGATGGAAGCCTCGATGTTGGCGTGGGTAGTGACCACCCCCTTGGGCTTGCCGGTGGTACCGCTGGTGTACAGGATCATGGCACGGCGGTCGGGCGCGACCTCCGGTAGTGACTGCCCGGAACCCTGCTCCAGGTCGCCAACCGCCACGAAGACGGTATCCTCCAACCCAAACAGGGGCTGCAGCGTCTCCTCGAACTCCGGTCCGTAGACGACAAACAACGCCCCGGCATCCTCAATGACGTGCCGCAGGGAGGGCAAGGGGTGCTTGACGCACAGCGGCACGGCGATGCCGCCCGCCCGCCAGATGCCCCACTGGAGGGTCACGTAGTCGATGCCGGGGGCTACGAGGAAGGCAATGCGGGCCTCGTTGAGGTCTGGATTGCCCCCCAGCAGCGCCCGGGCCAGGCGCTCCGACCGCTGCAGCAGTTGGGCGTAGGAAATCTCCATTTCCCCGGTACTGATGGCCGGGCGTTGGCGGAAAGCTTGGGCGCGTTGGATGAGCTGGATCAAGGGACAGGCAGGTTAAGGTGAGCCAGCTCAAAGTACAATACGGTAGGGAAAACGGCAGGTCCGCCCCTGGGTGACCCGAAAAAGACCGGGCCGGGGTGACCCTTTTCCGGTTTGAAGGGTAGTTATGACCTAACGTACTCACAACGATTTGATGGAAGCAGACCGGGTAGCCTTGCGGCTCAAGCGGCGTATCGTCGGGCTGGCCAAGGATTATGCCTTCTCCAAGGGAGTCTTCACGGTACTGGCCGCCCTGTCGATCTTCCTGTTGGCTCAGGCGCTGGCCGGGTTGAATACGGCAATCAGCTGTGCCGTGGGCGTACTGCTGGTTTCCCTCTGCGACCTGCCGGGCCACAAGGTGGACCACCTCAAAACCATGGTGTATGGGGTGCTGCTGGCGGCGGTCAATATGTCGTTCATCCACCTCGTACTGGGCGCGGGAGAACTCCATGCCGTCGTACTGCCGGTCCTGGTTTTCACCACCGCCTACCTGTCGGTATTCGGCAAGCGGGCGGGCCTGGTGTCGTTCAGCGGGCTGATGGCCATCGTGCTGGCCTACGCCTTTCCCCGGTCGGGCTGGGATATCCTGGTGAACGCCGGCCTGCTCTGCCTGGGCGGACTGTGGTTCATCCTGCTCAACCTGGTCATCCACCCCTACCGCTACAAGCGCTACCGGGTGGGGCTGCTCAACGAATGTATCCAGCTCACCGCCGACTACCTACATTTGAAAAGCCGGCAACTGACCGCCCCGGACCCCGACGCGCTGTGGCCGGAGCTGATCCGCACCCACAACCAGATCAACGAGATCCGCAAGGTGCTCACCGACTACTTCCTGGGGCAGTCGCCCAAACGCGACAGCCTCGGCAAGCAATCGCGGGAGGGCGTCCTCTACCTCGACCTGGTCGACCTGGTCGAGCTGGGCGCGGCGGTCCCCGTCCGCCCCGAGGCCCGGTTGGCGGCCGGACCCACCGCCGAACTGGCCGGGGTGCTGCAGCGGGTGTCCACTGCCCTGCGCCGCGTGGCCCTCAAGTCCCGCAACTTCGTTTCTCCCTATCCGGATAACCTGTCCGGAGAGCTGGCCACCATCAGCCGGGAACTGCGGCTTACCGACGGCCGCCTGCCGGATTCCCCCACCGCCCACTACCTGTACATCCTCTGCGACAACCTGGAGAAGCAGATCGGCAAACTGCGGTCCATCGAGCGGCTGGCCGACACCCGCGGGCTGGTCAACCACGCGGTCTTCTCGCGGGAAGCGAAGTCGCGCCTCCGCACCCGGCTGGGTACCGACTGGTCGTTGCTGCGCAAGCACTTGTCCAAGGACAGCCCCATCTTCCGCCACGCGGTGCGGCTTTCGGTGGTGGTGCTGCTGGGCTACCTCTTCGGCCGCTACTTCGCCCTGCAGAACGCCTACTGGATCATCCTGACGGTGGTGGTCATCATGCGGCCGAACTACGTGCAGAGCAAGGATCGCTCCGTCCAGCGCACCGTAGGCACCCTGGCCGGGGCCGCCGTGGCCGCAGCCGTAGTCTTCGTCACCGACAGCCCGGTGGCCTACGCCCTGATCGGGACCGCTTCCATGCCTTTTTTCTTTACCTACCTGGACCGCGACTTCCGCATTTCGGCCTTCTTCGTTACCCTCAACCTGGTGTTTCTCTACGCCCTGCTGCACCCCGATGCCTACGCCGTGATCGCCTACCGGGTGGTGGATACCATCATCGGTGCCACCCTGGCGTTCGGGGCCAGCCGTCTGCTCTGGCCGGCCTGGGAGAGCCGGTCGATCCACAAGCTCGTGGCCCGGGCCCTAGACAGCAGCAGCGACTACCTGCTGGAGGAGTCTAACCTCTACCTCGACCGGAAGGACGACAGCCTGGCTTACCGCATTGCCCGCCGCCACGCCTTCGTCTGCCTGGGGGAACTCGACGACAGCTACGGCCGCGCCGTTCGGGAACCCAGCCACAAGCGCCTCGCTCCGGAACGGCTCTCCCGCATCGTGGCCCATCACCACCAGGTACTTTCCTCCATTGCCTACCTGGGCACCTATCTGCAGTACCACGCCGTCAGCGTTCCCCACGCCCACTTTTCCACCCTTATCCGGGACCTCAGCAACCGGCTGCTGGCCTGCCGGACCTTGCTGGAGGATATCCCGTACGACGGACCCTCATCCGAACCCGTAGATACCTCCGCGGCCCTGGCCTACTTCGCTGAAGGCGGAGGGGCAACCCGCGAAAAGCGGCTCTTCCTTAATGAATACGAATACCTGCGCTCATGCATCGGGCACCTCCGGGAAAGTCTGAGTTACCTGGCACCCGCGGCCGCGCCGGCCTAGAACCTCAGCATCGCGTAGCCCTTCATCTGGTACATGGCTACCGTAGTGAGCATGGAGGTAGCAATTTCTACCTGGGGGGCCACCGACGTCAGGGGTATCTCGCGGCCGCGCAGTGATTGCCCGCAGACCGTCAGCTTGACGCCGGCCCCGTGAAGGGCTTCGATCAGTGGGAGGTTGGGATTGTCCACCCCGAAGCGTTCGCGGTACAGATCGTTCTCCATGACCCCGAAGGCGGCCGAGCCGTGGATGGCCAGGACTACGTGAACCTGTTCGGCGGGTACCCCGCCCACGGAGAAGAGGTTCAGCATCCGGGCGACGTTGTAGAGGCCCTGCACCAGGGTATCGGGCGTTTCCGCGCCGCTGACCACGTCGACGATGAGGTGGTATTCCAGCTCGGGGTCCGGCACTACAGTGGCTTCCGGCACTTCGTAGATGCCGCCGAAGGGTACGATGGGGGTCACCTTTTCCTGGGCGGCGGCGAGCGCGGGTGCCAGGAACAGGAGGAAGAGCAAAAGGCGCATGGCAGGGGGTATTGGGCGGACGTGAAGATACATCCTGGATACCGCCTACAGCAGCGACATCACCTGCTCGCGATACTTGTCGCTGATCGGGATGGCCACGTCGTCCACGAACACGGAACGGTGCTCGTACCGCGTCACGTGCTGGAGGTTTACGGCGTGGCTGCGGTGGGTCTGGACGATGCTGTGGTGGTTGATCTCGGAAACCAGGTCGCTCAGTGAGCGGCGCAGCACGAGGGGCTTCTGGCCGACCAGGGTGACCTGGACGTATACGTGGTCGGCGCGTAAATGCTGGATGGCCGAGAGGGGCAGGATGTGGGTGGCCTGGCCGGTTTTGACGGTCACCGTCTCTTCCCGTTGCCGGGACTGGTGGTTGTGGAGGGCGACGTCGATGGTGGTCAGCAGGCTGCTGATCTGGACGGGCTTGCTCAGGTAGCCGGCCGGGTAGGTCTCCCGGGCCAGGGCCATGTGCTGCTCATCCACCTGGGAGGTCAGGTAGATGAAGGGGATGGGGTCTTCCTGTTCGAGGAGGTAATGGGCGAAGTCGATGCCCGATTCCGGCCCGCTGAGGCGGATGTCAAGCAGGGCCAGATCCGGCGGGGAGGCTTCGTACAGTTCGACGGCCTCGTCGTAGGAGATGGCTTCTCCCGTGACGATGTAGTTCTGTTCCCGTAGCTGGTCGGCTATGGTGTCGGAAATGATGAACTCATCCTCCACGATGAGGATGCGGCGACCAGGGGAGGCAGGGGGGGGTGTTTGGGACATGAGCGTGAGGGATGCGCTCGGGGGCGGTTAGGGAAGGGCTTAGGCAGTAGTTGTTGCTACCAATGTACGGGTTTTGCGTTTTTTCTTCGGCGTTTCCGCGGGGTCATTTTTGCGGCGGAACCAGATGCGGGTGTTGGCCCCGTTCTGGTTGCTGATTTCCAATCGGCCGCGCAGTTGCCGGCTCATGCCGCGGATGAGGTAGCTGCCGAGTCCTTCTTCCTGTTGGCCGGAGGGGGCGGAAAAGCCCGGCCCGTTGTCCTGGTATTCCAGCAGAAACATACCGTCGTCGGTTTCGGTGAGCTTCACGCTGATGCGCAGTTGCTGGCCGGAGACCACGGCGTACTTGAAGCTGTTCGTCAGCAGTTCGTTGAACATGGTTCCCAGGGGGATGGCTGTTTCCAGGTTGAACCAGTGGTTGCCGACGTCGAGGTCGAATTCGCTGGCGTGGGGCAGCTCGGAGAGCATCTCGAAGTGCTGGCAGATCTTCTGGGCGTAGGTGCGGAAGTTTATTTCGCCCACCCGGCCCTGCTGATAGAGGATCTCGTGGACGGCCGCCATGCTGTACACCCGGCCGGCCATGGCGTCCAGCTGGCCGCGGGCTACCGGGTCGTTGAGCTTCTTCATCTGCATCTGCAGCAGGCTGATGATGATCTGCAGGTTATTCTTTACCCGGTGGTGGACTTCCCCCTGCAGCAGCTTCTGCTGGGCGAGGGATTCGGACAGCTGCTGGTTCTTCTCCTCGGTAAGTTGCTGTTGCTCCAGGGCCGCCCGGGAGCGCCGCACGCGGTTGGTGACCAGGTAGGCGAGCACCAGGATGACCACCACCAGTACGAAAATGAGGATGACCCGCGCCACCCGCGAGCGTTCGTAGGCCAGCATCTTGCTCTGCTCGGCGATCAGCAGGCTCTTCTTTTCGCTGTCGTAGCGTTCTTCGATGGCTACCGCGTTCTGTTGGTTCATCCGGTCGACGTGGTCGAGTTCGGCGGCGTGGGCCAGTTTCAGGTAGTGCCAGGCGGAATCGGTCTGCCCGAGTTCCTTCAGGATGGTGGCCCGGTAGTCGTACAGCCGGTTGAGGTAGGTACTGTCCTTTTCGATGACCATGGCAGCATAGACCAGGGAGGAATCGTTGGCGGCCAGGGCCTCTTCCATGTTGCCGCTCTCGATCTTCAGTCCGGTAAGTACCAGCGTCATCGCGAAGTAATCACCCATACTGCCGGTGTGGTAGTAGTAATCCGTGGCTTCTTCCAGGTGCCGCTGGCTGGCCTGGAGGTCGGTAGACCGGTAGTAGAAGCTCAGGTTGAAGTGGGCCAGGGCCACCTGGTGGGCGTTGTTCTGCTCCTCGGCACTGGTGAGGGCCGTACGGGCGTGCTTTTCAACCTCATCCATGTCCCCGAAGTAGCGGTGGTAGCCCGCGATCCGGTTGTTCAGCAGGGGTACCAGTGAACGGATCCCGTGCTGCTGGATGAGGGAGTCGGCCTGCTGCAGCAAGTCACGGCATTCCTCCGGCTGGTGCTGGTGTTGATGGATGAAGGCCAGGCGGATGTAGGCTTCGGCCAGGATCGAATTGCGCTGCAAACGCTGGGCGTCGTCGATCAGGTGGAGCAGGGCCTCGGTGGCCTCGCCGAAACGGCGCGCACGGACCAGGGCGTTGCATTCTTTCAGGCGGATGAGCAAGCGGAAGTTGCGCTCCCAGGGCTCGGGGTCATCACAGGCCAGGGAAGCGTCCAGGTTGTCGAGGGTAGTGATGGCGCTGTCGCATTTGGCCGCGCTGATCAACTCTTCCGCTGCGAACAACTGCCGCCACATGGTTTCGCTCTGCCCGGACAAGGCGGCCGCCGAAAGGACGGCAAGGGACAGCAGCAGTTTTTGAAGTAGGTTCACAGGTTGAATTTTCATGAGATATACCACCTGGCCGATTCAGACCGTGATAAGCGCCCACTAAAAACTTCGTTGGTAAAGGTAAGGAACACAATCGGTTAGCCGCCCTGGGGTGGCCTGCGATCGGGCATCCTGCCTAGTTGCGGACACAATCCGCGGGAAGCTTTCGACGGGTTTTCATCTTTGGGGAAATCGGTTAATGGAGGGTTGCAGGGGGAAGCTTAGGTTTATGGACGTTCGGCCGGAGGGTGAAGGACAAACAATCGGTTTCGCGGCCATCGGAAGAGGGTTTCCTAAAGTACGAAGGGCACCGGCCGAATCGTGGAGGGTGACAATCCCATGTTCTGAATCCGGGGCTGTTTGTTCTGAATCAGGGGTTGCTGCTTTGAGGAACCGCTTCTTGAGGAAATATTTCTCAAGGTAGGCGGTATCAAATCTGGTATGTGTAAAAAGTACCCGCCCGAACCACGATGGTGGTCCGGGCGAATCAAAAATTTCCAAATCCAATATGTTTTTGGGAGTATAAAACCACCCGATACTAATGCGCTGAATAGGGAGGTGTAAATTTCTATTTTCGAATAGTGTTGCTGTCCGGCCTTCAAAAAGCCGGACAGCAACGGCTTAATACACTCACTGAATCTCTCTCTCTCAAAACATTGGCGGAAACGTGTCTCAAGCGTTTCCGCGCGCTCTCTGAATGTAAACATAGAGCGGCAGCGGGGCGGAGGGGAATTTTCGGGGCGGGATGTTCTGAATCCGGCCCGTCGTGTTCTGAGTCCGGGTGGAGTTGTAGTATTACCTGCTAATAACCAAAGGAAGGATGCCGGTTCCTGCCAGCATCCCTCTGATACGGTATTCATGAAGAATTTATAATGAGAGACGCTAACTGGTATATCTGAATTTAAGGGGCAAAAAATCGCCTGCGGCATCATTAAAGACAGCGCAGGCGACTTGACATTTCTCTACTTGGAAGGCTCAGAACATGTATTCTCGTGTTGTTGTAAGTGTTGTAAGCGGTGTTGAATAACCAGGGAATTTTTTTCTCTAAAAACTGTGTTAGTGCTGGAAAAAGCAGCTCGTGTCTCTCATCACTTGCTGTCGTCTCTCTTTTTCCGTGTTGATACAAACGTAGGGTCGGGGGGGCGGACTGGAGGAATAATTCACCCGCCTTGTTCTGAATCCGGCCCTGCTTGTTCTGAATCCACACCCCAAGACAGTATTTTATAAGGCGTTAGGCCTGAGGAGGTTGTGGCGGAGTCGGGGAGGCCGGGGCGGTGTCGGCAGAAAAAAAGAACGCCCGGATCATACAGATGATCCGGGCGTCTCAATGCTTGTTCAATTGTGTCTCTTCTCTGAAATGTAAGCTTGTATGCTAATGCTCTATGAAATTGTGTACTTCTGTCTCTGAAATCAATTCGTGTCTCTCAAAAAACCTGATTATGGCGGAGCGCCGTCTCTCTAAACGCTCTCTTTCTCTGTTGGTACAAATGTAGGGACACTTATTCCACCTGGGCAACGTTTCCGGACCCCTTGTTCTGAATGCCGCCAAACTTGTTCTGAACGGGAGTCCGGGTGATGAGGGCTCACCCATCGGTGATTTTCCGCCGGTGAGGGGCCATAAAGCAACCGCCCAGACCACTGAGCGTGATCCGGGCGGAGCGGTGTGTGTAACAATGTGTCTCCCTTTTTGGGATTATAACCTTGCGTTGCTTGTGTTATAAAATTGTGTGTTCATTTAGTGAATGCTAATTATCTCTCTCTCGAAATCAAACTTTGCAAATAGTAACTCTCTCTACTCGTTCTCTGTGATACAAACGTAGGGAGGGAAAATTGATGTAGGAGCATGTTTTGTCCCCCTTGTTCTGAATCCGTTCGTGGATGTTCTGAATCCGGATTGGAGGTCGTAGATCCGCTGAAAACGGTTGCTGCCGGTCCGGAATTCCTGCCAGGCCCCGCACCCGCGGCCTCGACTGAAAATATGGCATAAGAAAGCCGGGGCAGGGTGACAAAAAGTCCGATGCATGCATCGGGCGCGTACTTTGCCTATCTTATGGTAGCGTGGACGGACCACTTGGGGCCTTCCCGAATTTATTGAATACTCCGCGGGGGCGGGTGCCGGATTGACAGCCCCGCTGCCGAGCGACAACCATAACGATCATGAACTTCAACAACTTTACCATCAAAAGCCAGGAGGTGCTACAGCGGGCCAGCGAGATTGCAGTGGGCAACCAGCAGCAGTCGATCGAGCCGGCGCACATCCTGAAGGCCATTTTTGAAGTGGATGAGAGCGTAACGCCCTTCCTGTTCAAGAAGCTGGCCGTCAATTTTTCCGCCATCAAGTCGGCCATCGACAGCATTGTGGCCGGGGTGCCCAAGGTCACCGGTGCCCAGCAGGTGCTGAGCCGGGCGGGCGTCGAGCTGGCCCAGCAAGCCAACGTGGTGGCCCGCGATATGAAGGACGAGTACGTGTCCATAGAACACCTGCTGCTGGCCGCCCTGAAGATCAATGACCCGGCCGGACAGGTACTCAAGGACGCCGGCGTCCGCACCAAGGAACTCAAGCTGGCCATCGACGAGCTGCGCGGTGGCAAGCGGGTCACCTCCAACAGCGCCGAGAACGCCTACAACTCCCTGGAGAAGTACGCCATCAACCTGAACGAGCGCGCCCGCGACGGCAAGCTCGACCCGGTGATCGGTCGCGACGAGGAAATCCGCCGGGTACTCCACATCCTGGCCCGTCGCAGCAAGAACAACCCCATCCTGATCGGCGAACCCGGCGTGGGTAAGACCGCCATCGTAGAGGGCCTGGCCCACCGCATCGTCAACGGCGACGTGCCCGAGGACCTGCGCGACAAGGACATCTACAGCCTGGATATGGGGGCGCTGATCGCGGGTGCCAAGTACCAGGGTGAATTCGAGGAGCGGCTCAAGGGCGTCATCAATGAGGTCACCCAGGCTGAGGGACAAATCTTCCTCTTCATCGACGAGATCCACACCCTCGTAGGCGCCGGCAAGGGGCAGGGGGCCATGGACGCCGCCAACATCCTGAAGCCCGCCCTGGCCCGCGGGGAGCTGCGCGCCATCGGTGCCACCACCCTGGCCGAGTACCAGAAGTATTTCGAGTCGGACAAGGCTCTCGAGCGCCGTTTCCAGCAGGTGACGGTCGACGAGCCGAGTGAGGAGGACGCCATCTCCATCCTGCGGGGCCTCAAGGAGCGCTACGAAACCCACCACAAGATCAACATCCTGGACGAGGCCGTGGTCGCCGCCGTCCAGCTGTCGGAGCGCTACATCACCGACCGCTTCCTGCCCGACAAGGCCATCGACCTCATCGACGAGGCCGCCGCCCGCCTGCGGCTGGAAATGAACTCCATGCCCGAGGAACTCGACGAGCTCGAGCGCCGCATACGCCAGTTGGAAATCGAGCGGGAAGCCGTGAAGCGGGAAAACGACGTGACCAAGACCGACCGCATCAAGCAGGACCTCGCCAACCTGGAAGAGCGCCGCAACGAACTGCGTGCCCAGTGGGAAAGCGAGCGGGAAGTGGTCCTGGGCATCCAGGGGGCCAAGCAGCGCATCGAGGAACTGAAGAACGAAGCCATGCGCCTGGAACGCTCCGGCGAATACTCCAAGGTGGCCGAAATCCGCTACGGTCAGATCCCCCAGGCCGAAGCCGAGCTGCAGGAGTATACCGGCCGCCTGAGTGAGATGCAGACGAAAGCCAAGATGCTGGTGAAGGAGGAGGTCGACAGCGAGGACATCGCGGAAATCGTGGCCCGCTGGACCGGCATCCCCGTTACCCGCATGCTGCAGAGCGAGCGGGAAAAGCTGCTCCTCCTCGAGGATGAGCTCCACCGCCGGGTGATCGGTCAGGATGAGGCCGTAGAGGCCGTGGCCGACTCCATCCGCCTGAACCGGACGGGACTGAGCAACCAGGACCGCCCCATCGGTTCCTTCCTCTTCCTGGGTACCACCGGGGTGGGCAAGACGGAGCTGGCCAAGGCCCTGGCCGAGTACCTCTTCAACGACGCCGACATGATGACGCGCATCGACATGAGTGAGTACCAGGAACGCCACGCCGTGAGCCGCCTGGTCGGTGCCCCTCCGGGCTACGTAGGCTACGACGAGGGCGGACAACTCACCGAAGCCGTGCGCCGCAAGCCCTACAGCGTGGTGCTGCTCGACGAGATCGAAAAGGCCCACCCCGACGTCTTCAACATCCTGCTGCAGGTGCTCGACGACGGGCGGCTCACCGACAATAAGGGGCGGGTGGCGAACTTCAAGAACACGATCATCGTCATGACCTCGAATATCGGGTCGGACATCATCCGTGAGAAGTTCTCCCAGATCAACCCGAGCAACGAGGAGGAGATCGTCGAGGAAACGAAGGATACCCTCTTCAACGTCCTGAAGCAGACCGTGCGCCCCGAGTTCCTGAACCGGATCGACGACATCGTCATGTTCCGACCGCTGGGCCGCGGCGACATCCGCCAGATCGTGGAGCTCCAGTTGAGCCTGGTCAAGCAACAACTGGCCGACCAGGGCATCCACCTCTCCGTAGCCGAGGAGGCCATGGATTGGCTGGCCGCCGAGGGCTACAACCCCGAGTTCGGTGCCCGGCCGCTGAAGCGCGTCATCAAGAAGCGGGTACTGCGGCAGCTCTCCAAGCAGATGCTACAGGGCGACATCAAGTCCGGCAGCCGCATCATCCTGGACGTATTCGACGATGTAGTGGTCTTCCGCCAGGCCCGGGCCGGCGAACTGGAGGCCGAAGAGGTGCCCCTGGCGTAACGGAAATCACCCCCGGCCCGGCCCGCCGGTGCCGGGGGTGATCAATCCGCCGTTAAAGACTGTTAAGAAGCCGACGGGCGACCAACCATAATTGCGGCACAGCCGTCTTATTGCCGTGCTTTCTGCCTGCTTTCTCCGAGTGGAACAAATAAACAGCAACAACCAATGAAGAAATTTCTCTTAATCGTATTCGTCGCCGTTCTGGGAGGACTCATCGCCCTGGGCGGTGCGAATTACCTGGGGTGGGGTGATACCCGATACGTTGAGGTCGCGAATACACCCACCAGTCTGACTTCCTTCTCCACCGCCCCCGGCACCCGCGTGGTACCGGCCCCGACCGACGGCTTCGTTATTGCCGCCGAACGGGCCCTGCCGGCCGTGGTCCACATCAAGGCCAGCAAACCCGCCGGACGGGCCAGCGGTCAGGTGCCCTTCGGCATCGACCCCGACCAGCTGCCGGACGCCTTCCGCGACCTCTTCGGCAACCCCGGACGCGGCGGCAACTCCCCCGGTGAGATGCCCCTGCAGCAGGGCAGCGGCTCCGGCGTGATCATCAGCAGCGACGGCTACATCGTCTCCAACAACCACGTAATCGAGGACGCCGAAACCCTGGAGGTGGTCCTGAACGACGAGCGTACCTACACCGCCAAGGTGATCGGGACCGACCCCACCACCGATATCGCCCTGCTGAAGATCGAGGAAACCGGTCTGCCCACCATTCCCTTCGCCAACAGCGACGACGTCCGCATCGGCGAGTGGGTAGTGGCCGTGGGTAACCCCTTCAGCCTCACCGGCACGGTAACCGCCGGCATCGTTTCCGCCAAGGGGCGCAGCATCGACATCGTGCGGCGCAGCGGCGGCGACCTGGCCATCGAATCCTTCATCCAGACCGACGCCGTGGTCAACCCCGGTAACAGCGGAGGCGCCCTGGTGAACCAGAACGGTGACCTCGTCGGGATCAACACCGCCATCAGCAGCCCCACGGGGGTATTCGCCGGCTACAGCTTCGCCGTGCCGAGCGCCATCGTCAAGAAAGTGGCCGAGGACCTGCGGGAATACGGCGTGGTACAGCGGGGCCTCCTCGGCGCCCAGATCCGCCAGCTGAATACGGCCTATGCCCGTGAGCTCGACATCGACCGCAACAACGGCGTCTACGTAGCTGAAGTAATGGAAGGCAGCGCCGCCCAGGAAGCCGGCATCCAGTCCGGCGACGTGATCGTTGCCGTCGACGGCGTCCGCACCCTGCGCAGCAGCACCCTACTGGAGCAGCTCGGCCGCCACCGCCCCGGCGACCAGGTGACCATCACCGCCGAGCGCGACGGCAAGCAGCGCGACTTCACCGTCGTGCTGAAGAATTCCGAAGGAACCACCGGCATCGTCCGGCCCGCCGAGAAACCCGCCGCCGTGGCCTCCCTGGGCGCGGAGTTCGAAAACCTGGATGAGAAAGACGTAAGCCAGCTGAACCTCAAGGGCGGAGTAGCCGTAACCAGCCTGGGCAACGGCCTGCTGGCCGAGCAGACCCGCGTCCGCCCCGGCTTCATCCTGACCAAGGTCAACGGCCGTCAGGTAGAAAACGTCGACCAGCTGAAGCGACTGCTGGAGAGCAGCAAGGGCGCCGTCACCCTGGAGGGGGTCTACCCCGACAGCCCCGACCGTACCTATAAGTATGCTATCGTGAAGTAGGGTAGGGTATCCGACCAAACGTAATCCGCGGGCGGCTCCTTTTCACAAAGGGGCCGCCCGCTCTGTTATAAGGTACGTGAGAAGCCTGTTGCTGGTCCTGTCGCTGTTTTTCCTCGCCGTCGCCCCACCCGGTGGGTCGCCGGCCGCCACCCTGGTGCTGGAGGTGGCCAACATCCGCAGCAGCCAGGGCTCATTATGGGTGGGCATCTATGAATCGGAGGAGGACTTCCTGAACCGGGAGCGCGCGCGGCTCGTCCGCCACCCGGTGCGCTCCACCGGCAGCACCCGCCTGGCCATCGATGGATTGCGGGTGGGCAAGCGCTACGCCATTGCTGTCTTCCACGACGAGAACGACAACGGGGAGCTCGACACCAACCTGCTGGGCCTGCCGGCCGAACCCTACGCCCTGAGCCGTCCCCTGCAGAGCTGGCTGCGCAAGCCCCGCTTTGACGAAATGTGCTTCGTTTTTTCCCCTGACCGGGCTCTGCCGCCCCTCCGGCTTCGGTAGACAAGTCCCGCCAAGCCCGTAACTTCGCGGCCCATTCAGCCAGGCCCCGCGGGGCTCTCAATCCAGCGTATGAGTATCAGAGTAGGTATCTTCTTCGGCGGCCCCTCCCGGGAGCGTGAAATCTCCTTTGCCGGGGGCCGTACGGTATACGATAACCTGGACAAATCCCTCTTCGAGCCGGTCCCGATCTTCGTCGACAGCTTTCGGCGGTGGTACCTGCTGGACTGGCAGTACCTCTACCGCGGCAGCATCCGCGATTTCTTCCCGCCCGTGGCCCTGGCCCCCGAGAGCCGCCACGCCTTCCAGGTCTACCAGGAGAGCCTGGGGCCCCTGGACGAGCTTGCCCTGGAGGACATGGGCCGCCACATCGGCCGCCGCCTCCGCCGCGAGGAACTGCCCGAACTGATCGACATTGCCTTCCTGGCCCTCCACGGGGAATACGGGGAAGACGGAGTGCTGCAGCGCGAACTCGAGTACGCCGGCGTGCCCTACACCGGCAGCGGCGTGGAAGCCAGCGAGGTGGGTATGGACAAGGCGCTCCAGAAAGAACTGATGGCCAAGGCCGGCTACCCCTCCCCCCCGATCCTGGTGATCGAGCAGGAATCCCTGCCCACCGCCGACATCGAGGAGCTGTTCCACCGCTCCGTGGAGCGCATCGGCTGGCCCATGGTGGTGCGCCCCGCCCGGCAGGGCAGCAGCATCGGGGTATCCATCCTGAAGGAGGAAGCCGGGCTGGCCGGCTTCGAGCGGGCCGTGAACGCCGCCTTTTTCCGGGAGCCGCTGTTGTTGGCTGACTACGCCGACCGCAGTCCGGCCGACCGCATCGAGTACGTCCGCCGCGTCAGCGACCTGCGCGACGGCATCGCCTTCCCCCTGGACGCCCAGCGGGGCGACCACCGCCTGACGATCTACACCCCGGACGACCTCTTCGACTACCTGGAAGCGGCCGTAGCGGATGACGGCCACCCCCTGGTGGTGCTGGAAGGCCACCAGAGTGAGGAGCGGGTGATCATTGAGGGCTTCATCGACGGCAAGGAATTCAGCACCATCGTCCTGCGGCAGCCTGACGGTGGGGTAGTGGCCCTGCCCCCCACGGAGATCGTCAAGTTCCAGGGGGAGCTCTTCGACTACCGCAGCAAGTACCTGCCCGGCCGCAGCCGGAAGGTGACGCCCATCAACCTGCCCGCCGAGGCCATCCAGCGCATCCGTCGGGAAACCGAGCGGCTGTTCACCGAGCTGGGCTTCGCGGTTTACGCCCGCATCGACGGTTTCTACACCGCCGACGGCACCATCTACCTCAACGACCCCAATACGACCAGCGGCATGATGCCCTCGTCGTTCTTCTTCCACCAGGCCGCCGAGATCGGCCTGAGCCCTTCCCAATTCCTCACCTACATCATCCGCACCAGCCTGCAGGAGCGGGACCACACGGAACTCATGGACCGCCTGGACGCGGAGCTGGATGCATTGGCGGCGAGCGCGGGTGCCAAGGAAAGGGTGGCCGTAATGCTGGGGGGCACCAGCTTTGAGCGCCACATCAGCGTGGAGAGCGGTCGCAACGTCTACGAAAAGCTGAGTTCCAGCGAGCGGTTCCGTCCGCTGCCCCTCTTCCTCACCGCGCCCCTGGCGCCGGGGCAGGAAGGGGAGGACTTCGTGCTGTACCAGCTGCCGGTAAACCTCCTGCTCAAGGACAACGCCGACGACATCCGCGACAAGCTCATCAAGCCGGCCGAACACCCGGTGATCGACGAGATCCGCCGCAGCTGCCGGGCCATTACGGCGCGCTACGCGGACCCTGACGTGGTATTCGCTCCGCGGCACGTTCCCCTGGAGCAATTGCCGGAAGTGGCCGATCTGGTCTTTATCGCCCTCCACGGCCGACCGGGGGAGGACGGGCAGGTACAGCGCAAACTCGAGCGGCTGGGGCTGCCCTACAACGGCTCCGGGCCGGATAGCTCTTCGATCACCATCGACAAGTACGAGACCCTGCAGGTACTCAAGCAGGGCGGACTGCCCGTCACCCAGCAGTGGCTAGGGCGCCGGGAGGACTTCCTGCTCAACACCCGCGCCTTCTACAACCGGGTGGAGGACCGCTTCACCTACCCCCTGATCGCCAAGCCGGTCGACGACGGCTGCAGCTCGGCCGTCCTTCTGCTGCGCAACCGCGAGCAACTGGAGGCCTACTGCGAACTCACCTTCCGCCCCGGGTCCGCCCAGGAGGCAGCGGCCCGCCGTACCCTCAAGTTGGGAGAAAAGGAGGAGTGGCCCCTGGGCAAATCCACCATCCTCTTCGAGGTGGCCATCACCGCGGCGGGGGCGGAAAAGTTCCTGGAGATCACTGGGGGCATGCTTACCCACTTTGCACCGGACGGCCGCATCCGCTATGAGGTCTTCGAACCCAGTGAGGCCCTGGCCGGCGGCGAGATCCTGAGCCTGGAAGAAAAATTCCTGGCCGGGGAGGGGCAAAACCTGACCCCCGCCCGCCTGGCCACCAAGTCCTACGGCTACGACTACGTGGCCGACCAGGTGAAGGGCGACCTGGAGCGCGCCGCCCGCCTGCTTGGCGTGACCGGTTACTGCCGTATCGACGCCTTCGTACGGATCTTCCCCGATGGGCGGGCCGAGACCGTAGTGATCGAGGTGAACAGCCTGCCCGGCATCACCCCCGCCACCGCCATCTTCCACCAGGCGGCCATCGCCGGCTACCAGCCCTATCAGTTCATTGCCGCCATCCTGGATTTTGCGAAGGAACGCGTCCGCCGGGGTGGTGTAGTGCCCACCGTTGCCGCGCCTGAGCCCCCGGCTTCCCGCCCGGACCCGGCACCCGCGGCCGCGCCCCCGCCCATGACAGAAGAAACGCCGGAAAAATCCTCCTTTCTCGGGCCGCTGCTGAAGAACGTGGTGGCCGCCCTCATCTTCCTGGGGATCCTCTTCCTGTTGCTGAAGACGGGACTGAACTGGTACACCAATCACGGAGAAAGCATGGCGATCCCCACCTTTGAGGGAATGCTGATCGACGAGGCCCGGCAACTGGCCGAATCCAATGACCTGAAGATCGACGTGACGGTCGGCGCCTTCGACCCCGAGCAACCCGCCGGACTGGTGGTGCAGCAACAGCCCCGCATCGGCAGCCGCGTCAAGAACAACCGCACGGTGTATCTGACCATCCTCAGCGACGAGGCCCCCGACGTGGAGCTGCCCAGCCTGGTGGGCAACTACGACTACAACCAGTACATTCGCCTGCTCAAGGTGAAAAACATCAACTACCGGGTACGGGAACGGCAATTCGACGCCCGGCAGGAAGACGGTACCATCCTCTACCTCTACTACGACGGCAAGAAAATTACCGACGAGGACCTGCGCGAAGGGGTAAAGGTACCCATGGGCAGTACCGTGGAATTCGTCATTACCGAGCGCAAGGGCGACGACGTGACGGTGGGCGACTACCGCTGTCAGACCTTCGGTACCGGGGAGTTCGCCATCACCGGCAGCCAGCTGCTCGTGGGCCGCATCGTCGGTGACGTAGCCGACCGGAACGAAGCCTGGATCGTACGCACCGACCCGCCGGCGGGCACCACCGTGGAAGCCGGCAGCCGGGTCGATGTATTCCTCAGCGACGATCTGCCGGAAGAATGCCCCTAAGCGGGCACCGTCGATCAACCATCCACCCTTCACCTCCGCGGTAGGGGCCAAAGAAGAGACATGAAGCATTACCTGTTCCCCCTGTTTGTCCTCCTGCTGAGCCCCCTGGCCGCCCAGCGCATCGTACCCCTGGCGGAGCACGCCCAGCTCTTTGACGGGCGGCCCGGAGTGGCGGCGTCAGGGCTGGTGGTGTGTGGCGACCCCGAGCTGCCCGGCGTGGAACGGATCATTTCCGGTGGCGACCGCTCGGTCCGCATTGACCTGGATACGGCCGGACTGGGCAGTGACCTGACCGACTACCGCTGCATCGGCTGCGATGACTTGAACTTCGGGACCGTATTGCTCCGGTCGGATACCGTGGTGTATACGGCCCTGCCGGGGGTGGTTCAGGGGCTGGATACCCTTGGACTTACGGTCTGTTCACCCCGTGGGGTATGCTCCGACACCACCCAGCTGGTGGTGCTTGTGCAGCGCGCGCCCCGCACCGTAGAGCTCGGCAACCGCCTGGTGGCCCCGGAATCCACCACCGCCATCCGCATCCCGGCCGATTCCCTCCTGCCCGGGGGTGCCTTCTGCCGGACGATCGCGGGCTGCGCGGACGACTACGCCGGCCGGGGCCAGCGGCTGTCGTTTACCGGTACCCTCGGCCAGGACAACGACTTCACCTATGAGGCCGGCCGCTACGGGGGGACGGACGCCGTTTGCGTCACCGTCTGCAACGACCTCGGCCTCTGCGATACTTACCGGGCCACCTTCACCATCGACCGGCCGGCGGTAGCCCTGCCCTTCTTCGACGACTTCTCTTACGCGGGCGTGCGGCCCGCCACGTCCCTCTGGCAGGACGAGGACGTGCTCGTCAACCGCAGCTACGGGGTGAACCCGCCCTCGCTGGGGGTGGCCACCTTCGACGCCATCGACCTGGACGGACGGCCCTACGCCGGTACCGGCAGCGGCCGGCGTGGCGTACCCCGCGACTACCTGACCTCGGTGCCCATTCAGCTGTCCGGCCGGACCGGCAGCGTGCTGTCGTTCTACCTTCAGCCCCGGGGCCTCGGCAATCGTCCGGAGGTGCAGGACAGCTTCCTGGTACAGTTCCTCTCTGCCCAGGGCAACTGGAATACCGTATTCGCCCGGGAAGGCCTGCCCACTACCACCTCCAACACCGAGGTGAGTGCCTTTACGGGCGTAGTGGTCCCGGTACCCAATGAATACCTCTACGATGGCTTCCAGTTCCGCTTCGTGAACCTGAGCACCGAGCAGGGGGCGGTCGACAACTGGAACCTCGACTACGTGAAGCTGAGCGACCAGTCCACTTCGCTGGTCACCCAGGACCTGGCCCTCAGCGAGGAGCCTTTCCGGCTGGTGGCCCCCTATACCAGTCTGCCCGTGCGCCACCTCCAGGCCGCCGGCCAGGCGTTGTTGGTGGACAGCATCTTCCTGAAACTCTGGAACCACCGCGCCGACGTTACCCCGGTTACCCGTTCGACCTACGAGGTGAGGCACCGGGCCGTTCCCACCTTTATATCCGGAGCGGGGCTATTCCCCTCATCGTACTTTGGCCAGGACAACGGCATTGCCCCCCTCAGCCTGGAGATCCGGGGCGCCACCTTCGACCAGCTGCCCACCTACCAGGCGATCCGCAGCTTCCTTTTCGACCTTGACCCCGAGCAGGACTACCGGCTGGAGACGACCTACTCGCTCACGGTGGCCACCGAGGACCCTGGCTTCTCTCCCTTCATTGCCGCCAACAACACCGCGACCCAGGTGACCGTGTTGGACGACTACTTCGCCTACGACGACGGCACCGCGGAGGTGGCCATTGAGGGGCAGTCCGGCAACGTGATCGTCCAACGCTATACGGCCTTCGTGCCCGACCAGCTGGTGGGG
Organism: Neolewinella marina; assembly: GCF_002631205.1. Classification (GTDB taxonomy): domain Bacteria; phylum Bacteroidota; class Bacteroidia; order Chitinophagales; family Saprospiraceae; genus Neolewinella; species Neolewinella marina. The sequence goes on from NZ_PDLO01000006.1 coordinate 212,974, forward strand.
ATTCGCATCCGGCTGCCGCGCGGACTCGGCGGGGTGGGCGACCAACCCCTTAACCTCGTGGTGTACGGCGCCGGGGAGGACGGGCAGCCCGGTGAGCTGCTCTACAGCGCCAGCGAGCCCGTGCTCTACGCCGAGGACTTCTACACCGATTCCCTACAGGCCTTCACCAGCTACGCCCTGCCGGAACCCCTGGACCTTCCCGCGGGTGATTTCTTCGTCGGGTGGCGGCAGGCTACGGCCAGCCGTTCCCTGCCGGTGGGTTTCGACCGGAACAATCCCGTTGCAGACGTACAGTTCTTCGATGCCGGCAGCGGCTGGCAGTCCCTGAGCGGATCGACCGGCGGCGCCATCATGATCCGGCCCCTGCTTTCCGGAGCGGAGGTGATGCCCACGGCCACCGATGATACGGAGGCGGACCTGCCACTGGAAGTGTTCCCTAACCCGACCAGCGGCACCCTGTCATTCCGGCTGTCGCCTTCCCTTTCGCTGGCGGAGCTGCACGTCCGGCTGCTGGATCTGGCCGGGCGTACGGTTAAGGCGGGGCAGGGGGTTGATCGCCTGGACCTGAGCGACTTGCCCCGCGGGATTTACCTGCTTGAATACCGCGTCGGGGACCGCGCCGGGCGTCAAAAGATTGTCAGGCACTAACCTATTTGCTTTTTTCCTTGTTGGGTTGAGAAACAGTTTAGCAACATGGAAGCAACCGTCGACGAACTCAAAAAACGGGAAAAGGAAGGCAAGGACGACTACGTACTGCTTGATGTCCGCGAGGACTACGAGCGGGCGGAATTCAACGTCGGCGGCATCCACGTCCCGCTCGGACAACTGAGCATGTCGATGGATAAACTGACCCCCTACCGCGACCAGGAGATTATCGTGTACTGCCGCAGCGGCAAGCGCTCGGCCATGGCCCAGGAATTGCTGCGGCAATCGGGTTTCAAGAACGTACGCAACCTGGAGGGCGGCATGCTGGCCTACCAAGGCTAGGCATTACCGTTTGCGGTAGACGTCGGCTTCAAAACCGGCCGAGCGAACGCGCCCGGCCAGTTCCCGGGCTTCGGTGTAGGTGTCGGTCCGGTCGACCAGCGCCACGGCGTAAGTGCCGCGGTCGAAAATCCGGAGGGCGGTTTCGGCGAAGCCGGCCTGGACCAAGTCACGAACCCGGGTGCGGGCGTTGATCTCCTGTCGGAAGGTACCGGCGATGACCAGGAAGCGGCCCGTTGAGTCTCCGGCCGCGGTTTCCATGGTGTCGTTGGCCGTTGCGGGTACGAGGTCGCGGAATTGCTGCTCCTGTTGCAGGCCGGATTCCCGGCTTCCCACCGTCTCCGTGCGGAGGTCGGTTGAATCTATCGGGTAGGATTTTGGCAGTTCCGTATAATTGACATTATCTTCGAACCCGGTTGTGTCTTCCCGGGAAGCGGAAAGCACCTGAGAGATCAGGAGCGACAAAGCCACCAGGCACAAAATGAGGATGACGAAAACGACAACGGATGATTTCTTCATTGACCGACGGTAACGAAAAGATTAAGTTCTAGAACCCAAAGATATTTAGCGCGGTATCGGTTTACTCAGGCCCGATAAATTCGGGAAATGCCTTACCGCCGCCCACCAGGGCACAAGATTTTGTCAAGTGTTTGCTTTTTGGAAAGACCGTTTTTTCAGGGAGCACCGTCAGGTGCTCCCTTTTTTTGCTTAAACCATTCTTTTTCCTTCGACGTTGGCAGTACTATGTCCGAACCCTCTTCCTTCCCCTTTCCCCCCGCGGCGGCCAATGACCCTACCGCGCCCGGGCGCAAGGAGGATCACATTGAGTTGGCCTTTCAGTCGCAGACGGATCGCGCTACCCTGGATCAGCGGTTCGACTATGAGCCTTTGCTGGCGGCCCACCCGGCACCGGGCAGTCTGCCCCCGGTAACGTGGGGCGGCAAGCGCCTGCGGGCCCCGCTGTGGGTAAGCAGCATGACCGGCGGCACGGAAAAGGCCCTCACCATCAACCACAACCTGGCCCGGGCGGCCGGCGAATTCGGCATCGGGATGGGCCTGGGCAGTTGCCGGAGCCTGCTCTACGAGGACCAGCGGTTCGAGGATTTTAACGTCCGCCCCCTGGCCGGATCCGAAGTGCCCATTTTCGCCAACCTGGGCGCGGCCCAGGTGCAGCATTTGCTGGAGCGGGGTGAGGCGGGGCTGGTTACCCAGCTCATCGACGCCCTGCAGCTCGACGGCCTCATCGTGCACGTCAACCCCTTCCAGGAGTGGCTGCAGCCCGAGGGCGACCGGTTTACGGTGTCTCCCCTGGAGACGATCCGCGAACTGCTCCGCGAGTTGCCGACGCTTCCCCTCATCGTCAAGGAAGTGGGGCAGGGGATGGGCCCCGCCAGTCTGCGCGCCCTGTTGCAGCTGCCGATCCTGGCCCTGGACACGGCCGCTAACGGCGGTACCAACTTCAGTAAACTGGAACTCTTCCGCTCCGATGCCCTGGCCCGCACCGCCTACGGGGGCTTGACCCAGGTAGGCCATTCCGCGGAGGAAATGGTGCGGCAGATCAACCGGCTGGTCGTAGAAGAGGGCGACAAGGTGCGCTGCGCGAACGTCATCGTGAGTGGTGGGGTGAGTGATTTCCTGGACGGATATTACCTGACGGAGCTTTCCGCCCTGCCGGCGATCTACGGACAGGCCTCGGCCTTTTTGCGCCACGCCCGGGAGGATTACCTCACCCTTCAGCGCTACGTTGCTACCCAGTTGCGTGGTTTAGAGTTGGCCAAGGCCTATCTTCGCCCCCGGCCTTAAATCTTACACCCTTCCCCTGTGGCCGAGCAAGTACGCGATCCTCACCGCATCAGCGGATTCAGTAAATTCGATAAGGCGCAGCGGCGCCAGTGGCTTCTGGAGCATTTTCTGCCGGAATACGGGGAGGATGATTTCGCCTTCTTCGAAGCCGGCAGCCCGGATCTCCAGGAGGTCCTCGACAACTTCAGCGAGAATACGGTAGCCAACTTCCCCCTGCCCTTCGGCGTGGCCCCCAACTTCATCATCAACGGCAAAACCTACGCCGTGCCCATGGTCATCGAGGAGAGCAGCGTGGTCGCCGCGGCCAGCAGCTCGGCGAAGTACTGGTCCACCCGCGGAGGATTCCACGCCGAGGTGATCGCCTCGGAGAAGCTCGGTCAGCTGCACTTTCGCTGGAGCGGCCGTCCGGAGCGCCGGGCCGCCCTGTTCCGGGAGGTGGAAGACCGCCTGCAGGAAGCCACGGCCGACATCACCGCCCGCATGGAGAAGCGGGGTGGGGGCGTACGCCGCATGCAGTGGAAGCACTTCCCCCAGGTAGATCCCCAGTGTTACCAGTTGCTGGTCAGTTTCGGTACCGGCGACAGTATGGGCGCGAACTTCATCAACACCGTCCTGGAAACCTACGCCGCCGAACTGGAGCGCTGGGCGGAGGAAAGCGCGGCCCTCTCCGACGACGAGCGGGAGCTGGAGATCATCATGGCCATCCTGAGCAACCACACCCCGAACTGCGCGGTGAAGGCCTGGGTGAGCTGCCCCATCGAAGACATGAACATCCCCGGCTCGGGGGTGGACGCGGCCGACTTCGTCCGCCGCTTTGAAATGGCCGTCGCCATTGCCCGTGAGGACCCCTATCGGGCCGTCACCCACAACAAGGGCATCATGAACGGCATCGATGCCGTGGTGCTTGCTACCGGCAACGACTTCCGGGCCGTCGAGGCCGCCGCCCACGCCTTTGCCGCTGCGGGGGGGCAGTATGCCTCCCTGAGCCGCTGCCGGGTAACCGACAAGGTGTTCCACTTTGAGCTAACCCTTCCCCTGGCCCTGGGCACCGTAGGAGGGCTCACCCGCCTTCACCCCCTGGCCGACCTCTCCCTGAACCTGCTGGAACGCCCCGACGCCGAGGAGTTGATGTGCATCGCAGCAGCCACTGGCCTCGCCCAGAACTTTGCCGCCCTGCGCAGCCTGGTCACTACCGGCATTCAGCAGGGACACATGAAAATGCACCTGCAGAACATCCTGTCCAGCCTCCAGGCCAGTCCTCCCGAGCGCCGGCAGACCGTAAGCTTCTTTGAGGGCCGCACCATCAGTCACCACGGGGTCCGCCAGTACCTGGACAAGCTGCGGGAGGGGAAGGTGAAGTAGAGGAGCTGTCGAGTTGTCAGACATCGGATGTTGTCCGCCTGCTAAAATGGCAGACATCGGATGTCTGAAATTTTGTCAGGCTAGTATTTCCTTGATGTTTGGCCGAAACAACATCGGTAAAGCTCGATTTCGCGCTGTTTTCGCCCAATCAACATCCGATGTCTGACAAAAAGTCATGAGGACAACATCCGATGTCTGTCACAGCCCACCAAAAACACAAAACCCCGCCTCCAACCAAGGAAACGGGGTTTGTATGCTAGGCGCCTCAGAAAGGGCTCGAACCTTTGACCTACGGATTAACAGTCCGCCGCTCTAACCAACTGAGCTACTGAGGCAGGACGCTTAAGCGGACGCAAATTTACGTGGTCCGGGTTTATTTTGCAATCTTTGCGGGCCTAAAATTAAAAATATGAGTCTGCTCGCAGTCGGAACCCTTGCCTACGATGACGTTTACACCCCCTACGGAGAAGTAAAAATGATCGAGGCGGGCAGTTGCACCTACATCGCCATGGCCGCCACCCACTTCGTGGAACCCGTTCAACTGGTGTCCGTCATCGGGGGCGACTTCAATGACGACTTCCTGGCCGACCTCGAGCGCCGCGGTGCCGACCTGGAAGGGGTGGAGGTGATCCCCGACGGCAAGTCGTTCTACTGGGCCGGCCGCTACCACGACGATATGATGGGCCGCGATACCCTCGATACCCAGCTCAACGTCCTGGCCGACTTCGCCCCGAAGCTGCCCGCCAGCTACCGGAAGACCGACTACATCATGCTCGGTAACCTGACGCCCGCCGTACAGTCCAGCGTTCTCGACCAGCTCGAGGGGCAGCCCAAGCTCATAGCCCTCGATACCATGAACTTCTGGATGGACCACGCCCTGGAAGACCTCAAGGCCGTACTGCGGCGCATCGACGTACTCATCGTCAACGACGAGGAGGCCCGCCAACTCAGCGGCGAGCTCAGCCTGCTGAAGGCCGCCGCCAAGATCGTGGAGATGGGTCCCAAGATCCTCATCATCAAGAAGGGCGAACACGGCGCCCTGCTCTTCAGCGAGGACAACCTTTTCTCCGCCCCCGCCCTGCTGCTGCCCACCGTAGTGGACCCCACCGGTGCCGGCGACACCTTCGCCGGTGGACTGATGGGCTACCTGGCCGCCACCGACGACCTGAGCTTCGAGAACCTGAAGCGGGCCGTCATCTACGGCTCGGCCATGGCCAGCTTCGTGGTGGAGGACTTCGGTACCCGCCGCATGCAGACCCTGGACCGTGAGCAGATCGACCACCGCGTCCAGCGCTTTGCCGACCTGATGCACGTGGCGCTCTAGGCGCCCGCCATGGAAGAACTGCTCGCCCAAGTCTACGCTACCGACACCGTGGAGTGGATCGCCACGGCTGCCGCCCTGGCCTACGTCTACCTGGCGGCCCGCGACAGCAACTGGTGCTGGTTCTTTGCCGCCCTCAGCGCGGCGCTGTGGGGGTATCAGTCGTTCGTGGTGTACCAGCTGGTCTCCGATGCCCTGCTGCAGGCGTTCTACCTGGTGATGGCCGGCGTGGGGCTTTTCCGGTGGCAACGCACCCGCGGTACCCGCCCCGAAAACGAAATGCTGGACGGTCTGGCCGTGGAACCGGCGCCCCCTGAAACGGATATTCAACGGATGTCCATCCTCGAGCACGCCCTGACCCTCGGCGGCGGGCTGGCCACCGGGCTGCTGCTGGGTTATACGGTGGGCTCACTGACTACGGCCACTCAAACCTACCTGGACGCGGTCACCACCACCTTCAGCGTGATCGCTACCTTTCTGCTGATCGGACGGCGACTGGAGAACTGGATTTACTTTATCGTCATTGACGCGGCTTACGTCTACATCTACCTCCGCTCCGGTGCCCTGCTGTTCGCATTGCTGATGGTCCTGTACGTCATCATGGCCGTGTACGGCTACCTCGCGTGGCGGTCAACCGTAGACCGTAGCTACGATACAGCGCGCTGAGGCGCGGTTGCGGAATTCACAGAGGTAGATGCCCTGCCAGGTGCCCAGGGCCAGCCGGCCTTCGGAGATGGGCAGCATGATGCTGTGGCCGATCATGGCCGCCTTGATGTGGGCGGGCATGTCGTCCGGCCCCTCGAGGGTGTGGACCAGGAAGGGGAGGTTTTCGGGTACGAGCTGGTTGAAGATGGACTCAAAGTCGGTGAGCACGTCCGGGTCCGCCGCCTCGTTCACGGTGATGGCGGCCGAGGTGTGCTGGATGAAGAGGTGCAGCAGGCCGGTCTGGGGGAGGTCGGGGAGCTGCTCCATGATCTCGCGGGTGACGACGTGGAAACCGCGGGGGCGGGCGGAAAGGCGAAAGGTCTGTTGGGAAACCACGGCGGGGGAGTTGGGTGGACCGCAAAAGTACGCCGGAGTGAACAGAGGCCCCGCCTTCGACCTATCAAAGGGGAAAACTTAAACGTATTCCATGCAGGTGTCCCCCAAGTTGGTGAATTTCGTGCTTCGGCTGTTCGCGCTGCTGGGCGTGGTAGCCATTCTGTATTACGGCAAGTCGCTGCTCATCCTACTGACCATCGCGGGGCTGCTGGCGATCCTGCTCGACCCCGTCGACAACAAGCTGCGCAGCTGGGGGTGGAAGCCCGGTTTCGCCATTGCCGGGGCCACCTTCCTCCTCCTGCTGTTCTTTGCCGGCATCTTCTTCGCGGTAGGCAAGCAGGCCGCCCGCTTCTCCGAGAACTGGCCGCAAATCGAGCAGCGCCTCACCGAGCAGGTGGAGAGGGTGCAGGAGAAGATCCCCATGCTGCCGGGAGGCGACGGCGGATCCGACCAAAGTGCCCCATCTTCCTCCACGACCCCACCCGCCGACAGCACCGCTACGACGGGCGGACAGGCCGGGGGCGGCAGCGGCGGTCTGCTCCAGGGACTGCCCATCCAGAGCGGCACCATCACCGGGGCCCTTTCCCAGACCCTGAGCGTGGTCGGGGATTTCCTGCTCATGTTCGTCTACGTCGTGCTCTTCCTGAGCCAGAAGGAGCGTTTACGGGAGTTCGTTTTGCGGCGTACTCCCGACGAGCACCGGGGTGAGGCCCACCAAGCCATGAACGAAGCTGCTAACGTAGCCCAGCATTACCTCAAGGGACGCCTCATCCTCATCCTGATCCTGTCGGTACTCTACGGGATCGGCTTCTCTCTCGTAGGCCTTGATTACGCCATCGTGATCGCCTTCCTGGTGGCCATCCTGAGCATCATTCCCTACCTGGGCAACATCATCGGCGGGTTCATCGCGGTGGCCATAGCAATCGCCAGCGGCGGCGGGGGCAATATGATTCTGGGCGTACTGGGGACCATTGCCTTGGCGCAAACCCTGGAGAGCTACGTTCTCACTCCCCTGATCGTGGGCGACGAAGTCGACATCAACCCCCTCACCACCATCGTGGCCGTCATCGGTTTCACCGTCATGTGGGGAGCGGTCGGCGCCATCGTGGCCATCCCCGTCATCGCCATCGTGCGCATCATCTTCAAGCACGTCCACGGGATGGAAGATTACGCCTACCTCCTCGGACAGGAGGAATAAGCCGGGGCGGACTATCTTGCGCCCCATAGCCAATAACCATGGGAGTACTCTACACCGCCGTTCAACACGCTCATTCCGGCCTGCGCTGGATCGTCCTCGTCCTGCTGGTCGCCGCCATCGGGCGGGCCCTGTCGCGACGCAGCGGCGGCACCGTCTATCCCGGCAAGGACAAGCTGGCGCTCCTCGGGCTCATTTCCGTCCACGTGCAGTTGCTGCTCGGCCTGGTCCTTTACCTGTGGCTGAGCCCCTACGTCCGCTTTGAGGGCAACGTGATGGCCGACCCCCAGATCCGCTTCTATACCGTGGAACACTTCGCGGGCATGATCATCGCGGTCATCCTCATCACCATCGGTTACAGCCGCGCCAAGCGGCAGGCGGAGCTCAACAAGGGCTGGAAAACCATAGCCCTCTTCTACGGCATCGGCCTGGCGATCATCCTGCTCTCCATCCCCTGGCCCTGGCGCGAGGGCCTCATGGGCGGCTGGTTCTAGCCCTACTCCACGTGCGGCTGCTCGATGAGGGTATTCTCTTCGCGGTGGTCGACTACCCCCAATCCCAAAGCCTGCAGGATCAAGGAAAGCGCGATCAGCAGGATGATGACGTAAACCACCTTTTTCAGGGTGGAGGAACTCTTCTTTTCGGGCGCGGGCGCGGGTGCCGGGTTGCGTCGTGACATAGCAATGCGGGTAGCTCGTGAAGCGAAACGGCCGGAGGGGGGGGATGTTCCTTTTGGGGGGCACTCGTGCTTAGGTCGAGGGCCTGCGGCCCGAGTTTTTGGTCTACCACGGAAGGCGCGGTCTCTGCGAGCCGGACCCTCGGAAGAGTCCTTCGCTACGCTCGGCCACATTCCGAGGTCCTGATTATCAGCACCTTGGAGTGTCTGCAAGACTTCCGAGGGTGCGGTCTGCTTCTAACTGGATACTCGGGAGAGCCCTTCACTGCGCTCGGCCCACCCCGGGTGGAGGGTCTCCAGGCCCGATTCGGTTGGCTCACGCACTATGACCGCGAGGCCCATTCCTGGGAATTGACCTCGCTATTTTGCAGCCGTCCCTGCCAGGGCCGGGCGAGGATAGATTTTCCATTCTCGCAGTACCATGGGCAGGGCAGCGTTCGGGCCTGTGGCCCGAGTTTTTGGCCTACCACTGAGGGCGCGGGGGCTCTGCGAGCCGGACACTCGGAAGAGTCCTTCGCTGCGCTCGGCCACATTCCGAGGTCCTGATGATCAGCACCTCGGAGTGTCTGCAAGACCTCCGAGGGTGCGGTCTGCGACTATCTGGACCCTCGGAAGAGCCCTTCGCTACGCACGGCCACATTCCGAGGTCCTGATTATCACCGCCTCGGCGTATCTGCATGACCTCCAGGACGTGCGGAACAATTTCCTGGTAAAAATGACCTACCGTTGGCTGCTGTAGCAAGCGCTTAGTTGATTACACAGTCTTTTTGGGTTACCGGTCGGCACCGCCGGCGGGTTCCTTTTTTAGAGCTCGTTTGGACTTTAACATTCGCCCTGCAAACGGTCTCTTTGCTACTGCCCTTCGTTCCCGGAAGTGGCTTCGGCTTCAGCGCAGGGCCCCTGCCCCGCGCTTCGCGGTGCTACGATCCACTTCCGGCGCCTCGGTCAGCACCAAAGAGCCCCATTTTCGGTCAGAAGGCCAAAGCCCAAACAAGCTCTTATCTTTGGCGCATGGCGAAGTTGTACCCCCGCGATACCCTCAATTTTCTGCGGAAGCTCACGCCACGTCGGGTAATCAACGCCACCCGGGTCATCGCCAGCTACTACGCCACTCGCTGGCTGCAACGGCCGGTGGTGTGGGGCAAGCCCTTCACCGTTTCCTTCGAGCCGACCACGGCCTGCAACCTCCGCTGTCCGGAGTGCCCGAGTGGGCTGCGGCAGTTTACCCGTCCGACCGGCAACCTGCGGGCCGACTTCTTCCGCCGCACCCTCGATGACATTGCCGACCGGCTGCTCTACCTCATCTTCTACTTCCAGGGGGAGCCTTACATCAATCCCGACTTCCTGGATATGGTGCGCGAGGCCACCGACCGCGGGGTGTACACCATCACCTCCACCAATGGCCACTTCCTCAACGACGCCAACGCCCGCCGCACCATTGAAAGCGGCCTGGACCGCCTCATCATCAGCGTCGACGGGACCACCCAGGAGGTATACGAGCAATACCGCAAATCGGGCAAGCTCGAGACCGTCCTACAGGGCGCCCGCAACGTCGTGCGCTGGAAGCGGGAGCTGAAGTCGGCCACCCCCCACCTCATCTTCCAGTTCCTGGTCGTGAAGCCCAATGAGCACCAGATGGGCGAGGTGGTCCGCCTGGCCGAGGAGATCGGCATCGACGAGGTGAAGTTCAAATCCGCCCAGCTCTACGACTACGAAAACGGCAACCCCCTCATGCCCGAGCAGGAGCAGTACGCCCGTTACTACAAGAAGTCGGACGGCACCTACGGCCTGAAGAACAAGCTCCAGAACCACTGCTGGAAACTGTGGCACAGCTGCGTCATCACCTGGGACGGGCTGGTGGCGCCCTGCTGCTTCGACAAGGACGTTACCCACCGCCTCGGTGACGTCAAGACCGAACCCCTGGCCGAGGTGTGGAACGGCGGCGCCTACGACGATTTCCGCCGCAAGCTCCTGACCGGCCGTGCCGAGATCGACATCTGCAAGAATTGTACGGAAGGGTGCGAGGTGTGGCTGGGGGCTGAGGTGTAGCAGGGTTAAACCAACATCCGATGTCCTCAGCGGGCGTGAAAGGGGAATTCTGACGGTTTTACTGGTTTTCGCGGGGCTTTGCCGGGCAGAAAGGCCGGTAAAACAAGGCTTTTCGACGCTTGGTGCGTGAAAACAACATCCGATGTCCTCAGCGGGCCGGAAAGGAGGTTTTCGACGGTTTTACTGGCTTTCGCGGGTCTTTCCAGGACAAGAAGGCCAGCAATTTGGGGCTTATCGACGCCTGGTGCGTGAAAACAACATCCGATGTCCTCAGGGGGCGCGGCGGGTGGATCGACATCCGATGTCCGTCGAGCCCAGGGAATTCGTCGAAAAAAACCACTCCCCCTGTAACAAAGCCCCTAGGTTGCTCCGTGTACCTGACAAACGTACCGGCGTGCAAAGCTTCTCTTCCCTTGTCGAATCCGTTCGCGACCGCCTCTACCGGCTGGCCGTGCGTATGACGGGCGACGGCAGCGAGGCCGAGGACGTAGTCCAGGAAGTACTCATCAGCGGCTGGCAACGCAAGGAGGAGATCGTGCAACTCGAAAACCCACCCGCCTGGCTTATGCGCATGACCCACAACCGGGCCATCGACCGGCTGCGGTCGCGCAAGGCTCGCACGGGCTACGAAAGGGCGGCCGCGCCGGCCGACTACCACGGCCTCACCCCCCTGCGACTGCTGGAAACCCGGGATACCCTCGACCTGATCCACCGGCAGATGGCCCGGCTCTCGCCCGAGCAGCGCAGTGTGCTGCAACTGCGGGAGATCGAAGGGATGAGCTACCGCGAGATCGCCGAGGCCACCGGACTGAGTACCGAACAAGTGAAGGTGTACCTGCACCGCGGCCGCCGCCAGCTGCGGCAGTGGCTGCTGCAGGAAAAAATTGTCGAACGATGAACCACGAACGCGCTACCGCCCTGGTCGAACGCTACTTCGCCGGGGAAACCACCCTGGCGGAAGAAGCCGCCCTGAAGGACTACTTCCGAACCGCCGATCCCGTGGCGGAGGAGCTGAAGCCCTACGCCCCGCTGTTCGGGTACTGGGAAAGGGAAGCCCGCATCACCGCCCCCCCGGCCCGGCGCCGCCGCCGCCGGCTCCCCCGGGTACTCCTGGCCCTCGCGGCCGCCCTGCTGCTCCTGCTGGTGGTCCGCGGAGTACACCGGATGTACGCCCCGCCGCTCAGCGACTTCCCCGTGGCGGAGCGCGCGCCCGCCGTTGACTGGAGCCGCCACGAGATCAAGGACGAGGAGGAGGCCATGCGCTTCCTGCGGACCGTCCTGAACACCACCTCCCAACACATGACCCGGGGAACCGCCATCACCCTGCGCGAACTCCGGAAGGCAGACCAGATCCTCCATTAAATAACCTCCCAGCCCCCGGCTGCACCAACGAATGCTACCATGAAATACCTGATTGCCCTGCTCTTGCTGCTTTTCCTGGCACCCGCGTCCGCGCAAAAAAAGGCTGCCGCTGACGCCATTTCCAGCTACTTCGGTGAGTACGTGGATGACGAGCGCTTCACGGCCGTGTACGTAAGCGGCAAGATGTTTGCCCTCCTCGAGGATGCTCAGTTTGACCTCGACGGGATGGACGAAAAGGAGATCGCCGCCGTGCTCGAAGTGGTGAAGGACCTGCAGGCCGTCCGCGTACTGCACACGGAAACCACCCCCCTGACCTTCTACCGCCAGGCCAAGGACCGCATCCGGACCGATGCCTACGAACTGCTGTTCAAGGTGCGCACCCAGGATGGGCAGAACGTGGAAGCCTTCATCCAGGACGAGGGCGCCACCATCCGCGAACTGTTCCTGCTGGTGGGGGCCACCGACGGCTTCGCCATGCTGAGTTTCGTGGGGGAAATCGACCTGAGCAAGCTTGGCCAACTGCAAAAAGCCCTCGAATAACATCTTCGTCAACCAAAATCCCCCGCCATGTTACGCCTGCTTTTACTTTGCCTCTGCTGTTGTTCCGCCGCCCTCGTCGTCGCGCAAGAGGCCGTCATCAAGGACTTCATCAAGGTGCACCGCCGGGGCGAGGAGAACGTGGCGGTGAAAGTACCCGGCTGGCTCGTGGGCCTGGCCAGCGACGTTGCCGCCACGACCACCGACGACCCCGCCGAACGGGTGGCGTTCCAGCTACTGGGTGAGGTAGGCACGGTCCGCTTCGTCACCTACAACAACGACGATTTCCCGGAGCCGGAGGACAGCGTGGTCAACCTGCTCTACGTCCTGGAACGCTACAAGGATTTCGAGCGCTGGGCCGAAGTGCGCACGCCGGAGGGGGAGCGGGTGACGCTGACGGTGCGCTACGCCCGCGAAAAAATCAAGGACCTGGTGGTGGTGATCAGCGAGGGCGAGCGGACCACCCTGGCTGCTGCCAGGACCGACCTGACCGCCCGGGAGCTGGGCAAGCTGGTGTCGGACCTGCAGCGGATGTAGCCGGTCAGCGTACTTTTGCCGGATGCGTGCCAACTTTCTGAAACACATCGCCCAGACCAGTCCGGCGCCCATGGCCCTGGAAATCGCGGGCGGGGAGGGGGTCTACCTCATCGATACCGCCGGTAAACGCTACCTCGACCTCATCGCCGGTATCGGCGTGAGCGCCCTGGGCCACAACCACCCCGCCGTGGTGGAGGCCGTACAGCGGCAGGCGGCCACCTACATGCATACGCTGGTGTACGGGGAGTTCATCCTGAGTCCCCAGGTCGAGCTGGCCACCCTGCTCTGCGCCCAGTTGCCGCCGGAACTCGACAACGTCTACTTCACCAACTCCGGCACCGAAGCCACCGAGGGGGCCATGAAGCTGGCCAAGCGCTACACCGGCCGGGCGGAATTCGTGGCCGCCACCCACGCCTACCACGGCAGCACCCAGGGGGCGGCGAGCCTGATGTGGCCGAAGGACTTCACCCAGGCCTTTCACCCCCTGCTGCCGGGGATTACCCACCTGGAATTCAATGACGACGCGGGGCTGGACCGCATCACCGAGCACACCGCCGCCGTAATCCTGGAAACGGTGCAGGCGGAGTGGGGACTGCGCACCCCCCGTCCGGAGTGGCTGCAGGCCGTGCGCCGGCGCTGCGACGAGACCGGTGCCCTGCTCATCCTCGACGAAATCCAGGCCGGCATGGGCCGTACCGGCACCCTGTTTGCTTTCGAGCAATACGGCGTGGTGCCCGACATCCTGCTGCTCGCCAAGGGCTTCGGCGGGGGCATGCCCCTGGGCGCCTTCGTGGCGCGGCGGGAGGTGATGCAGACGCTCACCGCCAATCCCGTCCTGGGGCACATCACCACTTTCGGCGGCCACCCCGTGAGCTGTGCGGCCGGACTGGCGACCCTGCGCACCCTGGTGGAACGGCCCGAACTCATTGCCTCGGTAAAGGAAAAGGAAGCCCTCTTCCGTCGCCGGCTGGTGCACCCCCGCATCCGCGACGTCCGCTCGGCCGGACTCTGGATGGCCGTGGAACTGGCCGATTTCAGCGAGATCCAGTGGACCATCGCCGGCTGCCTGGAGCGCGGGCTGGTCACCGACTGGTTCCTCTTCAACGAGCGCAGCCTGCGCATCGCGCCACCCCTCACCATCTCCGAGGAGGAGATTGAGTGGGCTTGCGGGGTGATTCTGGAGGCACTGGGGTAGGGAGCCGGAGCGTCATCAGATGTTGACTGGCGCAGGAGGGCATCATCTGATGTCTTAGCCGGCCTGCGCTCGGTTTGCAGGGCGGCGGCGCGCGGGTGCCAAAGGCAGCAGAAGGGCCGTGCGAAACACCGGGGCAGGGATATGTTAACCCGGTTTTGTCCGTTAGTCACTGAATATATAATGCTGGTGTCAGAAGTGCAATAACAAGTATGTTGTGGTATGAATGTCCGGCGCGTCTGGACTTATAGTCTACAGCGTATTTCGTCGCCGATTAGCTCCGTAGTCCACTGGCGCTCAGGATAAAAAGTATGGAATGACCGGATAATTTTTTCTTCCTACCCATATCTAGGATTAATGGCAATGCATATTTTTACTGCATTACTCTAACCGCGCTCTTGCGCATACCTCACACTTATGATTGCCTTCTGCCGTATTGGCTACGTCCTGCTTTTTTGCAGCATCTTTTCCATCGGTTGCGCACCAGGAGGGGATCCTGCCGCCTCCGACCCAAGCGTTGAACTCAACAACAAGTTGCAGGGAGACTGGAACGTTACCTCCTTCACCCACGACGGGTATGAACAAATGGATTACTCCATTTCAACCCTTGAGATGGACTTCAAGAAGGACGGTCCAACGAGTGGGGAGCTAAAGCAATCCTACGTTTTCGTGGATGGCTCAACCGAAACCGAGACTTCCAGGTATGAGGTCAAGAATGAGGGACAGGAAGTCCACATCAACGGCAAGCAGTTCACGGCCGACCTTGACGGAGACGAAATCACCCTGGAGGGCACGGTCAACGATGCCCAGATGGTGATCAAGGCGGATCGGAACTGATCCCGTGCGGCAGTGATTTCCGTCGGCGGCCGTTACCTTCGCGCCGATGGATTTCAGTGCGCTGTTAAAATCGATAAAGGCTAAGGACTTCTCCCCGGTGTACCTGCTACACGGGGAGGAGCCCTACTTTATTGACCAACTGGAGGAGGCCATCGAGGCCCACGCCCTGCAGGAGCACGAAAGGGCCTTTAACCAGACCATCCTCTACGGCAAGGACACCGATCACCTGCAAGTGGTGGACGCCGCCCGCCGTTTCCCGATGATGGCCGAGCGCCAGCTGATCCTGCTGCGGGAAGCCCAGGACATGCGCGACATCAAGGAGCTGGCCAGGTACGCCGAGAACCCCGCACCCACCACCGTGCTCGTCATCAGCCACAAGCACAAGAAGCTGAACGGGAACCTGGTGGTCACCAAGAACATCAAGAAGAACGGGGTGGTCTTCGAGTCCAAGGGGCTGTACGAAAACAAGGTGCCGGCCTGGATCACGGGCTACCTCCGCGACCGCAAGTACAAGATCGAGCCCGAGGCGAGCAACCTGCTGGCGGAGTTCCTGGGTACCAGTCTGGGCAAGATCACCAATGAGCTGGACAAGCTCCTCCTCAACCTCCCCAAGGGGACCGAAGTAACTACCCAGATCGTCGAGGACCAGGTTGGCGTAAGCAAGGACTACAACGTCTTCGAGCTCCAGCGCGCGATCGGTCACCACGACCAAATGAAAGCCGCCCGGATCCTGCAGTACTTCCGTGGCAACCCCAAAGCTGCTCCGCTGCCGATGGTGACGGGGAGTCTGTACAACTACTTCAGCAAGGTCTTTCTGCTCAAGGAACTGCAACACAAACGCGAAAGCCGGCAGGAGATCATGAAGGCCCTCGGTTTGCGCTTCGACTTCTTCCTGGCCGACTACGAACGCACCGCAAGGAACTACGACCTCAAGGGGATGTACACCGTCTTCGCCCTGCTACGGGAATACGACCTGAAGAGCAAAGGGGTAGACAGTAACCTGGCGGGGAAGGGGGAGAGCGAGTTGTTGAAGGAACTGGTTTGGAAGATGATGAATCTGAATAGTACAGTAGAACGGCAGTAGTACAGTACAGTAGAACGGCGGTACCCATCGGCGAATAGAGCTGTAGAGTAAATATTCCTTGTATAATAGGGCAAAAACCAGTAGTGTCCTCAGGAAAAAGTGCCGGGGCAACAGATACTCGCTCGAAGACCGTGGACGGAATACCACCTATCCCTGTATATCTCTATACGCTTGCCAAGAGCAGGCAGTAGCCAGCTATCAGGGCAATACACTGCTGAGCGTCATACTACTAACACTGCTATACTGTGTGACTACGGTACTGCTGTACTACCGTACTACAAACCCTCCTCCAAATCAAAAATACTGTCCCGCTCCGACTGATCCACCCCGTCCCGCAACCGGTCCATGGCGTCCACGGCTTGCTCGTAGAAATCGTAAAAAATGGGGAAGATGGCCTTCGCGTTCTCAATGACCAGGTCCGGTAGTTGCGCCAGTACAGGATAGGTAATGCTGTCGGCCCGTACCTCATCAGTGATGATGTGGCTGCGGTCTCCGAAGTACACCAGTCCGGAGAAGATGAAGGTGAAGAAGAGTCCGGAGAGCAGTCCCCCCAGGATCTGGTTGATGAAGTTGATGTTGACCGACTCGAGTACGCCGGTCAGCCCGCGCGCCAGGATCCGGAACAGCACCAGCGTCAGAAAGAACAGCAGGACCACCCCCAGAATGAAGGCACCCGCGCTCGTCACGGCCGGGAAGGCCTCGAAGATCATCTCCGCCGCGATGGGACCGAACTTCATGGCCGCCAGTACGCCAAAGACGTAGCTGACCAGGCTCAGGACCGTGGAAATAATCCCCCGGCTGTACCCTACCCAGAAGCCGTAAGCCAGGAAGATGAGGCAGACGATGTCGATGACCATTTTGTAAAGATAGGGGATGGAGCGGGGGTGCGCCGGGTTTTTGAAACCTGGCGTTGGCTAGCGGTCAACTTATTTTACTTCCCTTTGGTCGGGTAGAGTTCACCGGGAGAAGAGGGTAAGCTGGAAGACGGAAATCCCCGCGAGGCAGCACCGCAAAGACCCCCCGGGCCGGTAACCCGCCAACCCAATCCTTCTATCTTTGCGCAAAATCTCTGCACTATGATTCGCATCTTAGCAAACGATGGCATTGCCGACAACGGTAAGCAACTCCTGGAAGAAGCCGGCTTCGCGGTCGATACGACCAAGATCCCCCAGGCAGAACTGATGACCCGCCTCAACGACTACGACGCGATCATCGTCCGCAGCGCCACCAAGGTGCGCAAAGACCTGATCGACGCCAGCCCCAACCTGAAGGCCATCCTGCGCGGCGGCGTTGGCATCGACAACATCGACCACGAGTACGCCGAGAGCAAGGGCATCCCCACCTACAATACCCCCGCCGCCTCCAGCCAGGCCGTCGCGGAACTGGTCTTTGGCCACTTTTTCGCCCTCAGCCGCTTCCTGCACCGCTCGAACCGGGAGCTGACCAGCGCCGACGGCGACTTCAACAAGCTCAAAAAGGCCTACGCCGGCGGCCAGCAACTGCGCGGACGTACCCTGGCGGTGATCGGTTTCGGCCGCATCGGTATCGCCATCGGCCGCATCGCCCTCGGACTGGGCATGAAGGTGCTGCCCGTGGACCCCTACAAAACCAAGGAGACGGTCAAGCTGGACTTCGCCGATGGCCGCAGCGTCGATTTTGACTTCGACATGGTAACCCTCGACGAGGCCATCAGCCAGGCCGACTACATCACCGTCAACGTACCCGGCGGCGACCTCATCGGGGCCGAGGAGATCGCCCGCATGAAGGACGGCGTCATCATCGCCAACACCAGCCGCGGCGGCGTCATCAACGAGGATGCCCTGCTGGAAGCCCTGAACAGCGGCAAGGTGGCCGGTGCCGGACTCGATGTCTTCGTTGGTGAGCCCAACCCCCGCCGCGACTTGCTGGAGCACCCCCGCGTGAGCGCCACTCCCCACATCGGAGCCGCTACCGAGGAGGCCCAGGACAACATCGGGGTAGAGCTCTTCGAAAAGATCCGCGACCATTTTGGTAAGCAGTAAGCGCAGCGCTACGGCGGTTTTCGAACTCGCCTGGTGGGCCTTCGCATTCGTGCTGGCCGGCCTCGTACTGCTACCCATCTACAGTACGGTGCCGGCCTTCCCCTTCTTCGTACCGAACTTTCTGTACGTGGTGGTGGCCATCACCCTCACCCGCTACCTCTTCCTGCTGCACGTGAGTTGGTTGCGCGACCGGCTGATCGTCCAGGCGGGCGTGGCCTTGATGCTCATCCCCCTGATCTTCTACATGGTGCAGGCCTTCAACGGCTTCGTCATCTATTTTGATGAACGGGGCCCCGACGTACTATTCGGCCACCTGAATCCGGAAACGGCCGATACGATCAACAGCTACATGCAGGCCGAATACCGCTTCTTCGGGGTCTGGGCGATCATGGCATCGGCGGTTATGCCCTTCCGGCTGATTTACAATGCCTGGGCGCGCTACCGTGCCGGCGTAAGGAGCTAAGGCAGGTGTTAATTAGGCAGTTAGGCGGACATGTTGGGAAGCTGATTTACGATTTGTTGGATCGTTGGGTTGTTTGGATCACAAATCCTTGTAGCTTGACCTGCACACCGCAATTCTCCAGCGAATATTCGCCATGACCCCACTCGAACTGGTCTACGACAAGATCCTCCCCCTCCCCGAACTCAGCCGCCGCCGCTGTGGCTGGCGTTGCTACAGTCACCGGACCGTCTTTACCAATGGCGTCTTCGACCTGGTCCACCCCGGCCACCTCACTTACCTGGCCCAGGCGGCCGGACTGGGGCGCCGCCTCATCGTGGGGGTGAACAGCGACGCGAGCGTCAAACGGCTCAAGGGTGACAGCCGCCCCGTGATGCCGCTGGAAGCACGGATGCAACTGCTGGCCAGCCTGGCCTTCGTCGATGGCGTGATCGCCTTCGAGGAAGACACCCCCCTGGAGCTCATCAAAGCCCTGCGCCCCGACGTGCTCGTCAAAGGGGGCGACTATACCGAAGAAACTATTGTCGGAGCCCCCGAGGTCCGCAGCTGGGGCGGCAGGGTGGAAGTGCTACCCTTTGTGGCCGGGCACTCCACCACCTCCCTGTTGGAAAGCATTCGGTAGTTTACCTTGCACCCGCGCCCCGGCGCAAGGAAAAACCACCGCTGCATGGCTACCATCAAGGAAGTAACCGATTACCTGGAGGGCATCGCGCCCGGACACCTGCAGGAGAGCTACGACAACGCCGGCCTCATCGTGGGTGACCCGCGGACTGAAGTCACGGGCGTGCTCACCAGCCTGGACTGCACCGAGGAAATCATCCAGGAGGCGGCGGCGCGCGGGTGCAATGTGGTAGTGGCCCATCATCCCATCGTATTCCGTGGTCTCAAGCGCCTGAACGGGGCCAACTACGTGGAACGGACGGTGATCGAGGCCATCCGGCGGGACATCGCGATCTACGCCATCCACACCAACCTGGACAACGTACGCTACCAGGGCGTCAACGAGCGGATCGCCGAACGGCTCGGGCTGAGCGAACTGCGGCTGCTGCGGGCCAAGAACGAAGAAGGTACCGTGGGGTCGGGCATGGTCGGCCGACTGCCCCTGCCCCTGGCGGAAGCCGACTTTCTGGCCCTGCTGCGGCAACGGCTGCACGCTCCGGTGGTGCGGCATACCCCCCTGACGGGACAAAAAATCGAGACCGTAGCCGTGGCCGGCGGAGCGGGGGGCTTCCTGCTGGCGGACGCCAAGGCGGCGGGCGCTCAGGCATTTGTGACGGCCGACTACAAGTACCACGAGTTCTTTGACGCGGAAGGCGAAATCGTCATCTGCGACGTGGGCCACTACGAAAGCGAACAGTTTACAACTCAATTACTTGCAGAGTTGTTAACTAAAGAATTCACTACCTTTGCGGTCCTTTCCACGGAGCGGAACACCAATCCGGTGCGCTATTACGTCGGATAAGGCACCCTATAACATCTTTAAAGCTACTCCTGCATGGCTGCTGCTGCCCCCACCGAACTGACGGTCGAAGAAAAAATGCGCGAACTGTATCGCCTGCAACTCATTGACTCCCAGATCGACGAAATCGAGATCCTCAAGGGAGAGCTCCCCATGGAGGTGAGCGACCTGGAAGACGAGATCGCCGGCCTCGAAACCCGGATCAGCCGTACCGAAGGCCTGGTCGACGAGCTCAAGACCGAGATCTCCCGCCACGAAGCGAACATGAATGAGTCCGACATGCTCATCAGCCGCTACGAGGAGCAGATGAACAACGTGAAGAACAACCGCGAGTACGAGGCCCTGATGAAGGAGACCGAAATGCAGCGGCTGGAAATCCAACTCAGCCAGAAGAAAGCCAAGACCGCCAGCGAAGACCTGGAAGGACGCATGGCCACCCTGGATGCCACCAAGGAGCGCCGTGACGCCAAGCTCAAACTGCTGGAAGTGAAGCAGGAAGAACTGAAGAGCATCATCGCCAAGACCGAAAAGGAGGAGAAGAAACTCCGCCGGGCCTCCGACAAGCAGCGCAAGATCATCGAAGACCGCCTGCTGCGCGCCTACGACAAGACCCGCTCCAACTACCGCAACGGACTCGCCGTAGTAACCATCGAGCGGAACGCCTGCGGTGGATGCTTCAACGCCATCCCGCCCCAGCAGCAACTCGAAATCAGCCAGCGGAAGCGCCTCATGGCCTGCGAACACTGCAGCCGCGTGCTCGTCGACGGTAACATCCTGGAGGAAGAAGCCGTGGAATCCTAGGAAGTAGGGTCGTACACAGTAGAACGATACTGCATTATCGCAGTACTATGGGGATCACCCGGTTTGCTTGTCAGGCCGGGTGATCCCTTTTGGGATGAACTGCTCCTGGTGGTTCAGCATGTAGGACAGCAGTTTGCCCACCCCCTCCGCGGCCCGGATATACTGCTCATAATGGTCCTGGGTGAGGTAGCCTTGCGCCAGGGCAATGTCCAGCCACACCTGGGTTTCGTAGTTTTCGGCGATGCAGTCGTGTACCTTGGCGCGGTAGTGCCTGGGGTAATTGCGCCTCCCGTAGGCCTCGCCGAGATTGGCACATACCGACCGCGAACTACGCTGCAACTGATCCGTAAGCCGGAACCGCTCGGCCTTCGGGAAGGTCATCGTCAACCGGTAGAGTGAATTGGTTAAAGCAAACGCCCGCTGGTATGCCAACCAGTGGCGGAATTTGGAATTGCCCATCGTAAACGCTTTCTCGCAATATCGTCTGTCGCGTAAGCATTATGCGTATTTTATCCGTATGCTTACGATTATATGCGTATACCTACGTTTACGTTCTGCGTGAGACGTGAATAAGGAGGTTGTTTGGATTACCACCCCCATTACCGCCTGCTTGCAGGGGTACATCACTCACTCGTCTGTGCAGGCAAGCAGCATACCTGCCATGTATCCGCCGAGGCAGTAAAATCGGGGAAGGGGAGTACCGTCCTGAGCTACTGTGCCGTACTGTAACGTACCGTTGTACTGCCCTACTGGAAGTCTGCCGTACTGTTGCACTTCCGTACTGCAAGTCTGCCGTACTATTGTACTGCCATACTATCGTACTGCTGTACTGCCATACTACCGTACCACCGCACTGCCGTACTATTGTACTCCCGTATTGCCGTACTGCCGTACTAACCTACCTTTACCAAATGTCCTCCAGAATCCTGATCATCGGTGCCGGCCGCTCCTCCAGTGCACTCATCAAATACGCCCTGGACAACAGCGAAGCCCTCGGCTGGAACATCACCGTAGCCGACGCTGACCCCGCCGCCGCCGCCGCGAAAGTCAACAACCACCCCCGGGGCACCACGGCCTGGCTCGACGTCACCAAGACCAACGACCGCCGGGAACTGATCGGTCGCTCGGACATCGTGGTTTCCCTCCTGCCCGCCCACCTGCACATCGAAGTGGCCCAGGACTGCATCCGCCTGAAGAAGCACCTGGTCACCGCCAGCTACGTAAGCCAGGAGTTGTACCGTCTCGGCGACGAAGCCCGCAACCGGGAACTCATATTCATGGGAGAAATGGGGCTCGACCCCGGCATCGACCACATGACAGCCATGCAGCGGATCAACGCCATCCGCGCCGCGGGCGGAGAAGTGACCGCCTTCCGTTCCTTCACCGGCGGACTCATCTCCCCCGAAAGCAACGACAACCCCTGGGGCTACAAATTCACCTGGAACCCGCGCAACGTCGTCCTCGCCGGACAGGGCACCGCCCAGTACCTCGAGGAAGGCAAACTGAAGTACCTGCCCTACTACCGCCTCTTCGGCAATACCTGGGACGTGGAGGTGGAAGGCATCGGCAAGTTCGAGGCCTACGCCAACCGCGACAGCCTCCTCTACCGCCAGCAGTACGGGCTGGAGGATATTCCCACCATCCTGCGCGGCACCCTGCGCTACCCCGGATTCTGTGCGGCCTGGAACGCCCTGGTCCGCATCGGTATGACCGACGGTGACTTCCCCATTCTCGACAGCGAGAACATCACCTACCACGAACTCATGGAGGCCCTGGCGCCCAGCGGCCCCGGATCGGTCAAGGACCGCATCGCCGGTATGCTGAAGCTGGAACCCAAGGGAGAAGTAATGAAGCGCCTCACCTGGCTCGGACTCTTCCGCAAGAAACGCATCAAGCTGAAGGGGGCCACCCCGGCCCTCATCCTGGAGAACCTGTTGCTCGACAAGTGGCAGCTGCAGCCCGACGACAAGGACCTCATCGTCATGCAACACCAGATCGACTACCGCCTCGACGGGAAAGAGAAGCGCGACGTATCCAACCTGGTGATGAAGGGAGAAAATGCCCAGGACACCGCCATGGCGCGGCTCGTGGGCCTGCCCCTCGGCATCTTCGTCCGCCTGATGAGCCAGGGTCAGATCCACGCTACCGGGGTGCACATTCCCACCATGCGGGAGGTCTACGAACCCGTACTGGAAGAGATGAAGGCCTACGGCATGGAATTCACCCACCATACGGTTGACCTCTAACCTACAGGTCAGGGCCGGGCAGTTCAACCAGGCCGCCCGGCAGGGGGCGTACATCCTCATCGCCCTGCTGCTGCCCCGCCTGGGCGTGCCGCGCAGTGTCATCGGGCAGTGGGAGACCCTGCTCTTCCTGGGCTACGTGCTCGGCTTCGGCTGGACCACCGGCCTGCTGCAGGGATTCCTGGTACGGATGGGCGACCTCGCCGGCGCGCGCGCGACCCGCTTTGCCCGTCGGGCGGTGGGCACTACGGCCCTGTTCTCGGCCGGCTTGCTGTTGGCGGCGGCGGCCTTTCACGGGCCCCTCTTCCGGTTACTGCAGCTGGACGGGGAGCCCCTCGGCTGGCCATTTTTTTTCCTGCTGTTGTTCAGTCGCTGGCCGGGCTTTTGCTTCGAGCAGGCCCTGTTGCTGGCGGGGCGGGTGGGCTGGCTGACGGTCTATTCGGTGGCCAACGCTCTGGGCCTGTTGCTTTCCCTTCTTTTGCCGCTCTACCTCGGGCACGACATGCTGTATGCCATGCGCTGGTTGGCGGGATTCGCGGGTGCCAAGGCCCTCGGACTGATGCTGTGGGCGTGGTTTTCATCTCCTGGGCCCGTCGAAGAGTCCTACCCGGCCCAAATGACCGAGTGGCTGCGGCAGAGCCGGCCCCTGGTTGCCTATGCTTCGGTAGCCGCCCTGGTGACGGCCGTGGATCCCTGGATCGTCAACTACTGGTCGGGGGGAGACGAGGAGGTGTTCGCTATTTTCCGCTACGGGGTGCGCGAACTCCCCCTGCTGGCGGCGCTCATCAGCGGGATGACGGTAGTGGCCATCCCGCTTATCGGCCGCGATACGCCTGCGGGGCTGGACCTGCTGCGGCGACAGTCGCGGCAGTTGTTTCACTACGTCTTCGCCCTGAGCCTGTTGATGATGCTTACCGCCCACTGGTGGTGGACGCTGGTTTTCACTCCCGTGTTTGCGGACAGCCTGCCCATCTTCCGTACCTACCTGCTGGTGGTGGGCTGCCGGCTCGTCTTTGCCATGACCGTCCTGACCGCCCTCAAGCAAACCCGTAGCATCTACCTGTGGGGACTGGCGGAGCTGGTCGTCAACGTGGTCCTCTCGCTGGCCCTGGCTCCCCGCTTCGGGTTGCAGGGCATCATCTGGGCTACGGTGATCGCCAGCTACTTTCACGAACTGTGCCTGGTGCTGTACCTGCGCTTCCGTACCGGAACCGCGTGGCAGTCCTACGCCGACCTGCGGTGGTACGCGGGCTACCTGCTGGTCCTGTTCGGGGCCTACTACTGGATGCTGTAGTCGCGGGTGGCTCGGCGGCCCCACAACCGACGATATCAGGCGTCTGCGGACTTCTCGATCACGATCACCAGCCGGGCGGGCTTGTCGATGATGCGGTTCGCCAGCCGGTCGACCCAACGCCAGGCCCGGAAGGGGAGGTGCTGCAGCAGGTGGTGGGCCCGGAGATACAGCAGCGCCTTGTTCGACAGCTTGACCGTGCGGTAGCGCACGTGGGCGTGGGGCTCCATGAGGCTGGCAACCAACCGCTCGTTGAAGCTGTGCAGGTGGGCGTGCAGGGGGGTAGGGCGGTTGCAGTGAATACAGAGGGAGTACTGTATCGTCTCGTTGTAGGGGGTAGAGATGACGATGGTGCCCCCCGGCTTCACCACCCGGATGAGGTTGGCCAGGTAAGGGGGCACTTCGGGTACGTGCTCCATAACCTCGGAGGAGATGACGGCGTCGATGGAGTTGTCGCGGAAGGGGAGGTCAAAGGCATCGCCCGCCACGGCGAAGTGGTTTTCGGCGGGGTAGAGGCGCAGGGCTTCGGTGGCATTCTTCAGGGCCAGGTCGAAACTTACTACGGCGTCTTTCCGCCCCAGCAGCTCGCGGGCAACCCATCCGTTGCCGCAGCCTACGTCCAGTACCACCCGGGCGGAGGTGGGCAGCTGGTGGAGAATTTCCTGGTGGAGTCGCTCGATCTCGTGGAGGGTGGCCGGATCGGGCGGTGGCGCGAAGTAGTCGAACGTCTCAGCGTCGCGCTGGTAATGCTCCACGTAGTTGGCCGGCTCCTCTACCCGGGGCAGCAGGTTGTAGACCCCCTTGGGGGTACGGTAGGCCGCCAAGGGTTCGGGCAGGGGGCGGAGGATCCGGCTCAGGTCGAACATTGGGTAAAGCTACGGCCTGGCGGACCGATCCGAAAGACCCAACTAGCCGGTTATCCGGTTGGCTACCCGCTCCAGGAAGGAGGGGGATTCATCGGAGGGATCTACCAAAGCGGTGGCCTTGCCGTCGAGTCTGCCTTCGAGCGCGCGGATGAAGCCGGCTTCGTCGTACAGGTCCGAGACGTTGATGGTCAGTTTACCTCCGTCGTGGAAGACGACCATTTGCCGGTACCGGTGCGCGGCTTGTCCCCGGAATTCCCCGATCCGGTACCGTCTAATGTCCGAAAGCTCTACCCGTCGATCCGGACCAGTGCGGCGATGCAGCGTAAGGGCGCCGCCTTCCAGAACAAGGGAATTATTGATCAGGTAGCCGAAACGAACGGCCATTAACAGGAGGGCAAACCCGGGAAAAATCAGCAGGAAATAGGTGTCCCCATCGCTCCATACGATCCAGGTAAAGAAGGCGATGATGGCCATTTCCAACAGAATGGCCCGTAGCGCGGCAGTGGGGCGATAGGTGAATTCTGACATGCGTATGTGATTGATTGGAAGGTACGTCATCGCCGGGAAAGGCCGGCTATGACGTGCCGGCATGGGCGATTGCAGCAGGCTGAAACCTGCGGCAGCCAAAAAGGTGTGATCCACCGCGGCGGCGATACCATAGAGACTCGTTTAAATCAGACGTTGGAGATTTGCGAGCCGGCTGAGACATCAGATGATGGCCTCCTACGTCGGTCAACATCTGATGACATGCCGGCCTGGACGAGCGAAGCGAGCTGCCCCGCAAATGGTACATGGTACGTCGTCCTTTGTAAATGGTAAATTATTAC
>NZ_PDLO01000007.1 GCF_002631205.1 Neolewinella marina
AGGAATTACCGTCCACCGGTCCCCCAACCAGCAACCAGCAACCCAATAACCACCGCCCCCCCTAAAAGCAAGAAGGACCAGCCGTACACCGGGCCCCCCAACCAGCAACCAGCAACCCAATAACCATCGAACTCCCTACAAGCCAGTAGGATATACCGTCCACCGGGCCCTTAACCAGCAACCAGTAACCAGAAAAAAAAGGGCCACCGCCCAAAGACGATGACCCCAATGAATCTAAAAATCAGCTCAGATTCACATCTTACATATTGGCGATGATCTCGTCACCGAACTCGCTGCACTTCAGCAGGGTAGCGCCGTCCATCTGCCGTTCGAAGTCGTAGGTTACCCGCTTCTTGGAGATGGCACCTTCGATTCCCTTGATGATGAGGTCAGCGGCTTCCGACCAGCCCATGTAGCGGAACATCATTTCTCCGGAGAGGATGACCGAGCTGGGGTTCACCTTATCCTGGCCGGCGTACTTGGGCGCCGTGCCGTGGGTGGCTTCGAAGATGGAGATACCGGTGGTGTAGTTGATGTTGGCGCCGGGGGCGATGCCGATACCACCTACCTGGGCGGCCAGGGCGTCGGAGATGTAGTCGCCGTTCAGGTTCAGGGTGGCGATCACGCTGTACTCCTTGGGGCGCAGGATGATCTGCTGCAGCATGGCGTCGGCGATCACGTCCTTGATGATGATCTCCTTGCCGTCATCGGTGGTGAGTACGTGCCAGGGGCCGCCGTCGAGGGGCTTGGCGCCGAAGTCCTTGGCCGCGGTCTCGTAGCCCCAGTCGCGGAAGCTGCCCTCGGTGTACTTCATGATGTTGCCCTTGTGGACCAGGGTCACGCTGTCCTTGCCGTTGTCGATTGCGTACTGGATGGCGGCCTTGACGAGGCGGCGGGTGCCTTCCTGGCTGACGGGCTTGATGCCGATGCCGGCCGTGTCGGGGAAGCGCACCTTGGCGTAGCGGTCGGGGTAGGTTTCCTTGAGCCAGGTGAGGAACTTCTTGTTCTCCTCGGTGCCTTCGGCGAATTCGATGCCGGCGTAGATGTCTTCGGTATTCTCCCGGAAGATGATCATGTCGACGTCTTGGGGATTCTTGACCGGGCTGGGGACGCCGGTGAAGTACTGCACGGGGCGTACACAGGCGTAGAGGTCAAGCTTCTGGCGCAGGGCTACGTTCAGCGAGCGGATACCGCCACCCACGGGGGTGGTGAGGGGGCCCTTGATGGACACGAGGTACTCCTCGATGGCGTCGAGGGTGGCCTGGGGCAGCCACTCACCGGTCTGGTCCATGGCCTTCTGGCCGGCCAGTACTTCTTTCCAGGTGATGCTGCGTTCGCCGTTGTAGGCTTTCTCGACTGCTGCTTCGAGGACGCGGCTGGCTGCCGCCCAGATGTCGGGGCCGATGCCGTCGCCTTCAATGAAGGGAAGGATGGGATCGTTGGGGACGTTCAGTTTGCCGTTGGAGATGGTTATTTTGGATCCGCTCATGAATGTGTTCTGGTTTTGGGTAATGGCTCTAAATGAGCCGGCCGGCGAAAATAGCGAAATCTCACCGACTGTGAAGAGTAACTGCGGGAATGCGACCTCGGTTTAACAACACAATCGGCCTACTTTCGTCGTTACCCCAGCAGATAAGTCCACCAACCCACATGTCCGCAATCCGCGTTGCCGCCTGGCTGCTCAGCATTGGTCTCGTCCTAACCCTGATCGTGGTGGGCAAAAGCTACCTGGTACCCATCTTCGTGGCCCTGGTGCTGTGGTACCTCGTGAATGCCCTCAACAACCAGTTCCGCCACCTCCCCTTCGTCGGTACCCGACTGCCGAACGCCGTGACCCTGGGTATGTCGCTGGTGTTCATCGGACTGGCTCTCTACGCCATTTCCGACATGATCGTCAATACGGTGAACGGCTTCATCCTTGAAAGCGGGGTCTACCTCCCCAAGATCGAGGCCCAGATCGCCAACGCCTACGAACGTGTAGGCATCGACCGACCCCCGCCCTCGGTAAGCGATCTGGAGATCGGACAAGAGATCCTGGGCAACTTCGCCCTCGTCCTGGCCGGCGTCACCAGCGCGGCCAAGGGCGTTGCCCTGGTGCTGTTGTACGTGCTGTTTTTTCTGGTGGAGCAGAACAGTTTCCCGAAGAAACTGCGGGCCCTTGGACTCGACATGCGCCACAGCACCCGCTTTACCCGCGTGCTGGCCGAGATCAACACCGCCATGCGCACTTACCTGGGCGTGAAGACCCTGACGAGTATTGCCACCGCCGTCCTGAGTTTCGTGGTCTTCACGGTCATCGGACTCGACTACGGACTGTTCTGGGCCTTTCTCATTTTTCTGTTCAATTTCGTGCCCACCATCGGGTCCATCACCGCCACGGCCCTGCCGGCCCTGCTTGCCCTGGTGCAGTTTGACACCCTGAGCCCATTCCTGATTGTCGTGTTCGGAGTGACGGCCATTCAGATCCTGGTGGGCAACATCATCGAGCCCCGCCTTATGGGCAGTAGCCTGAACATCAGTCCGCTGGTGGTCGTGCTGACGCTGATTCTCTGGTCCATGCTGTGGGGCATCGTGGGCATGCTGCTCAGCGTACCGATCACCGTGGCCATCATCATCATCTGCGCCCAGTTCCCGGAAACCCGGCCCATTGCCATTCTGCTGAGCCGGAACGGCGACATCAGTACGCGCAAGATCACCCACCGCAAGAAACCGGTCCGGAAAAAGGAACTCGTACCCGATCCCGACGAAGTGGCCTAGTCGAGCTCGTCAGGCAGGGCAATGTCCGACATGGCCGATGATTTCATGCCACTCACGAGTCCCTTCCAGTAGGAGTTGAAGAAGCTCTTGTCGCGGGTGTGTACGTGGAAGATCCGTCCCGGACGGAAGTCCTCCCCCCGGCTGTTGTCGTTCTTGACCACCACCCCAGAAAGCAGGTTCTTGATCCAGGCGCCGCTGCCCACCACCTTCAGGTTAAGGTCGCGGTACAGCAGGGTCATGTCACCGGAAATGGTATCGCCATCCATCCGACTGTAGTAGGTGAGCTTTTCGATGATCCCCTGCTCGATAATGGCGTCCGCCGCGATCCGCATCAGCGGGTTAATCTGGCTGAGGTCGTACTGGCCCAGCTCGCCCCGGGCGGCGTAGCCGCGGGCCACGGAATCGCGGGAAAGGTGAAATTCAGCGTGGAGGGGGGTGGATTTCTCAAAGGTCGCGTCGATGGATACCCGCACCGAGTCCGTCTCACTTTCCTGGGTGTCAAGGTGGTGGAGCAGTACCGTCCCGTTGTTGAAGTGAATAGTCTTCGGATCCAGCAGGGAGTCCACGATCCCGTAGGCGATGTCCGTGGAAGAGAAGCGGGCGCCATTAAGCACGATCCGCGGACCGATCCGGCGAAGGGCTTCAATGGGCATGGGGCGATCATTGTTGCCGGGCAGGTCGAGCGACAGGTCCTCCACCACCCGCAAGCGGAAGTCCTTGGCGTAGAGGGAATCGACGTAAATCATCTCTCCGCTCACCAGGGCATCGTGGCGGATGCCACTCAGCCGCAAACCGTCGAAGCCGAATTCCAGCCACGATTTGGATATTTCCCGGCGGAACATCTCCGGCGAGGCGATCCGGTTGTGCCGCTGCATGCTGTCCAGGGTAAGGGTGCCCGCCCGACTGTCGTAGGCCATTTTGACGAACACATAGTCCAGGGGTAGCTCCTCGCTGATGATGCGCAGTTCGGCCATCCGCACCTTGCTGCCCCCGAACCGGGATGGCCTGATGGGTGCCGTAATGTCGCGTTGGTCCACGTATATCCCCCGGCCAATCATGTTGCGGTGACCATTAGAAGCGTAGCGCTCCACCTGGGCGTTGGCTACCTGTACCCGCTGGAGGACAAACTGGTCGCCTACCTTGATATCGTCGACCGTCACCTCCGGGGCGGCAACCACATAGCGGCCCCCGTCGGCGGTGCCAATCGACACCCAGGCACCGTGGATCAGCGCGCGTTCAAGGGTTGAGGTGCCGCCCTGGAGCAGTTCCCTACGGTCGATACCCGTGACCAGCAGTTCGTCGGTCGTCCCGCTGATCCGGTTGCTGCGGAATTTCAGGTCGGCCGCGTTCAATTCCGCGGAAGAGCTCCCGTACGCCAACCGCTTTCCCGTTACGGTTTGCCCAGCGGTTTGCAGGGAGAATGCCTCCATGGACAGCTCCGTAATCCCCAGCCGGTCGGCGTTCAGCGGGATCGTCAGTTCTTGCTGCGCCAGTTGCAGTTTGCTGAGGTGAACGGTTGTGCCTTGGCCATTGGCGTAGTGGAGGGAATCGCCTTCGAGGCCCACCCGTTGGACGGTGAAGCTGTCGCGGTACGAGAGGGCGTCCGCGGTGAGGGCTCCGGCGTAGGACAGGGAGCCAAACCGCCCGCCTACCGCCAGGTCGACCCGGGGAAGCAGCAGCCTGGCAATACGCAGGGCTGGCCCACCGCCGGAAGCTTGGCTCTGCTGTCCTGAGTTCCCCGGCACCCGCGCTACGCCGCCCAGACGGGCCACGGAAAGGGTATCCACGGTAAAGACACCGTCGATGTCCTCGGAATTTATGCCGCTGAAGACGAGGTCATCGGCTCTTACTTTAGTGCTGTCGCCCCGTCGGAAATCCAGTTGGGCCACCCGCACGGACTCTCTGCTGGACCCGTACCCAATGCCCCCGGCCACCAGGTGGGTATCCGTGGAATCGTCGTGGTAGGCCACAGAATCGGCCGCAAGCTGCAGGGCCCGCAGTTCGGTGGGCTGGAAAGGCAGTTGAAAGGCCTGTAGCGAAAGTGTAAGGTCGCTCAGCACTGCCCGCCGGCCGGAGGTTTCGTCCGCAAGGGTAAGAAAGATGCTGTCCAGCTCAACCTCCGATACTTCCAGGGCGAAGGATGAGCTGTCCGCCGCCCCGCCCGCATCCGTCCGGTGAAATGCACCATCCAGGCCCCGCACATGGATACGTTCTACTTCGATGGGGTCGGATCCGAACAGGCTGAAAAGGCGGACTCCCCCCAGGTAAAGCTCGCTCAGGCTGCCGGTGGCGCGGAATGTTTCCCGTTGCTGATGGAAGGTTACGCCACTTGCCTGGAGGTGGAGGGGGAACAGCCCGTATTCATAATCACCCACGGCTAGGGTGTTGCCCTCCGAATTGGCCTGGGAAATGGCCTGTTCAATACGGTGACCCACGTACCAGCGGGCGCCTAGGTAAAGAAATACGGGCAGCAGAAGCAGGAGGTACCACCAGCGAAAGTGGGGCAGGTTTTGGGGCATAATCGGTTACCGGGGCATTAGTTGGATGAGCATCTCCGGTAGAAGCCGGCCGGGGCGTGAGATGTTTGTTACGGACGGTGGGAAGCGGGGGCGGGGGCTCGGACAGCGGGTGCCATGAACGAGGCAAGCCGCCACGAATTGTGGCAAACAAATTGTTTGATAAAGTTCCGGAGATTTCGTATGTTTGCGCGCTAAGAACAGCAGGATAACATGGCAGAAACGACCTATACGGAGGACAACATTCGCTCACTCGACTGGAAGGAGCACATCCGCATGCGGCCCGGTATGTACATCGGCAAGCTGGGCGATGGTGCCAGCCCCGACGACGGCATCTATATCCTGCTCAAAGAGGTCATCGACAACTCCATCGACGAATACGTGATGGGCCACGGCCGGCAGATCGATGTGACCATCGAGGACGGGACCGTGAGCATCCGCGACTATGGCCGGGGCATCCCCCTGGGCAAGGTGGTCGACGTGGTTTCCAAGATCAACACCGGCGGCAAGTACGACAGCAAGGCCTTCAAGAAAGCGGTGGGCCTCAATGGCGTCGGTCTGAAGGCCACGAACGCCCTGTCGGACGACTTCCGGGTCTACGCCGTCCGCGATGGCAAGCTCAAGCAGGCCGACTTCTCCCGCGGCGAACTGGTCAAGGAGCACAAGCCCGTGGCCACCAAGGAAGAGAATGGTACCTTCGTGAGTTTCGTCCCCGACAGCTCGATTTTCAAGAAGTACCGCTTCCGCAACGATTTCGTCGAGAACCAGCTGTGGAACTACGCCTACCTGAACGCCGGACTGAAGATCAACTTCAACGGCAAGACCCTGGTCTCCCGCAATGGCCTGCGCGACCTGCTCGAGCGCAAGACCAACGTGGAGCAGCTGCGCTACGACATCATCCACCTCAAGGACCACGACATCGAGGTGGCCCTCACCCACGGCAATGCCTACGGAGAGAACTACTTCAGCTTCGTCAACGGCCAGCATACCACCCAGGGCGGAACCCACCTGATTGCCTTCCGCCAGGCCCTGGTGGAGACCCTGCAGAAGCACTACAACAAGACCTACGACCGCAAGGACATCCTGGCCAGCGTGATCGCCGCCATCGCCATCAAGGTAGAGGAACCCGTCTTTGAGTCCCAGACCAAAACCAAGCTCGGCAGCACCGACATGGGCCCCAAAGGGCCGACCGTCCAGACCTTCCTGAAGAACTTCCTGATGGAGAAGCTGGACAACTTCCTCCACAAGAACCCCACCATCGCCCAGGCGCTCGAGAAGCGCATCAAGCAATCGGAGCGGGAGCGCAAGGAGATCGCCGGCATCAAGAAGCTGGCCAACCAGCGGGCCAAGAAGGCCAACCTCCACAACAAGAAGCTGCGCGACTGCCGCGTCCACTTCAGCGACAACGCCAAGAATAAGGACGAAGAAACCCGCCTCGCTACCACCATCTTCATCACCGAGGGAGACTCGGCCAGCGGATCCATCACCGTGGCCCGGGACGTGCAGACGCAGGCCGTCTTCTCCCTCCGCGGTAAACCCCTGAACTGCTTCGGACTGACGAAGAAGGTCGTCTACGAGAACGAGGAGTTCAACCTCCTCCAGCACGCCCTGAACATCGAGGACGACGTGGATGAGATCCGCTACAACCGGGTAGTGATCGCCACCGACGCCGACGTGGACGGCATGCACATCCGCCTGCTGCTGCTCACCTTCTTCCTCCAGTTCTTCCCGGACATGGTCGAAAAGGGCCACCTCTACATCCTGGAAACGCCGCTCTTCCGGGTGCGCGATAAGCAGAAGACCTACTACTGCTACAGCGAGGAGGAGAAACAGGACGCCATCAAGAAACTGAGGGGCAAGGCCGAGATCACGCGATTCAAGGGACTGGGAGAAATCTCGCCGAACGAATTCAAGGATTTCATCGGGGAAGGCATCCGCCTCGAGCCCGTCGTCATGGCCGACAACACCAATATCGACGA
The DNA here is from genome assembly GCF_002631205.1 of Neolewinella marina. GTDB lineage: Bacteria > Bacteroidota > Bacteroidia > Chitinophagales > Saprospiraceae > Neolewinella > Neolewinella marina. Next base: position 7,253 of record NZ_PDLO01000007.1, read on the forward strand.
CCTGCTGAGCTACTACATGGGCAAGAACACGCCATCACGCCAGAACTTCATCATCGACAACCTGCGGGTGGAACGGGATGAGGAAGCTGAGGTAGTGCGGTAGTACTTTAGGTGTGGTAGTTCTTTAGGCTTTTAGAATCGCAGTAGCGTACTGTCCACCTAACAGCCTAAAGAACTAAAAGCCTAAAGGACTAAAAGACTAAAGCCCTAAAAGCCTAAAGAACTAAAAGACTAAACCCCTACTAAGAGACGTGAAAAACCAGCAAAGGCACTTCCGGGTGCAGGACCATCTGTTTGGTGGCGCTGGTGTGAAAGAGCTTTTGCCAGAAACCACGGTGTTGGGTGACCATCACAGCCAGTTTGATGGGGTTTGATTTCAGGTAGTCGACCAGTCCTTTCTGTACGCTCTCGGCGGTGACCTCCACGATTTCGAAGGCGAATTCGGGATCGGGGTTGTTGAACAGGGGGGCGAACAGCTTTTCGCGTTCCCGGCGGTGTTCGCTGTCGTCGTCGTTCACGTGGACGAAGTGGATGCGGGCGCGGAAGAGGTCGTTGAAGTCCATGAGCTTCAGGACGGCGCGGCGACTCAGGCTCAGGCTGTTGCTGGCGTAGAGGATATGGCGGTAGGCGGAGAAGGTGGCCTCCCGCGGCACGAGCAATACCGGGCAGTGGGCGTGCTGGGCTACTTCAGTGGCGATACTGCCGAATACTTCCTCCAGGACGTCGCTTTCCCCGGAGGCGCCGAGTACGACCAGGTCGTACGATTTGCTTTCCTGGACAATCTTGTCGCCGGGGAAGCCCAGGAGCAGTTCACTGCTGCGCCGGATGCCCGCGGGGGTAGGGTAGGTGGCCAGGAACTGGTTGAAGGCCTCCTCCCGGGCCCCCATGACGTCGCCCATCGGCAGGGAAACCACCGGCTCGCTGGCTACGGTCTGGGGCGTAAAGACGTGGATCACCCTGACCTCCCGCACCCCGGTGGCGGCGGCCAGCTGTTCTGCGTACTCCAGGGCGGTGGACGAGCTGTCGCTTAAATCAACGGGTACGAGTATTCTCTGAATCATGTAGCTAAACGGTGAGTAGGGCGAAAGATAGGCGGCCCCGGCCTTTTATCGGCAATCCATTCCGGGTTTGAACTGTTAGTAGGAGCAATCGACCTCCGCTTCCCCATGCCTACCGCCTTTCTGCCCGCACTTTGTACCGCTACGGAAAGCGGCCGCTCCGGGGTGGAAGTGCCGGGATTTCCGGGGTGGGAGGTGAAGCGCTTTACCCGGCCTGCGGACTTTACCGGCTGGCCGGCAGGGGAGATGGCCGACCCTGATTTCTGGATGGAGCCTACAACGTTATCCTTTCTCAGTGCCCACCCCCAGGGGATGACCACCGGGGGACTGGAACTGCGCGACCGAAACAGCGGGCGGGTCCTGTTGCTTACGGTGCAGGTGTTTCGCTTTCAGCTGCGGGATAACGTGGCCGACGCCGCGGGATCGGTGGTGTCCCGCTGGAACCTGCGGCGGCGGCTGCTGGCCACCTGCTCAGCGGAGGTGCTCAGTCTCGGACAGCTGCTGGCTTCGGGCAATTGTGGTCTGGCCGCGCCGCAGTCATTGCCCGTCGCTGACCGCGTGGGCCTCGTTCTGGCGGTCGCCGATATGCTGGCTGCCGATTACCGGGCGGTGCTGCTCAAGGACCTGTTCCCCCCCGATCCGTCGGTGGAGCGGGGACTGGCTGCCGCGGGATTCTACCACCTGCCCGCCGATCCGGTCATGGAGCTCGACCTGGAGCCCTTTGCCGATCTTGACGACTACCTCCATCAGCTGACCAGCAAGTACCGCGTCCGCTACCGCCGCGCCCGCGGAAAACTGGAGGGGCTGAACCGCCATCAGCTGTCCCCGCACGAGATCAACCGCTACGCCGACCGCCTCCACGAACTTTACCGGGAAACCACCCGGGGCGCGGACTTCAACGTCGTTGCCCTGAAGCACGACTACTTCCGTTGGCTGGGGGAAACCGGCGTTGTACACGGCTACTTCTGCGACGCTGGCCGGCTGGTGGGCTTTACTACTGCCCTCCCTAATGGCGGGCGCTACCAGGCCCACTTCCTCGGTTTGGAGGAGGACTACAAGCACAGCCACCACCTCTACCACAATATGCTCTTCGACCTGCTTTCGGATGCCCTGACGGGCCCCTTCAGCGTGCTGGACTTCGGCCGCACGGCGCTGGAGATCAAGAGTTCCCTCGGGGCCGTCCCCCGCCGGAGCGACACTTACCTGCGGTTGCGGCCCGCCGCCCTGAACCGCCTGGTGCCCCGCTTCGTGCCCGCCGTCTACGAGCCCAGGGACTGGCAGCCCCGGAGCCCCTTTCGAGGGGACGTGGGGTAGGGCGAAATTGTGATTTTAAAACTTTGTCGGGACAACCAAGTGACCCTCTGGGGAGTTCTGTTGATCATAAAACCCAGCCATGGAAAAGGGGATTTTAAATTTGCTTAACGCGCAATTTTATCCTATTTTCCACGTCGGATATTTGGCAATTGGCACTAAAAACGGACACTAAATGAGCACCAGAAGAAATCTGAAGTATAAGTATCTGAAAACCAAGATCGCTCTCAGTCAAACCATTCAACAACTTCTGGACATCAACCGCAAGCGCCGATACTTTAAAGAGGACCCCCAGCGGGAGCAAAAATTGAACGAAGAGCTCAAAGTGCTCAACGCTACCGCCGAGATTCAGGCCAGAACCCTCAAGAGCTACGAAGAAAGTATTCAGGCCCTGGAACGCGCCTGAGCGCGGGTGCCAACCGCCCCCCCCCTTGTAGCCCTTCACCAACTTATCATTCCCTTACGCCCGCCGATCCTTGCGATCCACGTACACGATCTGTCCGGCCACGAAGACATTCTGGAACAGGATATAGAGCATTGGGCCCAGGACGGTCAGGGGATTGATGTATTCCAGGGCAATCCAGATCGACAACATGGTATTCTTGCGCCCCAGTGCCAGGCTCCCTTCCACGCGGTGGTTCTCGGGTGCCAGCCGGCTGCCCAGCACGAAGTTGGTGAGCAGCAGCAGGCCGATCCCTCCGGCGGCAACCAGCATGAAGGCGACCGGCGTATGGCTCTCGTAGCGAAGGTAATGGGAAAGGCTGCCGGAGGCCACGGCAATATTGCTTAGAAACAGCACGAAAGCATAGGGACCGATCCGGCGCAGCCCCTGCGCCAATCCCCCCCCGTAGCGTCGCGCCAATTGTCCCAGGATCAGCGGTCCCGCTACCGTACTCCCGATGGTGTATACCAGCAAGCCCAGGGACTCCAGGGAAAGATCTACCCCGAGCAGCTGGGGCAGCAGCACCGGCATGATCAGGGCGAAAGCGGCGTGGGTGATGATGATGGCCCCGACCATATAGGCGGCCCGCCGCTGCATCAACTGGGCCAATACCGGGGTGATAACCGCGGTGGGGGCCAGCCCCATCAACAGCAGGGTGAGGCCGAGATCCTCGTCGTACCAGCGGCCGGCGTAGTAGCACCCCAGCCCAATGGCTGGCAGAAGACAGGCGGCAAATAGTTGCTGGCGGGAAAAGATGCTGCGGTCAATTCGGACGTCGAGAAAGGAGAAAAACAGCAGCGTCATCAGAAAGGGACGCAGGGTAAAGGTGTACGCATCCAGCTGCGGCAGCAGGAGGCCCACGGCGAGGGCGAGCAGGATGAGGACGGACTTAAGCATGAACAAACCTACGCTTAATGTCGGAGAGGTGGTCCCGGCTGTTGCCCCCGAAATCCGTCCGGCCTAATTACCTTCGCGGCCATGTCCCAACGTCAGACCATCCTCTCCGGCATTCAGCCCACCGGCAAGCTTCACTTCGGCCGCTACTTCGGCGCCATCGAAAACTGGAAACGGCTGCAGGAATCCTATGACTGCGTTTATATGGTAGCCAACTACCACGCCATGTCGATGCCTTTCGAGTCGCGCAAGCTGGCCGAAAATACCTGGGAAATCTGCTTCAACCTGCTGGCCTGCGGCATCAAGCCGGAAAACCTCTTTATCCAGAGCCTTATCCCCGAGCACGCCGAACTGAACTGGATCCTGAACTGCTTCAGCAGCTACGGACAGCTCACGCGCATGACGCAGTTCAAGGACAAGGGCGCCCAGAATGAGGACTTCGTCTCCGCGGGACTCTTCACCTACCCCGTCCTCCAGGCCGCCGATATCCTGGTCTACAAGGCCGACCTTGTACCGGTGGGCAAGGACCAGGAGCAGCACCTGGAACTTACCCGCGACATCGCCCAACGCTTCAACAACTTCGCCGGCAAGGAGGTCTTCCCCGTGCCCGAAGCCCTGTTCACCAAGATTGCCAAGGTGATGTCGACCGCCGACCCCAACCGCAAGATGAGCGCCAGCCTGGGCGACAAGCACCATATTGACGTTTTCGCCGACGAGTCGCGGATCCGCAAGCAGATCCGTTCCGCCGTTACCGATACGGGGGGCGAGGACGCGGGTGCCATGTCCCCGGGAGTCGCCAACCTGTTCAGCCTGCTGGAAGCCGCCGGACAAACCGAAGCCCACGCTTCCCTGCTGCAGGACTACGAAAGCGGAAACCTGCGCTACGCCGACCTCAAGGAGACCGTCGCCGAAGGACTGGTCGCCATCTCCCAGGGCATCCAGGAAAACCTTAAGGAACTCAAGCAGGACCGTCGCGCCGTAAAGGACCAGATCAAGCAGAGCAGCTGGGAGATCCGCAAGCGGGCCCAGGAAACGGTAAAGGAAGTGAAGGGGATCTGCGGGTTGGTTCGGTAGTATAGTTGGTGTGTCGGTGAGTTTTTGGGTTTCCCGTCTTTCATCGCGCTCTCCCTTGAACCCTACCCGAACAAAGCGAGGGAGAGTGCGCCGGCAACCCACCAACTCCACAACACAACGACCGAAAAACTAACTACCCCAAAAACGCATCCAGTACAAAGCAGCCCACCAGCCCAATAATGCTGACGATGGTTTCCATCACCGTCCAGCTCCTCAGGGTCTGGGTGACGGATAGGCCGAAGTACTCCTTGAACAGCCAGAAGCCAGTGTCATTGACGTGACTGCAAGTGAGGCTGCCCGCTCCGGTAGCCAGCACCAGAAGTTCCGGGGCCACCGTCCCGGTACCGGCCAGGGGCAGGGCGATGCCGGCGGCGGTGATGGCCGCTACAGTGGCGGAACCCAGCGTGATGCGGAGGGCCGCGGCGATCAGCCAGGCGATGAGCAGGGGATGGGCATTGAAGTTGGAGAGGGCCCCAACGATGTATTCGCTGGTACCGCTGTCGACCAGTACCTGCTTGAAGGCACCGCCCCCGGCAATGATGAGAAGTACCGCCGCCATCGGGGCCAGCTGGGGGCCGATGCGCGACATCTGTTCCGAAATGGACTGCCCCGTTTGCCGGCCCAGCAACAGCATGGCGGCGATCACGCCGATGAGCAGGGCTACTGTGGCGTCACCCACGATCTGGAAGAAGGGGGAAGCGGCCAGGGTTTCATCGGCCGATTTGGCGATGGCCGTAATGGCGAGCAGCAGCACCGGCAACAGGGCACAAAAGAGGCTGGTGGACAGTCCCGGTAACCGGGCGGGCAGTTCGGTGGTGTCGAGGTCGGCCGCCCCCTGGGTCTGGGGCATGTTGCGCAGGGTGCGGGCAAACAGGGGCCCGGCAATGACCACCGAAGGGACGGCCAGGATGAGGCCGTAGAGGAGGGTGAGTCCCAGGTCCGCGCCGAAGGTGCCCGCGATCAGCACCGGGGCGGGGTGGGGGGGCAGGAATCCGTGGGTGACCGACAGGGAAGCTACCGCCGCCACGGCCACCATGGCCAGGGGCAGGTGGGTCTTGCGGGCGGTGGCGAAGATGATGGGCGCCATCATGACGAAGGCCACACTGTAGAACAGGGGGATGCCGATGAGGAAGCCCACCAGACACAGCCCCCAGACCACCGAGCTGCTACGGTTGTCGCCGATCAGGCGGTCGGTAATGACCTGGGCAGCTCCCGTTTCGGCGATAACGCCGCCCAGGGCCGCACCGAGCCCCAGGATCAGGGCCAATCCCCCCAGGGTACTGCCTACCCCCGAGGTCACGGAAGCCAGGGCCGCTTCGGCGGGCATACCCAGGGCCAGGCCGGCAGCGACTGCCACCAGGACAAGGGCCACGAAGGGGTGCCACTTCAGAAATACTATGAGAACGAGCAGGCCGACAACGGCCAGAAACGTGAGCAGGATCGGCATGCTGCCAATATAGCACGCCGATCACGTCCGTCTCCTAATTATCAACCCGCGAACCAGTTCGCATCGGGGTTATTGGTGTCGACCAGGAAGGTAATCTTGACGTTCACGCGGTACTTGTCCACCTTGCCGTCCTTGACGGTCACGGACTGCTCCCGCACGTATGCGCTCTCGATGTTGCGCACGCTTTTTGCGGTTTCGGCCACCGCGGAATTGACGGCGTCTTCGAAACTCTGGGCGCTCTCGCTGAGCACCTCGATCACTTTAAGTACTTGGGCCATGGTGTGTAGAAGGTTGCGGCCGGCGGCGGCCAGCCCGGTTCACTGAGAAAAGAAACCGAGAAGCACCAGGGCATCGCCCCGCGACTTCACCAATGCAATACGCAGTCGCAGGGCGGCAGGTTCGCTGTTTTCGTACTCGATCATGGGGTAGGGATCGGGGTCGTTGTCGGCCCGCAGAATGCGCTGATCTTCCGTGGCCAGGTAGAGGTCCAGGTTCTGCACGCGCTCTCCGGCGGCCGCGGCCAGGAAGTGACGGCCGGCCGGCAGTTGAAGGTTGTCAAGGGTGGCTCCGCCGCCCTCCCCGATCAGGTAGCCCAATACACACCACCGGTTCAGGCCGGAACCAAGGCGACCGGCTCCTCCGGCGGCCCGCACGGCACCCGCGGCCGCGGCAAACTGCCGGCTGACGGCGCGGTAATCACGATCGGCCAGGGGGGTACCTCCGGACTGCAGCAGCCCCAGGCTGACGAAGGCCGTGGAATCCTGCCCGGACAGCAGCTGCACCTGAACCGTATATATGGCCGTACTGTCCACCCAAATTTCCACCACCGGCGTCTTGTCCGTCTCCGTATCCTGCTCTACCACTTCTCCGTTGCCGTCGCGCAACAGCACGTCGATATCGGCGGCCGAGGATTCCGCCGCGCCGACGATGAGGTACTTAGTGCCACCTTCGAGGGGCAGGTCAAGCGATACGGTCCCGCCCCGCTCCAGCTCGGCCACCGCAAGGCAAAGGCCACTGCGCCATTCCGCGCCCGAAAGGGCGACGAGCAGGTTGCTCTTGGTAAAACTGCCGTCGAGGGCGCTGAGCATCCGGTCGGCGGCGGGCCAGGTTTGGGCGCCGGCGGGCCAAGAGAGCAGCAACCACAGCAGGAATTGCAGGATCAGTCGGGCGGTACGCTGCCCGGCGCCGCGGTTTTCGTCGCGGTACGCCAGTTGGGCGCTCCGGCTCTCAGCGTAGGCCTCCGCGTCGGTGAGGCGGTCCATCACTTCCACCAGCTCATCGGGGCGGGTGACGCTGAAGGCCCCACCGCGGGCGATGGCCTGGCCGGCTTCGGGGAACTTCTGGTGTTTGGGACCGAAGAGAACCGGCAGCCCGTAGCTCAGCGGTTCGAGGGTGTTGTGCAGGCCACTGCCGAATGCGCCGCCCACGTAGGCCATGCTTCCGTAGCGGTAGGCACGGCTCAGGATGCCTACCATATCGAGGATGAGCACATCGCGCCCGGTAGCGGGGCCGGTGTAGCGGTCGGCGTCGAAGGCGGCCTGCCAGCCCGCCATTTCGGATTCCCGGAGTTGGTGAGGGGCTAGGATGAGCCGCCAGTGCTGTCGCAGCCGGGGCCAGGCCGCGCGGAGCAGTTCCACATCCGCCGCCCATACGGAGCCGGCCAGGAGGACGGGGCGGGCCTCGCAGAAGTCCGCCAGACGCTCATCGGAGAAGGGGGCGTTGGCCAATTCGGCGGTGCGGTCCATGCGTGGATCGCCGGTTACGGTGACCTGATCTATGCCCACTCCCGTCAGCAGCTGCCGATCCGCCTCCGTCTGGACGAAAAGGTGGGTGAAGCTGTGCAGCATCCGCCGCCACCATCCGCCGTAGGGCTGGAAAAAGTGCTGTCCGGGCCGAAAGCTGCCCGCTACCAGGAAGGTCGGTACGCCCGCCTCGGCCAAAGCCTTCAAGTGGAAATGCCAGAATTCGTATTTCACGAAGATGGCCAGGCGGGGGCGCAGGATCCGTTGCCAGTTCCGGGCAGCGGCCGGGGTGTCGCGGGGGAGGTAGGCCACCACGTCGGCGTGCTCCGTGTCGTGGCGCCGCTCGTAGCCGCTTGGGCTAAAGAAGGTGACTACCACCGCCCAGCCGGGCCGTTGTTCCCGCAGGGCGGTCAATACCGGCAACCCCTGCTCGAATTCCCCGAGGCTGGCCGCGTGCAACCAGAGGATGGGCCGGCCGGCCGCGTGCAGGGCCTCGATCTGGGCGCTAACGTCGCGCTCGCGCCCGCTGATCCACTGCCGGGCGCGGGGGTTGCCGAGCAGGGCGGCCGTCCGAATGCCGAGGTGGTAGGCCCCCAGTCCGCTGCGGTACAGCCATTCCATATCAATAGTAGATTTCGCGTCCTTCGCCCCGGTAGATGGGCAGGATGATGCCGCCGCGCAGTCCCAGTACCACGTCGGTCCGCCCCCCGTCCTCCGGGGCAGCGAAGGTGGCGGCGTCGTAAATACGCAGGGGGCGGGTGAAGGCCAGGGTAAGGTCGGCACCTAGGTAGAAATTGAGGCGGCGGTTGCCACCCAGCTGCTGGTATCCAAGGAACTGGTGGAGGGCGGGGCCGCCCGTTAGCCGGTCGTAGGCTGCCTGGTAGGCGGGGTCGAGCTGGGGGACGTACTGCACCGGGTCATCCTGGATGCGGATGCGGCTGAAGAAGTAGCCTGCCGCCGTGGAGGTTTTCAGTCCGGCTCGCGGGTTCTCCCCCAGGGGGAAGGTGTAGCCCACCCGGGGGCCGACAAAAAGCTGCCGCTGCCGCAGTTCGACGCGGGCCGGCTGCCGTTGGTTGCCAATGACGAAGCCCGCCTCGGTGCGCAGGGCCGCCAGGACGTCCTCCTTCACCTCGTTGCCGAATCCGTACTGCGCCATTACCCCCAGTTGCCAGTTGCGCCGGGTAAGGAGGTAGTCTACGCCCCCGCCGAGGGCGAAGCCGGAGCCGAAGCGGTCGGCCAGGTTGCCGGCGGTGGCAAACGGCCCGTAGTCCAGCCCAATGAGGATAGCGCGGTCCTGGTTCCACTGGGCGGCCAGCGGAGCAGGTGAAAGCAATGCGCCCACCAGGAGCATATACAGGAAAACGTAGGGCCACTGCATCAACCCAGCAGCTTTTCCCGCTGCTTGCGGTATTCCAGCTGCGTAAGGATGCCGGCGTCGTGGAGTTCCTGCAGGCGGGCCATTTGTTCCAGCAGGTCGTAGTTCTCCCGGAGGTCCCCTACGGTTTCTTCCTCCTCGGGTGCTTCGGGGGCGGTCTGGTGGGTGAGCTCGATGAGGTTCAGCAGGCGGAAGTTGTTGCTGCGGAACTCGGCGTACTGCGGCGTCTTGCGCAGTTCGGCCAGGGCCGGGTGGGATTCGATCCGGTGGGGTTTAGGAAGCTGGTAGGTGACGGCGATTTCCAGGGCCTTCATCGCCTGGGGGTAGCGGCCCAGCATGGCGAAACAACAGGCGATGTTGAAGTGGGCCACGGGGTCGGTGGGGGCCTGTTCCAGGGCTTCCTCAAAGGCCTCTGCGGCCAGGTCATAATCACCGGAGCGGTAGTACTTCACTCCTTCGGCCTTGAGTTCGTGGAGGGGCGGGCGCTGGGGTGGGGCGGTCTGGAAGGTGGGTCGGCTGCTGCTTTTGGGGTAGGTGTAGCCCTGAGCCACCAGTGCCTGGGGGTCGTACTTAGCGGCCCACCGTTCGTAGGGCGTGGCCCAGAAGACCACCGCAGTGATGAGGGGCGCCAGCACGAAACCGACCAGGATGAAGGGGAGGGGCATTTCCGGTCCCTCTTCGGCCAGCAGGGCGATGACCGTCCAGAAGCCCAGGAATTGCGCCGCCCCCCGCCACCACTGCCCCAGATAGAAGCGGTGCACCCCGAAAACACCCAGGAAGAAGGCGAAGAATCCGGCGAGGTCTTTCTTGAGCATGGATCAGTAGGCGGGCTTGAGCGGTCGGCAAATTAGGAAAGCAGTGCTAAGCTAACGCAACAGTTTCTACCAGGGTTGCCGGTTGGCCGACGAATACCCGGGCTCCTAGAGTCGCCGTCGCTTGCGGTTGTTGCGGGCGTTAAACTCCACCACGATGTCGGCCATATCCCGGTAGCGGTAGCCCCGGCTGCCGATCTTGGCGGCCAGCTCCGGACTGGCCTCCTGAAAGAAGCGGCGCAGGTTGCGCTTGTAGCCGTTGCGGGGCACAGCGAGAAACTTGCCCTGCCCGTATTCGAAGTAGTATTCCGGCGGCGGCGTACTGAATACCCGCAGCATCCGGTCGTCCAGCCAGGGCCCGCCGCCCCGCGGGAGGCGGAACAGAGAAACGGCCCGGCCCCTTACTTCCTCCTGGAGAAAGTACCACATCCCTTCGTGGCGGCGGCTGACGAAGCGCAGGGGCTCTCCCTGATAATTGAAGCCGAATCCGCTGACCAGGAAGGGATGAATGGTGTACTCATCGCCGAAATCGTTGGTGAAGGTGATGATGTTGCCGCCCGGCGAGTACTGCAGGATGTTCAGGTAACCCGTCAGCTGGTAGCCGTCCTTCGTGAGCAGAAACCCCCGGAAAGAGTCGGCAAAAGCCGTAGTGGTGAGCAGGAAAAAGAGGAGGAGGTAGAGCTGCCGCATAGGTGGTGCGTTTGCTCCCTAATCTACCGAAAATCAATCGGGAAAACAACCCCCCGGCGGACAAAATCACCTACTTCCCCAACAGGGGTTCCACCGCACCGACCACGTCAGGAAGCGTGCGGAAGGGGCGGCGGTAAATATAGCGCAGGTCGTTGCGGTACACGAAGGTGGTGGGCAGCGCCCCGTTCCACTTTTCGTCGAGTTCCCGCATCCAGCTTTTCCTTTCGTCGGTGAGGACAAGCGTGGGCAGGTCGATGTTCCGGCTGGCGAGGTAGGCGGGGATGCGGTCGATCGCTCCCGGTTCGGTATCCAGGCTCACCAGGATGACCTCCAGGGGCTGGTCGCGGTGCTCATCGCTCAGTTGCTGAAGCAGGGGCAGTTCCTCGAGGCATGGCTTGCACCAGGTGGCCCAGAAGTTGACCAGGTAGGTGGTGTCGTTGCGCTGCTGGAACAGGGGCTGTACATCTTCGAAGCTGCCGTATACCGGGGGCGCGGACGCGGGTCCGATGAGTTGGCTCACAGGAGCCACCTGTGTTGGTTGTTCGCAGCCCAGGAAGGCGATAACCATAGTAAGGAAGAGAAGTCGCATGGCACAAGGATAACCTTTTTCCGCAGGGTGACAACCGGTTGGGATAATTTCTGCTGAGCAAGCTCGTGCGTACCGTGGGGCCCAGTGAGGGTGAGGTCTACTCTTCCTCCGACCGCGGGGGATGGAGGGGCCAGTGAGCGGGTAGGGGAGCGGTGACGGTCACCGTTTCACCTGTTTTTGGGTCCGGGAAGCCAAGCACCCGGGCGTGGAGGGCGATCTGGTGGTCGCCCAGGGGGCGGTGGGAGCCGTAGGCGTGGTCGCCCACAATAGGGGCACCACTGGCGGCGAGCTGGCAGCGGATCTGGTGGAAGCGGCCGGTGCGTGGTCGTAGTTCATAAAGGTAGCGCTCACCCTGCTCGATCAACAGGTGGTACTCCAGGGTAGCCTCCTGCCCCCCGGGTACGGGGCGGGTGCTGGCCATGGCCAGCTTGTTGGTGGGGTTGCGCACGAGGTAGTGCTTCAGGTGGCCGGCGGTTTCCGGTAGCGGACGGTCAGTGACCGCCCAGTACACCTTGGTGGCCTGGCGGGCGGCGAAGGCCTCGTTCAGGGTTACTAGGGTGGATTTGTTGCGGGCCAACACCAGGGCTCCGCTGGTTACCCGGTCCAGCCGGTGTACGATGCCGACAAAGGCAGGTTTCTTGGCGTTCGGCCGACTCCACTGCTCCTGCGCCCGCGCCTCCACGGTGTCGTACTGGAAGTGGCGCTCGGTGGCAATGCCGGCGGGTTTGTTGATCACGGCCCAGGCGGGGCCCTCGAGAAGGATGTCAAGCATGGGGCGAAAGGTAGGGTGCCCAAAGGCGGTGAAAAAATGCAATCGGAATAAAAACAAGTGTCGATAGGGCAAATAAGTTGGCAGGGAGCATATTTAGTTGTAGTATTATGCGGTAATGTGAAACGATTGACTGCGGTGCTGTGGCATCAGCAAATATTGACCTTTGTACTCACTATAAATTTTGGGATCATGCGAATTTCTTTATTCCTACTGCTGTGGTGCAGCCTGACGGCTGTGTCTGCGGCTAACCTGCCCCCCGGCACACTGGCGCCGCTGGTGGAAATTACCGGCATCGTCACCGACGAAAGCGGGATGCCCCTGATCGGGGCCACCATCCTGGAGGAGGGTACCACGAACGGTACCGTCACCGACCTGGACGGCCGTTTCTCGATTGACGTCAAGAGCGACGACCCCCATCTGGTGGTGACCTACACCGGCTACCAGAGCCAGATCATTCAGGTGGGCAGCCAGACCAACTTCGAGATTGTCATGCTCGAGGATTCCGAGACCCTCGACGAGGTCGTCGTAGTAGGCTACGGTATCCAGAAAAAGCGGGACGTAACGGCCTCCATTTCCAGCCTGAACGACGAGCAGATCAAGAAGATCGCGACCTCCAGTGGCGTGGACGCCATGCAGGGCCAGGTCAGTGGCGTCGACATCGTCAGCGGCGGTGGCCGACCGGGTGCCAACCCCAGCATCCGCATCCGCGGTCGGCGGTCGCTCTCGGCCTCCAACGACCCCCTCTTCGTGATCGACGGTATTCCCCAGACCAGTGGTACCAGCGCCATTGCGGACATCAACCCCCAGGACATCGAATCGATGGAGATCCTGAAGGACGCCGCCGGCACGGCCATTTACGGTAGCCGGGGCTCCAACGGCGTAGTCATCATCACCACCAAGCGCGGTTCGGCCGGCCGGACCATCGTGAGCTACGACGGCTACTACGGCGGCACCAGCGCCTCGAACACCGTGGACATGATGAACGGCGAGGAATTCGCCGCCATGAAGCGCGAGAGCCAGCGCGACGGCTGGAACGGCGCCATCCCCCCCGATGAGACCGTCTTCCAGGACCCCACCGAACTGGAAAGCATCGCCATGGGCCGCAGCACCGACTTCCAGGACCTCGTCCTGAACGACGGATGGCAGATGAACCACCAGCTGGGCGTCCGCGGCGGTACCGAAGCTACCCAGTTCAACATCTCCCTGGGCTACTTCGACGAGCAGGGCATCATCTCGAACATGGACTTCAAGCGCTACACCGCCCGGGTGAACCTGGACCAGAAAATTGGCTCCATCTTCAAGGCCGGTATCTCGTTTACCCTGTCCAACTCCCTGCAGAACTACGGCTCCAACGCTACCCTCGGCGAAGCCCTGGCGAACAACCCCCTGGGCGTCCCCTACAACGAGGATGGCTCGGTGCGCTTCCTGCCCACCAACGACGGTATCCGTACCAACCCCCTCTCGGAACTGGTCGAGAATGCCTACATCGACGACCGCCGGGTTACCCGCCTTTTCGCGCCGATCTACCTGAAGGCCGACCTGATGCCCGGGCTGGTGTTCACCACCAACTTCGGTCCTGACATCCGCTACTACCGCCGCGGTGAATTCCGGGGCAGCTTCACCAACGACAACCGGGGTGGCCCCGCCGACGCCGGTATCACCAACAGCCAGGACTTCGGTTACACCTGGGAGAACATCCTCAACTACAACAGGACCATCGGGGAGGGCAACGATCTCGGACTGACCTTCCTGCAGTCGATTCAGGCCCTGCGCTACGAGCAGAACAGCGTGGACGTACTGAACCTGCCCTACGAGGAGCAAATGTTCTACAATATCGGTACCGCCGAAGTAAAGGGCGACCTGAGCTCTACCCTGAGCGAATGGCAGCTGGCATCCTTCATGGGCCGGGCCAACTACTCTATCCAGAACAAGTACCTGGTACAGGTGAGCCTGCGGGCCGACGGCTCCAGCCGCCTGGCCAAGGGCAACCAGTGGAACTACTTCCCCGGCTTCTCCCTCGGCTGGCGGGTCGGTGAGGAAGGCTTCCTCGACGGCGCCGGCTGGCTCAACGACCTGAAGCTGCGCGTCAGCTACGGTGAGGTAGGCAACACCGCCGTATCGCCCTACAGCACCCAGGGTGCCCTGCAGCGTACGGTCTACGCCTGGGACGAAAGCCCCGCCTTCGGTTTCGCCCTCCGCGATATCCCCAACGCCGAACTGAGCTGGGAGGTGTCCAAAACCCTGAACGCGGGCGTCGACTTCGACATCCTTAACGGCCGGGTCAACGGCTCCTTCGAGATCTACCGCACCAATACCGAAGACATCCTGCTGGCGCGCAACCTGCCCCCCACTTCGGGCTACTCCAGCGTACTGCAGAACATCGGCTCCACCCAGACCAAGGGTGCCGAACTGGTGCTGGGCGCCGGCATCCTGCGCAACCCCACGGGACTGAGCTGGGACGTCGACTTCAACATCTCCGGCTACCGGGAATCGATCACCGAGCTGGCCCTCACCGACGACGAGGGCAACCCCATCGACGACGTGGGCAACGGCTGGTTCATCGGACAGCCCCTGAACGTATTCTACGACTACAACAAGATCGGCATCTACCAGGCCAACGAAGTGGAACTGGCCGACAGCCGGGAAAACAAGGTGCCCGGGGAAATTAAGCTCGAAGACATCGACGGCGATGGCGTAATCACTCCGGCCGACCGGGTGATCCTCGGCTCCGACGTGCCCGACTTCTTCGGCGGCCTCACCAACCGCTTTGAGTACCGCGGCGTGGACCTCTCTATCTTCTTTTTCTTCCGCCAGGGACAAATGATCTCCAGCAACTTCCACCGCGGCAACAACAGCCTGTTCGCCCGCTACAACAACCTGGACGTTGACTACTGGACCATCGACAACCCCACCAACGCCAACCCGCGGCCCAACGAGAACCAGGAAAGCCCCCGCAACGGGTCCACCCTGAGCTACTTCGACGGCAGCTTCGTGAAACTGCGCAACGTCCAGCTCGGCTACAACCTGCCGGACAACGTGGTTTCCCGCATCGGCCTGTCGCGTTTGCGGTTCTACGTATCCGGACAGAACCTCTGGTTCAGCTCCGACTACGATACCTACGATCCTGAGACGCAGGACATCATTCCCACCACCAAGATCATCCTGGGCGGTCTCCGAGCCACCTTCTAAATACTACAACCGTGAAACTCAAACACTGCATATATGCCCTTCTCCTCACGGGAGCGGGCACTATCACCACTTCCTGCGACAGCTACCTCGAGGAGGAACTGATCTCCGGGGTGTCGGCAGCAACCTACTATCCGACCGTTGCCGGTTTCGAGGATGCCGTCAAGGCCACCTACTCCTTTATGAAGCCGTTCTACGGTGTTGAACGGGGGTTTACCATGACCATTTTCGGCACCGATACCTATACCAACGGAGCTGACGGCAGCTACAAGGGCATCAACGCCTACGACGGCCGCCTCAACGGCGCCGACAACTTCATCCAGGATACCTGGAGCGACCTCTACCGCGGCATCAACCAGGCCAACGCCGTCATCAACCGCTCGGCCGACCTGGAAGGGCTGACCGAGGAAGACAAGACGGCCCGCCTGGCCGAAGTTCGCTTCCTGCGGGCCCTGTACTACTTCGACCTGGTACGCTTCTACGGCGACGTCCACCTGAGCCTGGAGGAGACCGAAGGCGTGGAAATCGAGGCCAACCGTACCCCCCAGGCCGAGATCTACAAGCAGGCCATCGTTCCCGACCTGGAATTTGCCATCAATAACCTGCCGGCCGTCCAGGACGACTATGGTCGGGCCACCAAGCCCGCCGCGGAATTCCTGCTGGCCAAGGCGCTGATGACTCGGGCCTACACCGCATTCTCGGAAAGCGGCGACGCCGCCCGTGCCGAGAGCTTGATGACCAACGTGATCCAGAACTACGATTTCCAACTGCTCGACGATTTCTCCGACCTGTGGGACATCAATAACGAGGAGAACGCCGAGGTCATCTTCACCGTCCAGAACTCTAAGTCGCAGGTCGACGAGGGCATCGACGGCAACGGTAACCGCGGCCACCTCTACTTCCTTATGGAGTACGACAACCTGCCCGGCATGACCCGCGACATTACCAACGGACGGCCCTGGAAGCGCTTCCGCCCCACAGCCTACACCCTGAACCTGTGGGACCGCTCCGTCGACAGCCGCTACGACAAGTCGTTCAAGCACGTCTGGTACGCCAACAACGAATCGACGATCCCCACCTGGAGCGCCGCCGAAGCCGCTGCCGGATACGGTACCGAAGGACAGCCCAAGTTCGGACTTGGAGACACCGCGGTATTCATTCCCGGCCCCCAGATGAACGATCAGTGGCCGCAGTCGCGGCAGGCCCGTACGCCCTACCTGGTCTACACCGACGACGAGTACACCGAGCGGAAGTTCCCCTCCCTGAACAAGTGGATCGACCCCACCCGCCCGAACCGTCAGCACACCCAGGGGCAGCGTGACTTCATCCTGATGCGTCTGGCCGATGCCTACCTGATCCGTGCCGAGGCACGACTGATGCAGAACGACATGGAAGGTGCCGCCGAGGACATCAATACCATCCGCCTGCGCTCCGCCGTCGCAGGACAGGAAGATGAAATCATGATCGATGCCAGTCAGGTGAACCTGGACTTCCTGCTGGACGAGCGCGCCCGCGAACTGGTCGGCGAAGGCCACCGCTGGTTCGACCTCACCCGCACCGGCACCCTGATCGAAAGGGTGAAGAAGTACAACCCGGAAGGAGGACCGAACATCGAAACCTTCCACGTACTGCGGCCCATACCGCAGGATCAGATCGACCGGACCCTGGGAGGATACCCCCAGAACCCGGGCTACAATACCTAATCGCCGAGAGCGGCCTTCCCCCCGGAAGGCCGCTCTTTTTTTCTGACAAAACGGAAAAATGAAAAAAATGGCGAAATGGCAAAAATAAGTGACGAACTCACCAAACAAATGTTTTCACACGTACTTTATGGGGGTATACCATCCGGTGCAACCGGGGCTGAACCCGGAAGGCCGGCCTTGATTCATAACGGAAAAACCATTCCCGCAACCGCGGAACCAAGGATCACCACCTACAAGTAAGAAATACCCCTAGTGGACTCCCCCGGGAGACAGGCCTATAGTGTTGTTGTGTGCGTTTTGTTAGTGAGTGTCAAAGTGAGTAGTGAGGGTAAGACCAGGCATCAGGCTTCGTCTTACCCTCTTTTTTTTTGCGTGAGCTGTGCCCCTCCTGACAATCGTGGCAGCTGGGCCCTATCTTCCAATTTTCCGGGTGTTGCGGCGCGGCCGCGGGTGCCCGGATGACACATCCAACGCCATGACCCACTCACTTCCCCACCTCCTATTGCTGATTCTGGCCCTGGTCCTTGCCGCTCCACCAA
Source organism: Neolewinella marina (assembly GCF_002631205.1). Lineage (GTDB taxonomy): Bacteria > Bacteroidota > Bacteroidia > Chitinophagales > Saprospiraceae > Neolewinella > Neolewinella marina. Next base: position 24,887 of record NZ_PDLO01000007.1, read on the forward strand.
CGGCCGGAGGGCAAGCGGCGAAACCCCGCACGGTGGTAACCACCGACGGAGAGATCGACGACGTGGACTCCTTCATCCGCTTGCTGCTCTACGCCAACGAACTCGAGCTGGAAGGGCTGATCTACAGCAGCTCCATGTGGCACTACAAGGGCGACGGGAGGGGAACCACCATGGTTTCGGAAATGGACATGACCCGCCGCATCTACGGGGAACGCAGCGAACTGCGGTGGCCCGGGGAAGCGTGGATCCAGGAACTCATCCGGGCCTACGGGGAGGTATACCCCAACCTTTCGCAACACGCCGCGGGCTATCCACCCGCCGACTCCCTGCTGCAGCTGGTCCGGGTAGGCAACATCACCTTCGAAGGCGAAATGGAAAACGATACGGAGGGCTCGGACTTCATCCGGGAACTGCTGTTGGACGAGGACCCACGGCCCATCTACCTGCAGGTGTGGGGCGGCACCAACACCATTGCCCGCGCCCTGAAGTCGATCGAGGAGCGGTACGGGGATACCCCGGAATGGCCCGAGATCTACCAGAAAGTAGGGGAGAAGGCCATCATCTACACCGTGATGGACCAGGACGCCACCTACCGCAACTACATCGGCAAGCAGTGGCCGAACATTCCCGTACTCTACAACTCCTGGCAATTCTGGGTGATGGCCTACAACTGGAAAAAGGCGGTCCCCCCGGAACTCCAGTACTGGCTGGGCGGGGACTTCATGGGCGAGCACATCATCCAGGGGCACGGCCCCCTTACGGCCCGCTACTACAGCTACGGCGACGGGCAGCAGCAGGCCGGTGATCCGGAACACATCCACGGCGACCCCGACAAGCTGGAAAATGCCCAGTGGGGCAGCTTCGTGCCCTACGACTTCATCTCCGAAGGAGATTCCCCCGCCTTCCTCCACCTGGTCGACGTTGGGCTGGATAACCTGGAACACCCCGAGTGGGGCGGCTGGGGTGGTCGCCTGGTTCCCTCCGATACGGTGGCCGGGCGTTGGGAAGACGGACCCGCCGCCGCCGACTATAACCCCTACACCGAGGCTGCCGATACCGCCTATGCCCTCACCCGCTGGTTGCCGGCCCTGCAGCGCGACTTTGCCGCCCGCGCCGACTGGTGCGTGGAGCCCTACGACCGCGCCAACCACCCGCCAACCGTGAGCGTAACCGGTGCCCGCCGCCGCGTGGTCCAACCCGGTGACAAGGTCGTCCTGGAAGCCTCGGCCACTGACCCCGACGGCGACGAAGTGCAGTTCCACTGGTGGCAGTACGGTGAGGTGGATTCCTACGCCGGGGAGGCCATGATCATCCTGGACGGCCCCCGGGCCACCGTAACCGTGCCCCGCGACATCAAGACCGGAGAAACCCTCCACTTCATCCTCTCGGCCACCGATGGGGGGGCACCTTCCCTGACCCGCTACGCGAGGATTGTCCTGACGGCGGAATAACCGACCGTTCCCGGCACCCGCGTCCGCGCCCCGATTTGTTTGGAGAAAGGAAGTGAACCCCGGACCGTCATCGGGTTTGGTAAGTGAGGCCCCACCGGTAGTGGCAGCCGCAACCCCGACAGCATGCGCGACCCCGAAACTTCCGATATTCTCTACGCCCATTCCGTCTTCACCGTCCACGCCGACCGGGTGCAGCAGGGCGACAACCTGGCCCTGGCGCTTTCGCCCACCCACCTCGTTTCCAATTACCGCAGTCCGGCCAGCGCCACTTTCTCTCGCCTGATCCACTTCAACGTGAGCATCAACGAGAAGGACAACGAGCTGCCGCCCGGTATCCACCACTGGGTCGTAGTCGGGGACGGGGAGCGACAGTCGCCCGTGATCACCTTCGGGGAAAGGCCGGAAGGAAATCCGCCCCTGCCCCCGTCCTACCTCCCGGTGAATGTGCCCTATACCTTCCGGATAGACGTTTCCCCGGTACTGAATCAGTTCCGCGAGCGGGGCTACTACGAAACCTACGATTGCACCCGGATCGCCGAAGCCGACTTCAAGGGATTCTACCTGGCCGGTGGCTCCGAGCCGCTGACCTGGGATTACGTGAGCCTGGAAGAGCACGGGCTGCGCCTCATGCCGACGGGGGAAGGGGATATTTACAGCCTGACGGTAACACTTAACCCCTATCACCCGGTAGAGGCCGAAGACCGGGAATGGCGGGCGAGCCTCGACCTGAGCGACCAGCCGCAGTACCACTCCGATCAACCCCTGGTGGACGCCCTGTTCAACTTGGCACGGGAAGAGGCCCGCCGCAACATAGAGGCCGACGGCACCTTCCGCACGGGGGCGGAGTGGGGGGGCGTCTGGACCCGCGACATCAGTTACAGCATCCTGCTTTCCCTGGCCTTTCTGGAACCGGAGGTGGCCAAGAACAGCCTGCGCCGTAAGGTGAAGCGCGGCCGCATCGTACAGGATACCGGCTCGGGTGGGGCTTGGCCGGTCTCCACCGACCGCACCACCTGGGTACTGGCCGCCTGGGAGATTTACCGGGTTACCGGAGAGGGGGAGTGGCTGCGGGAAGTCTTTCCCATCATTCGGGACACCCTGGAAGACGACCGGAAGACGCTTCGCGACCCGGCCACCGGGCTGTACCGCGGCGAATCCTCCTTTCTCGACTGGCGGGAGCAGACCTACCCGAAGTGGATGACGAACGCCGACATCTTCGCCTCCCTGAACCTCGGTACCAACGCCGTCCACTACCGGGCCCACCGCATCCTGGCGGAAATGGCCCGGGAGCTGGGCGAATCTCCCGCCCCCTACGATGAGTGGGCGGAGGAGATCAGGGCAGGCATCAACGACCACCTCTGGAGCGAAGAGCGGGGCTACTACGGGCAGTACCGCTATGGCCGCTCCCACCCGGTCCTTTCCGACCGCTTCGAAGCCCTCGGGGAAGCCCTGAGCATCCTGTTCGGGGTGGCGGATGTCGACCGGGCGCGCTCCATCGTAGCCAGGTCCCCCCTGACGCCCTTTGGGGTATCGTGTATCTACCCCCAGATCCCGGGCATCTCCCCTTACCACAACAACGGCATCTGGCCATTCGTACAGGCCTACTGGAACCTGGCCGCGGCGCGCACCGGCAAAGAAGCGGTGCTCAGCCACGGCCTGGCGGCCATCTACCGGGCGGCGGGCCTGTTCCTGACCAACTACGAGAACATGGTGGCGGACACCGGAGACTTCCTCGGTACCGAGATCAATTCCCGGCGGATGCTCTGGAGCATTGCCGGTAACCTGGCCATGGTGTACCGGGTCTTCCTGGGTATGGAGTTTACCTCCAGCGGACTGCGGTTCTCACCAGCCGTTCCCCGGGCGTATGCGGGCCGGAAGTCCCTGACCAAATTCCGCTACCGCCAGGCCACCCTTTCCGTTTCCGTGGAGGGCTACGGCAATCGCATTGCCGCGTTCTTGCTGGATGGGGAAGCCCGGGAAGAGCCGCTGGTCCCGTCGGAGATCCAAGGTGAGCACACGGTCCTGATTAGCCTGTCAAATGAGGAGTTTTCTGCGGGGAAGTCCAACCCCGTGCCCAACGCCTTCAGTTTGCCGACTCCCCGCGCGACCCGGTCAGGCGGGCAGCTCGTGTGGCCCCCGGTGGCCGGAGCCCAGGGGTACCGCATCTACCGCAATGGGAAGCCCTGGCAGGACACCCACCGCGAGTCGGTGGAGCTTTCCGCAGCGGGTGATTTTGCCGTTTACCAGGTCAGCGCCCACGCGGAGGATGGCCTGTCTTCCTTCCTGAGTGAGCCCGTCTGGCGGGCCGCTCATGTGATTGAGTTGCAGGTCGAAGACTTTGCCCCGGCGGCCGATCTACCGTACACTGGATTTTCGGGGGCTGGTTTCGTGGAGGTTTCCACCGACCTGAACCGCTGCCTGGAACTGGAGGTGACGGTAGAGCGGGCGGGCGATTACCTGGTTGACGTCCGCTTCGCCAACGGTAGCGGTCCGGTGAACACCGACAACCAGTGCGCGATCCGGAGCCTGTACGTGAACGATTCCTACCGGGACGTCCTGGTCTTTCCGCAGCGGGGGCAGGACGAGTGGTCCGACTGGGGCTGGTCCAATACGTTGCGTATCACCCTGGAGAGTGGCAAAAACCGCCTGCACATCCGGTTTGAAGACTGGAACCACAACATGAACGTAGCGGTAAACCGCGCCATGCTGGATGTAGTCCGACTTATTGCCGTAGGGAAGGGGTAGGGGGCTTACTTCAGTTGCCGTTCCTCAATGATGCGCCGGAATTCGCGGCGGTAGGTGTCGCTTACGGGCACCACCGCACCGCCGACGTGCACCTCATCCCGGTGCACCTCCTCTATCCATCGCAGGGCAACGATGTAGGAATTGTGGACCCGCACGAAATCGCCCTCCGGCAGCACCTCGAGCAGGTTCTTGAGGCTCTGCAGGGTAGTGATGCGCTTGTCGTGGGTGTGGATCTTCACGTAGTCCTTGAGGCCTTCGATGTGGGTGATGTCATCGAAGTTGACCCGTACCGATTTGGTGCCGTCCTTCACGAAGAAGTAGCGTTCGCCACCATTGGCGGGGGCCGCGGGTGCCGGGGCGGCGGGGGAAGCCGCGGGAGGCGTAGGCTCGGCCTGGGAGAGGGCGTGGCTGATGCGTTCCACGCACTTCACGAAGCGCTCGAAGGTGATGGGTTTGAGCAGGTAGTCGGTTACCTCCAGCTCGTATCCCTCCAGGGCGTATTCCGAGTAGGCGGTGGTGAGCACGATGACCGGTTTGGTCTTCAGCACCTTCAGCAGGGAGATGCCGGTCAGTTCGGGCATCTGCACGTCCAGGAAAAGGATGTCGGGCGGCGCTTCCTGCAGCTGTTTTAGGGCCTGCAACGGGTTGCCCAGGGAAGCGATCAGCGACAGGTCGGGCATGCGCTCGATGTACTGTTCGAGCAGGCGGCGGGCCATGGGCTCATCGTCAACTACCAGGCAGCTCAACTTCATGACAGGTCAATTTTCAGGGTTACCTCGTAGCGGTCCTCGGTATCGGAGATGCACAGTTCGTGGCGGTCGGGGTAGGTGAGCGCCAGTCGCCGCCGCACGTTCTGCAGGCCGATACCCGATTTTTCGTGGAGGGTCTTGCTGTCTTCGGAGAGTTTGCCGTTCGCTACCCGGTAAACGCATTGGTCGCGGTCGACGTCGAGGCGTACGGTGATCCAGGGCGCGGTGGCGGAACTGCTGATGCCGTGCTTGAAGGCGTTCTCCAGGAAGGTGATCAGGATGAGGGGAGCGATGCGCACCCGGTCGGTGGCGCCGTTCACTTCGAAGGCAATGGGCACGTCGTCCTCCAGGCGGAGCCGTTCCAGGCTCAGGTAGTTCTCGATGTACTCGATCTCTCTGTCCAGCGGCACCCGGGGGTGGTTGCTTTCGTAGATCATGTAGCGCATCATGCCCGAGAGCTTGGCGATGACCTCTGGAGTGCGGGTACTCTGGTTTACGGCCAGGTAGTAGAGGTTGTTCAGGGTGTTGAACAGGAAGTGGGGATTGACCTGTGCCCGCAGGAACTGCAGCTCGGAAGTGAGCTGCTGGTTCTCCAGTTCCTTGCGGCGGGCTTCTAACTCGAAGTAGTCTTCCACGAACTTCAGGAGGCCTACACAGGCGGCGGCGAAGAACGCGCTCATGATGACGTTGATGCCGAAGCGCACCGAATACATCCAGCGGTCGTCGGGGTAGAAGTAGTGAAGTATGGACTGCTTGCCCCAGAGCCAGAGCACGGACAGGCCCAGAAAGACGGGTACGAAGGTGAGCAGGTAGCGGCCGACGTTCTGGTCCTTGAGCAGCCGGGGCAGGAAGAAGAAGTAATTCAGGTAGCTGATGACCATCATCCCCCCGACGTGAAAGATGGTATCCGACACGATGCGGGCCCAATCGGGGTCCCCCTTGCGGCCGAAGCTGATGGTATAGAAAAACAGGGAAGCGTACACCGTCCAGAAGGCAAAGTGGAGGATGAACTTCTTGTTACGCTGAAAATAATTGGCCATAGGAGCGTGACTCGCCGGCTAAGGTAGGGCTTCTTGCCGCGGATTCCCTGGCCACTCGGCAGCAGGGGCATTCCGCAAGAAGAAGGGGAATAGTCGATTTTTCCCCGGCAGGTATCGGCCAGGAGTGGGGCTGGGTCTAATATTTCTGTCCAGGCGACTACGCCACCCGGTACTTGATGCCCAATCGCTCGATCTCGTTGATGAAGTCGGTATCGGCGTCGACGGTACGCTTCAGGCTGTACATCTTCAGTTTCATGTCTTCCTCAGGGTCGTAGAAGACCATACGCAGCTTCTGCCGGCCCTGGTAGCGGTTGCAGAGTTCCTCGAGGGCCACCACGAGGTCGCTCGTCAGGTCGCCCAGGGGCAGTTTGAGGATGATGGCTTCGGTCATTTCTCGTCCCAGTCCTTCCAGGAGTTTTACTTCGCTTACGGCGATTTCCACTTCCTCGCTGTTCCAGCGCTGGCGGTAGGCGGCCTTGACGAAGACGGCCTTGCCCTGGTTGAGGACGTGCTTGTACTTCTCGTAATCCTCCCCGAAGAGGCGGAACTCGATGGTCTCGTCGAAGTCGCTCAGTTCAAAGATGCCCCAGCCGTTGCCGTTCTTGCTCACCATGTGGCGGGAGCTGCTGATCATGCCGGCCAGCCGCAGGCTGGTCTTGCCGTACCGCTGGGGATCCAGGTCGGCCAGGGAGCAGGTGACGTAGTTGTCGATCTCGAGCTTGTAGCCGTCCAGGGGGTGGCCACTGACGTAGATGCCGGTGACCTCCTTTTCTCGGCTGAGCTTCTCCGGCAGCGTCCATTCCCGGGCCTGGGGGGGCACGGGTTCGTCGGGGAGTACCTCATCCTGGATCGCCCCGAAGAGGGAGTTCGCGGCCGAGGCCAGTTGGCTCTGGTAGGCGTTGGCGTATTTGGTGACGTGCTCCAGGTAGCTGTCGTACTTCTCGCTCGGGGCGAAGTACTGGGCCCGGTGCACACTCTCGAAACAGTCAAAGGCCCCGGCGTCCACCAGGGCTTCCAGCACCCGCTTGTTGACGCTGCCCGGCTCTACGCGCTGCATCAGGTGGAATACGGAATCGAAGGGGCCACCCTCCTTGCGGGCCGCCAGAATGGATTCCACGGGGCCTTCGCCTACGCCCTTCAGGGCCGTCATGCCGATGCGGATGGCTCCGTCCTGGTTGACGGAGAAGTCGGCCTGGCTCTCGTTGATGTCCGGCCCGAGCACGGGCACGTTCATCCGCTTGCACTCCTTGAGGAAGAAGGTCAGCTTGGTCTGGTCCGTCCGGTTGTGCGTCAGTACCGAGGCCATGTACTCGGCCGGGTAGTGGGCCTTGAGGTAAGCCGTCTGGTAGGCCACGAAGGCGTAGCAGGTGGAGTGCGACTTGTTGAAGGCGTAGGAGGCGAAGGCCTCCCAGTCCTTCCAGATCTTGGCGAGCTTATCCTCGGGGTGGCCGTTGGCCTTGCCCCCCTCGATGAAGGTGGGGAACATCTTGTCAAGTACCGCTTTCTGCTTCTTACCCATGGCCTTCCGGAGCACGTCGGCCTGCCCCTTGGAGAAGCCGGCGATCGACTGGCTCAGCAGCATGATCTGTTCCTGGTAGACGTAGATGCCGAAGGTTTCCTTCAGGTACTTTTCCTCCCCGTCCAGGGTATACACGATCGGCTTGCGGCCGTGCTTGCGGTCGATGAACTCCGGGATGTACTCCAGCGGGCCGGGGCGGTACAGGGCGTTCATCGCGATCAAGTCGTCGAAGGTCGTCGGCTTGAGGCTCTTCATGTGCTTCTGCATCCCGCCCGACTCGTACTGGAAGATGCCGTTGGTCTCCCCGCGCTGGAAAAGCTCGTAGGTCTTCGGGTCGTCCAGGGGGATGGCGTCGATGTCGATGTCCTTGCCGTGGTTGTCCTTCACCATCGCCAGGGCATCCTTGATGATGCTCAGGGTCTTGAGGCCGAGGAAGTCCATCTTGAGCAGTCCGGCAATCTCGGCCACCGAGTTGTCGAACTGGCTGATGTACATCCCCGTGTCCTTGTCGGCCGTTACGGGCACGTGGTCGGTCACCGGGGTGGGGGTGATGACCACTCCGCAGGCGTGGACTCCGGTGTTGCGGATACTGCCCTCCAGCTTGGAGGCCGTGCGGATCATCTCGCCGATCTCGTCCTGGCGGTCGGCCATCTCGCGGAAGCGGTAGGCCTTTTCGGTGTCGTCACCGTTCAGCTTGGACTTCAGCTTGGGGTTGATGTCCTTGGGCGCGAGTACGTCGCGCAGGGTAGCGCCGAGCTGGGCGGGGAACGACTTGGCTACCTTGTCCACCTCGCCGAGGGGGACGTCCATCACCCGGCCCACGTCGCGCAGGGAGGAGCGGGCGGCCATGGTGCCGTAGGTGATGATCTGGGCCACCTGCTGCTGCCCGTACTTGTCGATCACGTAGTCGATGACCTTCTGTCGGCCCACGTCATCAAAATCGATGTCAATATCGGGCATCGATACCCGCTCCGGATTGAGGAATCGCTCGAACAGCAAGTCATACTTGATCGGGTCGATGTTGGTGATACCCGTACAGTAGGCTACCGCTGATCCGGCCGCCGATCCCCGTCCGGGGCCTACGCTGACGCCCATCTTGCGGGCCGCGGCGGTGAAGTCCTGCACGATGAGGAAGTAGCCGGGGTACCCCGAGGCCTTAATGACTTCCAATTCGAAGTCGAGGCGTTCGGTGACCACGGCGCTGAGTTCTCCGTAGCGCTTCTTCGCCCCTTCGTAGGTGAGGTGGCGCAGGTATTCGTCCTGGGTTTTGAAGCCCGCCGGCATCGGGAAGTTGGGCAGCAGTACGTCGCTGGTCAGCTTCAGGTGGTCGATCTTGTCGTGGATCTCCATGGTGTTGGCCACGCTGTCGGGCACGTCACCGAAGAGGCGGTACATCTCCTGCTGCGACTTGAAGTAGAAGTCGGAGCTCGGAAACTTGAACCGGCTCATGTCCTCCATCAGGCTGCCGGTGTTCACGCACAGCAGGATGTCGTGGGGCAGGTAGTCTTCCTCTTCCACGTAGTGGCTGTCGTTGGTGCAGATCACCTTGACGTTGTGCTTGCGGGCGAAACCGAGGAGCTTCTGGTTCACGTCCTCCTGGCTTATCCCCAGGCCGTCGATGTTTTCCAGCCCCCGGTGCCGTTGCAGCTCGATGTAGTAATCGTCGCCGAAGACATCGAGCCACCACTTCAGGGCCTTTTCGGCTTCCTCATCCTTGCCTTGCAGGAGCAGCTGGGGGATTTCGGCGCCGATACAGCAGCTGGTGGCGATCACCCCTTCGGAGTGCTGCACCAGCAGCTCCTTGTCGATGCGGGGGTACTTGCCGTAGAGTCCCTCGATGTACCCGAGGCTGCAGAGCTTCGCCAGGTTCTGGTAGCCGGTCTTGTTCTTGGCCAGCATCAGCTGGTGGTAGCGCACGTCCTTCTCTCCCCGGGCGCGACTGAACGCCTTGACGCGGCGATCCTCCACGAGGTAAAATTCACAGCCGACCATGGGCTTCAACCCCCGCTTGTCGGCCTCCGCCACGAATTTGAACGCCCCGAACATGTTGCCGTGGTCAGTCAGTGCGACCCCCTTCTGCCCGTCGGCCTGGGCCTTGTCCATCATCGCCCCGATCTCCGAAGCGCCATCGAGCAAGGAATACTGGGTGTGGCAGTGGAGGTGGCAGAATTCTGGCATAGGGGAGGGCGTTTCGACCTTGCAAGGTAGTTAGAAAACGCCTTTTTCAAACAAAAAGTTATCCACAGTGGGGCGGTCGTCTTGCGGTACGGTAGTACTGTAGTACAGTAGTACGGCAGTACCGTAGCGCGGTGCCATTGCAGTACGACAGGCGCTCACCACCGAATTTGGGTCTGTCTCTCATTCGGAGGACCAGCGGCTAACGATGAGAGTACAATATAGATTCACCAAAGCCGCCCCCCTAAAGAACTAAAGCCCTAAAGAACTAAAGAACTAAAGAACTACCTAACTCCCCCAAGTCCATCCTGCCGATCCAGAATATCCTCCAGCTGTTCGATGCGATCAGGGTTGCCGGTGAGAAAGTCGTCGAGGCGTTCCCGGAGCAGGGTGTCGGAGTCATCCGAAGTCGGGTTTTGCTTGACGTCCTGGAATTCGTCCGCATCGGAGAAGGCCGGTTGGATGAATTTCAGGATCGCGTCGCTAACGCCATTTTTCTGATTCGTGGGCTGGGCGAGGGCGTCGAGGGTGGAGTTGATCAGGGCTTCTACCATGGTGCATTGTGGCTTTTGTGTGGAACGTTGCACCTGCGTTACCGCCTGAACGGAGTAAATGTTTGGGCGGCGGCGGCGCGCGGGTGCCATGGGGATCGTAAAAGCCAATCCTGCTTGGGGTGGTCGAGCCAAACCGCTTGGTTATCTTCCCCCAATGAAATTGATACGCTTCCACTCTACGGACGGCAGGCCCCGCCCCGGCGTCCAGCGCGCCGACGGTACCCGCCTCGACGTTTCCGCCTTCGGCGGTGATTATGACGAATCTTTCTTCGGCAGCGACGGCCCTGGTCGACTTGGGCGGTGGCTGGTGGATCACGCCGGCGAATGCCCGGTAGTGCCCGCTAATGCCAGGCTACTGCCCCCTTGCGCCCGCCCCTCCAAGATCGTCTGTGTAGGGATGAACTACGCCGCCCACGCCGCGGAAACCGGGGCTAAGCCCCCCAGCGAGCCGGTGATCTTCATGAAGGCCACTACGGCCATCACCGGACCGAACGACCCCATCGTCCTGCCCCGCGACAGCACCAAGACCGACTGGGAGGTGGAACTGGCGGTGGTGATCGGCAAGCGCGCCAGCTACGTCACCAAGGCCGAGGCCCTGGACCACGTGGCGGGCTACCTCCTCCACAACGACGTGAGCGAACGCGCCTTCCAGATCGAACGCGGTGGGCAGTGGGTGAAGGGCAAGAGCGCCGATACCTTCGCCCCCCTGGGCCCTTGGATCGCCACCCCCGACGAGATCACCGATCCCCACAACCTTCGCCTCTGGCTGAAGCTGAACGGGGAAACGATGCAGGACAGCACTACCGCCGACTTCATCTTCGACATCCCCACCTGCATCAGCTACATCAGCCGGTTCATGACGCTGCTGCCCGGTGACGTGATCAGCACCGGAACCCCCAGCGGGGTGGGGCTGGGCATGAAACCCAACCGCTACCTCCAGGCCGGCGACGTGGTCGAACTCGGCATCGATGGCCTCGGCGTCAGCCGCCAGCAAGTAAAAGCTTATCAACCCCAAGGATAAATGGAAAAGAAACGCATCACCCATCCCCAGCGGGCCACCGACTTCAGCACCGGGGCCTACTCCGACGGCGTCATCGTCGGGGACCTGCTGTTCGTAAGTGGACAGACGCCCATGGACTTCGCCACCTCCACCTACGCCCTGGGTACCATCGAGGAGGAAACCCGGCAAGTACTCAACAACATTAAGGCCATCCTCGAAGCGGGAGGCGCCAGCATGGACAACGTGGTGAAGTGCACCGTCCACCTGGCCGACAGCGACGACTTCGACCGCTTCAACGCCGAATACGCCACCTTCTTTACGGGGGTGCGGCCGGCGCGAACCACCGTGGAGTCGGGACTCAAGAATGGCATCAAGGTAGAGATCGACGTCATCGCAAAACTCGATACCCCTTGACCTGGAAACCCGACCACCGGTACGCGGTCCCCGAAGTGGATCAGATTGATTCACCGGCCCTGCTGGTCTTTCCGGAGGTGATCGCCCGCAACATCGACCGTGTCCTGGAGATGACCGCCACCGAAGATGGCCACTGCCTGCAACCCCACATCAAGACGGTAAAGTGCCGCGAGGTGGCGGAAATGGCCCTCTCCCGGGGCATCACCCGCTTCAAGTGCAGCACCGTCAGCGAAGGCGAACTGCTGGGCGCCGCCGGTGCCCGGCGGGTGCTGCTCAGCTATCAGCTCTCGGAGGTGAAGGCCCGCCGGTGGGGGGAACTGCGACGACTGTACCCCGAGACGGAATTTTCGAGCCTCGTCGATAATGCCGCCACCGCCCGCATGCTTTCCGCAAGATTTGCCGACCACCCCCTGCCGGTGTACGTCGACCTGAATATGGGGATGGACCGGACCGGCCTACCACCCGCCGATGCGGTCGACCTGCTGCGCTTGCTGGAAACCCTGCCGGGACTGGAACTAAGGGGCTTTCATGTGTACGACGGTCACATACGGGATACGGAGGAGGCGGTCCGCCGCGACCGCGCCACGGCTGTGTTCGATGAGGTGGAACGCTTGCGCTCCTCGGCGGAGGCCCAGTACGGTCGTTCCCTGGAGGTGGTGGTGGCTGGTTCGCCGAACTTCCCCTTTTACGTCGGTAAACGGAACACCTGGGTGAGCCCGGGCACCTTCTTCCTCTGGGACTCGGGCTACGGAAGCAGCTTCCCGGAATGGCCTTTCGAGCCGGCGGCCCTGCTGCTGACCCGGGTACTGTCGGTAATCGACGGGAATACCCTGTGCTTTGACCTCGGATCCAAGGCTGTTGCGGCCGATCCGCCGCAGCCGCGGGTCTACTTCCCCGGAATCGATCAGTACGAGATCCGGGGACAGTGGGAGGAGCACCTCGTCATTACCGTCCCCGATACGAGTGGATATGAGGTAGGGCAGGTCCACTGGGCCGTGCCCCGCCACGTTTGTCCTACGGTGAACCTCTACGAGGAATTGCTGCCGGTGACCGCTGGCAGGGTAGGGGAAGGCTGGTCGGTGGCTGCCCGCAAACAGAAAATTACCGTCTGAGTCCCCACCGCATGGCACGCTCGCGCCCCTTCATCGTTGACGGACACCTGGACCTGGCCACCAACGCCATGGCCTACAACCGCGACCTGACCCAACCGGTGTACCGCATCCGGCAGCGGGAGCGAGAACTGAACCTTGCCGACCACCCCGACCGGGGACGGGGGACGGTCGCCTTGCCCGAACTTCGCAAAGGAAGGGTAGGATTGGTGCTGGCCACCCTCATCGCGCGTTATACCCCGCCGGGGGCGGGAGCCCAGACCGTACGTCTTCCCGGGTGGCACTCAGCCGCCCAGGCCTGGGCCGACGCCCAGGGGCAACTGGCCTGGTACCGGGAAATGGAAGCCCAGGGGGAAATGGTTCCCATTGTCTCCGCCACTGGCCTGGAGGATCACCTCGCACACTGGGCCCGCGACACCGAGGACGCCAGCAAGCCGATCGGATACGTACTGGCCCTGGAGGGTGCTGACTCGATCGTCAACCTGGATTACCTCCACCGCTACTACCAACAGGGGCTGCGGTCGATCGGGCCGGCCCACTTCGGCCCGGGGAGGTACGCCGCCGGCACCGGCTTGGACGGCAGCGGCCTTACCCCGGAGGGCCGTGAACTCCTGAAGGAAATGGCGGACCTCAAAATGCTGCTCGACCTAACCCACCTCACCGACCGCGGATTCTTCGAGGCCCTGGAAATCTACGAAGGTCCGGTAGCGGCCAGCCACCAGAATTGCCGGGCCCTGGTAGCGGGGGAGCGGCAGTTCAGCGACGACCAGATCCGCGCCGTCATCGAACGCGGCGGACTGCTGGGCGGGGCGCTAGATGCGTGGATGCTGCACCCGGGATACGAACGGGGTAGGGATAATTCGCAGGAGTTGAACATCCTCCTCGAACGCGTAGTGGACCATTTCGACCACGTGTGCCAGCTGGCGGGCAACTGCAACCACGTGGGTATCGGTAGCGACCTGGACGGGCTGTTCGGGCGGGAGCAGTCGCCCGCCGACCTCGATACCGTCGCCGACCTGCAACGGCTGGAGGAGCTGCTGGAAGGCCGGGGGTACGGCGCTGCGGAGCGGGAGCAGGTATTGTCCGGAAACTGGCTGCGGGTGATCAGGCGGGTGGTGGGTTCGTCCGACCACTGAGCTGGGGACCAGCTCCCCCCGGCAACCCCTCCGAAAGCGTTTTCTTTGCGGCTATGAAGCTCGACATCCTCCACGAAGACGAACACCTGTTGGTCGTCAACAAGCCCGCCGACGTCCTCACCGTACCCGATCGCCACGACCCCGACCTGCCCAACCTCAAGCAGTTGCTTTCCGACCGCTACGGAAGCGTCATCCCCGTGCACCGCCTCGACCGCCCCACCACCGGCGCCCTGGTCTTTGCCCGTACCCCTGAGGCCCACCGCGGACTGAGCATGCAGTTCGAGGCCCGGGAGGTGGAGAAAGTATACCTGGCCCTCGTCGACGGCGTGCCCGAGCCGGAAGAGGGGGAGATCGACGAGCCCATCGCACCCCATCCCTCCAAGGTGGGCCGCATGATGGTCACTAACCGCAACGGCAAGTTCGCGCGCACCGACTACAAGGTGATGGAAGTGCTCGGCAAGTTCAGTCTCGTGGGCGTGCAGATTTTCACGGGGCGTACCCACCAGATCCGGGTTCACCTGGCCTACCTCGGCCACCCGCTGATCGTTGACCCGTTTTACGGCAAGCGGACGGAGTTCCTGCTCTCGGAGATCAAGGGCAAACGCTACAACAAGGGCAAGCACGAAGTGGAACGCCCCCTTCTGGACCGGGTGCCACTGCACGCCTCCCGCCTGGGCTTTACCCACCCCGCCACCGAGGAGTGGATGCACTTCGAAGTGGAACTTCCGAAGGACATGCGCGCCATGCTCAACCAGCTGCGGAAACTGGGGTAGGCTGGTCGCTATCCCGTCCGGGAATTGTAGGGGCTGAATCCTGAAACTTTGGCGTCGAGCCGACTAAATCCGAAGTTAGGCAAAAAAATTATATACGTCACAACGCCCATTCGGCGCGGACTTTTTTCGGTAGCCCGGCCACAACCAGATCGTAACTGTGGTCGATGAGGGATTCCACGAACGCGTCCGTGAATTGCCCCTGCTCCACGCGCACGGTATTCCAGTGGCGCTTGTTCATGTGATAACCCGGTACGATTTCGGGGTGGCGCTCCCGCAGCTCAATGGCCCGCTGGGGCTCGCATTTCAGGTTGATGCGGAAGTCCTCGGCGTCGAGACCGGTTAGGGCAAACATCTTTCCGGCCACCTTCAACACCAGGGTGTCGGGTCCGAAGGGAAGGCTTTCGGTGGTAGCGGGTTTGGCCAGGCAGTAAGCGCGAAAAGTCTCCAGGTTCATGAAGCTAATATAAAGCGGAGGTGTCGGGGAAAGTGGGAAAACAGGCGGGTCAACCCGCTGTCCGGCTACGTTCGGGTTTCGCGGCAACGAATTGTCAAGCTACCTTTATCTTTTCTCAGCCCCCGCCCCAACCATATGAATCGCAGTTTTTGGCTACTGGTTTTCCTCTTTTGCAGCACCGGCCTGTGGGCCCAGCACCGGATTTCCGCCCGGGTACTCGACACGGAAGGGCAAGCGGTGCCCTACGCCAACGTAGCCCTCTACACCGCCGCTGATTCATCGCTGGTTAAGGTGGAAGTCACCCAGGACAACGGTGCCTTCAGCCTCGGCAATGTGCCGCAGAACCGGTACTTTCTGGTCGTCAGCTACCTCGGCACCCCCGATTTGCGCATCAACGAACTGAACGTCACCGGCGACCGGGACCTCGGAGATTTGTCCCTGGCCCCCGCGGGCGTGGACCTGGCCCAGGCCACCGTGCGTACCACCCGCACCCTGGTGGAAGTGAAACCAGACCGGACGGTGTTCAACGTCCAGGGAACCATCAACGCCGCGGGTAACGACGGTCTCGACCTGCTGCGCAAGGCGCCGGGCGTATCCATCGACAACAACGACAACATCAGCGTGCTGAGCCGCTCCGGGGTGCTGATCTACATTGATGGCCGCCGCCTGCCCCTCCAGGGAACCGACCTGAGCAACTACCTGCGTACCCTCACCGCGGAACAGATCGACCGCATCGACATCATCACCAGTCCCGGGGCCCGCTACGAAGCCCAGGGCAACGCCGGCATCATCGACATCCGCCTCAAGCGCGCCGAGGACGAAGGCGCCAACGGCAGCCTCTCCGCTTCCGGCAGCCAGGGCCGTTACGCCCAGTACGCGGTAAACGCCGGCGGCAACTATCGCAATGACCGCTTCAACGTATTCGCCAACCTGAGCTACACCCGCAACCAGTCGTTCTCCGAAAGTGACTTCGTCAGCCGGCAGAACAACTTCCTCCTCATCGACGACCTGCTGAGCGTGCCCACCCTGCGCACCCCCGGCGTCAGGGCGGGACTTGACGTCTACCTCGGCCAGCGGCAGACCCTCGGACTGCTGGTCAGCGGCCAGTTCCAGAACGAATTCCGGGAGGTCAACAACAGCACCGAGATATTTACCCTGGCGGCGGCCGGGGGGCAGCCCGTAACCGGAGTACCTGACAGCATCCTGCGGGCACAGGTCTTCGACGACGGCGACCACAACCAGAATACGGTAAACCTTAACTACAACTTCGCCATCGCCGCGGGCCACAACCTGAACGTCGACCTGGACTACGGCCGCTTCCGCAACGACAACCTGATCGACCAGCCCAACCGCTACTTTTCCCCGGCCGGCCAGCCGCTCTCGGTGGCCAACAACTCCTTCGATACGCCCGTCGACATCGACATCTACACCGCCCGGCTGGATTACGAGTTTCCCGTCGGCAAGGGGGCGGCGAGCGCGGGTGCCAAGTTCTCCAGCGTAGCCACGGACAATACCTTCCTGTTCTACGAAGGACTGCGCGGCGACCGCCGGCTTATCGACGGGCGCAGCAACCGCTTCGGCTACGACGAGGCCGTCTACGCCCTCTACTCCAGCTACAGCGCTTCCCTGGGTGAGCGGTGGGATTACAGTTTGGGCCTGCGCATGGAAGTCACCGACGCCACCGGAGCCCTCACCGCCTTCGCCGGGACGCCCGCCCCGCCGGTTGATTTCGACTACCTCAGCCTGTTTCCCAACCTGGGCATCACCCACACCCTGGCCTCGGGCAACGTATTGAACCTGCGCTACGGCCGCCGCATCAACCGCCCCGACTACAACAGCCTGAACCCCTTCCGCGTCCAGCTGAATGAGCTGAGCTACCGCCGTGGCAACCCCTTCCTCCAGCCTGAGAAGATCAATAACGTGGAACTCGGCTACGTCATCGGCCGCCGCTACAACTTCAAGCTGGCCTACAGCCGTACCGAAGACCAGGTGGCCCAGCTGCTGAGCCCCGACAGCTTCGACCCCCGCGCCGGCTTCGAAACCTACGACAACCTGGCCCGGCAGACCGTCTACAGCTTCACGGCCAGCGCTCCCATTCAGCTCTTCACCTGGTGGCGCACCTACCTGAACGCCACAGGGGGCTACCTCAGCAACGAAGCCGACTACGGGGAGGGCGGCACGGTGAACATCGAGGTGTTCAACTACCGCTTCTACAACCAGAATACCTTCACCCTGCCGGGCGGCTTTACCGCCGAGGTCACCGGCCAGTACATCGGCCCCGGTGTCGGCGGCGGTACCTTCGAGTACAACGGCTTCGGGGTGATCAACCTGGGCCTGCAGCGCCGCTTCCTCCAGCAGCAACTCACCGCGAAACTCACCTTCAGCGACCTGCTCTACAGCTCCGTCATCGACGGCAGCAGCAACTTCAACGGCCTCTACGCCGAAGGGCGCGTCGTGCGCGACAGCCAGCGGTTGGGCCTGAGCCTCAGCTATAACTTCGGCAACCAGAAGGTGCAGTCGCGCCGCCGCGATACCGGCCTGGAGGCCGAGGCCAGCCGCGTTCACTAAGACTGCGACTTTTTGTCAGACATCGGATGTCTGTCATTTTGACAGACATCCGATGTCTGACAAAAGGCCGGCGTGTTTCACCCTCCCTTCGTCGGTCTGTTCCGCATTGGTAACTCATCCGCTTGCGGAGCCCATCCATCGATTCCTTTGGGCGACATCGGGAATTGGGCCGTAATTGATGGTCAAACATTGATGAGCGGAAAACCCGAAGCGATGAGAACTGCCCTTACCCTGCTATTTTTTCTGGCCCTTGGCACCTGCGTACGCGCTCAATTGAAGTTGGTCGGACAGGTGCAGGACGCGGAGGGAGCCGCCGTAGCCTTCGCCAACGTCGCCCTCTACCAGGCTACGGACAGCACCCTCGTAAAGGTGGAAACGACCGACGACAGCGGCCTTTTCCGGATGGTGGGCGTGAACGGCGGAACCTATAACCTGGAAGTGACCTACCTCGGGGCGCCCGCACTGCGACGTGAATCGCTGGTAGTGACGGCCAATACCGACCTCGGCGTACTTACCTTGGCCCCCGCCGCCGTGGAGCTTTCCGAAGCCACCGTAACCGCCCGACGGGCCCTGGTGGAGGTGAAGCCCGACCGGACGGTCTTCAACGTGGAGGGGACCATCAACGCCGTGGGCAACTCCGGTCTCGACCTGCTGCGCAAGGCGCCGGGGGTAACTGTCGACAACAACGACAACATCAACGTCCTCAGCCGATCCGGGGTGCTGCTCTACGTCGACGGCCGCCGCCTGCCGCTAACCGGCAGTGACCTGAGCAACTACCTGCGCAATCTGACCGCCGAGGAGATCGACCGCATCGACATCATCACCAACCCCGGGGCCCGCTACGAAGCCGAAGGCAACGCCGGCATCATCGACATCCGCCTCAAAAAGGCCGAGGACGAGGGCGCCAACGGGAGTTTGAGCCTCAACGGGAGCCAGGGCCGCTATTTCCGCAGTAACCTTAACGCCACGGGCAATTACCGCAACCCCTGGCTGAACGTGTATGGCACCCTGGGGTACGCGAATTCCGACAACTACAACCGCATGGTCTTCGAGAACAACCAGAACGGATTGCTGATGGACGAATACGTCTATGCCTTCAACAACAATGAAGGGGCAACCTACCGGGTGGGCGCCGACGTACGGCTGTCGGACCACCAGACCCTGGGCGTACTGTTGGGAGGGCGTTACAACGATTTCCGGGGAAACTCCTCGGACGAGATCGACATCTACAACCTGGGCGGAGCGGCTCCCCGCTTCGACAGTACCCTGCTGGCCCTGACGCAGCAGCGAAACGACCGCTCGCAGAACACATCAACCTCAACTACCGCTACGCGCCCACGGACGATCGCAGCCTGAACATCGACCTGGATTACGGTCGCTTCCGCACCGACCACCTCTCGGACCAGAGCAACGCCTACTTCGACCGGGAGGGCAGTCCGCTGACGGAACTACTCAATTTCTTTGACACCCCCACCGACATCGACATCTACACCGCCCAGGCCGACTACGAACAACCTGTGGCGGCGGGTACCTTCACCGCGGGCGTCAAGCTGTCGCGGGTGCAGACCAACAATACCTTCCTGTTCTACGCCGTGCAGCCCGGGGCTAATCCGGAACAGCAACTCGACGACCGCCGCAGCAACCAGTTCGACTACACCGAAAACGTCTACGCGGGCTACCTGAGCTACCAGGGTGACCTGGGGGAGCGGTGGAAGTACACCTCCGGCCTGCGGGTGGAAATTACCGACGCAACCGGGGAGCTCACTCCCTTTCGGGCCGACCTGCAGGAGCCCCCGGTGAACCTGAACTACGTCAGCCTTTTCCCAAACGCCGGAATAACCTACGCCCTGAACGCCCGCGCCGGAAACACCCTTAACCTGGCGTATGGCCGCCGGATCAACCGGCCGGACTACAACGTATTGAACCCCTTCCGCCGCCAGCTGAGTCAGCTCAGCTACGAGCGCGGGAACCCCTTCCTCAGTCCGGAAATCGTCGATAACCTCGAACTGGGGTATACCCACGCCTACCGCTATAACTTCAAGCTGGCCTACAGCAACACCGCCAACCAGATTACGCGGCTGATCGGCCCCGACGATGAGGATCCCCGCGCCGGATACATCAGCTGGGACAACCTGGCCTCCCAGCAGGTGTACTCCTTCAACGTCAGCGCCCCCCTGCAGCTCACCGAGGCCTGGAACCTCTACGTGAATGCATCCGGCAGCCACCTGTACAACCGGGCCGACTACGGCGACGGGGCAACCATCGACCTGAAGGCCTGGAGCTACAGCTTTTTCGTACAGAATACCATCAATCTGCCCTGGTCGGTCGTGGCCGAGGTGGGGGGCTACTTCTCCGGGCCGGGGGTGTGGGGCGGGGTGTTCCGCTACCGCGAGCTCGGGGCGCTGAATGGTGGGCTGCAGCGCAAGTTCTGGAACGAACGGTTGAACGTGAAGGTCAGCGGCAACGACCTCTTCTACACCTCGGGCTGGAACGGCACGAGTGAGTTCAACGGGCTGCGCAGTTCCGGGGCCGGGCAGTGGGACAGCCGGCGCATCGCCCTCAGTCTGAGCTACACTTTCGGCAACGAGCAGGTGAAAAGCCGGCGGCGGCAGACCGGGCTGGAAGAGGCCGCCGGGCGGGTGGGGGAGTAGCGACGGTTTGTCAGACATCGGATGTCTGTCATTTTGACAGACATCCGATGTCTGACAAAAGAACAGCGTACCTTGCCCCACCACACCAACACAGACTACACAGCATGGTATCCATCATTATGGGCTCCGATTCCGACCTGCCCGTCATGCGCGAAGCGGCGGAAATCCTCACCGAATTCAACATCCCCGTGGAGGTCACCGTGGTATCGGCCCACCGCACGCCGGACCGCCTGTTCACCTACGCCCGGGAGGCGGCGGGGCGCGGGATCGAGGTAATCATCGCGGGAGCCGGGGGCGCGGCCCACCTGCCGGGCATGGTAGCCAGCCTGACCCCGCTGCCGGTGATCGGGGTGCCGGTCAAGAGCCGCAACAGCATCGACGGTTGGGACTCCGTGCTCTCCATTCTGCAAATGCCGGGGGGCATCCCGGTAGCTACCGTGGCGTTGGACGGCGCCAAGAACGCCGGACTGCTCGCGGCCCGCATCCTGGGCGCCCGCGACACCGACATCCGCCAGCGGATGGCCGACTACCAGGAATCGCTGCGGCAGGCGGTCGAAGAGAAGTATACCCGCCTGGAACGCGACGGATGGCAGTAGTAGGAGGCCCCCGGGCCTTGTCGTAACTTCGCCGTTTCTCTTAGCGTTACCTCCCAAAGTATTCTGAATGTCAACTGCGGATAAGAAAGCCGACAATTTTATCGAGGAGATCATCCTTGAAGACCTGGCCAATGGCAAACACGGCGGTCGCATCCATACCCGCTTCCCCCCGGAACCCAACGGCTACCTCCACCTCGGCCACGCCAAGGCCATCGTGATCAATTTCGAGACGGCCCGGAAGTTCGGCGGCAAGACTAACCTCCGCATGGACGACACCAATCCCAGCACGGAGGAAACCCTCTACGTCGACAACATCCAGCACGACATCCGCTGGCTCGGCTACGAGTGGGAGGGGGAAACCCGCTACGCCTCCGACTACTTTGAGGACCTGTACGGCTTCGCCCTGCGGCTGATCGACAAGGGACTGGCCTACGTGGATGAGTCCTCAGCCGCGGAAATCGAGGCCCAGAAAGGCGACATCGGCGTACCCGGCACCCACAGCCCCTACCGCGACCGGAGCCCGGAGGAGAACCGCGACCTGTTCTCCCGCATGCGGGCCGGGGAATTCCCCGACGGCAGCAAGGTGCTCCGCGCCAAGATCGACATGGCCCATCCCAACCTGCTGCTGCGCGACCCGGTGCTCTACCGCATCAAGCACGAAGCCCACCACCGGACCGGCGACGCCTGGTGCATCTACCCCCTCTACGACTTTGCCCACGGGCAGAGTGACTCCCTGGAGGAGATCACCCATTCGCTGTGCAGCCTGGAGTTCCGCCACCACCGCGACCTGTACAACTGGCTGATCGATGCCCTGGAAATCTTCCCCAGCCGGCAAATTGAGTTCGCCCGCATGAACGTCGACTACTTCATCACTTCGAAGCGGCGGCTCAAAATGTTGGTCGACGATGGCATCGTGACCGGATGGGATGACGCCCGCATGAGCACCCTGGCTGGCCTGCGCCGCAAGGGGTACCCCGCCGAGGCAATCCGCAACTTCTGCATGGACACCGGCGTAACCCGCCGCGACAGCCAGCAGACGCTCGACCTGCTCGAGTACAAGGTGAGGGAAGTACTCAACCGGGACGCCGACCGCTATATGGCCGTGCTCGATCCGGTCAAGCTGGTGATCACCAACTATCCGGAAGGAAAAACCGAATGGCTGGACACCGAGAACAACCCGGAAAACGAAGCCAGCGGCACCCGCCAACTGCCCTTCAGCCGCGAACTCTACGTGGAGCGGGAAGACTACCGCAAGGAACCCCAGAACCGCAAGTACTTCCGCCTGGCCCCCGACAAGGACGTACGGCTGAAAAGCGCCTACATCATCCACTGCGATGGCCACGAGGAAGACGCCGAAGGGAACGTAACCCAGATCAACTGCACCTACTACCCCGACTCCCGCTCCGGGGAAGACACCAGCGGCATCAAGGCCAAGGGTACGCTGCACTGGGTGAATGCCGCCACCGCCGTGGACCTGGAGGCGCGGTTGTACGAACCCCTGTTCACGGACCCCACGCCGATGGACCACGAGGACCGCGATTTCCTGGAATTCATCAATCCCAACAGCCTGACCGTAGTGACCGCAAAGGGGGAGCCGGCCCTGGCCGAGGCCGGGGTGGGCGACAGCTTCCAGTTCCTGCGCAAGGGGTACTTCACGGTGGATCCCGACAGCGCCCCGGGCAAGCCGGTGGTGAACCTCACCGTGGGACTGAAATCCAGCTGGAAAGGGTAGGGGCTTCCTACCCGCCCGACTTCTTGGTATTGGGGTAGCCGTTGGTGCGCAGCCAGGCTACCACCCGTTCGCGCTGGTCGCCCTGGATGATGATCTCACCGTCCTTGGCCGAACCACCGACCCCGCAGGTGACCTTCAACTGTTTGCCCAGCTCCTGGAGCGCCTCGTCGGAGCCCTGGAAGCCGGTGACGATGGTGGCCGTCTTGCCCCGGCGCTGCTTGCGGTCGAGCAGCACGCGCAGGGCATCGGGGTACACGGCACCCGCGTCCGCGCCCGAATCCGTGGCATCCTCCTGGGAGGGATCGGGGCCGGGCGGCAGGTCACCCAGGCCGGAGAGGGCGGCGAAGGGGTTGTCGGTGGCGGATTCCTTTTTGGGGGCGTAGTTTTTGCGGGCCATGGATCAGGTGTGATTAACGGTTTTCGGTGGGGCAACCTCCAGCTTGCCGGCGTCGACGGCGGCGGCTACCTCGGGCTTGAAGCCGTAGACCAAATTTAGGTAAGCCGAGCGGGCCACCCGGAACCACCACACGAAGAGTATGGCCACGATGGCCAGCAGGGCGGCGAAGGAGGCGAACATCGACCAGTCGAGTACCCAGCGCAGGAACATGACGACCCCCAGACAGAAGAAACCGGAACCGATGTAGGAAATGAACATGGCCCCGTAATAGAAACCGGGCTCCGGGAAGTAGGGCTGCGCACACGCCGGGCAATGGGTGTACTGGGCAAAGGGTTCGCGGAAGGAAAAGCTGGGCGTGGAAAAGAGGTCGCCGCGGTGGCAGGTCGGGCACTTCAGGGCGAAAATGCTGTAGAATTTACTGGCCATAGGGAGGAGGGGGGTTGAAAAGACTGAATCGGGGAACGCGGAAGGTAAGCCAGGCCGCCATTTCCGGCCGTTCGTCGAATAATTGGGACCCCGCGGTAACTTTTGGATTCCTATACAGCATTAATAACCAAGCCTCAGGTAAAGTTTTCTATATTAGGACTGGATTTGAAGCGTAAAAAACCCAGGTTTGAAAAGGTAATCCCGAATGCGTCAACTAAAAATAAGCAACAAAATTACCAGCCGCGAGAGCATCGCGCTGGAGAAGTATTTGACCGATATCGGGAAGATCGACCTGTTGACGCCGGAAGACGAAGCTTACCTGGCGGCCCGCATCCGGGAAGGCGACCAGGCCGCCCTGGAGCGGCTGACGAAGGCCAACCTGCGCTTCGTCGTCTCCGTAGCCAAGCAGTACCAGAACCAGGGGCTGAGCCTTTCGGACCTGATCAACGAAGGCAACGTAGGCCTCATCAAGGCCGCCAAGCGGTTTGACGAGACCCGCGGCTTCAAGTTCATCTCCTACGCCGTCTGGTGGATCCGCCAGAGCATCATGCAGGCCATCGTGGAATACAGCCGCCTCGTGCGGATGCCAAACAACAAGGCCGCCGGCTACACCAAGATCACGGAGGCCATCGCCAGCTTTCAGCAGGAGTTCGAGCGGGACCCGGAACCCGAGGAGTTGGCCGAAGTGCTAAAGATATCCGTAGCCGACGTGGACCGTGCCTTGCGCGGGCGCATGCGCCACCTCTCGTTTGACGCCCCGGTGGCCGGCGACGACAGCGACATCACCATGCTGGACACCCTGCCCAACGATGAGGGCTCCAACCCCGACCTGAAGGTGATGGGCGAGTCGCTCACCAAGGAAATCATCGCCAACCTGAACCTGCTGGCCCCCCGCGAACGGGCCGTACTGGCGGCCTATTTCGGCCTCGACGGGGAGGAGCAGCTGAACCTCGAGGAGATCGGGGACCGCTTCGACCTTACCCGCGAGCGGGTGCGGCAAATCAAGGAGCGGGCCATCCGCCGGCTGCGGCGCAGCCGCAACAAGAACCTCCTGCGGAGCTACCTGGGGTAGGGCACTACCGCCGCCTTCTTCCTATCTTTCGGCCATGCCGATATTCTTCGCCTCCGACTTCCACCTTGGGGCCGACGCCCGCTGCAGCAGTCGGGAACGGGAGCGGCAGGTCGTGCGCTGGCTAGACCACTGCGTCCGCGAAGGGGCGGACGCCATCTACCTGGTGGGTGACCTCTTCGAGTTCTGGTTCGAGTGGGAAGAGGTCGTTCCCCGGGGGTTCGTTCGCTTCCTGGGCAAGCTGGCGGAAATCACCGACGCCGGCACCCCGATCCACGTCTTTACCGGGAACCACGACCTGTGGATGCGCGACTACCTGCCCCGGGAAACCGGCGTGACCCTCCACCAGCAGCCCGTAGTGCACCAGCTGCAGGGCAAGAAACTGCTGATCGGCCACGGCGACGGCCTGGGCCCGGGCGACTACGGCTACAAGCGCATGAAGAAGGTCATGACCGCCCCCTGGGCCCAGTGGCTCTACGCCCGCCTGCACCCCAACCTGGCCATGCGGCTGGCCCTGTTCTTCAGCAACAAGAGCCGGGAATCCCAACCTTCGGAAACCGAGTTCTACGGCCCCGACCGCGAATGGCTGGTGGCCTACTGCGAACGGCGGATCGCCCAGGACCCGACCCTCGACTATTGCATCTTCGGCCACCGCCACCTGCCCATCGACTACCGCCTGAGCAACGGGCGCAGCCGTTACCTCAACCTCGGGGAGTGGCTCAACTACTCCACCTACCTGCGGCTGGAAGACGGAGTGGCCACCCTGCTGCGCTGGGACGACTCCATCTCCGTACCGTTGTACGAGGGCAGCGCTCCAGGGCTGGTAATCAACCGGGAATCGTAATTTTCTGTTACCTTCGCAATACCCGGAACACCCGCGTTCCGATCTCGTTTGACATGTTACCCTGACCAAATTTGCGGCTGACCCCCGCGGAAATTAAACCTCAATGTTTTGCCCCTGAAAGATCCCGAGCTAACCACCGCGGACTTCCGGAAACTGCCGGAATCGGACTTTGAGCGAGCGCTGAATGACTACTACGTCTGTCGCGTGAGCCGAGAACTCAGTAATGTCATCAGAAAGGACGTCCTCAGCGGCCGGGCAAAGTTCGGGGTAAGCGACGACGGAAAGGAACTCTATCAGGTAGCCATGGCCCGCGCCATCGAGAAGGGCGACTGGCGGGCCGACTACTACCGCGGCCACACCCTCCTGCTCGCCCTCGGCATGGCCGACCCCGAGCAGCTGCTCGCCCAGCTCTACTCCGACGAACAGCACGACCCCTTCAGCGGCGGCCGGCAAATGGGCGGCCACTACGCCAACCGCACCGTCGACGAGGACGGCAACTGGCTCGACACCACCCAAACCTTCAACCTGAGCAGCGCCACCAGTCCGACCGCCGGACAGATGGCCCGCGGCTTCGGCCTTGCCTTCGCCTCCAAGGTGTACCGCCAGGACAACGAACTGCCCGCCGAACTCCACTCCCGCGACGGCAACGAAATCAGCTGGACCGAAATCGGTGATGCCTCCACCAGCGAGGGCGTCTTCTGGGAAACCATGAACGCCGCCGGCGTGGTCGGGGTACCCATGGTGTGTACCGTCGTCGACGATGGTTATGGCATCTCCGTTCCCGTGGAACTCCAGACCACCAAAAGCAGCATCAGCGAAGCCCTCGCCGGCCTGCAGCAGGAAGGGGAGAGCAACGGCATCGATATCTACACCGTACAGGGGTGGGACTACCCGGCCCTGGTGGAACTCTACCCCAAGGTGGCCCGTCGCGTGCGCAAACATCACCGTACGGCCCTGATCCACGTCCAGGAGCTCACCCAGCCCAACGGACACAGCACCAGTGGCAGCCACGAACGCTACAAGAGCGAGGAACGGTTGCAGTGGGAAAAGACCTGGGACTGCCTGGCGCAGTTCCGCCACTACCTGCTGGCTACCGGAGTAGCGGAAGCGGCCGATCTCGACGAACTCGACCGCCGCGCCAAGAAGGAGGTAGCCGCCGCCCGCAAGCGCGCCTGGGAGAACCTGACGACCCCCCGCAAGGCCCGCCGCGACGCCCTGCTGGAGCTGCTGCCGCCCCCCGCCGAACGGGATGCCGCCCTTCAGGCCTTCGCCCGCCAGATCCAGTCCCTCAGCCACCCCCTGCTCTCCGAACTCATCGACGCGGTGCGCCGGCTGCGCTTCCAGCTCGGAGCTAAGGAGCTGCCCCGCCCGCTGGGCGACTGGCTGCGTGACGCCACCTACGAACTTAAGGAAGCCAAGGGCTCCCACCTGCTCAGCAATACGCCCCGGTCGCCCCTGCGCATCGGGGGCACCCCGGCTGACTACGAAGAAAACGGCAAGCAGCTGCCCGGCTACGAAATCCTCCAGCACTACTTCGCGGCCAAGTTCGCGGAGCGCCCCGAACTGTTCGCTTTCGGGGAGGACGTGGGGGAGATCGGTGACGTCAACCAGGGCTTCGCCGGCCTCCAGAAACGTTTCGGCGACCACCGCGTCTTCGATACCGGCATCCGCGAATGGACCATCCTCGGTCAGGCCATGGGCATGGCCATGCGCGGCCTGCGGCCCATTGCCGAGATCCAGTACCTGGATTATATGTTCTACGGGCTGCCCATCCTGACCGACGACGTAGCTACCCTGCGCTGGCGGACCAATGGGATGCAGGCCTGCCCGATGATCGTTCGCACCCGCGGTCACCGCCTGGAAGGCATCTGGCACAGTGGCTCCTACCTTTCGCCCCTCATCGGCAGCCTGCGCGGGATGCACCTCTGCGTGCCCCGCAACATGGTACAGGCCGTGGGCATGTACAACACCCTGCTCGACGGCGATGATCCCGCCCTGGTGATCGAAGTCCTCAACGGATACCGCCTGCGGGAACCGGAACCGAGCAACCTACTGGAATTCCGCGTTCCCCTCGGCGTACCGGAACGCCTTACCGAGGGCAACGACCTGACGATCGTGACCTACGGCGCCTGCGTCCGCCTGTGCGTGGAAGCCGCCGGCATCCTGGCCGAGCGCGGCATCGGCGTCGAAGTGGTCGACGTTCAGACCCTGCTGCCCTTCGACCTGGAGCACCGCATCGCCGGTTACCTGTCGCGGACCAACCGCCTGCTCATCGTGGATGAAGACATGCCCGGCGGAACCTCGGCCTACCTCGAACGGGAGATCATCGAAGGGCAGGATGCATTCCGCCTGCTCGACGCCCCGGTGCGTACCCTGACCGCCGCCGTGCACCGGCCGGCCTACGCCGACGACGGCAACTACGCCAGCAAGCCCCAAACGATGGACATCGTCGAGGCCGCCCTGGAACTCGTCGCCTACTGAATCCAGCCCATCGCCCGGGCGTGCTCGGCGGCCTCCTCATAGGAGCCCACCAGCCGCACGTTGATCTCGCTGATGTCCTCGATCAGGTCCTCGATGCGCCGCGCCCGCAACTCGTGCTGCACGTCACGGATGTAGATGCAGAGGATGCGTTCCGGATTGTTGCGGGCCGCCTCCAGGTAGATGTCGGTATCCGCCTCCCCACTGTCGCCCAGCAGGATGAAGGGCAGGTGGGGGTAGGTTGACAGGATCTTGTCCACCATATCCGCCTTGTGGGTCTTGTACGACTGCACGGTATCCTCGGCGGGTAGGCCGAAATCCCGCAGCAGGATGGGCCCCCGCGGCAGGTGGTTCAGGTGGAGGAAGTCCAGCAACAGGTCGTAGAGGTTCCAGGGGCTGTTCGATACGTAAAAGAAAGGATTGTAGCCCTTCGCATCGGGTCCACCCTGCAGTGCCTGATAGAAGTCGGACACCCCCTCGAAGGCCCGGCGGTTGCCGGCGTTCTTGAGCAGGGTATGCATCATGGTCTTGAGCTTGAACCGGCTGGTAACGTCGGTTTGCAGGATGGTGTCGTCGATGTCGCTGATGATGCCGAATTCGGCCTCCTGGGGCATCACCACGTCGGAGTGGGAGACGTGGTTCACTGGCCCGTCCAGGGGGGTGCTTACCACCCGGACGGTGGCTTCCTGCCACAGCTTGTCGCCGAAGTGGGGGGCTTCCTCCGGGTTGCAGTGGTGCTCCACCTGGAAGTACCCCTCGCTGTCGGTGGTGCGCCGGAAAGTCTGCTCGCCCCAGGTGATCTCCACTTCGGCGTCGTCGATCTCCCGACTGTTGAACCGCTTGAAGTTGTTGACCAGGTTGTGCCAGAGCTGGTCCCTTTCGTTACGGCTGATGCCCCGGTCGCGGAGCACGCGGCCGGTCAGGTAGAGGTAATCGGGCCGCCCGAATCCAATGTAGTTGGCCACGTCAATGGGCTTGTCGTGGCCCCAGCGCAGGCGGTCAACGAGGTTGTCCCATTCGCGGTGAATCCCGTGGGCGAGGGCGGTAAGCGGCATATAAGTTTCGTTTAGGCAGAATACGTTCCGTTCTACGAAGTTTCTCCGGGGGGCTTTGTTCACTGGGGCGACATGGCGCGGGTGCCGGTGGGAAGGGAGGCCCCCAAAGCCCCGCTGGGCCTGACGGATGCGGAAAATTGCCGCAGCTGCCCGATATTGGGATGCGGGCTCCTTAAACTATTGTCCGCCAGCATCCCATGAGTCAGGACGACGGACGGCGACTGAAGGCCTTGTTTGAAATGGCCACCGACGGCATCATCACGATGAACGCCAGGGGCGTCATGGAGAACGTCAACCGGGCGGCCTGCGAGTTGTTCGGCTATACCGCCGATGAATTGCGGGGGCAGAAGGTCAATATGCTGATGTCCTTCCACGACCGTACCCACCACGACGAATACCTGGAGCGATACCAGCGCACGCGGGTGCCCCACATCATCGGGATTGGTCGGGAAGTAACCGGCCGCTGCAAGGATGGCCGCGAATTTCCCCTGCGCCTGGCCGTAAGCGAGGCCAAACTGGCGGAAGGCACCATCTATACCGGCATCCTCCACGACCTGAGCGAGTTCCACCTGGCCAAGAAGCGGGTGGACGACCTGAACAAAAGCCTGGAAAGCAAGGTGATCGAGCGTACCGCCGCCCTGCGCGCCCGGGAAGCCGAACTGCAGCGGGCCCTGGGCAAGGAGCGGGAACTCAACGAATTGAAAAGCCGCTTCCTCAGCCTGGCCAGCCACGAATTCAAGACCCCCCTGAGTACCGTACTCAGCTCCGCCGAACTGATTGAGCTCTATACCGACGGGGAACAACAGCCCAAGCGCCAGCGTCACCTCGACCGCATCAAGGACGCGGTGGGCCAACTCACCGAAGTCCTGAACGACTTCCTGTCGTTGAGCCAGCTCGAACAGGGAGAGATCAAACCTGTGTTGCGCAAGGTCCGCCTTCAGAACGTGGTGTCGGCGGCCATCGAGGCGAGCGAGGGACAGCTGCAGCCCGGACAGGAGATCCTCGTAGACCTGAGCGGTGCGCGACCGTGGATCGTCACCGACGCCAAGCTGTTGCGGCGAATCCTCATCAACCTGCTGTCCAACGCGGCGAAATACTCCCCGGCGGCTTCCCCCATCCACGTACGGGGCAGCCACGAAGGGGGAGTAATCAAGCTGGAGGTTCAGGATCACGGCATCGGGATTCCCCAGGAAGACCGGGTGCACCTCTTCGACCGCTTCTACCGGGCCCGCAACGCGGAAAACATCAAGGGGACGGGGTTGGGGCTGAACATCGTGGCCCAGTACGTCGAGCTGCTGGACGGCAGCGTTTCCTTCACCAGCCGGGAGGGGGAGGGCACGACCTTCACCATCGCATTACCCTCGGCCGAAAAAGCGTAGGGCATGGAAAAGCAAAAGATCAACGTACTCATCATTGAGGACAACGAGGCGGTCCGGGAGAACCTGGCGGAAATCCTCGAACTCTACGGCTACCATACCACGGTAGCGGCGAATGGCCTTTCCGGGGCCAAAATGGCCATTGAGTTGTTGCCGGATATCATCCTGTGCGACGTCATGATGCCTGAGCTGGACGGTTACGGGGTGCTCAACCTGCTTTCCGATAACGAGCGGACCGCCGGCATTCCCTTCGTATTCATCACCGCCCGCACGGAAGTTGATGACATTCGTCACGGGATGAACCTGGGAGCGGATGACTACATCACCAAGCCGTTTTACAAGGACGAACTACTGCAGGTGATCCGGACCCGGCTCAAGAAGGCCGCCCTCCGCCGCCGGGAGGAACCCGCCACGGCCCACCTCGACGTGGCGGATCGCGGCAAGGCCCGGCTGGAAGAAGCCTTTGCGGTTGCCGACCGGGAGCGAACCTTTGACGCCGGCGCGGCGGTGGTGCGGGAAGGAGAGTACCCCCACTTTGTCTACCGCATCAGCGAAGGACGCGTGCACCTGAGCCGGGCCCACGAATACGGTCGCGATTACATTCTGGCGGAACTGGCGGCGGGCGATATCTTCGGAATCACTTCCGCCCTGGAGCGGAGTCCCTTTCACTACACCGCCCGGGCAGCGGCGGGTCCGGCGCGCTGCCAACTGTTGCCAACTGAGCAACTCATGACCCTGATCAATGCCGACCGATCGATCAGCGCCGCCCTGATGCACCTGCTGGCGGGCCAGGTGGTTCACCACAGCGAACAGCTCGTTCACCAGGCCTACGACAGCGTGCGCCGGCGCACGGCGCTGGTGCTCTGTGACCTCGACAAGCGGCACGGCGACGAGCCGATCCTGCTGTCGCGGGAGGAGCTTGCCCAGATGGTGGGCTCAACCAAGGAGAGCGTAACCCGCGCGCTGTCCGACTTCAAGCGCGACCAACTCGTGGAAACCGAAGGGCGCCGGATCAGGATTACCCGACCCGAGGCCCTGCGCAGTCTCCTCGTATAAGGGAGTCTCCGGTTTACCCGGCTTCGTCCCCGGCGAACTCCGGAGCGGCAATGGTATCCGTCGGTGCCGCCAGGGTAGCGGTGTGGAGGACCAACACTGGCCGCTGCGACCGCAGCGCCAGGTCCTGGGTAAGGCTGGCGCGAAGCATGGCACGCCAGCGGCTGCGGGTCTGGTTGACGATAACGATGAGGTCGGCATCCACTTCATCGGCGTAGCCCATCAGGCCGTGGGAGATGTCTTTGTCCTCCACCGTCACTACCTCAAAGGGATAGTTGGCCGCCGGGGTGCGGTCCAGCAACTCCTCCATGAGTTTCCAGGGCAGGAAGCGGGGCTTGCCCTTTTCGGCCAGGGTATTAACGTGGATGAAGTGGACCTTGGCCCCGAAGAGGTTGGCCAGTCCCTCAAGCTGCCAGAGGGGGTAAGGGTCGGCGGTAGTGTAATTGTTGGCCACCACGATCTCTTCAAAGGAACGGAAACTGGCGCCATCGGGTACCAGGATCACTGGCCGGCGGCAGGCTTCGCTCACCGTAGTTGAGGTGCTGCCCAGCCACTTGTCGAGCATGGGCGGTGAACTGCGGGGTGCCATCACCACCAGGCTGATGTCGGGGCGGTGGGCCCGCTTGATGATCGCCGCGGAGGGGCTGAAGCTCACCTCGGTCTCAAAGGTCACTTCCACCCCACAGGGCGGTTCTACCAGCGGCTGGGTGGCTCCCGGTCCGGTGGAGTAGGCGAACTTGCGCAGCTGTTCTTCGTGGCTGCCCTGGATGGTACCGTCTCCCGTAATGTAAAGGGGGACGCGGGGATCGATCGACCCGCTGTAGTAGTGGGTGAGTACGACATCGAGGTCCATTTCTTCGGCCAGGTGGAGGGCAAAACGGTAGGCGTTGTGGCAGGGCAGGCTGAAGTCGACGGGAATTAGGATGCGGGACATGGATGCAAGCGGGTTGGTGAGCTTCAAAGTTCCGCGCCCGATCAGCGGATCGGGGTGTCGGAAATCACGGCCGTGATTGATCTGTGTCACCCGGTGCGGGCGGGCCACCACCCAATTTTACCACAAACAACAGAGTCCGTTCGCCATGAAGAAGATCACTTCCATCCTCGTCCCTACCGATTTCGGCCCCGCCGCGCTCAATGCCTACCGCTACGCCCTGCGGATGGCCGACACCCTCGGGGCCACCATCGATCTGCTGTACGTCATACCACCCACCCCGGCCAATATGGGCTACGGGTCATTCGTCGATCAGCTTTCCATTACCCTCCAGAAAGAAGCCCGGGAGGAAGTGGTTGCCTTTTCCAAGCAGGGCATCACCGAGGTCGGCAAGGACCTCAACAAGGTGCCCGGCATCCGTACTTTCGTCCGGGCGGGTGAACTCGGCTTTTGCCTGCGGCAACACGTCGAGCACGAAGGCAGCCAGCTCATCATCATGGGCACCTCCGGCAGCCACGGCAACTGGGACGATATCCTCGGGACGAACACCTCCTCCCTGGTCAATCGCGCGCCCTGCCCGGTGCTGGTTATCCCATCCGGGGCCCCCTACACCTCCCTGGAGTCGGTTTGCTTCGCGACCGACCTCCACAGTGCGGGCGCCTTCCAGGCCCGCAAGATCCTCCAGGCCCTGCGGCCTTTCCGGCCCAACCTTCACTTCCTCCACGTCAATACCGACGAGGGAGAGGCAGGAGAATTTGACCTGGAACTGCTGCGGGAAATGTTTGACCGGCCGGAATACGGCTACCGCGCCACTTTTACGGACCGCATGGCCGCGGACACCATCGGCGCCATTTTCGCCTACGCCTTCGAAAACAAGTGCAGCATGGTGATTATGCACCGGCCGGAACGCCCCTGGTTCCAGAAGCTGCTGCGCAAGAGCAACACCAAGGAAGCCGTGCTGCGCGCCCGCCTGCCCCTCCTCATCCTGACCACCGACCACATCATGGCCCAGGAGGGAACGGCCCGCTCGGCCGTGGCCCAGCGCCCGGACGGAATGCCTTCCTAAATCCGGGCCATTTCGATCACTTACCCCCCGGCGATTGTATCGCCGGGGGGATAATCCCGGTGAAAGCCCCTGACCATTACACCAGTGCCCATGCCCTCAGATTCAATTCACCTGCGCTTTCTCGGCGGCGCCGGTACCGTTACCGGCTCCAAATTTCTCCTCGAGGTGGATGACCGGCGCATCCTGGTAGACTGCGGCCTCTTCCAGGGGCTCAAGACCCTCCGTAACCTGAACTGGGCCCGCCCCGACTATGATCCGGCTACCCTGGACCTGGTGATCCTGACCCACGGCCACCTCGACCACTGCGGGTATTTTCCCCGGCTGGAGCGGTATGGCTTCACCGGGGAAATCTGGGGTACGGAACCCTCCCTCGCCGTCGCCGAGATCATCCTGCGCGATAGCGCCAAGCTGCAGGAAGAGGAGGCTAACCACGCCAACCGCTGGGGGTACAGCAAGCACCACCCCGCCAAGCCCCTCTACGCCACGGAAGACGTACCACGGACCCTCGAGCGATTCCGGCCCCAGGCAGCCGGAAAGTGGCAGCAGGTGAGTCCGGCAGTGGCCGTCCGCTTCCGACCCGTGGGCCACATCATCGGGGCCGCCTTCCTGGAAGTTGACATTGACGGACGGCGGCTGGTATTTTCCGGCGACGTAGGCCGCCCGGGGGATCCGCTGTTGCCGGACCCGGAACGCCCGGAACGAGCCGACTGGCTGGTGATCGAAAGCACCTACGCCGACCGCCTCCATCCCCCTGCCGATCCCGCCGAACAACTCGGACAACTCATCACGGAATCCTACGCCGATGGCGGGACGCTCATCATCCCCAGTTTCTCCGTCGAGCGCGCCCAAAGTCTCATGTATTACCTGTGGCAACTCCGCCAGGCCGGCAAACTCCCCGCCGGTATGCCGTTGTACCTCGACAGCCCCATGGCTTCCCGCGTACTTCACGTATTTGACCGCTTTCCGGACTGGCACAAACTCAGTCCGGAAACCTGCCGGAATATGGCCGATACGATTCATACCGTACGGACCTACCCGGAGAGCCTGGACGTACAGGCGCGGGAGGAATCCCGGGTGGTGATTGCCGGCAGCGGCATGGTGACTGGTGGTCGCGTGCTTTCCTACCTGACCCGCCACGTTGAAGATGCGCGAACGCGGGTGCTGCTGGTGGGGTTCCAGGCCCAGGGTACGCGGGGGCGTCAGCTCGAGCAGGGAATCCACGAAATCAAGATCTTCGGCAAATATTACCGGGTGAAGGCCAGTATCCACCGCTTGGAAGGGCTTTCCGCCCACGCCGACCAGCAGGAATTGCTGCACTGGGCCGGTGAAATCCAGCCGGATCCGGCAGGAGTGTGGATCGTCCACGGGGAACCCCACGCGGCCGACGTCCTGCGGGTGAAACTACGGGACGCCTATGGGTGGTCCACCTTTGTCCCCGCCCTGGATGAGACCGTCACGCTGAAGGTGCCGGTAGCCGGTTAAGCGGAGGACTTGGCGAACTGCTCCAGGGCCTGCAGGGCTTCACAACCGTACATTACGGCCGGGCCGCCACCCATTAATACCGCGACGCCAATGGCCTCGGCGATTTCCTCCTGCCCGGCACCCGCCGGCAGGGCATCGTGGACGTGAAAGGCAATACAGCCGTCGCAACGCACGGTGATGGCAATGGCCAGGGCTAGGAGTTCCTTGGATTTCCGGGAAAGCGCCCCATCGGCCAGGCTGTCGCGGTGCATCTGTCCGAAGGATCGCATGGTATGGGGGATCATACCGGAGAGCCGTTTCATGGCTCCCTGGAGTTCGCGGTGGTGAGCGACGTAGTCTTTCATAATACCTGCCGTTGAAAGGGAATCACGAGAATGGGCACCCCGCTGCGGTTGATGAGGGGCCGCAGGTGGCCCGGGGCGATGAGCCGTTCGAGGAAGCCCCGCCGCTCGCCGCCCAGGATCAGCAGGTCGATTCCCGTGCGCTCCGTATAGGTCAGCAGTTGCTTCACCACGGGGCCGTGATTGAGTTCATCGAGGTGGTAGGTGTAGCTCGGGAAATTCGGTCCACACGCGAGGTCAAGGAATTCCTTCTTGGTTTGCCATTCGGCTTCCGCATCCCGTCCGGCCACGTGAACGAAATGGACCTCAGGCCGCAGGGCCCGGATGATCTTCCTGGCGAATCCACTCATGTGGCGGATGTCGTCGGTCCCGTCAAATGCCAGGGCCAGTCGTTCCACCCGGGGGTAGCCGTAGTCCTTGGGAATGAGGATTACCGGACAGCCGCCGCGCAGGGCTACGGCCCGCGCTACTCCGCCGAAGGCTCCCGGTGGCTGCAGCCCGGCGCCGGTACCCACTCCACCCATCACGATGAGGCCCACATCTTCGGCATGGGATAGCTCCGTGAGCTGCTTTGCGGCACCTCCCTCGAGGGCCAGGGTTTTTACGGCGGGCAGCACGTCCATCCGCCCCTGGAAGGTGGCCAGCACGGGCTCCACGTTGCGGCGGGTGAAATACGAAAGGCGGTCCTCCAGTCGCTGCCGCTCGGCCGCCCGGGCGCGGCTGGAGATGGTCTGTGAGGTGCTGAGGCGGACGTCAAAAACGTGGACGACGCTCAGGTCCATCTTCATGGTTTCCGCCAGGTAGGTCCCGAAACGGGTGGCGGCCGCGGAGGTAGCGGAAAAATCTACGGGGACGACGATGCGTTTCATAATCGGGGTGATTATCGGGCGGCTACCTCGGCGGGATACATCACCGCGGCGGCCAGGAAGTGAAAGAATTCGGTCCGCACGTGGGCCGCCGAAGTGGCCATGGGACCGTGGTTTGCCTCAGCCAGTTGTCGCTCGAAATCTGCCAGGGCATTGGTGAGCCGCAAGGCGGCGTGTTCGGTGGTGGTGCTGCGGCTCAACCGGCCCGGCAGGGTACCCGCCGCGTAGACGGGCGGGATGGCCTGGAAGCGGTCCCAATGGTTGCGGGCCTGCTGGTAGGCCACGGCGTATTCTCCCCACTCCAGCAGGCACATCATTTGGTCCTGGCTGATCTCACTGACCCAATCCCACTGCCGGCTGAAGGCGTAGAGCAGGTCCAGGGGATGGTCCATGCCGTATTGGGGCCGCAGCTCTCCGAGGTTGTTGTGCAACTGATTCAGGTGGCTGATGATCCGGTGGGCGGGGGCATTGTCCACGGCGTTGCGCAATCCCACCATCCAGAGGTCGATGCGGCGGAGTACATCCCGCTCCTGGGCCGTAGGAGAAACCCGCAGGTAGGCGGTGCGCAGCTCGTTCCAGTTGCGCAGGGCCGCGGCGGTCGCTGCCCGGGCTACGGTGGGGTCGTCGGTTTCGGTGGCGATCCATACGATCAGTAGTTGGCGTTCCAGTTTGTCGGCGTCCATCTGCTGGTCCGGAGAACAACTGAACAGCATCCCGGCGGCGGGGGCAAGGGCGATCAGCAAGAGGGTTTTGAAGAAGGGCATCATGAGGCAACGCTTGAAAGGGTGGTCACCTCCTGGAGGATAAGGACGGGGACGGGGGAGCGCCAGATGATTTCCCGGGTGTTCGAGGCGACGATCAGGCGGCTCAGCCAGGTCGACTGCCGGTGGATCACCGTAATCAGGTCGACGCCCGTCAGCTGGACAAATTCCCGGATGGCTCCCTCCACCGTGTCGCCGTCGGCGAGCTGGTAAAAGAAATCGTGGCGCACCTCGGCGAGCAGTTCCTTGAACCTTTCGTCGGGGAGTTTTTTCTCGCCGGACTCCTGGTAGTGGAAGACGCGCAACTCGGTGGTGGCCCGTTCCACCAGTTCGTACAGGGGATACAGCGTCTTGGCGTTGCGGACGGGG
Organism: Neolewinella marina; assembly: GCF_002631205.1. Classification (GTDB taxonomy): domain Bacteria; phylum Bacteroidota; class Bacteroidia; order Chitinophagales; family Saprospiraceae; genus Neolewinella; species Neolewinella marina. The sequence continues at coordinate 62,067 of NZ_PDLO01000007.1, forward strand.
CGCTGGTCGGTGGCCCACATCAGGGCGCGGGGGAAGGCGGGGGGGAAGCCGGCGGGAACCGCCAGGATGGGCACCGTCACCTCATCCATCAGGGCGGTGGTGGTACTGCCGAAGAAACGTCCGGCCACCTGGTTCTCCCCTTGGCAACCCATGACCACCAGATCGAAGGGGTTGCGGTAGATGAGGCGCTTGAGGCGCCCGATGGGCTTGCCCAGCTGAATGTGGATGTCTACTTCCAGCCCCTGGTCGCGCAGGCGTTCGGCCCGGGCGTGGAGGGCCTTTTCCTGTTGCTGGTACAGTTCCGAGCTCACTTCGCCGATGCGCAGCGGATCCCGCGGCAGGGAGTGAATGTAGACCAGCGTCAGGCGGGCCGAAAATTCCTCGGCCAACAAGCGGGCGTATTCGAGCGCGTTGTCGGCGGGGGAACTGAGGTCGGTGGGTACTAATACGTGTCGCATACCACAAAAGTGGTCAGCGGCCCGGCCTCAGGAGGTGACACAGGTCATACCCGGCGGTGATATCGCGCAACGGCGGCGGGGTGGGGGGCTTACTTCAGCCAGTGGCCCATGTCCAGCTGCTTGGTACGCAGGTAGTTGCGGTTGGCTTCACCGGGGGATACGATGATCGGGAGGCGGCGAACCACCTCGATGGGGCCTTCGCCAAAGGAGTCGACCTTCAGCGGATTGTTGGTCAGCAGCTGGATCCGGCGGATGCCGAGGTCCTGCAGGATGCCCTGGGCCACCCCGTAGTGGCGGGCGTCGATTTCCAGCCCGAGGTGGAGGTTGGCCTGGATGGTGTCCAGCCCCTGGTCCTGCAGCTGGTAGGCCTTGAGCTTGTTGATGATGCCGATGCCGCGGCCTTCCTGCCGCAGGTAGACCACGATTCCCTTCCCGGCGGCAACCATGCGCAGGGCCCGGTCGAGCTGTTCACCGCAGTCGCAGCGTTTGGAACCGAAGAGGTCGCCGGTGATGCATTCGGAATGGAGGCGGACGATAACGTCGTCCTTGGGATCCATCTCCGGGTGGACGAGGGCCAGGTGGGGAGTATAGTCCTCGGCGTCGCCGGCGTAGGCGATCATACGGAAATCCCCGTAGGGGGTCGGGATGAGGGCTTCGGCGCGTCGGGTGGCGGCGGCAAGGTCAGCGGGGGGCAACAGGATGGGTTCGCCGTGCTCGGGCATGGGGGTAAATCGGGGTTATGCGTGCAAGGGTAACGCCTGGAAGCAGCGGGGGTTGCATGATGGGTCCTCCCGAAACGCCGCCGCCCGCCCCCGGAGGTTCGGGGGCGGGCGGCGGACGGGTAGGATCCCGGGGACGGGAACTTACTTGCCGGTCATCGCTTCCAGGCCGGTGAGGGCAACCTGGATGTTCTGGGCCAGCTCGTCGCGGTGGCCCTGCACCAGGGCGTCGCCGGGGCGATTGCCGTTCGACAGCTGGGTACGGATCTGGGTCAGGTTGGCGCGGGCGGCGGCGCGGACGTCAGCGGCCACCTCCTCGTTCTTCAGCAACTTCGTCACGGCCTCTACGTAGGCGGCCTGGAGGTTGCGGCCGTAGCTGCTGTTGGTGTTTTCGGCCGTGAAGACGCCGCTGCGGGTGCCTTCCATCAGGTCCATCACCCCGTAGGTTTTGGCGTCGCGGGCCTTGTTCTCCACCATGCGGTTCAGCCGCTCCTCATCCAAGAGGGTACGGATGGCGTACTCCTGCAGGGAGGCGATCTTTTCGGCTACCCCGGTGGCGGAGATCCGCTGGAGGATGTCCTCATTGACCAGCCACATGGGCGTCTTGAAGATCTGCTCGTTGACGAACTGTACAGCGGCGGCCTGCTTCTCGCGGCTCACGGTTTCGTAGACGATCTTGTTCTCGTCGCTGCTCCGCTGCCACTCGTATACGCTGCCTACGTTGTTGGCCACGTGGCCGGTGTAGCGGCGCAGCTGGCCGATGACGTTGTCGTATACCTCCTCCAGGTTGTCAAAGTACTTGCCGTCCTCGGCCATCCAACCCTGGAGTTGGGGTACGATGCGTTTCAGGTTGGCGATGCCCAGGGTGGAGGCCAGTACGGCATCGTCGCCGATGTCTTCCGTCTGGGCGCTGGCGTCGTATCCATTGCGGGTCTGTCGTCCGTAGCGGTAGATGGGATCGTCGGCCTTCTCCTTAATCATTTCATTGAGCACCTGTTCCTCGTTCCCTTCCGGGATGGGCAGGTAGCCGTAGCGGATGGCGTAGTAGTCGTAGGGGCCGATCTTGGGCTGGAGTCCCACGCCTTCGTCTTCGGGCTGGGCCACGTAGTTGAAGCGGGCGTAATCCATAATGCTGGGGGCCACGCCGTTCTCCTGCACGAAGCCGGGGGTGCGCAGCTGCTCCACCGTGTAGGCGGGGCTGCTGCCCATGTTGTGGGGCAGTCCCAGGGTGTGACCTACCTCGTGGGCGGAGACGAAGCGGATGAGCTTGCCCATCACTTCCCGCTCGAACTTGGCGCTGCGGGCCTCGGGGTTCACGGCGGCGGTCTGGATCAGGTACCAGTTGCGCAGCAGGTTCATCACGTTGTGGTACCAGATGATGTCGCTCTCCAGGATCTCACCCGTGCGGGGGTCGTGGACGTGGGGTCCCTGGGCGTTCTGGATCTCGGTGGTCACGTAGCGGATCACGCTGTAGCGTACGTCTTCGGGGCTCCAGTCGGGGTCTTCGGCCTTGGTGGGGGCGTCCTTGGCCTGGATAGCGTTCTTCAGCCCGATGGCTTCGAAGGCCTTCTGCCAGTCTTCGACGCCCTGTTTGATGTAGGGGGCCCATTCGGCCGGGGTGGCCGGGTCGATGTAGTAGACGATGGGTTTCTTTACTTCCACCAGTTCACCGCGCTCCCAGGCTTCCATATCCACGGGTTCCAGCCGCCAGCGGGTGATGAAGCGCTGCTTCTCGGCGCGCTGGGCGTCCAGGCCGTAGTTGGTCTGCTCGATGCTGAAGTAGCCTACCCGGGGGTCGTACTTGCGGGGCTTCATGGGGTCGGCGGGGAGCAGGATGAAGCTCTGGTTCATCTCTACGGAAAGGGTGCCGGTCACCTTGTTGTCCGGCAGGTCGTCGCCCTTGTAGGTGAGTACGTGGCGCACCTCCACGTTGCTGGGGAAGGCCTTCACGCGCATGATCAGGCTGCGGTCCTTGTCCAGCCCCTTGATGCCGAACCGCTTGCGCTCGTCGTCGTCGAGGGCGCCGATCATGGGCTCGTCGTTGGTGAAGAAGGGGGTTACGTCGGCCACCACCGTAGCGCTGTCGGGGCCGTAGGCCTTGATGTCGAAGGCCGCCACGATGGGCTCGAAGTTGTTGTTCTTTACCGACTGGTACACCGGCAGTTCCTCGCTGGCCACGCTGTTGTAGCTCACGCTGCGCAGCAGGACCTTCTCGCCGTGCTTCTGCCAGCGCACCACCTGCTGGGGACGGCTTTTCATGCCCGCGCCACCAAAGTTGAGGCCCTTCACGTGGCCACTGATGCGGCTCACGACCAGGATTTCTTCATCCAGCAACTGAACGGGCAGTTCGAAGTAGGTCTTGCCGTCCTTGCTGATCACGCCAAACAATCCTTCCTGGACGGTGGCGTCCTTCACCAGGTCGCGGTAGGCGTTCTTGTCTTTCTTTTCGGTTTTCTCATCCTCGCCGTTGTCCTGGGCGTGCAGGGTACTGAGGGCGGGCACGCAGGTGCCAAGGAATAACAGGATGAGCAGGGAAATTCTATTCATATGGTTCGGGGTTGATAACAAAATGCTTCCTCGACGGCGGGGGAGGCCCCGCGCCGCCAGGGAAGCAAGGTAATAAATTGATTGGCCTGACAACTGTCGCAACCGCGTCGCGAGGCGGCCTTTTTCGGTTACCGGCCGACTAGCGGTTCGGTTGGGGGGTGGTGCGCAGGTAGGGCTTGATCTCCTTGTGGCCCTTGGGGAACTTGTCCGGAATGTCCTCGGTAGCGATGCTGGGGCTCACCACCACGTCCTCGCCGTCTTTCCAGTCCACGGGGGTGGCCACGCTGTAGTTGTCGGTCAGCTGAAGGCTGTCGAGCACCCGCAGGATTTCCTGGAAGTTGCGTCCCGTGGAAGGGGGGTAGGTGAGGGTCAGCCGCACCTTGCGGTTGGGATCGATGATGTAGACGGAGCGCACGGTGAACTTGTCGTCGGCCTCGGGGTGGATCATGTCGTAGGCTACGGCCACCTTGCGGTCGTGATCGGCGATGATGGGGAAGTTCATCGTCACGTTCTGGGTTTCCTCGATGTCCTTCACCCAGCCGTGGTGGCTGTCCAGGTCATCGACGCTCAGGGCAATCACCTTGGCGTGCCGCTGCTCGAAGTCTTCCTTCAGGGCCGCGGTGCGCCCCAGCTCGGTGGTGCAGACGGGGGTGTAGTCGCTGGGGTGGCTGTACAGCACCACCCAGTGGTCGCCGGCCCAGTCGTAAAAGTTGATGTCTCCTTCGGTGGTCTGGGCATCGAAGTTGGGGGCGGTTTCTCCTAGTCGTAATGGCATGATGGGTTGTTTTGGTATAGAATGGGGAAACGTGGAAGCGGCCTGCGGGTTGAGGGGTGGCCGGCCTAGCGCAGCCGCTGGCGGATCGTAAAAAAGCCCGCGGGATTGGTGACCGTAAGCTGGTGGATTTCCGCTTCCGTGAAGCCCGCGGCCCGCAGCAGGGGCAGAAAGGTGTTTGCCAAGGTATCCATGGGCCGCCGGGCCGCGAGGTCGGGCGGGAAACTGCTGCCGTCGTGGCTGAGCAGGACGCGGTCCAGCAATCCCCCTGCGCGCAGCGCCAGCAGGTGTTGGAGGTGACGGTCCAGGGTGTCGTCTCCCTGCTTGCGGCCGGCCTGGAAGTAGGGGGTCTTGATGCCATCCAGGCTGATCCAGGCACCCCGTCCGGCAGCCTCCAGCAGCGGGGCGGGGTCCGTCAGGTTCTGGGCGTGGGTCCACGCCCAGGCCCGGGGGGATACGCCCTCTTCGGCAAGGATTTGCAGTTGTTGTTCGGCCGCGGCGGCATTGTCGCCAGTGTGAATCGCCATGCTCAGTCCGGTGGCCCGGTGGGTGATGGCGGCGGCCCGTACCAGCCTGCCGTCGATGGGGGAGAGGGGGCCGGAGTCTACGGCGGTCTTGATGAAGCCGGGGCGGATGCCGGTTTCCCCGATGCCATCTGTGAATTCGGCGATCCACCGGTCAGCAATGCCCTGCGCATCCAGATCGTAGGCTTCCGCGGGCACGTAGCGGTCGTCGGCCGCGCCGTAGTAGCCGGTGTTGGTGATGAGGTGAAGGCCGGAAAGTCGGGAGAGTTCCCGCAACAGTTCCGGTGCCCGCCCGAAGGAATAGGCGGTACAGTCGGCGATCGCGCCCACGCCCAGCTCGGCGAGGTATTTAAGGTAGGGAACGACTTCCCGCGCGGCGGCGGCGGTTTCGTAAGGGGCCGGCTCCACGGGCGGGGCGCCGAAGCGCGACAGCACGTGCTCGTGCGGCAGGCAGAATCCCAGGGCGTCGGGTGAGATGGGGCCACCCACCGTCATGATCACCTCGGCCGGGGGGCGGCGGCCGGCAGCGGGCAGGGCCAGGCAGCTCCCCGCCAGCAGGGTGGCCAGGGACTGGAGGAAGGCACGACGGGGAACCGGAAGCAGCACTGGAGGGGGTGGGATTAGGTGGCAGAAGATAAGGCTAAATCCGGTTGTCCCGGCATTTCGCCAGGGTACGGAACCCGCGCACCGCCGCAAAAATATTATCCTTGGGCCATGGAAAATTACCTTGAAATCAACCGGGCGCACTGGAACGCCCGCACCCCCGCCCACTTGGGGAGTGAATTTTACGACGTGAAAGGTTGGCTGGCCGGGCAGGACAGCCTCCGGGAAATTGAGCTGGCCCTGCTGCCCGAAGACCTGTCCGGGAAGCGCATCCTTCACCTGCAGTGCCACTTCGGACAGGATACCCTGTCGCTGGCCCGACGGGGAGCGGAAGTCACCGGGGTCGACCTGAGCGACGAGGCGATCGCCGCCGCCCGGGAACTGGCGGAGCGGGCCGAACTGGAGGCGCGCTTTATCAACTGTGACCTGTACAGCCTGCCCGACCACCTCGATGAGGCGGGGAGCTTCGACTACGTCTTCACCAGCTACGGAACCATCGGGTGGCTCCCCGACATCCGGCGGTGGTCCGCCATCGTGGCCCGCTACCTGCGGCCGGGCGGGCGCTTCGTATTTGTGGAGTTCCACCCCCTGGCTTGGCTCTGGAACGAGGACCGCACCGGAATCAAGTATTCCTACTTCGGCGGCGCCCCCATCGTGGAGGAAGAGGGCAGCTACACCGACGGCAGCGAAGGGGTAAGCGGGCAGATCGTCAGTTGGGACCACCCCCTGAGCAGCATAATTACGGCCCTGGTGGAGGAGGGGCTGCGGCTGCGGTCGTTTCAGGAGTACGACTTCTCTCCCTACGACTGCTTCCCGGATACGGTAAAGGTGGGCGACCACCGCTGGCAGCTGCGCGGGCTGGAGGGCAAAATCCCCCTGACGTACGCCCTGGATATGGAGAGGGAATAAACACGAACGCCCCCGACAGCGAACTGTCGGAGGCGTTTCGGGGTGGAGAATACCGGAGTCGAACCGGTGACCTCTTGCATGCCATGCAAGCGCTCTAGCCAGCTGAGCTAATCCCCCGTGGCGGTTAAGCGGTGGCAAAGATAAGGGTCCCCATTTTAAATATCCAAGCGAATCACAGAAGTTTTTCCATCTCCTTAACAACTTATCCCGGGGTCCGGTATCATCTTTTGGGTACTCCCGGCGTTGTAGTGGTGGCTACTGGCGCACTTGAGGTGTCGGCCGTACCTTTACACCCGAAGAAAAACATTCTGATATGCAGCGCATTTTCTCCCTCCTCCTTTTGCTCAGCGGCCTTTCCGTCGGCCTGCAGGCCCAGGCGCCGGCTACCGAGCAGTCCGCCGCCGCTACCGCCGGCATGACCTTTGAGCAGACCGAGATCGACTACGGCACCATTCAGCAGAACGCCGACCCCTACCGCACCTTCACCTTTACGAATACGGGTAACCAACCCATCATCATCACCAACGCCGTAGGTTCCTGCGGTTGTACCGTGCCCAGCTACAGCAAGGCCCCCGTGGCCCCCGGTGAAAAGGGAGAGATCAAGGTGCGCTACGCTACCGACCGCCTGGGCAAGTTCCGCAAGCGCGTTACCCTGACCACCAACGTAAGCAATGAGCCCGTGGTGCTCACCATCATGGGCGAGGTGCTCGACAAGCCCGCCCAGCCGAACGCCGTACCCGCTGGAGGTGGCGGAATGTTCAACAACGGCAACTAGTCCGCACCACACCCGCCGCGGCCCGCAGAGATGCCCGTATCCGGTCAGGATACGGGCATTTTCTATATTTGGGCATGCAGTACCGCGCCGTGCGACTCCGGCAACTGGCCGACCGACTGGGAATGACCTTCAGCGACTCCGACACCCACGGCCTCGACCGCTGGCTGGAAGACTTCCGCCTGGCCGCCCGCGGCCGGCGTACGGCCATCACCAACGTGCTCCGCGAACAGCAGGGGCTGAAGGAGTACGACGCCTACCTGTTCGACTACAGCTACCGGTCCTTCGGCAAGCAGCAGGCAGTGCACCAGACGGTGTTCTTCCTCCACAGCCAGCAGCTCGTGCTCCCGGAACTCTGCCTCCAGCCGGAAACCCTGCTGCACAAGCTGGGGCAGCTCTTCGGGCGGGAGGACATCGACTTTACCCGCTTCCCGAAGTTCAGCAAGCAGTACCGCCTGACGGGGACCGACGAAGGCTACATCCGCCACCAGTTCACCGACGAGGTGCTCAACTACTTTACCGTTAATAAGGGGTGGTCGGTGGAGGGCATCGGCTACTATCTCCTGCTCTACAAGGATGGCTTCCTGCTGCCGCCAGAGGAAGTGGAGCAACTTTACCGCCGCGGACTGGAGTTGTATCGCCTGTTCTCCAACCAGCCATGCTGAGCCGCAATCCGTTCCGGCGGCCCTTCCCGGAGCGACCCTTTGGTCGCGCGGTCGTCATCGGCCACGGCCGCACCGCGCTCTTCGTTTTTCTGGCCCTCCTCTTTCTGTTGCCGGTGCTGCCGGCCCTGATGTACGGTACCGTCGTCTTCCTCATTGCCGTGGCCTACCACCAGCTTACGGAACGGCTCGGGGTGGGGCGCACCGGCCCGCGCTGGACCCTGGCGCGCTGGACACTCGACCAGGCCGTGCTGTTGCTGCTGGTGTCGGTGGCCAGTTTCCTGGTGTATAATGCGACGGTCGACTGGAGCGTCCTGAACCTCCGCGTACTGCTATACATCACGGTGCCTACGGTAGTGGTGGGCCTGCTGCCGATCGTGATCAGCGGAATTGCGGTTCAGTTGCGGGCGGAAGGGGAGCACCAGCGGCTGGCGGGCCGGGTGCAACTGTCCAAGTTGGGCGCCGGGGCGGAAGACTGCGACATCACCTTCGCCGTACGCCGCCCCGGCGGCGGTACGGTGCTGCACTATCGCGATTCCCCTCCACAAGCCATGACGGAGCGATCGCTGGAAGGCGTCGTGGACCAGCCCGGAGGAGCCGGGCTCGTGCGCTGTCACCGCGATTATCTGGTGAACCTGCGGTGCATCGTCGGAGTGACGGCCGATGCCCAGGGGCTGCGGCTCAGTGTGGGCCCGACCGGTGAAACCGTACCCGTGGCTCCGGCCTACTTCCGGGCCATCTGAAGCCGGTGGCAGGCGGTGACCCAGGCGTAGCCGCCCAGCGTCAGGGTGCAGAGGAGAAGGCCGAAGAACTCTCGGGTGAGCTCGATGTGGGGGGATTCCGCCTTCATCTGTCCGGCAATGGTGGGCATGCCGTCGTTGATCCAGGACACCAGGTCGGGCACCAGGCTCCCCATCCACACCGCCGCGGCCGTCAGGGCGATGAAAATGAGCAGGCGCGGCGGCTGGCCCAGGGCGGTCCAGCCGGCCACCAGGGCCACCGAACCGTACATGATTACCCAAAAGAGCCAGTCGGGGTCGTTGAGTTGCCAATAGGCGAATAGAAGGAAAAGGACCGCTACGAGGAGGTGGAAATATTTCATGTCAGTACGTTAGCGTAAAATTACGCCATGAACATAGCCCAACGAAAATTAAGTCCCGAGGGACCCCAGTTGTCCGAAATCGTCGCCGGTACCATGACCTGGGGCGTCTGGGGCAGCGATTACGACGCCGTTACCATGGCCGACCTGATCGGCCACTGCGTCGACCTGGGCATCACCACCTTCGACCACGCCGACATTTACGGCCACTACACCACCGAGGAAGCCTTCGGTACGGCCCTGAAGCAACACAGCAGCAGCGTGCGCAGCCAGATCCAGCTGGTCACCAAATGCGGCATCCAACTCGTGACCGGCAACCGCCCCGAAAACCGGGTGGCCCACTACAACAGCAGCAAGGAACACATCATCGCCTCGGCCGAACGCAGCCTGCGGAAACTCCAGACCGACTACCTGGACTTGCTCCTCATTCACCGCCCGGACCCCCTGATGGATCCCACGGAAATCGCCGCGGCCTTCGCCGAACTGAAAGCGGCCGGCAAGGTGCTCCACTTTGGGGTGAGCAACTTCACCACCAGCCAGTTCGACCTCCTGCGGTCCGAAACCGAACTGGTGACCAACCAGGTAGAATGCCACCCCCTGCACACCGCCCCCCTGTTCGACGGTACCTACGACCAGTGCCAGGCGCACAGCCTGCGGCCCATGGTGTGGAGCCCGCTGGGCGGGAACGAATACTTCAAGGGGGAAGGCACCAAGGTGCTCCGGCTGCGCGACAAGGTGAGGGAGATCGGCGAGAAATACGGCGTCGACGAAGACGTAATCCTGCTGGCCTGGTGCCGCAAGCATCCCACGAACCCGGTGCCCGTCATCGGAACCACCAAGAAGCACCGCATCACCCGCTCGCTCAAGGCCCTCAGCATCGACCTGGAGCGGCAGGAATGGTTCGAGATCCTGGAAGCCGGCCGCGGCCACGAAGTCGCCTGATCCGGGCAGCTTTCATAAAGCGAAAACCGTAAATTCCTAGGCCCTGCGCAGGGTCAGCACCGTCACCTCCGGCAGGATGCCCACCCGGCCGGGGTAGCCGAGGAAGCCGAGCCCCCGGTTCACGTACAGGCTCTGCCGCCCCTGTCGGTAGAGGCCGGCCCACTGCTCGTAGATGTACTGGGAGGGCGACCAGCGGAAACCGGGGATCTCCACGCCGAACTGGAAGCCGTGGGTGTGGCCGCTGAGGGTGAGGTCGATGTCGGGAAAGTCCGGCCGCACCAGGGCATCCCAACTGGTGGGGTCGTGGCTGAGCAGCACCTTGCAGTCGCAGTCGTCGGTACCGGCGGCGGCCTTTTCCAGGTTGCCGTACTTGGGGAAGCGCATGACGGCCGACCAGTTCTCGATGCCGATGAGTCCGAGGCGGTGACCATTGATGTCGATCTTGCGGTGCTCGTCGCGCAGCAGGTCCCAGCCCAGGCGGGCGTGGATGTCGTAGAGCTGTTCCAGGTTGGCCACGCGGGCCGCTTCATCTTCCCAGTCGACGTAGTCGCCGTAATCGTGGTTGCCCAGGATGCTGTACACCCCGTACTTACCCCGGACCTCCTTGAAGATGTCGACGTAGGGCAGCATCTCCTCGGCGCGGTTGTTCACCAGGTCACCGGTGAAGACTACCAGGTCGCCCTCCTCCCGGTTGATCATTTCCACGGCGTCGTAGAGGGGAGTGGTGCGGGTCCAGCTGCCGGAGTGCATGTCGCTGATCTGTACGATGCGCAGCCCCTCCAGGCCGGCGGGGAGGTTCTCTACCGGCACGTCGGCCGCGAAGCGGCGGTAGCGGTAGGCGTTGCGCACCATGCCATAGGTCAGGGTGACCAGGGGCACGCCGCCGGCCATGAGGGCGGCCTGGCTCAGGAACCGAGAGCGGCCGGTGTCCCGCTCGGTAACCGGGCTGAGGCGGTTCACCACCCAGCCGAACGCTCGCCGCAGTTCATCGATCAGCAGGAAGAGGACAATGGGCACCTTGCTGAAGTAGAGAATGAAGACCCCGGCCCGCCCGTAGGTCTGCAGGTCGCGCGGCCAGTTGTCGTTCCAGTCGAAGACATTGGCCAGCAAGAAGGCCAGTGCCGCGGCCGTTAGCGACCAGTACACCACGTACCCCGCCAGCCGTATCTTTCGCGGATAGCGGCTCAACCAGGCGCGCAGGGCGACAAAGGCGTAGCCATCCAGGAACAGCATGGTGGCCAGCAAAAAAATGAGTCTCGACATGCTGCCCTAAACGTTCCCGCCCGGAAAAAGATGTCGCCGGGTGCAACCGCCATCAGCCGCCCTCGTCTCTTTCGACCAAACCACCACTACTACCATGAAAATCCTCCTGTCCTCGCTTTTTTTCCTCCTGCTCACCTCCCTGTCCGCCCAGGTGGAAGTCAACAACGGCAGCTGGTTCTCCGGCCGCAACCGGGTGGAGGGCAACGGCGAGCTGGAAACCCAGTCGCGCAACCTCGACGGCTTCACCGGGGTGCACACCTGCTGTTCCTTCAAGGTCGAGCTGACGCAGAGCCGCGATTTCGGCGTGAAGGTTGAAGCGGAAAGCAACCTCCAGGAATTCATTGAAACCCGGGTGATCGGCAACACCCTCCACATCCGCTTCACCGACGACGCCAACTTCAAATCCAAGCGGGACATCCGCGTCTACGTGTCCCTGCCCCGCCTCGAAGCTGTGGATGCCTCGAGCAGTGCGCGGGTAACGGGCAAGACCCCCTTTACGGGGGAGGACCTGGCCCTGGACGTCAGCAGCTCCGCGACAATTGAGCTGGACTTCACCGGCCAGCGGGTCGACCTGGACGCGAGCAGCTCCGGTCGCATCACCGTGGGCGGCTCGGCCTCCCGGGTAACCGCCGACGCCAGCAGCGCCAGCACCATTGACGCCGCCGCCCTGAAGGCTGAAGATGCCGTGGCCGACGTCAGCAGTGCCGCCAGCGTCAACGTCCACGTGACCAACAGCCTGCGCGCCGACGCCAGCTCGGCCGGGGTGGTGCGCTACGGCGGCAATCCCCGCGACGTGGTGGCCGATACCAGCAGCGCCGGCCGCGTCAGAAGCAATTAATAGGGGTCAACGTCTACGACGATCCGCACCCCGCTCAGCCCTTTCTGGGTCGCCAGTTGGGCGGAAGCCCGCCGGATAATCTCCTTCACCCGCTGTCCCTCCGCCGGGGCGGCGGAGTAGCGGATCACCATGTCCTGGAGGTAGTAGGTGCGCAGCCGCGCCACGCTGGGCTCGAAGGGCCCCTCCAGGCGGTCGCCCAGGGCGTGCGCCAGCCATTTGCCCAGCAGTTTGGCCCCCTCCTCGGCGGTGGCCCGGCGGGGGTGGCGCAGCTGGATGCGGATCATGCGGCCGTAGGGCGGGAAGCGGTGCTGCTGTCGGTTGCGGGCCTCCCGCTGGATGAAGTTGTCGTAGTCGGCCGCCAGCACGTCGGTGAGTACCGGATGGCTGCCCTCGTGGGCCTGGATCACCACCCGCCCCTGTCGGTCGCGGCGGCCGGCCCGACCGGCCACCTGCAGCATGAGCTGGAAGGCGCGCTCGTCGGCGCGAAAGTCCGGGAAGCGCAGCAGCTGGTCGGCGCTGATCACGCCCACCAGTCCTACCCGTTCGAAGTCGAGCCCTTTGGTCACCATCTGGGTGCCCACCAGGATGTCGAGTTCGCCCACCTCGAACTGGTCGATCAGCTTACCGAGGGCGTGCTTGCCGCGGGTGGTGTCCAGGTCCATGCGGGCGATGCGCGCTTCCGGGAGGAAGATCTTCAGCTCGTCCTCGATCTTTTCGGTGCCCGTTCCGCTGAGCTTGAGCTGCACCTCCCCGCAGGCCGGGCAGTGCTCGGGTGGGGGAGTGGCGTAGCCGCAGCAGTGGCAGCGCAGGCGGTGCTGGAACTTGTGGTAGGTGAGGCTTACGTCGCAGTTCAGGCACTCTACCGTCCATTCGCAGGTGGGGCAGAAGTACACCGGCGCGAATCCCCGGCGGTTCTGGAAGAGGATGACCTGCTCCCCCCGCTCGATCGTCTGCCGCATGGCGGTGAGCAGGGTAGGGGTGAAGAAGGGGTGGTGACTGCCCTTCTCGTCGGTCTCCCGGCTGTCGGCCACTACGATCTCCGGCAGGGCCGTTCCGCCGAACCGCTCGGTCATGGTCACCAGTCTGTACTTGCCGCTGCGGGCGTTCTCCCAGCTTTCCAGGCTCGGCGTGGCGCTGCCCAGGAGGGCGCGGGCCCCGTGCTGCCGGGCCAGGTAGAGGGCCACGTCGCGGCCGTTGTAGCGGGGGTTGGGGTCGTGCTGCTTGAAGGAAGGATCGTGCTCCTCGTCGACCACCACTAGCCCCAGTTGGGTGAAGGGCAGAAAGAGGGCGGAACGCGGCCCCACGACCGAAGTCTTGCCGGAGAGTACGGCCTTCCAGATCTCCACCCGCTCCATGTTGTTCAGCCGGCTGTGGTAGACCATGATGCGGTCGCCGAGCACCCGCTGCAGCCGCTTAATGATCTGCCCCGTCAGGGCAATCTCCGGCAGCAGGTACAGCACCTGCCGCCCCGCGTTGATCACCTCCTGCATCAGCTCTAGGTAGACGCGGGTCTTGCCCGAGCCGGTTACGCCGTGGAGCAGGGCGGCCTTGCCCTCGGCGTGGAACCCGCGCACCGCGCCCAGGGCCTCCACCTGTTGCGGGCTCAGGGGGCCGGGCTCGGCCACCGCCTCCTCGCCGCCGATGCGGCTGATCTCCCGGTCGTAGAACTCGAAGATCTCCTTCTTGACCATCGCCTTCAGCACCGCGTCGGATGCCCCGGTGCGCTTCGACAGGTCGGCGCGGCGCACGTAGGGTTGGGTGCGGCTGTACTGCATGTATTCCAGCAGGACGGCCGTCTGCTTTTCGGAGCGGGCCACCAGGTCGAAGGCCGCAATGCGTTCGGCCTCGGTGCGGCAGGCCGGACCGAAGCGGACGCACTTCACCTCCAGGGCCTTGTAGGGGTCCACGAAGTTCTCCTTGGGCAGGATGATGTGGCGGTCGAGCAGGCTGCGGATGACCGGGTAAACGGTTTTCCGCTGGAGGATGTCGCGGATGTCCTTCAGCGACAGCTCCGACTGCAGCGTCAGCGCCTCCACCACCAGGTATTCGTCCTCGTTCAGGTCGGGAATGTCGTCGCTGAACAGGGGGCCCAGGGTGATGATGGTCTCACTGGCCATCTTCAGGTGGCTGGGCAGGCCGGCGGTCATCACCTCGCCCAGGGTGCAGCAGTAGTAGTCGGCCATCCAGTCCCACAGCTCCAGCTGTTGCCGCGTCAGCAGGGGCTCCACGTCGATCACGCTGAGGATGGGGCGGGTTTTGAAGCCAGGGGGGGTGCCGTGGAGGCGGCGCACGATGCCCGCGTAGTGTTTGTTGCGGCTGAACTGCACTTCCACCCGCTGCCCCTCGCGCAATCCGCCCACGTATTCTTCGGGTACCGAGTAGGTGTAGGTCTGGGCCAGGGCCAGGGGCAGCACCACGTCGGCGTACACCGTGCCACTGTCTACCGTATGCGAATCTGCGCTGCGCGTCACTGGGTTAAGTTAAAATAATTTGTTGCAAATATAGCACAAGCTCTCCGGGGCGGCGGCGCGCGGGTGCCGGGAATTTCGCGGAGCCGTTCCGGCCGGGGGGGAGCCCGTCCGCGGATTACTAGCATTTATCCAATAAAGCGGGGAGGTGGTGGGGTAGGCCCCTAGTTTAGGGATTCCATCGTCCACCCTCCAATCCCCGTTTACCGTGAACCACCTCAAAGCTTTTTTCCTCTTTTGCTCCGGCGTCGACCTGCGTACCCTGGAGCGCGTCCCGACCGACGAGAACAAGTACCTGGGCATCGGTGGCACCATCCTGTTTACCGGCATCATGGCCTTCCTGTCGGCGGGCTACGCCATGTACACCATTTTCGACAGCTACTGGCTGGCGGCGGGCTTCGGACTGCTGTGGGGACTGATGATCTTCAACCTGGACCGCTATATCGTATCCAGCATGAAGAGCGGGCGGGGCTTTTTCCGCAACGTGCTGGTGGCCCTGCCCCGCATCGGCATGACGGTGCTGCTGGCCATCGTCATCGCCAAGCCACTGGAATTGAAAATCTTTGAAAAGGAGATCGACGCCGAATTGGTCGTTATGGAGCAGGAGGTCTTCCAGACCCAGGAAGACCGCATCCGTGGCCGCTACGCCGAGCGGATGGCGGCTTACGAGGCCGATCTGGCCACCCTGGAGGCAGAGCTGACCGAAAAAGTTATCGCCCGCGACGCCGCCGCGGCCGCCGCCCTGGCCGAGGCCGACGGTACTGGAGGATCCGGCATCCGCAACATGGGGCCGATCTACCGCGCCAAGCAGGATCGCGCGGCCGCCGCCCAGGCCGAACTGGAGGCCACCCGCCTCACCCACCTGCCCCGGCGGGACGCTGCCCAGTCCGAAATCGCCGGACTGCGGGCCACCATCGACCGGGAGATTGCGGAACTCGACCGCGGCCAGTACGGTGGGCTTGCCGCCCGCATCGCCGCCCTGGACCGCCTCAGCCAGGGCAGCCGGGCCATCGCCCTGGCCGTCCTGTTCGTCAACCTGCTGTTCATTGCCATCGAGACGGCCCCCATCTTTACCAAACTCATTGCCCCCGCTGGCCCCTACGATTACGTTATGGCGGAATACGAACAGGGTTTTGAGGTAGCGGCAAAGGACACCATGACGGTCCGGGCCACCGACCTGAAGAACCGCATCCGCTACCATACGGAGGTGGGCGTGTACCGGACCACCGCCGACATCGCGGCGAAGAAGGCGGAGATCGACGCCGACCTGCGCCGGCGGCGGGAAGAGCTGGGGGCGGGAGATTTTGGCCTCGGATAGAATGCGGCGTACCTTCCCGCCATGCAACTTTCCGCCATCGTAGCTACCGACCGCCTGGGCACCATCGGCAAGGACGGGGAGATCCCCTGGTACCTGCCGGCCGACCTGAAATTCTTCAAGCGGATCACCTCCGGCCACCCCGTCATCATGGGGCGCAAGACCTTCCGCAGCATCGGACGGCCCCTGCCCAATCGCACCAACATCGTGCTCACCCGTGACCCCTTCTTCACCGCCACGGGCACCGTGGTGGTACACAGCCTGCGGGAGGCACTCGGGCATCCGGCGGTCACCGAATCCCCCGAAACCTTCATCATTGGCGGCGGGGAGTTGTACCGGGCGGCCCTGCCCCTGACCACCACCGTTTACCGCACCATTGTCGACACTGAGGTAGCCGACGGCGATGCCTTCTTTCCCGGACTGCCCGCCGAGGAATGGCGGGAGGTATGGAGCGAGGCCCACCGCCCCGACCGGAAGAACGAATACGCCTTCCGCTTCAGCCGCCTGGTGAGAAAATAAAACAAAAAGTTGCAAGTTATCGCGAAAAGGCGTTATTTATGTCAAATTGTTTGACATTGGTAACCACTTTGAGCGATGAAAGAAGATTTTCTGCACTACCTGTGGCGGCTGGCCCGATTTGACCTGCGGGACCTCACGACCACCACCGACGAACCCCTCACCATTCAGCAGTTCGGGGTATCCAACACCAACGCCGGCCCCGACTTCGACGACGCCCGCATCCGGATCGGCGGCCTGCAGTGGGCCGGCAAGGTCGAAATGCACCTGCGCAGCAGCGAATGGTACGACCACGGTCACGACCGGGATCCGGCTTATGACGGGGTGATCCTCCACGTCGTACTGGAGGAGGACCGGCCCGTGTACCGCCGCGACGGCAGCCGGATCCCGTGTCTGGAATTGCGGCAGCGGATCCCGGCCGGGGTACACAACCGCTACTGGCGACTGCTGCACAACGAATACTGGGTGCCCTGCCAGACGCAGCTGGCGAGCGTCACGGCACCCGTCCGGGCCCTGTGGCTGCAGCGGATCCTGGCCGAACGCCTGACCCGGCGGTCGGCCGCCTTCGCCGCCCGGCTGGAGACGGAGGGGCGCGATTGGGAAGCGGCTTTCTATCTCACACTGGCCCGGGTGATGGGCGGCAAGGTGAACGGGGAAGCCATGGAGATGCTTGCCGCGTCCCTGCCCCTGCGCCTACTGCAGAAGCACAAACACAGTTTGCTGCAACTGGAGGCCTTGCTGTTCGGCCAGTCGGGGCTGCTGCCCGAACCGGCGGCGGGGGAGGTGGCCTACGTGGGGCAGCTGCGGCGGGAATACCAGTTGCTGCGGACGAAGTACGAGTTGCAGCCCTTGCCCGCGACCGCCTGGCGGTTCCTCAGGATGCGGCCCAACAACTTTCCCACCGTGCGCATTGCCCAGTTGGCCTGTCTGTACCACCGCAGCGGACAACTGTTCGGCAAGGCCCTGGCGGCGGCCGATGTGCGCGAGCTGCGCAATATGTTCGTAGTCCACCTGAGCAACTACTGGCGCGACCATTACCGCTTCGGGCCGGTAGGGGAGCGGCGCCCGGCCCGGCTGGGCGAGGCGGCCGTCCGGTCCATCCTGATCAACGCCGTGGCTCCGGCCTACTTCACCTACGGACAAATGCGCGGCGAGCAGCGGTTTCAGGACCGGGCCGTTGAATTGCTGGAGGAGTTGCCCGCGGAGTCTAACGCAGTGATCCGCCAGTGGAACAAGCTGGGGTGGCCGGCGGCCTCGGCCGCCGACAGCCAGGCGCTGCTCGAGCTCAAATCGGCCTACTGCGCGCCCACCCGCTGCACCTCCTGCGCGGTGGGCTGTGCCATCCTGAACCGGCCGGACGCCGAAGGAGCGCCCCTGCTCAGCCTGAACGAAGCGGCCCGGGCCTACCGGTTGGTAGGGTAGGATTGTTACCTTCGCCCTCCCGAAAACCCCTATCCCGTGGCCAACAGCAAGTCGAAAAAAGTCACCCCCTTGATGGCGCAGTACAACAAGGTGAAGGCCAAGCACCCCGAGGCCTTGCTGTTGTTCCGCGTGGGTGATTTCTACGAAACCTTTGGCGAGGACGCGGTGAAGGCCGCCCAGGTGCTGGGCATCACCCTGACCAGCCGGAACAATGGCGGCAGCGACGTGGAGCTGGCCGGCTTTCCCTACCACAGTGTGGATATGTACCTGCCCCGGTTGGTAAGGGCCGGCTACCGGGTGGCGATCTGCGAGCAGCTGGAAAAGCCCTCCAAGGACAAAAAGATCGTCAAGCGGGGGGTCACCGAGATCGTAACCCCGGGCCTGGCCGTCGACGACCAGCTGCTCGAGCACAAGGCCAACAACTTCCTGGCCAGCGTAGTGCTGGGCCGGGGGCGGCGCGACGCCTGCGGCCTGAGCTTGCTCGACCTCAGCACCGGCGAATTCCTCGTGGCGGAGGGGGGCTCCGACTACATCGACAAGCTGCTGCAGAGCTTCCAGCCCAAGGAAGTGCTGGTGGGCAAGGACCGCCGCAAGGAGTTCGAGCAGGTTTTCGGCGACCGCTTTTACCTCTCGCCCCTCGACGAGTGGGTGTACACCACCGACTACACCACCGAAAAGCTGCTCAAGCAGTTTCAGGCCGCCAGCCTGAAGGGCTTCGGAATCGAGGAACTGGAGCGGGCCAGGATGGCGGCCGGCGCGACCCTGCATTACCTGGAAACCACCGAGAACCGTAACCTCCGGCACATCAGCCGGATCGGGCGGCTGGCCAACGACCGCTACGTCTGGCTGGACCGCTTCACCATCCGGAACCTGGAACTCATCTACAGCCCCCACGACCACGGGGTATCGTTGGTCGACATCATCGACCGGACGGTCACCCCCATGGGTGGCCGCCTCCTCCGCAAATGGGTAGTGCTGCCGCTGAGGGATATCGACGCCATCCGCCAGCGTCACCAGGCGGTGCGCACTTTCGTACAGTCGCCCCCCCTGTTGCAGGACCTCGACACCTCCCTCAAGCAGATCGGCGATGTGGAGCGCCTCATCTCCAAGGTGCCCCTGGGCAAGGTGAACCCCCGGGAAATCCGCGCCCTGAGCCGGGCCCTCTGCGCCATGGAGCCCATCCGCGACCTGCTCCTCGATTCCGGCAGCGACGTGCTGGCCAACCTGGCCTCCCAGTTGGATCCCCTGCCGGACGTCTGCGCGGCCATCGACCGCCAGCTGCGGGAGGACCCGCCCGTCAACCTGAGCAAGGGGGGCGTCATCGCCGATGGCTACGATGAGCTGCTCGACGAACTCCGCGACGTCACCCGTAACGGAAAGAGCCGGCTTGCCGCCATCCAGCAGCGGGAAAGCGAACGCACGGGCATCAGCAGCTTGAAGATCGGCTTCAATAACGTCTTCGGCTACTACCTGGAAGTGACCAACAAGTACAAGAAGGTGGTGCCTGCGGAATGGACCCGCAAGCAGACCCTGACCAACGCCGAGCGGTACATCACCCAGGAGCTCAAGGAGCTGGAAGACAAGATCCTCCACGCCGAGGAGAAAATCCTGCTCCGCGAAGAAGAACTCTACGCCGAACTGGTGGCCTGGCTGCACGACTACATCGCCCCCGTACAGCGCAACGCCGGGATACTGGCGCGGGTGGATTGCCTGCTGGGCTTCGCCAAGGCGGCCAACCGCGACCGCTACGTCGAGCCCGAAATGCACGAGGAGCGCGACCTAGACATCGAGGAGGGGCGCCACGCCGTCATCGAGCGACAATTGGCCGTGGGCGAGCAGTATGTCCCGAACGACGTGCGCCTGGACCCCGACGACCAGCAGATCATCATGATCACGGGACCGAACATGGCGGGTAAATCGGCCCTGCTGCGGCAGACGGCCCTGATCTGCCTGCTGGCACAGATGGGAAGTTTTGTGCCGGCAAAACGGGCACGCCTGGGCATCGTGGACCGCGTCTTCACCCGGGTGGGAGCCAGTGACAACATCAGCAGCGGGGAATCGACCTTCATGGTGGAGATGAACGAGACGGCCTCCATCATGAACAACATCACGGACCGCAGCCTCATCCTGCTCGACGAGATCGGCCGGGGGACGAGCACCTTCGACGGCATCAGCATCGCCTGGGCCATCGCCGAATACCTTCACAACAACGGGAGGGCCCGCCCCAAGGTGTTGTTTGCTACCCACTACCACGAGCTCAACGAGCTGGCCGACAGCTTGCCGCGCATCCACAACTACTCCATCGCCATCAAGGAGCACGGCAACCGGATCATCTTCTTGCGCAAACTCGTGCCGGGTGGCAGCCAGCACAGCTTCGGTATCCACGTTGCCCGGATGGCGGGCATGCCCGCGGAGATCGTTGCCCGGGCTTCCAACATCCTCACCCAGCTGGAACAACAGCACATCACCGAGGAGGTGGGGCAGCCGGCGGAGGCCACCGCCGCCGCGGGACAACCCGCCGCCCCCCGGGTGGCCCCCGGAACCCTGAGCGCCGAAGCCCTGCAACTGAGCATCTTCGAAACCGCCGATCCTACGGCCGGGCGGTTGCGGGAGATGCTCGAGCAGGTGAGCATCAACAACATGACGCCCATTGAGTGCATGATGAAGCTGCAGGAGCTGAAGGAGGTGGTCAGCCGCGCCGACTAGGCCAGCAAACAAACTGCCGGTGGGCGGGCTTGTGAGGGTATGGCAAACTATACCCACGACCTGATCGTGATCGGTGCCGGCTCTGGCGGGCTCGGGGCGGCCGGCTTCGGCGGCGCGATCGGCCTGCAGGTCGCCCTCATCGACAAAACCAGTACCGACTACGGCGGAGAATGCCTGAACTCCGGCTGTGTACCCAGCAAGGCCCTGCTCCACGTGGCGGCCCAGTTCGCCGGGGCCCGGGAAGCGACCCGGTTTGGGCTCAAAATCGAGGGTAAGGCCGACTTCGGCCGGGTGATGGCCTACATCCGCGAGCGGCAGGACATCATCCGCGAGCGGGAGTCCCCCGATTACCTCCAGCGGGAATACGGTCTGGAGTGCATTGTGGGCGAAGCCATGCTCACCGGCCGCCGGGAGGTAACCGTGAACGGCCGGAAGCTTACCGCCCCCCGCATCATCCTGGCTACCGGCTCACGGCCCCGTCACCTGGAGGTGCCCGGCGCCGAAGCGGTAACCCAATACGACAATGAGCGGCTGTTCTGGGAACTGGATGAGCTGCCCGATCACCTGGTGGTCGTCGGTGGCGGGCCCAACGCCTGCGAAATGGCCCAGGCCTTCCGCCGGCTGGGCAGCAAGGTTACCCTGCTGAACCGCGGCGAACGCCTGCTACAGAACGACCCGCCCGCCGCGGCCGCCGTGCTCGAACAAAGGCTGTTGGCCGAAGGGGTGGACATTCGTCACCACACGGAGGTGAGCCGCTTCACCGACGCACATACGGCCATGCTTACCCGGGGCGGGCTTGCCGAGGGGAGCCTCGGTTTCAGTCACCTGGCCGTGGCCATCGGCCGTCACGTCCGCACTTCCGGCCTGGGGCTGGAGCTCGCCGGGGTACACGTCAAGGACGGCAAGATCATCACCGACGAATACTACCGCACCACCAATCCGGCCATCTTCACGGTGGGCGACGCCTACGGGCGGGAGATGTTCAGCCACGGCGCCGAGAAGCACAACACGGAGCTGTGGACCAACCTGCTGAGTCCCGTCGACCGCAAGCACAAGCTCAACAACTTCAGTTGGGTAACCTTCACCGATCCCGAGGTGGCCACCTTCGGCCTCACCCCCCAACAGCTGGTGGCCCGGGGAACGGAATACGAAACCGTGGAGCAGTCGCTGGAGCACGACGACCGCGCCGTGGCCGCCGACTACCGGGAAGGGGTGCTGATCCTCTACCTCAGCCGCCCCGCCTTCGGGAGCGGCAAGGTGCTGGGCGGCACCCTGGTAGCCCCCGCCGCGGGGGAGATGATCCAGGAACTGCTGCTGCTCCACCAGCTGGACCTCGATTACGACAAGCTCACGAACAAAATTTATCCTTACCCGGTAGGAAGT
The DNA here is from genome assembly GCF_002631205.1 of Neolewinella marina. Taxonomy (GTDB): domain Bacteria; phylum Bacteroidota; class Bacteroidia; order Chitinophagales; family Saprospiraceae; genus Neolewinella; species Neolewinella marina. The sequence continues at coordinate 83,985 of NZ_PDLO01000007.1, forward strand.
CGCATCAACCAGAAGCCCGCCCGCGACCGGGCCCAGCAGCGACTGCTCTCCAAGTGGACCAAAAAAGCCCTGCAGCTGGCCTACCGGCTGCAAAACCGATAAACCCCATGAACGACACTTTTCCCTACCTCCCCCTGGGGCCCCTATCCGCGGAGCCGGACGGAAACCGACGCTTCCGCGTCTGGGCACCACTGCCCAAAAGCCTCGACCTCGTCCTCCTTACCGATGACGACCAGACGCTCCACCGCATGCAGCCGGAAGGGAACGGCTACCTGATCTCCGAGCCCGTGGCGGCACCGGCCGGCACGCGGTACGGCTTTTACCTGAACGGCAAACGCGACAAGCTCTACCCCGATCCCGCCAGCCGCTACCAGCCGTCGGGGGTACACGGGGAAAGTGAAGTCATTGACCTGCCCCCGGTCGCCGACGAGGACTGGTCGGGCAAACCCCTCCACGAAGCCGTCATCTACGAACTCCACGTAGGCACCTTCACAGAGGCCGGCACCTTCGCCGCCGCCGAGGAGCGGCTGGATTACCTCCGCGACCTCGGCGTGACCATGCTCGAGATCATGCCCCTCAACCAGACCAGTGGCGAACGCAACTGGGGCTACGACGGGGTGCTACCCTCCGCCCTCTTCCAGGCCTACGGCCGGCCGGAGGATTTCCACCGCTTCATCCGGGCCGCCCACGAACGCGGCATCGCCGTCATCGTCGATGTGATCTACAACCACCTCGGGCCGGAAGGCAACTACCTGCCCAGTTTCTTTCCCGTCTTTACCGAAAAGCACCACACCCCCTGGGGGGCGGCCATCAACTTCGACGACGCCCACGCCGACGGGGTGCGCAACTACTGGCTGGAGAACGTCCGGTTGTGGCTGGAAACCTACGGGGCGGATGGCCTGCGCATCGACGCCGTCCACGCCATCAAGGATTACTCCGCCAATCATTTCCTGGAAGAAGTATCGGCCCTCGCAGACCGCATTGGCAAGGCGCAGGGGCGCACCATCGTCACCATCGCGGAATGCGACCTGAACGCCCCCCGCTACCTCCAGTCCCGCAAGCGGGGCGGCTACGGCATGTCCGGACAGTGGGTCGACGAGTTCCACCACGCCATGCACGCCCTGCTTACCGGGGAGGTACGTGGCTACTACGAGGATTTCGGAGAGGTAGAGCAGCTGGCCCGTGCCCTGAAGGATGGCTACGTGTATACCGGACAGTATTCCCCCCACCGCAAGCGCAATTTCGGCCGCAAACCGGGCCCCGGGATCACCCCCGCCCAGATGGTGGTGTTCCTGCAGAACCACGACCAGGTCGGTAACCGCATGGAGGGCGACCGTCTGCTGGGTGGAATAGGAGTCGATAAGTACCTCCTGGGGGCTGGTACCTACCTGCTGTCGCCCTTTACGCCGCTGATCTTTATGGGGGAGGAGTACGGTGAGGAAAACCCCTTTCCCTACTTCGTCCATCACGGTGAGGAGGCACTGATCAAGGCCGTACGGGAGGGGCGGGCCCGCGAGTTTGCCGCCTTTCAGACCGAGGGGCACCACGTGCCCGATCCCCAAGCGGAAGAAACCTTCCGATCCGCCAAACTCAGCTGGAAACAGGACGACCGCATTCTGGAATTCTACCGGAGGGCCCTGCACCTGCGCTCCGCCGCCCCGGCCTTTGCGGACATCTCCGTGGACCAGTCCGGCCCCCTCATCACCTGGAGCATCCGCGGCGGCAAATACACCGCCTGCGGCAACTACGGCGACGAAGCCCTGACCATCGAGGTCGACGCCGACGAACTCTTGCTGGCCTCCAACGGGGCCACCCTGGAAAACAACCTGCTGCAACTCCCCGCCTGGGGGTTTGCCGCCATCGCATAAGCCCATCATGACCACCTACCGCATTCAATTTCACGCCGGTTTCACCGTCGCCGACCTGATCGATATCCTCGATTACCTCCAGGACCTCGGCATCGACACCGTCTACGGCAGCCCGGTACTGACGGCCACCACCGGCAGCACCCACGGCTACGACGTCACCGACCCCGAACACCTTAACCCCGAAATTACCACCGAAGCCGAGTGGGAGCGGCTGCACGCCGAACTGAGCCGCCGGGGCATGTCCTACATGCAGGACATCGTGCCCAACCATACGGCCCTGACCCACGAGAACGTCTGGTTCAAGACGGTGATCGGGGCGGGGCGCGAGGGGCGCTACGCCGGCCACTTCGACATCGACTGGGACCACCCCCGCATGCCCGGCCGCATGATGCTGCCCGTACTGGGCGAGGAACCGGAAGCGGCCGCGGAGGCCGGTCAGATCACCCACTACCGCGGCGGCGTGAAGGTATACGAAGACCATTGGGAAGGACCGGAGGCGGACCGGGAGCAGCCGGCGAACGGCGAACTGCCCGTCCAGCCCGTCCACTGGCAACGGGTAAACGACTTCATCAACTACCGTCGGTTCTTCACGGTCAACCAGCTGATCGGGATGCGGACGGAAGAGGAGGCGGTGTACGAGGACCTGCACCGGCGCACTTTCGCCGACGTCCGCGCCGGCCGCATCCACCACCTGCGCGTCGATCACGTGGACGGACTGCTGGATCCCACCACCTACCTGCAGCGGCTGCGCAAGTCGGTAGGGCCCGAGATCGGCATTTACGTGGAAAAGATCCTGGAGCCCGGAGAGCAATTGCCGGAAGACTGGCCCGTGCAGGGCACCACCGGCTACGACTTCCTGGCCGCGGTAAACCGGCTGTTGACCGACGACGAGACCGGCAGCAGCTTTAGCGACCTCTACGAGGAACTCACCGGTGAGCCCCTGCCCAGCTACCCCGAACTGGTATTCCGCAACAAGCTGATGCTGGTGAGGGAACACTTCAGCGGGGAGCTGGATAATCTGGTCCGCCGCTGGTCCCCCCTGCTCACCGACGAGTTGCGGCAGGACTTCCGGGAAACCCTGGCCCACTGGTTGGCGGCCTTCCCCGTTTACCGGATCTATCCCCACGGCGGGCGGCTCACCGACCACGAACTGGCCGTATGCATGGAAGCCACCACGGCGGTGACCCTCTATGCCCCGGAGCGGGGGCGGGCGGTACTCACGTGGGTAAACTGGCTGGCCCACCAGGAATTCAGCGGACAGTCTCTGGAGTACCTCCAGCGCACCCAGCAACTCAGCGGGCCCCTGATGGCCAAGGGGGTGGAGGATACCACCTTCTACCAGTTCTGGCGGCAGGCCCACCTGAACGAAGTAGGCAGCTCGGCCGATCCCAACGACCGGCTACCGGTGCGCGAATTTCACGCCTTCATCCGCGAGCGAGCGGCCAGCAGCATGAACGCCACGGCCACCCACGATACGAAACGCGGGGAGGACGGACGGGCTTTCCTCCAGGCCCTGACCTTTTACCCGGGGGAGTGGCGGTCCTTCGTAACCCTGGCCCGGGAGAAGCTGGACATGGGCCCGGTACGGCCCCGCGGATTCTACCTCGTGCTGCAGAGCCTCGTAGCGGGTTATCCCCTCCACCATTCCCCGGAGGAGGCCGACCTGCGGGAACGGCTGCACCGCTACCTGGAAAAGGCCATCCGGGAAGGAAAGGAGATGAGCGACTGGGCCGAACCCAACGAGGAGTACGAGACGGGGCTGAAAGACCTGGCCGACCAGCTGCTCGACGATAGCGACCTGCGGACCCACCTCGAGAACCTGCTCAAGACGATCTGGCCGCAGACGCGCCACAACAGCTTCGCCCAGGTGATCCTGAAGTGTACCGCCCCGGGCCACCCGGACGTCTACCAGGGCACCGAGGGCTGGGACCTCAGCTTCGTGGATCCCGACAACCGCCGCCCGGTAGACTACGCCGAGCGCGTAAGCTGGCTGGAGGGCACTCCGGGCGACAAATACGCCCCCGCCCAGAAGGCCCAGTTGCTGCGGGCACTGCTGCACCTGCGGCGCGACCACCCCGGCTTCTTCCGCGACGCCACCTACGAGCCCCTGTCGGAAGGGGACTCGGTACTGGCCTTCCGCCGGGTACACCGGGGGCAGCAGCTGGTAGTGAAGATCGCCAAGCGGGCGGGTACGCGGGTGGAACGCCCCGGGGAAGCCGGCCTGCACCGGGTAGTCAACGATGAGTTCGGCGAAGGCCTCGGCGTCTGGTTCGGGGAGCCGTGACCCCTGTGGCCGGGCCGTGGATTAAGGGAGTATTAACGCATCGCACACAATTCCCCCGGGGGAAATTGCGCTTTATCGCTAACCAAATCAACCTGAAATGAGAAACCGCCTTGCCCTGCTTTTGCCGCTGCTTTTCCTGAGTGGCCTGTCTTTCGCCCAGATTGAACTGGGGCTGAAGGCCGGCCTGTCGACCGAATCCCTCCAAGGGGAATCCTTCAGTATCGACCGGGAGGGTCGCCAGGACCTCATGTTTGCCCTGGAGGACGCCGAATACGGCTTCCAGTTCGGTGCCCTGCTGCGCATCCCGCTGGGCGAAAAGCTGTCCCTCCAGCCGGAAGTGACTTTCAACAGTGCGAAGAACAACTACCGCCTGGATGACCCCGAGAACAACTCCTCGGTAGTCTTTAACGAGCGCTACAACGACGTCAACGTGCCCGTGCTGTTCAGCTACAAGCTGGCCTTCCTGCGGCTGAACGCCGGTCCGGTAGGGCATTTCTTCCTGTCGAGCACCAGCGACCTGTCGAGCGACGAGGGCATCGAGCGCACTTTTGATTCCTTCAACCTGGGCTACGCCCTGGGCGGGGGCATCGACATCGGTCCCCTGACCTTCGACGTACGCTACGCCGGCAACCTCGAAAAGTACGGAGAGACCTTCACCGTAGACGGCACCACCTTCCAGATCGACCAGGCGCCCAAGCGCTGGATTGGCAGCGTTGCCTACCGCTTCTAGTCCGCTTTTTTCACCACCGACCAACCCCGAGCGCTCTGTACCCCCTCCCTGGTACAGAGCGCTCGCCGTATGATACCTACCTTGTCACGCAGTACCATCTCCCCGAACCCAACCCCCGCCCGGATGACGGAAGCCGAACTCATCGAGGCCTGCCGCCGCCAGGACCGCCGCGCCCAGAAGGAACTGTACGACCGCTACAGCCGGGCCATGTATACGGCCTGCTACCGGATCTGCGGCGATTTCGACCTGGCCAACGATGCCCTGCAGGAAGGGTTTCTCAAGGTGTTCCAGAAGTTGCACACCTTCCGCGGAGAGAGTACCATCGGGGCCTGGATGAAGGTAGTGATCGTGCGTACCGCCCTGAACCGCCTGCGCCGGCAGCCGCAGTACGATGAGTTGCCCCTGAACTACGCTGACGAGGAAGTGGACTGGGGGCATACGGCGCTGGACGTAGAGTACCTGGAGCAGGCCATCCGGCGGCTGCCCGACGGCTACCGGGCCGTATTCGTGCTCATCGAAGTGGAGGGCTACAAGCACCAGGAGGTGGCCGACCTGCTCGGGATCACCGTAGGCACCAGCAAGAGCCAGCTCTTCTACGCCAAGAAAAAATTACGTGAATACCTGAAGGCTTACGTATGAAAGAGAAGAATTACGACCGCCTGCGCCGCGCGCTGGATCAGCTGCCGGACTACGGCCCCGACGACCAAACCTGGGAGCACATCCAGGGTGGGCTCGACGCCCCCCGGGTACCGCTGGCCGAGCAACTGCCCACCTACGCCCCCCCCGCCCAGGTGTGGAACGCCCTGAGCCGGGAACTGCCCCCCGCCGGCCGCCGCCGCCTCTCTGTGGTGCGGCAGGCCGGCCGCCGCGTCGCGGCTCTGGCCGCCGCCGCCATGGTGGCCCTGCTGGTCGCCGCCGGGCTGTACCTGCGCGACGAGGGGCCGGAAGTAACCTACGCCTACTACCAGGAGGCGGCCCCCGCGCCGGTGGTGGCCGACTGGGACGAGGACGAAGACAGCTTCGACCGGGCCCGGGAAGTAGTGCAGCAACGCAACGAGCCCCGCCTGAATCACCTCGGCCAGGAGCTCGATGAACTCACTTCCGCCCGGGAGGAAGTAAAGGCCATGCTGGTCGCCTACGGGGAAGATCCCTCCATCGTGCGGCAACTGGCGGAAATCGAGCGGGAGCGGGACGACGTCTACCGTCGCATCATCGTAGAACTGTAAGCCCTATGCGTCTGAGCCTCACCGTATTGCTCTTGGTACTGCTCTTCGGCACCCGCGCCCGCGCCCAGAACGGTGTCCTGGAGGTGGTGTCCAAGACCATCGCCGATACTTACGACTACCGCAGCGGCAGCGAGCTGGCCGTGGAAGGGGAGAAAGCGGAAATTTTCGTCGAAACCTGGAGCCAGCAGAAGATCAGCGTCCGGGTGGTCCTGACCGCCCGTCACCCAAGGCTGGAGCAGGCACGCCGCGACCTGGAGAACCTGGAGTTCATTACCGAAGTGGCCGGCCAGAAGATTTTCCTGAAAAACCGCCGCAAGGACGAAAACCGCAAGCCCGAAAGCGAGCTGACCGTGGAGTACCACATCATTCTGCCCGAGGAGTGCCCCGTCTACCTGAAGAGTCACTTCGGCGGGGCCACCATCAGCAACCTGCGCAACCGGCTGCGGATCAACGGGGAGTTCTCGGCCATCAACATCGACAATGTACAGGGGCTGCTCGACATCCGTACCCGCTTCGGCGACATCGTCGGAGAGAAGATCGACGGCAACGTGGTGATCAATGCCCGCCGTTCCGACATCAGCCTGCTCGACGTGGGCGGCACCTTCACCATCAACGCCCAGTACGGGGAGCTGAAGCTTAGTCCGAACATCCGCATGCGCGACCTGCGCATCAACGCCGACAAAAGCAACGTATACATCTACGAGCCCGTGGGCGGGGAAGGGCTGGCCTACGAGCTTTCCAGCAACAACGGTGAACTGCGGGTACCCGACAACCGCCAACTGATCGAACTGGACCGCACCAATGAGTGGCGGCGGGTGCAGATCGGTCCGAATACGGAACGCAGTGGCACCATCACGGCCAGCGTCACCTTCGGCAACCTGACACTGGGGAAGCAGCGCTAGGGTAGCGGACTACCCGATGATGCGCTTTTTCATGGCCTGGAATTCGGCCTCGGTAATGATGTTCTGGTCCCGCATCTCGGCCAGCTCCCGGATCTTGCGGATGTTGTCCTCCGCCTCCTGGGGTTTCACCGGCTGGGGTGGGGCAGGGGCCACGGGGGCGCCGACGCCGGCCTGGGGCGGGGTAGGGGGATTGGGTGCCGGGGCGGGCGGCGGGGGCGGCACGATATCCTCGGCCTGTTCCTGTTTCCACTGGCGGGCGACGTCCTTGCCCTTTTCAAATTTCTCGTTGTACATCTTCTTCAGCCGGTCGGTGTCGAAGTCCAGGAAGGTTCCTCCCGAACCGAAGTGCTTGCGGAAGACCTCCCCGAGAGCGTAGGTACTGGCGCCGTTCAGTATAGCGGTGGTGACCCCACCGATGACGGTACCCACGCCGGGGATGAGCTTGATGAGGCTGCGGGCCCCGGCCTTGGTCATGGCACTGGTGGTGAGGGAGGTGACCAGGGCCTTGCCCTGGGTTTCGGCGAAGTCGATATTGTAGACGCGGCAGAGCTGGCGGATCATGTCGAGCTGCAGGGCCGACACGGCGAATACGTCGGCCACGGGCAGGGGGATGACGTAACTGGCCCCCATGCTCCAGATCACGTGATTGCGGATGATGGTGCCGGCGTGGGCGTCTTTATCGCTCTTCTGATCGGGGCTCATGATGGAATCTTTGAGGGTCTGTTTGGCGTAGTCGGATAGCTTCTTGCGCATGGTCGTTTAACACGTGATGAGAATCTAAGTTACGCTGGAATGCCCATAAGGGGCGGGGTGTTCGACGGGCGGCGGGCTGGGGGCGATGAACGGTTGCCGCCGTCGGGTCGTTACTGTGCAAAAGATTTCCGCCCATGGTTCCCCGCAATGACCACATCTGGATCGGCCTGGCCGTTTCCTTCGTCGTTTCCTTCGTCGCTTACGGGCTCTTTCTGCAGCTCGGCGAGTGGCTGACGGCCGGGGCCGGGCGGGAAATTACCTTTCGCCCCCGGACGCTGGCGCTGATGGCCATCTGCCTGAACGTGCTGCCCATGAACGTCTTCCGCCGCACCTACCGGACGCGGAGCCTCAAGGGGCTGGTCATCGGGGTGATGATCCTGGCCGCCGCCTGGTTCTTCTACTACGGTCGCGAACTGCTGAACGGCTGACGTTCGGTACCCCCTAGAATTGCTCCAGCTGCTGGGAAGTCTTGACGTCGCCCTCCCCGGCATCAGCCGTTTCCAGTCCGTGGGGTTGCAGGCTACCCTCAATGGTTTGCAGGCTGGTCAGGGCCCGGTGGTTCGTCAGGTCGTGGAGACTGGGCACCAGCGCCACGTAGCCATGCTCCAGGGCGTAGGCATCGGTGTCGGTCCGCTCGTCTTCGTTGACGAAGCGGCCGGTAAGCCAGTAGTAGGGGCGGCCCCGGGGATCTACGGAGCGGGTGTACTCCTCCACCCAGCGGGCTTCGGCCTGGCGGCACACCTTGAGGCCACGGATCTGGTCGGCGGGCAGGTCCGGAATATTCACGTTGAAGAGGCTGCCTTCGGCCATACCATTGGTGAGGACGAACTCGACCAGGTGGCGGACGTAGGGCAGGCAGGGGCTGAAGTCGGCGTCGGCCCGGTAGTTCAGGAAGCTGAACCCGATGCTGGGGATGCCTTCGAGGCTGGCTTCCATGGCCGCGGACAGGGTGCCGCTGTAGAGGATGTTGATTGCCGCATTGCTGCCGTGGTTGATACCCGACAGGCACAGGTCGGGGGTGCGGCCGTTCAGCAGGACGCTTTTGGCCAGCTTTACACAATCGACCGGCGTGCCGCTGCACTCGTAGGCTTCCACGTCTTCGCCGAGGGCGTCGCTTTCCCGCACGAATACCGGAACGCTGATGGTGATGGCGTGGCCCTGGGCCGACTGGGGGCTGTCGGGGGCTACGACCAGCACGTCGCCAAATTCTTTTGCTACGCTGACGAGGGCGGCGATACCGCCGGCGGTGATGCCGTCGTCGTTGGTTACCAGGATCAGGGGTCGGGACATAAGTTGGGGTTGTAGACGGTTCCAACGACCGGGGGGCGGCTTGGGTTGCCGCGGCGGGCGGCTATCTTCGCGGCATGCCGACTGAATTGCTCATCTGGTACCGCCGCCCGGTCTGGCAGGCCGCCCTCCTCTTCGTGTTCAGTTTCCTGCTCTACGCCAATACGCTGGGGCACGATTTCGCATTGGACGACGCCGTGGTCATCACCGACAATCGCCTGGTGCAGCGCGGTCTGGCCGGCTGGCCGGAGCTGTTCAGCCACGATACCTTTTACGGCTTTTTCGGCGAAGAAGACCGCGCGGCCCTGGTGGCCGGTGGTCGCTACCGTCCCCTCACCCCGGCCCTGTTTGCGCTGGAAGCGGAGGTGGCCGCAGGGCCCTTCCTGCACCACCTGCTGAACGTGATCTGGTACGGACTGCTCACCGTGGTGGTATTCGGGCTGTTCCGGGAGTTGTTCCGTGACCGCGAGCTGCCCTGGTGGCTGGTCTGGGCGGCGGCGGCCCTCTTTGCCGCCCACCCCATTCACACCGAGGCGGTGGCCAACATCAAGGGGCGCGACGAGATTCTGGTCCTGCTCGGAGCGGCCGGCAGTACCTGGGTAGTCCTGCGCCTGGCCCGAAGGGGCGGGGCAGGGCAGTGGGCGGCGGCAGCAGGGGCCGGGGTGCTGTTCTTTCTGGGTTGCCTGGCTAAGGAAAACGCCATCACCTTTCTGGCCGTCCTCCCGCTGTTGCTCTACCTCCGGGGGCGGGGGGGCTATCGCTACCTGATGCCGGTGGGCGCAGCGGCCGTGGGCTATCTGGCCCTGCGGTTCGCCGTCATCGGATTCGATCTCGGCGACCCGTCTCCGGAGTTGATGAACAACCCCTTCCTGCGGGAAGTGGACGGCCGCCTGGTCTCCCTCTCCATCGTGGAGCGGCTTCCCACGGTACTGTACACGGCCCTGGAGTACCTGCGGCTGCTGTTCTTTCCGGTGGGGCTGGTCCACGACTATTATCCGGCGGCCATTGAACTGAAAGGGTGGGTGGACCCCCTCGTATGGGTCAGTCTGCTGGGCCACGGCTTATTGCTGTTCTGGGCGTTACGGAACCTGCGTACGCGCCACGGACTGGTTGCCGCCGGGGTACTGATCTACCTGATCACCCTGTCGATCGTGAGCAACCTCCTGTTCAGCGTGGGTACCTTCATGAGTGAGCGATTCCTGTTCATGCCGTCGCTGGGCTTCGTGCTGGCGGTGGCCGCGGGTGCCGGGCAAATTCGTTTCGGCCGTTGGGCCCTGCCCGTAATAGTGGTAGTATGGTCGGTGCTCACCATTCTGCGCAACCCGGTGTGGCAAGACAACTATACCCTGTTCACCTCCGACCTGTCCCGGCAGCCCCGCAGCGCCAAACTGCTGAACGCCGCAGCTGGGGCTAAACTGGACCGCTACCAGGCACTGCCGGAAGAGCGGCGCCCCGCCGAAGCCAAACTGTTGCGTACGGCGGAAGAACACCTGGACCGGGCGTTGGAAATTCACCCCCGTTACGGCAACGCCTACCTGCTGCGGGGGAACGCCCGCCTGCTGGGGCTGCGCTACGACGACGCCATCGCCGATTACCACGCCGCCCGGCAGTGGGGGGTGGACGACGCGACGGTAGATCAGAACCTCGTAATTGCCCTCCAACGCGCCGGCCGCGCCGCCGGGGAGGAGCGCAACGACCTGGCGGCGGCCCTGGCCTACCTGCAGCAGGCCGAGCAGCTGGATCCACGCAACTACGAAACCCTGCGGCTGCTGGGCCTCGCTCACGGGATGAGTGGGCGGGTGGAAGCGGCGGCGGACTATTTCCAGCGGGCGCTGGAAATCCAGCCGGACAACGAAGGGGCCCGCCGCAACCTGGAGATCGCCCGGCAGCAATTGGCTGCCCGGCCCGGATCAGGTGAGTAGTGCCCGCCGCCGCAGCTGCCGCATGATGGCGGTGTAACCGAACACGGAAGTGACGATGAGCAGGGCGCCCCAGTAGAAGTTGGGACTGAGCTCCTGGGCGTCGTCGAGCAGGAAGTACGCCAGGAAGATGCCGTAGACGGGTTCGAGGTTGACGGTCAGGTTGGAGGCAAAGGCGGAGAGCTTGCTCAGGGAGCGCAGCGACAGGAAGAAGGTGAGGGTGGTGCAGAGCAGGGAGAGGACGAGCAGGTAGGCCCAGTCGAGGGGGGCGGGCCAGAAGTGATTTCCGCCGAAGGGGATCAGGAAGGGCGTCAGGAAGAGGGTAGCGGCCCCCAGTTCGATGAAGGTGATGCGCTGGGGGTTGCTGCTGCCGATGTACTTCTTGTTCAGGGAGGTAAAGATGGAAACCAGGGCCGCCGACAGCAGGCCAACGCCAATGCCGATGTTCATACCGGAATCCACCCCGTCGACCACCAGCCAGATGCCGGGCAGGATGAAAATACCCAGCAACAGCTCAAACCAGCGGAAGGGGCGCCCCACGATCAGGGGCTCCAGCAGGCTGGAGAACAGGGAGGTGGTGGCCATGCAGATGAGCGCGATACTGGCATTGGCGAGCTTGATGGCCCCGTAGAAGGTGACCCAGTGGAGGGCCACCACCACGCCGATGCCCGCGAGCAGGCCGAAACGGCGCCAACCCACCTCGCGGATCACGCGGTGGATGCGGACGAAAAAGACCAGACTGAGGGTGGTAAGCAACACCCGCCACCAGACGAGGGTGAGGGCCGAAAGCTGGATGAGGTCGCCGAGGATGGCCGTGAAGCCCCAGAGGAAAACGGCCAGGTGGAGCTCGACGTAAGCCCGCTCTTCGGTGTAAGCCATAGTGTCAGGGAGGTACTGTCAGCCTGTCTACTTCTCCTGACAGCCCAGGTCGGACAGCAGGTTTTCGTGCTCCTTCATGAGCTGTCGGCTCAGTTCGAGGAGTTGCAGGTAGTGGCCGGCGAAGAGCTCGGCTTCCTTGCAGGGTTTTTCCAGGGTCTCCCGCTTGTACCGGAACAGGTCGTAGGAGGAACTGATCAGGTGGTCGAGTTCCGCCTGCCGCTTGCGGTAGGCCTTGTAGCGTTCCAGTTGCTCGTCCTGCTCAGCGCGGCGTTTGCTGCGCGCCAGGGCCAGGGCACCGGAGTCGCTCAGGTCCAACCGGGTAAAGTCGCGGGTGGAGATGTCGAACAAATTGCTGATGCGCAGCAATTTACAGATACTGGGCTCCGCGCTACCACTCTCGTAGCTGGCGATGTTGCCGCGGTTCAGGCCAACCTTTTCGGCCAGCTCCGTCTGTGACCAACCCGCCCGCTTGCGCAGCAGGCGCAGGTTGGAGGCAATGAAATTGGGCAACTGAGCGTCCTCGGGGAGTGTCGTTAGAGCAGAGTCCTTGTTTTTCATTTTTCCGGTAAGTGGTACGCCTAGTTTACACTTTGGTGACGTTGATAGTTGCCGGGTGTCAAATTTTTTTACTGTCGATACGTTAAATACGGGCTTTTGGTACGAAATTTGCAGAATTTCCGGGAGTAACCGCCCGATAATATTTGCAAATCGCCTCCGGGAAGAGTAATTTTGTAAAAAAATTTGACAGGCACAACGATGAAGAAGATGACTGCGACCAAGCAACAACAAAAAGATATACAAGATTTACTGTCGACCATTACCAATAGCCTGCGTGCCTTCAGCCTGAAACTGACGGGCAATATGAACGACGCCGAAGACCTCTACCAGGATACCGCCCTGCGGATCATGACCAATGCGGAAAAGTATAACCCCGGCACCAACTTCAAGGCCTGGGCCGTCACCATCATGCGGAATATCTTTATCAATAACTACCGCAAGAAGGTGCGCCGCAACCTGATCATCGACCAGACTCCGAATAACTACTACATCAACAGCGGCAACAAGACCGTCCTGAATGATGGCGAGAGCGAGGTAACCTTCAATGAACTCCAGGAACTGGTAGACCGCCTGCCCGACGATTTCCGCGTTCCCTTCCTGATGGCCTACCAGGGCTACAAATACGACGAAATCGCCGAACAATTGGGCAGCCCCCTGGGTACCATCAAGTCCCGGATCTTCTTTGCCCGGAAGAAATTGCAGAAGATGTACGAAGAGATTATGCGGGAGCGCAGCAGCGTAGCATAATTTTTCGCGTTTCTTCGGTAATTATTGTATTTTTGCCACTAAGTGTGTGACACTGATGTTTACGTTGTGACCTGCACACCGCTTTTTTTTATACACTAAGAACGACTAAGATCCAGTAACTTTTGCTTTTGCTTCGTTGCACCCGGATAAAGGCCTTATGCCCCGTTCCCCGTGCAACAGTCTGAGGCGTAGGCGTCGGGCAATCGCCCGGCCGTACGCGTGCCCCTGCGCCCCGGTCTTTCCTTTACTGCGAACAGCTATAGAAGCATTGGTTACTTGGAGTTGGGTCCAAGACTGCCTACGTACATGCCCGACAGCATAGCCATATTCTGGGATTTTACCCAGCTGCACGAGACCCTGCTCACTGCGGCGAACAACGGTAATCCGTACCGCGTAACCCCAACCATAGACCAGCCGGAGGTGGTGGATATAAACTGCCTGCTGTCCTACGCCGACGAGGTAGGGCGGGTGGTCCTGAACCGCCTGTACGCCGACTGGCGCCCTTTCAGCAGTTACGCCGAGGTTCTCGGCGAGGCCCCCGTGGAACTCATCCAGTTGTTTCCCAACAATATGGGGCAGACCTCCGTCAGTCGCCAGTTGACGGCCGACGTGACCGCCCACCTGCAATCCGCCGATCGCGCCGATACCGTGGTCATTATTGGTGGTGGCAGCGAATACCGTCAGCTCCGGCAGATTGTCCGCGAACAGGGTGTAAAGCTGGTAGGTATCGGTGTCGAATCCGTTACCGATGCCTTCTGGATTGAAAGCTGCGACGACTTCAAGTTCTACGATCAGCTCGGCTGCGCCCGACTCTACACCGGCCCCCTGGACGATGTCAGCCTCGATTCCGAACGGGCCCGCGCCCTGCTCACCGCGGCCATGAGCCAGCTGGTGCGCTACTACGGCACCGAATGGATACAGCAGGTCCGCATCAAGCCGGCCATCATCCGCCAGGACCCCGACTTCGACGAGGGGCTCATCGGCTACGAGGCCTTCAGCCACTTCCTGCGCGACCAGTCTGACCTCCTCGAACGTCGCCACCGCGAAGGCGAGCAGGAGCCGGAATACCGCCTGATTGACGGACCTACGGAGGCGGCTTCCCCCGCCGACCGGGTGCGCAATTCCGAGCACCTGGCCACCTACTACCTGCGGGTAGCCGGCCAGCAGGGCATCCGGATGCCCGACCCCGTCATCATGTGGGAAGGCATCGACGTATACGCCAGCTTCCTGGCCGACAACATCACCTTCCACTCCTTCTCCGAGATCGACCAGGAATGTCTGCGCCTGCTGCGGGAAGATTTCCCCACCCTGTCCATGACCGAGGTCAAGAAGGTGCGGCAGGTGCTGTTCAAGTGCTTCCTTTTCCGCCCATCCGTGGACGATACCATCGGCTTCCACGAGGAGATTAAGGACTTGGCCGACATTGAGGACCGCTACTTTGAGCTTATGTTAGCCCGCATCGGCAACAACCTCGACGAGCCCCTGGACTACACCGCCCTGTCGCTGGCGCTTACGGGCAACCCCGACCAGGCCGACCGCCTGGAAGCCCTCGATACCGAGGAGGAATAGGGCAGGGGCGGCGGTGCGCGGGTGCCGGCCGAAGGCCCCGAACCCTCGCGAACTCCGGGGCGGGTGCTACTTTAGCGGATACCCTAAACCAACCTCCGTATGGTCCGACTATCCGTCAACCTCAATAAAGTAGCCCTCATCCGCAACAGCCGCGGGGCCAATTACCCCGACCTGCTCCGCGTAGCCGCCGACTGCGAACGCTTCGGCGCCCAGGGCATCACCATTCACCCCCGCCCCGACCAGCGCCACGCCCGCTACGACGACGTAGCGGCCCTCAAGGAAATCTTAACCACCGAGCTCAACGTGGAGGGGTATCCTTCCGAGCAATTTCTGCAGGTCGTCCTGGAGGCCCGCCCCCACCAGGTCACCCTCGTGCCCGATGAACCGGGGCAGTTGACCAGCGACCACGGCTGGGATACCGTAGGCCGCGCCGACGAACTTCGTGATATCATCACCCGCCTGCGGGAAGCAGGTATCCGCAGCTCGATTTTCGTGGACCCGGACCCCAAAATCCTGGAGGGTGCCGCCGCCATCGCAACCGATCGCGTAGAATTTTACACCGGCCCCTACGCCCACCATTACACCACCGACCGCGCCGCCGCCGTGGCCCCCTTTGCCGCCGCCAGCCGCCGCGCCGCCGCCCTGGGCCTCGGCATCAACGCCGGCCACGACCTCAACCTGGATAACCTGGCCTACTTCGTAGGTGAACTGCCTGATTTACAGGAGGTAAGTATTGGTCATGCCCTCATCAGTGACGCCCTCTACTACGGGCTTTCCAACACCATTCAGCTCTATCTGAGCCGCCTGCGCAAGGGCGGTGAGGCAGCCGAGTAGGGCGGAATTGTCATCTTGCCAAATAAAGGTTGGGTGGCGGGGTGGGGGAGCAAGAAATTAAATTAAAGGTTGTCTAGGCAGCGAAATAATTTAACTTTACGTTTATCCTAGCGGGAAAGTGTTCCCGACAGCGTAGGCCGATTCTGCATGACGTGCATGCCTTACTAGTATATAAAACCACCACCACCACCTACGTAATCCACCAGCAAGAAGAATAGACCTCACCCTCCGAATCAAAGCGGGCAACAGCCCCCTTGTGACTAACCATATTGTATAACCATTGAGACTAAGTAATCAACTAAAACTTCAACTAGCATGAGAAGACTTTCACTAGTGATTGCCTTCGTCTGTTTCGCCTTTGGCATAGCCATGGCGCAGCGGACGATCAGCGGTACTGTGACGGATAAATCCGGCCAGCCGCTGATTGGCGCTTCAATCCTGGTCAAGGGTACCACCTCGGGTACCGTGACCGACATCGACGGCAAGTTCGCCCTCGAGGTGCCGACCCCGGCCGAATTCCTGATCGTTAGCTACACCGGCTTTTCGACCCTGGAATACCCCGTGGACGGCATTTCCAGCGAGGTAACCATTGAACTCAGCGAGTCGGCCAGCCAGCTCAACGAGGTCGTCGTTACCGCCCTGGGTATCCGCAAGGAGAAAAAGGCCCTGGGATATTCGGTAGCCACCATCGGTTCCGGCCAGGTGGAGAACCGCGTCGAATCGGACGTGGGACGTATCCTTCGCGGTAAGGCCGCCGGTGTTGACATCACCCAGACTTCCGGTATCGCCGGTTCGGGTACCAATATCATCATCCGGGGCTACAGCTCGATCAACGGTACCAACCAGCCGCTGTTCGTAGTAGACGGGGTACCCTTCAACTCGAACACCAACTCCGACCTCGGCTCCCGCCAGGGTGGGGCGACGGCCTCCAGCCGCTTCCTTGACCTGGACCCCAACAACATCGCCGAGATCAACGTACTGAAGGGCCTTTCTGCTACCGTACTCTACGGTGAGCAGGGTGCCAACGGCGTTATCCTCGTAACGACCAAGAACGGTCAGGGAGGTGCCGAAGCCCAGAAAGGCTTCGAGGTGAGCGTAACCCAGGGCATTGCCCGTACGGAAGTAGCCAACCTGCCCGACTACCAGAACACCTACGGTAACGGTTTCTCGGGCAACTTCGGCTGGTTCTTCTCCAACTGGGGCCCCGCCTTTGACGTGCGTGGCCAGAACGGCATTGCCGAGGATGGCACCGTCGAGCACCCCCTCGATCAGGACCGCTACAACGAAGCCTTCCCCGAATACGATGGTGCGCGCTACGAGTACAAGCCCTACGACAACGTGACCGAGTTCTTCAACACCGGTACGGTGTACAACACCAGCGTAAGCGTAGACCGCAACTTCGGCAACGGCATCAGCTTCAACGCCAACTACAGCAACCTGGACGATACCGGCTTCACGCCCAACAACTTCTACAAGAAGCACAACGCTGGGGTAGGCGGTAAGGTAACCCTTGACAACGGCCTCCGGATCCAGACCAGCCTGAACATCGTCAGCAGCGACCGCCAGGCGCCCCCGGCTTCGTTCAACTACGGTTCGAACCCCTCCGGCGGTGACGCTTCCGTATTCGCCAACGTACTCTACACCCCCCGCTCGATCGACCTGATGGGCCTGCCCTACCAGAACCCCATCGACGGCACCCAGGTGTACTACCGCCGTGGATCGGCCATCCAGAACCCGCTCTGGGGTGTCAACAACATGTTTGACAAGGAGGTGGTCAACCGCTACTTCGGTAACGTGGGACTGCAGTACGACCTGACCGACTGGCTCACGGCCCAGTACCGGATCGGTGTTGACGCTTACACCCAGGAAAACCGCCGCGAGATCAACCGTGGAGGCAGCCAAATCCCCGACGGACAGCTGCTTACGACCAGCCGCCGCAACACCATCATCGACCACGTTTTCAACGTGAGCTTTGACACTGACCTGAGCGATGCTTTCAACCTGAGCGGTGTCGTAGGCTACAACGAACGGGTGGACAAGTTTGACCTTACCGGGGTGAACAGCACCAACCAGTTCATCTTCGACCTCTTTACCTCGGACAACTTCATCGAGCACAACGGCTTCCAGACGGTCCAGGATGAAGCTTACCGCGGCGTGTACGCCAGCTTAACTGCCGGCTTCAACCGCTACCTCTACCTGACCGCCCAGGCCCGTAACGACTGGAGCTCCACCCTGGAGGCCGACCAGCGTTCGATCCTTTACCCCTCGGTCAGCGTCAGCTTCGTGCCTACCGATGCCTTCGAAAGCCTGCAGGGCAGCCGGGTACTGAACTACCTGAAGCTGCGCGCCGGTTACGGCTCGTCCGCCCGCTTCCCCGATCCCTACACTACCCGCGCCATCCTGGGTTCTGCCACCAACGTCTCCCAGACCCCCGGCGGCAGACCGCTGAACATCAACACGGTAAGCAACCGCCTCGGCAACCGCCTGCTGGAGCCCGAACTGATCGGCGAACTTGAATTCGGTGTGGAAGGCCGCTTCTTCAACAACCGCGTCGGCATTGATGTCAGCCTTTACGACAAGCAGTCGAGCGACCTGCTCGTGGACCTGCCCCTCGATCCCGCCAGTGGTTACACGACCACCCAGATCAACGCCGCCGAGGTGTCCAACAAGGGCATTGAAGCCCAGCTGAACCTCGTACCCTTCAAGGGCGACTTTACCTGGGACGCTACCCTGAACTTTACGAGAAACAAGAACATCGTAGAGAGCCTCACCGACGGGGTAGAGGAGATCGCCTTCGCCGGCTTCTCCAACCTGGGCAACTTTGCCATCCCCGGCCAGCCCTTCGGCGTCATCCAGGGTATTCCCTACCAGCGCGGACCCAACGGCGGACTCTTGGTGAACAACTCCGGTTCCTACGAGCCCGGCAACTCCATCGACGTCATTGGTGATCCGAACCCGAACTACACCATGAACTGGCTCAACACGATCAGCTACAAAGGTCTGAGCTTCTTCTTCCAGTGGAGCTACACCGACGGCGGCGACATCTACTCCGTTACCACCGCTACCATGCTGGCCCGTGGCCTGACCACCGACACCGACTTTGACCGCTTCCTGCCCCTCATCCTTGAAGGCGAAGACAGCGAAGGCAACCCCAACAACATCCAGGGATACGCCGGCGACTACTTCTTCGATGCTTACTTCAA
Source organism: Neolewinella marina (assembly GCF_002631205.1). GTDB lineage: Bacteria > Bacteroidota > Bacteroidia > Chitinophagales > Saprospiraceae > Neolewinella > Neolewinella marina. Next base: position 102,744 of record NZ_PDLO01000007.1, read on the forward strand.
CGCAGATGAAGGCTCCATTTTTGACGGCACCGTTGTTCGTTTGCGCGAGGTAGCCCTGAGCTACGCCCTGCCCGCCAGCCTGCTGGACCGTACTCCCTTCGGATCGATCAGCCTGCGGATTTCTGGTGAGAACCTGTTCTACAATGCCCCGAACTTCCCCGAAGGCGTCAACTTCGACCCCGAGGTGCTTTCGCTGGGCGTTGGTAACGGACGTGGCTTCGACTTCCTGACCGGCCCGACCGCCAAGAAGTACGGCGCCAACCTGACCCTCACCTTTTAATCACACCAAACGAAAACGAAAACAAGCAACTACATATGAACTTGTTGAAAAAATGTTTACTGGTAGTCTCAGTACTATCGGTCGCAGCCTGCGCCGATCTGGACGAGCTCCTGGTGAACCCCAATGGAGTGGCCCCCGATCAGGCCGACGCATCCTCCCTGTATAACAACATCCAACTGGCCTTCAACGACATCCAGAACGACCCCTACTTCTTTGCGGCCGGACTGGCCCGGATGGACGCCGAAACCGGAGGATTTACCTACACCGCTACCCACCAGCCGACGGAATTCGACGGCATGTGGGGTGATTTCTACGCCGAATTCCTGCCAGACGCCGATGCCTTTATCGCACTGGCCGAACCGCTGGGACAGAACGCCGCCGTGGCCTCGGTGAAGATCATGAAAGCCTATGGCTACATGCAATTCGCCGACCTCTTTGGCGACGTGCCCCTTACGGAAGCTGGACAGGGCAACGCCGAAACGCCAATCACCAATCCCAGCCGGACCCCCGGGGCGGAAGTGTACGCAGCGGCCAATGCTATGCTGGACGAAGCCATTGCCCAACTGGAAGGTGCTGATGACTTCACTGTAGCCTTCGATAATTTCTACGGTGGTAAAGCTGCCGACTGGCAGGCTCTGGCCCGTACCCTGAAGCTCCGCAATGCCGTGACCACCCGCCTCGTCGGTGGGGGAAGCGCCGTGCAGGGCATCGTCGACGCTGGCGACATCATCGACCAGAACAACGAAAACTTCGAATGGCACTACGGAGCCAACCGCAACAACCCGAACAACCGTCACCCCTTCTACAACGACAGCTACGAGGAAAACGACGGGGTGTACCAGTCCAACTGGTACATGTGGTTGATGGCCGAGTCCAAAGGATTCATCGATCCCCGGACCCGTTACTACTTCTTCCGCCAGGACAAGAACATCTTCCCCAGCGCTGTGCAGAGCGACCCGAACGCCTTCGACTGCATCTTCACCGCGGTGCCGAATCCCGATGTTATCCCGCCCTGGTACGAGGCCGTCAGTGAAGACATGCCTTACTGCCTGGGCAGCTACGACCTTGGCTACTTCGGTCGCGATCACCTGAACGGATCGGGTATTCCGCCAGACGGACAGTACCGGACGGTCTTCGGACTATACCCCGCCGGCGGACGTTACGACGACGGGCAGACCAACGAAGTGGTACAGAACGCCGGCACCGACGGTGCGCTCGGCGCGGGCATTGAGCCCATCTGGCAGGCTTCCTTCACTCACTTTATCCTCGCGGAAGCGGCCCTGACGGGCAACTACGATGCGGATGCCGGTGAGCTGCTTGAAAAGGCCATGAAACTCTCCTTCGACCGCGTAACTTCCTTCGAAAGCCTGGTTGACGGCAGTGAAGTCATCGCCACCGTTCCCGTGACCGTAACAATCGCCGATACCTACGCCGACGACGAATCCGTTGAGGAGTACATCGACTTCGTTATGGATGAGTACGAGAGCGCCGACGATACTGGTAAACTGGCCATCGTAGCCCGGGAGTACCTGATCGCCCTCTACGGCAACGGACTGGAAGCGTACAACCTGTACCGCCGGACCTGTCTGCCCATGGACGTTCAGCCCGCCATCGATCCCAACCCCGGTAGCTTCATTCGTTCGGCCCTGTACCCCTCGGTACACATCAACCGCAACCTGAACGCTACCCAGAAGGGATCCTTCACCGAGCCCGTCTTCTGGGACACCAACGATGCGAGCTGTAACTACTAGTCGCTACGCTAACCCAACTTAATCCGCTGCCTTCCCGGTTCAACCGGGCCGGGAAGGCTAAACCATAAAATATGTTCCATAAATCATCGCTTTTCCTGGCCCTGATCGCGCTTGTGATAGCCGGTTGTGCCGACCCGGAAAAGACCCCCATCGTGACCCAGGACACTCTGTTGTTCGGGGCCTTTCCCCGCCTGGTTGAGTTGCGTACCGGCGAGTTCGACCTGGCCAACCTGGCGTCTTCCTCCTACGAAATGGAAGTAGACTTCGTCGATAACGCCGGAGGAGAGGATATCGCCCAGTACAACATCTACGTCGCCTTTGACGACAACAGCACCTCGGGTGGCCGTCAGGATTTTTCTACTGAGTCCAAACTGTTCAAAACCTACGAGCCTTCCGACTTCCGTGCCGGCCCGAATGGCAATCTCGGCGTGGACGTGACGATCCCCTTCACCGAAGTAGCCAGCTTCGCGGGTGTGCCGATCGATTCCGTCCTCTCTGGCGACCGCTTTCAGGTGAGAACCGAGGTAGTCAAGGAAGATGGCCGGGTGTTCACTTCCGACAACTCCACCAGCGCCATCACCAGTGCTTTCGGCGGCATTTTCAATTTCAACATCAACGCTACCTGTCCGCTGCCGGACTCGAAGTTCTCGGGTGAGTACACCATCTCCTACGGTTACGTCTACGACGAGTTTGCCCTCTTCGGCGCACCCGTTCAGGCCCTGGGCAACCCGCCCCTGGACCGTACGGTGACCCTGACCCCGGTCAGTGGATCCACTACCCGCCGGACGTTTGCCGTGGGTGTGTACGTGGCTCCCGGCTACAACTTCAGTGGAGGCACCGTCACCCTGGACTTTGCCTGTAATGAAGTGCGTTCCACTGCCATCGACTCCGGTGCCGGTTGCGGTTCGGGCTCAATTGCCGCTACCCAGAAGGGCGTAGCCAAATTCAACCTGAACGACGACAGCAGCTTCACCATCGAGTACACCGACTTTGGTGCTACCGACGGCGGCTGTGGTGTTGCGGGACGTGATTTCAGCCTGGTCTTTACCAAGAAGTAATCCCGGACCCACCCGTCCCTGTAATGGGGCACCTCCCGCCCGGGGGTGCCCCATTTTTCATTTCCCACCCTACGGCGGTCGTAAAACCTTTCTCAAGCTGTCGGCCAAATGCCGGGGGCGGAGGCTGGGATTTCTGCAACCGGTGTCTATCTTACCCTTTCATTTAACCACGACCCGTGCAAATCAAGAAAAACGACAAGGAATACGACGTTGTCATCGTCGGTTCCGGAGCCGGGGGGGGCATGTCGGCCAAGATTCTCTCCGAAAACGGCCTCAAGGTGGCCGTCATTGAGGCCGGCCCCTACTTCGACCCCGCCGACAAAGACATGAAGACCCAGCTGCGGTGGCCCTGGGAAAGCCCGCGCCGCGGCGCTTCCACCACCCGGCCCTTCGGTGATTACAACGCCGCCTTCGGCGGCTGGGAACTGCCCAACGAACCCTACTCCACCGTGGGGGGCACCCGCTTCGAGTGGTTCCGCTCGCGGATGCTCGGCGGACGCACCAACCACTGGGGGCGCATCAGCCTCCGGTTCGGTCCCGACGACTTCCGCCGTAAGGACATCGACGGACTGGGCGCCAACTGGCCCATCACCTACGATGAGATCAAGCCTTACTACGACCGGGTCGACAAGCTGATTGGCGTAACCGGTACCAACGAAGGCCTCCACAACGACCCCGACGGCTACTTCCTGCCGCCGCCCAAGCCGCGACTCTCCGAATTGCTGTACACCAAGGCCGCCCGCGCCAATGGGGTGCCGGTGTACCCCTCCCGGATGTCGATGCTCACCAAAAAGCTGAACGAAGACCGTGGCGTCTGTTTCTACTGCGCCCAGTGTAGTCGCTCCTGCGCGGTATACGCCGACTTCAGCGCCGGCAGCTGTCTGATCTTCCCCGCCATCAAGCACGGCGGGCAGATCGACCTGCTGGTCAACTGCATGGCCCGCGAGGTGATCACCGACGACACCGGCAAGGCCACGGCCGTAAGCTACGTGAGCAAGGACGACCGCCGCGAGTACCAGGTGAAGGGCAAGGTTATCGTGCTGGCCGCCTCGGCCTGTGAAACCGCCCGCCTGCTGCTCAATTCCCGCATGAAGGGACAGGACAATGGCCTGGGCAACAGCAGCGGCACCGTCGGACGCTACCTCCACGACAGCACCGGCGCCGGCATTTCCGGCTTCATCCCCAGCCTGATGAACCGTACCCGCTACAACGAGGACGGCATGGGCGGTATGCACGTTTACTCTCCCTGGTGGGGCGACAACAAGAAGCTCGACTTCCCTCGCGGTTACCACATCGAGATGGGCGGTAGCATGGGCATGCCGATGTACGGCTTCGGCGGTGGCCACCAGGAAGTCCAGAAACTCCTCAACTACAAGGTGGGCGGCTACGGCAACCCCCTGCTCAAGGAGATGAAGGAAGTCTACGGTGCCTTCTTCTACATGGCCGGTCGCGGTGAATCCGTGGCCCTCTACGACAACTACTGTGAGATCGACCCCAACGGGGTGGACGAATGGGGTATTCCCACCCTGCGCTTCCACTACAAGTGGACCGACCACGAGCGGCTGCAGGCCAAGCACATGCAGGAAACCTTCCGGTCCATCATGACCGACATGGGAGGTACGGTCATGACCCCCGAGAAAACCTACGAGGAAGACTACGGCCTGCTGGCTCCGGGAGCCATCATCCACGAGGTGGGCACCACCCGGATGGGTGACGACCCCAGCGACAGCGTCACCAACAAGTACGGACGCCTGCACGACGTGCCCAACGTCTACGTCAACGACGCGGGAACCTTCGCTTCCCAGGCCGACAAGAACCCAACCTGGACCATCCTGGCACTGGCCATGCGCAACAGCGAGCACATCGTGTCCGAACTCAAAAAAATGAATATCTGATGGATCGCCGCAAGACACTCAAAACGCTGATCGGAGGTGCGGTTGGCACCGCCATTTTCACCCAAACGGGTTGCCGGAATGACGACGTGGCCCCGGCCTCAGCCGTCGAGCCGGAAACCAAGGGTTACGGACTGCGTACCGCCTGGGAATCCGAGCGGGAGGAGCTGCTGCGCCAGCAGCGCTTCTTCAGCGACTTCGAACTGGAAACGATCGGGGTACTGGCCGACATCATCGTGCCCGCCGCCGAAGATCACCCCAAGGCTACGGATACCGGCGTGGTGGACTTCATCGAGTTCATGGCCCTGGACCAGCCCCACGTTCACCAGACCCGCATGCGGGGTGGCCTGGCCTGGCTCAACGCCGAAAGCAGCCAGCGCTACGACGGCAAGGCCTTCATCGAGGCTACCCCCGACGAGCAGATCGCCCTCGTGGACGAGATCGCCTACCCGGAAGTCATCGAGGACAACCCCCTCCACCCCCTGGCTCCCGGCGTGAAGTTCTTTGATCATATGCGCTTCATGGTCATCACCGGTTTCTTCACCAGCAAGGAGGGGATCGAGTACCTCGGTTACATGGGCAACCAGCCCAACGTATGGGACGGCGTCCCCCAGGAAGTGCTCGACAAGCACGGACTCGCCTACGACGAGGAACTGCTCCCGAAGTACGTCGACCAGTCGCGGCGCACCATCACCGCTGAGTGGGACGATGACGGTAACCTGATCAGCTGACGCTAAATCATTTGACTAAAAGGTGCTTCGGGAGTTGTTTTTTACAATGCTCCGAACGTACCTTTGTGGCTTGGGCGGCACACGGTCAGCTCCTTCTGAATCCCCCCAGGGCAGAAATGCAGCAAGGGTAGGAGGTTGAGCGACTGGTGTGCTTGCCCATTTTTTTTGCCCTTTTGGCAAATTCCCAGCACCTGCGCCCCGCCGCAACGTTGATGTTGTCCTATGAAGCAGCAACTCGTTTTCGCTACCAACAACCCCCACAAGATCGCCGAGGTCAAACGCCAACTCGGCGACCGCTACACCTTCCTGAGCCTACAGGAGATCGGCTGTACCGAAGAAATCCCCGAAACCGCCGACACCCTGGAGGGCAACGCCCGGCTGAAGGCCCGCCACGTGAAGGACGGCTACGGCTACGATTGTTTCAGTGAGGATACCGGCCTGGAAGTACTGGCCCTCGGTCACGCCCCCGGCGTCGATACCGCCCACTACGCCGGCCCCGAGCGCAGCGCCACCGCCAACAATCAGAAGCTACTCTCCCAGCTGGCCGACCGCAAGGACCGCCTGGCCCGCTTCCGCACCGTCATCTGCCTGCTGGTAGGGGGGGAGGAGCACCTCTTTGAGGGGCAGTGTGAAGGGCGGATTGCTACGGCACCCATTGGCCACGACGGCTTCGGTTACGACCCGGTATTCGTCCCCCTGGAGGGCGACGGCCGCAGTTTTGCCCAGATGACGCAGGACGAAAAACTGCGCTTCAGCCACCGCGCCCGCGCCATGGCCAAGCTTGAGGACTACCTCAAAAAGCGGCAGGGTGCAACTCATCCCACCGCGTAACCTGCTGGTAGGCCCGGCCTACGTTGATCAGATCCTGTTCGTGGAATAACCGTCCGGTGAAGGTGATGCTCGTCGGCGTCCCCTCGTGCATGCCGTTGGGGACCGTCAGCGAGGGGTGGCCGGTCATATTGGTGATGAACAGGCTACTGGAATTCCAGCTGGGGTTGACGTAGACGTCGATGTCGTGCTCAGCAAACAGGCGGTCCATCTGCTCCATCAGTTCCCGACGCAGCCGGTTGGCCTGTACGTAGGCCACGGCGGGTACGAAGTGGGCGGTGCGGAAGCTATTGGGCCAGGCGTTGCGGACCTGGCGGGTAAGCAGGTCATCCTGTCCGCTACGGGTGAGGGATTCGAAGGCGGCGGCCGCCTCCACGTTGAGGATGAAGCCGATTTCCGGCGCGTTCGGCAATTCGATCTCTACCAGTTCGTAGCCCAGGGCGCGGAGTTCGGTGAGGGCCACCGAATCGTTGGCGGCGAAATTGTAATCCCCGTCGAAGCTCCCCTTCAGGTAGCCGATCCGTTTCCGGCTGCTGCTGTTTTCGGGCAATTCAAACCGGAAGCCGGCCGGGATAGCGTGGGCGTCGCGGGGGTCGTAATGGGCGATGGCGGCCAGTACCAGTCCGGCATCGGTAGCCGAGCGGGTGATGGGGCCGATCTTGTCCATCGACCAGCTCAGGGCCATGGCGCCGTGGCGGGACACGCGCCCGAAAGTGGGCCGCAGGCCGGTGGTACCGCAGACCGTGCTGGGGCTCACGATGCTGCCCAGGGTTTCGGTCCCGATGGCGAAGGGCAGTAGTCCGGCGGCTACCGCACTGGCCGATCCGGCGGAGGAGCCGCTGCTGCCTTCCTCCACCTTCCAGGGGTTACGGGTTTTTTCTCCGAACCAGACATCGCCCCAGGCCAGGGCGCCCATGCTCAGTTTGGCGCAGAGCACGGCTCCGGCGGCGTCGAGCTGCTGGATCACGGCGGCGTCCTCCTCGATCGTCTGACCTTCATAGGGCTTGGCTCCCCAGGTGGTCCGGTAGCCGCGGGCGGCCAGCAGGTCCTTGGCCCCGTAGGGAATGCCGTGGAGGTAGCCGCGGTAGTTGCCGGCGGCCAGTTCGGCGTCCATTTCGTCGGCCTTGGCCAGCGCGCGTTCCTCGGTGAGGGTGATGACGCAATGCAGCTCGGGATCGTGCTCCTTCAGCCGTTGGAGGAAGAACTCGGTAAGCTGGCGGCTGGTGATCTTGCGGGTGTAGATCATGGTGGCCAGCTGCTCAACGGTGGCCCACTCCAGGGCGATTTCCGGCTGTTCGACCACCAGCATTTCGGGCGGGGTCGCAGGTGCCGTAACGGTGGTGTCCGCCGGTAGCTGATCCGGGCGGAGTACGGGATTGAACACGAGGGCGGGGGAGAGCGCATTCGGAATATCGGTCCTGGCGATGCTGTCGAAGGAAGCGAGGTTCTCCTCCAGGTCGGGCAGCATCATTTCGATCTCGGCGTCGTTCAGAAAGTCGATGCCCAGCACGGCGGCCGCAGCCTTCACCTGGTCGGCGGATATGGCGGCGACGGTGGCCGCCGTGGCGGTCAACAGCAGGAGGGCGAGGGGGAAGAGGTAGCGCTTCATATGGTTCGGGGTAAGTAGGGAGTAAGGTAAGCGGTAATCGGATTTTGCCGCTCCTGTCCGCGGCGTAGATGCGCGTTTTGTCGGGCCGTCGGGCCTGTGGCCCGGCGTGAAACCTTGCTGTCTGCCTTTAACCTTGACAGCCCCTGCCAGTTTTTTTTACCTGCCTCCCTTTCCCCGGCCGGCGCACAGCGCCGACTACCCGGGCCGTCGGGCCTGCGGCCCGGCGTGAAGTCCTGTCGCGTGGCTCACCCTTCAGTAGCCCCTGCCAGTTGTTTTACCTGCTTCTCATTCCCGGCCGGTGCACAGCGCCGACTACCCGGGCCGTCGGGCCTATGGCCCGGCATGAAGACTTTCCGCTCGGCTTACTCTTCGACCAACTGCCAGTCATTTGGAAAAATCAAACAAATAGTTTAGATTAATGATAAATGCGCTTGCTATGCCTAATTGGTTACCCCACGATTGCCTCGAGTTCGATCCGATACACGTCACTTACCGTTTAGCGGGAAGCATCCCGCAGGGGAGGGTAGAAGAATTGGTTAGTTGGCGACGAAGTAAGCTTGAGGCACTGGAAGCCGAATTGATCGATCTGCCACCCGCCGCGCGCTCGTCAGTTTTTCGTGACCGGCAGAATTTGATAGATGCCAAGTACGAACGCCAACTGGATCTTGCCCTGCACGAAACAAGCCACGGACCTTTTTATCTGCTGGATGGCTGCGTTGCCCGGGCTGTTTTGGAGTCTTGGAAATATCTGGCGGCTGCGGGAGACGTCTTTGTCTACGCCGTTTGCGTCATGGGAAACCACGTTCACGCAGTGATTCGCGCACATCGGATCGCTGCCGATGCCATGGACCTTGGCCGGCTCATGTGCCGTCATAAAAGTCATACTGCCCGGTTGGCAAACCAGTTACTCGGGCGTACCGGCAACCCTTTTTGGGAAGCCGATTTCTTTGATCGACGAATCAGGGATGGAAAGTTCATGCGTGTAATGTGGTATGTCTTGCAGAACCCCGTAGCAGCGGGCCTGGTAGCGGACTGGGAAGATTGGTCTCACACCTTCGTGCATCCGCAGCTATTGGAAATGTTTACGGGTAGGCTTCCCAGGTAAAGACCATCGTAGCCACTACCCGGGCCATTCGGGCCGTCGGGCCTGTGGCCCGGCGTGAAGTCCTGTCATGTGGCTCACCCGTCAGCAGCTGCTGCCAATTTCATCTCCCTGCTTCCCTTTCCCCGGCCGGCGCATAGCGCCGACTACCCGGGCCGTCGGGCCTGCGGCCCGGCGTGAAGTCCTGTCGCGTGGCTCACCCCTCAGCAGCTGCCGCCAATTTCATTTCTCTGCCTCCTTTTCCCCGGCCGGCGCACAGCGCCGACTACCTAGGTGATTTGGGCCGGTGGCCCGGCGTGAAGTTCTGTCGCGTGGCTCACCCCTCAGCAGCTGCTGCCAATTTCGTCTACCTGCCTCCTTTTCCCCGGCTGGCGCACAGCGCCGACTACCCGGGTGATTCGGGCCGTCGGGCCTGTGGCCCGGCGTGAAGTCCTGTCACGTGGCTCACCCCTCAGCAGCCCTGTCAATTTCTGTTATCTGCGTCCCTTTCCTCGGCTGGCGCACAGCGCCGACTACCCGGGTGATTCGGGCTGTCGGGCCTGTGGCCCGGCGTGAAGTCCTGTCGCGTGGCTCACCCCTCAGCAGCCCTGTCAGTTCCTTCCACCTGCCTCCCTTTCCCCGGCCGGCGCATAGCGCCGACTACCCGGGCTGTTGACTACCCAAAAACGGTATACGCTAGGTGAAAACCGGCCGCCTGCACCACCCAGATCAGGGCGTAAAGTCCCAGGTAGGCCCAGCCGCCCCGCCAGCCCAGCAGGGGAACCGCCAGCAGGCATACGGCCAGCCGGAGGCAGGCGTACTGCAGGCTCTGGCTCAGGTGCCAGGCGTCGGTGGTGGCGACGAAGAGGGTAGTGGAGCCGGGGAAATCCTCCCGCAGCGGCCGCAGCGGCTCGCCGGCGGCGTCGCGGGCGTACTTGGCTTTCCACGATTCTTCCGGGTTCCAGAAGGCCTCATTCCCCCAGTCGGCGAAGGGGGAGTCGGCGTAGTGGAACTGCAGGCTATCGCCCACCCCCTTCAGTGCGTGGGCGGCGAAGAGCAACAGCAGCACGACGGCGAGGCGGTATCTCATGGGGTAGCTATCTTGACGGCCCCTCAAGTTAAAACCAATGCGCAACTACCTGTTTTCCCTTCTTCTGCTGCCCGCCGCCTACGCCGGGGCCCAGTCCGCCGCCACGGTCACTCCGCCGCCGGCTACCGACCCGCGGATGTACGATATTGCCAACGCTCCCGACCCCGCCCGCATCGAAAGCGACGTCACCACCCTGGTGAACTTCGGTACCCGCCACACCCTCAGCGATACCACCAGCGATACCCGCGGCATCGGCGCCGCCCGCCGGTGGATCTACGACGAGTTCCAGCGCATCAGCGCCGCCTGCGGCGGCTGCCTGGAGGTGATGTACCAGCGCAACCTCGTAGAGGGCGACCCCGAGAGCCGGATCAAGGAAGACACCTGGGTGGTCAACGTCATCGCCGTGCAGCGCGGCACCCGCGACCCCAACCGCTTCATTATGATGAGCGGCGACATCGACAGCCGCGTCAGCGACCCCCTCGACGGGAACAGCGACAGCCCCGGAGCCAACGACAACGCCAGCGGCATGGCCGGTGCCCTGGAGGCCGCCCGGGTACTGACGCAGTATGAGTTTCCGGGATCCATCCTCTACGTAGGGCTGAGCGGAGAAGAGCAGGGCCTCTTCGGCGGCAAGGGCATGGCCGAGTGGGTGAAGGAAAAGGGCTGGAACCTGATGGGCACCCTGAACAACGACATGATCGGCAACATCACCGGCGTCGACGGGGTCACCGACAACACCAGCTTCCGCATCTTCTCCGAACCCTACTACCCGGACGACGTCAACGACGAACGCAAGAACATCTACCGCCGCTTCTTCGGCGGGGAAGTCGACGGCCCCAGCCGCCAGCTGGCCCGCTACATCGACGCCCAGACGCGGCAGTACACCACCAACCTCGAACCCATGATGGTCTACCGCCTCGACCGCTTCGGCCGCGGCGGCCACCACCGGCCCTTCAACGACGCGGGCATCCCCGGCGTCCGCATCATGGAAACCCACGAGAACTACACCCAGCAGCACCAGGACCTGCGTACCGAAGACGGCATCGAATACGGCGACCGGCTCGAGCACGTCAACTTCCCCTACGCCGCCAAGCTCACCGGGGTGAACGCCATCTCCCTGGCCGGACTGGCCGCCGCGCCCCCGCCGCCGCCCCTGGTCATGATCGGTGGAGCCGTAGAGCCCAGCACCCGCCTGCGCTGGGAGAAGCCCGAAACCAATACGCCCATCGCGGGCTATTACGTCCACTGGCGACTGACCACCTCCCCCCGCTGGGAGCATAAGGTCTTCGTGCCGGCCGGCCAGCTCGACCACACCCTGGAGAATATTGTGGTGGATAATTACTTCTTCGGGGTGTCCACGGTGGGGGAAGACGGTAATGAAAGCGTGGTGGTGTTTCCTTCTACGCTGATTCCTCGGGGGACGCGGTGATCGGGGCGTTTTTCGGGGCCGCGGCCGGAGGCCGCTTCTTCCTTTCGCGGTCTGAGACCGCTTCCTACTGCGCGGCCTGAGGCCGCGTTGTACCGTTAGCCTACGGCTACTGCGTCTTTTCCGAAGCGGGTGCGCACCTTGTCCAGGGCCAGTAGCAGGCGGCTGTTCTCCTGGGTATCGGTGAAGAGGTCGAGTTGGGTATGGCCGCTGGCCAGGAGGTCGAAGCGGACCCCGATCAGGCGGATGCACTGCCGGCGGGTGAAGAGTTCGCGGAAGAGGGTTTCGGCCACCGGAACCAGCTGCTGGTCGTGGGCCGTATAGTCGATGCGGCGGGCGCGGGTGTAGGTGTTGAAGTCGGTGTAGCGGATCTTGACCGTCACCCGGGCGGTGAGGCGGCCGGCCCGGCGCAGGTCGAAGGCCAGCTGGGCGGTGAGGTGGCGCAGGCGGCGCAGCAGGAATTCAACGTCGATGGTGTCGGTCTGGAAGGTGGATTCGGAGGAGAAGGACTTGCGTTCGCTGTAGGGTACCACCGGCCGGTGGTCGATGCCGTTGGCGCGGCGGTGAAACTCCCTTCCCAGGCTGCCGAATTCCCGCTCCAGCAACGACACCGGCACCTGGCTCAGGGTGCCCGCCTTGCGGATGCCCATCAGGCTCAGCTTGCGGGCCGTCACCGCGCCGATGCTGGGGATCTTGCGTACCGGCAGGGGAGACAGGAACGCCCGCTCAGCCCCCTGGGCCACCCAGCCCGAGCCGTTGGGCTTGGCCTCGCCGGCCCTCACCTTCGATACCAGCTTGTTGACGGACAGTCCGGCGGACAGCGGCAGGCCCGTCTCCCGGATGATGCGCTGCCGCAGTTCCCCGCTCCACTTCACGCAGCCGACGTGGCGGTCCATACCCGTCATGTCCACGTAGAACTCGTCGATGGAGGCCTTCTCGAAAACCGGTCCTTCCTCAGCGATGATCTCGGTCACGATCTCCGAGTGTTGCTCATAGCTCTCGTAATCACCCCGGATGGTGCGGGCATCCGGGCAACGCCGCAGGGCCACGGCCATCGGCATGCCGGAATGGATGCCGTAACGCCGGGCCTCGTAACTACAGGAAGTAACTACGCCGCGCCCGCCGGTGCCACCCACCAGGAGGGGAAGGCCGGCCAGGGCGCTGTTCTTTTTGATTTCCACGGAGGCGAAGAAGGCGTCCATGTCTAGGTGGAGGATGGCTCTTTGGTACATGGGGGCTGGTTTTTTTGGTTGGCTGGTTGCTGGTTGCTGGTAGGCTGGTTGCTGGTTACGGGTTGGGGATGAGGCGTTCCCGGCGGCTGGGGGGTGGCGGATCCGGGGCGGGGGAGCGGTCGTCGGTGAAGCGGAGGTCGCGCAGGTAGGGGAGGCGTTCCATGCGGGTGACTTCCAGGCTGGGGAAGTTGAACTCGCGGGTCACCTTGCCGGCGAGCCGGTAGACGCCCGGGCCGCGGAAGGGGTAGCGCAGGTAAGCGTCGGGGAAGTGGACGCTGTCGAAATACTGCCCCGTTTCGCTGAGCCAGCAGCCGAAGCTCATCCGTTCGCCCTTCACCGTGGGGACCACCTTGTCGCAGACGAAGTAGCCGAGCAGCTCCGTAGTTCCGTTTTCGGGGATGTGTCGGAGGGGGTGGCTGACGGGGGCCTCATCGGACGTGCCGGCGTAGCGCGGCGGAGGCGGTTCGCCCGGTGTGTTGCCCCCGATGCCGTTTGCGGTCAGCCAGAAGGGAGAGCAGAGTGGGAAGCCCAGCAGTTCCAGTTCGTCGAAGGCCTGGTCGAGTTCGGGGCCGCTGAGGGGATGCTCTGGCCGGTCGTTGGGGGCTTCGTCGAGGTAGAAGTCGGGCTCGGGGGCCACGGTCCTGAAGAGGTCCAGGGAGGATTCGCGGCGCAGCCGGGGGTTGTACACGGCGTTCTTTTCCCACAGCAGTTCCGATTTGCGTTTGCCGGTGAAGCGGAAGGCCCCGATGCGGATGAGGAGTTCGAGCTGGCTGCTTTCCACGTCGACGCGGGCGCAGAAGTCGGACAGGTCGTGGAAGGCCCCCGCCCGGTGGCGCTCCAGGACCGTGCGGTGGATCAGCTGCTCGGAGGCGCCCTTGAGGTGGATGAAGCCCAGGTAGAGGTCGGTGCCCCGCAGGTCGGTCAGGTAGCCGCTGTGGTTGATGCAGGGGGGGTGGATGGTGGCTCCGGCCATGCGGGCCTCGTGGACGTAGAATTCGGTCTTGTAGAAGCCGCCGAAGTTGTTGATCACGCCGACGATGAATTCCAGGGGGTAGTACGCCTTCAGGTAGAGGCTCTGGAAACTTTCCACGGCGAAGCTGGCCGAGTGCGCCTTGCAGAAGGAGTAGCCGGAAAAGCTTTCCACCTGCCGCCATACTTCCGCGGCCTTCTCCGGGGCGTGCCCCCGCACCTGCGCACCCGCAAAGAACTTCTCCCGCAGCTTCTCCAGGGTGTCGCCGCTGTGCTTCTTGCCCGACATGATGCGGCGCAGCACGTCGCTCTCGTCGAGGTCGAGGCCGGCGAAGTGGTGGACGATCTTCATCACGTCCTCCTGGTACACCATGATGCCGAAGGTCTCGCCGAGGTGCTCGGCGAAGACGGGGTCGAGGTACTCGAAGCTGTGGGGGTGGTGGTAGCGGCGGATGTACTCCTTCATCATGCCCGACTTGGCCACGCCCGGGCGGATGATGCTGCTGGCGGCCACGAGGTGGATGTAGTTGTCGCAGCCCAGCTTGGTGAGCAGGCCGCGCATGGCCGGCGACTCGATGTAGAAGCAGCCCAGGGCGCGGCCGCTGCGGAGCATATCGCGCACCCGGGGGTCCTGTTTGATGGTGTCCAGGGCCTGCAGGTCGACCGTCTTTCCGTGGTTGCGGTAGACAAGGTCGGCGGCGGAGCGCAGGTGCCCGAGTCCCCGTTGGCTCAGCACATCGTATTTGTGCAGGCCCATATCCTCGGCGTGGTACATATCGCAGTGGGCCACGGGGAAGCCCTTGGGCATGAGCCGCTGGGCGGTGTGGTAGTAGATGGGCCGCTCGGTGATGAGCACCCCGCCGGCGTGGATGCCGAGGTGGTTGGGCAGGCCTACGAGGCGGCGGGCAATGGCAACGACGGTACGGGCCTTCGGGTCGTCGGCGGCGCGGCCGTGGGGGTCGCGCACCAGGGCGTCGATCTCTTCCTTGGGCAGGCCGTGTACCTTGGCCGTCTCCCGCAGGGCCGCCCGCCCCTGGAAGGTGGAGTAGGTAGCCAGCAGGGCGGTGTACTCGCGGCCGTAGCGCTTGAAGATGTAGTCGGTCACGTCGTCGCGCTCGTCCCAGCTGAAGTCGATGTCGAAATCGGGCGGACTGGCGCGGTAGGGGTTGATGAAGCGTTCGAAGTAGAGGTCGAGTTCCAGGGGATCCACGTCGCTGATGCCGATGCAGTAGGCCACGATGCTGTTGGCGCCGGAGCCGCGGCCCACGTGCTGGTAGCCGGCCGCGCGGGCGTAGCGGACGATGTCGTAGGTGATGAGGAAGTAGGGGCAGAAGTCCTGCTTGCGGATCACGGCCAGTTCGCGCTCGGTGCGCAGGCGGGCGCGCTGGAAGCCGGGGCCGGGGGCGTAGCGGCGGGCCACCCCGGCCAGGGCCAGCTTTTCCAGCAGCTGGTAGTCGCCCTCCTTGGAGCCCGTAAAGGTTTGCCGGTTGATCTGCAGCCCCGTTTCCAGTTCGGCGGTGCAGGAGTCGATGATGCGCTGGGTGTTGCGCAGGATGGCGGGGTAGGGGCGGTAGAACTGCCGCAGGGTGTCGGGGGGCAGCAGGCGGTCGCCGCGTTTGGCCAGGTCGCGGGGGGTGAGTTTGGTGTGGACGGTGTTCAGGTCGATGGCCCGCAGCGTCCGGTGGAGGTCGTAATCGTCCTCGGTAATGGCCACCACGGGGGCCAGCACGACCAGCTTGTGGAGGTGGTGGCGCAACTCGTGGCTGAAGAGCCGGTTGACGTGCTGGGGCCGGATGCCGAGCAGCTCGTTGTCGCGGAAATCGCGGATGGGCTTGCAGAGGCGGGGGTAGATGATCCACACGTCGTTCATCCGGGGCGGCACGGCGGGCAGGGGGCGCTCCGCCAGGGAGTGCTCGCTGAGGAAGCGGCAGAGCTGGTACCAGCCGGCGGCGTTGCGGGCCAGTCCGGTGTAGAGCCACTGCCCGTCGTCACTGCGGAAGCCGATGCCGAGGATGGGCTTGACGCCGTATTCCCGGCAGCAGTTGACGAACTCCACCGCGCAGCTGGTATTGTTGTTGTCGGCCAGGGCCAGGCAGTCGACTCCCCAGGCGGCGGCCTTTTCGACCAACTGACGCGGACTGAGCACGCCGTAGCGGAAACTGAAGGACGTATGACAACTGAGGTGCACGCCGGCTCAGTTGGGGTATGAAGGACGCACCGGCGAACCGGCGTAAGGGACATGGCGGGGGCGTTCGGAACCGGAGGGGCACACGGGGCACCCCCCGGCCGGGCGGGGTGGAAAGTACATGTTTTCGTGAGTATTAGAGCCTGTTCCGACTTTGCGGTCCGGCCGGCGAGCGGTGCCTTTTTACCCAGGCAGCGGTGGTGAAGACGGCTGTACTGCACCGCAGGAACCCGGCTCCACGCTTCGTGAAGCTACGATCCGCTTTCACCGCCCCGCCTGGGCAGAAAATCCCGCGCTTTCGACCAGGAAAGCAAATTCAAAGCAGGCTTTTAATTAAAACAAGTCGTAAATCCGGAGGAGCCCGGATCAAAACATAAACGATAAAATCAAAAAACAGGAAAGCCCGGGGTTGCCCGCGAACGCTAGCAAACACACGCTTTCCGAGGCAAAGTAACGCGTGGTACAACTATAAAACAAATAAATTGTTTTAAAACTTTAAAAAAACAACACCTTGCTTTCCGCCAATATGCTAACTTGACGTATAGCGTATTGGCTTACTGTTCTATTTGGTTTTTCCCCGGGATGGGGTTGTCGTCCCGGTTGTTAGCGTACTACGAAGAGCGAACAAGACAATGAACGAGGCGAAACAGAGTTACCAGCAGCAGTTTTTCGAGCGGCTGTCCACGCGGTTCACTTCCCGCAGTGCCCTGGTACAGGCCGTGGCGGAGGACCTGCACGTGGGGCGCGACGCGGTGTACCGCCGGCTGCGGGGGGATACGGCCCTGACGGCCGACGAAATGATGCACCTGGCGGCGATCTACCAGCTGCGTACCGACCTGGGGGGCTCCTCCAAGGAGCGGGTGCCGAGCCTGCGCTACCCCGAGGACCGGCGGCCCATCACCAATGAATTCGATCACTTCGTGCAGCTCCACAGCCGCTGGGAGCAACTGAAGCGCTTACCCGGGGCCTCCTTCGACCTGGCCTCGCCGGAGCTGCCCATCTACTACGAGCTGTCGACACCCGTGCTCAGGGCCTTCAAGATCTTCATGTTCGGGATCACCACCTGGAACCTGGCCAAGTGGAAGCACCTCGACTTCTCGACCGACCTGATCGACGCCTCCCTGCACCGGCTGGTGGAGGACACCATCCGTGACCACTACAGCATACCGGCCCGGGAACTGTGGTCGATCGGCGTCCTCGACGTCACCCTGCGGCAGGTGAACTACATGGCCCAGATCGGCAAGTTTGCCGACCCCAAGGACCAGGAGCGCATATTTATCGAATTACATAAAATCGTCGACCACCTGGAAGCGATGGTCCGCACCGGCAAGCGCTTCCCCCTGGGGGAGGGCCCCGGCCCCCGGAGCACGGATTTTCGCGTATACCATAACGAACTTTCCAACACCAGCAACGTGGTCCTGGTAAAATCGCGCCTCCGTCCCTTTTTATTTACTACCTTGGTCAATCCAAATTACGTGGCCACCTCGGACCGCGAACTCTGCGAAGAAGCCCAGCAGTGGTTCGATAACCTGGTAGAACACGGCAATGCGCTCCACGCCGAGGCGGGGAAATATGCCGCCCAGTACTTTGGTTATCTTCGGGGGCTGATCCGCCACCACGAGCAGCGCAGCAAGGTGGGCCACTCCGTGTTTTGATCTTAGCCTAGCCCATAAATCTGTTAAAAAAAATAAATTTCGCCCCCGGGTCAAACATTTGGTGACCCCCGGGCGTCTATTCTACCAAACGGCTGGAAACGCCAGCTATATCGATATTCGATAATCCGGTATATATGCAGTAGCATAAAATGCCAAATACGATAAAGACAAAAGTGCTTATCTTAGCAGTAGATTCAGACCCTGCTAGGGTAAGAAATCAAGAATTAGGTTTATTTTTCATGAGAGACGCTGTGGACACAACACAGTCGTATAACAAGGACCCGGGCAATTTGCCCGGGTCTCTTTATTTTTGCCCCCCATGGAAGACAACCGCCGGCGCCGCAGGGGCAAGTTTCACGCCGCCCTGGCCTGGGTGCCTATCCTGGTCTACTTCGTAGTCAAGTACCTCGTCTTCGGCAATGAGATGCCGCAGAACCAGTGGATCGCCCTCATCGTGGCCGTGATCCTGGCCGAGGTGGCCCTGTGGCAGTACCGCCGCCGCGACCTCCAAAACCCTCCCTCCGATGGAACCGATTAGAAAAGACAAGCCCGGGCTGGGCCTCTTCCTCCTCATGAGCCTGGTCTACTTCGGCAGCTACTTCGGCCTCAAGTACGGGGTATTCGGGGGCAACATGCCCTGGTACTACAACGTGGTACTGATCGTCGTCTGCCTGGGGCTGGCCCTAGGACTGCGGGGGCGGTTTGGTTAGGAGCACCGCCTGCTTTAGATTTGTCATACATAATACTTATTCCCCGCGGCGATCCGCCGGAGCAACACTTATGCTATGCCAAAACTGCTGGGGTTCTTCCTGTTTATCTTTTGTGGTGGCCTGCTGAGCGGGCAGGGTAGTACCGGCCCGGAGGCGGGTGCCGTGCCCATGCTGATCCCCCACCCGGCGGAGCTGACGGCCGGGACCGGACACTTCACCTTCGATCCGGAGACGCGCATCGTAGCGACCAACGCGGCGGAACGCAAGCTGGCGGGGCTGCTGACGGAGAAGCTGTCCCGGGCGGCGGGCTTTTCGCCCCGGCTGGAAACCCGCGCGCCGCGCCGCAACTTCCTTCGGTTCACTACGGACGACAGTCTGCCACCGGAGGCATACACCCTGGAGATATCGGAGAAATCGATTGAGCTCCGGGCCGGGGCCTATGCGGGACTGGTGCACGGGCTGCAGACGATCCGCCAGCTGTTGCCGCCGGCCATTGAGGGGAACCGGGTGCAGGCGGGGGTGAGCTGGCAGATCCCCAGTCTGCGTATCCGCGACGAACCCCGCTTCCCCTGGCGGGGGCTGATGCTCGACGTGTCCCGCCATTTTTTCGGCAAGGACTACGTGCTGGCTACCCTGGACAGGATGGCACTCTTTAAGCTCAATACCCTGCACCTCCACCTCGTGGACGACCAGGGGTGGCGGCTGGAGATCAAGGGGTACCCGCGGCTGACCGAAGTGGGGGCCTACCGGGTGGACCAGGAGGACCGGCACTGGGACGCCCGCCTGAAGAACGGACCCGCTGACGAGGCGACCTACGGCGACTTCTATACCCAGGAAGACATCCGCGAGATTGTGGCCTACGCCCGCGACCGCGGCATCACCGTGGTTCCCGAAATAGAGATGCCGGCCCACGTGATGAGTGCGCTGGCGGCCTACCCCGAATTCTCCTGTCACGGGGAACCGATCGCGGTGCCCTCGGGCGGGGTGTGGCCCATAACGGACATCTACTGTCCGGGCAAGGAAGCAACCTTTGGCTTCCTGGAAGAGGTGCTGCTGGAGGTGATGGAGCTCTTTCCCTCCCGCTACCTCCACGTGGGCGGCGACGAAGCTACCCGGACGAACTGGGAAGTGTGCGAGGACTGCCAGCGCCGCATGCGGGAGGAAGGACTGGAAAGCACGGCGGAGCTGCAGAGCTACTTCATCCGCCGCATGGAGCGCTTTGTAAGCGCGCACGGCCGGGTACTCATCGGCTGGGACGAAATTCTGGAAGGGGGGCTGGCCCCCGGAGCCGCAGTCATGAGCTGGCGGGGCACGGAGGGTGGCTGGGAGGCCTCGCGGGCGGGCCACGACGTGGTCATGACCCCCGGCGACTACGTCTACCTGAACCAGTATCAAGGTGACCCCGATTACGAACCCCTGGCCTTCGGTGGCTACGTGCCCCTGAGCAAGGTGTATTCCTTTGATCCGCTGGTGGACTCCATGTCGACGGAACAGCAGCGGCACGTGCTGGGGGGGCAGGCCAACCTCTGGTCGGAATTCATTGCCGACGTGGCCGGTTCGGAGTACATGCTCTACCCCCGGCTGGCCGCCCTGGCCGAAGTGCTGTGGACCCCCCGGGCGGCGCAGCGCTGGGAGCGGTTCTCGGGACAATTGCCGGAGTTGTTCGGCCGCCTGGAGGCGATGGGCGTCAACTACTCGCGCAGTGCCTACGCCGTCACCGCGGCGAGCGAGCTCAGTGCGGAGAAGGACCGCATCCGCGTCGCCCTGCAAAGCGAGGTGGCCGGAGCCGACATTCGCTATGCGCTGGGGGAAGAAGCCCTAACTGCCGCCTCACGACCGTATACCACGCCCCTTGAACTGGACCGCACCACCACCGTACGGGCGGCCGTATTTGCCGACGGCCAACCCGCGGGAGATCCGTTGACGAAGACCTTTACCTTCCACCGGGCGGTAGGCAAGCCGGTAGCGTACGCGCCGGTCTACCACGCCCAGTACCCGGGGCGGGAGGACATTGGCCTGGTCAATATCCTGCGCGGCAGCAAGAACTTCCACGACGGGCAGTGGCAGGGTTGGCTGGTGGACGACGTTACCCTTACCATTGATTTGGATGAAGTTGTGACGGTATCATCCGTGGCCGTGGGTACGATGGAGAACCAGGGCTCGGGCATCTTCTTTCCCCAGGGGGTGAAAGTGGCGGTCTCGACCGACGGGGTCACCTACCAGCGGGTGGGGGAGTACGCCCGCGATTACGCCCGCAGCGGTGAGGTGCGGCTGGATGCCTTTGCCATTGAATTTGCGCCCCGCCCCGTCCGCTACCTGCGGATAGCGGTGGACAACCTGGGCCACCCCCCGCAGGGCGGGTCGGCGTGGATGTTCCTGGATGAGGTTATCGTGAAGTAGGCCCGGCCCGGATAACCGCTAACTTTTGTGGAAGGATTCCGGCGGGAGTTTTGTCCGAAGCAGTTTTCTTCCCTACATTTGTTATGTCATACATAATACATGAACATGGAACAGTTGATGGCGGCTACCTACGCCCCCCTTAAAGCGGATGGCTCACTGAATACCGGGGTGGTCGCGCGGTACCGCGAATTCCTGCGGGCGAACCGGGTAAAGGGGGCTTTCGTCAACGGGTCGACCGGTGATTTTGCCTCACTGTCTACCGAAGAACGCAAGGAGTTGATCGATGCCTGGGCGGATGGCCGGCCGGACGGATTTACGCTGGTCAACCACGTCGGCCACACCAACCTGCGGGAGGCACGGGAGCTGGCCGCCCATTCGAACGGCCGGGTGGACGCCGTGGCGGCCTTGGCCCCCTATTACTTCCGGATTAGGACCCTGGACAGCCTTCTGACCTACTGCCGGGAGATCGCGGTCTGTGCGCCGGATACGCCATTCTACTACTACCACATTCCCGTGCTGACCGGCGCGGACTTTGCCATGCGCGATTTTTTGGAGCGGGCGGAGCGGGACATTCCCACCTTCGCGGGCATCAAGTATTCCGACGGCAACCTCACCGACTTCGGGGCCTGCGTCAGCTACGGCGACGGTGACTACCGCATCCTGTTCGGGGTGGACGAGATGCTGGTCGACAGCCTCGCAGCCGGGGCCACGGGCTGGGTGGGCAGCACCTACAATCACCTGGCCCCCCTCTACCAAACCCTGATCCGCCTGTACCGCAAGGGGGAAACCGACGCGGCGCGTCAGTTGCAGGAGAAGGCGGTGCGGTTCGTCCAGACGCTGGACGGGCAGTGCGGCTTCAACGGAGCCGGGAAGAGCTTCCTGCGGGAGGTCGGCCTCGACCTGGGCCCGAGCCGCTTTCCCCACCGCTCCCTGACGGAGGAGCAACGCGCTGCCGTAATGGAGGTGCTGGAGCAGCTGGGAATCCTCCCTCACCTAAGCACTGTCCCCGCCTGGCCGGCAACCACTCCGGCTGAATAAACCACTTTTTCACTGACCCTGAAATAGATAGCGCCACGCTAAAGGGAACTACCAATCGTAAAAAACACAAGTCTTATGTATAACATAATACTTGCAGTGCCTATCTTAGGGCGGTCTTAGTTGAGGTCAATAAAAACTAGTACGTATGAATCGGTCTAAAAAATCATTGCGCTTGCGGGTTCGTCCGGGCGGTCTGGTGGCGCCCCCGGCGCTGCTGATGTTCCTCTTTCTATTGGTTGGGGCGAGTGCCTCCGGGCAGGAGCTGGAGGTGACGGGTACCGTTACCGATGCGGAAGGAATGCCGCTGCCCGGGGCCACGGTGTCGATCCAGGGCACTTCCCAGGGCACCCAGACCAACCTGGACGGCACCTATACCATTCCGGCACCGGCGGACGCGACCCTGGAATTCAGCTTCATCGGTTACGCCACCCAGGCGGTGGAGGTAGCGGGCCGGTCGGTGATCACCGTCCAACTCGCGGAAGACGCCGCCACGCTGGGTGAAGTGGTCGTCACCGGCTACGGCAAGCAGTCGCGGGCGAAACTCACTACCTCCGTAGCCAAACTCGATAGCCGGGTGCTGGAAACCGCTACGCGGTCCAACGCAGCCACCGCCCTGCAGGGTACGGTGGCCGGTTTGCGGGTCACCAACGTGACCGGGCAACCGGGGGCCACGCCGCAGATCATCCTGCGGGGCGGAACCAACTTCGACGGTTCGGGGGCACCGCTGGTGCTGATCGACGGGATCCCCGGCAGTTTCTACGGGCTGAACACCGACGACATCGAGTCGATCGAGGTGCTGAAGGACGCGGCGGCCACCGCCATCTACGGCGCGCGATCCGCGAACGGCGTCGTGCTGGTCACCACCAAGTCCGGCCGGGTGGGGCGTTCCAGCATCAGCTACAAGCAGCGGTACAGCGTGAACCGGAAACGGGAAACGCCGGACTACATCGGCGGGGCCGACTTCATCCGCTACAACCGGCAAGGGGTGCAGTACTACCGCGAAGCCACCGGCAACGCCACCGGATTCGCGGCCTTCCTGGACGGGGCCTTAGCCTTCGGGACGGGGGGCAACACCACGAATTCGCCGTTTACGGTGCAGTTCCTGAACGACGACAACCGCTACCTGCTCGGGCAGCCGGGGTGGGGCACGATAGCAGATCCCCTCGACCCGAGCCGCGAGATCCTCTTCTACGAGAACGACGTGAGCGACAACATCTACCAGAGCAGCCGTACCCTCGATCACTACCTCTCGGCCGACGGCGGCAACGAAAAGGGGACCTATTATCTCGGACTGGGCTATCTGGACAACGACGGACTGATCCTGGGCTCCGGCTTCAAGCGGTATTCGGGCAAGTTTTCCGCCTCCTACGAGGTGACGGACAAGCTCCGCGTGTCCTCCAACATCCTGTACACCCATTCCAACCTGAACCAGAGTCCGCTGGGCAGCGACAACACGGTGTTCCGGCGCTTTGCCGGGCAGCCGCCTACCTCGCGCACCTATAACAACAACCCGGACGGGAGCCTGTCCACCGACCTGAATCCCGGCACCAACTCCGGCTTCGGTAACCCGCTCTACTACATCGACAAATTCGTCCGGAACAACCTGGAGCAGCGGCTGTCGGCCTCGGTGGGCCTCAACTACGACGTGGCCCCTGATCTGGTGCTGGCGGTTAACGGCAGCCACTTCACCATCAACAACCAGGATGCATCCTTCAACCGGGCCTACCTGAACGGCCGCACCCTCATCACGAGCCGTAATGCCTCGGCGAGCCTGGACCGGACGCTGCGCAACCAGCTCACCGGCACACTGAACTACACGAAGGACCTGAACGCCCACCACTTCGACCTGCTCCTGGGCGGGGAGTACTACCGCGACAACTTCTACACCCTGCGCGCCGCTACCCAGAAATCGCCCACTGATCTCATTGCCACCCTCAACGCCGGCAGTGAAGCGGACGGGGTTCCCAGCAGCTTTGAAACGGAGAACGTGATCGTCTCCAACTTCGGGCGGCTGAGCTACGACTTTGCCAACAAGTACCTCGTGGGCCTGACCTACCGCTACGACGGTTCCTCCCGGCTAGGCAACAACAAGTACGGGTTCTTCCCGGGCGTCTCCCTGGGATGGAACCTCACCCAGGAAAACTTCTTCCGCGACCTGCCGGTGGCGGATTGGGTCACCACCCTCAAGCCGCGCCTCAGCTACGGGGTGAACGGCAACCTGGAATCCCTCACGGGCAACTACGCCGTCTTCGGGTCCTACGGTTCCCAGGGGGTGTACGACGGGCAAACGGGCTACGCCAATACCGGCCTGCCGACGCTTGACCTGCAGTGGGAGCGCTCCACTACCACAAACGTTGGCCTGGACCTGTCGCTGTTCGACTACCGCGTTACCCTGATTGCCGACTTCTTCATTCGCGACGTAAAGGACAAGATTGCGGACCTTACCCTGCCGTACTGGACGGGCTTCAGCTCCATCCGCACCAATAACGGTACCCTCCGCAACCGCGGCTTTGAGCTGCAGCTCACCACCGACGTCATCCGGAACGAACGGCTGCAGTGGCAGCTGCGGGGGACCGTATCGCGGAGCAAGAACTTCGTGATCAAGCTGCCCACCAACGATAACGAGCTGAACCGTCAGGGCGGGGCGCTCATCTACGATCCGGCCACCGGCGAACCCACCTGGGTGGGGGGACTGCAGGAAGGACAGCGAGTAGGCAACGACCTGGTGATCACCTACGTGCAGGACTACATCTACGCCGACGAAGCCGCCGTGTCGGCCCACGCCGAGCGAACCGACGTGCTGCTGCCCAACCCCAGCCAGCGCTACCCCGGCGACGTGGCCTGGGTGGACACCAACGGGGACAACGTCATCAATAGCCTTGATCGCCAAGTGATCGGCCGGACGACCCCCGACTGGATCGGCGGTATCTCTTCCAACCTGAAGTACGGCAATTTCGCCCTCTACGTGCAGACCGACTTCGCCACCGGCCACGTCATCTACAACCACATCCGCGGCAAGGGACTGGCCCAGACCCAGGGCAACCTCAACCAGGATGCCCTCGTGCTCGACTCCTGGACCCCGCAAAACCGGAATACGGACGTGCCTCGCTTCGTCTTCGTAGACGCCCAGCGCAACATCTTCCGCGGCAACGAGGGAGTGGTAAACAGCCGCTTCTGGGAGAAGGGGGATTACCTGGCCCTGCGGGAGGTTACCCTGAGCTATACGGTGCCGGCCGCCACCCTGGGCAACCGGGTAGAGGGACTGAACCTCTTCCTCACCGGGGCCAACCTCCATTACTTCAAAGCCTACAGCGGCGACACCCCCGAAGTGGGGGGCTACCAGGCCGGGCAGTTCCCGGTACCCCGGGTCTACTCGGCGGGTCTGAACCTCACCTTCTAAAATTCAAGCCATGAGATACCTCTATATCACCGTCGCTTTCTTCCTCCTGACCGCCTGCGAGCGGCAACTCGAGCTGGTGGCCCCCAGCGAACTCACCGTGGAGGGGTTCTGGGATACCGAAAACGGGGCCCGCGCCGCCCACTCCGGGCTCTACGGCACCCTGCGATCCAGTCACTCCACCCTGTGGCTGCTTGGGGAAATCCGCAGCGACGTATGGGGCGGACAGACCTTTGAGTCGCCCTCCAACCTCGACCTGATCGAATCCAACATCAGCATCGCCAACGCACCCTTCGGTGGATGGGCGGGGCTGTACACCAATATTCACCGCCTGAACGACTTCATCGCCAACCTGCCGGAGGTAAACTTCAACCGCAGTGAAGACCGGGACCACATGCTGGGGCAGGCCTACGGACTGCGGGCGTTCTACTACTATACCCTACTGAAAACCTGGGGAGCGGTGCCCCTCACCACGGAGCCCCTGGCGACCACCGACCCCGAAGGCCTGAGCAAACCGCGGGCCCTGGAGTCGGAGGTGATGGCCCAGATCAAGGCCGACCTGGAGGCCTCCCTGCAATTTTTCGGGGATGATGGCTCATTCTGGAACGGTCAGCGGATCTACTGGTCGAAAGCCGCCACCCTCGCCCTGATGGGCGATGCCTACCTCTGGTCGGGCACCCTGCTGAACGGCGGCGCAGATGACTACCGGGAGGCCAAAGCCGCCCTGCTGGCCGTGGGTGACCTGGACGTGGGCCTGCTGGACGACTACGCCGACCTCTGGACTCCCGGCAGCGAGAACAACCGGGAATTCATCTTCGCCCTGAACTACGAGCGGGACGAAGCGACCAACTTCTATTCCCTGATGACGGGGCGCTCCACGGAGATCCAGCCGCAGTTTGCCAGCGACGGTTCCTCGATGGCCGACTACATCGTGAACGGCGCCAACCGGTACGGACCCTCGGAAAAGACCCTGCTGCTAACCGACGACAACGACGATACCCGCAAGGCGGCCACCTT
This sequence comes from Neolewinella marina, assembly GCF_002631205.1. GTDB lineage: Bacteria > Bacteroidota > Bacteroidia > Chitinophagales > Saprospiraceae > Neolewinella > Neolewinella marina. Next base: position 129,093 of record NZ_PDLO01000007.1, read on the forward strand.
CCTTCGTCTCTACTCCGACGACAACGGGGGAGCGGGCTACGCCCAGTTCACCCCCGAGCCCTACTTCGGTTCGGTGATCAATAAGTTCGACGGCAACGTCGACGAGAGCATTCGTGTCATGGACAACAACGTGCCCCTGTACCGCTACGCCGACGTACTGCTGATGCTGGCGGAGGCCAAAAACCTGCTGGGTGAAGATCCTTCTGAGGAGATCAACCGCGTCCGGGAGCGGGCCTACGGGTCGGCGTACGATCCCCAGCGCCACGGCTTCGAAAATGGCGGCCAGACGGAGAACACCCGGGCGATCCTCGACGAACGCTACAAGGAGTTTATCGCCGAGGGTAAGCGCTGGTGGGACCTGTGCCGCGCCGGGGACCAGTACGTGATCGACAACGTCGCCTTCCTGGACGCCGACGAGCAATACAAGTTGCTGCTGCCCATCACCCTGGACATGATCGGGCGCAACCCCCTGCTGGAGCAAACACCCGGTTACTCGGAATAGGCCGCCTTAGCGGCCCCCCGTCTTGAGGGCATGGTCGAAATGGGGTTCCAGGTGCCGGCGCATGGCATTGCGGAACGTTTCGGGCGTGCCCTCGCGCAGGGTTTCCAGCAGCATACGGTGGGAGACGAACTCCCCTTCGGAGTAGTGGTAATCGTCCAAGTTGGTGTTTTCGGTGTCCTTCAGGTAAACGTAGTTGAAGACCGGAAGCAGCAGGTCCTGGAATTTCTGTAGGGTAACGTTGTTTGACATTTGGTACAGCTTGCCGTGAAAGGCAATTTCCTTGTCCAGGCTGAAGCGGATCTGATGGGTATCGGTAGCCTCCTCCGCGGCCACTATTTTTTCGAGCTCGTCCAGGTCTTCTTCGTTGCGGTTCTCGAAGAGGAAGTCGGCCATGCCCATTTCCAGGATGAGCCGCAGTTCGAACAGTTGCTTGAGGGTGTCTTCCCCGAGCAGGGTGGGGTCCAGAATCCGGGCAAAATTGTTGATGATGTCGGGCTGCTTCAGGATCATGCCCCGCCGCTTCTTGGACTCTACCAGACCCAGCGTGCGGAGGCGCAGGAGGGCTTCGCGGACCACGGTGCGACTTACCCCGAGAGAAGTGGCGAAGTCAATCTCCTTTGGGATGGCGTCACCGGGAACGAGCTTGTTCTCCTTGAAGAACATCAGCAGGCGGGTTTCCACCTTGTCCACCAGCGACTCCGTACCGAGGGGTTCCAGTTTCTTCAGCTTTTTCATAATGATCTTGTCTCTGTCTTGCCGACGGACACCGCCGGAGGGTTGGTTGATTTTCGTTGGCCGCCCCTTTCCCGGGAATAATGCGCCCTAAGGCATAAAGGATGGGAACCGACACGGCGAAGAACGGGAAAAAATACTACATTTGTATTATGTCATACATATAATATGAGCTACGCATCGCTTTACCAACGGTCCTTGCTGGACGATGTTCTTCCGTTCTGGGAACGGCATTCGCCCGATCCGGAGCATGGGGGCTACTTCAGCTGCCTGACGCGGGAGGGGAAAGTCTACGACACTGACAAGTTCATCTGGCTACAGGGGCGGCAGGCGTGGCTGTTTGCTTCCCTCTATAACCGGCAGGAGGCGCGCCCGGAATGGCTCGAACTGGCCCGCTCCGGGGTGGAGTTCCTGCGGCGGTTCGGGATGGACGCCGCGGGCGACCATTACTTTGCTGTCACGCGGGAAGGAAAACCGCTGGTCCAACCCTATAATATCTTTTCCGACTGCTTCGCCGCCATGGCCTACAGCCAGTACGGCAAGGCCGCGGGCGACGATACCTACCGGGCACTCGCCCGCAGCACTTACGCCCGCATCCTCAAACGGGCGGACAACCCGAAGGGCGGCTACGAGAAAAGTACCGGGGTGCGAAAACTGCGGGGTTTTGCCCTGCCGATGATCCTGTCTAATCTGGTACTGGAGCTGGAGGACGTGCTGGCGCCCGCCCACGTGGAGGCTGCCCTCGACCGAAGCGTCTACGAAGTGATGGAGGTGTTCCTGCGGCCCGATAGTGGGCTGATCCACGAGTTTGTCGACCAGGATGGCACCCTGCACGACAGCATGGACGGCCGGCTGATCAATCCCGGTCACGGTATCGAAGCCATGTGGTTTATGATGGACATTGGCCAGCGACGGAACGACCCCGTCCTGATCGACCGGGCGGCCCGGACGGTGGTCCGTACCCTCGAGTTTGCCTGGGATACTCGCTACGGTGGCATTTACTACTTTATTGATGCTCAGGGATATCCAACCCAGCAACTGGAGTGGTACCAGAAGCTGTGGTGGGTCCACCTGGAAACCCTCGTAGCCCTGTCCAAGGCTTGGTCCATTACCGGCGATGACACCATCCGCAAGTGGTACGAACGGGTCCACGAATACACCTGGAAACACTTCCCGGACCCCCAATACGGAGAATGGTACGGCTACCTCAACCGTCGCGGGGAGCCGCTGCTGACCCTCAAAGGAGGCAAGTGGAAAGGGTGCTTCCACGTGCCCCGCGCGCTGTGGCAGTGCGCCCGCGCATTTGAGACCCTGGAAAGGCAAACCGCGCCCCCGGCATCCATCGATCAAACCCCGACCTAAACTTCCCCCCCAATGAAAATACTGCTTAGCCTGATCCTCCCCCTGCTGGTCCTCCCCGTGCTCACATCCTGTCAGGGACGGCCGGCGAAATCGCCGATAACCGTGGAGGCACGACAGCCCCGGCTGCCAGTCCTGTCCGGCAAGGCCCGCAACAAGGTCCTGGTGAGTAAAGTGGAAGTACCGGCGGCTGCCGGCCCCGTCACGGTGACGGCGCTGGACATCAGTCTGGAAGGCACGACCCGGCTAGCCGATATAAAGCGGGTAGAAGTGCTATACAGTCCTACGGACGAGTTCGCGGACGCCCGGGTGTTTGGCTCCAGGTCCGACGTCCGGGATGACCTGACCGTTCTGGGGGAGCAATCCCTTGATGCCGGCACGAACTACTTCTGGTTGTCCGTGGAGCTTAAAGGGACGCCCGAGCTGTCGCACCGCATCGCGGCTACCCTAAATGAGTTGCACTTCACTGACGGCAGCAAAGTGCCGGTAGCCACCGACCCGGCTTCCCGGCCCCAGCGGATCGGGGTGGCCCTGCGGCAGCACGGGGACGATGGGGTGGATACCTACCGTATTCCGGGGCTGGCCACGACAAACGAGGGCACCCTGATCGCGGTGTACGACGTGCGCTACGACGACCCGGTGGACCTGCAGGAGAACATTGACGTAGGACTGAGCCGCAGCACCGACGGCGGTCAGAGCTGGGAGCAGATGAAAATCATCATGGACATGGGAACCTACGGGGGACTCCCGGAGGACCAGAACGGGATTGGCGATCCGGCCGTGCTCGTAGACCGCAATACGAATACCATCTGGGTTGCCAGTCTCTGGTTCCACGGTCACCCCGGCGAGCGGGCCTGGAATGCCTCGGCCCCCGGGCTGGCGCCCGCGGAGACCGGGCAACTCATGCTGGTCAAGAGCGAGGACGACGGGCTGACCTGGTCGGACCCCATCAACGTGACCCCCCAGCTCAAGCATCCGGACTGGCAGCTGTTCTTCAACGGGCCGGGCAGCGGCATCACCCTGGAGGACGGCACCCTCGTCTTCGCCGCCCAGTACAAGGACGCGGACCGGGTGCCCCATTCGACGATCATCTACAGCAAGGACGGCGGGAAGAACTGGTCGGTAGGCACCGGCGCCAAATCGGAAACCACCGAAGCCCAGGTGGTGGAGCTTTCCGATGGCTCCCTGATGCTCAACATGCGCGACGACCGCAACCGGGCCAACCGCCAGGATTCCCTCAACGGGCGTTCGGTGGCCATCACCCGCGACCTGGGGGCTACCTGGACCGAGCACCCCACCTCGCGCAGTGCCCTGCCGGCCTCCAACTGCATGGCCAGCATCATCGGCGTCGACCATCCGGAACGGGGCAAGCTGCTGTTCTTTTCCAACCCGAACACGAAGGTCAATCGCGACCACATCACGGTGAAAACCAGCCTCGACGACGGGATGACCTGGCCGACCGCCCACCAACTCGAACTGTACGAGGAGAACACCTACGGCTACTCCTGCCTCACCCGCATCGACGAGCACCACATCGGCATCCTTTACGAGGGCAGCAAGGAACTGTACTTCGAGAAGATCCACCTGGATGAATTGCTAAACGAGGAATAGCCGATGTACCCCCCCCCCCGACCCATCCGCCTGCGATCCTGGTGCAGCTTGCTGGCCCTGACACTCGTGCTGGGACAACTGCTGTTGGCAGGCCTGCCGCTGGGCGCCCAGGACAGCGAATTGCCGGCCCTCATTCCCACCCCCCGCCACGTCGAGTACTCCGGGGGTGAAGTGGCGTTCACGTCGGTAGCCGTAGCGGACGGCGACTGGCCGCAGGCCGCCACCCAACTGCGGGCCTTCCTGGTGGAGGAGGGGATCCCGCTTTCCGACGCGGGGCTACCCGTCCGGTTTGCAAATCAACCCGTGGCTTTTAGCGATAGCAAGGAGGCCTACCGGATCCGCGTGGATTCCTCCGTGACGGTCACGGCACCCGCGCGCGCCGCCGCCGCTTACGCCGTGGCCACCCTGCGGCAGTTGTTCCGCAAGCGGGACGGGGAGGGGATACTGCCCCGGGTATCAATTGAAGACTGGCCGGCCTTCGCGATCCGGGGCTTCCTCCACGATACCGGGCGCAACTTCCAGTCGATCGAGCAACTGCGGGAGCAGATCGAAGTGCTGGCGGCCTACAAGTACAACCTCTTCCACTGGCACCTGACCGACGATCCGGGCTGGCGGCTGGAGAGCAAGCGCTACCCGGAGCTGCAATCGGCCCGGGCCACTACGCGGAACGCCGGGAAATTTTATACCCAGGAGGAGTTCCGGGAGATGATCAAATTTTGCCGCGAGCGGAACATCACCGTCGTCCCGGAATTCGACCTGCCGGGGCACTCAGCGGCCTTCCGCCGCGCCTTCGGACTCCAAAGCATGGCCGAGCCCCGCGCCCTGGAGATCGTGCTGGACCTCTTCGCGGAACTGACCGAGCTGGCCGACGCCGAAACGATGCCCTACGTCCACATCGGCACGGACGAGGTGAGGAATGCGGCCGAGGCCGTGCCGGACAGCTTTCTGACCGCCATCATCCGCCAACTGGAAGCCGCGGGCCGGCAGGTGATCGTGTGGGAGGAAGGACTGGACGTGCCCGGCGACACCACCTCGATCCAGCAGCTGTGGGCGCGCCACCCGCCGGGGGAGGGGAGGAGGTTCATCGACTCCCGGGCCAACTACATCAACCACCTCGACCCCTTCGCGGGGATGACCCGCCTCTTCTTTCAGCAACCCACGCGGCAGCCTCGGGGCGATTCCCTGGCCCTGGGCGGCATCCTCTGCGCCTGGCCCGACAACCGCGTGGCCCACGAGCGGGACATCCTGCGGCAGAACCCCGTCTACCCGGCCATGGTCTTCTACGCCGACGCCATCTGGCACGGCCGGGAAGCGAACCAGGAAGCCTACTGGGCCAACCTGCCGCCCCCCGGAACCCCGGCCTTCGAGGCTTTCCGGGCCTTCGAGAACAAGGTCATCACCCACCGCGATCGCTACTTCGCCGGACGGGAATTCCCCTACCTGCGGCAGACCGACCTCCACTGGCGGCTGATCGGGCCCTTCGACCACGCGGGGAACCCGAAGCGCTCCTTCCCGGTGGAGGATACGCTGCGTGAATCGTACGAGGTGGGTGGACCGACTTACCCCTTGAGCGGCCCCTACGCCGGGGCTACCCTGCACCTGAAACACTTCTTTGGTTTTCCCGCTGTGACGGAAGCGAGCAGCGGCACGTTTTACGCATTTTCCCGTATTTATTCCCCGGACGACCGGATGCAGGACTTCTGGATTGGCTTCCAGGGCTGGTCCCGCTCCGGCGGCCGGCGGGGAGGGCCTACACCGGAGCGCGGGCAGTGGCACCACAGCAACCCGCAGGTATGGGTGAACGGAAATGAAATCGCCCCGCCCGCGTGGCGGCAACCCGGCGTAGCCGCTGCCTCGGACGAAATTCCCTTCGTCGACGAAGACTACTTCTACCGCACGCCCACCGCGGTGCCGCTGCGCCGGGGGTGGAACGATATCCTGCTCAAGGTGCCCCACACGGCGGCGGGCTGGAAATGGATGTTCACCTGCGTGCCCGTGAGGGTCACGGAAGCCGGCGTCCGGGAAGCCACCGGACTGATCTATTCAACCCCCGCCAACCTTCGCTGATGAACCCCCCGACCTATCTGCTTTCCCTGTTGCTGATCCTCCTGCTGCCCCTGGTGGGCGTGGCGCAGGTAACGGTGACCGACCGCCCCGCCCTGCCGGCGGCGGAAGGGGACAGCCTGGCCTTCGGTTACGCGGGCATGGTCGGGGGAAAAACCGGGGGCGTACTCATCGCGGCGGGGGGCGCCAACTTCTCCCGCGGGATGCCCTGGGCCGGCGGGTCCAAGGTGTACAGCGACGACATCTACCTCCTTCGCGACGGGCAGTGGACACCGGCGGAGGAACGTCTGCCCACCCCGCTGGCCTACGGCGCTTCCGTCGCTACCCCGGAAGGCATCCTGGTGCTGGGCGGGGAGACCGGCAGCGAGACCAGTGACCGGGCCTTCCTGCTCAGCTACGACGCGGCCGCGGGTGCCGTACGCCAACGGGCCTTCCCGGCTTTGCCCGAGCCCCTGGCCTACGCGGCCGCGGTGATGGAGGACGACTCGGTCTACGTTGTCGGGGGGATGAATGCCGGGGGGAGTGTACGGTCGTTCTACCGTATTCCCGTACACGGAAAGGGGAACTGGGAGCGATTGCCCGATCTGCCGGGCCCCGGCCGGGCGCTGCACGCCGCGGGCGTGCAGGAGAGTCCCACCGGCAGAAAACTGTACGTAGTAGGGGGGCGCCGGCAGCGGGCGGGGGAAAAGTCACTGCCGCTGACGGACTACCTCACTTACGACTTCCACACGGGCCGGTGGTCCTCAGCCGGAGAGATGCGCATCGACGGCCGTCCGATGGTGCGGATGGGCGGTAGCCTGCAGCCTCTCGGTTCCATGCACTTGCTGCTCTACGGGGGTTCCGACGAAGTCATCTTCGACGAGCTGGAGCGATTGGCGCTGGAGGCATCAGCCACTATGGATACAACTGAAGCGGATTCCCTGCACCGGCGGTCCACCGAACTGCTCACTACCCACCCGGGCTTTTCCCGGGATGTACTGGCCCTCAATACCGTCACCGGGCGGTGGTTCGTCTACGACACCCTGGAGGCGGGACTACCGGTGACCACCCTGGCGGTGGACGGGGGAGACGGGGCGCTCACCCTGGTGTCGGGGGAGGTATCTCCCGGAGTACGCACGGCTGCGGTCCGGGAGCTGCGCCCCTCCGAAGCGGCCCGCCCCTTCGGCTGGGTGAATTACGGCGTACTGGCGGGCTACCTGCTGTTGTCGGTGCTCATCGGCGTCTACTTCTCGCGCAAGCAGCACTCCACCGCCGACTACTTCACGGGTGGTGGGCGGATCCCCTGGTGGGCGTCGGGGCTGAGCGTATTCGGTACGCTGCTGAGCGCGATCACCTTCATGGCCATTCCAGCCAAGTCATTCACTACCGACTGGTCGTTTTTCATGCTCAACATCACGGCCATCCTCATCACGCCGGTGATCGCCTTTCTCTTCATCCCCTTCTTCAACCGGCTGCACATCCGCACCGCCTACGAGTACCTGGAGACGCGCTTCAACTACGCGGCCCGGGCCTTCGGAAGCCTTTCCTTCATCCTCTTCCAGCTGGGGCGCATCGGCATCGTGCTGCTGCTGCCTTCCCTGGCCATTTCCATCGTCACCGGCATGCCGGTCGAGGCCAGCATCCTCATCATGGGCGTGCTCTGCATCATGTACACAACCTTCGGCGGCATTGAGGCGGTGGTGTGGACCGACGTGCTTCAGGTGGTGGTGCTGCTCGGTGGCAGTATCCTGGCCGTGGTCTGGATCCTGCTGCACACCGAAAGCTCCTGGTCGGAAATGCTGGCCCTGGCCCAGGAGCACGACAAATTCAACGTGGTGGACCTCGACTTCGACTTCACCCGCTCTACCTTCTGGGTGGTGTTTTTTGGGGGACTGGCCTCCGCTATGGTCACCCAGGGGACCGACCAGACCATCGTGCAGCGCTACCTCACCAGCAGCAGCGTGCGTGATTCCCAGCGCACCCTTTATACCAATGCCCTGCTCACCCTGCCGGCTACCGTCATCTTCTTCGGCTTGGGTACCCTGCTGTTCGTCTTCTACTCCGAGCGGCCGCAGGCGCTATCCCCGGCCCTGTCCAACAACGATTCCATCTTCCCCTGGTACATCGTGCGGGAGCTGCCGGTGGGGGTCTCCGGTCTGCTCATCGCCGGCATCTTCTCGGCGGCCATGAGCAGCATCAGCAGCAGCCTCAACTCGGTGTCCACTGCCTTCTGCAACGATTTCTACCGCCACTTCCGCCCCGGGGTGGCCGACCTGCGCCTCCTGCGCATCGCCCGCTACGCCACGGTAGCCACCGGGGTGGCGGGGGTTCTGCTGGCCCTCTGGATGGCCAACGCCAGCATACAGTCGCTTTGGGACGAATTCTACCGCTTCCTCGGCCTCTTCACTGGCGGGCTGGGTGGGCTCTTCCTCCTCGGCATGCTCACCACCCGGGCCAATGCCCCCGGGGCCCTGCTGGGGCTGGCCGCCAGCGCGGTCGTTATTTACTACGTGAGCGTCTTTACCGCCATCAGTTTCCTGCTTTACGCCTTCATTGGGGTGGTGACCTGCTTTGTGTTCGGCTACGGTTTCAGCCTCTTGTTTACCCGGTCCAGGGGATAGTCGGTGGCGGCGGCGCGTGGGTGCCGGGGGGCTGGTCCGACGCCCAGCGTCCGATCACTATACGGGACTCAATAAAGCGAGAAGCTCCTTCCCTCACTCACCCACCCCCTCAGCAATCCGCCCTAACTCCGCATCCAAAAAGGCGCGATCCAGCCAGCGGCCGCGGATCATGACGCCGGCGGGCTGCTGGAGGTGGTCCATATCCTCGAGGGGATTGCCGGATACCAGCATCAGGTCGGCCGAAGCGCCGGGATCGACGGTGCCGAACTCTCCGGCCCGGTCGAAGTACTGGGCCGGGTGGACGGTACCCATCCGTAGAATGTCGTAGGCGGAAAGGCCGGCGGCCTGCAGGGCGTCGATCTCGTGGTGGATGGAAAAGCCCGGTACGTTGAAGACCTGGGGCGCATCGGAGCCCAGCAACAGCAAGCCCGTGTCGTTGAGCCGGCGGATGATCTCGCGGCGGGTTGCCATCATTTGCTCCCACTGTTCACGGGTGTAGCCCGGGGCGGTGATGAGGTTGGTCTTGTTCTGCCGCCAACTGAGCAGCGTACGGCCGGGCATATACTTCATCTCCGGCTGTTGCAGGTACACCTCCGCCGGCTCGGGGGAGGCCCAGCGAGTGAAGAGGCTTTCGGTAGTGACTACCCACACCCGGTTTTCGTCCGTCAGCCGGATCAACTCCGGCAGCAGATCCAGGTCCACCAAAGGCGCGAAGTTGTAGCCGAAGAAGCCGTTCTCTGTGGGATCGACCCCGGCGCTTTCCGGTACCAGTCCCTCCAGGTAGCCATCGACGTGATCGATGCTGGCGTATTGGAGCGACAGGGCACGGCGGATACCCACGTCGACCGGGACGTGGCCCGCAAAGTCGATCCCCACCGCATCGGCCGTGGCCACCAGCGTATCGAATACCTCCCGCTGAATACCGGGGTGGATCTTCAGGAAGTCGTAGCCCGCCTCCTGCTGGGCGCGGACTTTCGTACGGGCCTCCTCCGGGGTCTGGACGGTGCTGCCGTTCAGGGAGGGGCCGGAGGTAAAAATGCGGGGCCCCAGCACGCTGCCATCGGCTACCGCGCGGCGCAGTTCGAGGTGGGCGGGGTGCCCCAGCATGCCGCGAACGGTGGTGATGCCGTTGGCCAGGTAGAGGAACAGCGTCTCCTCAATCCGGTCATCCCCCGTTTCGTCGGGGTGGGGAATGTGGGCGTGCATTTCGGCCAGTCCGGGCAGCAGGTACTGCCCCCTCCCATGGATGACCTCCGCAAAGTCTGCGGTGTCCACCTGGTCCATGGGGACCACCCGACTGATGCGGCCATCAGCCACCACCACGGCCCGGTCGGGCAACACCCGGTCGTCCACCATGGTGAGCACGTTGACGTCATAAATGACCAGGTCGCCGGAAGGAGCCCCGGTATCGGGCGGCGCGACGCGGGTGCAGTGCGCCAGGAGAAGTGCCAACAGCAGGAGGGGAAAAAGTGGTTTCATCGACGGTGGATTACCTGTACCGGAAAATAGGTAATTATTCCTGGGCTGCCATACTTCTCGAACGTGATTCAGTGGTTGCTACTCAACCGAGTACACTATCGGATTATATTTGAACAACCCAGGCTCCGACCACTTCCACCAGCAACCAGAACCAGCAACCAGATCCCCATGCCTCACAAAACACCCTCCAACCCCCGCCGCCAGTTTCTCCGCCAGTCCGCCGCAGCCACGGGACTGCTCCTGGCACCAGGCCTCATCGGCTGTAATTCCTCCGGACCGGCTTCCGCCGGGGAGGACCCGGAACCCGCGCCCCGCCGCCCGGACCAGGGCCGTAAGCTTGGCATTGCCATCCTCGGACTGGGGGGCTACGCCAGCGGTCAGATCGCCCCGGCCCTGCAACTGACCGAGCACTGCGAACTGCGGGGGCTCATCACCGGCAGTCCCGAGAAGCTCCCCGAGTGGCAGCGGAAGTACAACATCAAGAAGGAGAACTCCTACACCTACGACACGATGGACGAAATCGCCGACAACGCCGAGATCGACGTCATCTACGTGATCACGCCGACGGCTACCCACCGCGACTTCAGCGTACGGGCGGCCAACGCCGGCAAGCACGTCTGGTGCGAAAAGCCTATGGCCATGACCCCGGAGGAATGCCAGGAAATGATCGACGCCTGCAACCGCAACGGCGTCAAGCTCGCGATCGGCTACCGCATGATGCACGAACCGAACACCCGCAAGCTGATCGAACTGACGAAGGAAAAGGCCTACGGCCCCCTCACCGGCGCCCACGCCTACGCGGGCTACGCCGGCAGTCCGCCCCCGGCCGACTACTGGCGCGGACAGCGCGACATGGGCGGCGGGGCCCTCTACGATATGGGCGTGTACACCGTGAACGGTCTGGCCTACGGCACCCAGCTGCAACCCGTAGCGGTGGTGAAGGCCGAACAACGGCGGCAGGACCGGCCCAACGGTGTCGACCTGACCACTACTTACACCCTCCGCTACCCGGACGGGATGACCGCCGAAGGCAAGACCAGTGTGGTGGAAGACTACAACGAGCTACACATCGACGCTGAAAACGGCTGGTACGAAATGGACCCCATGCAACCCTACACCGGCGTGAAGGGAAGCACCAGCGACGGCAAGGTACTCGGCCCCCCGGTGCCCAACCAGCAGTCGATCCAGATGGACGACGACGCCCTGGCCATCCTGAACGGAACCGAACTCATCGCCCCGGGTACCCTGGCCAAACACGACATCCGTGTGATCCGCGCCATCATCGAAAGCGCCGAAACCGGCCGGGAGGTGAAAATCTAGACTATTCCCCAGGTCCCCAAACGGCCAGATTACCAGCAGCTTTGGCAATCGATTGTTACATTGGTGGGCGGAGTGGCGAGGGGGAAGCCCGGGGGAGGGTAGAAGCTCGCGGGGAAATGCTACATTCGTTGATCACAAACTGAAAATCCACCCACCTATGTATCCTACCTGGCGCTGGTACGGCCCGAAAGACCCCATCAGCATTGAAGAAGTATCCGCCCTGGACATCCGGGGCGTCGTGACCGCCCTCCACCACGTGGAGAACGGAGCCGTGTGGAGCCAGGAGGAGATCCGGCAGCGGAAGAAGGAGCTGGGCAGCATGCCCTGGTCGGTAGTGGAGAGCGTGCCCGTCCACGAGGGCATCAAGCAGAACACTGATGCGGCCCCCCAGCTGATCGAGAATTACTGCCGCACCCTGGAGAACCTGTCGGCCGAAGGCATCACCACGGTATGCTACAACTTCATGCCGGTCCTCGACTGGACCCGCACCCGCCTGGCGGTACCCGTGCCCGGGGGAACCACCGTAGCCCTGTACGGCCTGGACCTGATCGCCTTCGACATCTTCATGCTGGCCCGGCCCCACGCCGCGGAGGACTACCCGGCGGAGCTCGTCGAGTTGGCCACCGACCACTACGAAAGTATGGGCCCCGAGGATCGGCAAGAGGTGATGGACAATATGCTGAAGGGATTGCCCGGCTCGGAGGAGAGCTTCGACCTGGCCTCCTTCAAGGAATCCATCGAGCCCTACCTCCACATCCCCCGCGCCACCTTCAAGGAGAACCTCCAGCGCTTCCTGGAGGAGGTGGTACCCGTAGCCACGAAGGAGGGAATTAAACTGACCATCCACCCCGACGATCCACCGTGGTCGGTAGTGGGCCTGCCGCGGATCGTCTCCACCGCCGCCGACCTGGAAGATATCCTGGAGATGGTCGACGAGGAAGCCAATGGCCTCTGTCTCTGTACCGGTTCGCTGGGTTCACGGGAGGACAATGACCTGCCCGCCATGGCCCGGAAGTACCTGGACCGCATCCACTTCGTACACCTGCGCAACGTGGCCCTGAAGCCCCACGCCAGCTTTGAAGAAAGCGGTCACCTGCAGGGCGACGTCGATATGGCGGCCGTGATGGGCGAGCTACTGCGTGCCAAAAACGACGTACCCTACCGGCCGGACCACGGCTTTACCCTCTTTGACGACCGCAAGCGCCGCACCAATCCGGGCTACAGCCTGTACGGCCGCATGCGCGGATTGGCGGAGCTGGAGGGCCTGCGGCGCGGCCTGTCGGCTAGTCGACCAGCGTAACGGAGCCCTTTATGGGTACCGTCATGCCGTTGTCCAGGCGAAGGTGACCTACGTAGGCGAACACTCCGGAGGTCAGTAGCTGCCCGCGGTAGGTACCGTCCCATGCTGGCTCGGAGCCGTCGATGCTCTGGTAGATCAGTTCTCCCCAGCGGTCGAAGATCATCAGGTCGGTGAGGGTGCCCGCGCCGGGCCCCAGGTGGAGCCGGAACTCATCGTTGACGTTGTCGCCGTTGGGGCTGAAGGCCGTCGGGGCGTAGACGTTCGGGGCCTGGTCTACCTGTACCAGGATGCGGTCGGTGATTTCACAGTTCTGCGCGGTGGTGTAGGTCACCCGGTATTCGGTGCTCACGACCGGGGCGACGCTCAGGGTGGCGTATCCGTAGGCGCAGTCCGAGCAGTCCAGGTTGCCGGGGGAGGGGTTCCAGGAAAAGCGTCCCCGCGTGAGGTCGGTACCCGGACTTTCGATGTTGAGGATGGCCGAATCGCCGAGGGAAATGCGCAGGTCTTTCCCGAGCTCAAACTCCGGCGGGGCTTCCAAGCTCACCACGGTGGCCGCGGAGGAGCAGCCGGCCGCGTCGATCACCTGCAGTCGGTAGGTGCCGCCGGTAAGGCCGGTAAAGGTGGGGTCGGCCTGCTCGGGGTAGCCCGCCAGCCGGAAGCGGTAGGGCGCGCGGCCGCCGGCTACGGCAGCGTGGATGGTCCCGCTGTCGGGGTCGCTGCAGTCGGCAAAGGCGGTGGTAACGGTAGTCTGGAGCGGTGGCGTACCCTGGATGGTGGCCTCCTGGCGGAGGCTACAGCCCCTGGCGTCGGTAATTTCCACGGTGTAGTTTCCGGCGGGCAGGTTGCTACGGCTGGAGAGGTTCTCGTGGGTGGGGTCGGGGGCCCCTTCGTAGAACCAGCGGTAGCGGAAGGGGGCGGTGCCGGTGACTGAGGTCACGCTGATGCTGCCGCCACTCCGGCAACCGGCGGGTTCGGTGGCCAACTGGGCGGTAAAGGAATCGGCCTCACCAACGGTGTAGGCGAAGGTTCGGGGGCAGTGGCTGCCGTCCATCAGGGTGACGGAGTAGGTGCCGGGGCGGCTGACCGACAGGGTAGCGGTGCCGTCGCCGACGGGTTTGCCGGCGGGGTCGACCCAGCTGAACTCAGTACCCGAATAGCCGGCCGGCAGGCTCAGACGAACAGTTCCCGTACCGGTACGGCAGGTGATGTCCTCCACCGAGGCCTGGGGTTCGGGGAAGGGGGTGCTGCTGGCAATGCGGATGGTTTCGGTTTCCAGTCCACAGCCGTTGCCGAGGAAGGCCAGGATCTCCTTCACTTCGCCGGCCACGACCTGCAGTTCACCGTCGCGGGCCGTGAGGGGCTCTCCGGTTTCCTTGTTGCGGAAGTAGTAGCGGGGTTCGTGGGCGTTGCTGGTGACGCGGATGGTCACGGTTTCTCCCGCACAGGGTTGCCGGGGCGTTTGGGTAATTTCGTATGCGAAGGGAACGTCCTGCTCCACCACGATGGTTTCGGTGTGCTCCACGCAGGCCTCGCTCACCGTCACGCGGTAGGTACCGGCTTCGGTCACGACGTGCTTGGGACCCTCGCTGCCGTCGGACCAGCGGTAGGTAGCACCGGTGAAGCGGCGGGGGGAGAGCACGATCGAGTCCTGGTTGCTGCACAGCGCGATGCTGTCGGCGAAGTGGTCGGTAACGATGGGGCGCTGAATGACCACCGGCTCGGTGAGGGCGCAGCCCAGGGGGGTGGTCACCCGCAGGACGTACTTGCCATCCACCTGGGCGCCGCTGCGGAGCTGCAAGGTCCGGTCGGTAGCGCCGGACAAGGCTACCCCGTTGCGGTACCACTGGTAGGTGGCACCGGGGGAGGGCGTACCGGTGAGGGTGATGGTTTCGTCGCAGACGGTCAGTCCGTCGACCTGCACCGGGCCGGCCACGGGCTCGGCGAAGGCCGCGGGCTCGTTCAGGATCAGGTCATCGATAAAGTAGTAGTTGCGGTAGTTGCCACCGTCAGGGCGCCCGTTGTCGGCCGCGCAGGAGCCGCCGATGGCGAACCCGGCGTAGGTGCTCCTGGATACGAAGTCCACCTGCTCGGCGGTCCAGCTGCCGGCCTTGCCGTTCACCGTAACGTTGGCGATCAGTTCGTAGCCTTCGGCGCCCGATTCCTCGGGGCAGCCGTAAAAGGAACCGAAATTCAGCTGCTCACAATCGCGGACGCCGTAGATGCTGAGTTCGACGGTTTCCGGGGAGCGCACATCCACTACGGTTTCGTCCTCGGTGGCCCGCTGGGGCTCCATGAAGCCCAGGTTAAAGGTGAGGCGGTAGGGCCGCCCGGCTTCCATGACCTGACCGTCGACCAGGCAGGCGGCGAGGTATTCGCGGTACTTTTTGGTGGCGGTGCCGTTTCCGTTAACGAAGGAGGCATCGGGGGTGTCCCGCACGCCTACCCAAAAGCCGGCTACGCCCGTACCGCTCGGCAGGGGGCGGGGCAGGGCGGCGGGGAAGAAGGGACCGGCGTTGGTGAAGGTGAAGGCGTTCCAGGAATCGGTGGTGCCGAGGGAGGCCCGCTTCCAGCCGGTGAGGCAGTTGGCCTGGTTGACGGCATCGGGGCGGCCACCGGGTTGCCGGCTGGTACAGCCGAACTGACCGGGGTCAAATTGCTCCAGGGAAGGGTTGGGAAGCAGGGAAGTGAGGGTGGATGAAAGAGCGCAGCTACAGTTTTCCTTATCGTTTAAATCTACCAGTCCATCGCCATCGTCGTCGATGCCATTAGAACAGTTTTCTTGTGCGGATAAAGAAGGACCAACTAATAAGAAGGTAAGCAGCAACGCCCAAGTCCTCATCAAGAGGACAAGCTGGGCGGTTGTCACAGTGTTGTGTTTAGTTCAATAGTGTTTTAAAACGCAAAGCAAATATATCATAAAGATATACGCTTTACACAATAAAAGCAGAACTAAATCACTTGTTCGCCGCCCGGCCCTGGTTTTTCTACCGAATCAGCTGAATGGTACCCTTCACCTGGGTGGTGCCGCCGCGCCGCAGCCGCAGTTCCCCGTGGTAGAAGTAGGTGCCGGTGGTGACGGGCTGGCCGAAGCGGGTGCCGTCCCAGGCTACGGCTTCGGCACTGGTTTCCCAGACGAGGCCACCCCAGCGGTCGAAGACCCGGAAACTTTCCACCCCGGTGATGCCCACGTTGGGGTAGAGCTCCAGCAGGTCATTGTTGCCGTCGCCGTTGGGACTGAAGGCGGTAGGAACGAAGGCGCGGATGGAGTTGTTGACGTTCACCACCAGGCTGTCGGTGTAGACGCAGTTGTCGGGGGTCACGAACTCCACCGTGTACCAGGCGGTAGCTTCCGGCGTGCTCACCGCGGTCAGGGGACCATCGGGGAATTCCAGTTCGGCGTTGGAGTCCCAGAAGATGAGGGCTTCTTCCGGATTGGTGCCGCTGACGTTCAGGTTCAGCTGCATGGTTTCGCCGTAGTTGATCCGCTGGTCGGTACCCAGCTCCACTACGACGGGCTCGGGGTAGCTCACCTCGGCTTCCAGGGGGGGCGCTTCACAATTCAGGGCATCGATAACCTGCACGGTGTAGCGACCTTCGGGCAGCCCGGCGAGGGAGGCCTCGGGTTGCAGGCCGCCGCCGCCGACGGAGTAGGCGTAGGGCGCTACGCCACCGCTAACCTCGATATCCAGGCGGGCGGTGTTGGCGGGGGAGCAGCCTTCCACCTCCACCACGGCGGTGGCCTGCAGCGGATCGGGACCGGTAATGGTGAATTCTTCCAGTTGCGAGCAACCGTCCTGGTCGCTGACGCGGGCCACGTAGTTGCCGCGGGGCAGGTCGGTGATCACCGAAGCGGAGGAGCCGAAGGGTGGCTGGTCGGCGGCCGGCCGCCATTCGATGGCGTAGGGTGGGGTGCCACCGCTGGCCAGGGCACTGGCCGATCCGTCCGGGCCGCAGGCGGCGTCGGTGGTGAGCACGTCGACCGAGAACTGCCGGTCCGTCACCGTATAGCTGAAGGTCGTGGCGCAGTTGGCTTCCCCGGAAAGGGTAACCTGGTAGGTGCCCGGCGCCTGTACGGGCAGGACGCTTTCGGTAGCCGCTGCGAGCGGCAGACCGTCCGGGCCGCTCCAGGCAAATTGGTCGGGGGCGGAACCGGTAACCGAAAGGGCGATGGCCCCGGTGGGGCCCTGGCAGTTCAGGTCGGTGACCGCGGCCTCGGCCGTGAACTTGGGCAGGGCGGCTACCACGATCTTGTCCGTGTACATGCTACACGAAGAGATGAACATGGCGGAGATGGTGTCCACTTCACCGGCCACGACCCGGATGGGGGCGCTACCGGAGACGTAGTGGCGCTCCTCCTCGGAAACGGTATAAATAACCAGGGGAGCGTACCAGCCGGTCTCGAGGGAGATTTCCACCGTATCGCCCAGGCAGGGGTTCTCCGGGGTCATGCGGTAGCGGTAGCTGATGTCGTTGGTTTCCACGGCCGTGAAGGACTCTACCCGTTCCTGGCAGGCGGAGCTGATGGTGACCGAGTAGGTGCCGGGTTTCGACACCGGCAGGTAGCTGCGGTTGCTGCCGTCGCTCCAGGTGTAGGTGCCGGCCGACTGGTGGGAGGCAAAAACGGTGGCGCCGCCGCCGTTACACAGGGCGACGGAGTCGGGGAACTGGTCGTAGATCACCGGACGCTGGATGCGGACCGCCTCGGTGGTGGCGCAGCCCGCCGCGCTTTCGATGCGCAGGGTATAGTTGCCGTCGATGTCGGAGGCGGGCGTCAGGGCCAGGGAAGGCTGGGTGGCGTCGGGCACCGCTACCCCGTCGTGGTACCACTGGTAGGTGGCTCCGGCAGTGGGCTGTCCGCGCAGGACGAGCTCGTCGGCGCACATGCTCTGGCCTTCGATGGATACGGGGCCGGCTACCGGTTCTTCAAAGGCTTCCCGGCGGTTGAGGATGAGGTCGTCGATGAAGTAGTAGTTGCGGTAGTACTTGCTGTCCGTGCGGGTCTGGTCGTCGGCGCAGCTGCCCCCGATGGCGAAGGCGGCGTAGTCTCCCAGGGCGGTAAAGTCGACCGAGGCGGGGGTCCAGCTGCCGGGGGTGCCCTCCACGGTTACGTTGGCGATGAGTTCGTATCCCGCGGCGGCGGCTTCCTCGGGGCAGCCGTAGAAGCTGCCGAAGTCCAGCTGGTTGCAATCCTTTACACCATATACGCTGAGTTCCACGCCGGAGGGAGAGGCTACGTCGATTTTCCGGCCCTGGAAGTGGTAGGTTTCCTGTTCGGCGAAGCCCAGGTGAAAGGTGAGCCGGTAGTCAACTCCGCTTTTGATTTCGTTGCCGGGTTCGAAGCAGGCAGCGAGGTATTCGCGGTAGCTTTTGGCCCAGGTGCGGTTGCCGTTGCGGAACTGGTTGCCGTTGGTGTCCTTGATGCCGACCCAGAAGCCGGCCACGCTGGATCCGCTGGGCAGGGGCTGCGGCAGCTTGCTCGGAAAGCCTGGGCCACCGCTGGGCAGGGTGAAGGCGTTCCAGGCGTCGGTGGTGCCCAGGCTGATGCGCTGCCAGCCTACCAGACAGTTGGCCTGGTTGGTGTTGTCGGGCAAGCCGTTGGGTTGCTGGGAACCACAGCCGGCCTGGCCCGCGGAGAACTCCTCCAGGGATGGGTTCGGCAACAGGGAGGCCACGGTGGACGGGAGGTTACAGCCTTCCTGCCCCATAAGGGGTTGGGACAGCGACAGCACCAACAGGGCTACGCCAAGGCATAGGGGGGAAAGGGTTCGGGACAACACAGAAAAGGGTGTAGATGAGAGACACTGATGCCACCGTCGATCCCGAAAGCTTAAAAAAGTGGATCGCGGTGCAAAAAACTATCCCCTTAACTGATCCGGCCGCCCGGAAATTATGTGAAGAAGCAATTTCCGCTGCGCCGTACCGTAACCTCCTGAATGGTCAGCCATTAAGTTTGATGTACCCCCCGTCGATGGGGAAGTCGGTACCCGTGATGAAGGCCGCCTCGTCCGAGCAGAGGTAGGCGGCCAGGTAGCCCACCTCCTCCGGACGCCCCATGCGACCGATGGGCTGGGTGGCCGACAACTGGTCGAACACCTCCGCTTCCCGGCCGGGGTAATTCCGTTCGAGGTATTGGTCCACGAAGGGGGTATGCACCCGGGCCGGGGAGATGCTGTTGCAGCGGATGCCGTGGGCGAGGTAGTCCTTGGCCAGGGAGTAGGTCATGGTCAGCACCGCCCCCTTGGTCATGGAGTAGGCGAAGCGTTCGGCGATGCCGACCGTAGCCGCAATGGAAGCCATGTTGAGGATCACCCCGCCGCCGCCGTCCTTGAGGTGGCCGATGGCCGCCAGGGCGCAGTTGTAGACCCCCTTTACGTTGACGGCGTACAGGCGGTCCAGGTCGGCCTCGGCCGTCTGCTCCAGGGTGCCGACGAAGCCGATGCCGGCGTTGTTGACCAGGATGTCCAGCCGGCCGGCTTCCGCGACGACCCCGTCGACCGCTTCGCGCACCTCCTGCTGTTTTGTTACGTCGCAGCGGAGGCTGTCCTTAGCCCCCTCCGCCAGATCGAGTACAAACACGCGGGCCCCGCGCTCCCGCAGCACCTTCGTGATGGCCGCGCCGATGCCGCTGTTGCCACCGGTAACGATGGCTACCTTACCCGCAAGGGAATGAATCATGGAGGGAAGTTTTGGTGGTGAACCCGGAACCCGCGCGCCGGCGCCGCCCTAGCTTACGGGCTCCGCCGTGCGGCGGAATTCCCAGCGGCGGAAGGCTTCGATGGCTTCGTACTCCGTCAGGCCCAGCTGGTTGTACAGGCGGGCGGTTTCCCGGTTGCGCTGCTCAGCGCGCTGCCAGAATTCCCGGTGGTCCTCACCCTGGAACATGGCGCCGTCCTTCTGGCTCTGGTGGAAGAAGATGGCGTTCCGCTTGGCCTCCACCTGGGCGGGGCTGAGGGGGACGGCCATTTCGATTTCGTGGATCGGCCACTCCTGCCAGGCGCCGCGGTAGAGCCACAGCCAAGTATCCTTGATGGCGGCGGGCTGCTCTTCCTCCAGCTGCTCGAGGGCGCGGAAGATGGCATCCAGACACACCTTGTGGGTACCGTGGGGATCCGCCAGGTCACCGGCGGCGAAGATCTGGTGGGGTTCCACCTTTTCGATCAGCTCCCGCACGATGCGGATGTCATCGGGGCCCAGGTCGTCCTTGATGCTCTTCCCGGTTTCGTAGAAGGGCATGTCCAGGAAGTGGATGTTGGCGTCCTGGAGGCCGACGAAGCGGGCACCGGCGATGGCCTCGCCGCGGCGGATCAGGCCCTTGATGGTCCGGACCTCTTTGGAATCGGGTTGCGACTTGTTGCGGCTGTCGTTCAGCTCCTGGATGATGAAGTCCAGGCGGGCGTTCCCGGAGCCCAGGTTCTGGTTGAGGTCACGGGCGAACTCGGCGAAGCGCAGGGCGTCGGCGTCGGAAACGGCGATGTTGCCGCTGGTCTGGTAAGCTACGTGTACGTCGTGGCCCTGCTCCACCAGGCGGGCGAAGGTGCCCCCCATGCTGATGACGTCGTCGTCCGGGTGGGGGCTGAAGAGGATAACCCGCTTGCGGGCCGGGTCGCGGCGCTCGGGGCGCTGGCTGTCGTCGACGTTGGGCTTGCCGCCGGGCCAGCCGGTGATGGTGTGCTGCAGCTTGTTGAACATGCGGATGTTCAGGTCGTAGGCCGAGCCGTGGAGGGCCAGCAGGTCCGACATGCCGTTGCTGTTGTAGTCCCGCTCGGTGAGCTTGAGGATGGGCTTGTCGACGTGGCGGCTGAGCCAGATGATGGCCTTGCGCTCCAGGGTGTCCGTCCACTCGCAGGGGCCCACGAGCCAGGGCGTGTTGAAGCGGCGCAGGTCGGCGCTCGACTCTTCGTCCAGCAGCACGGTTACGTTCGGGTGGTCCTGGAGGTAGGTGGCGGGGATCTCCGAGGTGCGTTCCTCCTCGATGGTCTTCTGGATGATCTCGGCCTTCTTGTGGCCCCAGGCCAGCAGTACGATGCGCCGCGCCTGGCTGATGGTCTGGATGCCCATGGTGATGGCGCGGGTGGGCACGTTGGAGATGCCCTGGAAGTCGCCGGCGGCGTCGACCCGCGTCAGGTGGTCCAGGGTGATGAGGCGGGTGAGGGAGCGGGAGTGGGAGCCGGGTTCGTTGAAGCCCACGTGGCCCGTCCGGCCGATGCCGAGCAGCTGGAAGTCGAGTCCGCCGGCCTCCCGGATCATGGCCTCGTACTGCATGCAGTGGTCGTAAACCTTCTCCAAGGGAATGTTCCCTTCGGGAATGTGGATGTTGCGGGGATCCACGTTCACGTGGTTGAACAGGTGCTCGTGCATGAAGTACCAGTAGGAGTTGCGGCTCCCCCGGGGCAGTTCGTAGTATTCGTCGAGGTTGAAGGTGATCACGTGACTGAAATCAAGCCCTTCCTCCCGGTGCAGCCGCACCAGCTCCGCGTAGACCCGGATGGGGGAAGACCCCGTAGCCAGGCCCAGCACGCAGGATTCCCCCTTGTCGGCCTTGGAGCGCATCAGGTCGGCGATCTCGTGGGCCACGGCGATCGAGGCCTTGGCGGAATCGCGGAAGACCTCTACGTGCATCTTTTCGTAGCGGGTGACGTCCGTACTGCCGACGTGGCGGTAGCTGATGTCTACGTTGGGTTGGTCGTGGATTGATAAGTCTAACATAATACCTTGGTTAATGAACCGGAAAGATAATTCGCGGCTCGCTTCCGGGACGCTTGGATGCGGAGTAAGCGGTGCGCTTCGGGCCTAAACTTAATAGGTAATTACGAAACCCACGCTACCCGTTCCATCGTGGTAGCCGCCGCCCAGGGAGAGGCGGCTGCGGTGGTTGCGGGCCCAGGTTTTGTGGATGTGGGGCACCATGACGCCGAAGAAGGCGCCGACCCCGAGCCCTACCACCGTATCGGTCGGAAAATGCTTCAGCGCCCGCACCCGCTGTACGGCCACGAAGGCCGGGGGTAGGCTCGCCAGGGTGAAGGCGATGGCGCGGTGGCCGGCCGTCCACTGGGGGTTGTAGTCGGACAGCACCTTGGTAAAGAAAAAGGTACCCACCGCGGTAGTGCTCACGTGGCCGCTGAAGAAGCTGTTGCGGTTATTGCCCGCCTGCCGGTCCTCATAGCTCAGCTCATCGTAGTAGGCCACGGGGCGGTAGCGGTCGATGAACAGGGGACCCAGGGGGCTGAAGGCGTAGGTGGCGGCCGACAGCGCGTGGGCTTCCAGGTAAAGCACGCTGATGTCCAGCCAGTCCTTGCGGAATTTCCTATTTACGAAGAGCGTAAGCGGCAGGAGCACCGAGCCATTGAAAAAGTAGTCGCTGGCTTCCTCGCTTTTGAAGCGTTTCAGGGCATCCTGCTCCAGCCCCCAGCGGTCGAGGCGACCCACCTCCATGGTCTGGAGTCGTTGCAGGGTTTCGTCGCTGATCTCCTCCTTGCTGCGCAGGGCGTCGATGCCGGTGGTGGCCCCGACCATCACGGCCAGTCCGCCCAGCCCTTCGTAGAGGTGGCGCACCCGGTATACGGATTCCGTCTTGGGGTCAGGCGCCAGCGCCGGTTGGGCCAGCAGGGAAAGGTGAAGGAGGCAGAGCAGAAAGGCGAGTAGGGGTCGGGGCATGGTAGGGGAATTCCGTAGTGGAAACTGCCCCTGCCGCCGGAGGTTCGGCTAGTACTTCAGCACCAGCGCCAGTCCGCCCGCGCCTCCGCCGTACACCGGACTGAGGCTCAGCGAGCTGCGGTGGCGGGCCTTCCACCATTTGTGCAGGCTGGGAACGCCAATGCCGCTAATGGCCCCTACGCCCAGCCCCACCAATACATCGGTAGGGTAGTGCTTGAGGCCCTTGACGCGCAGCCACCCCCCCAGGAGGGAGGGGACGGTAGCCCCGGTATACAGCAGGGCCCGCTGCCCCCCGGTCAGGTCCGGGTTGTAGTCGTCGATCATGCGGGCGAAAAAGTAAAAGCCGGTGGACATGGTCGATACGTGGCCACTGAACATGCTGTTCCACTCATTGCCGTCGGTGCGCTCCTCGTAGGGGAATTCCGGGTAGTAGGACTTCGGCCGGATTCGGTCCACCAGGGTGGGACCGAAGGGGGCAAAACCGTAAAACAGTCCCTGGGTGGTCTGGGCTTCCAGGTACATCAGGGTGATGTCGAACCAGTCGCGGCGGTATTTTTTCCAGATGAAGAGCCCGAAGGGCAGCCACTGGCCCGTATTGAAGAGGTAGTCGCTCTGGATGATGGCCTGCTTGTGCTTGTCCACGTCCATCCGCAGGGCGATGCGGTCGAAGCCGTTCACGTCCTCGGCCCGCAGTTCCTGCAGCGTTTCCCGGGGGATGGGGGGCTTGTCCTGGAGGGAGAGCAACCGTTGCTGGCTGGCGTAGGCGCCTACGGCGATGGCCGGTACGCTTACCCATGGATTTACCGCGTAGCGCTCCGAGGAGCGGAAGATGGAATCGAGTTGGAGCCCCTGGGCGAAAAGGGAGCAGTTCAACACCAGGAGGATCAGGACGGTCAGGGTACGCACAATAGGGGATTTGTCCGCAAAAGCGGGGCCGGAGTGATTGAGAAGAAGGCGGCTCGTAGCTTACGAGTGAAAAATGCTTTTCAGGATCTCAACCGTAATTAGGTAAGTAGGTTTGACGCCGTCGACACCTAAACTTCCGCTGGCCAGGGTGTGGCCGGTCACCAGGGGGTTATCACTGGCGTAGTAGGCGTAACGCAACTTCAGGTTCGGGTTGGCGCTCTTGCGGATGTGGGTGGCCGCCTGGATGGCTTTTTGGTAGTGGGCGCCCTCCATTTCCAGTCCTACGGCCTTCCAGCTGCTCTCCAGGAAATACTCAAGGATCTGGCGGTTCTGCAGGCTGGTGCCGAGTACGGTGACCATGGGGCCGCAGTAGACCCCCAGGCCGTGCCCCTCGAATTGATCCGGGGTAAAGCTGTTCTTGAAGGGATAGTTATCGGCTGTGCCTTCGAAGATGTGGGCGTCGGGGATCATCAGGTCGCCCTTTATGCCCTCCAGGATGCCGGCTTTGCCCATGATATTGATGCTTTCGACGGGCATTTCGTATACCTCATCGCTACCGGGGGGGTGGTAGGGACGCAGCAGCTCGTCCATGCTCTCGTAGGCCTGTTCGCCAAAGGCGTAATCCATCACCAGAATCACCGGGGCGGTGTCGGGGGTAGGGGCCGGGGCGAATTCCAGTTCCGGGCTGACCACCTTGGGGTCGAAGGCCGCGGTGTCGAAGAGTTGCACGCCGATGTTGCTGCCGCTGGTGTCGACGATCTCGATCATGCCGTTCTTCAGCGCCAGTTTCGTGACCAGTTCGCGCAGGTTGCGCCCTTCGGGCTGGGAGAGGGAACGGGCCACGTCGTAGACCGAGCGGCCGGCGCGGAGTTTCTGGGCGGTGGCCGCGGGTGCAAAGAGGGCGTTCATGACGCTGTGGAGGTTGGCGCTTACCACGTGGAGGGGGCGGCCGAAAAGCCCGCGCTCCAGCAGTACCTCCTTGACGGCGCTGGCCCACAGTTCGCCGAAGTAGTGGTGGCCGGTCTTTTCCCGCAGGGTGCTGGAAAAGGACACCTCCCGGTCGTGGTCGTTCTCCAGTTCCTCCTTAGCCAGCAGTCCGAGCCAGTAGGTGATGTGGAAGAGGGAGTTAACCATCTCCTCTTCGGCGAAGCGGCGGCAGGCGTCGACGATCTCGTTGTAGGTCCGGCCCAGCAGGGTGCTCAGGTAGGTGTAGGCCGTTTCAATCTTGAATTCCTCACCCTTCTTCTCCCGCTCCACGATTTCGGCCAGCAGCTGCCATTCCCGCTTCTGCCGCCCCTTGCTGTCGAGGCTGTTGCGGTAGATCTTGTTGGCCTCGGCGTAGAGAAAGGTGAGGTGGGTGAGGATGTCGTAGATGTCGCTGCGGCCGCGGGTCATCTCGATGTACATCTCGTGGACGTCGATGCGGTAGGCCTCCCGGCGGCGCTTCGGCGGCACGATGGGGGTGAAGTGACTGTTCTCGTACCCTTCCCGGGTGATGAGGCGGATGAAGCGGCACTCCTCGATGCCCTTGGGCAGCCGCTGAAATACGTAATGCAGCCCGTTCAGCTCTACCCGTTCGGTGTCGGTGATCGACCCGTAAATTTCGGGGCGGAGGATCATCAGGTTGTCCATCAGCGTCTTGCCGCTCATGCCTCCGGGCTTGTAGCTGCCGCGGATGAGCAGGTGACGCATGGCAATGTAGAGCCGCTGTACGGCGGCCCGGCTTTCTTGGGCGCGGGTACGGTTCTGGGGGATTTGAATCATGCCCCAAAGGTAATTACCGCCGGGTGGTTGCCCGGTAGTGGGCGGGGGAACTGCCCGGAGGGATGACCTCGGCGGTGGCCCCCCGCAACTGGTCGTAGAACAGTACGCTGGTGTTGCTGCTGATGGTGGCTAGCTCGTCGTAGAAGCGGTGGACGTAGCGCTGGAGAATCCGGCGGTCGTTGGTGGGCAGCAGGCTGAACTCGTCGATAAGGTTCAGCAGGTTGCGGCGCTGGCCCCGGAAATCCTGGCTCACGTTGCGCAGCACCCGGTCACTCTGACCGTAGCCCAGGTACACGCGGTGGTAAATGCTCTGCTGTCCGTGGTCGCTGGCCGGACTGGCGTAGGGCGCGCCTACCCAACCGCTGAAGTCGAAGTCGTAGCCTACGGGCAGCAGGCTGCCGTCGGGGCGCTGGACCAGCTTGACGTTGCGGTTCAGGGCCAGGCTCCAGTCGGCGTTGCCGATGAGGTACTGGAACATGGCGTGGGTGGCCTCGGCGGTGGGGTCGAAGAGGTCGGCATCGAGGCTGGGCAGTTCGTCGATCTCCTTGCCTCCGGCCCGGGCCGCCATTTCGTCGGCGTCCTCGATGAGAAAGGCGTAGGCGGTGGTCTCGGGGTGGCTACCGGACAGGTCGCGGATGGTGAGCCGCAGCAGTTGGGTACGGTAGTGTGCATCGGGGCTAAAGAGGGCGTAGGCCCGGTAGGCCAGGTATTCCTTCAGTAGCAATGCGGTGGCTGTACTGTCTGCGTAGCAGGTGGTTACCAGCTTGTACTTGTCGTGGTCCAGCAGGCCGGCGGCCCGCAGTTCCTTCTTGGAGAAGTTGAGCTTCAGGGGCGGGGTGGCACAGCGGGTACGGCGGAATTTGCCCCGCAGCGATGCCTCGGTACCCAGGGTGAGTACCTCTCCGTCGCCGTCGGTGTAGGAGAAGGTGGCCGGTTGGGGGGTGCGGGTATCCTTGCGGATGCTGTCGACGGGCAGGGTCAGCACCACGTCGACGGCCTCGGTGGCCAGCTCCTGGTAGAGGCGGTCGAAAAGAGACTCCTGGGCGGC
Organism: Neolewinella marina; assembly: GCF_002631205.1. Lineage (GTDB taxonomy): Bacteria > Bacteroidota > Bacteroidia > Chitinophagales > Saprospiraceae > Neolewinella > Neolewinella marina. Next base: position 155,432 of record NZ_PDLO01000007.1, read on the forward strand.
GACGCGACCAGCCAGAAAAGGGCTGAGCATCAGGGCCAGAAAAAAGGTGGCGGCAAGAGAATGATATCTTGTCATACGGAACACGATGATATGTCCCGGTAACGGCCGAAAGGCAGGTGAGTTGTGGTGGTAAAAACCGAATTAATATTGGTTTTACGTATCTTGTCGGGCGGGTCGGCGAAGGAATATCGGCCTGCTTTCACTGCGTAAAATATATGTCGGTTTCCCGTCCGGCCGCAGACTTTTGCCATCCTCCGGAATCTCTTCCGCCAAATCCCGGCTGTCGGCGTTAAGACGCCCCGGCCGCTAACATTTTACCGACTTTAACATTTAAGTTTTAGCCCTTTCACCAACCACCACCACCAATGACCGCAAATATGACCGCGCCGTCCACCACCACGGCGAGCGAAGAACAGCTGGAACTCATCCGGCAGAGTGCCGCGGATTTCGCGCGCACCAACATTTTCCCCCACGTAATGGAGTGGGACGAGAAGCAGCATTTTCCCCGCGACCTCTTCCGGAAGATGGGGGAGTTCGGCTTCATGGGCGTGCTCGTACCCGAAGAGTACGGCGGCAGCGGACTGAGCTACGCTGAGTACATCACCGTCATCGACGAGGTGGCCCAGGTATGCGGCAGCATCGGCCTGAGCCTGGCGGCCCACAACTCCCTGTGCACGAACCATATCCTGATGTTCGGCAGCGAGGAGCAGAAGCAGAAATACCTGCCCGCCCTGGCCAGCGGCGAGCACCTGGGGGCCTGGGGACTCACCGAACCAAACACCGGCTCCGACGCGGGCCGTATGCGCACCGTGGCGGAAAAACAGCCCGACGGCGGTTACATCCTGAACGGAGCCAAGAACTTCATCACCCACGGCATCAGCGGCGACGTAGCCGTGGTGATCGCCCGCACCGGTGAGCTGCTCGACAGCCACGGCATGACGGCCTTCATCGTGGAGCGGGGCGACGAGGGCTTCCGCGGCGGAAAGAAAGAAGACAAGCTGGGCATGCGCGCCAGCGAAACCGCCGAGATCATCCTGGAGAACTGCTACCTGCCCGCCGACCGCATCCTCGGAGAAGTGGGAGAGGGCTTCATCCAGAGCATGAAGATCCTCGACGGCGGCCGCATTAGCATCGCCGCCCTCAGCCTCGGCATTGCCAAGGGAGCCATGAAGGCCGCCCTGGCCTACAGCAAGGAGCGCGAACAGTTCGGCAAGGCCATCAGCCGCTTCCAGTCCATCGCCTTCAAGCTGGCCGACATGGCCACCGAAATCGAAGCGGCGGAACTCATGACCCGGAACGCCGGCCGCCTCAAGGACGCCGGACTGCCCATGACCCGTCAGGCGGCCATGGCCAAGTTGTTCGCCTCGGAAACGAGCGTACGCGTTGCCAACGAGGCCGTACAGATCTTCGGAGGTTACGGATTCACCAAGGAATACCCCGCTGAAAAGTACTACCGCGACTGCAAGCTCTGCACCATCGGGGAAGGCACCTCCGAGATCCAGCGGCTGGTCATCAGCCGCGATTTGCTGCGGGACTAGGGTCGGCAGCGTATCTTGCCGGCCATGGAGCGATTGCCCTTATTTGATCTGTTTCGGCTGGTTCGGATGCAGAACCTCCTGGTCGTAGCCCTCACCCAGGTATTGATTTACTACCGCATCATCCTCCCCGCCCTCGACGCGGAGGGGATTGCCGGGGTGCTGCGCCCGTGGAAGTTCTTCGAACTGTGCCTCGTGACGGTGGCCATCACCGCCTCCGGTTACCTGATCAACGACCTGCGCGACGTGCGCATCGACGCTATCAACCACCCCGGCAAGAACATGGTCCTGAAGGTGGGCCGGCAGAACGTGCAGTGGCTCTTCGCCGCCATCGTCTTTGTCGGCTACCTGTTCGCCCTGCTGCTGGCCCTGCGGCTGAACGAGCGGCAACTGCTCTTCCTCTTTCCCCTGGCCATCGGCATCCTGGCCCTCTACAGCGCCACCCTGAAGCGCATGCCCTTCATCGGCAACTTCCTGGTGGCGCTGTACTGTGCCGGCGTGCCGGGCATTTTGGTGCTCACCGAACGCAAGGCCCTGGCGCGGCTGTATGAGTTGAATCCCGCCCTGGCCACCGATACCCTGAGGGTATGCCTCCTCTTCATGGTCTTCGCCTTCGTAGCCACCCTGCTGCGGGAGCTGGTCAAGGACCTCGAGGACCTGAGGGGCGACCGGCAGGAAGGGCGGCGCACCCTGCCCGTGTTGCTGGGGGTAGCCAAGAGCCGACAGCTGGCCATCGGACTGGGCCTCATGGTACTCATCTCTATCGCCAGTCCCGTATTTCTGGGATGGCCCGCCTTCCTCCAGCCTCCCATGCTCACCTGCATCGTGCTGTTGCTGCTGGCGGTAGCCATCATCGTCGCCCAGCTGCTCCGGGCGCGGCAACAGGTCGACTACCACAAGCTCAGCACCCAGATCAAGTTTCTCCTGGTGGGCGGCCTCGGCCTGCTGATCTTTTTCTGATATGGATTATTACGTACACCCCACCGCCGTCGTTGACCCCGGCGCCCGCGTAGGTGCCGGCTCCCGGATCTGGCACTTCTGCCACCTGATGCCGGACTGCGAGCTGGGTCCCGACTGTAACCTGGGGCAGAACGTCTTTGTGGCCGGGGGGGTGCGGCTCGGCAGCGGGTGCAAGGTGCAGAACAATGTGAGCCTCTACTCCGGACTGCAGGTGGGGAACGACGTATTCATTGGTCCCTCCGCCGTATTCACCAACGTAAACAACCCCCGGGCCGCGGTGGACCGACGCGGGGAGTACGCCTCGACCATCGTCGAGAACGGGGTAACCATCGGGGCGAACGCCACCATCGTTTGCGGCATCACGCTGTCCACCTACGCCTTCGTGGGGGCGGGGGCGGTGGTGACCCGCGACGTGGCCCCCTACGCCCTGGTGGTGGGCACCCCCGCCCGGCAGATCGGCTGGATGAGCGCCGCGGGCTACCGCCTGGACTTCGACGTGCGTGGGCGGGCGGAGTGCCCGGTGTCGGGCGTCTACCACCTCGAGGACGGAATCGTGACGCGGGAATAGGGAGTTGCCGCCGGACGGACATTACCTTCGCGCCCCACCATGAAACTACGCTTTGCCATCGTCGGGCTCGGCCACATCGGCCGGCGACACGCTACCCTGGTAGCCGCCCATCCCGGTGCGGAACTGGTGGCCGTGTGCGAACCCCGGGGGCAGGAAGAACTGACCTGGCCGGAAGGCGTGCCCCGGGTACCCCGTTATGCCGACCTCCGGGAATTGCTGGCGGCCGTCCCCTGCGACGTAGCCTGCATCTGCACCCCCAACGGGCTCCACGCCACCCACGCCATCGACTGTCTGGAAGCGGGCCGCCACGTGGTGGTCGAAAAGCCCCTGGCCCTGACCGTAGCGGAGTGCGACGCCATCATCACGGCGGCCGAAAGGACGAACCGGCGGGTATTCGGCGTAATGCAAAACCGCTACAGCCCAGCCTCCGCCTGGTTAAAGGAAACCGTCGCTTCCGGCGGACTGGGGCAAGTACTGCAGGTACACCTGGACTGCTTCTGGAACCGCGACGAGCGGTACTACCGGCAGCCGGACGGCTCCCCCCACCCGTGGCATGGCGATCCGCAGCTGGACGGCGGCGTGCTCTTCACCCAGTTTGCCCATTTCCTCGACCTGCTGTGCTGGACCTTCCCGGGGGTGACCGCCACCAACGCCCGGCTGGTGAACCAGGCCCACGCCCACCTTCACCCCTTCGCCGATACCGGGATGGTGCAGTTCGCGCTGTCCGGAGGCGGGCTGGGTAGTCTCACTTTCAGTACGGTGGTCTGGGACCGCAACTTCGAGTCCACCTTCACGGTCATCGGCAGCCGGGGGACGGTAAAGCTCGGCGGGCAGTACATGAACGAGCTGCGGTACTGCCACGCGGATGGTTTCACGGCACCTGCGCTCGCGCCCAGTCCTGCTTCCAATAATTACGGACCCTACCAGGGCTCGGCGGCGAACCACCACTTCGTGATCGACAACGTCGTGGACGTGCTCAATGGCCGGGCGGAAGTGGCCACCACCGCCGCCGAGGGGCGGGACGTAGTGGCCCTGATCGAGGACATCCACCGGCTTTCAGAGCCACACTAAATCCGGACTTTCCCCCCGCCGGCCCACCACGATGGCATGTTGCTGGTAGAGGCGGCCAATGGCGCAGCCGGCTTCCGGTGAGGGGTCCAGCAGGCATACGCCCCGCTCTTCGGGCCAGCCGCCCTCCGGATCGCTGCCCGCGGCGGCCACGTACGGCATGCCGCGGCGGTCGAGCAGTTCGATAAGGGTGTGGTGGCGCGCCTCATTGACCGGCTCGGGCAGTGGGGTGGAGTAGGGGTTGAAGGCGGTCAGGATCAGGTAGTACCGGTGACCCCGCCGCGACAGCCAGGCGTCAAAATCGGGGTGGGGTTCGTCTATTTTAAGTTCGTAGCCGTTCACTACGTAGACGGCATTGCGGTAGGCCTGGGCCAGTTTTTCGTCGGGGGCTTTCATAGACTGATCCGGGTGAGGAGGTGGCATAACGTATTGCGGTGTACCTTTGCGGCCCCAAAAGAACCGGGCTGCGGCCGTCGGGTTGCCCCTTTCAATTAAAAGACCCTGCTATGGAGATGGACAGAACTTCCATCATCGGTATCGTCCTCATCATGCTGCTCTTCCTGGGGTGGCAGTACGTCGCCGCGCCCAGTGCCGCGGAGATCGAGCAAGAGCAGCGCTACCAGGACTCCCTCGCCGCCCTGAGCGAAGCGGAACTGCGGGAAGCGGAATCCCCCCGGGCGGATATCCTGCCGGTTGACCCCACCTCCCTGTCCGACTCCGCCCGCCTGGCCCAGTACGGTGGTCGCTTCGGCGCCTTCGCCGCCTCGGCCGTCGGAACCGCCGAAGACGTGGTACTGGAAAACAACCTCATGAAGCTGACCTTCTCTACCAAGGGCGGCTCCATCAAGGTGGCCGAACTGAAGAACTACGACAAGGTCGTGGAACGTGAAGGCGACGAGGAAGTCCACCTGCCCCTGCTGCTGCTGGAAGATGAGCAGAACAAGTTCGAGTACATCCTGCCCGTCAACGGCGTGGCCGGTGAAGGGGTGCGCACCAGCGACCTCTACTTCACCCCTACGGTGGAAGGCAATACGGTGATCCTGCGCGCCGCCGCCGCCGGAGGAGGCTACCTGGAGCAGAAATACACCCTGCCCGACGACACCTACCTGATCGATTACGACGTACGCTTTGAAGGCCTCAACTCCGTGCTGGCCAACACCAACGGAACGGTACAGCTCTACTGGGAGAACCACCTCGACAAGATCGAGAACAACAGCCAGTACGAAGCGAACTACTCCACCCTCTACTACAAGCCGGTGGACGACGACACGGACTACTGCTCCTGCACCAGCGACGACACCGAGGAGCTCGACGACCAACCCCTGAAGTGGGTGGCCGGCAGCCAGCAGTTCTTCACCTCGGCCCTGATCGCCGACGACCGCTTCAGCAGCGCGGTGCTGACCACCATCGCCGACACCGACCGCCTCCAGGACGACGAGCTCAAGGTGCTGGTCTCCAACCTGGCCGTCCCCGTGGGCACCTCCCCCTCGGAGAGCTTCGGCATGTCGTTCTACGTGGGCCCCAACGAATTCGAGCGGCTGCGGGCCATCGGCTACGACCTCTCGGACGTGATCAGCTTCGGCTCCTCGATTTTTGGCTCGATCAACCGGTGGATCATCCGTCCCCTGTTCAACTTCCTGTCGGGCTTCATCGGCAACATGGGCATCGCCATCCTGGTGCTCACCCTGCTGGTGAAAATGCTGGTCTACCCCCTGACCTACAAGATGCTCGTCAGCCAGTCGAAGATGCAGGTGCTCAAGCCCGAGATCGACAAGCTGAAGGCCAAGCACAAGGACGACGCCCAGGCCCAGCAGATGGAAACCATGAAGCTGTACCAGGAATACGGCGCCAGCCCCCTCGGCGGCTGTTTGCCCATGGTACTGCAGATGCCCATCTGGTTCGCCCTGTACCGCTTCTTCCCGGCCTCGATCACTTTCCGCCAGGAGAACTTCCTCTGGGCCAATGACCTGAGTACCTACGACAGCATCCTGCGCCTGCCGGAGTGGATTCCCTTTATGCAGGGCCACCTGAGCCTTTTCGCCGTGCTCTGGGCCGTCACCACCGTGATCTACGCCTACTACAACAGCCGGCACATGGACTACAGCGCCCAGCCCATGATGAAGTACTTCCAGTACATCATGCCGATCGCCTTCCTGGGCTTCTTCAACAGCTTCGCCGCCGGTCTGACCGCTTACCTGTTCTTCAGCAACGTGTTCAACATCCTGCAGACGATCATCACGAAGAACTTCATCATCGACCAGGAGAAGCTGCGCGCCAAACTGGACGCCAACAAGAAGAAACCGAAGAAGAAGTCCGGCTTCAGCGCCCGCCTCCAGGAAGCCCTCAAGGAACAGCAGCGCGCCCAGGCCGCGGCCCAGGCCAAGAAGGGCAAGTAGCGCAATCGCCGCAAGGCGGTAGTGAAACAATGCGGCCGGAATCGGTTTTTGCAGAAGTACAAGCCTTTGCCATGATGCCACATCCGACCTCGCTGTTCCTGACCCTCCTGTTCCTGCTGTGCCTTTCGTGCTCCCGCCAGCCGGTGGGCGTCACCGCCGGATCAGCCAGCACGGTAGCACCCGCCCCGGTGGCCGACGGCGCCGTACGTCCCGATCCTGAAGTGGAGGCGGCCATCGCCGAGCGCGCGGCCCCCGAATCCATGGACGCCCGGGCCCCGGAGGACCCCGGAGCAGCACCCCTGCCGGACGCCGCCGCCGTGAAGGCCCAGCGCCGGGAAGAGGTGAGGGCCCGCCGCCGCACGGTGCCCCAACCGCCCATCGAGTCCAATGAAACGGCCGAGATCGAAAACCAGGCCAGTCTCGGACAAGCCCCCCTGGCCGAGCCCGGATACCGGGAGGAAGCGGCCGCGGACAACACCGAGGTGCCGCTGTTTTCGTTCCGCAAGTCCAACTGCTACGGCGACTGTGAAGCCTATACCTTCGACCTGAAATCCGGGGGCATGACCTCCCTGCTGGTCGACCAGGGGGAGATTGCCCAGGGCCTCTACAACCGCCAGCTGTACTCCGTCGATTACGCCGAACTCAACCGGTCGATCGACAGCCTGCGCCAGCTCGACCTGGCGCCGGTCTACCCGGTAGGGGAGGAGATTCCCGCCGACATTCCCTACCGCCAGCTCATCCTGCCCGACGGGGAGGGCAAGCCGCGGGAGGTAAAGGTCTACTACGAGGCTCCCCCGGCCCTGGAACGGTTCATGGACCGCCTGGAAGTACTCATCGGGGAACAGGCCTGGGAACGGGCCACCCCCCAGCCCCGCAAACGCAACTAACGCAATATTACACCACCCATTATGGCAGAAAACAAAGTGATTTTTTCCATGGAGCGGGTCTCCAAGACCTTCCCCGGAGCGAACAAGAAAGTCCTCAACAACATCTGGCTCAGCTTCTTCTACGGAGCCAAGATCGGCGTCCTCGGCCTCAACGGCAGCGGTAAATCCACCCTGCTGAAGATCATCGCCGGCGTCGACAAGAACTACGAAGGCAACGTCGTCTTCGACCGCAACTACAAGATCGGCTACCTGGAGCAGGAGCCCACCCTTGACCCCACCAAGACGGTCCGTGAGATCGTCGAGGAAGGGGTGCAGGAAACGGTCGACCTGATGAAGGAGTACGAGGAAGTGAACCTCAAGTTCAGCGAGCCCATGGACGACGACGCGATGAACAAACTCATCGAGCGACAGGGCGAACTGATGGAAGAACTAGAGAACCGCAACGCCTGGGAGCTCGAGAACCGCATCGATACGGCCCTGGAAGCCCTGCGCTGCCCGCCCGACGACGCCAAGGTGGACGTGCTATCCGGCGGGGAACGCCGCCGTACGGCCCTGGCCCGACTGCTGCTCAGCAACCCCGATATCCTGCTGCTGGACGAACCTACCAACCACCTGGACGCGGAATCCGTTGACTGGCTCGAGCAGTACCTGCAAAGCTTCCCCGGCACGGTGATCGCCGTGACCCACGACCGCTACTTCCTCGACAACGTCGCCGGCTGGATCCTTGAACTCGACCGCGGCGAAGGCATCCCCTGGGAAGGCAACTACTCCAGCTGGCTGGAGCAGAAAGCCCAGCGCCTCGCCCAGGAGGAGAAGCAGGAGAGCAAGCGGCAGAAGACCCTCAAGCGGGAGCTCGAATGGATCCGCATGGCCCCCAAAGCCAAACAGAGCAAGGGTAAGGCCCGCCTGAGTGCCTACGACAAACTGGTCGGGGAGGAAGGCCGCGAACGGGAAAAGAACCTTGAGATCTACATTCCGCCCGGGCCACGCCTCGGCGACGTAGTCATCGAGGTGAAGAACCTGAAGAAGGGCTTCGGCGACCGGGTCCTGTTCGACGACGCCACCTTCACCATCCCCAAGAACGCCATCGTGGGCATCCTCGGCCCCAACGGAGTCGGTAAATCCACTTTCTTCCGCCTTCTGGTCAACGAGCAGGAGCCGGACGCCGGGGAGATCAAGATCGGCGATACGGTGGAGATCAGCTACGTAGACCAGGCCCACACCCAACTGCAGGATGGCAACAAGACCATCTACGACGTGGTCAGCCAGGGCCATGACATGATCGAGGTAGGAAATACCTCCGTGAACGCCCGCGCCTACCTGAGCCGCTTCAACTTCGCCGGTGCCGACCAGCAGAAGAAGGTTGGAATGCTTTCCGGCGGAGAACGCAACCGCCTGCAGCTGGCCATGACCCTCCGCGAAGGGGGCAACGTGCTGCTACTGGACGAACCGACCAACGACATCGACATCAATACGCTGCGCGCCCTGGAGGACGCCCTCGACAGCTTTGCCGGCTGCGTGCTGGTGATCAGCCACGACCGCTGGTTCATCGACCGCCTGGCGACCCACATCCTCAGCTTTGAGGACGAAGGCAACATCCGCTTCTTCGAGGGGAACTACAGCCAGTACGAGGCCGCCAAGAAAGCCGAACTCGGAGACGTGACGCCCCGCCGTCCGCGCTTCAAGAACGTCATCAATCGGTAGGATTGAGGATGTACCACTCAATGTCCCCGAGGGGCGGCCGCCGGCCGCTTTCCTCGGGGGCATAGTAGGTGGCCAGGTAGTCCAGGATAGGCCCTTCCTGCTCCCCCAGGTCCCAGAGGCCCTGCTTTTCCTGCATCCAGTGGATCATCTCCAGCCAGCCCTCCCGGGTGGCGCGGTTCTGGGTCACCAGCTTGGCGCTGTGGCAGGCCAGGCAATTCCCCTTGACCAGGAGGTAGTCCCCCTCGGCGATCAGGCCGGTATCCGCGTCGAGCCCGTCCACGATGCGCGAGGGCTTGGCCTCCGTGGGGCGGGGTTCCGGTTCGCGGTCGGAGAGCAGATAACCCCCCACGGCCACGGCCACCAGGAGAAGGAGTAAAAGGGTATACCGCAGGGTACTGGACATCATCAAACGACTTTAACGGCGATGCGGTGGCAGGCGTTGTTAAGGTAACCGCGGGGGTTCCAGCCGGGCAATACCATGGGCTGGGAGCGGCCGGCGGTGTCCGTCGCCCGCGCCCAGACTTCGTAGTAACCGGGCTTGGGGAAGTTTACCCGCGCCGAGAAATGCTGCCAGGCGAAGCGGTTCGCCGGAGCCGCCAACTGGCACCGCGACCAGCTGCTGCCGAAGTCGATGCTGTACTCCATGCGCTCCACGGCCGAGCTGCCACACCAGGCGTGGCCGGCGATCGACAGCGGCGTCCCCCGCTCCACCACCGCTCCGGTGCGGGGTGAGGTGATCAGGGACTTTACGGGCATTTCCAGGATGATGCACATGTCCTCGTCCTCAACGGTCGTACCCGGCGCCACGGGTTCACAGGGTACGCGGTAGGACTGTCCGCCCATCTTCTCGCCGTCGTGTACCTGGTCGCGCACGACAATTTCCGAAAGCCATTTCCCGGAGCAGCTGGCGGGGTAGCCGCCGAAGACCAGCCGCAGGGGGTAGCCGTTCAGCAGGGGCAGGGGTTTGCCGTTTAGGGCCCAGGCGATGAGGCTCTCGTCCTCCAGGGCCTTGGCGATGGGCACGCCCCGGGAGATGACCACCTTGTCGGGGTCGCCGCTGAGGTGGGTGTCTTTTCCGTAGTAGCCCACGTAGACGGCCCGCTTGCGGTCGTAACCGGCGGCCTCCAGCACGTCCTTCAGCCGAACGCCGGTCCATTTCGGGCAGCCTACCGCACCGGTACTCCACTGGTTGCCGCGGGCGGGCGGACTGAACTCCTTGCGGCCGTTGCCCCCGCATTCCAGGGTGAGCTGATAGGTGTGGGCGGTGAATCGCCGCTGCAGTTCTTCCAGGGTGAAGGTCACCGGTTCCGGTACCGCCTCGCCCGCGATCCGCAGCGTCCAGTCGCCGGGCAGGGAGGTCGGCAATTCGGGAAGTCCCCGGGGCACGGCGCCGTTGTTGCGCACGAACATCAGTTCAGCGGGGGTCACCTTGTCGTTCAGCAGGTGGGCCGGGGTTTCGGCGTTCACGGGGCGGTCGTTGAGCACCGTCAGGCCCGGATGTTTGCCGGGGAGCGGGTCCGCGGGTTCCAGGCCGAGCAACTGAACGCCGGCGGGTAGGCTGGCCGCATAGACGACCGGCAGGCCCGCCAGGGCGAGGAATTTTCTGCGATTCAGGGAGGACAGAAGGCAAGGATTTTGGGGACGGGCAAGATAAAACAATCCGTCGGTTGCCCGGCGGACGCCGGCGGCGGGGAAGGTGTATCTTGGCCGAAAATTACGTCGTGAAGAAAACCCTGGCTTTGGCATTCACCCTGATCGGCGCCGTCGCTTTGGCCGCCGGTGTACTCGCCATCTTCAATCCCGGCCAGCTGGCCCTCGGGCAAAATGCCTGGGGCGTAGCCATCGTAGGGGTCATATTTTTCATCACCGGAATGGGACTCCTGCGTTCCGTCCCGGAATAAACACCCCCCACGGGGCCGCCGTCAGCCATGCAGTGGATCAAACGGATCACCCTCTTCTTCCTCCTCAGCTACGTTCTGCTGTGCGGGCTCCTTTACTTTTTCCAGGAGCGTTTCATCTTTCACCCCCGGGCGCTGCCGGCCGACTACGCCTTCGAGGTAGGGGAGGAGATGACCATCTCTACGGCGGACGGCGTTCCCCTGAACGTCTTGGCCTTCCGGCAACCCGAAGCCAAGGGTGCGATCCTCTTCCTCCACGGAAACCGGGGCAGCAACCGGCGCAGCCTGCGGCAGACGGAAGGCCTGGTCGGGGCCGACTACGACCTCTACCTCTATGATTACCGAGGCTACGGCAAAAGCGGGGGCTCCATCGTTTCGGAAGAGCAGCTGTTCGCGGATGCCCAGACCGTCTACGATTCGCTCCGCCAATACTACGCCGAGGAGAACATCATCCTGGTGGGGTATTCCCTGGGTACGGGAATGGCCAGCTACCTGGCCGCCAACAACCACCCCCAACATTTGATCCTGGCCGCACCCTACGCCAGCATCACTGCCATGAAGAACCTCTGGCTGTGGATGGTGCCCGACTTTATCCTGAAGTACCCCCTCAATACCCGGGAAAACGTGGCCCGCGCCAACTGCCCGGTGACCGTACTGCACGGTCGGCGCGACGAGCTGATCCCCTACGCCATGGCGGAAGAGATCCGCGAAGCCGCCCCCGACCGGGTCGAACTCATTCCCTTGCCGGAGTCGGGGCACCGGGGTGTTATCTTAGACCCACTCTTTACCGAAACGGTGCTCAAGGCCATCCGCTGAGTCCGTGGCGCGCAAATCCTCCTCCTTGAGAGCTCTACTATACGTTTGTTTAACCCTGACCTGCTTGACCTGCTCCGACCCGCGGCCCCAGTACGATACGCTGGAAGATTACCCCGTCTACCCCTACGGTGACCTGGGGGTGACCTACACTCCGAACTCCACCACCTTCAAGCTCTGGTCGCCCGCCGCCCAGGCCGCCCGGGTCAAGCTCTACACCGACGACCGGCCCACCACCCAGGCCCACGCTACCCTGGATTTGGAGGAGATCAACCGCGCCTGGACCGCCACCGTCCCGGAAGACCTGGACGGTACCTACTACACTTTCCAGATCAAGCGCAACGGCCGCTGGCTGGCTGAAGCCACCGATCCCTACGCCCGCGCCACGGGTACGAACGGACTGCGGGGACAGGTGGTCGACCTCTTTGACACCGATCCCCCCGGCTGGGAAACAGATCGCCGCCCCGCTATGGGGGCACCCACCGACGCCGTTCTGTATGAACTCCACGTGCGCGATCTGAGCATGGATCCCCACTCGGGAATCGAACACCGCGGGAAATTCCTCGGGCTTACCGAGCGGGGCACTACCACCCCCCGGGGCGATACCACCGGCCTGGACCACCTCATTGAACTGGGCGTGACCCACGTCCACCTGCTGCCGAGTTTCGACTTCGTAAGCGTCGATGAGTCCCGCCCCGACTCCACCCAGTACAACTGGGGCTACGACCCCCAGAACTACAACGTGCCCGAAGGGAGCTACTCCACCAATCCCGCCGACGGCAAGGTGCGCATCCGGGAGTTCAAGGCAATGGTACAGGCCCTCCACGCCGCCGGTATCCGCGTCATCATGGACGTAGTGTACAATCATACGGGGCGGACCGAGAACAGCAACTTCCAGCTGCTGGTCCCCGACTATTTCTACCGCTTTAACGAGGACGGCACCTACAGCGACGCCAGCGCCTGCGGCAATGAGATTGCCAGCGAACGGCCCATGGTGCGCAAGTACATTCGGGAATCGCTGGAGTACTGGGTCGACGAGTACCACGTCGATGGATTTCGCTTCGACCTGATGGGCATCCACGACATCGCCACGATGAATGACGTCAGCGAAACCCTCCACAGCATCGATCCCACCATCCTGCTGTACGGCGAAGGTTGGTCGGCCGGCCCCAGCCCCCTGCCCGAAAAACAACGGGCCCTCAAGGCGAATACCTCCGAGCTGATTCAGATCGCCGCCTTCAGCGATGACCTCCGCGACGCCCTTAAGGGCAGCGTCTTCGAGCATGAGGAACGCGGCTTCGTGAGCGGCGCCACCGACCTGGCCGAATCCGTCCGCTTTGGGATCGTGGCGGCCACCGCCCACCCCCAGATCGAGTACGACAGCATCAACTACAGCGAGGGGCCCTGGGCCAAACAGCCGGGTCAGTGCGTGAATTACGTAAGCTGCCACGACAACCATACCCTCTGGGACCGCCTCGAAATCAGCAATCCCCGGGATCCGGTATGGCTGCGCAAACGCATGCACCACCTGGCCCTGGCCACGGTGCTGACCTCCCAGGGCATTCCTTTCCTGCACGCAGGTAGCGAGATATTGCGCTCCAAGGGCGGCGACGAGAACAGCTACAAGAGCAGCGACGAAGTAAACGCCATCAAGTGGGACGACAAGGGCCGCCACGGGGAGACCTTCCGCTACGTCCGCCACCTGATCGCCCTGCGCAAGGCGCATCCCGCCTTCCGTCTGGGAGAAACGGAACTCATCGCCCGCCACCTCACCTTCACCGACGATGGCCGCGACGGACAGTTGATTGCCTACCGCATCCAGGATGCCCCGGGCGACCAGTGGTCGGACATTTACGTCGTGCTGAACGGGGCCCAGACCATACGGCGGGTAACCCTGCCCGAAGGGGAATGGCGCCAAGTGGTCGACGGTACCGCGGTGGACCCCACCGGCATCGGGCGTTCCCTCACCGACAAGGCGGACGTGGATCCAGTAAGCGCCAATGTCTTCGTCCGTCAGGTGACCCAGTAAGGCGTTGGTGGTGGGCTACTGACGGCCATCGACCACCCGGTCCGTGCCGAGGTAGCGGTTCTCCCGGGTATGGTACCAGTGACGGGTAGCGGGCAGGATTAGGCCCTCGATCTCCGCCTCATCTTCCAGCAGGATGTACTCTCCCGATGCGGGACCTTCGGCCGCGTGGTAAAAGCGGTAGCCCTGGAGAGCGTAGGATACCGGGTCAAACAGGAAAAACCACACGTCACCCCCGGTGTCCGGGGTATAGTGCACCTCCAGCTCGAGCATTTCACGCCCGTCGTACCATACCCGATGGACCCGGGGCTGGAGGAGGGTGCCCGCGTCGGAGAGTTTCATGGGCAAACCCCAGAGATAGTCGTAGTAGTCGCGCAGCAGCTCAGCCCGCTCCCGCGTTAGCCGGTTGGCCCGGAGCAGGGAATCGGAAACTTCGCTTTCGCCCTGGTAACGATAGCTGAACTCGTCGTTCTGGATACTCAACTCAATCCGTTTCCCGCCGCTGTATTGCTGAAGGGCGAAGTCGCCGGTGCCGGGGGACAGGGTCAGGCCGGTAAGGCGGGTGTCGCCACCGGGTCGCGATTCGGAAAGCCAGAAGCCGTAGGGCTGGCGGCCCCATACTCCCCGGGGATCGTGGTAGCGGATGCTGCGCGAAAGCAGGGTGTCGGGGAGGAGGTCCACGGGTTCCCGCGACCACTCGCGGAGCGACCGTTCGTTCATCCGGATGTAGTGGTCGTTGCCCGCCTCCCGGGCCAGGTCCAGGCTGGTTTGCATCAGGCGGTGTGCCAGGGTGTCGTTGCCCAGTTCCCGTTCGATGAGGGCCTGGCGGCGGGTGCGGCCGAACTGCGGACCGGTGGCGGCCGCCCAGCGGTCGATCCAGGTTTTGGCCAGCGACAGGTTCTCCGTTTCCAGATAGTAGCGGGCGGCTTCGTAGTAGTCGTTGGGGTCGGAGGCGGGGTTGAGGTGCTGCCGGGCTTCCTGGGCCACCCGCTGGTCGGTGTCCAATTCCAGGGGCAGGCCCACCCGGTACCACTCCCACTCCAGCACGAGTTCGGCTGCGGAGTGGGCAAGGTTCATCCACCGGTATTCCAGGCTCTCCACCCGGCGGGACAAGCGTTCGGCGGGGGCGTCGAAGCGCAGGACATCGGAGGCCGCATTGTATTCCTGGGCGCCCCAGCGGTCGGTCACGGCATTGAGGATCCAGGTCCAGGCCGTATCGCGCCGCGGGATCAGGTAGAGGGAGTAGGTGCCGGCCGGAACTTCGTTGTCCCCGATGCGGACCGGGGTGGAAAATTGCAGCAGGGTGTTCTCGTTGGCCCCGGCCCGCCAGACTTCCCCGTAGGGCACCAGGTCGCCGAAGATGAGGCGTTGGCGAACCGACGGACGGTGGTAGTCCACGGACAGCTCCGTGTATCCTGCGGTAACGGCGTGACGGGCCGGCTGGCTGGCGGGCGGGGCCACAAACTGGGCTGCCGCGGGGGTGGGCAGGATCAGCCACAGCAGCAATAGGAAACGAAGCATGGGGAAAGATTGAAGGGGCGGCTTAGCCCCTCCCATTATACGGCGGCGGACCGGTTCATCCATTTTCCACGAAGGCCAGGGCGCGCTCGTCCATACCGTTCCAGTCCTTGCCCCGGAGGGAAAAGCCCACGTGGCCACCCCCGCGGGGTTGCTCCACCCGGATCAGGGGGTGGCCACGCGCCAGGTCCACCGGCGTACACGCCTCCGGTACGATGGGGTCGTTGAGGGCGTTGACGATGAGGACGGGGACGGCCGTTTCTCCCACGTAGTTGCCCGAGGAGAGGTAGTCGTAGTAGGCATCCAGGTCGTCGTACCCCCCGATGACCGCCGAGAACGCCCGGTCAAAATCCCGCCATACGGCCACCCGGTCGAGGGCGGAGAGGTCGACCAGACCGGGGAACTGGGCTTCCTTGGCGGCAATTTTCGCCGACAATGAGCGGAAAAATTTCTGCTTGTAGATCCAGTTGTCGGGGCGTTCCAGGCTGTCCACGCTGTGCTGGATAAAGCAGGGGGCCGAGAAGGCTACCCCGTGGGTCACCGCTTCCGGCACCTGCCGCCCCGCCGTGCCCAGGTACTTCAGGGTAAGGTTCCCTCCCATACTGTAGCCGATCAGTACGATGCGGTCATAGCGGCCGGTGGCCACGGCGTGGTCGACCACGGTTTCCAGGTCTTCGCTCTGTCCGTGGGAGTAGAGCTTGGGCGTCCGGTTCATTTCCCCGGAACAGCTGCGGCAGTTCCAGGCCAGGGCGTGCCAGCCGTGACGGGCGAAGTAGTGGGCCGCGCTGGCGATGTAGGCGCGGTGGCTGTCGCCCTCTAGTCCGTGGCTCAGGATGACGAGCTGGCGGCTGTCTCCGCGTTCGAGCCAGTCGAGGTCGAGGAAATCGCCGTCGGGAGTGTCGATCCGCTCGCGGCGGTAGGCGATATTAACCCGGGCGAAAAGGTGGGGAACAATGGTCTGGTAGTGGCCGGTGAAGCGTTGGAGCATAAACGGAAGGGCGTAAGCGCGCCGGTTTTCGGGGTATGGCGGAGCGGGTGCCATGAAAACCAAAGGACAGCCGGGTAGTTTGGTTTGGGGGGCATTCCACCCCTTCTTTCCCAGCTCCCGTCGTATGAAGTACCCCCTCCTCCTGCTGTTCGCCCTGTTCCTGGGCACCCGCGCTCCGGCGCAATCCCTTCCTGCCTCGCCCTTCCCCGACGAATACCGTACGGCGGAAGCCCTGGAAACGGCCCGCCTGCGTCACCAGCAGACGGCCATGCTCGTCCTTGGTGGATGGGCCCTGGGCAATATCGGACTCGGACTGGCGCTGAGGTCCCGGCGAACGGGGGAGGACCGCCGCTTTCACGAAATGAATGCCCTGTGGAATACCGTCAACCTGGGCATTGCCGGACTGGGCTACCTATCCGTGGCCCGCACCGATCCCACTGCCCTGGGCGCCTTTGCCAGCCTGCTCGAAAACCAGGGCCTCCAGAAGATACTACTGTTCAATGCGGGGCTGGACGTGGGGTACCTGGCAGGGGGCTTTTATCTGCTGGAGCGGGCGCGCCGCCCGGATGTCGATCGCGACCGGCTGCGTGGCTACGGGCGCAGCATCATTTTACAGGGTGGCTTTTTGCTGGCTTTCGACCTGGTCAACTATTTCCTCGCGGCCGGCCGCAATCCGGACTACGCGCCGCTGCTGGGGGTGACGTCGGAAGGGGTAGGGCTCACCCTGGGGTTCTGAAAAAAAAAGCGCCCCGCGCCGGAAATCCGGGGCGGGGCGCTGAAAATAACAGTAGGTTGTTCTGGTCGACTAGCGATTTGTCGAACCGAAGGACTTGGCGTCCTTATTCTGGCTAACCAAATCGTTCAGCACTTTCTCGGCGGCGTCGAAGAAGGTGTAGACGTGCTCCTTCTGATCGGTAAGCAGCTGGTCGGGATTAATGGCTTCCGCGGCCTGCTTGAGTTTATCGAGCTGGGACTGGGGGGTAGAGAAGCGGTCCTGGGTGGCTATTTCGCTCAGCAAGCTGGCGGTGTGCTTGAAGGCATCAGCCGCGTAGTCGGCGTGTTCGTCACTGTGGCGGTCGGTCTGCATGGCTTTTGCCTTTTCCAGGATCAGCCCTTTCGTTGCGGTGAAGTTTCCAATGGAAATGGCTTCGGCGTTCTTCATGGCTTCTACGGCGTTGAGGAGCTTGTTCAGCCCTTCGCCGATGAATTCGTGGTTGAGATCGACCTTGCCGTCGATGTTCATGGTGGCCCAGCGGTTAAAGTCGTCGAGTTCCCGTTGGTAGCTCACGTAACCGGGCTCCAGTACTACCAGGGTAGGAATGGAACGGAGCAGGCGCATCCGGTCGACCCGGTCCTTGAAGGCGGCGTCGAGGGCAAAGAACTTCAGCGCTTTTTTAGCGCCGATTTCGTCGTCCAGCCGGTCAAAGTAGTCCTTCTTCAGCTCCATTTCGGCGATGTCGAGTTCCCAGTAGTCTTCAATGAACTCACCCGTTTCACCGAGTTCGTCCTTTGGAGTATCGTCTTCGGACATTTCTTCCCGGTACTGGTTGATCAGGTTGCGGCGGCGGGCGGTGATGGCCTCCTTATCGCGCTGGTAGTCGTCGAATATCGGGTCGAACTCATTGATTTCGTCTTCGGACAACTCCATGGCCTCGATGGCGGTCTTACGGAAATCGACCATCAGGCGGGTGTTCACCATGCGTTCAAAGTCGCTGTTGTCGAGCTTGGGCTGGTCGATGTCGGCCTGCATGCCGGGTTTGGCCATCTTGTCCTGGGAGCGATCAATGCGCTGGTTGATCTCCTCCTGGGCGGCCAGGGGTAAACTGAGTGCGAGGGTAAGTAAGGCTAAAAGGAAGTTTTTCATAAATGTAGGGGTTATGTTATTCAATAAACTGTGGATCAGCTGATTAATTCGCTTGATCTGCTATATAACGGGAAGCCCCCGGGGGGATGTTCGGCAAAGGTCCGGGTATCGGGCCCGGGGGGAATTCGTCGGCCGTTCCCTACCGTCGTATCTTGGCCATAACTTGTCTCCGCTGAATCTCGTTACCTTAAGAAATCCACCCGCGGCCCATTCCGTGAAAGCTTTCTGTACCCTCCTGTTGCTGTTCCTGGTTGCCACCCTGGGTGGACAGGCCATGCGCATTGAGTACTTCACGGTGACGGATGGCCTAAGCACCCGCGACATCAACGACCTCCACATCGGAGACGACGGCTACCTCTGGGTGGCCACCATGGACGGGCTGAACCGCTTTGACGGTCACGGCTTCGTGTCCTTCGGGCAGGGCCTTGGCAACGAGCCCGGATTGAGCCGGGGCGCCATTGAGAGCGTTCGGGCCGACAACGATGGCCATCTCATCATCACTTTCAATGAGTTCTACGGTTACTTCGACCGCTTCGATCCGCGGGATTTCTCCGTCGAGCAGGTGCGCATGGTGCCCAGTACCGGGGTGGTGGGGTATCCGCGCACGATTGAGACGGACCAGTTCGGGCGCACCTTCGTGGTGACCATCGGGCAGGCGGGGACCATCATCTACGAATACACCAACAAGGGATTCGAGGCCATCTATCAGCAGCCCGACGACGGGTGGCTCACCTTTGCCCCGCGGATCGAGCTGCTGCCCCTCACCAATGGACAGTTCCTGCTCTACGATGAGGAGCACGGCTTTCGCCACCTGTCGGCCAACGGGGAACTGCTGGGTACCTTCTTTCCCCCCCAGACCGCCCAGCGGCGGCTCTACACCATGGCCGAGGGCCCGGACGGCTATGTCTACCTCAGTTTCCGCGACGGCTATCCGCTGTACCGCTGGTTGCCCGAAGGGGACGAGGGGCCCGAGCCCGTTCCCGACCTGGACTCCGGGCTCCACTACACCCGCATCTTCCGCGACGAACTGGGGCAACTGCTGTTGCTCGGCACGGAGGACATCCTCGGAAAACAGTACCCCGATGAGTATTACCTCATCGATACCGCGGGCCACTTTCAGTTCTTCGAGCGGGAGTTGCCCACCAACCGACTGGTGACCAGTATCGCCGCGGTGAACTTCAACGAGACGGCCTACCTCGGCCTCCGGGAAGGCCTCGGGGTCATGGAGCGGTACGTCAAGTCGATCGGGAACTACCTGAACGAGGATTCGGGGGAATTGTACCGGAGCCCCGTCCAGGGCATCGCCGAGGATTCCGCCGGTACGGTCTACATTGCCGACGCGAGCGGCGCGATCTATACCATGGCCCGGGGGAGCCGGGAGCTGGAGCAACTTCCGCTGGTAGACACCGCCGGCGCGCCCGTGCTGGTGAGGGAAATCCGCCAGCTTATCTACGACCGTATCCGGAACGCCATCTGGGGCGTGGCCCAGCCGTCCGGACTCAGCAAGGGGGGGCTGCTCCTGCGCTATAATGTCGCTACGGGCATCACCGAAACCTACGCCTCCACCTACCCCCTGATTTGCCTGGCCATGGCACCCCAGGGAACCATTTACCTCGGCGCCACCGATCCCCGCAAGGTGGGGCTGCTGCTGCAGTACGACGAGCGTACGGGCGGATTTGCCGAGCTGGTCGACTACGAAGGCAACCAGGTGAGGATCCGCGGCCTGCGCATCAACTATCTGGTACACTCCCGGAGCGGACAACTCCTCCTCGGCACCCGGCAGCGGGGCCTGATCGGTTACGACCCGGCTACGGGACGTTCTCATGTCTACAGCAAGTCGGACACCTCCCGCCAGGCCATCGAGATGAATGCCCTGACCATCAACTGCATCTACGAGGACATCGGCGGCAAGTGGTGGCTGGGTACCGACGCCGGCCTGCGCATCATCGACCCCCACAGCGGTACCGAGCGCAGCTACGGCCGGCAGGACGGGCTGAGCAGCAATACGGTGGTGGGCATCGTGCCGGACTCCACCGGGGGCTACTGGCTTTCTACCCACAACGGCCTTGTCCACCTGCCCGATGACCTCGACAACGGAACCTTCCGTCGGTACTACATGGAAGATGGCCTGGCGTCCGACAATTTTAACCGCTACTCTTTCCTGCGCGACCGCAGCGGCCGCTACTTCTTTGGCGGGGACAACGGGCTTTCCGTATTTCGCGACGACGACCTGAGCGTAGAGTCCGCCGGTTCCGACGTGATGATCACCGAAGTCGTCATCTACGGGCGGGGAGAAACCCGGACGCTGAGCCGCAACCTGGACCAACTCACGGACATCGAGATAGGGGCCAGTGAAAAAAGCATTGCCGTCTCCTTCGCCCTGCCCGTCGGACAGCGGCCCAGCCTGACCCAGCTGCGCGTCAAGCTTGACGGCTTTAACGAAAGCTGGCGCGAACTGCGCAACGAGCGTACCGTCCGCTACAACAACCTCCCCTCCGGCAGGTACCAGTTGCTCGTGCAGGCCGCCGGCGCCAACGGGAACTACGGCGACCAGGTACTCACCCTCAACATCCGGGTGCGACAGTACCTCATCGAGCGGACGTGGTTCCAGTTCCTCATCGCTACCGTCATCGTGGGCCTCTTCTTCTTCATTCTCCAGGCCAAGCTGCGGGAACGGCTGAGGAATGAGCAGTTGCGTACCCAGCTGAGCAGCGACATCCACGACGAGGTGAGCGGACTGCTGGCCGGCATCACCCTCCAGGCGGAACTGCTGCAGCACCGCACCGACGACGAGAAATTGCGTACCCGCCTCCAAACCGTCGGGGAGGCTGGCCGCAACGCCATGTCAAAGATGAGCGACGTCATCTGGAGCATCGACAGCCGGCGCGACAACATCGGCAACCTCCTGCAGCGTATGCAGGAACACGCGGATGAAGTGCTACTGCCACTCGACATCCGTTACGACTTCAGCGCCAAGGGCTTCAACATCGAGAGGGAACTTGCGGGTAACGTTCGCCAGGATCTGTATTTCATCTATAAGGAAGCCATCAACAACATCGCCCGCCACAGCAACGCAACCTACGTGGAGATCGAGCTGGAGCAATATGCCCAGACCTTCGAGATGTTTATCCGGGACAACGGGGAGGGCAAGAAGAGCGAGGAGTACCCGGTCTATTCCAGCACCCGCTTTACGCCCAAGAAGGGGCAGGGAAAGGACAACATGCGCATGCGCGCCCAGCGGTTGCGGGCGGAACTGACCATTGACGATCGTGCCGGCTACACCCTGATCCTCCGGATGCGCCGCCTGTCCTGAGACTAGAGGCCGGGCATCCAGGCCAGGCTCGTAGGACTGGGTACCTTGCGGATAACGTGGTTGAGGCGCAGTCCGCCCCCCGCGCCAACGCGGAATACCCCGATGCTGTGGTCCTGGAGGTTGGCCGCAAGTAACCACTGGTCGTCTGGGCTGAGTAGGATATCCCGTGGCCGGAGTCCCCCGCTCGGCAGGGTGTCCCTCAGGGTCAGCAGCGGCTTGGCCGCCTCCAGCCGCAGGGCGGAGATCACGCTGTACTTGCGTTCGCTGACGTACACGTTCCGGCCGCCCCGATCCAGCCGGATGGCCGCCCCGCTGGTGCCTTCCACCACCCGTTCGGGAAGGGTAGGGACGTTGAGGGCCACCCGGGGGGCACCTTCCCTCAGATCCACCAGGGCCAGGCGGCCGCGGTACTCGAAATTCACCAGCAGGTATTCACCCGAGGGGTGCAGCACCAGGTGACGGGGGCCCGATCCCTCAGGAAAATGAATCGTCCAGTCGCGGCGCTCCGTAAGTAGTCCATCCGGGCTCCGGTCGAAGATGCGCAGGCGGTCGGATCCCAGATCGCAGAGGTAGACCCGGGAGCGGGCGGCGTCGTAGACCGAGCAGTGGGCGTGGGGGTCGGCCTCCCCCGCGGAAAGCGTGATGCGTTGGCGCACTTCCCCGATCCGACCGTCGTCTTCGAGGCTGACCACGTGCACCGTACCGCTGGCGTAACAGCTTACGATGAGGCTGCGCTCGGCCAGCGCCACGTGGCAGGGGGCATCACCTTCCAGGCTTACGTTGCTGGTGGGCTCGAACACTACCTTGTTTCCCTTACCGCGCTGCAGCCGGAAAGCGGTGACCCCGGCCCCGTCCTGCCGGCTGCATTCGCGTACGCCATACACCATCCGCCGCGCGGGATCGGTACAGGTGTAGCTTGGATTCGTGGTCTTGCCGTGGCCCCGGTATTCCAGGCGACCGTCCTTGGGGGAGAAGTCATAGGCCGAAATGCCACTGGCCTTTCCCGGGGCATCGTCAGACATGGTAGCGGTGTAACCGCCTACAATCAATAGCATACTTGATGGTTTCGGTAGGGTGGGCTACCGGAAGTCGATATCCTCGCCTCCAAACATATCGGCCAGGATGTCCCGGAAGTTCAGGCTGTTGTGGAGGGCCTCCTTATTAAGGACTTCCATTTCGGCCAGGCCCTGGAGTACCAGTTCCATGTAAAGGTAGGTTTCGGCGTCGGAGAGTTTGCGGTCGAGGTGACCGGTGACGAACTTCCGCAGTCCGGCTACCTGGTCGAGGGCCGCCTGGTATTCCTGGTTGCTGCCGTCGTTGAGCAATTCCACCACGTTGCCGCCGCTGAAGTAGGCCCGGATAATGCCGTAGGGGTCGCTGTCCCCGCGGCCATCGGCGGCCACGTCGGAAGGATCGGGGAAGTGGGCGAGGAAAGAGGTCTTGATGGACTGTCCCAGCAGCTTCATGGCGACGCCGTAGGCGCCTTCCTGCTCTCCTTCGTAAACAAGCTCCACCTTGCCGGTGATGGCGGGCACCACGCCCCAGAAGTCGGTAATGCGGGCCACGGTATGCGCATCCCCGCTGAGCAGCGCCCGGCGCTCGGCGGTGGACACGAGATTTTCCAGGGCGGTGATGCTGAGGCGGGCGGATACGCCGGATTTTTCGTCGATGTATTCGCTGTCGCGGGCGGCAAAAGACAGTTGCTCGAGCATCACGTTCAGCAACTCCGGTACCTCCACCCGTTCGCGCTGTTCATCGGCCAGGGTAGCTTCCTGGGCCGTGATGCTGCGGGCGATCTCCACCGTTTTGGGGTAGTGGGTGAGGATCTGGCTTTCGATGCGATCCTTCAGGGGGGTAATGATGCTGCCCCGGTTGGTGTAGTCTTCGGGGTTGGCGGTGAAGAGGAACTGGATATCCAGCGGCAACCGCAGTTTGAAGCCCCGGATCTGGATGTCGCCCTCCTGCAGGATATTGAACAGGGAGACTTGAATGCGCGCCTGCAGGTCGGGGAGTTCGTTGATCACGAAAATGCCCCGGTGGGCGCGGGGCACCAGTCCGTAGTGGATCACCCGCTCGTCGGCGTAGGTGAGCCGCAGGGTGGCCGCCTTGATGGGGTCCACGTCGCCGATCAGGTCGGCCACGGAGACGTCCGGCGTGGCCAGCTTCTCAACGTAGCGGTCGCTGCGGTGCCACCAGTCGATGGGGGTTTCGTCGCCCTTTTCCCGGATGAGGTCGGAGGCAAAGCGGCTGATCGGCGCCAGGGGGTCGTCGTTCAACTCACTGCCGGCCACCACGGGTACGTATTCGTCCAGCAGGTTCACCAGCAGGCGGGCGATGCGCGTCTTGGCCTGCCCGCGCAGTCCCAGCAGCAGTACGCTGTGGCGACTCAGGATCGCCCGCTGCATGTCGGGGAGCACGGTGTCGTCGAAGCCGATAATGCCGGGGAATACTTCTTCTTTATTACGGAGGCGCTGTATAAGGTTATCGCGTAATTCTTGCTTTACACTGCGGGGGGTGTAGCCGGACGCTTTCAGCTCACCGAGAGTTTTGGCCTGGGCCATAGATGCTTGGTTGTCGTGGGGAAAACTGTTAAACGGCTGGCGCAGGGATTGGTTGTGAAGCCGCCGGGGCCGCTGGCGAAGCGGGGGAAAGCCAGGCATTAAGCCATTCGACTATCGAAAATTTCCGCAGAAAAATCGGCCTTACGACTGAACAAAAAAATTATTGCCCATTCTGGAAAAAATGCGTATATTAGGTTGATTTTCAATCTGACTACTAAACTATCGCACTATGGATATTTTCGCTTTAGCCCTGATCCTCATGCTGATCCTGGCTACCCTCTTCCTGATCGGTTACTCGATCTACCGCCTCGTATCCGGGTTCTCCAACCCCGTCCACTAAACACGATCTATCGCAGCATCTCTACTAAACCGATTTAGTGTTATCAAACCGGGGATGGCCTTCGCTACCAGCGAATGGTCCATTCCCGGTTTGTCATTTGGGCAAGGATTTTCACGGGTGGCCCAGACGGTGACCATCCTGCCGGTTCAGCCACTTTCAGGATTCCCATTTAATTTCCTCTACCCCGGCGGTGTGCGCCAGGTAGCGGGCCAACACGAAAAGGTAGTCGCTCAGGCGGTTCAGGTAAACGATCACCGCGGTATCGGCTCCCTCGACTTCCACAACCCGGCGCTCGGCGCGGCGGCAGACGGTGCGTGAGAGGTGGGCGAAGCTGACGGGGGGACTCCCGCCGGGCAGGATGAAGTGGGTCATGGCGGGCAAGGTCTCGTCCATTTCGTCCATATACGCCTCCAGGTCACCCGCTGCGTTTTCCGGCACCCGGTAGGCGTGGTCGGGGCGATCGTCCGCCAGGGCGGCTCCCAGGGCGAACAGTTGCCGCTGCTGATCGAGGAGCTGGGCGCGGACGCGGGTTCCCGTTTCTCCATCGGGATCCAGGTGGTCCCTCAGGAGGCCGAGGCAGGCGTTCAACTCGTCGATGGTCCCGTAGGCTTCCACCCGGGGGTCGGCCTTGCTCACGCGGCGGCCGCTGAAGAGTCCGGTTTCTCCCCGGTCGCCGGTGCGGGTATAGATTTTCATGGTTCGAGCTTTTTTTCCAGCCGCGCGATGCGCTTGTACAGCTCGGGCAGACGGGTGTGCAGCAGGGAGCTCTTGATCCAGTCGCGGTATCCAAAGGCGGGGGAGCCGGCCAGGGCCTGGTTCGGTTCGCGGATGTGGCGGGCGATGCCCGACTGCGCCTGGATGTTGGTACCGTCGGCAATGGTCAGGTGACCAGCGAAGCCCACCTGTCCGCCGATGCGGCAGTTGGCCCCGATCTTGGTCGATCCGGCCACGCCGGCCTGGGCCGCGATCACCGTATTGTTGCCGATCTCCACGTTGTGGCCGATCTGGATCAGGTTGTCGAGCTTCACGCCTTGACGGATCAGGGTAGAGCCCATGGTGGCCCGGTCGATGGTGGTATTCGAACCGATTTCCACGTGGTCTTCGATGATGACGTTGCCCACTTGGGGAATCTTGCGGTAGTGATTGTCCCCGTCGGGCAGGAAGCCGAAGCCGTCGGCCCCGATGACCACGTTGGGGTGGAGCACGCAGTGGTTGCCGATTACGCAGTCGCGCAGGATGCGGGCCCCGGGGTAGATGGTACAGTGCTCGCCGATGCGCACGTTTGGCCCGATGAAGACCTGGTCCAACACCACGGTGCTGGCTCCGATCCGGGCCCCGCTGCTGATGACGGTAAACTTGCCCACCCGAACATCTTTGCCCAGCTGGGCGTCGTCTTCCACGCAGGCGTGCTGGCTTACCTGGCGGACGGTTTTGGTGGCCTCGTCCTGCTGGTAGATCTCCAGCAATCCGCGGACCGTCTCGTAGACGTTGTCGACCCGCAGCAGGGTAGTGGATAGCTCGTTTTTGGGCTGGAACTGGCGGCTGACGAGTACGGCGGCCGCCTCCGTTCCGTAGAGGTGGTGTTCGTAGGCCGGGTTGGCCAGGAAGGTGATCTGCCCCTGGCCGGCTTCCTCGATCCGGGCGGGTCCGGTAATCATCACGTCGGGGTCGCCCTCGAGGGCGGCTCCGATCATCTGGGCGAGGGCCGCGGCGGATATTTGCATGAGGGTAAGGCTTAGGCGTTAAATGATGTTGGGCAGGCTGTCGGTCTCGTCGGCTGGCGGCGAGATGCGCTGCAGGACGTCCGCCTGAATGCGCTGCATTTCCTGAAACTGCCGGAGTACGGCCGCGCGGAAATTCTCGTCGACGTACGTCCGCAGGTGGCCCATGTTACTCAGCCGCTCTCCCTTGCGGAAGCGGTAGATCTGGGTGATCCCACCCAGTTCGAACTGCACCGGAAAGCGACCGTCGTTTTCGAATACGGTGATTTGCATCCGGGGGTCCGGCAGTCTACCGATGATGCGCATGGTGGATAAGGGTTTCCGGCAAAAGTAGGGAATGCCGGAGCAAATCCGCCCGCCGGGCGGACGACTACCCAAAAGCCGGCCAATCCGTTACTTTTGCGGCCAATGAATAGAATCATGATTACCGGTGCCGGCGGACAGCTCGGTCAGAAGCTGATCGGAGCCGCCAAAGCCGCACCCCACGACTGGCGCATTTTCGCCTATAACCGTTCCACCCTCGACATTACCCGCCCCGAAGACATTCAGGCGGCCCTGGCGGAGGCCCGCCCCGACATTTGCTTCAACGCTGCGGCCTATACGGCGGTCGACCGCGCCGAGGCGGAGCCCGACAAGGCCCGCGCCATCAACGTAGAGGGCGCCGCCCGCCTGGCCGCCGCCTGCCACGAAGCCGGCGCGGCCTTCGTTCATTTCAGCTCCGACTACGTATACGCCGACGGCTTTAACCGCCCCCTCCTGGAATCCGACCCCACCCTCGGCACCAGCGTTTACGCCCGTACCAAACTGGAAGGGGAGGCGGCCGTCATGGACGCCCACCCGGAAGCCTATATCATTCGCACGAGCTGGGTATACGCGGAGTACGGACAGAATTTCGTGCGCACCATGCTACGCCTCGGCCGTGAGCGGCCTGAGCTGGGCATCGTCGCCGACCAGATCGGCTCTCCGACCTACGCCGCCGACCTGGCCGCCGCGGCCATGAAGCTGGCCACCTCCGGCGAAGCGCCGGGTCTCTACAACTACGCCAACAGCGGGGTATGCTCCTGGTACGACCTGGCCAAGGCGGTCCACGAACTGGCGGGCATCGAATGCAACGTCCGGCCCATCACCACCAACCAGTATCCGACGCCGGCCAAGCGGCCTGCCTATAGCGTGCTGAATACCCAGAAGATGGCCGCCGTAGTAGGTACGCCACGCCACTGGCGGGCGGCCCTGACTGAGTGCATGGACAAGATCCGGGCCCGGGAAGCGGAATAGCCTAGGCTCCGTGGATCCGCGTGCCTTCTCCGGCCCGCAGGGCGCTGAGGCTACCGATCACGACCTCGCGGACTCCGGCGGCGATGGCCGCGAAGGCATTGTCCAGTTTGGGGATCATGCCGGCCGAAATCACCCCCTCCTCACGGTAGGCGGCGTAGGAGTCCGGGTTGAGCGTCCGGATCACTGAATCGTGGTCGTTGATGTCCCGGAGGACGCCCGGCAGTTCAAAGCAGTATTGCAGGCTCACGTCGTGCTCCAGTGCCGCCATGGCCTTGGCCACCTCGTTGGCAATGGTATCGGCGTTGGTGTTGAGCAGCTGACCGTGGGCGTCGTGGGTGATGGGGCACAGCACAGGGCGCAGCCCCAGTCGTAGAAGTCCGTCCAGCAGGGGGGCGTTCACCCCCAGCACGTCGCCCGCGAAGCCGTAGTCGATGGCCCCCACCGGGCGCTTGCGGGCGAGGATGGCGTTGCCGTCCGCCCCGCTGAGGCCGATGGCGTTGCTGCCGCGGGCCTGCAGTTGGGCCACGATGTCCTTGTTGATGGACCCCGCGTAGACCATGGTTACGATTTCCAGGGTAGCGTGGTCGGTTACCCGCCGCCCGTCGACCATCACGGGCTGCCGCCCCATCTCGGTGATCAGCTGGTTGGCGCGGCGGCCCCCGCCGTGGACGAGGATGGCGGGCTCAACCTGGGCGGCGACGTAATCCAGCGCCTCGTGGAGGGTGGCCGGGTTGTTAATGACGTTGCCGCCAATCTTGTAAACAATCATACTGATTAGTCGTAAACGGGTTCGACGGAAATCCCCTCGGCGCGCAGCAGGGCAATGACGCCGTGCTCACCCCCGAGGTGGCCGGCACCGACGGCGAACATGGCGGGACGGGACTCCAGAAATTCCAGGATCAGGGGTACCCAGTTCTGGTTGCGGCGGGTGACCAACAGCTCCTCAAAGTTGCCGTAGCCCTCGCTTTCGGAGGTGATGAGCTGCGACATCTCTGCCACGGCCCGCCGCTTGTACATGTCCACCATCTGCTGCAGCTGTCCATCGCCGCCTTCCAATTCCTGATTCATTTCGCTGGCGATGGTCTGGTAGAGCATCTCGGCCTGCACCGAGTAGGGGATGCTGTCGAAGATGCTGACCTGAAAGTCCATGGTCTCGAGGCCGCCAATCTCCTTGTCCGCGGCGCGGGCCACTTTGGTGAGTTCCGCCTCGTAGCTCTTCATGCCCCCGCTGGTTTCCTCTCCGCCGCCGAAAGGGTTACCCGTGGTCATGTCCTGGCCGACCATGGCCGAGAGGAACATTGGCTTCATATTGCGGAAGAGAAAGAAGGGCAGCCCGTTCTCCGTGAAGTAGTTGGCAATGCTGTCGTACTGGCTGGGGCGCAGCAGGTCTTCCAGGGTGGTGTCGTTGCGCATCGTAAGCTTGCCCATCAGCGCCATCATGGCCATGGGATCCTGCATCTCCCGGGGATCGATCTCGAAGAATATGGCATCGACGTCGTTGACCGCCCGCACGACCGACCCATCCAGGAAATAGTCGGCTTTGGGGATCATATGGATGGTGCCAAACAGATAGCTCGGGGCCGCGCCGCTTCGGGGCGTAATGCGCCACAGGAGGCTGGTGTCCTCGGTGGTAGGCACCTGGAAGGCCGCGTTAGCCGGGGCCTGCGCCTGGGCGAACAGACAGGGCTGCGGCAGGACCGCCGCCAGGGCGAGCAGGGAAAGCAGGGACAGGAGAGAACGCATAGACAGGTATCAAGCGGCGGCAACTTGCCGCCGCGAATAAAAAGCCTGGGCCCCGAAAAAGTTGCCGGCCGTCCGGGGGGCTTACCCCATCCGTCCGGGGCACCCGCGCGCCGCCGCAATCCTGGGGAAGGAATAGCCCGCCGGAGCCTTACCTTTGCTGAAATGCAAGACATCTTCGACCTGATCGGACGTATACTGCTGTCCTTCATCTTCTTCTTCGAGGCCTACGACTACTTTGCCTTCGAGCAACTGAACCGGGAGGCGATGACGATCTACGGGATGACGTGGAACCAGGATTTCCTGCTCTACGGGGCCATCCTCCTGCTCTTTTTTGGCGGATTAATGGTCTTGCTCGGCTACCGCATGCGGCTCGGGGCCATCCTGCTGCTGGTGTACTGGGTACCCCTAACCTTCATCGTTCACGACTTCTGGGAGGAGGTGCCGAATACCGAAGCCTACCGGTTGCAGAGCCTTTTCTTCATGAAGAACCTGGCCATCATGGGCGGGCTGCTGCTGGCGGCTACCCACGTCAGCGGGCGGTACCGGCTGCGACGGCTGTTCGCAACCACCCGGGTGCGGGGCTAGCGCAGCGACTGTACGAAAAGCTCCATCATCTGCTTGAACCGGGGATCGTCGAAGTCCTCCGCGATCACGTCCACCATGGCTTCTACCTCTTGGTCCACGGCCGCCAGCAATCCCCGGCGGAGGTACCGCTTGGTGCGGCGAAATACCGGAGGGTGGACCCGCATGAGGGTACGGCAGTGCTCCACCGCCCGGGGAATAACCTGGTCCACCGGTTCTGAGGCGTGCACCAGCCCCACCTTCACTGCTGCCTCGCTGTTGTACATGCGTGCAGACTGCACGTCGCTCCAGGCCGCAGCCTCGCCCCGGTAGTAGGCGTAGATGTCCGCCATCATGCGGGGGATCTGCAGGCTCATGTTGAACTCGTTCATGCCCACGGTATGCTTTTCTCCCTGTGCCATAATGCGGTGGTCGGCCGTAAGGGCCAGAATAGTTCCTCCCGCCGGGGCAAAGCCGGTCAGGGCGGCCACCAGGGGCTTTTCAAAGCGGACCATCGTCTGCAGGGCCGTGAGGTAGGTCTGGAAGAATTCCCGCAGCCCCGCCCGGTCGCTGGTAGCAAGGGCCATCACGTTCAGTCCGGCGCAGAAGCAGTGGGGCTTGCCGGCCAGTATCACCCCCCCGACCGCGTCGTCCTTGGCGAGTTCCTGAAACACACGGTGCAGGTCACGTGACATTGACGTATCGATGGCGTTCACCTTGCCGTGGTCGAGGGTGACGGTAGCCAGGCGGTTGTCGAGGGAAACGGTCAGGGTAGTGTATTCGGGCACGGGCGGGGCGGTTATGGTGAATGTTGGGTAATTTAACGCAAGTCCGGCGGAGTCGGCGTGGCCCGGCATTCTCCGGCAGGCTTAAACCTTCGGCCCAAAACAGTTGTCCTAGCAACAAAGTCTTCGATCATGCCCATTTATCACCACCTTGGCCAGTTGCCCCCGAAGCGGCACACCCAGTTTCGCCAGCCTGACGGGTCGCTTTACCACGAGCAGTTATTCGGGACCGTCGGGTTCGACGGGATGTCCTCCCTCATGTACCACCTGCACCGGCCCACCCAGGTGAAGGAGATCGTGGGCAAGAAGGACCTCAGCCCCAAGATCGCCGAGGAGAAGACCATCACGGCCCGCAAGCTGGTCGGCTTCGACGTGGCCCCGGAGGATGATTTCCTGGACGCCCGCAAGCCGTTGCTGGTCAACAGTGACGTGAAGGTGGGCGTAGCGGCCCCCCGCAAGAGCTTGCGCGACTATTTCTACAAGAACGCGGACGCCGACGAGCTGCTGTTTATCCACCGCGGCACCGGCACCCTGCGCACTTTCCTCGGCAACATTCCCTTCGAGTACGGCGACTACCTCCTCATCCCCCGGGGCGTCATCTACCAGATTGACTTTGACGGGGAGGACAACCGCATCCTGTACGCCGAGTCGGGCGATCCGATCTACACGCCGAAGCGCTACCGCAATCACTTCGGCCAGTTGCTGGAGCACTCGCCCTTCACGGAGCGCGACTATAAGCTGCCCCGCGACCTGGAGACCCACGATGAGGTGGGCGAATTCACCATCAAGGTCAAGAAGCAGGGCATGCTGCACGAGCTGGTCTACGCCACCCATCCCTTCGACGTGGTGGGGTGGGACGGCTACAACTTCCCCTACGGCTTCAGCATCCATAATTTTGAGCCGATCACCGGACGGGTACACCAGCCGCCGCCCGTTCACCAGACTTTTGAGACCAAGTCCTTCGTGGTCTGTTCCTTCTGTCCCCGGCTCTACGACTACCACCCCCTGGCCATTCCGGCGCCCTACAACCACAGCAACATCGATTCCGATGAGGTGCTGTACTACGTCGATGGCGACTTCATGAGCCGTACGGGCATCGGACCGGGTTACCTCACCCTCCACCCGGGGGGCATTCCCCACGGCCCGCACCCCGGTACCTACGAAGGTAGCATCGGCAAAAAGGCTACCGAGGAGCTGGCGGTGATGATCGATACCTTCCGCCCCCTCCAGGTTACCGAGGAGGCGGCCAAGATCGACGACGGCAAGTACTACAAATCCTGGCTGCCCCATGAGTGATTGGCTGCGTATTCCCCCCGATTCCGACTTCACCCTGGCCAATCTGCCCTATGGGATATTCTCTACCGACGACCGCCCCCCGCGGGCCGGCGTGGCCGTTGGCGAGCAGATCCTGGACCTGGCCGAACTGGGCAATACGGGGGTGTTCGATTTCGACGTTTCCGTGCTTAATCAGCCTACCCTCAACGCTTTCGTCGCGCTGGGTAAAAGTGTTACTTCAAGGGCGCGGACGCGGGTGCAAAGTTGGCTCCGAATGGCCCCTGACGGACCGATCCAGCGTCACCACCTGGTCCCCATGGCGGAGGCAACCCTCCACCTTCCGGTGCGGATCGGCGACTATACCGACTTCTACTCGAGCATCGAGCACGCCACCAACGTGGGGCGGATGTTCCGCGACCCCGAGAAGGCCCTGCTGCCGAACTGGCGGCACCTGCCGGTGGGCTACCACGGCCGGGCTTCCTCCATCGTGGTCAGTGGTACGCCGGTCCGTCGCCCTGTGGGACAACTCATGCCCGCGGAGGCCAACCACCCCGTTTTCGAACCTACCCGCCGGCTCGATTTCGAATTGGAGATGGCCTTCGTCGTCGGGAAGGACTCCGAACTCGGCCGGCCCATTTCGGTGGACGAAGCAGAGGACTACATCTTCGGGATGCTGCTGTTCAACGACTGGTCGGCCCGCGACATCCAGCGCTGGGAGTACGTTCCCCTGGGGCCCTTTCTCGGCAAGAGTTTCGCCTCCTCCGTTTCTCCCTGGCTGGTCCCCCTGGAAGCCCTCGGACCCTTCCGCGTAGCGGGCCCGGAGCAGACCCCGGGGGTGTTGCCCTACCTGCAGTCTACGGGAAAGAACAACTACGACATCGACCTGGAAGTGAAGGTGAACGAGGAGACCGTCTGCCGGTCCAACTTCCGGTACATGTACTGGAACATGCAGCAGCAGCTGGCCCACCACACCAGCAACGGTTGCAACGTGCGCGTAGGAGACCTGATGGCCTCCGGTACGATTTCCGGACAGTCGCCCGATTCCTACGGTTCCCTGTTGGAGCTGACGGACAATGGTACCCGCGGCGGTTTCCTCCGGGATGGCGACACCGTGACCATGACCGGCCACGCCGGGCAGGGCGCCGAGCGCGTGGGGTTCGGCAGCGTCACCGGCCGGATCCTGCCCGCCCGGCGCTGAATTTACTGTCCCGCATTATCCCCTTAACCAACTCCCCGTATGACCCTTGACCCCAACGCCTTAGACACCCGTGACCTCTACACCTGTCTGTCGACCGCCGTGGCTCCCCGGCCCATCGCCTTCGCCTCGACGGTGGATGCCGAAGGGCGGATCAACCTGAGCCCCTTCAGCTACTTCAACGTATTCAGTACCACCCCGCCCATATTGGTATTTTCGCCGATCCGGCGGGGCAGGGACGGCTCCGCCAAGGACACCCTGAACAATGTACACGCCGTGCCGGAGGTGGTCATCAACATCGTCAACTACGCCATGGTCGAGCAGATGTCGCTGACCAGCACCGAGTACCCCACCGGGGTCAACGAATTCGAAAAGGGGGGATTCACGCCACTCGCCAGCGATTGCGTACGCCCGCCCCGGGTGAAGGAATCACCGGTATCCTTTGAGTGCCGGGTGGACCAGGTCATTCCCCTCGGAGACGGCGGCGGTGCCGGAAACCTGGTCGTGGCCCGGGTGGTGCGCATTCACATCGACGAATCCGTCCTGGACGACAAGGGCCAGCTCGACACCCGCAAACTCGACCTGGTGGCCCGCATGGGCGGCAACGACTATTGCCGCGCCACTCCGGCGAACCTGTTTGAGATTCCCAAGCCGTTGCGGACCCTCGGGCAGGGGGTAGACCAGTTGCCGGCCCACATCCGCGAAAGCACGGTGCTTACCGGCAATAACCTCGGTCGCCTGGGCAACCTCGAAAAGTTACCCGACGAAAACCTCCGGCGGGAAGTAGGGGAGTGGCCGGAAGTGATCGCGGCCCGGGAAACCGGCACCGAGGCCCTCCACCGGCTGGCCCAGCAGTACCTGGAGGCAGGGCAGACCGAAGAGGCCCTGGCCGTACTGTTGCACGCTGCGCCTTGATGCTGCCCTGCTTTATTAACCCACGAAACCTTGCCTTCCCATGAAGATCACCCAGCACGACTTTCCGACCCTTCACCGCTTTCCCGTCCACTGGGGAGATATGGACAGCGCCCAGCACGTCAATAACCTGGTCTACCTGCGCTGGGCCGAAACCGCCCGGGTACTGTACTTCAAGGCGATGGGCGTGAATACCCGGTTTGCCCCCGGCGACACCGGAGCCATTTTGGCTTACCAGGATTGCAAGTACACCTTTCCGATGACATATCCCGACACCGCGCTGGTGGGGGTGCGTACGGTTGAGGTGAATGAGGACCGGTTCACCCTGGAGACGGCCATCTTCTCCGAGCACCACAACCGGCTGGCGGCGATCACCCGGCAGGTCATTGTTCCCTACGACTACGGGGCACTGCGGAAAGCACCCATGCCCGACGCCTGGCGGGAAGGCATCCGGCGGGCGGATGCACCCGAACCAGCCCGCGACAAATAAAAAGGACCACTACCAGGGGCAGCGGTCCGGGGATCAGGTTTATTTAGCTTAATCTTGAACCTGCGCTCCGGCGGCATATTTCAGCAAGGCCGTAAACGGAAGTTGTGTTAGTAAAACACAAAAAAATCACACGGTGTTCGCGCTTAAGTAATTATAGTTGCGAAAAATGCGAAAAAAAATGGCGCCCTCCCAAGGGAAGGCGCCAATCCGTGTTCAGGGTAGGTGCGAACTGCCCTAGTTTATGCTGATCTGCCGGGGCGGTTTCTCCCGGGCTTCTTCCTGTTTCGGCAGCACCAGGCGAAGAATGCCATCCTCGTAGGTAGCCTCTATTTCCTGGTCGTTGACGACCTGGTTGTTGAGGTTGAAGGAGCGCTGGAAGGACTGATAGCTGAACTCGCGGCGGGAATATTTGCCGGCTTCTTCTTCCTCCTTTTCGTTGCGTACCTCGCTGCGGATGGTGAGGACATTGTTGTGCAATTCAATGCTGAAGTCCTCCTTCTTCATGCCGGGGGCAGCCATCTCCACGATAAATTCATCCCCGGTTTCCCGTACGTTGACGGAAGGCAGGGTCGTGGTAGTGCTGGAAAAATTACGGTTGCGCCAGTCGAAGAGGTTATTCCAGTCGTCGTCTAAAAATCTGGACATCGCTGGCAGTACTGAATTACTACGCATGACTCAAAGATTTAGGTTGAACAATGAATTACCGCCTTACCTCAGGCAAATGCCGTGCAAAATTCCCGTTTTTGACGAAATGACAGAAGAATATGCAAATTTGACATTCTCACGGTCCGGTGGATACAGGGGCGGAGCACATTTTGACACCCCCGGCCGCGTGGCCGGCTCCGGCCCCTTCAGAGAACTTTAGCGAGCGTGAGGAATTCCTGTCTCATATGACGGACGAACAGCAAGCGGAGATTGCGGAACTGCGGCGGCTCACCGACCTGGAGCGTCAGGAGGAGCGCCGGCTGCACCTGGAAGTGATACAGGCCATGCCCCTCGTGCAGCGGGTGGACAAGGGCTACAGCTGGTACCCCTTACAGGTCATGGAGTCGGGCTACGGCATTGGGGAGCGCCCCTACGTGGTGGTGACGCGGGAAGGGGAGGAGGCCCACCAGTTCCGGGCGGGGACCTCCGTGAATCTGTTTACCACCCAACCCGAAACCCGCTCTCCCGAACGAACCGGCGTCATCCAGTACGTCAAGAAGGATCGGATGAAGATCATCCTTGGCGGGGAGGACCCTCCGGGGTGGTTGCAGCGGGGTGGGGTGGGCGTCGACCTGATGTTCGACGAGCGTACCTACGTCGAAATGGAGAAGGCGATGCAGCTGCTGTCCACGGCCCGGGGCAACCGCACCGCTGAATTGCGGGACGTCATCATGGGCGCCCGGCCGGCCGAGTACCAGCCCGTGCCCGCCGAGCGGGTAGCCCATCTCACCGAACTCAACGACAGCCAGCGCGCGGCCGTCCGGGAAATCCTGGGCGCCAGCCACCTCAGCCTGATCCACGGCCCTCCGGGAACGGGAAAGACCACTACGCTGGTCGCGGCGGTCGGGGAGCTGATCAAGACGGAAACCACCGTGCTATTCTGTGCGCCGAGCAACAGCGCCGCCGACCTGGTCACCCTGCGCATGGCGGCCCGCGGCATCCGGGTGGTGCGTACCGGCAACATCAGCCGAGTGGAGGATGACGTGATGCGCCACACCCTGGAAGTGCAGATCGCCGAGCACCCCGACACCAAGCAGGTAAAGAAACTGCGGCTCGAAGCGGCCGAGCTGCGCCGCAAGGCCAAACGGATACGCGGGGGGCGCGACAAGGGACTCGCCTTCGCGGAGGCCGGCCGCCTCAGCGGTTGGGCCCGACAATTGGAAGACCACCTGCTGGGGTACGTGCTGGACGCTGCCGAGGTGATCGTGTGCACCCTGGTGGGCGCGGCGGCATCGGTGCTGGGTGACCGTACCTTCAAGACCTGCATCATCGACGAGGCGGCCCAGGCCCTGGAGCCGGCCTCCTGGATCCCCATCACCAAAGCCAACCGCGTCGTACTGGCCGGCGACCCCTACCAGCTGCCGCCCACCGTGAAGAGCAAGGACGCCGAGCGGGGTGGCTTCGGCATTACCCTGCTGGAAAAGGCCCTGGAGCGCCACGGGCGCAACGCCCTGCTTGACGTCCAGTACCGGATGAACGAGCGCATTATGGGCTTCAGCAACGAGTATTTCTACGCCGGCAAACTCATAGCCGCCCCCGGGGTGGCCGAGCGCACCCTGCCCGGGGTAAGCCTGGCGGAGAGCGTTGTCTTCATCGATACGGCCGGCACCGGCTTCGAAGAAAGCCTGCACCCCCAATTCAAGAGCCGCTACAACGAGGGCGAAATCGGCATCCTCATCGAGCACCTGCTGCAATTGAAAGGCAGCATCCCGCCGGAATACCCCCTGCCGCGGGTGGCCGTCATCAGTCCCTACCGCGAGCAGGCCGTGCGGGCCGAGGACCGGCTGGAGGAGGTTGCGGAACTGGTCGACCTGGACATTACGGTCAACACCATTGACGGCTTCCAGGGCCGCGAACGGGCGGTGGTGTACCTCACCCTGGTGCGCAGCAACCACCGGGCCGAGATCGGCTTCCTCAACGACTACCGTCGCATGAACGTGGCGCTGACCCGGGCCAAGCTGCACCTGGTGGTGATCGGCGACAGTGCCACCATCGGGAACGATCCCTTCTTTGCCGGTTTTCTGGCTTACGTGGAGCGGCAGGGCACCTATCAGACGGCCTGGGAATACATGACGGGTTAAATGTCGGCGGGGCCATCCTTCAGTCACGGGCCGTGTGCTAGCTTTGCGCTTCCCAAAATTTCTGATATGTCATTCCGTATTTTTCTCCCCTTCCTCTGTTTCACCGTGCTGGCCTCGGGCTGCCTGAAGGACGACGACCCGATCACCCCCTCCGTTTGCGAGGAGGGCCTTATTTCGGTTGACGCCTACGCCGCTGCCGACACCTTCACCTACACCGAACTCGACGATACGGGGCTGCTGTACCACATCAGCGCGCCGGGC
This sequence comes from Neolewinella marina, assembly GCF_002631205.1. GTDB lineage: Bacteria > Bacteroidota > Bacteroidia > Chitinophagales > Saprospiraceae > Neolewinella > Neolewinella marina. The sequence continues at coordinate 192,875 of NZ_PDLO01000007.1, forward strand.
TCCACGGAGAAGCCCACCGTCAACAGCGGCGTGACCGTGAACTACGTGGGGGCAGTCACCAACGGGCGGGTATTCGACCGCAGTGCCAACGGCCCGGTAAGCTTTCCCCTGAGTAACCTGATCGAGGGCTGGAAGCTGGGCCTTCCCCTGATCGGCCGTGGCGGAAAGATCCGTCTGCTGATCCCCTCCGAGCTGGGCTACGGCAGCCGCGGCAGCTGCAGTTTTGGACAGTGCTCGATCTGCCCGGATTCGGATCTGGTGTTTGATATTGAGCTGGTGGATTTTAACGGGTAGGGTTTCTGTCCCTCTTTGTCAGACATCGGATATTAGCTGGCTGCCGTCTTGTCAGACATCGGATGTCTGACATTTTGACAAAGGTCTAAAAACCAGGCCTTGTGCTGTAATTAGGCCCTGACGCAGGACATTTGGTTCCGTGTTACGTAGGTAAAGTGTCCGAAACATTCTGTCAGACATCGGATGTCTGACAGAATGTCCGGCCGACAACATCCGATGTCTGCCTACAAAATCTCAGGCCGTTTCAGGTTGCTGTGCCGTACCCCGTAAAGGAAGTACACGACCACGCCCAGTCCCATCCACGCCAGGAAACGCACCCAGGTGACCCACGGCAAGGAGAGCATGAGTCCCAGGCAGATGATCACGCACAGTGAGCAGACCAGTTGGTAGGCCGGGGTGCGGAATTTGCGGGGGGCATCAGGCCGGCGGACGCGTAGTATCCAGATCCCGATGGCCACCAGGACGAAGGCGAAGAGGGTGCCAATGTTGGTCAGTTCCGCCGCCACGCTGATGTCGACCGTGGCCGCAAGCACCGCAACGAAGAGACCTACGACCACCGTAGCGAAGGTTGGGGTAGCAAACCGGGCATTCACCCGCGAAAGCTTATCGCTCAGCAATCCATCCCGGCTCATGGTGTAAATGATTCGGATCTGCCCGAGTTGCATCACCAGCAGAACGGTCGGCATGGTCAGGGTTACCCCGATGGCGATAAGCAAGGCAATGTTGGTTTCACCCACCGATATCAGGGCTTCCGCCACGGGCTTCTCGTTAGCCAGTACACTCAGCGGAGCCATGCCGGTGAGGACCGCGGCTACCGCGATATAGAGCAGGGTACAAACGACAAGCGCTCCGATCATGGCAATCGGCAGGTCGCGCTGCGGGCGTTTTGCCTCTTCGGAGGTAGTACTTACGGCATCGAAGCCCACGTAGGCAAAAAACACCAGGGCGGCCCCCGACATAATGCCCTTCCAGCCGTTGGGTGCAAAAGGTTCCCAGTGGGTGGCGGGCGCAAAGTGGGGTAGACCGTAGTATAGGAAGAGGCTCACCAGAACCAGTTTTAAAATGACCAGTACCGCGTTCACCCGGGCCGATTCCTGGATGCCTACGTACAGCAAACCGCTTATGGCCAGCGTAATCAGTAGAGCCGGAAGGTTCAGCAGGGCCGTTTCAGTAGGCAGGGTTCCCAACACCTGGGCGTAGGTAGTTTCCACCGCCGGGGTTAGGGGAGTCCAGATTCCGGAAGGCAATTGCACCATGGTTGTTCCCGTGGCCGCACTGAGGTAGCCCGGCAAGTGCAGGCCAAAACCGTCGAGAAGGTTCTTGAAGTAGCCCGACCAGCCAATGGCTACGGCGACGTTACCGACGGCGTACTCCAGCACTAAGTCCCAGCCAATGATCCAGGCGAAAATTTCACCAAAGGAGCTGTAGGAATAGGTATACGCGCTGCCGGAAACGGGAATCATGGACGCAAACTCCGCGTAGCAGAGGGCCGCGAACAGGCACGCCAGACCAGTAATGACGAAGGAAATAGTGAGGGCCGGTCCCGCGCCCAGCGCGTGTTCCGTGCCGGCGGCCGCTTCACCAGTGAGTACAAAAATGCCGGTGCCAATGATGGCACCGATGCCCAACATCGTGAGGTCGAAAACTCCCAGGGAACGCTTGAGCGAGGATTCTCCGGATTCCCCCGCTGGAGTTGTTCCAGCGATTTTTTCCGAAGCAGTTGTTGGATCATTTGGGGTGGGGGAAGAATGGTTCGGAAGGCGAAATTATGGGCAAGGGAACCGCATTATCTCTTTCCGGTCGCACTATATTTTTGGCAGGTAAACAAATGATAGATAGTAAGTTAAGTATGGTAGTTGCGGCGATGCACGCTGGTTCCGTGCACCGGGGGATGCCACCTCGAACGCTGGGACCCTGCCCACCTGTCGGACATCGGATGTCTGACAATTTGACGGGACAAAAACTGGGCAATATACGAGCGTTTGCGTCCAAATCCCGGGAAAAACCCTTCTATTTAATAAAATACCATTTGGATGTCCCAAAAATAACATCCGATGTCTGCCAAAAAGTCACCATCACTCCACCCCCCAACTCCGGTTCGGCTCCGCGCCCACCGTCAACTCCAGCAGGCCACCGCGGGCAAAGGTTTCGTGGGAGAACTCGACGCTGTTCCAGTCCTGGCCGTTGAGGCGGGCAGACTGAATGTAGAGGTTGTCGGTAGGATTTCCTTCGGTGCGGATGGTGAAGGTTTTCCCGGGGTAGTAGGTCTGGTTTAGTTGGATTACCACCTCGTCGAAGAGGGGAGTGGTGATCTCGTAACCAGGCTCGGTGGCCGCACTGCCGTCGACGCTGAACAGACCGATAGCCATCAAGGCGCCCAGGGCACCCATCTGCCCCTGGTCCTCGTCACCGTGGTAGCCGCCGTAGGGGGTGGTTTCCCCGTAGCGATCCTTGACGATGCGGACCCACTTCTGGCTGAGCCAGGGAGCGCCGACCTTGTTGAAGAGGTGGGCCATACCGGTGCTGGGCTGGTTGGCGTAGTCCACCCAGTTCACGGCGTGGTTCTTGTCGTCGGCCTGCAGCCAGTTCTTGCTCTGCTTTTCGAAGCTGGATTCCAGGCTGGCGATGTAGGCCTCCCGGCCCCCGAACAGCTCGGCCAGGGCCGGCACGTCGTGGGGCACGTAATGGCTGTAAATGGCCGAGTTGGCCTCGCAAAAGCCCCGGGCACTGAACTGGTCGGCGGTCGCCACGGGGGCGAAATCCGCCATCCAGCTGCCGTCGATCTCCCGCGGGTGCATCCAGCCGGTGGCGGGGTTCCAGAGGTGGCGGTAGTTTTTGGAGCGTTCCATGAAGAGGGCGTAGTCCTCCTCCTTGCCCAGGGTGCGGGCGATCTGGGCCAGACACCAATCCTGGTAGGCATACTCCAAGGTCATGGAAGCCCCGTCCTTGTGGTACCCCTTGCCGGGCAGCCCCTCCGGTACGTAGCCCCGCTCGACGTAGTATTCCATCCCGCCACCCAGTCGGGTATAGTGCTCGTACCCTGCCTTGTCGCGGATCCCGCCGGGGAAGGCATTTTTGCGCAGGCCGGCGTAGACCTTCTCCAGGTCATAGCCCCGGTGCACGCCCCGGTTGATGGCGGCGGCGAAGAAGGAGACCGCCGGGTCGCCGATCATCACGAAGGTGTAGTTCCCGCCCGAAGGCCCGCGGGGAATCATGCCCCCGTTCTCGTACATGTCCTGCATGGTGCTGCCGAAACCGTCCAGCCGCTCCGGATAAGCCAGGGCCCAGAGGATGTCCAGCGACCAGTGACTGCCCCACCAGGCGTCGAAGTTGTAGTGCGGAAACCGCGGGTTCCCTTCTTCGTCGAGTTTCACGCGGCGGATGCGGGTTTCCGGGCCGGTATTGTCGGCGTAGTGGCCATCCACGTCGCTTACGATGCGCCGCCCCAGCAGGCTGTGCCACAGGTCGGTGTAAAACTTCACTTGTTGCTGTTCGGTGCCCCCGGTCACGTCGATCTTGCCCAGCTCGGTGTTCCACTCGGCGCGGGAATCGGCGACGACCTGCTCAAAATCCCAGTGGGAAAGCTCGGCTTCCAGGTTGCGGCGCGCGCCGTCCAGGGAGGTGTAGGAGAGGGCCACTTTCAATTGTACGGTATCGGTACCGGAGGGAAAGCTTAGGAAGGCGCCCGCGTCCTTGCCGCCCACTGCTGCGGGCTGGCCGGTAAGCATTTTACCTTCCTCCCAGCCACCAAACCCGACCATGTCACGGTCCAGCTGGGCCACGAAGTAAACGGTGAAGGGCTTGGGGCGACGGTTGGTGGGGCCCATGACGGCCAGTCCCTCGATTTCGCGGTCCGACAACCGCCGTACCTCCGAGTAAAGGGTAGAATCGTGCGCCAGAAAGGCACCGGTATCAAAGTAGAGGTGGCGGTCTTGGTCCTCCCCCTCATAGGTGTACCGGTGAAAGCCCACCCGCGTGGTGCTGGTCAGCTCCGCGGTGACGTCGTAGCGGTCGAGGTGAATCCGATGGTAGCCCGGGTAGACCACCTCGGTGTCGTGGGAGAAGGGCGACAGGTAGGTGTCCGGCCCGCGGTGGCCCAGTACCTCGCCGGTAGCCGGCATGACCAGGATGCCCGAGATCTGCCAGCCGTGAATGTGGCTGAAGCCCCGGACCACGGTGGAATCGTAGAGGTAGCCACTGCCCCAGCTGCCCTTGAGGTTGGTGTCCGGGCTTAGGTTGACCATGCCAAAGGGGCGGCTGGCGGAGTTGAAGTAGAACCACCGCGACTTATGGGTGTCGATCAGGGGATTCACCCGGGAAACGTAATCCGTGGTGTCGGGCGGGGAGGCCATGGCCAGTCCACCGAAGAAACAGAGCAAGAGAAGGAACATCGTGTACCGCATCGCAGGAATTTGAGGAAAAGATACTGCACCCGCGCGCCGCCGCCCCCGACGGAAAAAAGCCCCGCGCTACCGCGCGGGGCCAAAATCAATCTATATGAAGCGTATGAAAGGTTATCCGGGGGTTTTCTTGGGAGCACAGGACCGGTTCCCGGGGAATAACCCCCCTCATGGGTGAAGCATGACTGTGCCGTACACCACCCGTGAACGTGAAACCGATTGCAAGTCAAGTATACTGATTATTTGTCGATACGACACTGAAATCTTCGGAAGTACCCTTGATTTCCCGTTTTTATGCGGTCAAAGCCAGGGCAGGGCAGCAGGGCCTGACCCATGGATTTCCTTATTCCAGGTGGAACACCTCCCGCAAGTCCACACTTTTCGGGCTCCCGTCGGGGTTGGTCTCCATCAGTTCCTGCATATAGGTCCACCACCGGCGGCACACCTCGGTCTGGGCGACGGCGGCCCAGCGGGTTTCCGACTCAATTTCCACGTAGGCGAACAGGGTGGCGGTTTCTTCGTCCAGGAAAATGGAGTAGTTCCGGGCGCCGTGGAGGTGGAGGACGTCCGCCAGATCGGACCAGATGGGGTTGTGACGGTCGGTGTACTCGGCTTCCCGGCCGGGATGCACCTTCATCTTGAACGCCTTGCGGATCATGGGGTAGAGGATTGGTGGTCAGGCCGGGAAGAGGTACTCGATCTGTTCCAGGCTGCGGTGGGTCGTTTTCTCGTACAGCTCACAGACGATCCCGTCCTTCAGGCCCACCCGGGGCACGAGCAGGGTGTCGGCACCGGCGGCTTCCAGGACGCGGATATAGATTTCGGAGGCCGGCACGATCACGTCCGCCCGGTCGGGGTTAAGCTTCAGGATCGACAGCCGCTGTTCCAGGGTGAAAGTCTTGACGTAGGCGCGTAGCGCGCGGAGTTCGACCAGCGACATACTGTTCTTGTCGGCCCGCGAAGACAGTTTGAACAGCCGGTCGATGTTGCCGCCGGTGCCAATGCCGAATACCCCGCCCGCCCGTCCGTCCAGGCGGCTCCGGATCCAGTCGCCCATTTCGGCAGACACGGCGGCGCGGTCCGCGGCGGCGAGCTTGCGCACCGAACCGATGCGGAAGGAGCGGGCCGCGATCACTTCCTGCCCGGCGTAGAGATTGATTTCCGTGCTGCCACCGCCCACGTCAACGTGTACCGCCGGGCCGCTGCCCAGGTAGGGGATGATGGCCTTGTGCAGGATACGGGCTTCTTCCTCTCCCGACAGGATCTGGATGTCTACCCCACTGGCCTCCCGGACGGCGGTGAGGAGTTCAGGACCGTTGACCGCCTCCCGCATGGCCGAGGTGGCCGCGGCGTACAGGCCGTTCACCTCGTACAATTCTACCAGCAGCTGGAAAGTCTGCATCAGTTTGGTGAAGCGGGCGGCCGTAGGCGGGGTGATGGTACCGCCGGTAAACACGTCCTGCCCCAGGCGCAGCGGAAACCGGAGGTACTCCAGGCTTTTGAAGCTGACGAGGGGCGACTGGTCATATACCTGGACGATCTCCAGGCGGACGGCGTTGGAGCCGATGTCGATGGCAGCTAGTTTCATACAGGCGGGGGGCTTTATACGGATTCCCGTTCGATCAGGCGAAAGGGGTTCTTGATCCGCTTGATCTTCTTGTTCAGGATCAGGTCGGCGGCCGTCCGCCCCATGGTGGCAAAATCGGTGGAGATGACCGTGATGCCCAGCAGGTCCTTCAGGGGCGTTTCGTTGTAGGAGATGATGCCGATGTCGTCGCCCAGCCGGAGCTCCTTGTCGCGGATTTGCTTGACCAGGTTTACGAGGTCCGATTCCTCGATGGTAATGAAGAGGTCGCCCCGGCGCAGGATGGTATCCTCGTAAATTTCCTGGATGATCTCGAAGGGCAGTTGGCTTTCCACGCAGAATTTCCGGAAGCCGTGCAGGATCCGCCTGGGGTAGGGATATACCGAAGCTTCCGGGTAGACCAGGATAAGCCGCTTGTAGCGGCGGATTTTCTCCAGCCCTGATTTGAGGGCCTGGTAAATGTCGTTTTCGAAATCCTGGTACACCTCGGCGTAGTCGCCCGCCAACTGGAAGTGGTTGTTGTCCATGACGATCAGCTTGTTCTTGGGGATCTGTTCCATGGCCTGGACCACCTCCTCCGTAAAGCTCACGTGGCGCAGCGCCGGCGTCTTGAAGTGGGGCATGATCACGAAGTAGTCGTAGGCATTCAGGTTACGCGACAGCAGGTTCAGGAAAAGCGACTCGTCACAGTGGTAGATGTACAGGTCGGTATGGGCGATACCGCCCACCTGCTCCACGAAGGCATTGTAGATGCGCATCTTGTAGGTGCTCAGCTTGTTGACCAGGAAGAGGACGTTCACCTTCGACAGCAGCTTCGTGCGGGTGATGTAGAAGCCCTTTCCCTTGACCGAGGTGATGATGTTGCGCTCCTTCAGGATGTTGTAGGCTTTTTCTACCGTATCCCGCGACAGGTCAAAGGTTTCACTCAGCACATTGATGGAGGGGATCTTGTCATCGATCTCCAGCTTGCCGGAAGAGATGTTGTCGATGATCGCGTTCACGATCTGCTGGTACTTCGGGATCCGGGATTCCTCGGTGATCGAAATATGGTCGGTTACTGCCATCTGCTGTTGCGGTTTCTGGGCGCGGGCGCGGGTGCCATGCCGGAAATGAAGGCCGGGGGCGGTGGCAAGTTATAATTCCCGGCGGCGGTTTCCATCCCGCACCTCCGGGGAATGGCGGAATAATATATATTGGATGTTCTGCCGGACAGTACAGGATACGGTGGCGGGGGGGCTGGCCTACCTTGGTGGTCAATATTCACCAGCCATCTTGTAGCATGAACACACCCGCCATCCAGTTCGATCACGTGGATTACCTCTGGGACGAAGAGGCCGCCGCCAAGCTGGGCGACGACCAGGTCGCCCTCTTCCTCTACCGCTCCAACATCCTGGGAGCCGACCTGCGCATCACCAATTACGGGGGCGGCAATACCAGCTGCAAGACCATGGAAAAAGATCCCCTGACCAACCAGGAAGTCGAGGTTATGTGGATCAAGGGTTCGGGCGGCGACATCGGTACCCTGACCCGCGCCGGCATCGCCGGACTCTACACCGGGCGGCTGCGCGACTTGAAGAAGGTCTACCGCGGCCTGGACGACGAAGACCGGATGGTGGGGCTGTTCAACCACGCCATCTACGACCTCGACAGCCGCGCGCCCTCCATCGATACCCCCCTGCACGGCCTGCTGCCCTTCAAGCACATCGATCACCTCCACCCGGACGCCCTCATTGCCGTGGCCGCCGCCGAAGACAGCGAAGCGATCACCCGGGAAATCTGGGGCGATACCATGGGGTGGGTGCCCTGGCAGCGGCCGGGCTTCGACCTGGGCCTGCAACTCGAACGGACGCTGGCCGAAAACCCCGGCATCCGGGGCATCGTGCTGGGCAGTCATGGGCTGTTTACCTGGGGCGATACCTCCTACGAATGCTATCTGAACAGCTTGGAGGTCATCGAGCAGGCCTCCGCCTACATCGAGCGGAAGGTGAAGGAGCAGGGGAGCGTCTTTGGCGGCGAAAAAATAGCCGCCCTGCCGTCCACCGAACGCCGCCGTAAGGCCGCGGCCCTGATGCCGATGCTGCGGGGCCTGGCCTCCTCCGAAAACCGGATGGTAGGCCACTTCGCCGACAGCGATACCATCCTCGAATTCATCAACAGTTACGACCTGGAACGCCTGGCTCCCATGGGCACCAGCTGCCCGGACCACTTCCTGAGGACGAAGATCCAGCCCTTGGTGCTCGATCTGGAGCCCCGGCAGGACCTCACGGATGCAGCAGCCATTATGGACCAGCTGCGGCCGGCCTTCGCCCGCTACCGCGAGGAATACCAGACCTACTACGAAACCCACAAGCGGGCCAACAGTCCGGCCATGCGCGACCCCAACCCGGTAGTGATCATCTACCCCGGAGTAGGCATGTTCACCTTTGCCAAGAACAAGCAGACCGCCCGGGTAGCCAGCGAGTTTTATGTCAACGCCATCAACGTGATGCGGGGCGCCGAAGCCATCAGTGCGTACACCTCCCTGCCCCGGCAGGAAGCCTTCGACATCGAGTACTGGCTGCTGGAGGAAGCCAAGCTGCAACGGATGCCAAAGGAGAAACCCCTTTCCCGCAGGGTGGCCCTCGTCACCGGTGCCGGCGGCGGCATTGGCAAGGCCATTGCGGACAAACTGGCCGCGGAAGGGGCCGTGGTCGTGCTCACCGATATTGCCGAAGACCGGCTCCGGGAAGCCCTGGCAACCTACCCCGCTGACACCGCGGCCTACGCGGTATGCGACGTCACCGACCCGGACTCTATTGCCGCAGCCTTTTCCGAGGCCTGTCTGGCATTCGGTGGGGTGGACATCGTGGTGCACAGCGCCGGCCTGGCCATCTCCAAGCCCCTGGAGGATACCACCGACGCGGACTGGAACCTCCTGCAGAACGTCCTGGTGAAGGGGCAATTCTCCCTCGCCCGTACGGCGGCCGCCATCATGCGGCAGCAGGGGCTGGGGGGCGACTTCATCCCCATCGCCAGCAAGAACGGGCTGGTTTCGGGGCCCAACAACGTGGCCTACGGTACCGCCAAGGCCGCCCAGCAGCACATGGCCCGCCTGCTGGCCGCCGAGCTGGCCGGTGACCGCATCCGGGTCAATACCGTAAACCCCGATGGAGTTATCATTGGCAGCAAGATCTGGGAGGGCGCCTGGGCCGAGGGCCGGGCCAAAGCCTACGGCATCACCGTGGAGGAGCTGCCGGCCCACTACGCCAAGCGCAATTTGCTCAACCAGATCATTCGCCCGGAAGACATTGCCGACGGCGTGTTTGCCTTCACCATCCTGGAAAAGTCCACCGGCAACATCCTCAACGTCGACGGGGGAATGGCCAACGCCTTCGTGCGCTGACCCTACTTACCCACCGTACCGTAAATTTCAGATCATGCAACTCACCAAAGACCAGCTCCTTTCGGCCAATGAGCCCGGACTGCGGCGCCACGAATCAGACTACAATCACCTCTCGGACAAGCTCTCCGAGGCGGGGGTGGCGGTGGAGCCCGTCGTGGACGCACTCAGTAAATTCCAGGTCGCCATTCCCAGTTGGGCGCTCGGCGCCGGGGGCACCCGCTTTGGTCGATTTTCCTTCCACGGGGAGCCCGGCACCCTGGAGCAGAAGCTGGACGACGTGGGCATCCTCCACGCCCTGACCCAGACGGCGGGTGCCGTTTCCCTGCACATCCCCTGGGATACGCCCACCGACTACGCCGCCGTCCGGGAACACGCCGCCGAGCTTGGCCTGGCGTTTGACGCCATTAACTCCAACACCTTTCAGGACCAGCCCGGAGCGGTCCACAGCTACCGTCACGGGAGCCTGAGTGCCACCGACGAAGGCGCGCGCCAACAGGCCATCGAGCACAACCTCCGGGTGGTGGAGATCGGCGAGAAGCTCGGATCCAAAAGCCTGACGGTCTGGCTGGCCGACGGCACCAACTTTCCCGGCCAACGTAATTTCCAGCGGAATCTGGTGCAGACGGAGGACAGCCTGCGGCAGATCTACGCCGGCCTGCCGGCCGACTGGAAGCTGTTCATCGAATACAAGCCCTACGAGCCCAACTTCTACAGCACCGTCATCCAGGACTGGGGCACTTCCTTCCTGCTGGCGAACGCCTGTGGCGACCGCGCCTTTACCCTGGTGGATCTGGGGCACCACCTGCCGAATACCAACATCGAACAGATCGTCTCCACCCTGATGCTGAAGGGTAAACTGGGCGGCTTCCACTTCAACGACAGCAAGTACGGCGACGACGACCTGACCGTCGGCAGCGTCAAACCCTACGCCCTGTTCCTCATCTTCAATGAGCTGGTCTACGGCATGCGGAACAACCCCCAGAATCCCGATCTGGCGTGGATGATCGACGCCAGTCACAACGTCAAGGATCCCCTGGAGGACCTCCTGCAGTCGCTGGAGGCCATTCAACTTGCCTACGCCAGGGCCCTGCTCGTGGACCAGGATGAGCTGGCCACCGCCCAGGGCGACCACGACGTCGTGCGCTGTCAGGAAATACTGCAGAACGCCTTCCGCACCGACGTACGGCCGCTGGTGGAGCGCGCCCGCCTCAGCCGCGGGGGTGCCCTGCATCCCCTGGGGGCCTACCGGCAGCTGGATGTACGCCGCGAACTGGTAAGGGAGCGGGGCAAGCATACCGTAGCAACCGGGCTGTAGCATGGAGCAACCGAGGGTCACCGCCGTATTCGACATTGGCCGGACGAACAAGAAGTTCTTCCTCTTCGACGACCACTACCGCGAAGTACACCGGGAATACATCCGCCTGCCCGAAACCACCGACGAAGACGGCTACCCCACGGAGGACCTGTCCGCCCTGCGGGCCTGGCTGCGGGAAGTATTCGATCGCATCCTCACGGCCCGGAACTTCGACATCCATTCCATCAACTTCTCCTCCTACGGCGCCAGCCTGGTCCACCTGGACGCCGACGGAGAGGTCGTCACCCCCCTCTACAACTACACCAAACCCTGTGACCCCGAACTGGCCCGTGAGTTTTACGATCGATACGGTCCGGAGCCGGAGTTCACCGCGGCCACCGGCTCCCCGCCCTCCGGCCTCCTCAATTCCGGGATGCAGCTGTACTGGCTCAAGCATCGCCGCCCGGAAGCATTGCGCCGCATCCGCTACAGCCTCCACCTGCCGCAGTACCTGAGCTACGTGTTCACCGGCATTCCCATCAGTGAGTACACCAGCATCGGCTGCCACACGGCGCTGTGGGATTACCGCCGCGGCGACTATCACGACTGGGTCCACGCCGAGGAGCTGCACCGCCTTTTGCCGCCCATCGTCTCCACCGAGACGAGCATCAATATGAACTACGGCGGCCGCCGCCTCCGCATCGGAGTGGGCATTCACGACAGTTCCGCCGCCCTGCTGCCCTACATCCGCAGCGCAGCGGATCCTTTCGTCCTGGTATCCACCGGTACCTGGAGTATTACCCTTAATCCTTTCGCGCAAGGTGCGTTGTCCGTGGAGGATCTCGAGGGCGACTGCATCAATTACATGCGCATCGATGGCCGCCCGGTCCGAGCCGCCCGGCTGTTCCTCGGACAGGAATACCGCCAGCAGGTAGGTTACCTCACGGACCACTTCGGCGTCGATCCCGAGCGCCACCGCGCCGTTCGGTTTGACCCTGCGATTTATGCGGAAATCATGGCCGGTTACCGCCCCTGGTTCCACCTGGAATACCTGGCGTACCCCGGCAACCCTGCGACTACCACCATCTCAACGGAAAGCTTTGATTATGCCTACCACCAGCTGATGGTGGAGTTGGTTGACCTGCAGGTGGACAGCATCCGCGCGGCCATCGGCGATACCCCCCTGCGGACGATCTTCATCGATGGGGGCTTCAGCGACAACGAGGTATTCCTGCAATTGATCTCCCACCACTTTCGGGAGCTGGAGTTGCGTACCACCGACAGCAGCCTGGGCTCCGCCCTGGGCGCGGCCATCAGTATTTCCGACCGGGGGCTGAATTCCCGCTTCCTGGAGAAAAATTACGGGCTGAAAAAGCACCAACCTTTCATCATCAAAGAAGCCGGCGCCTGAGGCGCTCCCGGCCAGTAACCTTATCCCGATCATGCTGCAACAAGTCACCGAGGAAGAAATCATCCAGGAAATCGCCGGCGGCGGGGAGTACGAGCGCGAGCCGGTGCCGGCCGGCCGCTGGAAGGGGTGGGGTAGCTTCCTGGGCATGTACGCCGGCGAGCACGCCGCGGGTACGGAGTTCGTCATTGGTCCCCTCTTCCTTACCGCGGGGGTGAGTGCCTTCGACCTCATCATCGGCTTGCTGCTGGGCAACTTCCTGGCGGTCCTCAGCTGGCGCTTCCTCACCGCCGAGATCGCGGTGAAGTACCGCCTGACGCTGTACTACCAGCTGGAAAAGATCTGCGGCCGCAAGCTGGTGCGCTACTACAACGTGGCCAACGGCATCCTTTTCTGTTTTCTCGCCGGGGCCATGATCACGGTTTCGGCCACGGCGGTGGGCATCCCCCTGAATATGGAAATGCCCCAGCTCACCGACACCCTGCCCACCAGCGGGACGTACATCGTGGTGGTGATCCTCATCGGGGCGGTGATCTCCCTGGTGGCCGCCCGGGGTTACGATACGGTGGCCCGCGCCGCCAACTTCATGTCGCCCGTCATCGTGTTGGCGTTCCTGGCCTGCGGAGTTGTGGCCCTCAGACAGCTTGGGGTGGGGAGCCTGGGTGAATTCTGGGCGATTTGGGGTGAGGGTTCCGAGCCCTTCCCCGGACAGATCAAGTACACCTTCTGGCACGTGGTCATCTGGTCGTGGTTCGCTAACGCCGCCATGCACATCGGCATGTCGGACCTTAGCGTCTTCCGCTTCGCCCGCCGCGCCACTGCGGGATGGACCACCGCCGCCGGAATGTACGTCGGCCATTACATGGCCTGGATTGCCGCGGCCCTGCTCTACGCGGTCTACCTGCGTACCCCCGAGGCCCAGGCGTTCCTGACCGAGGGGCTGGCCCCCACGGTAGCCCCGGGCCCCCTGGCCTTCAACGCCATCGGCGTTTTCGGCATCATCGCCGTGGTGCTCGCCGGCTGGACCACCGCCAACCCCACGATCTACCGGGCTGGACTGGCATTCCAGGCCGTACTGCCCCGCTTTTCCACCTTCTGGGTTACCATCCTGGCCGGTACGGTGGCCACCGTCGCCGGATTGTTTCCCGCCTTCGCGATGAAGCTGCTCGACTTCGTCGCCCTCTACGGCTTCATCCTTGCGCCCGTCGGGGCGGTGATCGTCTTTCAGCACTTCTTTGCGCGGCGCACGGGGGTGGTGGAGGATTACGCCGAGCGCCGCGGACTGGGTTTCAACCCCGCCGTGTTCTGGGCGTGGGCGATCAGCTTCGGACTGTTCTACTTCATTTCCTGGCAGTTCGACGTATTCCTGTCTTTCGTGACCCTGCCGGCCTGGTTGCTGTGTGGCGTCCTATTTCTGCTGCTCAGCCGCAAATGGCAGCAAACAGCAGGTAGCTTGAATACTCCGGGATGAGAGAGGGTTATCGCCCCTAGCCCCGCCGCGGAATCAAGCCAATTTCCTGCTGGAGACGAATGATTTCCCGGTTGGGGAGTCCGGCGTTTGGCAACACAAAGCAGTCGCGCATCACCTCTCCGTGGTGGGGCGTCAACCCGTCCAGGTTGGTCAGGGCATTGCCCGAGACGTAAAGTGTATGTAGCCGGGTTAGTGAACGCAGTGGCGCAACCGACGACAAGGCATTGTTCTGGGCGTAAAGTTCCTGTAGTCCGGTGCAGCTTTCAATACCCTTCAGGGAGGTGAGGCGGTTGTCTTGGACGAACAGGCTGCGCAGCTGGTGGTGGCCGTGCAACTCTTCCAGGGTGGTGATATGGCAGTCGGTGACGCTGAGGTAGGTCAGATCCCTGAGGGCTACCACGCCGCTGAGGTTGGTCAGGGCAATGCTCAGGTTGGAGTAGGGAGCCCCCGGCCCGGCTAACCTCAGCACCTGGGTATGCAACAGTTGATGCAGTTCTTCTTCGGAGGGCGAAAAGGAAGGGGAGGGGCGGCTGAAGAAGGCTTCCCGAAAGGCTTGCCGCCACTGGGGTTCAAGTCCGTTCCACCACGCGCGGGTGCGGTTCATCTGGAGGGATTAATTGATGTGGGCGATAATTTGGTCGCCTCGTCGCTGCAGGATAACCTCTTCCCCCGACGAGCAGTAGTAGGTGACCTTCCCCGGAGATGGATAATGGTAACCCCCGATCGGCGTGCACAGGTTTCTGATTACCGCCTCCGGGGTTCCCGGCAGCATATTTTCCCGCAGCTGCCGCTCGAATTCCGCGAGGTAGGTGGCGTAGCGCCTGCGCCTGGGTGCCGGGGAGGGGCTGGGGGCAGCTCCCAGGGCGGGGCAGGCGGATAGCCCGAACAACAGGAGGGTGCCGCGGCCAATAAAGGTTCTTCTGTACATCACGGTCGGTGGTTTATCGTGAACCATTTGTGCCAACCCCGCTCTGCGCCGAGGGCCGTCAGGAGATAAATGCCGGGGGGCAGGGAAACGGAGACTTCGGTTTGCCGTTCGGGCCCAGGTCCCGTCGGTCCGGGCACCGACCACACGCGCCGTCCGGTGGCGTCATGGATCTGGAGAACGGTGGCGGCCGGATGGAGCACCATAAATCGGCCCGGGTTCGGATTGGGAAATACCTGGAGCAGCGGGTCGTCCGGGGTCCGCCAGTATCGGTTGGCGGTGGTGGAGGTAGTGTCGAGTACGACGAGCTCCACCGTGCAGGAGGCTGAGTTTCCGGCCGTGTCCGTCCGCACCTCTACGCTCGTTATCAGCCCCGTATCCTCCCGGGTGTAGAAGCGGGTCGGATTGGGGATGACCTCGTCGGGTGGGCAGTTGTCGGCCGTTACCGTTGCCAGGTCGCCAATCGCAAATTCCGCAACGCCCTCGGCATTGAGGTAGATGGTGTCGCGGCGGCACGCCAGCACCGGAGCCAGGGTATCCCTTACCACCACCGTGACGGAGCAGGTTGCCCTGTTACCCCCGGAATCCTCGGCCACCAGGGTCACCTGCATCCCCACGGACGGGGATACTGCAGTGCCCGCAGGAGTGGATTGGGTGATGGTCGCATTCTCCAGGTTGGTGGTTACCGTGGTGATCAGGTCGGGAAAACTGGTAAGGCAATCCTCCTCCACGAACAGTTCGACGGTGGCAGTCGGGCAGGTGATTTCGGGCACGACGGTTTGGGAACGGCTGCCACTTACGGTTGCCGGGTCGGAACAGATGCCGGTTGTCCACTCCTGCAAAACCGTGGCTGGCGGATTCGGGGTGGAGGGCAGCGGATTGGAGTAGTACACCTGGGCGCTGACAGAGTCCCGGTCGCGCAACTCCCATTCACCGGAAGCGGGGTTGAAGGCAATTTCCAGGTTCCGGGGCCCATCGGTATACACGTACCGGCCGGTGGTGTCCATTCCCGTGCGTACGAAATTCAGGGGGGAGGAACTGCCGAAGCAGGCCGAGGCAACGCTTACTCCGTCAAAAACAGCAGGGGAGGGGTCGCACCCACTCGCGATCCCGTCGCCATCCGGGTCGAGGTTGTCGTCGAAGCCCGGGCATTGGTCATTGTCGTTGCAGATGCCGTCGTTGTCGTCGTCGCCGCCTTCGCCGGCGCAGGCATCGCCCTCGCCCGCGGTGGACTGGGTGCCGGTGCCGGTCAGGGTGGCGGTGCCGGTGCATCCGCTCATGCCGCTCCACGTCGCGGATTCGCTGTCGGGCGGATTGGGGAAGAAGCTGTTTTCTTCGGTGGCGTAAAACACGGAAGAGGGGTCATTCACGTCCTGCACTTCCCAGCGGGCAGCCGAGGGGTTGTAGGCGATCCGGAGGCTGGGATTGGTATTTGGGTCCCCGTCGTCGTCCACGAATTGGTTACGACCGTTGACGGAAGCCGCCAGGGTAAAGGTACCCGTGTAGCAGTCGGAGGAGAAGGTGATCTCCTGGGCACCGGCGTGCACCGACCAACCAATCGACAGAAGGAGGATGAGCAGGGGCATGGGAGGGTTTAGCTGCGGGAGGGGAAGATGCCGGTCAGGGCAATGATGTAGTGGATGCCCTGATAGGGCGAGCGCACCGGTATCGGCTGGCCGCCGCCGGCAGACCCTACGGAAACCGTTTGGCTGCCCAGTGCGGCCGATCCCGTGGGTGGGGAAGAGGTGAAGGGCGTTTCCCCGGCGGCGTTGAAGGCCAGGTACTGGTCATTGCCGTTGGCGGAGGTACCTACGCCCTGCCCCAATTGCAGGGTGGCCAGGTGGCTGTGGGGCGGCATCTGGTTCTGAGTGAGGGTCATGGATTCCAGCCCCCCCTTCTCGCCCCACCTAATTGGGGATAATCCCGCCCCGCTGCCCGGGTGGACGATCGACCGCCCGCGGAGATCTGGGAGGCCGAAGGTGCTTCTCCCATCTCCACCATAAGTGGTGCCGATCAGGGAGAACAACGCCTGATTTTGGGCGATGGCGAGTATTTGGCCATCACAAAAAGCCCAGCCGCGGGGGGCGAAGTTGCCGCCAAAGGCGACGATCATGGCAATGAAAGGTTCCATACAGTGTCGTTTGGTGAGGTACGACCCTGTAGTTAGGGGTTATTTCTTGAATGTCAAAAATAACAGTATAATATTCTGTGAGCGACGCTGCTTCAGGGCTTCAATGCAGTCGATCTACCCTGGTGATGGGGAGTCGGCATCATGGGGTCATCCACGGCACCCGCGCGCCGCCGCCCGGCAGGTCTAGCGCAGGTAGAGGATGTAGGCCGCCGCGAAGGGAATGACGAAGATGAAGGCGTCGAAGCGGTCGAGAAGCCCCCCGTGACCGGGCAGTAAATCGCCGCTGTCCTTCACGCCCACGCTGCGTTTGAGCATGCTCTCGACAAGGTCGCCAATGCCGCCGAAAACGGCGACGATGGCCGCCAGGACGAGCCACTGAATGAGGTTGATCTCGTCGAAAACGAGGTGGAGTAAGTAGCCGAACAGGATGCAGGTTACCGCTCCGCCGACGGACCCCTCCCAGGTTTTGTTGGGGGAAATGCGGGGGAACAGGGGCGTCTTGCCGAAGCGGCTGCCCACCAGGTAGGCGCCGGTATCGTTGACCCAGGTAAGCAGCAGCAGGCCGAAGACGATGCGGTAGTAAAAGGTCTCACCGTCGAAGGCGATAAATTCCACCAGGGCGAAGGGAATACCAATGTAGAACAACCCCAGGATGATGTAGGCGATGTTGACGAAGGGTTCCCGGCTGTTACTGTAGAGCTCGTAAATGAAAATGGTGAAAATGAAGGGAGCGAACAGCAGGCTCGACACCTGGATGAAGCTGGCCGGGTCGCTGACGTAGCCGAGGGAGAAAAAGCTGATCAACACAAAGGGGAGCAGCCCGACGGCCACGCCGAAGGCCTTGCGCACCCGGTCGCGGCGGGTGTGCCGGTCCAGGGTCATGCCGAAAAACTCGTAGAGGCAACCTCCCGTGATGACCAGAAAGAGCAGGTTAAAGGTGTAGGGACCGGTGTACATTCCGGCAATCATGATGATCACAAAAATCACCGCGGTAGAAAGTCGTTTCCAAAGTCCCTGCATCTGATCGTTTACTCGAAGGCTGGCCTGATCGGCGGGCGTAATATAGCGTACCGCCCGGTTGTAGCCGATAGTCCAGCGTCAAGCGACACTGCCGTGACGATGATTACCGCAACCGATTGGTGGAAAGCCAAAAATTGACGATGTTCTGCAGGGCCTGGCGGTAGGCCACGTTATCCGAAGGCTTGGTGACGAAGGCCGATGCCCCCAGCTCGTACACCCGCTGCACCTCTTCGGAACACTCGGAAGACGAAAAGATCAGGATAGGGAAGGGGGGGCGTACCTGCCGCGACCTCAGGTTCTCCAGCACGGCAATGCCGCCGCGCAGGGGCATGTGGAGGTCCATGATCGCCAGGTGTACGTCGTCCAGCGGGTGCTGGGCGCAGTACTTCAGAAAATGGTCACCGTGGTGGAGGTGGGTTACCCGAATGTCCGGATCGATCTTGCGCAGTAAACGCTGCGCCAGCCGGGCTTCGGTTTCGTTGTCCTCAACCAATAGAATATGACGAAAGGGCATAAAACGAAAAAGATAAACTGAGGTAGTTAGGAGCCCGGGGTGAGCCGGCCGAAAGGAACGCTTTTCGGGTGGGGTACAGTATGTTAGGCTGCCCGGTGGTGCGCAAGGTCGCAATTAAAATGACAATCCGGGCTCCGGGGGGGCAGGTGCCGGGATCTTGACGTGATTCCGACGGCCGCCCCGCCCACGGGCAGTAACATTGCAAAAATTTTCGATCCCCATGAAATTTGAACAGCGTATCCCCCGCGAAACCTCAGCCCGTCTATTCGAAGAAGCCCAGGAGTATTTTCCCGGCGGAGTGAACTCTCCGGTCCGGGCCTTCCGCAGCGTGAGCGGGCCACCGCTGTTCATTCGCGAGGGGCACGGTAGCCATATGACCGACGTGGACGGGAACCGTTTTCTCGATTTCTGCTGTTCCTGGGGCCCCCTCATCCACGGCCACGACAACGCCCACATCCGGGAGCGGGTCATCGAGACCGTCCGTCGGGGGACGAGCTTCGGCACCCCGACCGAAATGGGCAACCGGCTCGGGAAACTTATCCTGGAGAACCACCGGTACGTCGAGCGCATCCGTTTCGTAAGCTCGGGCACCGAAGCGGTGATGTCGGCCCTGCGCCTGGCCCGCGGGGTGACCGGCAAGACCCGGATCATCAAGTTTGAGGGTTGCTACCACGGTCACGTCGACCAGTTGTTGGTGAAGGCCGGATCGGGACTCGTCACTTTCGGCACCAGTTCCTCGGCCGGCGTACCGGAGTCCGTAGCCCGGGATACCCTCGTCCTTCCCCTTGGCAACCGCGAGCTGCTGGAGCAGACGCTCACTGAACAGGCCGGCCAGGTGGCCTGCATCATTGTGGAGCCGGTACCCGCGAACAACGGGCTGCTGATCCAGGACAAATCTTGGCTTGAGGACCTCCGGGCGGTGGCCCATAAATATGGAGTGCTGCTCATCTTCGACGAGGTGATCAGCGGTTTCCGGGTGGGCTTCGAGGGCGCGGCCGGCTACTACGACGTACAGCCCGACATCATCACCTTCGGCAAGGTGATCGGTGGTGGGTTCCCGGTAGGAGCGTACGGGGCGAGCAAGGAGATCATGGACCATATTGCCCCCGTGGGGCCGGTGTACCAGGCGGGCACCTTGTCCGCCAACCCGGTAGCCATGGCCGCCGGCCTGGCCGCGCTGGAGCAGTGCCTCGAACCCGACTTTTATACCAGGCTGGAAGCCCGTACCCACGAGATGGCCACCGCCCTGGAGGACTACGCACGGGAGCGGGGTTACCCCCTGCACGTCCCCCACATCGGCTCCATCTTCTGGCTGGCCTTCGGCACGGAACGCATCGAGCGGGCCGACCAGATCGACCCCGCCAACATGGAGTACTTCAAGGTGATCCATCACGAGTTGTTGCAGACCGGCGTCTACCTGGGCCCCAGCGGCTACGAGGTCGGCTTCGTCAGCAGCGCGCACACTCCGGAGGACCTGGAGGAGGCGGTAACCAAAATCTGCGCGGCCATGGACGTCGCTTTTGCCAGGTAGGAGGGCCGTTTTCTTTTTCCGGTCCGTATCCGGCGGGCGGGTTAATTTGGAAGCCTAAAATACCATCCGATGCGTAAGCTGTTTTTTGCCCTCGTGGTCGTAACCCTGGCCGCCTGTTCCTCCCCCCGCACCGCGGCGGACTCGACCACCCCGCCCGCCGCCGAAGTGGAGGCCCCCACCTACGCCGGGGAGTGGGACGTTGTTGTGAGAGATACGCCGGCGGGAACGGTTACCGGATCCATGATCCTGGAGGGTGGGCCGGACGGACTGTCGGGCAAGTTCCTGAGCAATGGCCGGGAAACCACCCTGCGCTCCGTGGAACCCACCGAAGGGGGGCTCAAGATCCTGTTTTATTCCAGCGAGTACATGACCGACGTATACCTGAACCTGAACGGTGAACCCTCCGACGACGAGTTGACGGGGACGGCCCTGGACAGCTACGCGGTGGTGGCCACGCGGAAGATGTAGTATTATTGCGGATGAATGAAGAGCAGCAACCCGAAACCCGCGCCATCCGCGGGCAATTGGCGGCAACCCAGTACCGGGAGCACTCCGCGCCCCTGTTTCTGACCAGCAGTTTCACCTTTTCGTCCGCGGAATCCATGGCCGAAACCTTCGCCGGCAACGGGGAAGGCATCATCTACAGCCGCTACAACAACCCCAACGTTGATGAACTCATCGCCAAGGCCTGTGCCCTGGAGGGGATGGAGGCCGGCTTTGCCACCGCCTCCGGCATGGGAGCGGTCTTTGCCAGCCTTGCCGCCCTGGTGGAACAGGGCGACCACATCGTTGCCACCCGGGCCGTATTCGGCAGCACCCACCAGATCCTTACCCAGATTCTGCCCAAGTGGGGGGTGACCTTCACCTACGTGGAACCGGACCAGCCCGACAGCTGGCCCGCGGCCGTACGGCCGGAATCCAAATTGTTCGTTACCGAAACCCCCTCGAATCCGGGCCTGCAACTGGTTGACCTGGAGCGGGCCGGGGAATTCTGCCGGGCCCATAACCTCACCTTCATCGTCGACAACTGCTTCGCTACGCCCTACCTGCAGCGGCCGGGGGACTACGGCGCGGATCTGGTTACCCACTCGGCCACCAAATGGATGGACGGGCAGGGACGGGTGCTGGGCGGCTTGCTGCTCGGGCGGGCGGACATCATGGAGCAGGTGACCTTCTTCTGCCGCCACACCGGACCGGCCATGTCGCCCTTTAACGCCTGGGTCATTTCCAAAAGCCTGGAAACCCTGCACGTTCGGATGGCCGCCCACTGCCAGTCGGCGCTCACCCTCGCCCGCTGGCTGGGGGAACAGCGGGGTATCGCCCGCGTGCATTACCCCCACCTGGAGAGCCACCCCCAGTACGACCTGGCCAAGCGGCAGATGACGGCCGGCGGAGGGATTGTGACTTTTGAGTTGACCGGAGGGGAAGCCGCCGCCCGCCGCCTGCTGAACAGCGTACAATTGTGTACCCGCAGCAGCAACCTGGGGGATACCCGCACCATCCTTACCCATCCGGCCACTACCACCCACAGCAAACTGAGCCGTGAGGAACGGTCCGCGGTGGGTATCTCCGACGGCCTGGTGCGCATGAGCGTAGGCCTGGAGGCCGTGACCGACCTGCAGCAGGACTTGCTGAGGGGGTTATAATCCCTCAATCCTGAGATATTCTCAGCCGGGCGCAACAATTTTTTTCCTTCAATAGTTAGGTGGCCGGCACAATAGTAATGCTATCACTTTGCCGGTTTATGGATGTTACAATTACCCCTTTAGTCATTGCGGTTTGTCCCTCGCTGTACCTCAAGGATCCCGAAACCAGTAAGCTGGGAAAGCGGATCGTGGCCGGGGCCATTGACCTGGTTGACGAAATCGGGCTGGAACAATTCACCTTCCGCAAGCTGGCCGTCAGGGTGGGGACCACCGAGGCATCGGTTTACCGTTACTTCGAGAACAAGCACAAACTGCTGCTGTACCTGGTTATGTGGTACTGGGGATGGATGGACCACCGGTTGACGGCCGCCCTGGCCGGCTTGCCCACCGCCGAAGACCGACTGCGGCGGGCGATCCGGTTGCTTACGGAAACCGTAGCTGAAGACAGCGACTTTTCCCACGTCAATGAGGTAAAACTCAACCGTATCGTGGTTGCGGAAAGCCTGAAGGTTTACCTCACCCGCGCCGTGGATGAGGACAACCGCCAGGGTGCTTTTCAGTACTATAAGCAACTGGTGGAGCGGGTGAGCGGTATCATCAGGGAGGTAAACCCAACATTTGCCTACCCACACATGCTGGTGACCACCATCATCGAGGGCGGGCATCTGCAGCGGCACTTCAGTCACCATCTGCCCCGGATCACCGATGCGCCGCGGGATGGCGAAGACGCCGTCGTCTGTTTTTTCACCCACCTGGCCTTCAAAACCATTAGTTGACTTCTTTTATGGCCGTTACTCAATCTGATCTTTCTCCGCTAGAGCGCTTCTGGCGCCTGCTCAAGCCCGACCGGCGGGAGGTCCGCAACGTCTGGGTATACGCCCTGTTCGCCGGTTTGGTCAACCTGTCGCTGCCCCTGGGCATCCAGGCCATCGTCAACCTCATCATGGGGGGGCGCCCCAGTTCGGCGTGGTTGGTGCTGGTCTGCCTGGTGGTCTTCGGCATTGCAGCTATCGGCGTACTGCAGATCCAGCAGATGCGGGTAGTGGAAAACCTGCAGCAAAAGATCTTCAGTCGGGCCGCCTTTGAATTTGCCTACCGCATCCCGCGGGTCCGGACGGATGTGATTTACAACTACTACGGGCCGGAACTGATGAACCGCTTCTTTGACGTGCTGACCGTCCAGAAGGGGCTGTCGAAGATCCTGATCGACTTCTCGGTGGCGAGTTTGCAGGTGGTCTTTGGCCTGATGCTCCTGTCGGTGTACCACCCCTTCTTCATCCTCTTCGGCATCATCCTGGTAGGACTGGTGACCCTCATTTTCGTCTTCACCGCCCGCCGGGGGCTGGCTACCAGCCTGCAGGAATCCAAGCACAAATACGCCGCCGTGCACTGGCTGGAGGAGCTGGCCCGTACCGCCAGCAGCTTCAAAATGGCGGGGAAGTCCAACATGGCCCTGCAGCGCATGGATCGCCACGTCGACGACTACCTGGATGCCCGGGAAAGCCACTTCAACATCCTAATCCGCCAGTACGGCCTGCTGGTGGTGTTCAAGGTCATCGTGGCCCTGGGACTGCTGGCCATCGGGGGCTTGCTGGTGATGCAGGAAAGGATGAACATCGGACAGTTCGTGGCCGCGGAGATCATTATTCTTTTCGTCATGGCTTCGGTCGAAAAACTCATCCTCTCGCTGGAGACGATTTACGACGTGCTCACCGGCCTGGAAAAGATCGGCCAGGTGACCGACCTCGAGCTCGATAACAAGACCGACGGGTCGCCCGTGGAGCTGATGCAGTCCGAAGCCGGGCTGGCCATTCGCCTGGAAAACGTGACCTTCAAATACCCGAATGCCCCCGAGGCCATCCTGAACCAACTCGAATTCTACGCCAAGTCAGGCGAGCGGGTAATGATCACTGGTCCCAGCGGATCCGGCAAGAGCACCTTGCTCTACCTCATCGCCGGACTGTACGACATCCGCAAAGGATCGCTGTCCTACAATGGACTGCCCCGCAACAACCTGGGGCTGGAGGCCCTGCACAGCATCATTGGCACCTGCTTCAAGCAAGGGGAGCTCTTCGAGGGCACCGTGCTGGAAAACATTACCATGGGGCGCGAGCGGGCCACCTTCCAGAACGTGGAGTGGGCCGTGGAGAACCTGGGCCTGTCTTCCACCATCCGGAACCTGCCACTGGGCTTCGAAACCAAGCTGAACCCCACGGGCGACAAACTGTCCCGCAGCATCGTGCAACGGCTGTTGCTCGCGCGGGCCATTGCCGACCGGCCCCGGCTGTTGCTGCTCGAGCACTCCTTTGAGGCGATCGACCAGGACGGGCGCCACGAGATCATCGACTTCCTCCTCGACCGGTCTCACCCCTGGACCCTCATCGCGGCCAGCAGCAACAAATACCTGGCCACCCTTTGCGACCGCATGATCACCCTGGAAAAGGGCCGCGTTGCCGCTGACCTGACCAACTGACCCCTCCATGCTCAACATCTCATTCAATTCCGTCAACCGCCACGTGGACCGCGACTGCCTGCCCTCGCTGCGGAGGGTAGAGAACCGCCGGTCGGGCAATGTGCTGTTGCGGCTGTTGACCATTTTCTCGATCCTGTTCCTCATCAGCCTGTTCCTGCCCTGGACCCAACACATCCGGGCCACCGGACAGGTAACGGCCCTGCAACCCAACCAGCGGCCGCAGATGGTGCAGACCATCATCGGCGGCCAGATCCTGGAATGGTACGTGCGCGAAGGTGACCTGGTGGAGGAAGGGGATACCATCCTGCGCCTGGCCGAAACCAAGGACGCCTACTTCGACACCAGCCTGCTGGACCGCACCCGCTCCCAGGTGATGGCCAAGGAAATGTCGCTGCAGTCCTACCAATCCAAGATCGATGCCCTGGCCAACCAGATGGAAGCCCTGCGCGAATCGGGCCGCCTGCGCACCGAACAGGCCCGCAACAAACTGCAACAGGCCCGCCTGAAGGTGGCCAGCGACAGCATGGACCTGGAGGCCACCCGGTTGAATACCGAAGTGGCCCGCAACCAGTACGAGCGCATGGAGGAGCTGTACGAGCAGGGGCTGAAGTCGCTCACCGATCTGGAAAACCGCCGGGTAACCTTCCAGCAGGCCCAGGCCAAATTAATCAGTGCCGAAAACCGCCTGCTGGCCTCCCGTAACGACGTGATCAATGCCCAGGTGGAACTCAACGCCATCCAGGCCAAGCTAAGGGACGATTTGGCTAAAGCCAGTTCCGAAAGGTACACCGCCCTTTCGGGCCGCTTCGAGGCCGAGGCCGGGGTGGCGAAATTGGAAAACGAATTCAGCAACTACGAGCGCCGCACCGATCTATACATCCTCCGGGCGCCCCAGTCGGGCTACATCACGGAAATCCTGGCGGCGGGAATCGGGGAGAACCTTTCGGCCGGCGAACAGGTGGTGACCATCGTCCCGGCCAACTACCAATTAGCCGTCGAGATCTTCGTGCGGCCCATCGACCTGCCCCTGCTGAACCCCGGCCAGCAGGTCAACATCCAGTTCGACGGCTGGCCCTCTATCGTATTCAGCGGCTGGCCCAACACCAGTTACGGAACTTATTCGGGCACCGTGGTGGCCATCGACCGGGCCATCAACGCCGGCGGCGAGTACCGCGTAATGGTGGCTCCCGATGACAGCGAGGAAGCCTGGCCCGAGGCCCTGCGGATCGGTTCCGGCGCCTCGGCCCTGGTGCTGCTGAAGGACGTGCCCCTGTGGTACGAAATGTGGCGCAAGATCAATGGATTCCCCGCCGACCTCTACGTCCCGGCTGCCACCACGGCACCCGCGGCCCCGCCGAAAATCAAGGTACCCAAATGATGCCATGCCCATGTTGTACCTGATCCTGCTTGTCCTGCTGACGGCCACGCCCCTGAGAGGCCAGGAGCTGCCGCCCGTGCTCACCGAAGAAGAGTTCCTCGCGCGGGTCGCCAACCATCACCCCCTGGCGGTGAGAGCCGACCTGCAGCGCGATCGCGCCCGGGCACTCCTGCAAGAGGCCCGGGGTGGTTTTGACCCGAAACTGTACGGCGACCTGGCCCAGAAGTACTACCGGGGTACCCGCTACTACAGCGTGGCCGAGGGCGGGCTGAAGGTGCCCACCTGGTTCGGCGTGGAGCTGAACGCCGCCTACGAACGCAACGAAGGGTACTACCTGAACCCGGAAAACACCGTACCCGAAAACGGGCTGTTCGCCGCCGGCCTGACGCTGCCCCTGGGCCAGGGACTCATGTTCGACCAGCGCCGGGCGGAGTTGCAGCGGGCGCGCATCTACCAGCAGGCGACGGCGGCGGAGCGGCTGGTTCAACTCAACGAATTGCTGTACGAAGCCGGGAGCCGCTACTGGGAATGGGCGGGGGCGCAGGGTGCCGTGGAGGTCTACACCGAAGCCGTGGAGCTGGCCCGTGCCCGTTACGCGGCCGTCGTGAACAGCGCGGCCCTGGGCGACCGGCCCGCCATCGATACCCTCGAAGCCCAGATCCTGGTGCAGAACCGCCTGCTGGGACTGGAGTCCGCCCGGCTGGAAGCCGCCAACGCCGCCGCCGCGCTGAATGCCTTCCTGTGGCTGGACGGGGTGATTCCCCTGGAACTGGAGGCGGATACCCGTCCGCTCGATCCCGCCTCGGTGGTCGTGGCCCCGCCCGAACCCCTGCCGCCCGGAACCGAAAACCCGGCCCTGCTGCGGACCCGCCTGAAGGTGGACGAGCTGGAAGTGGACGAGCGACTCCAACGGGAACAACTTAAGCCCCGCCTCGACCTGAAGTACAACGCCCTGCTCGCCGGGGGAGTAGACCGCCCCCTGGAAAGTTTCTCAACCCGCGATTACAAATGGGGGCTCACCTTCAGCCAGTCACTTCTGCTGCGCAAGGAGCGCGGAAAGCTGGCCCTTACGCGCATCAAGCTGAGCGAAACCCAGCTCGAGCTAAGCGACAAGGCCGCCCAGCTGTCGGTAAAACTCGCCCAGGCGGATAACGAGGCGCGGGTTACCGTAGCCCAGTACGAACTGGCGCGGCGCAACGCCAGTGACTACGCGCGATTACTGGACGGGGAGCGCGACCTGTTCCGGGCGGGGGAGAGCTCGCTGTTCCTGGTGAACAGCCGGGAGGTATCCTTCATAGACGCCAGCCTCAAGCAGTTGGAGCTGATGGTGAAACACCGTAAGGCACGTCTGGCGCGGCGCTTTGCTGCGGGCCTGACGCTTCCGGTCGTGGAAGGTGGAACCTTACCCAGTGAGTAAGGTCGAGGTAGAGTAGGGCCTTGTGCTCGTAGGGGTCGTTGGTAGCGGCCTCGCGCAATTCTTCGTCCAGTTTCTGGAAGATGGGCAGGTGTTCCGACTTCACGAGTTTGATAAGCTTGCGCAGGGCGGCGGTGGCCAGGCGGTGGACCTGTCCGGTTTCGGTGCTCTTGCGCATCTGCCGGTTCACGTTCACCAGGTGGTAGTCCAGCAGCGCCCGGTTGCCAAGCTCGTAGTGGCATAGCAGGTGCAGCAGGCGGGTATTGAGCAGCAGGTCTTCCCGGAGGATGCCCGTACGCATGTTGATGATCTCGTTGAGGTAGTCGAGGGCCTCCTCGAAGCGCCGCAGAATGAAACAGGTGGCCGCGAACTTGTACAGGAAGAGGCCCCAGCGGTGGTCGGTGGGGCGGAATTCCTTGCTGATGTAGGCCGACCGCAGTTGCTGCCCCGCGCGGTGGGCACCCGCCCAGTTGCCGGTGGCCAGGTGAGCGTTCAGCGTCATCAGGCCGGCGTAGGTGCGTCCGATCAGCTGACTGTTCTCGTTGAGCAACACCTGATCGTCGCCCAGGAACTCCTGAACCACCCGCAGCGACCGCAGCATCCGCAGGGTGTCGCCCGTCAGGTAAGCGAAAATGGAGACGTAGTAGAGGCACCGCAGGTACAGGTCCGGGTCCTTCACCGTCATGTGGGTGCTGAGGTGGAATAACGTCAGGGCGTTCATCGCCGATTCCAGGGCATCGTCGAAGCTGAGCTGGATGTAGTGATACCACATCGAGGCCTGGAAGCGGTTGATCTTCTGGTGAAAGGTGCTGCGCACGATCTCCCGGTCGAAGCGGTAGGTCTGGATGTTGTCCCAGAACTCCCGGTTTTCCTGCCGCTCCTCCGCACTGCGGCTGTGGCCGGCCTCGATGTAGCGGCCGTGAATCTGGATATTCAGGTTGAACAACTCGCTGGTGTTGAGTACGCTGTAGCTGCGCTCCGCGGATTCGTTGAGCAACAGGTCCATCTTGTTGTCGATCTGCCGCGAGAGGGTAACGTGGCGGGATTCGATCAGTTTCTGGAATTCCAGGATCTCCAGATGAAGCACGTCCCGGTTGTGTTCCACGGCTTTGGCCTTAGCCCTTTCGAGGGACCGCAGGGCGTCCAGATAAAGCCCCTTGCCGTAGAGGATGTGGCTGAAGTCGATCTGCTCCCGCAGCTCAATGTCGATCTCCTTGTTGATGTAGATGAGGCGCAGGCTGGTGAGCACCTGCTGGTAAAGGTGGCGCTTGAGGTTGGAGTACTGGCCGGCGGTGAGCGCCAGCCGGTCGGTGACCACGGCGTCATCCGGGGAGGGCAGGCGGTCCAGGACGTCGAACAGCTGGATGAACTTACTGTCGCCGGTGGACCCGCCGCGGGTGGCATAAAGCTTGAAATTGCGCTTTTCTGCCTTGTTGAGCGATTTTATGAGTCGCCACAACTGATCTTTGACGGCCGTTGGCATGGGTAAGCGGGGTGGTGTAAGTGGTTGTAAATCAGCTATAAAGTATGCCTGAGGGCGCTTTAGGCGTCACATAAGGCCAAACTACTTCGCTGGGGGGGATGCCATTTCGGGTGGCATATTTGTTTCAACGAAGCAAGGAGACGTCCGGGCTTCTCCCAGTCCCCAACCAGATAGGCTTCTCCGTTCACTTTTTTCCTGGCCCTCTGCTAACCACCCTGCGGCCTAAAGATAACCACTTCTATGAAGAAGATTGAAGCTATCATCCGACTGTCGCGCTTTGAGAGCATCCGGGATGCCCTGGCGGCCATCGACGTCAATTTCTTTACCCTCACGGAAGTCAAAGGTTTCGGCCTGCAGCGGGGCGAGCAGCTCACCTACCGCGGCAGCGTCTACGACGCCGACTACATTGCCCGCCTGCAACTCGACATCGTGGCCCCGGCCCATAAAGTGGAAGCCATCGTCGAGGCCATCGTATCGGCGGGCCGTACTGGCAAGGTAGGCGACGGCAAGATCGTCGTCTACGAACTCGACCGCATCGTCCGCATTCGCACGGGCGAAGAAGACGAAAGCGCGATTTAACCCTCCCCCCGCGCCGCCCTTGCGGCGCGACGATTCCATCTGATTTAACCCTTCCGCTCCGGCGACCCCCGTGGTCACCCTGGCCATGCCATGCCGGTTCGCGGACATCCCCCCCTCATTAATCAACTACCCCATTGCCATGGAAGCACTGTTCACCGTAAACAACCTCTGGATCCTGGTGGCGACCTGCCTGGTCTTTATCATGCACCTCGGATTCGCGACCCTCGAGGCTGGCTTCGTCCAGCGGAAGAACGTGGTCAACATTCTTTTCAAGAACTCGATGATCATCAGTATCGGGTTGCTCACCTACTACTTCATCGGTTACAACCTCATGTACCCCGGTGACGACTACGCCGGCGGCGTCATCGGCGCATTCGGCGTCATGGACTGGGCCGCCGGGGTGACCCCCGACTACGCGGCCGCCGCCGAAGCCGGGGATACCTACACCGGCTACTCCGACTTCATTTTCCAGGCCATGTTCGCGGCCACCTGCGCCACCATCGTGTCCGGTGCCGTTGCCGAGCGCATCAAGCTGGTTCCCTTCCTGATTTTTGCTACCCTGTTTGTCGCCCTGAGCTACCCCATCACGGGCATGTGGCAGTGGGGTGGTGGCTGGCTGGCTTCCCTGCAGACCCCCTTCTACGACTTTGCCGGCTCCACCCTGGTGCACGCCGCCGGCGGTTTCGCCGCCCTGGCCGCCATCATCCTGCTGGGTTCCCGCCGCGGTAAGTACCGTTCCGATGGTACGGTGACCGCCATCCCCGGCCACAGCATGCCCCTGGCCGCCATCGGGGTGTTCCTCCTCTGGTTCGGCTGGTTCGGCTTCAACGGCGGCTCGGTCCTCAGCGCCGACCCCAACGGCGTCAGCCTGGTGTTCGTCACCACTTCCCTGGCCGCCGCGGCGGGTGGCGTGGCCGCCTTCTTCATGGGCTACGTCCTGTTCAAGAGCTATGACCTCTCCATGGTACTCAACGGAATCCTGGGTGGCCTGGTAGGCATCACCGCCGGTGCCGACCTGATGTCGGGCGGAGAAGCCATCGTCATCGGACTCATCGCCGGTACCATCATCCCCCTGAGCATCGTCTTCTTCGACAAGACCCTGCGGCTCGACGACCCCGTTGGCGCCACCAGCGTCCACGGCGTCTGCGGCATCTGGGGCACCCTGGCCGTCGGCCTCTTCGGGGCCTCCGCCGGCTTCGACCAGTTCATCACCCAGCTGATCGGCACCCTGGCCGTAGGTGCCTTCTCCTTCGCTTCCAGCTTCATGATCTTCAGCGGACTCAAGGCGGTGATGGGCATCCGGGTAGACGAAGAAGAGGAGATCCGCGGCCTCGACGTGGGCGAGCACGATATGCACGCCTACAGCCTGACCAAGGAAGACGGCGTCTTCCAGCTTACCTCCGAATAATCCCCCATCACGGCTGATTTCCTCCCGTACCCCCAAAAAACTACACTAGTTATGAAACTGCAATCAACTCCGTTTTTCGCCTTCCTCCTCCTCCTGGGCACTCCTCTGCTGGCCCAGGACGCACCACCGCCGGTGGTGCTCGAAGAGGAGGAAACCAACAAATCCTTCCAACTGACCGGCTACGTAGACGCCTACTACCAGGCCAACTTCACCAATTCGGTCGGTGAAGACGCCATGCCCCTGGTCTTCGGCAGCTCGTTTACCGACTTTTCCAATACCTTCGGCATCGGAAACGTGAACCTGCTGGCCGAGCATTCCTTCGGGAAAGTGAGCTTCGTAGGCCAGATTGGCTTCGGCCCCCGGGCCGTAGCCGCCAACAGCGACAGCAACCTCGACGTCGGGGGCACCAACTTCGCCTCCACCGTCCAGCAGCTCTACGTCACTTACTCCCCAACGGAGGCCATTACCTTTACCCTCGGTAATTTTGGCACCTTCATCGGTTACGAAGTGATCGACGCCCCGGCGAACATGAACTACAGCATGAGCTACCTCTTCAGCAACGGACCATTCTACCATACCGGGGCGAAGGTGGACGTTGCCCTGGCCGAGGGCATCGGGGCCATGATCGGGGTGTTCAACGATACGGACTCCAAGTTCGACGCCATCGCCGGCAAGCACATCGGCGGGCAACTGAGCGCCGAAGCCGGCGGACTGGCCGCCTACCTCAACGCCATCTACGGCAAGGAGCAGGAAGGATTCCTCGACGACGGCACCGCTGACCTCAATGAATTCCAGGTCGACCTCACGGCAACCCTCGACGTCAGCGAAAGCTTCATGCTGGGCCTCAACGCCAGCAGCTACTCCACCAGCGCCGACGGGGCAGGGCAGGGCGGTTTCGTAGGCACGGCCCTCTACGCCACCGTAGCGGCCACCGAAACCTTCGACCTCTCGCTGCGCAGCGAGTACTTCGCCCAAACCGCCGCCGAGGGGGTGGACGGCGACCAGCCCAGCGTATTGGCCCTCACGGCCAGTGGCAACTTCACGGTGGGCGGGCTGCGCATCATCCCCGAACTGCGCTTCGATACCGGATCCAACGGCTTCACCTTCGGGGAGGAGGCCAGCGACGACAGCGCCTTCGCCTTCCTGCTGGCCGGCGTCTACGCGTTCTGATATAAAACTTATGGGTACGGGCCGCGTTGCAGGTCTTTTCCTCGGCACCCGCGGCCCCGCCCTCACACCAACCTTTCTCAACCTTCTGATTTAACCCAAACCTTTATTCTATTATGGCTACCAAGCACAAGCTTCAGTACGTCTGGCTCGACGGCAACGAGCCAATGCAGACCCTCCGCTGCAAAACCCGCATCGAAGCGAACTTCAGCGGCGACCTGGAGGACTGCCCCATGTGGTCCTTCGACGGATCCAGCACCAACCAGGCCGAAGGCGGCAGCTCCGACTGTCTGCTCAAGCCGGTCATGATCGTCCCCGACCCCCAGCGCAAGAACGGCTTCATCGTCCTGTGTGAAGTCCTCAACTCCGACGGATCCCCTCATCCCACCAATGGCCGGGCCACCATCGACGACGAGGACCAGGACTTCTGGTTCGGCTTCGAACAGGAGTACTTCCTCATGGACATGGAAACCAACAAGCCCCTCGGCTTCCCCGCCGATGGCAGCAACCCTCCCCCCCAGGGCCCATACTACTGCTCCGTCGGTGCCCGCCGGGCTTTCGGCCGCGAGATTATCGAGGAGCACCTGGATGCCTGCCTCGACGCCGGACTGAACGTGGAAGGCATCAACGCCGAAGTAGCGCCCGGACAGTGGGAGTTCCAGACCTTCGCCAAAGGCGCCAAGGAAGCCGGCGACCAGATCTGGATGGCCCGCTTCCTGCTGGAACGGATTTCCGAAGCCTACGGCGTCTACGTCGAATACCACTGCAAGCCCCTCAAGGGCGACTGGAACGGATCGGGCATGCACGCCAACTTCTCGAACTCCTTCCTGCGCGACAGCGGCAAGCGGGAGGACTACGAAAAGGTCTGCGAAGCCTTCCGCCCCTACGTCAAGGAGCACATCGCGGTCTACGGCTACGACAACCACCTGCGGTTGACCGGCAAGCACGAAACCCAGAGCATCCACGAGTTCAGCTTCGGCGTGTCCGACCGGGGTGCTTCCATCCGTATCCCCATCGCTACGGTGGAGCGCGGCTGGAAAGGCTGGCTGGAAGACCGTCGCCCCAACAGCGCCGCCGACCCCTACAAGGTGGCCGCCCGGATCGTCAAGACCGTCAAGCCCGTATCGAACTGATGCATCCCTTTCCTGATCTGACCTTCTTTATCCCCTAATCCCAAGATCTGCAAGAAGGTTAAATCAGCTCAGGTTCCCTCTTTTGGAACCGTACCGTTTGCCCGGCTCCCCCTTTGGGGGCCGGGTTTTTTGTGTCCTATATATATAAGGATAGGGTAGGGGGCTTCCGGGCGCCGGTGCGCGGGTGCCAGGGAAGTCCAGCAGCAATAAAAGTAGGGGAGGACTTGCAGGTGTAAATCCCAACGACGTACCTTTGCCTTCCCGCAAACGAATAGTGCGCGCGGCACACGCCGGACCTTTACAAGGCTCCGGCTCCTCTTTCAGCTTTCCGATTCATTTTGCCTGGGGCAACGGCCACAGGAACGGATCATTTTCGCTGAAACGCTCGGATCAACCTGATTTCAGAAAAACTTTCTAAAACAGTTGCACGAGTCGCCCGCGTCATTGTACTTTTGCACCCCGCAAACGAGCGGCGCCTGATTCACCTGGCTTACGGGCCTGGACGAATCGCCTTCCTTAGTTAACCGGCCCGGCCGGCAGCG
Organism: Neolewinella marina; assembly: GCF_002631205.1. Classification (GTDB taxonomy): domain Bacteria; phylum Bacteroidota; class Bacteroidia; order Chitinophagales; family Saprospiraceae; genus Neolewinella; species Neolewinella marina. The sequence continues at coordinate 226,053 of NZ_PDLO01000007.1, forward strand.
CAAGCGCTGGTACGGGGTGGGGCAATAGCGGAAGGGTTTTGGTTCTCAATCTTTCGGAAAAGAAACTTTTCAAAAGGGTTGCAGGAACGGAAACGGGCGACGTACCTTTGCGGCCCCCGCGAATGAGCGGTGGCAAACTTGAGGAAACGGGCTGGAAAGAAAAAGTGAGAAACTTGCTTTTCAGCTTGCAGGAATCAAAAACTTGCTGTACTTTTGCAG
>NZ_PDLO01000008.1 GCF_002631205.1 Neolewinella marina
GCCGGGTGTACACGTGTACACCGAACAGAATACGCAGATAATAAACAATACCGGGCAGCTAGACCTGTTCCCGCCTAATCATTTACACTAATCCGTCAAGCTATATTAGGCACGGACAAGCCACAAATCCTACTTCGTAAATCAGAAATCGTAAATCCTCCCCCTCTCCGGCCCTGGAAGGGACGGTTATCATAAGCGGGGTCAGTTCCGCGGGGGAACACCGCGGAAGGGGCCCCGCGGGTATGGCGTTCACGAGCGGCAGTTAGCAGAGCCGTGCGGTAGCCAAATCGGATATCAGGAATCGAGTATCGAGAATCGCACATCAAACTGCAACCGCCGAAGTATATAGCACTCGGCCCGTGACCTTTGGGCCTCGAGCGCAGTACCTCCACCCACTACCTCAGCAAACCACTGAGCTATACTAAGGTGTCAGCCATGAACTCAGTGGCCCTCCGCGCCTCAGTGGTGAAAATCACTCGGCCCGCGACCTTTGGGCTTCGAGCGCAGCCGCAAATCCTACTTCGTAAATCAGAAATCGTAAATCCTCCCCCCCTCCGGCCCTGGAAGGGACGGTTATCATAAGCGGGGTCAGTTCCGCGGGGGAACACCGCGGAAGGGGCCCCGCGGGTATGGCGTTCACGAGCGGCAGTTAGCAGAGCCGTGCGGTAGCCAAATCGGATATCAGGAATCGAGTATCGAGAATCGCACATCAAACTGCAACCGCCGAAGTATATAGCACTCGGCCCGTGACCTTTGGGCCTCGAGCGCAGTACCTCCACCCACTACCTCAGCAAACCACTGAGCTATACTAAGGTATCAGCCATAAACTCAGTGGCCCTCCGTGCCTCAGTGGTGAAAATCACTCGGCCCGAAGGGCCTCGACCTTTGTAGTGAGCTGCCCCGCCAATTCCACATTGTATCTGGTACATCGTAAATGGCAAATGCCCCTCGGGCCTGGAGGCCCTCCCCCCGTAAACTACTCGGCCCGAAGGGCCTCGACCTGACGAGCCTAGCGAGCTGCCCCGCAAATCCTATATCGTAAATGGTGTTTCCTAAACAAAAAAGCGGCCAGGATCCCCAAGGAATCCTGGCCGCTCAAGGTCGGGCGACGACGGAGTAATGGTTACTCGTAGCCGGGGTTCTGGCCCAGTACTTCGAAGCCCTGAAGGTCGATCTGACCCTGGGGGATCGGGTAGTACAGGTCCTGGGGGGCCCGGAACTCAGCACCGCCGAACTGTACGGGCAGGTACTGCTTTTCGTAGTTGATGTAGCCGTTCAGGAAGGATTCGGCACGGCCCCAGCGACGGAGGTCGAAGAAGCGGTGGCCTTCTCCCGAGAGCTCGAGCTTGCGCTCAAACTGCAGGATGTTGCGGGCGTTCTCCTGGCTGCCGAGGTCGTCGTAGAGGCTGATCTCGTAGTTGGCGGGAGAGTCGGCCAGCTCGGAGTTGGCGGCGCGCTCGCGAACCATGTTGATCAGTTCCAGGGCGCGGTCGAGGTTACCGAGTTCGATTTCGGCTTCGGCCAGCATCAGCAGAACGTCGGCGTAACGGATGATGATGTAGTTCACGGCGGGGTAACCGCGGGTCCAGCTGGTACCGTCGGAGAAGGTGTTCTCCTGGGCCTTGTAGTAGACGAACTTCTTGGGCGAGTAGGGACCGGCGTGGGCCTGGTCGCGGATCCAGTCGCGGCCGGGGAAGATGCCCCAGTCGAGGTAAGGGATGCCGCGGCGTCCGACGGAGTGGTCGAGACGGGGGTCTACGGGCTTGGTGTCTACCGTGAAAGGATCGGCGGAAGCGATACCGAAGTCAGTCTTCAGTTCCTCGCTGTCGGAGCGGTAGCTGCCGTCGAGGAGGGGCTTACCGTCTTCGGTGCGGAAGGAGTTCACCAAGTCGAAGCTGGGCTGGAAGAATCCACAGCAGTTGCCGGGTCCGCTGGAGCCGGTGTTGTGGGGGAAGTTCAGCGCGAAATCAGGGTTCGCATTGTTGGTCGTACCGGTGTTGGCGGCGGCCTGGATGGCGAAGATCGACTCCTTGTGGTTGTCAAACTCAGCGTTGAACACGTCGGCGTAGTTCTCCATCAGGCCTACGTCCTGACCGTTGGCGGTCTTGCCCTGGTTGACGACGTAGTCGAACATCTCCTTGGCCTGGGCCCACTTACCCTGGAAGAGGTAGGCTTTGCCGAGGTAAGCGGCGGCGGCCGTCTTGTTGGCGCGTCCGGCCTGGCTCTGGGTCTCGGGCAGGTTGTCGAAAGCGGCTTTGAAGTCCTCCTCGATGTGGGGCCACAGATCACTGGAGGGTACCAGTACGGCCTCCTCCGCAGTCAGGTCTTCGGTAATGTAGGGGGCGTTGTTGTAGGAGATTTCCAGCTGGAAGTAGTAGTGTCCGCGGAGGAAACGTCCTTCGCCGATGGCGCGGGTGCGGAAGGCATCGGTTACGGTGGGGTCTTCCGAGGTGTTGGCCACCTTCAGGGCGGCGTTCGAGCGGGCGATGCCCTCGTACATGGCCGACCAGCGGTCGCGGGGAACCTGGGAGGTGGGCGAGAGCTGGTACTCTACCACCTCGTTGATGGCAGTAAAGTCACCGGTTTCCGTACCCTTGTTGGCGTCGCCGCCCTGGATGGAACCGTGTACCCAGTTGGAGGCGCCACCGAACCAGTTGCCGCGGCCGCCCAGTTGTGAGTAGGCACCGATGAGGAGGCCGTCGATGCCGGCGGGGGTACTGAGTACGGACTCGTTAAGGGAGCCCGTGGGGGCCACTTCGAGGAAGTCCTCGGAGCAGCTGTTGAAACCCAGCCCCAGGGACGCTATCGCGGCTAGTATATAGGTGAGACGTTTAGTAGTCTGCATGATTTATTGTTGTAAAGTTGTGTTGATAGCTCCACCCGGAGGCTCCGGAGAGGATGCCCCCGGGTGGAGAATGGGGTTGGCTTAGAATCCGACGTGAACGCTCAGGTTGTAAGCACGGGTAACGGGGTAGTTGCCTACGTCAACACCGAACTTGGTGTCGGCGGCACCACCAACGGCGGGGTCGAGACCATCGTAACCGGAGATGGTGAAGACGTTATTGGCGGCCAGGGCCACGCGTACGTTCTGCAGGGCACCGCCGAAGGCGTTCTCCGAGAAGTTGTACCCCAGGGCGAGGTACTGCAGGCGCAGGTAGCTGCCGTTTTCGACGTAGTAGCTGTTCGACTGGGTCGAGGTGCTGAAGTTCGAGATGTTCTCGTAGATCGGCACGTCGGTGTCGGTGTTGGTCGGCGACCAGCTGTCGAGTACGCGGGTGGATACCGCGGCGCCTACGAAGGTGCCGTAGAAGTCGGTGAACCACTTGGAGTTGTTGTAGATCTCACCACCCAGCGAGGTGTAGAAGAAGCTGGTCAGGTCGAAGCCCTTGTAGTTCAGCTTCAGGTTCAGGCCACCGGTGAAATCGGGAACGGCGCTGCCGAGGAAGGTACGGTCGGCCTCGGTGATCTGCCCGTCGGGCATACCGGTGAGGTCGCCGTTCTCGTCGCGGCTGTTGTTGTCCTCGAAACGGAAGCGGCCGGGAGCAGCTCCTTCCTGGGTGGGGGCGCTGTTGACCTCCGACTCGCTCTGGAACAGGCCGAGCACCTTGTAGCCAAAGAAGGAAGACAGGGGCATGCCGACCTGGTTGCGGACGATGGTGCCCGAGATGCGGGTACCTCCTACGTCGAAGAAGTCAACGTCGTCGGTGAACTTGGTGATCTCGTTCTTAAGGAGGGCACCGTTGATGGTGGTCTCGATCGAGAAGTCGCTGCCAATCTTGGCGCGGTAGATGAGGGAGGCGTCAAGACCCTGGTTCAGCATGCTGCCGATGTTCACTACCGGGGGGGTAGCGCTGGGGCCGAGTACGTTGGGGATGGGCAGCTGTACCAGCAGGTCGTTGGTTTCCTTGCGCCACAGGTCGACGATGATGTCAAAGTTGCCACCGCCAAGGGTAGCGTCGAAGCCGATGTTGGAAGTCACCGAGGTTTCCCAGCGGGCGGTTTCCGTACCGATGCGGCTGCGGAAGAAGCCGGTTGCGGCCGAGGAGTTCGAACCGGTGATGTCGTAGCTCGAGGCACCCAGGCTGGTTCCGAACAGCGAGAAGCGGTTGTCGCCGGAAACGTTGTTGGAGTTACCCATCTGTCCCCATCCACCACGGATTTTCAGGTCAGCAAAGACGCTTTGGTTCTGCATGAAAGGCTCGCTCGTGACGCGCCAGGCGGCGGAAAGAGCGGGGAAGGTACCGTAGCGGTTCTCGGCACCGAAGCGGCTGGAGCCGTCGCGGCGCAGTACACCGGTTACGTAGTACTTGTCGTTCCAGTTGTAGTTCAGCTGGCTGAAGACCGAGAAGAAGCGGCTGCCGTTGGTAAAGTTCGAGAATACCTGGCGGCTCTCTACGTTGTTCAGCGAGATGAAGTCAACGCTCTGGCTGAAGGGGTTGATGCCCGATCCGCTGCTGTTGCGGAACTTGTCGGCTTCCAGCGCCTCGACGCCCACCAGCAGGTTCACGTTGTGGCCACCGAAGTCGCGCTCGTACTTGGCGGTGTTGGTCCAGATCCAGTCCGTACCGTAACCCTGGAACTCACCGTAGCCGAAGCTGGCGTTGTTCTCGGCGTTCTCGTAGGTCTGCCGGCTGTACCAGCGGCCGTTGTAGCCGATGTACTTGCCACCGAAGCTCGACCGCAGGGTCAGCTCCTCGATGGGGTCGAACTCGAGGTAAAGGTTACCGAAGGCAATGTTGTCGAAGTTCTGGTTGTTGGCCAGTCCGTCGCGGGCAGCCACCGGGTTGCGGGGGTTACCGAAGCCGGGGGCCTTGGTACCGGCGTAGCCACCGAACTCATCGTAAACGGGGATGAGGGGGTTGAGGCGGAAAGCCGAAAGAATTTCGTTCTCGTCGTCGGAGCTACCGGCACCGCCACCGTCGCCGGTCAGGCCGAGGGCCTTGCGGTGGGTGAACTGCAGGTTCTGTCCGAAGCGGACGCGGCTGCCGAGGTCAAACTCGGTGTTGATGCGCGAGGTGTAGCGCTCGTAGGTATTGTTCAGCAGGATACCCTCCTGGATCTGGGCACCCAGGCTGACGTAGTAGCGGGTGTTTTCCGTGGAACCGCTGAAACCCAGGGTGTGGCGGTTGGTCATCGCCGTGCGGGTGATGGCGTCGTACCAGTCGGTACCCTCCTTGTTGGCGCGGACCACCTGGTAAAGGGGGCCGGCGGCGGGGTTGATGTTGTACTTTTCACGCTCAGCCTCGAGGTCAACCGTTCCGCGAACACCACCGATGCTGCCCACCAGGATGTAGTCGGGCAGGACGGGGTTTTCACCGCTGCCGTACTGGGGGTGGTCAAAAACGGGCGTGGTGCCGTTAGCTGCCGCGGTGTTGCGGATGGCTTCCCAGGTCTTCATCGCGTCCTGCTCGGGCGTGAGGATGGGCTGACCCTTGCCGGGGTCGGTGAAACCGGTCAGTCCGTCGTAGGTCACCTTCAGGGGCGAAGGCTCGCGGGTGCCGCGCTTGGTCTGGATAACCACTACGCCGTTGGCGGCGCGGGCTCCGTAGATGGAGGCCGAGGCGGCGTCCTTCAGGATGGAGGTGTTCTGGATGTCGTCGGGCGACAGGAAGTTGATGTTGGTCTGGGGCACCCCGTCCACTACGTAGAGGGGGTTGTTGCCACCGAAGGATCCGAAACCGCGAACGCGGATGATCGACTCCGTACCGGGCTGACCGTTGGTGATTACGGTTACCCCGGCGGCGCGGCCCTGGAGCTGCTGTTCGACGTTGCCCGAAGGAACGGCGGTGAGCTCCTCGGTGCTTACCGTGGAGATGGCGCCCGTGGTCTGCCGCTTGCTGGTCACGGCGTAACCCGTAACCACGACTTCGTCGAGGGCTACCCCTTCGGACATAACCACGTCAACCACCGTCTGGCCGCTCAGGACCAGGGTTTGGGTTTCGTAGCCGGTGTAGGAGAAGACGAGTTCGGTGACGTTGGCCGGAACCGTGAGTGAGTACTTGCCGTCGAGGTCGGCTACGGTTCCTGCGGTAGTTCCCTTTGCCAGCACCGTCGCCCCCACGAGGGGGAATCCATCCGGATCGGTTATGGTTCCGGTCACGGTCGTTTGCCCGTAGATGGCTGCTGAGCACAGCAACGCCATCACAAGGCCTAATAGTTGTTTCATGATCGAGATTAAGTTAGTGAGTTCAAAAGGATTTGGGGAATCGCCACCGGGGCGGTTCTCAATCTTCTAATAAGGCGCTAACATACCAATTTTTAGATACAAGGCGCGGGGTGGAAAAAGTCCAATCGACGGCAATCTTACAGCTTCCGATAATCCGGGGGGGCTGCATCCTTGCTATCTTGGCCATTCCTCAACCTTACGCATGAAAGTTTTCGTTTCCCTTGTTCTGTTGTTCAGCCTGTTAGCGCTGTCCGGTTGTCGCGACGAATCATCGTCTGCCCTGTTCCAACGCATTGACCCCGCAAAAAGCGGCCTCACCTTCGCCAATCGGATCACCGAAAATGACACTTTTAACATTCTCGACTTCGAATACGTCTACAACGGCGGGGGCGTAGGCGCCGCCGACTTCAACGGCGACGGGCTTACCGACCTCTACTTCACCGGGAATACCACCGAAAACAAGCTGTTCCTCAACCTGGGCGACATGCGCTTTCAGGACGTGACCGAACTGGCCGGCGTTTCCGGGCGCGGACGCTGGTGCAGTGGAATCGCGGTGACCGACATCAACGCCGACGGTTTGCCCGACCTCTACGTCAGTGCCACCATCTACGAACCCGGCAGCCGAAGGGCCAACCTGCTTTACCTGAACGAGGGCAGCACCGTGAACGAGGACGGGCTTGCCATCCCCCAATTCCGGGAGGTGGCCGCCAGCTGTGGCATTGCCGACACCTCCCACACCACCCAGTCCGCCTTCTTCGATTACGACCGCGACGGCGACCTGGACCTCTACATCCTGGTGAACGAAATGGACAACCGGGCCCTACCCAACCGTTACCTGCCCAAGATCACCGACGGCAGCGGCCGCAAGAACGACAAGCTGTACCGCAACGATGGCCCCGGCCCCGACGGCCTCCCCCGCTTCACCGAAGTGGGCAAGGAAGCCGGCATCCTCAAGGAAGGCTTCGGACTGGGCGTCAGCGTCTGTGACATTAACGCCGACGGCTGGCCCGACCTCTACATCACCAACGACTACGTCAGCAATGACCTGCTGTGGATCAACAACCAGGACGGCACCTTCACGGACCGCGCCATGGAATACCTCAAGCACAGCAGCTACTCCGCCATGGGCAACGACGTGGCCGACCTGAATAACGACGGCCGCGATGACGTCTTCACCGTCGATATGTTCCCCGAGGACAACCTCCGGCGCAAGGCCATGATGCCCCCGAACAACTACAACGGCTATCTAAATAATCTCCGCTTCAACTACCTGCCGCAGTTCACCCGCAACGTACTGCAGCTCAACCAGCCGGTGAACGACACCTCCTTCATCCTCACCGAGGTGGGTATGATGGCCGGCATAGCCGCTACCGACTGGAGCTGGAGCCCCCTGGCCGCCGACGTCGACAACGATGGCGACCGCGACCTGCTTATCACGAACGGCTTCCCGCGTGACATCACCGACCGCGACTTTATGGACTACAACGTCCAGGTCAGCAACCTGGCAAGCCGGGAAACCCGCCTGGCCCAGATCCCCTCGGTCAAGATCCCCAACTACGCCTACGAGAACGACGGCAACGCCTTGCCCCACTTCACCAAGCGCGTAGCGGAATGGGGCTTCGACCACCCCTCGTTCAGCAACGGCGCGGTCTACGTTGACCTCGACAACGACGGTGACCTCGACTACGTGGTCAACAACATCAACGACAGCTGCTTCCTCTTCCGCAACGACCTGATCAACCTCGGAGGGCCGGCTTTCGCCGGCCACTGGCTGCAGCTGCAACTGCGGGGAGAAGGGCAGAACACCCAGGCCCTCGGTGCCCGGGTTACGGTAGTATCGGATTCCGCCACCCAGACAACCTACAACCATCCCGTGCGCGGCTTCCTCTCCAGCGTGGCCGACGTCCTCCACTTCGGCTTCCGCCCCGGCGACTCCCTGCAGATGGTGAGGGTCGACTGGCCGGACGGGGAGTCCTATATATATAAGGATGTAAGCTGGGACCAACGCGTCACCCTCGACAAGGCCGGCGGACAACCCGCTCCCCCCGCCGCGCGGCCCGCCCCCGCGGCCGCCCGGCTGGTGGCCGCCCCTGACCTGCTCCGGGGTTTTTCCGAACACCGCGACAGCCTTTTCATCGACTTCAACGTGCAGCCCCTGCTGCCCCACAAGCTCTCCGAGTACGGTCCTGGGCTGGCCGTGGCCGACGTCAACGGGGACGGGCTGGAGGACATCTACCGCTCCGGCTCCCACTTCTTCCACGGCGAACTGTTGCTGCAGGGCCGTAACGGAAAGGGTGAGCCTACCTTCACCGCGGCACCCGCGCTGCCCGAAGAGGCAGCGAATGAAAACCTGGGCGTACTTTTCTTCGACGCAGACGGTGACGGCGACCAGGACCTATACCTCGTGAGCGGGGGCAGTGAGTTCGCCGTGAACCGTCCGGAACTGCTGGACCAGCTCCTGCTCAACGACGGACAGGGACGCTTCACCCCCCACCCCGCGGGCCTGCCCGGGCTGCAGTCGAGTGGATCCTGCGTCCGCGCGGCGGACGTTGACCGCGACGGGGACCTGGACCTTTTCGTGGGCGGTCGCCTCAACCCCGGCCGCTTCCCCGAGGCCGTGGACAGCTACCTACTGATCAACGACGGCCGGGGTTCCTTTGCACCCGCGTCCCCGCCCGCCTTTACCGCACTCGGACTGGTCACCGACGCCCTCTGGACCGACTACAACGCCGACGGATGGGTAGACCTGCTCATTGCCGGACAGGGCATGGGGCTCCGGCTGTTCGAAAACCAGAAAGGCACCCTCCGGGAGAATAGCCCGGCCGCTTTTGCCGACCACGTAGGCTGGTGGAACGGACTGGCCGCGGCAGACTTCGACCGCGACGGTGACCTGGACTACGCCGCCGGGAACTTCGGTGCCAACCACCTTTACGGCGGGAGCGGTAGCGACTTTGTAGGACTGTACGGCGGCGACCTGGACGGCAACGGCGGCTACGACGTGCTCGTTTCGGACTACGTTCTGGCCGAGGACGGTACCTACCGGGAGTTCCCCCACCACCAGCGGACGGATACCGAAAAGCAACTCATCAGCGTCAAACGCCGCTATCCCCGCCACGAGGATTTCGGCCGGGCCACCATCGAGGACGTGCTCTCCGGCTACCCGGAAGCAAAGATCACCGCCCTGCGGTCCAACTACCTCCGCTCGGCCTGGATCGAGAACCTGGGCGACGGCAACTTTGCCTTTCACGAACTGCCGCGGGCGGCCCAGGTGGCCCCCCTCTTCGGCATGCAGGCCCTGGACGTCAACGCCGACGGCCATCCGGACCTGGTGGCCATCGGCAACGATTACGGTACCGAAACCGGCATGGGGATGCTGAACGCCCTGAACGGGCTGGTGCTGCTGTTCGACCCCGGCAGCCGAACATTCATTCCGGCCGCCGAGCGTGACTTCCACGTGCCGGGGAACGGCCGCAGCCTCACGGTGGTGAACGTCAATGGTGCCCCCACCCTCGTGGCCTCCGAAAACCAGGGCCCGACCACCGCCTACCGGCTCGCTCAGGCAGGACAGCTGGTGCGGGTGCCGGCCGATGCCCAGCGGGTCACCTACACCGTGAACGGGAAGCCCAGCCTGACGGAGGTATACTACGGAAGCGGCTACCTGAGCCAGCGCAGCCGCGACATCTGGCTGCCCGCCGGAGCCACGGATATCCAGGTGCACACCTTCAAGGGAGCCACCGCGCAACCCAGCCGGTAGGAAACTACTCCATCGGCACCTCGATGGCCAGAATGCGGGCGCCCTGGGTACCTGCGTCCACGGTGAACCCATCCGCTTCCGTGACGCCCAGCGCGTCCCGTCGATTCAGCGTTTGGCCGTTGACGGTGGCACTGCCTTCGAGCACGAAGAGGTAAACGCCGTTCCCGGACCGGTTCAGGGTATACTCCGTGGTGGTGCCGGCGGCGAACCGGCCGATGCTGAACCAGGCGTCCTGGTGCATCCACACGGCCCCCGGCTGCGGTTCGGGCGTGACTACGGGATGCCAGCGACCATCCTCGGCACCCGTATCCAGCGTTTCCTGGTCGTAGCGCGGCTCTACGTTCCGTTCCCGGGGGAACACCCAGATCTGGAGGAATTTGACGGGGCGGTCCGGATTCCGGTTCTTCTCGGAGTGCACCACGCCGGTTCCGGCGCTCATCACCTGGACATCGCCTTCCCGAATGACGGTGGTGTTCCCCATACTGTCCTGGTGCTCCAGGTCGCCCTCCAGGGGGATGGAGACGATTTCCATATTGTCGTGGGGGTGGCTACCGAAGCCCCGCCCTCCGGCTACTTCATCGTCGTTGAGGACGCGCAGGGCGCCAAACTGCATCCGCTCGGGATTGTAGTAGCGGGCGAAACTGAACGAATGGTGGGTGGAGAGCCAGCCGTGGTTGGCGTAGCCCCGGGAAGCGGCGGGATGATAGATCGTCTTCATGATGTTGCGTGTATGTACATTAATTACGGGTGTATAACAATGTCTCCCGCGGATTAGTTGCCGTTAGTTCCGGCCGGCGGGTTGATCTTTCGCCGGCCTTTGCGCTACCTTCGCCGGCATGGATCAGCTCATCGTACACCACGCCATTGTCCACGAACTGAAAAAGCAGCCCGAAATGGCCGAGGCCGATCTGCTGCTCAGCGAGGAGGCCCTTCCCATTACCGAGCAGGCCATCGATTTGATCGGTCGCCTGGACGAAACCTTCGAGCGAAAAACGGACCTGTTGCAGGGCTACCTGGTGGAGCCGGACGAGGGTTTGTTCCCCGCCTACTACCAGAACTGGCTGGAGGAGGGCCGGGGGCGGGCGCCCTTCATCGCCTTCAGCCAGAACGCCATGGCGGTGCTGAAGGACAACCTCCAGGGGGTGACCGGAGCCAAGGGGGGCTACCTCCTCTTCGCCGACTACACCATGGATGAGCACCGCATGCTCGGCATCTACATGATCCGGAACACCGAGGGACTGCTGTTCGTGGAAGACGAGGGCCACGCGCGCCTGAAGCTGCAGACCACGGCCTACCTCGACATTCAGAACATGGCCATGGCCGCCCGCCTGTTGGCCGGCAAGGGGCGCAATGTCCAGATGATCCGCCACGCCCGCACCCAGAGCGCCATCAGCCAGTACTTTACCGACTGGGTAGGAATCGACCGGCCGGAAACCAGCGCGGAACTGACCCAGAGCTTCCTGGAGATGGTGGACGAGCTCCCCGTCCCGAAGGACCGTGAAACCGGTTTCGCCATGAACGAGGGTGACTTTGAGAAAGCCCTGGTGAAGTACGCCTCCAAGGCGCCCCAGCACACCATTCGGGTACAGGACTTCGACGAGCATTTCTACGGCAACGAGAAACCCCTGCAGGAGATGCTGGCCGAGAGTGGCAGCTCCCTGGATGAGGGCTTCCGCGTCGACCGCAAGGCCCTGCGCAATCGCTTCTACCTGCGGGCCGGCGTGGGAGGCATCAGCCTGACCTGCACCAAGGACCATTTCCGCAACGGGCAGGTGCACGTGGACGAAGTAAGCGGCAAGATCACCATCAACAGCGAGGAGCTGGCCAGCCTGCTGCTGGACCAGTACGGGGAGTAAGCGCGGAAAAACGGGGCCCAACGAACATCTACCGCCCGGGGATTGGTTGTAGGGATACACTACTGTACACCAGCAACCAAAACCTACTATCGTTATGGCAACGTCCGATCCAACCACCAGCAAGTCAACTGAATCCACCACCGGCAGCGGAGAAAACCTCCCGGCCCAGAACAGCCCTTCCGGCAAGCAGGAACAGGCTGACGCCCTGATCAGAAAGTACGCCCTCTTCGGCACGGCCGCCGGACTGATCCCGAGTTTCGGATTGGACGTGATCGCCCTGACCGCCATCCAGGTGAAGATGATCAAGGACCTGGCCGAGATCTACGAGTACGACGTCGACGATCAGCTGATCCGGATGACCATTACCACCGGCATCACCTCCCTGGGCGGGCGGCTGCTCACCAGCGTAGCCACCAGCATCACCCGTGCCTTCACCCCCCTGAAGTTCCTCATCGGCGGCGCTACCCAGGCGGCCCTGAGCGGTTTCCTCACCGCCGAGATCGGCAAAATCTACCAGGCCCGACTGATGAGCGGCGAAAACCCGGCCGACGTGACGGTCAGCGAGATCGTCAACCACGTAGTGGCCCAGGTACAGCAGGGAGAATGGAACCCCACCAAGGTAGCCGGCTTCCGCGGAAACTTCGGTTACCTACTCAACAAGTAATTCCCTTCCCCCAAAAAGGGAAAAGCGTAAAAGCCCCGCGGCCACTGGTGCCGCGGGGCTTTTCGTTTAGAAGTTGTAGTTGATGCCGCTGCGGATCTCGTAGGGGGCGTCGTTGAGCCGCTCCCGCTGGCTGACGCGGAACAGGATGAGGATCTCGAAGCCCGTGGAGCCCACTCCCCCACCCTGGCTCAGGCCGGCCCCCAGGAAGGGAATGGCGCGGGTGATCCGGCGGTCGGCAATGTTCCCGGTGCCGGGGTCCTGGTAAAATTCTTTCTCACTCAGCAGGCTGTACTCGGCGTGGGCGAAGAAACCCCGGTAGATCTTGGCCCGGGTGAACAGTCCCGCCGCCCAGGTGAGCGATTTGTCCCGGAAATCGGAGCCGTTGAACCCCCCGTCGTAGCGGAAGGCATTGTAGATAAGGCTGACCCGCGGGCCCACGCTCAGGAAGTTGTTCACCTTGTAGCCGGCCATGGGTGCCACGCCGATGCGGAAGGAGCTCGAGTAGCTGTTGGCCTGGAAGCCGATGGTGGCACCCGCGCCGTACCAGATGTCCCCACCCTGGTTCTCCTGTACCCGCCGGGCGTTGCCGCCGTAGCTCAGGTCGTCCCGCGCCTGGTCTTCCCGGGTCTGGGCGTGGGCGAAATCGGACAGCAGGAACAGGGAAAGGAGCAGGAGAAAGCTAGCGCGCATGGTAATCGGGGTTGAGGGGTAAAGATAATAGGGCGGCGAGGCAATTGACCGGCTTATCCACCTCGGGGTGGTAGTTTAGCCATATGACGGACCGAAAGCAGACGGGCGAGCGGGGGGAAGCGTTGGCGCAGCGCTACCTGCTCGACCACGGTTACACCGTGGAGGCCCGCAACTACCGTTACCGGCGCACCGAAATCGACATCATCGCCCGCCGCGACGGCATCCTGGTATTCGTGGAGGTGAAGACCCGCAGCTCCCTGGCCTTCGGCCACCCCAGTACCTTCTTCAAGCCCGAACAGCAGCGGAGGATCAGCCGGGCCGCCTCGATGTATATGGAGGAAGTGAATTACGAATGGGAAATCCGTTTCGACCTCATCGCCATTCTGTACCGTTCCCCCACCGACTACCAGCTCACCCATTACGAGGATGTCTTTTTCCCCGGCCTGTTCTGATCACAGCCCCCTGCCCTTCAGGTCGAGGTAGCGGCGGATTACGGCACCGGTCAGTTCGCCGGGCTGGGTCAGGACCACGTGCACGCCGTTGCGGCGCAGCCGCAGCGCCATCAGTTCCCGCTCCTGCAGGTGGTGGCGGGCCGCGGATTTCCGGTATACGGCCGCCGCGTCCGGGGTGGGCTCCTCCAGCAAAGCGGCAATTTCCGGGTTCTCGAACAGTACAACTACCAGGGCGTGGTCGCGCCCCATCCGCCGCAGTACCGGCAGCACCCGGTCCAGGGCGTAGTTGCTCTCGAAGTTGGTGAACAGGACGACCATGCTCCGCGCGGGCAGGTAGTGGCGGGTGGCCCGGTACAGCAGTTCGTAGTCGCTCTCCCCCTCCTGCTCCCGCTGCCGGTAGAGGAGTTGCAGGGCGCGCCGCAGTTGATCGGGGCGATTGTCGGCGGCCAGGTAATCGCCAGGCTGATCGGAGAAGCAGAGCAGGCCCGCCCGATCGCCGCGCTGGAGGACAATGTTGGTCAGGGCGAGGGAGGCGTTCACGGCGTGGTCCAGCAGGCTGAGCCCCCCGAAGGGCAGGAGCATGGTCCGCCCCTTGTCCAGGAAACAATAGATGCGCTGCGCCTGCTCGGTGGCGTAGGAATTCACCATCAGCCCGCCGCGGCGGGCGGTAGCCTTCCAGTTTACCGTCCGCCGGTCGTCACCCGGTACGTAAGCCCTGATTTGGTCGAACTCGTAACTCCGGGTCTCCGGCCGGGGCCGCCGCCGGCCGGTAAAAGATACGGGTGCAGCGGCGTGGAAGGCAAACCGCCGAAGCTGGACGAGGCTCGGATAAACGGCAATCCGTTGCTCCTGCGGCACCCGCCGCCGCCACTCCACCAGTCCCCAGTCGTCGGACAGGAAGAGGTTGACGCTACCGAAGATGTATTCCCCCCGGGTGGTCGGCCGAACGGTGTAGGCAGCCGTGACGTCCTCCCCCGCCGCCACCCGCAGGGACAAGCGGTGGTCACGCAACTGCAGCTGGACGGGCCACTCATCGATGACGAGGAGGTGGAGGGCCATGGCACTTGTGTTGCTCAGGTCCAGCTCAACCGGCAGGGGGTCACCCAGGGAAAGTACCCGCGGCGGCCGACGCACCGCGCTCACCCCCGCCGCAGCCCGCCGGAGCCGCCAGCCGTTGGCGAGGGTGGTTCCGACCAGGACCGCCAGACTGGCTACCGCTACCCAGTACAGGGGTGGATAACGGAATCCAAGGGCAGAAACCACCACTACCCCTGCCAGCCACCAGAAGAAGCGCTGCCCCAGGTAGGCATCGGCCAGCGGCCAGCGGAAAAGTAGGAAATGGCGGTTCACGGTGTGAAAGCTAAACTAAATTCGCCGCAGGGGGCGTTCCCATTTCACAATTGCCGCGCTTGAAGTCATCCACCCTCATCATCCTGTTGCTCAGTCTGGTCTTTACCAGTTGTAATTCCTTCCGTCCGGTCAGCTCCGTCCGCAACCCATCACGTGCGGGCAAGACGACCGCCACCGCCGAACGCAGCCGGCCCCGTCCCGCTCCGCGGGAAGCCACCGTGCCCCCGCGCCGCAGCAAACCGGCTCCCGCCCGCAAGCCCGCTGCACCTGCAGCGGAAGAAGGCACCACGGGATTGATCCGTAACAGCCTGGTGTCCCACGCCGAGCAATACCTGGGCCTCCGCTACAAATACGGCGGCAATACCCCGGGGGAAGGCTTCGACTGTTCGGGCTTCGTGAAGTACCTCTACAACGATGAGGGGATCAGCATCCACCGCGTTTCCCGCGACCAGGCCCGCCAGGGAAAGGAAATCGACCCCGAGGAGGCGCAACCCGGTGACCTGGTGTTCTTCCGGCGGGGGCCCAACCAGCCCGTCTTTCACGTTTCCATGATCGTCGAGGCCGGCCCGGAAGAGCTCTGGGTGATCCACCCCACCACCAGCCGGGGGGTCATTCGGGAAAACATCCTGGCCTCCTCCTACTGGCGGCCCAAGATTTCGGCCGTCAAAACCTTCATGCGCTAGTGCTTGCGCCCATCGGGGATGTCGGGGGTGGGATCCTTGGCATTGATTGAGGTCTTGTTGCCGTAGCCCCGCCGCAGTTCCCGCGCCCGCAGCGGCATGCTGTCGATGAGGCGCAGCAGGACGGACACCGGGGTGACCTGGTTCTTGGCGCGAAATTTTTCCGACCCGTCCAGCCCCACCAGGGCCAGTTCCAGCTGGTAGGGTTCGGCCCCGAAGTAATCGTAGAAGTACTCCGAGCTGCTTTCCGGCATGAACAGCCCGGTGTTCTCGTGGTCGCCCTGGGGGGTGGCCATCAGCACCACCACGTCGCGCTCCCGCAATTCTTCCGAGGCGTCGGCCAGCAGGGCCCGCTGCTTCAGGAACAGGGGGTCGTCCAGATCGGGGGCAAAGAGTACGAGTACCCGGGAGGTCCAGCGGTATTCTGGCAGGCTCTGGGCGGTGACGGACAACGAAAGAAAAAACAGTAAACAAAGGGCAAGTAACGGCTTCATACCCTTGGAACACAGTCGGTTAGTCCGGTGTTCCGGCGATGGCCACCATGAGGGCCCGGAAGGATTCCGGGGTATTATACAGGGCATCCTGGTAAGTGGTGGCGCGCAGGCGCAGGTTCCAGGGGCGGTCGTCGCGTAGTTCCAGTTCCACGGTGACGTTGCCGAACTTCTGGTCGAGTTCGCCCCGCCCCGGGGGGCCATCCAGCCGCTGCTGCCGGGTGCGTGGCTTGAGGTAGTGCCGCTCCTGGGTTTCTACCCAGTTTTCCCGGCTGTAGATCCGGCGGTCGCTGATCTGGGTGCGGTAGTTCAGCTGCTGGATCCTCTCCTTCAGGTAGTGGAAGAAGTGGCCGATCTCCTCCCGCGAGTAGTGGGTTTCGCTGAAGTGGATGACGAAGCCCTTGCTGCTCGGGGTCTCCAGGAAACTGATGGCCCGGTCGGTGGGTCGATCGGTCTGGAAGAGGGCGTACTGGTCGGTGAGCCAGTCGAAGAGCCGCCGGCGGGCCAGGGTCTTCTTCCAGTGGTCATACTGCCGCAGCTCGTCGGCGTCGCGCTTTATCATTTCGTGGACGGCGGGTTCGGTGGGGGAGCTGTTCTCCGCCGCATCGAAGAGGGCGCTTATTCGTTGCCAGAAGTTGGCCATCGGTTTCGGTTTTTGGGGGTCAGTTCGCCGCGGTACTTCAGCTCCCGCTCCTCGGTGTAGCCGAACTCGGCGTGGGGCAGCAGGCGGTTCAGGGTCTTGGTCACCAGCAGCAGACGGTCGGCGCGCAGGCTGAAATCGTAAACGTCACCGTCCCGGGTATAAAAGTAAAGGGTACCGCTGCGCATCAGGTTGAGTCCGAAGGGCATCCGTTGGGTCACCATACCGTACACCCACACGATACGCCGGGGGTGTTCCCGCAGGTCGCGGCGCAATGCTTCCAGCGGCTGCTCGCTCAGCAGGCGGTACAGCCAGTACAAACCCAGGCTGGCGGCCAGCGCCCCCACGAAGGGCAGGCCCACGCTGTAGGGAATGCTGAGCAAACACAGCAGCAGGCCAACCGTTATTACGCCCAGGGCGGTGAGCTGCTTGGTGCGGTGCTCACGCTCCACACTCCGCCAGAGGGGTTCCAGCCCCGGATGCCGCAGTATTCGCTCTTTGGACTGCATAATTAAGTATAGGTAAATACCAGGGATGTGGTTTACCCGCCGTCCGTGATTTTCTTTGCGTACTTAAACATGCCACGGCGGCCAAACGCTTTATAGTGGCAGTAACCGACCCATGAGCCCCAGGATTAACCCACCGTATGCCCCACGACAGTTCCGTACAATCCTATGCCTGCGTGATCGTCCTCTCACCCGAGGGTCGGATTCAGGCGATCAGCGATAATCCACCCACGGGTTTGGGCGCGGACGCGGGTGCCCTGATCGGTGAACCCGCCAGTCGCCTGTTTTCGGAGGCTACCCTGCAACGGATCAACGCGACCAAGACCAACGGGGCGCCCCACCCCATCCCCCTCACGGCCGGGGAGCCGGTCGACTGGAACGGATGGCAGTGCCTGCCGCGGCGACGGCCCCAGGGATTGCTGCTGGAGATTGAGCCCCGGTCGGCCGACAGGAGCCAGGTCTTCGTCCCGGAACTTACCCTGCGCGACTTCAACGACGCCATCGAAGCCACCACTACGACCCAGCAGTTGTTGCAAACGGTCTGCAATCGCCTGGGCACCCTGTTCGGCTTTGGCCGGGCGGTGGTGTTCGAGGTCGACCAGGAGGCCAACGGTTTCGTGAGCACCGAATACAATGACGGGTCCTTCCCCCTCCTCCACGGTGTCCACTACCGGCCGGAAGATTTTGCCGATACCGGCCACGACCTCTACGCTACGGAATCCGTGCTGAACGTCATCACTCAGCCGGGAGGGCCGGTCCGCATGATCGGCGATGTCGGGGGGTTTGAGGACGTCATTCGCCAGTGTATCGGCTGCCGGCTGCCCCACCCCCTGATCTACGCCTTCATGGAGGAGCTGGAGATCAAGACCATACTCAGCCTGGCGCTCTACAACCACGGTGAGCTCTGGGGTTTCATTTTTGGTCACGCCCACGACACCATCCACCTGGACTACCAACTGCGGACCTTCATCCATCTCGTGGGCAGCCTGACCAGTCAGGCGCTCACCTACCGGGAATCCGACCAGGCCCACCGCCACTGGTTGGCCTCCGATCACCTGCGGGCCCGGATGCGGGAGAACATCGCCCGGGCGACAACCGTGGTGGAGGGCTTGCAACAGGCCGACCCTTCCCTGCTCGATGTAGTGCCCAATACCGGCGGCGCGGCCATCCTGCTGGAAAACCAGTTCGTTACCCTGGGGGCCACCCCCACCGCCGAGCAGGTGCTCGACCTCCTGGCCTGGGCGGGGAAGGTGGTCGACAGCCAGGCGATCTACACCCACGCCCACCTGGAAGCCGTCTACCCCCCCGCCGCCAACTTTACCGATACCGCGTCGGGCATCATGCTTGTCCCGCTGAATACCCGGTGTACGGACTGGATCGCCTGGTTCCGCCCCGAATTTGTCGAAGAGGTAACCTACGGAAGCCTCAACCCGGAAGCCCAACCCGATGAAGGTTCCCGGTTTCAGCTCACCGCCGAGGTGCGCCGGGGGTATTCCCTGCCCTGGACGGCGGTCGACCTGGATGCTGCCCGCAACCTGCAGTCGTACATCCGCGACGTGGTCATGGAAAAGTACAGCCAGCTCAGCCGGGTCAACCACCAACTGCAAATGGCCTACGAGGAGATGCAGTCCTTCAGCTACACCGTGAGCCATGACCTGCGCGCACCGCTACGGGGCATCGACGGCTTCGCGGAAATCTTCATCGAAGACTACGGCGCCAAGATCGACGCCCAGGGGCAGGCCCTGATCCACACCATCCAGCAGAACGCCGCCCGGATGAACCAGTACATCGCCGATATCCTGGAGCTCAGCCGCGTAGGCCGGACCAGGCTAACCGTAGAGAACTGCTCCGTGTACGACCTGGTGCGGACCACCATGGAAGCCCTCAACGCCGACCAGCCCGCGCCGGTGGAGGTGAACCTGGAGGAAAACATGCCGCTCATCCGCGGCGATGCTCAGTTGCTCGGAGTAGTGTTCCACCACCTGCTCTCCAACGCCATCAAGTACAGCCCCTCCACCCGGCCGCCGGAAATCACCGTGGGCTTCCGGCGCAGCAATGAATTCGGGGACGGAGAATTCTTCGTCGCCGACAAGGGCATCGGCATCCCCCCCCTCCACCAGGACCGGGTATTCGGCATGTTCAACCGCCTGGTCACCCAACACGACTACGCGGGCCACGGCGTCGGGCTGGCCATCGTGCGCAGCATCATCATTCGTCACGGAGGGCAAATTCGCATTGAAAGTCAGGTCGGGCGGGGCGCTACCTTCCTTTTTTACACCGACCCACACGAATTGCGGGAGATTAAAACCAACTGAAAATACCTGCGTTATACAAGACGTTCGTTTATTGCTGTTCCTACAGTTATTTGTTATAACCCCTGCGATTGCGCTACCCCGTATTACGATGTATACCAATCAAATTTTACTTGCCGAAGACGATACTACGGACGCCGAATTCTTTCGGCGGGCCCTCAGCCGCCTGGACTCCCCTCCCGAGCTGGTCTGGTGCAAGAACGGCGTAGAGGCCCTGGAGGGGTTGGCCACCTACAGTGAAACCGCCAGCCTGCCCCGGTTGGCCATCCTCGATATCAAGATGCCGGGCATGAGCGGACTGGAAGTCCTGGAAAAGCTCAAAAGCGACGCCCGTACGAAAGACATGCCCGTCATTATCATGTCCAGCAGCGATGAGCCCCAGGACATTGCGCGGGCCTACGATTACGGCGCCAATGGTTACCTGGTCAAGCCCAGCCGCTTTCAGGATCTCCGCGAACTGGTAGGTTCCATCAACTACTTCTGGATCAAGACCAACCGCCTCCGGCCGGCCTCCTCCTAGTTCGGCCGCTTTCCCTTTTTGATCTGCTGTAAGGTCGGATGACTATGCGACAGCTTACATCACGTCGAATCACATAGTTCCCCGAATAGATTTGTATAATGGCTTTACCCCCGGCAGCAGAACTTTCCCTATGCAAGTAAACCAAGACCCCGTAGCCCAGCAGTTGCGGGAACTGTACCCTTTCAAGGTCGATCTAGAAAACTGCGACCAGGAGCCCATACGATTCATTCAGGCCGTTCAGGCCCACGCCTGCCTGGTGGCGGTCGACCTGGATACCCTGACGGTCCGTTTTGCCAGTGAAAATACCCTGCAGCACATGGGCCGGAACTGGGAGTCCATCCTGGATCGCCCCGTCCAGGAGGTCTTCAGCTTTGAGGTGACCGCCCAGATTCCGGTTGGCCTCAACCGGGAGGATGGCTTTGAAACCCTCAATCCCATCCAGGCCTTCTTCACCATCGGTGCCGAGCGGGTATTGAAAAATGTTGTCATTAACCGTTCGGGAGATTACCTGCTGATCGAGGTCGAAGCCGCCTCCCAGTTCCTCCACGCCTCCCGCTACCAGCAATTGCTCTCACGGGCCATCACCAAGATCCAGCGCCTGCGGGAGTACGACAACCTGTTCCGGGAGACGGCCGCCGTACTGCGGCAGGTTACCGGCTACGACCGGGTGATGATCTACCGCTTCGACGGGGAGTACAACGGGGAAGTCATCGCCGAATCCCGGGAAGACCACCTCGAGCCCTTCGAAGGCCTGCGCTACCCCCATACCGATATACCCAAGCAGGCGCGGGAGCTCTACCTGAAGAACCGCGTACGCCTCATCAGCGACACCACCGCCCCGCCCTCCCCCCTGCGCCGCAGCGAACAGGCGGGCGACCGCCACCTCGACCTCAGTGCCGCCGGTTGCCGGGGCGTATCTCCCATTCACCTGGAATACCTGGGCTACATGGGCGTGAGCAACTCCCTGAGCGTGGCCATCGTCCAGGAAGGAAAGCTGTGGGGGCTATTTGCCATGCACCACTATTCCCCGCGTTTCGTCGACGTCAGCATCCGCAATATGCTGCTCTTCGTGGGGCAGATCTTCAGTGGCCACCTCTCGTTGCAGATGGCCAACCGCTACCGCCAGGAGAGCCTGAACCGCAACCTGGCCCGCCTGGCCATCGGGGAGATGATCACCAAGACCCGGGACATCTTCGAGGGACTCACCGTCGGCACCCACAACATCCTGAACATGTTCCAGGGGACCAGCGGGGCCAGCATCCAGTTCGACGGCCGCTTCCAGGCCTACCGCACCGCGCCCCCCCAGGAGATGGTGAACGAGCTGATCGAGTGGAGCCGGCAGCAGAACGAACTGGAGAACAACCTGATCTTCCACCACAACCGGATCGCCCGGGAGTTCCCCGAATTTGACCCCTACCGCGATACCGCGGCCGGCGTGATGATCGTCTTCCTGAACGCCGAACTAACGGACTGGATCGCCTGGTTCCGCCCCAGCATCCCCCAGATCATCAACTGGGCCGGAAAACCGGAAAAAGAAGTCATCGAATCCGGTTCGGGTACCCGGCGGCTCGGCCCGCGAAAGAGTTTTGCCCGCTACGTGGAAACCGTAGAAGGCTTCAGTTCCCCCTGGACCAAGGAGGAAATCGATCTGGCGCTCTCCCTGCGCATCACGGTCATCAACAGCCTCATGCAACGGTACTCCGAGGTCAAGCAGGTCAATGAGCAGTTGCGCAAGGCCCTGGAAGACCTGGAAACCTTCAGCTACACCGTGAGCCACGACCTGCGGGCACCGCTGCGGGCCATCAATGGCTACACGGAAATCCTGGCCGAGGACTACGGCCCCCAGCTCGACGAGGACGCCCACCAGATCATCCGCAAGATCCACAGCGGCGTGGAGCAGATGAACAACTTCATCACCGACATCCTAGAACTGAGCCGGGTAGGCAGCGGGGGCATCCGGCTGGATGAAGTGCAGATCGCCCCCCTGGCCGCCGAGGTTGTCTCGGAGCTACGGGGCATCTATCCCCGGGCCGACCACATCGCCATCGAGATGAGCAAGCAGATGCCTCCGGTGAGTGCCGACCGGCGCCTCCTGCGGCAACTTTACCTGAACCTGATTTCCAATGCCTTCAAGTACATGGAAGCCGACGCTTCCGGCAGACTGGCCCTGGAAATCGGTGCCCACCCTCCGGAAAGCGGCAAGCCCACCACCTATTACGTGAGCAACACCGGTCCGGCCATCCCGGAAGAGTACACCCAAACCATTTTCGAGATGTTCAGCCGCCTGTCTTCCACTTCCCACACCGAAGGTACGGGCGTGGGCCTGGCCATCGTGGACCGTATCATCCAGCGCCACAACGGCAAGGTGTGGGTAACCAACGACCGGCTTGGCGTCACCTTCAACTTTCACCTGGGTTCGGAGAACGCATCCTGATGTCGGACCTCACTCCACCCCCGGCTGCGAAGACGCGCGGCAGCAGTCCCCTACCCCCGCCCCCGGGGGAGAGCTACATCTTGTACGCCGAAGACAACCTGACGGACGCCACCTTCTTCATCCGGGCCCTTTCCCGCTGCGCACCGGCCACCAGCTGCACCCACCTGGAAAATGGCAGCCTGGCCCAGCGATTCCTGGAACAGTGCGTAGCCGGCGGACAGCAGTTGCCGCAGTTGATCGTGCTGGACATCAAGATGCCGGGGCTGAGTGGACTGGATCTGCTGGAGTACATCCGCGCCACGCCCCGGCTGTCGCGGCTGCCGGTCGTCATCCTGAGCGCCTCGGCCGAGCGCCGCGACCTTAATCGGGCCTACGATCACGACATCAACGCCTACCTCACCAAACCGAATCGCTACCGCGACCTGCATGAACTGGTGAAGGTGATGGTCACTTTCTGGATCGACCACAACCGGGTTCCGGCATGAGCACCTCCCCCGCTATCCTTACCGCCCTGCGCCACGCCACCCGCGCGGACCACCAGGCCCTGGAAGAGGTGTCGCTGGGCAACAAAATCATGGACGGCAGCCTGTCCGCCCCGGAATACCGCCGCCTGATCGACTGGCAACGGCGCAGTCACCTCGTGCTGGAACCCCAGGTAGCGGGCTTTCAGGATGGGAACTACGGCTATCGGCCCCGTTTCCTGGCACCCGCCGCCCCGGGCCAAACCCAGGTGGACCGCGCCGGGGCCGTGGGCATCCTCTACGTACTGGAAGGAGCGAGTCTGGGCGGGAGCCTGATCTACCGTAAACTCCAGTCCAACCCGGCGCTGGCCGGCCAAGGCCCCTTTACCTTCTACCGCGACCAGGCCGACTGGGGGCTGCAGCAGTGGCGTGCGTTCGTAAATTTCCTGGGACGTTCACCCTTTTCGCCCGCCGACATTGCCCGGGCTACCGCCGCCGCCCGGGAGGCGTTTGCCACCTTCCGGCGGGAATGGACGCGGGTGCCGTAGCTTTGCGGCATGGCAAAAATGTACCAATTGAGCAGTTGCGCCACCTGTCAGCGGATCCGCCGCGAGCTGGGCGACCAACCTGAGCTGGAAGTCATCAACATCAAGGAGCGGCCCATCACCGCCGAAGAACTCGATTTCCTGGCCGCCCACGCGGGCAGCTATGAAGCCCTGTTCAGCCGCCGGGCCATGAAGTACCGCAGCCTCGGCCTGGCCGATCAGGAGTTGACCGAAGACGATTACCGCCGCCTCATCCTGGAGGAATACACCTTTCTGAAGCGGCCCGTTACCGTAGTGGGCGACCAGGTCTTCGTGGGCAGCGCCAAAAAGACGGTGGCCGCCACCAAAAACGCCCTGAACGACTGATGCCGGACCGCCACATCATCACCGAATATTTTCGCCAGCTGCAGGACAGCATCTGCGGCAGCCTCGCCGCGGCCGATCACGCCGACTTTACGGAGGACGAGTGGGACCGCCCGGGCGGCGGCGGGGGACGGGCCCGGGTGCTGCTCGGCAACGACATCGAAAAGGGAGGCGTGAACTTCAGCGCGGTACACGGGGAGCTCCCGCCGGCCGCCGCCGCCAGCCTCCTGGCGGATGCGGAGGAAACGGCCTTCTACGCCACGGGGGTCAGCATCGTACTCCACCCCCGCAACCCTCACGTTCCCATCATCCACATGAATGTCCGCTACTTCGAACTCGAGGGCGGGCGGTTCTGGTTCGGCGGCGGCATCGACCTTACCCCCCACTACATCGATCGTGAGCAGGCCGCCTGGTTCCACCAGCAGTTGCGCAACACCTGCGACGCCTTCGACCCGGCCTACTACCCCCGCTTCAAGCAGTGGGCCGACGACTACTTCTTCATCCCCCACCGCGAGGAAACCCGGGGCGTCGGCGGTATCTTCTACGACCGGCTGGAGCCGGCCACGGAGGGTAAGACGAAGGCCGAGCTTTTTGACTTTACGGCGGCCGTGGGGGAAACCTTTGCACCCACCTACCTCCACCTGCTGGACCTCAACCGCGACAAAGCAGTAAGCGAGCAGGAACGCCGCTGGCAGGAGCTGCGCCGCGGGCGCTACGTGGAGTTCAACCTGGTGTGGGACCGGGGCACCAAGTTCGGCCTCACCACCAACGGCCGCACGGAGAGTATCCTGATGAGCCTGCCCCCCCTGGCCGGCTGGACCTACGATTACCGCCCGGAACCGGGCAGCCGGGAAGCCGAAACCCTGAGCCTCCTGCGGAAGGGGGTGGACTGGTAATTTCCCCAATTCAAGCCCCGCCCCATGAACCAAGCCTTCCAGAACCGCCTGCGCAAAATGGCCCGCCACTACGACAAGTGGGCGCGGCGGCGCGGGCTGGAAGCCTACCGGATCTACGATGCGGACCTGGATGAGTTCCCGATCACGGTAGACCGCTACGCCGACAGGCTCTACGTGGCCGTCTACCAGCGGGGGGAGGATATCGAACCCGAAGCCTATCTGCCGTACCTGTCCGACACCCTGGACGTGCCCGAATCGCGGATATTCTTTAAGGTGCGGCAGCGGCAATCGGGTAAGGCCCAGTACGAAAAGCTGGACGCCCGCCAACAGGAATTCCCGGTGCGGGAGTACGACCGGACCCTGCTCGTCAACCTGACGGACTACCTCGATACCGGCCTCTTCCTCGACCACCGGGAAACCCGGCGCATGGTGGGGGAAGCCGCGGCCGGCAAGCGGGTGCTGAACCTTTTCGCCTACACCTGCTCTTTCGGGGTATACGCCGCTACCGCGGGTGCCGAGCGGGTGGACAACCTCGACCTGAGCAATACCTACCTCGACTGGGGCCGCCGCAACTTCGCCGCCAACGGACTGGACCCGGCCAACTATGGCTTCCTGCGGGAGGATGCGCTACAGTGGCTGAGGGGGGGCGTCACCGAGCGGTACGACCTGATCGTTCTCGACCCGCCCACCTTCTCCAACTCCAAGATGATGGACGACGTACTGGACACCCAGCGCGACCACGTAGAACTGATCAACGGCGCCCTGCGCCGCCTGCTGCCGGGGGGAATGCTCTACTTCAGCACCAACTACCGCCGGTTCAAGCTCGCGGAGGAAGCCATCGCCGGTACCGCCCGGGAGATTACGGCCCAGACCCTTCCCCCGGATTTCCGGAAGAAGAACCTGCACCGCTGCTGGACGATCACCGCCTACTCGTAGTTCTCCCGGAACCACTCAGCGTAACCACCGATGGAGCGGGCCTTGAGGATTTCGCGGTAGTTCGTCTGGGAAACCGGCAGTACCTGGTAGCCTTCGCCGCTGGCGGCCAGAAAATCCTGGCTGTTCTCCTGGGTATTGCGGTAATACTTCAGGGCCGCCTCTCCGTCGCGGAAGCGCCGCATGACCAGCATGGGGGTTTCGTTGCTGGGGCCGATGTAAATGGGGGTCGATTTGAGGCGGTCGGCCTTGTTGTACTTCTGGTTGAAGTTTTCCAGGTCCACCTTCAGGTCGTTCAGTCGGGCGTCGGTATTCTCGAAAACGATCAGCACATAGTGGATCTCGTCCATGCTGGCCTTGAAACTGGTGTTGGCCGCGGCTTCGGTGCGCCCGGGTACGCGGGTGGCCGATTCCCCCAGGAGGCGGAGGATTTCCCGGGCCCGGGTTTGCTCGGGGGTATTGTTGTACTGGTTGACCACCTGCTGAAGTCCGCTCACGTAGGCGGCCCGCCCTTCGAGTTTGCCGGCCACCATGGCGCTGAGCAGGTCGTAGCGGGCGCGCAGCGCGTGTTGCTCGGGCAGGCTGCTCAGGGAGGCGTTGATATGGCGGCGCGCCTCGTCGTAGTTCCGGTTTTCGAAGGCTGCGTAGGCGGCCTCGTAGGCGCGGCGGCGGCCGGCTTCCTCGTCGGCCATCTCGTTCACGAAATTGGGGTCGTTGGCCAGGCGGGCGAACTTGGTCTCTCCGTACCGCTGTGCCAGGCGTTCGGCGTAGGTCCGGGCCTGGGCGGCATTCCCCGCTTCCTGGTGCAGGAGGTAGAGGTAGTACCAGCTTTCCGGCTCGTAGGTGGTGCCGGGGAACCGCTTGTCGAGCGTTTCGAAGGCTTCGATGGCCAGGCGGGTATTGCCCACCCGGTCGCGGTACTCCCGCCCGAGGTTGAAGTAGGCTTCGGCCAGTTCGGCCCGGGTGGCCTGCTGGGCGGCCTCGTCGGTGGGCACGTCGGCCAGGATGCGGTTGATCTCGTCCTCGGTGACCAGGGTGACGGGCTCCGTACCCGGCACTTCAGTGGCGGCGTCGCCGGCGTCGGTGAAAAGGCTCACGTCGGTGCGGTTGCTGCGGCGCCAGTTGTCCTCGAGGGGGCGGTCGCCCCAGCGGCGGGTGAAGTCGCGGCGCCCGCGGCGGATGGCCTGGTTGTCGTAGGCCCAGAAGCTGCTGCCGGTGGCCACGGCGGTGGCCGAGGCGTTGGCGACGGGCAGGCTGCCCCGGGTGGCGGGGGTGCTGAAGTTGGTAGCGGAGCTGGTAGCCCGGCGCAATTCAAATACCTCCTCGGCCCAGCTGCGCCGCTCGGCATCCGGCAGCGTGCCGATGCGCAGGAGGCTGTCCTGGAGGGCAATGGTTTCCAGGTTGGTGGACACTCCCGTGAGTTGGTCGCGCCGGCCGCTGGTTTCGGGGTAGCGCACGTCGGTCTGGGCCATCACCTGCAGGGTGCTGTCGTAGTACAACTTGGCGGTGAGAAAGTCTTCCTGGGTGTAAGCCATATCCCCCAGCAACTGGTAGGCCTCCACGCGGGTGTTGGGGCCACCGGAGGGGCTGTTGAGGGCCCGGCGCAGGTATTCGGCGCCGGCGGTTTCGTCGCCGCTGTTCAGGGCGATGCCGGCCATGGCGTAGAGCAGCTGGCTCTCGTAGTCTCGGTTCTTTTCCTCCCCGGCCATGCGTTCGAGGTCGCGGATCGCCTCGGAGGGGCTGCCGCTGCCGCTCAGGTAGGCGTTCTGCGCCATATTGATGCGCGCACCGAGTTCAAGTTCGTAGGCGGGTTTGGCGGCGATCACCGCGCGGAAGGCGTCAATGGCACTGCCCGGCTGGTTCAGTTCCTGGTAGAGCTGGCCGGCGATGTAAGCGTAGCGGGCGCGCTCGTTGCGCTCCTCGGCTACTTCAGCGGCGGCTTCGAGGTAGGGAATGGCTTCCTCCAACCGGTCCTGTTCCAGGTAGAGGTAGGCCTGTACGGCGATGGCCTTGCGGCGGACATCGGCGAAGGTGCCGCGGTCGTTGCGCAGGTCCTCAAGGATGATCTGGGCGCGGTCGAAGTTGTCGCGCTTGATGAGGGTCCAGGCCAGCCACAAGCGGATCTCCTGGTGGGCGGGCCGGTGTTTGAGCAGGTAACTGCCGGGGTTGGAGCCGTAGGCACCGCTGCCGGCCTCGTCGGCACCGCGGTTACTGAAGATGGAGATCATGCCGATGGGGCCTTCCTCCAGTTCGGCTTCCTCTTCCAGGGCAACCGTCTCCGGCTCGTTTTCCAGGGCGGTGGTGTCCTGGGCGGCGGGGGTGTTGGTGGAGGGCAGGCGGATTCCCTTCTTCCGGGCCCGAATCCTGGCCTTGCGCTCCCGTTCCCTTTCCTTCTGGGCGGCCTTTTGCTCCTTCTTGCGCTGCTTGATGGTGCGTTCCCGTTCCCGCTGGGCGTCGCGGCGGGCCTTCAGCCGGTCGCGGCGCGACTGGGTCTCGTTGGTGGCTATTTCGCGGCGGCTCTCGAATTCTTCCTCGGCGGATTCTTCGGAACCGGATTTCCCTTTCCCGCGCTTGGGCCGGGGGCGGAACTCGGTGACGGCGAAATCCAGGGTACGCTCGGCGCTTTCGTAGTCCTGCTTGAGGAGCTGGGCCTGCCCGACCAGCAGGTAGCTGTCGTCCGTCCAGTTGCTGAAGGGGTGTTTCTTGACTACGATGGCCACCTTTTCGATGGCGCGATCCAGCTCCCCGGCTACCGAGGCGGGATTGTCGACCGCCAGGAAGGGGAAGAGGTCCAGCCGCTGGTTGTAGTTGTCCTCGTGCTGCTCACTGAGCGACAGGAGGGTCTCGTCCATGATCTCCCGGGCGTTGAAGTAGCCGTTGTAGTGGGCGTTGGTGTTGTGCCACGCCTTGGCGACGATGCCCTGGTCTTCCCGCCGCTTGGTCGGCGAGCAGGCCGCGATCAGCAGCTGAAAGGCCAATAGAATCAAAAAGAGCCGCGTTAGTCTCAAATCTTATGGTTTAGTGTTTGCCGGCCGGTCCGCCCTTATCTTTGCCGGCGCTCCCCGAGCAAACGTTCGCAAGGTACCGTAAAGTGTGACTGAGTGTACCGGGCGGCGTGGGCTGGCGGGTTTTGTCGTTGCACCTGCGTTCCCGCCACCCCCCGGCGGACGTGCAACCACGGAAACGTATGGAAAACAACATGGAGGAGAAAAGCGAAAACGCTAGCCGCTGGGAACAGTTCCGGCGCAGCTTCCGGGAAGGCTACCAGCTGGTGGTGCGCGGGGCCCACGACTACCGGGAACTGGCCACCTATAACCTCACGCCCCTCAACATCTACATCGGGCTTTCCACCTTATTTCTTCTATCTACCGGACTGGTTTTCCTGCTCATCATATTCACCCCCCTGCGAGAGTACGTCCCCGGCTACGGCGACGTCATCGAACGGCGGGAAATGGCCGAACTGGAAGCCAGCGTCGCCGAACTGATGGAACTGGTGGAGGGACAAAACCTCTACATCGACAACCTGAAACGCACCGTACTGGGCGAAGCGGTCACCGCCGACAGCGTAGAGAACCAGTCGGTAGCAGCCGGAGTAACCGGGGAAGTGACGCCCCTGCCCCCCTCCCCCGAGGAGATCCGCCTGCGCCAGGAACTCGAACGCGAGCGCGCGGGACAGCGGGAAGCCACCGCGGCGGCCGCCCCCCTGCCCACCTCGGGCAGCAACGCCGTGCCCCTGGCCCAGGTCTATCTCGTGGCGCCGGTACACGGGGAGGTGAGCGCCGGTTTCAACCTGGCCACCGACCATACCGGCGTCGACATCCTGGCTCCCCAGAACACCGCCATCAAGGCTACCCGCGCCGGGATCGTGTTCCTGTCGGAATTCAGCAACGCCAACGGCAACGTGATCGGCATCCAGCACGACAACAACCTCATCAGCTTCTACAAGCACAATTCCAGCCTCCTCAAGCAGGTCGGCGACCGCGTCCAGGCCGGAGAAGCCATCGCCATCATCGGCAACACCGGCACCCAGAGCACGGGACCCCACCTCCACTTCGAGCTGTGGCACGAAGGCCGGGCGGTGGATCCTACTGCGTTTGTTAGTTTTTAGTTGATGGGTTTTTGAGTTTTTGGGTCATTGGGTTGCCTTCGCTTCTTGACCTTCGGTCGGAGATCGACAGCGATCAGGAGTTCCTCAAAGCAGTGGTGAGCGAGCCAACCTTAACCCCTTGACCCCTTAACCCCTTTGCTCTTCAGCTTGAGATCGACGGCGATCAGGAGTTCCTCAAAGCAATGGTGAGCGAGCCAACCTTGACCGCTTATCCCCTTAACTCCTTGCCCCCTTTGCTCTTCAGTCAGAGATCGACGGTGATCAGTAGTTCCCCAAAGCAATGGTGTGCGAGCCCCCATTCACCCATTCACTCCTTCACCCATTCACCCCTTGCCCCCTTAGCTGAGCAAGCTATAAAGCAGCTGCACCGCCAAAATCTTCCCGATCAGCACCACGGGGAGCATGCGGGTATAGCCGATGGTGGGATACTTGTTGCCGGCCTGTTCGACGGCGAATTCCAGTACCGCGGGCTGACTGCCCACCATGCCGCCCAGGAAGCTGAAGGGGATGCGCAGCACCCGGTAGCCGATCACGATGGTGGCCACGGTGGTGATGACGGCGATGGCCCCGCCGGCGAGGAAGAGTTTGAGGCCCAGGTCCGTCTGCAGGGTCTGGTAGAAGGTCTGCCCGGAACGGATGCCGATGCCCGCCAGGAGGAAGATGAGTCCGAGCTGCCGCAGGGTGAGGTTGGCGCCGTAGGGAAGCGTCCAGACGATGGGACCGGTGCGGCGCAGCTGTCCGAGCAGCAGGGCCACGATCAGCGGTCCGCCCGCGAAACCCAGGCTGAAGGAGTAGCCCCCAGGCAGGGCGAAGGTGATCATGCCCAGGAGGAGGCCCAGGGTGATGCCCAGTCCGAAGGAAAGCAGGTTGACGCGGGATAGCGCCTCGTAGCTGTTGCCGAACACCCGGAATACCTCCGGCAGGTCATTGCGATGGGCCACCAGCAGGATGCGGTCGCCAAGTTCGAGCACGGTATCGCCACTGGCCAGGAGGTCCATGTCGCCCCGCTGCACCCGGGTGATGAGAATGTTGAACCGCTCCTGGAGGTTGAGGGAGGCTATGGTCTTGCCGGCGATCTCTTCGTTGGAAACGAAGATGCGGCGGACATCAAAAACCGAACGGTCGTGACTCAGCTGCCCCTCCGCCGGTGGCCCCACGAAGGCCGCGGCCTCGTCGATGGCTTCCTGGGGCCCCACCAGTACGATCAGGTCCCCGGCCTGCGGCGTGCTGTCCCAGGTGGTCAGGGTGGTATGGCCGTCGCGCAGCATCCGCCCGAAGACAACGCCGAGGTGGTGGTCGCGGCGGAACTCCCGCAGGGTGCGGCCGATGATTTCCGGGGATTCCACCTTGAAGGTCTGGCTCACGAGCTTCTCCCCCATCGGGTAGTCCTTCTGGAGGCTACGGAATTCGGCCCCGTAATCGATGCGGTACATTCGCTGCAGGGCGAAGATGCCGAGCATGACCCCGAGTACGCCCAGGGGGTAGGCCAGGGAATAGCCCACTACGGCCTGTTGACTAACGGCGTCGCGGACGTCGAGGGGGGCGTTTTTCTGAATGGCGTCCAGGAGGCCCGCCAGGGCCGGGGTGTTGGTACTGGCTCCGGCGTAGAGTCCGCTGGTGGTCGCCGCGTCAAACTGCAGCCATTCGCCGATGCCGTAGGCGAGCAGGGCGGAGAGTGCCACCGTACCCGTGGCGAAGTAGATGTCGCGGAACCCGTTGCGCTGGAAACTGGCGAAGAAAGCCGGGGCGGAGGTGAGCCCTACCGTGTAGACGAAGATGGCCAGCCCGAGAAAGGTGATGAACTGGGGCACTTCCAGTCCCGGATCGAGGGCGCCGAAGCCCAGGCCGACGAAGAGGACGGCCGCTACGCCCAGCTTGAAACCCCGGATGCGGATCTCGCCGAGGCCGTAGCCGATGGCCATGACGGTGAACAGGAGCAGCAGGGGGGAGCGGATAAAGATTTCGACCATGGGCGGGGGGGGGGAGTTGTCGGAAACAGGGCCGCGGTCGAAGGGGTTCACCCGCGCTGGGAAAGGCCGCGGAAGTATCCGGCCGCCTTGGCAATACGGTAACGATGGCCGGGGTGGCCGGGTTGCAGGAAAAGGAGCAGGCTGCTGTACACCAGTTTGGTGAGCATACCCAGGGTATGGACCACCCCGGGTGCGGCGCGGCCCTTGTAGATGCTGGCGTGGAAGATCCGGTCGCTGGCGTAGTCGGCCGTCACCATTCGGGCGGTGACGTGGTGGTCCACGGCGGCGCGGCGCACGAAGACGGATATCCCACCCAACTCCCGCAACCGCTGCTGGGCGTCGGTTTCCTGTCCGCGGGCCCCACTGCTGGCACCCGGTCCGAATTCACCGCTGAAGTTGCCGGCGGCGCGCAGGTCCCGTGCAAAGCAGGCCCAGCAGGCGCCCATGAAGTAGGTGAAGGAGGTGAGCACCCGCAGGTCCTTCCCCCCGGAGTGGTCTACCAGCCGGGCGGAGGGGGGCAGGTAGGGTACGACGGCCGGTTCCGGGGCCACTTCGTAATCCGGGTGGAGCACCCCACCGAAGAAGTGGCCGGGACCGAATTCCGCCGCGGCCTTCCGGAAGGCGGTGACCGTGCCGGGGCGGACGGCCACGTCGTCGTCCAGGAAAATGAGAAAGGCGTCCGCGGGGAGGAGCTCCAGGGTGGCGTTCAGGGCCAGGCTTTTGTTGCCCGCCGGGAAATGGTGGTAGCGGACCGGCAGCCGGGGGGCGTAACCGGCTGTCAGCTCCTCCGCTACCCGCGACCCGTTCTCGATCACGTGGAGGGTACAGTCGGTGAGCTCCGCCGCCATCTGGTCGAGGCTGTCCAGGCAGCGCCGCAGCAGGTTGGCCCGCTGGTGGGTGGGCAGCAGCAGGTGGATGGGTCCCGGCGCGGCGCTCACGACAGCAGGGACTTGAGGGCAATCTTGCCGTAGTAGCGCGGGTTCACGCCCAGGGCCGGCCAGAGCTGGTGGAGGGGGTTCATCTGCTGCTTTCCGGAGCGGATGGCCGACCGGTCGAAGTCCGGCGAGGGCGTCCGGCCCGCCACCAGGTTGATGCAGGGGGTCTTTTCGGGCTGGGTGACGTACTGCCAGTCGGTAGATACGTGGTGGGGGTGCAGCCCGGCCCGCTCGGCGGCCTTCACCACCGATTCCTCGCTGAAGAAATTGAGGTGGGTCAGGGGCTCGCGCAGGTGGGCCCATTCCAGCCAGGCGCCGAGGGGGACTTCCACGTAAATTTTGCCCGTGGGCGTGAGGAGTTCCCCCAGCGACTGCAGCAGTTCCACGGGGTGGGTCACGTGCTCCAGGGTATGCAACAGGAGGATGAGGTCGTAGGGGCCACGGTTGGCCACTTCCTCGCTGAGTTGCTGGCCAAGGTAGCGGATGCGGTCGTCCTCCCGCTCGTAATCGATATAGTCGGCTACGTAGCCCCGGTGGCCGGCGTCGATCAGGGGAGAAAGGAGGAAGCCCTCGGCCCCGCCGTAGTCGAGCACGCTGGCCGCGGAGTGGGGCAGCAGGTCGAGCAGGAAGGGGGTAGTGCGGCGGCGGCGCTCCTCCAGGTGGGGCGGGCGGCCCCGTTTGCGGCGGTGGGCCAGGTCGAAGGCCGCGATCTCGGCGTACTTGCGGTCGAGGTCGGCCGGCGACAGCCGCGGATTGGTGAAGAGGAAGCTGCAGGCGGGGCAGCGGGATACGTCGACCGTGGCCTGGCCGTCGGGGGCCCGGGCGATCAGATCGAGGTATATCCGGTTGAGTTCGGCGGTGCGATCGTTTCCGGCGGACTTGCGGAAAGTGAATTGTTTTTGGGTCTGCAAATGATCATCTTTGCAGACCGGGCACTGGGTAAATCGCTCCAATAAACTATCGTTTGTCGCCAAAGGTATGACTTCCAGCAAACTACACCAACGCATCCTTTTAGTGAGTTACCGCTGGTGTCCGCAGGGAGGTGTCGGCACCCGGCGGTGGAGCAAGTTTGCCAAGTACCTGAGCCGGCAGGGGGTGACTACCGAGGTGGTCTGCGCCGACTATCCCTTCCGCGACCGGGTGAACTGGTGCGCCGACGTGAGCGGCAACGACCGCATCGTCCGCTACCCCACCCCGGCGGGCTATCCGGACTATCTGCGGCAACCCCGCCGCGGCATCCTCGTCAAGATCGGCTCCCGGGTACTGCAGCGCACCACCCACCCCATCGATACCGCCCAGGGCTGGGGCCGGCACTTCGTCCGCCAGTGCCGCCAGCGGCTGGACAGCGGCACCCCCTTCGACGCGGTGATCCTGACCGTGCCCTCCTTCTCGGCCCTGATGCCCTTCGCGGAACTGGCGGCCGACTACCCCGGGGTGCGGTTCATCGTGGATTACCGGGACCCCTGGACTTACTTCTTCCCCGACTACGGGCGTACTGAAAGTCCGGAGCGGGAGCGGTATACGGCCCTGGAGGGGGAAGCCTTGTCGCGGGTGGACGAGGTGTGGTTCACCACCGAGGAGCACCGCCGCGACTACTCCCGCCGCTTCCCGGAATCGGACCTCAAGTTCCGGGTGCTACCCAATGGCTACGACCCGGAAGATTTCCCCGACGCCACCCGGCTGCGGCGCGGCAACATGATCGCCGTATGCCCCGGCACCCTGATCCGCGAGCGCATGGAGACGCTGGCGAACCTGCTGCGCGGGCTCGTCCAGGTGGACGACCCCGTGCTGAACCAGCACTTCCGCATCCACCTCTACACCAACGAGCGGCCCGCCCTGGACGACTACGAGCCCGGGGTCCGGGAGGCCTACGCCCGCTTCGTCCGGCTGCACGACGTGGTTTCCCCGCCCGCCATGGCCCGGATCCTGGCGGAGTCGCGCTTCGGACTGGTGCTCCACGACGCCAACTACACCCAGACGGTGCCCATTAAACTGTACGACTTCCTCGCCGCGGGCTGTGAGGTGATCTACCTGGGCCCGCCTACGGAGGTCAGCCGCCTGCTGGAGGAAAAGGGACACTTCTGCGCCACCGACGCGGTGGACACCATGGTCCCCCTGCTGCACCGGCTGGCGGCCCGGCACCCGCGCACCGCCGCCCCCGCGAACGAATTTCCGCAGTACGCTATTCCGGAGCTGACGGAGCGGTTGCTGCTGTTACTTACCCGCCAATAGCGACTTATACAGGGTAGCCAGTTTTTCTCCACTGTTCGCGACGTTGTACTCGGAAGCGACGTGATGGACAGCCGCCTTGGAGAACCGCTGGTAACTGTCGTTCGACATATTATAAAATGCAACAATTGACTTGGCCAGTGCCTCCACGTCCTTCTCCGGAGACAACAGCCCCGTCACCTGGTCCAAGACTTCGTCGGGTATATCACAGTGCCGGGTACTGATGACGGGCAGTCCCGCTGCCTGAGCGTCCAGAATGACGACGGGTGCCCCCCCCTCGCAATCGTAATTCTCGGCGTAACAGCTGGGATGAATAAATACGTCAAAATCCTGCAGGTAAGTAGAAAGCCGGCTGTAGTCAATGCTAGCAACCAATTCTACGGCATGGCTAAGCCCGAGCCTTTCGATGGCTGTAACAACCTCTGCTGCGACCAACTGGTCTTCAGGCCTTTTTGCACTGCCGACAAGGGTGAGCCGTAATCCGGGGCAATGCGGCAAGGCTTTGGCGAAGGCCCTGAGCGAATAGATGTGGCCCTTTTTCTCGGTGTAGTTGGCAATTTGAATCAACCGGAGTTGCCCAGAGTCCTTGTTGCCGACCTGGGGCGTAACCTTTCCTGGTTCAATGCCTAGTTTAATAACGTGGATCTTGTGTTCGGGGCAACCATAGTCCGCCAGAATGCGTGCCCCGTTGTTCCCCTCGCAGACAAAGGCATCCGCCTCGACAAACAACTGCCGATAGGCCGACATAATGGACGGGTCGGCCCGGGGTGCCATCTCATAATCGTAGCCGTAGAAGGAAACGACGTGGCGGCATCCCGACCGCTTAATCAGGTTCTTCTTACCAATAGCTACTGTGGCAAAGTGAGAGTGTACGATGTCCACCCGGTGGTGCCGCAACTCCTGAAGGTAGGCGCTTTTATGGTACGCTAATACCAGCTTTTCCACGGCGGTAAGAACTCCGTATAGCCAGCGTTCACGCCAGCCGCGCCCTTCCGCGTACCTGCGTCTGGCATCGTTCAGTCCCGGCAATCCATCATTCAGGTAGGTAATGTCACCGGAATAAAAGTTGGTTTTCAAGTATTCACTGGCGTACACCAATGTCTTGGTTGCTGGGGTATGCCTTACCAGCTTGTATGCCCAGTTCTGGGAGGTCGGCAGATAGGCGTAAAAATTATGGAGGACGATCATGGAAGGACAGTCGAAGTTCAGTATAGGGCTATCGCTCCCTGAGGATGCGATAGAGGTACGCCAGTTCGTCCAGGCCGAACACGAAGGACAGCAGAAGATACGCCCCCGCCCCGGACAGCACCAGTGACAACAGCCGCGCAAGATCCGGCCAGTTATGGAGGTAAACGTAGTCCAGCAACCATACGGCCAGGGCCATGGTTACTGCCGCCATGAACATCGGGAAGAGGTTCCGGCAGATTTCGTAAAGGGACAGGTCAATGAGTTTTCCCATATAATGAAACATGGCAAAGGCCACCGTCGTGGAGCTGATCAGGTAAGCCCAAGCAATGCCGGTTAGATCTCCCAAGTACAGCCCTACGGCCATGGAGGCTACCATCACGACTTTGCTGATGACCCCCGTAACGAACTGCAGTCGGGTCGCTCCCTGGGAAAGGAAGATGTTCCCCTCGAGGGTTGATATGGACTGTACCGCGCCGAGGGGGGCCAGAATTTCGATCACCGGCACGACCCCCATCCACTGGGGGCCAAGCAGCAAGGCGATGAAGGGTTCGGCAACCACACACAGCCCGAACATCATTGGGAAGGTTAGGTAACCAATGACCCGGGTGATGCGCAGGTAAATCCTTTTAATCCGCTCCTTCTCGTCCTGAATCTGGGAGTAGGCCGGAAACATGACCCCGGAGATCACATTCGAGATGTTGCTCAGGGGAAGCAGCATTAGAGTATACGCCCGGGAATAAACCCCCAGTGCACTTTCCCCAAGTACCTTGCCCACCATGAGGTTGTCGGCATTCCTGGTCCAGTAGTTCAACGTCTGCGAGCCCATGAGTGGCAGAGAAAAGCTCATCATCTCCCTGATGGCGGATCTTTCAAGAATGAACCCGGGCCGCCAGGAAGACACCAGCCAGATGCCAAGATTAGTGCAGAATATGGTGGCGTATTCCTTGGCCACCAGGCTCCAGTAGGACAGCCCCGACAGGGCCGCGCCGATACCTACCCCGCCCCCTACCAATTGGGCAACAATCCGGATGAGGGTCAACTGCTTGAACTCCATCCGCTTGCGCAACAGTGCCTCCTGTACCAAATTGAAAGATTGGAACACGAAGGTCCAGGCAATAACTACGGTAACCAACCTCAGTTCCGGTTCCTGGTAGAACCTGGCAATGAGCGGCGCCGAAACACTCAGCACGATTGCAATGAGTACGCTTACCGTAAGGTTGAGCCAGAATACGCTGGACCAGTGGCGTTGGTCCGAGTTCTTGTTCTGGATGATCGCACTGGTGAACCCGAAGTCCACAAAGACGGTCCCGAAGCCTGTCAGGACGGTTACCATGGCCACCAGGCCGAACTCGGAAGGAGATAGCAAACGAGCCAAGACGATCCCAAGGACGATGGTGGTGACCTGCACTACACCCCGGCTGACCGCGTTCCACTTGAGGCCGCTGATGGTCTTGCTGCGAAATGGATTACTCATCGCAGCGGTTTTCCGCTACCCGCCCGCCCTTACCCCTTGGGAAGCGGGTGGCCGAACTGTCGTATGGAGTTCTCACTATCAAGGCTCGTGTGAACCGTTGCGGGGCACAACATAAGAGTGGAGCAGTTCCGGGTGATCCTCGAGAAAAGGGTGATCCTGATCGGTGACATCTCCGATAATTCTCGCCGGACAGCCGGCCACGACTTTACAGGTGGGGACGTCCCGGGTGACGATGGCGCCGGCCGCGACCACTGCATAGTCGCCGATGGACACCCCCGGCAGCACTTTGCAACCGGCCCCCAGGTAGACATAGCTGCCAATGCTCACCGGTTTCTTGAAGTATCCTACCTTCTGATCTTCGGGTACCCGGATGTATTCCTGACCGTACAGCCGGATGGCGCAGTGGCTGCTGTGAGAAAACACCCCGGCCATGGCGGCAATCTGGGTTCCCTCCCCTATCGTCAAGCCACCGGTGGCGTCCAGTACGCAATAGTGCCCCACGTAAATGTAGTCGGCCAGCCTCATCCGATCAGGATGATAAAGAACCGCCGTATTGCTGACCCGGGTATTTGGATAAATGGTATACGTCCGGGGGTCATGGTAGGGCCTTACCATGCGCGGTTGCACCCGCTGATCGATAAGGCGGTAGATGCCGGTAAGGGCAAGTATGCGTTTGACCAATCGTTTAAGCAGGGTAACCATAGTACATCTCGATGGCACTGCACACGCGATCGACCTCAATCGTGGTCAACCCCACATAGAGGGGAAGTCTGAGCAGCCTTTCGCTCTCTCGGGTGGTGTGGATATCCTGCCCGTGGAAGGTCCCGGTAGCGTGACCGGCGATGGCGGAGTGCAAAGGAATATAGTGGAACACCGTGTAGATGTCCCTTTGTTTCAGAAATTCAATCAACTCCTGCCGTTCCTCGATGTCCCGACACTTGAGGAAGAACAGATGGCCGTTATGACTACTCTCGCCTGTTTCCGCAAGGCCAATACGTCCGGTTTTGGCCAGGGGTTGAAGCCTCCGCTGGTAATGCGACCAGATTTCCCTGCGGGTGGAGGTCACCCGATCAGTCTCCAATAGTTGTCCGTACAGAAAAGCAGCATTCAATTCGCTGGGCAGATAACTTGAACCTTTGTCAACCCAAGTGTACTTGTCTATTTCCCCCCGCAGGAATTTGGTGCGGTTGGTGCCCTTTTCCCGGATAATTTCGGCCCGGTGGATGAATGCCGGATCATTGATCAACAAGGCGCCGCCCTCCCCGCAGTGAATGTTCTTGGTATCGTGGAAACTGATCGCCCCCAGATGACCCAGGGTTCCCAGGGCCTTCCCCTTGTACGTAGCCCCTATGCATTGGGCGGCATCTTCGACGACGTAGAGACTGTGCCGCTGAGCGATATCCAATATGGCCCCCATATTACAGCCTACGCCCCCGTAATGTACGGGAACAATTGCCTTGGTTCGGTGGGTAACAGCGGCTTCGATAAGCCGCTCGTCGATGTTCATCGTTTCGGGATGAATGTCGACGTACACCATCTTTGCTCCCCGGAGCACGAAGGGATTGGCGGTGGACACAAAAGTGTAGGATGGCAAAATCACCTCGTCGCCCACCTGAATATTCAGCAACAGGGCAGCCAACTCCAGGGCGTGGGTACAGGAGGTAGTCAACAGTACCTTCCTGGCGGAAGTTTGGGTTTCCAGCAACTGATGGGCCAGTTTCGTGTACTTCCCGTCACCGCTCAGTTTCCCGCTTTGAATGGCATCCTGCATGTATCCGACCTCCGTGCCGGCGATAAAGGGTACGTTGAAGGGGATTTTGTTCATGGGAATGCAATGGGTTTACCGGTGGCTAGGGGCTAGAATTGGGGCAGTGCAAAGATGGGGAAAAAGTGGGACCCCCCGCCCCTAGCTCCAGCACAGCGTACACCGGCGAGGGCGTAAGCTTCCCGGACCTAATGGTTCCCGGCCTCCAGCCGTTAATAGACCGGCCGGGTGAAGGGTGGACGCGCATGCGGCCCGGTCTACTTCCCAGGGTTGACGACCATCACCTCTCCTCGGAAGGTTTGTGTGCTTCCATTCGCGGTCACCACCTCAACAAAGTACACATAGGGATTTGAGTCTACTGGTTTGCCCCGGAATGTTCCGTTCCACCACTTATCGGCGTCGGCAAAGTCAAAATCCTGGGCCTGGTAGATTAACTCTCCCCACCGGCTGTAGATTCGGTACTCCGCAATCCGTACCGCGACCCCGTTACCCTTGAATATGTCGAATACATCGTTTACCTCATCGCCATTAGGTGAAAACGAACTGGGAATGTAAATGCTTTCCTCACAGTTGGTTTCGAATTCCGGGTCATTCCTTTCCAGGCAGATCCCGCAATCATCGATTTGGGCTGTTCCGTTAGGGGTTCCCGCGCAATCCACGCAGGACTGATTGAAGGTAGAGTCGCTCGGTTCAAGGCACTCTCCGCAGTCGTCCACGACAGCACTGCCGTTCACCGTGCCGGCGCAGTCAAGGCAACCCTGGTTGAAGGCTGGGTCCGTGGGTTCCAGACACTCTCCGCAATCGTCCACCACCGCACTTCCATTCACGGTGCCGGCACAGTCAAGGCAACTTTGATTGAAGGCGGAGTCGGTGGGTTCCAGACACTCTCCGCATTCATCCACGACCGCAGTTCCATTTAATGTTCCTGCGCAGTCGGTACAACTTTGGTTGAAGGCAGGATCTTCTGGTTCCAGGCAGACGCCGCAATCGTCCAGAATGGCACTGCCATTAACCGTACCGGCACAGTCAACTTCCACTAACTTCAGGTCATCGATTGCCGGCCCACAGTGACCTGGATTCTGGCTGGTGAAGGTTACCCTAGTTTGATTGGACGAAGCCACAAAAGAAAAGACTTCCTCCCGCCAACCCATATTCTGGGATCCCTTTCCCGTAACGTCAAACCGGTACGTCCGGGACGAATCGTTCGCGATTACCAGAAGTTCCTTAACCGGCGTGTCGTCGCAATTCGGGTTTCCCGCAAAGGCAAATTGCAGGTAGTATTGCTCTCCGGCAGTGGTATTGATTACCGTAGATACCGATCCGGGTTCGGTGCCATTCATATCGAAGCTACGCCGCCCATCTGCCGCGGTCCAGTAAGTGCCGATGTAATCGATGCTACCGGATTCTACCGTCCAGTTCGTTACGGATCGGTCGCCGGCGAAGAGTCGAATGAAAGAGCTACCTGGATTTTGCGTGGCTTGTTCCACACTACCATTTACTACGCCTTGACCGGCCAGTGCCACTGGCATCACTAGTAAAATGAAGCAGGTAAAAAGTTTCCAATTCATTCGTGAGAGAAGCTGCTAAAGGACAAAGCTGTTTTTTGGAAATATATACCAACTTTTCGCAAATCCTATGTCGCTGTTACGGGGATAGGGCAATTCGCCCTTGTCAAAAGAACTAGGATTGATCCTGATACGGTATGCGTCTGTCGCTGAGAAATGCTCTACCCTGGCAATAGTTAGGCCAGACTTACCCTACCTCTCTCGGATGTCGCCCCTTCCTTAGCATGAGACACCCCGGCACCTTGGGCTAAAAACCAGCCGATAAGCACCCACAGTCCCCGGAAATTAAGAACGTCTTTGAATACGCTGGAAATCAGGAACAGGATGAGCAGTGCCCCCACGACCGTGATCTGCTTAGGCCAGTAGGCGAACAGCACGGCGACCAAGGTTATCAGAGTGAGGAGTCCCAGGATGCCCGTTTCGGCAATTGTACCCGTCCATACGGAGTGGGGGTCGAACGGTCCGAATGCAGGTGGCAATTCTCCGGGGGGGACCGCCCCCTGAGAAAAAGTTGCGAACTGTCCCGGCCCCACTCCTAGCCAGGGGTGCTGCTGTCCTACCCGGAGGGCCGCCCGCTTGATGGGCAGATAGACACTTTCTACCAGATGATAATCGCCAACAGAAACCAGCGTGGAATTACCAAGGTAGCTCGTTGGGTGGTGGCCTGATTCCGAGTCGACTACCAGGTAGTGGGTACCGAGAACCAACACGATACCCAACAGTACACTTCCCCCTACCCTGACTGCGGCGGGAGAATTGGACAGCAACAGAAAGCCGGTAAGCACCAGCAGGAGTTCCTTGCTCAGGGTAGGCAACATCGCCATCAGAATGAGGCCAACCGGCCACAAACGGCCCCGTCCGCGATGCCAGTCTCCAAGGGCGATCAACAATCCGGGCAGGGTGAGCATCATCCACATCCCGTAGGTGTTGCCAGTCGCACGCATCCGGTATACCTCTCCCAGAT
This sequence comes from Neolewinella marina, assembly GCF_002631205.1. GTDB lineage: Bacteria > Bacteroidota > Bacteroidia > Chitinophagales > Saprospiraceae > Neolewinella > Neolewinella marina. Next base: position 41,912 of record NZ_PDLO01000008.1, read on the forward strand.
AGGGGTAATCGGAGAACCGTTCGACCCAGTTCAGCTGATCCGGTACGCCCACCATGATCAGCGCATAGTAGGCCAGCGCAGCAGCTGCAGTGATCACGGTACCCCACTTCCACCAAGCTTCAAGTTGTCCCGGCCCGTAGCGATACAGGTGGGCAACCGTGAGCAGGGCAAGCGCGGCCAAATACCCGCGGGAACCGGCTTCGAGTACTGCCCCCATTTCCCCGGAAGCAAATCCGGATATGACCCCAATGACCACGTACAGACCCGCGGCTGAGGAAAAGGCCGGGAGCCTGCGGACGGAGTCGAAAAGCTCCTTACGAAAGAGCCACAGCAAAGGAAAAAACAGGAGTTCCGTCAGTTGAACCTGCTCCCAGGGCGATGGGAAGGATAACAGTCGCGGGAACAAGGTAGCAACGGCAAAAAGAGGAAGCAGGAACGGCTTCATCACTCAGGACTTGCGCGGAGAGGGCTACCAACCGGCTGGTTCTCCAGGTATTCCGCCATCCGCGCGAGATCGGCTGACCAGGGCACCCGGCCGCCGCCGTCGCGCCATTGCTGGTAGCAGCCCAGTAGCCAGTCGGCCGGGGAATGTCCGGTAGCGAATACCCGGCCGGCGCGGCTGCCCTCGATGATGCGTCGCAGTTCGGGGTCGCCGGGACCATTGACCAGGGCCATGACTGGCCGGCCAGTGCCGAGATAATCGTAGAGCTTGGCGGTAAGTACGCCGTAGTAATTCGGGGCCGACCAGTTCAGCAGCAGCAGCATCTGGGCCTCCTCCTGCAGCTTTTGCGCGGACGCGGGTGCAATGTAGGAGCGGGTATTGCAGTGTACGTGGGGGTGGAGATCGGTGGTCCATTCCGTCCAGAGGCCGTCGTCCTTGCCGCGGTAGATGAGTTCCACGTCGTCGGGGTCGATGGCCCCTTCGGCAATGAGTTCGTTGAGGGCAGTAATGAGCGGCCGGACGGTCTGCAACTCCACGTACAAGCTTCCGGTGTAGACGATAGTGAAGCGGTCGGTGCGGGGGTCAGTAGTGGCCGGTGGCAGGGCGAAGAGGCGGTTCCGGCGTACCGTGGCGGCCGGATGTAACTCCCGCAGGTACTGCACCTGTCCCTCGGATACGCCCCATACCTCATCGGCGCGGCGGATCACGCGGCGGGCCCACCAGCGCTGGAGGGCGGGCCACCATACGTCGCGGCGGACGGGGTCGGCGTGGAGGTCGCGGAAGTCCGCGATCCAGTAGAGGTGGGGGAAGCGCTTCTTGAGCCGGCGGGCGATGAGGTGATCGGACCACGGCCGGAAGGAGGACACCAGGGTGGTAATCCCCTCCCCTTCAATAAGCCGCACGGCTTCCCGGTAGGCAGCGCGGCGGTAGAGCGGGCCACCGTCGTCGGTGAGGTAGAGAAAGGGGAAGGACTGGCGGAAGGTCAGCAGCGGGCCGTAAGCTTGTTTGCGAAAGCTTCCGTGGGGCAGGGTTTGAGCGGGACCCGAGCCGCCCAACAGACTGCGCAGGTCACGAGCCGGCAGGGCGATGACCTGCAAATCGGGCAGATCCTCCCCACTGAAGTTGCGGTCGGCCCGGATAACGAATACCTTTTCGTAGTGCTTCCGCGCCCAGGTGGCTAAGTGCCCCAGTCGCCGCCCGGCCACGGCGGGGCGCGGCGGGAAGTAGTTGGCCAGAAAGAGGATCTTGTTGGCGGGCACGGTGGAGGGTTAAGGGCACGAGCGTTCCGGCCGCAAGTTAGTCCGTCGACCGATTTCGCCTGCTGCCGGACTAAAACAACCCCGTGAACGGGGTGCCCCGCTGCATGGCAACGGTGGCCTTCTTGCCCATTAGTTCGTCGTAGTGCTTCGGGGCCAGGCCATCGCCCGGGCGAATCACCCGGAGGTTTTCGGGCGTGAAGGTTTCCCCGGGAGCGATGTCCTTGACCACGTAGATGGAACGTTTGAACTGACGGCTCTTCTTCTCGGCCTTCTGGGTGTCGAGTTGGATATGGCCTAAGCCCTGCCAAGCACGTTCAGTTTCTGTCACGAGGGCTTTGAGTTCCTGGGGCTCCAGGCTGAAGGCGCTGTCCACTCCCCCGTCAGCGCGACGTAGGGTGAAGTGTTTCTCAATTACGGAAGCGCCCAACGCGACGGCAGCCACCGAAACGCCTATACCCATGGTATGGTCGGAAAGGCCCACCTTGCAATCGGAGAAGATGTCCTGTAACACCGGGATGGTCCGCAGGTTGGTGTTTTCCGGGGTGGCCGGATAGGTGCTTGTGCACTTCAGCACACAGATTTGCGTGGCACCGGCCTCACGCAGAACCCGCACAGATTCATAAAGCTCGTCCAGTCGCGAGGCACCGGAACTGATGATGACGGGCTTACCGGTAGCGGCTACCTTGCGCAACAAGGGGTGGTGGGCACTCTCGAAAGAGGCGATCTTGTAAGCGGGGACGTTGAGATCCTCCAAAAAGTCCACGGCGGTTTCATCAAAGGGGGAAGAGAAGGCTACCATGCCGAGCTCTTTAGCTCGGTCAAAGATTGGCCCGTGCCATTCCCAGGGGGTGTGGGCCTCCTTATATAGATCGTAGAGGTTTTGACCACTCCATAAGGAATCCTTGTCTTGGATGTCAAACAGTCCGCCTCGGTGGTCAATGGTAATTGTGTCGGCCGTATAAGTCTGCAGTTTCAGCGCATGAGCGCCAGCTTCCGCAGCAGCTTCCACCAACTCCAGTGCGCGATCCAGCGACTGATTGTGATTGCCTGACATTTCGGCGATGATGAAGGGGGCAGCGTTTGTACCGATGTTAAACCGGCCAATCTTGAATTCTTTCATTTTACAATTGATTGAGGTGTATTTATTTATTTAGCAGGAGTAATGTATTCATTAAAGCCCTTATAAAACACGCCTCCATTCGCTGGAGCACGATAGTCAGGAAGCGGGACTTCAAAAACGGTCATAATACTCCAGATAAGATCGCTGAACCCAAACAAGTGCCTGAACAGAACCGTACTCGAGAAGCGGGGATTAATTTCAAAAACATAATCAACACCGTTCACCCGCCTGAATTGAACATTGATCGCGCCTTCTAGGTCGAGGGCCGTTGCGATGTCTTCAAGCAAACGGGTCGTTTTTTCGGAATTCTCAACTACCCCGTAGTTGCTATATCCCCCCATAAGTTCCCGTTTGAACGTTATCGATCGCACTACACCGTTTGACCGGTAAAGGCCACAGGTGAACTCCCCTTCCGCCCCAGGCAGGAACTGTTGTTGTATGAGGTTTGAGTGTTCTTTCTGATAAAATACATACTGCCGATTAGTCGTCACGACATGGTTTACCTTACTGCCAGACCCATATCGGTCTTTCAATACAAACGGGTACTCTAAGTCTGGGTTATCTCCCGCCTCCACCGTTGTCGGTGTTGGGATGCCCTTAGCCTTTAGATATTCTGCCGTTCTCAATTTATCGAACCCAACGGCTAAAGACAATTTATTAGGAAGCACAACCTTTAGGCCAGGGTGGCGACCTACGAGTATGGAATAAGTGTCAGCCTTCAGATGCTGTCGTAGTTCAGGTTCAGCTACGGGTATAAGTAAGTCTATCTCATGCGTGTGAATGATCCTCGATATTTCGTCGGCATACCTGCTGTCCGTTACCCTATTTACTGTATAGAATGCGTCGCATAATAGGACGGAAGGGTGCTTGTCGTGGATGTCAGTACCTACCACTTTTTTAACAAAGTCCTGCTGCTGCAAAATTTTTACAATACTTTGCCCAATATCGCCGCCAGACCCAGTTACAAGTACGGTTACATTCTTCATTTTTTGTTATTTCTTTTCAGGATGGAGGAAAGGTATTCTGGGGCCTGCATACGAGATAACTCCGCCAACAAAGGCGATACATCGTAGGGCGTGCCGACAGCAACGAATTTCTCTTGGGCAACCTCGATATATCCCCAATTGGCTATTCCACCCTGCATCCTCGACTGCCCGACGGATCCTGGATTTACCAGTTGAGAATACTGCCCCTGGAACGTCATAGGATAATGCGTATGTCCCATAAAAATCATCTGGTACCTAGCATCTTCCAGGCTCTCCAGCGTTTGCCGCTCGGAATCCGGATAAATGTATTCTGATTTGTCGCGGGGGCTTCCATGCGTAAGCAGCACTCCAAAATCATCTGTTAGTGGAACGGACTGTCTATCCGGCAGCCCTACTAACTCTTCTATTTTACCAAAGGGTAATTCCCGGATTGCGTAATTATGCCCAAGGCCGTATTTAGCGTCGATCCTCAATTGAAACCCGGGGTCTCCCTTAACATACTCAGCCAAAATGTCCTCGTGGTTCCCTTTGATCGCCACTACATTAAAGGCGGACAGTAGTTCCAGCACCCTGCGGGGATGGTGGTAATATCCTACCAGATCTCCGAGAACCAGGAAGGATTGGATGCCCAGTTCAACGGCAGATTGCAGAACAGCGTCCAGTGCATATGCATTGCCATGCACGTCTGAAATCACCCCTACCCTCTTCATTATAGAATGCTTAGGGATGACAATTCATCTAACACCCTTACTGCTGCTTGAGGGGGTGATTGAAGGCCGCCTTCGATGGACAGTTTTACGAAGTTATCCTTTCGTGCAAACGATGGATCATTACTACTCCTGATTTGGGCCTGCATCTGGGTATCAATTACTCCGGGATCAATACTATGCGTAGATCCTGGGCGTGAGGCTTCCGTTGTCGCACAGAACATTTTCATTGCGGATTTCGTAGCCGCATACATTTCCCAGCCTGCAATCGGATTATTAGCCGCTCCCGATGTAATATTTACCAAGAACACCTTGGCAAAAGCATTTACAAGTGAGTGATATATTAATAATGGAGAGAGAAAGTTAATGTTTACGCTTTGAATCAGTTCTTCCGCAGCTGAGGCCGAAAACCCGATGGGATTAATCGTACCGGCATTGTTGATGAACACGATCTCGCCCTCGCCAGAAACTGCTGTTGTCACCCACTCCGAGAACTTTTCTAAAACTTCCTTCGGTTCGCTCAGGTCTGCCTGCATAAAGGAAAATCGGTTGGACTGCAGGACATTGTCAGGGGGAGCGCTTCTTGAAACACCTACAATATGTAGGTCTTCCCGAATAGCAAGGAGGTTCATTGTCAGGGCTAGGCCCAAACCCTTGGACGCACCCGTTATTAATACCCAGGTCATGCGATATTTTTGAAAATGTCAATAATCCGCGTGCGTTGTTTTCCGTCAAAACATTGGTTCTGAAGATCCGGGTTGTTCCTGAACTGTTGGTCACCGATAAAACTTCTGAGGGTAGTTGCCATACCAACCCCGGTAAGGTACTCTTCCATCCTTTTTTGGTTATCGGCTATTTTGTATAATAACAGATTTTGGTTAACGCACAAATATTCATAGGACGTGGTACTCGGCGGGGTAACGGCAAACTTGGCTTCCTCCATTAACCCTACCATTCCTTCCGCACTGACCTTCTTAAAAATTTCCAGCTCAATATTGTTTTTGTGGATGTATGCCATAAGGGCATCTTCGTGCTGGAAAGCACTACCTAGTACGAGATTCACTTTACGATCCACCACTCTATTCCGATACAGTAAGTCAAGAACAGCCAAGGTGTCATTGTTCGGGTCCGCGCCCCCCAAGCAGATAAAGATGCTAGATTTTGGGAACCGTTTGGCGCTGCGATTGTTGGCCGCCTGCAAGAAAGGGGGCCTCAGCAAACAATACTCCAATCCTGTATAGAGCAAAGTTTCCATTGGAACATCGTAATCTTCTCGGCTAAACCCCCCGGAATGGTTGATAATTACATCTGAATAGAATCTTTCCCGATGAATATCATCAATGCTGACTACTCTTAAGCCGTTGTTTTTCAACTTCAGCTGGTAATCCGCGCCAAAATGGTATCCATCAAGCACGACTAACGGGGGGTGACCTTCCGCAGTAGTATAGACTTTACTCAATCTAATTAACTGCTCAACATCATCAAGTACTGCATCGAGTTGGACAACATCAAAACCATTCCCGCTCTCCCGGTTTTCCAGATACTGTGCTCCCTGCTGACACACGAATACAGCGTTAAAAGCCCCTTCTAGCATATGTGCCAACGCCGTACACCTGATCAGGTGGCCAAGCCCCATAGCGGGGCCACCGTCTACCCTAATCAATACCCGGTTATTCAATATTGTTATTTGTATATTTATACTTCATTTCTGCAAGAGCCCAATCGGATTCATTGTCAATATCGTGAGCATTCATCTCGGATATAACAATTCCAGTTGACGGCGACGCATACATTGTTCCCTGGCTTAGCATTTCATCAGGTCGATAACAATAGAACATACCTGCATCATGAAAAGCCGCTTCTAGATCCTGAGAGCGTGTAGCTTTAAAAGATGGGTAAAACATATCCAACTCGTCATTTACTGAAAATTTTAACGCCCTCTGTATTGGATAACCAAACTGCAAAATAGGAAATACACTAACCCAATTTCCAGCATCCAATTTATGCATGGCCTCAGTTAGCAATTTGACTGTTACAAACGGTGCAGTTGCATATATACAACATGCCTCGTTGTAGATTGAGCCATAGTAGTTATGGACCTCTCTCAAAACATCAACGGTTGTAGCAAAATCATTACTGTTTATGGCACTGCGCATAAACGGTACTTCGGCGCCAAAACTTTTTGCAACTTCAGCAATTTCTAAATCATCCGTAGAAACAACCACTTTGTCAAAAAGCCTACTCTCCAATGCAACCTGGATCGAGTAGCCAATAATGGGTTTACCCAAAAAAGGCCTAACGTTCTTCCGGGGAATACGTTTGCTGCCCCCACGGGCGGGAATGATAGCAAGCCTACCCACCTATGAAGGCTTTTACATGAGCAATGACGTGGTCCTGCTCCTCTTCCGTCAGGGTCGGGTACATGGGCAGGCTCAGGCCCCCGGCGTAGTATTCTTCGGAGCGGGACAGGTCCGCCTCGTTGTAACCTATGTCCTGGTAGTACGGCATCGTATGCACGGGTACGTAGTGAACCTGGGCGTAAATGTTCTGCTCCCGGAGATAGTCGTACAGTCCCCGCCGGTCGGCCACCTCGATGACGTAAAGGTGGAAAGCATGTCGGATGTCGGAAGCCGGTACGCCGTGGGCCTTCAGGATACCCGGTGCGCCCTGAAATGCCTCATCGTAGCGTTGGGCAATTTCCTGCCGGCGTTGCATGCCCGCTTTGGCGCGCGAAAGCTGGCTGGTGCCCAGGGCACAGAGGATATCCGGAATCCGGTAGTTGTAGCCCAACTGCTGCATTTCCATGTACCAGCCGCCGTGGTCGGGGTACCGCAGGTTCCCGCGGTCGCGGGTGATGCCGTGGGTCCGCAACATGCTTAGCCGCTCGTACAGTTCCCGGTTGTTGGTGGTGATCATACCCCCTTCACCGCTGGCGATATGCTTGACGGGGTGGAAGCTGAAGATGGCCAAATCGGCGTAGTTTCCGTTTCCGCACCACTGCTGCTCACCCTTGCTGTCGGTGAACCAACCTCCCGGGGCGTGACAGGCATCCTCGATGATCCACAGCCCGTGCTCATCCGCAAGTTTGCGGAAGGCCTCCAGATCGACCGGGTAACCGGCAAAGTCTACGGGGATGATGCCGGCAAAGAAGCCGGCGGGTTTGCTTTCGATCAGTTCGCGTACCCGATCAATATCCAGGGTAAGGGTTTCGGGATCGATGTCCGCGAACCATACTTCCCCACCGCAGTAGCGCACGCAGTTGGCGCTGGCCGAGAAAGTAATTGGGGTGGTGATGACCCGCTTGCCCGGTTCGACCCCCAGCGCCAGGGCGCAGAGGTGAAGGGCCGCGGTACCGTTGGCCACCGCCACAGCGTATTCCGCGCCAATGTACTCGGCAAACTTTACCTCGAATTCCTCGACCCGGGGTCCCGTGGTGAGGTAGTCGGACTTTAATGCCTCAACGACGGCGGCAATGTCCGCCTCGGTAATGTCCTGCTTACCGTAGGGGATGGAGTAGTTGCTCATACTGAGAAGCTTGCGTCGACGTGGTCGACAATAAACTGACGCAACTCCTCTACCGACACCCAGTCGGTATTGGATCCGGAGTTGTAGCTGAAGCCGTTTTCCACCAGCTCGGCTCCAAATTTCTTTTTGAATTCCTTCAGGTCCCAGTTGGGGATGGATGGAATGATCGCGTAGTACTTGCCCATGTCGTAGGTGTAGAAGCTGTCGGAGGGCGTAATCATCTCCTCATGGATCTTCTCCCCGGGCCGGATACCCACGATCCGCTGCTCCATCTCGGGGGCGATGGCCTCGGCTACGTCGGTGATGCGGTAGCTTGGAATCTTGGGGATGAATATCTCTCCCCCCCAGGCGTTGGCCAGGGCGTGAAATACCATGTCTACCCCACCGTCCAGGCTGATGTTGAAGCGCGTCATACGCGTGTCGGTGATGGGCAGGTATTCTTCGTCCCGCTTGTTCAGGAAGAAGGGAATGACCGAGCCATTCGAGCCCATTACGTTTCCGTAGCGAACCACCGAAAACTTGATCGGATTCTTGCCCCGGATGTTGTTGGCCGCGATGAAGAGCTTATCGCTGGTCAGCTTAGTGGCTCCGTAGAGGTTGATGGGCGCGCAGGCCTTATCGGTACTCAGGGCAACGACGCGTTCCACCCCGGCTTCCATGCAGGCATAGATTACGTTCTCAGCCCCTCCGACGTTGGTTTTGATGCACTCCGATGGATTGTACTCCGCTAGGTGGACGTGCTTCATGGCTGCAGCATGGATGACGTAGTCAACTCCCTGCATGGCACGCACCAACCGCTCCCGGTCGCGGACGTCGCCAATGAAGTAGCGCATGGCAGGATATTTCTCGGTCGAGTATTCCTGCGCCATGACGAACTGCTTTTGCTCGTCCCGACTGAAGATGACAAGTCGCCGTACGTTCGGCCACTGGCTTAGGATGCGCCGCGTAAGCGCTTTTCCCAAGGAGCCCGTGCCGCCAGTAATCAGTACAGACTTATCGTTGAGGTTCAAGTTTTCCATATAAGGTCACAAAGGTAGGTGAAAATTGAGAACGACCAAACCAGGCAGGAGCGGGTAGGCCGCCCTTGGTATTTAGCGTTTGACTCAGGAATTTCTGTGGGATGAGGGGCGGTTCCAGCCCCAACATGCGATCGATAGACGGCGGACGCGCGCGCTGCTTTCCGATCCTAGGGCGTCCCGGGTTTGAACACCGGCACTTCCGGAAACGCCCGGTAAACCAGGTCGGATTCCGGCCGCAAAATTACCCAAGCGGTCAGGAATAGGATCTTCAAGTCCACCCAAAATGACTGGTTGGCCTGGTACCATTCCTCCACCCGCCCCTTGTGGGGGTAGATCACGTCGCGGTAGTAAGCCCAGGTATCGCCGCCGCGGTCGCGTACGGCCGTGATCAGTTGCTCCTCGTCCCGGAAGACAATGCTGCCAATGCCGGTGATACCGGGCTTAACGTTGTAGATGACTTCTTGAACCTCCGGCGGATACTGGTCAAAGCTCTTTTGCATGACCGGCCTGGGCCCCACAAAACTCATATCTCCAAACAGGACATTCAACAACTGGGGTAGCTCGTTGATCTTGGACTTCCGCAGAAAGCCCCCCATGGGGGTAATGCGCGGATCCTTTGCCGTAGTGATGATACCGCCCTTCATATTAGGACTGTCCTTTAACATCGTGGCGAATTTGTAGATGTTGAACAGTCGATTGCGGTACCCCACCCTTTCCTGCAGGTAAAACACATAACCTTCACCCGTAAGTTTTAACCCGATTACAATAGGGATCAGCAACGGACTTAGTACCAGCAGCGCCAGTAGTGCAAAGACAAAATCAAAAAATCGTTTGACGGCTGGGTACATACTTACATTTTCTGGTCGAGTGAACGACCGGTTTCAATGTGCTCAAAATTAGGAATGAAATCTGCCATAAGGCTAACGATCGCGGCCTTGTCGATTTTGGTATCCTTAAACAGGGCCTTCAGTTTGGCAAACATGACTTCAATTTCCTCCACGCTCTTGCGCCCGGCGTTCTGGATCACTCCCAGCTGCTCAAAACGAGTGTGGTCCACGTTCTCTCCTTCGGTAAAGAACTCCTCGTAGGGCTTTTCACCCGAAGTGCTGCTCCCGAAGAAGTAGACTGGATAGTGGGTAGTTTCTTCGGTGAGCTGAGCCGCCTGTTCCCGGGCCTCCTGCTCCGTTTTGCAGTATAACGGCTCGTAAGCACCGTATTCACGCAGAAAATCAACGGCAATACTAGAAAAGGTCCGCATCTGCTCCTCTCGCAGATTGGGGAAGAAAATTTCTCCGCTGCGGCCCAATACACAGGCCAGTAGGCAAAGCTGGCCGGACTCCTCCGGACTCACGAAATACCGCCTCACATCATTCGGCGAGCTCAACGGCTGCTCTTTCATCATACGCTCGAGAAAGCCGAAAAGCAGGCTGCCGTTCGAAAAAGCGACGTTGGCAAAGCGTGCGGTGCTGATCTTGAGACGGTCGGAATAAGCAAGAATGACTTCCTCCATGAGCTTCTTGCTGGCCCCCATCACATTCACTGGATTGGCAGCCTTATCGGTGGAGACACAGAAGAAATGCTTTGGTGGGTAAGCCAGTAGAAGTTCCAGCAAATGCTTGGCCTTCAGGACGTTGTTGTCCACCATTGCCTCAATCGAGTAGTGGTCCTTCTCACTGCGCACGTGCTTGTGGGCGGCGAAGTTGGCCACAATGTCAAATGGACCTTCATTTGCCATGATCTTGGCAAATACCGGATCGCCAAAATTGATCGGGTAGGGTTTATAGTCTTCCGGTACGTTCAGGTCGGCGGCGGAGCGCAGGTCCCGGGTCAACTCGGTAAGGCCGTTCTCGTTCGTATCCACTACGTACAGCTTCGCCGGGCGAAACTTGAGCAGTGCGCGGATAAAGGAGGAACCGATGGTGCCCGCACCGCCGATGACCAGGGCCGACTTGCCGTCGATTTCCCGGGCCAGGTCGGCGTGGTAACGGGCCAGATCAACCGTGAAAAGGCTTTCGTCCCGCTCGGTTACGTAGCGGCTAATGAAGTTGTTGAGGCTGAAGTGTTTCATTGGTGTATATGGGCTTTATTCCTGGTAAAAGGCTTTGATCGTGTCTACTACCTCCGCGAGCTGGGCCTCGCTCAACCCGCTGGAACTGGGAATGCTGATGGCGGTAGCGTGTACCCGGTTGGCGTTGCGATTTTCGGTGACGTAGCGCAGCCCGGCGTACATCGGCAGTTGGTTCATGGGGGTCCAGAAGGGCCGCGACTGTACCCCCCGGTCGTTGAGGTAGGTCAGCAACTCGCGCATCCGTCCGGTGCGGAAAGTGAAGAGCCAGCAGTTGGGGTCCACCCCTTCCGTGACTTGCTGAAACTCGATGTCCCCGACGCCGGCGAGCTGCTCGCGGTAGAAGGCGTCCATGCGTTTTTTGTAGTTGATCAGCTCGGGCAGTTGCTCCATCTGGGCCAGGCCGATCGCCGCCAGCACGTTGACCAGCCGGTAGTTGTAGCCCACCTCGTCGTGGAAATAGTCCAGGGGGTCAGTCTTGGCCGTGGTAGTCAGGTGCTTGGCCCGGGTGGCCAGCGCCTCGTCCTGGGTGAAGAGCATGCCCCCGCCCCCGGTGGTGATGATCTTGTTGCCGTTGAAACTGCTGGTCCCGAATACGCCGAAGGTACCCGCGTGACGGCCCCGGTAGGTTGACCCCAGGGCCTCGGTGCTGTCTTCGATCACCGGCAACCGGTGGCGTTCGGCCAGTTGCATCAGCCGGTCCATATCACACATGTTGCCCAGTACATGTACGGGCATGATGGCGGCGATGCGCCGGTCGTCGGCTTTGAGGATGCAAACCCCGTCCTGCAGGTAAGTATCCTCCTTTAGGAAGCGCTCCAGCAGATCCAGGTCCAGCTGCCAGCTTTCCGGATCGATATCCAGCAACAGTGGCTCGGCCTTGGTGTAGGAGATGGCATTTAGGGTGGCCACGAAGGTCAGGTTGGGGGCCAGCACGTAATCTCCCGTGCCAATGCCCAGCAGGTTCATGGCCGTGTGGAGTCCCGCCGTACCGTTCATGCACGAAATGGCGTAGCGGCTCCCGGTGAAGTTGGCGATGGCATCCTCAAATTTCCCAACGTAGGCCCCGGCAGTAGATACCCATCCCGTATCCAGGCATTCTTTGACGTAGGTCCATTCGTTACCGGCCAGGTGGGGGATGGAAAGTGGGATCATAGGCTTAGATTGGTTTTGCGGGATTTCCTACAACGGTGGCGCCGGGTGGCACGTCGCGCAAAACTACGGAGCCGGCGCCGATGATGGCGCCTTCTCCTACCTGAACCCCCGGCAATACCGTGGCACCGGCGCCAACTAATGCGCCTTTTCCGATAGTAACGTTGCCAGCCAGGATGGCTCCCGGACCTACGTGAGCGTAGGCACCCACATTGCATTCGTGATCGACCTGTGCTCCGGTGTTAATGATAGCGCCCAGCCCGATGACTGCGAATGTGCTTACGGAGGCTTGCATAGCGATTAGCGCGGCCCCCTCAAGGAGGGCACTCTCAGAAACGCTAGCCGATGGATGGATCACCCCGGCCGCTATCAGCAACCCGGTTTCTTGGATGTACCGAAGCAGATCGTGGCGGAGACGATTATCTCCAACCGCAGGAAAGAACGCCGCGGCGGGGGCGTTGTTGAGGGTTAGGTCCTTTTCTCGGCCCAAGTAAGGCAAATTGAAAGGGTCCCATTCCTTTTTCTCCCGATCGTAATATCCAATCACCTTTCGCTTCGTCTGTTGAAGCGCATCACATACTACATAAGCGTGGCCAGAATAGCCCAACAGGGCTATGTATTCTATTCTGTTCATAGGGACGACTACCTTATTTGTCCGCTATATTCTTGAAGACATTTTCACCGTTGGTGATCAGTTGGTTGCTGCCAATACTGACTCCCAGAAAAACGTTGCTGTTCATTCCAACCACCGTATTCGCTCCTACCGAAACCATACCAGCAAGGGTACTGGCTGGGGTAAGGTGAACATTATCGGATAAAACGCAATCATGACTGATAATCGCTCCACTATTAATTATACAGTTACTGCCAATGGCTACATTACTTCCTACAAGAGCCCCGGCAAAAACCTGGTTGCCGGTTCCCATTTTAACCGACCGTTCGATGACGGCCCGGGGATGAACTAGGTTGGGAAACTGAAAGCCCATTTCCAACAACATATTATATAGTCGGGTCCTTACCCCGGGATTGGCCAACGCACCGATACCGATGACGGCTTTGGTAATACCCTTGTTATGCAACAAATCTGGTAAGTCGTCATTCGTACCGAGTACCGGCAGCCCAAATACTTCCGACGGCGATTGATCGGTACCGATGAAGCCAGCGCATTTCAGGCCGGGCTGCAATTCCAGCAGATCGAGGCAGGCCCCCGCGTGCCCCTGATCTCCGACAATCAGTACCGATTGAGCATCATATTGAAGCCCACCTATCCGGACGGCCGGTGCATTCTTGGAGGGCTTTTTGCCACCACTCTTTAGTCCGAGTTGCCTGCGTACCTCATTGGTTGTAATGAGTGAGGTGCCCGGAAAGTTAGCGTTGGTAAGCCCGTGCGTCTGCATCAAGTCTCGGGCCGCCCTGGAAACGCGTACTTCTACATCGCTGTGTCCGGTCAGCGATCCGGTTGCGGGTGTCAAGTCAGGGTCACTAGTCTGATCAGACGTTGATGACTGTCTCTCCGTCGTTATCTGGGCAAAGGTTTTGCCAGCAGCCACGTCGTCTCCCTCTTCTACGAGATAATAAATAAAGCCATCAGCCGGAGCCTCAAGTTCAAAATCAGCTTTTGAAGTTTCAAGTGCCCCAATGGTATCTCCTTCTTTAACCTGATCACCATTCACAAAATTCAGTTCGGTAACGCGGTAGAAATCGTCGCTGACGGTCTCCTTAGGAATAATAATGTCGATAGATTGATTACCGGCCATGAACGAGTTCTTTAATAGCATTTACGATAGCTTCTGCTCCGGGCAGTAACTGAATCTCCCCGGGAAGCGAGCAGGGGATGACCCCATCAAAGCCAAGGCGCTTTACGGCTACCTGATGGGTAGCGGCGGCGGAGACGGTCGCGATGGCTTCGGCTCCAAACCCGGCGAAGGAAGTCCCTTCCTCCACTACGACCAATTTGCGACTACTCTCCACACTGGTTATCAGTGCAGCAGGGTCATAGGGGTGGAGCAAAGTAGGGCAGATGATCTCGCCAAGAATCTCGTGTTCGTCAAAGGCCTGCTCGACCGCCCTTTCCGCCTCTTCCAGCATTCCTCCATAGCACAAAATGGTTACCTGGGGGGCTACCCCAGCGGGCCGCATTCGGTAAACCGGGAAATCACCCTGCGTCATTTCCCGCAAAAACCCAGCAGGAGTGCTACGATTAAGACTACGGGTATACAGAATCTTGTTCTCAATGACCACCGTTGGGCTGTTCCCGTTTTGAAACAGTGCTTCATATATTGTTTTGGGAGAAATTCGGTGGTTCAGCGCCACTACGTTGAGTCCCGGTATTCCGAGGAAAAAGCGCTCGAGTGACTGGCTATGCGTGGGGCCGTATCCCCGCCGTCCGCCCATGGGAGTACGTAGAATCAGCGGCACGTTTACCCGGCCGCCGTACATCGCGTGGAATTTGGCGGCATGCTGCAACAGTTGATCAAGCGTAAGTGTCATAAAGTCACCGAACATGATCTCGACAATAGGCTGCATTCCCCCTACCGCCAGCCCGGTACCAATGCCCGTTATGGCCGCTTCACTGATGGGGGTATTTCTTACCCGCCCCGGAAAGAGGGTACTGAGATCACGGGTGACCTTGAAAGCTCCGCCGTAATTTTTTTCCGTAAATTCCGTACGGTCCTGGATGTCTTCTCCGATGAGGATGGTACGATCGTTGGTTTCGAACTGTTCTTTTAACGACTCATAAATGAGTTCATTGAAGCGGGCATCACTCCGCTCCGAGAGCGGCTTCCATGCTTCGGTCGCCACAGAGGGAATCCGGGGCCAAGCTGGGTGACAGCCTTCCTGAATGGGATCCTGCTCCGCCTCCGCTGCCGCCGCAGCAATTATCGCATCGGCTGCTGATACTAAATCACCGAATTCGTCTGGATAGCTTTCAGCAAAGCGGTTTATCGGGTCGTTCTTCCGGTATTCCGCCACTTCCGCTTCCCTCCGGTTGTCATCGCTTTTGCTGTGGCTGTTCAGTCGGTAAGTTTCAATTTCGAGTACAACGGGGGAACCAGATCGGGCAGCCGCAACCGCCACTCGCGCGGTTTCGTCCAACACATCCAGGTCAAAGGTGGAACCACAAAAATATTGCAGGCCGAATCCTTCTACCCGCTGGCCAAGGGAACCGGAAAAAGTTTGCTTGAAGGATGTACTCTGCGCGTATCCATTGTTTTCCACCACGATAAGCAGGGGCAGCTGCCAGATGCCGGCCAGGTTCATCGTTTCGTAGAAAATTCCTTCTCCCAGTGTTCCGTCACCAACAAAGGCAACACTGATATTCTTATTTCCCAAAACCTTGTCGGACAGTGCGACCCCCGCAGCGACCGGCACCATGCCTCCCTGGATACCATTAGACAGGTAGCGGTGGGCCGTCAGGTGCTGGCTGCCCCCCATGCCCTTGCTTACACCGGTAGAACGTCCCATTACTTCGGCGATTAACCCCTTTACGTCTCCGGTTCGGGCGATGAAATGGCCGTGGCCCCGGTGATTGGAAACTACGAAATCGTCCTCCTGCAAATAGGGAGCAATCATTACTGGGGAAAACTCCTGCCCTACGCAAGTATGAACGGTACCATTCAGTTTGCCCTCGGCAAACAACTGTAGCAATTTTTCTTCGGTACGCCGGATGAGAATTGCTGTGCGGAGTCGATCAAAAAACTTGCTATACAGGCTATTAACTGCCTTTGCAGAAACGTGGACCATGTAGTCTTATTTTGGCTTAGAGGTTAGGGATTCGGAAGCGGGAGCGTTGATCAGTCCACCTGGTTCATCAACTCCTGGTAGCGGTGGAGTAGGCAACGATGGATGACCTCGCGATCGTACCGCTGCTGCACCTGCTGTCTCAAAGTGTCAGCCATTCGAGACATTTCTGCGTGGTGCTGCAATGCATATTCCATTCGGTCTAGAAGGGCAACGGCGTCACCAGCGGGGAATGTCAGGCCGGTTTTCTCGTGGGTTACAATGTCTACGTTCCCAGCAATTTGCGAGCAAATAATAGGACAATTCATGGCACCTGCCTGCAGGAGCACGTTAGGGAATCCCTCCCGATGGGAAGGGTGAATTAACAAATCGGCCAGCCGGAGATAGACAGCCACCTCATCGGTCCAGGGAACGTGGGTAATGGCTGGATGTTCCTTCAGTCTTCTTACGGCGTCCCCCGGCAGAATTTCTTCGGCTCTTTCCTCCTCTAGCGGACCTAGCAATAACAGTCTGACGTCAGGGAGTGCCTTGTGAAGTTGTTCAAAAGCTTCCAATAGTTCCAAAATACCTTTGTCACGCACTAGCCGGCCGATTACTATCAGGTAACGGCAGTCAGGACGGTAGCCAATATCCTTCTTTATTTTACGATCTATTGTAGCGGAAATGGCATCCGAGGAGAACTGTTGTAAATCTATCCCGTTGGTCGACCCATGACTGATGATATCCAACTTACTCGCTGGACAAAGGCCCTGGTCCACAATTTCCTTGTAGAGGCCTTGGCTGTTCGGCCATACATGCGCAGCCGCCCAGTAAGTAATTTTTTCCATCATGATCAGTAAACGGCGCTTCTTCCCCCCCGCCGTCATGTAAGGTAGCCCTGCTACGGTATGAACCCTAACTTTGATGCCCGTCAGGCGAGCAGCCACCATCCCTAATAACCCTGCCTTCGGTGTATGCGTATGCACAATGTCAGGGGTATACCTACGCATAAACTGGACCAGCTGCCACAAGCAACGCAAGTCTTGGACTGGGGTAATAGCCCGGGTGAAAGGGATAACCGAATGGTGACAACCTTCGTAATCTTCAACTGCCTTGACTTCTGGGCCGTCGGCACTACATAGCATTACATCCATTCCATGTTGCGTCATAAACCGGGGTTGCCCAGTGATGAGCAGCCGTAAAGAAATCGGGACGGTAGTAATCCGTAGTAAACGTATTGGGGCGGTCTCCATCCGGTCAAACTGTTTTACTCAGATCCTGCATAGTAACACTCTGCATCCCAAAGTCCTTCCGTAATTGGCTGAAATGCGTCAAAATTTCGTTTAACCCGGCCATATTTCGTTGGGGATTAGTCGCTAGGTTATGGGGGTGCCACCAAAGGTGGTATGTTTTTCCGGCTTCTGCCGCCGCAGTCATTTCTGACCGGATTCGCCGGAGTTTTAATTTTTGTCCTCCGTAGGCATCTAGTTTAGGCACGAAAGGCCGAAAGAATCGGGAAGCGGGCACATTTTTCAATCGTGACTCATCAGTGTATAATGTGCTGCCAGTATGACTACTTAGAGGAATATAATGGTCCAATAAGCGTGCCATTTTTTTGGGCATGCTGGTATCTTCTCCGTTTGCCGCTCGCCAAAACCAGGCGGGGGGGTTACCTCGGTAGCTGGTAAACCCAGCTTTCTCAACAATCGGCATGAAGTTGCTTTGGTTACGTGGGTAGACCAGTGATGTGAGGTTTACACCAAAATTCGCTTTGGCCAAATGTTGGGCTGCTTGTAAATCCTGGGCAAAAGCTTCCGCTGAAGCTCCCCTTTCCAGACAGTAAAAATGTGAAAAAGTGTGGCTCCCGATTTCCTGGTAGGGAGTATCGATAATGTTTTGGATAAGAGTTGGAGCAAAATGGTAAGGGTCTTCTCGCTCATTTCTCCCAACAGAACCCAGCAGGGCGTAGGGATTCAGCTTTCCGTTAATGTAACTGGGTCGGACCTCTGGGGCGGAGGCCGAAAGCTCCTCTCGGCTGCGAGCAAACAACATGCCTACGGTAGCCCAAGTGGCCGCTACGCCGTGGTTGGCAAAGAGCTTCAAGGTTATAGGAACTAATTCACGGGTACTTTTAAAATACATTCTGCCCGTAGCGTCAAGCTTCATGTGGTCGAAGACACCCCAGTGGAGTTCGAAATCCAATGATATTATTAATCGGGACATCATACTAAATCTATTCTCCAATTACCAACTTCTTTTCTTTCTGATATGCGTAATCAGCATAGGCAAGAAACACGAAAAGGAAGAGATACATAACCTGTGATTTCTGTCGGATTGCTATACCCGTGTTAGCGGAGATTTGTGCTAGAGCAATTGACACCCCAAGAAATGCGATGAATGAAACTTTTACAATCCACGGTGAACGGGGAAAGTATCTAAAAAATGTAGGCGATAAACATTTCAAAAAAAATATAAGATAAAATAAATTCTCAACAGACACAATCAATCCCATTGCATTGGGAGAATCAATAAACAGAGGCCGAAAAAGAAATGTAAAAATCTTCATCGGTTGACTGTAGTTTTCCAAATCAACCCCGGATGTTGCATTACTTAAATCGTTAGTGCGGTGACTCTGCCAACTTGCAATCTCCTGACTGTCCGCCTCCTCAAGCCCTGCATAATCTAAGAATGTACTTAACACCGGGGATATGGCCGCTAGCGAAACGGCAACAATAATTAACTTCTGCCAGCCCTTAATCCCTTTTGAGGAAAAGATAGAGGCAACCACTGAACTCGCCAATATTACCAACAATACATGTGAGCGGACATGAAAAACAATCAACCCTCCCAGTAAAAGGACAACAACCCTTCTACCAATATTATTAAGCGCGTAAAAAAGCATCCCCATCCCCATTAAGACAACTGAACCTTTCCCAAGGGAAACACTCCAAAAGTGCATGTTAGGTAAAAACAACAGCAACATGATAAAATCTATGCCAAAAAGCCGATGACGATGAACAATGCCTTCGGTTACAAAAAGATAAAAGTAGAAAATACCAATAAATCCAAAAAGGGAAAACAATAGCATTACCCCTTCATAAGAAAACCCCAAGTACTGTACTAATGGAAAGGAGAGGAAGTTTATAAAATACGTGCTTACACCATAATAATTACCCCAATCTTCTCCGTACCGCATGGTCGAAGCTGTATTATAGTAGGCAAAAGAATCCGACGCATTATTGGCAGTGTAAAGATAATATACCGTGAACATCAATAAATGAAAAGCGAAAGCCCCGTACAGCACACCTTTTGAATGCCGCAGTTGTTCACTATACGCGGTTACCAAAACCGCTACGACCCCAATGGAGAACAATAATACAAGGAAAGTGTCCATATCGTCAGAAAAGCTCCATATCACCCAGCGTGTATTCCCATTTGGTGGGGGCGGGGGGGGTGTCAAAATTAAGGGGACGATAGGTTAATTCCGGACCTAATAATCCAGTGAACCACCACCATCGGCTCAGTGGGCTTCCCGGTGCAATCGTGACGATATCGGCAGATAATTGTCGAATCACTCCCCTCAAAGCTTCGCGAGCGGCTGCTAGTCCACCGGCTAAAATTTCATGATGTACAATCCGACACTCTAACCCAAGCGCCGATTGTTTTGGATGGATCACGATTAAGTATCGACCGCTCTCACCGTAGGTGAGATAATCCGCCACGGGACAGTCGCAATACCTCCATTGCAGGTAGTCTGGGCGATGGGCAGTATACCATCCCTCCTTCCCGTGGTTGTAGTCCGACTGCGTCCACTGGCCCCAGTCAAAGGCTGATGTGCGGGGCGGTGCAAGGCTTTCCCGGCCTAGTCCAAGTTTGTGCCGAACAAGATCTAAAGGACGCTGAATTTTTACCGTCACGGGCAGCCTGCCCAGTTCTTTCCACCCCATTTTTAGGTAGCCCGGTTTGCTTTGGGCATTGGGGGTGTTGAAGATGAAATCATCTCCGGCCTTTCGCCGGCGATCAATCATCTCCAGGGTGAGCCGTTTAAAAATGCCTTTCCCCTGGTGGGCGGGATGGGTTGCCGTATCTACGGCGCGCAGGGCGGTAAATTCGCGGGAACCATCCGTCCATCGCCACTGCATAAATGCCCGGACGCCTACCAGTTCGCCGCCTTCCTCCGCCAGGAGGACATGGCTTGGTCCGAAGGGGTTGCGTTCGTGCTTCCACCGCCAATATGTACTTGACTTCTCGGTGGAAACATCTCCCAGGCTCAATTTAAGCAGGTTAACAATTGCATCTACATCCTCCGATTCAGCTTCACGAATGGTCATACGCGTCCGTGTTTATGGGTGTCAATAACTTCGCGGTAGACAGCTTCCAGCTCATTCGCCATGGTCTGTATGCTAAAATCGGTCATTACCCTTTTCCTGGCCGCCTCACCCTGTCGCCAGCGCAGCGCGGGATTACGCACCAACTTAAGTAGGGGTTGTTTAAGGCCTTCCCATGCATCCACAGATGTAAGGTGCCCCTCCCTTCCGTCGGTAACCGCTTCGGGTATCCCCCCCGCGGCAGTAGCTACAATCGGCAGGCCCATACTCATCGCTTCCAGCATGGCGATGGGAAGGCCTTCGAATTCCGAGGTCATCAGATACACATCCATCGCACTCATCCAGGGCCGCACTTCCTCCAGGCGACCGGGGAAGGTGATGCTGTTTTCCAGCCCGTATTCCCGCGCCAGACCCTTCACCTGGCTCTCTGTGGGTCCATCCCCGATTACGACGAAGTGAGCTGTCGGAATTTCCGCCTTCACCTGTCGGGCAAGTTCCATCCATAGGTTGAGTCGTTTCTGAACCCGGAACACGCATACCGTACCGACAATGGGTACGTCGGCCGGCAGCCCCAACCGTAGCCGGCTTTGCCCGCGATCACAATGATCCGGATTAAATCTTTCGGTGTTGACTCCATTGATCAACACTCGAACCCGCTCTTTCGGACCATCCCAATGGTGCAGCAAGCTCTGACGAACATCATCGGATACGGCCAGCACTTTAGCATTAAGGCCCATGGTAGCCAGATTAGCTAGGCGCGTAGCCTGATGGTAACGCTCCTGTTTGTTGTGCTCCGTATAAACTACCGGAACGTTAGCGTAGCGTCCGACCAGGCGCCCCACGACAGCGGACAGGGGCAGGTGGCAATGAATCAGGTCAAACCCCTCCCTGCGGACGAATGCGGCAAGGGCCGGGGTTTTGGCCAGGATGGCTGGAGCGGAATTCGCTTCAAAGCACTTCACCGGGGCTCCCTGTTTACGAAGCTCCTCTCCCAGTTGCCCCTTGTAACTTACGAAGTAAGCAAAATGGAAGACAAAGTTTTTACGGTCGTGCACACGTAGCGTTTCGCTCAGCAAGGTTTCAGCGCCGCCTCTACCTAGAGATTTTATTAGGTGTAAAACTTTCATTCTAAACTATAGTAATAATGTCAATGAACAGTACATCATAAATAAGACGGGGGGTGAAGATGAGCGTTCAGCCCATTTGTATTATACCTCCATATTTTTATTCCATGTCTTGCTGAATTAGCCTAAAGTACTGCTCACCCACTTCTTGCGAAGAGAAGCTGCGTACACTATCTGAAGCCTTGCTTGCCCACTTGGATAGTAAAGAGGGGTTTGCTTCGATTTCATCTAATACACTTATTAACTCCTTTTTATTGCGATTAGGAACAAGCCTTCCGTTCACATTATCAACAACCATATCGGCCGGCCCGAAGTCACAATCAGTCGCTACAACAGGAACACCTAATGCAAGAGCTTCCAATATTACCAAACAAAAACTTTCTTCTATCGAAGTGTTAACAAGGAACGATGCTCGACTCAGCAAGGGAAAGGGATTTGCTACTTTCCCAGTAAATATTACATAGTTTGTAAGCCTTAATTCGTGCACTAACTCTTCAAGTTGTTTTTCAAGCACTCCATGACCAACAATTAGGAGCTTATGCGATTGCCGAATCTTGCTTTCTTTGAATGCTTCTAAAAGTAGGGGGAAGTTTTTTGCCAAGCATAATCGTCCAATTGCAATTATGTATTGGCCCTGTTGAGTCTCCCCGCCTGCCGTGGTTATTTTATTTGACTGTTGAGCAGATTCTTTTATGTCTTCAAAGTCTATACAATTTGGCAAGTATCCGAGTTTACTTTTATGAAACTTTGATCTGCCTCTAATAGAACGATAAAGCCCCTTGGATGGAACAAGAATCTTTCGCGTCCAGGGCCAAGATATCGCCCAGTCTGACTCAAAATGTTTCATCTTACTTTTAACGATATAGGGCGGGTAGTCATATGTTCCAATTATGTTATCTACCCCTGAAAAAGTAGCGAGAAAACTAGAAAAGCGAGTGAAAGCCACAATAGCCTTTGGCTTTACCTTCTTGGTTACCTTCCGAAGCAACATAATTTTTTGAAAATAATGAAGGCGGGAACGATTAGGATCATATTCAGTGAGAATATGCAAGCGATTCGGAGGAACATTATGTGGTAGCTCTTGAATGTTGTTTTGAATTACATAGTGGACATCAAGCCCCCTCTGCGATAGTTGCTTTCCTATTCGTAAAGCCATCCGTTCTGCTCCACCGGTTTTAAAAGATCCGACTAAGATAATAATTCTCGTATTCATTGATAATGTTTCAATAGTTATAGCCAACACAACGTTTTACAACATTGCTCTTTACGCGTATACAACTTTCGACAGTTCAGGTGTATCATGTAAGCATGGTATCCAAGACGCGCCGGATCTATGGTGTGAAATTTACCCGCGTTTCATAAGATCCTTTACTGCGTTCTAGAGCATTGAGCCCCCAGGGTATAACATATTAGTCTACTTTGTTTGGCTTCATTACCTTTCAAGACACACCAGGAGCCTATTGTAAGTAGACTTTTATTGCCTGATGGAAGATACTGCCCTAGAATGGAACTTCAATTCTGGTTTTCAAGAGAGAATTCTTGCTAGCTGTTGGCGGTGGGCAACAGCAGAGTAAAAGCGTTCATAATCCACCTTGGCTTGCGGATAGAAGAAAACCTGATGGCCTAGCTGCTTTTTTTCGACCAACCCTTTCAGCAAACCAGCCAGTTCAAATTCGTCCTTAAATATATTTACATACGGCTGGCCTAAAATCGCGTCATATCCGTGCAGCCCCATTTCAGTGGAAAGAATTGGTTTACCGTAGTACATCGCCTCCGCTACCTTGGTTTTCATCCCGGAGCCGGAAAAAATCGGGTTAGTTACTACATCGCAACTGTTGTAAAACGGATCCAGGCTATCTACAAACCCATACACGGAAACGTTATCTTTGTTTAACCCCGACACCCCGTCAAACCCCTTACCCACTACGGTGAGTTTTACGTTTGGCATTTGGGAAATTGCAGTTGCCAACCAACGCGCTGCTTGCACATTAGCATAAAATGCACCACCGACAAACAACAGTTTCAATGGTAAACCGCTTTCGGGCCGCGGACTTACCCCGCCCCCGCACGCTACCGCTATCGGCAGTACAGCCGAGGAATGGGAAGGATAGATGCGGTTAGCAGCCTGCAAATCCTCTTGGGTAAGGTACACACAGGCGTCCGCTTTCCTTGCCACTATCCACTCCTGAACATAGTAGTAAGCGGCCAAAGCTAGCGACTTAGGATTTTTTTTATGTACAAACGCCCGGTAAAAGAATATGCTTTCCACGTTGTGATAAAGCACAATGATCCTGACCTTTGGCTTTCTTTTGCGTACCTGGGCCACTGCCGTACCATAGTTCGAGCCGTCAAAAACAACGGTTCCGGTTTCCGGAATCTGGTCGACAAAAGCCCGAAACTCCGGAGTGTCGCAAAGATGTAAACCGTCCAGGCGAAACTTCAGCAAATTAACGTAATTGTTGGACCGGTCATACACGAAGTGGAACACCCGAAGATCCGCGGATATTTCCCTCAACGCCACCATGGTGCTGTGCCGGAATTTTTCCCGCCCCGTGCCCTTGCTGTCGAGCTGGCCGGTGAACAGGGTAAGGGGGGCAGTTAAGCGTTCCATCTGTCGTAAATCAATTTATCAGGCGCTGCCTCCTTTGTATCCAGCAGAGATTTAATACGAAGCAGTGATTCCTTGCCTGTGTAGCTCATCCAATCTTCAAAAAACACATTTGTCTTTTGGAGATATTCTGCACTATTTTGACGGATGCCTGCGATTCGCTGTTCTACTTCACCGATTGATTTGTCGCGCAATTTGACAATGATCTCATCTTCCAGGTAGTAATAATTCAGTCTAACCCCATTGGCCGTTAGGTCTACAACGATTGAACCATTTTTCAAGGCATCTAACGCCACCCCGGACGAGCAAGAGAAAATTACGTCTCCCGGCTCCGACAGGGAGGCAACGCGTTCACTTTCAAAAGTGATGGGACATTGGAGATGATCACCAATAATTTCAGCCATCTCATGTTTCTTCATGCGCGGGTGAAGGCAAATGTGCAGCATCGGCAGCCTAAACCCCTTTAACCACTTGATTTGCCGTATCAGCTCGTTTTTATGATAGGGTGAAGGGGCAAAGATGTATTTACACCTTTGCCGCGCAAAGCCCGTGGCCCGCCAGGGAGCATACTGAATCAGCGGATTGCCTACTACTTTCATTTTACCTGACGCCCCCAGGCTTTTATATATTTCCCGATCCTTTCTACTCCACAGCCCGGCAACGTGAACGGGAAGGTCTTGGTAGGCGACGTTGTTTGCCGTAGGGGCGTGGGGCAGGTAAACGGTACGGATTTCTTTTGCTGCCGCCACCCAGATGAGTGCGCGGCAGGTAACGGAATGCTGGCTGAATACGACAATCGAATCCGGTGAACCCGACAACACCTGGTGGGCACGTATAAAACTCCAGGTCGCCGACTTAATATCCTTTGTTAAAACCGAAACCTGCCCCCCCCGAAGGATTCTGATGAGGATGCCAGGCAGGTTCATCACTAACGTACCATATAACACTACAGCATTTAGTCCCCCCACTGGGCTTTTGGCCCTGGAGGCGCCCAAAAAGCTGCAAATCTTTTGGTAGTAAGCTTCCGTAGTACCCCAATCGCTGAAGATGAGGGTATTTGCGTACCGTCTGTACTTATAAGCAGGCTTTACCAATGGAATCCAGCCCAATAATATTGCTTGTGCGGTGAGCAGTAACAGCCGAGCTTTGGATAACGGGGCGCGATGAGCTTCGGTCAATGCGTAAAAGGGCGCCCCGGTCCATCCTAAAAACGATATATACGTTTCAACAAAAGATGATTTCGTATTGATAATACTAGAGTTTAAATCGTGTAGGGGAGAGGGGGAGGGAAAGAGAACCTATTGAACAGTATTAGTAATCAATGTGGACGGATAGTAATACAGCCTGATTGTGTTGCAACTATTTAAAATTAAAGTGGTGCACTATCGGATCGCCCTATAGCGAAAAAAACGAGTTGGATCTAAATAAAGGGTGGGTAAGACTTCCAATTTGAGCCGGAACCGTTTACACCAAAAAAACATAGGTGAATTGGCCACTTACCAAATTACACCCCCTATCTTCTGCAATACAACGCTTAGTATCCAACGAATAAACATGTACTGATTTAACCGCTTACCGCCATGTACTATTTGAAGACTGGCAGAACTGGCAGAGGGCAGGACGCTAATAGCCCAGTTGCCAGCTCGCTAACTTTATCAAACATGCTTTCAAACCTTATATTCTCTGTACGAATTGCATCAGTTAAAGATATTGCAGTATAGTCCCTATTATTCACTGAGCTATAATAATCAACAAACTTAAATCTTCCACCATGTAATTTATCACCTATAACAACGTGCTTATTAGGGATATTGTATGCATCAGAGGCGATTAATCCATGTAATGAACTAGATAGAATCCGCTCACAAGACAATATGTCGTCTACAAAAGCCTCCACTCCATTTAGTACAGAAATTAATTTTACATCCTCATTGTTGTTCAAAAAAGTTTTCAAACTAGGGTGCTCTAGTTCCGTATAGTGAGGAACAATTCCGACCTTATGCTTGATAGCAATGTCCGGATTGTATAATCGTGGCAACAAAATAGCAGGGTCACCGTAAACCGGGGGGCAGTCTATATTGAAACTTTCGTATACATCTCTAGACAAAGGCCCGCGAACTGCATGGACTACTGAAGGTGTATATGGCAGATTGTCGGGTTTCCTAATGAACCCAGACCCCCAAACTTCGAATCCACCAAATCGAATATTTTGGTCAAGAACGCTACCGATACAAGTGAATTTCCGTCGGTTCTTTATCAGATAAATATCTTTTAAATTAATACACTTTTGCCCCGTTAACGCCTCAACCAAATAAGGGTTTAGTATGTCTCCGAAGTTGAATGTTCCGCCCTTACTATGAGACCAATATAATAGAATATTGTCAGTAAACAGGTTAGCCCTTACAGAATCAAAAAGGTTCGACCACTTGAGTCTATACAAATGACTTTTATACATATAATTTGGTTTACAACCAACCATAGGTTTGGCTAGTTGAAGTTCATCTTTTGAAGCCCAATTAGGCAATTCACCTTAAGAGCAATTCAGCTATATTTCAAGAATTCTCCTAAGCGGTTAAGGTACGAATAATTGTGCAGCTAATCAAAAGAACTACCATAGCTAAGAATTGCATTCATACTGAATTATGGATGCAATTCTACTTTCCCTCTTGTCCTTTTAAGCATCCTCATGATATCCATACCCATACCCATACCCATACCCATACCCATAACCGTAGCCATATCCGTAGCCGTAGCCCCGGCCCTCCTTGACCCCGTTGAGGATAATTGAGAGATTAGGTAGCTTATTGGCCCGGTAGAGCTCATCTACAATAGACAACTGGCCTTTTTTGGACTTTCCAAAGCGGGTCACGTACAGTGAACCATCCACCAAGTGACTCATCAACAACGCGTCGGTTACCAGCCCGATGGGCGGCATGTCGATGAGGATATAATCGAATCGGTTCCGCAACTCCGCCATCATCCTGCCTGTCTTGTCTAACATCAACAATTCGACCGGGTTAGGCGGGATAGCTCCGCTACTGATGTAGTAGAGGTTTTCGTTGAATGTCGTTTTTTGGATGATTTCATCCAAGGTAGCGTTCTCCGTCAGGTAGTTGGTGATACCAGCGCTCATAGCGTCATCGTCATCCAAAATATAACGACTTAATTTGGGCTTCCGCAGGTCCATGCCCATCAGCAAGACTTTCTTATCGGATATGGCCAGACTTATTCCGAGGTTAATACAGACAAAGGTTTTACCTTCCCCGCTCATACTTGAGGTAATGAGCAGCACCTGCTGTTTCTTATCGGGGGCCATGAACCGCAAGTTAGTGCGCAGCATACGAAACATCTCGGCCACCGCGGTACGGCTGTTGCGGCTCACGACCAACCGCTGGTTGCCCTTGGCCTGCATGATGGCACCCAAAAAAGGCGTATCGGTCATCGACTTGATATGCTCCGGCGATTTAATGGTGTCATCCAGAATTTCCAGTAAAGTTATCAGCCCCATTGGCAACAGCAAGCCCAGGAGGAGCGCAATACTGTATACCTGGTAAGGCATAGGCGTAATGGTACTCTGCCGCATGGGTTCTTCCAGCACCCTCACATTGGAAACCGCGGCTGCACTTGATAGGGCGGTTTCTTCTCTGCGCTGGAGCAGGAAGAGGTAAAGATCTTCCCGAATACTTTGCTGCCGCTCTATGGCCATCAGCCCCCGTTGCTTTCCAGGAATCTGTTGAATCGCACGCAAAATACGATTGCTTTCTCCTTCAACTTCTCTGGCCCTTTCCTCCAGGCTATTCTCAAGTTTTGCTATGGCATTCCTGACCACCTTGCTGACTCCTTGAATCTGTTTTTCTACAGGAATAAGGACTGGGTTCCCCGGCTCAGCACCAAGCAGCAACGCTTCCCGTTGCCGCAGTAGCTCATTGTACTGAGATACCAAAGGTGTCAAATCAAGATTTTCCAGGTTCAGGCTGTAGGGCAAATAGGTCAGGGAGTCCTTGACACCACTTGCTAGATCCGTGCGGATATTCTCCAGCGACTCTTCCTGAAGTTCAATTTCTAACAAGCGGCGTTCGTTCTCGCGTAGCTGCTCAAAGGAGGCTTCCAGTTCCCGCTCTGTACCCCCGACGATTTCGTTGTTGATTACGTAATCCTCTGCCTGTTGTTCTACTTCGTTCAGCTCATTGGTGAGATAATTCAGGCGGTCGTTGACAAAGGCAGTAGTTTTGTTTGCTACCTCATTCTTCTCTGCGATCGTCGTTTCGTTATACAGGCGAATTAACTCGTTCATCAAATCGATGGCCCTTT
Organism: Neolewinella marina; assembly: GCF_002631205.1. Lineage (GTDB taxonomy): Bacteria > Bacteroidota > Bacteroidia > Chitinophagales > Saprospiraceae > Neolewinella > Neolewinella marina. The sequence continues at coordinate 70,278 of NZ_PDLO01000008.1, forward strand.
GAGGAACTTGGTCTACCAATGACAACTCCAAAAGTTCAGAATTGCGTACCGGCCGAATGGATAGTTGCTGGACGTATCGACGCGCTACCGTAACAGGATTGCTAATGATCAGGGTAGCCCCCTCCTGTGGTGGGCCTACATAGTCCGGGTTAGATCTGAGTAAAATTACACCAAAAGGCAATGACAGCAGTTCTCCTAGTCGTCCGGTCGTTTCGTAGTCTTCTCCATACCGAAGCGTGAATTCCGGCCCGGTTTTGCTTACCGTAACTTGGAGGGGTTTGTTGTAGAGTTGCCCGCCCTTGTCGTCATAATACGACAATTGGAAGGGTCGCTCCTCCCTTTCGTACAGGTAAGAATCCTTCACCCTGCCCTGCTGAAGGTATACGGCATGAAGGTCCAGGGAATCCACGACCGCCCGCATCATGGCAAATGACCCCAGAATTTCGATTTGATTGGTCAGATTGGTGGAATTGTCCGTAATGAGCGTTCCACCGGCTCCGCTGACCAATTCGGAAACGGCCTCATCTTCAGCGCTTTTTTTCAACAGAATCACACTGCGTACCTCATAGGCCGGTACATCGTAACGCAAATACAGCCACCCAAGAATACCGGTAATTATGGGAAACAGGAGAAAGAGGTACCACATCCGAACCGCCCGGCCCAGAATGGCTTTAATGTCCAATCCACTTCCACCCGGTTTAGGACCTGCAGATTGTACCCCGGCATTGATTTCCGGTGTCGGATTGTTGGCTAAGAGTTCCAAGGATGAAATTTAAAGTGATGTCTAGCGAGTAGCGATCGCGATTATGATGGAAACGAGAGACAAAGCCGCAGTGCCATAGGAAACGAACCGCTGGGCCGGATCGGACACCGTCGCCACGCGGGCCGGAAGGGGTTCGACGTAGATGACGTCGTTCTGTTGTAGGTAGTAGTAGGGTGACTCAAATATGTCGCCCCGTTGCAAGTTCAACCGCGTGTAGGTACGCAGCCCCCGTTCCTCCCGGATGACCAATACATTGGCTCGGTTCGCGTATTGCGTCAAATCGCCCGCCCGCCCGATGGCTTCAAGGAGGGTCACGCGCTTGTTGGTTATTTGAACCGTTCCGGGCTGCAACACTTCCCCCAAGACGGTGACCTTCAGGTTGAGATAACGGATGTTGACCACTGGCGTCTTTAAATAGGGATCGAGCATTTCAGTCAGCTTCCCCTTAACCTCTTCCAGGGTCATCCCTGCCACGGAAATGGTACCTAGTATCGGAAATTCGATATTTCCGTTCACATCCACTAGATACCCGGAGAAGAGTTCAAGTTGCTGAGCATTTTGCCCATTACCGGATTGTCGCTGGCCACCATCCACTGGATCAATGTTGAAGGGCGCGGCCGCTTCGGGATTGATGCTGTTGACGGTGATCCGTAACAGGTCCTCCGGCTGAATTTCCGGGTTGGTATATCCTTCAATGGTCGTCTGTTGGAGGCTGTCAGCACGCAGTGACTGAAAACTTACCAGTTCCTCGTGGGAAACACAGGAGCTGGCCATGGTTACTACTATGCCTGCTAAAATGAATGCCAGGCTGCCAAAGCGAAAGAAATGACCATTCATAAAGATTGATTTAAAGCTGGGAGTTATGCCATTTACCACGCAAAACGATCTCCCGGTCGGTCTGTCTACTGAACCTCCCCATTTTATCAAGGTGGTCCATCCTGTGGGCATCGGAACCCAGCCACTTCACTATCCCCTCATTCAAAAGTTGGGCTGCAACCTTGCGTACCGCTGTTCCGTAATGATCAGTCAGAGAAAGGGTGTTGATCTGTAGTTCGACGCCCTTAGCAACCAGTTTGCGCAACTGCTCTGGCTTATCGTGCAGGTAACTATACCGCTCCGGGTGAGCCAACACTACCTGATAGCCTTTGGCCTGCGCAGTAAAAAGCACCTGGGCAAAATTTGCCGGCATGGAAACAAAGGAAAACTCGATCAGTATCCGGTTTCCGGGTAAGGTTAATAAATTGTCGTGCTGGAGGAGGTCTGTAAAGCCCTCATCAATAAGATATTCAGCTGCGGCGGACAACTCAATCTCGATACCGGAAGATATCACCGCCTCACGAACCAATTCCAGCTTCTCCAAGATTATTGCCGGTGAATTTGGATACAGGTCCGCCATCACGTGGGGGGTAGCGATTAGTTTTCGATACCCCAAAGCAACAAAGCGTTGGATCAGCGCGAGGCTTTCCGTTAAATCCTTTGCCCCGTCGTCAATCCCTGGCAGCCAATGCGCATGCATGTCGGTTTGTAAGAACCCAAAATCCTTAACAGGAGGTGGTTTGCGACGGAGGAAGCCAAACATTATTGAGCCTGTTGACTGTTACTCGCGCCCGCTTCCCGGGTGTAGCCGTAAAACTCCCGGTACCAGTCCAGGAACTGCCGGATGCCGTGGCGGATGTTGGTTTCCGGCTTGTAGCCGAGGTCATCCATCAGGTCCTGTACGTTGGCGTAGGTAGCCGGTACATCGCCTGGCTGGATGTCCATCATAATTTTCTTGGCCTCCAGCCCGAGCTCCTCTTCGATGGCGGTGACGAAGTCCATCAGTTTCACGGGATCGTTGTTGCCAATGTTGTACACCTTGTAGGGTGCCTTGGAAGTGGAGGGGTCGGGGGATTCGCCGGACCAGTCCGGATTGCCCTTGGGCGGATTGTCGATCACCCGCTTGATGCCTTCCACGATATCGTCCACGTAGGTGAAGTCGCGGACCATGTTGCCGTGGTTGAACACCTTGATGGGCTCCCCTTTCAGGATGGCTTCGGTGAAGAGGAAAAGGGCCATATCGGGGCGCCCCCAGGGGCCATATACCGTGAAGAAGCGCAGACCGGTGGTGGCCAGCCCGAACAGGTGGCTGTAGGTATGGGCCATCAGCTCATTGCTCTTCTTGCTGGCGGCGTAAAGGGAGATCGGGTGGTCGACGTTGTCGCTGGTGGCCAGCGGCATCCGCTCGTTGAGGCCGTAGACGCTGGAGCTGGAGGCGTAGGCCAGGTGCTTTACGCCGTGGTGTCGGCAGACCTCCAGGATGTTGGTGAAGCCGATGATGTTGCTGTCGATGTAGGCCTGGGGGTTCACCAGGCTGTAGCGGACGCCGGCCTGGGCAGCCAGGTTGACCACGGTGGTAAACTGTTCGCCAGCGAAGAGGTTGTTCAGCCCGTCGCGGTCAGTCAGGTCCAGCTTGATAAAGCGGTAGTTGGGGTGGGTGCTACTCTGCACCAGTTCGCCGTAGGCGATGGTGTCCCGGGCGATGCCGGCCCGCTCCAGGCGGCCGTATTTGACGTTGACGTCGTAGTAGTCGTTGATGACGTCGAGGCCGACGACCTGCTCGCCCTCGCGGACGAGCCGCCGGGCAAGGTGGGAACCGATGAAACCGGCCGTTCCGGTAATGAGTACCATGCTTGGGGTTTTGTAGGTGCGGAATTAAAGGCGCCAGATGGTCTCTCCGTCGCGCAGTTCGTCGCGGTTGTAGAGGCCCTTCAGGTCGAACAGCAGGAGGTTGTCGCGGCTGAGCTCTCGGAATGAATCCAGGGTGTAATCCTTGAAGCTGGAGTGGGAAACGGCGACCACGATGGCGTCGTACTGCTTGCCGATTTCTTCGGTCAGCGTCAATCCGTACTCGTGGGCCACCTCGTTGGGGCTCGCGTGGGGGTCATGGACGTGGACGTTGACGCCGAAGTCCATGAGTTCACGTACCACGTCCACCACCTTGGAGTTGCGGATGTCGGCGACGTTTTCCTTGAAGGTGACGCCGAGCATGAGCACCTTGCTCTCTTTCGGATTCTTGTTGGCCTTCAGCAGGGACTGTACCAGTTCCTTAGCGATGAAGGCGGGCATCCGGTCATTGATGCGGCGGCCGCTGGCGATCACCAGGGGGTCGTAGCCGAGTTTAACGCTCTTGTGCAGCAGGTAGTAGGGGTCCACGCTGATGCAGTGACCACCCACCAGACCGGGGCGGAAGGGCAGGAAGTTCCACTTCGTACCGGCGGCCTCGAGCACGTCCTGGGTATCGATACCCATCTGGCGGAAAATGATGCTGAGTTCGTTGACGAAGCTGATGTTGACGTCCCGCTGGCTGTTCTCGATCACCTTGGCGGCCTCGGCCACCTTGATACTGGCGGCCTCGTAGATACCGGCGGTGATAACGTCGCCGTAGACGCCGGAAACCACCTTGAGGGTCTCGGGGTCACTGCCGCTTACGATCTTCAGGATCTTGTCGACGGTATGCTCCTTGTCGCCCGGGTTGATGCGCTCCGGGGAGTACCCTACGGTGAAGTCCTCACCGAACTTCAGTCCGCTCTCCTGTTCTAGAATCGGTACGCAGTCCTCCTCGGTACAGCCTGGGTAAACGGTGGACTCAAACACCACGATGTCACCGGCCTTCAGGGCCTTGCCCACCGAGTGGGAGGCACCGAGGAGGGGTTTCAGGTTGGGGATACGGCTCTCGTCCACGGGGGTGGGCACGGCCACGATGTGGAAGGAGGCCCGGGCCAGGTCGGCAGGGTCGGAGGTGAAGGTGATGTCCTTGTTTTCAAAGGCTGAAGCCTCGAGTTCTTCACTGGGGTCCACGGCATTGCGCATCATTTCCACCCGCGAGGCGCTGATGTCGAATCCGATGACGCGGAATTTCTTGGCGAGTTCGAGGGCCAGGGGCAGGCCTACGTATCCGAGGCCTACTACGGAAATGGCTTTTTCTTTGTTGCGGAGGCCTTGCAATAATGCGGTCGGTTGATCTACCACTAGTAAAAGGAAATTTAATATTGAAGTATGGTCACCCTACACTTTGCAGGGCTACCATATTTTTAAAGGTACTGGAAGTGTTACACAGGCTCGTAAAGGTGCCTATTTCGTATTGCCCTCCCGGTTTGAGGTACAAGATTTGGTCAGCATTCCTGATGGTTGAAAGCCGGTGCGCAATTACGATCATCGTATAGGTTCCGGACAGGCTTTCTATATTTTCCTGGATGAGGTTTTCGCTCTGGGAGTCTAGGGCGGAGGTAGCCTCGTCCATCACCAGAATATCAATGTCGCGATACAACTCACGAGCAATTGAGATCCGCTGTCGTTGCCCTCCGCTGAGATTGACGCCATTGATGCCAATCACGGTGTCCAACTGCCCGGGCAGGTCCCGCACGAATCCATCGGCATGCGCAAGCTTGAGCGCTTTCCAGGCCCGAGCTTCTGTCTGGGGGGTGCGCCCTTCCCAAAATGTCACATTGTTAAAAATCGAATCGCTGAACACGTGGGCTTCCTGGGTAACGTAGCCGATACGCTTCCGGTAGGCATTGACGTCTAGCTGCGTAATGTCAACATCATCGATAAAGAGCATACCGGGCTTCACCTTCAACAGCCCGCACAAAATGTTCACCAGCGTTGTTTTTCCCGTGCCACTTTCCCCTACGATACCTAATGTCCGATTTTTATCAACCCGTAATTTGAGGTCTTTGAGTAGGGTGTGGTCATCGTAACCATAAGTGAGGTTCTTCGCCAGTAAGCCAGATTTCAGTCGGTCAATCTTGATTTCACCGTTCATCTCTTGGTGCGCTTCGAGGTCCGCAACGAAGGCTTCCATATTTTCTATGGAGCCCGAGGTCCCCAAAAAGCTGTTGTAGTAATTCTGGACGGATATCAAGTAGATCAACCCCCGATAGAAAAAGAGCAGACTCAGGATAAGCGCGCTCAGCGCGCCCCCGAATACTTTCACCTGCAAGAGGATGGCAACGACCACGATCAAGATGATAATGGGCTCCCGAATGGCAACAGCAATGCTGTTCATCGTCCCTACCCGTCTCTGTTCGTTTTCCACCGCCTTAATAATAGCATCAACCTTGCGCTTGAAAGGTTCCATTAAGTTCGTCGCTTTCAAAAACTTGAAGCTAGAAACACTCTCAATCAAATAGCCTTGAAAGCTATGCGTTTTTTGGGTTACGCCACGCGAAGCGTCTTTAGTTACGGCGTAAATTCGCTTGAAAGCCAGGTTGGAAACCACACCTCCCACAGCTACAATGATAGCAAACCGGGGATTGGCGAGATAGGCCAATGAGATATAGACTAATGTCATGATGCCATTTTGTAGCATCAGGAAGTAGTACCGATGGGAGGAATTGAGCCGCTCTACTTCCCCACTAAAGGTGTTTTGTATCCTGCCCGAATCTGAGGTTGAAAAGGCGCGGTAGTCGTATCCGGCCAGCAACACCATGTTGTTAAGCCGAATTTTGTTGGCAAATCGTTGCCGCAGAATGACCGTGTAATAGTCGGCGCAGAACTTGGCAATGCCCTTCAGACAAAAGAACACTAACATGACGGCTAGAATACTAGTGATGTTCAGGGGAATTCCCACTGCTTGGATTCCCTCTAGGACGAAGTCCATTTCCCCTAGTTCCGGTGTAGCTGCCGATCCAGATTCCGCCGGTCCTGCGGCCTGTAGCAGAGGAAGGAACATTGTGAGGCCAATCCCGTCTAGAATGGCCACGAACATAGCGGCAACCAGGGAGATGATAGCCGCATTGCCCAGGTACTTGTAGAAAAACCGGAAGTAGCCAAACAGCTGCTTTGGAAGTAAACGCTTTATCCTTTTCAAACTGTATGATCTATAAGTGAAGCCAGGTAAGTTCCATAGCTGCTTTTCTTCAAGCGCTCGGCTTGCCGTCGAAGCTCATCCCTGTTAATTAACCCCATCCGCCAGGCCACTTCCTCAATGCAGCCTACCTTATAGCCCTGCCGCTTCTCGATAACGCGGACAAACTCCGAGGCATCGTGGAGGCTGTCCACCGTGCCGGTGTCGAGCCAGGCGGTACCACGGCGCATGATGCCTACTTCCAGTTTTCCCCTCTCGAGGTAATGACGGTTGACGTCGGTGATTTCGTATTCCCCCCGGGGGCTGGGGGTGATGTTCTTGGCGATTTCTACCACGTCGGCGTCGTAGAAGTAGAGTCCCGGAACCGCGTACCGGCTCTTCGGCCGCTGGGGCTTTTCCTCGATGGATACGGCGCGCTGCTTATCGTCAAACTCCACGATCCCGTAGCGTTGGGGGTCCTGCACGGCGTAGGCGAAGATGCGCGCGCCCTTCGTTAGTCGGGCGCTCTCCTGGAGGAGCTCGGTGAGTCCGGCCCCGTAGAAGATGTTGTCGCCCAGGATAAGGGCACAAGGGTCGCCGTTGATGAATTCTTCTCCGATCACGAAGGCCTGGGCCAAGCCATTGGGTTCGGCCTGAGTGGCGTAGGCGAAGCGGCAACCGAGCCGGCTGCCATCGCCCAGTAGACGCTGGAATGCTGGACCGTCTTCCGGGGTAGTGATGATGAGGATTTCCCGGATGCCGGCAAGCATCAGTACCGACAAAGGGTAATAAATCATCGGCTTGTCGTAGATCGGCATCAGCTGTTTGCACACCGCCAGGGTGATGGGGTACAAGCGCGTGCCGCTGCCGCCGGCCAGGATAATCCCCTTCATGCGGAGAATGCTTTTAGGTACCAGGCAACAGTTTCCTCCAGGCCCTGCTGCAGGTCCGTTTGGGGCGTCCAGCCCAGTTCCGTGCGAATCTTTTCGGCGTCTATGGCGTACCGCAGGTCGTGACCGGCCCGGTCGGGCACGAAAGCGATCAGGCCCTCACTGATGCCGACTTCCCGGTCCAGTTGCTCATCCACCGTAGCGCAGATCCGGCGTACCAGGTCGATGTTGCGCCATTCGTCGTTGCCGCCGATGTTGTAGGTTTCCCCCACCCGCCCCCGGTGGAGGATCAGGTCGATAGCGTTTACGTGGTCGCCGACATAGAGCCAGTCTCTCACATTGATGCCTTTACCATAAACGGGGATGGGCCGGTCGTGCACGGCGTTGTTGATGATGACCGGAATCAGCTTCTCGGGGTACTGCCGGGGGCCATAATTATTGGAGCAGTTGCTGATTACGGTTGGCATGCCGTAGGTATGGTGCCAGGCGCGGACGAAGTGATCGCTGCCCGCCTTGGAGGCCGAGTAGGGACTGCGGGGATCGTATGGTGTATCCTCCGTAAAGGCCCCGGTCTCGCCCAGCGAGCCATACACCTCATCGGTCGATACGTGATAGAACAGCTTGCCGCCAAAGTTTCCCTTCCAGGCTTCGTGGGCCGCCTGCAGCAGGGTGGCGGTTCCCACTACGTTGGTTCGCACAAAAACCAGGGGATCCTCAATACTGCGGTCCACGTGGCTCTCGGCGGCCAGGTGAATGACTGTATCGATGGGATAGATCGCGAAGATTTTCCGGATCGCATCGAGGTCCGTAATGTCAACCTCCAGGAAACTGTAGTTATCAGCCCCGGCTACCGCGCTCACGTTGGCCAGATCGCCGGCGTAGGTCAGGGCATCGAGGTTGATGATGTTGTAGTGGGGATACGTCTGCACCAAATGTTCCACCAGGTGAGAACCGATGAATCCCGCCCCTCCGGTAACCATAATGGTCTTGGTGATCATGCAGCAATCTCGTTGAGCCATCCCGCCAGCTGCTTCACCAGGCGGGGATGACTGTATTCCTTAATAACCTCCCGGTCGAGCTCCTCCGTATCTCCACGACGGTAAGATTGGTAGGATTCGTTCAGGTATTCGGCGACGCGCGCGGGTGCCATGTCGTACCCCAGAGAGCAACCGCTGTTCGTTTTTTCCATGATACGGGCTACGTCGCTGTCCATCGGGCCAAAATTCAGGATGGGCCGGCGCGCAGCCAGGTACTCGAAGAACTTCCCGGGGATGCGCCCCGTGGCGTTGTCCTGCTGGTTGAGCAACAACAGCAGCAGGTGGCTGTCGAGTGTCTCCTGCAATGCCTCCCGCCGGCTTACGGTACCGCCAAAATGGGTCTGCTCCACCAGACCGTGGTCCTCAATCGACCGCCGGACGCGGTGGTCGACCTGCCCGAACAGCCGCAGTTCAAAGTCCTCGGTGAAGCCCTCCACCTCCTCCTTTAGTTGGGCAATGGCCCGGAAGAGCACCTCCGGATGGCGGTCGTGCCCCATAATCCCCAGGTGAGTGAGGGTGAACTTCCGGTGGGGTTGCCGTTGCAAGCCGGCAAAATCGTTGGGATCGTAGCCCCAGTAGAGCACCCGCACGTTGCGGGCACCGATCGACTCCAGGTCGGTCTTCCAGCTCGGACTCACGATGGTGGTCAGGCTGGCCTGTCGGAATGCCTCCTGTTCCAGCCGCTCGTGTTTCTTGCGTGCTGCCGCGGTGAGATTCAGCATCTGGTAGTAGTCGACCTGCGTCCAGGGGTCCTGGAAATCGGCCAGCCACGGCAGCCCGGTGGCCCGGCTCACCAGGGTGGCGATGCGGGTGTTGGAGTGGGGCGGTCCGTCGGAAAGGATAGCATCCACCGGGTTATCCTTCAGGTATTCCAAGATACGGTTCACCGAGCCCCGGATCCAGGTGGCCCGGGCGTCGGGGATGAAGAAGTTGCTCCTTACCCAGACAGCCAGCCGGTGCTTCCAGCCGCCTGCGGATTCGTCGGTGTAGAAGACGTTGTTCACGTTTTCGTCGGCCGGCTTGCCCATGAATTTCTTGTACCAGGCGTAGGGCTCCCATATGGGCTGCCGGATGACCTCGAGGTTTTCGGGGAGGTCGGCGTTGTTACTCTCGTCCAGGGTAGGATAGTGGGCTCCGTCGGCGGTGAAGATGACAGGCTCCCAGCCCGACTGCCGCAGGTATTTGGCAAACTTCAGGCAGCGCAGTACGGCGATGCCCCCGGAGGGGGGCCAGTAGTAGGAAACGATCAGGACGCGCTTCAAGCCAGTACTTCAGTTTCTGCCGCATACGGCTTCGCCCTCCATGTGTCGAAGCCACTATGTCCCAACCGCCACCGCGGTCCGTTGTCCGACTTGGTATTCGCTTCTACCAAAGTTTCTTTTTGCCTTCACCATCCGCCGTTTCAGCCGGTAGCGAAGCTCCTTCCAGCGGCACCACGTCGCGGGGAGAAACCTCGCAAGTCATGAGCCGGGCATCGAGCCCTCCGAAGGAAATGATGAAGGTCTTTTTATTCTTTGCGTTCAGGTAATGACCACGGACGCCCGCCAGCGGACCGCGGCAAATTTCCACTAAAGCACCCGGACTTAGGGCCTCGATCTTCTCCTCCACCACCCATTCCAGGGTATTGTCAGTAGAAAGACGCTTGAGGAGTTCGATCTCGTGGGGCTTCACTTGACGCCGCTCGCGGCCCAGTTTTACGAATCCGAAGACGAAGTTTTGCCGCTGTACCGCAACTGCTTGGCGGGCGACAATTTTAACAAAGAGGTAGCCACCTATTAAGGGAATTTGCCGTACCCCAGTCTTTGATTTGTACCTAAAAGGGCGCTCTCGTAAGGGTAGGAAGTACTCAACGCCTTCCAGTTCCAGTTGCTTCGCCACTACCTTCTCCTTCCGGTGACCAACGCGCACCGCGAACCACCGGGGTTCGGCGGGATGCAGGTCATCCAGCGCCGCAGAATGGTCGGATGGAAAGCTTTGGGAATGGGCAGTTATCAGCACTAAGCGACGCTTTAACAGGGTCTTATTCTCCTAAGAGTCCGCAAAGATAACCCTTTGGGCCACAATACGGAGCTTTGCATGTCAAAGCTTTTAATACCCCCCTGACCACCGCCGCAGTCCCCACTCGGCGACGAACAATCCGAACAGCAAAAAGAAGATCCACTTCACGTTCAGGACGGAGCGGGTAGTCACCGTCTGGTAAAGTACCGGCTTGACGGCCTCACTTTGGGCCAGGAAATCGGCCAGAGCGGCGAGCTGTCCGGGGAAGAGCAGGCTGCCCCCGTAGCGCTCACTCAGCTGCCGCAGCAGGCCGTGGTCCGCCTCCAGGGCGTAGCGCTCTACCTCCACGGCCTGGACGCTGAAGCGGCCTTCGCTCACCAGCTCCTCGCCATTGTGGGCCGCGGTGGCCCGGTAGCGGTAGTTGCCCACCGGCAGGGTGCCGGCGTTGAGGGCGTAGGCGTTGGCCGTCCGCGTGAAGGTGTAGTTGTACTCCCGGTCTTCGGGGCCGGTAATTACCACCCGTGCCTCCGGGTCGTTGACCAGCTCGTAGCTGGTGTTGTAGAGTTCCCCGTCGAGGATTACCGGCTCGTTTTCGTCGAAAATGTTCTCCGCCACGCTGACCCGGAACCGGCGCTTGTCCTCCTGCACGGTCAGGAATTGCGCCAGCTGGCTTACCAGTTCATCGAAGCGGGCGTGGTTGCCGTACTCCAGGTAGTCGTAGAGCCGCCACTGCCACAGCCCCGAAGCAGCCAGCACCCCGGTGCGCCGGCCCCGGCTCTCGCCCACCACCAGGAGAGGGTACTCCGTATCGACCCGGCCAATGCGCTGCAACAGCACGGGGTTCGCTCCCGGCCCTACCCGGAATTCCCCGAAGGGGGCCGACAGCGGCGGATAGGTCGGCAAAGCCTGCCGCAGTTCCTCGCTCAGGGTGAAAGCGCTGAAGCCCGGGGCCAGGCGGGCGGTCACCTCGTTGCCCTGCACCTGCGCGCCGCCGCCCGAGAGTTGCAGCAGTTCCTGGGCCGCGTTCACCAGGGGTGCCGGCAGGTCCGGCCCCGTGATGAAGAGGGTGGGAATATTCCCGGCGCGCAACTCCTCCAATTGTCGGCTGACGCGCTGCACGGCCGACGGCAAATGGTGGAGTACCACCAGGTCGTAATCGGACAACCGCCCGTCAAACTTGTTGCCGTAAGCGATTTCCACCTCGTTATTGCGGCCGCTGACCAGGGCCTGCCGCAGGGCCCCGAGGTCGGGATGGGGGGCGGCAGCCAGCAGGAGGATGGACTGGCGTCCGTCAAGCACGTCTACGAAGATGTCGCGCTGGTTGTTGGCCGTGGTGACCTCCTGACCGATGGTGGAGACCGCAATCCGGTACCGCTGTACGCCCGCCCGGTCCGCGTCGAGCACGACTTCCCGGGTGGTGAAAAAATCGGGGCCATCAATGGTAAGGGATTCGGTGTGGAGCACGGAGGTACCGGCCTCCCCCACCCGGCTCACGGTGAGGGCGGTACGCTCCCCGGCGGCGTTGCGGGCGCTGAGGTCAACCTGGATGACGAACTTATCCTCCAGGTAGGCGATGCGGTTGTGGAATACCCGGTTGATGTAGAGGTCGCGCCGGCGGGTGGTATCCCCCAGGCCCACCGTATACACCGGCGCCCTCAGCGGCAGGTCGCGGTAGGCCGGGTTCGGGCCCTGGTTATAGATGCCGTCGGTGGCCAGCACCACCGCTCCCAGGTTCTGGTTGCCGTAGAGATCGGCGATTTCGGACAGCACCGCGTCCAGGTTGGTCTGCTTGTCGGAAAAACTGAGTTCGTCCTCCTCCCGCACCGTGCTGCCGAAGGTGTAGTGCACCACCCGATGATCGCGCGCGAGGGCTTCCCGCAGCGCGGCCCACTCCGCCCGGTAGGCCGTGGTGTCGGTCTCCAGCCCCACCGATTCGCTTACGTCCTGGGCCAGCACGATGATGGGTTCCTGCCGGTCGGTCTGCAGGAAACGCAGCAACGGGGCCAGCAAGAGGACAGCCAGCAGGGTGTACCCCAGGAAGCGGAGCGCGGCCATGCCCCACAGCAGGGGCCGGGAAGCCGTGATCGCCGACCGGTAGTAGAGCAGCAGGGCCACGACCAGTCCGGCCAGCCCGCACAACAGCAGGTACCAGAGCGGGTAGGTAAAGGAGATGTTTTCCAAGGTACGGCCGGGTTTCTACGCGGTGGAGGGCTACTCCACGAACTTATACCCAACGCCCCGCACGCTCAGGAAGTGTGTCGGATTCTTGGGGTCCTGCTCGAAATACTTGCGGAAGGACAGGATAAAGTTATCAATGGTTCGCGTACTGGGGTAGACGTCGTAGCCCCAGACCGACTGCAGGATCTGCTGGCGGCTGACCACCTCGCCCCGCCGTTCGGTGAGCAACTTGAGCAGCATGGCCTCCTTCTTGGTAAGGGTGAAGCCACCCTGGTTGCCGGTGGCCTCGTAGGTGGCGAAGTTTACCTGGTTGTTGCCGAAGGTAAACAGGTCGGGCTGCACATCGGGCGATTTGCTGGTCCGTTCGATGAGGCGGTTGACGCGTAGCAGCAGCTCCTCAAACACGAAGGGCTTGATGAGGTAGTCGTCGGCCCCTTTCTTCAGCCCCTGGATGCGGTCCTGGGCCTGGTCCTTGGCCGTCAGGAAGATGATCGGCGTGTCGCGGTTCGTCAGCCGCACCTGCTCCACCACCTGGAAGCCGTTGACTTCGGGCAGCATCACGTCGACGATCATGATGTCGAAGTGCTGTTCGCTGGCGTACTTCAGGGCCTTGCGGCCGTCTTCGGCGGTCACCACTTCGAAGTTTTCCATTTCGAAGTTGAGTTTCACGGTTTCGCGAATGTTCTCTTCGTCTTCGACCAGCAGGATACGGAGCATGAGGTGATACTTTAGCAGTGGTTACAAGTGGTAACCTACAATGGTTGTCGCGGTCGGGGAAACCGCCTTTTTTCCCGGCAAGCCCTTTCCTGAAGGGAAATTGGCCCGGTTTCCTAAGCTATTTTTCCCGTTCTTTGTTGTTGCTGTGACGATCACCCATTATGAATAATTGGAACTTCTTTCGGGAAGCCGTAAAAAATTTTCGCTCCACCGGAGCCATTGCCCGGGCGTCCCCCGTCCTCATCAAGCGCCTCATCAGCGCTATCCCCTCCCATGTGCCCCTCAACGTTGTTGAACTGGGGCCCGGCGAGGGCTGCATCACGCGCGCGCTGCTGCAACGGCTGCACCCGGAGAGCCGGTTGACGGCCTTCGAGATCAATCCCGCCTTCGTCCGAAGGCTGCAGTTGAACCAGGACCCCCGGTTGCAGGTACTGCCCATTGGCGCCGACCGGCTCACGGATCACCTGGCGGAGGGCAGCGTCGATTTCGTCGTCTCCAGCCTCCCCCTCAGCATGATCGACCAGCCAGTCAAGGGACGCATCATCGGTCAGTCGCGGCGCGTACTTAAACCCGGCGGACAGTACCTCCAGTACCAGTACGCTCTCCAGGACTACGGCTTGCTGAAGGACAGCTTCCCGAACGTCTCCGTCAGTTTCACCCTGGCTAACCTGCCGCCGGCCTTCGTGTACAGCTGCTCGCTGGGACTGCTTTAGGCGGGCGCGCGCGGGTGCCCGTAAATGCGCTTACTTAACCGTGATGTTCTCAATCACCACGTCCTCCAGAGGGCGGTCGTAGGCACCCCTTTCTACCTCGGCGATGGCTTCTACTACGTCCATTCCGCTGACCACCTCACCGAAGACGGTGTACTCCTGGTCGAGGTCGGGTCGGCCGCCCACGGTCTTGTACGCCTCACGCTGGGCGTCGCTGTACTGGATGCCCTTGATGCGCTCGATGTTGTCGAGGGTGTTGTCGGTCTGGATCTCCCCGGTGACAATGTAGAACTGGGAACCGCTGCTGCGCTTCTCCGGATTCGGGGTCCGGGCGGCGGCCAGGGCGCCGTGCAGGTGGGGGGCGCCGATTTCTGCATCGATTTCGTAGCCGGGACCGCCGCGGCCCAGGGGTTGGTCCGGCCCCGCCCCCTTGCTTTCCGGGTCGCCGGCCTGCACCATGAAGCCGGGAATCACCCGGTGGAACAGGGTTCCGTTGTAGAATCCTTCCCGGGCCAGTTTGATGAAGTTCTCGGTGTGGCGCTCGGTTTCGGGGTATAGGAGTACCTCGATGTCGCCGCGGTTGGTCTGGATGACGGCGCGGGTGCCGTCATTGGAGGAGCAGGACAGGAGTCCGAGAAAAAGGGCAAGGAGGAGGTAGCGCATTGGGCAAATTTAAACCGCCGCGGCGAGAAGTCCGGCCACCTAGCCGAGGAAGCCTTCCTCCTGCTCCAGGTCATTGAAGTAAGCCACGATCTTCTCCTTCAGCAGGGCTTCCTGTCCTTTCAGGTCGGTGGGCGGAATCTTGGACGTCAGTTCGTAGTGGGGCCAGCCATCGGCGTCGCGGCCCAGAAAGCGGTAGTGACCATCCTCGGACATCAAGCGACAAACGGCTACGTGCATGAGGTCGCGCTTTTCCTCCTTCGTGAAGTCGGGCTGCCAGCGGCCAAGTTCCTGTACCCCGATCAGGAAGAGCAGGGCGTTGAGGTCGGGCAGCGACTCCCGCCGGAAGCGATCCTTGATCAGGTGGCGTACGCGTTGGTAGGCAAAGTCTAGTTCCCAGTTTTCGGCCACGGGGGGTTAGGTTGAAGGGGTTGCGAAAGTCGGGGCAGGCTTGTCGCTACGTTGCGGCACCCTACCTTAGCGAAGCAAACGACCCGGGGGGCGGTTCCGGTTGACCCTCCGTGTAAAACAGCCAACTTACATGCCCTTTTCCACTACTCCTCTGGCCGACTTGCTTCTCTTTGAACCGCGGGTATTCGGTGACGAGCGGGGCTACTTCTTCGAAAGTTTCAATAAGCAGCTCTTCACGGAAGCCGGCATTCCCGCCGATTTTGTGCAGGATAATCAGGCCGCCAGCGGTCGCGGGGTGCTGCGGGGGATGCATTTCCAACGTGGAGATTCCGCCCAGGCCAAACTTGTGCGGGTAGTTGTGGGAGAGGTATACGATGTGAGCGTGGACCTCCGTCCCGACTCCCCCACCTACCGGCAGTGGTACGGCTGTTACCTCAACGACACCAACCACCTGCAACTCTACATCCCCCGTGGCTTTGCCCATGGCTACGTGGTCACCTCCGAAGTGGCGGTCTTCCAGTACAAGTGCGACAACTTCTACGCCCCCCAGGCCGAAGGCGGTCTGCGCTATGACGACCCCGCCATCGGCATCGAGTGGCCGGAAGTGGAGGGCGGCTACACCATTGCAGACCGCGATCGCAACTGGCCGTTGCTAACCTGAGGCCACCACTTGTTGTTTGGAGGATATGGACACCTCCCACCCCATTCTCTTTTTCGACGGCGTGTGCAACCTCTGCAACGGCTCGGTCCGCTTCATTCTGGAGCACGACCGCCGAGGGGTACTGCGCTTTGCCAGCCTGCAGTCGGACACCGCTGCGGAGTTACTGCCCCAGTACGGTGTAGACCCCAAGGCCCTAAACTCCGTAGTCCTTTACGAGAACGGCCGGGTGTACACCCACAGCGACAGTGTGCTGCGCACCTTCAAGCACATGGGTGGACCCTGGGCCTATCTCTACTACCTGGGCGTGATCCCCCGCCCCCTGCGCAATTGGGTGTACGACTTCATCGGCCGCAACCGCTACCGCTGGTTCGGCAAGCGGGAGGCCTGTATGCTGCCCCGCCCGGAATGGGAGCCGCGTTTTTTGGATGAGCGGTGAATTTTTCTTCGGCAGGCATCGGATGTGTGACAAAATGTCACACATCCGATGTCTGCCATAGTGGCGCTAAACTATAATCACACTAACTACAACCCCTGTTAAGATTCATCATTTGATGTTTCAACAACCTCGACCTACCCTATTAATCCACGAATCATGCCCAGGGACATCGGATGTCTGTCAAAAAGACAGACATCCGATGTCTGACAATCCGTCACTATCTTCCCCCACATGACCCTCACATTCTGCGGCGCCGCCCGCGAAGTCACCGGCTCGGCCCACCTGCTCACCCTTGACAACGGCTACCGCATCCTGCTCGACTGTGGCCTCTACCAGGGCCGGAACGATGACATGGAGCACTTTAATGAGAACTGGCGCTTCGACCCGGCGGACATCGATGCCCTGGTGCTCTCCCACGCCCACATCGACCACAGCGGGCGCATCCCCAAGCTGGTGCGCGACGGATTTCGGGGCAAGATCTACAGCACCCACGCCACCCGCAGCCTCTGCGCCATCCTGCTGCTCGATTCGGCCTTCATCCAGGAAAAGGACGCCGAATACTTTAACCGCAAGCACAAGAAAACCGGCCAGACCCGCCGCCCCCTTTACGGCCGCCCCGACGTGAAGCCGGCTATGGAACGCTTCGTCGCCCTGCCCTACAATACTTGGCAGGAGATCCGCCCGGGGGTTGAACTCCAGTTCCGGGACGCCGGCCACATCCTCGGCAGCGCCAGCGTGACCCTGCGCATCCGGGACGAGAGTGGGCAGACCACTACGGTGGGCTTCACCGGCGACGTTGGCCGCCCCGATCGACCCATCCTGCGCGACCCCCAGAAAATGCCCCACTGCGATTTTCTGATCAGCGAAGCCACCTACGGCGACCGGGAACACGAGTCGCCCCCCAATGAAATGCGCCGCTTCCTGCAAGTGATCCAGGATACCTGCGTCACCAAAGGCGGCAAACTCCTCATTCCGGCCTTCAGCGTGGGGCGTACCCAGGAGATCGTCTATATGCTCGACCAACTGGAGAGCAGTGGGCAGCTGCCCAGGATCCCGGTTTTTGTCGACAGCCCCCTGGCCGTCGACGCCACCACCGTCTTCGGCGCCCATCCCGAATGCTACGACCTCGACCTCCAGGAGTACCTGCTCACCGACGATGACCCCTTCGGCTTCAGCCGCCTGACCTACACCCAAAGCGTGGCGGAAAGCAAGGCCCTGAACTTCCTCGACGGGCCCGCCATCATCATCAGCGCCAGCGGCATGATGAACGCCGGCCGCAGCAAGCACCACCTGGCCAACACTATGAGCGATCCGCGCAACACCATCTTCATCGTAGGCTACTGCGCCCCCGGCACCCCCGGCGGCCGACTCCGGGAAGGAGCCGAAGGGCTTAAGCTGTTCGGGAAGTACCACCCGCTCCGGGCCGAAATAGTCACCATGGATTCCTTCAGCGCCCACGCCGACCGCTCCGAGCTGATCAATTTCCTGAACGGGCAACAAGACAGCTGTGAGAAGGTCTTCCTGGTCCACGGTACCCTGGACCGGATGGAACCCCTCGGAGAAAGCCTTACCCGGGCGGGCTTCCGGGAAGTGATCATGCCACAACTGGGCGATGAGGTGGCCCTGTAACCTGATACTTCTGCTCCTGCTGGTCGTTGCTTGCGAAAAGGAGCCCCCGCCCCCCACCCCGGCCTTTTACCACTGGCAAACGGAACTGGACCTGCCCACCGATCTTCTGTCCCGCCACGCCGCCGAAAGAATCTACATCAAGGCCTTCGACGTGAGCCGGACCGGTGGCCGGCCGGAACCCTCGGCGCTGCTGCAATCCACCGTTGATACCCTGCCCGTGGAGGCCGTGCCCGTGATCTTCATCACCAATGAAGTCTTCGCCCACCCCCACCCTGATCTGGTCCAGGACCTGGTGGGCCTGCTGACGGAAGTATTCCCCTTCCCCTACAATGAACTGCAGATCGACTGCGACTGGACCGCCACCACCCGCTCCGCCTATTTCGACTTCCTCGTGGCCCTCGGGGAGGCCTCCGGCAAGCTGGTTAGCTGCACGGTCCGCCTGCACCAGTACCGCGACCGGGCAGCGCAGGGCATTCCCCCCGTCGACCGCGCCGTGCTGATGGCCTACAACACCGGCGACCTCCAGCGCTGGGAAACGGAGAACAGCATCCTGGACCCCACCATCGTCGAGCAGTACATCAGGGAGCAGCCCCCCTACCCCCTGCCACTCGATCTTGCCGTTGCCGCCTACGACTGGGCGGTGGTGTACCGCCGCGACCAGTTGGCCTACCTGGTCAACGAACCGGAACTGGACGAACTGGGCGACTCCCTGCGGTTTACCCGACTCGCGGAGGGGCGTTACCGCGTCGACAGTTCCACCTATTACGGGGGCCTCTACCTCTACCGGGGCGACCTGATCCGCCACGAAACCGTGGATACGGCCACCGCCCGGGCCCTGGGGTGGGAGCTCTGGCCCCGGGTCGCCAATCCGGGCAGCCGCCACCTCATCTACTACCACTTGGGAAGCCGGCAGTGGGATTCCGGGGCGGAGGACTGACTACCTGCGGACCCGCCGCGCAATGGCCCGCCGCCGGATGCGGGTAGCTTCGGCAGCAATGTAGAGGTATTCATCGCCGTAGATGCTCACGGCCTCGTGCTGGGTGGGCACCGCCCAGGCCAGGTTCCGCCGCCGGAGCCTTCCCCGGAAGAAGCGATCTCCCGGATAGTCGCTCACGGTAATCACGCTGGCGGCCCCCGTGGGCAGGAATCCCAGCAACGTCCGGTAGTTGTAGGCCACCAGAAAGAGCTCCCGCGTATCCCGGTCGAGGGTAGCCCCGGTGATCACCCGGCGGGGCAGGTAGAGGCTGTCCACCAGTTCGGCCGTGTAGCTACCAGGGTGGGCAGGCAGGCGAAAGTGGTAGATGTAGAAGGGCCGGTCGCCAAAGAGGATATCCTTGGTAAAGAGGTGAAGGTAGCCGTCGCTGGCCACCATCGCCTCGCAGTCGTAGTTGCCCCGCCGCAGCCGCCCGCCGCCATCCTGCCCGGGGTAGGTATAGCGGATGGAGTCGGTCCTGCCGCTCCCGGGGTCATAGGTATAGATGGTCGCGGACGTCCGTTCTCCCCGGTTGTTTCCGAAGTCGCCCACGTAGATCAACCCGTTTTCGTCGGCGCAGATGTCCTCGTAGTCCACCGCCCGGGCCTCCAGGGTATCGATACCGAGCAGCTGCCCCCGCAGGTCGGTGGTGTAGAGGTAGGGGCCGTCGCCGCTGTCGTTGTGCCAGATCATGCGCTGGCCGTCGATGACCAGGCCCGAAGCTTCGTTGAGCACCGGTGGGAGGCGGATCTTGCGTGGCAGGTCCGGGGTGCCGCAGCCCGTCAGGAGGATCAGGAGGGCGGGTACGCAGGTGCCAAGGAATTTCCCCATGGGAAGCCGGGTTTTTTGAGGGTGGTGGCCAAGATAAGTTCACCTCCGCGGTCCGGACATTTCGCAGGTCCGGCTATCTTGGATGCAAAAATCGATCATGCGTATCCTCACCTGCCTCCTCGCACTGCTCCTTGCCCCCTGGTCATTGATGGCCCAGCACCTTGCCGCCGAGTTGGGCTACGGAGCGAATGAAAAGCTGCTGATCGTCCACGCCGATGACCTGGGCGTTACCCACGCCACCAACCAGGGCAGCTTCCGCGCCCTGGACAAGGGTACGGTCAGCAGCGCCAGCATCATGGCCAACACCCCCTGGCTGCCGGAAGTAGCCCGCTACGCCATCAGCCACCCGGACGCCGACCTCGGCATGCACCTGGTGCTGACCAGCGAGTGGCGCGACCTGAAGTGGGGCAGTGTAGCCAGTGCCGACCGGGTAAGCAGCCTGCTGGATTCAGCGGGTTATCTGAAGTCCAACTGCGCGGATATGGTCCGCTCCGCGGTCCCCGAAGAGGTGAGGATCGAGATCAAGGCCCAGATCGAGAAGGCCCGGGCTCTCGGCATCAAGCCCACCCACCTGGACACCCACATGGGCTGCCTGGCCGCCACCCCCGAGCTGTTCCGGATCTACCTGGAGACGGGGCGGGAGTACGGGCTGCCCACCCTCATCAGTCGCAACCGCCTGGAAAGCATGCCCCCCGCTTACCGGGAGGCCATCACCGACCAGGACATGGTGGTCGATAACCTCTTCATGGCCGGCGAGCCCGACTATGAGATCGGGCTGGAAACCTTCTACCGGGACCAGCTTCAGGACCTGCCCGCCGGGGTCAACGTACTACTGATCCACACCGCCCTCGACGGGGCCGAAAGTGCCGCCATGGCCGGAGGCGCGGAAGCCTTCGGTAGCCGCTGGCGGCAGCTGGACTACAACTTCTTCACCAGCGATGCCTTCGCCGACATCCTGGCCGAGGAGGGCATCCGCCTGATCACCTGGCGCGAACTGGCTGAGCGGCGGAAGCAGGAACGGTAGCTACCTTTGGGCCCGCTACCCCAACCAACCATGCCCCAGCGGACCCTGAAACTGATCACCACCACCGACGACGAGCGGCCCATCTACGTGGCCGGCACCTTCAACGACTGGAACGCCCACGACGAGTGCTACCGCATGGAAGCCGACGAGCGGCCGGGCACCTACCGGCGAACCTTCAAGTTTCCCGACGACCTGCTGAAGGTGGAATACAAGTACACCCGCGGGGGCTGGGAATCGGTCGAGCTGGGCGACCACCAGGAAAGTGCCCTGAACCACCTCCGCTACACCCACGAACCCTGGACGGTACCGGATCGGGTGGCACACTGGGCCAGCTCCGGACTCGAATACCAGGACCATCTTCTGCCCCGCATTGAGGTGATCGACGAGCACTTCGAAATCCCGGAACTGATCCGCACCCGCCGGGTCGCCGCGCTGCTGCCGCACGACTACTATGAGTCGGACAAGCGCTACCCCGTGCTCTACCTTCAGGACGGACAAAACCTCTTCGACGACTACGCCCCCTTCGGCAGCTGGGGGGTAGACAAGCGACTGGCCCACCTGGCCGAGCACGGGCACGGCGACCTGATCGTGGTGGCCATCGACCACGCCGAGAGTGAACGCATGAGCGAGTTCACCCCCTCCTTCAAGACCCGGCTGGGGCGGGGCGACGGCCGCAAGTACGTCCGCTTCCTGGCCGAACGTCTCAAGCCCTACATCGACGCCCACTTCCGCACCCGACCGGAGCCCGGGCATACGGGTATCGGGGGCAGCTCCCTGGGGGGGCTGATCAGCATCTACGCCGGCATCATGTACCCCGACATTTACCAGAAGCTGATGGTGTTCAGTCCCAGCCTGTGGGTGACCCCCGAAATCCCCTTCAACATCATGACCCTCTCGCGGCAGTACCGGGGGCGGATGTACCTCTACGGCGGCGAAGCGGAAAGCGCCACCATGGTACCCAATATGGAGCGCTTCCGCCAGCAACTGCTCAAGCAGACCGACGCCTCCCGCCTCGAGATTGAACTGGCCATCGACCCCCTGGGGCAGCACAACGAGGCCCGCTGGGGGCGGGAATTTCCCAAAGCCATCCAGTGGCTCTTTCCGGCCACCGAAAGCTGACCCAAATTCCGTATCTTCGGCGCATTTCCGCCCTGCGCCCGTTAACTCACCCTTTTGACCGCCCTGTACCGCATCCTGCTTTTCTGTTTCGCGCTGCTGCCGCTGCGTTCCGCGGCGATGGATATGGACGAAGCCGAGGCACGGGCGCTCACCATCATGGAGCTCAGCCGGGAAGAGGTAGAACTGCGGCTGGCGGCCTTCGACGCCTCCCTGCTGGACTACCGCCTGGACGATGCCGTCTACCGGCGCATCGTGAACTACCTGCGCGACTGGCCGATTTCCAGCGGGCGCATGCTGGCGCGGTCGGCCCGCTTCTACCCCATCTTCGAAGAGCAACTCCGGCGGGCCAATCTCCCCCTGGAGCTCAAGCACCTCAGCATCGTGGAGAGTGCCCTGCGCTCCTGGGCAATCAGCCCGGTCGGCGCCGGGGGCCTCTGGCAGCTCATGCCCCCGACCGCCCGGGAGCTGGGCCTGATCGTCAACGATGAACTTGACGAGCGCCTCGACCCCGCCCTGGGCTGCGCCGCCGGCCTGGAATACCTCAGGATACAGTATGAGCGCTACGGCGACTGGGCCCTGGCCCTGGCCGCCTACAACTCCGGTCCCGGCAACGTCAACCGGGCCATCCGCCGCTCCGGCAGCCGCGACTACTGGAAGCTGCGCCGCTTCCTGCCCCGGGAGACCCGCCACTACGTGCCCAACTTTATCGCCGCGGTCTTCCTGATGCACTACCACCACCACTACGGATTGCCGGCCACCGCCCTACCCCTGGACCAGCAGCTAGTAGAGCGGGTGATGGTCTACCGCCGGATGAGCCTCTTCCAGGTAGCCCAGGTGACCGGCCTGCGCCCCGAGGTGGTCGTGGAGATGAACCCCCAGTACGTAAGGGGCTACCTCCCCGGCCTGCGCGGGGGCCACAGCCTGATGGTACCCAAGCGGGTGGTGCCGGCCCTGCAGGAATACCTGGCGAGCTTCCCCCGTGAACTGCCGGAGGAAGCCATTTCCCTGCCCTGGACCCACCCCCGGGCGGGCCGCGGGGAACTCGCCCCGAACCGTTACTACCGTCGCCACGAGGTGACGGTGGTTCCCGGCGATACGACCGCCCGACAGGTGGCCGAACGCCACGGCATTCCCGTGGACCAGCTGCTGGTGTGGAGCAACCGCGGGGAACTGGACTCCCTGTCCGCCGGTGAGGTGCTTCACTACTTCGACGTGCGCCGCTACCGCCCCCTGGACCCCCGCACCCTGGAGCGGCTGCCCCCCGCCCCCCAGCTGGCCGTGGCCGGCCCGGCGGAACTGGACAAGACCCTGCGCCACCACCTCCAATCGGTGCCTGCGGCTACCGCACCGGCCCCGCCCGCCCCGCCTAGCCTGCGCCGCTGGTGGGAAACCATCACCGAAAAGGCCCGCGCCGTGTGGGCGGCCGACTGAACCCGGCACCCGCGGCCGCGCCCTACAATTGTGGGTAAGTCCGGCGGTTGACGGTGAAAACCACCTCCGGGTTCGCTAAGTCCCGGAACATTATCGTTAATTTACGGCCCCTCCGAGGGGGGATGACAACAAATCGATCATATGAAATTCAATTCTCAAGGTGACGAAGAGGTCACCTACGATGCCATCGTCGTTGGCACGGGCATCAGCGGAGGCTGGGCCGCCAAGGAGCTGACCGAAAAGGGCCTCAAGACGCTGGTACTCGAAAAGGGGCGCATGGTACAGCACGGCGACTACCCGACCGCCAGCCTTGACACTTGGGACCTGGACCTGAACAACAACGTGCCCGCCGAAGAAATCAAGGAGCACTACTACAAGCAGAACCGCACCGGCTACACCGTGCGCCCCCAGAGCAAGCACTGGTTTGTAAAGGACTCCGAGCACCCCTATGGGGAAACCGAGCGCTTTGACTGGATGCGCGGCTACCACGTCGGCGGCCGCTCCATCATGTGGGGACGCCACAGCTACCGCTGGAGCGACATGGACTTCACCGCCAACGCCCGCCAGGGCATCGCCACGCCGTGGCCCGTGGGTTACGCCGAAATCGACCCCTGGTACACCTACGTAGAGACCTTCGCCGGCATCAGCGGCGAAAAGCTGGGCCTCAGCCAGCTGCCCGACGGCAACTTCCTGCCCATGATGCCCCTCAACTGTGTAGAGGAGCAGGTGCGCAAGGGCGTCGCCGAAAACATGGGCGGCCGCGTGGTAACCGCCGGCCGGGTAGCCCACCTGACCGCCTACGACCCCAGCGTCCACCTGGGTACCCGCGGGGCCTGCCAATACCGCAACCGCTGCATCCGGGGCTGTCCTTACGGCGGCTACTTCAGCAGCGTTTCCTCCACCATTCCCGTGGCCCAGGCCACCGGCAACATGACGCTGCGCCCGAACAGCTCGGTCTACAGCCTGATCTACGACAAGGAGAACAAGCGGGCCAAGGGCGTGCGCTTCCGCGACACCACCACCGGTGAGGACCACGAGGTATTCGCCAAGGTTATCTTTCTCTGCGCTTCGGCCATCCCCAGCTCCTTCATCGTGATGAACACTGAGCACGAGGAGGGCGTAACCCTGGACACCAGCGGCGAACTCGGGGGCAACATCATGGACCACCACTTCCGGGTGGGCGCCTCGGGATCCACCGACGACTACGGCGACAAGATCGAGAAGGGACGCAAGCCCAACGGCGTGTACATCCCCCGCTACCAGAACCTCGGCGACCGCAACAGCAAGAAGGACTACCTGCGCGGCTTCGGCTACCAGGGAGGCGCCGGACGCGGCGGCTGGGGCCACACGGTGCGCGAGATGAACGTGAAGGTGGGCCCCGAACTGAAGGACGCCCTGATCCGTCCCGGCAAGTGGACGATGGGACTCACGGCCTTCGCCGAAACCCTGCCCGACACGAAGAACCGCATGACCATCGACCGCGACAAGCTGGACAAGGACGGCCTGCCCACCCTGGTCTTCGACGCCAAATGGGGAGAGAATGAGTACGCCATGGTCGACGACATGATGAACGACGCCGCCGAGATGCTCGAAGCCGCCGGCCTCAAGGACGTGAGCACCTACAACGCCCACTCCTACCCCGGCCTCGGCATCCACGAGATGGGCATGGCGCGGATGGGCAGCAGCCCTTCCAACAGCGTAGTGGACAAGCACAACCGCCTGTGGGCCGCCCCGAACGTCTACATGACCGACGGCGCCTTCATGACCTCCGCGGCCTGTGTGAACCCCTCCCTGACCTATATGGCCTTCACGGCACGCGCCGCGGACCACGCCGTCAACGAACTTAAAAAGATGAACATCTAAGCGATGAAAAGAAGAGAATTACTGCGGTATACCGCCTACATGACCGGCTGGGCCGTCAGCGCCCCGGTCGCCTCCGCCCTGCTGGCGGGCTGCAAGCGCGATGAAGCCGTTGCCGCCGGGGAGGCCGTCTACGCGCCCGGCTTCTTCAACGAGGAGGAGTACCGCTTCATCACCAAGCTGTCGGATACGATGATCCCGACCACCGATACCCCGGGAGCCCTTGACGTGGGCGTACCCGAGATGGTCGACAAGATGGTCGGACAGGTCTACGACGAAGAGGCCCGCAACAACTTCCGCAAAGGCCTCAAGGAGCTCATGCGTCGTATGGACGCCGACGAGACCGCCGGCCCCTTCTCGGACATGGACAGCGAGCAATCGCTGGTGTACCTCCAGGACCAGGACCTCCACTACAAAAACCCCGATACCGAGTGGGACACCGTCCCCGAAGTGGAAGGAAACGCCCGCAACGTCTACTTCGACCTGAAGTCGCAGATCGTCGGGGCGTGGTTCAACAGTGAGCCCATCGGCACCGAAGTACTGGCCTACCTGCCCGTACCCGGCGAGTACATCCCCTGCGGCGACCTCCAGGAACTCACCGGCGGCGTAGCCTGGGCCATCTAGGGCCACGGCTTCAGTTCACCTTACCGTCTACCAACCATGGGGTCAGATCAGTCGGAAACCGGAAAACCGCCGGACTTCCGATCGATCTGACCCCTTTCTTTTACCTGCTGTTCTCACTCTCCCCTTATGCGCTTCAATTCTCAAGGAAAAGACGAAGTTTCCTACGACGCCATCGTCATCGGCTCCGGCATCAGCGGGGGCTACGCCGCCATGGAACTCTGCCGCAAGGGCTACTCCGTGCTCATGCTGGAACGCGGCCGGATGGTTGAGCACGGTGAATACCCCACCGCCAACCTGGACAGCTGGGACCTGGAATACCAGGGGCGCGTGCCCCGGGAAGAGATCGCCGCCCATTACTACAAGCAGAACCGCCTGTCGTGGTGGCTCAACCAGGACAACAAACACTGGATCGTCAAGGACGACGAATACGACTATGAGGAGAAGCAGCGGTTCGACTGGATCCGCGGCCACCACGTCGGCGGCCGCTCGATCATGTGGGGGCGGCACTGCTACCGCTGGAGCGACCTCGACTTCGAGGCCAACCTGAAAGAAGGCATCGCCGTAGACTGGCCCATCCGCTACGCCGACATCGAGCCCTGGTACACCTACGTAGAGAAGTTCGTCGGCGTCCAGGGCAAGAAAGAGGGACTGCCCCACCTGCCGGACGGGGAATTTCTGCCCCCCTTCGACCTGAACTGCGCGGAGGACCACTTCAAGCGGGCCGTGGAAAGCACCTTCCCCGAGCGGCGGATTACCCCGGGCCGCACCGCCAACCTGACCAAATACATTCCCGAACTCCACCACGGCACCCGCGGACAATGCCAGGCCCGCAACCGCTGCTGGCGCGGCTGCCCCTACGGCGGCTACTTCTCCAGCCTGTCGTCCACTATCCCCGTGGCCAACGAAACGGGCAACCTGACGCTGCTGGCCAACAGCATCGTGCACTCCCTGATCTACGACGACGCCACCGAGCGGGCCACCGGGGTGCGGGTGATCGACGCGGAAACCAAGGAAACGCGGGAGTACTTCAGCAAGGTCATCTTCTGCAACGCCAGCACCATCGGATCGACGGCCATCCTCCTGAACAGCAAATCGGAGCGCTTCCCCGACGGGCTCGGCAACGACAGCGGCGAGCTTGGCCACAACCTCATGGACCACCACTACGGCATGGGAGGTTCGGCCACCTTCGACGGCCTGCAGGACAAATACTACCAGGGGCGCAAGCCCAATGGGGGTTTCTACATTCCCCGCTTCCGCAACATCGACGCCGCTACCCGGCGGAAGGATTACCTGCGCGGCTTCGGCTATCAGGGCGGCATGAGCCGGGCCACCAACCTGGATGCCCCCTTCGGGCCGGAATTCAAGAAGGCCATCACCACCCCCGGCGAATGGCGCTTCCGGGCCACCTGCTTCGGCGAGCTGCTGCCCTACCACGAGAACAAGATGGAGCTGAGCACCGACCAGGTCGACCAGTACGGCATCCCCACCCTGGTCTTCGACGCCGGCCTCAAGGAAAACGAGCACAAGCTCCGGGAGGACGGCGTAAACGCCCTGGCGGAAATGATGGAAGCCGCGGGCTTCAAGAACATCGAGACCCACAACGACCCAACCGCCGTTGGGGCCGCCATCCACGAGATGGGCACCGCCCGCATGGGGCACGACCCCCGTACCAGTGTACTGAATCGCTGGAACCAGGTCCACGCCGTACCCAACGTCTTCGTGACCGACGGCAGCTTCATGGTGAGCTCCGGCACCCAGAACCCGTCTATCACCTACATGGCCATGACGGCCCGGGCGGTGGACTACATGGACAAGCAGCTCAAAAAAGAGGGCACCCTGTAAAGGGAGAAATCACCCACCCGCCAGGGTGTCGTGCACGTCGGTGCGGGCCGCCCGCCGCGCCGGTAGCAGGGAGGCCAGGGCCCCCACCACCAGGGCAGCCAACAGGATCCAGGCCTCCTCGGGCAGAAATACCAGGGTTCGGAAATCGTAGCGGTAATTCTCGGCAAAATATCTCCCGATGAGGGCCATGCCCGCGTGACTGAGCGCCAGGCCCAGCAGGGCACCGGTCACGGCCGTCAGCGTGCCCTCCAGCAGGAGGAGGCCGAACAGCTTGCCGGGGCCCGCCCCCAGGCTGCGCAACAGCGCCAGCTCGCCCCGGCGGCGGTCCAGGGAACTGTACAGTCCGATGAAGATGCTCAGGATACTGACGCCCACCACCACGTAGCCCAGCAGGCGCAGGATTTCCTCTCCCTGGCCGACGGTAGCGTACAGTTCCGATAGCTGGATACTGGGGGTTACGGCCTGCATTTCCGTGTTTTCGTTGATGCTGCGCTGCATGTTCAGTCCCGCCACGCTGGTGCCCCGGAAGCGCAGCAGTACGGAGGTTATCGACTCATCGCCGTAGCGGGTCAGCGGGGCCGTCACGTCGTAGCCGGGGGCAGCCGAGGAATCCGCATGGTCGTGGTCGTGGGTATCGTGCACCGCCCACAGGCTTTCGTTGGGGGTGAGCAGCACCAGGTCGGCCACCGTACCGGTGGGGGCCAGCACCCCGACCACGCGGAAACGGGGCGCATTGCGGTGGGTCAGGTCATCGTCCTCGATCAGTCCGTGGCTGCTCTGGAAGGTATCCCCCAGGTCAAGCCCCAGTTCGCGGGCCGCGGTGGCGCCGGCGACCACGTCCATCACCTCCGTCCACATGGTTCCCCGGGCCAGGGTACCGCCGTAGAGTTCCAGGAACTCCGGCCGGGTACCCACGATGCGGCGCCCCCGGTACGAATCGCCGAGGGATAGCGGTACGCCCAGCCCGATGTAGGGGTGTTCGGGATTGAGGAAGGGCTTCACCGCATCCAGGGGCACGTTGCCGGTGGGGGAGCTGATGTGGTACATGCTCGACATCATCAGCTGCAGGGGGCTGCCCTTGGCCCCCACCACCAGGTCGATGCCGGCGAGGTTGCGGTCGAATTGCTGCTCCAGTTGCCAGTTGAGCAGGAGGACGATGCTGATCAGTCCGGCCCCCAGCGCGGCCAGGATGACGCTCAGCAGGGTCGTCCAGGGTCGGTACAGCAGGTTGCGCCACGCGAGGGAGAAGAGGGACATGGCCGGATCAGTTGGGGGTTGCGAGAGAGGTGAGTTCCACCACCTGCCGGAAGTCATCGCGCAGCCGCTCGTCGTGGGTGACCACGATCAGGGCCGCCCCGAGTTCGGCGGCGCGTTCGCGCAGCAGGGCACTTACGCGGCTGGCGTTGCGGCGGTCGAGGGCGCTGGTGGGTTCGTCGGCCAGGATGAGTTTGGGCCGGTTGACCAGTGCCCGGGCGATGGTAGCCCGCTGCTGCTCCCCTACGCTGAGCTGGCCGGGGAGGCGGTCGGCGTGGTCGTCGATACCGAGTTGGTGCAGGGTGGTACGCAGCAGTTCTGGGTCTGGCGGCAGGCTGGCCATACGCCGGGCGATGGCGAGGTTTTCTTCTACCGTCAGCGCATCCACGAAGTAGGGCCGCTGGAAGACCAATCCGATGTTGCGGCCGCGGAAGCGGTCGAGTTTGGCCCCGCTGAGGGCGGCGTAGTCCACCCCGTCCAGCTCCATCCGGCCGGCCAGCGGACTGAGTACCCCGGCCAGCAGGTGCAGCCAGGTGGATTTGCCGGCCCCGCTGGGCCCCAGCAGCAGCAGGGTGCCGGCGCGGTCGACACTCAGGTCAGGAAACCGGAAAGTCGTGGCGGCCCCCGGATAGCGGTACGTCAGGTCGTGGGTAATCAGCACACGGTAAATGTACTATGCCCGCCGCAACCTTGTCCCAACAACCGCCCCCGCCTCCCGCGCGTTACGTCTGCCAGAGGCTATGCACAACAAAACTGTACTCATCACGGGCGCCAACGATGGCATTGGGCGGGCCACCGCCGAACGCCTTGCCAGAAAGGGAGCCCATCTGGTGCTGGCCTGCCGCAATGAGACCAGTGCCCAGCACACCGCCGACTGGCTGGTGGAGCATACCGGCAACTCCAAGATCGACACCCTGCCCCTCGACCTGGCCAGCCTGAGCAGCGTGCGGGCCGCCAGCGAGATCTTCCTGGCCGACTACCCCCGTCTGGACGTCCTCATCAACAACGCCGGCGTGTACTGCGAGTCGCTGGAACTCACCCAGGACGGCTACGAGTTGCAGTTCGGAGTGAACCACCTCGGCCACTTCCTGCTCACCCTGAACCTGCTGCCGGCCATGCAGTGTGCCAACATCTGCAGCCGGGTGATCAACGTGGCCAGCGCCCTGCACACCAAGGGGGGAATCGACTTCGGCAACCTGCGGGGGGAGCGGGGGCCCAGGGCCTACGACGGCACGGCCGCCTACGCCCAGAGCAAGCTGGCCAACATCCTCTTCACCAAGGAACTCGACCGCCGCCACGGCAGTGAGATCACCACCAACTGCCTCCACCCGGGCGTGGTGGGCACCAGCCTGGCCAACAAAAAAGGAAAACTTTTTACCAAGGCCATCTGGTCGCTGTACAAGCCCTTCGCCCGGACCCCCGAGCGGGGCGCCGATACCAGCGTGTACCTGGCCAGCAGCCCGGAGGTCCGGGAGGTTTCCGGCCGCTATTTCAACCCCACGCAGTGCCTGGTGAAGCCTTCCCCCACGGCCTGCAATGAGCAACTTGCCCGACGCCTCTGGGAATACAGCGAGACGGCCGTCCGGGAATTTCTACTCTAATCTGTACTAGGTAGTACCTTCGCCCCATGCCACTGGATCAACAGGATGTAGACACTTGGAAGTACGACGAGGCCGGCAAGCCCGTCCCGGAAATCGAGAAGGAAATGTCCTTCGTCGACCACCTGGAGGAACTGCGCTGGCACGTTATGCGCGCCCTCATCGCGATCTGCGTTGCCGGGGTGCTGCTGTTCGTCTTCAACGACTTTTACTTCACCTA
Organism: Neolewinella marina; assembly: GCF_002631205.1. Taxonomy (GTDB): domain Bacteria; phylum Bacteroidota; class Bacteroidia; order Chitinophagales; family Saprospiraceae; genus Neolewinella; species Neolewinella marina. The sequence goes on from NZ_PDLO01000008.1 coordinate 100,968, forward strand.
CGTGCTTTACGGGCCGCTGCGGGAGGACTTCCTCAGCTACCGGATGTTCTGCCGATTGTCCGATTTCCTCGGCACCGGCAGTGCGCTGTGCTTTCATCCCCCCACGGTGTTGGTGCAGGCCACCGAGTTCGGTGAGCAGTTCATCACGGCGGTCAAGATGGCCTTCGTGGGTGGGTTCGTCCTGTCGTTCCCCTACGTCTTCTACGAGATCTGGTCCTTCGTCCGCCCGGGCCTCTACCCGGCCGAGCAGAAGGCTACCCGCTGGGTGATCCTCATCTGTTCCTTCCTCTTCTTCGTGGGCGTGTCCTTCGGTTTCTTCATTGTGGCCCCCTTCGGCACCAACTTCCTGATGGGCTTCGAGGTGGGTGGCACGGTCAACCAGCCCAAGATGGACTCCGTGATCAGCTACATGATCATGTTCACCCTGCCCGCGGCCCTGATCTTTGAACTGCCGGTACTGATTTACTTCCTGGCGAAATTCGGCCTCGTCACCGCCGAGTCCATGCGGCAGTACCGCCGCCACAGCTTCATCGGCATCCTGGTGTTGTCGGCTCTGCTCACGCCCCCCGACGTCGTGACCCAGATCCTCATCGCCGTGCCGCTGTATACCCTTTACGAAATCTCCATTTTTGTCGCCAAGCGCGCCCAGCGCGAATACGAAGCCTCCCTGCAATAAGCGGATGCCGCCCCCTTTTTTGCGCCGGGGCGCGGGTGCCGTATAAAACCAATAAGCCATGTTCATCATCCCCCCCTATATCCGTTTTGCGCTCATCGCCGCCGGAGTGGTCGGTGGCGTAAGTCTCTGGATTGCCTTCGGTTTCTGGTACGGCTTCCCCTTCCTGCTGGCCGGTATCATCCTGTTCATCGGCTACATCTTCCTCGGTACCGTGGGGCCGGCCGCCAAGGCCGTCCAGGCCCAGGACTTCGCCAAGGGTGAAAAGCTCCTCAACCTCACCCTGAAGCCCGAGTGGCTCTACAGCGCCAACCGGGCCTTCTACTACATGATGCGGGGCACCATCGCCCTGAGCCGCAAGGACCTCAACGCCGCCGAGGGTTGGCTCAAGCAGGCCGACTCCATCGACGTACCCACCGCCAACGAAAAGGCCATGCTCAAGCTCCAGCTGGCCCAGATCGAAGCCAACCGCCGCAACTTCGGCGCCGCCAAGAAGTACCTCAAGGCCGCCAAGGAAACCAACGTCAAGCTGCCCCAGATCACCGAGCAGATCGACATGCTCGACACCGCCCTCAAGCAATCCGGCCAGGTAAAGGCCGCCCAGCGCATGGGCAAGGAAGGCCACCGTATGATGACCCGCGGCGGCAAGCGGCGCCGGCCGAAAGGACGATAGGGCGAGGAATTTACAATTTACAAGTTCTGATTTACCATTTATCATTTTGGCGGCACCCGCGCGCCGCCGCCAAAATGATAGATGGTAAGTTGTAAATGGTAAATTTTACCGGTTGCTCTACCTACACATCCCCTTCTGCAAGCAGGCCTGCAGCTACTGCAACTTCCACTTCAGCACCAACCTGAAGGGACGTGGGGGCGTGCTGTCCGCCATGGAACGGGAACTGACGGTGCGCCGGGGGGAGCTGCCGGCCATTCCCGCGCCCACCCTCTACTTCGGCGGCGGCACCCCTTCCCTGCTGACGGGGGCGGAACTGCGGGGGCTGTTCGCCGTACTGGAGCGGGAGGGCTACTACGACCCGGCCGCGGAAACCGAGATCACCCTCGAGGCCAATCCCGACGACCTCGACCCGGAGACGATCGCCGTACTGGCCGACAGCCCCGTGAACCGGCTGAGCATCGGCATCCAGAGCTTTGATGCGGAGGACCTGCGTTTCATGAACCGCGCCCACTCGGCCCGGGAAGCCCTTACGGCGGTGGAAAAGGTGAGGGCTGCCGGCTTCACCAACCTGAGCATTGACCTGATCTACGGCGGGCAAACAACCAGCGACGCCACTTGGCAAGAGAACCTGAAGATTGCTACCGACCTGGGCGTACAACACATCGCCTCCTACGCCCTGACGGTGGAACCCCGCACGGCCCTGGGCCACCGGGTAGCCGCCGGGGCGGTGCCCGATACCGACGACGAAAAGTTCGCCCGGCAGTTCAACCTCCTGATCGACCACCTCACCGGCCACGGTTTCGACCACTACGAGATCAGCAACTTCGCCCGGCCGGGCTACCGCAGCCGCCACAACAGCGGTTACTGGACGGGGCAGCCCTACCTCGGGGTTGGCCCCGGGGCCCACAGCTTCGACGGCGCTTTCCGGCGGCGGTGGAACGTGAGCAACAACGCCCGCTACGCCCGGGTGTGGGCGGACATAGCGGACCACTCAGCCTTCGCGGCGGCCGGCCCCCTGCTGTTCGAAGAAGAGCACCTCACCCCCACCGACCGCTACAACGAGTACGTGATGACGGGCCTGCGGCGGCGGGAGGGTATCGACCTCAACGACCTGGCGCAACGCTTTGGCCCGGCCCTGGCCGACTACTTCGCTGGGGAAATGCGCACGGCCCTGCGGGAAGCCACGGTCGAGCGCAGTGCGGGGGGCACCGTCTACCGCCTTACGCGGGCCGGGCTGGCCGTAGCCGACGGGGTGGCCGCGGCGGCGTTCGCTCATTCGTCGTCGTAATCGTAGGCACCGGCAAAGCGATACCGGACGCCAAGCCCGCCCAGGTCGTAGCCGAAAGTTCCACTGCCCCCGTCGCGCCCGAAGAAATAGGTGGGCACCCAATCGGCGGAAACGGATACCGGGATCCGGGGGATATCGTATTCCAGCCCCACGTAGGCACTGGCGGTGACCACGGTGGCGCCGGATTCGGAAAAGTCGTAGCTCCAGCGGCGCACGCCCGGGCCGGCACCGACGTAGTACTTCAGTCCACGCAGTGACTCGATCTGCTGGTGCGACAGGTAGGCGGCGTTCACGCTGATATAACGAGAAACATCGTAACTACGGTAACCAACGTAGACCTCGGCGGCATGCCGCTGGTTGAAGTAACCTTTGTAGCTGACGGCCGTGGGGGTTCCCACCCTTAACCCGACGGACGAAGAATAATCCTTTACCCGCTGGGCATTGGCGGGCAGGGCAAGGAGCAGAAAAACGAGGAAAAGGAAGAGGTAGCGGAGGTGGTTCATGGCGAGTGTGGTTTACCCTTCCATTCCCCGGATCTCTCCTTCGTTACGGTTTCCGGATCGTCGGCTACCGGATGCGGAACTTGCGGGGCAGGAGGTAGCGTACCGCCAGGGCACCGGATCCGAGGCTGAAGTTGTGGAAGTCGTGGGCCCGCTGAGTCCCGAGGTAGATCGTCGGCCGCCAGTCGGCGCTGATCGATATCGGAGTATCGGTAAAGACGTACTCCACGCCCAGGTAGCCCGAAAGGCTCACGGTGGAGGAGCCCCGGTCGAACTCGTCGTAGTTCCAGAACTGCAGTCCGGCACCGGCCCCGTAGTACCACTGCAGGTGGTTTACGTCGGGGAAATCCTGGTGGATCAGGTAGGCTCCGTGGATGCTGAGCGCCCGGTAGCGCCGCCAGCCCCGCCAGCCGGCGTAGACCTCAACGGCGTCGCTGGCGTTGACGAAGGCCTTGTAGCTCACCGAGAGCGGGTAGCCGAAGCGCACGCCGATGGCCTCGTCGTACTCCTGGGCCACCAAGCGGCCGCCGAAGAGGGTGAAGAGAATGGCGAGCGCGAGGCATTTACAAACGTTCATAGTGATCCTTCAAAGTTGAACCGCAAAGACAGCAGAATAACTACAATTATTGCAACCAGAAGCCCAATAATTGTCGTGGTCCGTTGCAGCAGGCGGCTTTCCCGGACCTCATGCTGGTATTTTTCCTCCAGCCGGAGGCCGTCCGGGGGGTGACCCTTGCCGGCGGGAACGCGGGTTCCCTTCCGACGGCGGTGGCGCTGTGCGGCGGAGCGGGGGCGGACGGAAAGGGGGGCGGAGGGGAGGCTGGTGGGTGCCATGACGGAAAATTTTGGGCATGAGAACAAGGTCTGCTCCCGCCAACCACCCCGCCACTTCATCCGATCTATGCCTTGGGGAAGTCGACCAATATTCCCGGGCCGGCGCCCCCGCCGTTCTGGCCGTGAACATTTCTTTCCGGCTACCCATCTTAATAATATGTCCGCTTCTACCGCCACCAAGATCCTCCGGGAAAGAATCGTACTCATCTTCGATTTCGACGATACGCTGGGCCCCAACACCACCCGCGCCTACCTGGAGTACCTGGGGCTGTCGTTCGAGGATTTTAAATCGCGGCTGCGGGAACGTAAAAAGAGGAAGTGGCAGGCGCCCCTGGCCAAGGCCGACCTGTACCGGGAATACAGCCACCGGGAGGGCAGCCCCCTGAACCGGGAATCCATGCAGGCCTTCGGCCGGGAATTCCCCCTTTTCCCGGGGGTCGATGAAATGGTCGACCACCTGAACGACTTCGTCCGGGAGCTGGACGACAACATTACCCTGGAGTTTGTCCTGCTTACGGCCGGTTTCAAGACCATCCCGGCCCACTCGGTGATCGGCCAGCAGTTCGACCGGGTATACGGCGGGGAGCTCCACTTCGACGACAAAGGGCGGGTGCTGAGCGCCCGCAGAGTAATCAGCCACGTGGACAAGGTGCACTACATCAAGCAGTTGGTGCAGGGACTGGACCTGGACCGCGCCAGCGAACTGGAGAACACCTACGTGGAGCACGACCCCGATCAGTACTACGTACCCATGGCGCAGGTGATCTACGTGGGCGACGGCAACAGCGATATGTCGGCCTTCCAGGTCGTCGAGGGCGGCGGAGGCGTTGCCGTGGCCATCGACAAGGACGGCGAGGGCGAGTGGGAAAACTACGACCAGATGAGCCGGGCGCGTCGCGTCCACAACATTGCGCCGGCCGACTACCACCCCGACAGTGAGCTGATGAATACTCTCTGTCTGGCCCTTCGGATGATGGTAAACCGGATAAAACTGTTGCGCTTCGGACAGGACGACTAGCCCGTGCGCTTTTGTATATTCGGTCGACCAAAAATCAGCCGTGACAAAATTATTTTTTCTCCCCCTGCTGGCCTGTCTGCTGGCTGGATGCGCTTCCCGTGACAGTGAAGGAATCCTGGACCTCCAACCCGAGGACCACATCGTCCTGATCGGGAACAACCTCTGCAGCCGGATGTCGGAGTTTGGCCACTTCGAGACGGCCATCTACCAGACCCACCCCACGGCTGAGCTGACGGTCCGCAACATGTGTGACCCCGGCAATACCGCCGGCTTCCGGCCCCACGCCAGCCGCAACTCCCCCTGGGCCTTCCCCGGGGCGGAAGCCTTCAACCCCGACGTGAGCCGCGACAGCCACAGCGAGGGCTTCTTCCCCTCCGAAGACGAGTGGCTGGATTCCCTGGACGCGGACGTCGTCATCGCCTTCTTCGGCCTTAACGAGAGCTACGGCGGGGCGGCCGGGCTGACGAACTTCGCCCTCGAGCTCGACAGCTTCCTGCGCCACTCCCAGCAGCAGCGCTACAACGACGAAAGCGCCCCCCGGCTCGTGCTGGTCTCCCCCCTCGCCTACGAGAACTCCAGTGACCTGGGCCTGCCCGACGGCACCTCGGAAAACGAAAACATCGCTCGCTACACCCAGGCCATGGCCGACATTGCCGCGGACAACGGCGTACCCTTCGTCGACCTCTTCAGTGTCTCCCGGGAGTGGATGGAAGAAGGCGAGCGGCTGACCACCGACGGCATCTCTCTCAGCGACGCGGGCTATCGGCGACTGGCCGGCTACCTTACCGAGCAGCTCTTCGGGGAAGCCCCGCCGGAGGAAGACCCCGACCTGCTGGCGCGGGTGAAGGATAAAAATCACTTCTGGTTGCTCGACTTCAAAATGCCTAACGGGGTGCACGCTTACGGCCGGCGATACAACCCCTACGGCCCCGACAACTACCCCTACGAAAAGGAAAAGGTGAAGCAGCTCACCGCTAACCGCGACGCGGCCATCCACGCCTACCTGAGGGGGGAAGACTACGACCTGGCCGCGGCCGACGCACTCACCCGCCCCCTGCCCCCCGTGGAGACCAACTACGCCGTGGAACCCGCCGACTCGGTGGAGTACCTCTACGGCGAGGATGCCCTGACCACCTTCACTACGGCGCCGGGCTTCCAGATCGATCTCTTCGCTTCCGAACGGGAATTCCCGGAACTGGCCAACCCCACCCAGATGAACTGGGACGACCAGGGCCGCCTCTGGGTCAGCCTCATGCCCAGCTACCCCCACTACAAGCCCGGGGATGAGCTGCCCAACGACAAGCTGGTGATCCTGGAGGACACCGACGGCGACGGCCGCGCCGACGAGCTCAAGGTATGGGCCGACAACCTCCACCTCCCGGTGGGCTTTGAATTCGCCAACGGAGGCGTCTACGTTTCCCAGGGTACCGACCTGGTCTTCCTGAAGGATACCGACGGCGACGACCGCGCCGACTACCGGGAAACCGTCATGAGTGGCTTCGACGACCACGATACCCACCACAATATCAGCGCCTACGAGGCCGACCCTGGGGGCGGCATCTACATGGGGGAGGGCGTATTCCTCCACACCAACGTGGAAACCCCCTACGGGCCCGTACGGGCCACCAACGGCGGGTTCTACCGCTTCAATCCGGCGCGCCGCCACCTGGAGCGGACGGCCCAGATCTCCATCCCCAACCCCTGGGGCATTATCTTCGACGCCTGGGGGCAGCCCATCTTCGCCCATACCAGCGGGCCCCGGGTGCAGTGGATGCTCCCCTCCACCATCAAGAACCTCTACGGGGTGCAGAACCCCATGGCCCCCGACCTGATCGAGCCCGAGCACCGGGTACGCCCCACCTCCGGACTGGAAATCATCTCCAGCCGCCACTTCCCCGAAGAAATGCAGGGTGACCTGCTGATCAACAATACCATCGGCTTCCTGGGCACCAAGCAGCACCGGGTATTCGACCACGGCGCCGGCTTCGATACCCGCTGGCGGCAGGATCTCGTGACCAGCACCGACCCCAACTTCCGGCCGGTGGACATGGAGTTCGCCCCCGACGGGAGCCTCTACCTGGTGGACTGGCACAACGTACTCGTGGGCCACATGCAGCACAACGCGCGCGACCCCCTGCGCGACCACGTCCACGGGCGCATCTACCGCATCACCTACCCCGGCCGCCCGCTCGTCAAAGCCCCGAAAGTAGCCGACGCCACCATCCCCCAGCTCCTGGAAAACCTGAAGGAACCCGAATACCGGACGCGCTACCGGAGCCGCCGTGTGCTGCGGCAGCGGGACCCCAAGGCCGTGATGGCCGCCGTGCGCCAATGGGTGGACCAACTCGACCCCCAGTCGGAAAACTACCCCGAATACCTGCGGGAAGCCCTCTTCGTCACCTGGGGAGCCAATATGGTCGACCGCGACATCCTGGACGCCGCCAGCCAATCCAACGACTTCCGCCTGCGGGCCGCCGCGGCGCGGGTGGTGCGCTACCTGGGCCACCTGCTGGAGGACGAAACCCGCCGGCTGACCGCCTTCGCCGCCGACCCCCACCCCCGGGTACGGATGGAGGCCATGACCGCCGCCAGCTGGTTGCCCCGGGAGGAAGGTGAAAAAGTACTGGCCGAAGCCGAACGACAAAAGCTGGACGAGTTCGACCGGGAGGTCCTGCTCAACGCCCGCGCCCACCTCTCGAACAAGGCCTACATCGCCCCCGCCGCCAACATCGTCGAGGCGCCGGACAGCCCCATTGCCCGGGCCTACGCCCTCGGGGCCGAGCTCTTCGAGCAGGAAGGCTACTGCGGTACCTGCCACCAGCAGGACGGCCGCGGGCTGGCCGCTACCGGCTACCCGCCCCTGGCGGGTTCGCCCTGGGTAACCGGCTCCAAGGAGCGGCTCATCAAACTGGTGATGCACGGCCTCTACGGCCCCATGGAAGTGAAGGGCAAGCAGTACGACGGTCAAGTACCCATGACGGCCTACGGCGGACTGATGGACGACGAGGAAATGGCCGCCGTGCTGACCTACGTCCGCAACGCCTTCGGCAACGAAGCCCCCATGGTCAAGCCGGAGGAGATCGCCGCGGTACGCACCGCCACCGCCGGCCGCAAGGGCATGTACGAGGCCGCGGAACTGCTGCGGGAGCACCCCTTCCCGGAAGAAGTAAAGAAATAACCTGAGATACCCGATGATGAAAATCCTGACCGGCCTGCTGTTCGCGGCCGTCCTTTGCACCTGCGGCCCCGCCCCCCAGGAAACGGAAGCTGCCGCCACGGCCGTGGATACCGCCCCCCCGAAGATCGTCTTCCTGACCGGCGATGAGGAGTACCGCTCCGAGGAATCCATGCCCATGCTGGCCGACATCCTGGAAAGAGAACTCGGCGCGGAAACCGTGGTGGGCTACTCCCTGGACAGCAACGGCGTGATCGACCCCAACAACCTCTACCACGTCAGTGCCCTCGACGAACTCGAAGACGCTGACCTGATGGTGGTCTTCCTGCGGTTCCGGCAACTGCCCGCCGAAATGGTCCGCAAGATCACCGACTACGCCGAGAGCGGCCGGCCGATCGTGGGCTTCCGCACTTCCACCCACGCCTTCCGCTACACCGAGCCGAAGGACAGCCAGCTGATGGTGCTGAACGACGAGTGGCCGACCAGGGTATTCGGCCAGCAGTGGATCACCCACCACGGCCACTTCGAGGACGGTCACGGGCGGCTCACCGAGGTCAGCCTGGTGGAAGACCGCCGCGACAGCCCCATCCTGAACGGCGTGGAACCCTTCGAGGCCTACTCCTGGCTGTACCACGTGGACGGCGGCCAGTGGAAGCTCAGCGGCGACAGCGATCCCCTGCTCATGGGTCACAGCCTGCGCTCCAATCACGAAGCCAATGGAAAGCTGGACGAGTTCCCCCTGGACAACCCCGTGGCCTGGACCAAGACCTACACCGGGGCGAGCGGCACCCCGGCCCGGGTCTTCTTCACCACCCTGGGCCACCCCTACGACTTCCGGGAGACCTCCATGCGGAAGCTGGCCCTGAACGGCATCTACTGGGCGCTGGGCCGGGAAGCGGACATCCCCGCTGAGGGGGTGAACGCCGACTTTGTCTCCCCCTACGAGCCCAACAATTCCGGCTTCGGGGAGAAGTTCAAGCCGGGGATGCGGCCGGGGGCGTGGTGAGGTGGTCCGTGGTTTAGTGGTCGGACGACTTAGTCGTCCGACGAATTTTCATTGGACCACTTAGTCGTCCATGTGAAACTGGTCGGACGACTTAAGTGGTCCGACCGGTTAGCGGTCGGACCAGTGACCACCGGACCATCCAGGCCAGCGGCCCTAAATTAGGTTCATGAAACCACGCTCCGCCACCGCCCTGCTCAATAAGTTGGCCGACCGGGTGCGGCAGAACGAACACGGCGCCCGTGCCCTGGCCGGGCTACCAGAAACTCAACTCCGTCTCCGGCCCGCCCCCGGCAGCTGGAACGCCCTGGAAGCCGTTGAACACCTGAACTGCACCCACGCCGCCTACTTCCCCCGGGTAGCGGAAGCCCTCGACCGGACGGCGGATTACCCCACCTCACCCACCTTCACCAGCAGCTGGCTGGGCAACCTGATTGCCAGCAGCATGAAACCGGGTCCCCGCAGCCGGGCGGTGCCCACCTTTAACCGGCTCAACCCCCTGAACGAGACGCTGGACCACGGGGTGATCCACCGCTACCTCACCAGCAACCGACGGCTGGCCGCCTTTATCGCAGAAGCCCGCTCGGCCAACCTGACCCGCCTGCATCTTCGCTCTCCCCTGCTGTGGGTGGTCCGCCTTCGCCTCGGTGATTGCCTGCGGCTGCTCGCTTACCACGACTGGCGTCACCTGGAACAGGCCGGTCGCGCGGCGACCACGGGGGTGGTCCATGGCTGAGTGGTCGGACGACTAAGTCGTCCGACGAATTTTCATTGGACCGCTTAGTCGTCCATGCGAAACTGGTCGGACCGGTTAGTGGTCGGACCACTAACCGGTCCGACCACTAAACTTTTTCCCCTTCCGGCTTGCACGGGTTCCCGCCTTGTAATTACATTTGCATCCGCTTAGGTCGGGAACGCCCGGCCCTGCAGCGAAACGGTGCGGTAGCTCAGTTGGTAGAGCAATGGACTGAAAATCCATGTGTCGGCGGTTCGATTCCGCCCCACACCACATGATCCTTGGAGTTCACCATCATCATTCTTGCGTTTCTTGCCCGTCGGCGAGCGTACAGGTGGTGCGGTAAACTTTATACTCCACAAACCTATTGCTCAGAGGTCCGCCGGGAATACCGGTGGGCCTCTTTGTATTTTACCCCAATTCGAAATGTCTACTCCCCCCCTCAGAATTGCCGTTCAGAAATCGGGTCGCCTGCTCGACGAGTCCATCCAGCTCCTGAAGGAGTGCGGCATCAAGATCGACAACGGCCGCGACCAGCTCAAGGCCCCGGCCCGCAACTTTAACGCCGAGATCCTCTACCTCAGGAACAGCGATATCCCCCAGTACATCCAGGACGGGGTGGCCGACATCGGCATCATCGGGGAAAACACCCTCATCGAGAAGCAAAAGGACGCCGAAGTGGTACAGAAGCTCGGCTTCTCCAAGTGCCGTCTGAGCCTGGCTACCCCCCGCGGCAGCCAGTACCAGGGCCCTCAAAGCCTCCAGGGGCGGCGCATCGCCACCAGCTACCCGAACAGCCTGCAGGCCTACCTCGACGAACGGGGCATCGAGGCCGAGATCCACGAGATCAGCGGCTCGGTGGAGATCGCGCCGAATATCGGACTGGCGGACGCCATCTGCGACCTCGTCTCCACGGGCAGCACCCTGTTCAAGAACGGACTGGAGGAGCAGGACATCATCCTGCAGTCGGAAGCCGTCATCGCCGCCAGCCCCCGCATCGACGCCGAGCGGCGCGCCATCCTGGACAAGCTCGTCTTCCGCATCAAGTCCGTCCTGGCCGCCCGCAACCAGAAATACCTGCTGATGAACGTGCCCAACCGCAGCATCCAGGAGGTCATCAAGATGCTGCCTGGCATGCGCTCCCCCACCGTACTGCCGCTGGCCGAGGAGGGCTGGTCGAGCGTGCATACGGTGATCAGCGAGGACCGCTTCTGGGACATCATCGACCGCCTGCGCGACGCCGGCGCCGAGGGCATCCTGATCGTCCCCATCGCGAAAATGATCGTCTGATGCAGATCTACGATAACCCCTCCCGCGACCGCTGGGAGGAACTGCTGCAGCGACCGGCCAGCGACCTGGGCAAACTGGAAGCTACGGTTCGCGAGGTGATGAACCGGGTTAAAGAGGAAGGCGACGCCGCCCTGCGGGAGTACACCGCCCGCTTCGACGGGGTGGAGCTGGACGACTTCTCCGTTCCGGCCGCCACGGTCGAGGCCGCCGCCGACCAGGTTCCCGACGACCTCAAGCGCGCCATCCAGACCGCCCACGACAATATCGAAACCTTCCACCGCAGCCAGCAGACGCAGGTGGAGGAAATCGAAACCATGCCGGGCGTCCGCTGCTGGCGCGAAAGCCGCGGCATCGACCGCGTAGGACTCTACATTCCCGGGGGCACCGCGCCCCTCTTCAGCACCGTGCTCATGCTGGCCGTTCCGGCCCGGCTGGCGGGCTGCCGGGAGATCGTCCTCTGCTCCCCCCCGGACCGCCAGGGCAACATTCACCCCGCTATCCTCTACACCGCCCACCTGTGCGGCGTAACGAGAATCTTCCGCCTCGGTGGCTCCCAGGCCATCGCGGCCATGACGTACGGCACGGCCACCGTCCCCCAGGTCTACAAAATCTTCGGCCCCGGCAACGCCTTCGTGACCGTTGCCAAACAGCTGGCTCTGCTGCAGGGACTGGCCATCGACATGCCCGCCGGCCCGAGTGAGGTGCTGGTTTGCGCGGACGCGGGTGCCGCGGACGCCCATGTGGCCGCCGATCTCCTCAGCCAGGCCGAGCACGGCCACGACAGCCAGGTGGTGCTCGTCACCGATCGCCGCGAAAAGGCCGAAGGGGTCTGGCAGGAAGTCCAGCGCCAGCTCGCCGAGCTGCCCCGCCGCGAACTGGCGGCCCAGAGCATCGCCAACAGCTTCGCCCTGGTCTTCGACGACTGGTCGGAAGCCGCCGACTACGTGAATGCCTACGCCCCGGAGCACCTGATTCTGAGCCTGGCTGACCCCCGTTCGTTCGCCGGCCAAATCCGCAATGCCGGGTCCATCTTCCTCGGCTACCACACCCCCGAGAGCGTGGGTGACTACGCCAGCGGCACCAATCATACCCTGCCGACCTACGGCTACGCCCGGCAGTACAGCGGGGTTAGCCTGGACAGCTTCGTCAAGAAGATCACTTTCCAGGAACTCACCGCCGACGGACTGCGCAACATCGGCCCGGCCGTAGAGACCATGGCGGAGGCCGAACAATTGCGGGCCCACCGAAATGCGGTAAGTTTGCGGTTACGCGACCTGCCCTCCTAAACTCCACGCCACGACGACCATGACGGAAGTTACCCTGCAAGACCTCGCTCCAATCAACCTGGTGGGCCTCTCCCAGCGCACCACCCTGGCCGCGATGGATACCCCCAGGCTGTGGCAGGCCTTCGGCCCGCGCATCAAGGAGGTGGCCGCCCGGGCCGACACCTTCCGCTATGCCATCCGGGAATACCCCGCCGGACCGTCCTCCTTCCGCCTGGAGCCCGACACCGAGTACCGGGAATGGGCCGCCGTGGCCCTGGCCAACGCCGACGACAGCCTGCCCGAAGGGCTGGAATCCGTCAAGATTCCCGGGGGCATCTACGCCTACTGCATCCACCGCGGACTGGCGAGTGAATTCGGCCGCACCCTGGACTACCTCTTCCGCAGCTGGCTGCCCGCCTCGGGCTACGCCGTGGATAATACCCGCCCCCACTTCGAGCGGATGGGGCCCGACTACCGCCTCGACGACCCCGAAGCCACCGAGGAAGTATTCGTACCCGTAGTCGCCGCCACCCCCCAACAACCCTTAACCTAACCACCGGCCGGCAGTAGCGCCCGCCGACAGATTGCGATCATGACCACCACCGAAAACATTACCTGGACCGAAGCCAAGATCAAAGGTCTCGTCCGCCCCAACATCCTCAACCTCACCCCCTACTCCAGCGCCCGCTCGGAATTCAAGGGCCGTGCCGACGTCCTCCTGGACGCCAACGAAAGCCCCTTCGACACCGGGGTGAACCGTTACCCCGAACCCCTGTCGACGGACGTGCGTGAGGCCCTGGCTAAAATCAGGAACGTCCACCCGGACCGCATTTTTCTCGGCAACGGCTCCGACGAGATCGTCGACCAGGTTACCCGGGTATTCTGCATCCCCGGAAAGGATAGCGTCGTAGCCCTGCCCCCCACCTTCGGGATGTACAAGGTAGCCGCGGGCATCAACGACGTGGGTTTCCGGGCGGTAACCCTGCAGTCCGACTTCACCATCCCCGTGGAGGAGCTCAAGGCCAGCTGGGACGACACCACCAAGGTGCTCTGGCTCTGCAGCCCCAACAACCCCAGCGGCAACCTGATGGACGCCGCCGTAGTGGAGGACCTGATCCGCAGCTTCCCGGGTATCGTGGTGCTGGATGAGGCATACATCGACTTCGTCCCGGAAGAAAGCTTCGTGCCCCGCCTGGACGAGTTCCCGAACCTGATCATCACCCAAACCCTCTCGAAGGCGTGGGGCATGGCCGGTGTCCGCCTGGGTGCAGCTTATGCCAGTGAGTTCATCATCACCATGCTGCGGGCGATCAAGATGCCCTACAACATCAACGTCCTCACCAAGGACGCGGCCCTGGACGCCCTGGCCCAGCCGGAAGTGATGCAGTCACGGGTGGATTTGCTCATCCGGGAGCGGCGCCGGCTGGAGCGGGAGCTCGGCCAGCTGCCGATGGTGGACTACATATTCCCCTCCGTGACCAACTTCCTGCTCGTTCGCTTTACGGATTCCGACCGGGTGTACCGCTACCTGCTGGACCAGGGCATCGTGGTTCGGAACCAGAGTTACCAACCCAACGCCAAGAACTGTCTGCGCATCACCGCCGGTACGCCGGAGGAGAATACCAAACTCATCGAGGCGCTCCGCGCCCTGGGCGAGGCGCAGGACTAACCCCCATCTACTCCGCGAAATCAAATCCGCCAGCAAGCTGCGGTGACATTATGCCCCAAAAGATTCTCTTCCTCGACCGCGACGGCACCCTCATCCTGGAGCCCGAAGACTATCAGGTTGATTCCGTCGAAAAGCTCAATTTCTACCCCGGAATCTTCCGTTGGCTGGGCCGTATCGTCCGGGAACTGGATTACCAGCTGGTGATGATCACCAACCAGGACGGGCTCGGCACCCAGGCCTACCCCGAAGATACCTTCTGGCCACCCCATGAACTAATGCGGCGGGCCCTGGCGGCGGAGGGGGTGGAATTCGTGGAGGAGCTCATCGACCGCACCTACGCCCGGGACAATGCCCCCACCCGCAAGCCGAATGTCGGCCTGGTGCAGAAGTACTTGGACGACGAGCGGTACGACATCCCCAACAGTTACGTGATCGGAGATCGCCTCACCGACATGCAGTTGGCCAAAAATATGGGAGCCCGCGGGTTCTGGCTGGCCAACGACCCGGAACTCGGCAACGAGGAACTGAGCGACAGTCCCCTCTCCGCCCTGGAAGACACCATTGCCCTGCGCACCACCAGCTGGAAAGACATCTACCGCCACCTGCGACTGGAAAACCGTACGGCTTCGGTGCGCCGCACCACCAAGGAAACCGACATCAGCATCACCCTGGACCTGGACGGTACGGGCACTACCGACATCCAGACCGGCCTCGGCTTCTTCGACCACATGCTCGACCAGCTGGGCCGTCACTCCGGGTGCGACCTGACGATTCAGGTGGAAGGCGACCTGGACATCGACGAGCACCACACCATCGAGGACACCGCCATCGCCCTCGGCGAGGTATTCGCCAAAGCCCTCGGCGATAAGCTCGGCATCGAGCGCTACGGTTTCTACCTGCCGATGGACGACGCCCTGGCCCAGGTGGGCATCGATTTCGGCGGGCGGCCATGGCTGGTTTGGGACTGCGAGTACCGCCGCGAGAAAATCGGGGATATGCCCACGGAGATGTTCTACCACTTCTTCAAGTCCTTCACCGACGGGGCACGCTGCAACCTCAACATCAAGGTTGAAGGCGACAACGAGCACCACAAGATCGAAGCCACCTTCAAGGCCCTCGCCAAAAGCATCAAGATGGCCAAGCGCCGCGACGTGGATAACATGCGGCTGCCGAGTACTAAGGGGGTGCTGTAAGCCAAATGGACATCGGATGTTGTCAGCGCGCCATTTTGTCAGACATCCGATGTCTTTTGCGGTTATTCTGCCATTTTTGCGGGAATCTTTTTGGCAACAGCCCCAACAATAAAGGGATTGCTGGAGCGACATTTTGTCAGACATCCGATGTCTGACAGGATGACAGCCCACCAACATCCGATGTCTACTCCAGCTAGCACTACGCCCCGGCGCGGCGGCGTTACCCACAGGTGATCCCGAAATTGTTGTGGCTGGTGCTCTGGCTGCTGGCCACCGGTATGGTGACGGCCCAGGTGGCGCCCACGTCCAACCTGCGGGAGCGGACCGTGGCCGTGCATGCGGCCGGACAGCTGGTGGACAGCCTGACCATCGCGCCGGGAAGCCTCGGGGTATTCGCACCCGACGGCCGGCGGATTCCGGAGTCGGACTATATTCTGGAGGGGCGCTACCTGCGGTGGACGAACCCGGATTTACCCGATTCATTGCACCTGCGCTACCGCGCCCTGCCCTTTGCCCTTGACCAGCGCATGAGCCTGCTGGACTCGGCCCAATTGAGAAGGGAGGAAGCCGGACTCGTCATCGGCGCCTACGACCCCTACGTGCGGGCCGGGCTGCTCGATAACACCTCCAAGGTGCAGACGCGGGGTAGCTTCAGCCGGGCGATCAGCTTCGGCAACCGCCAGGACCTGGTGCTGAACTCGGCCTTTAACCTCCAGCTGAACGGCGAACTAGGCAACGGCATCGAGGTGGCCGCCGCCATCACCGACGAGAACCTGCCCGTCCAGCCCGAAGGCACCACCCAGCAACTGCGGGAATTCGACCGCATCTTCATCCAGCTGCGTAAGGACCGCAGCCAGCTCACCGCCGGCGACTACGAACTGCGCAACCCGGACGGCTACTTCATGCGCTACTACAAGAAACTGGAGGGGGCCACCTTCACCACCGTTTCCGGAGAACAGGAAGAGGACGACGGGCAGTGGGAAAACGCCGCCAGCGTGGCCGTGGCCCGCGGACAATTCATCCGCCAAAACATCACCCCCGGAGAGGGCAACCAGGGCCCCTACAAGCTCACCGGCGACGGGGAGCAGCGCTTCCTCATCATCCTGGCCGGCACCGAACGGGTGTACCTGGACGGGGAGCTGCTGGTCCGTGGCCTTGACGCCGACTACGTTATCGACTACAACCTGGCGGAGCTGACCTTCACCACCCGCCGCCTCATCACCCGCGACGCCCGCATCACGGTGGAGTACGAGTACGCCGACCAACGCTACCTGCGCACCCTCACGGCCGGCAGCAGCCGCTATACCCGGGGCCGGGTGACCGGTTACGTCAACCTCTACTCCCAGCAGGACAGCAAGACCGCCACCGGCGACCTACGCCTGACCGCCGCCCAGCGGGAAGCCCTGCGCCTGGCCGGCGACAACCCGGATGGCGTGGCCGTACCCAGCATCGATACCCTCACCGGCCGGGAAGAACTGCGGGCCACCTACGAACTCCGCGACACCGTACTCGGCTGCGCGGTGACCCAGGCCTACCTCGTGAGCAGCAACGACCCCCGGCTCGGGCGCTACGTGGCCACCTTCACCGACCGGGGGGCCGGCGGCGGCCCCTACAGCCTGGACCCCGGCCGCCCGGCCAACGAACGGGTGTATGTATTCGTCGGCTACGACGAGAACTGCCAGCCCCGGGGACGGTTTGCGCCGGAGATCGACCTGGTAGCCCCCCGCCAACAACAGCTGTTCAGCGCCGGCGGGGAATATCGCTTTGGTGACCAGGGCAGCCTGCGGGTGGAGGGGAGCCGCAGCCGGTCGGACCTGAACCGCTTCAGCGACCTGGACGACGGCGACGATACCGGCCACGCCCTACGGCTGGACGTAGACCGCACCCTCCGGCTCGGGTCCGACAGCAGCGGCTGGGCAGTGACCGGCCGGGGGCGCTACGAGTGGGTGGAAGAAACCTTCACCTTCATCAATCCCTACCGCTCGCCGGAATTCTACCGCAACTGGAACCTGAGCAACCGCCTGAGCACCATCCGCCCCGAAGCCGCCGTGGAAAAACTGGCGGGCGGTGGCCTCGGTTTGCTGCGGGCCGGCGTCGGGCGGATCGACTACGACTACGAGCAATTTACTCGGGGTGATGACTACGCGGGACACCGCCACGAGGGGGTATTGCAGCTGCAGGTAAATGGCTGGGAGGCGGCCGGCGGTTACAGCCTGCTCAACAGCCAGGACCGGGAGAGCACCGGCACCTTCCGCCGGCCCAGTCTGCGGTTGAGCAAGGAGTTCGACTTTCTCGGGGGCTGGGAACTCGCGGCCGCCTACAGTGGCGAAAAGAGCATCCGCCGCCCCGGGGGTGGCGACACCCTTTCGGCCCTGTCTTTTCAATACGACCGCTTTACCCTGGGACTGGCCGCCCCGGAGCACGACCGCTACGCCTTCACCCTGAGTGCGAGCCGCCGCGACGACCGCCTGCCCAACGCGACGGAGTTGCGGGCCAGTACCTCCGCCCGGGAAGTGGCCGCGGAAGGCAAGTTCGAGGCCGCCCGTAACCTGCAACTCGGGGGCAATTTCACCTACCGCGAACTGGAAGTGCCCGGCCAGGACCTGGTGGAAGACAAACCCAGCAGCACCTTCCTGGGCCGCCTCGACGTGCGGGCGGATGCCCTGAAGCGGGCCTTCACCAGTCAGACTACCTACCAGGTGGGCAGCGGACAGGAACCGCGAGTCGACTTCCAGTACCTCTACGTCGGTCCCGGACTCGGGCAATATATCTGGCAGGACAGCCTCTACAACAAAGACGGCCGGATCCAGCCCAACGAGATCGAGCTGGCGCCCTTCGCCGACATTGCCGATTACATCCGGGTGAGCGTCTTCAACAACAACTTCATCCGCACCGACAACGTCAGCATCAACCAGCGCTTCAACTGGGACCCCGACCGCATCTGGCGGGGAGCGGACGGCGTCCGCGATTTCCTGCGCCGGTTCGCGGTGAATACGGCGGTGAATATCGACCGCAAGACCCAGGCCGCCGAGGACATCATGCCCTGGAACCCCTTTCAGCTGGCCGTGGCCGACAGCAACCTGGTAGCCCTGAACGTACGGCGGCGGCACGGACTGTTCTTTAACCGCGCCAGCCCGCGCTACGACATCCAACTGTCCAACGACGAACAGCGCAACCGCCGGGTCCTCACCACCGGCTACGAGAGCAGCCGCCGGGAGGAATGGGAACTACGCTTCCGCTTCCGGCCCAACGACCAGCTCAGTCTGGAAGCGGCGGGCATTACGGGCCGGCGGGCCTCCGACTCCGAGCGTTTCAACGAAAAGGACTACGAGATCCACTTCAACCGCCTGGAACCGGGGGTGAACTGGCAGCCGGGGGAATTCAGCTTCAACACCACGGTGGTGGTGGGCCGGGAAGAGAACGTCCTGCCCAGCGGTGCCGGAGAGTTTACCCTGCGCCGGGAAACCCGCTTCGCCGGCAACTACCGCAACTGGATCAATGCCAGCTTCCAGTGGATACAGATCGAATTCGCCAACGGCCGCTCGGGTAGCCCGGTAGGCTTCGCCCTCCTCCAGGGCCTGCAACCCGGTCGCAACCTGCTGTGGAACCTCAGCCTTACCCAGAACCTCGGCGAATATCTCCAGCTCAACCTCCTCTACGACGGGCGACAGACGGGAGAGGCATCCACCGTACACGTGGGGCGGGCGCAGGTTACTGCTCAGTTTTAAGGGGGTGAAGGGGTGAAGGACTGAAGGGGTGAATGGGGTGTTGCACTCTTCCCTCACTTCGTTCGGGTAGGTGCATCACTAAGCGAATGCTACCAGGGCACGCAGCAAGCGCGCAGATAAGCGACGCGGAGACGCAACTGCCCGAGCGGAGCGAGGGACAAATGCCCGCCACCAATTCACTAATTCAATAATTCACCAATTCAGTACTTCACTCCCCAACAGGCATCCCCTTTCCCCCAATAATATCCCCCTCCCCGAAGCGGAAGCGCAAGTAGGTGATCGTCTTGCCGAGGTCCTTGTGCATGCGTTCGTAGTAGGTCTCGGTGGACAACTCCGGCAGGGGCAGCGGCTTGCTGTAAATGTCGTTATCGTGGTATTCCAGCTGGACGGCGGGCTGCTCGGCCAGGGTTTCCAGCGACCAGTCGTAGAGCTCGCGGCTGTCGGTCTTGAGGTGGACCACCCCGCCGGGGCGCAGGATGCGGCGGTACTGCTTGAGGAACTGGGCGGCGGTGAGTCGGCGGTTCTCCTTGCCCTTTTTCAGAAAGGGGTCGGGGAAGGTGATCCAGATCTCCTCCACCTCCCCGGCTTCGAAAAAGTGACTGATCACCTCGATGCGGGTGCGGAGGAAGGCGGCATTGTCAAGCCCTTCGGCCAGAGCGGTCTTCGCGCCTTTCCAGATGCGGGCGCCCTTGATGTCGACGCCGATGAAGTTGCGGTCGGGGTACTGCCGCGCCAGGTCCAGGGTGTACTCTCCCCGCCCGCAGGCCAGTTCCAGGGTGATCGGGTGGTCGTTGCCGAAGTGGCCGGTAGCCCAGCGGCCCCGCAGGTCGGTAAGGGTACCGTTGACGCCCGTCAGCTCCGGTTTCGTGGGTTCGAAGCTCTCGTAAACGTTGGGCATCTGGAGGACTTCGGCAAACTTCTGCAGCTTATTGCGGCCGGCCATGAACAGCTGGGTTTGGTGGGGCGCAAAGATAGCCCTACGGGGCGGATGCGCGTACTTCGCTCCCTTCTTCAAGTCTTCTGGATCGCCATGCTCCCGCCGCCCCAGAGATCGGGCCTAGTCACTTCAGGTGTGTTGCACATTTCGCAAACCGAAGAAAAATCGCTTGACAATCCGAAAAATAATCGACAAATTTGTCTCACTGGAATTGCCCCATATTATTACACGCTTTTTAAGTTTTAACGCTTTGAACCCAGAAACTAACCATCAGGAGTACCGCCGTCGATTCATGCAAACCCACCGCGACTCCCACGAAAAGACCATGCTTTCACCGGAATACCGCCGCAAGCGGTACGCCCTCTTCCTGCTGCGCACCTTCTGCCTGGCGGCCGTCTACTTCCTGCTCTGGGAGGTGACGTGGGTGCGCTGGACGCTGGTACTCACCCTGCCCGTCGTCGGCTTCTACTTCTTCTCCCTGGTGGGGTGGCGGTACTTCCTCGAGCGCAAAATGCAGCGGATGCGGGACCAGGTTTCCTGATCCCGATTCGGGTACCGGATTCGGTCTTTAGTCAGATCACCGGTCGAGTTGCGGCCAGATGGAGGTGAGGGTATACCCTTTTCCCTCTAGCAGCCGCACGCCGTCGCCTTCCGTGAACAGCCGGATCTGGTTGAAATCTTCCGTCGGAAAGAATATTTCGGTGAGGGCCGTTGCTCCACCGTCGGCGAAGAGTTCCGCACTTGCGCGGTCGATGAGCAGGTGCAGGCTCACTTCCGCCCCGTCCATCACCCGGGGTGCCAACTCCAGGTCGCCGACGAAGTCTTCCGAGAAGGTAGCCGGCCCGGCCGAGTTGCGGTCGCTGAAGTAGTGCCCGGAGGCGGCGTTGTAGCCGATGCGGTAGACTTCCCCCTTGCCGTTGGCGAGTTCCACGCCAAAGCGGGCCTTGCTGTCGGGCGACAGGGCGTAGCGCAGCTCCAGTTCCTTGGGCGCGTTCGCGGGTACCGAAAAGCGGTCGGATAGCCCCCGGTTTGCGCTCTCCTCCCCCTCCGGAATGGTGAATTCATCGGTGCGCAGCTGTTCGAGCTCCCGGACCGGCTGGGAGAACACCCGGTAGCCCGCCGGCGTCTGGTGGAGGGTCAGCTGGCGGGGAACGGTGAGGGCGCTGCGCCAGCGCTCGGTGGGTACCACGTTGGCGTAGGCCCAGTTGCTCATCCAGCCGATGAACAGCCGGCGGCCGTCCTCTTCGGGAATGCCGGACCAGGTCACGCCGGCGTAGTTGTCACGGCCATAATCGAGCCACACTCCCTGCTCATCGGTCACGTCTTCGGCGAAGGAGGGGTCGACGGTGAAGGTCGTCCCGTCGAACTCCCCCACGAAGTACTGGGTACCGGAGCCACCGTTGGGCGCCCCGGGGTTGATGCTGACGATGAGTACGTACTTACTCTCGCCGTTGGCGCCCGTCACGGGCAGGGGGAAGAGGTCGGGGCACTCCCACACCCCCGCGTGGCTCCCCTGGTCCGTGCCAAAGTCACTCAGGTGCTCCCAGTCGATGAGGTTGTCGGAACCGTAGAACGAGATCCGGTCCTTGGCCGCCAGGGCCATGACCCACTGCCCGGCGGCCGTGTTCCAGCTCACCTTGGGGTCGCGGAAGTCGCGGATACCAGTGTTGTTGGGCAGCACGGGGTTGCCCTCGTACTTCGTCCAGTTTCGCCCCCGGTCGTTGCTGTAGGCGATGCCCTGATACTGGTAGTCGTCGCGGCCGGCGCGCTCCCCCTCCGGATCGTGGTAGGTATAGATGGCCACCAGGGGCGCCTCCCCGTTCTGGCCCAGTCCGCTGGTATTGTCGTTGTCCACTACGGCGCTACCGGAGAAAATGTAGCCCAGGGAGTCGGGGTAGAGCGCCACGGGCAGGTGTTCCCAGTGTACGAGGTCGGTACTCACGGCGTGCCCCCAGTGCATGGGGCCCCACACGGTGCTGTCCGGATAATACTGGTAAAACAGGTGGTACTCCCCATCGTGGTACACCATGCCGTTCGGGTCGTTCATCCAGTTGGCGGGCGGCGAAAAGTGAATCTGGGGGCGGTGGGGCTCCTGGTAGGTGGCTTCGCTTACTTCGGAGGAGCCGGCGTCAACCACCTCCTCCGGGGCGGTGGGACCGCAAGCCAGCAGGGTAATAAGGGCGAAACAGCTGGCGAAACGTAACAGTGGCAATTCCATAGCGGGCGGGTTGACATGAGTAGCGGGGGGCAGGAGCCATCCGCCATTGTTGTCCCCCAAGGTAATTGATCAGCGGGAATCCATTCGGATAGCATCCCCGGACCACCGGAGCGCAGGCGATTGGCTTCCAGCGTACAACGCGGGAACAAGCTCCCTTAAAAGACGGGTAGCAATTGGGTATCGGCTACATGATACGGGAAGCCGTCAACGCGATATCCGCCGTCGCCCAGGCTTTTTCCAGCTGCTCCGCCGCGCCCCTGGCCTTCGCGGTCTCACCCATGCCCTCGTAGGCGGTCTGCAATCCGCGGAGCGCCCAGCCGTTCCTGGGGAAGGTCAAGAGGTCCTCCTCGTACACCCGCGCCGCATCGGCAAATCGCCCGGCTTCCAGCAGCACCGCGCCGAGGTGGTGGCGGACCGAGAAGAACCAGTCGGGGGGTTCCATGTAGTGCAGCGCGTCCTCGACGGCAACGGCCTTTTCCAGCAATTCGATGCTGCTGTCGTAGTCCCCTTCGCTGGCGGCCAGTTCTCCGGCCAGCACCCCTTCGGCGATGGAAGCCACCGCGCGGGCCGTATTGACCCCGATGACTAAGGAATCAATCGACGCACCAGCGGCCAGTTTACGCAGGGCGGCCAGCTCCACCGCGGCGGCGGCCGGGTCATCCTTGCCCAGGTAGGCCATACCGCGGGCGTAGTGGCGGATGATCTTGGGGTAGGTTAGGTCGCGGCGCACGTCAATCGAATTCAGTATCTCATCCCAGAGGCCGAACTTGACCCGTACGTAATCCGGGATGGTGTAGTAGTGCTGGAGCATACCCAGTTCGGGCACCGTCATCAGGTCGTTGTCGGCGTGGCGGGCGGTACGGAGCGCCGCGTCCATGGCCCAGTCGGGCTTGCCCTCCAGGGTGGCGGTAGCGGCCAGGAAGTGGTAATTGTGGGGGTGATAAATGAGGGGATAGGCCCCCTGGGCGCGGCAGGCCGTGATGTAGCTGCTGTCGACCCGTACGGCCGCGCGGTTGGCCAGCGACCCGGCGTGATAATCGCCGGTTCGGATATAGATGTGGGAGGGCATGTGCATCAGGTGCCCGGCCCCCGGCACCAGACCCGCGTCGAGGGTGCGGGCACTCGCCAGGCCCTTGTCGGGCGTCCGGCTGCCCTCAATGGCGTGGATGTAAAAGTGGTTGGCGCCGGGGTGGTCGGGGGCGATGGCCAGCACCTGGTCCAGGGTTTCCAGGATCTCGGGGGTCCACGTCCGGGGTTCGCCCGCTTTATCCCACAGGTCCCAGGGGTGCAGGTCCATCAGCGCTTCCGCGAAGAGGGCGAGTACGTCGGCGTCGTCCGGAAAGCGAGTGGCCACTTTGCGCATGGCCTCTGCGTAGGCCTGGTCGAGTGCACTACGGGCTTCGGGCGCGTCGCGGTGGTAGCGGGTGGCGAGGGCATTGATGAGAGCCTTTTCTTTTTCCGTGCCGCGCATCCGGGCCAGGTTTTTTGCGCGCTGAACGGCCTCGTAGGCGCGCGGGTAGTTATCCTTCTCCATACCAGCGTTGTAGTTCGGGCCCAGCACGTAGGCGTAGCCCCAGTACGGCATGGGGCTGTCGGGGTCCAGCCGGGTAGCGTGGTAGAAGGAGCGGGCGGCTTCGGCGTGGTTGAAACCGTAGGCCAGCACCAGGCCCTGGTCGAAGTAGCGCTGGACCAGCTTCCGTCGGGTCGTGATGGGAAAGTGATGCTGCCCCATGCTGTCGAAGAGGGGTGCTTTCTGCTTGGTCTCGTACCAAGCGCGGTCGTTGGTGGCCGGCAGGCACGCGGCGGTTGCTGCTTGCGCCCCGGTATGGGCGAGAGGACTTTGGGGGCGGTCGCCGCAGGTGCAAAGGCAGACCAACAGCAGGGCAAGGCCGATGGGACGCAGGATTAGAGTAACCATGACGAACGGATTAAGAGGTGGAGGACGGGAATGGACGTGGGGGGGGGGGGCGGGCTGTTCCCGGTAGCGTACGGCACCCGCGCGCCGCCGCCCATTTACCGCCTAATGTTCGGGGAGGGCGCCGGGATCCGTACTGGATATTACGCCTTAGCGGCCACATTATCAAGGGTTTCCCCGGAAGAAGTAACTGCCCGGCAGCCATTATCTTACGGGAGCGGAGGCGGAATGCCTTTTTCTCCTAAACCCACTTACCTATGTCCACCCACATTTACAAACAATACGTTTTTGACATCCTGGAAGACCTGCAGGCCTACCGGCAACAGCAGGGCGACCGGTTCCGCTACTCCGACATCTTCGACGGCGAGGGCCACCAGTACGTCAACCTGGTGCAGGAGGGCGGGGGCGTACTCGGCATTGCCCTGGTGGGCTTCACCTACGTGCTGGAAGAAATGGGGTTGCGCTTCCTGAGTCTGGGCGGTACGAGCGCGGGTTCCATCAATACCCTGCTGATGGCCGACGCCGGCACGCCCGGGGAGAAAAAGAGCGCCAAGATTCTGGAGCGGATTGCGGGCAAGCCCTTCACCGACTTCGTGGACGGGGGCCGCGACGCCCAGCGGCTGACCGCCCTGATCCAGTCGGGGGTGCAGTTCAGCGAGGGCCTGGACGTGATGGGCAAGCTCCCAGCCCTGCTGGAGGCCGCCGGGAACCTGTCGGAAATCTTCCAGGACTTCGGCATCAATCCGGGCGACCACTTCGAGCGGTGGCTCGCCGAGCAGCTCCACCATCCCAGCTGGGCTTCCCTGAACGAGAACCTTTGCAACCTGCCCGATAGCCTGGTCCACGTCTCCGACTACGGCAACCACCGCCGGCCGGTCGACGCGGAGGAACTGCAGCCCAAGATCGCCATCGTGGCCGCCGACATCACCACCCAAACCAAGGTAGAATTCCCCCGCATGGCCGAGCTGTACTACGAGCAGCCCGCGGAGCAGCACCCGGCCAGTTTCGTGCGGGCCTCGATGGCCATCCCCTTTTTCTTCACCCCCAAGCGGGTATCCCTCGCCTGGGCGCAGGGGCGGGAGGAGGAGGTGAGGCGCAAGTGGCGGCAGGTGGCCGGCTACCCGGGCGAGTTGCCCGAGGAAATCCTCTTCGTCGACGGGGGCGTGATGTCGAACTTCCCCATCGACCTCTTCCACCACAGCGACCGGATCCCCCAGCGGCCCACCATCGGGGTCAAGCTGGGCGTAGACCGCCGGCACGCCCGCACCATCGGGAGCCTGGGGGGCTTCCTGGGCAATATGCAGGAGGGCGTGAGGAACCTGCGCGACCTGGAGTTCATCCGCAACAACCCCGAGTACAAGGCCCTGGTGGAGTACATCGACGTGGAAGGCTTCAACTGGATCAACTTCGAAATATCGGAGGCCGAAAAACTGAAGTTGTTCCGTCGGGGGGCCGAGGCCGCAAGCCGCTTCCTGCGCCGCTTCAACTGGCTGGAGTACAAATCGGACCTCAAGACCAACCTGCTGCAGCGGATCAAGCCCGTCCTCTGGGAACTGAGCAACGTCAAGGATCTGGACCGGACGCTGGAGGCCTTTGGCATCCGCGACAATGCGGAAATCAAGGACAAGATCTCCGCCCTCGCCCAGCGACCGGAGAAATACAAGATCCTCTGGATCGACGACAGCCTTACCTATCCCCTGCCGATGGCGATCCTGGACCGGCTGCACACCTACTGCTATACGGTGAGGACCAGCGATGAGGCCCACCAGCTGCTGGTCAACAACAACAAGTCCAGCAGCAAACCCGAAGACCGCATCGACCTCATCATCAGCGACGTCACCCGCGAAGAGCAGGGCGACAACGATGGCAAACGGGGTATCGACTTCGCGGCCATGCTGGCCTTCGACCCCGTGCTGCGCCACGTACCGGTACTGTTCTACGCCCACCGGCGCGAGGAACTCGAAAAGCGCTACGGGCGGGAGCTGCCGCCGAACGTAGTCAATACGCCGGACCGCTACACCATCCTGCACGGCGATTTCATCGCCGAAGTGGTCGACGCCCTGTCCGCCCGGGCCAGCAGCGTCGCCGAGTAATTACTGCCGGACGATCCGCCGGTACACCGCCCCGTCGACCCGCAGCAGGTACACCCCGGCGGGCAGGCCGGCGGTGGGCACGGTGGCCGCTCCCGCAAGCCGTGATACCCATTCCTGGTGGAGGCGGCGGCCGTTCAGGTCGTAGAGTTCGATGCCCACCTCGCGGGCGCTGTTGGTGGCGGCCCAACGCAGGTGCAAGGCCCCGCGTGTCGGATTGGGGAACACCTCGAGCTGACTGGCCAGCGACCGGAGGTTATTGGTTGGGTTGACGGCATCCGCCGTCAGCCGGATTTCGTGGTAGGTTACCGGCAGGTAGCCACCGCTGGCCGTGGTCACCACGAAGCCGAAATCGTCGGTCATCACCGTGCTGTCCTGGTTCTCGTACACCAGCCGCTGGTCGTTGATGTCGGCCTGGGTGAAGGTGTCGCCCAGCGCCAGCTGGGTACCGGCCAGCTCCAGCCAGCCCCGGGCGGGCAGGCGGGTGAGCTGGTATACCGTAGCGGCAGACGCATCGTTGGCGCTCACAATCTCCAGTTCGGCGCGCAGTACGGCGTTACGGCCCAGGGGCTGTACTTCCGTCGGGGCGTTGACCAGGGTTTCGGGGGTTGAAGCCTCCGCGTCGGCGCAGAATTCCACCGCCCAGCCGACGATCTTTCCCGAGGCCCCGCTGGTTTCGCTAACCGCGACGGTGAGTATCCATTCCCCGTAGGTGTCCTCACCGTCAAAGGCGGACAGGGCCTCCAGGGGCTGGAACACCTGCTTGTCGTCGGGGGGACAGGCCACCGCCTCGGGGGCGTCGTCGTCGAAGCCCAGGTTAATAGAGTTCGTACTGAAGCACTTCTCGGCGTAGAGGGTGACCGTGGTGCCGGTGGGGCTCGTCAGTTTTATGGTCACTTTGGAGGCGAACTGGTAGTTGATGCGGACGTTGGGCAGGTTCAGGTCGTTGATACTGCCGCGGCGATCCACGAACAGTTTCGACTGCCGGGTGAAGGCAGGTCCGGAACCGGGCAGTGCTACCGGCGTATCGGTTCCACTGTAGGTATCGCATTGGCTGCTGACGGTGTGGAAGGACACCGTTTCCGTCCAGGGGCCGGGGCCGCAGGCGTTCACGGGCCGTACCCGCCAGAAATAGACCCGGTTGGGGGAGAAGAACTCCTCAGGGGCGAAGGAAGTCTCCGTCAGTCCGGTAGCCGCGGCGAATATCGACCCGGAGGTGAAGGCTGGCGAGGTGGCCACTTGTACGTCGTAGGAGTTGGCGTTGACCGAGGCCGACCAGTCGAAGGAGGTGGTCAGCCCGATCCCCTCGGTACCTTCGGCGGGCAGGTTGGTAGTGAGGTCGCTGAAGTCGTTGGCTACGACGTCGAGCACGATCTCGCGGCGGCTGGCTTCCTGTCCGGGTGCCGTGACGCGCACGGGCACGGTCATTCGTCCGCTGCTGGTCACCCCGTCCAGCTCGACCGTCAATTGGGTGGACTGCCCGGGCAGCAGTTGCGTCCGCTCCAGGGTGGCCACTACCCCGGCGGGCAGTTCTTCCTCCACGACCTCGAGGGTTACCGGCGCGGCGAAGTCCAGCACGCTGCCCACCGTAAAGGTGGTCGTGAGGGTTTCGGGCAGGCAGACGTCGGCGTAGGGCAGGTCGTAGTCCAGGGTATAAGTGGCTTCGGTGGCCGGCTCGATGGTGAAGTCTTGGCCGTTCATATTGAAGAATACGTTGTCGGTGGCCGCCACGATGATGCGCATGGCGGAACCCAGGGTATCGGGCACCGTCACGAAGGCGCTGCCGGTATTGGCGGTGCCGGCCAGGAGGACCTGGTTGAAGGTGAGTCCGCCGTCGCCGCTCAGCAGGATATCTACGCGTTTGGCGTTGACGGGTGCGCGGTCGGTACCGGCCACGTTCCAGGTTACTTCACGGTACTCCCCTACCCGCCAGGCGGATTCTTCGGCGGCGAGCGCGGGTTCATTGACGGTGAAGGGGCCGGCCGCGGCCACCTCGAAGTTCACCTGGGCCCAGTCGACCCCGCCGGCCCCCGGGTGGTTGTCGCGGGCCGTCAGGCGAAAGGTCAGCGAACGCTCGTAGTCGGGCAGCACCTCATCGCCGGTACTGATCTGATTGGCCACCCGGTCGATGCGGGGGAAGTAGCGGGTGTGGCCGTCGGCCGCGGGGGCCACGGAGCGGAACAGGGGGGCCGAGCCCCGGGGTTCGTAGATGTCGACCGCCGGCCCCAGGTCGTACTCCTCCCAGTTATAGGTAAGCTGCTCCGCCGGATCGTTGGCGTCGGTGGCCGTCCCGGTGAGGCGGAAGGGGGTGCTCTGGGGGATGTAGAATCCGTTCTCGTAGTCGAGGCTTACCTCCGGGGTGACATTCTCCGTTTCGATGATGGTGGCGCAGCCGGCCGCCCCGCCCTCGCGGGTGTAGTACAGAAACTGCTCCAGGCTACCCACGTGGTAGTAGGGTTCCGCCGCTCCGACATTCTGGTTGCCGCAGGCCCCGGCGTAGGACATGATGGTGGTACCCGACCCCGGCTCGAAGGCGGTGTTGCCCGCCCGCTGGGCCTGGCTGGAGGGACAGTTGTTCCAGCTGTGGGAAACGGTGAACTGGTGAGCAATCTCGTGGACCATGACCCGCTCGGCGGTGCGGGCCACGTTCTTGCCCTGCAGGCAGGTGACACCGCGGGTCTTGCTGCCGCTGCAGGCCAGTCCGCTCACAACTCCCCCTACGTCGACGCAACGGGTGGTGAAGATGTGGCCGAGGTCGTAGGCCGTCGACGGGACGCTGTTTTCCTGGAAGGCGTTGATCACCTGGTCGAGCAGGCCGGTTCCCTCGTCGGTATCGATGAAGGGGTCGGTTTCGGGATCGAGGTAGATCAGCTGCTCCGACAGCGCCAGCAGATTGATGCGGACGGCCACTTCCCGCTCGAAGATGACATTAATTGTGCTCACGGCGGTATTGAAAGCCGCCAGTACGTCGGCCCTGGTGCCCCCTACCTCGCGGGCGAATTCGCCGGTGTTGGTCAAGGCAAGGTCGTACTGCCGCAGCTCCCGCGCCGCGCCGCCGCGCTTCTGCCCCCCACTGATTTCGGCCTTAACGGAGGCCGGAAGGGGCACGTTGTGGGGATCGCCGGGATTGAAGCCGCAGGATAGCGGCAGGTCTGAGGAGTCACCGGCGTACTCCCCGCTGTAGAAGACGAGGTACTCCTCCCCTTCCTCCTCGGCCTGGATGGCGTACATCCCGTCCGGGCCGGGCAGCAGGGCGTCAACCCCCTGGTGGGAAATGGCCACGCGGCCCACCCCCCAGGGCCCCTCCACGCGGTAGCTCCCGATCTCGGGGTAGCGGGCGGCCAGTTCGGGGGCGAAGACGGGGCTGTTTACGGCCGTAAAGGAAGCGAAGCTGCCGTCGGGCAGGGGCAGTTCCAGCTTATGCCGCTTGGCGCTGAGCGCTTGCCGGAAAGCGGGCAGGTCCAGGGAGGCCGTGGCGTAGCGGCCGGCCAGCTCCGGGCTTGACTTGGCGGTCGAGGTAAACTGAAAGCCGGACTGGGCAAAAAGTGGACCGGCACACAGTGCCAGGGAAAGAAGTAGACCTCGGAGCATAGCGGGGGTTTGGAATCAATAAGAGCTTGTTTGGGCTTTACCATTCGACCTGCAAATGGCCCCTTTTCAACTGCCCTTCGTTGCTGAAAATGGCTTCGTAGCTGGGCTACGATCCACTTTCAGCGCCTCGGCCATCCGAAAAGTGACTCATTTTCGGTCTGAAGAGCAAAACCCAAACAAGCTCTAAGATAACAGAAGCCCCCGCCGGAAATTGTCGCCTGACTAGTACCGGGCCGGTTTTTCCCCGGGCAGGGACGCGCGGATAAAGGTGCGCACATCCTCGTTGGCGGCCTCCAGGTCGGGGCGCCGCAGGTACATCATGTGGCCGCTCTCGTAGCCCTTGAAGCTCAGCCGGTCGCGCATCCGACCGCTGGGGTCGAGGTGCCAGAGGGTGTACTTGGCGTCGTAGTAGTTGGTGGCCCCGTCGAAGTAGCCCGACTGGATCATGACGTTCAGGTAGGGGTTCATCGCCATGGCCTGCTGCAGGTTGTAGCCCGTGCGGTCGCCGGAGCGGTCCCAGGGGTGGACGGGGCCGAACATGTGATACTGCAGGTCGGTGCGGAAGCCGAGTTCCTCCCGCAGGTAATAGTTGATGGCCGGGGTGAAGGAGTGGAGCCAGCTGGTCAGTTCGCTGTTGTAATCGGGCCGCTCCCCGGCGGCGCGGGCGTCCACGCCGCGGTAGCGGCTGTCGAGGCGGCCTACGGTATAGTTACCGGCCTCCTCCCCGCGCAGGAGGTTTTTCCAGAAGTAGGCGGCCGAGGGCATCAGGTTGTTGTCCAGCCACTCCTGGGCGTCCAGTCCGGAGTAGCGGGCGGCGGCGGCGGCCACCTCCCGGCGGCGGGCGTCGCTCAGGTCCATACCGCTGGCCAGGGCGGGCAGCAGTTCGTTGCGGGTGTAGGCCTCCACTTCGGCCAGCAGGGGCTCCAGCTCCATTGATTGCAGTTCGGTGGGCAATTGCTTGTGGTACCAGGCGGCGGCGGCGAAGTAGGGCAGCTGGTTGGCGGCTTCCACGATGCCCGCCCGCTCGATGCCGATCTCGGTGGGCGATACCAGGATCACCCCGTTCAGGTACATCCAGCGGTTGTCCTGCAGCTCCAGGGCCAGCCCCGATACCCGGGTGGTGCCGTAGCTCTCCCCGATCAGGAACTTCGGCGACCGCCAGCGGTCGTGGCGGCTTACCCAGTTGCTGATCCAGTCGGCGAGGTACTTGATGTCCTGGTTCACGCCGAAGAACTGCTCGCGGTCGGCCCCCTCCACCATGCGGCTGAAGCCGGTATTGACCGGGTTGACGTACACGATGTCCGTCAGGTCGAGCACCGAATAAGGGTTGTCGCTGATGCCGTAGGGCTGCACGGGGTAGCCCTCCTCGTCGATGTTGAGCACCTTGGGGCCGGTGTAGGCCAGGTGCATCCATACCGAAGCGGAGCCGGGGCCGCCGTTGAAGCTGATGAGCAGGGGGCGGTTCGGGTCGGTCTGGTCGGTCCGGCGGTAGTAGGTGTAGTGGAGTCCGGCCGTCACCTTCCCGTTGTCGTCGTACACCGGCTGCACGCCGGTTTCTACCTCGTAGGGTACGGCCTTCCCCTTGATGCGCACCGTGTTTTCGGAGACGATGGCGGTATCCAGGGGGAGTTGGCGGTGCTGCTTCTGGGCAAAAAGCGAAAGGGAGCACAACAGAGCGAACAAAAGGAGGGGGGGACGTGACATATAGGAAATGGTTAGGGCTATAGCGCGGTGCGCCGCCTAAAAGTATCAAAAATTGAAAGGGACCCTTCGACAGTGGCGGGAATTCTTCTCCACCAACCCCTACGAACAATTGTTGCGGACTTCCTGGGCCTACGCCCGGGGCCTGCGGGGGCGCTACCTGCTCATTTACGCCATGTTCACCTGCGTGAACCTGCTGGCCTCCCTCCAGCCCATCATCTTCGGCTACTTCATCAATTACCTGCAGGAAGAGCGCGGCGACCTCATCACGGCGGCCTGGATCTACGGCGGCGCCTACATGTTCCTCATCCTCGGCGGCTGGGCCTTCCAGTGGCCGGCCCGATTGATGGAGCGGCGCATGGCCTACGAGATCAGCCGGCGGCTCCTGATGGAAACCTACGACCGGGTGGTGCGGCTGCCCCTCGACTGGCACCGGCAGCACCACAGCGGCGATACGATTAACCGTACCCGCAAAGCGTACGAGGCCCTTAAGAACTTCTTCGACAACGGCTTCGTCTACTTCCAGACGCTGGTGCGCATGCTCTTTTCCATCGTGGCCATCATCTGGTTCAGTGCCCTGTTCGGCGGGGTCGCGGGTGCCGTGGGCATCCTGATCGTCCTGACCGTCCTCGCCTTCGACCGCCCCATCATCGCCGCCACCCAGGAAACCAACGAGCGGGAGAACGACCTGTTGGCCGGGCTGACCGACAACCTCGGCAACATCATTACTGTCACCACCCTGCGGCTGGGACGCCAGACCTCCAAGCAGATCGACCGCCGCCTGAAGGCCGTCTGGCCCCCCTTCCTCCGCAATACCCAGCTGAACGAACAGAAGTGGTTCGCCACCGGCGTCCTCATCGGGCTGATGTACGTGGTGATCGTCATCGGCTACGTCTACCAGAACTACGTGCCGGGGGAGGTATTCCTGGTGGGCGGACTGGTTACCCTCATCGGCTACGTCAACCAGTTCTCCAACATGTTCAACGCCCTCACCGGGCAGTACAATACCGTGATCCGCCTGCGGGCCGACCTGGCCGCCATCGACCCCATCACCCAGGCCTACCAGCGGCACTCCCGGCCGGCCCTGCCCCCGGGCACCCCCATCAACCGCAGCTGGCGGGAGCTGGGTATCAACAACCTCACCTTCACCTACGCCACGGCCACCGAGGAGAGCCGGGGGCTCACCGACATTCACTTGCGCCTCGGCCGGGGGCAGCGCATCGCCTTCATCGGCCCCAGTGGCAGCGGCAAGACCACCCTGCTCTACAACCTCCGCGGCCTCTATCCCCCCGATACCCTGCAGGTCACCTTCGACGGACAACCCGCCGGCTCCCCCGCCCAGCTGTACGAGCAAACCACCCTGATCCCCCAGAGCCCGGAGATATTCGAGGAAACCATCCTGCAGAACCTCACCATGGGCATCCAGCGCAAGCCCCAGGCCCTGGAGCAGGCCATCCACCTGGCCGCCCTGGAAGACGTGGTGTCCTCCGCCGAGCAGGGCCTCGCCACCTGGCTTTCCGAGGGCGGCGCCAACTTGAGCGGGGGCCAGCGGCAGCGGCTCAGCATCGCCCGGGGACTGCTCGCCGCGGAGTCCTCCACCCTGCTGCTGCTCGACGAGCCCACCAGCAGTCTCGACCCCGAGTCGGAGGTGCTGGTGTACCAGCGCATCTTCGACGCCTACCCCGACCGGACCATCGTCTCCACCCTCCACCGCCTCCACCTGCTGCGGGAATTCGACTACATCTACTACCTGGAGGAGGGCCGCATCGTCAGTCAGGGTACCCTGGATACCCTCCTGGCCCGCAGCGAGGCCTTCCGACGCATGTGGCAAAACCAGGTGCAGACGGGCTAAATCAACATCGGATGTATGACAGAATGGCATCTTGCGCCTTTCATCAGTTATTCCTAGTGTTTACATACAATTTTCATGAACTCCACCTGACAGCTTGTCGGACATCGGATGTCTATAGACATCCGATGTCCGACGCGTACCTTGGGCCGTATGCGCCGCTGGTACTCCAACATCCCCCCGCCCCTCGTCATGCTGTTCGCCATCATCGTGGTGGTGACGCTACTTACCTACCTGCTGCCGGCGGGCCTCTACGCCCGTGAAGAGGTGAACGGCAGCCTGCGGGTGGTACCCGGCAGCTACGCCGAGGTGCCCTCCACCCCGGTGGGCCCCTTCGCGATGTTCCGGGCGTTTCCGGAGGGGTACCGGCTGGCCACGCCCGTCATCTTCATCTGTCTGGCGAGTGCCCTGATGTTCTCTGTACTGGAGCGCACCCGCACCATCGAGAACGCCGTGGGGCGGCTCGTCTACCGCATGGGGAAGCAGCGGTCGGAGCTGCTGCTGGTGCTGCTCACCTTCGTGTACGGCATGCTGGGCGTATTGGTGGGCTACGAGAACAACATCGCCACCGTGCCCATTGCCGTGGTGGTGGTGCTGGCCCTGGGGGGCGACCTGGTGCTGGCAGCGGGCGTGAGCCTCGGGGGCATGACGGTGGCCTTCGGGCTCTCACCCATCAATCCCTACACCGTGGGCATCGGGCACGAGATCGCGGGGCTGCCTCTCTTCAGCGGCTGGTGGCTGCGTTCGGTGCTCTGCTTCGGGGCCCTGGCGCTGACGGCCTACTACAACGTGCGCTACTTCCGCCGGCTGCGCGCCGACCCGGAGAGCGGCATCGGGCGGGGGCTCGACACTTCCGGGCTGGCCCTTTCCCTGCCCCTGGCCGACTACCGCATCAGTGGCCGCAACTGGTGGCTGCTTTCGGTCTTCCTGGCGGGGCTGGGGGCGGTGCTCGTCGGGGTATTCCGCTGGGGCTTCGGCATCAACGAGATCTCGGCGGTCTTCCTGATCGTCATGGTCGTCAGTGCCGTGACCAGTGGCCTGACCGCCCGTGAACTGACGGAC
This sequence comes from Neolewinella marina, assembly GCF_002631205.1. GTDB lineage: Bacteria > Bacteroidota > Bacteroidia > Chitinophagales > Saprospiraceae > Neolewinella > Neolewinella marina. Next base: position 135,376 of record NZ_PDLO01000008.1, read on the forward strand.
GGCGCCATGCGGGCGGTGGCGGAGATGGCGCCGGCCACCTTCATCATCGGCATGGCGGCCACGGTGAAGGTGATCCTGGAGCAGGGTCAGATCCAGGATACCATCAGCTACGGACTGGCGCAGGCGCTGGACGGGCTGCCCACTTATGCCTCGGCCGTGGGCATGTCGATCGGGCAGAGCGGCATCAACCTGCTCATCCCCAGTGGCAGCGGTCAGGCCCTGGCTACTCTGCCGGTGATGATTCCTTTGGGGCGGGCCCTGGACCTGAGTCCGCAGATCTCCATCCTCGCCTTCCAGGTAGGCGACGGGGTCACCAACCTCTTCAACCCTTCCCTGGGCGGCCTCGTGGCCATGCTCGGCGTTTGCCGGGTTCCCTTTGACCGCTGGCTGCGGTTCATCCTGCCGCTCACCGGGCTCCTTTTGCTGTGGGCCTGGGCGGGGCTGTTGCTCGCCGTGGCGGTGGGCTACCAGTAGCCTGATTACGGGAATGCCGGGCGGCGGCGCGCGGGTTCCGGGGAAGAGAATTTCTTAATTTTTATCATATTTCAAATATCCGGGAAGTTCCCGCCGTTTGTTCCGGGATATCACAACGGACAGCCCGCCGTCTGCGCCGTGCCCTAACCGCCTTTTGCCGGTAGGGGCAGTATGCATCTGGCTGCCCGGAGCGTAACTCCATTTTTTTTTACGTGCATCGGTAATCTTTGGCTGCTTCGCTTGATGCGATGCAGCGGGATCCACTTCTCTCTCTACTACTCTCTTATACCTTTTAACCCATGACTATTTCCTTTTTTCGCGCAGCCAGCGTGCTGTCGCTCTCTCTGTTTGCCCTATCGTGTGAGCAGGAATCTACCGTAGAAACCATGGCCATCGACACCCCCGAGGTAGTCTACGCCGACCTCCCCACCCCCTCCGGCAAGCTGGGTAAAAGCGCCGACGGCGCCCGCTACGAGGTCGTCATGGCCGAGTACATCACCGCCGGTGATTCCGACGAAATGGGCAACACCGTCCTGTTCAACCACCGCGGCAAAAACCAACTGGACTACGATTTCGCCCCCGGCATGTCGGGCGACGGCACCGACGCCATCTCCTACTACATCGACGATACCCGGCCCAGCCAGGACCTCACCGTCGATATGAGCACCGCCGCCGTGAACCGCGCCATGACCACCTGGGAAGACGCCACCTGCAGCGACCTGAACATGTTCCAGATCCCCGCTGACGGCCGCCCCACGGGTTACATCGCCAAGCTGCTGGGCTACGGCGGAAGCTACGAGTACGTGGCTGACGTAGTCCACAACGGCTGGCTCCCCGGGGCTTTCTTCGAGCAGCTCTTCGGCCGCTCCGGCCGCTCGGTACTGGGCGTGACCTTCACCCTCCTCCACGTGGACGCCGACGGCAACTTCGTCGACACCAACAACGACAACAAGCCGGACGTCGCCTGGCGCGAGATCTACTACAACGATCGCTTCAACTGGGCCACCAGCATCGACATTGAAACCGTAGCCCTCCACGAAGCCGGCCACGGTTTGAGCCAGGGCCACTTCGGCAAGGCCTTCCGCAACAAGAATGGCCAGGTCCACTTCAGCCCCCGCGCGGTCATGAACGCCGCCTACTCCGGCCTGCAGACCGAAGTCGACGGCACCGACAAGGCCGGCCACTGCAGCATCTGGGGCAATTGGCCCAACAAGTAACACACACTCACTTATTAGGTAGTAAAGCCCTGGCCGCCCCGCGCGGCCGGGGCTTTCTGCTTGGGGCAAGCGCCCCTCGCTACCTCCCGACTATTCTGCCTCTGATGGACGCCGGTGGGGAGGATAGTCGTGTGAATAACGCTTCCTTTACACAACTTCCGGCCTACTGACCGGTTGCCCCTACTGGGATACGACCACACACTCCCGCTACCCACGAACTAGCAGCGGAGTGATTTTGGCGTTTCCTGACTGGGCTAGTGATATGTGCATCTATTGTTATTCCTTTTAGTTTCTAAGCGATGCGCGTTATCCCGTAAACAAGCCTATGGCAGATACTTTCAACAAGAAGCAGCGAGAGAAAAAGAAACAGAAAAAGAAGCGCGAGAAAAGTGAAAAGCGAGAGCAAAAGAAACTGAGCGCGCGCAAGCCACCCGAATTCATGTACGTCGGCGTGGATGGCAACCTGACCCCCCACGCTCCCGATCCGAGCCTGCGCAAACAGGTCAGCCTTGAAGACATAGACGTCAGCGTCCCCCCGTCCGAGAAATCGGCTGAATCCAGTTTTGAAAAGGCCGGATTCGTCAAGTTCCTGAATTACGAAAAGGGTTACGGCTTCATCATCGGCGACGAGGGCGATGAGAGCTATTTCGTGCACGTGGACAATCTCCAGGGCCCGATCCGCGACGGCGATCAGGTCGTTTTCGAAGCCGGCCGCGGCCCCAAAGGCCCCGTTGCCGAGAAGGTAAAACTGCGGGCCTAGTAACCGCCGCAGTCGCGGCTACTCAACCAATCAGCCCCGGCAGTCTTCCCTTAAAAACAGAAAGGCCCTTCACCGCTTAGGTGAAGGGCCTTTTCCGTCCAGAGTGCTGCTTAGCCCGGACATAACCGTAGCAAGTGGCCCGGGCACCGCGGTGAGCGCTCTGGTCTGCCCTCCGTTAAAATTATCGGATGATGGGCAGCACCACCTCCGGACTTTCCCCGCTGGTGCTGTGCCGGGTATTCGGGATGATACGCTGGCACTTATTGACCCCATACCGCTTACCCAGATCATCGTAGATCACCCCAGAATATGCAGGGCGGGATTACGGACGGCTTGCAGGCGATCCAGGATATTCAATTTATTTCAGGCGAGGTCGCTGCGGAAAGCCTCGTTGACGGTTCCGGACTTTTCCGGTTTTCTGCCACTCCTGGCCGGAGGAGGCCTGCGGGTTTACCGGGCGGGCGTCCACCGCGAGACTTCCTTACCTTCGCCCCATGCCCAATCCCGCCACCGACAAGCGCCTCTTCCTACTCGACGGACACGCCCTAGTGTACCGGGCGCACTTTGCCTTCATCAACCGCCCGCTCATCAACTCCAAGGGGGTGAACACCTCCGCCATGCACGGCTTCACCCGGACCCTCTGGGACCTAATGAAGAACCAGGAGCCCACCCACCTGGCAGTGGTCTTCGACCCCGAGGGGCCCACCTTCCGCAACGAGCTGGCGGCCGACTACAAGGCCAACCGGGAGGAGCAGCCCGAGGACATCGGCATCGCCTTTCCCTACATCCACCAGATCCTCCAGGCCTTCAAGATCCCGATCATCATCGTGCCCAACTTCGAGGCCGACGACGTGATCGGTACCCTGTCCAAGCAGGCCGCCCGCGCCGGCTACCAGGTGTACATGGTCACCCCCGACAAGGACTACGGCCAGCTGGTGGAGGAAAAGATCCTCATGTACAAGCCCAGCCGCATGGGCAACGGGGTGGAGATTCTGGGCGTAGACGACATAAAGGACAAATGGAACATCGAGCACCCGGAACAGGTGATCGACATGCTGGGCCTGATGGGCGACTCGGTGGACAACATCCCCGGCGTGCCCGGCATCGGCCCCAAGACCGCCGCCAAGCTCATCCAGCAGTTCGGCAGCATGGAAGCCCTGCTGGAGAATACCGATCAGATCCGCGGCAAGAACCAGGAACGGCTGCGGGAGTACCGCGACCAGGCCCTGCTGAGCAAGAAACTGGCCACCATCATCCAGGACGTCCCCATTACCTTCGACCCGGAGGCCTACCTGATCGAGCCCTTCGACCGGGATTACCTGACGGACATCTTCCGGGAACTGGAATTCCGGAGCATCGCCAACGAGATCCTGGGAGTGGAGGAGGAGCCGAAGTCCGCGAGTTCCGCCCAGGGGGACCTCTTTGCCCCCGCGACGGATTCGGCACCCGCGTCCGCGCCCAACCGCTCCTTCAAGCAGCCCCCCGCCCACGCCATTGCCGACCAGCACCTGGGCAACACCAAACAGGCCTACCACAAGGCGGCAACGCCCGAGGAACGCGCCGCCCTGATCGACCAGTTGAGCCAGCAAAAGCTGTTCGCCTTCGACACGGAGACGACCAGTGTAGATCCCACCACCGCCGAACTGGTGGGCCTCTCCTTCGCCTGGAAAAGCGGGGAGGCCTACTACGTGCCCGTACCCGCCGGCCGCGCCGAAGCCGAGGCCATCGTCGCCGAGTTCGCGCCCCTGCTCGCCGACGAAAGCATCGAGAAAGTGGGACAGAACCTGAAGTACGACATGATCGTGCTCGAGCGCTACGGTGCCCCCGTAAAGGGCAAGCTGCTCGACACCATGGTGATCCACTACCTGCTGCACCCCGACAAGCGGCACAAGATGGACTTGCTGAGCGAGGAATACCTGAACTACAAGCCCATCCCCATCGAGGCCCTCATCGGGAAGGGAAAGAAGCAACTCACGATGCGGGACGTCCCCGTGGAAAAGGTGGTGGAATACGCCTGCGAGGACGCCGACATCACCCTGCGGCTCTACCACGCCCTGTGGCCCGAGCTGGAGGAGGAGGGGCTGGTGGAGCTCTACGAAACCGTGGAAGCCCCGCTGATCCCCGTACTGCGCGACATCGAACTCGAGGGCATCAACGTCGACACCGACTTCCTGCGCAACTACAGCAAGGTGCTGACCGAGGAGCTGCAGTCGATCGAGCGGGAGGTCTACAAAATGGCCGGCTCGGAGTTCAACATCGGCTCCCCGAAGCAGATCGGGGAGATCCTCTTCGGCCGCATGGGCGTACCCTACAAGGGGCGCAAGACCAAGACCGGGCAGTACAAGACCGACGAGGCCACCCTGGCGGAGGTGAGCGCCGACTTCCCCATCGTGAAGCAAATCCTGCGGCACCGCAGCCTGAGCAAGCTGCTGGGCACCTACGTCGACGCCCTGCCCCTGCTGGTGAACGAGGACGGCCGAATCCACTCCAGCTTCAACCAGACCATCGCCGCCACGGGCCGCCTGAGCAGCAACAATCCGAACCTGCAGAACATCCCCGTGCGGACGCCGGAGGGGGCCGAAATCCGCAAGGCCTTCATCCCGCGCGACGCCGACCACATCCTGCTGGCTTCCGACTACTCCCAGATCGAGCTGCGGCTGGTGGCCGCCCTGAGCCAGGACGAGGGCATGCTCGAAGCCTTCCGCAGCGGCAAGGACATCCACACCGCTACCGCCGCCCTGATCTTCGACGTGCCCTACGAGGAGGTCAGCCGGGTGCAGCGCTACCAGGCCAAGACGATCAACTTCGCCATCCTGTACGGGGCCGGGGCCCAGCGCCTGACCCAGGAACTGGAGATCAGCCGGGCCGAGGCCAGCCAGCTCATCGCCAACTACTACGAGCGGTTCACGGGACTGAAGCAGTTCATGAGCGGCACCGTGGAGAAGGCCCGGGAGGAGGGCTGCGTCACTACCCTGCTGGGCCGCAAGCGCAGCCTGCGCGACATCAACAGCCGCAGCGGCGTGGCCCGGGCCCTGGCCGAGCGGATGGCCATGAACACCCCTATCCAGGGCACAGCGGCCGACATGATCAAGCTGGCCATGATCCGCATCCACCGGATGCTGCGCGACAAGGGCTTCCGCACCCGCATGATCCTGCAGGTACACGACGAACTGGTGTTCGACGCCCCGCGGGACGAGGTAGAAAAGGTGACGCCCCTCATCGAGGAGCTGATGCGGGAGGCCCTGCCCGACCTGGCGGTGCCGATCGTGGTGGAAACCGGCAAGGGGGAAAACTGGTTAGAAGCGCATTAGGTACCCCTACTGCAGCTAACCCCTCATGCCCAGGAAAGGCAAAAACTACACCGACCGACTGCGCGGCCCGTCCGGGGAATGCGAGCTCTGTGCCCGCCACAAACCCCTCACCGAGCACCACCTGATCCCGCGTGCGGTGCACCGCAAGAGTTACTTCCAGAAGCGGTTCAGCAAGGAGGACATGACGCTGCGGCGAATTAGCATCTGCCGCGACTGCCACCGGGGGATCCACCGCCTCGTGCCCGACGAAAAGGAACTGGCGCGGGACTTCAACACCAAGGAGCTGCTGCTGGCCGACGAGCGCATCCGGCGGCACGTGGAGTGGGTGGCCAAGCAGCGGTAGGCGCACAAAAAAAGGCAAGCCGGAGAATCCGACTTGCCCGAACATTAACCAAAAACCCAGCAAAAGACATGACCTTAAGTCTTGCGATAGACTCCACAACGTATTGTTGAGCGTCGCGATAATGGTCAGACTGTACGGGAATCGTAGCGTTGCTGAGCAAGACCCGGTGTGGGTTGGCATGTTCAGCGGCGCCGGAAGTCGATTCCCGGCCGGAGCTTACAATGGCACACCGTACGTATGTGCACGGTCTGTTATATAATCCCCACCGCCCGGCAGATGTTCGCCCGCCGGACTGATTTCGGGCAAACATGCCGGGGGCTGAGCCGTTGCAGTAGCCAAACCATTAACCATGCAATTAACCAAGGAACAGGCTGCTGAAAAGCGGGCCGTAGCCGACCGACTGCTCACCATCAAGGAGAATTCCTACCAGAATATGCTGGCCATGCAAAACGCCGACCTGCAGGAGGCCGAAGAGACGAATGAGGAGTCGGAAAATCTCTTCGAGGACGGTAAAGTGGACCAGTCGATCAACCGCGTCGAAGCCCGCTCCTCCGTGGTGGAGGCCCTGCAGCACGAGATCCGCCTGCTGGCCAACATAGACGAGATCGAGCCCACGGAGGAGATCCAGCTGGGCGACATCGTGGAGACGGACCGCGGCCTCTTTTTTGTCGGCGCCGCCAGCGATGAGTTTGAGGTGAACGGCAAGAAGTACCGCGGCATCTCCACCGAGAGCCCCCTGTACAAGGCCATGCAAGGGAAGCACAACGGAGACACGGTGGAAGTGAACGATACTACCTTCCGCATCATCAATTCCTACTGATCCACCCCTGAGATCAGATCAACCGGGCACCGGAAATCCCCTTCCGGTGCCCTTTTACGTTATACCATGACCCTGAAGGAAGCCCAGGAGACCGTCGACCGCTGGATCAACACCGTAGGCGTACGCTACTACGGCGAGCTGACCAACACCGCCATCCTGATGGAAGAGACCGGCGAAGTAGCCCGGCTGATGGCCCGCCTCTACGGCGAGCAGTCGTTCAAGACCCCCGAGGCCGCCGCCGCCGCCCCGGGCGAACTGGCGGACGAACTGGCCGACGTGCTCTTCGTGCTCATCTGCCTGGCCAATCAGACCGGTACTGACCTGACCGCCGCCCTCGAACGCAACCTGGCCAAGAAGACCACCCGCGACCGGGAGCGCCACCGCGACAACCCCAAGTTGCGGTAGAAGCGGTCAATGTTTTTCAAACAAAAAATATAACCCATTTGCGTACAAATGCAGATTTATCCCTAAAAGACGAATTTTTATTCGACAATTAATGGGTTTTTCCTTGCGAACCGCCCCGAACGTGTTTATATTTGTAGCGTCGCAAAACAAAAGCAGTTTCAAACAAACAGGATAATGGCAGATAACCATAAAGACACCGCCGCCAAGCTGAAGGCGCTCCAGATGACGATCGACCGCCTGGACAAGGCCTACGGCAAGGGCACCATCATGCGCCTCGGCGAGAGCCAGGCCGCCAACGTGGAGGCCATCCCGACGGGCTCCCTGGGCCTCGACGTGGCCCTCGGCATCGGCGGCTTCCCCAAGGGCCGCATCATCGAGATCTACGGCCCCGAATCCTCCGGTAAGACTACCCTGGCCATCCACGCCATCGCCGAATGCCAGAAGCGGGGCGGGATCGCCGCCATCGTCGACGCCGAGCACGCCTTCGACCGCTTCTACGCCCAGAGCCTGGGAGTAGACACCGACAACCTCCTCATCTCCCAGCCCGACAACGGGGAACAGGCCCTGGAAATCGCCGAGAACCTGATTCGTTCGGGCGCCGTCGACATCCTCGTGGTCGACTCCGTAGCCGCCCTGGTACCCCGCGCCGAGATCGAAGGGGAAATGGGCGACAGCAAGATGGGCCTCCAGGCCCGCCTCATGTCGCAGGCCATGCGGAAGCTCACCGGCACCATCGGCAAGACCGGCTGCTGCTGCATCTTCATCAACCAGCTGCGGGAGAAGATCGGCGTCATGTTCGGCAACCCGGAGACCACTACGGGGGGTAACGCCCTGAAGTTCTACGCCTCGATGCGCCTGGACATCCGCCGCACGGGTGCCGCCATCAAGGACAAGGAAGGCAACGTAGTTGGCAACCACGTCAAGGTAAAAGTGGCCAAGAACAAGCTGGCCCCACCCTTCCGGGTCGCCGAATTCGACATCATGTACGGAGAGGGCATCTCGAAGTCGGGTGAGATCGTGGACCTGGGCGTTGACCAGGACATCATCCAGAAGTCCGGCGCCTGGTACGCCTACGACGAAGCCAAGATCGCCCAGGGACGGGAAGCCGCCAAGCAGTTCATGCTCGACAACCCCGAAGTGGCCGACGAGGTGGAAGCCAAGATCAAGGCCAAGCTCATGGGCCTGGAAGAGGAAGCCCGCGCCAACCGCAACGGCCGCGGCAAGACCGCCGACGCCGAAACGGCGGAAGCCTAGCAGTACAACTTCCGCACTACGGCGAGCGCCCGTCCCGAATGCTTCGGGGCGGGCGCTTGTCTTTTGATCACCGATCAACTATCCGGCCCGACGGGGGGCATAATCGCCTGGGGTGCGGTAACTTTGCAGCTTCAATCCCCCCTCCCCATGAACCGCGACACCGCCGTATTCGACCTCATCGACCAGGAACTCGAACGCCAGCGCCACGGCATTGAGCTCATTGCTTCCGAAAACTTCACCAGCGCCGCCGTGATGGAGGCCATGGGCAGCTGCCTGACGAACAAGTATGCGGAGGGCTACCCCGGCAAGCGCTACTACGGCGGCTGTGAGATCGTCGACCAGGTCGAGCAGCTGGCCATCGACCGGCTGTGTGAACTCTTCGGCGCCGAATACGCCAACGTCCAGCCCCACTCCGGTGCCCAGGCCAACGCAGCCGTATTCCTGGCCTGCCTCAAGCCCGGCGACAAGACGCTCGGCTTCAGCCTCGCCCACGGCGGCCACCTGAGCCACGGCCACCCCGCCAACTTCAGCGGCAAGAACTACCAGGCCAACTTCTACGGCGTGGAGGAGGAAACCGGCCGGATCGACATGGACAAGGTGGCTGAGAAAGCCCGCGAGGTACAGCCCAAGCTCATCATCTGCGGCGCCTCGGCTTACAGCCGCGACTGGGATTACGCCCGCTTCCGGGAAATCGCCGACGAAGTCGGCGCCCTGCTGCTGGCCGACATCGCCCACCCCGCCGGCCTCATCGCCGCCGGCCTGCTGAACGACCCGATGCCCCACTGCCACATCGTGACCAGCACCACCCACAAGACCCTGCGCGGCCCCCGTGGCGGCATCATCATGATGGGGAAAGACTTCGACAACCCCTGGGGCCGGAAGACCAAGAAGGGCAACGCCATCAAGATGAGCAGCATCCTGAACAGCGCCGTCTTCCCCGGCATGCAGGGCGGCCCCCTGGAGCACGTCATCGCCGGCAAGGCCGTGGCCTTCGGCGAGTGCCTCACCGACGGCTGGAAGGCCTACGGCAAGCAGGTCATCGCCAACGCCCGCGCCATGGCCGACGCCCTGATCGAACGCGGCTACCACATCATCAGCGGCGGCACCGACAACCACAGCATGCTGATCGACCTGAGCAACAAGGACATCACCGGCCGCGACGCCGAGGTGGCCCTGGGCAAGGCCGACATCACCCTGAACAAGAACATGGTGCCCTTCGACAAGAAGTCGGCCGTGGTCACCAGCGGCATCCGCATCGGCACGGCGGCCATCACCACCCGGGGCTTCAACGAAGACGACTGCCGGCAGACCGTCGCCTGGATCGACGAGGTGATCCGCAACGCCAACGACGAGGCGATTCTCGCCCGGATCCGCGGCGAAGTGCACGCCTTCATGGAGCGGTTCCCCCTCTACTCCGAGGAGCTGGTCAGCGGCCGCTAAACCTGCGGTTCCGCTGAAAAAAAGGATAGTTTTAGGTAGAACGAAGATTTACCGAATATTTAAGCGGGGGACCGCATCGGAAGCGTATATTAATAGCGTTATTACCTTACGGACTTGTTGGGGTTTTGCATTTCTGTCCGATAACGAGCCAGTTTTAGGTTGGACGAGGCGCGGAAAGCGGATCGTAGCCCAGCTACGAAGCCGTTTTTAGCAACGAAGTACAGGCTAAAAGGGGCCGTTTGCAGGTCGAATGGTAAAACCCCAACAAACCCTTTCGGGCTTTGCCCACGTCTTGGCGCTATTTATACCAGCTTACTATTCCCCGGTCCATGAAGCTTACGTTCTCTCTTTTTTGTCTGCTTTTACTAACCTTTTCTTCCACACTCATCGGTCAACAGGTTTATCGGCCAGACCTCTCCCAGCTAACCGCTCCCGAGCAGCGCTGGGTGGATTCGGTCTACCAATCGATGTCAGAGGACGAACGGTTAGGGCAACTGTTCATGATTCGCGCCCACAGTGACCTGGGGCCCGACCACGTAGCCAGCGTCGAGCGGCAGATCCGCGACTTTCACGTGGGCGGACTGTGCTTCTTCCAGGGCACCCCCGAAAAGCAGCTCGAGCTGACCAACCGCTACCAGGCCCTCAGCGACCTGCCCCTGATGGTGAGCATGGACGCCGAGTGGGGACTGGGCATGCGCCTGCCGGACCACACCATCTCCTACCCCAAGCAGCTGGCCCTCGGCGCGATCCGCAACAACCAGCTGATCTACGACATGGGCGCTGAAATCGCCCGTCAGATGCACCGCCTGGGGGTAAACGTGGCCTTCAGCCCCGTTCTGGACGTCAACAACAACCCGAACAACCCCGTCATCGCGACCCGATCTTTCGGCGAGGACCGCTACAACGTGACCGCCAAGGGGTATATGTACATGAAGGGCTTGCAGGACAACGGTATCCTGGCCAGCGCCAAGCACTTCCCCGGCCACGGCGACACCGACGTGGACAGCCACCTCGACCTGCCCGTCATCAAGCACAGCCGAGCCCGCCTCGACAGCATCGAGCTCTACCCCTTCCGCGCCCTGATCCGCTACGGCATCGGCAGCATCATGGCCGCCCACCTGCAGATCCCCGCCCTGGACCCCCGCCCCAACCGCCCCTCCTCCCTGAGCAAGCCCATCGTTACCGACCTGCTGCGCAAGGAAATGGGCTTCACGGGACTGATCTTCACCGACGGACTCGAAATGAAGGGGGTGACCAAGCACTACGGCGACGGTGAGGTGGAAGCCGAGGCGATCGCCGCCGGCTCCGACGTTCTCCTGCTCCCCGAAGACATCGCCGCCTCATTCGCGGCCATCAAGCGCTACGTCGCCGAAGGCAAGATCAAGCCCGCCGACATCGAAACCAAGGTGCGCCGCGTGCTGCTGTCGAAGTACCGCCTCGGCCTGACCCGGCCTAACTTCCCCGCCGTAGCCAACCTGCGGGCCGAGCTCAACTCCCCCGCCGCCAAGACCCTCAAGCAGGAACTCTTCCAGGCCTCGATGACGCTGGTCCGCGACGCCGAAAAGCTGGTCCCCATCCAGACGCCCCCTACCGGCAAGATCGTCTCCCTGCGCATCGGCGCTACCCAGCCGACCACCTTCACCGAGCGGCTCGACGACTACGGCCAGATCACCCACCTGACCACCGGGGGCAGCCCCAGCGACACCGAGCGCAAGCAGATCCTCAACCGCATCAGCGCCGGCGACGTGGTCATTACCAGCCTCTACAGCGACGGCAGCCGCTTCATCGAAAAGGTGACGGTCACTTCCGAATTGCTGCGCCTGCTGCGCGCCATCGACGAGCGCGCCGAGCTGGTCGTCACCGTTTTCGGCAACCCCTACAGCCTCAAGGCCCTGGACGGCTTCGGCACCCTGCTGGAGGCCTACACCCGCGACGAGGTGGCCCAGGACGCCGCCGCCCAGGCGCTGTTCGGTGCTAACCGCCTCACCGGTCGCCTGCCCGTGACCGCCAGCCCCAAGGCCCCTTACAACGCCGGACTGGAAACGACGGCCAACTTCCGCATGGGCTACGCCCCGCCGGAGAGCGTAGGCATCGACGGGGAGCGGCTGACCGCCCGGGTAGACAAACTGGCCGAAGAAGCCATGCGGGAACGCGCCGCCCCGGGTATGGTCGTCCTGGTCGCCCGCCACGGGAAAGTGGTCTTCGAGAAGGCCTACGGCCACCATACCTACTCCGATGATCAGCCCGTCACGCCAAACACCGTCTACGACCTGGCCTCCGTGACCAAGGTGGCCGCCACTACCCTCTCCGTGATGAAGCTGGTGGACGAGGGCAAAATCGACCTGGACCAAACACTGGGCTACTACCTCCCCGAACTGAAGGGCACCAACAAGGCCCCCCTGAACATCCGCGCCGTGCTGGCCCACCGCGCCGGCCTTCACAGCTGGATCCCCTTCTACCGCTATACCCTTACCCCGGGCCGCAACCCCAAACCCAGCTCACAGTTCTACCGGACCAGCCAGACCGGCGACTTCGTCGTTCCCGTTACCGACAAGCTGTACATGAACAAGGTGGGCATCGACAGCGTATGGCAACGGATCTACGACAGCCCCCTGCCCAACGTAGGGCGGTACCGCTACAGCGACCTCGGGTTTTACCTCCTGGCCAAACTGGTGGACCGGGTAAGTGGCCTCAGCGTGGCCGAGTACGCCGCCCGCCACTTCTATCGTCCCATGGGTCTCGAATCCCTCACGTTCAATCCCCTGCGTTCCATCTCCATTGACCGCATCCCGCCCACCGAGCGGGACAACTACTTTCGCATGTGCACCGTGCGGGGCTTCGTACACGACATGGGCGCCGGCATGATGGGCGGGGTGAGTGGTCACGCCGGACTCTTCGGATCGGCCCACGACGTGGCGGCCCTCTTCCAGATGCTGCTGCAGGAAGGCAGCTACGGTGGTCGCCGCTATCTGAGCCCGGAGGTCATTCACGAATTTACTTCCCGCTACCCCGGCGAATCGCGGCGCGGACTGGGCTTCGACATGAAGCAGCTGAACGAGAACCGTTACCTCAACATGTCGGACGAAGCCTCCTCCCGCGCCTTCGGCCACCTCGGGTTTACGGGAACGGCCGTGTGGGCCGACCCCCAGGAGGATATGGTCTACGTATTCCTCTCCAACCGGACCTATCCCAGCGCCGAGAACAACAAGCTGAGCAAGCTCAAGACCCGCAAGAAGATGCAGGATGCCGCTTACGAAGCCATGGAGCCATTATCCGCCTTCAACCGTAGGGGCGAAGCCCCGTCTACGGCCGCCCGTCTCGGGCAACGCCCCTAGCGCGTACCCCCGCTAATCGCCTTGTACAGGAACCCGGCGGGCAGCTGGTCGGTCAGTTCCATGCCGTTGAGTACGGCAAACTCCTCGAGCCGGTCCTGGGGAATGCCCGCGTCCAGCAGGGCCTCGCGCAGCGTCTTGGCGCGGTTGGTCGTCATGATCTTGATACGCTCCGGCTTGCGGTTCAGCTTGCTCTGGTCGCGCAGTTCGTTGAAGCTGCGGATGCTGGATTCCATCTCCGGAGCGTAGCGGTTGAAGTCGGAGGCCATGGACAGTCCTGCCATCATGTAAATGTTGCCGCCGTAGCTGATGAAGCTGGCGATGGTGCCCAGGGAGGAGCGCTGTCCCTGCTGGTTCTGCTGGTCAATCTGCCCGATGACGGTGGTAGCGGGCAAGCCATTGATGGCCTGGTCGCTGGTGCGGGAAACCTGTACCTTGTTCTGCTGGACAAATTCCTGGGCCGCGGAGCGAGGGTCACTGCCGGGGGCCAGCCGCATCTGCATGATGGCTTTTTGATCGGGGGCCACCATCTGCACCATGGTGGGTGAATTGATGAGTTGCCAGCTGCGGGGGATAGTGAAGTAGAAGCGCAGGTCGGGGTGGTAGAAAGCGCCGCTCTCCACGTAACCCTTCTTGGGGTCCTCCCCGTAGAGGATGCCGTCGATCCGCCGCAGGTAGCCCTCGCGGTCCACCTCGTAGTTTGCCCGGTTATCGGCCGCCTGGAACTGCTGGGCGAGCTCGGCTACGCGGGCTTCGCGGTTGAGGGGGTCGGGGTGGGTGCTGAGGAAGGTGGGCGCCCGGTTCTCGGAGCCGCCGCTGAGGCGGTCCAGGGTGCTGAAAAAGCCGGCCATTTCCTGAGCGTCGTAGCCGATGGCGGTGGAATACTTTACGCCCAGTTCGTCGGACTGGCTCTCGGCGTCGCGACCGAACTTGAGGAACAAGAGCTGCATGCCCTGCATGAGGGTCTGCCCCTGGCTGGCCAGCTCCGGCGAGAGGATCATCCCGCCGATCAGGCCAATCTGCGCCAGCTGCTGCTTGCTCTGTTGGGCCACGGTATGGCGGGCGGTCACGTGGCCGATCTCGTGGCCGAGGACGCCCGCGAACTGGGCCTCATTATTGAAGTGGGCCATGATGCCCCGGGTAAAGTAGACGAAGCCGCCGGGAACGGCGAAAGCGTTCACCACCTCGGAATCCACCAGCCGGAAGGTCCAGGGAAGGTTGGGGCGCTCGGAAATGGCGGCCATTGCGTTCCCCTTTTCCGTAAGGAAGCGCTGCAACTGGGCATCTTCGTATAGCCCGAACTCCGCCACCACCTGGGGGTCGTACTCCTTGCCCATCTGGATTTCGCTTTCCTCGGAGATCAGGGAGATCTGTCGCTTGCCGGTGACCGGGTTCGTGGCACAGCTGGGCAGGACGAACAGGAAGGTGAGCAAAAGCAAGGCGGCGCACAAGCGCGAGAGGGTAACGTACATGTCTTGTTGGCAGATGGTTTCCCAGCTAGAAGTCGGCCCGGGCCGAATAAGTTTGCTGCAAAAAGTTAAGCGTGGCCCGCCTGCTCCCCTACTTGAGCACTGCTCCCGTCCCTGGCCGGTCGGGGTAGATGGCGTATCCCGTCTGCGGGTCAAAGGTGACGCCGGTGGCCGGGTCGTCGGCCAGCAGCATGGCGCCGTCCAGATCGGCGTAGTCGAGTTCGGGCAGCAATTGGGCGATGCCGCTGATGCCCACGCTGCTTTCGGTCATACAGCCGGCCATCACCTGCAGGCCCAGGGTGCGGGCCCGGGCGATCATGCGGCGGGCGGGCAGCAGTCCCCCACACTTTACGACCTTGATGTTGATGCCGGAGAAGTGCTCGGCGCAGCGGTCGACGTCGTCCTCCGTCTGGCAGCTTTCGTCGGCCAGTACGGGCAGCACGCTGTGGCGGTGCACCTCGGCCTGGCCAGCGGTATCGGCGGGCTTCAGCGGCTGCTCAATAAACACTACTCCCAGTTCGCTCAGGGGACCGGAGAAGTCGATGGCCTGCCGGGCCGTCCACCCCGTGTTGGCATCCACGTAGAAGGGGGCGTCGGTGTGCTCGCGCAGGGCGCGGATGATGGCCACGTCGTCGTCGCCGCCACCCAGTTTGATCTTGTACACCGGCCAGGGGAAAGCGCGCAGCTTGCGGACCATCTCTTCCACCGGTGCCAGGCCAATGGTGTAGCAGGTAGGAACGTGGCGCGTGCGGTCCTGCTCCCACAGCAGTCCAAGTCGCTGTCCATGGGCCTTGGCCCAGAGGTCGTGGAGGGCCACGTCGAGGGCGCAGCGGAGGAAGGGGTTGAAATCCACCGGGACCGTCCCTTCCAGCAAAGCGCCTACCCCGCTTTCCTTCAGTTCACCCAGGGAATGGCGCGCGAACGCGGGTGCCAGGGTCCGCAATTCCGCCGCGCAACGCTGGCTGTCGAGTCCGTAGTAGCGGGTCATCGCCGTCTCTCCCAGTCCGCTGAATTCCCCCTCGCTGAGTTCGACGATCAGGGTGGGCTGCTCGGTCCGGCTTTCGTGGGCAATGCGGAAGGGATCGCGTAGGGGTAGGGAGAGTTGGTGGACTTTAAGCTTCAAGGGGTGAAGGGGTGAGTTGGAGAGTTAGTGAATTGGTGAATTAGGGTGCATTTATCCCTCGCTTCGCTCGGGCCGGGAAATTAGAGGGGTTAGAGTAGTTAGAGGTGCTGCATTTATCCCTCGCTTCGCTCGGGCAAGGGCGCTGTCAGGGCACGGGACTAAAAGACTAAAGCCCTAACAGACCAAAAAACTCAATCACTAAAAGACTAAAAAACCACTAATCAAAAAATCAATGACTACGCCATCCCTCCCTACTTCTGGCGGAAGAAGATGGTGATGGGTACTCCGGTGAAGTCGAAGTTCTCGCGCAACTGGTTTTCCAGGTAGTTCTTGTAGCTGTCCTTCACGTGCTGGGGGTGGTTGCAGAAGAAGGCAAAGGCCGGGTAGGCCAGGGGCAGCTGGGAGACGAACTTGATGGAGATGACGCGCCCGCGGGAGGCTGGGGGGCTGTAGCGCTCAATGGCCGGCAGCATGACGTCGTTGAGCTTGGAGGTGGGGATGCGGCGGGTACGGTTGGCGTATACCCGTTCGGCGGCTTCGATGGTCTTCATAATGCGCTGCTTCTCGGTGACGCTCATGAAAACGACCGGCACGTCATTGAAGGGGGCGAAGCGGCGGCGCACCTCGGCTTCGTAGTCGCGGGCGGTGTTGGTTTCCTTGTTCTCGACCAGGTCCCACTTGTTGATGGCGATTACGATGCCCTTGTTGTTGCGCTGGGCGAGGCGGAAGATGGCCAGGTCCTGGCTTTCCACCTTGTCGGTAGCGTCGATCATGAGCACGCAGACGTCGGCCTTTTCAATGGCGCGGATGGCGCGCATGACGGAGTAGTACTCCAGGTTCTCGTGCACCTTGGCCTTCTTGCGGATGCCGGCGGTATCGATGAGGATGAATTCCTTGCCGTACTTGTTGTAGTGGCTGTTGATCGTATCGCGGGTGGTGCCGGCGATGTCGGTCACGATGTTGCGCTCCTCGCCGAGCAGGGCGTTGATGAAGCTGGACTTGCCGGCGTTGGGTTGCCCCACGATGGCGAGTTGCATCAGTTCGTTGGGTTCCTCCTCGTGGTTGGTGATGTATTCCACGGCCGCATCGAGCAGGTCGCCCGTACCGCTGCCGGTGACGGAGGAGAGGAAGAAGGTTTGCTCAAAGCCCAGCGACCAGAATTCGTTGGCCTCCAGCTGCCGCTGGTTGTTGTCGACCTTGTTAACGGCCAGCAGGACGGGCTTTTCGGCGCGGCGCAGCATCTGGGCCACCTCCTCGTCGAGGTCGGTGATGCCCGTGGTCACGTCGACCATGAAGAGAATGACGGTGGCTTCCTCGATGGCGATCTCCACCTGGTCGCGGATGGCGGCCTCGAAGACGTCGTCGCTGTTGCGCACGAAGCCGCCGGTGTCCACCACGGCGAATTCCTTGCCGTTCCAGTGGCTCTGGCCGTACTGCCGGTCGCGGGTCACCCCACTCTGGTCATCGACGATGCTTTGCCGTTCTCCGATCAGGCGGTTAAAGAGGGTGGACTTCCCCACGTTGGGGCGTCCTACGATGGCAACGATATCCATAGAATGAGGTCTAAAACTGAAGTCTGCTAATACCGTAGTACAATAGTACCGCCTTTTCGTTCGCCGTCCGGGGTACGGCTTACTGGAAGAGGCGGTATTGCTTGCCACCCGGCAGGAGGGTAAAGCTACGGCGGTGATGCACGGTAGCTCCGTGTTGCGCGATGGCGGCACGGTGGGCTTTCGTGGGGTACCCCCGGTTGGTATTCCAGCCGAACTGGGGGTATTTCGTGTGGAGGTCACGCAGGCAGGCGTCGCGGTGCGTCTTGGCCAGGATACCGGCCGCGGCGATGCTCTGGTACCTGCCATCCCCCTTGATCACGCAAAGGTGGTCAATTCCGGCGTAGGGAACGAAGAACTTCCCGTCGATGAGGAGGAAATCGGGCCGCACCTCCAGGGCTTCGATCGCGCGGTGCATGGCGCGGTAGCTCGACTGGAAGATGTTGTAGCGGTCGATCTCCTCTACGCTGCAGCGGGCCACCCGCCAGGCCAGGGCATCGGCCTCGATCTCTTGGCGCAGGGCATCGCGGGCCGCCTCGTCGAGTTTCTTGCTGTCGTTCAGCCGGGGATTGTCGTAGCCCGGGGGCAGGACCACGGCCGCGGCAAAGACGGGACCGGCCAGGCAGCCGCGGCCGGCCTCGTCGCAACCGGCTTCCAGGCGGCCTTCGGTGTGGTAGGGCAGTAACACGGCGCAAAATTACAATATCCCCTCCACCCTACCCCAATCGACCGGGTTTGCTACATTCGGGGATGCTTCCCCTACTGCTGCGATCTACCCTTGCCTTACTCCTAATGTCTACCGGGCCACTTTTCGCCCAGGCCACCATCTGGCAACTCGGCGAAGCCGACGGAAGCGCCCGGGAGTTTGCCCTGGCCCCCGACGGCTACGAGGGCTTCCTGGCCAACGACTTCGGCTGGGAAGACCGCTACTTCGCCCTCGGGAAGGATACCCTGGCCCGGAGCTTCCCCTACGTGCTGCCGGGCACCGTCGACTACTGGGGCGGCACCTCACGGCTGGCGGGCATCCGTCCCCACGAACTGAACCTGCTGTTCAATCTGGCGGGGACGCAGGATGCCGTGGCCTACCAACTCGTGGTGGGCGTCCTGGATTGCAGTCCGGATGACCCGCCCCTGGTGCGCGTTACCGTGAATGACCGGGTGCAAAAATTCCAGCTGGAACCCGGGGAAAGCGAGGATGCCCTGACCGGCACCGGCACCCGCTCTCGCAAGCAAAACCTGGTGATGACGCTCGACGCGGCGGACCTGCGGGATGGCGGCAACGTCGTCGAAGTCACCAGTCTGACCGGCAGCTGGCTGGTCTTCGATTACCTCAGCCTGAAGGGACCGGAGCAGACCCGACTCGCACCCCCTGCCGGCTTGTTCCTCCACGACGTGGTGGCCGCCAACTACGAAACCGAGGCCGGGGACCGGCGCGTGCAGCCCCTGCTCGTCGACGTGCAACACCTGGAGGGCGCACCCCTCCTTTCCGTTCTGCTGGACGGGCAGGAAGTCTTCCGGGAACGAGTGAGCCACGGGCGACACGTCTTTGAAGTTCCCCTGCCGGCGGTGAGCGCCCTCCAAGAGGGAACATACGAGATCCTGGTAGACGGGAAGACATTGTCCGCCGGGCAGGTTGAAAGGGCGCCACAGCGGGTCAACCGTCCCGCGGACTACGTCGACACGCGCATCGGCACCGGCCATTCCCGCTGGATGATCGCCCCGGGCCCCTGGATGCCCTTTGGGATGGTGAAGATCAGTCCGGACAACCA
Organism: Neolewinella marina; assembly: GCF_002631205.1. Lineage (GTDB taxonomy): Bacteria > Bacteroidota > Bacteroidia > Chitinophagales > Saprospiraceae > Neolewinella > Neolewinella marina. The sequence goes on from NZ_PDLO01000008.1 coordinate 154,643, forward strand.
GAACGCCGGGTGGCAGGCCGGCTACCAACCCACCTTTGAGAACGTGGGCACCTTCAGCCACGTCCACGAATGGACCATGGCCGGATTGGGCACCTTCCCCACCAACGGCCCCCTGCAAACCACGATGGGCGACCCCACGGACCCGGACGGCGGCTACCGTTCGCGCATCGACAAGGCCACCGAAGAGGCACCGCTGGGCTACTACTCCGTCCAGCTCGCCGACTACGACATCCGCGCCGAGCTGACGGCCACGACCCGTGCCAGCTTTCAGCGCTACACCTACCCGGCGGGGGATACTCAGTCGCGCATCCTGGTCGACCTCAAGATTCCCGCGGAGTATGACTATCGCATCGAGGAAGCCTTCCTGGCCCAGGACGGTCCTAACCGGATCGTGGGTTACAGCCGGCAGGTGACGCCCGGCGTGTGGGGCGAGCGGTATTACCGCAAGCAGATGATCGAAAACGGCGACGCGGAGCGGGCCTGGGACGACATTGAGCAGGAGTACATCCTCCATTTCGTCCTCGAGTTCGACCAACCGATCAAGCGGTTCCGGGTGTGGTACGACGGTCGTGAGCCGGGTGCCGGGGATACCGTGCTGGTCGGCAACCGGGATTCGCTGGTCCTGGACCAGCCCGAGGACGTGGTGGCCATCCTGGAGTTCGACACCGCCGAAGAGCCGGTGGTGCAGACGCGCACCGGACTGTCATACGTAAGCATCGAGAACGCCCAGGAGAATCTGGCGGCGGAGATCAGTGAGCCCTACGGCTGGGACTTTGACGCGGTCCGCGAGCAGCAGGTAACCGCCTGGAACGACCTGCTCGGGCGGGTCACCATCACCACCCCCGACCGCCAGGAGAAGGTGCGCTTCTACTCCAATATGTACCGCGCCATCGTGAGCAGGAACATCTTCAGCGACGTGGACGGGAGCTGGGTGGACGCCACGGAGACCGTCCGCCAACTGGAGGATCCGGAGGCCGTCGCCCTGGGCTGCGACGCCTTCTGGAACACCTTCTGGAACCTGAACCAGTTCTGGAACCTTGTCGTACCGGAGTGGTCGTCCAAATGGGTCAATTCCCAGCTCGCCATGTACGACGCCAACGGTTGGCTGGCCAAGGGGCCGGCCGGCATGGAGTACATCCCGGTGATGGTTGCCGAGCACGAAATCCCGCTCATCGTGGGGGCCTACCAGATGGGCATCCGGGACTTCGACGCCGAAAAGGCCTTCGCCGCCGTCCACAAGATGCAGACCACCCCGGGCGATACCGTAGGTCACGGCTTCGCCGGCAACCGCGACCTGGAGACCTACCTCGAACACCACTACGTCCCCTACAACCGGGGCCGCTTCTCCAATTCCCTGGAATACGCCTTCGACGACTACGCCGTGGCCCAGTTTGCCGGTGCCCTCGGCAAGGAGGACCTGTACCGGGAGTTTATGGACCGCGCCTACTGGTGGGAGAACGCCATCGATACGACGGTGGGCTTCGCGCGGCTCCGTCATTCCAGCGGCGAGTGGTACGCCGACTTCGACCCCCTGAAGACCGGCGGCAACCACCAGTACGTGGAAGGCAACGCCTGGCAACTCACCTTCTTCGTGCCCCAGGACGTACCTGCCCTGATCGACAAGATCGGCGCCGACCGCTTCGTCCAGCGGCTGGACGACGGGTTCCGGGTAAGCAGCCCCTGGCGCTACAACGCCCCGAACGAGTTGTACTGGGATTTCCCCGTCATCCAGGGCAATCAGCAGTCGATGCACTTCAGCTTCCTGTTCAACTGGGCCGGCCGCCCCTGGCTTACCCAACGGTGGAACCGCGACATCCTGGACCGCTACTACGGCTCCGGCGTCTCCAATGCCTATCTCGGCGACGAAGACCAGGGGCAGATGAGCGCCTGGTTCGTGATGTCGGCCCTGGGCCTCTTCCAGACCGACGGCGGCACGGCTATGGAACCCGTGTACGAGATCGGCAGTCCGCTCTACGAACGGGTGGAGATCGACCTGGGCGAGCGGTACGGCCGGGGCAAGACCTTTACGATCGTGGCGGAAAACGCCTCCTACGAGAACAAGTACGTGCAGTCGGCCACGCTGAACGGAAAGCCGCTTACTACCTTCTGGTTCCCGGCCAAGGAGTTACTTGGGGGTGGGGAGTTGAGATTGACAATGGGGGCTGAGGCTAATGAAGAGTGGGGTGTAGGAGGGACAGGCCGTAGAAAATAGGGGCCCCGCGGCTAGAAGCCGCTGCTTACCGCGCGGCCTGAGGCCGCGTTGTACTGGCGCGGCTGAAAACCACGTTCTACCACGCGGCCCTAGCCATAGTGGAACCGACACTGAATGATGTAGCAGGTTCTTTCTTCCCCTTCTTCCCCGACAATACGGTACACGAGCCGGTGCTGCTTATCGATACGGCGTGACCAATAGCCCGCAAATTCATGCTTTAACGCCTCCGGCTTGCCGGTTCCTTCAAAGGGATGACGGGTAATTTCGCAGATTAGCTTTTGAAGCTTTTTAGCCAGCTTTCGCTCCCGCTCAAGCATATAGGTGAAGTCTTCCCAACCGGTTTCGGTAAAGGCAATGGTCATCTGGCCATATCAAGATCATCCATTGACTTCACGGTGGTAAGCCCTTCGCTTACCTGCCGCATGCCCTCCAGCAATCGCCGGTGATTCTCAGGAGAAGATTTTAGGTGGACGGTCTCCATCAAAGCGTTGTACTCCGATAGGCTCATCAGGACAACCCCCTCCCGATCCTTGCCGCTGCGTGGAATGATTACGGTGTCGCTAGATTCCTCTACGAGGTCCAGGTAGTGCTTCATGTTGGACCTGAACTTGGATACGGTGATGGCTTCCACTTGTGCTCTTTTCCCCTTTAAACGTACGACATTGCGTACAAGTTTTGGCTGGTGTATGGGCGCTTTTCGCTGGTCCGCGGTTGGAAACCGCTTCCTACTTCGCGGCCTGAGGCCGCATTGTGCTAGCGCGGCCGGGAGGCCGCGTTGTACTGGCGCGGCCTGAGGCCGCATTCTAGCGGGTGCGGAGCCGTACCACCGGGCAAACAATCTCCTCCAGGCTGATGCCTCCGTGCTGGAAGGTATCGCGGTAGTAGTTGTGGTAGTAGTTGTAGTTGTTGGGGTAGAGGAAGAACTTGTCCTCCTTGGCGAAGATGTAGCTGCTGCTCAGGTTGGGGCGGGGCAGCTTGGCTTCCTTGGGTTCCCTCACTTCCAGGACGTCCTTGGCCTCGTACTGGAGGTTGCGGCCCAGCTTGTAGCGCAGGTTGGTGCTGGTATCGCGGTCGCCGACCACCCGGCTGGGGGTATTGACGCGGATGGTGCCGTGGTCGGTGGTGATGATCAGGGTGATGTCGCGCTCGGCCAGGCGGCGGAGGGTGGCCCACAGGGGGCTGTTCTCGAACCAGCTGCGGGTGAGGCTGCGGTAGGCTTTTTCGTCGCCGGCCAGTTCCTTGAGCACCTCCATTTCGGTGCGGGCGTGGCTCAGCATGTCAATGAAGTTGTAGACGATGACGCTGAAGTCGTTGTTCAGGAAGTCCAGGGCGCGGTCCTGCATCTGCCGGGCGAAGTTGGTGCGGGTCACCTTGGTGTAGTCCCACTTGAAGTCGGCCTTCCGGACGAGGCGTTCGAACTGCTTGCCGAGGAGGTCGGCTTCGTGGTTGTTCTTGCCGCCCTCGTCGCTGTCGTTGAACCACCACTGCTTGTAGTGCTTCTCGATCTCGGCGGGCCACATGCCGGCGAAGATGGCGTTGCGGCTGTACTGGGTGGCCGTGGGCAGGATGCTGTAGAAGTAGTCCTCCTCCTCGATGCGGTAGAGCTCGGTGATGTAGGGTTCGATCACCTTCCACTGGTCGTAGCGCATGTTGTCGAGCAGCACCATCACCGTGGGGCGGTCCTTGCTCAGGTGGGGAAAGACCTTTTCCCGCATCAGGTTGTGCGACATGATGGGGGCGTCGTTGCCCTCCACCCAGTCCATGTAGTGGCGCTCGATGTACTTCGAGAACTCGGCGTTGGCTTCCCGCTTCTGCACGGCCAGGATCTCCCCCATCTGGTCGCTGTTGCTGTCGTCCAGCTTGAGCTCCCAGTTGATGATTTTCTTGTACATATCCACCCACTCCTCCTTGTTCAGTCCGCTGTTGATCTGCATGAGCAGCTGGCGGAAGTCCTGCTGGTAGTCGCTGGTGGTCTTCTCCCGCACGAGGCGTTTCTCGTCGACGATCTTCTTCAGGGTGAGCAGGATCTGGGAGGGGTTGACGGGCTTGATCAGGTAGTCGGCGATCTGGCTGCCGATGGCCTGCTCCATCACGTCCTCGGCCTCGTTCTTGGTGATCATCACCACGGGGATGGAGGGCTGCATCTCCTTGATCCGGGCCAGGGTATCCAGCCCCGTCAGGCCGGGCATGCTCTCGTCGAGGAAGATGATGTCGATCTCCTTGTCGGTTTCCACCTCTTCCAGGGCATCGTGTCCGTTGGTGACGGTGACCACCTCGTAGCCTTTCTTGCGCAGGAAGAGCATTTGCGGCTTGAACAGGTCGATTTCGTCGTCGGCCCAAAGGATTTTGATGCTGTCCATAGAGTTCTGTATTTACCCGGGGGAAGGGAGTGAAGTAACTGTACGCTTAACGGCGGGACGGAGTTTATAGTGCGGTTGGGTTGGCAGGGCGACGGATGTGCATGTTCACCCGCGTAAATATTGTTTGGACAATAGCCTATTTTTGCCCTCCCCCGAAAAAAACCCAGATGGATAACCTGAACCTGCTCAAGCGAATTTGCGAAACCCCCGGCGTTTCCGGCTTTGAACGCCGCATCCGCAACCTCGTCCTGGAGGAAGTTCGGGGCCTGGCCGACTCGGTCAGTATCGACAATATGGGCAACGTCATCGCCGTCCGCCAGGGCCGCAGCCCCAAGCGGGTGATGGTGGCCGCCCACATGGACGAGATCGGCTTCATCGTCAACCACGTGGACGAGAAGGGTTTCGTGCGCTTCCTGCCCCTGGGTGGTTTCGACCCCAAGACCCTTACCGCCCAGCGGGTGGTGGTCCACGGTCGCCGCGACCTGGTGGGCGTCATGGGCAGCAAGCCCATCCACATCATGAAGACCGAGGAGCGCAACAAGGTGGTGCCCATCAGCGACTACTTCATCGACCTGGGGTTGCCCAAGGAGGAGGTGGACCGCCTCGTATCGGTAGGCGACCCCATCACCCGCGAACGCGACCTCATCGAGATCGGCGACTGCGTCACCGGCAAATCGCTCGACAACCGCGTATCCGTATTCATCCTTTTGGAGACCCTGCGGCGGCTGAAGGGTAAAGAACTTCCCTACGATCTCTACGCCACCTTCACCGTCCAGGAGGAGGTAGGGCTGCGGGGCGCCATGGGCAGCGTGGGCCACATCGATCCCGACTTCGGCTTCGGGCTCGACGTGACCGTTGCCTACGACGTGCCGGGCAGCACCCCCCGGGAGAGCGTCACCTGCCTCGGGGAGGGGGCGGCCATCAAGATCCTGGACGGGTCGGTGATTTCGGACTACCGCATGGTCAACTACCTCAAGGAGGTGGCCGGGCGGGGGGGCATTCCGACCCAGCTCGAGCTCCTGCCCGCCGGGGGCACGGATACGGCGGCCATCCAGCGGTACGGCAAGAAGGGCTGCATCGCCGGGGCCATCTCCATCCCCCTGCGCAACATGCACCAGACCATCGAGATGGCCAGCCAGCAAGACATCGGCCATTGCATCGACCTGCTCACCGCCGGGCTGCTGGAACTGGATACCTACGACTGGGATTTCACGGCCGCTCATGGCGACGGCGAGCACCCGGATCGGGGGATTGGGGGGGATTTTAGTTGGATTTAGGGATTAGACGGCCTTCGGCCTGAGGTAGACGGCCTGCGGCCTAGGGTTAGACGGCCTGCGGCCTGGGTTAGAGGGCATCGAGCCAGAATTTGGTCAATGGGACCTGCCGCTTTCGGCTTCGACTGGCGGTAAGTGCGCGGCCGAAAAGCAGGCTGGCAGACGGGCCCGCGCTGCGCCCTAATTATTCTTAGCTTTGCGGCGTTTCGACTTTTTCCAAGCTTTCCGTCATGGGTAAACTTCACCGCCTCCACCAGCTCACCGGCTGGGTCGTTTTCATTATTACGGCGACCGTCCTGTTGCTCAGCGTAGAGCGTACGGGCAGCCTCTGGGACGTGGGGGAATTCATCCTCGGCGCCTATAAGCTGGAGGTCGTCCACCCCCCCGGGGCACCCCTCTTCCTGCTCATCGGCCGGCTTTTTGCGGGCCTCGGCGACCTGCTTTCCGACGATCCCTCCTTCATTGCCGCTTTCGTCAACGGCATGTCGGCCCTCTCCACGGCCTTCGGGGCCACCTTCGTGGCGTGGTCGACCATTCGCCTGAGCCTGCTTTCCCTTACCGGCCGCGACGACCGCGCCGAGGTGGGTGGCGGACAGGTAGTAGCCGTAGCCGGGGGCGGACTGGTGGCTGGTCTGGCGGCCGCCTTCACCACCTCTGTCTGGTTTTCGGCGGTGGAGGGTGAGGTCTACGCCCTTTCGTTCTTCTTCACCTGTATGACCGTCTGGGCGGCCATGCGGTACTACACCACCCCGTCCGACCGCGACCACGTGGCCTACCGCTGGCTCATCTTCAGCATCTTCTGTATTGGGCTGTCGAGCGGCGTCCACCTGCTCAGCATCCTGGTGCTGCCCTTTATCACCATCCTGTTCTACCTGCGCGAGCGGGGCCAGCTCTTCCTCACCCGGGTGGGCAAGATCGTGGGCTACCTCTTCGCGGCCAGCATCCTCCTTACGTCGGCTTCCTTTACGGCCAAGCTGATGGGGATTGGCGCGGTCGCGGGTGCCACTTACTTCCTGGGAGGCCGCAAACTGCCGCAGTGGGCGCAGTTCATCGTTGCCGCCGGCACCGGAGTCCTGATGATCGGCATCATCCAGACGCTGGTCATCATCGGCGTGCCTTCCGTCTGGCACTGGTTCGAGATCGGGCTGGTGAACAGCGGGCTGCCCGTCCACATCGGCATCGTACCCACCCTGCTGGCCTACGGCGGCCTGCTCTACCTCGCCTTCCGCTACGCCCACCGCCACCAGGACCAGGGCGTGCAGCTGGCGGCCATGGGCATCGCCTCCATCCTGATTGCCTACAGCGTCATCGCGGTGGTGGTGATCCGGGCCGAGGCCAAGACGCCGGTCAACATGAACAACCCGGACAACGTCACCAGCCTGCTGCCCTACCTGAACCGCGAGCAGTACGGCGAGCGCAGTCTGGTCTTCGGCCCCCACTTCGACGCCCAGGTCATCGCCACCGACGTGGAGGACCGCTACGGACTGGTCGACGGCCGCTACGAATACACCAACTACAAGATCACCCCCCGCTACGAGGAGGACAAGCAGATGCTCTTCCCCCGTATGGCCGACGGCACCCAGGGGCGCCCCGGCCTCTACAAGCGGTGGCTCGGGCTCGACCCTTCCCAGCCCCTCCCTTACGGCCGCCCATCGATGGCCGACAACCTGAAGTTCATGGTCAACTACCAGCTGGGCTGGATGTACTGGCGCTACTTCATGTGGAACTTCAGCGGCCGGCAGAACGGCGACCAGGGTTACTTCTCCTGGGACAAGAGCAGCGGCAACTGGATCACCGGCATCAAGTTCCTCGACGAGCTGCGGCTGGGCAACCTCGACGAGCTGCCCGAGGACTTCCGCAACGATCCGGCCCGCAATACCTACTTCCTGCTCCCCTTCCTCTTTGGCCTGCTGGGGCTCTTCTGGCATTCCGGCAAGCGCGGGGAGGAATTCCTGGCCCTGCTGACGCTTTTCGTCATCACTGGTATCGGCATCGTGATCTACACCAACCAGCCCCCGAATGAACCGCGGGAGCGCGACTACGTACTGGTGGGCTCCTTCTTCGTCTTCTGTATGTGGATGGGCATGGCCGTACCGGCCCTCTACGAGTTCGTGAAGCGGCAGTTCCGCGCCCGCGGCACGGTGGCCGCCCTCGGCGCCGCGGCCCTGGTGCTCTCGGCCCCCATCGTGATGGTCAGCCAGAACTGGGACGACCACAACCGCTCCCAGCATACTGCGGCCCGCGACTACGCCCACAACTTCCTGGAGTCGGTGGACCAGAACGCCATCATCTTCACCTACGGCGACAACGACACCTACCCCCTCTGGTACGCCCAGGAGGTGGAGGGCATCCGCACCGACGTGCGGGTGGTGAACCTTAGCCTCATCGCCGTGGACTGGTACATCGACCTGCTGCGCTACCAGATGAACGATTCACCGGTCATCGACCTCCAGCTCACCGAGGACCAGCTCCGCGGCCGGCTGCGCAACCAGATCCAGTACTACAACCCCCGCAATCCGGACGCCCCCTGCGACCAGGGCCCCCAGGTGAGCCTGGAGGAGTTCATGAACGAGCTGGCCACCGACAAGAACCTGGCCACCCAGGGCGGGCGCATCATCGAGACGACCTACTCCACCTGCAACGTGAGCCTGCGCGTCGATCCGGGCCGCCTGGCCCAGGCCCCCTGGCTCACCCCCGCCGGCCAGCCCGTGGTGCAGAGCATCCCCATCCAGATCGACCCCCGTTCCCTGCAGAAGGACGAGATCGCCATCCTGGACATCATCAACTCGAACTACTACAAGCGGCCCATCTACTTCGCCGTGACGGCCCAGCCTTCGAAGTTCCTCGGACTCCAGGACTACATGCAGCTCGAGGGGCTGGCCCTCCAGCTCACCGCTACCCGCACCCCCACCGAGCAGCAGGCCGTCCAGGCCCAGGGCAATACCGCATTGGGGGGCATCGACGTCGACAAGAACTACAACCTCATCATGAACGAATGGCTGTGGGGCAACTTCGACCAGGTCAATACCCACGTCAACACCAGCTACTCCCCGGCCATCCAGTCGATGCAGCTGGTGATGCTGCGCACCATGAACGAACTGGTGCGCCGCGGCGACGTCGAGCGGGCCCTGGAGGTCGGCGACAAGTACTTCGAGGCTTTCCCGAACATGAACTTCCCGTTCTACTTCGAGGCCTTCACGATGCTGGCCCCCTACTTCCAGACCGGCAACATCGACCGGGCACGGGACGTCGTCCTGCAACTGGCCGAGAACACCGCCGACCGCCTCGACTACTTCGCCAGCCTCGACCAGCAGACCCTGGCCAACAGCTATGACTATGACAACCGCCGCGGCCAGTACATCGCCCAGCAACTCCTCCTCCAGCTGAGGAACCAGGACGACGCCGAACTGCGGCAGCAGGTGGAAGACATCCTGGCCGATTACCTCTACCTGGTCGAAGGAGCCTCCCCGGGCTAAATCCATGAACAAGCAGAAATTCGGCACGGCTCCCGTATTCTTTACGGCCATCTCGACCATCCTGGGGGCGATCATGTTCCTCCGCTTCGGTTTCGCGGTGGGCATGGTGGGGCTTGCCGGAACGATCGGGATCATCCTGATCGGGCACGCGGTGACCATCCCCACGGCCATGGCCATCGCCGAGATCGCCACCAACCAGAAGGTGGAGGGTGGTGGGGAGTACTACATCATCAGCCGCTCTTTCGGTCTGGTGATCGGCTCCACCATCGGCATCGCGCTGTATATGTCGCAGGCCATCTCGGTGGCCTTCTACATCATGGCCTTCACCGAGGCTTTCAAGCCGTTGCTGGAGTGGGTACGGGAGACCTACGTCCTCCTGCCCTGGGTGGACCAACTACTGGGCTACCCCCAGACGATCGGGATTCCGGCCCTGCTGCTGCTCACCCTGCTGATCCTCACCAAGGGGGCGGACCTGGGCGTCAAGGTGCTCTACTTCGTAGTGGCCACCCTGGCCCTTTCGCTGCTGGCTTTTTTCGTGGGCACCACCGACTACGCCCGCACTCACGAGGTGGAATTCTTCGACCGCGCGGGCGACGCGGTGGCCGACACCACCCCCGCGGCCCGCGACAGCGCACTGGAAGAAGCCTACTACCCCGGCGCCGAGGAGGTAATGCGCGCCGCGCCGCCCCCGGCACCCGTGCCCGCCGCCCCGGTGATCCCCGAACTGAGCTTCTTTACCGTCTTCGCCATCATCTTTCCCGCCTTTACCGGTATGACGGCCGGGGTGGGACTGAGCGGCGACCTGCGCGACCCCGGCCGCTCCATCCCCCGCGGTACACTGGCCGCCACCATCGGGGGCATGATCGTCTACATATTCATGGCCTGGAAACTGGCCGACAGCGCTCCCCCCGAGGCCCTGGCCGACACCAGCAACCTGATCATGGCCGACATCGCCTGGCAGGGCTGGTGGATCATCCCCCTGGGACTGGCCGCGGCCACCATCTCCTCGGCCCTGGGTTCCATTCTGGTGGCCCCTCGCACCCTGCAGGCCATCGCCGCCGACAACATCTTCCCGGCCACCGGCATCAACCAGTTCCTGGCCCGGGGCAAGGGCGCCCGCAACGAGCCCTACAACGCCAGCCTGATCACCGTGGTGGTGGCCGCCTTCTTCATCCTGCTTGGGGCCCTGGACAGCGTGGCCGAGATCATCTCCATGTTCTTCATGGTGACCTACGGCTCGCTCTGTCTCATCAGCTTCCTCAACCACTTCGCCGCCGATCCGAGCTACCGTCCCACCTTCCGCTCCAAGTGGTACGTCTCCCTCTTCGGGGCCATCGCCTGTTTCGGGCTGATGTTCTTCATGAACTCCACCTACGCCGCCGCGGCCGTGGTGCTCATTGGCCTGCTGTACCTGTACATCACCCACAGCAATCCCGACAAGCGGAGCCTGGCCCTCATCTTCCAGGGGGTGATCTTCCAGGTCAGCCGCCGCATCCAGATCTTCCTCCAGAAGGCCGAAAAGGAGGAAAAGAAGAGCTGGCGCCCCAGCGTGATCGCCGTCAGCGACGCTACCTTCACCCGCCTGGGGGCCTTTGACCTGCTGCGGTGGCTGTCGCAGAAGTACGGCTTCGGCACCTACCTCCACTACATCAACGGCTACCTGAGCCACGAAACCTCCGAGGCCGCCGCGGTGACCAAGCAGCGCATCATCCGCATGGCCGAGGCCACCGACAGCCGCATCTACGTGGACACCATCGTGTCGCCCTCCTATACCTCGGCCATCGCCCAGATCATTCAGTTCCCCGGCATCGCCGGCACGGAGAACAACCTGCTGCTGCTGGAGTACTCCAAGCGGGGCGGCGAAGGGCTCGACGACATCATCGACAACTTCAAGCTCATCAAGTCGGTCGACTTCAACATCGGCATCCTGGGACTGTCGGAGCGGGGCTTCGGTCTCAAACGCACCATCCACATCTGGATCACCCGCGCCCACCTGGAAAGCAGCAATCTAATGATCCTGCTGGCCTACGTGATGACCGGCCACAGCGACTGGAAAAATGCCGAGATAAAGCTGTTCGCCGTCTTCGAGGAATCGAAGCTCGCCGCCGAGCAGCAGCGCCTCTACGACCTGATCGAAACCGGCAAGCTGCCCATCAGCCGCAACAACATCGAGGTGCTCGGCCGCCTCGACAACACCGACAGCCGCAGCGTCATCGCCAGTAAATCCGGCGAGGCCGACCTGGTCATCCTCGGCTTCCGCGACGAGGCTCTCAAGCGAATGAAGAAGGACCTCTTCGCCGGCTACGACGAGATCGGCAACGTGCTGTTCGTCCACGCCGCGGAAGACGTGCAGCTGCGGTAGGCGACACTTTGGAGTCCCGCGCCACTTCCATCCAACCGTAACTGCGTACTACGCCGGGTACACCTAAGCCTTACTACAATGGTAATCTTGGGTAATTATGCACTTCTACTTCTTTCCCGTCTATACTGTTAAGCAGTCGGCTGGGGCGGTTCTTTTGTGCCACCTCCTGGGCTTTTTTTAAGGCTTGTTCTTCCTCCTCAAAAGCCTGAACAAGGTTTTTGTTATGATCCAGTACAAGCCAACGCTCCTTTTCTTTGTTCCACTGTATCCGGTAGGTTTTGTGGCTTACGACCTCTGTTTTATTACGGACAAGGTCAAGAATTACCTTCCCATCGCTATAGTTTCCTCCGGGATATGGCATAGGCAGGAGGGCAAAGAATATGTAATAAAAAGAGAAATAAGTAAACTGATAGGTGAATATAGTTGGCTCCAGCCAGTTATTCTCTATTAACAGGATGACGGCTACTGCTGATATGGCATTGAATAATGCACCCCCTGAAAAGATAAGAATATTACTAAAGCGCCTGTTACGTTTCAGGTTCTCAAAAGTACATACTCCATACCAAAAGAAATACCTGCGAACTTCAAGCATACCCAGGCGAAACACGACATCTCCGGTACCAATACTAACCTTAATATTTTTGCCGCCCATTAACCAGGCAAAAAATACATGTCCTGACTCGTGCAGAAATGCAATCACGGGAAGGACAAGAAAAAAGGCTAAAAAAAACTTTGGGAGGTCGTTTATTCCAAACATAGGCCTGTTAGATGTAGCACACCGCATATGGCAGTTAAACAAATCCGCAGGGGATACCAAGCTGAATCCGCCCGGTGCTATTTCATGCTTTTATCCACCGAAAATCTCGGAAAGTAGACTCTCATGTTCCTTTTTATCCTTGGCGATCAGCATTTTGATGTTGTTGTTGTAATTCATCAGCTTTTCACAGACACTCCCCATCAAAATGTACTCTCCATGAGAGCCGCCTTTTGGCCCCAGTACGATGAGGTCGACGGCATTGGTTACGGCAAAGTCATAGATGGTACGGGCTACATCTCCTTTTTCGTCAATAAGCGGTTCGCAGCGGGCTTTTCCATCATCAAGTTTTAGTTTGCCTAAAAACTTTTCCAGCTCTTTGCTAATGTGCTTCTCAGTAGAATCCTTCAATTTTTTATCTGTAGCCGACAGAAAAGGAAAATATTGCGTAGGGAGTTTATAGACATGCAGGCAAATCAGCTCTGCCTGCCGGAGATCAGCGATATGTTTGGCCTGGCGAAAAGCAACCCGGGAAAACTGGGAAAAATCAATGGGGGCCAGTATTTTATCTACACTGGGTCGGGCGGTTTCAGGAAGGAGTAAAACAGACGTATAGGATAGCTTGGCTATTTTACGAGCAAAAGTGCCGCTGCCTTTAATGGCTCGCTTGTTTCCCAAAACCATTAGGTCTACGTCTTCTGATTGCGCCCATTCCAGAAGAACAGGAATGGAGTCTTCATTCTGTACCCTCACCTCTTTTGCACAGCTGGTACAGGAAAACTCCCTGTTTACCTGGTCGACCAGTTCCTCTTCTATCACCTGGTCGATAGGCTCATCCAATTCAGGAAAAAGCGTAGACACTTCGCCCGGCAATTCGGTGGATTCAAACACATGAACAAAGAAGGTCTTTTCCGCTTTGAGCAGATCAGCCAAGAAGGAGGCGTAGCGAATCATTACCGCATCCATCCCAGTTAAATCGAGGAAAATACATAGCTTTTTAATCTCCATATCTATTCCTGTTTATTCGTTTCTGCTTTCTTTTTCTGATGGCGTGTTACCAGGTCGGAAAGCGTTTTCTCATAACCGCGTTTATCTTTTTCCTTCTGAAGCTCCTCCTCCTGTAACAGCTCCGTTTTCAGTCCCCGGTACAGGCTGTAACACATCACCAGCAGCACCAGGGCAAAAGGAAGGCCTGTGGTGATGGCGGCGGTTTGTAAAGCTCCCAGTCCGCCGCCAATCAGCAAAACCGCAGCAACGCCTCCTTCGGTAAAGGCCCAGAAAACACGCTGTCCTACCGGAGCATCCAGCTTACCCCCCGATGTAATACTGTCAATAACCAACGAACCGGAATCAGAAGAGGTAACAAAAAAGCTGGTGACCAATAATACCCCTACCAAAGACGTAACAAAGGAAAAGGGGTACTGCTCCAGCAGTACGAAAAGGGCCGTTGCTACATTGTCCGTTACGGCCGCAGAGATCACATCGCTTCCGGTCAGTTCCAGTAAAATAGCCGACCCACCAAAGGCAGATAACCATAAAAAGGTTAAGATGGTCGGCACGATTAATACCCCCAGCACAAACTCCCGCACCGTACGGCCGCGTGAAATCCGGCCAATAAACATGCCCACGAATGGTGACCAGCTGATCCACCAGGCCCAGTAAAATACCGTCCAGCTATTCTGCCAATCGCTTTGCTGGTAAGACTCAGTCCAAAAGCCAAGGGTAAAGAAGTTCTGAAGGTAATAACCAGTATTTTGGGTAAAGGAATCGACGATAAAGAGCGTGGGGCCCAGAATGATCATAAAGAGGAGAAAAACTGCAGCAATACGAATGTTCCATTCGGAAAGCACCCGTACCCCTTTATCAATTCCTAACACTACAGAGGCTGTCGCCATCACGGTAATTATACCGATAAGAATTACCTGGGTGAGGGGAGAATCGGTTATTCCAAAAAGGTAGTTCAGCCCCGCATTTACCTGCTTTACGCCCAGCCCCAGGGAGGTGGCCAGGCCAAAAAGGGTGGCTACCACTGCCAGCACATCAATTAGATTTCCAGGCCACCCATAAATTCGTTTCCCCAGGATGGGATAAAAGACGGAGCGAATGGTGAGTGGCAGCTTGCGGTTATACGAAAAGAAGGCGAGGGCCATGCCCACTAATGCATAAATTCCCCAGGCATGCAGGCCCCAGTGCAGATAGGTAAAACCCATAGCCTCTATGGCTGCCTCTCTAGTTTCGCCTACCCCACTGATCGGCGGAGACTGAAAATGATAAATAGGCTCTGCCACACTCCAAAACAGGATACCAATGCCCATGCCCGCACTGAAGAGCATGGCAAACCAGGCCAGGGTGCTAAATTCTGGCTCTGCATTTTTCCCTCCCAGACGAATCTTTCCAAAGCGGCTAAAGGCAAGGTAGAGCGTGAAAAACAAGAATAAATTCACCAACAGTACAAAGAAACTACCAGCAAAACCAGATATCCCCTCCTGAATATCAGCAAATACCTGTTTCATAGGCTCTCCCACCACTAGCGTCACTGCAATAAACAACACAATAATCACAGCTGCCGGCCAGAATACCGGGCCATGGATATCAAAGAGCTTCTTGGTTTCTTTGAGTCCTTCGGTTGGAGTTGGGTTCTCCTGCTTGTCTTTTCCTACCATTTATAAATTATTAAAAGTAGTATCCAATATTGATGTTGAAGCGTGTATTCCACTCCGGGCTTTCATCCGGCGGGTTCGTGTCGGACATGGGCTCACTAACATCCTCAAGGTTTCCTACGCCCAAATCCGCCCCCCCGAAGTCGTTGGTGATCCAGGGGTGGTTTTGCCCCATGGCTAAATCCACATAGGTATACACGCTACCTGCCGTAATCAAGGCGCCGAATACATTTTGCTGGGTTTGCTGAAAGCCGAACTGCCGCCCGTTTATCTCTACGGATTTGTGTTTCTGGGTATAGGTATAATCATTGTATACCGTCACGTTGGAAACCGGGCCCCATTTTACAGGGATCGAATAACTCAGTCCGACTACATACATGGAGGCCTCTGCCGCCACATCGTAGGTGCCGAAGCCGTAAGCGCCCATTTGAACGACCTTCAACTCCTCCCCAGCATCGTTCTTCACATTAGAATAATTGTAATAAATATATTCGGCATTCAGGTTCCAGCGGTTGTAGGTGCCATCCAGGTGAAGGGATCCGGCAAACTGGTTGCCCACATTTTCAGTTACCAGGTTGAATATCCCGGTCCGCTGCAGGGACACCCCTACACTTGTGTTACCCAGATGGCGCACGGCCCGGACATTAAACTGGTTACGCTCCAGGTTACTTTCTCCGGGTACAGGCACTACATCGTAAGAATAGCGCGCTGCAGACAATGCACCGAAAGAGGGCTCTGAAGTACCCCTTGGCTCATACAGCAAAAAGTAAGCAAGATGGAAATCCCAGTTTGGTATTTGCCTGTGCCACTTCAGTCCCATATCGTAATCATCCTCCAGCCCGACATAATAAGGGGTCTGAAACCACCAGGAGTGGGAAGCATATTTTAAATTTCCAAAAGGAACCTGTGTTACCCCTACCTGGAGTTGGTCTTTGTCGGTAAAATTGTAACCCAGCCAGCCGTGCTGGATAAAATGGGTATTGAAAGTAGGATAGAAGCGGTATTCAAAAGAAAGGAGTATACCGTTATTCTGCCCTTTCACATTTAACCGCCAGGTGTCCATGGTAAAATCGTTTCTTAACGCAGCACCTAAAGGGAAGGTTTCTCCTTCATAATGGGTATAGATATAGTTGTAGCGCAAGGCCCCTCCTATCCGTAGATAATCCTCTTCCTCCGTGGTCCCTGATTCTTCGATGTTACTGGTATACTCCAGGTCTTTTTTTGTTCTTGCATTATTCAGACCCGGATCTTTAGTTATCCTGAGAAAAGGGATGAGGATGTTATAAACCTTCTTTTCTTGCTCTACCTGCACGGTATCTTGTTGGGCCTTCAGTGGCAGCACAAAAGCAAGCAGGCCTACTGTCAGAAGAAAAAGTAATCTCATGATATTCGCTTTACCTGAAAAATTGACACCTTCCTCTTCTTACATACCGTCCCTGGTGGAAATGTTTCGCGGAAAGCAAGAGAATGTTTAAACATTATATAGTTTGTTTGAAAATACGTGAAAAGGAACACCCGGACAGCGCCGAGCTTCACCAGAGAGAAGAGGCGTGCCGCCTTTTTCTCGTACCGGGTTAGCGATTTGCCGTATTGCGACGGCGGTAGTGTACTACGCCTAAGGCGGGCGAGTCGTCGAGGTCCGGGGAATGGCCGTGGTCATTTGGGGGATGCCTTTTGCCTCTTCCACGTGGCGTGTGGAAGCACCGGCCGGTAGCGAATGCCACGCCGGGCACAGGCGCGACGACCCACTCAGTGCACCTCCGTGCCTCGGTGGTTTGCTCGGTGTGGCGCGGTGAGGGGCACGCTCGAAGGTCGTGCGGCTGCGCCGGGCGACGCTTCGAGGTCCGGGAGGATGGCCGTAGTGATCTGGGAGTTGTCTTCAGGCAGTTGCACCACGTGCGGAAGCACCGACCGGTACCGAATGCCACGCCGGGCACAGGCCCGACGACCCACTCAGTGCACCTCCGTGCCCCGGTGGTTTTTCCGGTGGCGCACGGTGAGGGGGACGCTCGAAGGTCCTGTAGCTGCGCCAGGCGACGCTTCGAGGTCCGGGGGGATGGCCGAGGTGATTTAGGAGATACTTTTTCCCTCTTCCACGTGGCGTGTGGAAGCTCCGGCCGGTACCGAATGCCACGCCGGGCCACAGGCCCGACGACCCACTCAGTGCACCTCCGTGCCTCGGTGGTTTTTTCCGGTGGCGCGCGGTGAGGGGGACGCTCGAAGGCCGTGCGGCCACACCAGTCAACACTTCGAGGTCCGGTACGCCCCGCGTTGCGTAGCTTAGCCCGCCCTGCCAGACCGTCATGACCCAGAAGCAACTTACCGTTTCCTACACCGAATTTCCGGACCCTGCGGGACTGCCCGCCGCCGACCGCGAGCTGCTGGCCACCGCCACCCGCGCCCTGCCGGCCAGCTACGCCCCTTACTCCAACTTCCGGGTGGCCGCCGCCGCCCGGCTGGAGGACGGCACCGTGGTGACCGGCGGCAACATCGAGAATGCCGCCTACCCCATGTGCATCTGCGCCGAGCCCAACGCCATGGCCGCCGCGGCCAGCCTGCGGCCCGGTATGCCGGTGGTGGCCATGGCCATTACCGTCCAGGCCCCGGGCCGCGTACTCGACACCCCGGCCAGCCCCTGCGGCTCCTGCCGCCAGATCCTGAGCGAGCACGAAAGCCGCTTCGGCCACAGCCTGCGGCTCATCCTGCGCGGGGAGGGCGGACCGGTCTACGTCTTCGAGCGGGCCACCACCCTGCTGCCCTTCGGATTCAGCGGTGAACTCCTGTAGCCTAACTATACCCATGCGCCTAATTCTCCTGCTCCTCCTGGCAGGCCCCTTGCTGGCCCAGGACGGCCAATATTTCCAGCAGTCGGTCGACTACGGCATCAACGCCCGCCTCGACGACCGCGACCACGTCCTCCACGCCGAGCTGCGGCTGGGCTACATCAACCACGCCCCCCGCGCCCTCGACTCCATCGTCTTCCACCTTTGGCCGCGGGCCTTCAGCGGCGACAATACCGCCTTCGCTCGCCAGCAGCTGCGCAACAGGAGTACCGACTTCCACTTCGCGCCGCCCGCGGCCCGCGGCACCCTGGACAGCCTCGACTTCCGCGTGGACAGCCACCCCGCCCGCTTCGCCTACACCGCGGATCCCGACGTCGGGGTGCTCTACCTGAACGAGCCCCTGCGGCCCGGGGCCACTGCCGCCATCACCACCCCCTTCCGGGTGAAGATCCCCGAGAGCTTCAGCCGGCTGGGCCACGTGGGGGAGTCTTACCAGCTCACCCAGTGGTACCCCAAGCCCGCCGTCTACGACCGCGACGGTTGGCACCCCATGCCCTACCTCGACCAGGGGGAATTCTACAGCGAATTCGGCAGCTTCCGCGTGACCCTCGACCTGCCCGCCAACTACGTGGTGGCCGCCACCGGGGTGCTGCAGGACCAGGAAGAACGGGCATGGCTGCTGGCGCGGGCCGACAGCACCCGCCGTGCCCTGGCCGGCCGCCGTGACCTTCCGTCCGGCTACGTCGACGAGTCCTTCCCCCCCAGCGCCGCGGAGCGCAAGACCCTGACCTATACGGCGAAGGGCGTACACGACTTCGCCTGGTTTGCTGACAAGCGCTTCATGGTACTCCACGACACCCTGGAACTGGCGGATTCCCCCGGCACCCGCGGCCCCGCCGACGTATGGGCCTTCTTCACGGAAACCGAAGCCGCCCTGTGGAAAGACGCCACCGACTACCTCAAGCGGGCCGTGCGCTTCTACTCCGACCACCTGGGTCCCTACCCCTACCCCCAGGTGACCGGGGTGCAGAGCGCCCTGAGCGCCGGCGCCGGCATGGAGTACCCCATGATCACCGTCATCGGCCGCAGCTACACCGCCTACGGCCTCGACGAGGTACTGGCCCACGAGATCGGCCACAACTGGTTCTACGGCATCCTGGGCAGCAATGAACGCGACCACCCCTGGATGGACGAGGGACTGAACAGCTACTACGAGGGCCGCTACACCCGGCAATTTTACCCCGAACGGCGGGGGCGGCAGCAGGTCATCCCCGGCCGGGAGGTCGAGACAGACGCCCTGGCCTACCACTACCTGGCCCGGCTGGGCCGCGACCAGGCCCCCGACACCCCGATCGACCAACTGAGTGCCTTCAACTACTGGATCTCCGCCTACAGCAAGCCGGAACTGGTGCTGCAGGCCGTAGAGGAAAGGGTGGGCACGGAAGCCCTGGACGCGGCCTTCCGCGACTACTACGCGGCCTGGAAGTTCCGCCACCCCCGCCCGACCGACTTCTTCGCCGCCCTGGCCCCGCTGGGGGTAGACGACTACGTACGCGACGCCATGACCTCCACCACGGCCGGGGAATTCAACCGGGCGGCCCGGTCCGCCGACCGTTCCCCCGGCCTGTCCCCGCCGAAACTGGCCCTCATCACCGACGCCGCCAGCGAGCGGCCGCAGCTGTTCGTCTCCCCCCTGCTCGGCTTCAACGAGAACGACGGGGTGCTGGCGGGCCTGGCCCTGCACAACCGCACCCTGGAGCCCCGGCGGCTGGAGTGGCTGGTGGCCCCGCTCTACGGCTTCGCGAGCAAGGAGCTGGCGGGCTTCGCCGGTGCCCGTTACCGGGTGGTGCGCCCCGCGGAGTGGCTGCAGCAGGTGGTCGTGGGCGGCGGGGTGCAGCGCTTCAGTGACTTCGATCCTCCAGCCGTGGACCGCCTGTACGGCTACGACCGCTGGGCGCTGCGCAGTGATTTTTACCTTGATCATCCGGCCAGCAGTCAGCGCAGCAGTCGGCTGTACAGTCAGCTCATCCGCCTGGACCGCCGCCGCCCCGACTTTGGCGACGGGGGCGTGCTGCTGGACCGGGCCGAGACGCTCACCACCCATTTCCTGCGCGCGGGCTACGCGGCCCGGGTGGAGCGGGAGATCAATCCCGTCGCCTACGGCGTCCAGCTGGAATACCGCAACGGGGGCGCGCAGCAGTTCCCCGCCGCCGACTACCTGCGACTGGACGCTACCCTCACCGGCGGCTACCAGTACCAAGCGGACAAATTCCTCCGCTGGCGGTTATTCGGCGGCTACTTCCTGCAGCACGACCTGCGCGAGGGTAACACGGCCCCCTCCGTCAGCCTGTCGCTCGTCGACAACGCCGCCAGCGACTACGCCTACGACGACCTTTACCTGGGCCGCAGCCAGGATGGCTGGTACCAGCAGCAGCTCGGGGAGCGGCAGGGTGGCTTCCGCGCACCGGTAGCCGCGGCCTTCCCCTTCGGCCGCAGCAACGACTACCTGGCCGCTGTGAACCTGGACGGCGACCTACCCTTCCCCGGCCCGATCGGGGTCTTCCTCGACGCCGGGGCCTACGGCTACCGCCCCACCCTGAGCAGCGCCCAGTCCAACGCCGTCCGCTGGGTAGGGGGGCTGTCCGTCAACCTGTTCCAGGACCAGTTCCGCCTCTTCGTCCCCCTGCTGGCCGACGCCGACACCCGGGGGCTGCTGGAGCAGCGGGGCAACCTCCTCGACCGCGTTTCCTTCCGCCTCAACCTCTCCCGCCTCCTCCCCTGGCAGTGGATTGACGAATTACCCTAAGCTTGTGTGGACTTTACCATTCGGCCTGCAAACGGGTCTTTTCCCCCTACGCTGCGTTGCCATAAACGGCTTCGTAGAGGGTTCTACGATCCGCTTTTACCGCCTTGCCTAGAGAAAAAATACCTCGTTTTCGTCCAGAAGCGCAAAATCCACACAACCTTAGCGCCCCATGACCCTACCTGACTTCATCCGCCTAGCCGCCGAGCACCCGACCGAGGTGGTATTCTACTTTACGCTCGTGCCCGTAGCCGCCTTCCTGGCGGGCTGGATGGAGCCCGAGGAGGACCACCTGCCGCCCTGGAACTACCTCTATAGTGCCCTGCTGTACCTGGTGGCGGTGCCCGCTACCCTTTCCCTGGGACTGAGCGCCTATCAGTGGTCGGTGGGCGGGGCGGCCGCCGTGGCGCCCGATGTGGTGCTGCAGGTGGTGCCCGTGGCCAGTTTTTTCTACACGGCCTACGTTATTCACCGCCGCATTGCGCTGGTGACCCTTCCGGGCTTCGGCCGGCTGGCCGGGCTGGTGGGGCTGGTGGCCGTCACCGCCCTGCTGCTGTGGGCGGTGGACCGCAGCGGACTGCTGGACCTTGGCAGTTGGAAGGTGCAGTACGTCGTTGCCGTTTTCCTCCTCCTGCTCGTGGTGGTGCGGGCCCTCTGGCGGCGGACGCTGGGCTAGGCGGCGGGCGCGGGTGCCGGCGAACGGCAAGGCAGCAGTCATTGTTACCCTTCGGCACCTGGGTCGACGGCGGAACCCGTATTTTGTCCGGGTCCGTAACCACTCCATATGTCCCGTTCCCGCCTCCTGCTCCTGTTGGCCCTGCTCGGCTGCGCCGCGCTCGGTGCCCAGGTACTGGACTACGGGCAGGGGCAGCTGATCGTCCAGCTGGAGAGCAGGACGGAAGCCAAGGCCTGGATCCGGAGTCACCGGGAAATCGCCGCCTGGAAGCCCCTTGGTCAAAACCTGAATACTTACCTGGTCACCTTCGACTGGGCAAAGCACTCCGAAAAGCAGCTGCGGGCCGACTACGGCCGGGAAGCCGGGGTGGTGAACGTACAGCTCAACTACCGGCTGACCATGCGGCGGCGCCCCAATGACCCCCGCTACCCCCAGCAGTGGCAATTCTTCAACACCGGACAGATCGGTGGGGAAACCGGGGCCGACTACAACGTGCAGCCCGCCTGGGACGTCACCACCGGCGGGGTAACCACGAACGGAGACACCATCGTCATCGCCAGCATCGACAACGGCATCGACCTCGACCACGAGGACCTGGTGGCCAACATCTGGGTGAACCGCGACGAAATCCCCGGCAACGGCCGAGACGACGACCGCAACGGCTACGTCGACGACCGCTTCGGCTGGAACACCAAACTGGACAACAACGACGTCGAGGGCGGCAAAGGCGACCACGGCACCCCCGTCATGGGGCAGATCGCCGCCGCGGGCAACAACCAGCGGGGGGTCACCGGGGTCAACTGGCTGGCCAGGGTAATGAACATCACCAACGACTTCGACCCCCTCGAATCGGAAGTCATCGAAGCCTACGGCTACGCCCTCGACGCCCGCCGGCGCTACGACGCCACCGGGGGGCGCGAGGGGGCCTACGTGGTGGCCACCAACGCCAGCTGGGGACGCGACCGCGCCTTTCCCTCCCAGAGCCCCATCTGGTGCGCCCTCTACGATACCCTGGGCAGCTACGGCATCATTAACGTGGCGGCGGTACCGAACCGCGACATCGACGTGGACGAGGTGGGCGACCTGCCCTCCCTCTGCCAGTCGGAGTATCTGGTGGTGGTGACGAGTATCGACACCCGCAACAAAAAGGTGAAGGACGCCGCGGCCGGCGCCATTTCCGTCGACCTGGCCGCCTTCGGCGAGGGGGTCTATACCACCCTGCTGGGCAACAGCTACGGCGCCGTATACGGCACCTCCTTCGCCACCCCGGCGGTGACCGGTGCCTTCGGATTGCTGTACTCGGCCCCCTGCGCGAGCCTCGGGCAGCTGCTGCGCAGCGACCCCCCGGCGGCGGCCCGCTACCTGCGCGACGTCCTCTTCGCCACCCTGCGCCCCTTGCCAACCCTGAAGGAAACTACCGTTACCGGCGGGGCCCTGGACGTGGGTGCGGCCATGACCGCCCTCATGCAGGGCTGCGTAGCCTGTCTGCCGCCTACCTCCTTCACCACCGCCCCGCCGGGCGATGCCTCCTCCGACCTGCTCCTCGACTGGAAGGTTACGGATGCCGCCGACCGGGTGGACCTCCGCTACCGGCCCGCCGGATCGACTGCGTGGACCACCCTGACGAACGTCCGCGCCCCCTACCGCCTCAGCGGGCTGCCCTCCTGCCGGGAGTACGACCTCCAGCTGGTGAGCCACTGCGGGGCCGACTCCGCCCAAACGGAAGTGTGGACGGTGGAAACGCCGGGTTGCTGCCGCCTCCCGGACGACTATCGGGTACGCGCCCTGGCCGGGGGCCGCATCGTAGCCGAATGGCAGCCCCTGCTCAATGCCCTGAGCTACACCCTGCGGTACCGCACGGGGGACGATGAGTGGACGGAGGTTACCACCACCGAATCCCGCCTGGAACTCACCGGCCTGCGCAACTGCCGCACCTACGAAATCGAGCTGCGCACCAACTGCACCGGCGGCGCCACCCGGTTCCAGGGCCGCCGCATCCAGAAGACCCTGGGCTGCGGCGTCTGCCTGGATGCCGAATACTGCCTGCCCACCGGCTTCGGCAACGAGCAGGAGTGGCTGGCGCGGGTGGAGATTCCCGGCATCCTGGACGTACAATCCAGCCGCGAGATCGACGCCTACCGCAACTTCGGCGACCAGACCCTCAGCAGCATGGTGCCCGGCGGGGTCTACCCCATCACCCTCACCCCCGCCTACCGCGGCAGTGGATTCACCCAGGACTTCCACGTGTACATCGACTGGAACCAGGACGCCCAGTTCACCGCCGACGAACTGGTGGTGGAGCAGTCCGCCCCCCGCGGCGGCGTGGCCCGGGGGAGCATCGTGGTACCGGAATCCACCGAGCTCGGCCTGACGCGGATGCGCATCATCATGCAGTTCACCACGGTGAAGACCGGCCCCTGCCCCGCCGGCAGCAACCAGCAGTTCTCGGGGGAGGTGGAGGATTACTGCCTTGACATCACCCCCGTCCAGGGGTGCCCGGCGCCGCCCTCCCTGACGGCCACCTACAACGAGCAACTCCAGCAGACCCAGGTTTCCTGGGGGGCCTCGGCGGCTCCCGGCGGCAGTTACCTGCTGCGGTACCGCCCCCGCAACCGCGACGGCAACTACACCGAACGCACCGTCAAGGCGCTTACTGCCACCGTAACGGGCCTGAACCTCTGCAACAGCTACGAGGTACAGGTGGCCAGCATTTGCACCGGCGAACCCGGTCCCTTCCGCACCGTCTTCCTCGGCGACGACTGCGTGAACAACCGCAGCCTGCCCCTGCCCGACGCCCTGTGGTCGCTGTCGCCCAACCCCGCCCGGGAGCGGGCGTACCTGCGGTGGGAGTCACCGCTGCGGGTGGCGGGGGTAAGTCTCTTTGCCTTCGACGGCCGCCGCCTGGGTGAATGGTCCGTGCAACCCACCGCCCGCGAACTGCCCCTCGAGCTCGGGGAGCTCCCGCCGGGGGCCTATCTGCTGCAGCTGCGCACGGCCGATGGGCGGTCGGGGAGCCGACGGCTACTGCTGCTGCGGTAACCGACCGTTGCAGCGGGAAAGTTACCTTTGCGCCATGAGCGTACACAAAGCGAGTGATGTCAAGCGGGTGACCACCCATACCCTGCAGTCGATGAAGGAGGCCGGGGAGAAGATTGCCATGCTGACCGCCTACGACTATTCCACCGCGCGGATCCTCGACGCCGCCGGCGTCGACGTGCTGCTGGTCGGCGATTCGGCCAGCAACGTCATGGCCGGCCACGAAACCACCCTGCCCATTACTCTCGACCAGATGATCTACCACGCCTCCAGCGTGGTGCGTGGCGTGCAGCGGGCGCTAGTGATCGTCGACCTCCCCTTCGGCACCTACCAAGGCGACAGCAAGATGGCCCTGAAATCCAGCATCCGGATCATGAAGGAAAGCGGCGCCCACGCCGTCAAGCTGGAGGGCGGACAGGAGGTGGAGGAAAGCATCCGCCGCATCCTCACCGCGGGCATCCCCGTGATGGGCCACCTGGGCCTGACGCCCCAGTCGATCTACAAGTTCGGCACCTACACCGTCCGCGCCAAGCAGGAAGCCGAGGCCCGCCGGCTGCTGAAGGACGCCAAAATGCTCGACGAGCTGGGCTGCTTCGGCCTGGTACTGGAAAAAATTCCCGCCGCCCTCGCCAAGCGCGTGAGCCGCAGCATCGACATTCCCACCATCGGCATCGGTGGCGGGGCCGATACCGACGGTCAGGTGCTCGTCACCCAGGACATGCTGGGTATTACCAAGGACTTCCACCCCCGTTTCCTGCGGCGCTACGCCGAACTCTTCGACGTCATCAAGGAGGCCACCGCGGCCTACGTCCGGGACGTGAAGAGCCGGGAGTTTCCCAGCGAGGAGGAGCAGTACTGAGGCCAACCTCAGCCCCACCACATTGTTAGCCAAACTGAAACCGCAGCCGGCCCGCCGCCGGCCGGAACTCCGGTGACAAGATTGATGTAAGCATATGAAAAGGATTCTCGGTATTGTCTTCCTGCTGGGCCTGGCCGCCCTCGGCTACGTCTACTACCAGCTCAAGGTGGTGGCCGCCGTTCCGGAAGACCTGGACGGGCCGGTTACGGTCCAGATCCCCACCGGCAGCAGCTACGAAGCCGTGATGGACACCCTGGCCGTAAAGGGCGTCCGGCTGAACCGTACCCTCTTCGACCCCCTGGCCGAACAGATGGGCTTCCGCCGCCCCCGCATGCGCTCCGGCCGCTTCGAGCTCCAGCCGGGCAGCAGCGCCCTGAGTGTGCTGCGCAAGCTGCGCGGCGGCGCCCAGGCGACCGTCGACGTGGTGCTGACCACCGAGCGGGAACCCATGAACGTGGCCGCCAAGGTGGCCCGCTTCCTGGAGCCCGACAGCCTCGCCTTCGTGCGCCTGTTCCAGGATACCCAGTACGTCGACAGCATCGGCTACACCCCCGCCACCCTGCAGACGCTCTTCATTCCCAACACCTACGAGATGTACTGGAACGCCACCCCACGCGACTTCGTCGCGCGGATGGTGAAGGAGCACGACCGCTTCTGGCACGCCAACGACCGGCTGGCGAAGGCCGAGGCCCTGCAGCTCACGCCGGCCGAAGTCTACACCCTGGCCAGCATCGTCGAAAAGGAGAGCCTGGTGGCCGCCGAGCGGCCCCGCATCGCCGGAGTATACCTCAACCGCCTGCGCATCGGGATGCCCCTGCAGGCCGACCCCACGGCCGTCTTCGCCACCCGGGAGTTCGATGTTGGCCGCGTACTGACGCGCCACACCCAGTTCGACAGCCCCTACAACACCTACCGCTACGCGGGACTGCCCCCGGGGCCCATCACCATGTCCAGCGTGGGCAGCATCGACGCGGTGCTCAACCCCGAAGACCACGAGTACCTCTACTTCTGCGCCCGGGGCGACGGTAGCGGGGAGCACAACTTCGCCAGTACCCTGGCCGGGCACTCCCGCAACATTGCCATTTACGTAGCCAACCTCCGCCAGCGCGGCATCCGCTAGACGCCTACCGCCGCAGAATGCGCAGGGTCCGCGCGGCGTCTCCCGCCGCTACCCACACGAAGTACAGTCCGGCCGGCACCCGGCTCAGGTCCACCCGCGTGGCCACCTGCGCCCGCCGCCCCAGTTCCTGGACGGATAACCGGCGCCCACGGGCGTCGTAGACCTCCAGGTGTACCGTTTCCGCCCGGGGCAGCTCCAGCCTTACCTCCAGCACGCCGGAAGTAGGGTTCGGAAAGGCTTCCAGCCCGGCCAGTATGGCGTTGGGGTCTTCGGTGGAGACGGCGTCCAGGTCGATACTCACCGTCAGCTCATCCGAACAGCCTACGGCATCGGTCACCGTGACGCGGTAGTCGGCCACGCTCAGGCTGTCGGCCGAGGGCGAGGTGTCCCCGTTGCTCCAGGCGTAGGTGTAGGGGGCCAGCCCCGCCCCCACCAGCACGTAGGCGGTGCCGTCGTCGGCGAAGATGCCCGAGGGCGGCGCGGTGGTGAAGCGCAGGTCCAGGCTTTCCGGACAGCGCCGCACGCCGATGTCGTCGAAGGTGACGAAGATGTCGCCGGTGGCCCAGGTAGCCGAGAAGGTGAAGTAGTAGCCGAGACCGATCTCCGGCAGTGCAAGGGAGAAGGTGGAATCCGCGGGGGCCTCATCCAGCTCCAGCAGCAGGGCCACTTCCTCGTCGCAGTCGGACCCCATGGTAACGGTGAGGTCAAGCAGGGCATCGGTAACCGGATTGCCGTCGGCATCGCGGATGCGCAGGGTAAAGACCAGTTCGTCCTCGGCCTCGACCACGCCGTAGCTGGCCGTGGTGAAGGAGAAATCGGTGTCCTGCTCGTTCAGGTTGTCGGTTAGGGCCAGGGAGGGCGTACCCGTGCGGCGGGCGATCACCGCGTCGGCGGGGATGGTCCACCCCTGGGGGGCGCGGCCGTCCTCAAAGTCCACCCGGAAGGGAATTTCCTGGACCGCGGGGTAAACGTAGGTCAGGGTATCGTTGTAGGTAGCGCCGTCCCCTTCGGCGGTCACCCACACCAGCAGGCGGTTTTCCGTGCCCACGGCCTGGTCCACGACCAGCGGATCGGCGAAGCGGTAGGTCAGGGGGGTGCCAATGACCCGGGGAGCGGCGGCGCGCTCACTTACGGTCGGGCTACCGTTGAGGGAATAACTGACGGTGACCGAATCCACGATCACTCCGCCAAGTTGGGTGTAGGTGAAGGCCAGCGTATCGGTACGCTGCTCGCAGTTGGCGGCGTTGAACAGCCGGGCGCTGACGGCGGCGTAGTCGGTCTCCGCGGCCGGGGCGATGCGGAAGTTATCGATCGCGACGCCTTCCCGTTGTCCGTCGCCATCGCTTTCAAATACGAAGCGGAAGCGCACTTCCTCCTCCCCGGCAAACCCTTTGAGCTGGTGGCTCACCAGGGCATAGCCGCCGCCGAATCCGCCGTCGCCGTCCCATACCCGCCGGCGTCCGTTGTTGTACCAGTTCACGCTGGTGGTGTTGCGGTCCACGCGGCGCCAGCTGGCACCGCCGTCGGTGGTGGCCTGGAGGTAGAGGCCGTCGAACTGGGCCTCGGTATCCACGTAGAGCAGGAAGGAGAGGGAGGGGTCTGCGGTCAGGCCGGAGAAGTCGAAACAGGGCGACTGCAGGTAGCTGCGCTCGTCGTCGTTGTAGGGGCCGGTGGCGTTGGTCACGTAGGCGAAGTCGCCCGATCCGGCGCGGTCGATCCGGGGGCCCCGGGGCCGGGCGCGCGCCCAGGAAGAGGGTCCCCGGCCGGCCGCCTGCGGCAACCAGAAGCCGTTTCCGTCCTCAAAGGATTCCAGGTAGGGGAATTCGGCGACCACCGGCAGGCTCACCACCGAGGCCGTCAGGGTGTCGTTTTCGGGGTTCTCGTCTCCATCCAGCTGGGTGTAGACCTGGAATTCGTAGTAGCCCGCCTCCCGGAGGTCGACCGGCGTCTTGAAGCTGAAAAACTTGGTGCTGTCGACGCCCACCACGCCGGTGTAGATACCGTCGAAGGGGAAGTTCACCCCCCCGGACTCACCGTTCACCCGGAAGTTGATGCGGAAGAACTGCTGGGGCTCACCGCCGAAGTTGGTCACGCCCACCGTCAGGGTATCCAGCCCGTCGGCGTGGCAGCCGTCCACGGGGTTGCGCAGCACGGTGATGCCCACGTCGCGGCGGATGGGCGTCACGATGCGGAAGGGGCCGCGGCGCACGCTGGTTTCTTCCGGTGCGTCGCACTCGGTGGCCACGTAAAATTCGTAGGCCGTTTGGGGCAGGAGGTCGCTGATGCGCAGCATGGTATCCCGGGTAGTGATGCGGGTGGCTTCTTCGCCTTCGGGGTCAAAGCCGGATTCCCCGTAGGTGATGCGGTAGGTAGGCCGGTCGGGGGTGCCCCGGAAGCGCAGGTCGACGGAGTTGTAGCGCAGGCGGTACAGCTCGATGGACGACAGCGGCGGCGGCGCGCAGGTGCGGCAGGCGGCCGTGAAGGCCGTGAGCACCGGTACCGGGGTGGGAGCCTGTACGGTGTAGATCAGGCTGTCGTTGTTGTCCAGGATGGACAGCCCCACTTCCGCCGGGAAGGCGCCAGCGACGAATCCTACGGTGACGCGGTCGCCGTTTTCCACGGGGAAGAAGAAATCCCGCCGCGCCCCGTCGTCGTTGGTGGCGTCGAGGGTGAAGACCCGCGGGCGGCCGTCGACGGTGACGGTGAGCAGTCCCCCGTTCCAGCCGTCGCCCCCCTGGTCCGTCAGTTGCAGCTGGTAGAAGCAGTCCTGGCCGCTCAGGCCGGTGACGAGCAGGAGGAAGAGAGTAAGTAGATGTAGTCGCATAGTGGCTGGATTCCTTCGGGAAAAATACCACAAAGGCGACGAACGCGGGCGCGTGCTATCGCCTGAACCATTCTTTTGGGGTGGCGTTAGTCCCCCGGCTGTCCAATAATCACCCTTTACCCCCCTGCCTTGGTCGTCTACACCATCAGCGACGTTGAAAAACTCACCGGCATCCGGGCCCCTACCCTCCGCGCCTGGGAGCAGCGTTACGAGCTGGTGGCTCCCCACCGCGACGAAAACAACGCAAGGGTGTACGGGGAGGAGGACCTGCGCGAGCTCAGCACCGTGGCCCTGCTCCACCGCCACGGCTACCGCATCAGCCGGATCGCCGCCATGTCGCCCGGCGAGCGGGTACGGGAGGTAGCCGCCGTCACCGCCCTCAACATCAGCCCCGAGACCCGCCTTGATGCCCTCACCCTGTCGGTGCTGGAGCTCGACCCCTGCCGCTTCAGTATGCTCGTCGACGCCCACACCGAACAGCGCGGCTTCGAGGAAACGATGATGAAAGTGATCTTCCCCCTGCTCGACAAGCTCGGACTGCTCTACTTCACCGGATCAATTACGGCGGCCCAGGAGTCCTTCACCGGGGGACTGATTCGCCAGAAGGTCCTGGCGGCCACCGACCGCCTGCCGGCGGCGGGCCGCCCCGGCAGGCCCGTCTTCACCCTCTTCCTGCCGGAAGGGGAACGGCAGGAACTGAGCATGCTCTTCATCCAGTACCTCCTGCGCAAGCGGGGCTTCCCGGTGGTGTACGTGGGCACCGATGTATCCTGTACCGACCTGGGCGATCTTTACCGGGTGCGGCCAGTGGACTACCTCTTCACCATCCTGTCCAGCAACTACGTGGCCCGTCCCGTGGAGGATCTGGTGCAGGACATCCTGGACCACTGCCCCGACTGCCGGTTGCTGCTCTCCGGCTACCAGGCCGGCCTTCACGATCTGACCGGCTTCCGGCGGGTGGAGCGGAAGGCGGGGTTACGGGAGATGATTGAGTGGATGGATTCCTTCAGTACGCCCGCAGGTCCGAGAATTGCTGTAGCGAGATGATCTGCCAGTCGTTCAGCGTCCGCTCTACCTCGGCGGGGTGGATGGCGGCCATGGCCACCAGGGCGGTGCCGTTCTCGGGCCGGGGCAGCAGGTCACTGTAGTATTCTGGGAAGGCCCGCCGCTCGTCGTCGCTGGCGTTGGCGCGGGTTTGCTGTACGGCGCGGGTAGCGTTGCTCCAGACCTCGAAGCCCAGTCCGGCGTCGTAGCAGAGCTGCTCCAGCTGCTCGATGTGTCCGGCATTGCTGGTGTGCAGCAGGCAGCTGAAGGTCTGGTAGGGCGAGCGTTTCAGTCGGCTCACCGCTTCGAATATCGGCACCCGCCTCCGGGCCACCACATTGTAGCCCCGCTGTCCGCGGCGGTCGTAGAGCAGTAGGTCGCGGTACCCCATGCCGCTGCCCGGATGGGGAATGCTCACCACCCGGCCGCGGGCCGCGTCCAGGGGCTGCATCCAGAGGATCTCGTAGCCGTCGTCGTGCTTGAGCTGGAGGCCAAGGGGCTGGCTCAGGTCCACGCTGCCGAAGCCGAACTTGGCCCAGACGGTCTGGGCGGTGCGCATCCGCTTCAGGGGTACGGCGGCCAGGCCGAGCTGCCACCAGGCGTCGCGGTCGTCGGCGTCGAGGGCCACCGTCTTGCTCCAGTAGTGGAAGGCCGGTTTCCACTCGCCGCGGCGGGAGTAGATATGGCCGAGGCTGCGGAAGGCCCCCGCCCAGTCGGGTACGATCCGGGTCACCTTCTTCAGGAGCTTCACGGCGGTGTAGGGGTCCCCCACCTTGTCGTAGCGGAGGGCCTGCTCGTAAAGTTCCAGGTAGTTAGGTGGTAAGTTCATAGATCATACACTGCAAGGCAAAAAAGGCCAATGGCCGGAGGATAACTAACGTATAAGAACCTGCGAGGTTGGAACGTCAACCACCACCGTCCGTCAGGCGTTGCTCTCCCATGGCCACAATGACCGCTACCCGTCCCGACATCCGTTCCCTCAGCCTGGAGGAACTCACCTCCGACCTTATTCTCGCCGGAGAGAAGAAGTTCCGCGCCAAGCAAGTGTACGAATGGCTGTGGCAGAAAGGCGCCCGCAGCTTCGATGAGATGACCAATTTGTCGCTTGCCTTGCGCGACAAGCTGAAGGAGAAATATACCCTGCCCGTCATCACCCTCGACCAGCTGCAGCGCAGCTCAGACGGGACCCTGAAGAGCCGCTTCCGCCTGCACGACGGCCACCTCATCGAGTCGGTGCTCATCCCCGTCGTTGCCGACGACCGCTACACCGTCTGCGTTTCCAGCCAGGTGGGCTGCAGCCTCACCTGCAGCTTCTGCGCCACGGGCCGCATGAAGCGGCTGCGCAACCTCACCGCCGCCGAAATTTACGATCAGGTGTACCTGGTCAACGAGCAGTGCCTGGAGACCTACGGCAAGCCCCTGACCAACATCGTCTACATGGGCATGGGCGAGCCCCTGCTGGCCTTCCGCGAGGTGGTGGGCAGCATCGACCGCATCACCAGCCACACCGGCCTGCACATGGCGCCCCGCCGCCTGACGGTCTCCACCGCCGGCATCGCCAAGATGATCCGCAAGCTGGCCGACGAGGACACCAAGGTGAACCTGGCCCTGAGCCTCCACGCCGCCGACGACGCGAAGCGCAACGAGATCATGCCGATCAACGAAACCAATAACCTGGAAACCCTCATCGAGAGCCTGGAATACTTCTACGAGAAGACCAAGAAGCGCATCGGGTTCGAGTACATCACCTTCCAGGACTTCAACGACGGCCTCGACGACGCCGAGAACCTCTACCGCATCTGCCGCCGGGTACCCTCCATGGTCAACATCATCGAGTACAACCCCATCGACAACGCCCCCTTCCGCAAGTCGAGCGAGCACCGCATCGACGACTTCGCCACCTACCTCCGTGACCGGGGCATCATGGTCACCGTGCGCCGCAGCCGGGGCAAGGACATCGATGCCGCCTGCGGGCAGCTGGCCAACAAGGGGTAAACGCTACCGGGCCGCCGCCACCAGTATTTTTTCCAGTTCCGCCTGCTTCGCCTCATCGTCGATGAGGTAGATGGGCAATTCCACCCGCTGACCGTCCTTCAGCTCCAGCGTAAGGTCGCGGACGGAGGGGCGGCGCGTCGCTACGAGGTGCCGCAAGTCCACCCGTTGCTTTCCATTCAGCTGGTCCAGCTGGTAGGTGAGGATACCGTCCTTGATGGTCACGAAGCGCTCCGGCGGCGTCTCCTCGCGGCCGTGGCGCTGGGAGGTGAAGTAGGCCACCAGTCCGCTCACGACCAGGTAGAGGATGCCGAGGATCAGCTGCCAGACGTGGTCGCGCTCATCCCCGATGGCCCAGTGGGTGAAGTAGAGGTAGAGCTCGTAGACCGCCGCCACCAGCAGCAGCGCGGCTCCGGCGTAGAGGAGGAGGTAAATCCAGCGGGCGGTGCCCGTTGCGGAATGGTCGGCGCGGAAGTGGTAGTCGGGAATCACGGCAACGAAGATAGGCAGGAACCCCC
Source organism: Neolewinella marina (assembly GCF_002631205.1). Lineage (GTDB taxonomy): Bacteria > Bacteroidota > Bacteroidia > Chitinophagales > Saprospiraceae > Neolewinella > Neolewinella marina. The sequence continues at coordinate 187,396 of NZ_PDLO01000008.1, forward strand.
TACCGGATGAAAACGATCTTGGCCACGGCGCTGCCCGGGTTCTCGAGGGCGAAGCGGCGGTTGCTGGAGGCGAAGACCAGGTATACCCCCGTGGCCACCCGGCGACCGTTGTAGTCGGTACCCGCCCAGCTGAACTGCCCGCCCGTAGCCAAGCCCTCGTACACCAGTTTGCCACCCACGTCGGTAATCTTCACCCGGGCGTCGCGGGCCAGCCCCCGGACCGCAATGGGGCCGTCGTAGCCGGGTTCGACGGGGTTGGGGAATACCTCCAGCTCCCCCGTGAACACCTCCGCGGCGGCGGTGGCGTCGCCCCGGTAGCTGATGATGCCGAGTTCCGTACCGAAGTAAACGGTGCCCGACACCGGGTCGATGGCGATGCTCTTCACCACGTCGTCGAGCAGCGGACTGTTCCCCCGGTCGAACTTCAGCAGCTGCTCGTCACCGGCCTCCGAAAGCAGGAAGGCGCCGCCGTTGGTACCGATCCACTTGCGGTTGCCGCCGTCCACGGCGATGGTGCGGATTTCCTCGGTTTCCAGCAGGTACCCCCCGAATCCGTCGTCGGCCGACACCAGCGGGCGGTAGCCCGTGCAGGATTCGGTGTCGAAGACGGTGCCCGGACAGGTAAAGATCACGATGCCCTCCGCGGTGCCTACCCACACGTTGCCCTCCAGGTCGACCGCGATGCTGCGCGTCTGATTGGTCGGCAGCTGGTTCTGGCTGCTGGCCAGGATGGTGCGGCAACGGTCGTCGCTGGGGTCCATCGGCGTACCCATGGGGTCGATGACGGTAAGCCCGCCGTTGCTGCCGCCGCGGTGGACCACCCAGACGTAGCCGAAATCATCCACCGCAATGTCGATGGCGATGTTCAGGTCGCACGACTGCCCGAGGGCCGCCCACTGCCCGTCCGGACTGCGCACGCTCACGATGCCGCCGGATTCGGCCCGGCTGACCGCGAAGTAGGTGTAGCCCTGGACATCGGTAGCCGCCCCCGCCGCCCGGATGCGGCCGGGCCCCGCGTCCGGGGCCAACTCCAGGCTGCTGTTCGTCTCGTCGTAGAGGGTGAACTCCCCTTCCGCGTCGCGGCCCACCACCCCCTCGAAGAAGGAGCTGAAGTAGTGGACGCGGTTGACGGGGTCGTAGTCCACGTCGATGATGGTCAGGAAGTCGTCGTCGCCCCCCGTGCTCCCGTTCCGCCCGCGCAGGGCCGGGGTATTGAAGGGGGTGAAGGTGGTCCAGCTGCCGTCGGCGTAGCGCCATACCCCGTCGGCGTCGAAGGTCGGGGTGGTGTTTTCGTCCAGCTGTCCGGGGGCTACCCACAGGGCCGTCCCGTCGTGGAGCAGGCGGTACACGCGGTCTTTCGGGGGGCCAGGATAGGCCAGTCGGCGGCACTCTCCCGCGGCAGCGGTCAGGTAGCGGATGTCCTCGGCGGCGTCGCCGAACCAGATGCGGCCGGACTCATCCTCGATGCCGTAGTTGGTGCGGTAGGCGCAGTCGGGCAGCTCGGTCCCTACCCCGGGGGTTTCTCCCATCGCCAGGATGACCCGGTCCGCGCAGTTGCCGGTGGTGCAGCGGTAGCCGGCGAGCAGCACGCTGGGGCCGCCGCTGAGGTACTCCAGGCGGTTGTCGGCGCGGACGGCGTCGTAATGGATGCGGGCGGTATCCCCCTGCAGGCGGTATACGTCTTCGTCGACGCTGAAGTAGAGGGCGTCGCGCCAGGTGGCCAGGGTATTGGAGCTATAATCGCCCGGCAGTCCCGCGGCCGGCCCCAGCAGGGTCCAGCGGTTGAAGTCGTTGAGGTTCACCCCCCGCAGCGGGGCCCGGTAGAGCCCTTCGGGGGTGGCGGCGTAGAGGTGGCCGGCGTGAGCGGCCACGCTGTTGACGCGTACGCCGGTGAAGGTGGTGAAGTTGAAGATCTGCTCGTCCAGCGACAGCGAGCTGAGGCCATAGCCGGTGGCCAGGTAGACGGTGTTGTCCTCCCCGAAGCTGATGTCGTAGATCCGCTTGTCGCCGCTGAAGTTGAAGTTGTCGATCTGCCGCAAGGTGGAGAACCTACCCCGGCGGTAGAGGTCGATGGTGCTGTTTTCGTACACGATGATCAGCGTCCCCGTGGGGGCGTGGTACTTCACCCGGTCGATCTTGCCGCCGGCCAGCCCGTCGGTGCGGGTCAGGGGGCGGATGCTGAGGTCCTCCTTGTCGAGGAAGAAGACCACGTTGCCGGTGGTGTAGATGACCGCCTCCGGGCTTTGGGTCACGTAGGCCCCCGAGGCGAAGGACTGCAGGCTGCGCCACTGCCCGAGGCTGTCGACCTGGGAGCGGAGGCCGGCGGCGGTGAGCAGCAGCAGGGTACCGAGGAGAAGCTGTTTCAGCATTCGGTAAAGGTAAGCCGGGGCGCGGGCGCGGGTGCCATGCCGGGGCGGGAAAGCTTGGTCGGTGGCTGACGAAATCGCCGCCCGCCCCGGCAACCGAAAAATGCCTAACTATGGAGCCATGGATTCCGCCCCTTCCTTCGGCACGATCGTCTTCTACCTGCCCGAGCGCGGGTTCGGCTACCTGCGGCTGCGGGGCAGCCGCGAGGAATTCCATTTCCGCCGCCGCAACCTCCTGGTGGCTACCGTCCGCAAGGGAGACCTGGTGCGCTTCGTGCTCCGCGATGGCCCCCAGGGCTACTACGCGGACGCCATCGAGCCGGCGGGGCTGGCGTAGTCGTCCAACGCTGAGTGGTCGGACGACTTAAGTCGTCCGACCAATAATTCATGGACGACTAAGTGGTCCAACCGCTCAGCCCTGGACGAGCCAACCGCCCGACAAAACCTCATCCCTCGCTCACGGGTTGATAGAACTATGCCTTCAACGACGACTACCGCACCTGCGGCCCCGCCCAAAACCAGCCCTGACATACCCCATACGGAACGCTACATCAGCGTAATCGGCGCGAAGGAGCACAACCTGAAAGACATCGACGTGGAGCTGCCCCGCAACCAGCTGGTGGTCATCACCGGACTGAGCGGCAGCGGCAAGTCCAGCCTGGCCTTCGACACCATCTACGCCGAAGGGCAGCGGCGGTACATGGAAACCTTCAGCAGCTACGCCCGGCAGTTCATGGGCACCATGGAACGCCCCGAGGTGGAGCAGATCACCGGCCTGAGCCCGGTCATCTCCATCGAGCAGAAGACCACCAACCGCAGCCCCCGCTCCACCGTGGGTACGGTCACCGAGATCTACGATTTTCTCCGCCTGCTCTACGCCCGCGCGGGCACCGCCTACAGCTACGTCTCCGGCAAACCCATGCTGCGGTACACCGAGGAGCAGATGCTCGACCAGATCGCCGAGGCCTACGACGGCCGCAAGCTCGTCATCCTGGCCCCCCTCGTCCGCGGCCGCAAGGGCCACTACCGGGAGCTGTTCGACCAGGTGCGCAAACAGGGCTACACCAAGGTGAGGGTCGACGGCGAGATCCAGGACCTGAAGGAAGGCATGCAGGTGAGCCGCTACAAGGTGCACGACATCGAGCTGGTGGTCGACCGCATCAAGATGAGCGCTGACCGCCGTGATCGCCTCAGCCAGGCCGTGGCCACCTCCCTGAAACTGGGCGAGGGACTGGTATTCGTCCAGGACGCCGAAAGCGGAGAGGTTTCCCCCTACTCCAAGAACCTGATGGACGCGGAGAACAACATCAGCTACGAGGAGCCCAGCCCGAACACCTTTTCCTTCAACTCGCCCTACGGCTACTGCCCCACCTGCAAGGGACTCGGGCAGGTGAACAGTCCGGACATCACCAAGATCATCCCCGACCGCTCGGTGAGCATCAACAAGGGAGGGCTGGCCCCCCTGGGCGATACCCGCGACAACACCACCTTCAAGCAGATCAAAGCCATCGCCAAGGCCGAGGGGTTCAAGCTCACCGATCCCATCGAGCGTATTCCCCCGGAATCCCTGAACGTCATTCTCTACGGCCGCCAGGACGGCAAGAAGAAAAAGAAAAGCCGCTACGACAAGGTGGCCCACGACCTAGTCTGGGACGTGGAGCAGAACGGCCTGGTGAACATGATCGTGCGCTGGTACGAGGAGACCACCAGCGAGCGCATCCGCAGCTGGGCCGAGGAATTCATGACGATTGATACCTGTCCGGACTGTGAGGGCGCCCGCCTGCGTATGGAGGCCCGCCACTATAAGATCAAGGACAAGACCATCAGCGACCTGGCCCGTATGGACCTGGGCGAACTGGGCACCTGGATGGAAACCGCCGAGGAGGGGATGGACGAACGCACCACCCTGATCGCCACCGACATCTTGAAGGAGATCCGCTTCCGCCTGCAGTTCCTGCTGCACGTGGGCCTGGGCTACCTGAGCCTCGACCGCCCCGGCCGGACCCTCTCCGGCGGAGAGGCCCAGCGCATCCGGCTGGCCACCCAGATCGGCAGCCAGCTCACCGGCATCACCTACATCCTGGACGAGCCCAGCATCGGGCTGCACCAGCGCGACAACCAGCGGCTGATCCGGGCCCTGCGCGACCTAACCGACATCGGCAATACGGTGCTGGTGGTGGAGCACGACAAGGACATTATGATGGCCAGCGACTACCTGCTCGACCTCGGTCCCGGGGCCGGGGCCCTGGGGGGAGCGGTCGTGACCGCCGGAAAGCCCGAGGAGTTCCTGAAGCAGGAGAACGCCGGCAGCATCACCAGCGACTACCTGGCCGGCCGCCGCCGGATCGAAATTCCGGAAACGCGGCGCAAGGGCAACGGCAAGTTCCTCACCCTGAAGGGCGCCCAGGGCAACAACCTCAAGGGGGTAGACATCAAGATCCCCCTCGGCACCCTCACCTGCGTGACCGGGGTCAGCGGCAGCGGCAAGTCGACCCTCATCAACGAGACCCTCTACCCCATCCTGCGGCAACACTTCTACAACAGTGTGAAGAAACCCATGGAGTACGGCCGCGTCTACGGCCTGCAGCACATCGACAAGGTGATCGACATCGACCAGTCGCCCATCGGCCGCACCCCCCGCTCCAACCCGGCCACCTACACCGGGGTGTTCACCGACATCCGCCAGCTGTTCACCAAGCTGCCCGAGGCCATGATCCGGGGCTACAAGCCCGGCCGCTTCAGCTTCAACGTCAAGGGCGGACGCTGCGAGGTCTGCAAGGGCTCCGGCATGCGTACCATCGAGATGAACTTCCTGCCCGACGTGGAGGTCAAGTGCGAGAACTGCCAGGGCATGCGCTTCAACCGGGAAACGCTGGAAATCCTGTACAAAGGCAAGTCCATCACTGACGTCCTCAACATGAGCGTAGCGGAGGCCGCCGAGTTTTTCGAGCCTATCCCGAAGATCTACCGCCGGCTCAAGACCCTGCGCGACGTGGGCCTGGGTTACATCACCCTGGGGCAGCGGGCCACCACCCTTTCCGGCGGCGAAGCCCAGCGCGTCAAGCTCGCCGAGGAATTGTCGAAACGGGACACCGGGCAGACCGTCTACATCCTCGACGAGCCCACCACCGGCCTCCACTTCGAGGACATCAAGTACCTCCTGCGGGTGCTGCAGAAGCTCGTCGACAAGGGCAATACCGTCATCGTCATCGAGCACACCATGGACGTGATCAAGGTAGCCGACTACCTCATCGACATGGGTCCCGAGGGCGGCCGGGGCGGCGGAACGGTGGTCGCTACCGGCACGCCGGAGGAGGTGGCAAGTGTTAAAGAAAGCCACACGGGGCGCTTCCTCGTGGAAGAACTTCAATAGAAAGCGGGTATTGGTGTTAGCTTTGCACGAAAGCTGACACCTTGCACTCTCCTCCCCTTCTTGTTCAGTCCTATGCTTTGGTGCTCGTTGTGCACCGGACGACATTGGCTATTACGGCTGCCAGCGCGCAGGCTGAACAGCATTGCGGACGGAGCGCCCAGGCCCTGCTGCGCCGGCCCCTGAAGGAGCTTTTCCCCGCGAAAACCATCGCCCAGATTACGGCTGTCCCCCCCTCCGATACCCCCTCGGTGGTCTACCTCAACGATCCCGCGGGTTGGCCTGCAGGTGATTATCAGGTTGTGATTTATCCACTCAAGGACGAGTTCGTCCTGGAGGTGGAGCTGCGCCGCAAGTGGTCGCACGTAGGCGATTACGCTTCGCGGCTCGACGGGTTTACCCGGGAACTGGAAGCCGAAACCACCACCTCGGGCCTCCTGCAGCGGCTGTGCGATGGGCTGACCGAGCACCTGGGTTACGACCGGGCCATCACCATTCAGTTCGACAACCTGGAACACAGCGTCGTCACCCACGAATCGCGGAAGGAAGGCATGCCGTCCATGCTCGACATGCGGTTCGTGGAAGAGGACATCCCGGAAGCTACCCGCTGCCGGCAGCTCGCGGAAACGGTGCTGAATTTTACGGACGACAATACTCCCCTCCACCCCGTGGTCGGCGACGTCAGCGATCCGGCCGCCGAGATCATCCACCTCCACGTTGCTTCCCGCCAGCCCTTCGTCAACAGCCTGCGCTTCCTGCGCGATACCGGACTGAGCACCTTGGGGTACCTGTCCATCCTCATCGACGGCAAACTCTGGGGGTCCTGCTACATGCACAGCATTGAGCCGCTCTACCTCGACTACCAGATGCAGTCCTTCCTGCGGGTCGTCGGCCGGCTGGTGCAGCACAAGATTGCCTACCACCTCTACCACAGCAACCTGCGCAATAAGCAAAAGGCCCACGCGGTACGGGATAACCTGCACAAGGAAATCATCAGGGCCGAAAACCTTACCGAAGGCCTGACGGCGGGCCCCACCACCATCCTGGACCTGATCCCGGAAGCCAAAGGGGCCGCCGTGTGCTCCGACGACGAGATGACGATCCTGGGAGAGACGCCCACCCAGGAGGAGATCAACGCCGTGGTCGGCTGGGTGAAGGGCGTGATCGGAGAGGACAAAAAGTGGTACACCGATCAGTTGGCCACCCACTTCCCCCCCGCCCAGGCGTACATCAAGAAAGCCGCCGGCATGGTATTCCTGCCCCTCGACCACGATGCAAACCAGTGGATCGTGTGGTTCAAGCCGGAAACGGTACGGACCATCGTCTTCGGAAGCACGGCCCCCGCCGACAACCCCCGCGACCGGCGGTACAGCGAACGGGCCGTAACCACCCAACGGTGGTCGCTTCCCTGGCGGGAAGAAGAGATTCTGGCCATCCGCGCCCTGCGGGTCTTCCTGCAGAAGGTAGTACTCCAGCGGTATTCGACCACCCAGCGGCAGAACACCCTGCTGCGGGAAGCCCTCGACGACCTGGAGCTGTTCAGCTACACCATCGGTCACGACCTGCGGGCACCACTGCGCGGCATCGCCAGCTACGCCGATATCCTGCAGGAAGATTACAATCATTTGCTCGACCAGGAAGGGCAGGCCTTCCTCAACAAGATCCAGCAGAACGCCGAGCGGATGCGCATCTTCATGGACGACCTGCTGGCGCTGAACCGCATTGACCGCAACAAGATGGTCTTCAACAGCCTGTGCGTGGAACAACTGGTTCGCCGGGTACTCGCTGATCTGTCCTCCGCAAAGTACTCCGCGGCTACCCAGTGTGACATTGCCCAGCCGCTGCCGGACATCTGCGGCGACTGCAATTACATGATCATCGTATTCACGAACCTGCTCTCCAACGCCTTCAAGTACAGCGCGCGGGCGAAGGAGCCCCGGGTCGAAGTCAGTTTCACCGGGGAGTACCGCCGGGGCTTTCCCGTTTTCTGCGTGGCCGATAACGGCATCGGGATTCCGCAGGATCAGCAGGCCCGGGTATTCGACCTCTTCACCCGTTCCACCAACAGCGAAGGATACGAAGGCACTGGCATCGGCCTCGCCCTGGTCCAGCGGATCATCCGCTTTCACGAAGGCGACATCTGGCTGGAGAGCGAGGAAGGCAAAGGTTCCCGCTTCTATTTCTACTCCGGGGTACGCGTAGGCGTCCACACCGGGGGGCGGTAAACGAGAACGGGCCACCGCCCGTCATCCACCGCAGGCGGACAACGGCCAGTGGCCCGTTGTAAACAGCTCCTGCCAGAAGGCTAGGAGAACTTCAGTTGCTTGAGGTACTTGGCATCCACTTCCGCGCTCTTCAGCGGGGTGGAGTTGGGGTAGCGCTCCTGCTCGACGATGTAGTATTCCATCCCCTGCTCTTCCGCCACGGAAAGGATACGGGCGAAATCAATTGATCCGGTACCGAGGTCGACCGAGGCTTCGCTTTCCGCGGGGTCGGCGCCCTGTTCGCGGTCCTTCACGTGACAGAGCTTCCACTTTCCGGGGTATTTGTTCAGGTAGTCGACGGGGTCGGCCCCGCCGGTGACCACCCAGTAGATGTCCATCTCGTAGTCTACCGCGTCGGTGGTATTCTCCATCATGAAGTCCTGGGGGATGATGCCGTCGACCTCCTCGAAGCTGTACCCGTGGTTGTGGTAGGCGAAGCGGATGCCGTTGTCGGCGCAGGTCTGCCCGCGCTGGTTGAACTTGTCCACCACGGCCTGCCAGCCGGCGCGGCCAGCCTGGGCACCGATGTAGGGGCAGATCAGGTAGTCCATGCCGATTGCGGCAGCCTGCTGGGCCTTTTGCTCGAAGTTCTCGTCGATGTTGCAGTGGCTGGCCACCATGGTGAGTCCGAGTTCGTCGAGGTAGTCCTTGAACTCGGTGTTCTCCATGCCCCAGAAGAGTCCCTGGTTGCCTTCGTAGCCCTCGATTTGCTTGTAGCCGTAGTCGGCGATCTTGCGCAGGGTTCCCTTCACGTCCTGCGGCAGTACGTCCCGCAGGGTGTACAGCTGGATGCCAAAGGTTTCAATGCTCCCGCCCGCGGCTTCGGCGTCCATGTCGTGGTCTTCAAGGGCTTCCACGCTCTCGCCCTGGTCACCGGAATTGGCGCCGCAGGCCCAGACGGGCAGCAGCAGCCCGGCGGCACCGAATTTGGCGGATTGCCGGAGGAATTTTCTACGATCGGTCATGTCTGTATCTGGATTTGTCCGGTCAATGTATGGAAATCGGTGGAAACACCCCCCATTCGTTTCTCGGATCCCCTTCAGGTAGCGATGAGGAGGGCGGCATAAACGGCCACTCCCGTGAGGAAAGCCCAGAGGTTGCTCTTCCGCTCCTCGGGAAGTTCCTCCTTCAGCACGTTCATGATGATGCCACCGGCGACGAAGGCGAAGATCATGCCGATGTGGATCTCCTCGATTTCCACGGTGAGGCCCAGCAGCCAGCCCCCCAGCAGGGCGGCCACCACCAACCAGCGGCCCCGCCGGCGGTACAGCTCCCGGTAGTGCTCGTACAGCCCGAAGTCGGTCACCATGAAGTGGAACGCCATGGCCAGCACGTAGTACACCAGCCCTAGGGTCGACTGGTCCTCCCGCCACCACAGCAGGTAGCCGATGATGCCATTATACACCATGAAGGAGAACATGTGGATCCAGAAGATGCGGGTATCGTGTTCCTCATGGTCGTTGTGGGGCTCCCGCTCCGTCTGGCTGGACCGCATCGCGGCCCGCTCCAGTCCGTAGAAGGCTACCAGCCCCAGCAGCGCGAAACCGTAGATGTGGTGCTCCATGAAGGAAAGCAGCGGGGAAGCGGCGTGCTCGGTGTACATCTCCTGGTATTCGGCGAATTCCGGCAGCACGTGCAGGAAAACGTAGGTCACCGAAATGCCGCCGCCCAGGGAAAGCCACTTGCTGCGAGGGATACCCGACAGCCCCAGCCGGCTGACGAAGAGGTGGACCAGGATGAGGACCGTGATGGAGATCAGGGAAGTCAGGAACATATGGGCCAAAATGGTTGCTCTCACCCCAACGTACAAAAAGCAGCGCGAAGTCAGGAGGACAACCGCCCTCCCGCTCCGCTGCTGCCGGGGTAATCGGCACCCGCGCTCCGGCGCCGCCTACGGGACGGACACGAAATCCTGGAGGGTCATCGCGTAGCGATCCGTGGCCGCGTCGTAGGAGATGCGGTACTCTGTCGGGTAAAACCCGGCCTGCTGCCACTCCTGCGGCTGCCGCACCTCGGCCGTCATGTCGGGCTTGGTACGCAGATAGTCCGTCGTGATCATCGGCTCCAGGAAGATGAGCTCAGCGTCGTACTTGCCGTAGATGAAGGTATAGGTGAAGGGTGCATCGCCCCTGATCTCCGGCGACTGCAGGTCGATGATGTGGGCGCCCATGCGCGGTACGCCCCCGGGGGTCTCCAGGTAACCGGCGGGCAGGTGCTCGGGGGCCAGGGGCTTGTTGAAGGCCAGGGAATCGTCGGGACCGATGCGGTCCCGCTCGGCCTCCGTGATGAAGTAGAAGTGGAAATCGAAGTGCGGGATGTCGTACACCTGCGAAGGGTCGTGGCCGTGCTCGTTCCAGTCAAGGGTTACGTGGTCGTAGGGCGGCAGGGCTACCTCCGTCGGCAACCGCAGTACGTAGGACGGCGGGTGGTGCTGGCCGGTGGGCAAGCCTTCCAGGGCATCGGCCCCGAACTCCACGGACAGGCTCAGGGGATTGCCCTGGCGGTCGGTGTTCACTACCGTCCAGGCCTGGCCGTTGCCGACGGCAATTTCCGGTCCGGTGAAGCGGGTCTGCACTTTCTCGTCGTCCTGGCAGGCCGAAAAGGAGAGCACCAATAAGGCGATAAAAACGGATGTCGCTTTCATAACTGAATCATTTACGGGGTGAAAAAAAGCGGCAGGTCAGACGAAGCGGATGCCGTAGCGCTCACAGATGCCGAATACCGTCGGCATATCGGGGGGGCCGGGCGGCAGGGCACCGAGTTCCTCGAACATGGTCTCGATACCGGAAGGGAAGGCCGTCAGGATGACGCGGGTCTTGCCCTCCCCTACCGTTTTCCAGCTGTGGGCCACGCCCCGGGGCCCGAAGGCCATATCACCCGCCCGGAGTATGGTGGTCTGGTCGCCGACGGTGAGTTCCAGCTCACCTTCCAGCACCCGGAAGATCTCGTCCTCGTTGTCGTGGATGTGGGGCGGGATCATCACCCCGGGATCGTTTGTCTCTTCGATCATGGTGAGCTGCCCGGCCGTGTCCGCCCCGGTGAGCTTGAAGGTCATACGGTCGCCCAGGACGTTGACGGCCTTGCCTTCCCCGCCGCGTACGATGCGGGGTTCAAGGAAGGGGTCGCCGGCCAGGGCGGGGGTGCGGGCGGACAGGGGGCCCAGGGCGGTGATGGCCCCGGCGGCCAGGGAAGTGCGGAGGAAGGCTATGCGTTTCATAGTGGGGGAATTTTGTGGAAGGATCAATGCGCCAGAGGCTCATGCTCCGGACACTCCTAAATTCCGCTCCGCCCCGCGACGGCGCCCCACACAAAAGGGTAGTTATCGGTATACGGTGGCCACCAGGGCCGCCCGGCCGGCCACGCCGAACTTGGCGTAGATGTGCTTCACGTGGTACTTCAGGGTGTTCTGGCTAATGAACAGCCGCTCACAGATGCTGCGGTACGAAAGTCCCTCCACCAACAGGCGGGCGATCCGCTCCTCCTGATCCGTCAGGGGCTCGGGGCAGTCGCTCAGGTCGATGCCCCGGTTCTGCCGCAGCCGCTGGTGGTTGCCCCAGGCCACGGCCAGGGTGCTCAGCACGGTTTCGTCCTGAAAGGGTTTGACCAGGTAGCCGTAGGGGTTCTGCTGCATGGCGGCTTCCAGGGTAGCCGCGTCGGAATATGACGTCAGGAAGATGTACGGCAGGTGGTAGGTGGTGTGCACCACCTCGGCCACTTCGAGTCCGCTGGGGCCGGTGCCGAGGTTGATGTCCAGGATAACGAAATTGGGGCGGGCCGACCGCAGCTGGTCGTAGGCCTGGAGGGCGTTCTTGGCGGTGCCCACCACGGCCAGCCCGCGGCTCAGCAGCAGGGACTTCAGGTCGGTGCGGATGACCGGATCGTCCTCCACCACCAGGATGCGCAATGCTTCCAGCGTCATGCCGCTACTTTATAGGCTTTCAGCAGGATATTAACCCGGGTTCCGGCCTGCCCGTTCACCCTCAGCTCACCTTCCAGCTTGTCCACCAGGGCGGTGATGAGTTCGTAGCCGTAGCTGTCGCCCCGGGTAAGGGCCGCGGCGTCCTCGATGCCCACCCCATCGTCGTCCACCGTCACCTCTAAACCACCCTCCGCCTGCTGGATGCTCACCGCGATGCGCCCCGCGCCGTTGGGGAAGGCGTACTTCAGGGCGTTGGTCATGAGCTCGTTCAGGATCAGTCCGAGGGGGATGAGGGTGTCCACGTCCAGCACCAGGTCCTCGATGTCGGTGTCTACCTCGACGCGCTCCGGGGAGATGTGGTAGGTCCGCAGCAGGTTCTGCAGCAGCTTGTCGAAGTACTCCCGGATGTTGATGCCCGTAAGTTGGTCGCGGCCGTAGAGGTTCTGGTGGATCAGCGACATGGTCTGCACCCGGCTGCGGCCTTCGTTGAGGGCGTCACGGGCCACCGGGTCGCGCACGTGGCGCGACTGGAGGCCCAGCAGGGAGGAGATCACCTGCAGGTTGTTCTTCACCCGGTGGTGGATCTCCCGCAGCAGGGTTTCCTTTTCGCGGAGTGCTCCCTGGATCATCGCGTGCTGCTGTTGGATCCGGTTGCGCTGCCGCCAGAGCAGGTAGCCCAGGGCACCGAGGAGGGCCAGCACCAGCAGCAGGCCGTAGATCACCCGCCGCTGGTTGGCAAGACGGGTGGCGTCGAGGGCCTGGCGCAGTTCCAGGTTGGCCAGTTGCTGCTCACTGAGCAGCTCGCGCTGGTGGAAGTCGTTTTCCAGCCGCAGGGTGGTGAGGGCCTCCACGTTTTCGGCGTTCACCAGGCTGTCGCGGAGGGCGAAGGCGGCTGCGAGGTGGGGAAGGGCCCGGCCGGGATCGTCGTCCGCATAGGATTCGTAGAGTCCCTGATGGGCCTCGAAACGTAGTTGGGGGTCGCCCATTTCGTCGGCCAGCTCCAGGGCCTCGCGGTAGTGGGTGCGGGCCTCGGCCGTCAGTCCAAGGTGGCGGTAGCTGTGCCCCAGGCCGAGCAGGCAGAAGGCGGCATCACGGGGGTTGCCCTGCTCCCGCGCCTGTCCGAGTCCCCGGCCGTGGTAGTCGAGGGCGGCGGTGTAGTCTCCCCTCCCGTTGGCGATCTTGCCCAGGTTGTTGAGGGTGGTGGAGATCTCGGAAGCCAGTCCGATCTCCTCCTTCACCGCCAGGCTGCGCACGAAGTAGGTTTCCGCCGTGTCGGGGGCGTTGCGGTCCAGGTGGGCCACGCCGATATTGTTCAGGGCGGTGGCTTCCCCCCGGCGGTTGCCGCCGTCGCGACTGGCTGCCAGGTAGGCGGTGTAGTGGTCGATGGCCTTGCTATAGTCTTTCTGGGCGTGGTAGACCTGGCCGATGTTGTTGTTCACGATAGCCACTGCCCCGGCGTGGCCCAGCCCCTCGAAGAGGTTGAGGGCTTCCAGGTAGACCCGCATGGCGGCGGGGTATTCGCCGCGGGCGTAGTAGATGAGTCCGAGGCTGTTGCGCACCGTGCCCCGGGGGAAGCTGTCGGGGCGGGCCTCGAAGACCGTCAGGGCCCGCTCGTAGACGGCGGCGGCGGAGTCGAGTTCCCCGCGGGCGCGGTAGGCGGTGCCAAGATTCGCCAGGGCGCGGGCGCGGGATGCCTCGTGGGAGCCCGGGGGCAGTTGTTCCAGGATTTGCCGGTGGTACCACTCCACCGAGTCCATCTTCCCCAGCCGCTGGTAGGCCGCGCCGTGGTAGTGCAGCCAGTCGATCCGCTTCCGTAGGGTGGCCTGCGGCAGCAGGGGTTCCACGGTAGCCAGGAGGTCAAGCGTCGGGCGGGGCTGGAGGACGAAGAGGGTATCCGCCGCCGCCAGCACTTGCTGTATGCGGGCCGTGTCCTGTCCGTTCAGCGCCGGTGCGCAGGTGCCCAGGGCAACCACCAACAGCCACGCCCAGCGGAGACCGGTCCGGAGCCGCCAAGATGGCCGCGGGGCGGGGAGCGGGAAGTTAAGCTGGTCTGACATCCTGCTTAAAGTTAGGGGCTTTGCGTCTGAACTCTATATTAGCCATATCAAAATATCAACCATGGACCTGCTCACCAGCTTCAGCGTAACCACCCAGACCACCTCCGGCGACGGCTACGACCTCATCCGGCATATGCTGGCCCCCGGAGAGACCATCGAGCTGGCGTACAAGCACGTCCGCGACCGCGTGTGGTTCACCGATCGCCGCATCCTCGCCCTTGACGTGCAGGGGCTCACGGGCTCCAAGAAAAACTTCCGCAGTTTCCCCTACGGCAAGATCGGTTCCTACGCCGTGGAAACCGCCGGCCTGATGGACACCGACGCCGACTTCAAGATCTGGGTGAGTGGAGTAGGCCTCTTCGAGATCAACTTCAGCCGCACCATTGACATCGCCCCGGTGAACCAGCTGCTGGCCACCCGGGTATTGTAGGCAAACACTCACCATGTACCCCCGCTCCTTCTCTCACATCGGCATCACCGTCCCCGACCTGTCCCGCGCGGTCGAATTCTACCACGAAGTAATGGGCTGGTACGTCATCATGCCCCCCTCCACCGTGCACAAGGAGCGCGACACGGCCATCGGTCAAATGTGCATTGACGTCTTTGGCGAAGACTGGGAAACCTTCGAGATCGCCCACCTGTCCACCTCCGACGGCGTCGGAATCGAACTGTTCTCCTTCCCCCAGACCGAAGCCCGCAAACCCGACTTCAATCCCTTCGCCACCGGACTGTTCCACTTCTGCGTTCAGGATCCCGACATCGAGGGCCTGACCGAAAAGATCGTCGCCCACGGCGGCAAACAACGCATGCCCATCCGCGAGTACTACCCCGGCGAAAAGCCCTACCGCATGGTCTACGTGGAAGACCCCTTCGGCGTGGTCTTCGAAATCTACACCCACAGCTATGAGCTGACGTATTCCTCTGGGGCTTACCAGGGGTAGGAGTTTTCCACACGTCCGCACCCTCGGAGGTCTTGCGGACCCTCCGAGGTGCTGCCTCCGCCGTAGAGACCAGGGAGTGGTGAACCACAGAGCCACGGAGTACCACGGAGGGTTTGGAACGAACTCGTGTACCTCTGTGCCTCGGTGGTTCAAATGTATCGGGCCACACGAGCGTCAGCGAGCAGTGCTGCAAATCGGAAATGGTATTTCGTACCTCGTAAATGGTAAATCCCTCCCGGCCCTGGAAGGGACGGCCCCGAATTAGCGGGGTCAATTCCGAGGGAACCGAGGAATGGGCCTCGCGGTGATGGGGCGTGATCATTCTTCACTCGGCCCAGAGGGCCTCGACCTGCCACGAGCGTCAGCGAGCATGGCAGCAAATTGTCCATGGTACTTTGGAAATGGTAAATGGTAAATTTTACCGGCCCTGGAAGGGACGGCCCCGAATTAGCGGGGTCAATTCCCAGGAATGGGCCTCGCGGTGATGGGGCGTGATCATTCTTCACTCGGCCCAGAGGGCCTCGACCTGCCACGAGCGCCAGCGAGCAAAGCCGCAAATCGGAAATGGTAATTCGTACCTCGTAAATGGTAAATCCCCCCTACTGCCCAATAGCGGCTTCCTGAAGCTCCTGGTGGCGGATCTGCCCGCCTTCGTAACCCACGTACGCCATTATGGCGAGGGTAATCAATCCCGCTACCAGGATGGCAGCATTTAGCCAGCCGGGATTGCGCTGCTTCCACAGGGAAAAGCCGGAGAGCGCGCCCACGATCAGAACCGCGACGAAGCCCCACACCGCGGCGTCCTCGTGCTCGTGGATCTGGTCGTGGCTGAAGCCACCCAGTTCCTCCACGGCGTGCTCGGCGGGCTCGCCGGTGAAGTACACGGGGATGGTCATGAGGGCGATGAAAATGAAAACAACCTTGGCGGCGGACAGGATGGTTTCGTTTTTCGTGTAATAGCCGTACCCCATGAAGGCCACTCCGAAGAAAGCGCCAATAATGGGAAAATGATTGAGGATCAGGTGAAGGTCCGCTGCGTTCATGGGGTGGTGACTGATTTCCTTCAATAATAGGCGTATTCCGGCGGCCCGCCAAGAAAACCGGCTACGAGCCGCCCGGCGGTCCCGGAGCAAGGTGTGCGCTGGACAATTAACGACCTGATTTTCTGCGATTTAATCAACCCCCACCCACATCGGAAGAAATATCCGCCAATCGTGATAATTATCAATATTTAATTTTGATTAAATACCCAAACAGCATATTTTAGAAATGCACATTTTTCAGTGCCAATAGTATTCAGCAGCGCGTACTGCAAACGCGCTCGCCCCATCGCACATCCCTGGCTGATCATCCCGACTACCGCCGAGTACTACCGTACCCGGTAGCCTAGCCGTCATGGGCCGTACTCCCCGTTATATCAGATTACACTTCGCCGGTCCGGACGAGGGTGGATGTCCTTTGGATTCCAGCACCAATGCCCAGACCGATATAACCCATTTTTTCACACGCTATCAACGACACCATCATGGATCACCTTTACCGATGCTGCCTGCCCGGCAAACAACCTTTTCCCCTTCTTTTGGGACTGCTGTTGACGGCAGGACTAGTTGCGGGACCCTCCTTCCGGGATGCGCCCCTGGGCCCCACCGACGAACACCCCTTTTACCTGACGGAGCTGTACGCCGTGACGGAAGCCCCCTCCACAACGGCTTTCACGGTGCCCTTCGTGGTTTCCGGAGAAACCACGACAGCGTTGTTTACCTGCGACCAGATCGCCTGTCCGAACGACTACAGCGTTGATTGCGCGGAGGACGCCGATCCGGACTTCAACAACATCAATCACGTACCCCACTTCGAAAACAAGTGTACTCCCCCGACCCACCTGCGGTACGAAGACGAGATCGATTACGACCCGGACAATCCCGCCTACGGTGCGGTCATCACGCGGACTTGGTACGGCACCAGCGAGAACGGGATCGTATCCAGTTGTACGATGCAGATTTTCATTCTGGACACCGATCCCCCCGTCCCACCGGCTCCACCGGGTGACCTCACCGTGGAATGCGCCGAAGACGTACCCCCTCCCGAGCCCCTGACGGCCGAAGACCACTGTGACGGCACCATCGACGGGGAGGTGATCGATGTCAAAACGGACATCAAATGCGAGAACCAATACACCATCATTCGCACCTGGACCTTCACTGATCGCCTAGGAAACAGCAGCAGCGTCAGCCAGACGATCACCGTGGAGGATCTGACGCCACCCGAGCTGACCGTCCCGGCCGACGTATCCGGCCTGTCCTGCGACGCCAGTACCTCACCCGACAATACCGGAATGGCCACCGCCACCGACAACTGTGGGGGAGAAGTCTTCATCGACTATACAGACGTCCGTGAGGATGACGAAGATGGCAATTGCTATATCATCAAACGCGTGTGGTATGCCAAGGACGCCTGCGACAATATCAGCAGCCATCCCCAGCACATCGAAGTGGTGGACAATGAACCGCCGGTGTTCACGAACTGTCCGCGGGACATGGTCGTCAACCACCCGGACGAAATTCCTCCGGTACCCGAAAACATCATGGCGGAAGACAACTGCGACTCCGATGTACTTGTCACCTATCATGGGGAAGAAACCAGTGGCAGTTGCCCGGATGGTGAGTACACCCTCACCCGGAGATGGACGGCCACCGACTACTGTGACAATTCCACCGAATGCGTACAGGTGATCACGGTGAAGACTTCCACCAGTCACACCAATGATTGCTACTCCATTGATCCGACGATCGAGTACAGTGAGAAGTACAACGCTACCCGCTTCACCTGGAAACTGTGCCTTATCGGTGACGATTGTAAAGACATCTCCAACATCCGCTTCTCCCTGCCCTGCGAACTGCCGACCTCCGACGTATACCGGGCCTATGCCAGTATCCGGGGACTCAATGCAGAAGTTGACTGCCGCGAGCGTCGCCGACGCCGTGGTAACGATTGCAATCACGACCACGCCGATCACTGTGACAAGGAAGAGGACGGCGACCACGAGCACAGCAGCCGGTGTACCAAGGACGACGACAACCACCACGATCACGCTGACCACTGCGATAAGGACGAAGACCGCCACCACGAGCACAACAGCCGGTGCACCAAGGACGACGATGATGATGATTACGCCGACAGCAAGGTGGGTGATCGCAA
Source organism: Neolewinella marina (assembly GCF_002631205.1). Lineage (GTDB taxonomy): Bacteria > Bacteroidota > Bacteroidia > Chitinophagales > Saprospiraceae > Neolewinella > Neolewinella marina. The sequence continues at coordinate 205,511 of NZ_PDLO01000008.1, forward strand.
GAGTTACCGGGGCGACGACGACGACGATAAGGACGATGATCGCGACGACAAGGATGACGACGATGATCGCGACGATAA
>NZ_PDLO01000009.1 GCF_002631205.1 Neolewinella marina
GGTAAGCGGGATGAGCGACTCCAGGCGCGATTTTGGATCGGGCTAGAAATCCCTCAGCCCGTGGGTGGTAAGCGGGATGAGCGACTCCCGGCGCGATTTCTATCGGGCTAGAAAGCCCTCAGCCCGTGAGTGGTAAGCGGGATGAGCGGCTCCAGGCGCGATTTTTATTAGGCTAGAAAGCCCTCAGCCCGTGAGTGGTAAGCGGGGTGAGCGACTCCAGGCGCGATTTTTATCGGGCTAGAAAGCCCTCAGCCCGTGAGTGGTAACCGGGGTGAGCGGCTCCAGGCACGATTAGGTTCCGTAAGGAACTATACATGTTATCTTCGACCATCCCCTTTTGCCCAAAATATGGCCTCTATGCGACTACTCGTACTCTGTCTTTTTCTGACCACCGGAATGCTCCAGGCACAGGACACCGATAAGAAAGAAACCCCCACCATCGCCAAGAAGACGGAGGGGATGGAAAAGCAGGAAGGGTTTTTCAACTACTACTGGAGCGCCGAGGAGGGCAAGGTGTACCTGGAAATCGACCGTTGGAACGATGACTTTCTTTACGTCAACAGCCTGGCCGCGGGACTGGGCAGCAACGACATCGGCCTGGACCGCAACCAGCTCGGCGACACCCGCGTGGTGTTCTTCCGGCGCGTCGGGCCGAAGGTGCTCCTGCAGCAGCGGAACCTCGACTACCGGGCCATATCGGACAACCCCGACGAGGCGAAGAGCGTCTCCGAGGCCTTCGCCCAGTCGGTACTCGAAGGCTTCAAGGTGGTGGCCCGCGACGGCGACCGGGTGCTCATCGACCTCACCCCCCTGCTGATGAGCGACGCCCACGGCGTGGCCGCCCGCCTCAAATCGGCGAAGGAAGGTACCTACAAGGTAGCCGACGACCGCAGCGCCCTCTACCCCGAGAACACGAAGAACTTCCCGAAAAACACCGAGTTCGAAGCCACCATCACCTTCACCGGTGAGCCCACCGGCCGCAACGTGCGCAGCGTGACCCCTACCCCGGAAAGCTTCACCCTGCGCATGCACCACAGCTTCGTGGAGCTGCCCGACGACGACTATGAGCCCCGGGTATTCGACCCCCGTTCGGGCTACTACGCCCGCGGCTACGCCGACTACGCCACCCCCATCGACCAGCCCCTGCAAAAACGCTTCATCACCCGCCACCGGCTGGAGAAGAAAGACCCCTCCGCGGCCCTGAGCGATCCCGTGGAACCCATCGTGTACTACCTCGACCGCGGGGCCCCGGAGCCCATCCGCAGCGCCCTGCTGGAAGGCGCCCGCTGGTGGAACCAGGCCTACGAGGCGGCCGGCTACCGCAATGCCTTCCGGGTGGAGGTGCTGCCGGAAGACGCCGACCCCCTCGACGTCCGCTACAACGTCATCAACTGGGTACACCGATCCACCCGCGGCTGGAGCTACGGCTCCTCGGTCACCGACCCCCGGACGGGTGAGATCATCAAGGGCCACGTGCTGCTGGGCAGCCTGCGGGTGCGGCAGGATTTCCTGATTGCCCAGGGACTGGTAGCCGCCTACGGAAAGGACGGCACCACCCCCGACCCCCGGCTGGAGGAACTGGCCCTGGCCCGCCTGCGGCAGCTCAGCGCCCACGAGGTAGGCCATACCCTGGGCCTGACCCACAACTTCGCCGCCTCCACCAACGACCGGGCCTCGGTGATGGACTACCCCCACCCCTACGTCACCCTGGACGCCAACAACGAGATGGACTTCAGCGAAGCCTACGCCACCGGTATCGGTGAGTGGGACAAGCAGGCCATCAAGTACGGCTACAGCGACTTCCCCGCCGGCACCGACGAGCGGGCCGCCCTGAACGAAATCCTGGCCGAGAACGAGCGCCTCGGACTACGCTTCATCAGCGACGCCGACGCCCGCCCCTCGGGCAGCAGCCAGCCCGAAGGCCACCTCTGGGACAACGGCAGCGAACCGGTAGCGGAAATGGACCGGCTGCTCAAGCTGCGGGAAGTAGCCCTGGAGCGCTTCAGCGAGCAGAATATTCCGGTAGGCATGCCCCTCTCCGAACTCGAGAGCGTACTGGTGCCGGTCTACCTCATGCACCGCTACCAGGTGGAGGCGGTCGCGAAGGTCATTGGTGGCTACGCCTACGACTACGGCGTGCGGCAGCCGGGGGTGAAGCCCGATTACCGCCCCGTACCCGCCGCCGACCAACAGAAAGCCCGGCAGGCGCTGCTACAAACCCTGTCGCCCCAGGTACTCGACCTCCCCGCCAGCCTGCATACCCTCATCCCCCCGCCCGCCATGGGCTACGGCCGCAACCGCGAGCTGTTCAATACCCAGAACGGAGGTGGCCTGGATCCGCTGGGCATGGCGCAGGCGGCGGCCGACAACTCCCTCTCCTTCCTGCTGCACCCTGCTCGGCTGGCCCGCGTGGTCGAGCAGCGGGCCCTGTTCGGCAGCGACTACCCCACCCTGCAGCAATACCTGGATGAGAGCCGCAATGCCCTGGCCGCCCAGCTCCGCAGCGCCGGTCGGGACGCCTACGCCCGCGCCATCGCCGAGATGGCCGAGCGCCGCTTCCTCCACCAACTGATCGGCCTGGTCGCCGACAAGGACATCAGCGAGGCCGTGGTAGCCTCCGCCCTGGCCCAGGTGTTGAAGTACCGCCGCCCCGACAATGCCGCCTCCACCCCCAGCGAGCACGAGCTCTACCTGGATCAGCTGGTGCGCAGCTTCCTGGCCAATCCCGACAACTACGCCCCCGTCGAAGTACCCGATCTGCCGGACGGCTCGCCGATTGGAGGGTAGCTTATGTCCGGACACCCGGAGGTCTTTCAGACACTCCGGGGTCCTGAAGTTTTCTTGCGGAGTACGACCTCCGAGAGTCGGGTTTTGCCTTCTATACCCGGACGCCCGGAGGTCTTGCAGACGCTCCGGGGTCCTGATGGTCTCCTCCGAGAGTCGGGTTTCCAGAGCAAATCCAGGTTTCAAACATTTTGTTAGTGAAGTGAAATTGCGTACCTTCGTGCGCGGTCCGAAAAGCCCCGGTGGGCGGGGCCGCGGGTGCAAGGGCCGTGGGAAAAGCCACGGCGCGTTTTAGAACTACAGCAGATGGAAAATCAACACGGTATCGAGACGGACGGTGAGGTAGCCGGACTAAAGGGCATGTACGAGGATTACTTCCTCGACTACGCCAGTTACGTAATCCTGGAGCGGGCCGTTCCCGCCATCGAAGACGGCCTCAAGCCGGTACAACGCCGCATCCTCCACGCCCTCAAGGAAATGGACGACGGCCGCTACCACAAGGTGGCCAACGTGATCGGGCAAACGATGCAGTACCACCCCCACGGCGACGCTGCCATCGGTGATGCCCTCGTGAACCTGGGCCAGAAGGAGCTGATGATCGATCCCCAGGGGAACTGGGGAAATACCCTTACCGGCGACTCGGCCGCGGCCAGCCGCTACATCGAGGCGCGGCTCACCAAGTTCGCCCTGGACGTGGTGTTCAACCCCCAGACCACCGAGTGGCAGCTGAGCTACGACGGCCGGAAGAAGGAGCCCGTCAACCTGCCCATGAAGTTCCCCATGCTGCTCGCCCAGGGCGCCGAGGGAATCGCCGTGGGACTGAGCACGAAGATCCTGCCCCACAACTTCATCGAGCTCTGCAAGGCCAGCATCAAGATCCTGGAGGGCAAGAAGGTGAAGATCTACCCCGACTTCCCCACCGGCGGCACCATCGACGTCAGCGACTACCAGAGCGGCAAGCGGGGCGGCCGGGTTAAGATCCGGGCTACCATCGAGAAGATCGACAACAAGTTCATCGCCATCCGGGAGATCCCCTACGGCATGACGACCCAGACCCTGATCGACAGCATCATCAAGGCCAACGACAAGGGCAAGATCAAGATCAAGAAGGTCACCGACAACACCGCCGCCGAGGTCGAGCTGCTGATCGAACTGGCACCCGGCATCAGTCCGGACGTGACCATCGACGCCCTCTACGCCTTCACCAACTGCGAACTGTCGGTATCCCCCAACGCCTGCGTGATCATCGAGGGGGACAAGCCCCACTTCGTCACCGTGGAGGACATCCTGCAGTACAATACCCAGCAGACCAAGGACCTGCTGCGACAGGAACTGCTCATCCGCCAGGGGGAACTGGAAGAGAAGATCCACTTCGCCAGCCTCGAGAAGATCTTCATCGAGCGGAGGATCTACCGCGACATCGAGGAAGCCGAGAGCTTCGAGCAGGTGCTGGAGATCATCCGCAAGGGCCTGCAGAAGTACGTCCGTGAGCCGCAGGAGAAGGCGAAGAAGAACGACGACCGCCTGCTGCTTTACCGGGCCGTCAGCGACGACGACATCACCCGCCTGACCGAGATCCGGATCAAGCGCATCTCGAAGTACAACAGCTTCAAGGCCGACGAGCTCATGGCCAAGCTGGAAGAGGAACTGCAGGAAGTGCGCCACCACCTGGAGCACCTCACCGAATACGCCATCAGCTGGTACCAGGGGCTGCTCGACAAGTACGGCAAGGGCCGCGAACGCAAGACCCAGATCTCCACCTTCGAGAAAGTGGAAGTGGCCGCCGTAGCCGCTAACAATACCAAGCTTTACGTCGACCGCAAGGAAGGATTTGTGGGACAGGGACTGAAGAAGGAAGAGTTCGTCTGCGACTGCTCCGACGTGGACGATATCATCGTCTTCCGCCGCGATGGCGTGATGACGGTCACCCGCATCGACGACAAGACCTTTGTAGGCAAGGACATCATCCACGTCAATGTCTGGAAGAAAGGCGACGAGCGCACCACCTACAACCTGGTCTACCTCGACGGCAAGACCGGCCGCGCCATGGCCAAACGCTTCAACGTGACGGCCATCACCCGCGACCGGGAGTACGACCTCACCAAGGGCAACAAGGGCTCCAAACTGCTCTACTTCAGCGCCAACCCGAACGGGGAGGCGGAGATCATCACCGCCCAACTGAGCCAGTCGTCCAAGGCCCGTCAGAAGACCTTCGACTTCGACTTCTCCGAACTGGCCATCAAGAGCCGGGGCGCGGCGGGCAATATCATGACCCGCTACCCCGTCCGCAAGGTCACCCTCAAGGAAGTGGGTAAGAGTACCCTGGGCGCCATGAAGGTGTGGATGGACGAAGTGAGCGGCCGCCTCAACCTCGACGAGCGCGGACAATTCCTCGGTGGATTCGACACCGGCGACCTCATCCTGGCCCTCTACAAGGACGGCAGCTACGAACGGGAAGAGCTGGACCTCACCCGCCGCTACGAGCCGGACAACCTCTACTTCATCGGCAAGTACGAGGAGGACATGGTCGTAAGTGCCGTCTACTACGAAGGCGAACGCGGGGTAACCCTGGTGAAGCGATTCCAGATCGAAACCAGCTCTCCGGGGCAGGCCTTCAGCTACATCACCGACCACAAGCAATCCAAGCTCTACCTCGCCACCGTCCACCCGGCACCGGAAGTGAGCTACGGCTGGCGCGAGAAGCGGGAGAAGCGGGAGAAGACCGTGAAGCTGGCCGAATTCATCGACGTGAAGGGCTGGAAGTCGCTCGGCAACCGCCTGCACGATGGAAAGCTCATCAGCATCAAGGAACTCAACCCGCCCTACCTGCCCGTGGAAAAGGACCCTGCCCCCGCCAAGGGCAAGAATGGCTCCTCGAACGGCAAGGGCGGCAAGGAGGAGATCAAGCCGGGAGATACCATCGAACTGGACTTCTAGGGCGCTGCCCTCCCTGAGCTTACCTTTGCCGGATGGGAAAGCAATCCACCCGCCATCGCTACCGTACCCGCCGGGAGAAGAACCAGGCCGTCAGCCGTATCGTCCGCATCCTGCTGATCGGAGGCGTGGTCTTTTTCCTCCTCCTCCTGATCAAGAACTGGCGGGAGTGGTGGGCGTACTACAAGACGTACTTCTACTAAGCTCAGGTCGAGGCCTTCCAGGCCGAGTGCTTCTCCCCCGCCGGCTGAGACATCAGATGATTCCCTCCTGCGTCGCTCAACATCTGATGACATGCCGGCCTGGACGCGCACAGCGAGCTGCCTTGGAAATAGCACATGGTAAGTTTCTCAGTGCACCTCTGCGCCTCCGTGGTCAGAAAACAATCGGGCCTGGAGCCCCTTCGCCCGGGGCATACGCGCGTAGCGAGCTGCCCTGCAAATGGGACATGGTACTTTGTACTTGGTAAATGGTAAATTCTTACCGCCCGGCGAAGACATCAGATGATTCCCTCCTGCGTCGCTCAACATCCGATGACATGCCGGCCTGGACGAGCGTAGTGAGCTGCCGCGCAAATGGCAACTGGTAGATTCCTCCGTGTACCTCTGCGCCTCCGTGGTCAGAAAACAGTCGGGCCTGGAGCCCCTCCGCCCGGGGCATACGCGCGTAGTGAGCTGCCGGGCAAATGGGACATGGTACTTTGTACTTGGTAAATGGTAAATTCTTACCGCCCGGCTGAGACATCAGATGATTCCCTCCTGCGTCGCTCAACATCCGATGACATGCCGGCCTAGACGAGCGTAGTGAGCTGCTGCGCAAATTCTACATCGTACTTCGTAGATGGTAAATGGTAAATCCGTTCCCGGCCCTACCGCAAATCCAGCATATTCCCCATCCGGAAGCACTTGCGGCAGCGGGCTTCGTAGAGGTCTTTTTCGCCCAGCACAACAGTGTCCTGGTTGGGGGTGAGGCGGTAGGAGTGGGTGGCCAGGTTGCCGCAGTGGGAGCAGATGGCGTGTACCTTGGTGATGTATTCGGCTACGGCCAGCAGGTCGGCCATGGGGCCGAAGGGCTTGCCGCGGAAGTCCATGTCGAGGCCGGCGATGATGATGCGCTTGCCGCGGTGCGCCAGGTCCTGGGTATGTTTGACGATGTCGGCGTCGAAGAACTGGGCCTCGTCGAGGCCGATAACCGACACCTGATCCGGCAGGTCGAGCAGCTGGGCGGAGCGGGTGATGGGGGTGGCCTGGAAGGAGTTGCTGTCGTGGGACACCACGCTCTGGTCGGCGTAGCGGGTATCGACGGCGGGCTTGAAGACGGCCACTTCCTGGCCGGCGATGCGGGCCCGCTTGAGGCGGCGGATCAGCTCCTCGGTCTTGCCCGAAAACATCGAGCCGCAGATAACTTCGAGCCAGCCACTGCGTTGACCGCTGAAGTGAGGTTCTAAAAACATAGGGTCCGCCGTATTTTGGCGGCCGAAGGTATCAAAAATTTCAGCAGTCATGCTCCAATCCAAAGCCGATAAACTCCTCAACCGCATCACGGCCCTCCACCGCAGTTTGCAGTTGAACGACGAAGACGACGCCCCGTCCGCCCTGGAGCGCGACCTCATGCTGGGGTACCTCCGCGACCTCTACGCCGTCTACCTGGACCTGGGCCAGCCCCAGTCCACCGGCCCGAAGGAGATGCCGCCGAAACCCGAAACCCCGGCCACCCCCACCCCGGAACCGAAGCCCCAGCCCGCCCCCCCGCCCCCGGTGCGGACGCCGGAGCCCGAGATCCCGGCCCCCCGCCCCGAAACCCCGGCACCCGCGGTACCGCCCGAAGTTCCCGACGTGCCCATGCCACCGCCCCCCGCCCCGCCGGTAGCTACCCACACCGCCCGCATCGATCCCGAATTCCAGCGCCCGTCCCCGGAACCGGCGGTAGCGGAACGGAAGGCCAGCCCCGATGTAGAGGCCCTCTTCCGGGAAGACGAGGAAAATGGACTCACCAACCGGCTGATGCGGCAACGGGTCACCGACCTCACGCGCTCGCTGAGCATCAACAACCGGGTGCTGTTCTCCAACAAGCTGTTCGACGGCAACGAAGACCTCAACGCGGCCCTCAAGGACCTGAACCTCCGCGGCAGCTTCGCCAACGCCAAGCCCCTGCTGGCCGACCTGGCGCGGCAGCACCAGTGGACCCACGAAGACCGGCAGGAGACCGCCCGTGAATTTATCGACCTGGTACGCCGGCGGTATGCTTAAAAAGGCACTTACGGTGGTGGGACTGCTGGCAACCGTCTTTCTCGTGTATCTGATCAGCCAGGCCGTGGCCTCCTGGTCGGCGGATCCATCGGTCGGTCACCACGCCGCCCCGCCCGCCCCCAGCGTGCTCACCATCGCCTTCGGCAGCTGTAACCGCGAGGATCGGCCCCAGGCGTACTGGGAAACCATCGCTGCCCACCACCCCGACGCCTGGCTGTGGCTGGGCGACAACGTCTACGCCGACACCGGCAACCGGGAAGCGATGGCCGCCGACTACGCCACCCAGCGCAACGCCCCGGCCTACGCCGCCTTCGTGGAGAATACCCCGCTCATTTACGGCACCTGGGACGACCACGACTACGGCAGCAACGACGCCGGCCGGGAATGGAGCGGCAAGGACATGGCCGAGGAATTACTGCTCGACTTCCTGGACGTACCCGCCGACGCCGAGGTGCGGCAGCGGCCGGGCGTCTACCAATCCTACCGCATCGGCAAGGTGAAGGTCATCCTGCTCGATACCCGCTACTTCCGCGATGCCCTCTACCCACCGGTGCGATCCGGCGACCGCTACGGGCAAAACCCCACCGGCGACGTGCTGGGAGAGGCCCAGTGGGCCTGGCTGCGGGAGGAACTGACCAACAGCGATGCGGCGGCCCACGTGATCGCCAGCAGCATCCAGGTACTGCCCACCGACCACGGTTTCGAGAAGTGGGACCTCTTCCCCGCCGCCCGCGCCCGCCTGCTGTCGCTCCTCGAAGAAGTGCGCCCCGCCCTGCCCCTGCTGCTGAGCGGCGACCGTCATCTGGCGGAAATCATGGTGGATACCGTGAACGGCTTTCCCATCCACGAGATCACCTCCAGCGGTCTCACCCACGTCTACGCCGCGGCCAACGAGGCGAACAACAAGCGGATCAGCCCCCTGATCGCCGTGCGCAACTTCGGATTGCTGCACTTCGTCGATACCCCCGGGGGACTGCAACTGCTCGCCGAAATTCGGGCCATCGAGGACAATGCCGTACTGGCTACCCTGACCCTGCCGGCCGGAAACACGAACAAAGCGGAACTGATGCCGCTTGTCTACCCTAAAGAACCCATGGCGCGCCAGCTCCCCCCCTGCCCCGAAACGCCCAACTGCGTCAGCACCCAGACCCTGCAGCCCCGCAAGCAACGGGAGCCCATTCCCTTCACCGGAAGCGTCGACGCGGCCCGCGAAAAGCTCAAGCGGGTGATCGACAATATGCCCCGCACTACCTTGATCGAGGAAGACGGCAACTACCTTCACTACACCTTCCAGACCTGGCCCATCCCTTACCTCGACGACGTGGAATTCCTGATCTCGCCCGAAGAGGGGGTGATCCACTACCGCAGCGCCAGCCGGGTGGGCCACAGCGACCTGGGCGTCAACAGCCGCCGCATGAAGAAGGTGGTTAAGGCCTACCGATCCGTGGAACCCTAAACTAGCGGGGTACGTCCAGTCCGCGCAGGATCTCGGCGATGACGTCGCTGGCGGAGTAGCCTTCCATCTCCCGTTCCGGCACCAGGATAATGCGGTGGTTGAGGGCCGGATCGGCCACGGCGCGGATGTCGTCCGGGGTTACGAAATCGCGGCCCGCCAGGGCTGCCACGGCTTTCGAGAGGCGTAGGATGGCCAGGGAAGCGCGCGGACTGGCCCCCAGGTAAAGGTCGGGATGGGTACGGGTGCGGTGTACCAGGTCGGCGATGTAGTCCAGCAGTTCGTCGCGGATGTACACCTGCTCCACCACCTCGCGGAAGCGGGCCACCTCGGCCGGCGAGAGCACCCGTTTTACTTCCTCAAGCTGCCGGTGACGGAAGTCGCTGCGGAAGCGGTACAGGATATCCCGCTCCTCCTGCTGTTCCGGGTAGTCCACCACGATGCGGAGCAGGAAGCGGTCGAGCTGGGCCTCCGGCAGCCGGTAGGTGCCCTCCTGGTCGATGGGGTTCTGGGTGGCGATCACGAAGAAGGGGTCGGGCAGGGAGTGAGTGGAGCCGTCAACCGTCACCTGCTGCTCGGCCATCACCTCGAAGAGGGCGGCCTGGGTCTTGGCGGGGGCGCGGTTGATCTCGTCGATCAGGATCAGGTTGCCGAAGATGGGGCCGGGGTGGAATTCGAAGCGCCGATCGCTGCCGTTCAGTACGGTGCTGCCGGTCACGTCGCTGGGCATCAGGTCCGGTGTGAACTGGATGCGGCGGTAGGTGGCGTCGACCGTACGGGCCAGCAGGCGGGCGGTGAGCGTCTTGGCGATGCCCGGCACCCCTTCCACCAGTACGTGTCCCCCGGCCAGCAGGGAGACGATGAGCAGGTCGACCAGGTCGCGTTGCCCCACGATCAGCTTGCCTACCTCCCCGCGGATGCGCTCGGCGGCGGCGTGGAGGGCCTGGAGGGCGTCGCGGTCGGGGCGGGTGGATTCGTCGGCGGGGCCGCGGGTGCTGGGTTCGTCCATAAGGCGCGGCTAGCGGGTGGCGGGGAGTTGAAAGAAATCGTGCAGGGCGGCAAAGCGCTCGGGGTAGCGGTGGGCGAAGCCCTCGGGGTGGCTGTGGAATACCGCCAGGGTAACGGCATTGCGGTCGATGTCCTCCAGGCCGATGAAACCCTTAAGGGCGGATTCCGAGAAGTCGGTCAGGCGGTGGATTTCCTCCCACGTCAGCGACTGGGCTGCCACGGCGGACCGTACGCCCGCGTCGATGTGGAAAAGGGCCCGGGCGTATTCGTAGAAGCCTAGCTGCAGGTATTTGTGGGGCTCAATTGCGGAGCGCAGGAAGTACTTCAGCGTCCAGATGATGACTCCGTCGCCGGGGTACATTTCGGAGGCGTGGAGGACGTCGTGTTCCGGCGTGGGGAATTGGTGGGGATAGAAAATGACGTTCTCGAAGCCCGGCAGCAGAAACTCCTCCCGGTAAAAGGTGATGGTGGCGGCCGAGGCGGCAACCATCAGGCGCACGTCGGCCGGGACGGTTTCGATGGCCATGCCCTGGAAATCGGTGGCTTCCCGCAGCAGGAAGGTGCGGCGGCGGAAGTCGCGCTTGCCCGCCAGGTCGAGGGAGCGGTAAAGGGGGAAGCGGTCCAGCAGCGGGGCAAGGTCGGTAGGCAAATCCGGCGGATGGCGCTTCCAGAACCACCAGCGCAGCTGTGGGGCCAGGGTATAGGCGCCGGCCGCCGCCAGGGCGGGCAGCAGGAGGAGCTCGGACTGCACCTCCCCGGTCTGCCAGGTGAGGACGGCCCCCAGCAGGATGAGACAAAGGGCGGCGAGGTAAATAGCGCGTACGGGGTCCATGCGGGTCAGGGGGTGCGACAATGGTACGCCAAGATAGCGGGAAATGTTGCCGCGGGGGGGGCAGCGACCGGCGGAAAATCCGTATCTTAGGGAGGATAACCCCACGGAACCGCCAACCCCTTGCCCTATGATGAATGAAGCCGTGCGGACGATCATGACGACGGAGGTCGTAACCGCCTACCCTGAACAAACCGTCGGAGAAATCGCCGAGCTCATGCTCAGCGGCCAACTGCAGCAACTGCCCGTGATCGATCACGACGGCCGGCTGGTGGGCATCATCACCTCCTACGATATGTGGCGCGACTGCCGCATTAATCCCGACAGCGAGAAGCGGCTGGTGGGCGAAGTGATGAATACCCGTGTACTCAAGCTGGCCCCCAAGGACAAGGTCGGTACCGCCGCCGAACTCTTCATGGACCGCCGCTTCAAGACGATCCCCGTAGTGAACCTGAACGGTACGCTGAAGGGGGTGGTCACCGCCTTTGACGTGATCCGGTATACCCTGCGGAAGGAGTATAAGGAGCCCATACTGTTTCGGGAGGTGATTTTGTGACCGGATAAGGCGGCTTTCGACCGGGCAGTAAAAGACCATGCATTCTCAGTAGATTGTCGACACACTACTGCTCGACCGTCCTATGCGTACCCTAATCTTCGGTTGTATTCTACTATTCACCTGCGCCTGCGTCCGCGCCCAGGCCGTTTTCTCCATCCTTTTGCCGGAAAGTCTGGCCGATAGTGCGCTCGACGGCCGCCTGTTGCTTATGCTCTCCACCGACGACAGCGCCGAGCCCCGCTTCCAGATCTCGGACGGGCCGGAAACCCAGCTGCTCTTCGGGCGGAACGTAACCAAGTGGAAGCCGGGCACCCGCGTGATGGTGGACGCAACCACCTACGGTTACCCCCTTGAATCCCTGGCCGAATTGCCTCGCGGCACCTACCGCGCCCAGGTGCTGTTGCACAAGTACGAGACCTTCCACCGCGGCGACGGGCATACGGTGCAACTGCCGATGGACCGCGGCGAAGGACAGCAGTGGAACCTCGCCCCCGGCAACCTGCTCAGTACCCCGGTAGAAATAACGGTCACCGCCGACCGATCGGCACCGATCGAACTGGCGTTCGACGATGCCATACCGCCCATCGCCGAGCCCGAGGATACCGAATACGTCAAGCACATCAAGATCCGCTCCGAACGGCTCAGTGAATTTTGGGGACGTGATATGTACCTCGGGGCTCACGTACTCCTCCCCGAAGGCTGGGCTGAGCATCCCGAGGTGGAATATCCCCTGGCCATCATGCACGGCCATTTTCCGGACGACTTCGGCGGCTGGCGGACCACCCCGCCCGACACCACCCAGCCGTGTGCTTACAGTGCCCGCTTCGGCCTGGACTGTTATAACCGTACGGTGGAGCAGGAAGCCTATGACTTTTACCAAATGTGGACGGGCCCCGACTTCCCACGCGTCATCGCCATCGAGATACAGCACGCTAACCCCTACTACGACGACAGCTACGCCGTCAATTCAGAAAACCTGGGGCCCTACGGTGACGCCATTACCTACGAACTGATCCCCGAGATTGAGCGGCGCTTCCGGGGCATCGGAGAGGGCTGGGCCCGCTTCGTGTACGGGGGCAGTACGGGAGGCTGGGAAGCACTGGCCGTACAGGTAAAATACCCGGACGAATACGGTACTTGCTATGCTGCCTGTCCGGACCCCATCGACTTTCGCGACTTCACCGTAGTGAACCTGTACGAAGACGCCAACGCCTACTACTTGGACAGCAAGTACAAACGCACCGAGCGGCCGGGGCACCGCGACAGTCTCGGCCACCTCTCCAGCACCCTGCGCGAAATGAACCAGCGCGAACTGGCCCTTGGCGACAACAGCCGCAGCGGGCAGCAGTGGGACATCTGGGAAGCCGTATACAGCCCAGTAGGACCGGATGGCTACCCCCGGCGCATCTGGGACAAGCGCTCGGGCAAGATCAACCCGGAAGTGGCGGCGTACTGGCGCGAGCACTACGACCTGACGCATATCCTGCAGCGCGACTGGTCGGAACTCGGCCCCAAGTTGAAGGGTAAGCTAAATATCTACGTCGGAGACATGGACAACTACTACCTGAACAATGCCGTCTACCGCACGGAAAAGTTCCTGCGGTCGGTAGACTTCGGGGGGGAAATCACCTACGGCGACCGCGCCGAGCACTGCTGGAATGGTGACCCCACCCAGCCCAACGCGATCAGCCGCCTGCGCTACCACCGGATGTTCATACCCAAGTGGACCGACAAAGTTGGGGAGCTAGCGCCCCAGGGCGCGGAGCTTGATTCCTGGCGGTATTAGGTCACTGCCGATGGCGGGGGGGCAATTCGCAGTGGGGGGTCATCTGGAGGGGCAGACTTCCGAGAAAATGCAGTCGTCACGCCCAGGGCCGGCTTGCCTTTCTGAAAAGTAGCCTGTAACACCCTGCAGATTGCCGGGTGAGTAAGAAAACGAAGAGGGCTTCACAAAGCACCAATCTGGTTGGCATCTCTGTAAAGCCCTCTTGCATTCGCGAAACGATATCCGCGACTTTCTGCGGTAGAAAAACCTACACCACGTTGATCTCGCCGGCGCGGAACATCTCACCCATCTGGTGGTAGGTACCGTCCTCGAGTTTGCCGCGTACGGCCTTGAAGGCGTCGATGGTGGTCTGGATGTCCTCCTCGCTGTGCTCGGCGGTGGGGATCAGGCGCAGGATCAGCTGTCCTTTGGGGATGACCGGCGGCAGTACCACCGAGCAGAAGATGTTGTAGTTCTCGCGCATGTCGTAGATGAGGGCACCGGCCTCGTAGGTGGTGCCTTTCATGAAGACGGGGGTAACGCAGGCACCGGTGTTGCCGATGTCGAAACCGGCTTCGCGGAGTCCGTTCTGGAGGTGGTGGACGTTCTTCCAGAGCTTTTCGCGGAGCTCGGGCTGTTCGCGGAGGAGCTTCAGGCGGGCCAGGCCACCCTTCACCATCGGCATACAGAGGCTCTTGGCGAAGACCTGGCTGCGCAGGTTGTAGCGGAAGAACTCGATGATCTCCTTGTCGGCGCTCACGAAAGCTCCGAAGCCCGACATGGCCTTGGCGAAGGTGGAGAAGTAGATGTCGATCTGGTCCTGGACGCCCTGCTCTTCGCCGGCACCCGCGCCGGTGGCGCCCATGGTTCCGAAGCCGTGGGCATCGTCGACCAGCAGGCGGAAGCCGTACTTCTCCTTGTACTGGCAGATCTCCTTCAGGATGCCCTGCTCACCGCGCATGCCGAACACACCTTCGGTGATGACCAGGATGCCGGAGCCGCGCTTCTCGGCTTCTTTCTTGGCCTGCTCCATGCGGACCAGGAAGTGGTCGATGTCGTTGTGGGTAAAGGCGTACTTGGGGCCCTGGTGCATGCGGATGCCGTCCATGATACAGGCGTGATCGTCGCGGTCGTACACCACCACGTCGTGGCGGGTAAGGCAGGCGTCGACGATCGACATGATGCCCTGGTAGCCGAAGTTGAGCAGCAGGGCCGCCTCCTTCTGGGTGAATTCCGCGAGCTCGCGCTCGAGTTGCTCGTGGGCGTCGGTTTCACCACTCATGATGCGGGCACCCATGGGGTAGGCCATGCCGTACTCGGCGGCGGCGTCGGCGTCGGCCTTGCGTACCTCCGGGTGGTTGGTGATGCCCAGGTAGGAGTTGATGCTCCAGATGATGCACTCCTTGCCGCGGAATTTCATCCGTGGCCCGAGCTCTCCTTCCAGCTTGGGAAAGGAGAAGTAGCCGTGGGCAACATCCTGGTACTGGCCCAGTGGGCCTTTGAATTCGCGGAATTTATCGAAGAGGTCTTTCATGCTTGCGCTTTTCGGGGGGCAAAGATACGTTTTGTGGAAGTATTGTTGGGGGTGACCCCGAATTATGGAAAAGCCGGTGGCGCGGGTGCCGGCTGGACTTTGTCGTCCAGCTGCCACTGAAGTAAGGCGCTGATCCTAAAGCCGATGGCGCTGAAATAAAGGAATCGCCCCCGCCGTTTACCAGTAGTTCTCATGAAAAATCCTCCGCGTGGCAGGGGGCTCGGTCCGGTTGTCCGGCACTGATCCGCTTTTTGTCTACTGCGCGGCGACTGGCTTTTGCCACAACCTTACGATAGTACCTTCGATGAAGTCCTTACTGCTGCCATTCCTGGCCCTGCTGCCCCTGCTGCTGGCCGGTCAAACCATACCTCACCAGATCAACGTACTCGACATCCAGCCCGACGGGGCCGACAAGGAAATCCTGGAAGTCGGCGCCCTCGGCGGGAAAGTGTTCTGGTCGGTGACCGGCGACGTGAATTACCTCTCCAGTGGCACCCTGGCCACCACCACCAGTTTCCCCGGCGGCATCGGGTTCCGCAGCGGCCTGGAGAACCTGGGCAACGCCGGCGACCTCTACTACTTCTACTACGCCCACCAGGGCAAGGGCTACTACGCCGAGGTCGACGGCCGCCTGCCGGCTCCCCGCCCCCTGCGCTTCCCCCTGCTGAACAAGGACGGATACACCTACACCAACCCGGTCATGAGTGGCGGTAAAATTTACGTGATCCGCGACCAGCGGCAGAGCTCCCCCGCCCGCCACGTACGGCAGATCCTCGAGCTCAACCCCGCCACCGAAGGGGCCACCATCGCCTACGCCGATACCCTTGACTACGTGGCCGAGCCGGACAACGGTCGCCTCGCCGAACTGGACGGCCACCTCTACTTCACCCACTTCCAGGGCGAAAGCTCCGGACCGGCCACCTACGCCGTCGCGAGCGGTACCGTGACCGATCTCGGTGTGGTTACCGGCGGCAGCCCGCTGGCGTTCCACCGCGCGGGTAACCGCATGCTGCTAAGCTACACCGATGCCATGGACCGCCCGGTAAGCCGCCTGGTCACCGCCTTCGGCAGCGAAGCCGAACACGCTACCGCCCTGCAGGCCTCGACGGCTGTCGCCCTTGAATCGGCACTCGTGGCCACGGGAACGGACGGCAAGCTCTACGCCGCCGACTACACCTCCGGCAACACTACCCTGCTGGTGGCCGGCAGCGGTGCCCACCCCCTCCGGGTGTTCCAGGTGAGCCCGACGGAAGTGCTCTACGCCCGCCCCATCCCGACCGGCGAGTGGGTACTCGGACGCACCGACGGTACCCCCGGCGGTACCCGCGACGTGGTGACCATCCCGTCGGTTGCCACCACCGGCCCCCAGGAGTTCGCCATGCTGGGTGAATTCGTGGCTTTCCTCTCCGCCAACCACCCCCTTTACCTCTTCGATCTGGGCAGTGAGGTGCTGCAGGAGGTCGCCGCCGACTGTTCGCGCTCCGTGGCCGACCCCGGCCTGGGTACCATTGGTGACCGGCTGTACTTCGCTGCCGACCACCCGGACTACGGGCGGGAAATCCACTACCTCACCATCCCGCAGCAGACCCAATTCAGCGGAACCGCTTTCCGCGACGACAACGGCAACGGCACCCAGGAATCCGGAGAACCCGGTCTGGCCAATATCCCCATCCTCGTGGACGGGGGTGAGGAGGCCCGGGTGTACACGGATTCGACGGGGCGCTTCACCCTGCTGGCGCGCCACGGCGATGACTACTCCGTCACCACCGACGCCCAGGACTGCTACCACAACACCAGCAGCCAGGAAACCTATGCCTTCACCTACAGCGTGGCGGCACCCCCCGCCATCCAGTTTGCCTTTCAGCCGGAGGAAGGTGCCGCCAGCCTTTACCTGAAGCTCAACTCCGGGCGGGTGCGCTGCAATACGGAGGTACCCTACTGGCTTACGGTCTACAACGACGGCTGCCTGCCCGCCGCCGGTACGGCCACCATCACTCTGCCCGAGAACGTGACTTACCTGGAAGCGGAACCCGCCCCGGCTACCCAGAATGGCCGCGAGCTCACCTTCACCTTCGATACCCTCCAGCCCGGACAGAGCTTCTACACCATCCTGAAGCTGAAGATGCCCGACGAAACCTTCGCCGGAGCCGACATCGAGGTGGGCGCTGCCGCGGGTGCCACGACCGCCACCGGAATCCAGGCCACGGTAACCGATACCTACACCATGCCCCTGCGCTGCGCCATCGACCCGAACGACAAACTGGTAAGCCCCAGCCGCGAAGAGCCCAGCCAGAGCAACTACACCCAGCTGGACGAAGCGATCACCTATACCCTGCGCTTCCAGAATACGGGCAACGATACGGCCTTCGACGTCCGCCTCGAAGATCAGCTTTCGCACCACCTCGACCTGAACACCTTCCGCCCCCTGGCCGCCAGCCACCCTTACACGGTGCGCATGCTGGAAGGCGGAAACGTGATCTTCCGCTTCGACAATATCTTCCTGCCCGACAGCAACGTGAACCTGGTAGGCAGCGAAGGCTTCGTCAGTTTTGAGATCAAGGCCCGCCAGGACCTGCCCGACTTCACCGTCATCGAGAACACCGCCGCCATCTACTTCGACTTCAACAAGCCGGTGATTACCAACACCGTCCGCTCCACCATGGTGGAGGCCCTGGACTGGGACCAGGACGGCTTCAATTTCTACGAGGACTGCGACGATACGAACTACGCCATCTCACCGGACGGAGTAGAACAGATGGACAGCGGCTTCGATGAAAACTGCGATGGTGTACAAGCCATCTCCGCCACCACGGCGGTCGCGGATGCCCTCGGCGGCAGCCTGAAGGTGTACCCCAACCCCGCGGGCGACTGGCTGCACCTGGAATACTCCGACCCCCTGCCCCTCCAGGCCCGGCTCGTTGACGCCACCGGGCGCGAACTGGAAAAGGTCACTTTCACCGGAGCCCTCCGCCTGGCTACGGCCGACTACCCCGCCGGAGTGTACCTGCTGAAGGTTTCCGATACCCGGACGGGAGCGAGCACCGTGCGGCGGGTGATGGTTGGGGGGTAGGCTGGTTGGCTGGTTGCTGGTTGCTGGTTGGCTGGTTTCTGGTTGGCAGCATGACGGCTGAGGCCGTCGCTACTCGACCAGGATCAGGCTACCCGTATACTGCAGGATGACCCCGTCGAGGAAGGCGACTTCAGCTACGTAGACGTAGGTGCCCGGTGGCGCGGGCTGCCCGCCGCGGGTGCCGTCCCAGCCGGCGGAGGGGTCGTTAACCGGCAGGTCGGTAGCGGCGAAGACCTCCCCGCCCCAGCGGTTGTAGATGCGCAGGCTGGGGACGAACTGGACGTTGGGGGCCTTGCCGTAGACCGTAAATCGTTCGTTGTTGCCGTCGCCGTCGGGTGAGAAAGCATTGGGGATGTACACCAGCCGTTCGGCGACGACCCGTACCCGCACGGAATCACTGGCCGCACAGCCCTCCGCGGAAGTGGCCGTCAGCCCGAGGGTGAAGGATTCAGTCGGCAGGAGTTCGAGGGTGGAGCAGGACGAGTCGCAGGTCACGCTGCCCTCCGGCGTCCAGCGGTAGCTGGTGATGGGCTGGGAATTGCGGACGGAAACCTCCAGGGTTTCCCCGAGGACGATCTCCCGATCCTCCCCGATATCGATCACGAAGGGGAAGGGGCTCTGCAGCCGGAGGGTATCGTCGGTGGTACAGCCGTAGCGGTCCCGGAGGGTGTAGGGGTAAGCGCCTTCCCCCAGGGAATCCACGGGTACGCCCAGGGGCTGGGGGTTACCGGCGAAGGTGAAGGAGTAGGGTGACCGGCCGCGGTTGATGCTGTCGAGCACCACACGGCCATCCTGCAGGTAGGTGCAGCTGGGGTCGCGTACGGTGAACTTGCCGGAGAGGATGGGGTCTGCCACCACCGTGAGGTCGAGGCGGACGATGCTGTCGCAGCCCAGGGAAGAAATCAGGGTATCCACGTAGATGCCGCTGCGGTCGTAGGAGGAGGTGCCTACTTCCCGCGTATTGCCGGAACAGATGGTATCGGTGATGAAGTACCGCTTCGGGACCACGTTCACGATTTTGGTATTGGACACGATGCGGCATTTGCTGCTGCCGAGGTTGGCGTTGCTGTTGGCCAGCAGGTAGCGGTAGAGGTAGGCCCCGCTGATGAGGCGGTCGTGGACGAAAGTGGGATCCTTGGCTCCGGGGATGTCTACCCAGCTGTCGCCGCCGTCGTAGCTGCGCTGCCACTGCAGGGCGGGGGTGGGGAACTGGTCGCCGTTGATGGTCGCCTCCAGGGTAATGGGGTCGCCATCTTCGCAGATGTTGGCCACTTCGAGGGGAAGAATGAGGGCTTCCGGTCCGCAGGCGCGGAAGCTGATGTTGTCGAGGGCCAGGTCGTTGCCGATACCCCCGGGGGCGTTATTGCGCAGTGCCAGGGTGACGGAGGTCTGTCCGGGCACGGTCTTGAAGGTAAAGCCGTAGGTCTTCCACTGCTCGTCTTCGGGGATGGGCCCGGTGGTGAAGTACTCCTGGTCGTCGATGAGGAAGGAGACGTTGGGCAGCAGGTTGTTGCTGCCGCGGCGCAGCACGTTGGTGATGTCGGCCGTGAATTGGTAGAGGGTGTTCTCACAGAGCCCGTCGACGACCTGCTGGTAGAACAGCCCGGGTTCGTAGCTGGCGTTGACGATCATCATGTAGCCGAAGGGGTCGGGGCTGTTGTCGCGGATGGGCCGCCAGGTGCTGAAGATGTTGGCCCACTGCCCCATGTCGTTGGTGATGGTGTAGAACCCGTCGTTGGGCGGCGGGGAGGACTGGTAGCGGAAGCCGGGGGCAATGCCCGGATCGGGGGTAAGCACGTTGGCGCGGCCGCTGCCGAAATCGCCGTCGGTGAAGATGTTCTCCCCCAGGTTGCCGCTGCACTGTTGGGCAGGCAGACTGAACCCCAGCAACAGAAGGAAAAACGACAGGACGGAAGCGCGCATAGCCACGGAAAAGATCGGGTTCGGAGGGGAAGCGGATAAAGGTAGGCTTTCCCCGCCTTCCCGGCACCCGCGCACCGCCGCCCCAATCGGCCGACAGTGCGTACTTTCCGTGGTGCGACGTGGTTACCGTTGCCGAACCTAAACACCCGACATGAAAAAACTAGCATTGGTCCTGAGCGGAGGCGGCTTCAAGGGGGCCTTCCAGGTAGGGGCTCTCCAGTACCTGCGCGAGAACTGGGACCGCATCGCCCCCCACCGCCCGCCCCTCTCCTTCGACATCGTGGCGGGGGTTTCGGTGGGCAGCCTCAACGGAATGATGGTGGCCCTGGACCAGTTCGACGAGCTGGAGCAACTCTGGGAGGACGTCGCCGACCGCGGGGTGAAGGAGATCTATACCTCCGACTTCATCGATACCGACACCGACCCGGACGACCCCAACCCCGAGCTGAAGTTCCGCCTGGAATGGGATACCCTGCGCGCCCAGTTCCCCCGGACCACCCGCAACATCCTGCTGAAGGCCATCTTCAACCGCAATTCCATCCTGCGGACCTTCCGCGAGGAATTCCAGCGGCTCCGGTCCATTGCCGACAATACCCCCCTGAAGCACAAGCTGATCCGCCTGGCCCGGCGCGACGCGATCCGGGATACCATCTTCAAATGCGGCTTCGTGTCGCTGAACGACGGGAAGTACTACTCGCTGAACCAAAACGACTTCAAGACCGACCTCGACTTCGCGAACGGGGTACTCGCCTCCACCGCCATGCCGATCGTCTGGGAGCCAGTAAAGGAAGTGGCCACCCGGCAGGGCATCCCCGATAGCCTGGTAGACGGGGGCATACGCGACGTATCGCCCCTGGGCGACGTCATCGACGAAATCGCGAAGGACGACAGCCCCCAGGACTACACCATCGTGATCATCAACTGCAGCTCGGGGAAGGTGACGGAGGAGACCTTCCGCGATAAGAACATCGTACAGATCGCCCTCCGCGCCCTGGTGGATATTGCCATCACCGAAATATTTAACAACGACATCCGGGAGTTCCTGGACAAGAACTACATCCTCGAACAGATACGCCGCCACCTGCCGAACGAGCCCATCTACGACTACGACGTGGCCACCGGCGGCCGGGGCAACGCCCTGAAGTTCTTCAACGCCCTGATCATCCAGCCCGAAGCCAACATCCTGGGCGACACCCTCACCGCCAGCCGGCCGCTGATCGACTACCGCCTGGCCCACGGCCGCGCCCGCGCCGAAATTGCCCTGAACCTCCACCTGAACAAGACGGGGGACGACAAATTCACGGTGGTGTAAGGAGGTGCTTCATGCTGGATATTAGATGGTTGTTGTCACACCAGCCCAGGTTGTGCACACTATCGCCTAAGGAGGTGGCGTTGTATGGGCGGGTTCCGAAATTATCTGAGCATAATCGAGGGCCCCATCGGGTAGTGACCGTGCCTTTTTGGTTGAAGACGCCGCCCGGAACCGTTCTCATACCCTATTAACTACCTTATTCCCAACCTTTACACCCCTCCAAATCGTTGCCGGGAACCACTTGCGGCCCGGCAAATATTGGTCCGGGATTTCGCCGATTGATCGGTGAATCCCGTTTCCGCTGGTAGCCTTGCCGGCAGCTGGCCTTTTCCAGGTGAAAATTGACTGATGTACGCCGTAATTCTTCCCGGATCGCGGCAAGTACGGGGGCGGGTGGGCCTATTGTCCCAGAAACATGAAAAATACACCATTTTCATTCCTCTTGTTCCTCTTGCTATTGGGGCCGCTCACCATTTCTGGTCAGGATTTTCCAGGCAAGGTCACTACTACCCACGTCAGCAGCATCTTTGATGCGATGCTTGACCCAGACGGAAATGGATGGATTACTGAATCAGACACAACCTTTACTTCCGGCACTACTGAGGCGGCCGAGTTTGAGGTGCTTATCAATAGCGTGACCGGCTGGCAAGAGGTGATGGACATCAATGAGATCCATTCGGACATTACCCCCACTTGCGGCAACTCCGACTTGATCACCGACGACGACGGGGGCGACTTCGCCTACTATAATATCATTGACCCCACACCGGCTACGCCCACTAACGGGGATGAGTATATCCTGTTCCGGTTGCGACTGGCGCAGTCGCCAAACGGTAACTTCGGATACAATTTTCTGGTAGATACGGATGCGAAATATGGAGCGGGGGTAGACCCCAACTCAATCTGCGGAAATCCCGGCTTCGAACGGGAAATTCAGTACGCCAACGCCGGTGGTAAAAAAGGAGTAAGCGTCTACAACGTTGATGGGGTAACCAACGTAAACAATATAGTTTGCAGTCAGTGTACTAGTGTCTCCGATGTGCAGCAGGCGCGGGCGGCCTCTGCCGGGGGGTGCGCTAGTTCTCCTACACCCCACTTTGTTACCTTCCCCCTGTTACTGTCCTACCTCGGGGTGCCCTCCAATATTGATCCACTGGACTTCTTCATCTCGGCGGCCACGGCCAGTTCGGGCAACGGCACCAGCGTCCTTGGTGGAGGCAACGTCACTGACCTGGGGGGGCTGGACAAGGGGCAACCGGCGTGCGGCTGTGCCGGTCAGTCGGGCTGCGACCTGTTCGACTGCCAGATTGGCTGCCTCAACACGGCCTTCGTGGCCCTGCCCGTCACCTTCAACTACTTCACGGCCGAGGCCGGCGCCCACGACGTTTACCTGCGGTGGGCCACCGCCACCGAGTCCAACAACAGCCACTTCGACCTGGAGCACAGCACCGACGGGGTGAGCTTCACGCCCCTGAGCCGCATCTTCGGGGTGGGCACTTCCACCAAGACCACGGAGTACGACTTCGTCCACCGCTTCCCCCCGGCCGGTACCCACTACTACCGGCTGCGGCAGGAGGACCTGGACGGCACCTACCGCTATAGCTCCATCGAAGCGGTCAGTTTCGGGGCGGCCCCGGAGGAAGCCTTCGCCATCGTGCCCACCATCGTCATCAACGGCAGTTTGCGGATCGAGCGATTTGCCGACGATACCGATGGCCCCGTTGAATTGACGGTGTTCGACGCCGTAGGCCGCCGGCTGTTACAGCGCCGCGTGGCCGGTAGCCGGGCCATTTCCCTGGACGTGGCCGGACTGCGCCCGGGCAACTACTTCCTGCAGCTGCGCGACGGATCCACCCTGGCTACCAAGCGCTTCGTGAAACAGTAGGCGGCGGCGCGCGGGTGCCGGGGAAAATTCCCGGCGGGCGGGAGTGAAAAATCCTAGCTTTACCACCTAACCCCCGCTAGTGTCATGCTGCAGCCCCTGCTCCGCTACCGCCCCGCCACCCCCTTCGACGCGCCCCGCATCGCGGCCCTCCACACCCGCAGCTGGCGGGAAAATTACCGGGGGGCCATGACCGACGACTACCTCGACGGGCAAGCCGCGGATGAGCGGCTGGGGGTCTGGACCCAGCGCTTCTCCGAAGAGAATCCAAACATGCAGGTATTCCTGGCGGAATCAGGGGTGAACCTGGTCGGGTTTTGCTGTCTGTTCCTGGACCACGATTCTAAAGACGGCACCCTGCTGGACAACCTCCACGTACACATCGACTACCGGGGGCGGGGGGTCGGCAAACAGCTCATGCACTGGGCCGCCAAAACGACCATGGCCCACGATCCGGCGGGTAAGCTGTACCTCTGGGTGCTGCAACAGAACACCGCCGCCGCGGCCGTGTACCGCAAGCTTGGCGGCCGCATGGGCCGCCGCGAACAACACCACATGCCGGGTACGGCTGCCGAAGGAACCCCGGCCCTCGCGGTGCACTTCGACCCGGCCGACCTGCGGGAGCGGACCCGCTGAGCGTAAACCGGCCCGCGCGGTTATCTTCGGCACCCGCCAAAAGTTACCGCCATGATCCGACCCTACATCCTCACCGAAACCAACTGGAAGCACCTCCGCGACGCCACCGTCGACCTGGCCATCCTGCCCTGGGGGGCCACCGAGGCCCATAATTACCACCTGCCCTACGGCACGGACAACATCGAAGCCGAGGGACTGGCCGAGGAAGCCGCCCGCCTGGCCTGGGAGCGGGGCGCCAAAATCATGGTGCTGCCCACCATCCCCTACGGCATCAATACCGGGCAGACGGACATCTTCCTGGACATGAACCTCAACCCCACTACCCAGCTGGCCATCCTGCGCGACATCGCCGCTACCCTGAACCGACAGGGGGTAAAGAAACTGCTGGTCTTCAACAGCCACGGGGGCAACAGCTTCAAGCTGCTGCTGAAGGAACTGGGGCTGGAGTACCCCGAGATGTTCTTCTGCACCTCCGACTGGTTCCGAGCACTGGACAAGACACAGTACTTCGAGGAGGCCGGCGACCACGCCGACGAAATGGAAACCAGCCTGGTCATGCACCTGCGCCCCGAATTGGTGCTGCCCCTCGAAGAGGCCGGCCCCGGGGCCGAAAGGAAACACAAGATCCGCGCCTTCGCCGAAGGTTGGGTAGCCCACGAACGTCGCTGGTCGCAGGTCACGGCCGACACCGGCATCGGCGACCCCCGGAAGGCGACCGCCGAAAAGGGAGAGCGCTACTTCCGCGACGTCACCGAGAAATTCGCCGACCTCTTCGTGGAGCTCGCCCGGCTGGATCCCGGGAATATGTACGGATAGGTAAAGGAAGATCCGCCTCACGGCCCAGCGATTACCGTGTTCATCCACCCGCACCCAGCTGCCCGAACACGCCCCATTTTTACGGCGTTGCAGCAGGAAAAAGCCATGGCAAAAAATCACGGCAACAGCATCAAGGATGATGAGCGCTACGAAGCCCTCCGCGACGAGGGAATGAGCAAACAAAAGGCCGCCCGGATCGCCAACACCCCAGACGCCAGCGAGAAAGGAGGCCACGCCAGCAAGTACGAGGACCGCACCAAAAAGGAACTCTACGACGAAGCCAAAAAAGTAGGTATCGAAGGCCGCTCCAACATGAGCAAGGAGGAACTGATCAAGGCGCTGCGGGAGGGGTGATCTTTAGTCTTTTAGTCTGTTAGTGCTTTAGGGTGGTGTTAGTAGAAGACAGGCATTGACTACCTTGATCCCCCCACCCGAGCAAAGCGAGGGGCAAAAACCAACGCCCCTACCCGAGCGAAGCGAGGGGCAATTGCAACACCATTCACCCATTCACTCCTTCACCCCTCTACTCCCCCTACCCATGCCCTGGACAGAAAAAGACAACGCCCTCCACCGTGAATTCTCCTTTGCCGACTTCCGGCAGGCCTTCGCCTTCATGACCGAGGTGGCCTTCGCCGCCGAGAAAATGGACCACCATCCCGACTGGTCCAACGTATACAACCGGGTGAGCATCAAGCTCAACACCCACGACGCCGGCAATACCGTGACCGACCGCGACCGCAAACTGGCCGAGCGGATAGACGGTATCTTTGCGCGCTATGCGTAACACCCTTTTGTGCTGCTGCCTCCTGCTGGTTGCGCTGCCGTCGTCGGCTGCGGAGTACCACTACCACTTTGGCCGGGAGGCAAAAGCCGTGTACCAGGACGTTATGCGCCTGGAACTGGACCTGGCCGAAGCCGGCGTCCGCCACCTGAAAAAAACGGAACCCCGTAACCTGGCCGCTTACCACCTGGAGAGCTACATCGACTTCTTCCGGCTGTACCTGAGCGGCGACGAGGGGCTGGACGCCGCACTGGCCCAGCGTTTCGACCAGCGGGTCGCTAAACTGGAGCAGGGCGACAGCAACTCCCCCTACTACCACTACGCCCTGGCCGAGGTGCGGCTGCACCGGAGTCTCATCGAGCTGCGCTTCGAGCGTCACCTGGCGGCTTTCCGGCAACTGAACCGGGCCTACAAGCACCTGCGCGACAACGTGGACCGCTTCCCGGATTTCCTGCTTACCTACAAGGACCTGGGGCTGCTGCACGCGGCCGTAGGCTCTATTCCGCCACAATACAAATGGGGAGTGGAGCTCCTTTCCTCCCTGAGCGGCACCGTCAACCAGGGCAGGCGCGAGCTGAAGCGGGCGCTGACCGATACCGCCAGCCCCTTTCACCTGGAAACCCAGGTGCTCTACGCCTTCATGGAACTGCACCTGGCCGACCGCCCGGAACTGGCGTACAAGGCCGTCAAACCCCTGGGCCTGCGACCGGCCGAAAACAACCTGCACTGCTTCATCCTGGCCACCCTGGCCATGCGTACCGACCGGAACGCCGAGGCCATCGCCCTGCTCGAGAAGCAGCAACGGGGGGGGACGGTGGCGGACTTCCCCTACCTAGATTTCCTGCTGGGCCAGGCCAAGCTGCGTAACCTGAATCCCCAGGCCCGAATCCACTTCAAATCCTTCCTGCTCCGCTACCCCGGCCGGCACTTCCGGGAGGAGGCCCTGCAGAAGATCGCCTGGTCGTACCTGCTACAGGGCGACGAAGTGACCTACCACCGTACGATGCGGGAAATCGAAGGGGGCAGCCGAGACGGCGGCGACGAGAACGCCATCCGGGAGGCCGCCCACGACCGCGCCCCAAACCTCCACCTGCTGCGGGCCCGGTTGCTCTTCGACGGCGGCTACTTCACGCGGGCGCGCGCCGAACTGGACGCGGTGAACACGAACACTTTGACGGCGGAGGAAAAACTGGAACACCGGTACCGGACCGGTCGGGTACTGGACGGACTGGGCGACGCCGCCGGGGCGCTGTCTTTCTACGAACGCACCATCGATCTAGGCCGCGACCATCCGGCCTACTACGCCTGTAACGCGGCCCTGCAGGCCGGACTGCTGGAAGAAAAGAGGGGCAACGAAGCAGTGGCGGCCCGCTATTTCCGCACCTGTCTGTCCATCAACCCCGCGGAGTACCGTATA
This sequence comes from Neolewinella marina, assembly GCF_002631205.1. Taxonomy (GTDB): domain Bacteria; phylum Bacteroidota; class Bacteroidia; order Chitinophagales; family Saprospiraceae; genus Neolewinella; species Neolewinella marina. The sequence goes on from NZ_PDLO01000009.1 coordinate 26,950, forward strand.
GGACTGCACATGATGGCCAAGGCCGGACTGGACCGTGTAGGCGGAAGCCTGAAGAAACGCTAGGCCGTCTTCAGGCGGGTGCTGGCCAGACTAGCGCCGCTGGTGAGCAACTCCGGGGTAAGGCTGGCGAAGGTGTAGCCCAGGTCGGTGTAGTGGCGAAGGATGCGAGGCAAGATATCGCGCACCTTCTCTTCGGCCTTGAGGCTGTCGTGAAGGACGACGATGCTTCCCGGTCCGGCGTTGTTCACCACGTTATCGTAGCAGTCATCGGCGGTAAGCTCCGGATCAAAATCGCCGCTGAGGACGTCCCACATCACGATCTGGTAGTGGCGCTGCAGGAACTGGGCCTGGCTGGGCTTGAGCCGTCCGTAGGGGGGGCGAAAGAGGGTGGTCTTGAGTTGGACGGCGCAGTGGCGGACGTCGTGGAAGTAGGGCACGTTGTCGGTCTTCCACCCGTCGAGGTGGTGGGTGGTGTGGTTGCCCACCACGTGGCCCGCATCCAGGGTTTGCTGCAGCACCTCGGGGTAGCGCCGCACGTTGTTGCCGACACAGAAGAAGGTAGCCTTGGCGTTGAACTGCTCCAGTTGCTCCAGAACCCAGGGCGTCAGATGGGGGATCGGCCCGTCGTCGAACGTCAGGTAGATCGTAGGCTGCTCCGTGCGCTGTCTTACCTTCCAGTGGAAGTTGGGAAAGAGCTTCTGGATTACCCGCGGGGTTTTGATGAGATACATTGTCTTTGGAGGTCTTGGGAGGATGAATAGGGTACAGTGGAGAGGCGGAAAAACAAAACCGGCTTGTAGGTGGTACCTGGAAGGCGGATAAATCCAATGGATCACTTGCGGTGGGGGCAGCTTTAGCTACCTTTGGCGGCGTTTGGATCCATATTCTGGGGCAGTCTCTTCCTTAACGTATTAATTGTGGAATTGGCTGCTTACCTAATAAAATTTTACCGCGGCAAGTCCGAGAAATTACTATAGTATGGTTGATGTCCGTGTCCGATTCGCCCCATCCCCTACCGGAGCCCTCCACATTGGCGGGTTGCGGACCGCCCTGTACAACTACCTCTTCGCCCGCAAACACGGGGGCGCCTTCATCCTGCGGGTCGAGGATACGGATCAGAAACGCTACGTCCCCGGCGCCGAGGAATACATCGTCAACTCCCTGGAATGGGCCGGCATCCGGCCGGACGAGGGGCCGGGCATCGGCGGCGATTACGGCCCCTACCGCCAGAGCGAGCGGAAGGCCATCTACGCCAAGTACACCCAGCACCTGCTCGACTCCGGACAGGCCTACTACGCCTTCGACACCGAGGAGGAGCTCGACCAGCGGCGGGAGAGCGAGAAAGCCGCCGGCAACCACAACTTCCGCTACGACGCCGCCACCCGCGGCGGGATGCGCAACAGCCTGAGCCTGGGCAAGGAACAGACCGAGGCCCTGCTGGCCGCCGACACCCCCTACGTGGTGCGGCTGCGGGTAGAGCCGGGTCAAATGGTCCACATCAGTGATACGGTCCGCGGTGACGTTGCCTTCCAAAGTGAGGAGGTGGACGACAAGGTGCTGATGAAGGCCGACGGCCTGCCCACCTACCACCTGGCCAACGTGGTGGACGACCACCTGATGAAAATTACCCACGTGATCCGCGGCGAGGAGTGGCTGCCCAGCACCGCCCTGCACGTGCTCCTGTACCGGGCCTTCGGCTGGGAAAAGTCGATGCCCGCCTTCGCCCACCTGCCCCTGCTGCTGAAACCCAACGGCAAGGGCAAGCTCAGCAAGCGCGACGGACAGCAGCTGGGCTTCCCCGTCTTCCCCCTCGACTGGGGCAGCGGGGAGGAACACCTCAGCGGCTTCCGTGAATCCGGCTTCCTGGCGCCGGCCGTGGTCAACTTCCTGGCCTTCCTGGGTTGGAACCCTGGCACCGAACAGGAGATCTTCAGCCTGGAGGCCCTGGTGGAGGCCTTCGACCTGGACCGCATCAACAAGTCGGGCGCCCAGTACGACTTCGAGAAGGCCCGCTGGTACAACCAGCAGTACCTCATCGCCACCCCCGACGAGCAGCTCGGCCCCCGGGTGGAAGCGGTCTTCGCCGCTCACGGCCACCCCGTCAGCGAGGAACTGGCCATCACCATTGCCGGCCTGCTCAAGGAGCGGGTGCATACCCTGGAGGAATTTTACGAACAGGGCCTTTACTTCGTGGAGCGGGTGGGCATCACCGACGAAAAGACGGCCCGCAAGAAGTGGAAGCCGGAACTCCGCCCCCGCTTCGAGCAACTCCGCGCCGCCCTGGGCGAACTGGATACCTGGACGGCCCTGACGATCAAGGACCGGACGGTGGCCTTCATGGAAACGAACGGGCTGGGCTTCGGACAGGTACTGCCCGTCCTGCGGCTGGCCGTCAGCGGCTCCACGAGCGGCCCCGACGCCTTCGCCATCCTGGAGGCCGTAGGGCAGGAGGAAACCCTGGCCCGCCTCGGGGAGGGGTACAACCTGCTGGACCGGGTCAAGGCTAGCTAGCCACCTCCTTGGGGTAACACAGAAAATACTTGGTGAACGACCGGGGCGCGATCCCGAAGTCGCTGATGCTCGACATGGGCACCACGCTGCCTTCCTTGGTGCATACCATGATCTCTTCCTTGGTGAGGGTGTAGGCGCTGTTGGTCTCCTGCCCCTGGATGATGAGGTGGTCCCCGGCGTGGGCGGGCAGCTTGCTGCTGTCGTGGATCGCCTGGCGGATACCGGCGACGTAGTCCGGATCGAAGGGGTCGTTGCTGAACTCCAGGCGGAACAGCCGCCGGTTGATCAGCCCGTAACTCAGGTAGGAAAGCAGGGCGTCCGGGTGGCGCTGCCAGGTCTTGACCGCCGCGCTGACGTCGGTATCGTCGAGGGCGGCGAAGCAGTCCAGCAGCTCGTTGCGGCGCTCGTGGAACTCGGTGGCGCCCACCGAGTGGTTGAGGAAATACTCCAGCGCCGGCGGAGCCCAGGGCGTCTGCCCCCGCATGGCCAGCTCCCGGGCGCGGCGGAGGGTAAGGCGCAGCATCTGCTCGGCGGCCACCACGGTCTTGTGGAGGTAGACCTGCCAGTACATGATGCGGCGGCTGGTGAGGAAGCGCTCCACGCTGTAGATGCCCTTCTGCTCGACGACGAGGCGGCCGTCGACCACGTTCAGCATCTTGATAATGCGGTCGTAGCCGATGACGCCCTCGGCCACCCCCGTGAAGTAGCTGTCGCGGTTCAGGTAGTCCAGGCGGTCCATGTCGAGCTGCCCGCTCACCAGCTGGTGGAGGTAGGGCTTGGGGTAGCGGCCGGTGAAGACCTCGATGGCCAGGCTCAGGCGGCCGCGGAAGGCTTCGTTCAGCCGCTCCATGAACAGCAGGCTGAGGGCCTCGTGGTTGACGCTGATGAGGGTATGCTCCAGGGTGTGACTGAAGGGGCCGTGGCCAATGTCGTGCAGCAGAATGGCGATCATCACCGCCTCGGCCTCCTCCTCACTGATGGCCACCCCTTTGGCGCGCAGCGAGCTCACCGCTTGCTGCATGAGGTGAAGCGCCCCCAGCGCGTGGTGGAAGCGGGTGTGCAGGGCCCCGGGATAGACGTAGTGGGTGAGGCTGACCTGCTTGATGTTGCGCAGCCGCTGGAAGTAGGGGTGTTCGACCAGATCGAAGAGGATGCCGTAGGGGATGCTGACGAAGCCGTATACCGGGTCGTTGAGGATCTTGGTCTTTTTCTCCATGGTGGTAAGTGGTGAAGGCCTGGTAACGGATTTTGTTCGGACCGCGGCGGGGCGGCCGCTACTTCTCCCCGGCACCCGCGACCGCGCCGCCGGATTGTGGCCGGGAATGACGAACTTTGCGGGCGCTGAATGCCTTAGCAAACGATGAATATAGTTATTGCCGGTGCCGGAGACGTTGGTTTTCACCTCGCCGAACTGCTGGTGACCGAGAACCAGAACATCACCCTGATCGATAACGATCAGGACGTACTGGACTACGCGGGCTCCCACCTGGACGTGCTGACGGTGCGCGGCGATGCCACCAGCCTGGCGACCCTGGAAAAGGCGCGGGTGCAGAACGCCGACCTCCACCTGGCCGTCACCACCAGCGAACAGACGAACATGATGTCGGCCATCCTGGCCAAGAAGCTCGGGGCCCAACGGGTGATCGCCCGCGTCGACAACGAGGAGTACCTCGAACCCGAGAACCAGGCCACGGTCTGCTCCCTGGGCATCGACCAGCTCATCAGCCCCCGGCAGCTGGCCGCCCTGGAGATCGAGCGGCTGGTGAAGAAGTGCTCCTTCACCGACATCTACGAATTCGAGGACGGGAAGCTCTCCCTGGTGGGCATCACCCTCGACAGCAACTCCCCCCTGGTGGGCGCCAAGCTGCAGGAAATCGAGGGCCTCAACCAGCGCGACCAGCTGCAGCTCATTGCCATCCTGCGGGGCCACCAGACCCTGATCCCGCGGGGGCAGACCGAACTGCGGCGCAACGACCACATCTACTTCATCACCCGCCCGGAGCACACCAAGAAGGTGGAGCGCTTCGTGGGCAAGCAGCCCGTGAAGGTGACCAACGCCATGATCATGGGGGGCACCGACCTGGCCATCGCCACCGCCCGCCGCCTGCAGCGCCATTACCAGGTGACCATCGTGGAAAACGACAAGGCCCGCTGCAAGTACATCAACGAGATGCTCGACAACGTGCTGGTGATCAAGGGCGACTACACCAACTTCGACCTGCTGGAGGAGGAGGGCCTCTCGCGGATGGACGCCTTCATGGCCCTGACCGAGAACAGCGAGACCAACATCATCGCCTGCCTGACCGCCCACAACCACGGGGTGTACAAGACCATCGCCCAGGTGGAGAACAAGGAGTACGTCCACATCAGCCAGAACATCGGCGTGGACACCCTCATCAACAAGAAGCTGCTGGCCGCCAACGACATCTTCCGCTACGTGCGCAAGGGCAACGTGGAGGCCATCACCAGCCTGCAGGGCGTCGACGCCGAGGTGATCGAGTTCGTGATCCGCAAGAACAACCAGCTTACCCGCAAGCCCCTGAGGGACCTCCACTTCCCCGACACCGCCCTCATCGGCGGCATCATCCGGGGGGAGGAGACCATCATCCCCAACGGATCTTCCCAGCTGGAACTCGACGACCGGGTGATCGTCTTCGCCAAGCCGCAGGCCATCCGGCGGCTGGAAGAGTTATTCCGCTGATCTATGGCTGGTGGACTCATCAACTTCCGGCCCATTGCCCGGGTCGTCAGCGTACTGCTCCTCATCATCGGGGTACTCATGTGGACGGGCATCCCCTTCAGCCTGTACTACGGCGAGACCCCCCTGCCCCTGCTCTACGCCGGCCTGTCGACGGTGGTTGCCGCCGCCCTGCTCTGGATGATCCCCCGCGCGCCCCGGGATTCCCTGCCCCGCCCTGCCGACCTGACCATCCGCAAGCGGGAGGGGTACCTGATCGTGGCCCTGAGCTGGACGGCCATGGTGCTCTTCGGCATGCTGCCCTACCTCTACAGCGGCATGCTGCCCAAGGTACCCGACGCCCTCTTCGAGACCGTGTCGGGCATGACCACCACGGGGGCCTCCACCCTGACCGACATCGAGATCCACCCCCGGGGGCTGCTGTACTGGCGCAGCCTCACCCAATGGATCGGTGGCATGGGCATCATCGTGCTCACGGTGGCCATCTTTCCCCTGCTGGGCATCGGCGGTATCGAGCTCTTCGCGGCCGAAGCCCCGGGGCCTACTTCCGACAAGCTCCACCCCCGTATCAGCGAGACGGCCAAGCGATTGTGGTTCATCTACGTGGGGCTGACGGTGCTGCTGGGCATCCTGCTGGTGGTGTTCGGCATGAGCCCCTACGAGGCCATCAACCACGCCCTGACGACCATGGCGACCGGCGGCTTCAGTACCCGCAACGCCAGCGCGGCCGCCTTCTCCCCCGCCATCCAGTACCTGCTGGTGCTCTTCATGTTCCTGGCCGGAGTAAACTACACGGTGCTTTACCTGAGCTTCAAGCGACGGTGGTCGCAGGTGTGGCAGAGCGATGAGCTCAAGGCCTACGTCAGCCTGATCGTCGTGGTGGCCCTCTTCCTCACCGCCCGGGTGTGGTACATCACGGGGTTGCCGCTGGAGGAGAGCTTCCGCGACAGCATTTTCCAGACCGTCAGTCTCATCACCACCACCGGCTTCGTCACGGCCGACTACACGGGCTGGGCCCCCAGCCTCACGATGATCTGTTTCGTGCTGCTGTTCGTGGGCGCGTGCGCGGGTTCCACCTCCGGCGGCATCAAGATCATCCGCAACCTCGTCTTCCTCAAGAACAGCTACCTGGAGTTCCGCCGGATCGTCCACCCCCAGGCCATTATCCCCCTGCGGCTCAACGGGCAGATCGTTTCCGGGCGCATCATCACCCACATCTTCAACTTCCTGTTGCTCTACCTGATCCTGTTTGTTTTCGGCTCGATAGTGCTGAGCGTACTGGGGCTCGATTTCCTGACGGCCATAGGCGCCATGGCCACCAGCCTGGGCAACGTGGGGCCGGGCATCGGCAACGTGGGACCGATGGACAACTTCGCTTGGCTCAGCGCGCCGGTGAAAATCTTCCTCAGCTTTGTTATGATCGTGGGCCGCCTGGAAGTCTTCACCGTGCTGGTGCTGTTCACGCCCTACTTCTGGCGGCTGAACTAGGGGCAACTATCCGGATGCCGGGTGGTTTCTTTGGGGCCTATGATTGATTTTGAAAGCTATACCCTGGACAACGGGCTCACCGTGCTGCTCCACCACGATGAGCAGCGTACGGTGGCCACCGTCAACGTACTCTATAAGGTGGGTAGCCGCAACGATCCCCCCCACCGCACGGGCTTCGCCCACCTGTTCGAGCACCTGATGTTCGCTGGCTCGGAGAACGTGCCCAACTTCGACGACGCCCTGCAGCTGGCGGGTGGCGAGAACAACGCCCTGACCAGCAGCGACTATACCCTCTACTACGATACCCTGCCCGCCGAAAACCTGGAAACCGCCCTCTGGCTGGAAAGCGACCGGATGCGGAAGCTGCGGTTCAGCGAAGCCTCCTTGGCGAACGAAAAGCGGGTCGTGATCGAGGAGTTCCGGGAAACCTGCCTGGAACAGCCCTACGGCGACCTCTACCACCACCTCAACGGCCTGATCTACAAGGAGCACCCCTACCGCTGGCCCGTGATCGGCCAGGACATCAGCCACATCCGCGGGGCGCGGCTCGGGGAGGTCAAGGACTTCTACTACCGCTACTACCGCCCCGACAACGCCATCCTCTGCATCGCCGGCAACTTCGACCCCGCCACCATCCGGGAGCGGATCGAATACTGGTTCGCCAGCATCCCACCCTCGGACGCCAGCCTGCCCCGGCCGGAGATTGCCCCCGAGCCCCCCCAGGAGGAATATCGCCACCTGAGGGTCAGCGGCGACGTGCCCAGCCCGGTCATCTACCTCCACTTCCGGACGGTGGACCGGCTGCACCCCGACTTCCCGGCCACCGATATCCTGAGTTTCCTGCTGGGCGGCGGCCGCTCTTCCCTGCTCTACCGGCGGCTGGTCCGCGACACCGAGCTGTTCGCCGAGGTCAGTGCGGGGATCAACGACAACCTGGAAGCCGGCGGCATCATCGTGGAGGCCCGGCCGAGTGAGGATGTGGACTACGACGAGGCCCGCATCGCCCTCCACGCCGCCATCGCCGAGATGGTGGAGCATGGCATCAGCCAGGAGGAGCTGGACAAGGTGGTCAACCGCCTCGAGCAGCGCAACCACTACCGGGAGGCCAACATCAGCAGCCGGGCCAACGAGCTGATCCTCTTCGCCCTACTGGGGCAACCCGACCTGATCAATACGGAAATGGAGAGCTACCTGGCGCTCACCGTCGAAGAGCTGAACGAGGTGGCGCGGCGCTACCTGCGGCCCGAGAATTGCGTGGAACTGGAATACCTCAGCGACCCAGCAGAATAGTCGACCCCGCGGTGCTTCGGACCTCCCCATTGTATAATCGGTATTCGGCCGTCCATACGTAAGTGCCACTGGTGGCCTCACGGTTCATGAACTGCCCGTCCCACCCCCGCCGCGCACTGTTGGGGGGGAAGTTGCCGTCGGAGAATACCAGTTCGCCCCAGCGGGTGTAGATGGTAAACGAGAGGATCTCGGTGACCAGGTCGGCGCTGGCGAACACCGCCATGTAATCGTTATTGCCATCGCCATCGGGGGTAAAGGCGTTGGGTACGTACAGCGGCGAGCTGTCGTCAACCGCCACGTAGGTGCCGAGGCTGTCCACGCAGCCGAAGATGTCGACGACGGTCAGGTCAATGTCCTGGGTGAAGGGGGTGGTGACGGTGGGGCTGGGGCAGCTGGGGCAGTCGAACAGCGCGGCCGGTTCCCAGCGGTAGGAGGCGATCTGGTGGGCGGGAACCAGGTAATTGGGGGTGATCTGTACGCTGCCGCCCACGTCCTGGTTGTAGAAACTGGGCAAGCGGGCCGCCTGCCGGCTGGCCTGGGGATAGAAGTAGTCGGGGCGCTCGAGCTCACAGCCGTTAGCGTCGCGGATCGTCAGGTCGTAGGTTTCTCCACCCTGGAGGGAGTTCCAGAGGTCGGCGGAAAATTCCCCGCCGTCCACGCTGTAGCTGTAGGGGGGCTGACCGCCATCGGCCCGCAGCCGCAGGGGGGGCAGCCGCAGGTCGCGGCAGGTGAAGTCGATCAGCTGCAGGGAGTCGGGTTCCACCAGCTCCAGGGCCAGGGTGTCCTGGCATCCCGCCGAATCGGTGACTTCCAGTCGATAGGTGCCGGCCGTGAGGTCGGTGACGGAGGGGCCGCTTACTACCCGGTCGTTGATGCGGTAGCGGTAGGGGGCTACGGTGGTCAGGTGGTTGATGGTCACCGTACCGTTGGCCAGCCCGAAGCAGGTCGGGTCGCTATAGTCTACATCGATTACGGGGTTGTAGAGGTGGACCTCGGTTATTTCGTTCACGTCGGTGCCGCAGGCCTGGTCGTCAACCCGGATCACCTGGTAGGTTCCCCCCTCGGTGACGGGCCAGACGGCGGTGGTGGCGTCGGGCAGCACCGTTTTCTGAGCGGGGCGGCCGTCCAGGCGGTAGGTGACGGTGAAGGGGCCGGACCCGGTGAGCTGCACCGGTATCTCTTCTACTTCACCCCAGCAGGCGATAAGTTCGTCTTCGGGCAGCGTCAGAGTGGGCGGGTCGCTGGCCTGGGTGGCTACCTCCTGGTACTGGGTCAGGCCACAGGCGTCGGTGACGCGCAGGCTGATGGTGTCGGACAGAGAGCCGGAGTATTCGGGCTCGGCTTCCGTGCTACCGAAGCTCCATTCGTAGGAGTAGGGCGGCAGCCCTCCGCTTACGTCGGCCGTAAGTCGCTTGCCCACCGTAGGGCAGTACTGGAAGGGGTCGCCCAGCCCCAATTGGAGGGAATCGGGTTCCCGGATGATGAGTTTTACGCTGTCGGTATAGCAGGCGCAGGGCACGTCGAGCAGCAGCCAGGCGACCTCGTCGCCTTCCACCAGGCTATCGGCGTAGGCCTGGATGGCCACCTCGGCGAAGGTCTCCCCCGCCGGTATGGTCACCGATCCGCTGCCGGCCGAGAAGTCGACGCTGTCGGTGGCGGTTCCCCCCCGGGCTACCCGGTAGGTGACGTTCTGGTCGCGCTCAATGTCGCTGTCCGGGCCACGCACCACCCGCATGGTAGCCGGCGTGCAGCCCTCCAGGGCCACGATGGGCGCCCGGTTGCCCCCTTCCTCGCTTTCGAGGCTGGCACTGGCGCCCAAATCGAAGCTGCCAGCCTCCAGGAATACGGCCGAGTCCAGGTCGGAATCGTTCACGTCGGCCACCAGCAACCGGATGTGGTAGGTGGCGCAGGGCTCCAGTTTCAGGGTGGCGGTAAGGATGACCGTCTGCCCGTCGTATTCGATGCTCTGGAAGCGGGGCCCGTTGGTGGTGCCGCCCCCACAGTTGGCCTGTTGGCGGGTTTCAACTGACTCGTTGTCGAGGTAGTACTGTTTGTTGACCCTGTAGTTGACGTTGTTGATGGAGACCGACCGTTTGGTGCCGGGAATCAGGGCCACGTTCTCGGCGCCGTTGAAGTAGGGGCCGTCAAAGCCCGGACCGCTAATGAAAAAGCCGAAAACGTCGTTGAAGGCCGCGCCGACAAACTCGCAGTACTCCTCGCTGGCGAAGACATAACGGAAGGTCACTTCAGATTCCAGGGGCACGAAGTCGAACTCCAGTCCGCTGCGATCGAAGATGCCCTGGCTGGCCACCAGGTCCAGGTCGGGATCGGGAGTGGGGCCGCTCAGCTTGGAGCCCGTATTGGTGGCCTTGTTGGGGCCCGCGGCGTCCTTCACCTTGCCGGTAGACAGGATGATGCCCCGCTCGAAGCCGACCACCTCCTCCGATCCGGAGAAGTAGCCGATGCCGTCGGGGTTGCTGCCGATCTGCTTGATGTTGAAGATCGTCTGGCACCGATCGTTGGCGAAAACCTCCCGCACGAGCCGCTCGGCATCGTAGGTGGGGTCCACCTCGATCCGGGGCGGGGCCGACTGGGACAAGAGTCCCGCGGCCGCCAGGCAAAGCATTGCCAGCAGAAGAAATCGTAAACCCATTTAGGCTCTTATCTAAAGGTCAAAGACAAACTGGGAGACAGGTGCATTCACTATATAGTGCCCAATGAAATGCATTGGTTCGGGCACCGATCAATTATATTTGTCCGCCACGACGGTTAGTGAGAAACTATAGGGGAAGGTAAAAAATTGTGCGTTACGACACTCATAACGTTGCCGTTAGGCCAACCTCCCGACCCTTTCAATTGTGTTTAAAGCCATGTTCATCGTCCTCATTTCCATCGTCATTGCCCTGTTCGTGGCGATGCTGTTCGTGAATCTTTATTTCCGTGCCAAGGTACTGCGGGCCTACCGGGAATTGGTACAGACCAACGTGGATTTTACCGCCGCCCAGATCCTGAGCCAGCGGCGCATGGAGGAGGAAGTCGTGACGGCCTACCCCGTCCACGCCACGGCCATTCGCGACTTCGGGAACTACCTGCGCCGCAGCATCCGCATGGCCTCGGTACTGCTCGTGCTCATCACCCTGTTCGGTGGCATCCTGATGTATTACCGCTCCTGATCCTCGTCAACGGTAAGGGTGAACCCCACGCCGTGGATGTTCTCGATCCGGATGCGGGGGTCCTGCCGCAGGTACTTGCGCAGCCGGCTCACGAAGACGTCCAGGCTGCGGCCCAGGAAGTAGTCGTTCTCCCCCCAGATTCTTTCCAGTATCTCCCCCCTTTCCATCACCTTTTCCCGTTGGGCGCTGAGCAGTTGCAGCAGTTCGGCCTCCCGGGGGGTCAGCCGCCGGTTATCGTCGGTGGGCAGGTGGGTTAGTTGCAGTTGATCGGCGTCGAAGTGGTAGGCGCCGATGCGGTCGGGGTCGAAGGAGGGGGTGGCCGGCCGGATGCGGTTGCGGCGCAGGAACACCTCAATCTTCAGGATCAATTCTTCGATGCTGAACGGCTTGGTGATGTAGTCGTCGGCCCCCAGCCGCAGTCCCTGCAGCCGGTCCTCCTTCAGGCTCTTGGCGGTGAGGAAGAGGATGGGCACGTCGCGGTTGCGCTCCCGGATCATGCGGGCCAGGGTGAAGCCGTCGGTGCCGGGCAGCATGACATCGAGCAGGCAGAGGTCGAAATCGAGCTTCTCCTCCGCGATGCGGCGGGCGGCCTGCTGGCCGTCGGCCAGGTGGACCACCTCGAAGCCGTTCAGCTCGAGGTTGTCGCGGGTCACGAAGCCGAGGCTCTCATCGTCCTCTACGTATAGCAGTCGGGCCTTGCTCACGCGGGGACGGCTTCGGATGAGGTAGACAGCGGCAGGCGCAGGTGCAGGGTGGTGCCCCGGCCGGGCCGGCTCTCCACCCGGATGTCCCAGCGGTGCGCCCGGCAGATCTGGTGGACATAGTACAGCCCGAGGCCAAAGCCCTTGACGTCGTGGACGTCGCCGGTGGGCACCCGGTAGAACTTCTCGAACAGCCTTTCCTGGTGCTCCTCGGCGATACCCGGCCCGTTGTCGCTCACGGCGAGGTGGAGGTGGTCGTGGGCCACGCGGCCGACTACGGCGATGCGGGGGGCGGGGCCGCCGTACTTCACGGCGTTGTCCAGCAGGTTGTACAGGATGTTGGTCAGGTGGAGGGGGTCGGCGTAGAGGGGCAGGGGGCGGTCGGGCAGCTGCCAGGTGAGGTGGCCGTCGCGCTCCTCGGTGCGGGCGCGGGCGGAACTGAGCAGGGGGGGGAGCAACTCCTGGAGGTCGATGCGCTCCCGCTGGATGCGGAAATCACCCTTCTCGATGCTGGCGATCTGCAGCACCTTCTCCACCTGCCCGTTGAGGCGCTCGTACTGCTCGTGGATGAGGCGGGCGTAGCGCGACAGGCGGGCGTCGCGGGCTACCCGCTCGTCGCGACTCAGCACGGCGGCGGCAATGCGGATGGTCGACAGCGGCGTCTTGAACTCGTGGGTCATGTTGTCGATGAACTCCTTCTGCATGGTGGCCAGCCGCCGCTGCCGCAGGATGACGAGCAGCGAGTAGGCGAAGAAGGCCACGGTGAGCAGGAGGATCACCGAAAGGAAGACCACCAGCTGCATCTTCTGCCATATGTAGCCGATACGGGTAGGGAACTTGACGCCGAAGTAGTACAGCAGGTTCTCGTCGGGCGGCAGGTTGCCGGCGGTGGCTGCGATGGGCCGGCGGTCCGGATCGGCGTAGCAGTAGCCGCCGTAGGCCATCTCGTTCGTGGAGCAGTCGAAGATGGCGTACTCGAAGTCGACGTTGAGGTTCAGCCGCTGCAGCTCCTGCTGCATGAGGTACTCCAGCCGCTGGGCGTCGATCTCGCTCTCGGTATTGACGATGAAGTAGTTGCTGCTGCGCTGCCGCACGATGTCGCGCTTGGGCAGACTGGCGTAGTTCTCCGCCGCCAGCTGCCGAGCTACGCCGTAGAGGGCCAGCTGGGCCTTCTGGCTGAACTCGGTGTCGTTCAGGTTCCAGGTGGTGGCCACCCAGTAGGTCTGCATCCCCACGATGCCCAGAATGGCCAGGGTGCCCAGCACAACGACCCGCCTTAGTATCCGCTCGTGCATGATGTCTGATTAACAACGCCACCCGCGAAACGGGTCAGGTGGTACTATTCGCCTCCGAAGCTGGACCAGCCGAAGGCATCCAGCCCCGCCCCTTCCGCCGGGCCGTCGAAAGTGACGAAGCGGTAGCGGGCCACGTAAGTTGCTCCGGGGGGCAGGGGGAAACCCTCCTCCGCCACGGGGGTCACCGAAAGGTAGGGCATCTCGGGGTGGACGCGCACGAACTGCGGGTCGCGGAAGTTGTCGGGGTGGGGAAATACGGCCATTCCCCCGTCAGCGCCCCCGCCGGCAAGGGGCCCGTAGATAGCGACCCACGCCGGCCGGCTGTGGTTGGCAGCGTCACGGTCCAGGCCCTCACTGGTAAGGAAGCGTGCCGGGCCCCGGAAAGCCACCGTATCGTCGGCGTTCCAGGCGGCGCTGCCGCGCACCCCGAGGCCCCCGTAGAGGTATTTGTTCAGGAAGAGGGTATCGTTGGTAACGTTGGTTTGGGTGCTGTGCAGCTCCCAGACGTAGGGGGCGGAGTGGTCGTACACCCTCACGTGCCAGTCTTCCTTCAGGATGGGGCCGTGGCGGAGGCTTACCTGTTCCAGGCGGGCGCGGAAGCCGGCCACCCCGGCCGAATCGTAGGTTTCCAGCAACTCGGTGTGGCGGGCGGTGCCCTTTTCCTTGTGCTGGTTCCAGAAGTCTATCGTGTCGCCACGAAAGGTAGCGCTCGTCCAGGCGGTGAAGATGCCGTGCTGGTGGGTATGGCCGTGGGGGAAATCGTCGGTGACCACCTGTCCGGCCGGCGTATACACCGGGTGGAGGAAGCCGCTACGGGCGTAGTGCTCCTCCTCCCCCTCCGGCAGACGGGTGGCGGTGGCGTAGCTCAGCACGGGCCGGCCGTCGACCTGGATGGTCACCTCGCCGTCGGGGGCGGCAACGGAAAGTCGGTCGGGCTCCCGCGGGGTTCCGCAAGCCGTCCACCAAAAGATACCCGCCCATACCAACCCGGTCACTATCCTCATCCGTTATCTTTACATTTTCCACCAAAATACGATCACCATGTCAGATGCCCCGCCGCCCTGCCCCATTCCCCGCTGGCAGTTGCTCAAGCAGGAACTCGTCAACGTAGGTCCGGAAGAATTCGACCAACTGCGCGCCGCCGCCGAGCCGGGCACGGTGATCGACGTACGCAACCCCCAGGAATTCGCCGACTACCACCTGGAAGGGGCCCGCAACATCAATTACCTGGGCTCCGACTTCCTCGAACGGATGGAGGAGCTGGACCCGGAAAAAACCTACCTGGTGTACTGCCGCAGCGGGCGGCGCAGTGTGCGCGCCTGTACCCTGATGAAGAACGCCGGCCTGAAAAACCTCATCCACCTCGACGGTGGCATCAATGCCTATTCCGAATGAAGTACCTCCTGTTGATTTTCCTGGCCACCGCCCAACTCGCCTGCGGGCAGGACAATCCCCCCGCCCCGGCCTCCCCCACGGCTTCGGCACCCGCGCCCGCGCCCACCTACGAAAACCTCTCACAGGAAGACTTCGCCCAGCGGATGCAGGAGGAAAACGTGGTCGTACTGGACGTGCGCACCCCCGGGGAAATCCAGGGGGGCAAGATCGAGGGGGCGGTGGAAATCGACTTCCGCGACCCGGATTTCGCCCAAAAAATCGAGGCCCTGGACCGTGAACCCACCTACCTGGTGTACTGTGCAGTAGGCGGCCGCAGCAGCCAGGCCTGTGAGCAAATGGCGGAAGCCGGCTTCCACAAGGTGTACAACCTCGAGGGCGGCTACACCGCCTGGTCCGGCCGGTAAGCAAACATCTGGCGTCGGGGGCTGCTTAGGTAAGGAAACCCCCGCATGGAAAACTGGCTCACCGCTCCCCTGTCCACCATCCTGGAGACGGTCGCGAGCGTCTTCATCTTCTTCACCCTCGTGATCGTGATGGTTCGCTTTTCCGGGCTGCGCACCTTCGCGAAGATGAGCAGCTTCGACTTCGCGTCGACCATCGCCATGGGCACGGTGATCGCCTCGGTGGTCATGAACGGGGGACAGTCCATCCTGAAGGGCGCGATCGCCTTCGGTACGATCGCCTTTTTCCAGCAGGCCTACGCCAGCCTGAAGCAGCACTTCCCCCGCATGCAGGACATTGCCGAAAACGAGCCTACCCTCCTGATGGACGGGCCGGAATTCCTGGTAGAAAACATGCGCAAAACCAACGTTAGCCGCTCGGAGATCATCGCCAAGCTGCGGGAAGCCAACGTCATCACCATGGATCAGGTGAGGGCCGTGGTGCTGGAAACCACCGGCGATATCTCCGTGCTGCACGCCGACGACGGCACCCAGCTGGAGGACGTCCTCCTGGAAGGGGTAACGCGGCGCGCCTAGGGATTAACTGCCCGCCGTGGTACCTTTGCGGCCATGGCGGATTACCGAATCGAAGAGAATACGAACTGGAAGGAATGGCACGGGGTGCTCGATACGGTCTACGCCGGAAATCCGCAGTACGTATACCCCCTGCGCAGCGACATCGAGTCGATCCTGGGGGAGAAAAACGCCGCCTTCCACGGCGATAACCTCCAGCGGTGGGTGGTGAAGAACGGCAGCCGGCTGGTGGGTCGCATCGCCGCCTTCGTGGACACCGAGCGCAACAAACAACTGGAGCTGGCGGCGGGCGGCATCGGTTTCTTTGAGTCAATCGCCGACGCGGCCGTGGCCCGCCTCCTCCTCGGGACGGCCGAGGACTGGCTGCGCGCCCGCGGGATGCAGGCCGTGGACGGGCCCATTAATTTCGGGGAGCGCGACAAATTCTGGGGACTGCTGGTGCGCGGGTGGTACCGCCCCATCTACCAGGAAACCTACAATCCGCCCTACTACCAGGACTTCTTTGAGAAAAACGACTACCAGCCCCACGAGCAGTGCCTGACGATGCGGGGCGTGGTGTCGGAATTCCCCGGTGAACGCCTCGGCAAGCTCGCCGCCCGGGTGCGGGAGCGCTACGGCCTCTACACCGAGCAGATCCAGCCCGACAACCTGCGCAAGGGGGCCGACGACTTCGCCGAGGCCTACAACGCCGCCTTCAACCACTGGCCCTACTTCAAGCCGCTGACGGGCGACGATATCTACCCCACTTTCCAGCAGATGAAGCCCATCATGGACCCCCACCTGACGTGCATCGCCTACAACCGGGAGGGGCGGCCCATCGGACTGGCGGGGCTCATCCCCGACATCAACTGCTTCCTGCAGGGCACCAAGGGGCGGCTGAACTGGGTGGGGCTGCCGAAGTTCCTCTACCGCCTCAAGTTCCAGAAACACCCCCGCAACTGCAAGGGCATCGCCTTCGGCATCGCCCAGGATTACCAGCGGCAGGGCGTCTACCCCCTCATGGTCGACGCCATGTTCCAGAGCGGCGACCGGCACACCAGCCGCACCTACCGCTACGTTGATATGGCTACCATCCGCGGTCACAACAAGCTGATGGTGGACACCTGCCGGCAGATGAACACCGAAATCCACCGCGTCCACCTGGCCTACCGCAAGGCCCTGACGCCGGACGCCCGCTGGGAACCCTTCGAAATGATGGACGTCAGTGGGGTGGAAATGGGGAAATACGGGAGCCTCCCGCGTTAACAACTAACTGCCGGTACATCGTGTACTACGGATTGGCACTTACGAGTTCAGTGCTTCACCTGACCTTCACGGTCCGGCCCAAGTCGTTCTCATTGTTTAAAGCCCAACTGGAATTCACATCGTTCGCCTGATACTATTGGCATGGACCTGCAGGTTGATCAGCCTGTAGTGGATCCTTCACCTAATAACTTACTATGCAAACTGCCGGAAAGCTTTCCTTCCTGTTTCTCCTGCTCATTTCCCTCACCCTTATCGGCTGCAGCAAGGACGATGAAGATGCCAGCGTCGAAGTCCGCGTCAACGGTACCGTCCTCTTTGACGGGGGGGATGATTTCAATGGCGACATTGACGGAGATTTTGTGGGTTCCGGAGGATCCGCTACCCGGATCTTTACCTGGCGAAACAACCTGTCTACCGCGGACTACAACGCCGACATTACTGCCTCGAAGGGGGGAACGTTCACCATGGTGGTGAAGGACAGTGATGGCCAGACCGTGCTGGACCGTGGACTTTCGGCGGGGACTGAACCAGATTCATTCTCGGGCGTCACTAGAGCGGGCACTCCCGGGTTATGGACGGTTACGCTTGAGCTTACCGCCTTCAACGGCAGTGGAAGTTTCTCACTCAGCGAAGGGGACTAACCTCATGCCCAATCTGTTATTGAGTCGCGACCTCACCCCGCAGTAGGTGAGGAAATCGGCTTACGTCCAGCACTAAACGAGCGGAAACGCCCACTCCTCGGGGGTGTGTTCCGGGCCCCGTGTCGTTATGTCCTCCCCGGGAAGTTTCTTCTCTCCGCAGCGCTGGAGCAGCCGGAAGTTTTCCACAGGAAAGAATAATTATCCACAGGGTTTTCAACAACAAATTGTTAGAAAAAAGGATTACCTTTACTAAGATGGCGAAGGACAAGAAATTTGAGCGCAGGAGCAGCGGGAATGGCAGCACGACCGTAGCCTACAGCAGCCGCAGCCGGCTGGAAGAAGCCAATCTGCCGGCCTACAGCAAGCTGCCCCCCCAGGCGCCGGACCTGGAGGAGGCCATCCTTTCGGCCATTCTGATCGAAAAGGAGGCGATGACCAAGGTATTGGACATCATCTCCCCGGAGTCGTTCTACAAACCCGCCCACCAGGCGATCTATCGCAGCATGCGCCGCCTCTTCGAGCGGAGCCAGCCCATCGACCTCCTCATGGTGGTCGAAGACCTGCGCAAGAACGAGGAACTCGAGGTGGTGGGTGGCGCCGCCTACCTGGCCCAGCTGACCAGCAAGGTGACCAGTTCGGCCAACATCGAGTACCACGCCCGCATCGTTACCGAGAAGTTCATCCAGCGGGAACTCATCCGCACCAGTACGGAGATCATCCGCGACGCCTACGAGGACAGCACCGACGTGCTCGACCTGCTCGACAAGGCCGGCAACTACGTCTTCGAGATCACCGAACGCAACATGGGCAAGCAGGTGGCCGACATGGGCACCCTGGCCAACCAGCTGCTCGACCAGCTGACGATGCTGCGGGAGAAGGAAGACGGGCTCACGGGCATCCCCACCGGCTTCACCGAGCTGGATCGCCTCACCTCCGGCCTCCAGCCCTCCGACCTCATCATCGTGGCCGCCCGCCCGGCCATGGGTAAGACCAGTTTCGTACTCTCCATGGCCCGCAACGCCGCAGCCGAGTACGGCCACGGGGTGGCTGTATTCAGCCTGGAGATGAGCGCCGCCCAGCTCGCCGGCCGGATCTTCAGCCAGGACGCCGAGGTGAACGGCCAGAAGATGCGGAACGGCAAGTTCACCGACGACGAGTGGACCCGCCTGGTCAACGCCATGAACCACATCGGCGAGGCCCCCATCTACATCGACGATACCCCGGGCATCAACGTCTTCGAATTGCGCGCCAAGTGCCGGCGCCTGAAGCTCGAAAAGGGCATCAGCATGGTCATCATCGACTACCTCCAGCTGATGTCGGGCAGCGGGGAAGCCAACAAGGGCGGCAACCGCGAACAGGAGGTATCGGCCATCAGCCGGTCGCTCAAGGGGCTCGCCAAGGAGCTGGAAGTGCCCGTCATCGCCCTCTCCCAGCTCAGCCGGGCGGTGGAAACCCGCGGCGGCGACAAGCGGCCGCAGCTTAGTGACTTGCGGGAATCGGGCTGCCTCACCGGGGACTCCCTGGTTACCCTGGCCGGCGACGGTCGCCGCGTACCCATTCGGGAACTGGTCGAACGGTATCCCCGCGGCGGCTTCCTCGTTTGGGCCACCGACAACGACTACAAGCTGGTTCCCAGCATGGTCAGCGCCGCCTTCAGCACCGGAAAGAAGCAGACCTACCGCCTCACCACCCGGCTGGGCCGGACCATCAAGGCAACGGCCAATCATAAATTCCTCACCGTCGACGGCTGGAAGCGACTGGATGAACTCACCACGGGAGAACATTTGGCTACACCACGCTGTGTTCCGGAAGTGGAAGGACACCGCAAGGTGATGTCGGATGTGGAGTTGGCGTTGCTTGGCCATCTGATTGGTGACGGCTGTACGTTGCCCACCCATTCTATTCAGTACACTACGCGGGAAAGGGATCTGGCGGATACCGTGGCTGACCTGGCCTCCCGTCTTTTTGGAGATGAGGTCCGTCCCCGGGTAAACCACGAATCATCGGCCGCTACCGGCTCTCAATGGTATCAAGTTTACCTTACTTCAACCCGGAGCCACACCCACAGCGTTCGGAGCGCAGTATCGGAATGGCTGGACGAGTTGGGGATTTGGGGACTTCGCTCCTTCGAAAAGTTCGTTCCCGCTGCCGTGTTCCAAGCCGATAAGCCGCGGCAAAGCGTATTCCTGCGCCACCTGTGGGCTACGGACGGATGTGTGAAAATGGTAAGGGGAAAACGTCCCTATCCCGCCATCTACTACGCTACCAGCAGTACGCGATTGGCCTATGACGTCCAGCACTTGTTGTTGTCGCTGGGTATAATTGCCAGAGTAAAGGTAGTTCCCCAACCAGGAAAAGGACGCGATCAGTACCACGTAATCGTTACCGGGAAATCCGATATCCTCACCTTCTGCGATACGGTTGGTGCCGTTGGCTCCCACAAAATGGCAGGCCTGGAGGAAATCCGCGCTTATGTTGAAGCACGAGACGAGAATACCAACCGCGACGTCATTCCGAAGTCGGTTTGGCAGACGACGGTCAAACGTGACCTGAACCATTTCGGTATCACTACGCGGCGCTTTCAGTCGTCGTTGGGTACCCAGTATTGTGGTACTGCCCTATACAAATCCAATTTGAGCCGGGATCGGGCTCTGGCCGTAGCATCTGCGGCCAACAGCTATTCCCTGGCTCAACTGTCACGCAGCGACATCTACTGGGATCAGATCGCTTCGATCGAGCCGGCCGGAACGGAAGAGGTCTTTGACCTGACCGTCCCTGGGCCCCACAACTTCGTGGCCAATGACGTAGTGGTGCACAACAGCATTGAGCAGGACGCGGACATGGTTATGTTCCTTTACCGCCCCGAATACTACAAGATCACCGAGGACGAGCAGGGCAACAGCCTCACCGGCGTAGCGGAAGTCATCGTGGGCAAGAACCGCCACGGCGAGGCCCGCGACATCCGCCTGCGGTTCGACAGCGACTTTGCCCGCTTCAGCGACCTGGACGATCCGGACTTCGACCTCCTGCCCTCCAACGCCATCACCGGCGGGCAGCCGCAGCAGCCCTACGGCGGCGGTACCCTGCCCAGCAAGATGAATACGGACGACGACATTCCCTTCTAGCAGCTGAATCCGGAGAATGGTATCTTTCGCAACCACCATTCCTCCCGCCCATGCCGCTGATCCGCGACTTCATCGAGTACCTGGCTACGCTGACGACTCAGTACCTCCTCATCTTTGCCCTGCTCGGACTGCTGCTCTTCACCCTGGGCCTCCTGCTGGGGTGGCTGGTGCAGCGGCGCAAGACCAGTAAGTTCCACCGCCAACTCCAGCAGGCCGGCAAGGAAAAGGAGGCGATCCAGCAACGGCTTACCGCCGCCGACGAAGACCAGAAATCCCTGGCCCGTGAACTCGTCAGCATCACCTCCGAAAAGGACGACATCTTGGTGCAGCAGCGGGAGTTCCGCAAGAACCTCGACGCCATCAGCCGGGAACTGAGCAAGCTGCAGGCCAGCAACGAGCAGCTCAACGCCACCAACCAGAGCTACGCCTCCACCATCGAGGACCTCAACGACCAGATTATCGGGCTGAAAACCCGCAACGAGCAGCTGCTGGGCGGGAACGCAGGTGCCGGGCAACGGGAATCACCGCCGCCCAGCGACGCCATGGGGGAAGTGGAACGCCGCCTCCGCGCGCTGGAAGAAAGGGTGGCTCGCCTGAGCCCCGACCAGCCAGAACCCGTGGTCGACCTCGGCAAGCCCACCCACGAAGTGCGCATCGGGCCCTCCCTGGGCGAAGTGATCGAGCGCCGCGATGACCTCACCCGGATTCAGACCGTCGGCCCCTTCAACCAGGCCAAGCTCTACGAAGCGGGGATTTATACCTACGACCAGATCGCCGACTGGAGCGAGGAAGACCTGTCGGCCTACGCCGCCCGCATCGGCTATGTAGCCGAACTGATGCGGGAGGAGGACTGGATCGGTCAGGCCCGGAAACTCGCCGACGCCCGCCAGCGGGATCCGGAGGCCCAGGCTCCGCCGGTACCTGCCCGCCAGGGCCTGCTGGCCGTAATGGGCATCACCCCGGAAATCGAAGCGGTACTGGAAGACGCCGGAATACGCAACCTGCCCACCCTGGCCGAAACGCCGGTGGAGGAACTGGAAGCCATGCTGCAGCAGGCCGGTGGCCACATGTCCGTACACGATCCCGCATCGTGGCCGCGGCAGGCCACCCTTGCCGCCGAAGGGCGGTGGGAGGAACTGAAGCAACTGCAGGAGGAGGTATGAACGGCTACCGCTAGCGGATCACCGCAATATCCCCCCGGTAAAGCAGGGTAACCCCGTCAATGAAGGCCACCTCCACGGTATAGACGTACACGCCCAGGTCGGCGAGCTGCCCGCTGGGAGTCCGGCCGTCCCAGAGCAGGGTGCCATCGAGGCAGTTCGCGGGAATATCGGTGGCCTCATAGACCAAGCCGCCCCAGCGGTTGAAGATGTTGACCCGGGGCACGCCTACTACCCCCTGGCAGGCGTAGATGCGGAACTCCTCATTGCGGCCGTCCTGGTTAGGGCTGAAGGCATTGGGGAGGTATACGTTGCGGTTGGCGTCCACCTCCACCAGGATATCCTCGATGGCCTCGCAGCCATTCTGGTCGGTCACCGTAAGGGTATAGATCCGGGTCTGAAGGGGGGTAACGAAGGGGTTGGCCACCGTGTCGGCGGAGAGAAACTCCGCAGGCGTCCACAGGTAGGAGTAATTGCTGGACATGGGCGTCACTACGGGGGTGAGCTGCTCCAGGGTATCTCCCAGGTCAACCAGCAGTCGCTCGGGGAGCTCGATCACGATCTCCTCCGGCTGCTCGACGTTGAAGGTCAGGTCGGAGCGGCAGCCCACGGAATCGAAGACGGTCACTACCACCTCTCCGGCGAAGGTGCTGCCGGGCTGGTCGGCGGGCAGCAGGAATCCATCGTTGTTCAGGGTGAAGGTGAAGTCGTCAAAACCGGACGATTGCCCACCAAAAGCGGTGTCGAGGCGCACCGTGGTCATCTCGCCGAAACACAGGGGGGGCTCGATGTCCTGAACCGCGAAGGTGATCGGCTGGGGCTCGATGATGGTGTACTGCAGGCTGTCCTGGCAACCCTCCACGTCGGTCACGGTGACCGCGTAGGTACCCGGGGCCAGGTTACCGGCGACGTTGTCGTCGTTGTCGGCAACGTTGGCGGACCAGCGGTAGGGGTTATTGGCCAGGGGGTTGTTGTTGGTGCTGCTGACGAATACCGCTACCACCCCGTTGGAATCCCCCGCGCAGGTCACCGTAGGGGTGGTCAGGGTGGGGTTGATCGAGAGGGTCAGCGGATCGGGCTGGTTCACCACCGCCGCGGCGGTATCGGGCTGGCAGCCGCGGGCGTCGGTGATCAGCAGTTGGTAGCTGCCGGCCGGCACGCCGGTGATGGCGGGGCCGGTTTCCGGCCGGTCAATCCAGTTGTAGGTGTACCCCGGGGTTCCCCCGGTCAC
This sequence comes from Neolewinella marina, assembly GCF_002631205.1. Taxonomy (GTDB): domain Bacteria; phylum Bacteroidota; class Bacteroidia; order Chitinophagales; family Saprospiraceae; genus Neolewinella; species Neolewinella marina. The sequence continues at coordinate 49,877 of NZ_PDLO01000009.1, forward strand.
CTGGGCGGTTACGCTGCCGTCGGATTGGCCGAAGCAGTTGACGTCCTCCGTGGCAAAGGCAATCTCGAAGTCTTCCGGACTGCTGATGGTATCGGTAAAGACTTGGGGACAGAGCCCGTCGGTCACCGTCACGCTGATGGGGCCGCGGGTCAGGCCAGTCACCGTGGCGCTGGACTGGCCGGTGATGGTATCGCCGGAAGACCAGTAGAAGTCGAAGGTGCCGGTACTGCCGTCGCTGAACAGGGCATCGAAGGTGGCCGCACCGTCGGCGGTGCTCTCATCCGGGCAGCTGACCCCCTGGAGGTCGGAGAAGGTGCCGGTGATGCCCACGGGGTCCTCGAGCACGAAGGTGGTGCTGAAGGGGGGCTGGCAGTTGTTGGCGTCGGTGATGGTCACGCTGTAGGTGCCGGCGCTGAGGTTGGTGATGAAGTTAGCGCTGGTGCTGGCACCGGCTACCGACCAGTCGTAGCGGTATGGCGGCGTACCGCCGGTGGGGTAGACGAAAATGCTGCCGTTGGACTCGCCCAGGCAGACAGGTGGCTGGAGATCGAAGCTGTCCAGCTCCACCAGTCCCGGGCTGGCCACCTCGCCGATAGCCTGGGATACACAGGCGTTGGAGAGGGTCGCCTCAAACAGGTAGAAGCCCACGCTAAGGTCGGCCGTGGTGCGGGTACCGATGTCCACCTGCTCGCCGATGGTCCCGTCGTTATTGATGCGGTACCAGGCCGTTTCGGTGACGGTTTCGCCCTGGGGCGGCGTCACGATGGTGAAGAGCTGTCCGTCGCTGCTGGAGGGGCAGGACACCGAGTCGGTGGCGATGGGCTGGATGCTGGCCCGGGGTGGAGAGAAGATCTTGAAGCGGAGAGAGTCGATACAGCCATTGGCGTCGGTGACGAAGGCCACGTAGTTCGTGTCGGGCTGCAACTGGTCCAAGAAGTTGGTGTCCGCCACGATGGTGTCGAACCGCATGGTCGTATCGGTGGGGTGCGGCAGGCTGTCGTTCTTGAACCGGAAGGTGTAGGGGGCGGTGCCGCCGGTAAAGTTGATGGTGGCGGTGCCGAACTCATCCGGGCAGCCGAAGTCGGTGGTCTCCACGGTGTCGATTTCCAGCAGGGCCGGCTCAATAATCGTGACCGTATCGGTGACGGTACAGCCCTCGGAGTCCTGGTCGCGCAGCACCACCAGGTAGTTGCCGGGGCCGAGGTTATCGAATACCCGCGGGGTGCGGCCCTGGTTGGCCACGGTCTGGTAGCCCACCAGCTCGGTGCCGTCCTCGGCCAGCAGGCGGGTCTCGAAGGGGTAGTCGGGGGTAGCGCCCTCGAAACCGGCGGTGACGGAAATGCTGCCGTTGGCGTCGCCGAAGCAGCTGATGTCGGTAGTGGCGGCGGTGAGCAGCAGGGTCTTTTCGGCGGCCACCGTGAAGCTGGTGGTAGTCTCGCAACTCCGTGCATCGGTCACGGTCACCGTATAACTACCCGGTTCCAGGTCGCTGCGGGCGATCTTGTTGTCGAGGGTCTCGGTACCATCCGACCAGTTGATGCGGTAATTGCCGTTGGTGTTTTTGGTGCCGCCGGTGATGGGCACGTTGACGGTACCGTCGCTAACCCCACTACAGGTGGCCGCGTCGGAGCGGAGCTGGCTGCTGTTGGCCACCAGGCGGCTGGGGGAGCGCAGGGTCTCGGAGTCGCTGGAGGCGCAGCCGGTCGTGGTATTGGTTACCGTGACGGAGTACTGGTCGGGGCCCAGCGCGCTGATCCGGCGGGTGATGGCGCCGGTGCTCCAGCGGAAGGTGTAATTGCTGTAGTCGGAAATAGGGTTGCTGCCGTCGAAGACCACCGCTTCCAGGATGCCGTTGGTGTCGTCGAAGCACTGGATCTCCTGCACCACCTGAATGGCGGTGGTGATGTTCGGCTCCAGGATCTCCACCTGGTCGGTGGCGGTGTTGCCGGCGGCGTCGGTTACCGTTACGGTGTATTCTCCGCTGTTGAGGTTGGTGAAGTTGATGGCCACGCCATCGCTGTTGGTGGAGTTGGAGCCCGTTACCGGCGGAGTAGCCGGGCGGGTACGCACGATGCTGAAGTCGTAGTCCGGGGAGCCGCCGCGGGCCGATACGGTGATCACGCCATCGCGTTCGCCCAGGCAGCTGATGTCGGTCTTGGTGACCGTCAGCGCCAGCTGCGCCCGTAAGCCCGTGACCCCGAAGATTGCGAAAAGCAGGAGGAAAAGGGCACGGATACCGGGGCGGTCAGGCATAAATGTGTAGTTCATAAGCATACGAAGGGCCGCCGCTGGGAGGGGCCGACGGGAGGAACTCCCTACCAACGTCGGCTTGTCGGGTTTCATTGCACCCGCGCGCCGCCCGCCCGCCAGGTAAGCGGGGCGGTAACGGAATATGTCGGTGTTAGAACATTATGCCCAAAAGAATGGAGATGGAGTTCACCCTGCCCTTGCTGTTGTCCTCGGCGGGGCTGCGCTGGTCGCGCATCAGCTGGGTGTCCTTGTCGGTGGTCAGGTCCAGGAGGCCCGACTGAAAGGCCAGTCCCGCGATGAGCGAAGAACTGGTGGAGATGGCGTACTCGATGCCACCGCCGAGGCCCCAGGAGAGGTTGAGGGCGTTGACCTCGGAGCTGATCTTGAAGTTCTCACCAGCGTCGATGAAGCTGGCGTTCTTGATGCTGCCCCGGCTGCCGGAGACGATGCCCAGGGTGAAGGCGGGCTGTACGAAGTAGCGCATGTAGCCGAACTCCCGCGTCCGCAGGGTGAGGCCCAGGGGCACCTCCACGAACTGGATGCTATAATCGAAGGTCTTGCCGCTGAGCTGGGAAGGGCTGGGCGGGTTGGTGAGAGTTTCGGCCAGCGATTCCCGCCAGATGTCCACCGAGGTGAACTGGTCGTCGTAGCGCAGTGCGCCGCCGGAACCGAAGTGGACGTTCAGTCCGGTATGGATGCTGTAGTTGTCCTGGAAGTAGTATTCGGCGATCAGGCCCAGTTTCAGGCCGAGGTTGGTGCCGTCGCTCTCGATCAGGTTGTTGTCGGTGGTCAGGTAGCTGAACGACGGACTGAGCTGGAGGCCAAACTGGATGGGGTTGTACTGACCGAAGGCAGTGAGGGAGGTCAGCAGGAAGGCGAGGCAAAGGGGTAGCTTGGTGCTCATTTGGTAATAATTGGGAGGTATAGTCGTTGTCAAACGACCGGCCTCCCGCGGTGTTTACCTCCCCCATGAAAGTTAGCAATTACTTATTCCTCCCCCTCCTGTTCCTGACCTTCACCTCCTGTTCCGAGGAGCCGCCCCCGCCCGACGTCAGCGACATCGAGGTCGACCTGACGGTGCTGCGCTTCGACCAGGCCCTGACGCAGCTGGATACCAGTGACTTACCGGCGGAACTGGAACGTCTGGACGATACCTACGGCAGTTTCACCGACGCCTTCTTTACCCATCTGGTGCCGGTGCGGCGGGGCGATTTCAGTGCTGAAGAGGGCCAAAACGTCCTGCGGGCCTACCTGGAGTACCCCCTCACCCGGGTGGTGGATTCCACCGTGGCCGAGCATTTTTCTCCGGAGGGCGGCGGCGCGCAGGTGCCGCAAATGGTGGAAGATTTCCGCCAGGGCCTGCGGTACTTCCGCCACTACCTGCCCGACGCTCCCCTGCCGGATACCTTGGTGACCTTCAACACCCACTTCGAACTGGCCGCCTTCCTCTACGGCGAGGGGCAGATTGCCGTCGGACTGGAGTTTTTCCTGGGGCCCGACTTCGACTACGCCCTGGTCAATCCCGAGGAGCCCATCTTCTCCGATTACCTGGCCCAGAGCTACACCCCAGCCCACTTCACCGGTAAGCTGCTGCGGGTACTGGTCGAGGACCGCTTCCCGCCCCCCCGCTCGGGGCGCCTCATCGATTACCTCATCTACGAGGGCAAGAAGCTTTACCTCCTCGAGCTGCTGCAGCCCGCCACCCCCGACCACGTGGTCTACGAAGTGACCGAGGAGCAGATGGACTGGCTCAGGGACAACGAAACGCCCATCTACGCCTACCTCCAGCGGGAGGACATCCTCTACTCCACCGACGTCAACCGCATCAACAAGTACACCCGCCCGGCGCCCTACACCCCGGGCATGCCGGTGGAGTCGCCCGGCGGGGCGGTCAACTACCTCGGCCGCCAGATCGTGGCCGCCTATATGGCCGCCCATCCGGAGGTGAGCCTGACGGAATTGATGGAAATGACCGACGGCCAGGAAATACTCCGTGGAGCCCGGTACAAACCGCGGTAACACTCGCGATGTTTACCACCCGTAACCAAGTTAAAACAAGACATACCCATGGCCGTCACCGCCCCCCGCACCATCCCCCTAGTTGACCTGTCCACCTTCACCAAGGGTGATGAGGCCCAACGCAAGGCCTTCGTCGAGCAGCTCGGCAGCGCTTTTCACAACATCGGCTTCGTGGGCGTTACCGGCCACGGCATCCCGAAGGACCTGATCGACGACTTCTACGTCGCGGCCAAGCAGTTCTTCGCCCTGCCCGTTGAGGTCAAGCGTAAGTACGAAGTAGCCGGCGCCGCCGGTCAGCGGGGCTACACCAGCTTCGGCAAGGAGCACGCCAAGCAGTCGCAGGTAGCCGACCTGAAGGAGTTCTTCCAGATCGGCCAGGAGCTTGCCGACAAGAGCGACAGCGCCTTCGAGGCCAACCCCCAGGTGTCGGAAGTGCCCGAGTTCATGAAGCTCGGTACCCAGCTCTACCGCGCCTTTGAGGCCAGCGGAGCCAGCCTGCTGCGGGCCATCGCCCTCTACCTGGGACTGGAGGAAGGGTACTTCGACCAGTACATCAACGACGGCATGAGCATCCTGCGGGCCATTCACTACCCGCCCATCACCCAGGAGCCCGCCAGCGCCATCCGCGCCGAGCAGCACGAGGACATCAACCTGATCACCCTGCTGGTAGGCGCCAGCGCCGGTGGCCTCCAACTGCAGAACACGGCCGGCGAATGGCAGGAGATCGTTCCCGAGAACGACGAGATCGTGATCAACGTCGGTGATATGCTCCAGCGCCACACGAACAACTACCTGAAGTCGACCACCCACCGGGTGGTGAACCCGCCCCGGGAGCAGTGGCACGAGCCCCGGCTGTCGATCCCCTTCTTCCTCCACCCCCGCCCCGAGATGAAGCTCGACGTACTGCCCAGCACGGTCACCGCCGACCGCCCGCAGGCCTACGAGCCCATCACCGCCGGAGAATACCTCGACGAGCGGCTGCGGGAGATCGGACTGAAAAAGTAAGGCCGAGGCCTTTCAGGCCGAGTGGAGGTTAGGGTCTCCAGGCCGATACCTTGAATTACCGCCAGGGCGCGGGGGAAGCAGTTAGCATCCTCCGCGCCTTTTTTATGCCGCGTGGGGCTGAATGCCTCCCAGCCCGATTCAGGTTGAAACCGCGGAGATGCAGAGGTTCAAAGCGGGGACATTCGTACACCTCTGTGCCTCCGTGGTCGTCAGGGTCACCTTGTGTGGTTTGAGCGGGTAGAGGGCCTCCCGGCCCGACTCACAATTGGCCCTAGAGGTGCTCCACCCGACCTTTGCTCGCCCCGCAGGGGCTCGACCTAAGCGACCTACTCGTTCGACAGGGAGTATGGATAGGACGCCGCCCCCGTGCCCCGCTGTTTGTTGGGTGTATCACCCATCTTGAAGTCGAGCGTCGCTCCCTCCATCAGGGTGTCGTGGGGCAGGTAATTCTTGTCGTAGGCTTCACCGTTTAGGGTAAGCCGATCGATGTAGCGGTGGTCGGGACCGTTTTGGGGAGCATTGATGGTGATGGTCTTCCCGTTTTCCAGGTGGAGGGTAGCCTTGCGGAACAGGGGGGCACCCAGCACGTATTCGCCGGCCGCCGGTGCCACGGGGTAGAAGCCCAGGGCCGAAAAGACGTACCAGGCTGAAGTCTGCCCGTTGTCCTCATCGCCGATGTAGCCGTCGGGGGTGGGCTTGTACATGCGGTCCAGGGTTTCCCGAACCCAGTACTGGGCCTTCCACGGCTGCCCGGCGTAGTTGTAGAGGTAGATCATGTGCTGGATGGGCTGGTTGCCGTGGGCGTATTGCCCCATGTTGGCAATCTGCATCTCGCGGATTTCGTGGATCACCTGTCCGTAGTAGCTGTCGTCGAAGACCGGCGGCAGGGAGAATACCCGGTCGAGCTGGTCCACGAAGGCTTGCTCGCCCCCCATCAGATCGATCAGCCCCTGCACGTCGTGAAAGACCGACCAGCTGTAGTGCCAGCTGTTGCCCTCGGTGAAGGCATCGCCCCACTTGAAGGGATTGAAGGGCTGCATGAAGCTGCCGTCCTTGTTCTTGCCGCGCATCAACCTGGTTTCCGGGTCGTAAAGCTTGCGGTAGTTGAGGCTGCGCTGCCGGTACTTTTCCACCTCCGCGGCGGGTTTGCCGAGGGCCTGGGCCAGGCGGTAGATGGCGAAGTCGTCGTAGGCGTACTCCAGGGAGCGGGCGGCGTTCTCGTTGATGCCCACGTCGTAGGGCACGTAACCGAGTTCATTGTAGTACTCGGCGCCGGCCCGACCTACGGCAGTGAGGGGGCCGGCATTGTTTGCGCCGTGGATGAGGGCCTCGTAGAGGTTCTCGATGTCGTAGTCGTAGGCATCCCCGCTCTTCAGGTAGGCCTCGGCGACTACGGAGGCGGAGTTATTGCCCACCATCACGTTGCGCAGCCCGGGGCTGGCCCATTCCGGCAGCCAGCCGCTCTCGTCGTAGGCGTTGGAGAGGCCCTCCTGGATGTGGCCGTTCAGTTCGGGGTACATCAGGTTCAGGAAGGGGAAGAGGGCGCGGAAGGTGTCCCAGAATCCGGTGTCGGTAAACATATATCCGGGCCGCACCTCCCCGTTGTAGGGACTGTAGTGCACCACCCTGCCGGCGGCGTCGTACTCGTAAAACTTGCGGGGGAACAGCAGCGAGCGGTACAGGCAGCTGTAGAAGGTGCGGAACTGGTCGACGGTGCCGCCCTCCACTTGAATGCGGCCGAGTTCGGCGTTCCACTGCTCGCGGCCGGCCTGGCGTACGGTCTCGAAGTCATCGTTGCCCAGTTCCTCCAGGTTTCGCGCTGCCTGCTCGTGACTGATGAAGGAGGAGGCCACCCGGGCGTGTACCGTTTCTCCCTTGGCGGTCCGGAAGCCCACGACGGCGCCGGCGTGGTCAGCGGTCTGCTCCAGGGCCGGGGTCAGGGTGGTGTCGCTGAAGGTATGGGTTTGGGTAAAATCCTTGTCGAAGACCACCACGAAGTAGTTGCGGAAGTTGTCGGGCACGCCGCCGCTGTTGCGGGTGGTGTAGCCAATGACTTTCCTTTCTTCCGGGATGATCTTCACGTAGGAGCCGCGGTCGAAGGCGTCAATGACCACGTAGCTGCTGTCGGTCTCCGGGAAGGTGAACCGGAACAGGGCCGCCCGTTCGGTGGGGGTGAGCTCGGTGGTCACGTCGTGGTCGGCCAGGTACACCGAGTAGTAGTGGGGTTTGACGGTCTCGGCCTTGTGGGAGAACCAGCTCTGGCGGTCCTCCTCCCGAAAGCGCAGGGCGCCGGTCACCGGCATGAGGGAGAACTGTCCGTAGTCGTTCATCCAGGGGGAGGGCTGGTGGGTCTGCTTGAAGCCCCGGATCCGGTTGGCGTCGTAGGTGTAGGCCCATCCATTGCCCATTTCGCCGGTCTGCGGCGTCCAGAAGTTCATGCCCCAGGGGCGGGCGATGGCCGGGTAGACGTTGCCGTTGGAGAGGCGGTAGTCGGAGTCGGTGCCCATCAATGGGTCGGCGTAGTCCACGGGGTTGTCGATGGCGCCGATGAGGGCCGATTGCGCCGGCAGTACGAATGGACAAAAGAAGATGAGGAAGAGAAGGAAAATGGTGTGATACATGGGTACGGGGTGTGCCGGCTGAAGGTAATTACTAATGAAAAGGTCGAGCGAATCCGCTACGATGAATGCCTGGCTTTTGCTCGGGATTCATACTGTAAAGTTGGGCGGCGGAGCGCTGGTGCCCAACTTCCGTCTCAGGCGGTCCAGCAGCCCGACCAGGGCGTCAATGTCCTCCCGGGTAGTGGCATAATTAGTGATGCAGGCCCGCAACACGTCCACGCCGCGGATGGGGTAAACGCTGATCCAGGCCTCCCCGGAAGCTACTACCCGCGCGCAGAGGTCGCGGGCGAAAGCCCCCGGATCAGCTTGTCCGGGCCAGGTGAAGCAGACGACCGGCAGGGGCGTATCCACTGCGATCATCCACCCCCGGGCGGTGAGTTGCTGCCGCAGGTAGTCGCCCATTTCGACGTGGTGGCGGATGGTCTCGGCGTAGCCCTCCCAGCCGAAAACGAGCAGCGAGAGGTACATCCGCAGTCCCAGGAAGCGCCTCGACCACTGGATGGTGTGGGTGTAGGGGTCGACCACCGAGAGGGAGCCGCCCTCCCGGGGCATGTATTCCGCCGTGGTACGGAAGGTCTTGCTGAGGATGTCGGGGTGGCGCGTCAGGAACATCCCGGTGCCCATGGGTACGGAGAGCCACTTGTGGATGTCGGTGGTGATGGAGTCGGCCACCTCGATGCCCCGCAGCAGGGGGCGGTAGTCGGGGTGGAGTACGGCCGCCCCGCCGAAGGCGGCGTCGACGTGGAGCCACACGCCGGCTTGCTGGCAGACGTCCGCGATCTCCGGCAGCGGATCGAGGGTGGCCGTACCCGTGGTGCCGGCCGTGGCGATGACCATGACGGCAATTTTCCCGTTCGCCCGATCCCTGGCCAGTTGTTCCTTCAGGGCCGAAGCCTCCATCCGCAGCTGCTCATCCACGGGAATCTGCACCACCGAGTCCAGTCCCAGGCCCACTACCCGGGCGGCCTTTACGACGGAGTGGTGGGCCTGGTCCGAGCAGTAAATCACCGGCTCTCCGCCGAAGGCTCGGAAGCCCCGGTTGGCGTAGTCCGGAAAGCGATGGTTCAGGGCGCAGAGGATGCCGGTAAGGTTGGCCTCCGCCCCGCCGGTGGTGAAGGTGCCGTCGATCACATCGCCGGGGTAGCCAAACCGCTTGCCGTACTCCTGGATCAGGTGAGTTTCGACCTCCGCGGCGTAGGGTGAGTGGCTCCAGGCCGCCAGCTGGGGATTGAAATAAGCCGCGATGAGGTCGGCCAGGATGGAGGGGAAGTTCGCGCGCGGATTGTACAGTCCGTAGTACCGCGGGTGGGGCACGTGCACCTGATGCTGCAGGAGGTTGTCCACCACCGCGCCGATGGCCTCGTCGGCCGGCAGGGGGCGGGAGAAGTCGTATTGGGCCACCGCGTCTCGGACCTGCTCCGGATCCAGGTCGGGAGCCACGCGGTGGTCGCGGGTGTGGGTATAGTAGTCTTCGAGGCGGGACAGCAGGTCATTGAGGAGTTGCTGCCGTTGGTCGGGGGTTAGGTCGAAGGTCATGGAGCGGATAAAAAGGACGAAGTAGGAAGGGCGAGGTACAAAGTACGAAGGTCACGATCAGCTTCGGCTCTCGGTTAACGGGTGTCCGGCCTGTGCATGGGTGGGCCAATAGTACACGTTTCGCCGTCGGAGAAAGCTAGCGTGTATACCGCAGCTGGATCAATCCGCTGTCGTAGCGGACGCACGATTGGGCCTGCAAGTTGATCGGCGGCGTACCCCCTATAAACAGCCGCTTGCCATCGCCCAGCAGGATGGGGACGACCGAGATGATGTACTCGTCGATCAGGTCCTCGGCCATGAGCAGCCGCACGATCTCCGCGCCGCCGTCGCAGTAGATGTGGCCGCCGTCCTCCCCTTTCAGGCGTTCGACGAGGGCCCTGACGGGTCCGTTGTAGAAGGTCACTCCGTCGGCGTCCGGGAGGTCCTGCTGGCGGGTGAGGACGTAGCAGTCGAACTGCCGCGCCTGGGGAAAGTTGCCGTTCATCAGCCCGCGTATCACGTCGTAGGTTCTGCGGCCTACCAGGTAGGTATCGACCTGGCGGGTGAAGTCGGCGTAGCCATAGTCCTCCCCCGGGCGCTCAATGGCGAAGAGCCAGGAGAGGTCGTCGTCGTGGGTGGCCAGGTAGCCATCCAGGCTCATGCTGATGTAGAGAATGACCTTGCGGGGGTTGGCGGAATTCATGCCCACCAAATTACCGCCTAGACGGCAGACTTTTCTCGCTTTCGCAAGCCGGTGGTGCTTTGCCGGAGGAAGTCATCGGGGAATTCCTCCACCCCCTGGAACCCTAGCTCCAGCTCCCCGTCGTGGTAGGGCTGGTATTCGGTGCCGAAGAGGTAGTCCCACACGGCCAGGGTAAGTCCGAAATTTACCCCGTGGCGACGTTCTTCGGGCAGGGTCTTGGCGTGGTGCCAGAGGTGCATTTCTGGTCCGTTGAACAGGTAGGGCATCAGGGGCGCAAGCAGCAGGGCCCCGGCTCCGGCCCCGAGGGCACCCCCCGCCAGGGTGGTGGTCAGGTCGGGGGCCGCCAGCAGGGTGATCTCGAAGCTGCCGCTGCCGATGGCCAGTCCGACCAGCGCGCCCACGATGGCGCCCGTGGCCCGGTGCGGCAGGCGGAAGTTGGCGTGGTTGTAGTGGCCCCAGGCCAGTCCGAACAGGTGGATGATGAAGAAGTCATAGAGGCCGATGCCCAGCAGCGCCAGGGGCAGGTACTCCAGGCTGCGGTAAACCACGGTCTCCATCCAGTGGAAGCGCAGGTGGGCCGCGAAACCCATTTCCCGTACCGAGTGGTGGACCTGGTGGAATTCCCACAGCCAGTCCACCCGGTGCAGCAGGCGGTGGATCCACCACTGTACGAAGTCGCGTACCAGGAAGCCCAGCAGCAGCACCGCCCACAGGGGCCAGCCGTTGATGGGGTTGAAAGACTGCAGGTCAAAGCCGTTGAAGGCCGCCTTGATCCCGTCGTTGAGCAGGGTCACCACCACGGTGGAGGCGGCGTTGTAGACGATGAGGGAGAACAGGAAGAAGTTGAAGAACATGTAGAACACGTCCAGGAAGAAATCCCGCCGCAAAATCCGCTGGTTGCGCCGCCACGGCATCACCACCTCCAGGACGAAAAACACTACCGATACGAAGATGAGCACGTAGAAGTAGGACGACCACCGGGGGTTGGCGATGTCCCGCCAGAGGTAGTCGGCGTACTCGTAGTAGCTGCGCAGCGCCAGGTCGAAGTAGTACTCCATGGGGCAAAAGTCAGGAATGAAGCGGAAATCTTCTGTGACTTCGGTCACACATGCCCGATTCGCTGCCCTTTACCCGTACAGCGTCAGGTAGTAAATGCTGATCGCTACCAGGGTGGCCAGCAGGAGGGCCAGGGCCAGCAGGCGGGGGGTAGGCGTCCAGTGGCCAATGAGAGGCAGGCTCTCGGTGATGGCCTCCCACTCCTGCAGGCGGCCGAAGTCGCTCGGCGGCGCGGCACGCCGCGCCTCAATGCCCAACTCGGTAAGTACGGCGGCCGCGGCGGGGTAATCCTGGGAAGCCACTTCCAGTACCGCACCCCGCTGCCCCAGCAGGTAAGACCCCACGTACAGGCTGTGCTCGAAATGCACCCGGTAGTCGATCTCCTCCCGGTTGAGGGAAAGCTTGAGGAGGGTGAGGGTCTGGAGGTTGCTGACCTCGGCCAGGCGACGGTAGGGCATGATGATGGAACGGCGGTAGGGACCGGGAAGATAAGGCGGGAAACGCCGGCCTCAACCCTCCGGCGCCGCCTCACCACCCACCCGGTGGCGCACCACCAGCCAAATGACCTCGGAACTCCGGAACACCCCGGGGGTGGCCGTAGGCGCGGTCTGCTGGGTAAAGGTGAGGGAAAGGCCGAAGCGGTTGCTCCACTCCAGGGCCGGACCAAAGAGCAACCGATTGCGCAAAGTGGCCTTAAAATCGGGGCCGCCGCCCAATTGGAGGAGGAGTTCGTCGCCCAGGGTCAGCGTCAGTTGGCGCTCCGGGTGATCGGCGGAGAGGCGCAGCAGCCGCAGTTTCAGTTGCAGGGCGTAGCGGGGCCGCAGGTAAGCGGGGGTTTCGCGCTCCCCCACCGCGTCGTTGGCCTCAATGCGGAAGAACCGCTCTTCCAGGCGGAGCCGGTGGCGGAAGGCCAGTCCCCACAGCCGCTGGGCGACGCTTACCTCCTGGAAGGGACGGAATTCCACCGAGCTGACCTCCCCGGAACGGTAGTAGCCCGTATACCCCAGCCCGGACGTCAGCCGCACGCCGGGGCGGGGGGCGAAAGTAGCCGCTGTGCGGATCTGGTAAAGGTTCGATTCCCGGAACCCGGTGCGCCAGCGAAAGCCAAGGTCGGATACCAGCGTCCACCTTGCGGCCAGGGGCCACTGGTTCTGGTAGCGGATACCCTCCTGGTCCTCGTGGAGCATCTGCCGCTTCTGGGCGCCGAGGACGGACGGACCTAGCAGACAGACCAGGAGGGTCAGGCACAGGGAAGCCTTCAAACTGAAAAAGGAGGGCAGGGCCACCGGGGGGAGATGATTTCAGGGTAAGGGGGGCAAGGCCCACGCTGAAATATAAATATAAAATCAGCTTGGCTGCGGAGCCGGTTGTCGCCGCGGCGCGGGTGCCGGACTCAGGCGGAATGCGCGATCGCTACCGATTTCCTGGCCCACCGCGTCAGTTCAGCCCGGTCCTCGATCACCTCTACCGGTACCTCCCAGTAGGGCATCCCCTTTTTCTTGCCCCCCGAGTGGAAGGGTTCCATGCCGCGGTCCACGAAATCCTGGCGGTTCGTATCGTCTACTTTCAGGCGGAACGCCCCGTGGCCGACCATGGCGAACATCTTCCCCTCGTGGAAGAAGCCGTAGCCGCCAAACATCTTCTTTCCCGTGATTTCGCCGAGGTCGGCGAGCTGGTCGCGGAGGTAGGTTATGTAGTCTTCGGAAACTGCCATGGGGTACGTTTGCTGGTTTGCCGCCCGGAAATCGGGGGCGTACCGGTAAGTTAGGGGGAAATGGGTGGCCCCGAATGGACGGCGGGTTCTACCTTGGGGGCACGTTACTCCTGAATTTCCATCTCCTCCTTGCGTTATTTTCTCCTGTTATTGATCCTCGTGCCGGCGTGGCTGGTGGGGCAGTCCGAAGCCGACTACGTCCGGGCCCTGGCCCAGTCCCTGGGTGGCCGCACCGAGGTGGCGGTCACCAGCGGACGGGTGGATATCCTCACCGACGACTACGCCATCGAAGTGGACTGGGCCCCCAAGTGGAAGGAAAGCGTCGGGCAGGCGCTGTGGTACGGGCTGCAGTCGAACCGGCGGGCCGGCATCATCCTCATCCTCCGCGATGCGGGGGACTATAAATATTTCCTCCAGCTGAATTCCGCCCTCGCCCACGGTGGACTGGAGGGTAAGATCCGAACCTGGGTCTACCCCAACGATTTTCCAGAGATCGGGCCCGGGACCAGGGCCGCGGCACCCCCGCCCGGCGAGGCGACCGATCAGCAGTATTGGCTTTCCACGAACAGCCGCAAACGCCACCGCCGGGGCTGCCGGTGGTTTGCCGAATCCCGGGGGCGCTACTGCACCGCAGAGGAAGGGGTGGCGGCCCAGTGTTGCCACTGAGCGGTTCACCCTCCACCTTAAGTGTTCGGGCCCCCGAAGGAGATAGGAGGTGCCCGGGCAACGCTCCCGCGGGGATGCCTTACGGGACGATGTTCTGGTTGATGCGGAACAGGTTTTCGGGATCGTACTGCCGTTTGACCTCAACCAACCGTTCATAATTATGGCGGTAGCTGGCCCGGACCCGATCCGACCCTTCGTCGTTCATCATAAAATTGGAATACGCCCCGCCCAGCGAGGTGGGGTGCAAGGCGTCGTGGTATCCCTTGCACCAATCCGTAATCTTTCCGGCATTTTCTGGGTCGGGATCCACACCGACAATGACGCCGGCATACTTGGCATCCCGGTAGGCCCAGGCGGTTTCCTCGGCGCCTACGCGCGCTGCGGCACCGCTGAGGGGATAAAGGTGCATTTGGGAAAGAGGCGTTGGGATATTGCTGCCAAACTTCCGGTGTTGGGCAGCGGCTTCGGGGGGAATCTTGTCGAAGAAGTCGCCGCGCCAGTACCACTGCATACCGGGCGGGAACAAGCCGTCGAAAAGGGTTTGTATGCTTGGGTACGGCATTTCGCCTACGTGCTCAAAGAGGGGTTCCAGCTTCCGGACCGGCTCGAAAAGCGATTCAAAGTTTTCGGGTTCTCCGGTGTAACACCATACCACCCCGCAATAGGGCTTGTTATGCATATGCTCGGGGAAAGGCGGGCCGGGAATCACCAGGGTGGTCAGAAATCCGTTAAGGTCTTCAGGTGCCGCATGGATGAAGCCGTCAAACCAGGCCATGATCTCTTCCGTGCGGGATATGGGCCAAAGGGTAGGACCGCCGATGACGGTATGCACAGGGTGGGCCTGGAATTTAAAGGCGGTAACGATGCCGAAGTTACCCCCGCCCCCGCGGTTGGCCCAGAAGAGGTCGGGGTAGGAATCCTTGTTCACCGTGACGAAGGATCCGTCAGCCAGGACCATGTCCGTTTCCAGGAGGTTGTCGATGGTGAGACCGTATTTCCGGGACAGGTACCCCACTCCGCCGCCGAGGGTCAGGCCGCCAACCCCGGTGGTGGAGATGATGCCAGCCGGAACAGCCAGGCCGAAGGGGTGGAGGGCGTGGTCGACTTCACCCCACAGGTTGCCCCCGCCGACGCGGACGGTGTTGTCGTTCGTGTTGACGCGAGTAAATTTTATACCTGCCAGGTCGATGACCATCCCTCCTTCACATATTCCGAGGCCACCCCCGTTGTGCCCGCCGCCCCGCACGGCGATGGGTATATCGTTCTCCCGACCGAAGTTAACGGCGGCGATCACGTCGGCAACATCCACGCAAAGGACGAGGAGCGCGGGCCGCTTGTCAATCATGGCGTTGAATACTTTTCGCCTTTCGTTGTAGTCCTCGTCGGTGGGGAATACGAGTCGGCCCCGGAGTTGTGCTTGGAGGGTCTCGTAATTCAGGTCGGAGATGGTTAAAGGTGTCATACGGTGAGGTGTTAGCAGGTGAAGGAGAATGAAATGGCCGGCTCCAGGCTGGTATTCCAGCTGCGGGGGCCATTGTTTCAAGGTATTCCTGGGAGATCACCGCGATTGTAACAGGTGGTTCAAAGGCTGGCACACAGGGTTCAGGCCAAACCGGTCCGACCCGCAGTCGGTCATTTCGGATATTGAATGGCCGTTACGTCATTGGTGGGTTACGCTGAACGTACTGGGAGAATGTCCGTACCGTGCCTTGAAAGCCCGGCTGAAATAGGAGGGGCTGCTGAAGCCTACCGCGTAGGCCACCTCCGATATGGTGAGGTAGTCTTCGGTCAAGAGTTGGAGGGCGCGGCGAAGCCGTATGAATTTGATCAGTCGACCCGGGGATATACCCACCAGCGACTTGACCGCACGGTACACTGATGCCTTGCTCATGCCCAGAAGGCGGTTGAAGCGGTCAACGGTAAGGGAAGGAAACACCACTTCGCGCTCGACGGTGGAAAGTGCCCGGGCGAGAAACTTGAAATCATCCTCCGAGAGGGATGTAGCGGTAAGGGCTTCCGTAGCAGTATCCCCCGCTTGCCTGCGGAAGAAAAGGAAGGTTTCTTTGTCCATAAAGGTACGATCCGGCATACCCAGCAGTGCCAGGCATTGCAGGGTTCTACTGGCGGCTTCATACTGGTAATTGCTGTGCCGATCGAGGAACCGCCCCGTACGCAGGCCTATCTGGTATTCCCCGCTGGTCGGGGAAGCGGTGAATGCGTTTTTGATCGCTTGGGCACAACGCAGGGCGTCGGCGCAACTCGTAAACCAGGCCAGGTAATGATCGCCGGACCGGGGTAAGAGGTGTCCGCCCCTTTGCACGATGTCCTGGGCCAAAGCATTCTTCGTGCCATTGTCGCACCTGAAGGTGTCGAGTCGTAGCAGTGTGCGAAATCCGGAATCGAGGCCTGGATCCGCCCCGGTGTAGGCCAGGTCGTCGAGGCGGTCACCAAACAGCAGGCCCCCCGAACCATCTTCGGTGAGTTCAACAATATTACATGCGGTCATGCCATGGGCTTCCTCGTGAACGGCGTGACAGGCCGCCGCACTTGGACCGCGCAGCAGGCAGAACACCTTCTTGTTGGTGGTGTCCACCCAATATTTCAGCTGCCTGACGCCATGCCTTTTTTCCACTTTCAGGTCTTGCACATGAGCCCGGGCTACTTCCTCAGCGAGCAACTGCTCACTGTCGATTATGTGGATATCCATGTATAGGGGCATCGGAAGGACATTTTAGATGGGCACACGTCCATTGACGGCACGCCATCATCCTGAGGTAGGGAGGGCGTTTCTTAAAATAGGGTATTTCCGGCACCCGCGCGCCGCCGCCTACCCTGAATCCGTCAACCCCCGGAGCCCGTAAGTTGTACTCATAGGTCGCCGGGGCGAAGCCCCCCGATTGCGGAACTAACGATGCGGGGGAACAACTCAAAGGGCCACCGACACGTTATCCTCTAACTTGCGTTATCTTTGGTGACGCTTTCAACTACGATGATGATGAATACCACGCTGCTTTTCCTCAACGCCATCGGCCCGGAGATGATCCTGGTCTTCTTTGCAATTCTGCTGCTCTTCGGCGGTAAGAAAATCCCCGAACTCATGCGCGGCATCGGCAAGGGTATCCGTGAATTCAATACCGCCAAGGGCTCCCTCGAACAGGAACTCAAGGAGGGAATGAAGGAAGAAGAACAACGCGAAAAAGACGCCCGCGAACTGCGTGAGCTCCGCGAACGTGAAGCCCGCCGCCAGAAAGAGGAGTCTTTCATTACCCGCGACAACGACTAGACCACCGGTCCCTTTCCGGTCGGAAAAGCTTCTCCATCCTGCGGGGTGGAGGAGCTTTTTTGTTGGTACCCACGGCCGCAGCCGCCGGGCTGCCTTACCTTTGCCCGCCGCAACTTAATCTAGCCCCATGGAACTCACCGACCAGGAAAAAATCCGGCGCGAAAACCTCGCCAAGATCCGCGAACTCGGCATCGACCCCTTCCCCGCCGCCACGTTCCCGGTAACCCACCTGGCCGCCGACATCCCCCAGCAGGTGGAAACCGACGCCGAAGGCAACGTCACCAACCTCCAGGAGGTCACCCTGGCCGGTCGCATCATGTCGCAGCGCATCATGGGCAAGGCCGCCTTCGCCAACCTGCAGGACAGCAGCGGCCGCATCCAACTCTACGTGAGCCGCGACGACATCGCCCCCGGGGAAGACAAGACCCTCTACAACACCCTGTTCAAGAAGCTGCTCGACCTGGGCGACTTCATCGGCGTGAAGGGCTTCGTGTTCAAGACCCGCACCGGCGAGATCTCCGTCCACGTCAAGGAACTCACCTTCCTGGGCAAGTCGCTGCGCCCCCTACCCACCCCGAAGCGGGACGAAGAAGGTCGGGTGTACGACGAATTCAAGGATCCCGAACTGCGCTACCGCATGCGGTACGTCGACCTCACCGTCAACCCCCAGTACAAGGAGATCTTCCGCAAGCGCAGCCGCCTGATCACTTCCATGCGGCAGTTCCTTGACGACCTCGGCCTGATGGAGGTGGAAACCCCCATCCTGCAGCCCATCCACGGCGGCGCGGCGGCCCGCCCCTTCAAGACCCACCACAACACCCTGGACGTACCGATGTACCTGCGCATCGCCAACGAGCTGTACCTGAAGCGGCTCATCGTGGCCGGCTTCGACGGGGTGTACGAGTTCGCCAAGATGTTCCGCAACGAGGGCATGGACCGCACCCACAACCCGGAATTCACGGCCGTGGAGTTCTACGTAGCCTACAAGGACTACAACTGGATGATGGAGACCTGTGAGCAGTTGCTGGAGCACGCCGTGCAGTCCGTCAACGGAACCACCACCGTCAAGGCCGGGGAGCACGAGATCGACTTCAAGGGCCCCTACCGCCGCCTGACCATGGCCGACGCCATCCGCGAATACACCGGGGAGAACATCGATGGGGCCGACGAGGAGGAGCTGCGGGCCATTGCCAAGCGACTGCACGTGCACGTGGACAAGACCATGGGCCGTGGCAAGCTCATCGACGAGATCTTCGGCGAGAAGGTAGAAGGCCACCTGATCCAGCCCACCTTCATCACCGATTACCCGGTGGAGATGTCGCCCCTGACCAAGAAGCACCGCAGCAAGGAAGGGCTGGTGGAGCGCTTTGAGCTCATGGTGAACGGCAAGGAGATCGCCAACGCCTACTCCGAGCTCAACGACCCCATCGACCAGCGGGAACGCTTCGAGGACCAGCTCCAGCTCGCCGAGCGCGGCGACGACGAGGCGATGGCCACCGACGAGGACTTCCTCCGCGCCCTGGAGTACGGCATGCCCCCCACCGCCGGCATCGGCATTGGGATCGACCGCCTGGTGATGCTGCTGACTGGCCAGAAGAGCATCCAGGAGGTGCTTTTCTTCCCCCAGATGAAGCCCCAGGCACCCGCGGCCCCGAAAAATTAACCGGCCTTGGGCTGCGTTGACTAGCTTAGCTCTCCTTATGCGCAACGCCGATCGAGTCAATTTGGGATTTGGAACTTCTTCCCTGGGGAGGAACTACACCGTACGCGGGGCCGTCCGCAACCTGGAAACCGCCTTCGACCAGGGCGTGACCCACTTCGATACCGCCCCGGCCTACTGCTTCGGGCACGCGGAGATGCTGCTCGGCAAGTTCATCCGTGACCGCCGCGACGCGGTGACCGTCACCACCAAGTTCGGCATCACCCCCCGGCGGATACCCTTCGCCCTGATGCCGGCCTTCAACCTGGTACGCACCCCGCTGAAGCGATTGCTCTCGACGGCGGTAAAGGTTTCGGGCAGCCAGCACCACCACGCTTTCTCTTACACAACGACCATCGACCCCCAGCGGCTGGAGGACAGCCTCCACCACAGCCTCAAGGAACTGGGGACGGACTACGTCGACTACTTCATGCTCCACCGCATTGCCTCTCCCCTGGCCAACCAGGATGATGTGGTAGACCGGCTGCTCAGCTTGCAGGCGGCGGGCAAGGTGCGCCACCTGGGGCTGGCCGGCAGCTTCGACGATGCCTACGGCAGTGAGCCCTTGCGGGAAGCGTATACCGCCATCCAGTTCGGCGACGACCTCGGCAAACGGTTCCGGGAAACCATCACTGATGACCTGCCCGGGCGGCACTATTTCCGGTTCGGGGTCTTTTCCATTATGGGAAAGGCCGCAGACTTCCTCCGCGAGTACAACGAGCCCGACATCTCCGCCGCGGAACTTTGTCTCGCCTACTACAAGGAGGACAAGGACTTCGGGACTACCCTATTTTCCTCCTCCCGCAACGAAAACATCCGGGAGGTCGTGCGGCTTTGGCGGTCGGACCGGCCGCTTCCCCCCCACGTCATTTCCCGGTTTCGGGAATTCCTTTTGCAACCCGTCAAGGTATAGTTCTTATGGACCGACCTAGTGTATGTATTATCGGCTGCGGCACCTACGGATCTTACCTGTTGCGGCAACTCCGGGAGCGCCACGGTGACGCCCTGGACATCACGGTCGTGGAGGTCGGCAACGAAACCACTAGGAGTTCCGAGGAAATCGGCCTGGCTACCAGCTCGGATACGAGCAAGGTGTCGCGCTTCGGAAGGTATTTCGGCCTCGGCGGTACCTCGGCCCGCTGGGGCGGACAAATCCTCTTCTTCGATGAACGGGACATTCAGACGGACGATCCGGACTGGAACTACGTAGTGGAACTCAATAACCGCCACCGGGGGCGGGTGCTCCGGGAGCTCCTGGGCAGGAAGAAGAAGTTGCGGGAAAAGGAAGACCCCCGGGTCAAGAACGGCATCTGGCTGGGCTACTTCAAGCGGAACCTGTTCAAGCGGCTGGGGAAGAAAGACAAGGCGGCCGTACGCTGGCTCAAGAACAGCCGGGTAACCGGCTTTAACGCCGCCCCCGACGGGACGATCAGTGGGGTGGAAATCCGGGCGGTCGACGGTACCGATTCCGTGGTCGAGGCGGATCGCTTCTACCTCACCTCCGGTGCCCTGGAAAGCTGCCGCCTGCTGCGCAAGCTCGACAATGGTACCCTGGCCCGGACGGACCTCGGCAAGAACCTCGGCGACCACGTCAGCGTCGAACTCTTCCGGGTGAAGAATTCCCCGCCCGTACTGCACGGCGTGGATTTTACCCCCCGTTTCATCGGATCCTCCCTGTTCACCAAACGGCTGCTGGTCAATACCCAGGGCGGAAGGGTCAACTTTGCCCACGTGGTGCCGAACAAGGACGTTGCGGCCTTCACCGTCCTCAAAAAAGCCATGTTCGGGCGGCAGGAGGGTGGCGCCAGTTTAAAAGAAGTGGTCCAAAGCTTCAAGTTTCTGGCCCTGTTTGGCAGCAAACTGGTATTCCGGCGCAAGCTGCACATCCACCGCAACGACTGGAGCCTGCAGCTCGACATTGAGCAGGGTGACGAAACCGACAACGAGGTGTTGATCTCCCAGGAAACCGACCGGTTCGGCGAGCCCGGCATTCACGTCAAGTGGAAGGTCAGCCGCAGCGACCGCGCGGCCATCGCCGAAGCCAAGAAGAAGGTCAAGCAGGTGCTCGACGCCGAGGGCCACCGCTACGAAGAACTCTTTACCGACATCCACGAATACGAGAAACTGGAAGACACCTACCACCCCGTAGGATTCATCCGCATGGGCGAGGACGAGCGCGCGCCCGTCGACCGCGACTTCCGCGTACGGGGCACCCAGAACCTTTACCACTTTTCTACCGCGCTATTCCGGAGCGCCAAATCCATCAACCCTACCGGGGCGGGCTTCTGCCTGATCGAGGAACACCTCGAGCGGGCCTACCCCATGTCCTCCTAGGGTGTTGAACCACGATATGCTGTTATACATCACCTGGGACGCGTCCCCCGAAATATTCTCCATCGGCCCCCTCACCCTGCGGTGGTACGGCATGATGTTCGCCATCGGATTCCTGCTGGGCTTCATGATGGTGCGCCGGATGTTCCTGCGGGAAGGGGCCCCGGAGGCGTGGCTCGACTACTGTTTCTACTTCCTCATCGCCGGCACCATCCTGGGCGCCCGCCTGGGCCACATCCTGTTCTACCAGTGGGATTACTACAGCCAGCACCCAGGTGACATTCTCAAGATCTGGGAGGGCGGTTTGGCCAGCCACGGCGGCGTTATCGGCGTAGTCACCGCCCTGTGGCTCTTCAGCAGGTACATCAGCAAGAAGTCCTTCTTCTGGATCAGCGACAAGGTAGCCGCCCCGATCGCCCTGGTGGGGGCCATGATCCGCTTCGGCAACCTGATGAACAGCGAGATCGTCGGCACCCCCAGCGACGCCCCCTGGGCCTTCCTCTTCGTGAACGCCATGCCCCCGAGCCTGGCCGACGTGCCCCGCCACCCGGTACAGATCTACGAGAGCCTCAGCTACCTGCTCACCTTCGCCATCCTCATCACCCTCTACTGGAAGACCGATGCCCGCAACAAACCCGGCCTGCTCACCGGCCTGTGGTTCGTGCTCATCTTCGGCTTCCGCTTCCTCTGGGAGTACTTCAAGAGCGACCAGGGCGGCTTCGGCCAGGCCCTCACCACCGGACAATGGCTCAGCCTCCCCCTGGTAATCCTCGGCCTGTTTCTTTACTTCCGCGCCCGGCAAAAAGCGCCAACCGCCTAACTTTCCGGCGCGGTCGCAGGTGCCATAAATCGGGAGAAAGCCAGGCAACGCCCCCACCCGAGCAAAGCGAGGGATCATGGCAGCACCCCGGCCCGAGCGCAGCAAGGGAGAGATGCATTTCCTTCACCCGAGCGAAGCGAGGGGCAAAAGCAACACCCATTCAGTCCTTGACCCCGTGGCCCCTTTACCATCCCAAGCGAAGCGAGGGGCAAATGCAACACCCATTCAGTCCTTCAGTCCTTCACCCCTTCACCCCTTGACCATGCTCCACACCATAATCTTCGACCTAGGCAACGTCCTCATCGGCTGGCAACCCCGCGCCCTCTTTGAGCAGGTATTCGAGACCCGCGAAGAGGTGGACTACTTCCTGGCGAACGTAGCTACCCTGGAGTGGAACGAGAAGCAGGACGCCGGCAGGAGCATCGAGGAGGGTACCCGGGAGCTGATCGAGCGGCACCCCGAGTTTGAGCGGGAGATCCGCATCTACTACGACCGTTGGACGGAAACCATCACCGGCCCCATCGAGGGCAGCGTCGAGATCCTGAAGCAGCTCAAGGCCTCGGGCAAGTACCGCCTCCTGGCCCTGACCAACTGGTCGCACGAGCTCTTCCCCTGGGCGCGGGAGACCTTCGACTTCCTGGACCTCTTCGAGGAAATCATGGTCAGTGGGGAAGTGAAGCTCCAGAAGCCGGATCCGGCCATCTACCGCCTGCTGCACGAGCGGTTCGACCTCCAGGGCTACGGCGGCTGCGTCTTCATCGACGACAGCCTCCGCAACGTGGAAGCGGCCCGCCGGGAAGGGCTGGACACCATCCGCTTCGAAAATCCGGAGCAGTTGCGCCGCGAACTCCGGGAACGGGGCGTGGAGATTTAGGGGGGGCTTTAGACTGTTTGTCCGTTAGTCCTCTAGTTGGCGGCGGCCACCGCCTTGGCCAAGCTCTGGAAGATGATCAGCCCGTCCCGGTTGCCGAGCAGTTCCTCGCTGGCGCGTTCCGGGTGGGGCATCATGCCGATGACGTTGCGGTTCTCGTTGCAAATGCCGGCAATGTTGCCGATGGAGCCGTTGTAGTTGCTTTCCAGGTTCACCTCTCCGGCGCCGTCGCAGTAGCGGAAGAGGATCTGGTCGTTCTGGTTCAGGCGGAAGATCGTGTCCTCATCCGCGTAGTAGCGGCCTTCGGCGTGGGCCACCGGGATGCGGAGCACCTGTCCGGGCGACAGCTGCCGGTTGGTGGGGGCGTTGTCGGTCTCGGCGCGGATGTAGACGTTCTTGGCGATGAATTTCTGCTCCCGGTTGCGCAGCAGAGCGCCGGGCAGCAGGCCGGCTTCGCACAGGATCTGGAAGCCGTTGCAAATGCCGAACACGTAGCCGCCCCGGTTGGCGAAGTCGATGACCGACTTCATGATGGGCGAAAAGCGGGCCACGGCACCGGCGCGTACGTAATCGCCGTAGCTGAAGCCGCCCGGCACGATGATGCAGTCGTCGGTAGTGAGGTCACCGAGGCTTTCTTCCTTGTGCCACAGCTTGACGGTCTCCCGGCCCAGGACGGTGCCGAGCACGTGGACCATGTCGTCGTCGCAGTTGCTGCCGGGGAAAACGATTACGCCGAATTTCATCTCCTTGAATTTAGGGGGCAAAGATAGTGAACGGGGAGTTGGTGAGACATCGGATGTCGGTTGGGTGCCATCTTGTCAGACATCGGATGTTGTCGGGGGCGGAATAAAGCAGTTTTTCACAGGATTGGATGATGGGAAGACTTGTAGCAGGTTTTTGTGCCGCGGGGGTAGGGTTTATTGCCGGCATATGAGAAAACCGGGCGATGCCAATTTGTCAGACATCCGATGTCTGACAGGGTGGCATGAGGACAGCATCCGATGTCTGACTGTTTGGCAGAGCCAATTACCGCCGCACCCGTCCGCTGCCGTCTCCCTGCATCAGGGAAATGACCTCCTCGGCGGTGACCAGGTTGACGTCGCCGGGGATGGTGTGCTTCAGCGCCGCGGCAGCCACCGCGAAGCGCAGTGCGTAGGTCAGGTCGCCCGGCCAGGAAAGCAGGCCGTGAATGAGGCCCCCCATGAAGCTGTCGCCGCCGCCCACCCGGTCCACGATGTGGGTGAGCTGGTAAGTGGGGCTGCTGTGGAGTTCCGTGCCATCCCAAAGCAGGGCGCTGTAGGTGTTGTGGCTGGCGGAGATGGAATCCCGCAGGGTAGTGACGATCCGGGTGGCCTTGGGGAACCGCTGTCCCAAGGCCTTGGCCAGAGAAAGAAAGTCGCTGTCGTCCTCTACCCTGACGCCGAAATAGTGGGCCGCCTCGAAGCTCCCGCCCACGATGACGTCGCAGTAGTCGACCAGCTCCGGCATCACTTCGGCCGGCGACTTGCCGTACTGCCACAGCTTGCTGCGGTGGTTCAGGTCTACGCTGATGGTGATGCCCCGCTCCGCGGCGGCGCGACAGGCTTCCCGGCAGACCTCCGCCGCCGAGGCACTTACCGCCGGGGTGATGCCCGACCAGTGAAACCAGGATGCCCCCTCAAACGCCCTATCCCAGTCGATGTCGCCCGGAGAGACGGTGGCCATGGAGCTGTCCTCCCGGTCATACAGCACCTTCGAAGGCCGCTGTACCGCGCCCGTCTCCAGGAAATACAGCCCCAGCCGCTTGCCGCCCCTTACGATGTGGGTGGTGTCGATGCCCGCGGCGCGCAGCGACCGCAGGGCGCATTCCCCCAGGTCGTTGTCCGGCAGCCGAGAGACAAAGCTTACATCCTGTCCGTAATTGGCCAGGGAGACAGCCACGTTGCTCTCTCCCCCGCCGTATTCGATTTCCATGGTACTGGCCTGACGGAACCGCTGGTGCCGCGGCGTGCTGAGGCGCAACATGATCTCGCCGAAGGTGACTACTCGCATGGGGAAAGGGTATTGTGTTCAGTGAATGCCGGCATTTCCGCTCAACCTGGCACCCGCGTTCGCGCAAAAAAGTTCTGGATCCCCCAATGGGGCAGGGTGAAGTGAGGCTTGTCTGCTGGCGGGGCCGCGGGTCCCACGGCAACGAATATAGCCGGGACGGGCGGTTTGTCCGCAGCTACACCGCCGGGGGCACCGGAAACGTACAGTTCGTAAGGGGCAGGGAACGGGGTTTGGGAGGCATGATCGTCGGTTAACGAGCAACAAGGTAGGGAAAATTGGTTTACCAATTATTGGTCAACCAATTTTATGGCGGGTGCCAAAAACTTAGTGGAGGTAATAAAGGACGTCCTGGCCTCCGCCCACTCGACAGCGGACATCATTCTGCTAGTCAGGAAGAATTGTTGCCGACCCATCTCTTACTGGAACAAAAGCCCCATCTCCACGGAAAAAAATTCAATAACATTTGGCGGGACGAAAAAAGGATGTATATTTGGTTGACCAATTATTGGTTGACCAATTCATGGTCGACCAATTTTAACCTTAAGTCCGTTCCTCCAAAGGCGTGCGTTCACGTCGGGCCAGTCTAGTGCCCGGGAAGCGGTATACAAGGTGCGTCGACGCCGGCAGACGATGGTAACTGCAGCACCCGGGTAAGTCACGGACGGGCTTCCCGATAACTCATAACGCTATACTTCACATCGGAATTTGAGTTGAGCCGGAACACCGGTACCTCGCCCCCATAGAGCCGCCATCCGGCATTTGCGGGCACCAGCGACTCCCCCCAGGGAAGTCCGCGCCTTCATCCATCTAATTGTCGATCATGTACACAAGAAACTTACCCTTACGCCATACAGGCCGGGGCAGCGTCCTGCTCTTCCCCCTTCTCCTGCTCTTGTCCCTGGCTATGGCCCCCATTGGCGCAGGGGCCGCTACACCTACCCCCGCGGAAGCGCGTCCAGTGGAGGCCGTGAAGGAAATCACCGGCACGGTCACCTCCGCGGAGGACAACCTGCCCCTTATCGGGGTATCCATCACCGTACAGGGAACCACCAGCGGTACCATCACCGACCTGGACGGCCAGTTCACCCTGAACGTCGAGGAGGGTACCGTGCTCACCTTCAGCTACACGGGTTTCCAGACCCAGCAGGTCACGGTGGGCGCCGCTACGACCTACGACGTGGTCATGCAGCCCAATACGGAGATGCTGGAGGAGATCGTCGTCGTCGGCTACGGTACCCGCAAGAAGTCGCACAACACCGGCGCCATTGCCCAGGTGGGCGGGGCGGACGTAGCCGCCATCCAGGCCAGCCGGGTGGACGAAGCCCTGGCGGGCAAGCTGTCGGGCGTACTCATCCAGAACCAGGACGGCGCTCCCGGCGCGGATCCGAAGATTCAGATCCGGGCCGCCTCCTCGATTTCGGGCGATTCCGACCCCCTGATCGTTGTGGACGGCTACCCAATCTCCGGCAGCCTGGCCACGGTCAACCCCAACGATATCGAGAGCCTGGAAGTACTGAAGGACGCGGCCTCGGCCGCCATCTACGGCTCCCGGGGCGCGAACGGCGTCATCCTGGTCACCACCAAGAGTGGACGGACGGGCCCGCCGACCATCAGCTACAATGCCTACGCGAGCACCTCGAACCGCTACGTCAGCGACGTGGAGCAACTCAAGACCTCCGGGGAGTGGGCCAGCGAGCTGCGGGCCGGCATCGCCAACGGCACCTACAACGTGGCGGAGGTGGAACCCGACTACCTCAACTACATGCTGAACGCCTACGAGAATGCCCCCGACGTCGTTGCCGTGGAGGACTGGCTGTTCCGCAGCGGCTACAGCACCAGCCACGACTTCAGCATCAGCGGCGGCACCGAGAACGTGAACTACTACGCCTCGCTGGGTTACCTCAATACCCAGGGCATCGTGATCACCCAGGGCTTCGAGCGGTATAATGCCCGCCTGAACGTCGACGCCAAACTGAACGACCGCTTCAAGACCGGACTGAATTTCAACGGCTACCTCGGCGACCGCGACATCGTGGGCCACGACATGCGGGACCTCCTGCGGGCCTACAGCATCCACCCCATCTACCATACGGAAGCGTCCATCGCGTTCGTCCAGCAGCTGGACCAGCAAGCCCAGGCCCTGGGCCTCGCTTCCTTCGACTCCGGCTACCGCGGCGGCGACGCCCCCTTCAACAACAGCATCTATACGCTGGAACCGGGTATGACGGCCCAGGACTGGCACTACGGCCGGAGCAATAACGGCATTGGCGGATCCGGGGACGCGGGGCCCGCCACCAAGCTCGACAACACCGACCGCTACGAAAGAACGCTGTTCGGCAACATCAGCTCCTACCTCGAGTACTCCATCATAGAGGGGCTCAACATCCGCACCGTCGTAGGGGCGGACCGCCGCGATACCCGCGATTACTTCTGGCGCGGACTGGAGTTCGACTCCCGCGCCCGCTCCAACCAGACCGCCCTGGATCAGACCGACGTGGCCCGCTCGTCCGTACTGAGCGAAACCACCCTGAACTTCGCCCGGGTGATTGGCCAGCACGACGTATCCGCCGTTGCCGGTCTGGAATTCCAGAACTTTTACCTCGACGGCATCTCCCTGAACGGTACGAACGTACCCTTCGGCCAGCCGCAGAACTTTGCCCTGCTGAACCCGGCGGACATTTCCGTATCGGAGCGCGACGAGACCATTGCCCGCCGCAGCGTCTTCGGCCGGGTGAACTACGCCTACGACAACCGCTACCTGGCTTCGGTGTCCGTCCGGCGGGACGGCGACTCCCGCTTCGGCGCCAACAACCGCTTTGAAACCTTTCCCGCCCTTTCGTTGGGCTGGAACGTCCACAACGAGGAGTTCTACAACTCCGCCCTGCTGACCGACCTGAAACTGCGGTACAGCATCGGCTCCCTGGGCACCACCTCCTTCCTGGGGGCCTACAACTCCCTGAGCCTGCTGAACCCCCAGGCCACGATCTTCGGCACCGGCTTCCTCATCCCCTCGGACGTGGCCAACCCCGACCTGACCTGGCAGACGAATACGGAAACCAACTACGGCCTGAATATGGGCTTCCTGGACAACCGCTTCCGCCTGAGCGTGGACTACTACACCTCCGACATTGAGGACATCCTCATCAACCAGAGCGTATCCGAAGTCCTGGGCACCACCTCCATCGCGATCAACTCCGGCGACGTACGCAGCTCCGGGGTGGAACTCGAACTGGGTGCGGCCCTGGTGAACAAGCCCGGCTTCCGCTGGAACGTCAGCGGTAACCTTTCGACGGTGAACTCCGAAATCACCGACCTCGGCGGACTCGACGAACTGCCCCGGGTCATCTACGGCCAGTCCGGCCGCGGGCCCGTATTCCGCAACTACGTCGGCGGGGAGATCGGTGAAATGTGGGGACTGGAAACCATCGGAATCGTGGAATCCGAGTATATCGCGGACCCCACCCGCGCCATCGGCCTCAACAGCTCGGAGTATTACGTGGTCGACCAGAACGGCGACGGCGTCATTGACCGCAACCGCACCGTCGAAGAGGGCGGCGACCTGGTCAAGATCGGTCAGAACACCCCCGATTTCTACTACGGCCTGAACAGCCAGATGACCATCAACAACTTTGACGTGTCGCTGCAGTTCCAGGGTGCCCAGGGCGGGGAAGTCTTCAACATCGACCAGATCTACTGGCGCTCCGAATTCGGGGGAAGACTGATGTCCAGCTTCGACGCCGACAACGACGGTATTGCCGACCACAACGGCCTCCACTACACCCAGTCGAGAAACCAGCTCGACGCCCAGGTGCAGGACGCCTCCTACCTGGCCCTGCGCAACGCCACCATCGGCTACACCTTCAGCCCCCAAGGGGGAATCGGCAGCCGGGTGAATTCCCTGCGGGTCTACCTAGCCAGCACCAACCTGCTGTACCTGATGTCGGACAGCTACACCTCCCTTAACCCCGAAGGCGTCGAGACCACCCAAAGTGATTACCTGGGCCCCACCACCTACGGCGTCCAGGTCGGCGCCAGCCCGGTGGCCAGAAGCTTCACCCTGGGCCTGAACCTCAACTTCTAAAGAATATCATCATGAAACCACTGTATGCAATTCTGGCCGCCCTGTTGTTGACGTCGGCCTGCGAGAAGCTGGATCAGGCTCCCCCGAACATCGCCAGCTCAAACTCCCTGACGGATTTTGCGGGCGTGCTGAACGCGGCCTATTACTACCAGCTGGGCTCCGTCACGCCCATGGCCGTAATGGGCGACTTCCGGGCCGACAACGCCATCATGCTGGAGCCCCCTTACACCGAGTTCGACCTCTTCGGCCCGAACCTGACGTCCATGGAAGACCAGTTCTTCGGCCCCTTCTATACGGCCCTGTACAAGTCGATCCTGAGCGCGAATAACGTGATCGAGAATTCCGACAGCGAAAATCAGGTTGGCGAAGCCAAATTCCTGCGGGCCCTGTCCTACTTCAAGCTCGTCCGGGTGTTCGGCGACGTGCCCGTGGTCCTCACCGCCTCCCCCAGCGTAACGGACGAATCCATCCTGGTCCGGCAGCCGGCCGCGGCGATCTACGACAACGTGATCATTCCTGACCTGGAAGACGCCATCGCCGCCCTGGACAATTCCCGGCTGAACGTCGGCCGCGCCTCCCAGCTCGCCGCCCAGGCCCTGCTCGGCAAAGTCTACGTCCAGCTCGGCGACTACCAGAGCGCCGAAGCGCCCCTGGCCAACGCCATCAATGGAGCGGCTGAAGCGGGCGTAGCCCTGCAGGCCGACTACGCCGACATCTTCGGCGTCGACAACGACCTGAACTCGGAAGTAATCTTCGCCACCCAGATCTCCAGCTCGATCACCGACGAATACGGCTTCTCGGAATTCTGGTCGTGGTACGGTGGCCTGGACACCAAGTCGCTCCAGCCACTCGACCCCGACCTGATCGAGGCCTTCGGTGGGGTGAATACCCCGGACCTCCGCTTCCCCGTAGTGATCGACACCTCCACCCTGACCTCCTCGGCCAAGTACCCCCAGACGGGCGGCCCCGACCACGACTGGATCGAAATCCGCCTGGCGGACGTCATCCTGCTCTACGCCGAAACGCTGAACGAACTCGGCGCCTCCCCCGAAGAAGTGCTCGACCTGCTGGATCCGATCCGGACCCGTGCCGGGCTGGATCCCCTCGACCACACCGTACTCAATACCCAGGCCCTGGTGCGCCAGGCCATCCAGGATGAAAGAAGGCTGGAACTGGCCTTCGAGGGGCAGCGGTGGTTCGACCTGGTCAGGACCGGCACGGTAAGCGAGGAAATGGGACAGTCCGTTAATCCGGACTTCTACCTCTTCCCCATCCCGGTCTCGGAGGTGCTGGCCAGCTTCGGCGTGATTACTCAGAATAACGGTTATTGATCGATTTGTACCCATCCACCGGTGGTCCGATCCGATAACGCGGACGGATCCGGCCGGTGGATGGGCTTTTATCGCCGCCGGGAGGGCTGCCTGCCCCGGCAAACTTTACCATAACGTTTACAGGCATTATAAATATCCTACCTATGAAATTTACTGGAAAGACAGCCCTCGTTACCGGAGCGACCGGAGGCATCGGCTTCGAAATCGCCCAACAGCTCGGACAGCAGGGCTGCACGGTCATCCTCAACGGAATCGACGATGAAAGCGGGGCCGACCGGCTCAAAACCCTGGAGGACGCGGGCATCACCGCCGAGTACTACACCTTCGACGTCACGGACGAGGAGGCGGTGAACCAGAATCTCCGGGCCATCGGCGACAAGCACGGCAAGCTCGATATCGTGGTGAACAATGCCGGCGGACTGGGCGGCAGGTCACGCTTCGAGGAGATGACCACCGACTTCTACCGCAAGGTGATGGCCCTCAACCTCGACTCGGTATTCTTCGTTTCCCGGGCGGCCATTCCCTACCTGAAGGCCGGCGACCACCCCACCATCATCAACTTCACCTCCAACGCCGCCTGGAACGCCGGCGGGCCGGGAGCGGGCATATACGGAACTTCCAAGGCCGGCGTACACGCCATCACCCGGGCCCTGGCCAAGGACTTGGCCGAGTACGGCATCCGCGTCAACGCCGTTTCCCCGGGCACCATCGATACTCCCTTCCACGCCCAGATCAAGTCTACCAAACCCGAGGTCTTCGCTTCCTGGAAAAACAACATCATGCTCGGTCGTCTCGGCCAGCCCCGCGACGTAGCGGCCGTAGTGGCCTTCCTGGCCAGTGAGGACGCGGGCTTCATCACGGCAGAAACCATCCAGATCGGCGGCGGACAGGCCCTCGGCATCTGACCCCCAAAATCCATACCCAATGCAGAAACTCAAAGGAAAAGTCGCCGTCGTAACCGGCGGCTCCCGGGACATAGGCCGGGCCATTTCCCTCAAACTGGCCCGCGAAGGCGCCAGCGTAGTCGTTAACTACTTCAGTTCCGAGGCCGGTGCCCGGGAAACCGTACGGGAAATCGAGGCTGGTGGCCAGCGGGCCATCGCCGTGCGGGCCGACGTATCAAAGCTGGAAGAGATCGATCGGCTAAAGGCGGAAACCGTCGCGGCCTTCGGGGACCGGGTCGATATCTTGGTGAACAACGCCGGGGGACTCTTCGCCCGCAAAACCCTCTCCGAATTCGACGAGGCGTTCTTCGACCTGGTCATGAACGTCAACTTCAAATCCACCGTCTTCGTCAGCCAGGCCTTCGAATCCCTGATGGGCCGCGGTGGCGCCATCGTCAACCTGTCTTCCCAGGCCGCCCGCGACGGCGGGGGTGGAGGCTCCGCCCTCTACAGCGCCTCGAAGGGGGCCGTGACCACCTTTTCCCGCGCCATGGCCAAGGAGCTTGGTCCGAAAGGCATCCGGGTGAACGCGGTCTGCCCGGGGCTGATCGGCACCAAATTCCACGACGACTTCACCCAACAGGAAGTCCGCACGGCGGTGGCCGCCAAAACACCCCTGCAGCGGGAGGGCGCGGCCGAGGAAGTCGCCGACCTGGTGGCCTACCTGGCTTCTGACGAGGCTTCCTTCATCACCGGAGGTAACCTGGACATCAACGGCGGACTGGCATTTAGCTAATGGTCTGCGGGTGGGGGCGTACAGCGTTTCCCTCACGCTTCAAGTGGATTACTGACGCTTACCTGCTTGATATGACCCGATGGTCCGCCGGCGCAGACTGTACAATCATTTAACCATGTACGCTTGTACATACTTGTAAAAAACAAATTTTCTTAACCATCGTCGAATTTGTAAACCGCTAGCAATCAAAATACTAGGTATCAAAAATTGGTCGGTTTATATTTATTGACACCATTTCAGGGTTATGCCAGCTTCATGTTGATGTCCTGGCAGAACCGAGTTCAAAAAGTACCTTAAAATGCTAACAATGAGAAACATGTTTTGCACATCAAGCAGCAACATCCTGGTGATGGCTGCTCTGTTCATGTCAATAACTATGGTCTCCTCCTGTGAAGAGGATGACGGCGGTATTACGACACCTAACCCCTCCAGCGTTGTTGCTGCTTTCACCTCCCAGGTTGACGCGGACAACTCCCTTACCTACACCTTCACCAACAATTCCGTAGTGAACGGCATAACCGATCGCTCATTCACCTCCTCCTGGGATTTTGGTGGTGACGGTACCTCCACCGAGAAGAATCCGACGTATACCTTTTCGGACGAGGGCACTTACGTCGTAACCCTAACCGTGACTGCTTCCGATGGTGTAACCGGCATGGTATCCGAAACCATCGAAGTAACTGCCCCTAAGAACCGGTACGCCAGTATTACCGATGACGCAGACGATGACACCGGTGAGTTAAGATTTTCGCCAGCGGATTCTATCCGCACGGGACGGCTTACCTTTAACTACCGCGTCGCGGAAGGCCCTGTTGACATGGATATCCAGGATGCTTTCATTAACGTTGCCGGCACATCTACCACCGGTGATTTCGCAATCCTAGAAGTGCGATTCAAGGACAACGCTCCGCATGAATACCGGGAAGGTGCTTCCGACGCGACCATCGCTGCTTCCAGTTTTCCCGAAGGCATGGCCGACGTCTGGATCCCCGTTGAAATCAGCTGGGCTGCCGATGGGGTCAACGCGCCAACCTACAGTCTCAAGATCGGCGATGAGACCATCATCACCGACGCAGTAAGTACCACCAACGGTGGTGCCGGCGACGTAGACGGTCACCTCGAAGCTACCAAGGATGGTGCCGCTAACTTCCAGTGGAAGTACGCCAGTAACTCCACCGTCAGCGACGGGATGTACCACGTCGATGACATCGTGATCTACTCCTCTGATTCAGGAACCGAAACGATTGTATTTGAAGACGACTTCCAGGGCAGAACCGCTGGTGACGACCTGAATCCGGAAGTTAACCCCGATTCTCCCTACCACGAAAATACTACGGATGCCACGGTAGGCGAAGATGAGTAAACACTCGGTATCGGACTGCTTGTAGGTTTGGGCCCCAGCTTGGTGGTATTTCAGCTTCCGACCGACGAGCACGAAGTACTGCGGCGGCAAAGCCCAGGACCCCAATATGTTCTTTGTTCCTTTACTCACGAGAGTGGAGTTGCATAAGTAGCACTCCACTCTCGTAGTTTTGGCCGGAGGCCGTTGGTAGCCTGATTTGTTCCAATAGAAGTACCTGCCCGACCGGGTGTTCTGATATCTGTTAGGTATTGAACAAATAAAGTGAGTTTAGCTCCAAATCGATTGGGATACGGTAGTAAAATTCGTAAATTGTTTTTGGCCGGGGAAAGCGACCGAATACACAAATAACCTTAGTGGTATATACCAATTCCGGAGTATAGCACATGCAAGGATAGTATGTAGAGACATCCAATTTAGCTTGTCGTGGTTCAGGTTAGCCGCTGATCCCGTTAGCTAAGACAGGTCTGTACCGGTAAAGGATTGTCCATACTTAAATCATACCCTGCCAATATTTCTACTGGTTCTGCCGAAGTGTATATGAATTAATAATCAGGTAAAATTTTTAAAAACAGTCGATGATGCATTTTTTATATACAATCACAAAACAGGGCAAAGGCGCGACGTGGCTCATTGCTTTGTTCTGTTGCCTTGGCCCACTGAATGCGTATGCGCAGGAGCTTATTAGCGGTAAGGTCACTGACGAGACCGGGGACCCACTCATCGGCGTCTCCGTCCTTGTCCAGGGTACGAATTCTGGCACGACGACCGATGTGGATGGCAATTTCAGCCTAACCGCCGCCACCGATGCCGTACTGGAAGTTTCCTACATCGGGTATGAAACGCAAACCATCCCCTTGAATGGGCGGACCAAGGTAGACATCTCCCTGGGTGGAAGCGCGGAGATACTAGATGAAGTCGTAGTAATCGGATACGGAACCGTTAAAAAGAGTGACGTCACCGGCGCTGTGTCTTCCGTGGGAACGGAGGAAATTCAGGCTTTCCCGGTGTTGAACGCCGGCCAGGCACTGCAGGGACGTGCTGCTGGTGTATCTGTTCAGACCACGAACGGCGGGGAGCCCGGCGCGGATATTTCTATCCGGGTCCGTGGTAGCTCTTCCCTCAACGCCAGCAGCAACCCGCTGGTGGTCGTTGATGGTTTCGTCGGCGCTGCCTTTCCACAGCAAAATGACATTGCTTCTATCGAAATACTGAAGGATGCATCCGCCACTGCGATTTACGGTTCAAGAGGTTCCGGAGGAGTAATCCTAGTGACTACCAAGAAGGGTAGATCGGGTAAAGCAACCATTGAGTTTAACTCTACTTACTCCGACCAACGCACGACCAATCGCCTCGATCTGCTAGACGCGAACGGGTTTGCGCAGTACCAGAATATGATCCGTACGAATGCTGGTGACGCACCCTACTCCCAGGGACTCGTTGACACGGACTGGCAAGACGAGATCTACCGTACGGGTAGCACAATGAACCAGCAGTTGTCCGTTTCCGGGGGTAGTGACAACGTGAACTACTACTTCTCCGGCACTTACTTCGACCAGGAGGGTATCATTGTCAACTCCGAGTTCGAGAAAATTCAGTTCCTGGCCAACGTAGATGCGAGGATCGGTAGCAGACTAAATGTTGGGATCAACACCATTACAAGCCGTAGTGAGCAAGACGGTGTCTCCACCCAGTCGACGGGTAGTGACAACATTGGTTCCGTAAACGGTGGGGGAGACGACGTGGTCTCTCTGGCTTTCCGATTCGCTCCCGACGTAGGCCGATTCGATGAAAATGGGAACTTTTCCCAAAATACCGTAGGTGACGATATTGAAAATCCCTGGGCCGTAGCTACACAGATCACCAACGTAACCAAAACAGATAATTCCAGGACCAATATCTACGCGGATTTCATGATCCTGGAAGGCTTGAATTTCAAAACTACCCTGGGCTACAGGACCCAGAATGGTACGGAAGGCTACTTTAAGCCACAGACGTTCGTCCTATCCGCGGGTGGCGGGTATTTGGAGTCAGTGAAAAGAACAAACCTGCTAAACGAAAATTACCTGACCTATGCCAGGCAGATCGGAAACGGTAATGTGACGGCGACGGTCGGCCACTCCTACCAGAAGTTCACTACCGAGGGGATGGAAGCAGGCGCCAGAGGCTTACTAACCGATGCCTTTTCCTTTTATAACCTGGAGGCCGGACTGATCGACCAGCGCACCGTTGATTCCCGCTTCTCCGAGTCGGAAATAGAATCCGTTTTCGGCCGGGTAAATCTGGAATGGGCGAACAAGTACCTCATCACGGCTACCGTCCGTAGGGACGGAGCCTCCAACTTCGCGGCGAACAACAAGTACGCGACATTCCCCTCCGTGGCAATTGGCTGGAAGGTGTCCCAGGAAGATTTCTTGATTGATAACCCCACCCTGTCCAATCTTAAACTGAGACTTAGTTATGGATTGACGGGTAACCAAGCCATCGGCCCTTACGCATCACTTGCTACGTACCGCGTTCAGGCTCCCACGGTGGTCGGAGGTGCCTTCGCCGTTGATCTGGCCCGCGAAGCGAACCCAGATCTGAAATGGGAAACCTCCTATCAGACGAATGCGGGGATTGACGTCGGATTGTATAGAGATAGAATCTCGTTCAGCATTGACTACTACAACATTGATACGAAAGACCTTCTGGCCATTGACAGAGCTTCCAATTTCTACCTGGGAACTTCTGATCTGGATGTACTCAGAAACGTTGGCTCGATCAATAACCGTGGGGTAGAATTTAGCCTGAACTCTACCAATATCAACAAGGGCAACTTTAAGTGGTCTTCCAACTTTAATATCGCCCGGAACAGAAGCGAGATTATAGAACTGTCTGGCGGATCGGAAATTCTGGGTAGTGGTGCCCCGGGATATTTCGCGGGTGGTAACACTTACACCCTCCGCGAGGGGGAGCCGCTTGGCCTCTTTTGGGGCCTGGATTACCGGGGAGTATACCAGGGTGGTGAGGTTCCGGCGGGTACCGCTTTGAAGGAAGTGTCGCTGGATGGAGACGGCAACCCGATTCCGGGGGAGCCCCTCTTCGCTGAAGTGCCGGATGCCGAGGGAAATCTAGATGGCGTAATCGATGATAACGACCGACAGATTATCGGTGACCCAAATCCTGACTTCACGTATGGCCTCTCGAACACCTTTACATACAAGAACCTCGATTTGAGTATTTTCTTTCAGGGATCAGCAGGTGGCGACATCTACAACCTGACGGCCGTTCAGCTTTACAACGGTGACAGTAATGGCCTTACGGATGTACTGAACTCCTGGACGCCGGACAATACGAACACCGACATTCCACGGGCCGCCATTAGAGGCCGTGAGCGTTCTTCTCGCTTTGTGGAGGACGGTAGTTACCTGAGACTAAAGAACGTGGCGCTGGGGTACAGTTTCCCGATCAACAATTTCTTGCAAAGAGCAAGTATAAGTGCATTAAGGCTATCCTTCAGTGCACAGAACCTACTGACCTTCACCAATTATTCCGGGTTGGATCCGGAAGTGAGCTACTTCGGCAGCGGTGGAGAAAGTAGTGGGGATGATAACGTAATTCGGGGACACGATTTTGGTAACTACCCCAACCTGAGGTCAGCTACCGTTTCGCTCAACCTGAAATTCTAGACCATTTGCAAACGTCGAAAATGAAAAAGTTAAACTACTTACTTGCCCTCCTATTTGGGTTGTCAATAATAGCGTGTTCGGATTTAGAAGAAGATGCGATAAGCCTTCTTGAGCCAGACGAGCGCGTGGTCGATCTTGCAACGGTAGAGACTACCGTCGCAGGTGCCTATAGCAATCTGGCGGCAAGAGCGTTCTTGTCCCGTGCCTTGGGCTTGACCCTGATGCTGCGATCAGACATGGTTGCAATCGGAAATCCTTCCACTGCGGCCGAGAGAATTGAGCACGATCAGTTCACCGTCTCTACGACCAATCCACTGATTTTGAATCCTTCTAACCCGGAAAGAAGTTTCTGGCCCCGGCTCTATCAGATGGTCAGGGGCGCCAATGAGACGCTGCGGGAAATAGAAGTACTCGAAGAACAGCCTCCTGGGGTGACCGAAGAGCTAGCCGCGCGAGCGCGCTTTATCAGAGGCTTCTCTTACTATCACCTGGTCCGGCTCTTCGGAGAGATCCCCTACCTGGACGAGACGACTACTACCATCGAAGCTTCCGTAATGGAAAGAACCTCCGTAGACATCGTCTACGACAATATCATTGCGGACTTTAAATACGCGAAGGAATGGTTACCGAATTCCCGAGCGAACAGGGCCCTTCCGAGCAAGGCATCAGCTGGCGCGTACCTGGCCAGCGTATACCTTACGAGGGGAATGTACCAGCAGGCTTACGATGAGTCAACCGAAATCATCAACAACTCAGCTACGTACGACCTGGCATTGGAGCCAGACTTCGCTGATCTTTTCGACGCGGAACTGACCGACCTTTCCAAAGAGCCCATCTTTGTGATTGATTTCGTTGGTACCAATATCAACGACGAATCGAGAGATTACCTCGCGGCCTTCACGGGCTTCTTTGGCCAGGCAACTTACTACCCTTCCGGAGGATGGTCCGTCATGGTACCCGCTCAGGATGTCTTCGACACCTGGCAAGACGGTGACTACCGCAAGGAAGTTTCCTTTGACGACACCGCCATCACCAACAGTGGCGAAGTGATTTCTTATCCTAATTTCTCCAGCCTGGATGGCCGCAACGCCAACCGCCCCCACATCGCCAAGTACACGGCGATGGCGGGTTCCCTGCCCCAGGCCAACACGAGCGGAAGAGATTCGGAATCCAACTACTATATGATGCGTTTCGCTGAGGTCTACCTGATTGCGGCCGAGGCCGCCGTCGAACTTGGTTTAAAAGATCAGGCCGATACTTACGTCAACATCGTGCGGGAAAGGGCAAGAAACGGTAACGGCGACGGTGATCCTAGCGCCGTGCCAGCCGACATTTCGGGAGCTACCGTAGCGGACGTCTTGGAGGAAAGACGTTTGGAACTGGCCTTCGAGCACAAGAGATGGTACGACATCGTCAGAAGACGTCTGGGCCCCGAAGTATTTGGGCCAAACGGGCTTGAAGCCGACCTTCCGGGAGCGCGGGCATTTGATCCCACCCGGGACTATCTGCTACCGATTCCTCCCTTGGAAATTACCAACAATCCTAACCTGACGCAGAATCCTGGTTACTAATCAGGGAGTTCGGAAATGCTTCACCGCCCGATCCCAGGAAGCGCGCTTCCTGGGGCTTAATGAGGGGACAATTCCAATATCACTCATTAGAGTGTCAAGTTAAAATTTAAAGGTTATCTGCGGCCTCTTTTGGCGCTATGCTTCTTTGCTCGAATCCCTTGTACACCGTGGAGCTCCTCCCTACGCCCCGTGGTGGCTGAACTCAGGTTTGAGCGCTCCGCCAAACTTTGCCAGCAGATAACCTCAATTTCAAATTTGACATATCACTCGAATTTTTGATTCCCATCCTCCGCTTCTTATTTACTGTAAAAAACTAATCATGAGGGCTACCCGTAGAATCCAAGGGTTCGCGCAAATTGAATTTGCCGAAATACCGACTCGTCTCTCCAGCCTGACGTTGCTGTTGATCTTGATTCTCTTGAATAATACCATCGTCGCGCAGGATTTAGACCCTACCCTGCCGCCGAGCGGGAATTTTGATCTCTCCTACTGGAAACTGACCCGCCCGAACCAGCAGGAATTGGATGAAGATGCGCTGACCAGCGGCACTACGATACCCGGTGAGTTTTATACCGACCCCGCAACCGGCGCCATGGTGTTTGTAACCCCCAACGACGGCAAGACGGGCGGTAGTTCCTATCCGCGGACCGAGCTAAGAGAAATGCTTCGTCGCGGAGACACCAGGATAGGAACCCAGGGCATTAATAAGAACAACTGGGTGTTCTCCTCGTCTACCCTGGCCAACCAGGAAGCCGCCGGGGGAGTGGATGGCATATTGACCGCCACCGTGGCCGTCGATCACGTGTCCGAGACTTCCGACGAAACCTTCAAGATCGGTAGAGTTATCGTCGGGCAGATTCATGCCTCCGACGACGAACCCTGTAGGTTGTACTACCGCAAGTTGCCCGAAAACACCCGGGGCTCGATTTACTTTGCCCACGAACCTACTACCGGTCCTGAGCAGTGGTACGAATTGATCGGCAGCAGAAGCAACGGAATAGACGACCCGGCCGACGGCGTCGCCCTTGGTGAAAAATTCAGCTACGAAATCAAGGCAATTGGCAATACCCTGACCGTAACCATCATGCGGGAGGGCAAGCCCGATGTTTCTCAGGAAGTAGACATGACGGACAGCGGTTTTGCTAATGACTGGATGTACTTCAAAGCAGGAAACTACAACCAGAACAATGCCGGCGACCCGGATGAATACGCGCAGGTTTCCTTCTTCGCACTGGACGTTACTCACTTCGAACCCACTCCGCCGTCAGAGTACCTCGCCCCGTCCGATATACCAAGGTTCAAACCCATCCTGGCGGAATCCAAACTGCAGGGACCTACCAGCTCCACCCTGGCCAGTGTGGACCGGCTCAACAGCGGTTACACCCACCCGGAGTATTTCCACGTAGTTGACGGCGACAAGATCCTTTTCAGCCAGAGCGGCGACAGCCGGCGGACGGAGCTTCGTCACCTGACCAATTGGGACCTTACGCAAGCCAACCGATCCCTGCACGGCCGACTCGATATCGTAGAACAGACCTGCGACCAGGTCACCGTAATGCAAATTCACGACGACG
Source organism: Neolewinella marina (assembly GCF_002631205.1). GTDB lineage: Bacteria > Bacteroidota > Bacteroidia > Chitinophagales > Saprospiraceae > Neolewinella > Neolewinella marina. The sequence continues at coordinate 89,729 of NZ_PDLO01000009.1, forward strand.
CCAACGCGGGCGACGGACCAAATAAGCCACTGCTGAGAATCTACAAGCACAATGGCAGAACACCCACTAACCACATTTGGGCGGCTATAAAGACGGACGACGGCGGTAGTGCCACCACTCACGTGGATCTCGGTGAAGACCCCGGGGGGGTCTTCAACTGTGATATCCGACTGGTAGATGGTAATATGATTATCGACTTCCAAGGCGAGGAAAAAGTAAACATGGATGTCTCTTTCTGGACCTACCCCAGTTACTGGAAAGCAGGGGTTTACCTCCAGGACGACGGAGTAGCAACTGCACACTTCGACCACCTCTTTGAAGGTGATGGGTCACCGCAAAACTTTGCTCCCTCGATCAGTATTACCTCGCCGGAGAGCAACACCAACTTTCTCCCGGGTAGCGATATCACCATTATGGTGGATGCAGAGGACTCCGACGGAGAATTAGCCAAAGTAGAATTTTTCGAAGGTGGCAGCAACAAGATAGGTGAGGTACTGAGCGCGCCCTATACCTTCGTATGGACTGACGTAGCCGAAGGCAGCTACACCCTCACGGCCCGGGCGATCGATGACGAAGGTGCCGCCAAAACTTCCCTGAGTGTTAATATTACCGTGGGGGAAGTGGTAAGCGTAACCGGAGTAGAACTGACGGACATCGGAACGATTGCCGTTGGAGCCGAAGTGCAACTGGAAGCATCTGTTTTTCCCGCTTCGGCGACCAACCAAAATCTGACGTTTGTATCAGATGATGCAACCGTCGCTACGGTGAGTCCGGACGGACTCGTGAGGGGAATATCCGAAGGGTCTACTACGGTTACGGTAACTACGGAAGAGGGTGGATTTACCGACGCGGTTGTCGTTAACGTAGTTGCTCCCTCCGATAAATTTAACTGGGCACGTTTCCAGCCGGTTGTTGGCACCGGAACACCCGACGGATCTAACGTAGTGACTAATCTCGTAGACGACGACACCGACACCCGCTGGTCGGTGGAAGGTATGCCACAGTCCGCCACGATTGATTTAGGAGGAGATATTACAATCACCCGTACGGAAGTTACGAGCTATGAAGGCAGAGCGTACCAGTTTATCATCGAAGGCGCGGCGACCATGGATGGCCCGTACACGACCATCGTTGATCGTTCGAACAACACTAGCCCGGGTACGCCCGCCACGCCTATTGTTGACTTGGTGGACAGCGTCGAAGCCCGGTTTGTCAGAATTACCGTATCGGGCGCTGATGTCTATACCGGGGCCTGGGTAAGCTTAACCGAACTGAGAGTGTTTGGTGAAGGGGAGCGCGAGCCGGTTTCCACCTCGAACGACCTAGCTGATAGTGATATTCTGCTCTACCCCAATCCCACCGGGTCGATAGTCACCATTAGTGCTACGGAACAATTTCATAGCGCTTCTATCTATGACCAATCAGGAAGGCTGGTTTTGCGCAAGAATCTTTCTTCCTCGGCCACGCTGGACTTGAGCAGGCTCTCTGCCGGTATCTACCTGATCAAGCTCTCAGGTAACAATAAGCAGCACATTTCAAAATTGATAAAACGTTAGAGCTTGTTTGGGCTTTGGCCTTCTGGCCGAAAATGAGCCACTTTGGTGGTGACTGAGGCGCCTAAAGTGGATCGTAGCAATGCGAAGCGCGGGGCAGGGCCCCTGCGGTGAAGCTAAAGCTACTTTAGGCAAAGAAGGACAGTAGCAAAGGGGCCATTTGCAGGGCGAATGTAAAAGCCCAAACAAGCTCTTAGGTCTTCTAGCGCTCTGCCAAGTTTGAAATCATGGTGGATGCTGGTACAATTTAACGGTAGGCGAGGAGCGAAACCGCTTGCATGCAATGCCTCATTGGGGCCTATGGATATCCCAAATGTTCAACTCGTAGCAGTCGGTGGGATTGATGTCTTCCTACCCCTCAGCGGACGAATACCCTAGAATGGAGCGTGCTATTGGGTTGGCGTGCCATCGTAGAATGTCCAGGGGGCGTCTCCGTGAACGTCCCAATCTGCGGAGTCTTTCACCAATAGGGATTGCGACGGCGAAGAGGATACGGCGGTAAGCAGGGTCAGGACAATGAATTCAGGTAGGATCCTTATCCTGGACTGCTGTTTCGTCGGTACTGACCGGCTTGTGCGTTTTGAGCCATTCCTGCCCCTCCCTGTTCAGGAAGAAATCCATCCACAGGTAGTACATCTTCTTGTTCTCCCCGACCGTGACCGAGTGACTTGAGCCGATGGGGATGTGGAGGACGGAAAACTCCCCCAGCTCGGCCGAGGCATTATCGGCGTGTACGACGATATCGTTATCGGTCAGCCCCAGGAAAAGCTGGTCCAGCATGGGGTGCTCGTGGGCCCCGACCCGATCCGGCCCCGGGGCCTCGACCGTCCCCAAGGAAACCCGGGGAATGATGTCGGCTGGTAGCACGGTGCGGCTGACGGTATTCGGGCTCTTGATCTTTTCGGTGTAGGGCTCCGTGTCCACGAAGCGGGTAAAGTAGAGGCTGTACTTGTTGTCGGCGGGGAAGCTGGCCAGGTCTTCATTATCCTCATCTGTGAGCTTTTTGGTGAACTGCAGGAAGTGCAGTTCCTCGCCCGCCGGGACTTCCAAACGGACGCTACCGATGTCGTCCATCGGAATAGCAATGGATTCCGGCGTGAGGTGACGTACAAAAGTATCGGCGTGAAGCACCCCGGTGCCGGCAAGAAAAATGAACATAGTTACATGGCCAGCTTCCAAATCGATGACTGGGGAGGCCGGGCCCGCATAGGCCAGATGCTCGATTCTCGTGTCGGCAATTTCACCGGGCAGTACCGTTTCGCTAAAGGTCCGGCTGTCCGCCGGAATCTCCATCTGTAAATCCTGGACGACGATCTCCGTGGCGTCCTGGCAGGAGGACACACAGACCGCCAGGGTTAAAAAGAGCCCCGCGATCCCGCCCGGAAGTACTACTGAATAATTCATGATGTTGCTGATATAGTCTTTGCGTTCGCGCCCGACAAGGGCGGTGGTACCGTTATGGCCAACTATGGGCTTACTGCACCGAGAACTATCCGGAATATACGACTCCCCTCTACCCGAATATATCCGCCAACCCGTTCCAGGAAATGATCAGGGAGAAGATAAAGGCAGCTGCCATCACCCCGTTCGTCAACCACCGACCCGCGGGCAGCCCTGCCCCCTTGCGGTTCCAGAGGTAGAGGAGGCTGGCGATCACCAGGGGGAGGGCGAAGACGTTGAATACCTGGGTGAAGATCTGCCCCTGCACCGGGTTGAAGCCGAACACCGGTACGCTCAGCGCCACGACGCTGGCCACCCCGGTGATTACCTTGAAGCGGGCGGAGTTGACGTCCAGTTTGCCCGCCGAATAGTCGCCCAGCATCAGCGGCACGATCATCAGGCAGGGAAAGATTGAACTGAGGCCCGCGCTCAGGGTGCCGGCAAAGAATACGCTGACGGCAAATTTGCCCACCGAAGGCTCCAGGGCACCGGACATGTCCAGTACGTTGTTGATTTCCGTTCCGCTGCCGTACAGGCTGCCGCTGGCCACGGCCATGATCGCCCCGCTGATGGTGAAGATCAGCAGGCCGGCGATGATGGAGTCGTTGCGCTGCGTCCGGAAGTCTGCCTGTGTCCAGCCCTTACCCTGGATGAAGAGGGGCCGCGACAGGAAGGTGGCCGCCGCCATGGTGGTGCCCACGAAGGCCGCGATGAGGATGCCGGCCCCCGGTACGTCGGGGATCTTCGGGATGAGGCCCGCGACCACCTCCGCCGGCTGGGGGAAAACGAAGAGCAGGGTGAAGACGAACGATAAGCCCATCAGGGAAACGAAGAGGGCCAGCACCTTCTCGAAGATGGAGTACTTGCCCTTCAGCAGCAGGAGGTAGAAGATGCCGATGATGAGTATGGCCAACCCCAGGACCACCCAGTACTTGGAACCCTGCAGCCCTGGGAAGTTCAGGGCCAGGATCTCGTAGACGACGTTGGAGGTGATGCCCAGGATGCCGATCAGGGAATTCCACTGTCCGATCCCCACCGCCACGATGATGGCAATGGCCAGGAACTTGCCCCATGGCAGGTGCCTGCGCACCGCGAAGAGGGCCGTCTCCCCGGTGGCCAGGTAGTAGCTCCCGGAAACGTAGATCAGCACCCCCGAAAAAAGGCAGCTGAAGAACAGCACCCAAAGCAGGCCCATCCCGAAGGAATTCCCCGCCACGATCATGGAGGTTACGCTGCCGGTACCGATGGTGTAGCCGATGGCGAAGATCCCCGGCCCGAAGGCCAGCAGGAAAGAGAGTAATTTCTTCATGAACTGCGCGCGCTTAGGAGTAGAAGGCCAGTCGCCCATGGCTGGCCACTCCCCGTCCGGTAAGCCGAAGGAGAATGGCCAGCCCGATGTAGCGGGATCCGCCGGTACCGCCGGCGGTCTTTGCGGAAGCGTTCATGCTTACGCTTTGGTAGGTTGTAAGGGTTCGATGCGCGGGCACAGCAGCCACACGCTCGCTACGGCAATGATGGCCAGGGCGGCCCCGATGACGAAGGCCGGGGTGTAGTTGCCGCCGGCCGTCAGCCAGGGTACCAGGGCGGTAAGCCCGGCTACTGCCAGCTTGGCAGCCATGCCCGAGAGGCCGGCCAGGGTACCCACCGTCTTGCCACCGAAGAGGTCGCTCGGCAGGGTCTGTACGTTGCCGATGGCGGTCTGGAAGCCGAAGAGGATCACGGCCATCAGCAGCACCGCGGTGGCGGGGGCGCCCGGGTTGGACATGGCCAGCAGGGCCGGCAGCATGATGAGGCAGCCCAGGGTGATGACCAGCTTGCGGGTACCGTCGACCGTCCAGCCCGCCTTCAGGCGGTTCTGGGCCAGGAGTCCGCCGAACCAGGCCCCGAACATGGCCCCCACGTAGGGTACCCAGCCGTAGATGCCGATGGTCTTGACGTCCATGCCGTAGACCTCCGAGAGGTAGATGGGAATCCAGAAGACGAACAGCCACCAGATCGGATCGATGACCGCCGAGGCGATGATGACCCCCCAGCTTTCCTTGTGGCCCAGCATCCGAAGCATACCGGGGTTGTAGCCTTCGTCGTAGTTGCCGTCCTGGTCCTTGTCCTGGTTCTGCTGGCCGGTAAGGATGTACTCCCTTTCCTCGTCCGTGATCCAGGGGTGGGACTTCGGCGGGGCCTTCACCAGTACGACCCAGGGGATCAGCCACAGCAGTCCGGTCAGCCCCACCAGAATGAAGATGACCTGCCAGCTGAAGTAGATCGACAGTAGGGCGATGAGGGGAATGGAGATGATGCCCCCGATGGCCGCTCCGGAATTGAAGATCCCCTGAGCCAGGGCGCGTTCCTTGGTCGGGAACCACTCCGCATTGCCCTTGGTCGCCCCGGGCCAGTTGCCGGCCTCGGCGATGCCGAGGATGGAGCGGAAGATGGCGAAGCTTGCCACCCCCCGCGCCACGGCGTGGAGGGCCGTAGCCAGCGACCAGACGCCGATCGAGAGCACGAAGCCCAGGCGGGTACCCACCCAGTCGAAGATCTTGCCGAACAGCGCCTGCCCGAAGGCGTAGGAAAAGACGAACACCACGGAAATGAAGGCGTAGATCTCCTTGCGCTCGTCGTCGGTCTTCTCGGGGTAGAGGTCGACCGAGATCTCTGGCCAGAGTACGTTGAGCGACTGGCGGTCAATGTAGTTGATGACGGTAGCGAGGGCGATCATGGTAACCACCCACCACCGGAGTCCGAAGAGCTTCATGAGGATTGTACTGAGGGGAGAAAGTCCTCACGGACCGGAGAAAATACGTCGATCAATACCCCGGCCTCCTTGCAGACGCAGCCATGGCGGACGTGGGGCGGGATGTAGTAGGAGTCGCCGCCGCGGATGGTCTTCACCTCATCGCCGATGGTCATCTCGAACACCCCGCTTTCCACGTAGGTAACCTGGCTGTGGTGGTGTTCGTGGAGTTGACCGACGGCGCCGGGCTGGAAATCGACCTTGACGAGCATGATCTTGTCGTCGTAGCCCATGATCTGTCGCTTGAGGCCGGGACCGACTTCTTCCCATTCGAGGTCTTTGCCGAAGATGAATTCTTTACTCGCTTGCATTGGTGTACTTTATGAGGTGATGGACGCCCCGCCACTGGTAGGGCTGCCCGTTAAGGGTTAATGAATGTTCTTGCGCCGGATCGGCCGTCGCGTTGGACAGTAGCAGCAGCCAGTTCCCGCCGTTCTTGTGGCTGAACTGCAGGGCGGTGTAGCTTTCGTTGTCGGTCAGCAGCTTCAGGTCGGTAATGTTGCCGTAGGGGTTGCTGGCCACCTCCACCCGGGGGTTGTAGCCACCGTGGGATTCCAGGACGGAAACGAAGGTGGCGTTGCTCACCCCTTCGCGCCGCAGCAGGAAGCCGGGGTCGCGGCGGAGGTTGAATTCCGGATCGTTGGCTCCGGGCCGTACCATCAGAACTTCGTCCTCCGGCTCCGTCAGCATGGTCTGGGTGTAGAAGCGCCCGTTGCCGATCCACTGGATGGTAGCGTTTTCCCCGGCGGTCCGCCCACGGGCTTCCAGGAACAGGTGCTGGTAGCCGTGGGCGGAATCGAGGGGTTGGAGGGTTTTTGGGATAGAATAGTCGAAATCGGTGGTCATGAGCTGCCCCATGTACCAGGTAGGCAGTTCGTGCACGGCCGGTTGGTCGCCGGTGGCGCGGAAGAGGTCGATGAGCAGGGGGTGCTCGAAGGCCGAATCCTGCAGCAGCCACTGGGTGCGGTGCAGCTTGCGGCCGGGATAGGCGTTTTCTGCGATGGCGCTGACCATCTGTAAACTGGTGTCCTCCGCACGGAAGGCGTACTGATCCGGGTGGTGCTTTTCCCCGATGCGGATGTCGCCGTTGTAGTGGGAGGTGCGGTCGATCACCAGGGTGTTGTGGGCCACCGATTGCTTGGCCCAGGTCTGGTTTTCGGGGAGGTAGCGGCCGCCCCCCTTCTGGTCGATGTTGACCCAGCGCGCGGCCCCGTAGTCCTGGACCACCTCGCCGGTAAGGTCGTAAAGGGAGTAGGACAGCTTGTCGAAGTGGCCGTGGCCCATGCCCTGGGCGGAGTACTTCATCACCAGGGTGGTCTGCTCGTCTCCCGCGCCGTAGGCGCGCAGGATGCCCACGCCCCCCTCGTCGCCCTCGGGGCCATCGGTGAAGGCGATGGAGCGGGGGCGGAAGGACTTGGCCTTTCCGGCGTGGAGCGCGGTGGCAACGGCCAGTCCGGCCTCGTCCAGGGTCACGGAACCCTGCTCCCGGGCCAGGGAAAGCAGGCCGGGGTTCTGTCCGTAGAGGGCGTAGCCGTAGTCAACAACCTTGACCACCTCCGGCGCGTAGAGCGACATCCCCTTCTGGGAATCGTTGAGGGGGAAGAAGTTGCCCTGGGGATCGGCCTCCAGCAGGAGGGCGTCGATGGCTTTTCCGAGGATGCTGTCGCGGTAGGCCACGATATTCAGTTCCGGACGTTCTTCGGCCAGCGCCAGTCCGAAGAGCAGGAAGGGGGAAAGGGCGTAGCGCAGGTAGTAGGGGCCTTCGGTGAAGTAGCCGTCGGGGGAGAAGGAAAGGTCCAGCTGGGCCAGGAAGCCCGCCCGGCCACTCTCCGAAACGATCCGCCCGCTGTCGTCGTCGCGCAGGTCCTTCGGCAGCTGTTCCGCCGGGATGCCGTAGAGGGCGCGCTGCACCAGTTCCTCGTCGTCCATGACCAGCCCGATCATGCCCACGGCCGCGTTGCCCCAGGTGGAGTGGTTGTGGATTCGATTGAAAAACTGGGGGTTCTCAACGGAAAGGAAGTCCGCCATCGGGCGGAACAGCTCCCGGTTCAGGCGCTCCCGTACCGCGGGGTCCAGCCAGTCGTAGATGTCGCCATAGGCCTGGCTTACGTACACCAGCCAGTTGGCGTCGTTAAGGGCCTGCCAAAAGATCTTGCCGTTGGCGTAGGAGCGGTCCGTCGGGTGGGTAGGCCAGCCACGGTAGACCTCGGCGTACGCGAGCAGGCCATCGCGGACGAAGGCGGCGTACTTTTCCTCCCCGGTCAGCCGGTAGAGGGCCGCGGCGTCGCGGAGGGTTTTCCAGTTCTGCTTGTGGACCTCGTGGGTGTAGCCCCCCGCCATATCCTTGGGGGTGGGGACCAGGAAGTCCTGCTGCATCGCGGCGTCCACCTGCACCTGCGTCCCCGCCAGGGTAGCGGCGAAGAGCGGGGGGTAATCCGTCTGAGCGAAGGCGGACAGCGACAGGGCGGAGAGAAGGATGAGAATCAGGTTGCGCACGGTTATTCGCTGAGTTGAGTGCCCACGGGGGTGCCGTCGGGCAAGGTGGTGACGGGCTCTTCCAGGTTGAGGTGGAGGTTCTGGGTGCGGTAGGGCTCGCCATTGTCCAGCAGTTCGGTGCCGCCGGAGAAGACGGAATTCTCGATGAGGACCACGGGCTCGCCTACCACGAGGTGGAGGCGGACGGGGGCGGAGTCGTCGAAGACGCTGTTGGTGATGTGGACGTACTGGGTGCCGTGGAGGCTGACGGAGCTTTCCGAGCGGTTCCACTTCTCATCGGTGCCCACCTCGTCGAAGGTGCAGCGGTCGATGGTGAGCATGGGGCCGAAGGTGCTTTCGTCGCTGCCCCCGCGGTGGAGGTGGAGGGCGGCCTGGCCGATCTTGTCGAAGAAGCAGTTCTCCAGCACCACGTTCTCGGCGTTGTAGATGCCGATGTCGTCGTTCTCCTGGTCGAGGGGCAGCACGCTGCCGCTGACGTTGCGGAAGCTGGAGTTGCGCACCACGATGGAGTCGGCGAAGGTGTGCTTGTACACCCGCAGCACGTTGAAGGAGTGGTTCACGTCCAGGTTGGTGAAATCGCAGTCCTCGATGAACAGCTTGTAGTTGTTGACCATGGAGTAGCGGCTGGTGCGGATCACGCTGTTCAGCGGCTGGTCGAGGCACTCGCGGCCGTCGACGTGCACGCCACGCAGGGTAAGGGCCCCGCCGTTCTCGATGTTGAGCAGGGAGGTCTTGCGGAAGACCAGCAGGGGTTTCTCCGACCCGGCCGCCTCAATGGTGATGGGGTGGCGCAGGTCGATGGTCATGGTCTGGAGGTACTCACCGGGCGCCAGGCGGATGATGTCGCCGGCGGCGGAGCGGGCTACGGCTTCCGACAGGGTGTTCTCGCCGGGGCCGATCTCGATGGTTTGCCCGGTACCGAAGTGCTGGGCCTCTTCCCGGCGGGGGTACCAGTTCACGCCCGTATTCTCCGGGGTGGCCATGGTCGGGATGCGGGCGCGGATGCTGTCGGCGGCCGGGGTGCCCGCGGGCAGCATGACGCCGTGGCCGGCGTCGGTCAGCTTCAGGGGGCGCCGTTCGAAGCCCTCGTCCTGGAGGGGTACCAGGTTCTTGTCCAGCAGGTTGTTGCGGAAGGTGATGCCGCTGATGTCGTCGTAGACGGTGAAGAGGGAATCGCGGTTGCGGTTCACGAAGACGTTGTCGGCCACCACCGTGCTTTCGGGTACGGCACTGCGCTCCTCGTCGCTGCCGGCGCCGAGCTGGATGTGGTCGCAGTCGACGAAGACATTGTTGCTGGCTTCCGAGTCCTTCACCTGGTGGTAGCGGTTGATGGGGGAGTTGGGCACCCCGTTCATGATCACCAGGGCGCCGCGGAAGCGGTAGCCGGTCAGTCCGGCCAGGTAGTTGTTGGTCACCGTTTGCCGCTCGTTGATGATGCGGATGCCGCCGGTATTGGGCTTGCCGTTGCCGAAGAAGAAGTTGCCGTCGACCGTGGTGTTGTTGCCGTGGCGCATCGTCAGCGTCCCCTGGCACTCGTGGAAGGTGTTGCCGCGGAAAATGTTGCCCCCCGATTTGTTGGAGATGATCTCGTGCTCCCCGTTGCAGCGGTCGAAGTAGTTGGACTCCACCACCGTATTGGAGTTAGTTAAGGAGTAGTGGCTGGTGCCGATGCGGAGGGTTTCCCCTCCGTTGGAGCCCAGGATGGGCCGCTCGCCGAAGTAGTTGTGGTCGATGCGGTGGCCGTTCTCCCGGCTTTCCTCGCTGTTGAGGCGTACGGCCAGGGTCACGCCCTGGTTGCGCTTGCCGGTGAGGTAGTTGTGGTCGAAGCGGTTGTTGCGGCCGTAGAGGCCCACCCAGTAGTCGCTTTCGTAGCGCTCGGGCGGGTTGTAGTTGTCGATCACGCACTCCGTCACCCGGCAGTAGTTGCAGAGCTCGTCGTCGGCGGTGCGGAAGGAGATGACTTCGCTGGTGGGGGTGTAGCCGTTGCGGAAGACGAGGCCTTCCACCACGAGGTGCTCACCGGAGAGCCGCAGGTAGGACTGTCCTTCCAGGAACACCTTCCCCTTCTCCTCGGCCACGAGCCGGATGGGGGCTTCGGCCGTTCCCCGCCCCGTGAATTCCAGGGCCAGGTCCTGGTAGCTGCCGTTGGGGACGACGATGGTGGCGCCGGGTTGGGCGTCGCGGATGGCCCGGACCAGGGCATCGGTGGCTTCCTGGGCCTCCGCGGGCGCGCCGCATCCGTACAGCAGGAGCAGTACAAGGCAGCGGCTCAGCCAGCGGGGTGCAGGTGCCAGGGTGGGGAGGTAATGCAGTGGCATAGGGTTATTGGGTTGCCGTTGGTTCGTAAAATTTGACGCGGGCGAAAGCGTCGGGTTCCTTGGCCTGCAGGTAGTTACCTGCCTTGAAATAGTTTTCGAAGCCCCCCCACTTCTCCATGTCGAAGCCGGCATAGGTGCGCGTCTCCCGGTCGTTCAGGGTGACCCGCATCCCGGCCGCGTCGGCGACGATCTCCAGGGTGGAGGGTTCGGTGCCCACTTTTTCCGGGAAGATGTAGCTCTGGTCATCGCCCAAGGCGGTGGTGTGGAACATCTCCACGTGGCTGGGCTCCGGATACTTATGGTTCTTGCTCTTCAGCCGCACTTTCCCCTTTCGCCAGTAGTTTTTCATCGTGGGTGGGGCGTTGTTGTCGTTTTCTCCGATCCGGTCGCGGTGGGTGTCTTCCCCTGGCTCGTTGAATCCCGGATTGAGGATCTGTTGGGTAAAGTTTACCACAGCCTCATGTTGGTCGGTTGGATTCTAAGGCTGGCCACCTGCCCCTTCACGGGGATCACGCCCACCACCCGCTGGAAGGCGGCCGGAGTTGCGGCGAGGAGGACGGGCCGCAGCGCGGACAGCAACATCAGCCAGGCGCGGCGGCGGTGCGCGCCGTTCGGATAAGATGTCATGGGTAAAGAATTTGCATGATGACTAGAAGTGCAAGGGCAATCCGGTCCCGTTCCGCCCGGGGCGGGCGGTCAGGGCTGAACAAACCGGTGACGGTCAGCTCCTCAGGAGCCGGGTTCAGGGAAAGCCGTAATGGACTGGTTCGGAGGCCGGGGTTACCGGTCTATCGATGGTCGGAAACTTAATTCAGTATTGTCGCGCATAGTCTGGCTGAACCGGGATACGTCTCCCAGGTGCCGGCGCATGGCTTCGGCAACCGCCACGGGGTCCTGGTTGCGGATGTGGCGGAGTATTTCTTCGTGTTCGTGATGGGCTTTGAGCTCGGTATGGTCGTCGCAGATGCGGTACTTCACGTAGTTGTTGATGATGTCGGGGGTGATGATCATCATCAGCGACTTCAGTACGCCGTTCTTGCTGGCGTCGGCGATGCTGAGGTGGTACAGCAGGTCTTCTTCCACGGCGGGCTCTCCGGCGCGGATCTTTTTCTCGTAGGCGGCGAGCGCCAGTTCCATTTGCACCAGGTCGTCGGCCGTGCGGCGTTGGGCGGCGAGCTTAACACACTGTACTTCCAGCATCACCCGGGTTTCCACCAGGGAGGCGAAGTCGCTTTCCTCGAGCTGGAGTACGTCGGTGATCAGGCCTTCCAGGGCGGCGATGCCCATGCCGGCCACCACCGTCCCGCTCTGGGGCAGGGTGCGCAGGATGCCGTAGAACTCCAGTTTCTGCAGGGCGTCCCGGACGTGGCCGCGGCTGACGCCGAGGCGCTCGGCCATCTTGCGTTCGGCGGGCAGTTTGTCGCCGGGCGCCAGCTGTCCCGAAGTGATAAGGGCCCTCACCTGCCGGATGATGACGTCTACCGGACTCTCGACCTTTATTTCACTGAAGTTCTCTAACATGGGAGCTTGATTGTACCGCGGACTAACCGGCGGGCCGAACAAATATAAGGACTGGAATTGGTTAACCAAATTTTGGTTGACCAATTTTTGAAAATTATGTTTTATGCTTGGTTCTGGGCGGCGTCGTTGCGGTTGTGTCACTTTGTCAGACATCGGATGTCGTAGACATCCGATGTTGTTGGGGGGAGGCGGTCAATTTTGGCGTTTTCTCACGAAAATACGGTTTTTCGCGCCCGAATCATCGATTTTACCGGCAATATACCCCGGAATCAGGCACCCGCGCCCCCGCCAAAAAGTCAGACATCCGATGTTGTCACCCGACCCCGGCGGCGTACTACTATTCCCCCGATTATTCCGGTCAACATGAAGCCGATGGCGATGATCTGGGCCTGGGTAAGCTGCAGGCCGAGCACGTCGTAAAGGTCATTGAGCCGCACGTACTCGATGAAGAAGCGCTCCACCCCGTTCAGGAAAAGGTAGATGCAGAACAGGGCACCCGGCCAGATGGTGAGGAGCTTGCGCACTGCCCAGAGGATGCCCCCGATCGCGAAGGCCATCAGCGTCTCGTACACCGGCGTGGGGTAGTGCAGTTCGGGTAGCACGCTGCAGTAGTCGACCGTACAGCCGGGGATGGGTACCCCGCGGTTGAGCACGTTGTGGGGGTAATCGTAGCCGTAGAGCCAATCGGGCAGGAACCACCCCTCGGGGATGGCGCCGATGGCCGTGCCCCAGTCGCCGTCGCCGCTCAGCTGACAGCCGATGCGCCCCACCCCGTAGGCGACGATGAGGGCCGGAGCCACCGCGTCCAGGATGGGGACCACCGGGATGCGGTGCCGCCGCAGGTAGTAGTACACCGCCAGTCCGCCGCCAATGAGGCCCCCGTAAATGGCCAGTCCGCCGCCGCTGAAGAGCTCCCGCAGCGGATTCTCCAGGAAGCGGTCCCAGTATTCGATCACGGCGAACAGCTTGGCGCCGAGCAGTCCGCCCACCGCGGCCACCATGGTGATGGGACCGACGCGGTCGCTGGGGTAGACGTTCACCGGCTGGGGGACGGGGAGGTTTTTCTGCTTCCGCCCGATGTTATAGTAGTAGCCGAAGAGGAGGGCTGCCCCGAGCAGTCCGCCCAGGAAGTAGCCCTCAGTGGAGAGCAGCGTTCCGGCGGGATCCTGCTGGAAGGCGGTGAAGTTAGCCGCCACGTAGGGCAGTTTGAAACCCAGCAGGAAGCCGATAATGGCGTTGCTGATGTAGTCGGCCATGGTGACCGTCTGCCCGGGAATCTGCAGTGTCGGTTCCGGGGGCAGCTGCCCGAGGCGCTCGCGCCGTTGGAGTTCCCACTTGAGCAGTCGGGCCGCGACGAGGAAGGCGAGCAGCAGGAACAGCCCGAAGGTCTTGACGATGCTGAAGGCATTGTCGCGGGCCGTGCCGATGAGGTCGTGAAGCAGGTAACTGAGATCCGGGTACATGCCCGCAAAGCTACGCCGCTATTTGGTCTGGGCCCGGAGCTGGTCGGCCAGGTCCTGGATGGCGCGGCGGTAGTTGTCGCGGCCATTGGGCCCCAGGGCGGTCAGCGATTGCTCGGCGGCCTCGAGGGCCTGATCGTAGCGCTGGCGTTTCTGGAGGAAGCGGCCCAGGTTGTAGTAGTCGCGCCACCCTTCGGCGGCGAGTCCGGCGGCTTCGCCCAGGGCTTCGGCTGCCAGATCGATGATGACCGTGTGGTCGATGAAGTTGGAATTCTCCAGGGCCCCGAAGAGGTTGCGCAAGCGGGTTTCGTCGCCCGCGGCCCCGCGTTTAAGGTAGTTGCGGGCGGCTTTATACACCTTCTGGACGTCGGATCCGCGCAGGGAGAAGGCGAATTCACCTTCGGATTCCAGGCGGCGGGCTTCGTCCTTGTCGAACAGCGCGGCCTTGTCGACCACGGCGGCCATCAGCCGTTCACTGTTGAATTCCAGGGCCTTGTCGAAGGAGGCGCGCAGGGCGGCGGCCACCTTGTCGTCGTAGGCTTCCCGTCCTTCCAGGCCAATGATGGCGTCACGGTGCTCCAGTAGCAGGTCGAACAGCCTGCTGTCGGCCTCCGTCGTGGCGACGAAGATGAGGCGGAGGTTCGCGGGTTCCGTGAAATCCAGGTCGGGCCGGCGCAGGTAGTCGTTGGCGATCTTGAGGTGGGGTTCGCCGCGGCGGACCAGGGCGCGGACCAGTTTGAGCGCCGCGCCGGGTTGGCCGGCGTCGTAATCTTTTTGCAGGGCGTCCAGGTTATCGACCCGTTCCAGGGCCGTGCGGGCATCGTCGAGCAGCTGGGGGGCGCGGCGGGCGCCGATGACCCGGTGGACGGGCTCGTTGTTCGCGTCGATGAACAGCAGGGTGGGGAAGGCCGGGGCACGGTGGAATTCGCGGAAAGCGGCGGACTCCGGCTTCTCCATGTCGTACTGAACGTTGACGAAGTTGGCGTTGAAGAAGGTGCCTACCTCCGCGTCCGGAAACACGTTGGCGGCCATCACCTTGCAGGGGCCGCACCACTCGGCGTAGGCGTCGACGAAGATGAGCTTGTCCTCGGCCGCGGCCTTGGCGAGGGCTTCGTCCCAGCTGCCCTCAAAGAATTGGATGCCCTGGGCGGATAGGGCCGAGGAAACCAGGAGCAGGGCGAGTAGTCGGATCATAAGCGAGGTGTTAGGGGATGCAAGCCGGCCTCCGAAGTTACTCCTCCCGGCGGGGCTTTTTGGGCACCGGGTCCGGTCCGAAGGCGCCCCAGGGGTGACAGCGGCCGATGCGCTTGAGGGCCAGCCAGCTGCCCTTCAGGACGCCCCATTCCTGGATGGCGCCCACTGCGTAGTGGCTGCAGGTAGGATCGTAGCGGCACCGCGGCCCAATCAGGGGCGACAGGGCCACCTGGTAGAAACGGATCGGGAGTATGGCGAGGCGGCGTAGCACGCTATTGTATACACCTGGTGGGGGGGTAGGGTTTGTTTGGCCAGACATCGGATGTTGGAGGGGTGTCATCTTGTCAGACATCCGATGTCTGACAGGGCTGTGGGTCATGTTTTTACCCGATTTCTGAGAAATATCAATTGGGCACATTCGGAAACCCCAGCAAAACATAGGATTGACATTTTGTCAGACATCCGATGTCTGACAGCTTGGCGTGCGGACAACATCCGATGTCTGCCAGCCGCAGGCTATCTTGCCAGCTTTAGCTCCAATCCATGACCAGAATCACCCAGCTCCTCACCCTTCTCCTTTGCACCTGCGCCCCCGCCCTGCTCCTGGCCCAGGACCTCAACGAAACCTACTGGAAAGCCCTCGCGCCCCGCTCCCTCGGCCCGGCCGGGATGTCCGGGCGGGTAACGGGCATCGACGTCCACCCCCAGGACCGCGACCTGATCTACGTAGCCACGGCTTCTGGCGGACTCTGGAAAAGCACCAACGGCGGCACGAGCTTCGCGCCCATTTTTGACGACCAGAAGTACCTCAGCATCGGAGCGGTGGCCGTCAGCGACGCCAACCCCAGCATCATCTGGGCCGGCACCGGCGAAGGCAACCCCCGCAACTCGGCCAACTACGGCGGCGGCATCTACCGCAGCCTCGACGGCGGAGCCACCTGGGAGATGATGGGACTGGAAGATACCCGCCACATCCACCGCATCCTCACCCACCCCACCGACCCGAACACCGTCTACGTAGGTGCCATGGGCAGCATGTGGGGACCGAACCCCGAGCGCGGCGTCTACCGAACCACCGACGGCGGCAAGAACTGGGAGCGCGTCCTGTACGTCGACGAGGGCACCGGCATCGCTGACTTCGTGATGGACCCCTCCAACCCCGACAAGCTGATCGCCGCCACCTGGACCTTCGACCGCGACCCCTGGTTCTTCAACTCCGGCGGACCGGGCTCCGGCATCTGGATCTCCAAGGACGGCGGCGACAACTGGGAGCGCCGCACCGCCAAGCATGGCCTGCCCAAGGGCAACCTCGGCCGCATCGGACTGGCCATCGCCGCCAGCAACCCCGACATCGTCTACGCCCTGGTGGAAGCCAAGGAAAACGGACTGTACAAAAGCACCGACGGCGGCCAGTCCTTCAGCCTGGTGACCACCAAGGACGTCGGCGACCGCCCCTTCTACTACGCCGAGATCTACGTAGACCCCCAGAACCCGAACCGGGTGTTCCACATCGCTACCTACATCAGCAAATCGGATGACGGCGGCAAGACCTTCCGCGAAATCGCCAACTACGGCAACAACGTCCACCCCGACAACCACGCCTTCTGGATCGATGAGGACAACCCCGAGCACATCATCCAGGGCAACGACGGCGGACTAAACTTCAGCCACGACGGCGGGGAAACCTGGCGCTTTGCCGCCAACCTGCCCCTGGCCCAGTTCTACCACATCAACTACGACATGAGCTACCCCTACCTGATCGGGGGCGGCATGCAGGACAACGGCAGCTGGGTAGGCCCCAGCCAGGCCCTGAAGAGCGGCGGCGTCACCGACGCCGACTGGCAGGAAGTGTACTTCGGCGACGGCTTCGACATCATCTTCAAGCCCGACGAGGCCGACGTGGTCTACGCCGCCAGCCAGGGCGGTGCCCTGGGCAAGGTGGACCGCAGCACCGGCAAGACGACCTTCATCCGGCCCGTCCACCCCGAAGGGGAATTCCTCCGCTTCAACTGGAACGCCCCCATCGCCCAGTCGCCCCGCGACCCGAACACCATCTACATGGGCAGCCAGTACGTCCACAAGAGCACCAACGCCGGCCTGAGCTGGGAGATCATCAGTCCCGACCTGACCACCAACGACTCCACCAAGCAGCGGCAGGACATCAGCGGCGGACTTACCATCGACGCCACCCAAGCCGAAAATCACACCACCCTGCTGGCCATCGTGCCCGCCCCGCCCCAGTTCATGCAACCCCAGACCCTGTGGGTGAGCAGCGACGACGGACGGCTCCACATCAGCCGCAACGACGGAGAGGAGTGGACGGAACTCACCAGCAAGCTCACCGGCATGAACCCCGGCAGCTGGATCCCCTACATCGAGGCCTCCCCCATCAATCCCGGCGAAGCCTTCGTAGTGGTGAACGACTACCGCCGCGGCGACTACCGACCCATGGTGTACCACACCACGAATTACGGGGAGAGCTTCACCCGCATCGTAGATGAGAACAAGGTCAGCGGCCACGCCCAGGCCATCGTGCAGGACCCCGTGCAGGAAAACCTCCTCTTCCTGGGCACTGACCAGGGGCTCTGGTACAGCCTCGACTACGGCGACAGCTGGACCCGCTTCGACGCCGGCTTCCCCCACGTGTCGACCCGCGACCTCAAGATCCACCCCCGGGAGCACGACCTGATCATCGCCACCTTCGGCCGCGCGGCCTGGATCCTGGACGATATCCGCCCGTTCCGCGAAATGGCCCGTGAGGGCGCCGAGATCCTGCAGGATTCCTTCCGCCTCTTCCCGGCCCCGGACGCCTACGCCTGGGAAACCCGCTCCTACCAGGGCACCCGCTTCTACGCCCAGGGACAATTCCAGGGTGAGGACCGCCCCGGCGGCGCGATGCTGACGTATTGGGTACGCCCCGGCGGCCCCGGTGAAATGGTGGATCCCGACTCCGTGGACGTGAGCCAGCTGACCCGCTTCTCCATCATCGACCCCGAGATCAAGGAGGACATTCCCGGCCGCGAAACCGGCAGCCTGCGGAAGGCCTTTGCCAACCCCGACGACGAGGTGGACCCCATCCCCGCCCCGAAGGAAAAGGTGAAGATCCAGGTGATCGACGTACAGACCGGCGACACCATCCGCACCTACACCGAAAAGCCGCGGTGGGGCATGAACCGGACTTCCTGGAACCTGCGCCGCGACGGCGTAGAAACCCCCAGCCGCCGCGAGCGGAAGGAAGACGCCGACGCCCTGAACGGCATCTCCGTCACCCCCGGTACCTACCGCATCCTGATGACCTACGGCGACCACACCGGTGAAACCCTGGTGACCCTCCACGCCGATCCCCGCGACGACTACCAGGGCAGCGCCCGCTACGCCGCCCGCGACCGGATGTACGCCGAGCTGGAAGCCGAAGTAAACCAGGTAACCGCCGCCTGGAACCGCCTGCAGGAGGCCCGCAAGAGCCTGAAGCGGGTGGAAGACGCCGCCAGCAACGCCCCGAAGGCCGTCAAGGACACCCTGGCCGACCACCGCAAGGAGCTCCTCAAGCACATCGACCGCCTCGAGGAGATCGTCACCGAACCCGAAGACCTGAAGGGCATCCAGCGCAACCCCACCAACCTCCAGGCCTACCTCTACGGCGCCCGCAACTACATCACCCAGATCGAAGGCGAACCCAGCCAGATGGCCCGCCTGATGCTGGAGCAATTCTCCGAGAAGGGCGACGACTTCGTCCGCCAGGTCAACGCCTTCCTCACCGGCGACCTACGCGATTTCCAGGAGGAAGTGCGCGCCGCGAATTTGAGCCTGTTCGGGGAGCTGGGTGAGGTCAAGGAGTGAAATGGGTCAATGGGTTAAGGAGTTAATGGGTCAAGGGGTCAATGGCCCGCAGTGCTTGCCTCCATTGCAGGTCCTGGCTTTGCCCCTGACCCCTATTATCTTCTCCGGCCCTAGCAATGGGGCTAAGGAGTTAATGGGTCAAGGGGTCAATGGCCCGCAGTGCTTGCCTCCATTGCAAGTTCTGGCATTGCCCCTGACCCCTTGTATCTTCTCCGGTCCTAGCAAAGGGGCTAAGGAGTTAATGGGTCAAGGGGTCAATGGCCCGCAGTGCTTGCCTCTATTGCAGGTCCTGGCTTTGCCCCTGACCCCTAGTATCTTCTCCGGCCCTAGCGAAGAGGCTAAGGAGTGAATGGGTCAAGGAGTCAAGGGCCCGCAGTGCTTGTCTCCATTTGCAAGTCCTGACTTTTCCCCGTGACCCCTTTACCCCTGGCTCTTTCCCCCACCCGAGCGAAGCGAGGGATAAATGCCGTGCTATTCACCCCTTCAGCCCTTCACTCCTTCACCCCTTGTACCTCCCCCCACCCGAGCGAAGCGAGGGACGAATGTCGTGCTATTAACCCCTTCACTCCTTCACCCCTTGTACCTTCCCCTACCCGAGCGAAGCGAGGGGTAAATGCCCTGCTATTGACCCCTTAACCCCTTGACTTATTGACCCCTCAATGAACCCCAGGTACCTAACCTTCGGCTTCCTCCACTTCTTCTTCAGCTTCGTGGGGCAGACCTTCTTCATCAGTCTGTTCGTGGCGCGAATGACGGAGCGGATGGACTGGGGCGAGAGCACCTTCGCCAGCCTGTACTCCGGCGTCACCCTGGTGGCGGCCTTTATCCTGCCCCTGATTGGCCGGCAGATCGACCGGCTCAAGGTGCGCTACGTCTCCACGGTCACCGCCTTTTGCCTCATCGTGGGCACCCTGCTGCTGGCGTTTGCCGACGAAACCCTCTTGCTAGTGGCCGGCCTCTTCGTGGTACGGCTGGGTGGACAGGGGGTGTTGCCGCTGATTGGCTCCACCACCATCGGCCGCTTTTTCAATGCGCGGCGCGGTCGGGCGCTGGCACTGTCCATCATTGGGCTGTCGGTGGCCGAGGTGCTGCTGCCGCCCCTGGCTACCTACGCCATGGTGAGCTACGGCTACGGTCCGGTGTGGCTCATGGCGGGCTGTGCGGTGCTGCTGATCTTCGTGCCCGCCGTGTGGCTGCTGGTGCGGCGCTACGACGACTTCCAGCGGGCCGATACGGTGGCCGAGGCCCAGCGACGGGAAGCGCCCGCGGCGGTGGAGGAGGATTCCTGGACGCGGACGCAGGTGCTGAAGGACCGCCGGTTCCAGCTGATATTACCCATCATCCTCTTTATCCCCTTCGTATTCACCGGACTGGTCTTCAACCAATCCGTTATCGCCGAGCAACGTGGCTACACGGCCGAAACCATGGCCTACGGACTGAGTGCCTACGGGCTCGTGCGGGTGGCCTTCCTGCTCTTCGGCGGCGATCTCATCGACCGGGTGGGGCCCACGCGGCTGCTGCGCTTCGTGTTGCTGCCGGCCGTGGCGGGACTGCTCGTGCTGCTGCTGGTGGAAGACAGCTGGTCGGTACCCGTATTTTTCGGGCTGATGGCCGTGAGTGGCGGCATGGATTCGGTGAACACCCCGGCCCTGTGGGCGGAGCGTTACGGCCCGCGCTTCCTGGGCAGCATCAAGAGCACGGTCCGCCTCTTCGTGGTCGTGAGCTCGGCCGCCGCGCCCATCCTCTTCAGCTACGGACTGCGGTGGGGGCTGCAGGCGTGGCTGGGCATCCTGGTCGCCTACGGGCTGGCGTGCGTGGGGTTGGCGGTGGCGGAGCGGCGCACCTGAGGTCGAGGCCTTGTAGGCCGAGCAAACAACAAGCCGGGCGGCGGCGCGCAGGTGCCTGTTTTACACCTGGCCCCGCCGCGAAAGCAATACCGCAATAGGCCGGGTCGACCGGAACTGGGCCAGGAAGGTGATGAGCACGAAAGTGATCGGTACGCAAAGCAGCATGCCCACCACGCCCCAGAGGAGGCCCCAGAGGATGAGCGAAAAGATGATCACGAAGGGGCTGATGTTCAGCGCGTTCCCGTACAGCCGAGGTTCGAGGAGCCCGCCGATGAAGAGTTGGATCAGGCCGACCCCCGCCGCCACGATGATGAAGGGGGTGAGGTAGTCGAATTGTACGAAGGCCATCAGGCTGGGCAGCACCGTGGCGACGATGGACCCGATGGTCGGGATGAAGTTCAGGGCGAAAATGGCGAAGGCCCAGAAGATGGCGAAATCCAGTCCGGCGTACTCAATGACGAAGTAGCTCAGCAAGCCGGTAGCAAAGGAGGCAGCGAACTTCACGCCGATGTAGGCCCGGATGGCCTGGTTGAGCTTGCCGAGCAGCAGCTGCAGACGGGCACTCCGCCGGGGCTTGAGCCGCAGGGAGGCCAGCTTTTGCGGAAAGGTGTGCTGCTCCACCAGCAGGAAGAGGGTATACAGCAGGACGAGCAGGAACTGCCGCGTGGCCATGGTGAAAGCCGCCAGCAGGCTCAGGAGGTATTCGTTGATGTCCAGCTCCCCGTAGAGCGCACTCAGGGTGATGGCCTCGTCGTAGCCCAGGGCCACGAGAATACGGCCGAACTGCCGCTCCAGGTTGCGCCAGTAGTCGGGGGCCGTGGCGATCATTTCATTGATTTGCTGGCCGACCATGCTCCCCATCAGCACGATGGCGGCCAGCACCACCACGGCCGCTACAGTGAGGCTCACGCCGCGCGGGCTCCGGGAGCCAAGGCCGGGGATCCGGCGCAGGAGCTGGTCGACGGCATTGATCAGGTACCACAGCACGAAAGCCAGCACCACCGGAACCAGGAGGGGCTTGCCGAAATACATGAGGCACACGAACAGGCCGGCCAGCGCCAGGGAGTAGGTGATTTTTTGCAGGGGTAGCATGGGGGTGAGAACCTCTGGGCGGTCCGAAAGGTCATCCGGCCGGATCTTTATCTTGTCCTTCCCGGGATTTCTTGACGAAGACCGGACAGTAGGTACATGGAAGGACTACCGCTGGGTCGATTGAAACCGACGCCCTGGCTGGAAGGATATATCGGGCCTGGAGGCCCTCAACCCGGGCGTTTGTCTACTACACTACAGCGGGTCCGGTCATGCGTACGAACCCAGCGGGCAAAGACGCCAATCGGAGATGGTAACTGGTAAATCCAGCCCGGGCTACAATTATCACACTTTACCCCTCGACCCGGAGGGTCCCGACCTACCAGTAAATCGGGCCGGTGCCCAGGTACTTCTCCGCGATGGGCCGGTAGTAGTCGATCACGTCCTCGAGGTCGTACACCTTCTGGCTCTTGGTGTAGAGGTCGTACTGGTTGAAGTCGCGGATGATCTCGAGGTAGGCCTTGTCCTTTTCGCCGAGGAGCTCGGTGTAGGCGCCGCCGGAGTGCCAGGGGTAGAAGGAATGATAGCGGATCATGACCATCGCCTCTTCGGGGAGGGTATTGGTGGAGTGGTTGTTGAGTACCTGGTAGAGGTATTCGTCGTGGCCCCAGGCCAGGTCTACGTTGTCGATGCCGCAGCCCGCCTCGTAGATGCCCAGGGGGGTGTTGTAGCGGGGGTCCTGCATGTCGGGGTTCAGGGCGTTGAACTCGGGGTAGACGCAGGAATCGGGCAGGGCACAGCCCACCACGAATACGTCGCCCACCATGCCCCATTGCTCGGCCTGGCTGGTACCGTCCTCGTCGCTGCCCCAGAGGAACATCACCTTGCCGAGGTCGTGGATGAGGCCGGTCAGCTGCATCCAGTCGGGGCGCCCGTCGGCCCGGATGGCTTCGGCGCTCTGGATGAGGTGCTGGACGTTGGGCAGGTCGAGATCCGGGTCGCTGACGTCGATGAGGCTGTTCAGGTGGCGCATGGCCTCCCAGAGATCCAGGGGCTTGTCGAATTTCAGGTACTTGCGGTGCATGCGCTGCACGTAGTCCACCGTCTGGTTCTTGCGCATTTTCCGGTAATGCTCCCGCACCGCCACCGATACGTCGGGCGCGTCGTAATTTCTGAAGACCTTCTCCTCTGCCATGGTGCCTTGATTCTGGAGCAGTAGCTGCCCGGTTAAACGTTTCCGAGTGAAAGATAGAACGCCAGGGTGAGAACGACCAGCACCACGCTAAAAACCTTCGCGTACTTCCAGGGGCTCAGGTTGAGCTTTCCGGCGTCGTACATGATGAATTTGGGATCCTTCGGGGTCAGGTGGGAGACTACGTGCATCACGATGATGTTCAGCACGAACTCGATGCCCCAGATGTGGACGAAGTGGAGGTTCACCGCGAGCACGTAGTCCAGGAAGACGTAGAAGACCAGGCCGAACAGCAGTCCCGCCTTGGCACCCGTGGCGGACACCCGCGGAAACAAAAATCCGGCCGCGATCACGCTGGCGATCGGAATGAAGAAGATGCCGTTCAATTGCTGGAGCAATTGGTACAGACCAGCCGGAGCATTGGCCACGAAGGGCGCGATGCCGATGGCGAAAAAGGCCAGGATCGCGGAGGTCCACTTGCCCACTTTCACCAACCGGAGTTCCCCGGCGTCTTTCTGGATGTAGCGTTTGTAGATCCCCAGGCTGAACACCGTAGCCGCGCTGTTCAGCGTGCTGTTGAAGGTACTGAAGATGGCCCCCATCATTACCGCCACGAAGAAGCCCGTCAACCACAGGGGCAATACCCGCTTAACCAGCAGGGGGTACACGCTGTCGGGGTTGTCGTACAGGCTTTCCCCGTAGTAGTAGAAGCCGATCAGGCCCGGCAAGACGATGATCAAGGGCACCAGGATCTTGAGCAAGCCGGTGAACAGCAGCCCCTTCTGAGCCTCTTTCAGGCTCACGGCCCCCAGCACCCGCTGGATGATCGACTGGTGCATGGTCCAGAAATAAATCTGGTTGATGACCAGCCCGGTAAAGAGTACCTCGAAGGGCAGGATGGCCGTGCGGGCCCCCTCCCCGACCCCCGGCTCCTTGCTGATGACGTTGAACTTGTCGGGACTGTTCTCGAAAACCCGGCTGAGGCCTTCCAGGGCGTTTCCCTCCCCGATGCTCAACAGCGCCAGTACGGGAACGAGCAATCCCGCCACCAGCAATCCGAAACCATTGATGGTATCCGTGTAGGCGACCATCTTCAGTCCCCCAAAGATGGCGTACACCGCCCCGATGATCCCCACGATCAGGATGGTGACCCAGATGCCCTCCCGCTCACTGATGTTGAGCAGATCAGAGATTTCAAATATGGCCTCAATGTTCAGCGCCCCCGTGTACAGCACGATGGGCAGCAGGGTAGCCACGAAAGAAATGATCAGCAAGAGGGCCACGAGCGTACGGGTGAGCCCGTCAAATCGCTTTTCCAGAAATTCGGGAATCGTGGTCAGCCCCATTTTCAGGTACTTCGGCGCGAAGTAGAGCGCCCCCACGATCAGGGCCAGGGCGGAAGTGACTTCCCACGCGATGATGATGGCCCCGTTGCGGTAGGCCGAGCCGTTCATCCCCACCAGGTGCTCGGTGGAAATGTTGGTCAGCAGCAGGGAGCCCGCGATCACCACCCCCGTCAGCGATCTGCCCCCCAGGAAGTAACCGTCTTGCGTATCCAGATTATTCCGGCGAAGCTTCCAGGTAGCGTAAAAGGCCACGAATCCGGTATAAAGCAAAAAGGTCAGTACGGTCACTCCCATGCAAGGTCATTTCAGTTGGAGCCCATAAGGTAGCAAGTGGATGCCTTTGGGCGGGGGCTCTTACGGAATCACGGCCGGAACTTCGCATATTGCGAGTAGGCTCCCCCGGAACCCGCTGACGAGCCACCCAGCAACCTCAGACCAGTCGTCGGACGAACCCGGCGCAAGCTGCGGGAATTCGTCCGACGACGGCCGCAACCAGCAACCAGCAACCAGAGATAACCTCAGACCAGTCGTCGGACGAACCCGGGGCAAGCTGCGGGAATTCGTCCGACGACAAACGCAACCAGTAACCAGCTAACCAGAACCCAGCAACCAGAAATAACCAAACCAACCTCACACCAACAAGGAGGCCCCACCGCCCACCGGGCCGCAACCAGCCAACCAAAACCCAGCAACCATGAACTACTACCCCATCATCTCCGGCCTGATCCTCCTCGCGGCGGCGTTCGGTTACCTCAACGTCCGCTTCCTCAAATTGCCGACGACCATCGGGCTGATGTTCATCACCCTGGTGTATACCCTGGGGGTGTTGGGACTCAGCTTCTTCGACGATACCCTGCTGCGGGCGGAGGCGCGGCTGATCCGGGAGATCGACTTCGAGATGGTGCTGATGGACTACATGCTCAGCTTCCTGCTCTTCGCCGGAGCCCTGCACACCAACTTCAAGGAGCTCCGGGCCCAGCGGTGGCCCATCATCGCCTTCGCTACCCTGGGGGTGCTCTCGTCGACCTTCCTCATCGGGACGGCCACCTTCTACCTGCTGCAGCTGCTCGGCGCGCCGGTAACCTACGTCTACTGTCTCCTCTTCGGTGCGATCATCTCCCCCACCGACCCCATCGCTGTACTGGGCATCCTGAAGCAGGCCCAGGCGCCGAAGAAGCTGGAGATCAAGATCGTGGGGGAGTCGCTCTTCAATGACGGGGTGGGCGTGGTGCTCTTCCTTACCCTCTTCAGCATCGCTTCCGCCCCCGGGGAGGACATCGATCCGGTGGCCATCCTGGAGCTGTTCGGACTGGAGGTCTTTGGCGGACTCCTGCTCGGCCTGGTCATCGGCTGGATCACCTACCGGCTGATGAAGTCGATCGACGATTTCAGTGTTGAGGTCATCCTCACCCTGGCGGCCGTGATGGGCGGCACCGTGATCGCCGGGCAGCTGCACCTGTCGGCCCCCCTGGCCATGGTGGCCGCCGGCCTGGTGGTGGGCAACGACCGGGTGCGGGAGTCGGCCATGTCGGAAACCACCGAGCAGTACGTCGACAAGTTCTGGGAGCTGATCGACATCCTCCTGAACGCCATCCTCTTCGTCCTCATCGGCATGGAAATGCTGGTGCTCACTTACGAGGGCAGTTACCTCCTGGCCGGACTGCTGGCCATCCCGGTGGTGCTGCTCTGTCGCTACGCCTCCCTGTGGCTGCCCGTGAAGGTGTTTGAGCGCAAACTCGACTTCGTCCCCCACACCGACGCGATCATGACCTGGGGCGGACTCCGGGGCGGCATCTCCATCGCCCTGGCCCTCAGCCTGGCCCCGGAGATGAACCGTGAGATGTTCCTGGTGATGACCTATGTGGTGGTGGTCTTCTCCATCCTGGTGCAGGGACTAACGATCGAGCGGGTGATTCGGCGCTTGCTGCCGGGCACTCATAAGGTTTAGGCCGGCATGGCTCGTGGGGTGCGCTTGTGGTCACTAAATCCGCGGGGCCCATTCCTCGCTGCGCTCGTTTTTTACCGCAGATTGCGCGGATTTGGTTTCGCAGATTTCTGCTCGCTCGGTTTTTCCAACCACAGAGGCACAGAGGTCCACGGAGGATCGCGCCTGGAGTCGCTCAGCCCATTTACCAGGTACCAAGTACTATTTACCATATGTGTTGCCGCCCGCTTCGCTCGTCACCGCCGGCCCGTCATCAGATTGCTCGTAAGCTGCGCTCACGAGATCAACTGCTCCGCCTTAACCCCGCGGGGCCCATTCCTCACTACGCTCGGAATTGACCCCGCTAACTGAGGCCGTCCCTTCCAGGGCCGGGCGTGGCTCGTGAGCTGTGCTCGCGGTCACTAAATCCGCGGGGCCCATTCTTCACTGCGCGGGTACCACGGGTTGAGGGCTTCCAGGCCCGATTGGTTTTCTCCACCACAGAGGCACAGAGATCCATGGAGCGCTTTCCCGAGATCTCAGTGTCTTCCGTGCCCTCCGTGGTTGGCCCTATTCCGCCGCAGGCGAATTATCTGTGTTCATCCGCGAAACAGAATCTGTGTAATCTGTGGTAAGAAAACTGCCGTGGTTTTCAGTGCCTTCAGGGGTTCACCTTCGCTTGTTTTACCGTGGATAGATGGCTCGTGAGCTGTGCTCGCGGTCACCAAACCCGCGAGGCCCATTCCTCACTACGCTCGGAATTGACCCCGCTAACTGAGGCCGTCCCTTCCAGGGCCGGGCGTGGCTCGTAGGCTGTGCTCGCGGTCACCAAATCCGCGAGGCCCATTCCTCGCTATGCTCGGAATTGACCCCGCTAATTGAGGCCGTCCCTTCCAGGGCCGGGCATGGCTCGTAGGCTGTGCTCGCGGTCACTAAATCCGCGAGGCCCATTCCTCACTGCGCTCGGAATTGACCCCGCTAACTGAGGCCGTCCCTTCCAGGGCCGGGCATGGCTCGTAGGCTGTGCTCGCGGTCACAAAATCCGCGAGGCCCATTCCTCACTGCGCGTCCCCGCCAAAGGGCAACACGTAGTGGGTAGCGCGTCCCCGGCCCCGCTGCAGGAGGGCGCCGATCAGGCTCAGCCGTTTCAGCGCGCGCGCGGCGGTAGGCTGAGAAACCCGGGTGATACGCATGTACTTTTTCGTGGTCATCCCGCCTTGGAATCCACTGGGGCCGGCCTCGAGCATCTTGCCGATGGCCTTGCGTTCGTGGTCCGACAGCTGGTTGCCAACTGCCGTCAGGTATTCGTGCTTGCGCAAGGTGAAGGTGACCAACTGATTGGCATGGTTGAGTGCCTCGAGCAGCACTTCACTGAAGTAGACCATCCAGGGGGTGATGTCCAGACTGTGACTTGAGGCATTCAGCGCGGCGTAGTATTCCTTTCTTCTCCGCTCGATGGCGTGTGACAGGCTGAAGGGGACGAACACGCCGAGGGATTGACTAAGCATCTTCTCCATTACGGCCCGGCCAATGCGTCCGTTTCCGTCTTCAAAGGGATGAATGCTTTCAAACCAGAGATGTGCTACACCCGCTTTGGTCACTCCAGCCACCGTTTGGGGCCTGGACGTATTGCAATAGTCAATAAACGGCTGCATTTCCGAGGGCACGCGGTCCGCGGGGGGAGCCTCAAAGTGTATTTCCTGGCGATAGTCCGGACCACTCACGATGCGCATGGGGGTAAGCCCCTGACGGTATTCGCCGATCGCGGTCAGGCGGTTTTCGTAGCCCAGCAGCAACTCGTGCCAGTATTTCAGGGTGCTCTCCGTGAGGGGGCGGGAGAAGGTATCGCGGTTCAGGATCATCTGCTGGCCGATTGCTTTGGCCCTCAGGTCGTGTCCGCTTTTTGCATGACCTCCCAGGTTCAGGTTGTTCATCACCGATGACATCAGGTCGTGGCGGCTCATTATCTCCCCCTCGATACTTGAGGTGCTCCTGGCCTCTTCGACCAGCCGCTCAAGCAGATAAGCGTGCACTTCTTCCTCCGGAAGCAACCGGATACGATCGACCAGGGCAACACTGTCCCGGCAGTACCGCTGCAGCCGATCCTGAATGGCCGGCGCGTCCCATTGGAAGTTGGGCCAACCTTCGTGTTGCCAATTGTAGAGTGACACGGTTTTGTGGGTTAATCGTTTCAAAAATAGTGAAAATGATACGATTTGGCTGGGCTCGTCGTCAGATGGCTCGTGGGCTGTGCTTGCGGTCACTAATTCCGCGGGGCCCATTCCTTCCCGGGCCGGGCATGGCTCGTGAGCTGTGATCGCGGTCACTAAACCCGCGAGGCCCATTCCTCACTTCGCTCGGAATTGACCCCGCTAATTGAGGCCGTCCCTTCCAGGGCCGGGCGTGGTTCGTGGGCTGTGCTTGCGGTCACTAAACCCGCGAGGCACATTCCTCACTGCGCTTGGAATTGACCCCGCTAATTGGGGCCGTCCCTTCCAGGGCCGGGCGTGGCTCGTGAGCTGTGCTCGCGGTCACTAATTCCGCGAGGCCAATTCCTCACTCCGCTCGGAATTACCCCCGCTAATTGAGGCCGTCCCTTCCAGGGCCGGGCGTGGCTTGTAGGCTGTGCTCGCGGTCACTATTTCCGCGAGGCCCATTCCTCGCTGTGCTTGGAATTGACCCCGCTAATTTAAGCCGTCCCTTCCAGGGCCGGGCGTGGCTCGTGAGCTGTGCTCGCGGTCACGAAATAAATCGCGCTGCTTTATATCCGCGAGGCCATTCTTCACTGCGCTGGTACCACGGGTTGAGGGCCTCCAGGCCCGAATGGTTTTCCCACCACAGAGGCACCGAGGTCCACGGAGGATCGCGCCTGGAGCCGCTCAGCCCATTTACCCGATCAGGCCGGGCGTTACCATAAGTCACCGGCGCGCAGGTTCCATCCAACGCCCCAAAAGCCGAAGAAAGTCATGACCTTTAAGGGAACAACGCATTGCCGGTGAAACCACTACCCATTCTGCTGTTCCTCTCTTTTGCCTTGCTGGTGCCTATGGCCGCCCGGTGTCAGACACTGACTACGGACTCGATCGCCGCCCTCACCGACCGCGCCCTGCCCGCCGCGGTGGACGAGCTCATCGACTTCCTCGCCATCCCCAACGACGGGAACTACCCGGAGCACGTAGAAGCCAACCTGGCCTGGTGCCGGGAGCGGTTCGCCGGACTCGGATTCGCGGTAACGCGGCTGGAAACCCCGGGCATGCCCCTGCTCTTCGCGGAAAAATCGGTGGACGCCGCCCTGCCCACCGTGCTGTTCTACCTGCAGATCGACGGGCAGCCGGTGGACCCCGCCGCCTGGAACCAGCCCGACCCCTACCGGGCCGTATGGAAGCGCAAGGAAGCCGACGGCAGCTACACCACGGTGCCGGCGCCGGAGGGAGAACTGGACCCCGAACTGCGGATCTTCGCCCGCTCGGCCTCCGACTCCAAGGGGCCCGCCATCTCGTTCATCACGGCGCTGGACATCATGCAGGAGGAGGAGATCATCCCGGCCTATAACGTCAAGGTGATCATGGACTTCCAGGAGGAGCTCGGCAGCGATGACCTGCCCGCCGCCGTGGCGGCCCACCGGGATCTATTCGCCGCCGATTTCCTGGTGATCATGGACGGTACCCGCCACGTGAGCAACGAGCCCACCCTCACCTTCGGCGCCCGCGGCATCGCCACCGCCACCCTGCGCATCTTCGGTCCGGCCTACCCCCTCCACAGCGGGCAGTACGGCAACTTCGCCCCCAATCCGGTCTTCCATGCCGCCCGCCTGCTGGCCGCCATGAAGGACGAGCGGGGGCGGGTGCTCATCCCGGGCTTCTACGACGGGGTGGAGCTCACCGAGGCCGACAAGCGGGAAATGAACAAGGTGCCGGAAACCCGCGAAGAGATCCGCCAGATGGTCGGCATCGCGGAGCAGGAAGACCTGGGGGATACCTACCAGGAAGCCCTGCAGTACCCTAGCCTGAACGTCCGCGGACTGCGCGCGGGCTGGACGGGCAAGGAGGTGCGCACCCTCATCCCGGAGGAGGTGATCGTCGAGATCGACATGCGCCTCGTGCCCGAAACCCCCGGCGAGCGGCAGGTCGATCTGCTGCGGCAGTTCATCGCCGCGCGGGGCTACCACTTCGTCGACAGCCTGCCCACCGCGGAGGAGCGGCTCACCCACCCCCTGCTGGTCTCCTTCACGGCGAGCCTGGGCTCGGTACCCTTCCGCACCGACCTGGATACCCCCATTGATCACTGGCTGACGGCGGCGGTGCGCAGGAGCCTCGGCCGCGACCCCGTGCGGATGCGCACCACCGGCGGCTCCCAGCCCATGGGTCCCTTCGTCAACCTCCTCGGACTGCCGGCCGTATCGCTGCGGATCCCCAATCCCGACAACAGCATCCACGCCCCCGACGAAAACCTCCGGCTGGGCAACTTCCGCGAAGGCATCCAGGAATGCCTGGGCGTACTCACCCAACCCCTCGCCCCCGGCCGCTGAACCGTAAGCCGGCCACCCCTTAATGTCGGTAAATCAACCGGTTGTACCCAACCGGGGTCCGGTGTTGATCGGATAAAATGTGCAATTTGTACCCACTATTCGACGGATGGCTTGGTGTTTCAGCCCAGGTGGGGTAATATTGGCACAACACAAACTGTATTGAGTAAATAACCGGAACCCAACCCGGAACCCAGCAAAATTTTTCACTTATGGTCATGCAACTGCGGACCTGGATGGGCTTGCTCCTGTCCGGACTGGTCCTCGCCGCGCCTCAACTGAGCGCCCGGCCGTTCGCCCCTTCCCCGGCACCCGCGTCCCCGCCCCCCTATGTGCAATCGAATGTCACCGAACAGTCCCTGTCCGGCACGGTGACCGACGCCGAGACCGGCGAGCCGCTCATCGGGGCCACCATCATGGTGCAGGGCACGAATACGGGCACGGTAACGGACATCGACGGTAACTTTGAACTCACGGTGCCCGACGACGCCACCACCCTGATCGTCTCCTCCATCGGCTACGAGCGCAAGGAGGTGCCCATCAACGGGCAGTCGGTGCTGAACATCACCCTGGGCTCCAACGTGGAGTCGCTCTCGGAGGTCGTCGTGGTGGGCTACGGTACCCAGCGCAAGTCGGACGTGACCGGGGCCATCGGCACCATCTCCTCCGAGGAACTGCTCCGCGCCCCCGTGACCAACGCCCTCCAGGGGCTGCAGGGCAAGGTGGCCGGCGTGAATATCTTTCTCAATTCCGGCTCCCCCACCGGCAGTCCGCGGGTGCTGATCCGCGGCCTGGGGACGATCAACTCCAACTCCGCCCCCCTCTACGTGGTGGACGGGGTGGTGATGGAGGACATCCAGTTCCTCAACCCCAACGACATCAAGAGCATGGAGGTACTGAAGGACGCCTCCTCCACCGCCATCTACGGTGCGCGGGGGGCCAACGGCGTCATCCTGGTGACCACCCGCCGCGGTCCTAACCAGGACGGCATCGTGGTGGGCTACGACGGCTACGTCATGGCCGGTACCCTGCGCAAGAAAATGGAGGTGCTCAACGCCGAGGAGTGGCTGGAAGTCGTGCGCCGCGGCATGGAGAACGCCCCCAAATACCCCGGCGGGCGGGATCCCGGCTTCACCACCGACAATCCCCTCTTCTTCGACGACAACGGCGACCCGCTGTACGATACCGACTGGCAGGACGAGGTGACACGCACGGCCATGTCCCACAGCCACCAGCTCTCCATCCAGCAGCGCACGAGCAACTCCTCCTACGGCGTGTTCCTCAACTACACGGGTACGGAGGGCATCATGCTCAACAACTACTTCAACCGGCTGTACGGCAAGGTGGCCTACGAGGGCACGCCCAAGGACTGGCTGACCTTCGGCTTCAACCTGCTGAGCAACGTGACCAAGGAGAACAGCTTCGAGGAAGGCGGCGGCGGACAGACCCCCCGGCGCACCATGATCGAGATGCCGGCCATCTTCCCGGTCCGCTTCCCGGACGGCACCTACTCCAAGAGCACCGACCTGGGCGGCAACTTCAACCTGGAGGCCATGGCCAACCCGGTCCACGTACTGGAGACCCAGGACCGCCTCGCCAAGCGCACCCAGCTGTTCGGCAACGCCTACCTGGTGTTCAACCTCGCCGAGGGGCTGAACTTCCGCACCCAGTTCGGCTTTGACAACCACGACCGGCTGTTCCAGGACTACAGTCCGCGCGACCTCATCAACATCTCCGCCCCCCTGGGCTTCGCCCGTCAGAGCAACCAGCAGGTGAGCTACTGGCAGCAGGAGAACTACCTGAACTACAACCGCCTCATCGGCCCCCACAGCATCAGCGGGGTGGCGGGATTCAGCTTCCAGAAGCGCACGGATGAGAGCTTCGGCATCAGCACCCGCGGCTTCGCCGACGACTTCTTCCGCTTCAACAACCTGGGCGCGGCCAGCCAGCCCGACGCCCCCGGCTCGGGCTACAGCGACTGGACGCTCAACTCCTACTTCCTGCGCGGGAGCTACAGCTACAACGACCGCTACCTGCTCACGCTGACGGGCCGCGTAGACGGCTCCTCCCGCTTCGGGGCCGGCAACAAGTATGGCTGGTTCCCCT
Organism: Neolewinella marina; assembly: GCF_002631205.1. Classification (GTDB taxonomy): domain Bacteria; phylum Bacteroidota; class Bacteroidia; order Chitinophagales; family Saprospiraceae; genus Neolewinella; species Neolewinella marina. The sequence goes on from NZ_PDLO01000009.1 coordinate 122,311, forward strand.
CCGTCGGGGTGGGCTGGGTGGTTTCCGAGGAGGACTTCCTCGCGGACAACCCCGTCATCAACCAGTTCAAACTGCGCTCCAGCTTCGGCGTCACCGGCAACACCGAGATCGGCTCCTACCAGTCGCTGGCCACCGTAGGCTCGGGCACCACCCTGATCAACGGCCAGCGGGTAACCAGCACCGTGATCAACGGCCTGGCCAACCCCGACCTGCAGTGGGAGAAAACCCAGCAGTTCGACGTGGGCTTCAACCTGGCCCTGTTCAACTACCGGCTCAACCTGGAGATGGACTACTACTACAAGCTCACCACCGACCTGCTGCTGGCGCGCCCCCTGCCCCAGACGACCGGCTTCGGGTCCATCTTCGACAACATCGGCTCGGTATCGAACCGCGGCATCGAAATGTTGCTCAGCACCCAGAACGTGTCCACTAACCAGTTCAGCTGGAGCACCAACCTGAACTTCAACTACAACAAGAACCGCATCGAGAAGCTAGGGGAAAACGACGAGGACATCGAGTCGGGCCCCTGGTGGGTATCGGGCAGCCAGACCATCCTGCGGGTGGGCGAGCCGCTGTCTTCCTTCTGGGGCTACCGCCGCCTGGGTACCTGGGGCACCGACGAGGCCGACGCCGCCGCCGAGGTGGGCCGCATCCCCGGGGAGGCCAAGCGCACCACCGAAAAGGAGATCATCGGCAGCGGACTGCCCGACGTGACCGGCAGCTTCATCAATAACTTCACCCTGGGCAACTTCGACCTCACCGTCGACCTGCAGTTCGTCCTCGGGGCCGACATCATGCAGCAGTACTACCACTCCGTGGAGGACCGCTCCGGCATCGCCAGCGGCCTGCGGACCATCCTCACCGAAGCCTGGACCCCCGAGAACCAGAACACCATGGTGCAGCAGATCCGCCACCAGGCCTGGGCCGGGCAGAACAGCGAGGTGGACGACCACTGGGTGGTCGACGGCTCCTACCTGCGGGGCAACGCCTTCACCCTGGGCTACAACCTGACGGGCAGCGCCCTCGACCGGCTGAACATGAACAGCGTACGCATCTACCTCAACGCCCAGAACGTCTTCGTGGCCCACTCCGACGAGTTCCAGGGCCTGGACCCCGAGGCCACCTCCTGGGGCGGCAACCAGTGGGGGCAGAACATCTTCTTCTTCCAGTACCCCCGCCCCCGCTCCTTCACCTTCGGCCTGAACCTCAAATTCTAAATGACCATGAACGCTATCAAACTAGCCATCCTGCTGCTCCTGGGCGGCGTGGGGTACTCCTGTTCGGAATTCCTCGAAGAGCAGCCCCGCAGCTCGGCCAGCCTGAACCAGTTCTTCACCGAGCCCGCCCACGCCGAGAACGCCGTCAACGCCCTCTACCGCGACGGTGCCCCCGCCCTGTGGATGAACGGTGGGGTGTACAGCGGCCGCAGCATCATGTACGGCCCCTACCTGTCGGGCTTCTTCGAGAACAACTACAAAGGGCAGTACGCCTACATCGGCTTCGCCCAGCAGTTGCAGCTCAACGCCATCAACTCCAACTCCATCCTGAACGACTACTGGTCGCAGATGTACCGCGAGATCAGCCGCGCCAACAACGCCATCAAGTACATCCCCACCACCCCCGGCCTGAATGACGCCCAGGTGGACCGCCTCCTCGGCGAGGCCCGCTTCTTCCGCGCCTGGGCCTACTTCATGCTGGTGCGCCACTTCGGCGACGTGCCCCTGATCACGGAGCCCTACGAATCGACCAACGATATCTACCGGGCGCGGTCCTCCTCCGCGGAGGTCTACGCCCTGATCGTCCAGGACCTGGAGTTCGCCGTGAATTCCGCTGGCCTGGCCAACACCAACATGGTCAGCAACGGCTACCGCGTGTCCCGCCCCGCCGCCGCCGCCCTGCTGGCCGACGTGCAGCTGACCCGCAGCGGCTTCCCCCTGCAGAACGACAACTACGCCGCCGCCGCCGACGCCGCCCGACTGGTGATCAACAGCGGAGCCCACGCCCTGGCCCAGAACGGACGCGATGCCGGCGGTGAAGTGGTGCCCGAGAACAGCGCCTACAACAAGATCCGCCGCCAGGAGGTGATCGCCACCGAGTTCGTCTACCCCATCGAGTTCGCCATTGGCATCGCCGGCTCCGGCTACCCCGCCTACACCTACCCGGTGACCCTGACGAGCCAGACCAACTACGGCATCACCAACCAGGCCTACGAACCGCGGGACCAGTTCCTGGCCATGTACGACGAGGACGAAGACCTGCGCATCCAGAACAAGCAGCTCTGGCACAACACCTACACGGACGAGGACGGCAACACCACCTCCTTCCGCTTCCAGCCCTACCTGTGGCACGACGACCAGGCGCTGTTCGGCACCACCAACCCCGCCAACTCCGAGCTGGAGGTCGCCGCCTACACCTACGCCGAAGTACTGCTGATCGCCGCCGAGGCCATCGCCCGCTCGGAGGGGGTCACCGCCGAGGCCGTCGACTACCTCACCCAGGTGCGCAGCCGCGCCTACTACCGGCAGTCCCCCGACGAGATCAGTGGCGCGCTGTCGGGATTGTCCGTCCAGGAGTTCGTCGAGGAAGTCTGGGCCGAACGCAACCGCGAACTGGCCCTGAACTTCAAAATCTGGTTCGACATGATCCGCACCCGCAAGTACCCCGAAGCCACCGACGGTGCCATCAATTTCGTCGACCTCATCGGCCACAAGAGCAGCTGGGGCCCCGTCTTCGAGGAGAAACACCTGCTGCTGCCCCTGCCCGACCAGGAGCTGCAGCGGAATGCTGAGCTGAACCAGAACGTGGGGTATTAAGCGCTAAACACCACCGCACACCGCCCGGAGGGGGCACCGGCCTGGGGTCGGTGCCCCCTTTTTTTCTTCCGTTTGGCGGCTGGCGCGGGTACCGGGGTCGGACGTGAAGCCTGCCCAATCGCATTGTAGGGATTGGCGCAGCTGGCCCCTGCCGGGTATTTCTGCAGCTGGGGGGGCGCTACGTCATTTGGGGTATCCACTTCCGGAGGGGGATAATTCGCTGTTTCTCGTCAACTTCAACGCCGAGCCGGTGGCTTCCTCTTGCGGGCGTAAGAGGCAGGCGGTACCCTGTTTCACATATTCCGCTTTGAACCGCGAGTAGAACGGGCACACTTTGTAAACCGGAACCCGCTAGTTTACTGCTCTGGAGTTGGAAGATTCTGCTTGAAAAACTCCCAGTAGCTGTTGCCCAGGGCTGCAAACATCTCTTTAGGCGAATGCCCCGCTCCTTCCAGGATGGTGGTGGAGTGCTCAATGTCCAGTTGGTCGAGGTGATCAGAGAATTTCAGCACATTAGTTAGACTGGGATCAGCACCGCCGAGGATCATCCTGATTTCCAGGTTACCACGAATGTTGGGGGCATTATCAATGGCAATTTGCCAGGGGCTTAACTGACGGAAAAACGCTGTATCCCCACCGTATACGCGGTCCAACGTTTGCTGTGCTTTTGCCTTTCCGGCTACCGGGGCTTCCTCGGGGTCCAGCATCTCCTGCATAGGCCCCGGATTGATCAGTGAAATGGCGGTAAACAGCTCAGGGTATTTCAGTCCCAGTCTGGCCGCGCCGTAGCCTCCCATGCTGCCACCCTCCAGCATCCGGCCCCGCGCCTGGCCAATGGTTCTGAAGGACGTATCAATATGCGGAATGAGTTCGTGGATGATGACACTTTCCATCCTGACGGAGCCATCTTTCGAGTCCACCCACATACTTTCCCTTTTGCCATCGTCCAGAAAAACCACCAGGGCGGGGGGGATTTTCTCACCTTGCATTGCCGCGTGAAACCGTTCGGCCAGCATATTCAGCACGCCGGGAGGCCAGCCACCGCTTCCGTGGAGCCAGTAAATTACCGGATACGATAGGGTTGAGTCCAGCTCGTAGGCGTCGGGAAAGTAAACGTGGTAATCAACCCCACCCTTCATGTAGTCGCTATCAATGTGCTGGGTGACCACCTTTGCCGGGCCTGGAAGTTCAGCTGTTTCCTGTCCCGCGAGTTTTCCGAGCGATAGTAGGGCTAGCAAAAAGAGGAGGCTTTTCATGGCGGTCCGACCGGTTGTGCCTCAGTAAATTAGGGGGATACCCGATTTCACGCAAGCTGAGCTGGCCGTGGTGGTCCGGGAGTTGGAAGGATAAGGGGGGGGGATGGCCTTTTACCGTGATCGCCGGTGACGGCTGGCTGTACCGAGACCGTGAGACCGTGAGACCGGAGACCGTTGCAAAAAGTGTGTCACGATAAGAACCAATACTTTTCGTAACACAACTACAAGCAAATGGAAAACCACGAGTTTGATGTGGAAGCCTTCCGCAAGGAAGCGATCAAGAAACTGCAGGACGGTGAAGGGCTGCTGGGTGAGAACGGAGCGTTCACGCCCCTGCTAAAGTCCTTTCTGGAGCAGGCCCTGGAGGGTGAGCTGGACGCTCACCTAGCCGAAGAAGACGTCCCTAATCGGAAAAATGGTCGCGGCAAGAAGCGGGTACGCACCTCGCTGGGCGAGATAGACATCGCCACACCCCGCGATCGGAACGGCAGCTTCCAGCCCAAAGTGATCGGCAAACGGCAAAAGCAGCTGCCCAAGGACCTGGAAAGGCAAATCATGACCCTCTACGCCCGCGGCAGTTCGCTGGGGGACATCCGCGACTGGCTCGAGGAGATGTACGGGGTGGAAGTATCGCCGGCGACGATCTCGCGGGTTACCGACAAGGTCATTCCGCTGCTGGAGGAATGGCGCAACCGCCCGCTGGAAAGCGTATACCCCTTCGTTTTCATGGACGCCATTCACTACAAAGTCCGCGAGGAAGGCCGCGTAATCACCAAGGCGGTCTACGGAATAATCGCCGTGAACCAGGAGGGCTACCGGGACGTGCTGGGACTCTACATCGGTCAGAATGAGTCGGCTAAGTTCTGGATGCAGGTGCTCACGGACCTGCAGAACCGAGGCTTGGAGGACATCCTAATCGCCTGCGTGGACAACCTGACGGGCTTCGTGGACGCCATCGCCGCCGTCTATCCCAAGACCGACGTCCAGCTCTGCGTGGTGCATCAGATCCGCAACTCGAAGAAGTACCTGGCCTATACGGACACCTAGCGGGCTTAGGGGAAGGGGCCCCAAAGGCTTAGCCAAGTCGGACCTTAAGACGATCTACACCGCTACGACGCGCGAGAAGGCCGAGCACGCCCTCAATCGCCTGGAACAGAAGTGGGGCAAGCAGTACCCCAAGATCATCGCCTCCTGGCGCCGCAACTGGGACAACCTGACGCTGATGTTCAACTATAGCCCGCTGATCCGCAAGGTCATCTACACTACGAACGCCATCGAGGCCTTCCACCGGCAGCTCAGGCGGGTCACCAAGACCAAGGGCTCGTTCACTTCCGACACGGCGCTGATGAAGCTGCTGTATCTCGTACAGCGCGACGTCACTGCCAAGTGGCAAAAGCCCATGCACAACTGGAACCGGATCCTGGCCCAGCTGGCCATCCTCTACGACGACCGATTGCGCCTGGACCTCTGAGCCGGCGGCGCAAGCCTTCCCGGCCCTGGTTCTAGAACCAGGGCCGGGAGGGCTTGACTTTCTTCTTCTTTTCTCTTAATCTTTAATCCTAAGAATTACCCTTGACACACTTTATGCAATACTCCCCATTTTACTCTATGTTCTGAATATCCACGAATAGATAGACTTCTCTTTTCCCTTTTTTCCTTCTCCCAGTCACTTTAACTAAGTCCTTGTAGTTATCTCTCACAATACTAGCAAGTTCTCCTTCAGATGCTTCAAACTTATACGACCTACCTTCCTCGTCCATAATTTCAAATATATGTGTTGTCTTTCTGCTTTTGGACAAATCCAAAACTCCAATCACGCTAACAATAGTTCCCTCCTCTACCAGATCGAACTCCAGATTCTCCTCCATCTCGAATACATCACCGATTTCTGTACGCTTTCTAGTCAACCGAGTCTGAACTTCATCGCCATTAATGCTTGTAGTGAAGCCAATCATTTTAATTCTATCACCATCAGGTGCAAATGATTTAATTGATTCTACGAAAAAGTCATAGTAGGGATCGTCTTTCCCATACTCCTCTTTTAGTGCCTCTAAATTATTACTATTAATATAGTCGATTTTCCTTATTATCGAGGTAATGATACTGTTTTCTATAGCATACTTATCCCCAAATAAAAGATCACCATTCTTAGAGTTACCAATTTGGATAATGATTTTGTAACTACCTGTCATACCCGCACTAAAATACAGCGGATACATCTGGACAACGTTCCCGGGCCGGCCTCTACTATTGAATTTTTTATTTGCTTTCTTTTCGACTTCTTTTCTAGCTAAATCAGTTATAATATTGAGCCTATCAATTAACTCCGAACTTTTAATATATCCTGAACCAACCTCATTTCCTACAAATGAAAGTTGGAATTGGTTGTTCTCTAAACTTATACCATTTAAATATAAGTGCCTTTCGAAATTAACTTGATCAAATATGTCTCTTAACTCATCAAGTTCAACATCATCTCCTCGACCGGATATTCCGAGACAAGCTGAAATTTCGGCTTCTCTAAAAAGTTTAGCATTCAGAGCTAACGAAGCTGCACTCTTGTAGAATATTGAGCGGGACGGTTCATTATCTTCTACAGCTTCAATTGTGTCTGCAATAGATCTTTCTATATAATATGCTTTTTCAAATAATTCTGCAGCAACGGTAGGATTCTGCTGAACAATAGCAAATGCTTGTTCTGCAATATCCATAGCCTCATTATGTTTATCTAAAATAGTCATACTTTTTCGAACGCTATCCTAGGTTTACCGAAATCCGTGATTGCTACATAAGCGGGTAGTTTGCTACTGCGAGACTGCATTGTTTGCTCCTTTTTCTTTTTGATGCGCCTAGCAAACTCTGCATCTGATCCATTGATGAGGCCGGATACCTCTAAACGTGCTGACTTTTGATATAGGAGAATTTTCCGTTGCTTATCACCTAACCAGTAATCGATGCCTGTCCTCTTTGCGGACCGAATAATTATTTGATACGGGGTAAGTTCATCGGCAAATAAAGCTGCCATCCCTTCGGCACCCATTTCAGTAGCATCTTGAACGTCATTATGCGTCCTTTTCATGGCTTCACTGATCTCGGTATGCCAGCGTAGTTCATATTTCAACGATTGACTCGTGTCAAGACACTCAACCCCAGTCTTATGAGAATTGTGGTCTAAACAAAACAGAGCAGCTTCAAGTCGTTGCTCAGACCAGCTCTTTGTCAGTGCGGGCGTGCAATTCCTTATTTTTTCTATATCAATTTTCTTCATCTGCGTAATTATACAAATGTTTCCTGTGACTTAGGGTGCTTAGGATGGTTGCGCCGAACGTGAGCTGCCCACGCAGCTCCGGGATTTGGAATGATGTTGAGGCGTAGCCTCAAAAAATATTTCAAATGCTGGAGTTGCCGAAGGCAAGGTGGTGGATGAAGGGCATTTTTTTAAATGTCCTTCGTCCGGCACCCTGTAGACAGCTCACGTTGGAGTGGAAGGCGAAACGAAGTGTAGCCTTTCACTCCAACGGGGGCCTACCCGACGGCCGCCTCCACCAGCAAACACTACGGGTGTCAACCTTCTTTCCGACCACATTCAAAGCAATGATAGCACCCTAAATCTAAGCCGGCGGCTGTACGTGGTAGGCGGTGTTGTGTGCATCATATAGTTGTTCCTTATCACAGCTCTATCAGATTCAATAGAAAAAGCCAAAAATAAATCAGCAGCTACATTATAATACATTATCAATGTGCTACAGAATGATTGAATAGGATCGCCTACGAGCAATTAAGTGTACTAATTGAAGCATTATTTTATTGACAGTGGATTTCTATTTGTCGAGTAGCTGCACTAGATTCTAAAGTGGATGCGTACTTAAATTCACTACAAGCCTCCTCGTTCTGATCCAATTTAAGATGAATCATACCTTTATTATAGTGATACTTGCCATTTCCTTCTCCAAATAAAGTGATTGCGCTTTGAATATCTTGCAATGCATTACTGTATTGATCTAGATAATAATACAGTTCAGCTCTATTAGAATAATAATTGTGAGTTTTTGGACTTAATTTGATAGCTCTATTATAATCATTCAATGCCTTTTCATATTCTCTTCCTACTCTGAAACAATAACCTCGTCGCATCAAAAACTCATCGTTATCTTCCTCCACGGCAACTAATTGATTGTACAGTTGTCGTGCTAAATTGTAATTTCCGCTTTGAAATGCCCTATCAGCTTCTTGAATTAATTCTAGCTTATGGAGAATTACGACCTCTTTTTTTTTTCCTCGAGAGCACTAAATTTCTCCTGAATATTGGTAAACAATCTTCTGGCTTCTTTTATGGCTTCATCATCTTCTCCGTATAAACCATTCTGTATACCGTCCCAAAGATTACATGAAGAGGTTCTAACTTTCACGAATTCATCAAATACGTCCTGACTGACCGAAGCTTTACGAAATTCTTCCGACTGAACCGTTCGGGCCAATTCAAATTCAGTATTAAAATTAGCTTTTGCACTGGCGTTTCCAACCAAGTCATTTAGCTTGTCAGCATCAGCTTTCGCCGCAGCGCTAAGTTGGGAAAGTAATTCAATTTGCTGATCGACCGAAACACCCTCTTCAACAATTTGCCATTCAAGACGATAACTCAGAGGACACTTGTCCGCAAACAAACTATTTCTTGGGCAACCTGCACCTGAGAGTAGAGCGGATGCGCCAGCAATCAAAAGCATCCATTTTGTTGACTTCATAATGGTATCCTTGAAGGTTATTGGCATCTAAGATAAGGACTTTTCACAATTGAACAGGGATCTATAGGATTTTTTATGTGGACGATTTGTCCCTATGATTGCGAGGGAACACATCGTTCAACCCTGTACTAGTTCATCCTAAGGTGCTATTTCTATCAGATACCTGGGTTCAAACACGTACCTGATCTGTCATGCATTACTCAACAGTTAATTTATATGTATTTCATAAATATTGTCAAACGGTTTTTAAGTAAACCCGCTCATCATTCTCTAATATTAAATTTAGTTGATACCCGTAAGATGTGAATAGCGTAGTATCTAATTTTGTTTCATTAATTTTTTTTGAATTGAGTGTTTGATGATGGCCGCCAAATGTGGCCTATTGCACACAACATAAACACACCCGCATTGCGCATCCACACGCAATATGGGCGCAATTATTGACAGGTAGGCACCACCCGCCCTCCAATAATACGCCACGGATTTGAATTGGCGAGGGCCAAATTGACAGGTATGCACACAGTGAAGGGTACACGCAAAGAATCCGGGTGTGAATTGAACGCCGACCGGATTTAGCGAATGCACCTGAGGTCTTTATTATAGGTCCATCAGCTTAGACAACCTGGTAGAAAAGCTGCCTCGAACCTGGCGCAGCCCCACCACCCTTCCTCATTCTGCCACCAACGGACGAACACCTGGATTCCTCTGTTCCCCTCCATTAACAAGCGGTAGTTTTGCAGCCCCTCACTCACCTCGGCCGTTTCCGTGTTCCGTATCGTCCTTCTATGCTGTCTGTTCTTCCTGTCCGTCGCGCTGGCGGGGCAGGGGGTAGATGCGTTGCCGGTACTAACCCCCCGCACCACCAGTTTCTCCGAGGAGGACTACGGGGCGGGCAGTCAGAACTGGGACGTGGCCCAGTCGCCCGACGGGGTGCTCTACGTAGCCAATTCCGGCGGGGTGTTGCGTTACGACGGACTGAACTGGCGGGTACTCACCCTGCCCGGGCGGCCTACGGTGCGGGCCGTGGCCTGGTGCGGCGACCGGTTGTACGTGGGGGGCTACGGGGAGTTCGGCTACTTTCCGCGGAGTGGGGTAGGGCTGGGCGACTACGTTTCCCTCTCGGCCCGGCTGCCGGCGCGGGAGCAGGGGGAGGAGATCTGGAACATTGAGGTGCTGGCCGGCGGGACGGTGGTCTTCCAGTCCTTCTCGCGGCTGTACTGGCTGCGGGCGGGGGAGGAGGCGCCGACCGTGGAGGAGCCCGGGGCCATCATGCTGGGCCACGCGTCCGGCGACACCCTGCTGCTACCCGTCACCGGGCGCGGGGTAGTGAGCTACCTGCCCGACGGCGCGGCTACCCTGCTGCCCGGCAGCGACCCCGGCGGGCGGGCCATTGTAGGACTGGCGGGGCCGGCCGCGGCGCCCCTGCTGGCGACCCAGGACCGGATATACCGCTACCGCGCCGGGCGGCTGGAGCCCTGGTCGGCCGAGGCCGACGCCCGGCTGTCAGGACAGCAGATCAACCGGCTGCGGATCATGGGCAACGGGGAGGTGGCCGTGGGCACCATCGCCGGCGGGGTGTACTGCTTCGACGCCGGGGGGCGGCTGCTGTACCAGCTTTCCTTCGGGGCCGGCCTGGCGAACAATACGGTGCTGGCCCTCTACGAGGACCGCAGCGGCAACCTCTGGGCGGGGCTGGACCGCGGCCTCGACCTGGTGGTGCGCAGCGAGCCCCTGCGCTTCTACCGCTCCGGCGGGCGGCCCATCGGCGCGGCCTACGCGGCCAAGGTCTATAACGGTACCTTCTACGTGGGCACCAACCAGGGGCTGTATTACTACTCCCCCGCGAGCGCCCGCTTCGAGCTCGTGGCCGGTACCGCCGGACAGGTGTGGGAGCTGCGGGAGACCCCCGCCGGACTGCTCTGCGGCCACAACGACGGCACCTTCCTGGTCAGCGGCGACCGGGCGCGGCGCATCAGCGAGCGCTCCGGCGGCTGGCAGACCATCCCCGTACCCGGCGACAGCAGCCGCCTGCTGCAGGCTAACTACGCCGGACTGAGTACGCTGGATATTATGGGCGGAGCCGAGGCCCGGCTGGAAGGCCTGCTGAGCCCCCTGCGCTACCTGGCCCCCACGGGGCGGCAAAATGAGATACTGGCCCTCCACGGCTCGCGGGGCGCCTACCGGGTGGAGCTCAGCGACGACTGGCGGGGCATCCGGCGGGTGGATACCCTGCGGGAGCCCGACCTGATCCGCCCCCTGCTGGCGCGCTTCGGCGACACCCTGCTGGTGCAGACCGACGAAGGGGTGTACCACTACCGCGACGGGGCGCTTATAGCGCTGACCCATTTCCGGGGGGTGGCGCTGGCGGCCGGCCACTACCTGCTGCCCGGGCGGGCGGGCACGGCGGAGTGGTTCGTGGTTGGGCCGGACCGGCTCACCGCCTACCGCCACGGCACCCGCCTCGGGGCCGTACCCGTGCGGCTGCATCGCGACTTCCCCTACCTGACCGCCCTCGGCCCGGGGGAGTACCTGCTGTGCCTGGAGGACGGCTTCGCCGTCTACCGACCGGGCGACCACGCCGCCCCGGCCCACTACCCCCTGCAGCTCACCCTGGCCGGGGATGCCACGGACCGTATTGATTACCGCAACAACGACGTACGCCTGGCCTACGCCCTGCCGGTGCTCGACCGCGGCATCCGCTACCGCTACCGGCTCAGGGGCTTCAGCGACGGGTGGTCGGAGTGGTCGACCCGCGGCGAGCGGGAATTCACCAACCTGGAGGAGGGCGACTACCGCTTCGAGGTGGAGGCCGACTGGTACGGGGCCACGGCCCAGCTGGCCTTCACCGTGCTGCCCCCCTGGTACCGCACGGCCTGGGCCTACCTGGCCTACGCCCTGCTGGGGGCGGGGCTGCTGCACCTCCTCTACCGCGAGCACCGCAAGCGGCTGCAGCGACAGGCCCGGCAGCTGGAGGCGGTGCGGCAGCGGCAGCTGCAGCGGCAGCGCATCCTGGCCCGCAACGAAAAGCTGGAGTCCGAAAACCGCCGCAAGAGCCAGGAGCTGGCCAACACCACCCTGACCCTGGCCAAGAAGAACGAGATGCTGCTGGACCTGAAGGAGGAGCTGGCGCGGACCGGCGGCAACCGCACGGGGCAGCCCGCCCACAAGCTGCTCCACCTCATCGACCGCAACCTGAACACCGAGGAGGACTGGGCCATCTTCGAATCCCACTTCAACGAGGTCCACGAGGAGTTCCTCAAGCGGCTGCGCGCCACCCACCCCGAGCTCACCTCCGGCGACCTGCGGCTGGCCGCCTACCTGCGCATGGACCTTAGCTCGAAGGAAATCGCCCCCCTGCTGCACATCTCCGTCCGCGGGGTGGAGAACAAACGCTACCGCCTGCGCAAGAAGCTGGAGCTGGAGAACAACGACAACCTCAACCAGTATTTGCAGGATTTCTGAGAAAATCGTGCACATGGCGTAGTCGTGGTGAGGTCGTTTTCTAGGTTTTAAAGGGGTTGGGAGAGAACTTTGGTGAAGTAAGTGTGGGTTATATCCTGCACACTAGTCACGCTTAGTCGATCCGCAAATGCAGCATTTCTTACCCGCGCCCCCGAGGTGGTTAGCCTGTTTTTTCCTCCTTTCGTCCCTGGCCGGACTGCACGCCCAGGCCGGACCGGTGGGCGGCCTCGAGGCCACCGCCTACGACCACCACGTGGAACTGAACTGGGAGCAGCCGGGCAACCCCGCCGTGGAGAGCGTCCGCGTCTACGGCGCTGCGGAGGGGGGTGAGTTCGCCGTCCTGGGGACGGGCAGCCTGCAGAACCGCTACATCCACTTCGTGGGGGACTTCGACGTCACCACCCGCTACTTCCTCCGCGCCATCACCCGCGACGGCCGCCTGGGTGAGCCCTCCGATACGGTGGCGGCCACCACCTACGAGATGAGCGACTCGGCCCTGCTGGACATGGTGCAGGAGTACACCCTGCGCTACTTCTACGAATTCGGCCACCCGGTCTCCGGCATGGCCCGCGAGCGCAACACCACCAGCGTGGTGACCAGCGGCGGCACCGGTTTCGGACTTATGGCCCTGATCGTGGGCGCCGAGCGCGGGTTCCTTACCCGGGAACAGGCCCTGGAACGCACCAACAAGATCGTGGACTTCCTCACCACCGTACCCACCTTCAAGGGGGCCTTCTCCCACTGGATGAACGGGGCAACGGGGGCGGTGGTGCCCTTCAGTCCGCTCGACGACGGCGGCGACCTGGTGGAGACCGCCTTCCTGATCCAGGGGCTGCTCACCAGCCGGCAGTACTTCGACGGGGACAGCCCCGAGGAGGTGCGGCTGCGGGAGAACGTCAACCAACTCTGGTCCGGGGTCAACTGGAGCTGGTACCGCAAGCAGGTGGGCAACGTACTCTATTGGCACTGGTCGCCCAACCACGACTTCCAGATCAACCTGCCCATCCGCGGCTTCAACGAGACCCACATCGTCTATCTGCTGGGCGTGGCCGCCCCCACCCCGGGCCACCGCATCGCCCCCTCCCTCTACCACACGGGCTGGGCCGGCGGCAACTACACCACCAACGCCAGCTACTACGGCATCCCCCTGCTGGTGGGTTCGGGTAAGGGCGGGCCGCTCTTCTTCAGCCACTACAGCTACCTGGGCTTCGACCCCCGCGGCAAGCGCGACCAGTACACCAACTACTTCGTCCGCAACACCAACCACACCCTGATCAACTACGAGCACGCCCAGGCCAACCCCTACAACCGGGCGGGCTACGGGCCCGGCGTGTGGGGGCTCACCGCCAGCGACGACCCGAACGGCTACCTGGCCCACGCCCCCGACAGTCCCACACTGGACAACGGCACCATCACCCCCACCGCCGCCCTGGGCAGCATGCCCTACACCCCGGAGAAGAGCCTGACGGCCCTGAAGCACATGTACCGTGAGCTGGGCGACCGCACCTGGGGCACCTACGGATTCTACGACGCCTTCAACATCGGCGCCAACTGGTACGCCGACAGCTACCTGGCCATCGACCAGGGGCCCATCATCGTCATGATCGAGAACTACCGCAGCGGACTGCTCTGGGATCTCTTCATGTCGAGCCCCGAAATCGCCCCCGCCCTCGACGCGGTGGGCTTCGTGGAGGACACCACCACCGCCGTGGCCGCCCTGCCCGACTTCCTCGCCGACCGCCCGCTGGTGTTCCCCAATCCGGCCACCGCCGGCGGAGCCGCCCAGCTGCAACTCACCCTGGCCCGCCCCCAGACCGTGAGCGTACAGCTGGTGGACGTGACCGGCCGCACCCTGGAAACCCTCGTGACCCCCACCGCCCTGGCGGGCGGCCTTCACGAATTAACCCTGCACCCGCGCACGCGCCCCTCCCAGGGCTTATATTACCTGATGGTCACCGGACAACACGGCGAAAGCCTCACCCTGCCGTGGCTCATCACCCGCTAACCTTCTTTTTCGCTCTATAAATCAACACATCATGCAAAGACTTCTACTGTTTCTTCTCTGTTGCGCCACGGCCCTGAGCCTGAATGCGCAGACTACCGTGCTGGAAAACTTCGACGGTACCTCGGTGGTCACCTGGGAAGCCGTCGACGGCACCTACAACGGCGTCGTGGAAAACCCCGAGGACACCACGGGCATCAACCCCAGCGCGAACGTGGGCTCCTACACCAAGGCCGACGACCGCTCCTACAGCCTCTTCATCGGCACCTTCGACGAACCCCTCGACCTGAGCACCAACAACCGCTTCAGCATCCAGGTGTACGCCGGTGCCGCCACCAGCTTCATCCTGAAACTGGAAGGCCCCGACGGGAGCATCGAAGCCAAGAGAAACATCGCCACGGCCAACGTCTGGCGCACCTACACCTTCGACTTCAGCGGCACCGCCAGCCAGAAGCCGACCCGCGCCATCCTCTTCTTCGACGACGGGGTGGAGGAAAGCGGCGACACCTACCTCTTCGACAACTTCAAGGTTAGCCCCGCCGGTCCCTGCGCCGGTACCGTAGTGGACGCCACCATCATTGACGACTTCGAGTGCCAGCGCAACGCCACCTACGCCGTGCCGGGCTTCAACGACATCATGGTCATCGCCAACCCCGACAAGAGCGGCATCAACACCAGCGACAGCGTGGGGCAGTACACCGACCAGGCCGGTGCCTTCCACGCCCTGGTGATCGACTACGACGACGCCATCGATCTGTCGGTCAACAACAACATCTGCATGAAAGTGTGGGCCCCGGTAACGGGGGAGATCCTCTTCAAACTGGAGGGCGGCAGCTCGCCGAACAAGGAAGTACGCGTCATGGTAGACGAGGCGGAAACCTGGACGGAGGTCTGCGCTGACTTCAGCGACCAGTCCAACGCCAACCACAAGAAACTCGTGCTCTTCCTCAACGTCGGCGTGGACGACGCCGAGGGCGACATCTACTACATCGACGACATCACCATCACCCCCGCCCCGGCGGCCGAAGCCATTGAGGACTTCGAGGACGGTGCCAAGCTGACCTGGACGGCCGGCGGCAACAACGGTACCTTCAACGGGCCCATCGATAACCCCGACACCGAGGGCAACAGCAGCGCCACCGTGGGCTCCTACACCCGTGGCCCGGCCCCCTTTGCCACCCTGAACGCCATGCTGCCCAACGGCCTGGACCTGAGCGGCAACCCCCAGCTGAACCTGGACGTATGGGCCCCCAACGACAACACCGTGGTGACCATGCAGCTCTTCAGCCCCACCGAGGGCCGCAAGAGCGCCGACGCCACCGCCGCTACCGGACAGAGCTGGCAGACGCTGAGCTTCAACTTCGAGGAGTTCGCCGACGTCACCGACTTCGAGAGCATCTCCCTGATCTTCGCTCCGAACACCACGGGCACGGATACCTACTACTTCGACAACCTCTCCCAGGGCGAGAGCACTGTGGACGCTTGCGCCGACGTGGAAACCGACCCCCGCATCCTGGATGACTTCGAGTGCCAGCGCAACGCCAACTACACCGTGGGCGGCGAGTGGGTCTCGGTGGTCAACAACCCCGACGGCGGCAACGACTCCCCCAACAAGAGCACCAAGGTGGGTGCCTTCGACGACCAGCCCGGCGCCTTCAACGCCCTGGTCATCGACTTCGGCGGTGCCATCGACCTGAGCCTGAACAACCAGCTGCTGGTCGACATTTGGGCCCCGACCGACGGTCAGATCCTCTTCAAGCTCGAGGGCGGCAGCGCCGCGGCCGCGGAGGTCTTCCAGGACATCCCCTCCACCGAAGAGTGGAACACCTACACCGTGGACCTGAGCCCCTACCAGGGCATGGGCTACACCCGCCTGGTGATGTTCTTCGGCGCCGGCGGCGACAACGCCGCGGTCAATACCTACTACTTCGACAACCTGCGGCTGCGCCGCGCGCCCTACGTGAACTCCTGCATCTCGACCTTTGAGTCGGCCGACTTCACCCTGGCCGGCTGGCGATACTTTGCCAACGGCGACTTCGAGGGCAACGACTTCATCATCTCCGAGAACCCCGACCAGAGCGGCATCAACACCAGCGAAACCGTAGGCACCTTCGAGGAGGCCCCCAACGGTGAAACCTTCGCCGGCATGTACGCCGATCTCGACGCTCCCCTGGTGCTCTCCAGCGGCCAGAAGATGATCACCATGAAGGTGTGGATGCCCGTGGAAGGCACCGTGGTCTTCAAGCTCGAGCAGGGCATCGACGGCGCCCCGAACAGCGGCGACGTACCGGCCAGCTACACCACCCCCCGTGAGTGGCAGGAACTGACCTTCGACATGAGCTTCCTGCCCGACGGCGCCCGCTACAACCGCGTCACCCTGATCCCGAACAGCACCGAGGTGCCCGAAGCCGCCCAGACCCACTACTTCGACGACATCGCCGTGGGCAGTGGCGACTGCGCCAACACCACCGGTCTCTTCACCCCGGTACGGCTGGACGCCCTGCGGGTGTTCCCCAACCCGATCAGCAGCCAGCTGACCATCGAGAACCCCAACGGCGCGGTACGCTTCACCCTGACCAACATGCTCGGCCAGCCCGTCAAGCAGCTCAACGTCGAGGGGGCGCGCACGCAGGTGCAGTGGCCACTGGCCGACCTGCCCGCCGCCACCTACGTACTGACCGCCCACGACCGCAGCGGACTGCCCCTGGCCCGCAGCATCGTCGTCAAGCGCTAAGCCTGTGACCAACCTCCGGAGGGCCTGCCCTCCGGAGGTTTTTCAAAACCAAGAAATATGAGACTTTTACCGCTGGCCCTGCTGTTGTTGCTCGCCGCCTGCCAGGCTCCCACTGCCGGCAGCGAAGGGGCCGCCGCGACCGCCGAAGCCCAGCGCGCCTTCAGCGTGGACGAACTGCAGCGCCGCACCTTCAATTACTTCTGGGAAACGGCCCTGCCCGACAACTACCAGATCCCCGACCGCTGGCCCACGGAGCGCTTCAGCAGCATCGCCGCCACCGGATTTGGGCTGACGGCCTACCTGGTGGGCGTGGAGCGCGGCTACGTGACCCGCACCGCAGCGGCCGCCCGCACCCGGCTGACGCTGGAGAAGCTGTGGTCTTTGCCCCAGGGCCCCGACGCCAGTGGCGTGGCCGGCTACAAGGGGCTGTTCTACCACTTCCTGACCAACGACGAGGCCCTGCGCTACAAGGACGTGGAGCTCTCGACCATCGATACCGGCCTGCTCATGGCGGGCATCCTCTCCGCCCAGAGCTACTTCGACGGGAATACCCCGGATGAGCGCCGCATCCGCGAGCTGGCCGACAGCCTCTACCGCCGCGTGGAGTGGGACTGGAGCCTCAACGAACAGGGCCGCATGAGCATGGGCTGGCGCCCCGACCGCGGCTTCATCCCCGCCGACTGGAACGGCTACAACGAAGCCATGATCCTGCTCGTCCTCGGATTGGGCAGCCCCACCCACCCCCTGCCCGACGACGCCTGGGAGCGCTGGTCGGAAGGCTACGAATGGGCCGAATTCAAGGGGTATGACCACCTCAACTTCAGCCCCCTCTTCGGCCACCAGTACAGCCAGATGTACATCGACTTCCGCGGCATCCAGGACGCCTACATGCGGGAGCACGACAGCGACTACTTCGAAAACAGCCGCAAAGGCACCCTGAGCAACCGCGCCTACGCCATCGACAACCCCGGCAAATTCGTCGGCTACGGCCCCAACCAGTGGGGACTGACGGCCTGCGACGGCCCCGCCGACCTGGACACCCTGGTGGACGGCCGCCCGGTGAAGTTCTACACCTACCGCGCCCGCGGTGCCTCGGCCGACCACATCATCGACGACGGCACCATCGCGCCCACCGCCGCCGGCGGCTCGGTGCCTTTCGCTCCCGAGGAATGCCTGGCCGCCCTGGAGCATATGTGGACCACCCAGTACGACAGCCTGGTGGGCCCCTACGGATTCAAGGACGCCTTCAACCTCACCTACACCTTCGGCGAGGGCAACGCCAACGGCTGGTACGACACCGACTACCTGGGCATCGACCAGGGACCCATCCTGATCCAGATCGAGAACCACCGCTCGGAGCTGGTGTGGAAGCTGATGAAAAAGAACCCCTACATCCGCCGCGGACTCGAGCGCGCCGGCTTCACCGGCGGCTGGCTGGCGCAGTAACCCTGACCTACCCGAATAACCATCTATTATGAAAAGACTGATCTTCTCCCTCCTTACCCTCCTCGGCTGCGCGGCGGCCGTGGCCCAGACGACCGTCAGCGGCGTGGTCACCGGCGGCGCCGAGCCCCTGATCGGGGTGAGCGTGCAGGTGCCCGGCACCGGCAGCGGTACCATCACCGACCTCGACGGCCGCTACGAAATCACCGTGCCCGCCGGCCGCGATACCCTCTCCTTCTCCTACATCGGGTTCACCCCCCGCCTGGTGGCCATCCAGGGGCGGTCGACCATCGACGTCAACCTTAGCGAAGCCAGTGAGGTACTCCAGCAGGTGGTCGTCATCGGCTACGGCATCCAGCAGAAAGACGACCTCACCGGGGCCGTCAGCGTGGTGGAGTCCGACCAGCTCACCGACATCCCCACCCAGTCGCTGGGGCAGTCGCTGCAGGGCAAGGTGTCCGGACTGCAGATCATCCCCGGATCCGGCGCGCCGGGGGCCGACGCCATCTTCCGCATCCGGGGGATCGGCACCCTCAACGACGCCAACCCCCTCTTCGTGGTCGACGGGATGATCCTGAACGACATCTCCTTCCTCAACCCCCAGGACGTGCAGAGCGTCTCGGTACTCAAGGACGCCTCGGCCACCGCCATCTACGGTGCCCGGGGGGCCAACGGCGTCATCATTATCTCCACCAAGCAGGGTGGCGGTGAGGGCACCATCAACATCAGCGCCTACACCGGCACCCAGGAAGTGGTGCGCACCATCGACGTGCTCAACGCCACCGAGTACGCCACCCTGATCAACGAGGCCGACGTGAACGAGGGCCGCCAGCCCCGCTTCCCCAACCCCGAGCAGTACGGGGAGGGCACCGACTGGCAGGACGTCATCTTCCAGCAGGCGCCGATCTACAACGCCCAGCTCTCCTTCATGGGCGGCGGCGACCGCTCGACCTTCAACCTGAGCGCCAACTACTACCGCCAGGAGGGCATCATCCGCGGCTCGGCCTACGACCGCTTCACCACCCGCCTCAACAACAGCCGGCAGGTGACCGACTGGCTCAACGTGGCCGGTAACCTCAGCCTGGGTTACAACACCTCCGACAACATCAGCACCGGCAACATCCTGCTGACCGCCCTGCGCGCCGACCCCATTACCGTACCGCGGGACGAGAACGGCAACTTCGGCGACGCCAGCGCCATCGGCAACACCGGCAACCCCCTGGCCTCGATCTTCTACAGCAACAACGAAAGCCAGGCCTACCGCGCCGTGGGCAACGCCTACGCCGACGTCTCCTTCCTGGAGAACTTTACCTTCCGGACCAACTTCGGCCTGGACTTCAACTACGACCGCAACCGCGACTTCGTGCCCGCCTTCCGCGTCAGCGCCAGCCAGCAGAACGAGGAGAGCGACATCAGCGTCTTCAACGCCTACCGCCGCAACTGGCTCTGGGAGAACACCCTGAGCTACGCCAACGACTTCGGCGTACACCACCTCGACGGGGTGGTGGGCCTTACCTACCAGGACAACTTCGGGGAGTTCATCTCCGGCAGCCGCGAGCGGCTGGTGGGCAGCGACCCCTCCTTCTACTACCTGAACAGCGGCGACGTCACCACCGCCTCCAACTCCGGCGGGGTGTCCGGCGGCGATTGGGGACTGGTGAGCTACCTCGGCCGCCTGAACTACGTCTACGACGGCCGCTACCTGGTCACCGTCTCCGGGCGGGTCGACGGCTCCAGCCGCTTCGGCGCCAACAACCAGTACGGCTTCTTCCCCTCGGTAGGCCTGGGCTGGAACGTCAGCCAGGAAGAATTCTGGAACGCCGACGGCCTCATCAGCCGCCTGAAGCTGCGTGCCAGCTGGGGGCAGACCGGCAACGACCGCATCGGCGACTACCAGTACGTACCCCGCGTAGCCAACGGCCTCGGGGCCGTGTTCGGCCGGGATCCCATCCTGCTGCCCGGCGCCAGCCTGACCAGCCTGGCCAACCCCGACCTGGCCTGGGAGGAAACCACCCAGACCGACATCGGCGTGGAAGTGGGCTTCTTCAACAACCAGCTGCTCTTCGAGGCCGACCTCTACCGGAAGGTCACCAGCGGCATCCTCTTCCAGGCGCCCATCCCGAACTACATCGGCGCCAACCCCGCCGTGCGTAACGTGGCCGAGGTGCTGAACCGCGGCCTCGACATCTCGGGCACCTGGCGGGCCGGCAGCGACGCCTTCCGCTACAGCCTGGGCGCTAACGCCAGCTTCGTCCACAACGAAGTGCTGCAGCTCGACGGCAACACCGAGAACTTCTTCGGCGGCGGACTCGGCGTAGGCGGACAACTCGGTACCAACTCCCGCGTAGGCTTCGCCGCCGGCTCCTTCTACGGCTACGAACTCGACGGCGTCTTCCAGAGCGAGGAGGAACTCAACCAGTTCGCCCAGCTCGGCAACCAGCGCGTGGGCGACCTGCGCTTCCGCGACCAGAACGGCGACGGGGTGATTACCGCCGCCGAGGACCGCGTGGTGCTCGGCTCGGCCATCCCCGACATGATCCTGGGCGTCAACGGCTCGGTAGCCTACTCCGGCCTGGAGCTGACCTTCGACCTCACCGGACAGTTCGGCAACGAGGTCATCAACGCCAAGCAGATGGCCCGCTTCGGCGCCTACAACTACGAGGCCCGCTTCCTGGACCGCTTCACCGAACCCGGCAGCAGCCTGACCGACCCCCGCATCACCATCGCCGGCCAGAACTTCGAAACCCTCTCTTCCCGTTACGTGGAGGACGGCTCCTACGTCCGCCTGCGCAACGTCACCCTCGGCTACCGATTCGCCAGCGATCTGACGGACCGCCTCCGGATGCAGTCCCTGCGCGTGTACGTCAGCGGCACCAACCTGGTCACCTGGCAGGAGTACACCGGCTACAACCCCGAGATCTACAATGGCTCCGTCTTCGACAACGGCATTGACCGCGGGACCATCTACCCCATCGCCCGGACGCTGACCGCCGGACTGGACATCACCTTCTAAAAGGACCCTAGCTATGCAAACCATGAAATCGATCCTTACACCCCTCTGCCTCCTCCTGCTGCTCGCTACCTCCTGTACCGAAGTGCTGGACCGTACCCCCCAGGGCGAATACACCCTGGAGAACTTCTTCCGGACCGAAGAGCAGGCGGTGCAGTCGGTGAACGCCGTCTACAACCAGCTGCGGTCCTGGGAAACCCACGTCTTCAGCTTCATCGGCATGACCGACATCGTCAGCGACGACTCCGACAAGGGCAGCTTCACCTCCGACGGATTCTTCCTGGAGGAAATCGACCAGTTCACCTTCACCCCCACCAACGTGGCCCCGGCCAGCGTGTGGAGCGGCTACTACACCGGCATCTTCCGGGCCAACCTGGCCATCCAGAACCTGCCAGAGGTGCCGGAGATCGACGAGCAGGTCCGCACCCGCCTCCGGGGCGAGGCGCGGTTCCTGCGGGCCTACTTCTACTTCAACCTCGTGCGGTGGTTCGGCGACGTGCCCCTGCTGCTTGAGCCCTTCCCGGATAACTTCGCCATCGCCCGCGCGCCCAAAGCCGAGGTGTACGCCCTCATCGAATCCGACCTCCAGGCGGCCATCGAGGCCCTGCCCGCGAGCTACAGCGGGGTCGACGTAGGCCGCGCTACCAGTGGCGCCGCCCGGGCCATGCTGGCCAAGGTGGCCCTGACCCGCGGCAACTTCCAGCAGGCGGCCGACCTGTCGCTGGCCGTCATCAACAGCGGCCGCTACGCCCTCTATCCCACCTTCGCCGGCATCTTCACCCTGGAGGGGGAGAACAGCAGCGAAAGCGTCTTTGAAGTACAGGCGGCCGCCTTCGAGATCGGCGGCGGCGGTACCCAGTACAACGAAGTGCAGGGCGTACGCGGGGTACCCAATCTCGGCTGGGGCTTCAACCGGCCCAGCGACGACCTCATCGCCGCCTTCGAGCCCGGCGACCCCCGCCGCGACGCCACCATCCTCTACGTAGGGGAGGTGCTGCCCGACGGCTCCGGCATCGTGGAGGGCGACCCCAACATCGTGGGCGAGCGCTTCAACCAGAAGGCCTACGTGAGCGACCACCCCGGCGGCAACGGCAACGGACCCGGCAACATCCGGGTGCTGCGCTACGCCGACGTGCTGCTCATCGCCGCCGAAGCCCTCAACGAGATCGGCCGGCCGGAGGAAGCCCTGACCTACCTCAACATGGTGCGCGCCCGCGCCCGCGGCACCTCCTCGAGCGTATTGCCCGACGTGACCACTACCGACCAGGCCCAACTCCGCCAGGCCATCTGGCGCGAGCGCCGCGTGGAACTGGCCCTGGAGCAGCACCGCTGGTTCGACCTGGTGCGCACCAACCGCTCCTTCGAGGTGATGAAGCCCCTGCGGCCCAGCTTCACCCAGAACAAAAATGAGCTCTTCCCCATCCCCCAGACGGAGATCGATCTCAGTGAAGGTGCCCTGGTGCAGAACCCCGGCTACAACTAGTCCTGCCCCACACCCCAAACCCCAGGCGGGAGCGCAAACAATGGATTGCGCTCCCGCTTCTTTTTTGCGGCGGGTGGCTTACCTTGGCAGAATGCAACGTCGATCCTTCTCCGCGCCCCTGCTGGCGCTCTGCTTCCTGCTGCTGGCCACCGCTGCCCTGGAGGCCCAGCAATTCAAGGCCCTGCTGGTCACCGAAACTGCCGGCTGGCACCACCCCTCCATCACCGCCGGCATTCCCGCCCTCCAGGCCCTGGCGCGGCGGCACGAGTTCCAGCTCGACCGCCAGCAGCAGGCCATCCCGCTGAGCGACCGGGTACTGGAGAACTACGACGTGGTGATCTTCCTGAGCACTACGGGTGATATCTTCACCGACGAGGAGCAGGCCGCCTTCGAGCGCTTCATCCAGTCGGGAAAGGGCTACGTGGGCATCCACGCGGCCTCCGACACCGAGTACGAATGGCCCTGGTACACCCGCCTGGTGGGCCACATGTTCAAGATCCATCCCCGCAACCAGACCGCCATGCTGGAGGTCGTCGACCGCGACTTCCCCGGCCTCGAGCGCTGGCCCGAGCGCATGCTGTGGACCGACGAGTGGTACACCTTCCAGGACGCCACCGTGGAGGGCCTCAACTACATCCTAACGGTGGATGAGTCGACCTACGACGCCAAGGTGAAGTGGGGAGAGAACGCCAGCGAAGGCATGGGTGACTTCCACCCCCTGGCTTGGTACCACGAGTACGACGGCGGCCGCGCCTTCTACACCGCCCTGGGCCACATGGACGACACCTACCAGGACGACTTCTTCCTCCAGCACCTCTACGGCGGCATTTACTGGGCCGCTACCGGCCGCGGGGTCAAGTAGGCGGGGACGCGGGTGCCGGCTAATCGCCCAGCATCCGGAAGGCCTGCACGCCCGCCAGCAGCACGAATATTGATCCCACGATGAGGTGGAAGTGGCGGGTCACGTAGTGGGCGTGGGCGTCCACCCACCGCGCGCCCCAGGCGTAGGCCGTCAGCATGGCCATGGCACCCGCGCCCGCGCCCACGACGAAGGCCGTCTTGGACCAGATGGCGGGATCGAGGTAGTCGTCGGCCATCAGCCAGCTGCCGATCGCGAAGTAGTAGGGAATAGCCAGGAAATTGACCAGGGCGACGCTGACCCCCTCGGCGTAGGGGCTGTCCACATGGCTCTCTTCCCGCTGCTCCTCGATGCTTTTTTCGCTGTGCTGCTCCCGGTACCACTTGAAGAAAAAATAGGCGGCCAGGAAGGCCAGCACGGGGATGGCCCACCAGCTCAGCAGCTCGATGATGTCGGGGTTCTGCCGCAGGTAATTTGCCCCGATGAGGGCAATGGCCGCCTGCACCGTGAATACCGTGGTAATGCCCGCCGCGAAACGCACCCCCGCCCAGCGGCCCGCCTCCAGGCTGCAGGTGGCCACCGACATATTGAGCATGCCCGGCAGCATCACCGCCCCGAGGGGGGAGGCCAGGCCCAGTAGTAAAGCGGTCAGGTATTCCAAAAGCGGCGGCGTTCGTTTTTGCTACCAAACTGCCCGCGGCCAATTTGGTTGGCGGGGCGGTGGGTAGATGCGGGGTTTCCCCCGACAAACCACTAGGTAGCGCGGGAGCCGGGCCGTCGGGCCTGTGGCCCGGCGCATTCATCTTGAGCCGGCTGGTGCTTCCCTCCACAATGTCCCCAAAGCACCCTCCAGGACCTCAGAGCGTCGCCCGACGCAGCCGAACGACCTCTGAGCGTCCCCCAAACCACCGAGGCACACGGAGCAGCCGGGCCGTCGGGCCTATGGCCCGGCGCCAGCAGCTGGAGCCAGCCGCTGCTTCCACCACAAGTTCCTTAAAGCACCAAAAGCACCCTCCAGGACCTCGGAGCGTCGCCCGGCGCAGCCGCACGACCTCTGAGCGTCCCTTCGAAAAAAACACCCTCCAGCACCTCGCAGCGCCACCCGGCGCAGCCAAACGACCTCAAAGCACCCCCCACCAAAGCACCCCTACCGATCCAGCAGCTCCACCACCGGCTCGATGGCGGCTTCCCAGATGTCGTAGCCGGCCGGGGTCATGTGGAGGTTGTCGGCCAGGAAGATGTCCTTGCGTACGGTGCCGTCGGGCAGGAGGGCGGGCGTCCAGACATCGACGAAGTAGGTGTGTTTCTGCTTTGCGGCGTAGGCTTCCAGCAGGTCGTTGGCCTTTTCGTACTCCCGGTGGAGTTCCCAGCGGGCCACGCTCGGCTTGGGGGAGATGAAGACCACCGGGGTGTCCTTGCTCAGGTTTTTGGCGATCATCTTCCGCAGTTTTTTGGCGGAGCGGAGCACGTCCCGCGCCGAATCGCCGGCGGCGATGTCGTTGTCGCCCTCGTAGACGAACACCGCCCGGGGCTTGTAAGGATAGATCAGCCGGTCGGCGTAGTGGATGAGGTCGGTAAACTGGCTGCCGCCGAAGCCGCGGTTGAGCACCCGGTGCCCCTCCAGGTCCTCCTGCAGGCTGTGCCACATGCGTACCGAGGAGCTGCCCACGAAGAGGATGACCCCCGGGGCCACGGGCTGCACGGCGTCGGCCGTGGCGAAGGCCTCGATCTCGGCGGCGAAGCGTGTAGGGTCGGGGGCCGACTGGGCGTAGAGGGCGGTCGTGATCAGGAGCAGAAGTACGGTCAGGCGCATCGGGTGTCGTATTGGATCGACGGAAAGATACGGAACCCGCGGCCGCGCCCCCCTGGCGAACAACCCTTCCCCCCCGCGGGGCGTTCCCTGCTCCTAAACCCCTCCGCTTTGCTCGCCAAACGCATCATCCCCTGCCTCGACATCAAGGACGGCCGCACCGTCAAGGGCGTCAATTTCGTGAACCTGCGCGACGCCGGCGACCCCGTGGAGCTCGGCGCCAAGTACAGCCAGGCCGGGGCCGACGAGCTGGTGTTCCTGGACATCACCGCCACCCACGAGCGCCGCAAGACCCTGGCCGACCTGGCCCGCGACATCGCCCGCCACCTCAACATCCCCTTCACCATCGGCGGTGGCATCAAGGCCCTGGCCGACGTGGACGTGCTGCTCGACGCCGGGGCCGACAAGGTGAGCATCAACTCCGCCGCCGTGCGCCGGCCGGAACTCATTGATGAATTGGCCTACGCCTTCGGCAAGCAGTTCGTAGTGCTGGCGGTTGATGCCAAGCTGGTCGACGGCGACTGGTACGTCCACCTCAATGGCGGCCGCATCAAAACGGAGCACAAACTCTTCGACTGGGTTCACGAAGCCCAGGAGCGGGGCGCCGGTGAGATCCTCTTCACCAGCATGGACCACGACGGCACCAAGGCCGGCTTCGCCAACGCGGCCCTGGCCGAGATGAGCGACCGCCTGAGCATCCCCATCATCGCCAGCGGCGGGGCGGGCAACAAGGAGCACTTCGCCGACGTGTTCAAGGCCGGCAAGGCCGACGCCGGACTGGCCGCCAGCATCTTCCACTTCGGGGAGGTGGAGATCGCTGACCTGAAGCAGTACCTCGCCGCCGAAGGGGTAGCGGTGCGGCCCGTGAATTAGAGGAAGGCGCTCGCGCCGGTGAACAGCATCGACAGGAAGGCCAGAACCGTGGAGCCCAGGTAGAAGATCGCCAGGATGCCGTACAGCTTGAACAGTCGCGCCAGGGCCCCGAAGGCGTCGGTCACCGACTGGGGGCTGCCGTTGTCCACCGCGGCCACCGCCTCCGACCCGAACTGGTAGAGGAGGTACGACAGGTAGAACAGAAAGAGGAAGACCAGGGCGTAGATGACCAGCACCCCCGTCATGAAGCCGCCGCCACCCGTAGCCGCGCCCAGTCCGGAAACGGCCATGAAGGTGCCGCCGAACAAGACCATCACCACCAGAAAAAAGCCGATCCCTGCCATACTGAGGACACCCAGAAAGCGGCCCCACTTGCCAGCTTTCCGTAGGTTTGCGGCGCCCTGGGGTAATAATTCCGGTCCGCGGCCGTATTCCCGGTCGAGTGGTGTACTGTTTTCTAGCATAATCTCGGGTTCGTTTATCTCAATATAAAGCCAATGCAAGTAACCCCATCCAACCTCCGGGAACTTGACTTCTCCAAGGACGGCGGCCTGCTGCCCGCCATCGTCCAGGACAGCGCCACCCGGGTAGTCCTGATGCAGGGCTACATGAACGCCGAGGCCCTGGCCAAAACCCTGGAAACGGGGCAGGTCACCTTCTTCAGCCGCAGCAAGCAGCGCCTCTGGACGAAGGGGGAAAGCTCCGGCAACGTACTCACCCTGGTGCGCGTCGACGCCGACTGCGACCGCGATTCCCTCCTCATCCAGGCCCGGCCCGCCGGCCCCACCTGCCACACCGGCGCCGATACCTGCTGGGACCAGCCCAACGAAGGGGAATTTCTTGACCACCTCGAACGCACCATCCAGGACCGCCGCGACCACCCCAGCGA
This sequence comes from Neolewinella marina, assembly GCF_002631205.1. Classification (GTDB taxonomy): domain Bacteria; phylum Bacteroidota; class Bacteroidia; order Chitinophagales; family Saprospiraceae; genus Neolewinella; species Neolewinella marina. The sequence goes on from NZ_PDLO01000009.1 coordinate 149,687, forward strand.
AAGCAGCTACACCACCTCCCTCCTCCAGCGCGGCATCAACAAGGTGGCCCAGAAGGTAGGGGAGGAAGCCGTGGAGCTCGTCATCGAAGCCAAGGACGACAACAAGGAACTCTTCCTCGGCGAGGCCGCCGACCTGATGTACCACTACCTCGTGCTGCTGGCCGCCAAGGGCTACACCCTCGAGGAGGTCCGCGACGTACTCCGCCAACGCCACAAGTAATCCCCCTGACCCCCGAGCGAAGCGAGGGAAAACTGTCAAGGCAGTTCACTCCTTTACCAATTTACTCCTTCACCAATTCACTCCTTCACCCATGAGTCTACAAGAACGCATCACTCCCGACCTGAAAGCCGCCATGCGTGCCAAGGACCAGGCCGCCCTGCGCGGGATCCGGGCCATCAAGAACGCCATCCTGCTGCAGCAGACCGACGGCAGCGGCGACACCCTCGACGAGGCCGGTGAGATCGCCCTGCTCCAGAAGCTCGTCAAGAGCCGGCAGGAAAGCCTGGAGATCTACGAGAAGCAGGGCCGCGAAGACCTGGCCCAGCCCGAGCGGGAGGAGATCGAGGTGATCAGCCGCTACCTTCCCGAGCAGCTGTCAGACGAAAAGCTGGAGGCCATCGTTAAGGAAGTGATCGCCGAGACCGGCGCCTCCTCCATGCGAGATATGGGCAAGGTGATGGGCGTGGCCAACGCCCGCGTGGCCGGTCGTGCCGACGGCAAGCAAGTCGCCGCGACGGTAAAACGACTGCTGGCCTAACCGGACTTTCCCGCCCGCCCCGGCGCCCCCGCTATGTTGAAGAAACTGGATTGGTACATCATCGGCAAGTTCTTGCGCACCTTCTTCTTTACGGTGCTCATCTTCTCGATGGTCAGCCTGATCATTGATTTCAGTGAGAAGGTGGAACGCTTCATCGAGACGGACATCCCGGCCTCGGTAATTGCATTTGAGTACTTCCCCACCTTCCTGCTTTTCATCCTGGGCTTCCTCTGGCCCATGCTCACCCTGATCGCGGTGATCTTCTTCACCGGGCGGATGGCCGACAACTCGGAGATCATCAGCATCCTCAACGCGGGCGTCAGCTTCTGGCGGCTCATGCGGCCCTACCTGATCTCGGCGGGCTTCCTGGCCGTCCTCTACCTGGCCGGCATCCACTACCTCATCCCCCTGGCCAACAGCCACCGGGCCGAGATCGACCGGGTGTACTTCAGCCGCAACCGCGATGAGGGCAAGACCAGCAACGTCCACTTCTTCGTCGCCCCGGATACCAAGGTCTACATGACCCACTTTAGCAAGCGCGACAGCGCGGCCCGCAATTTCCGCATCGAGCACATCGTGGACAATGAACTGGTGAGCCTCACCAAGGCCCGCTCGGCCAAGTTCGTCGACGGCGACCCCGGCCGGTGGCGGCTCGACAACTACGAAATCCGCACCTTCGACGGGCTGGAGGAAACCCTCGTGACCAGCAACCGGGAAACCCTGGACACGGTGCTGAACCTCCGCCCCGAGGACTTCGTCGACTACCGCGAACAGCAGTCGGCCCTCACCACCCCCGAGCTGCTGGAGCACCTGCGCAAGCAGCGGGAGCGGGGCGCCGGCAACATCCGCAAGTACGAGGTGGAGCTGGCCCGCCGTACGGCCGAGCCCTTCACTATCTTCATCCTTACCCTGATCGGCCTGTCGGTGGCCGGCCGCAAGGTGAGGGGCGGCATGGGCATCCAGCTGGCCTTAGGCATGTTCATGGGGGCCCTGTTCGTCTTCCTCAGCCGCTTCGCCTCCACCATCAGCTCGGGCACCGACCTGCCCGTCTTCCTCGGCATGTGGATGCCGAACATCATCTTCTTCGGTGCGGCCATGTACTTCGTGGCCAATGCCCAGCGGTAGAGACTGCCTGACCAGCCTCTGATCGATCAACAGCCCCGTTTCATCTAATTGGGGAGGGAGGACGTTGTATTGCGGGGCATCTTTCCCAATCAAGCGGAAAATAGAATCATCATGGATCAGAAAAAACTAATGACCTGGGGCATCCTAGGCTTCTTCCTCTTCATCGTGCTCATCATGGTGAGCAGCGCCACCTTCGTGACCATCGAGTCGGGCGAGCGGGGCGTACTGTTCCGCCGCTTCAGTGGATTGGAGAAGGAAATCGTCTTTGCCCCCGGTTTCCACATGGTAGCTCCCTGGAACACGATGTACGTCTACGAGGTACGGGAAGCCCAGCTGGAGGAGGAAATGGAGGTGCTGTCCAGCAACGGCCTCAACATCAGCGTTGACGTCACGGCCCGTATCCGGCCCAATTACGGTGACGTTCCTTCCCTCCACGAGACCTTTGGTCCCGAGTATATGGAGCGGCTCATCCGGCCCGAGGTGCGCTCCAGTGTCCGCCAGGTGATCGGCAAGTTCACCCCCGAGGAGCTCTACTCCACCAAGCGCGACGAGGTGCAGACCCTCATCACCGAGGAGCTGACCAATACCCTCGCCCGGAACTACATCGACCTGCGCGCCATCCTGATCCGCGACATTGAGCTGCCCGACAAGGTGCGCATGGCCATCGAGGAAAAGCTGGAGGCCGAGCAGGGCTCCCTCAAGTACGAGTACATCCTGACCCGCGAGAAGCAGGAAGCCGAGCGCCGCCTCATCGAGGCCCAGGCCAAGGCGGACGCCAACCGCATCCTGGCCGCGAGCCTCTCGGACAACATCCTCCAGGACAAGGGCATCGAAGCCACCCTGGAACTCGCCAAGTCGCCCAACAGCAAGGTGGTCGTGGTAGGTGGTACGGGCAACGGGGGCCTGCCCCTCATCCTGGGCGGCGGCAACTAGTCCTGCTCCGCCGCCTCCAGCTCCTGGAGGTGAAAGGTGTAGACGAACTTCGGGGTTTCGGCGTGCAGCTGGCGGTAAAGTTTAAGGGCCGCCTCGCGGGCCGCCGCGTCGCGTTTGCCGCTCAGCTGATAGGCGACCAGGTTAACCTCGGCCTGCTGTTCGGTGGTGAGTACCTCGCGGGTTAGCAGTTCATCGAGGATCTGCCGGGCTTCCGGCAGGTTGGCGGGGTCGTAGGCCACCAGGCAGCGGGCGTGCAGCAGGCGGGCGCCGTAGAGCACGTCGGGGTTGCCGAGGTCCTCGGCAACTTCCAGGGCTTCCTGTTCTACTTCCCGCAGTTCTTCCAGCTTGCCGTCGGCCAGCAGTACCTGCCCCTTTTCGTAGAGGCTGGCCCCCAGCACCAGGCGGTTGTTGGTGGCGCGGGCGATCTCAATGGCCTGGTTGTAGTATTTGAGCGAGAGGTCGTAGTCGCCCTGGAGGTAGTAGATGTCGCCCAGGGTATTCACGGCCTTAGCCACCCCCTTGCGGTAGCCCAGGTCGCTGCTGATGGCCAGGCTACGGTCCAGGTGATTGATGGCCTTGGTGAAGTGGCCCATCACGCTGTAGAGGTCGCCGATGAGGGCCTCGGTGACGGCGATGCCCTGGCGGTCGCCAAGTTCGTAGCAGATCTTGAGGTCCTGCTCGAAGAGTTCCAGGGCGGTTTCGTAGTTGCCCTGCCGTTCGTTGATGCTGCCCAGGCTGCCGAGCCCGATGGCCTGCAGCCGGCGGTTGCCGAGTTCGCGGGCCAGGGCCAGTCCGCGGTGGTGGTGCTCCAGCGAACGCTGGTAATCCCCGCTGTCGAAGTAGACGATTCCGAGGTTGGTGTGGAGGGTGGCCAGGCCCATGCTGTCGCGGCTCTCCTCGTGCAGGGGGATCTGCTCCTTGATCACCCGGATGGCTTCCTCGTACTGCCCCAGGTTCATGTAGGTGAGGCCCAGATGGCTGATGGTGCTGGCCGAGGTGGTGGTGCCCGCCTGGCTCAGTCCGCTCTCCAGCGACCGCTGGAAGTAGGTCAGGGCCCGGTCGTAGTGGTTGGTGCGGAAGAAGAGGTTGCCCATGTTGCTGTAGGCCTTCGCGATGCCGAAGATGTCGTCGACGGATTCGAAGAGGCCAGCGGCGACCTTCAGGTATTCCATGGCCAGTTCGTAGTCGCCCTTCAGCAGGTGCAGGTGGCCCAGGCTGTTGTTGGCCCGTCCGAGGAGGATGACGTCGCGGCTCGACTTGGCCAGGCGGCGGGCCTCCTCGTAGGCACGGCGGGCGTCTTCCCAGCGGCCCACGATCTCATACACGCTGCCCTGGCTGAGGAAGATGTGGACCGTCACCTCCTGGTCGGCCTGCTGGTTCATCTTCTTGATCAGGCGGTCGTAGAGCTCCAGGGCCTGCTGGTTCTGGTAGTTGGCCCGGGCGTAGCTGGCCGCCTTGTTCAGGTACTCGATGGTCTTCTCGGTGTCGCCGCTCTGCCCGTAGTGGAAGGCCAGGTCCACGTACCGCTCTTCCAGGCTGTCGGCGTAGATCTTCTCGATGGCCGCGGCGATCTGCCGGTGCAGCTGCTGCACCCGGGTGGTCAGCTGCATGCCGTAGACCGCCTCCCGCAGCAGGCTGTGCTTGAAGATGTAGCGCAGCTCGTTCATGGCGCTCCAGATTTGTCCGCGCTCGGCCACGCGGATCTGTTCGCGCAGGTCCTGCATCAGGTTGTCCGAATCCTCGAAGCCCTCGTCGGCCCGCATCACCTCGCTGAGGACGGGGAGGTCAAATTCCCGGCCGATCACCGCGGCGGCCTTGACGATCTCCCGCACCATGTCCGAGAGCCGGTCGATGCGGGCCGTCAGGATGGAGGTGATGCTGGTCGACAGCTTGATGCTTTCGTCGCTGAGGTGGAGCAGGCCGTCCTCCTGCTGCTCCAGCAGCTCGCTTTCGCGGAAGTATTCCAGGATCTGCTCCAGGTAGAAGGGGTTGCTGTTGGTGGCCCGCAGCAGGGTTTCCAGGGTGTCCTGGGAGACGGGCCCGCCCAGGGTGGTTTCGGCGAAGCGGCGGACGGACTCCGGCGAGAGGGCACCGAGCTCAATTTCCAGGGTGGGCAGTTCGGAGGCTCCCTTGAAGCCCTCCTTCAGCAGGCGGGGGTACTGCCCGTCGTCGTCGGGGCGGGCGGTGGCCACCACCAGCAGGGGCAGGTCGCCCACCCGCCGCAGCAGCTCCCGCACCACCACCAGGCTTTCCTGGTCGATCCAGTGGGTGTCTTCCAGCTCCAGCACCGTGGGCTGGATGAGGCACTCCGCGATGATGAGGTTGACGATGGCGTCGATGGTGTTCTGGTACCGCCCCTGGGCGTCCAGGCGGGTGTAGAGGGAGTCGGGCAGCGTCAGTCCCAGCTGGGCGGCCAGCAGCGATTCGGTGCGCTGCAGCTCCGCTACCAGGACTTCGGCCCGCGGGTCCTTGCGTTGCTGGAGGTTGATCTGCATCCAGCCGATGCGGGCCTCGAAGCGGCGCAGGTTCTGCTCGGCGTTCAGGTCCATGCTCTGGCGGAACATCCGCTGCAGCAGGAAGGTAAAGGGGTTGAAGGGCTTGCGCAGGATCTGGTCGCAGCTGCCCAGCAGCCAGTTGAAGGGGCGGCGCTGGTTGAGCTGGTGGCGCAGCTCGTGGGTCAGGCGGCTCTTGCCGATGCCGGCCTCGCCGAAGACGTAGGCGATGCCCCCGGGCTTGCCCTCCAGCAGGGGGGTGGCGAATTGCAGCAGCCGGGCTACCTCCTCGTCGCGGCCGATGGGTTCCCCGCCGTAGTCGGGCTTGCCCAGCGACTGGCGGCGGCCCTCCAGGGAGTAGGTGGGCACGGGCTCCTGCACCCCCTTGTAGCGGATGTCGCCCCGGGGCAGGAAGCGGAACTGGGGGGTGGTGGCGATCTCCTCGTCGACCAGCACGGCCTGCCATTCGGCGGCGGACATGATGCGGGCGGCCAGGTTGACGCGGTTGCCCACGCAGGCGTACTGGGCGCGCTCCTGCCCCCCCACGATGCCGGTAAACGCGGTGCCCACCGTCATGCCCATGCGGAAACGGAAGGGCAGGTCGTCCTGGTTGCTGAGCAGCTCCAGCTCCCGCTGTACGGTGAGGGCGAATTCCACCGCCCGGGCCACGTTGTTCTCGTAGGATACTGGTGCCCCGAAGAAGATGACCATCAGGGCCCCCTTGTCGCCGTAGTCGACTTCCTTGAAGTAGCCGCCGAAGTCCCTTACTTGGTCGAGGACCACGGTGGCGAAGCGGTCGAGGTCCTCGTGGGTGCGGATGGCGTCGAAGGACAGGAAACAGGATACCACCGTGCGGAATTCCCCCGCCTGGTCGTAGCGCACTACCTCCGGCGGCAGAAAGGCGGTGGCGATCTCGGTTTCCACCTCGGGCAGCTGAAGGGGGGCCACCTCCACGTCGGTGGTCAGGGGCACGTCGCCGAGTACCCGGAAGGCCTCGGCGTCGATCTCTTCGCAGTACACCAGCCGCCCCTCGATGAGCGACTGCACGTAGCTGTTCACTACGATCTCCTGGTCGCCGGCCAGGCTCTGGCAATTGGAGGCCCCGTCGATGGCCGGCCCCCGGAAGTAGAAGGCCCGCAGCCCCTTCCCCACGATGCCGTAGCTGACCGTACCGGCGGCAATGCCCGCCTTAATGCCGAAGGTGTAGTGGTTGCCGAACTCCTTGCCGCGGTTGCGGAACAGCTGCCGGGCGCGCTCGGCCGTCCGCAGCAGGTGCATGGCGTGACGGCCGTCCAGCGGCAGCGGAAAGATGGCCGTGAAGGCGTCGCCGGCGAAGTAGGGAATGAACCCCCCCGCGGAATACGCCAGGGAGACCAGCGGCTGGAATACGTCGTTGAGTACCACCGACAGCTGCTCGGCCCCGCTGAGCCCCTGCTCCATCAGCGATTCGGTGAGGGGGGTGAAGCCCGAAAGGTCGATGTTGAGGGTAAAGGCCTCCAGTTCCCCGTGGAGGTCGCCGGCGACTAGCTTTTGTTGAATAAAGGGGGGGATAAGGGGCTGCACGAAGGTTGTTGTACGGAAGGCAATGGTCCTAAAGGTAACCCCGGGAAAAAATAAAACGGCTGCCTGCAGTGCGGGCAACCGTGTTGTTTTCTACCGTACCCCGGCGCGCCACCCTCCGTTGCGGATGGCGCCGGGTGCTGGAAGCTGTGTTGGTTGTCTAGAAGTGACGCGAACCGTCGAGAAGAGCAGAAGTAAGACTTAATCCACCGCCAAGCGCACAGGCGGCCATGAGGACGTACAAAATTGTCATTTAACGCGACATTTGAAGGTTGAACATTCGAGTGGACAAACAATGTATCCGGGGGCAGGACGGCTACCCCCTCAATAATCGGCGCAATAAACACAATTGCACCCCGAATTCCAAACCGATATCGCGTGAACTTTATTTTAATGTAACGGAATAATCGCAATCGGCGATTCTCCGGGTTTTGGTTCGGTTTTCCGCCCCGTTTCCCAGAGGTAAATTCTGATGTGATCAAATTTGTCCGTCATTTCTACCGCGTGCAAATTAGCGACATTGTCAGCATTGATCACTTCCGGGCTGTTCTTTACGCGCCGGCCCACGGCCGGAAAAACGTAGTAGGCGTGGCCCGCCGCGGGGGGCGCCATACCCGCCAAGTCCACCAGCACCACCTCCGCCCAGGGCAGCAGGTGCAGCTGTACGCTGCCGGTATCCAGGGGGTGGGTGACGGTCTCCAGGCTATCCCAGTTGCTCACGTAGGCGGCCAGGGCCGCGCGGTTGTTCTCCAGGTCCATCCGGTAGCTGGCCTCGTCCTGGGCGTGGAGGGAGCGTTCCTTCACCAGGTCGGAGCGCAGCTCTTCCTTCAGGCGGAAGAGGTAGCCGCTCACGCCCACCAGCAGCAGGCAGATGCCCACGAGCACGTAGCGCCAGATGTTGAGGGTGTGGTTGTGCTCCATCATGGAGGTGATCATCTCGTGGTCGAGATCGAGGAACTCCTGGGCCGTGCGCGGCGTGCGCCCGTCGGAGGGGGAGGTGATGTCCCGGGCGTCCGCGTAGGCGTCAAGGTCGGTGCGCAGGCGATCCACTTCCTGGGCGAGGAAGGGATCCTCGGCGATCATTTGCTCTACCTCGGCGTTGCGCTCCGGACCCAACAGCCCGAGTACATACTGATCCAGCAGTCCGCTTCGCTTTAGTTCTTCCCTGTTCATATACTGCCCCGTGCTACTTACGGTGTTTAAAAAAACGTCGGGGCACGCGCAATGTGCGGCTACCCCTCTACCTAATCTGATCGGCGGGTCGCTTGTTCAGCGCACCGGCCGCAATCGGGGGGCAGGGAAAGGTTAAGGTCAGGAGCGGGGGCTGCCGTCGTAGGCCCACTTGAGGTAGAGGGCGCCCCAGGTGAATCCGCCGCCGAAGGCGGTGAGGATGAGGTTGTCGCCGCGTTTGAGCTGGGGCTCGTAGTCCCAGAGGCAGAGCGGCAGGGTGCCGGCCGTGGTGTTGCCGTAGCGGTGGATGTTCACCATGACTTTGTCGAGGGGGAAGTCGACCATCTTGCTCACCGTCTGGATGATGCGGATGTTGGCCTGGTGGGGCACCAGCCAGTCGACGGTGTCGGTGGTGAGGCCGTTGCGCTCCATAACCTCGGTGACCACGTCCGACATGCCCGTGACCGCCGCCTTGAAGACGGGGCGGCCGTTCTGGCGCACGAAATGCTCCCGCGACATGACGGTGTCCACGGTGGCCGGGCGGCGCGAACCGCCGGCTACGAGGTAGAGGTATTCCTCCCCGCTGCCGTCGCCGTAGTGGCGGTAGTCGATGAAGCCGGTGCCGTCGTCGGCGGGTTCCAGCATGACCGCGCCGCAGCCGTCGCCGAAGATTACGCAGGTGGTGCGGTCCGTGTAGTCGATGATGCTCGACATCTTGTCGGCCCCCACCACGATGACCTTCTTGTGCTGACCGGCCTCGATGAACTTGGCGCCCACGGTAAGGGCGTAGAGGAAACCGCTGCAGGCGGCGTTGACGTCGAAGCCGAAGGCCTTGCGGATGCCGGCCTTGTAGGCCGCCACGTTGGCCGTGTCGGGGAAGATGCTGTCGCCGGTAACGGTGGCGCAGATCACCACCTCCACCTCATCCGGGTGGGTGTTGGTCTTCTCCAGCAACCCCTTGAGGGCTTCGGTGACCATGACCGAGGTACCCTTTTCTTCTCCCTTGAGGATGCGCCGTTCCTTGATGCCGGTGCGGGAGGTGATCCACTCGTCGCTGGTATCGACGATGGTGGCCAGTTCATCGTTGGTGAGTACGTAGTCGGGGACGTATCCCTGTACTCCCGTAATGGCGGCGCGAAGTTGACTCATGGTTGAAGGGGGTAAACTGATTAGGGGCCACAAGGTAAGCAGGGCGCTGCCGCCCCACAACCCACATTGCGGCGGGATTGCCGGTGGCTAAAGAAGGGGTTGATGGCTCGCCGGGCGCGGGTGCCGGGGAATTACGCCAGGTGATCGCCCACGAATTCGTCCTCGGTCGGGGCTCCGAACTCGCTCAGCGCCACCAGTCCGATGAAGGTGAGCAGCCCATTGAAGGCCAGGATGAGGAAGCCGAACTGGAAACCGCCCAGCAGCTCGGCCGAGTAGTAGTCGACCAGCATGGAGATGATGGGCGAGAGCAGGCAGACGATCAGCAGGGCCGGAATGCGCACCGAGCGCACGCGGATGGTCTCCCGTACGCGGTAGTCGGTCAGCAATCCGAAGGCGAAAAGCCCCAGCAGGGGGCCGTAGGTGTAGCCCGCCGCCTTGAACAGGCTGTTGATGACGGCGGTGTTGTTGATGATCTCGAAGCCCATGATGACCAGGAACAGCAGGGCGGAGAAGCCGGAGTGGACCAGCAGTCGCTTGCGCTTGTCCTGGCTGTCGTCGCGGACCGGCTCCGCCAGGGACCCCGGCTCCTGCGCGCCGCCGCCGCCTCCTTCCTCCATGCCCAGGAAGTCCACGCAGAAGGAGGTGGTGAGGGCCGTCAGGGCGCTGTCGGCACTGGAGTAGGCCGCCGCCACGATGCCCAGCACGAACAGGATGCCCACTACGGGGGGCAGGTTCACCAGGGCAATGGTGGGGTACAGCAGGTCGGAACTGCCGGGAATGGTCAGCCCCACGGTAGAGGCGTAGATGTAGAGCAGGGCGCCCAGGCTCAGGAAGAGGAGGTTGGCGAAGACGAGGACGATGCTGAAGGCGAGCATGTTCTTCTGGGCGTCCCGGAAGTTGGGCATGCTCAGGTTCTTCTGCATCATGTCCTGGTCGAGGCCGGTCATGACGATGGTGATGAGGGCACCGCTGAGGAACTGCTTGAAGAAGTTGTTGGGGTCGCTCCAGCCCCCCTCGAAGTAGAACCACTGGCTGTAGTCGCTCTGCTGGATGAGCCGCACCATGCCGGGGAAGTCGGTCTCCAGGGCATTGCCCACGTAAAAGACCGTGATGCCGGCCGCCAACAGCATGCAGACCGTCTGCAGGGTATCGGTGACGATGATGGTCTTGATGCCCCCGCGGAAGGTGTACAGCCAGATGAGCAGGATGGCCGAGGCCACCGTGAAGGCGAAGGGAATGCCGATGGGTTCGGCCACGAACTGCTGCAGCACCACCGCCACCAGGAAGAGGCGGAAGGCCGAACCAATGGTCCGCGATAGCAGGAAGTAGAAGGCCCCGATCTTGTAGCCGTACCAGCCGATGCGGTTGCGCAGGTACTCGTAGATGCTCGTGAGCCCCATGCGGTAATAGAGGGGCAGCAGCACCAGGGCGATGACGAGGTAGCCGAGCAGATAGCCCATCACCACCTGCATATAGCTGAAGGCCTGGTTGACCCCACCGGCGCCTACGGCCCCGGGGATGCTGATGAAGGTGACCCCGGAAAGGCTGGAGCCCACCATGCCGATGGCCACCAGGGGCCAGGGCGATTTCCGGCCGGCGAGGAAGAAATCGGAGTTATTGCTGTCCTTGCGGCTGGTGAGAAAGGATACCAGCACAAGCACCGCGAAATAGACGGCGACGATGCCGAGAATGGCGTAAGGGCTGAGGGATGCGTTCATGGGGAAGCGCGCAATTTATGCAATCCCCGGCGAACAACATCAATTCAATTTCGCCAGCTCGTCCTTCAGGGTTTGGGGGCTCTGCACGCCGGCGGCCCGGAATTTGAGCTCCCCGCGGTGGAAGATCATGGTGGTGGGCATGGCCTGGACGCCCAGCTTCTGGGTGATGTCGGGGTTGCGGTCCACGTCGATCTTGACCAGGCGCATCTTGTCGCCGAGGTCTTCCTTGAGTTGCTTCAGGATGGGCGAGTAGGCGTGGCAGGGCCCGCACCAGGTGGCGTGGAAATCGATCAGTACGGGTACGTCGCCGTTGATGAGGTCTTGGAAGGAGGTTTGGGCCATGGCTTTCTTTGGTTTAACCCCGGCCCCCCGGCGGCGGTTCGCCTACCCCCCGGCCAGGGCCAGGAATTCCGCCTCGGTGAGGATGCGTACCGTGCCCAGGGCTTCGGCCTTCTTGAGCTTGGAGCCGGGCTTCTCGCCCACCACCAGCACGTCGAGCTTGCCGCTGACGGCCGATACGATGCGGGCGCCGGCGGCCTTGGCCCGCTCCTGGGCCTCCTTGCGGCTCAGCTGCTGGAGGCTGCCGGTGAAGAGCATGGACTTGCCCACGAAGGGGCCCTCGGTCACCTGGGCGGCGGGGCGGTCGGCCTCGGTGGGGCGGACGTTGACGCCCAGTTCCTCCAGCTCGCGCAGTTGCTCCAGGTGGATGGGGTTGGCGAAGTAGGCGGCCACGTTCTTGGCCACGGTGGGGCCGATGTCCTTGATGTGGAGGAACTGCTCTTCCGACCAGCCGGCGAGGTCCAGCACGTGGTCGACGTGCTGCGCCAGCAGCTGGCTGGCCTTCTTGCCGAGGTGGTGGATGCTGAGTCCGTGCAGCAGCCGCCAGAGTGGGTTCTGCTTGGCGGCTTCCACGCTTTGCCGCAGGTTATCCGCCGAGCGTTCCCCGAAGCCTTCCAGCCGGGCGATCTCGTCGTAGGGCAGGCGGTATACGTCCACGATGGTCCGCAGCCAGCCCAGCTCGTAGAACTGCTCCACGTAGCGACGGCCCATGCCGTCGATGTCCATGGCCACCTTCGATACGTGGAAGATGATTCGCTGGAGGTTCTGGGCCCCGCAGACGCAGACGGGGCAGCGCCAGGCGGCCTCGCCGGCTTCCCGGACCAGGGGGACCTCCTCTTCGGTGGTGTTGATGGGACAGGTGACCGGCCAGACGATGGGGGTCTCGCTGCCGTCGCGGAGCTCCTCCAGGGGCTTGACGATGTAGGGGATGACGTCGCCGGCCCGCTCCAGCAGCACCTGGTCGCCGAGGCGGAGGTCCTTTTCGCGGATGAAGTCCTCGTTGTGGAGGCTCACGCTGCTGATCATCACGCCGGCCAGGGCCACGGGCTCGGTCTTGGCCACGGGGGTGATGGTGCCGATCTTGCCTACCTGGTACTCCACGTTGAGCAGTGTGGTGGTGGCCTGGCGGGCGGCGAACTTGTAGGCGATGGCCCATCGGGGGTGGTGGCTGGTGTAGCCGGCGCGCTCCTGCAGGGCCAGGTCGTCCACCTTCACCACCATGCCGTCGATCTCGTAGGGGTAGGCGGCACGGCGTTCCTCCCAAGCGCGGCAGAAGTCGGCCGCGGCGCCGATCTCCGACGTGCGGGTGCGCTCGTCGCCGGCGGCGGGCACCTTGAAGCCCAGCTCCGTCAGGATGTCCAGGGCGTGGGTGTGGGTGCCCAGGGCCTGGACGGCGTCGTTGCCCTCGGCGTCGGTGCCGTAGCCGAAGCTGTAAATGAAGGCTTCCAGCTGCCGCTCGGCGGCTTCGCCGGGTGATTTCATCCGCAGTCCGCCCGTAGCGGTGTTGCGGGGGTTGGCGAAGAGGGGCAGCCCGGCGGCGGCGCGGCGGGCGTTGAGCTCCTCGAAGCGGTCCTTGCGGATGATGACCTCCCCGCGCACCTCCACCCGGTGCAGGCCGAAGCGGCTGAAGGCGGCGGTGAGCGGCACGGAGCGGATGACGCGGGCGTTGTGGGTGATCTCCTCCCCGTAGACGCCATTGCCGCGGGTGGCGGCGCGCACCAGGCGATCGTTTTCGTAGACCAGGGCGATGGTGCCCCCGTCGTACTTCGGCTCCACGGCGTAGGCCAGGTCGCTGTCCTCGTCCATATTGAGCATCCGCTTCACCTGGCGGTCGAATTCCCGCAGGTCGTCGGCGTTGTAGCTGTTTCCGAGGCTCAGCATGGGCACCAGGTGGGGTACGCTGGCGAAGTTGCCCGTCAGGTCGCTGCCCACCCGCTGGGTGGGGCTGTCGGCGGTGACCAGTTCGGGGTGCTCGGCCTCCAGGGCTTCCAGCCGCTTGTAGAGCTGGTCGTATTCGTAGTCGCTCAGCACCGGGTCGTCCTCCACGTAGTAGCGCCACTCGTGGTAGCGCAGCAGTTCGCGCAGCTCGGGCAGCTGCTCGGCGGCGGGCAGCGGGAGCTCCTGGCCGTCGAGGTATTCTTTCGAGCGGGCATAGAGTTGCCGCTGTTGTTCTTTTCCGTACATGGGGCGGGGCTTAGTGGGCGGAGGGCGTATCGCTCTCCGGGGGTTCGGGCAGGGTGATGAGGACCTCCTCGATGCGGCGGGTGTTCACCGACATGGCCTGGAAGCGGTAGCCGTCGAAGGCGATCTCCTCCCCGGCTTCGGGGATGCGGCCGAGTATCTCCAGGACCAGGCCGCCGAGGCTCTCCGCTTCCCCCTTTACGGGCTCGAAGCTCGCGGCGGGGATCTTCAGGATGCGGTACACGTCGTTGAGCATCGTCTTTCCTTCGAATACGAAGTTCAGCTCGTCGATGCGCTGGTACACGATCTCTTCTTCCTCGTCAAACTCGTCCTGGATGTCGCCGATGACCTCTTCGAGCACGTCTTCCAGGGTGACGATCCCTTCCGTGCCGCCGTATTCGTCGACGACGATGGCCATGTGGGTCTTTTCGGTCTGGAACTCCTTCAGCAGGTCGCTGATCTTCTTGTTTTCCGGTACGAACAGCACGTCCTCCTTCACCAGGTGGATCCAGTCGAAGTCGGGCGGTTCGTGGCGGTGGCCGAGCAGGTCCTTCACGTAAAGGATCCCCTTGATCTTGTCGAAGTCCTCCTCGAATACCGGGATGCGGCTGTAGCTCGACTCCCGCACCACGGCGATGAGCTGCTGGTAGTCGATCTTGCTTTCCACGGCCACCACGTCGCCCCGGGCCCGCATGATCTGGCGGACGGTCACGTTATTGAACTTTACGATGCGCTTCAGGATGTCGACGTCCTGCCGCTGATTCTCGTCGCCCCCGTCGTCGGCGTTCACCGTCAGGTCGATGGCCTCGTCGATGTCCTCCTGGCTGGCGGCCGCCGCGTCGAGGGTGTGGTTCTCCAGGCGGCGCTCGATGAAAGAGGCCCCCTGCACCAGGCTGGAGGCAATGGGGTGGAGCACCCGCATGAGGAAGTTGATGGGGCCAGCCATCCGGGTGGCCAGCTTCACCTTGTTGTAGCTGGCGTACACCTTCGGGGCGACCTCACCGAAGAGCACCAGCAGGAATGTGACGCCGATCACGGTGATGAGAAAGCCGATGGCGTTGCTCAGCTCCGCTTCCGAAAACTGCCGCATGAAGTTCACGCTCTCGTGGACCGTCCGCGCCCAGTTGGCGAACAGGGCGTCGGGGAAGATCTTGCTGAGCATTATCTCCGAGACCAGCACGATCGCGATGTTGATGAAGTTGTTCGCGATCAGGATGGTGGCCAACAGCAGGCGGGGCTTCTCGCGCAGCTCATAAAGGATGCCGCGCACCGGGTTGTTCTCCTGCTCCATCTCCTCGTAGTCGTTCGGGGTAAGGGAGAAGAAGGCTACCTCCGACCCCGACACCAGGCCGGAAAGGAGCAGCAAACCCCCGATCGCCGCGAAACCCAGTACGAGTTCGAGGCCGTTGCTCATGAGCAGGACGGAGGGCAAGAGAAGTGAAATCGGATCGGTGGGGTCCAATAGTCGGGGTTGGTCGGCTACAAAGATAAGTGGTGGCGCGGACCCCGTGGCCTGAATCAGAACGGGAGGTCTTCCTCGGATTCCATTCCGCCGCCGGCCGCGGGGGCGGAGGAGCTGGTATCCCCGCTGTCGTTGCCGTCGCGCTTGCTGTCGAGGATGCGGAAGAAGGCGCCGACTACCTCGGTGGTCTTGCGGGGGTTGCCCTCCTTGTCCTGCCACTTGCGGTGGGTGAGCTTGCCGTCCAAGTACACCAGGCTGCCCTTGGTCAGGTACTGCTGCGCCCGCTCGGCCAGGTTGCGCCACACCACCACGTCGTGCCACTGGGTTTCTTCCTGCCATTCCCCGGACCGGTCCTTGTAGCTTTCGCTGGTGGCCATGCTGAATTTGGCTACCATGGCGCCGCTGCTCAGGGTACGGATTTCGGGGTCGGCACCCAAACGGCCGACGAGAGTTACTCGGTTGATCATACTTTGGCTAGTTTGGGCCAAAGCTACACCGCCCCACCGGGAATCCCCCGCCTATTTCGGCTTTTTCAACAAAATGTTGGCCTATAGGTCCAGCGTCAGCCGGTCGGTTTCCAGGTAGCGGGTGATCACCCGGGGCAGGGCGTAGCGCTCCAGTTCCCAGCGGTCGATCCGCAGGTAGGCGGGGGGCACGTCGCGCATCTCTGGCCAGTGGGCCGTGTGGAATACCGTACCTATGCGCTGGTGGGTCAGCTGGTGGGCGTAGGGGGCGCTGCGGCCGGTGAATTCCAGTTCCTCAGCGGGCAGCCAGTCCGGCCAGTCGTCGCGTTGCATCAGGGCGGCGGGGCGCAGGTCCAGGGTTCCGGCTTCCAGCAGGGGAAACTGATAGAGTTGCCGCCAGATGTCCCGGTCTTCCCGGCGGTGGATCAGGAAGCGGCCGGCGGCGTCGGTCACCACCAGGTAGTGGAAGTAGCGGTCGCGCCTTTCCGCTTTCTTGCCCTTGACGGGCAGCTCGTACACCCAGCCCTCCGCCCGGGCCCGACAGTGGTCGGCCAGGGGGCAGCGGGGGCAATCCGCCGCCCGGGGGGTGCATACCAGGGCGCCAAAGTCCATGATGGCCTGGTTGAAGGCCGCGGCCGGGGCCGTGCCCAGCGCCGCATCCACCAATTGCTGAAAGTGTTTCCGGCCGGGGCCGGTATCGATGGGGGTGGCGTCGCCGGCGTAGCGGGCGAGGATGCGGAAGACGTTACCGTCCAGCACGGCCACGGGGCGGTCGAAGGCGAAGGAGGCTATGGCGGCCGCGGTGTAGGGGCCCACGCCGGGAAGCGCCAATAATCCGTCGTAGGTGTCGGGGAAGCGGCCGTGGTGTTCGTTAGCCACCACCCGGGCCGCCTTAAGCAGGTTGCGGGCGCGGGAGTAGTAGCCCAGGCCTTCCCACAGTTTCATCACCTCGGCGTCCGGCGCGGCGGCCAGGTCGCCCACGGTTGGGTAAGCCGCTACGAAGCGCTCGAAGTAGGGCAGCCCCTGGGCCACGCGGGTCTGTTGCAGGATGATCTCACTCAGCCAGATCCGGTAGGGGCTGCGGTCGCCCTTCCACGGCATCGGCCGCCGGTCGGGTCGGTACCAGTCGGTGAGGCCACGACGGAAGTAGGTCCAGTCCACTTGCTCCATGGAAGCAGAAAGGGTCGGGCGGCCGGAAAGTTGAATGGTGGGGGTGCGGGGACTACTTCTCCCGCAGCTTGCCGTACTGCCGGGCGATCTGCGCCTTCAGGTCCTTGCGGGCAAAGAAAATTCGACTCTTCACCGTGCCCAGGGGCAGGCCCAGCTGGTCGGCGATCTCCTGGTACTTGAAGCCCTGGTAGTGCATCAGGAAGGGGATGCGGGTGGAAGAATCCAGCTCGTCGATCATCTCCGTAAGTTCCTTGATCAGGATGTCACTCTCGGCCGAATTCTCGATGGAGTGGGCCCCGGAGTTCAGGTAGTACTGGTTGTCGGTGTGGTCCATGATGGTGTTGGCCTTCACCTTCTTCCGGTAGTTGTTGATGAAGATGTTCTTCATGATGGTGAAGAGCCAGGCCTTCAGGTTCGTGCCCTGCCGGAACTTGTCGCGGTTCGTAATGGCCCGGAAGGCGGTTTCCTGGTAGAGGTCCTTGGCGTCCTCCGAATTCTTCGTGAGGTTGTACGCGAAGGAGTGAAGCACGGTCGTCTGCTGGTTGAATTGAACGAAAAACTCGGGCTGGGACATGGCAGGGGGTGGCAAAAGGCCAGTTTTGTTGAAGGGATTCTGAGTTTAGCTTATATACGGAAGGCGCTTGAGTGGCCTTCGTGTGACTCATCTTCACATCCTGGCCCGGTGCCCCGACGCGGTCGGGCTGCAGCAGCTGGTATATGCCTTGAAAACTGCTGTACCTACATCAATGTTCTAAAAAACTTTCTGAAAAAAGTGAAAGTTGGCTGGCCGACAAATTGCGGGCCGAACCCAAGTAAAAAGCCCGCTTCGCGGGAGGGCGAAGCGGGCTTTCGGTGGCGGTTGCCGGGGGCGGACTATTCCTCGACGTAGCGTACGTCGTCGAATTCCGCGGCCAGTACCCGCAGTACGTTCATGATGGTTTCCTCTTCGAGGTCGGTGCGGCGCACGAGGTCCTCGGGGCTCATCTCGAGTACCGAGCGGGCGGTGTCCAGGCCGATGCCCTTGAGGGCGTCGATGACCCAGCTTTCGATCTCGTCGCTGAACTCTTCGAGGTCGACGTCGTCGATTTCCACTTCGTTGTTGCGGTAGACGTCGATTTCAAAGTCGACCAGGCGGCTGGCCAACTTGATGTTGGTACCGCCCTTGCCGATGGCCAGGCTGACCTGGTCGGGTTCCAGGTATACCTTGGCGCGGCGGTTCTCCATGTCGAGATCGATGTTGGAGACCCGGGCCGGGGTGAGCGACCGCTGGATGTAGAGGTTGGTGTTGCTGGTGTAGGGGATCACGTCGATGTTCTCCTGGTTGAGCTCCCGGACGATGCCGTGGATGCGGGATCCCTTCATGCCGACGCAGGCGCCGACGGGGTCGATGCGGTCGTCGTAGCTCTCCACGCTCACCTTGGCCCGCTCGCCGGGGATGCGCACGATGCCCTTGATGGTGATGAGGCCGTCCTCGATTTCGGGGACTTCCTGTTCCATCAGTTTGGCCAGGAAGCGCTCGTCGGTGCGGCTCACGATCACGACCGGGTTGTTGTTGCGCATTTCCACCTCCTTGATGACGCCGCGGACCATATCACCCTTGCGGAAGTAGTCGCCGCGGATGGTTTCGTTGCGGGGCATCACGAGTTCGCGGCCGTTGGCGTCGTCGATGACGAGCACCTCACGCTTGAGGATCTGCTGTACCTCGCAGAGGACCAGTTCGCCCACCCGCTCGGTGTAGCTGCGGTAGATCTCATCCTTCTCCAGGTCCATGATCCGGCTGATGAGGGTCTGGCGGGCGGCCATGATGCTGCGGCGGCCGAAGTCTTCCAGGAAGAGCTGTTCGTAGCACTCTTCGCCTACCTCGTAGTCCTCGTCGATGGCGATGGCTTCGGAGAAGGAGATCTGGGAGAGCTCGTCGGTCACCTCACCGTCGGGGACGATCATGCGCACGCGCCAGAGTTCCAGGTCGCCCTTGTTGGCGTTGACGATGATGTCGAAGTTCTCGTCGGTGGTGAATTTTTTCTTGATCAGGGTGCGGAACACATCTTCCAGTACCCGCACCATGGTGGGACTGTCGATGCTCTTTCCGGAGCTGAATTCCTTGAAGGTGTCAACCAGGTTCATCATGGCTAGAAGGAGATTTTGACAATGGATTTTTTAATGGCGTCGGAGGCGATGTTGATGTCCTCAACGACGGTTTTCTTGCGTTTGCCATCCTGGACGCGCTGCTTGGCTTCCAGGGTGACTTCGGTAGGCGTGGCCGCTTTCAGGACCCCGGTGTAGGTTTCGCCCTCGGTGGTGGTCACCTCGAGGGTGCGACCGACGTTCTTCAGGTACTGGCGGTAGAACTTCAGGGGGCGGTCGACGCCGGGGCTGCTCACGTCCAGGACATATTCCTCGCCCAGGGGCTTGGCTTCGTCCAGGTAACTTTCAAGATAGCGACTTATGCGCTGACATTTGGCAAAAGTCATGCCCGAGTCGCTGTCGACGAACACTTCCAGCTTCTTGTTGGAATGGTTGACGTCGACCACGAAGCAATCCTGAAATTCCGCTTCGGTGGTGAAGTAGGTTTCCAGCAGGTTGGTTATCGTTTCTTCCATGGTTAGAGCTTGTGGGCGGGCTTTCACCCCCGGCCCGGCACCCGCGTACCCGCCCGAAAGCAGGTAGTAGGCACAAAAAAGAGGGAACCTCGCGGTTCCCTCTGTTGACGTTTTTACGGCCTTGTTTGGCAAAGATAACGCATTGGGCTGAATATAGTTGTATCCGCCCCGGCCTAGTCGTGCTGCACCGCCGGCCGGTCCCAGTCGCGGGGGTCGCCCTGCCCCTTGAAATGTCGGATGGCGTCCTGGATGGAGAGGAAGTAGGCCCCCACCCCCATGCGCTCCATGAGCCCCGAGCGGTAGAGGAAATCGCGGACGGGCCCGATCATGCCGGTGAGGTAGAGGTCGATCCCCCGGCTCTGGAGGCCCTCGTACAGCTGCTCCAGGGCGTGGAGCCCCGTAGTGTCCAGGTCGTTGATGGTGTGGCCGTCGAGGATGACGGCCCGCAGCGGCTCCCCTTTCTCCTCGGCCATGTCCAGGATGCGGTCGCCGAAGTACTCCGCGTTGCCGAAGTAAAGCTCCGCATCGAAGCGGACGATGAGCAGCTCCGGGTCCACCTCCGCCGCGGCGAAGCGGTTCACGTTGCGGAAGGCATTGGTACCCGGGATGCGGCCGAGCTCCGCCAGGTGGGGCCGGGCCGCCCGCAGGAAGACGAAGGTGAGCGAAAGCACCACCCCCCCGGCGATGCCGTACTGCAGGCCGGCGAAGAGGGTGAACAGGAAGGTCACCAGCAGCACCGCCAGCTCCCGGGGCGCCAGGCGGTAGAGGCGCTGCATCTCCTCCAGGTCAAGGAGCTTGCCCACCGAAAAGATGATGATGGCCGCCAGCACCGCCACCGGCAGGTAGTAGAACAGGGGGGTGAGGAACAGCAACACGATGGCCAGCAGGACCAGGCTGACCAGGCCGGCCAGCGGACTGCGCCCCCCGCTCTCCTCCAGCACCGCCGAGCGACCGAAGCTGGCCGAAGTAGGGATGGCCGAAAAGAAGCTGCCGGCAATCTTGGAAAGCCCCAGGGCCACCAGCTCCCGGTTGGGCCGCACGTGGTAGTAACCGTGGCGCGCCCCCAGGGCCTGACCGATGGAGAGGGTCTCGATGAAGCTGATCAGGGCCAGCACCGCCGCTACCGGCAGCAGCTCACCCACCACCGACCAGTCGAGGGCCGGCGTCGAGAAGGCCGGCAAACCGGCCGGTACCTCCCCCACCACCGCGATGCCGGTCTGGTCGAGCCGCAGCAGGTAGACCAGCCCCGTAGCCGCCACCACCCAGATGAGCATGACGGGCAACCGCGGCCACCACCGCTTGCCCGCCGCCAGGGCCAGCAGGGTAAGGGTGCCCAGCAGGGCCGTAGGCCAGTGGAGGCTGTCGAGGTGGGCCACCAACTGAATGGCGGTATCGTGGAGGTAGGTGGTGCGGGGCATGTCCAGCCCCAGGAATGACTTCACCTGGGAGGCTACGATGAGCAGGGCGGCGGCCGACACGAAGCCCGACAGTACCGGCCGGCTCAGCAGGCTCACCATTCCCCCGAGGCGCAGCAGTCCGAAGAGCAACTGCAGCAGTCCGGTGAGCGCCGCCAGGGCCACCGCCAGTAGCAGGAATTCCGGGGTGTTGGGCGTAGCCAGGTGGGTGAGTCCGCTCAGGGTGAGCAGACTGGCCAGGGCCGTGGGGCCGACCGCCACGTGGGGCGAGCTGGCCAGCAGGGTGTAGACCAGCAGGGGCAGCAGGGCGGCGTAGAGGCCGTATACGGGGTCCACCCCGGCCAGCAGGCCGTAGGCCATGGCCTGGGGAATCAGTACCACGGTTACGGTGAGGCCGGCTACGAGGTCCCGGCGTACGTCGGGACTTCCGTAGTCGGGCGGGCGGGGGAACCACATGCCCGCTAGGCGTCGACGGACTCCCGGGAGAGGATGTCGGCCACCTTGTCCTGTACGTTCACCAGCCGGTCAAAGCCGCGCGCCTTCAGGATGCTGCTGGCGATGGTGGACCGGTAGCCGCTGCCGCAGTGAAGGTGGTAGCACTGCTGCTGATCCAGTTGATTGGTATGGGTAGTGAGCTTCGAAAGGGGCAGGTTGCGCGCCTCCCGCAGGTGGCCGCCGGCGTACTCGCTTTCCTTGCGGACGTCGAGGATGGCCTCCGCATCCCCGGGGACGAACTCATCGGCGGAGATGGTCTCGATGGTGTCGATCTCCCCCCCGTAGGATTTCCAGGCCCGGATGCCGCCGTCGAGGTAGCCCAGGGTGTTGTCGTACCCCACCCGGCTGAGGCGTTCCACGGTTTCGGCTTCCCGTCCCGGGTCGGTGACGACCAGGATGGGCTGCTGCAGGTCGGGCACCAGCTCACCGACCCAGGGCGCGAAGCTGCCGTCGAGGCCCACGAAGATGCTGTTGGGGATGAAGCCCTTGACGAACTCCTCCTTGGAGCGCACGTCGAGGATGAGGGCCATCTCCTGGTTAGCCACCTCCTCAAATTGCTCGGGGGAGAGGGCCACCGCGCCGCGGTTCATGACCTCGTCGAAGGAATCGTAGCCGGCCTTGTTCAGCCGCACGTTTTCGCTGAAGTAGGCGGGCGGGGCGGCCAGCCCTTCGGTTACTTCCTTGACGAACTCCTCCCGCGTCATGTCTTCGCGCAGGGCATAGTTGGTAGCCTTCTGGTTGCCGAGGGTATCGGTGGTTTCCCGGCTCATCTTCTTGCCGCAGGCCGATCCGGCGCCGTGGGCGGGGTAGACGATTACGTCGTCGGGCAGGACCATGATCTTCCGGCGGAGGCTGTCGTACAGCAGTCCGGCCAGGTCTTCGGTGGTCAGGGCGCCCTTCTTTTGGGCCAGGTCGGGGCGGCCCACGTCGCCGATGAACAGGGTGTCGCCGCTGAAGATGGCGTGGGGCTTTCCGGTTTTGTCGAGCAGCAGGTAGGTGGTGCTTTCCAGGGTGTGGCCGGGGGTATGGAGGGCGCGGATGGTCAGCTCACCGAGCTTGAACTCTTCGCCGTCGGTGGCCTCGTACTTCTCGTAGTCGGTCTTGGCCCCGGGGCCGTAGACGATCTTGGCGCCGGTTTCCTTCGCCAGGTCGATGTGGCCGCTGACGAAGTCGGCGTGGAAGTGGGTCTCGAAGATGTACTTGATCGTGTCGCCGGCTTCTTGCGCCTTCTGGAGGTAGGGAGCGGGACTGCGCAGCGGATCCACGATAGCGGCTTCCCCATTACTGGCGATGTAGTAGGCGCCCTGGGCCAGGCAGCCGGTGTAGATTTGCTCGATGGTCATTGGTCGGTATTTACATGAAGGTTCCTTCATGTGAAAGAAGGTGCCAACGGCGATTTTGTTGAGCCGGCCGCCCCTACTCCGTGCAGGGCAGCAGGTCGAACTGGGTGTGGTTGCGGCTGCGGGCGTAGCGGTAGCCGCCGATGTATTCGTCGCGGTCGTAGGTATTCTTTCCGTAGGAGGGCGTAAAGCGCACCGTATCCCACCGTGGGGTCCGGGGTTCGGCGTGGCGGGGATCGCCCGTTTCCCGCATCCAGTCGGAGAGCTTTTTGTCCAGCGTTTCCCTGATCCCGGCGTATGCCGGCGCCTCGGCCACGTTGTGGATCTGGTGGGGGTCCACCCGCAGGTCGTAGAGTTCGGTGGCCGGGCGTTTGCCGAAGGCGAGGCCGTAGTAGTCGGGCGTGCCCTCACGGGGGGCGGAGCGGTCGCTGGCCAGGATGAGCATCTTGGTAATGGAGTTGTCCACGTCGCCGTAGGCCCCCACGCTCCGCACGGCTTCGGGGTCGCCGGCCGGCCAGCGCTCGGGAAAGAAGTTGCGCAGGTAGAGGAAGGAATCGTTGCGGATGCCCCGCACGGCGTAGCTGCCGGAGTCGGCCCGAACCTGGGCGTGGCGCTCCCGCTCTAGGAAGACGTGGTCCGCCCCGGGGGCGGTGGCGTCCGACAGTTCCGGCAGGATGCTGGGGAGCGTCATGGCGGCCGGGACCTCCACGCCCGCGGCGGCCAGGAAGGTGGCGGCCAGGGAGGCGAGGTTGACGTAGGAGTGGCGCACCGTCCCCGCCGGAATGCGGTCGGGCCAGTGGGCCACGAAGGGCATTCGCGTACCGGCATCGTAGAGGTTGGCCTTGGCCCGGGGGAAGGGCATGCCGTTGTCGCTGGTCACGATGATGAGGGTGTTGTCCAGTTCGCCGCGGCTTTCCAGCAGGTCCACCACTTCACCCAGGTGGCGGTCGAAGCGCTCCACTTCGGCGTAGTAATCCAGCAGGTCGTTGCGTACGCAGGGCACGTCCGGAAAGAAGGGGGGGACGTCCACGGAGTCGGCCTCCATGCCCGACCACGCGCCGAGGTTGGTCAGGTAGTTGCGGTGGGGGTCCTGGCTGCCGAACCAGTAGCAGAAGGGCTGGCCTTCCTGCCGCTCGTCCAGCAGCTGGGTAATGTCTTCGTAGGCCCGGCCGGCGGGGTTATGCGGCCAGCCGGTGCTGCGGAAGTCGCCCGGCCCCCAGCCTTTCTGGTCGTGGCCGACGAGGTAGCCGGCCTCCTCCAGCTGTCGGGGGTAGACGACGGCTTCAGCGCTGAATTCCGACCAGAGGTTGCCCATGGCCCCGTTCTGGTGGGGATAGCGGCCGGTGAGGATGCTGGCCCGCGACGGACTGCAGCTGGGGCTGGCGCAGTAGGCGTTCGTAAAGAGCATGCCGCCCGCCGCCAGCCGGTCGAAATTGGGGGTCTGCACCACCGGATCACCGTAGGCCCCGGCGTGGGGGTAGGACCAGTCGTCGGCCAGGAAAAGCAGGATGTTTGGCCGTTCGGGGGCGGAGCTTTTTTGCGGGGCGTGCCAGAATCCCCCTAGGGCAATCAGCCCCAGCAATACGGTTGCCACTTTCATTCCCGGAAGATAGGGAAAGTCAACCTCCGGGGTGGCGGCAGCCAAATCTTCTATCGGCGGGGCCGATGAGGTACACATGGCGGGCCGGCCGGTTTTAACCTATCTTCCCAATCTGTCATTCCGGGAGATGAGTGCTTCTATTGAGAATCGTCCTCCGTTCGATGGTGACATTGCTAAGCTGTGTTGCGCAGTTTAGTTCAGCCATATAGCTGTTACACTTCCTTCGAACAACACAACCTGCGGAAATGTCCTTCCCGACCGGAGCCGTCAACGGTGCCAACTCCCCTACCACGCTTTTCGTGCTCTGTATGCTTCTGTGCACCGCCGCCATAGCCCAGCCGGACGCCAAGGGGGTGTGGCAATATAACGCCGAACTGGAGGGCCATCACTGCGACGATGCCGGTTGTTATGCCTTCTGCACCAGTTCCTACCTCGAGAATAGCAACTTGGCTAACAACAGTGAACCGAGCAGAAGTTAGGTGTGCTTCCGGGGAAGAATTGATTCCGTAACTCAGCCAACACTTTTGGAATGATTAAAGAAAACGGAAATACATCAACTGCCCATATGAAACGGCCAGTCTAGGATACTTACCCACCATTCGTCTATTCCACAAAGGCACTTTCGTCTTCAGATGTATGTAGCTAATCAGCCTACCATAAGCCTGGCTACGGGTTAAGCGGCACCAAGGTGGAGGGTGTCAGCCAACAGAACAAACTGTTGATATATGGTGACAACATGCTAATATTGAACCACCACCCAATTCTGAAAAACGCCGTCGGAGGTGTCGACCTGTAGCAGGTAAGACGCTGCTGGCAAACCAGCCAAATCAATTTTGGAAGTATTTCCGGGAAATGTTCGGAGCAGTTGTCCGCTCGACGTAAGTAATCTGATTGTAGAGGCTGATATCCCTTTTGAAAGGGAGAGCGAAACTACGGCGGGCGGAGTCGGATTAGGAGATATCATCACGGGATTGGGGAATTGTTCAATGATAACCGATACAACTCCGGAACGGGCAAAGGTGCCGTCAAAATCTGTTTGCTTCAGCCGGTAATAGTTTACGCCCAAAACGGGAAATTGATGCTCAAACTGATATGATTGTTTAGTCTGGCTATTTCCATAGCTTTTCACGCGTCCGACTTCATTCCATGTCTTACCGTTTACTGAATGTTCCAGGGCAAAGTATGCGTTGTTCGTCTCCATAGAAGTATGCCAAACTAACAGTACAGACCATTCCTTTACTGTACCTGTAAAGGTCAATAACTCGATAGGAAAAACAGCCTCTGAACTGATATCGTAGACTCTTACATGACCAGCATTCGATTGAAAGTTGCTATTATTAGGTGCTCCAATAGCTACTTGCCAACCGTCTGCCGACAGGGAAACAGAGGTTCCAGAACCATCAAATGATGTTTCCCCGTCAATATCTATATCATACTGGATCCAGGAGGTACCTATTAGATCGTATATCCTTACGTGACCTGCACCAGGCCCGACCCCATCGTTTCCTGGTGCACCAATAGCAAGCCGGTTTCCGTCCTCAGATAATGATACTGAGCTACCAAAGTTATCATTCACTTGTTCGCCGATAATGTCCGTGCCCACTTGTGACCATATTCCTCCACTTTCCTCATAAATCTGGACGTGTTCCAAACTGTCGTCAATGGTTATTGTAGCATAAGGTACTCCAATAGCTACCCGATTACCCTCGGCGGAGAGAGATACTGAATGGCCGTAATGCGCGTATTCACCGGTCCCATTTAGAGTCTGTCCGATTTGCATAAAGGTGTCTAGAAACGCATCATACTCGAAAATTTTAACTTGACCGGGAGGTTCAATATCATCTGCGGGAGCTCCAATAGCTATACGGCTGCCGTCTGCGGACAGTGAAACTGAATGTCCAAAATCCATTTCCTTGTTTCCTGTAATATTATTACCAACCTGCTTAAGAGCGTTTGCAAATATTTGGTATACTTTTACTACAACTCCTGTAATGTCGTTGACTCCTCCAATAGCTACCCAATTACCATCTGCTGATAATGAAATATAAGAGTTGGACTGACTGTTATTGATGGGCCAAGGACTTAGTAATGTATCCTCGCCAATCCGGGTCCAGCTTTCATTTTCATATTTATAGACTTGTACACCTTCACCATAGTACCTATCACTGATTGCTACTAGACCACCATCCGCCGAAAGCGAAATAGATCTGGCAAAAGGTTCACCCGAGATATTTCGACCGAAATCTCTATGGATATCCTCACCAATTTGGATCCAGTTGTCATCTATGCGCTGATAAATTCTTGCAAAGCCACGATTGGCCGCTGCAGCAATAGCTAATCGGTCCCCGTTTGCCGAAATAGAAACGCAATTGCCAAAGTGCTCGTATTCAGTTCCTCCGTCAATGTCATTACCCACTTGTGGCGGACCGGGAATAATTGTTAAAGCCTGTAAATCGTATACCCTTACATGGCCAGCGGAAGGGCCGGAGCCTTCATTTCGGATGGAACTGATAGTTACTCGGTTACCGTCCGAGGAAATGGAAACGAAGAATCCCGATTGATCTTCCGGTGCTTCCCCATCAATGTCGGAACCCATTTGAAACCAGGTGCCGTTGCCCCGCCTTTCCCAGAAGACACGAACGTGACCCGCATCTGTGCCTCCATCAGAATTGTGTATGGCTCCTATTGCCACCCGCCGCCCGTCTGCGGATAGGGAAACAGCATAGCCAAACCTATCGCCCTCATTTTCCCCCATAAGGATTCTATCAACCAGCATCCAGGTTCCTTCGACTTCTTCGTAGACTCTCGCGTCTCCGTATGCAGGTCCGTAATCACTGTCTCGTGGTCCTCCTATGGCAAGCCGACGGCCATCTTCCGACAGTGAAACTGAATAGCCAAAATGGTGTCCCGCGGATTCACCATCAAGGTCTTCACCGATCTGAATCCAAGTTGAACTTGCGAGTGCATAAACTCTTACGTGTCCAGAATATAGACCATTATCCTCATTGTAAGGTGCCCCAATTGCCACGCGGTTGCCATCCGCTGACAAAGAAACAGAAAAGCCTGAGGAGTTAAATTCGCCTTCCCCATCTATGTCGGTACCGAGCTGTACCCAATTCCCTTCTGTTTCCTCAAAAATCCTCACCTGACCGGCATAGAGACCATTTTCATTATGATTCCCTGGGGCGCCGATAGCTATCCGACGCCCGTCAGCAGATAAAGAAATGGAGTACCCCAACTGATCGCCTCCAGCTTCGCCGTCAATATCTGAGCCGACCTGAATCCAGGAGCCATCCGTTTCTTCAAAAATTCTAACATGACCCGTACGAATACCGCTACCGTCGTTATTTGGTGCGCCAATGGCTACACGCCTACCGTCTGCAGACAGTGAAACAGAAGATCCAGACCAATCTCCTTCGGCTTCTCCGTCAATATCCAACCCGATCTTAGTCCAGGCACCATCTTTTGCTTCATAAATTCTAGTGTGACCTGCATTGGTGCCGGTTCCATCATTCCCGGGAGCACCAACCGCTACTCTGCTACCATCCATAGATACAGCAACAGAGACACCAGAATTATCGCCAGCTGCCTCTCCATCAATATCTAAGCCTAGCTGGGTCTGGCCCAACAACATGACTGGGAGGAGGAGATTTAGTATCAAGAATTTCACGGCTGGCTAGATGTGAAAAACGCTTGTCACAACCAATATAAGGATTTTTAGACACCCTGACAAGGGGTTTTGTGTACTAATTATGGCGTTACATCCCCTGGTTTGTTTTGATGTACATTTAGTGCTTAAAGCCTTTAGTAAGAAAATCGTCATATGTGGATATCAGTTACTATCCAAGTCTAGACATCACCATTCTACTGGATTCCTCCGGCCTCCTCCAGTTCGCGGGGGTACACGGTGGCCCCGGCGCTGAATTCCGACCAAAGGTTGCCCATGGCCCCGTTCTGGTGGGGATAGCGGCCGGTGAGGATGCTGGCCCGCGACGGACTGCAGCTGGGGCTGGCGCAGTAGGCGTTCGTAAAGAGCATGCCGCCCGCCGCCAGCCGGTCGAAATTGGGAGTCTGCACCACCGGATCACCGTAGGCCCCGGCGTGGGGGTACGACCAGTCGTCGGCCAGGAAAAGCAGGATGTTTGGCCGCTCCGGGGCGGGCACCCAACGGGCAATAGTCGCAAGCAAAACGGCAAGGCCGCAAATCAGCAGCAGTGCGGCGTAACGGAGGCGGTAACTCGGGCGGTTCATGAACGGTGTGTTTGCATCAATATCGCAAGCTTACCGGAAACCGCTCACCTTCGCACTCTTCCGACTTCGTACTCCCCTAGGGCACCTCCACCACGTTCAGCACCCGCGTGATGATGTCCTCCTGGCGGATGTTCTCGGCTTCGGCTTCGTAGGTCAGGCCGATGCGGTGGCGGAGCACGTCTTCGCAGACGGTGCGTACGTCCTCGGGTGTCACGTAGCCGCGGCGTTCCAGGAAGGCCTGGGCCTTGGCCGCCAGGGCCAGGTTGATGCTGGCGCGGGGGCTGCCGCCGTAGTTGATCAGGGGCCGGAGGTCGTCCAGGCCGTAGGCTGCGGGTTCGCGGGTGGCGAAGACGATGTCGATGATGTAGCGCTCGATCTTGTCGTCCATATAGATCTGCCGCACCGAGCGGCGGGCGTGGAGGATGTCTTCCGGAGTGGCTACGGCGTTGATGCGCTCGAATCCTTCACCGAGGTTGCGACGGATGATGATCTGCTCGTCCTCCCGAGTGGGGTAGCCGATCTTCACCTTCAGCATGAAGCGGTCGGTCTGGGCTTCCGGCAGGGTGTAGGTACCCTCCTGGTCGATGGGGTTCTGGGTGGCCAGCACCAGGAAGGGCTCCTCCAGGCGGAAGGTTTCCGAGCCGATGGTCACCTGCCGCTCCTGCATGGCTTCCAGCAGGGCCGACTGCACCTTGGCGGGCGCGCGGTTGATCTCGTCGGCCAGGACGAAGTTGGCAAACACCGGCCCCTTGCGCACGCTGAAGTCGTTCACCGTGGGGTTGTAGATCATGGTACCCACGATGTCGGCGGGCAGCAGGTCCGGCGTGAACTGTATGCGGCTGAAGTCGGCGCTGATCGTCTGGGCCAGCGTCTTGATCGCCAGCGTCTTGGCCAGTCCGGGCAGTCCTTCCAGCAAGATGTGGCCGCGGCTCAGCAGGCCCAGCAGCAGGCGGTCGATCATGTTTTCCTGTCCGACGATCACCTTGGCGGTCTCCTGGCGGATCCGCTGAACTACCTCACTGTCTACCCGAATCTGTTGGTTCAGGGCCTCGATGTCTACACTTGCCATAGGGGATTGCTTCGTTTTGCGGGGACGCAGGTGCAAGGTAAATACAAAAGCGCAGGTGATGGGTTAAGGGGCTAATGGGTCAAGGGGTCAAGGGCAGGACATTTATCCCTCGCTTCGCTCGGGCCGGGCCCTGGAATCAAGGGCTTAAGGGGCTAAGGAGTCAATAATGTGACATCTATCCCTCGCTTCGCTCGGGCCGGGCCATGGAATCAAGGGCTCAAGGGGCTAAGGAGTCAATAATGTGACATCTATCCCTCGCTTCGCTCGGGCCGGGCCATGGAATCAAGGGCTTAAGGGGCTAAGGAGTCAATAACGTGACATTTATCCCTCGCTTCGCTCGGGCCGGGTCACGGGAGAATGGATTGACAGTGCCTTACCTACCCGAGCGAAGCGAGGGGCAAGTGAAACACCCTTGACCCCTTGACCCCTTAGCCCCTTGACTACCTATTCAAAATGATTCCACCCCTGGGCAGTAATCTCATGGATATTCCCCCCCTTGGTGTGCAGCTTCACGCCATCTTCCCGGGCTACGATTTCGCCGGCGATGTAGATGTCGGGCAGGAAGCGGATCTTCTCGGTGTCCTTGGGGTCGATGGTGAAGAGGAGTTCGTAGTCTTCTCCGCCGGAGAGGGCGCAGGTGATGGGGTCCAGATTGAACTCCAGGGCCTGCAGCTGGGCGTCGTTGGAGATGGGTACGCCGCTTTCCTCGATGATGGCTCCTACGCCGGAGGCCTTGCAAATGTGGAAGAGTTCGCTGGCCAGTCCGTCGCTGATGTCGATCATGGAGGTGGGCACGATTCCTTCCTTGGCGAAGGTGTCGACCATGTCGGTGCGGGCTTCGGGCCGCAGCTGGCGGGCAAGCAGGGTGGGCGCGTATTCGCCCATGTCGGGTTGCATGTCCGGATTGTCCAGGAACACCTGCTTCTCCCGTTCCAGCAGCTGCAGGCCGAGGTAGGCCCCGCCAAGGCTGCCGGTGACGCAAACCAGGTCGCCTACCTTGGCGCCGCTGCGCCGGGTAATGCGGTCGGCGGGTGCCCGCCCGATAGCGGTTACGCTGATGATGAGTCCGCGGTTGGAGCTGGTGGTGTCGCCTCCTACCAGGTCTACCCCGTACTGCTCACAGGCGGCCTTGATGCCGGCGTAGAACTCGTCCAGGGCCTCCACCGAGAAGCGGTTGCTCAGGGCAATGCTCACCGTGATCTGCTGGGGCCGGGCGTTCATTGCGCAGATGTCGGAAAGATTGACGATCACCGCCTTGTAGCCGAGGTGCTTCAGGGGGGTATAGGTAAAGTCGAAGTGGATCCCTTCCACCAGCATATCGGTGCTCACCACGATCTGCTCATCGCCCCCCGCGATGATGGCCGCGTCGTCGCCGACGCCAAGCACGGTCGTCGATTGCCGGTTCGCAAATCCGGAGGTGAGGTGATCGATGAGGCCAAATTCGCCCAGGGTATTTACGTCGGTACGTTCCATAGCATTACTGTTGGTGATGAGAACCCGTGGGGGGGGAGAGGGTTGTGTCGGGGGCTCAAGGGCTCAAGGGCTCAAGGGCTCAAGGGCTCAAGGGCTCAAGGGGTGAAGGAGTGAATGGGCGGCAAGCTACCCCTCGCTTCGCTCGGGTATGTGCGGCACTGGTCAAGGAGTGGAGGGGTGAAGGGCCGAAGGGGTGAATGGCGTTGGAGCTACCCCTCGCTTCGCTCGGGTCTGGCTATCCGGCATTCATAGTTCTACACTTTTCGGCCCGGTAGGTGGGGGGGCTGCTGTATTACTTTTCCATAAGCACACACCGAATCATTTCCCGAGAATACTGAGCAACCTTTTGGTGTGGAGACCGCAGCGCCCGGTGCTCCCTTGCTCGCGTATACAAAGGGCAAAGCCCCCTTTGAAGTCACCCGTTCTGGCTGAGCGCGGCTAAGAGGCAGTTCCCAACGCATGCAGGGCGAAGCAAGGCACTTATACAATGCACCCACCCGAGCGAAGTGAGGGACAAATGTCCTGCCATTGACCCCTTGACCCATTAGCCCCTTGACAGGTCCCGAGCGAAGCGAGGGATAAATGCCCCGCCATTGACCCCTTAGCCCCTTAAGCGCTTGACCCCTTGATCAACGAATGACCAGCTCCTCCCGGTCCGGCCCGGTGGAGACCATGGTAACGGGGACGCCCAGCTTCTCTTCCAGGAAGCGGACGTAGTCCAGGCAGGCCTCGGGCAGTTCGCTTTCTTCCTTGGTGCCGGAGAGGTCGGTGTTCCAGCCCGCTACGTCGGTGTAGATGGGCTCGTAGTTTTCGTGGACGAGGTCGAAGGGCAGTTCGCGGCTCGTCTCACCGTCTACGCGGTAGGCGTCGGCGGCGCGGATGGTTTCGAACTTGTTGAGGACGTCCACCTTGGTCACGACGATCTGGGTGACGCCGCTAAGCATGATGGTGTACCGCAGCTGTACCAGGTCGATCCAGCCACAGCGGCGGGGGCGACCGGTGGTGGCGCCGAATTCGGAACCTTCCTTGCGGAGGAATTCGCCGGTCTCGTCGTGGAGCTCGGTGGGGAAGGGGCCGCCGCCAACGCGGGTGCAGTAGGCCTTGGTGATGCCGATGACCTCACCGATCCGCTGGGGGGCTACGCCCAGGCCGGTACACACGCCGGCGGTGATGGTGTTGGAGGAGGTGACGTAGGGGTAGGTGCCGAAGTCGATGTCGAGCATGCTGCCCTGGGCGCCCTCGGCCAGGACGCGCTTGCCGGCCTCCAGGGCCTGGTTGATGTAGAATTCTCCGTCGACGAAGGGCAGGGTGCGCAGCCGGTCTACGGCCTTGAACCACTCCTCTTCTTCCTTGGCCAGGTCGAATTCAATGTAGGGGTAGAGGCCCACCAGCTGGAGGTGCTTCTCCTTGAGGCGCTCGTAGCGCTCCTTGAAGTCGGGGGCTTCCAGGTTGCCGACCCGTAGGCCGTTGCGGCCGGTCTTGTCCATGTAGGTTGGTCCGATGCCCTTCAGGGTCGAGCCGATCTTGCGTTCACCCTTGGCGTTTTCGCGGGCGGCGTCGAGCAGGCGGTGGGTGGGCAGGATCAGGTGGGCCTTGCGGGCCACGAAGAGGCGGTCGCCGTAGTCGATGCCCGCGGCGTCCAGGTCGTCGAGCTCCCGGGAGAGGGTGATCGGATCGATCACCACGCCGTTGCCGATGAGGTTGTCCTGTTCGCGGCGGAAAATGCCGGAAGGCACCGTGTGCAGGACGAACTTCTTGCCGTCGAAGATCAGGGTATGGCCGGCGTTGGGGCCACCCTGGAAGCGGGCAATGATGTCATAACGGGGGGCAAGAACGTCTACGATCTTACCCTTGCCTTCGTCTCCCCACTGGAGACCCAGAAGTACGTCTACGGCCATGTCGGATTGGCTTTAGCGGCGGCTCCCGCAACGGTGCGGAGCGCCCTTTCGTAAAAGGAGGCAAAGGTAAGCGCTTGGCGGGACTTCACCCTTTCTGGTAGGTTAGTCAAAAATCATGGGAATTTGCGGTGTTCTCCGGCACCCGCTCGCGAGCCGCACCTCCGCGAACATCCAGCGTAGCAATTGCCATTATATGAGTAAACACACTCATGGGACTCAGTCATTCCACCCAAAACAAGCTCTTCACCCTCGGCTACACGGCCAAGGGGGTGGTGTACTCCCTCATCGGCATCTTTGCCCTGATCGGGGTGATCGGTTCGGCGGGCAGCGGCGGCAGCTGGGGCCCCAAGGAGGTCATCAACTGGATTGGCTCCAACGCATTCGGGAACATCCTGTTGTTCCTCATCGGCCTGGGGCTGCTGGCGTACTGCAGCTGGCGGTGGATTACCGCGCTCCAGGACAAGGAAAACGAGGGCTCCGACAAGGAGGGGATCGCCAAGCGGCTCGGCTACGCCGTGAGCGGTACGGCCTACGGCGTTCTCAGTGTTTACGCCTTCAAGTTGGCCCTGGGCTCCGGCGGCGGTAGCGGGCAGAGCAAGCAGGACATCATCGCCCAAATCCTGTCCAAAAGCTGGGGCCCCTGGGTGATCGGCCTCATTGCGGTGATCATGGCCGGCGTGGCGATCTTCCAGCTGTACCGGGCCCTGAAGGACAAGCATATGGAAGGCATCAAGGGACTGCAACTGAACGAAAAGCAACGTAAAACCTTCGAGCGGACGGGGGAGGTAGGCCTCACCGCCCGCTTCGTGGTATACGGTATCATCTCCTATTCCCTCCTCCGCACCGCCCTGATGGACGATCCGAGCCAGTTCAAGGGCATCAATGAATCCCTGGACTACATAGGGAACCAGAGCTACGGACAAATCCTGCTGGCCATCGTGGGCCTTGGGTTGCTGGCCTACGGGCTCTTCATGTTCATCCGGGCGCGTTACGAACGGGTCTAGAGCGACTTCTCCATCTGCCAGTCTTCCATCAGGTAGCCGTTGCCGATCTCCGTATCGTGGCGGCCCAGCTTCTCGAACCCTAGGTGTTCGTAGAAATCTACGGCGGGGTTCTGGTAGTTCACGTCCAGCCGCAGACTGTGCTGCCCGGCCCGGGCGGCCAGCCGCTCTACGTGATTGATCAAGAGCCGGCCGTAACCCTTGCCCTGGGAACCGGGGAGCAGGTATAATTTGTGAATCTTGGTGGTGCCGGGCCGATTGTCGAACTCGTGACTCACGTAGCCCACCGCCCGGTAGCGCTGTCCCTGCATATGGGCGTAGTGCTCGCCGCCGCGGGGGTACATGGGGTCGTTGTCCTGTACCAGCAGGAGGTGGTACTGATGCCCCTCCGCAAGCTGCCGCCGGATGGCCTCGGTGCTGTACATGCGGTCAAGCATGAATTCGATCTGCCCGTCGGACAAAATCGATCCGAAGGTGTGGGGCCAGGTCGCACGGGCGATGCCCTGAATGGTCTTGATGTCGTTTTCGCCGGCGGGTTCGATGCGGTAGGTAGTCATCCGTAGGGGTTAATCCAGGGGTTGGTGAAGCTCCGGTCCGTTGTTGCGGACGTTGCCGACGGCGGAGGAAACGGGGTAGGCCCGCAGGGTACCGTCGGGCGGGGTCTGGAGGAGGTCGAGCACGGTTTTCAGGTCGGCGTTGGGGTCCAGCCAGGTACTCTGCCGCTCCCCGTCGGTAAGCAGCATGGGCATGCGGTCGTGAATGGGCGTCATCTCCCGGTTCGGGGCCCCCGTGATGACGGAGTAAGTGTACACCGGCTCCCCCTCTCCCCGCCATTCTTCCCAGATGCCGGCCATCACCAGCAGGCTGTCGTCGGCCGGCAGGATGCGGTGGGGAATCTTCTTGCCGCCCTGCCGCTGCCACTCGTAAAAGCTGTCGCCGATCACCAGGCACCGGCGTTCGCGGATCGGCTTGCGGAAGCTGGGCTTGTCCTCGATCCCCTCCCGGCGGGCGTTGATCATGCGCGCGCCGATCTTCAGGTCCTTGGCCCAGAAGGGCACCAGCCCCCACCGAAAACTCGACAGCCGGTCCGGCTGGGCGTCCGTAATCACGAGCCCGTCCTGGGTAGGCGCCAGGTTGTAATTCACCGGCAAACCCGCCGGAGGCGTGATGAGGTCGCGGGAAAACTGCTTGCGCAGCTTCGCTTCATCGATTACTACTGAGTATCGTCCGCACATGGGTTAAGGAGTCAAGGGGTAAAGGGGCTATGGGGTCAATGGCGTGGCAGTTGTTCCTCGCTTCGCTCGGGTCGGGGGTGCAATGGGTCAATAACTCAATGGGTTAAGGGGGCAAGGGCAGCACATTTATCCCTCGCTTCGCTCTGGCCGCGTTCAATAAGTCCAATAGTTTAAGGGGCGCAGAGGGCCATCGGTGTTGAAGGTAAGAAGGTACCGGATAGTACGGAGCCCGTACTGAAAGGTTGTCCCCGATGTCCGGAAGATGATCCAGGGAAAACGCCGTGCGGGCGGAGCAAGGAAAGAAAGTCGCGTAGAAAAGAAGATAAAAAACCTCCTTGCCGCCCCACCCGAGCGAAGCGAGGGATAGTTTGCCGCCCATTCACCCCTTCAATCATTCAGTCCTTCACCCCGTGAGCCCTTGCCGCCCCCACCCGAGCGAAGCGAGGGGCAGGTTGCCGCCCATTCACCCCTTGAGTCCTTATCCCCGTGAGCCCTTGCCGCCCCCACCCGAGCAAAGCGAGGGGTGAATGCAACAGAATTGACCCCTTTACCCCTTGACTCCCTGCCCCGCCCCCACCCGAGCGAAGCGAGGGGCGATTTGCCGCTCATTCACCCCTTCAGTCCTTCACCCATTGACCCATTGACCCCCTTGCCGCCCATTCACCCCTTCAGTCCTTCACCCCGTGAGCCCTT